>NZ_AP021917.1:777500-4020000 GCF_014168615.1 Aeromonas sp. WP2-W18-CRE-05 | reverse complement strand
CCTCCTCGCCGGAAGACCAAGGGTTCCTGTCCAACGTTAATCGGGGCAGGGTGAGTCGACCCCTAAGGTGAGGCCGAAAGGCGTAATCGATGGGAAGCAGGTTAATATTCCTGCACGACTTGTAATTGCGATGGGGGGACGGAGAAGGCTAGGTGGGCCAGGCGACGGTTGTCCTGGTGAAAGTGCGTAGGTGGTGTTTCTAGGCAAATCCGGAGACACAACACTGAGACACGAGACGAACGCACTACGGTGCGGAAGCCATTGATGCCCTGCTTCCAGGAAAAGCCTCTAAGCTTCAGATTACAAGTCATCGTACCCCAAACCGACACAGGTGGTCGGGTAGAGAATACCAAGGCGCTTGAGAGAACTCGGGTGAAGGAACTAGGCAAAATAGAACCGTAACTTCGGGAGAAGGTTCGCTCTTGATGGTGAAGTCCCTTGCGGATGGAGCTGTCGGGAGTCGCAGTGACCAGATGGCTGGGACTGTTTATCAAAAACACAGCACTCTGCAAACACGAAAGTGGACGTATAGGGTGTGACACCTGCCCGGTGCCGGAAGGTTAATTGATGGGGTTAGCGCAAGCGAAGCTCTTGATCGAAGCCCCGGTAAACGGCGGCCGTAACTATAACGGTCCTAAGGTAGCGAAATTCCTTGTCGGGTAAGTTCCGACCTGCACGAATGGTGTAACCATGGCCATGCTGTCTCCACCCGAGACTCAGTGAAATCGAATTCGCCGTGAAGATGCGGTGTACCCGCGGCTAGACGGAAAGACCCCGTGAACCTTTACTACAGCTTGGCACTGAACATTGAACCTACATGTGTAGGATAGGTGGGAGGCTTTGAAGGCGTGACGCCAGTTGCGCTGGAGCCGTCCTTGAAATACCACCCTTGTATGTTTGATGTTCTAACGCAGGGCCCTGAATCGGGCTCGCGGACAGTGCCTGGTGGGTAGTTTGACTGGGGCGGTCTCCTCCCAAAGAGTAACGGAGGAGCACGAAGGTTGGCTAATCCTGGTCGGACATCAGGAGGTTAGTGCAATGGCATAAGCCAGCTTAACTGCGAGACGGACAGGTCGAGCAGGTACGAAAGTAGGTCATAGTGATCCGGTGGTTCTGAATGGAAGGGCCATCGCTCAACGGATAAAAGGTACTCCGGGGATAACAGGCTGATACCGCCCAAGAGTTCATATCGACGGCGGTGTTTGGCACCTCGATGTCGGCTCATCACATCCTGGGGCTGAAGTCGGTCCCAAGGGTATGGCTGTTCGCCATTTAAAGTGGTACGCGAGCTGGGTTCAGAACGTCGTGAGACAGTTCGGTCCCTATCTGCCGTGGGCGTTGGATGATTGAAGGGAGTTGCTCCTAGTACGAGAGGACCGGAGTGAACGAACCTCTGGTGTTCGGGTTGTCACGCCAGTGGCACTGCCCGGTAGCTAAGTTCGGAATCGATAACCGCTGAAAGCATCTAAGCGGGAAGCGAGCCCTGAGATGAGTCATCCCTGACCCCTTGAGGGTCCTAAAGGGCCGTTGGAGACCACAACGTTGATAGGTGGGGTGTGTAAGCGTAGCGATACGTTGAGCTAACCCATACTAATTACCCGTGAGGCTTAACCATACAACACCCAAGAAGTGTTTCTGGCCTTGTAGCGAATGAGCGAACTACTTACGAATTCAGTGGTAATGACAACGCAAACTAGCGAAGTCGTTATACACATCAGCTTTCTGGATTAAGAATTTGCCTGGCGGCAATAGCGCAGTGGAACCACCTGACCCCATGCCGAACTCAGAAGTGAAACGCTGTAGCGCCGATGGTAGTGTGGCATTCGCCATGCGAGAGTAGGACACTGCCAGGCACCCAATACAAGAAACCCCGCTCACTCGAGCGGGGTTTTTTATTTCCTGTAATTTATTTATTAGATAATAAGTCTGGTTAATGCACAAAATCCAGTTTATTACATCGATAAACATTGCTATTCAGCCAGTATCACTGCCTTTCAAACGGCTCAATCTCTCTTTCTCACCAGGTTGAGCGTCAAGTATCTCCGGCTCAAACGCTATTCCCTTCCTTGATAATCACTATCGCCGGAAACGGGAGTGACAAGTACTTCAGGATCCATAGACTGTTTCTTTCATATACAAGGAGCTGTCTATGTTGGGGATCCACGATCTGGCGTTGTTTGTCGTTTCTGGCCTGCTGTTGAACATGATGCCTGGGCCTGACTCCCTGCTCATCATGCTGCGCAGCGGCTCCCAGGGATGGCGTGCAGGGTCCATGGCGGCATTGGGTATCGGGACAGGTACCATGGTGCATGTGTTGGCGGCGGCGCTGGGGCTGTCTGCCCTGTTGAGTGCCTCCGCCGAGCTGTTTGCCGTCATCAAGCTGATGGGGGCGCTCTATCTGGTCTACCTCGGCGTGTCCATGCTCTGGCAGAGGAGTGGCACTTTAACGTCTGTGGATGGGGCTGTGGCGCTGCCTGCGCTCTCTTATGGGCGCATCTTTCGGCAGGGGTTGCTCACCAATGTCCTCAATCCCAAGGTGGCGCTCTTCTTTCTCGCTTTTGTGCCCCAGTTCATCGATCCCGCTTCACCGCAAAAGGCGATGGCATTCATCGTGCTGGGCTGCATCTTCAATCTCAACGGCATGATCTGGTGCCATCTGCTGGCGTTTTCCACCGCGTTTGCAAGCCGCAAGGTGCGACTGCCCGCCCGGGTGGCCACCTGGCTGAATCGTGTGATGGGGGGGCTGTTCGTGGGGCTCGGTATCAAGCTGGCGGTGGAGTGAGCAGGTAAACACCGGGCATAGAAAAAGGCGTATCCCATCGCTGGGATACGCCTTCGTCTGCACTGCAGCAGAATGACCGGGATCAGTTCATGCCGTAACGCTTGAGTTTCTTGCGCAGGGTGCCGCGGTTGATGCCCATCATCACGGCGGCGCGAGTCTGGTTGCCACGGGTGTACTGCATGATCACGTCCAGCATGGGAGCTTCGACTTCGGAGAGAACCATATCGTACAGATCAATCACTTCCTGACCGTTCAACTGGGCCAGGTAGTTACGCAGGGCCTGTTGCACAGAGTCACGCAGGGGGCGTTGGGTCGGCTCGGCAGCGTGATTGTGAGTAGTTGTTACCAATGCATCAGAAGTCAGGGTTTGTTCGAACATATTCGGTCGGCTCTTTAGTTATGCGTTAACCTAATCCATCGAAATACGCTTCGAGTGCCTCGAGTTGTGCGTCTGCACAATCCAGGGCATTGAAGTGCTTACGGAATTCTCGGCCCGCCTCTTCTTCATCCAGATACCAGCCCACGTGTTTACGGGCAATGCGCGCTCCCAGATAGGCACCGTAAAACTGGTGCAGATTGGTGACATGCTCGTTCATCAGGGTGCGAACCTCTTCCCTGTCGGGAGGCGGCAGCTTGGTGCCCGTTTCAAGAAAATGGCGGATTTCCCGGAAAATCCAGGGTCGTCCTTGCGCAGCACGGCCGATCATCACGGCGTCAACACCGGTATAGTCGAGGACATACCGGGCTTTCTCCGGGCTATCGATGTCGCCATTGGCGACAACAGGAATCGATACGGCCTGCTTAATCGCCCTGATAGTGTCGTACTCCGCTTCGCCCTTGTAGAGGCAGGCACGGGTACGACCATGCACGGCAAGGGCCGCGATACCGCAATCTTCGGCGATTCGGGCGATCTCCTCGCCATTGCGGTTATCCGGATCCCATCCTGTGCGGATCTTCAAGGTGACAGGTACTTCCACCGCATCCACCACGGCCCGGCAGATGGAGCTGACCAGGTCTGGCTGACGCAGCAGGGCGGAACCTGCCAGCTTCTTATTCACTTTTTTTGCCGGACATCCCATGTTGATGTCGACGATCTGAGCGCCCTGCTCCACGTTGTAGCGGGCAGCAAACGCCATCATCTCGGGGTCGGCACCGGCAATCTGGACCGATCGCAAGCCGCCTTCAGCAGAGTGATCCATTCTCATCCGGGTTTTCTGGGTATCCCAGACATCCGGGTTGGCCAGCAGCATCTCGGAAACGGCCATACCGGCTCCCAAACGTAAACAAAGTTCACGAAATGGTCGGTCTGTTACACCGGCCATGGGGGCCACGATCAGGGGAGTTTCAAGCGTGTGGGGACCTATCTGCATTCCACGGTTACCATCGGCTTAGGGCGGCGTATATTACGCATTTTTTAGTCAGGAGAAAAGGTTAGTATTTGAGCGTCAGCCATTTTTTTCTGAAAAAAACGTCGCGCCAAGGCTTGCAAATTCAGGAGTGCTTGAAAATCGGACATATTGTCTGTGACCATGGTCAGGGGGGCGCGAGTGAGGGGGATGGTGATTTGTGAGTCTCCCTCTCAAGCCGGTTTAGGCTATGATAGCGGGCCTGAATTGAGCAAAGGCTCTACACAATTTTATTACAAACGGATCGGGGATGTATGACGGCAAAGTTCATCAAATCGCTCTGCCCATGCCTGCTGGGTGTCGTGCTGGGGTCGGCCCAGGCGCAGACGGTCAGCTTTACCGAGGCCTGGAGTCGGGTCATCCAGCAGGATGACGGCTTGGCGGCAGAGCAGGCCGGGGTGGAGAGGGCCCAGCAACTGCGGGAGGCGGCCAAGGCCATGTACCTGCCCAAGGTGGATGTGGGGGCCAGCTATACCCATCTTGATCAGCCGATGGAGCTGGACATGCTGGATCTCAACCCCATCGCCAATCATCCGGAATTCGGCAAGGTGCTGGTGCCCGTGATGCAGGCACTCAACCTCAGCCCGAGCGATTTCGTCACGCCCCTCACCAAGCAGAACGTGGTGACCAGTTCGGTCAAGATGCTATGGCCGCTCTTTACCGGCGGGCGCATCGATGCGGCCCAGGATATTCGTCAGGCCCAGGTGAGCGAGGCTGAGCAGTTGCTGGTGCTCAAACAGCAGTCCACCTTCGAGAGCCTCTCCCAGACCTACTTCGGGGTGGTGCTGGCGGCGCAGGTGGTGCAGACCAAGCAGGAGATCGAGCAGGGACTGGCACACCATCTGGATCATGCCAAGAAGCTCGAAGCCCAGGGGCAGATCGCCAAGGTGGAGCGCCTCTCGGCCCAGTCTGCCTATGACAGGGCACGCATCGATACCCAGAAGGCCAGGCGCAGCCTGGAGATCGCCCAGCTGGCGCTCGGCCACATGCTCAAGCTCAAGCAGGCTGAGCCCAATACCGCCCTCTTCATCAACGAAGGGATGCCAGCCTTGTCTCCCTTCGTGGAGGAGACCCTGTCGGTGCATCCCGGTCTCAAGCTGTTGACGGCCAAGAAGGAGCAGGCCCAGGGGATGATCAAGCTGGAGAAGGGCAAGTACGCCCCCGAGCTCTTCCTGTTCGGCAACTACAACCTCTATGAAGATGATTCCATTGTCTCCAAGACCACACCGGACTGGCTGGTTGGTGTCGGGGTCAGCATGCCGCTGGTGAGTCGTGATGGCCGCTCCGAGACGGTACAGGCGGCCAAGAGCGCTGAACTCCAGGTCAACCTGCTGCAAGCCAAGACCCGCCAGGATCTGGAGCTGCTGGTCGAGAAGACCTGGCGCGAGGCTGCCCAGGGACTGGAGGAGTATCACTCTCTCTCCTCGACCCAGGCGCTGGCCGAGGAGAACGTGCGGTTGCGTGACAAGGCATTCGGTCAGGGGCTCTCCACTTCCCTCGATGTGGTCGATGCCCAGACCCAGCTTGCCGGGGTCAAGACCCAGCGCGCCGCCGCCGCCTATCAATACGTGATCTCTCTGGCCCGCCTGTTGGCACTCTCCGGTCAGATGAACAGTTTCAACCAGTATCAGCATGGCCAGGCGATCGAGGTGAACTCATGATCGCGCGCTCTTCCACTCCGTTATTCATGTCCGTTTCGACCGTCAAGGGTCGCCCGTTTGCCGAGGTGAATTCATGAGTCATCCCCCCATCAAGAAGAAGATGAGCCAGGGCAAGCCCTGGCTGCTGCCACTGGCGCTGGTATTGCTTGTGCTCTGGCTGGGCTGGCGCTTCTGGCTGGCCTATCAGCCGGAGCCGGTGCGTCTGCAGGGGCAGATAGAGGCGCAGCAGTATTCGGTCTCTTCCAAGGTGGCGGGCCGCATCGACGAGGTGCTGGTGAAGAAGGGGGATCAACTGGCCAGGGGCCAACTGGCGTTCACTCTGGCGAGCCCGGAGATCGAGGCCAAGCTGAGTCAGGCCAAGGCCGGGCAGGCCGCGGCGGGTGCCATGGCCGAAGAGGCCGAGAAGGGGGCGCGAGTGCAGCAGATCGCGGCCGCCAAGGATCAGTGGCAACAGGCCAAGGCGGCTGCCCTGCTTCATGGCAAAACCTACGAGCGCATTGCCAGCCTGCATCGGGATGGCGTGATGTCGCTGCAAAAGCGTGACGAGGCCTGGACGGCCTGGCAGGCGGCGAAGTACAGCGAGGGCATGGCCTGGCAGCAATACCAGATGGCGCTGGAAGGGGCGCGGGAAGAGACCAAGATAGCGGCCCGCGAGCAGGCCAAGGTGGCGGCTGGCGGCGTGGCGGAAGTGGAAGCCTATCTGGCCGATACCCGCATCGCCAGCCCACACGAGGGGGAAGTTGCCCAGGTGCTGTTGCGTAGCGGCGAGCTGGCTCCCCAGGGCTTCCCTGTGGTGACCTTGCTCGACATGAAGGATGCCTGGGCCCAGTTCCATGTCCGTGAGGACCTCTTGCCAAGGTTCCCGGTCGGTACCGAGTTTGATGCCCGTATTCCCGGCCTGGGGGATCAGCTGGTGCGCTTCAAGGTGACCCATGTGGCCGTGATGGGGGATTTCGCCACCTGGCGTGCCACCGACACCCGCCAGGGGTTCGACATGAAAAGCTTCCAGGTGGAAGCGCGCCCCTTGCAGCCGGTTGACGGACTGCGGGTCGGCATGAGCGTGCTGGTCGAGCTCTGATGGGACGCGAATGGCGGTTGCTCTGGCAGGACCCGTTCGGCCGGGCGCTGGCGAGCTGGGTCCCCTTGGTGCTGATAGGGATCCTGTGCTGGATCTTTTCAGCCGGCCTGGCGCGGGATCTCAAGGTCGGTCTGGTGGATCTGGATCGCAGCACCCTCTCCCGACAACTGGCGTTCTCTCTCGATGGCTCCGCCGGGCTCAAGATAGCGCAGCAGTTTGATTCCATCGACGCAGGGGCCAGGGCACTGCGTGGGGGAGACATCTATGCCCTGGTGGTGATCCCCCATCATCTGGAGCGGGATGCCCGCGAGGGGACGCAACCCAGGGTGACCGTGTTCAACAATGGCCAGTTCATCCTGATTGCCAAGCTGGTCAACTCCGCACTGGCCCAGGTGGTGGGAACTCTCAATGGCCAGGTGGGCGTGCTCTCGGCCATGGCCGACGGCAAGACGCTGCCCGGTGCCCTGGGACAATCCGTACCCATTGCGAGCCAGGTTACCGCGCTCTACAACATCAATTCCAGCTACGCCCAGTTTCTGCTGAGCGCCCTGCTGCCTGCGGTGTGGCAGATCCTGGTGGTGCTCTATGGCCTGAACGCCCTGGCCCGCACTGATCGCCTCGGGTTGGACTGGACCACTAGAGGGGTCTGGTTCGGCCTCTGGCGAACCCTGCTACCCCACGTGCTCATCGGCTGGGGGTGGGGTCTGGCGTGGAGTCTGCTGCTGTTCAAGGGGCTTGGGTACCCCATGCAAGGCAGTTGGCTGGTGCTGACGGCGGGGCTGGGACTGGCGTCAGCCGCTTGCGTCACCATGGGGGCCTTCTTCTACGCCATCATCCGGGATCCGGCGCGGGCTCTGTCGCTGGCGGGGGCTTACACGGCTCCCGGTTTCGCCTTTATGGGGGTCACCTTTCCGGTCAGCGCCATGGGTGATGTGGCCCAGTTCTGGCGCAGCCTGCTGCCCATCTCCCACTATGTGGAGCTGCAGATCGGGCAAACCAACTACGGTCAACCGTTGACGGCGGCCCTGCCCCAGCTCGGGGCCCTGCTGCTGTTTCTGCTGCCCCTGCTGCTGGTGGTACACCGCTACCGGACGCCGTCGGGCGCGGCCCTGCCCCATGAGGAGTCCAGGCCATGATGGGATTCTGGGATCTGGTGCGCCTTGAGCTGCGCACCCTCTTGGCGGATCGCGCCATCATGCTGACCCTGTTTGGCGGCGTCTTCTTCTACTCCTTCCTCTACCCCCAGCCCTACCTGCACCAATTGCCCAGGGAAGAGCCCGTGGTGGTGGTCAACGAGGATGGCAGCCAGCTCTCCCGCCAGCTGGAGTTCATGGCCGATGCCACGGCGCAGGTGAAACTGGTGGCCCGTGCCGGTTCGCTCGACGAGGCCCGCCAGATGATGCTGACCGGCAAGGCGAGCGGCATCTTGCACATTCCCCGCCACTTCTATCGGGATCTGATGCTGGGCAGGAGCGTGACCCTGGGTTATGCCGGAGATGCCTCCTACTTCCTGGTCTATGGCACCATTGCCGAAGGGCTGGCCCAGGCGGGGGGCACGCTCGCCGCCCAGGTGAAGGTGGCCAGGCTGCTGAGCCAGGGCGAGGCGCTGCCCCAGGCCGCCATGGGCTGGAACGCGGTGGCCCTCAATGTGCTGCCGGTATTCAACCCCACCATGGGCTATGTGAACTACGTGGTGCCTGCGGTATTCGTGCTGATCCTGCATCAGGTGTTGCTGATGGGAACCGGCATCCTGGGGGCGACCCAGAACCAGCGCAGCCGCCGTGGCGAGTCAGGCTACTGGCAACATGCCCCCGTGCCGGCCTTGTTGCTGGCCCGCACCCTGGTGGTGGGGGCTCTTTTCGTCCTTCCGGTGACCTACTTCTTCGGCTTCTGCTTCGATCACTACGGTATTGCCCGCACCGCTGTACCCGGCGAACTCTGGCTCTTTACCCTGCCGTTCCTGTTGGCCACCACCTGGCTCGGGATCGTGCTCGGCGCCCTGTTCACCCGCCGTGATCTACCGACCCAGGTGGTGCTTGTCTCCTCTTTGCCGCTGGTCTTCCTGGCCGGCTTTATCTGGCCCCTTGAGCTCATCCCGGCCCCCCTCAACTGGCTGGCCCAGTGGGCGCCGAGCACGCCGGCCATCGAGGGATTCCTGCGCCTCAATCAGATGGGGGCCGACTTTGCCCAGGTCTCCCGCTACTGGTGGCAGTTGTGGGGGCTTGCACTGTTGTATGGCGCTCTGGCGTGCTGGTTGCTCCGCTGGCGTCAACCGTGCCCTGCAACGCGGCCGGATGATGGGGCGACGGCGTCTTCCACCGACTAGGCCCCTTGCAACAACACGGTCAGCCCTCGGGCTGACCGTGTTGCCATTCACAGGGATCATGGCTGATTCAGACCCGGATCGCCGATGGCATAGATCTGGCCGCACGCCTCCTGGTCGGTGAGCAGTTGCAAACCCCGTATTGCCACATCCTGGCGCCTGACCAGGCCATGCCTCTCTTGCCCCTGGCTCAGGATGGCCTGACCCGTGGGCTCCCCATCCTGCAACCCTGCGGGGCGTAAAATGGTCCATGCCAGGGGGCTTGTCTGCAGCCAGCTTTCCGCCAGACTCTTGAGGCGTACCTCGTGTCCGAAGGCGGCGCGAGCCCGCTCGGGCAGGTATTGCCAGCTGTCGCCACAACCGAGGGAGGTGACCAGCAGCAGGCGGCTGAGCCCGGCGCACTCCATCTCGTCGATCACATGGCGGTTGCCCTGATAATCCACCGGTGCACTCTGGCGAAAGCTGCCGAGGGTGGAGACTACCCGGGCATCCCTGCCCGCCAAGCGGCAAGCCTGGGCCACGGCCAGGGGGGCCAGGGCATCTCCGATGACGACCTCGACTCCCAGGGTATGCAGCTCGCTGGCCATGTCGGCATGGCGCACCAGGGCAACGACCCTG
Source organism: Aeromonas sp. WP2-W18-CRE-05 (assembly GCF_014168615.1). Taxonomy (NCBI): domain Bacteria; kingdom Pseudomonadati; phylum Pseudomonadota; class Gammaproteobacteria; order Aeromonadales; family Aeromonadaceae; genus Aeromonas; species Aeromonas sp. WP2-W18-CRE-05. The sequence goes on along the minus strand of NZ_AP021917.1, from coordinate 4,010,132 downwards.
TGACCCAGTTGCAGTGCGTGGTCGGTGAAAGCGCGGCCCAGTCCGCGACTGGCACCGAAGATGAGTGTGGTTGGCATGACAGGCCCTCTCGAACAAAAGAGCAAGCCTAGAGCCTGGATGGCTCTCTGTAAATGAGAGTGGTTTTTATTTGTGAGGTGCAGGGGATATGAAGGGCCGGACATCAGGGACGCCGGCCCGACGGGATCAACCGTTGTAATGGCCGATGCTGGGACGGCGGCTGGGTCCGCTCAGGTGGATGTCCACCGGATTGAACGCCTTGATCGCCTCATAGCTGAAATCACCGATGGCCTGATGCAGGCTCTGGGGGCTGTGGTTGGTGATGATGATGACGCTTTTGGACAGGTTGCGACGACGGCGCAGCAGGTGGCCGAGGAAGCTGGACTGACTCTCGGCCATCTTGGCGCGGTTGGCCGCCACCTCGTCGATGATCAGCAGGTCCACCTCTTCCAGGGCGCGGCGGTACTGGTTGCGCTCCTCCTGATCCTGGATGACGTTGAAGAAGAGCCTGTCCACGATGGAGGCCCACTGCTGGAAGATCACCGACTTCTGGTGGCGCGCGATCAACTCGTGGGCCACGGCACCCGCCAGGGTGGATTTGCCGGTGCCGTAATCGCCGTAGATCAGCATGCAGCCCCCGCCGCTCTTCTCCCAGTGCTCGAAACCGCTGATGAAGTAGCGGGCTGTCTCGATGGGGTATTGCAGGGCCGGGTCACCGGAATCCATCTTGTCGAAGATCCAGTCCGGATTGAGGTCGGCCTGGGCGATCAGCTTCTGGATCCGCTCCTGGCGGGCGGCCTTCTGCAACTCGCGCACTTCGGCATTGGCCTTGGCGTCGTACTCCTTGCGCAGGGTCTCGTAGTCGTACTGGCTGCCGCCGGTTGCGGCCCGCAGTCGGAGAATACGTTCCTGCAGGCTGCTGACGTGACGCTTGAGCTCGGGATCATGAGCCCGTTGCTCCTGTCTGGCCTTGGCGATTTTCTGGCGTTTGGCCTCGATCTCTTCCAGTGCCTGGCGCATCGGGTCGTGCGGATCTGTCATGGAATTCTCCTTCTGCTAGGGCTGTGGCTGGATGGGCAGGGGGTCAATAGTGCACTTCGTGGCCGCCTGGTATCAATCATTCTCCGGCTCCTGAGCTTGTGCCAGCCGTTTGGCCTCATCGATCATCTCTTGCGCCCGGCGGCTCGGGCCAGCCTCTACCGGGGCTGGCGCGACCTGCTGGTACCCGGTGACCACGGTCGCCGGACGGCGGGCGTAGCGCCGACTCTTGAGGGCCCGAATAAATTTCAACATCCACTGGTGCTGGGAGTCGAACACCTCGGGGCGGCCGAGCCAATAGGCGATGAACTCCCCGAGATCCTCTTCGCTGTAGCTGGCATCGATCACCCCGCACAGGCGTGCGAGAGCAGGCAGTTCTTCGTCCGGACGCCACTGCAGGTGCATCTGGAACGGGCGTGCCGGCAGAGGGCTGCGCACCCGCTGGCTCAGCAACGGCAACTGGAAAGGGCACTGGTGGTAGTGCTCACTGTCAGCCTGGGCCTCGACCTGAAGCAGTTCGGCCTCCATCAGCTCGTCGAGCAGTTCGGTCAGCTGGCGAGCGTTGACCTGATAGCTGAAACCACCGGGATTGCCCGGATCGACGACAGCAAGTGCCCTGCCAAGCTCGGGATAGTTGAGTCGGGCCAGCCGATTTTCCAGCACCAAGCGGCGCAGTTGCAGGGTATAGAGGCTGCGGGCCGGATGGGAGAGTCTGGGATGGGCGAGGGCGCTGTATTCGGCTGGCGTCATGGTCTGCTTCACGATCTGGAGTGGAGGGCATTATCCCTCATGGCGGTGCCTCATACAATTCATGGTGCCGACCTGCGAGAGAACGGCTGCCGGGTGACGGTTGCCGACCATCTCTGCGCATGGGGGCGAGCAAAATAGTCGGACCATTTCAAACGCTTGGCAGATACCAAGGCCAGCCCGGCTCGCTGCTCGACAATATTGTGTGGCGGTATCCAGCGCCCATGATCTAGTCTTAATGCTCAAATAACCATTTGACTAATAAGAGCTTTGTCAAGATGTCAAAAGCCGGACTACGGATCTTGGTGGTAGAAGACGAAGCGGTTTTTCGCCACTCACTGGTATCTTATCTCGAGCACGACGGGGCCTGCGTCTTTCAGGCAGAAGACGGGATTGAGGGGCTCTCTGCCGCAGCGCTCTATCATCCCGATGTGGTGTTGTGTGATCTGAACATGCCGAACATGGATGGTCATGAGGTGATTGCCTGCCTCACCGCCCGCTATCCACAGGTGCCCGTCATCGTCATCTCCGGTCAGGATCAGATGGCTGCGATCGAGCGTGCGCTGCGGGCGGGGGCCAGGGACTTCTTCATTAAACCGGTGAATGACTATGAGCAGATCCGCCGCAGCATCGAGCAATGCCTGACAAACCTCGGGCATCAGAGCCAGCAACTGGAGCTGATGGAGCACATCGACTTCTTCCGTGGCCACGATCTGGCGAGCAGCCGGCTGCTCGCCTGGCTGGCCCCCCCTGGCATGCAGGAGTGGGGGCCCTGGCAGGTCACCTTTGCCGGCATGGGCAATCTCTTCATCCCGGATACCTTCAAACTGGACGACAAGCTGCTGGTACTGGTGATGGAATTGCCCATCCTCGGTGTGGATGCGGCCTTCTGTGGTGCCTTGGTGCGATCCCTGATGAACGGCCCCTATCGCCAATACCAGCAACAGGAGAGCCTGCTGTTGACCCAGCCACACCGATTGCTGGATTACCTCAATCTGCAACTGCTGGAGTCGGGCCTGCGTCACTCCTTTGCCATGGCGGCCCTGCTGTTCGATCAGGAAGATGGGCTGCTTTTTGCAAATGCCGGGCTCACCTCACCTCACTGGTTGATGCGTGCAGGGGGGTTGCCGCTCGGCTTGATGCGCAGCAGTCGCTACACGTTGCACAGGCGAAGCTGGCACGAGCCCTTTGATCTGCAGTTTCGCAGTGACAGCGGCAGCGCCCTGACGATGCAGGTTCGTCACCACTGACGCAGTGAAGTGAACCCATGCAAACAGGGCGCCCATGGGCGCCCTGTTTGGTCTCTGCTGTCCTGACCGGTCAAACGGTCGCGGACTGCAGTTTCTGCTCTTGTTCTTCGGGCTCTTTGGCCGGGCCTTCGGCACCGTGCATCCAGTAGACCAGGCGGTTGGCCATGGTCAGCAGGATGAGGGCGCTGATCACGGCGGCCAGTGCGATGCCACCGAAGATGGCCATGGCACCGGACTCGCCGACGAAGGAACCGATGAAGCCGGCGGCATAGTTGGCCAGGGCCACGAAACCGAACCAGGCACCCATCATCAGGGAGGCCAGGCGCAGCGGAGCCAGCTTGGTCACCATGGAGAGACCGATGGGAGAGAGGCAGAGCTCGCCCAGGGTATGGAACAGGTAGGCACCGACCAGCCAGAACATGGAGGTCTTGACGGCCTGATCACCACCTTGCTCCAGCACGGCACCGATCATGAACAGGAAGCCGACGGCCAGGAACAGCAGGCCCATGGCGAATTTCACCGGGGAGTTCGGCTCTTTCTTGCCGAGCTTGATCCAGATGGCGGCCACGACAGGGGCCAGGGTGATGATGAAGAAGGGGTTCAGGGACTGGAACCAGGCGGTCGGCACTTCGAAGCTGCCGATCATGCGGTCGGTATACTCCTGGGCATACAGGTTCATCAGACCACCGGCCTGCTCGAAGCCGGCCCAGAAGATGATGGTGAACAGGCCCAGTACCAGGATCACCTTGATGCGATCCACTTCCTGTTTGGTCAGGGGTGCTTTTTGCTCCTTGGAGCGCTGCAGGGCGGCACGCTGGGCGGCGGGCACACGGCCGATGTCGCCAAGGAAACGCTGGGCCATGGTGGCCTGCACGACCAGGGAGAGCAGCATGCCGATACCGGCGCTGACGAAGGCGGCTTGCCAGCCATAGGCTGTGGCGGCGGCGCCGCAGATCACGCCGGCCAGCAGGGAGCCCAGGTTGATGCCCATGTAGAAGATGGTGAAGGCGCCGTCACGACGGTGATCCCCTTCTTTATACAGGTCACCCACCATGGTGGAGATATTCGGTTTGAACAGGCCGTTGCCCACGATCAGCAAGCCAAGGCCGGCATAGAAGACGGTGTTGACCATGTCAGGGAACATGGCGTGAGGCAGTGCCAGGGTAAACTGGCCGGCGGCCATCAGCACGGCACCGAACAGGATGGCGCGGCGCTGGCCCAGGAAGGTATCGGCGAGCCAGCCGCCGATGATGGGGGTGATGTAGACCAGACCGGTATAGATGCCGTACAGCTTGAGGGCGTCGGCCTGGGTCCAGCCCATGCCACCGTTGGCGGTCAGGTCGGTCAGATAGAGGACGAGCACGGCACGCATGCCGTAATAGGAGAATCTCTCCCACAGTTCGGTACTAAAGAGCAAAAAAAGCCCTTTAGGGTGACCTAAAAAGGTCCCTTTGGACGGGTTATTCATTGGAACTTCCACCTGTGTCTTATATTTTTTTAGAAATTTTATGCAAGGGCTAGGAACAAGCCTTAATCCTTATAGAACAAGCGACTTTAAATTACAATATTATGATTTAGCGATATTTTATCTATCAATGGTTGAATATTTGTTTATAAAATGAAAAAGGGCATCGAATGATGCCCAGTTTTTTATTCTGCTTATCTTGTAAATATTCAGAGATTACAGCTCTTTGGCAAACTGCTTCAGCCAGCTGGTGAATTCTTTGCTGAGTTCCCGATGGCGCACGGCGTATTCCACATTGGCCTTCATATAACCGAGCTTGCTGCCGCAATCGTGGCTGCGTCCCTTCATGAAGTAGGCATTGACCTGCTCCTTTTCCATCAGCATGGCGATGGCATCGGTCAGCTGGATCTCGTCGCCGGCGCCGGCCGGGGTTTTTTCCAGCAAGGGCCAGATATTGGCCGAGAGCACATAGCGACCGACCACGGCCAGGTTGGACGGGGCTTCATCCCGGGGCGGCTTCTCGACGATGGCCTGCATCGGCAGGGACATGCCTTCGCTCAGGGCCTCCCCCTTGATGTCGGCGATGCCGTATTTGTCCACTTCGCTCTCGGGGACGGCTTCCACCATGATCTGGCTGATCTGCTCCTCTTCGAACAGATGCACCATCTCCGCCAGGTTGTCCTGCTTCAGATCGCTGGCCACCTCGTCGATGAGCACATCCGGCAGCAGCACGGCGAAGGGTTGATCCCCGATGAGGGGGCGGGCACACAGTACTGCATGGCCCAGGCCTTTTGCTTCCCCTTGACGCACGTGCATGATGGTCACGTCTTTGGGACAGATGTGCTGAACCTCTTCCAGCAGTTGGCGCTTGACCCGCTTCTCCAGGGTCGCTTCCAGCTCGAAGCTTTTGTCGAAGTGGTTCTCGATGGAGTTCTTGCTTGAATGGGTCACCAGGATGATCTCCTTGATGCCGGCGGCGATGGCTTCGCGCACCACATACTGGATCAGCGGCTTGTCGACCACGGGCAGCATCTCCTTGGGGATGGCCTTGGTGGCGGGCAGCATGCGGGTACCCAGACCGGCAACGGGGAGAACGGCCTTGCGAACAACGAGCGGTGTCTTTTTCATGGAGTGAGTCCGAAGATACAAAGTGGGCTCATGATACCCGAAGAAAAATAGGGCAGCCACAGGCTGCCCTTGGGATGACAGGGATTCAAACCGGTTACTTGACGATAATCATGTCCCGGTTTGCTTCCAGCGTGGCAGGTCCGATGCCACTGACGTCCGCCAGTTGATCGACGGAGGTGAACTTGCCCTGCTTCTCCCTGTGGTCGATGATGGCCTGTGCCTTCTTCTCGCCAATGCCCTTCAGGGCGGTGAGCTCGTCGGCACTGGCGGTATTGAGATTGATCTTGCCGCTCTCCTTGACTTGGGTGGTGGCCACAGGCTTGGTCGCCGCCTTGTCGGCGGCCAGCAGAGGTTGGCTCAACAGGGGGAGGCAGCCCAGCAGCAGTGCGGCGATCAGGGTCTTCTTGTTCATGTTTCACATCCTTATGAATCTGCCTTAGTGGCATATTTATCATTAGCTGTGTTGCGCCACTTTTTGTCTGTCAGTTTTGACACTGTATAAGTCAGTGCAAACGGCTATAAGCCGAAGATACTCACTCGGTTACACTGACCAACCCTTTGAGCGAGAACTCTTTTCCATGTATCTACCCGCCATTTCCGAACTGGAGCCCATCGCCCGCGCCGCCGGTGAGGCCATCATGTCCATCTATAGACAGCCCTTTGCGGTGGAGTACAAGCAGGACGAGAGCCCGCTGACGGCGGCGGACAAGGGGGCCCACGAGGTGATCGTTCAGGCGCTGGCGAGTCTCACTCCCGATATCCCGGTGTTGTCGGAAGAATCCTCCCCCGAGGTGATGGCTGCGCGACTCGGCTGGTCCCGCTACTGGCTGGTGGATCCTTTGGATGGCACCAAGGAGTTTGTCTCCCGCAACGGCGAGTTCACGGTGAATATCGCCCTGATTGAACAGGGGACCCCGCGCTGGGGGCTGGTCTATGCACCGGTACTGGACAAGCTCTGGTATGGGGGCAAGGGGATTGGCGCCTGGCGTGTGGCCGATGGCAGGCACGAGGCCATCCAGACCCGCCCTCATGACGCTGGGCAAGTGTGGCGCGTGGTGGGCAGTCGCAATCACCTGTCGCAGGAAACCCTCGAGTATCTGGCCCGTTTTGGCGAACTGGAGCGAGGCGAGATCGAGCTGGTTTCCATGGGCAGCTCTCTCAAGTTTTGCATCATTGCCGAGGGGGAGGCCGAGCTTTACCCGCGGCTCGCTCCGACCTGCGAGTGGGATACGGGGGCAGCTCAGGCGGTACTGGAAGGGGCGGGGGGCAGCGTCACCCAGCTCGATGGTTCGCCGCTTTGCTACAACAAGCCTGATATCCTCAATCCCTGGTTTGTGGCCAGGGCATGAGTCATCATCGGATACGAAAAGGCCGGACAGTGTCCGGCCTTTTTCTTGTCAGCCTCGATGGGCTCAGAAGACTTTCTTGAACGGTTTGATGGTCACCCTGGCGTAGACCCCTGCCGCGACATAGGGGTCCGCATCGGCCCAGGCCTGGGCGTCGGCCTGGCTGGCAAAGTCGGCGATGACGGTGCTGCCAGTGAAGCCCGCATCGGCCGGATCCTCGGCATCGATGGCCGGGTTGGGGCCGGCCGTCAGCAGGCGGCCCTCATCCTGCAAGGCTTGCAGGCGGGCCAGGTGGGCAGGGCGTGCCAGCTTGCGCTGGGGCAGGCTGCCCGCGACATCTTCGGAGTAGATCAGATACCACATGGAACAATCCCTTTCTGGTTGCGGTTATTTTTTCTGTTCTGCGTTCTGCTCGGCCGGCATGTGGCGATAGAGATAGACGCCACTGAGCAGGGTGAAGACCAGGGTCATGCCCAGCAGGCCGAACACCTTGAAGTTGACCCACATCTCCTGGGAGAGGTTGAAGGCCACGTAGAGGTTGAGCAGACCGCACAGGGTGAAGAAGCTGACCCAGCCGAGATTGACGTTGTCCCAGACCCGGTCGGGGGCTTGGAGCTCCTTGGCCAGCATCTGCTTGATGAGGTTCTTGCCAAAGCCATAGCGGCCGATGAGCAGGGCGAGGGCAAAGAGCATGTTGATGACGGTCACCTTCCACTTGATGAAGGCATCGTCGTGGAAGAAGACGGTGAGGCCGCCGAAGAAACCGACCAGCACGAAGGTGAACAACTGCATCTTCTCGACCCGGCGATAGCGAAGCCAGCTGTACAGGAGTTGCAGGCCGGTGACGACCACCAGGGCGCCAGTGGCGGTGTAGATGTCGTAAAACTTGTAGACCGCGAAGAAGACGATCAGGGGGATGAACTCGATAAACTGCTTCATGCTGGGCTCTAACCTCAAAATTTCACTCAGTGTACCTGCCCGTCAGACAACGGCAAATGAATAAGACCGTCCATTCTGCAGGCAGTTCCTTCCCGGGGCGGCGGGTTACTCGAACAGCTGGCTGGCAATCTGGTTGCCAAGGCGCACCTGATCGTCCAGCAATGCGCGTATGTCTGCTTCCTCGATGAGAGGGTTGAGCAGGACGGCACGCAGCAGTGTGAGCGGTTGCTCGCCATAGCGGGAGACTGCGCGCTGGGTGCGTGAGACGAAGCTGCGCCCTTCGGCGCGCTGGGCTTTTTGCAGGGCGACGTTGAAGAGATTGATCTGTTCGTTGGCCGCCACATCGGGCTCCTGACCTTGCAGGTGGGGCGGAATGCACCGGTAGGAGAGCAGGTTCATGACAGGTGCCGACATCAGCTCGAAGGCGGGGCTGGCGTCGATGAGCGCAGCCATTCGCCGCGCCCTGTCGTAGTTGGCGTCGATGAGTTGGGCATAACCCTGCTGTCCCAGCATCTGGAAGGCGGCATCCAGATAGAGCGCGTTGGCGGGACGGGTCCCCTCCAGAGTGAAGCGCCCCTGATCGAAGGAGGTGGCGCGGATGGCGTAGGGAGCCTCGCGCTTCACCGTCATCATCAGGTCCGGTTGGCGGCAGAGCAGCATGCCGGTACCGAGCGGGACCAGCAACTGCTTGTGACCGTCAAGGGTGACGGTATCGGCGTGCTCTATCCCCGTAAGCAATCCCTGATAGCGGGGCGAGAAGAGGGTCGGACCACCCCAGGCCGCGTCCACGTGGAAGTGGATTTGCTCGCGCCGGGCGATGGCGGCCAGTTCCGGCAGCGGGTCGACGGAGCCAAAATCCGTGCTGCCAGCCACGCCGACCAGCGCCAGCACCTTGAGCTTCTGCTCCCTGCATTGTTGAAGGGCCTGTTCCAGTGCCGCCAGACTGAGCCGGTTGTGCTCGTCGGTGTCGAGACGCCAGACGCTGCGAGCCCCGAGTCCCAGCAGGTCCATCCCCTTGTCGAAGGAGTAGTGCATCAGCCGCGAGCCCAGAATGACGGCGCCGCGATAGCCCTGCTCGGCGAGGGCGAACAGGTTGTCGCCACAGGCCCGGTTGCGGGCCAGCCAGAGAGCGGTGACGTTGGCGATGGTACCGCCACTGGTCATGACGCCGAGGGCCGCATCCTTGGCATGCATCTGGGCTGCATAGAAGGCGTCGTCCTGGCGGTAGACCAGACGGTGCAGTTTGGCCAGCACTTCCCGTTCCAGAAAGCTCAGCAAACGGGAGGACTCCATCTTCATCGGGTTCTGGTTGAGCATCACCAAGAGCCGGGAGAGCTCGGCGGTGAAGGCCGGCAGCGGTGCCGTCATGTGTCCCATGTAGCGGGGAGAGGTGAGGTGCGATGCCCCGGGTACCAGGGTGGCGAGCCGTGCCAGATAGTCCCGGGGAGAGATGCCGGTGGCGGGCATGCACGACTGATCGAGCTGGTGGGTGAAACTGCCCCGCTGATAGGGGGCCTGACTGTCGTCGGAATGATGGAAATGCTCCAGCAGGGCCGTCATGGCCTTGCCGAAATCAGGATCCGGTTGTGTAAACAGTTCAGTGAGCTTCATCGGGTTCTCCAGACCAGATTGTCGGGCAGACGCGGCCATCCGCATGGGCGGCGTCGGCGGCAGAGCATACACCAAAGGGGCGGGGGGCACAGCCATCTCTGGCCCTCCCTCTCCTCGCCCCTTTATTTTCAGCTAACACTTGTAGCCTGAAACGTCGGCCGCTAGAGTGGGCCGGTAATGGATTGGAGGTAATGATGGATGTGACGGGGTACTCCCCACGGGAAGAGTGGGCGAATCGCCTCAGCCATGGGCTGGGGCTGCTGCTGGGCGGACTGGGACTGGTCTTGCTGCTGCACAAGGGGTGGGATCAGGGGCCCAGGGTACTGCTGAGCTACGGCGTCTACGGTGCCAGCCTGGTATTGCTCTATCTCGCCTCGACGCTCTATCACAGCGTGAGCTCGGTGGCGGCCAGACGCTGGAGCAAGCTGTTCGATCACTGCGCCATCTATCTGCTGATCGCCGGCACTTATACCCCCTTCCTGCTGGTGGCGCTCGATACGCCGCTGGCGCAAGGACTGATGGTGGTGATCTGGGGGCTGGCCCTGGCGGGGGTCGTGTTCAAACTGATCTTCATCAATCGCTTCAAGAAGGTGTCGCTATTTACCTATCTGATGCTGGGCTGGCTGTCGCTGGTGGTCATCTACCAGCTCTATCTGCATCTGGATGGTACCGGGCTCCTGCTGCTGGGGCTGGGTGGTCTCATCTACAGCCTGGGAGTGATCTTCTATGTGGCCAAGCGCATTCCCTACAACCACGCCATCTGGCACCTGTTTGTGCTGGGGGGCAGTCTGTGCCACTTCATGGCCATTTATGGCTACATCTGATGGCTAACCCTTAATTGGTATTTTTGTGCTCATGAAAGCCTGAATTCGTGCGGCACCCCACAGTTGCCCCCTTCGTTTGCTGACAAGCTAGTGCCAGTTCAGTTTGGAAAGGATGCAAACGATGAGTGAGATCGCGCTTTCCATCAGCATGCTGTCGCTGGTGGCAGTGCTGGGGCTCTGGCTGGGAAACTGGCGGGTCTATGGCGTGGGTTTGGGTATTGGCGGGGTGCTGTTCGGCGGCATCATAGTGGGCCACTTCGCCGGCTTGTCCGGGTTGAAGCTGGATGAGCAAACACTTCATTTTATTCAGGAATTCGGCCTGATCCTGTTCGTCTACACCATAGGCATCCAGGTCGGTCCCGGCTTCTTCTCCTCCTTGCGCAGTTCGGGCCTCAAGCTCAATGGCTTCGCGGCCCTGCTGGTTCTGCTCGGCTGCCTGGTGGCGGCAGCGTTGCACCAGCTGTTCGATGTACCGTTGCCGGTGATCCTCGGGGTCTTTTCCGGGGCCGTGACCAATACCCCGTCCCTGGGGGCTGGCCAGCAGATCCTGGCGGAGCTCGGGGCGGATCCTGGATCCACCGGCCTGATGGGGATGGGCTATGCGGTGGCCTACCCGTTCGGGATCTGCGGCATCCTGCTCACCATGTGGCTCATCCGGATGTTCTTCCACATCAAGATCGAGGAGGAGGCGGTCGCTTTCGAGCAGCAGGCTGGCAAGACCAAGGAGAGTCTGCAAACCATCAACATTGCCGTGCGCAATCCCAATATGCATGGCCTGATGCTCCGCGAGATCCCGAGTCTGGACGAGGCGGACGTCATCTGCTCCCGACTCAAGCGTGGCGACGAACTGATGGTGCCAAAGCCCGACTCGCGCATCGAACTTGGCGACCTGCTGCACCTGGTGGGGGAGCGCCATGCCCTGCACAAGGTGCTGCTGGTGCTTGGAGAGGAGGTAGACACCTCCCTCTCCACCCGCGGGACCGATCTGCGGGTCGAGCGGGTGGTGGTCACCAATGAGCAGGTGCTCGGCAAGCGGATCCGCGATCTCGACATCAAGCAGAAATACGATGTGGTCATCTCGCGCCTGAATCGGGCCGGCATCGAGCTGGTGCCGACCAGTCAGACCAGTCTGCAGTTCGGTGACATCCTGAACCTGGTGGGGCGGCTCGATGCCATCGAGGCGGTCACCAGCGTGGTGGGCAACGTGCAGCAGAAACTGCAACAGGTGCAGATGCTGCCTGTCTTCATCGGTATCGGGTTGGGGGTATTGCTCGGATCCATTCCCTTCTACCTGCCGGGATTCCCGGCGGCGCTCAAGCTGGGGCTGGCAGGGGGACCGCTGGTGGTGGCGCTCATCCTGTCTCGTATCGGCAGCATCGGCAAGCTCTACTGGTTCATGCCGCCGAGCGCCAACCTGGCGCTGCGGGAAATAGGCATAGTGCTCTTCCTGGCGGTGGTGGGGTTCAAGTCCGGGGCCGGCTTCATCGACACCCTGATCAACGGCGACGGTCCCGCATGGATGATGTACGGTGTGGCAATCACCCTCATCCCGCTGCTGCTGGTGGGTGTGCTGGCACGCCATTATGGCAAGCTCAACTACCTCACGCTGTGCGGTCTGCTGGCCGGCTCGATGACGGATCCTCCCGCTCTGGCATTTGCCAACGGCATGCACCCTACCAGTGGCGCCAGCGCACTCTCTTACGCGACCGTCTACCCCCTGGTGATGTTCCTGCGGATCATCTCGCCCCAACTGCTGGCCATCCTGCTCTGGGCCGGTGTCTGACACCTCACAAGACGGGAGCCGATGAGGCTCCCGTCTTCGTTTTGTCACAATTGATGCTATTGATTTAATTAATTTTATTCATCTTCGACGTCCCTTCGTTTTCACCCCGAAACCCGGCTTCATTTCGGTCTGTTCATTCGATTTTTCTCACTGGTTTATGGCCTGATAAACGGGCACATTGGAGGCTGGAGCAATATGCCCTTCGATATTTCAGGAGAAACCATGAGCAATCAGCGCATCGTATTGGATCAGGATGTCGTCGTTACCCACTTGCAAGGCAAAATGTATCTGGTCGCCGCCGACGGGAGCCAGAGACTCGTTGCAGAAGGCGATGTACTGCCCAAGGATGCGGTATTGCTTGCGCCCGAAGGAGCCAGCTTCCAGGGAGGGGAGACTACGTTCACCCTGGGGTCCGGCGAGCGCCCCGAAGAGGGTGACGCCGTGCTGGCGAACGCGGGTACGCCCGATGACATCGCCGCCTTGCAGCAAGCGATTCTGGACGGAACCGACCCCACCAAGGCATTCGAAGCGTCGGCGGCGGGTGGAGCCCCGGCCGCAGGCAATGCGGGGGGCGTGGCTGGTGCCAGCGGCAATGGCGGTTTCGTCACCATCGATCGTACCGGTGATGCAACCATCTCCAGCGCAGGCTTTGACAGCGCGAACCCGGCTGACGCGGCGCCGCTGGTGGATGCGCAAAGCAGTGAGGATGAGCTGGTCGACCTCACCGCTCCCGTTATCACCGTCTCTGCCCCCGACAACACCAACGATCGGACGCCGACCCTGACCGGTACCACGGATGCCCCCGCTGGCAGCACGGTGACTCTGGTGGTGACCGATGCCAATGGCAATCAGCAGACCCTGACCGCTACGGTGCAACCGGATGGCAGCTTCAGCGTGGATGTCACCACACCTCTGGCCGAAGGGGGCTATCAGGTGACGGCCTCCGTGACCGATCCGGCCGGTAACACCGGCACCGCGACCGATGATGGCAGCGTGGACAGTACCGCGCCCTCGGCGCCACAAGTCGAAATCCAGGACGGCGCGGACAATGTCATCTCCGCCAACGAGCGCGAAAATGGGATGGATGTCATCATCCGGCTGCCGGGCGATGCCAAGGCTGGCGATCGTCTCGATGTGGACTGGAACGGTGATGGCGTGCCTGACTCCAGCAGAATTCTGACGACTGACGACATCGGCCGTACCCAGGTCTCCCTGACCATCCCCACTACGGATCTGCCAGTCAACGGCCCCATCACTGTGGATGCCACCCTGACCGACCTTGCGGGAAACACCTCGCCCAAGGGGACCGACAATAGCGTGGTGAATGCCGCGCCTCTGCCGGGGGACGACCAGTTCACCGTGGCGGAGGATGGCACCGTCACCATCAATGTGCTTGGCAACGACACGGATGTGGATGGTGATCGCCTCACCATTACCGCCATCAACGGCCAGACCATTGCCGAAGGTGGCTCGGTAGCGATCAGCAATGGCTCCGTCACCCTGAGCAATGGCCAGCTGATCTTTACGCCGGCCCCGGATTTCAATGGCAGCATCGCGTTTGAATACACCATCACCGATGGCCTGAACAGCGCCACAGGTGGGGTGACGGGGACTGTTACGCCTGTCAACGATGCGGCTGTCATTACCGGCACCGACACCGGTGGCGTGGTGGAAGACGAAACCAACCCGATCCTGACCGAGACTGGCACCCTGAGCGTGACCGATGTGGACGGCGCCGATGAGGCCAAGTTTGTGGCCGGCAACGGCACCCCGAGTGCGGGTGCATTGGGCAGCCTGACCATCACCGAGACCGGTACCTGGAGCTACAGCGTCGACAACAGCAAGGTGCAGTACCTGGGCGAAGGTGAGACCAAGGTCGAGACCTTCACCGTGCAGAGTATGGATGGCACGCCGCACATTGTGACCATCACCATCAACGGCACCGACGACGTGCCGACGCTGAAACCGGATGTGGGCAGCGTGACCGAAGACCGCAATGTGCAGCCGGGCAACCTGCTGCAAGCCAGCGGCACGCTGGCGGCCGGCACCGGCGGCGACGCCGGTGAAGACAAGTTCATCGCGGGCACGCTCGACGGCAAGTACGGCCAGCTGGTGCTGGGCGCGGACGGCAAGTGGACGTACAGCGCCGACAACGGCCAGGCGGTGATCCAGGGGCTGAAGGCGGGCGAGACGCTGACCGACACCCTCACGGTGACCAACGCGGACGGCAAGACCACCACCACGGTGACCATCACCATCAACGGCACCGACGACGTGCCGACGCTGACGCCGGATGTGGGCAGCGTGACCGAAGACCGCAATGTGCAGCCGGGCAACCTGCTGCAAGCCAGCGGCACGCTGGCGGCCGGCACCGGCGGCGACGCCGGTGAAGACAAGTTCATCGCGGGCACGCTCGACGGCAAGTACGGCCAGCTGGTGCTGGGCGCGGACGGCAAGTGGACGTACAGCGCCGACAACGGCCAGGCGGCGATCCAGGGGCTGAAGGCGGGCGAGACGCTGACCGACACCCTCACGGTGACCAACGCGGACGGCAAGACCACCACCACGGTGACCATCACCATCAACGGTGCCGACGACCAGTCGACCATTACCGTGACCGGCACGGACAAGGACGCTGGCGCGGTGACCGAGGACGTGGACACCAACCCGGCAGAGGCGGGGGTCCAGCTGACCGTGGGTGGTCATCTGACCATCAGCGACGCGGACCAGAACGACAAGCCGGCATTTGACACCACCAAGGTGGGCGCACCGCAGGGCGCGCTGGGCAGCCTGACCATCACCGAGACCGGTACCTGGAGCTACAGCGTCGACAACAGCAAGGTGCAGTACCTGGGCAAAGACGAGAGCAAGGTTGAAGTCTTTACCGTGTACGGCAAGGACGGCAGCAGCCATCAGGTGACGATCACCATCAACGGTGCCGACGACCAGTCGACCATTACCGTGACTGGCAC
Organism: Aeromonas sp. WP2-W18-CRE-05; assembly: GCF_014168615.1. Taxonomy (NCBI): domain Bacteria; kingdom Pseudomonadati; phylum Pseudomonadota; class Gammaproteobacteria; order Aeromonadales; family Aeromonadaceae; genus Aeromonas; species Aeromonas sp. WP2-W18-CRE-05. The sequence goes on along the minus strand of NZ_AP021917.1, from coordinate 3,995,011 downwards.
GGACAAGGACGCTGGCGCGGTGACCGAGGACGTGGACACCAACCCGGCAGAGGCGGGGGTCCAGCTGACCGTGGGTGGTCATCTGACCATCAGCGACGCGGACCAGAACGACAAGCCGGCATTTGACACCACCAAGGTGGGCGCACCGCAGGGCGCGCTGGGCAGCCTGACCATCACCGAGACCGGTACCTGGAGCTACAGCGTCGACAACAGCAAGGTGCAGTACCTGGGCAAAGACGAGAGCAAGGTTGAAGTCTTTACCGTGTACGGCAAGGACGGCAGCAGCCATCAGGTGACGATCACCATCAACGGTGCCGACGACCAGTCGACCATTACCGTGACTGGCACGGACAAGGACGCTGGCGCGGTGACCGAGGACGTGGACACCAACCCGGCAGAGGCGGGGGTCCAGCTGACCGTGGGTGGTCATCTGACCATCAGCGACGCGGACCAGAACGACAAGCCGGCATTTGACACCACCAAGGTGGGCGCACCGCAGGGCGCGCTGGGCAGCCTGACCATCACCGAGACCGGTACCTGGAGCTACAGCGTCGACAACAGCAAGGTGCAGTACCTGGGCAAAGACGAGAGCAAGGTTGAAGTCTTTACCGTGTACGGCAAGGACGGCAGCAGCCACCAGGTGACGATCACCATCAACGGCACCGACGATGCACCTACCCTGAGTATCGACAAGGGGGCCGTGGTCTCCGAAGAAGGGCTTGCTGGCGGCATTACCGATACGGCAGGCAGCAGCGATACCACCGACAGAGTGGCCGCCAGCGGCAAGATCACGGTCGGCGATGTTGACAGCCATGATACGCTTACCATCAGCCTGAACGGACCGGCCGGGCTGACGTCCGGTGGGGCCAAGGTCCAGTGGAGCTGGGATGCGGGCAGCAAGACGCTGGTCGGCTACACGGGGGCGATTGACGGCGCCGATTACAAGGCGGTGGTTGAGGTCAAGCTGACGGCACCCAATGCCAGCGGCAAGGGAGAGTGGACCTATGACGTGACCCTCAAGGGCCCCCTCGACCACGGGGATACGACCTCGGAAGACAAGCTGTCGTTCCAGCTGGACGTGGAAGTCTCCGATGGCAGTGGCGTCACCAAGGGCAAGCTGGATGTCAGCGTCGAGGACGACTCCCCCATTGCCGGCAACAGCGATGCCGTTTCCGTGGTGAAGACCGATATTCCGAATGTGCTGACCGGGCTCTTCGACCTGACCAAGTACAGTGGCAACCAGAGCACCCTGAACATGGCGGGCTTTACCATCAGCGCCCTGGGCTTCAAGTCGGCAACCGATTCCTCACTGGTAACGGCGGATGTCAACGGCTCCAGCTCGGGGCTGGGGGTGGCCAGCGGTGCTGCGCCTTACCACAACCTCGCCAACGAGATTGACTTCCGTCACTTTGCCGACGGATCGTCCGCCTCCGAGCAGCTGATCGTCAGGCTGGATGCGGGCAAGGTTGCCTACGGCGCCAACATCAAGTTCAGCAAGATGTTTGGCGGCGAGCTGGAGAGCGGGGTCGTGGAGTTCTATCGCGGTGGTGTGCTGATCAGCACTCTGGTATTCAACTCCAACGCATCGGGTGGGGAGTTCAACCAGAACTTCCAGGTGCAGCAGGGTGGCTTCGATACCATGGTGATCAAGGCGACCAACAACGGCAACACCAATACCTCCGACAACAGCGACTTCACTGTACAGAGCATCGAGTTCCTCGGTGCCAACACGGCGCAGGCCATCGCTTATGGTTCCGGCACCGTGACCCCGCAGTGGGGGGCGGACGGCAAGGGCTCCATCGGGCTGGTGCTGGACCCGGCGACCTTCGAGAATGGTCTGCGGACGGCTTCCGGCTCAGCCATCGCCATCACCGCCAGCGGGGCCAATACCCTGCTCGGGAAGGATGCGGGCGGCAACCTCGTCTTCAAGCTGGAGTTCACGCCAGCCACCGGCAAGTGGGAGTTCTTCCAGTACCAGCGCATGTCCAAACCCCTGGGTGATGGTGACATCGACTTCCAGATCTGGGTGGTGGATGGTGACGGTGACGCCAGCATTGGCTCCTTTGCCACCAAGCCTCTCTTCACGCCGCTGGTTCAGGGTGTCTCCAGCGAGAGCGTGACTGAAGGGGGCAACCTGTTGCACAAGGTCACCTTGTCCGATGCGACCCAGGAAGCGACCGAATACGATTTCGCCATTCGCGGATCGGGCAACAACCCCGCCTCCAACCAGGACTGGGGCAATGCCCAGTTCAGCAACGGCGTGACTTACAACAGCACTACCGGCAAGATCACGGTACCGGCGGGCGTGACAGACTTCACGGTGACCATCCCGACGGTGAACGATCGTCTGGTCGAGACGAACGAGACCCTCTCGGTGACCATCGGTGGTCAGAGCGGGACCGGTACCATAGTGGACAACGATCGGGCGCCGACGGCGGCTGGCGGCCACAGCGTCGGTGCCGAAGATCAGCCCCAGGTCCTGACCTGGGCCCAGTTCGGTGCCAGCGACGATCAGGACGCGACTGATCTCGGGGTGCAGATCAACACCCTGCCGCTGAACGGTACCCTCGAATACCTCAATGCGGCTGGGCAGTGGGTTGCGGTGCAAACCGGATCCCTCATCTCCTATGCCGAGGTGAACGCAGGCCATCTGCGCTTCGTGCCAGGTCTGAACGAATCGAGCATCCATGCCGCCAGCGGCAACGGCGCCGTGGTCGGCAACATGAAGGGCGACTATGCCAGCATCGGCTATCAGATAAGCGACGGTGCCAACCTCAGCAACGGCAGCAAGCTGGTGATCGACGTGGCGGCGGTGGCTGACAAGCCGACCGTCAACCTGAGTCTGGTGGGCAACGGTATTCCCCTTTACAACCTGAGCTTCCCGAGCGCGGGGATCACCACGGGCCAGTTCCAGTCCGGCAGCTTCGACAAGGGGGCTCTCGGGATCACCAAGACCCTGACCGATAGCTCTTCTGGGCAGGATCAGGTCAATGGCACCAGCGGCAACGACTACATCGTGAGCCAGAAGGGAGGCGGCGACAGCCTGGTCGGCAACCAGGGGAATGACATTCTGGTGGGCAGCGATGCCATCCAGGGCGATTCCCTCTACGGCGGTGAAGGCAACGACATCCTGGTCTCCGGTCTTGGCAATGACGGCCTCTATGGCGGGACTGGCACGGATATCGCCGTGCTGCCCGGCAATCGTGCCGACTACTCCATCAAGAAGGGGGAGGGTTATTCGAACAACGACAAGTGGTTCGACTTCGTCGTGTTCGAGCGGGGCGTCGGGGTGACCAAGGCCCTGCACGACATGGAATATGTCCAGTTTGCAGACGGCATCTACCAGATCAACCAGACTACGGGTGAGCTGACCCTGGTTCCGCCGACCAAGGTGGATTACCCGGTCGAGCTGACGGCCTCCCTCACCGACAGGGATGGCAGCGAGGTGTTTGACAGCCTGGTGCTGAGCGGCATGCCCAAAGGCTCCGAGCTCTACAAGGGCAGCCAGCTGCTGGGTACCGTCGGGGACGATGGCAAGCTGACCTTCACCGCGTCGGACAAGCTGTGGAGCAGCAATGCACTGGATCTGAACCTGAGCGGCCTGACTCTGCGGGTACCGGGTGACAAGGCGGGCCTGGTCAATCTCAAGGTCGATGTCATCGCCAAGGAGGTCGGGACCGATCTGACCAGTACCGCGACCGATGACGACAGCATCCGCCTGAGCTACTTCAACGCCACCGAAGGGGAGCCGGGGGACCAGAACCGGACCTATGGCAGCGAGCACAATATCGTGGTGGGGGATCTGGATGGCAGCGTGATGCTGCCGGGCCAGAACTACAACCTCGCCTTTATGGTCGACAGCTCCGGCAGTATCGGCAGTGACGCCATGGCGACCATCAGAACCCAGCTGTCCCAAGTGTTTACCAGCCTCAAGAACTCTGCGGGGGCAGCCGGTGCGGGCAAGGTCAATATCTTCCTGGTGGACTTTGATACGTTGGCCAACAAATCGGTGAGCGTGAACCTCAAGGATTCGGATGCGTTGACCAAGTTGCAGGCGATCCTCGACAGCATGGATGGCAGCAAAGACAGTGGCGGCGGGACCAACTATGAAGATGTGTTCCAGACCACGGCCAACTGGTTCAACAGTTCGACCGCACAAGGTAATACGAATGCCAAGAACCTGACCTATTTCATTACCGATGGCAAGCCGACCTTCTATCTGGACAGTGAGGGAGGCAATCCGATCGTCAATGATAAGTTCTGGGATGATGATGTTCGTCTTAACACGGTGCTTAAGGGCAGCTATGTGGCGGGCAAAATCTATAACAATGATGGGAAGACCATCATTGATGCTCAGGGCAGGGTCTACTCCTACGACTGGCGGGGTACCCAGAGCACCATCGGAGCCATGCGACCAGATGGTAAAGGCGGTTACGTATACTGGTCTCTTGGCGGCAATGGGCAGGACTCCTCTGACACAACCATCACCAACTCGGTAGCTGGCTTCGGCCTGCTGACCGGCATGGGAGTGACCGTCGAGGCGATCGGACTGGGAGCGAATATCTCCTATAACGACCTCAAGTCTTATGACTCCGATGGCGTTATCAAGACAGGGGTCAATGCCTCCGATCTCGCCAATGCCATCCTGGGGACGCCGGTCAGCAACCTGCCCGGCGCTGACAGGCTGGATGGCGGTGCGGGCGACGACATCCTGTTTGGCGACGCGGTACGCTTCACCGGCATCAGCGGGGAAGGGTATGCGGCCATCAAGCAGTATGTGAGCGGCAAGCTGGGGGCCGGGTCGGTGACCGATGCCCAGGTGCACGCCTACATCACGGATCACGCCAGCGAGTTCGATCAGTCGTCGGCCAATGACAAGGGTGACACCCTCCTCGGCGGTGATGGCAATGACATCCTGTTCGGTCAGGGGGGTGATGACTTCCTGTACGGCGGTGCCGGCAACGACACCCTGTTCGGTGGTAGCGGCAACGACACCCTCTATGGGGAGAGCGGCAACGATCGCCTCTATGGTGGCAGTGGCAACGACACCCTCTATGGCGGTACCGGCAACGACATATTGAGCGGCGGGCTGGGCAACGACATCCTGATCGGGGGGGCCGGCAACGACATCCTCATGGGGGATGCAGGTGCCGATACTTTCACCTGGCTGAAGGGGGATACCGAGGCTGGCAAGGTGGCCAAGGACTACATCGTCGATTTCAGCAAGTCGGAAGGGGACAAGCTGGATCTGAGCGACTTGCTCGACAGCGATGGCAGCAAGAGCGAGAGCTCCCTGAAGAGCCTGCTCTCGGTGTTCCAGGACAGCGAAGGGGTGCACCTGCAGGTCAAGGAGAGCAGTGCGGCGCCGGTGACCCAGGAGATAGTGCTGATGAACCACACCTTCGACACCCTGACGGGCGGTTCAGGGACGACTGCCAACCAGGTGATCGACTTCATGTTGCAAAACAACATGTTGGATATCAACAAGTAACAGCCAAGCGGGCTGGACAAAAGCGGCAGAGCAATCTGCCGCTTTTTTTTATGGGGGATTTTCGGGCGGATGGGCGTAGACGAGGGGGAGGGCAATGCAAGGAGAAGGTAAAAAAGGGCGCCCTTCAAGAGAAGGGCGCCCGGGGTAGACGGGATGATTACCAGAGGATCAGGCGTTGACCCCTGCCAGGCGGGAGCCGCGCTGGAAGCAGTTGGCCAGCAGCAGCAAGGTGGTGACACCGACGGTGCCGAGCACCAGCCAGGGCAACCAGGGTTGCCCCTGGGCCATGGCGTAGTCGTGCAGGGCGCCGCCCCCCACGTAACCCGTCATGCCCCCGAGCGCCAGCCCCAGTCGGCTGAAGCCCATGTAGCTGCCCCGCGCCCCCGGTTGTGCCAGCTTGGTCATCAGGGTTTCCCGCGCCGGCTCGGCGATGACGATGCCGAGATAGAAGCAGGCGAGCAGCAGGAAGACGGCGGGCAAGGTGGTGGCAAAGGCCACCAGCCCGATCCCCGTGGTCATCAGCAGCACCCCCGCCATCAGGCGGTTCTCCAGCTTGAAGTGGCGCTCGCCGAACCGGGCAAGGGGGTAGAGCAGGGCCAGGGAGATGGCCGTCTCCAGGGTATACATCCAGCCCACCGCCGTGGTGCTGCCCGCCATCTGTTTGACCAGAATGGGGAAGATCAGCATGACCTGCACCCAGAGCGCGTAGTAGCCGCTCAAGATCAGCACCAGTCGGCAGAAAGCCTTGTCCGCCAGCACCTGGCCGAGGCCGTCCCGGATCGGCGTCGGGCGCACCGAAAGCTTGTAGGGGGGCAGGATCAGCAGGTTGCACAGGGCGGCGCAGACGAAGAGACCGGCACCCAGCAGGCAGACATATTCAAAATCGAAGTTGAGCAGCCAGCTGCCGAGCAGGGCTCCCACCACGGCGCCGGCGCTCTCCAGCATCATCAGCAGGGAGATGTAGCGACCCCGCTCCCGTGGCCGGGTGAACTTGATCACCAGGGCGGCGCGGGGGGGATCGAACAGGCAGCCACCCAGCCCCGAGATGATGCAGGAGAGGATCAGCTCCAATCCGCTCTGGGCATAGGCCAGGCTGGCAAACCCCAGCGCCCGCAGCAGCATGCCGCAGACGATGAGGGGGCGCGCCCCGAACTTGTCGGCGAGGGAGCCGCCAAAGACCCCCAGCCCCTGCTGGGTAAGCTGACGCAGCCCCAGTGCCAGTCCGACCACACCGGCGGCCCAGCCCAGTTGGTCGACGAAGCGCAGGCTGATCATGGGCATCACCACGAAGAAGCCCAGGATCACCAGCAGGGAATCCAATGCCAAGAACCACCGCCCCAACCGCCTCGCCCGATCCACCATGACCCTGATACCTCTGTTTGCTTCGCTGATATTGTTGTCTTTCTTGCCCGAACGGCGCCGTCACCAAACAGAGCCAAGGAGGATGACAACTCCCTGGCTCGGTGGCGTTCAGCCGGTTCATGACGATTGATGCTGCTATTCTGGTGGGGCTCCAGATATAGTGGTAGCCGACAACTGGCTATATTTCATATTGGATTTGGTTATGGCTATGACCCTCGACGATTTGCAACTGCTGCTGGATGTGGCCAACCGTGGCAGCTTCAGCAAGGTGGCCGCCATTCGCGGCTGGTCACAACCCATGGTGAGCCAGCGCATTGCCGTGCTGGAGCAGGAGCTGGGTCAGTCCCTGTTCCGTCGCCATCGTCGGGGGGCCACCCCGACCCCGGCCTGCGAGCAGTTTCTGCCTGCCGCGACTGCGGCCCTGAGCGCACTGGAAGGGGGACGGCTGGCGATGCAGGGAGCGCCTGCATTGCCGCGGATCCGGCTCTCCTGCCTCCCCTCCCTGACCACGGCGGTGTTCGGCCCCCTGCTGCTGGCCCTGGTGGACGAGACCTTCGAGATCCGCTGCAACACGGATCACTCTGGCATCATCATGCAGGAGTTGCTGACCGGCGAGACCGACGTGGGCTTCATTCTCAAGTGCCCTGCCATCGCGGGCATCCAGCTCGAACTGCTTTACCGTTCCCCCATCATCGCCGTGGCCTGCGCCACCCACCCGCTGGCCGGGCGGCAGGGGCTGACCCTGCAGGACATTGCCAACGAGCGGCTGGCGCCCCAGCAGTGGGGGACGGGCTGCGACGAGCTGATCCTGCAGTTGCGTCTGCTGCGCCAGGTGGCGAGCCCGCTGCACGCCATCCAGCCAGCGAGTGCGGCGCGGGAGCTGGCGCTGGAGCACGGCTTCATCACCCTGATGCCGGCGCTCGCCATCACTCGGGATCTGGAGTTCGGTCGCCTGGTGAAGCTGGACGTGGTGGATCTGCCACCGGATCACTGGGACGTGATGATGGCCTGGCGCAGCGGCAAGCGCCCCAATCCCGCCAAGGAGCGGGTGCTGGAGGCGGCCCGTACTCTTGCCCGGCGCTGGTCGGGCAAGCGGACATAAAAAAGCGCCGGACCAGGCCGGCGCTCTTCGCTTATTCCCCTTGATGCCTGCTCAGACTCAGTAGCTGGCCTTGAGGGTGACGCCGGAGAAGGCGCTGAACCCGCTCAGCTGCACGTGCCAGGTCCCCGCCTTGGGGGCGTTCAGGGTACAGGTTTCGGCATTGCCGCTCTTGTAGGGGCGGCAGTCATAGCTGCTGGCGGTCGGTGCGCTGCCGAACTTCACGTAGAGATCCGCATCCCCGCTGCCGCTGCTGCTGGTCACCACCAGCTGGCTTCTGCCGGCGGGCACCTCGACGGTGAAGTTCAGCTTGCCCCCCTTGGCGGCGGTGAGATTGCTCACCGGTACCCCGTTTTGCAGCACGCTGCCCGGTTGGGGCGTGGTGCCGCCGCAGGTGGCATTGACCCCGACGGCGGTGAAGGCGGCTGCCACGTCGCTCACGCTGTAGCCGAGATCCGTGGCGGCCCTGGTTACCCCGCACGCCCCCTGATCGAAGGTGGTATTGGGGCCCCAGTAGAGGCGGTTGGCCAGCACGAACACCTCGAACGCCTTGCGGGTTTGCCAGCCGCTGGTGTTGGCCAGCAGGTAGAAGGCGCGGTTGTAGACCCCGGAACTGTGGTGCACGTCGATGCCGTCATAGTAATCGCTGGCGTGGCCGATGGACTTGCCGTCCCGGGCCGGGTCCTCGAAGTAGCGCAAGGAGCCGTTGCCCTTGAAGATCTGGGCCCCCACCAGCCAGTCGTTGCTGCCCTTCATGTAGTATTCGGCCGCTTCCCCCGCCATGTCGGAGAAGGCCTCGTTGATGCCGCCGGACTGACCGGAGTAGACCAGCCCTGAGTTCTGCTCGGTGAAGCCATGGCTCACCTCGTGGGCCGCCACATCCAGGCTCACCAGTGGATAGAAGGTGGTGGCCCCGTCGCCGAAGGTCATCTGGCTGCCGTCCCAGAAGGCGTTCTCGTAGTTGCGGCTGTAGTGCACCCGCATCTTGAGCTTGAAGCTCAGCGGTGCCGTGTTGTACCAGTTGCGGTACATGTCGAACACCACGTTGCCGAAGTAGTGGGCATCGTTGAGAGGGGAGTAGGCACCGTTGATCTCCTTGACCGTGTTCTCCGGGCAGGTGAACTGGTGGATGGTGCCCCCCGTGGTGCCGTGATTCATGTTGAGGGTGTCCACGTTGGTCCCCGTCATGCGGCAGTTGTCATCCACCTGGAGGGGGCCAAAGTCGGCGCCGTAGAAATACTTGCCGGTCTTGACGTTGCCCCCCGGGCCGGTGGCGTCCTTGTGGTTGATCCCCTCCCAGCGTTTGAGCTCGCTGCCGGTCTGGGCGTCGATCATCACGAAGGGGCGGCTCGGTTCCTTGCTGGCGGCGAGCCAGGAGACCAGATAGACCAGTCTGGCCTGGCCGGTCTCATCCTGCATCACGAACAGCTTGACCTGTTCGTTGCTCCCCTTGGCACCGCTGCGAGCCTGGCGTGCGGCGTCGCTGGCGGAGAGGGCAACGGCCGGGCCCGTCAGGTCGGCATCGATCTTGCGCAGCATGGTGCCGGACACCTGATTGACCTGGCCCCCCAGCGCCTGATCGGCCACCAGGACCTGGCCCCACACCGGAATCCCCTGCCAGGTCTGCTCATAGCGTATCCGCTGCTGGCCATTGGGCAGCGTCACCGCCCGCACCTTGCGAAACTCGCCATCCCCGGCGCCAAGGGCGCCAATCTTGGCGGCGCCACTCACCGCACCGGCCAGGTCGGAGACCTGGTTCACTTCCACCTGTTCTGCCGCCATGGCGGCGCTTCCCCAGCAGGCCAGCATGACGGCCAAATAGACTTTGTTCATCTCGTCTTTCCTTAGTCGATGAAGATTACACGCCGGGTCCGTTGCCCGGCGCTCTTACACTAGTGGGAAGGGGGAAAATAACGGCCTGTCATTTGTCACAGGGCAGCGAAAACAGGTAGCACGATTCACTTTTACAGCGCCAATCATCCACAAATACTGGTAATGGCAGCATGTTGAACCGCTGTGAGGGGTGATTGATGACCTTGGTAGCAAGGTGCCCGCATGGGGATCGCCATATGGGGGTTGCCAGCGGGGAAGCCGGTTGAAAAGTCCTTGGCAAACAAGGGATTGATTGACTACATTGGCTCCCATGACGGCAGATGGCCGGAGCGGAACCGGGGAGGAGTGGCGATGTTTTCATGGCAACTGGATGACGAGCTGGCGCTCCTGTTCCTGCAACCCGACATGGCCAGCGAGCTGTTTCGCCTCTGCCAGCGCAATCGCGACTACCTCTCCCAGTGGCTGCCCTGGGTGCCCCACATCCAGCAGCCCGCCGACAGCGCCACCTTCATTCGCCACGCCATCGAGAAGTTTGCCCGGGGGGAGGGGCTGACCACGGCCATCGAGTATCAGGGGGAGGTGGTCGGCGTCATCGGTTACAACCAGATCGATCAGGATCTCGGCAAGGTGACCATCGGCTACTGGCTGGCGGAGCGCTGGCAGGGGCACGGCATCATCACCCGGGCCTGCCAGGCCCTGATCCATCACGCCTTCGAGGAGATGGGGATGGAGAAGGTGGAGATCAGCGCCGCCCTCGAGAACGAGGCGAGCCGGGCCGTGTGCGAGCGGCTGGGAATGACCCAGGAGGGGATGACCCGGCGGGCGGAGCGGCTGGCGGACAGGGTGGTGGATCATGTGCACTACGGCCTGCTGCGGGACGAGTGGCTGAGGCTGAGGGATCTCTGATGACCCTTCTGTCCGCTTCCAACCTCCTGAGGGCGAGATGACGACGCTGCCCCACATTGTCACCCCCCGTACCCGGCTGACCGTGCTGACCCCGGAGCGGGCCTGCCTGATGGTGGATTTCTATCTGCGTAATCGCGCCCACCTCTCCCCCTGGGAGCCCAGGCGGGAGGAGAGCTTCTACACCCTCGCTCACTGGCAGACCCGCTTGCGCGACGGTTACGGCCACTATTTCGAGGGCAGTGCCGTGCAACTGGTGGCGCTCGATCCCAGGGGGGAGCGGGTGCTCGCCACCTGCAATTTCACGAACATTGTGATGGGCATGTTCAAGGCGTGCCACCTGGGCTATGCCATCGACAAGGAGCACGAGGGGCAGGGCCTGATGCAGGAGGTGGTGGCCGCAGGCATCGATCACCTGTTCCGGGAGCGGGGCCTGCATCGCATCATGGCCAGCTACATGCCCGCGAACCTGCGAAGCGGCGCGCTCCTCGAACGGCTGGGGTTCGAGCAGGAGGGGTACGCTCGGGACTATCTGATGATCAACGGCCGCTGGGAGGACCACGTCCTCACCGCGCTCATCAATCCCGCTGGCTAGCAAAGCCGTTGTCGAAAGGGGGGCTGGCGGGTGACCGCCATCGCTTTTTCACTGCAAGATCGCACTATCTGTACACCTCTCATACCCCTGGGGATAAAAGCGTGTAAAATTGCGCCCTGAATTTTCCCGGCCGGCAGACGCAGGCCGCGACTCCATACATGCAAGGCAGACATTGTGACAGAAGTAGATAGATTCGCGGACATTCGCCCCTATCGCGATGAAGAAGTGCCGGCTGCCATCGAGCGGCTGATCCAGGATGACGAGTTTATCGGCGCCATCGCCAAATACCGCTTCGGTTCCCTGATGAGCTGGCTGGGCTGGGCCATTCGCCCGCTGATCCGCCAGTTCCTGCGCCACAAGTGGGCCAAGGTCAGCACCATCCATCAGGTACAGATGGGGGTGACCCGCTACATGACCAGGATGATCGCCACCTCCACCCAGGGAGTGAGCTTCTCCGGGCTCGAACACCTCAAGAAGGAGCAGGGCTACCTGTTCGTCTCCAACCACAGGGACATCGCCATGGATCCGGCGTTCGTCAACTGGGGACTGCACACCCACGGTTTCGATACCGTGCGCATCGCCATCGGCGACAACCTGCTGCGCAAGCCCTGCGCCACCGAGCTGATGAAGCTCAACAAGAGCTTCATCGTCAAGCGCTCTGCCAAGGGACCGCGGGAGATGATGAAGGCCCTCGGCGAGCTGTCGGCCTACATCGGCCAGTCGGTGCACGAGGGGCACTCCATCTGGATCGCCCAGAAGGAGGGGCGCGCCAAGGACGGGGATGACAAGACGGATCCGGCCATCCTCAAGATGTTCTACGTGGACGGCAAGAAGCAGAAGATCGAGTTCGTCGACTACATGCGCAGCCTCAACATCGTGCCGGTGAGCATCAGCTACGAGCTGGATCCCACCGACAAGGCCAAGGCGCGCGAGCTCTACGAGAAGTCGGTCAACGGCAGCTACGAGAAGGGCGAGTTCGAGGACATCGAGAGTATCGTCGCGGGCATCGTCGGCCAGAAGGGGCGGGTACATGTCTCCTTCGGCGCCCCCATCACCGAGGGCTTCAGCGATCCGGACGAGCTGGCGGCGCTCATCGACAAGGCGATCTGGAGCAGCTATCGCCTCTTCCCGGGCAACTACCTCGCGGCGGATGTGCCCGGCAAGGCCAGCACCATAGAGCAGAGTGCCTTCCTGACTCGCCAGTCCGAGGTGCCACAAGAGCACAAGGCCATCTGGCGCGCCATGTACGCCAAGCCGGTGGAAAACGCCGGCAAGGTTTGAATGGCACCGCTTTGAGCGGGTTATGGAAAAAAAACGGGAGCAGATGCTCCCGTTTTTGCGTCTGGTCAAAGTCGGGGGAGATTGGGTAGTGAATAATATTGTTTCAACTGGTACGATCATCGGGTGAATGGGCGAGTATCTCTTGGCAGGGGCAGACGAGTATGCAACAGTGACTCGGCGCCATCGGCTTGGAAGCGACAGCGCCCCCGTCTGCACGGATGGCAGACGAGACGATAAAAGGACCTTCAATGGTCCTTTTTCATTGGTGCACAAAGATAGACCACAGATATATCTAAGGATGCGAACCTCATGATCACCGGCAGTCTGGATACCTTGCAACGCACCCCCTTGCCTGCACCCCTGAACCGTATCGTGGCCGAGGTGGTGCAAAGCGTCGAACGCTGGCTGCACGCCCCCCTCGGCAAGCAGGAGGTCGACGGCCTCATGCTGTTCTGCCTGGTGAGCGAGGATCTGACAGAGTCGGTGGCGGATCGCCGGGGCGAGTTTCATGAGCAGTATCTGGACATCCAGCTGCTGCTGCGCGGCGAGGAGTGGATCGGCGTAGGCCCTCACGCCTACAGCCGGGACGGTGCCGACCATCCTCACTCCGATCTCTGGTTCGTCGATGACGAGCAGACCAGTTATCTGGCGTTGCAGCCCGGCGACTTCGCCATCTTCTGGCCGGGAGAACTGCATCGCCCCCTCTGTACCCTGACGACCCCAGGTCCGGTCAAGAAGCTGGTCGTCAAGGTTCACCAGTCGCTGCTGACCGGCGCCTGAGTGGCATTCGGGGCCTGGAGTCCCGAGTGATTGGGCCAACAGAGGCCCGTTGCGAATCGCTGATTCGACGCGCGCGCCAGACGAACGGTCTGCGCCCAACGATTTGAAAAATTGGACGCACCCTCCTGCGACCATAAGCCCCCGGCAGGGGAATCCCATCCATCGCTGGATGACACGACACTGTCGGCGTAAAGCCGAAGCACAGGAAGATGTAGAACATGAGCAAGTTGGTATTGATCCTTAACTGCGGTAGCTCTTCCCTGAAATTTGCCGTAATGGACGCTGAAACGGGCGAGGACATGCTGTCCGGCCTGGCCGAATGCTTCAATCTGGATGACGCACGTATCAAATGGAAACTCCACGGGGTCAAGGGCGACGCCATGCTGGGCGCCGGTGCCGCGCACCAGGAAGCCCTCGACCACATCGTGGGCCACATCCTGCCCCAGGATCCCGCCCTGGCCGATCAGCTGGTCGCCATCGGCCATCGCATCGTGCACGGCGGCGAGCAGTTCTCCCGCTCCGTGCGCATCGATGAGGGCGTGATTGCCGGCATCGAGGCCGCCATTCCGTTTGCCCCCCTGCACAACCCGGCGCACCTCATCGGCATCCGTGCCGCCCTCAAGGTGTTCCCGGCCCTGGCCGACAAGAACGTGGCCGTGTTCGACACCGCCTTCCACCAGACCCTGCCAGAGGAAGCCTACCTCTACGCGCTGCCCTACAAGCTCTATCGCGAGAATGGTATCCGTCGTTACGGCGCCCACGGTACCTCCCACCGCTTCATCGCCGAAGAGACCGCCAAGGCGCTGGGCAAACCGCTCCATGAGCTCAACATCATCAACTGCCACCTGGGCAACGGTGCCTCCGTCTGCGCCATCAAGAACGGCGAGTCCGTCGACACCTCCATGGGGCTGACCCCGCTGGAAGGGCTGGCGATGGGCACTCGCTCCGGTGACATCGACCCTGCCATCGTCTTCTTCATGCACGACAACCTGGGTTACAGCGTGGACAAGATCAACCAGGTGCTGACCCGCGAATCCGGCCTGCTGGGCATGACCGAGGAGAGCAGCGACTGCCGCTACGTCACCGGCAACTACGCCACCGACGCCGGTGCCAAGCGTGCGCTGGACGTCTTCACCTATCGCGTTGCCAAGTACGTCGGTGCCTATGCTGCCGCCATGGATGGTCGCCTGGACGCCCTGGTGTTCACCGGCGGCATCGGCGAGAACGCCGCCATGGTGCGCGAGATGGTGCTGGCCCGACTGGCCCTGCTCGGCTTCAAGATCGACAAGGAGGCCAACAACGCAGCCGTACTGGGCGGTGAAGGCCCCATCACCGTCGAAGGCAGCCGTCTGGCCCTGGTGATGCCCACCAACGAAGAGCTGGTGATCGCCCGTGATGCCCTGAGCCTGGTCGGCTAAGGCACCCTCTGGTGACGACAACGCCCGGCCCCTGCCGGGCGTTGTCGTTTCGGCAATAGTGATCGGCCTGTCATTTGACATGGGGGACCAGATGCGTACCCTGACCGCTGTGTGATATTGCGGAGGTAACGATGAAAGAGATGTTTTTCAACTGGTTGTCAGGCCTGGGGGTCGATGTAACCCCCATGATGGCCCTGGTGATTGCCCTGGGGTTCATCGTGCTGACCGCCATGGTGCTGCACCTGGTGCTGCACCGCATCCTGCTGGTGCGCCTGGTGGGGCTGCTTGGCAAGACCAAGCAGATGTGGCTGCCTCCCCAGTTGCAGCAACGCCTCTTCTACCGGCTCGCCTTCGTGTTCCAGGGCGCCGTGCTGCTCGGTCAGGCGGAGATCTGGCTGCCCAAAGCGTCCGAGAGCCTGGCGCTTATCGAGTTGCTGGCCCAGCTCTGGATCCTGCTGTTCCTGCTGCTGGCCCTGTTCGCCCTGCTCGACTGCCTGCTCTCCCTGAGCCGCCATACCCGGCTTGGGCGGGATCTGCCCCTGCGCGGCATCTTCCAGGGGGTGAAACTGGTGGCCAGCATCCTGGTGGGCATCCTGATGATCGCCCTGCTGCTCGGCAAGTCGCCGCTCTTCCTGTTCAGCGGCCTGGGGGCCATGACCGCGGTCCTGATGCTGGTGTTCAAGGACCCCATCCTCGGCCTGGTGGCGGGTATCCAGCTCTCCGCCAACCGCATGCTGAGCGTCGGTGACTGGCTGCAGATGGACAAGTACGGCGCGGACGGCGAGGTGACCGACATCGGCCTCACCACGGTCAAGGTGTCGAACTGGGACAAGACCATCACTACCATCCCTACCTATGCCCTCATCTCCGACTCCTTCAAGAACTGGCAGGGGATGACCGAATCCGGCGGGCGCCGCATCAAGCGCAGCGTCAACATCGATATGACCAGCGTGCGCTTCCTCACCTCGCAGGAGCAGTTGCAGCTCAAGCAGGCCAGGTTGCTGGCGCCCTACCTCAGCCGCAAGGAGCAGGAGCTCAGCAGCTACAACCAGCAGCTCAGCGATGCCATCAGCTGCCCCATCAATGGTCGCCACCTCACCAACCTCGGCACCCTGCGCGCCTATCTGGACGCCTACCTGCGGGCTCATGCGGGCATTCGCAAGGACATGACCCTGATGGTGCGCCAGTTGGCACCGACCACGGACGGCCTGCCGCTGGAGATCTACTGCTTCACGGCGACCACCGCCTGGGCCGAGTATGAAGGGATACAGGCTGATATTTTCGACCACATATTTGCGATAATTGAGCAATTCCATCTGCGTTTGCATCAGTCACCAACCGGTTATGATATGCACAGTTGGAAAAACGGCTGATCCCGCTTATGACAAGGTGCCGTGGCGCAGCGCGGCACCGTATTTAATCACCGACCCGTCAGCACGTGGCGGTTGAAATTTGCATGGCAGAGGAGAAAAATGGCGGCCTTCTCTTCGCCCCGGGCGCGCCTGTCGCCTCCGCGCTGGCCAGAGTGCTGAACCACCCCCTTTATCACAGGAAAGTTATGAAGCTCCTCCACAACACGGCGGCCGCACTGTGCTGCTCCCTGATCCTGGCCGCCATGCCCGCCCTCGCCATCGAATATGCCCTGCCCGCAGCCAACAGCCGCCTGGTGGGGGAGAACCTGGACTACGTGGTGTCCCCGGAAGAGGCGGGCCAACCCCTGGAAGCGGCAGCGGCCAGATTCCAGCTCGGCTTGACCAACATGCTGGAAGCCAACCCCAAGGCAGACCCCCTGCTGCTGCAGGCGGGCGAGAAGCTGGTCGTGCCGCATCAGCTGATCCTGCCGGATGCCCCCCGTGAAGGCATCGTGCTGAACGTCGCCGAGATGCGCCTCTACTACTACCCCAAAGGCAAGAAGGTGGTGGAAGTGCTGCCGATTGGCATCGGCCAGCTCGGCACCGACACCCCGGAAGACTGGGTGACCAGCGTGCAGCGCAAAAAGGCGGGCCCGACCTGGACCCCGACCGCGAAGATGCACGCCGAGTACGCCGCCCGTGGCGAGACCCTGCCTGCGGTCTGGCCGGCCGGTCCGGACAACCCCATGGGGCTGTTCGCGCTCTACATTGGCAAGATGTACGCCATCCACGGCACCAACGCCCAGTTCGGCATCGGCCTGCGGGTGAGCCACGGCTGCGTGCGTCTGCGCAACGACGACATCGAGTACCTGTTCAAGCAGGTCCCGGTCGGTACCCGCGTCCAGTTCGTGAACCAGCCCATCAAGGCCTCTGTCGAGCCGGATGGCCGCCGCTATCTGGAAGTGCACCAGCCTCTCTCCCGCAACCAGGAGGAGTTCAACTCCAGCCTGCCGGCCCCGCTGCCCATGTCCACCGCCGTGACCCGCTTCATCGCCCACGCGGACAGCGACTCCCAGCTGGTCAAGCAGGCCCTGGAGCAGCGCAGCGGCATGCCCATCGCCATCAACCGCTGATCCCGCCCGTCGGTATTCCGAGCCCCGGCCACTGTCGGGGCTTTTTTATGGCGCGGGGGAGGGGATCATCAGGGTAAACCCTTGGCAGGTCGGGATAAAATCCGGCCTTATTGCAATTGAGTGGTTGCTTGGTTAGGTGTTAAACGTTTTCCATGTGTTTTTTATTTGTTAAAAGTGGTTGTGGTCCGGCGATCTGCTGATTACTCTAGGCCGGTTTTTTTAAGGAAGAGTCCGTCGCAAGAACGGGCACAGACGTCACATAACGGAGTTTTGAATGACAGCTAGCACCCCCATGCTCATCACCTTTCTGGTGTACATCCTCGGGATGGTGTTGATCGGCTTCATCGCCTATCGCGCCACACGTAACTTTGACGACTACATTCTCGGCGGCCGCCGGATGGGGAGCTGGGTGACCGCCCTCTCCGCCGGTGCCTCCGACATGAGTGGCTGGCTCCTGATGGGCCTGCCTGGCGCCGTCTTCATCGGCGGCATCTCCGAGAGCTGGATCGCCATCGGCCTCATCGTCGGCGCCTACTTCAACTGGCGCTGGGTGGCCGGTCGGCTGCGGGTTCACACCGAGAAGAACCGCAACGCCCTGACCCTGCCGGACTACTTCACCTACCGCTTCGAAGACAAGAGCCGGGTGCTGCGCATCCTCTCCGCCCTGGTGATCCTGCTGTTCTTCACCATCTACTGCGCCTCCGGCGTGGTGGCCGGTGCCCGCCTGTTCGAGAGCACCTTCGGCATGAGTTATGACACCGCCCTCTGGATCGGTGCCGCGGCCACCATCACCTACACCTTCTTCGGCGGCTTCCTCGCGGTAAGCTGGACCGACACCGTGCAGGCGACCCTGATGATCTTCGCCCTCATCCTCACCCCGGTGTTCGTCATCATCGCCGTGGGCGGCATCGACACCGCCATGGTGCAGGTGGCGGCGCAGAACGCCAGCAACCTCGACATGTTCAAGAACCTGGACTTCATCGCCATCATCTCCCTGATGGCCTGGGGCCTGGGCTACTTCGGCCAGCCCCACATCCTGGCGCGCTTCATGGCGGCGGACTCCCACCACTCCATGGCCAGCGCCCGTCGCATCAGCATGACCTGGATGGTGCTGTGCCTGGGCGGCGCCGTGGCCATCGGTTTCTTCGGCCTCTCCTACTTCTCCACCTTCACCGAGCAGGCGGGCGGCGTGACCACCAACCCGGAGCGCGTCTTCATCGAGCTCTCCAAGATCCTGTTCAACCCCTGGATTGCCGGCGTGCTGCTCTCCGCCATCCTGGCGGCGGTGATGAGTACCCTCAGTTGCCAGCTGCTGGTCTGCTCCAGCGCCATCACCGAGGATCTCTACAAGCCCTTCCTGCGCAAGAACGCCTCCCAGAAAGAGCTGGTGTGGGTCGGCCGCGCCATGGTGCTGCTCATATCCCTCATCGCCATCGCCGTGGCCGTGAACCCGGAGAACCGGGTGCTGGGGCTGGTAAGCTACGCCTGGGCCGGCTTCGGTGCCGCCTTCGGTCCCGTGGTGCTGCTCTCCGTGCTCTGGTCCCGCATGACCCGCAACGGCGCCCTGGCGGGCATGCTGACCGGTGCCCTGACCGTCATCATCTGGAAGCAGTTCGGCTGGCTGGGTCTGTACGAAATCATCCCGGGCTTCCTGTTTGCCACCCTGGCTATCGTGCTGTTCAGCTTGTTGGACAAGGCCCCCTCCAAGGCCATGCAGGATCGCTTCGCAGAAGCCGAGCAGGAGTTCCAGAGCCCCATGGCCGACGCCATTGCGGCAAAATAACCCCCGCCTCGACGACAAAAGCCCCGCAACTGCGGGGCTTTTTAATGGGTAAAACATGCCCATGGCAGGGATTAGGCGGGGTGCCTGCCCAGCCGCCGCACATCCTGGCGGGCGGCGGCTCCGGCCTGGCTGAGCCAGCGCTGGCGGGCCCCCTCATCCGAGGTGTGGACGGGCCCCAGATGCTGGCGGTGGGTCAGCCGGATGCCGCACAGCCCCAGCACCGGCTTGTCCAGGGTGCGCTCCAGGGGGGCACCCTGCCACCAGCGGTAATACCAGGGGGGGCTGTCCATGGTGAGCAGCAGGCGCGCCGTCTTGCCGGCGAGCAACTGCTCCGGGTGCGCCTTCCCCGGCTGGTAGCGAAAGGCGAAACCCGGCAGCAGGGTGCGATCCAGCAGCCCCTTGAGCCGGGCTGGCAGGTGGCCCCACCAGACGGGGGCGACGATCACCAGATGGTGGGCTTGCGTCAGGCTCTGCTGCACCGCCTGCAGATCCGGTTCGAGGGGTTGCACCTCGTCATAGCCATGGTGAAGATCCGGCGCGAAGGCGAGCTCCCCCACGTGATGCAGGGTGACGCGCGCGCCCCCTTGCTCGGCACTGCGGGCATACTCTCGGGCGAGGGCGTGGCAGAGGCTGTCGGGTTTGGGATTGCCGTTGAGAACAAGCAGGTTGGGGGTCATGGTATGGCTCCTTGAAGTGAGCCCCCATTACACCCCTTGTCCCATGGGACAGAGTCAAGCCACCTTTTGTCCCCGATCCGCGGCGGCGGGATGATCCCGCCCGTCGGGGGATTGCAGCGCCGGGGCGCCATAGCGGCAGGGGTGCTGCGCCAGCAGCGTGGCGCACTGGCTCAAGCCCTGATGCTGGCGTTGCAGCCTGGCGACCTCCGCCTCGATCTGCGCCAGCTTGTCCGCGATAAGCTGCTCCACCTTCTGCCAGGGGAAGTGGTCGAGGCTGGTGACGCCCGCGAGCAGGGGAACCAGCTCCCCGAGCTTGCAGCCAAGCCGCTGGGCCTCGCGAATAAAGCCGACCCACTCCAGATCCTCGGCCCGGTAGACGCGATACTTGCCGCGCCGCCTGGGCTCGGGCAGCAGCCCGAGCTGCTCGTAGAGGCGGACTGCCTTTGGGGTCGTGCCCGCCAGCCGGGCAAATTCGCCGATATACATGGTGCTGCTCGCAAAGGTTGTTCGAGTAGGGGCTCACTATAGGTTAGTGGCAGGGGGGAATGCATCCCCACGGAGGAGGGCGAGCAGTCGGCGCGGCGCAGGGAGGATAGCTGACGGTATCGCCACCCCTCTGGAACGGCGCAGAGGCAGGCTCAGTGCATTGCGCCGACTGCACTCTGGATATGGCGTTGTCCCATCGAATGGGAGGACACTGCCCTCGGGTCGCCAACCCGTCCGGCCGGGGCGGGAAATGGCCGCTTTGACCCCTGGTGGGGCCAGAACAGCCGTCAATGGACAGGTGAACGCTACTATAAGCAAATATGTGGTCATTGTCGGAAAACCAATAAATTCAGCTCATACTGGCTCTGGAACGCCAGACAGAGCCATCAGGTGGCCGAAAAGGGCACTCCAAGGGGATTTCCCGATCCTGGTTTATGTCGTGGCTGGGTTATATGCGATGGTATGAATGCGCTTCTCTCATCACATCTACGGGCTGACACTTGAGCACTTTTTGATGGCTAGTTGCTAACACCCGCCTAAGGAACTGACAACGCCACGCGAAGACAGTCCCTCTTGAGGCCTTTGTTATTAATTTTCATCTACAAACTCTAATAACTTATAAACGGTTCGCTCTGGACGGCGCAATGGTTTTATTGATTTTGTCAACAAGTTAACTCTAACCTGCTTACCGATTAACTCTGATCTAAACTGTTCAGCGGCTAGCCTAGTTGTTGAACCATAGATAATGTTTCCTTCTCTTGTTACAGCCTCAAACTTACAGTGCTCCGGAAGCAAACCTAAAACTTTCAGCTCCACCAGTTCTTCATCTTCATCAATTTCTGTTGCCTCTGTTCTTTGTCTTGCTCGATGAATCCAGTTGGAATCGAGGGAATATTCTTGAGTATCACCAACTAAACGCATTGTTGAATGGGCTTTATCAAGGGTAATGAAAAAATCTTTCAGCGACTGTAATACTCTCTTATCAAGTGATTCAATCAGTTTTTCAAAAGTTTCATCGTCTGGCTGAGCTGATGCGTTAATTAAATCTAAAACATAATCAACAGTATGCTTAAGAGCAGTTTCTGTGATTTCTAATTGATCTGAAACTTCATCAAGAATAAATCCAAATGAGCCTTTGGCTACTTGTGTAACCATAAGGTTCGAATTGGCTTTTAACGGGATCTTACCCCGCTCACCTAGGCTACCATTTTCTTTACTTGCAAAAGCTTTATTTATTAATTCTTGGAAGTTTTCTAAAACATTGCCCGCAAAGCTAGCAAGTATTCCTTGAGAACCTAATACTGGTTCGCCACCAAAAAATAGGGCGACACTGGCATTAGTTTCATTGGCATTTTTTAGCAAGGAAATTTCTCTATCAAGTTTCTCTAACTTTTCACGATACTGTAGCTCCCCGACGATATCTCCATACTCAATGGTTTCAGAGATCAACTGCTGTACTGCGTGCTGATCAGACGTCAAACTATTCAGTTTCAATTTACGAGGCATTGTAACCTCCGTTTATCAGCTTATTAAGAATATCTGTTTCATTATAGGAAAGATCTATTTCAAGCATTCCTTTCCACAAACTTGTTTCTCTTTGATGAGAAAACAAACCAAACCAGTATTTTGTATGGGAAACAATAGCCTTAGTGGGCAAGTCTAAGTCTACAAAATATGCATCACATTTATATGATGCTTTCGCCATTTCAGGAGAAAACAAGCCTATATTGGCTTCTACAAAATTTTTCCAATCATCAAGAATAAAACCTACAGGTCTATGAGCGAATGTTACTAAATCAATATCATTGGGTGCTCTTCCTCTGGTTTTTTCAACATTCTCAACAAAGCTACCATCAAGCCATTGAAAACCATTTTTAATACCTAAGCATCTCAAATCATAGCGGTACTTAAGAAACCCAATTAAAATTTCAATTCTTTCCTTACTTGTTGCAAAGTGCTCGACAAAAGCCTCCAAAGAAACTTTGTAAGGAGCTTGATTTGCTGATTTGGTTGGACAAGCTCCAATGAAAGGAGGAAGCACTCCTGACTCTTCAAAGTTTGGAATCAAATCCCGTCTCCTTTAGAATTTATTACAGTGATTAGATGGAGGATGATACTAATACTCTAATATTGCTTTCTATTTAACCCTGCTTCACCTTAATTAAGGGAATTGTAAATGATATTTTAAATAAATGGTTTACTTTCTTGCCTCTGAAGTGGACGATATTCGCTTGCCCTCTTCTTTTGCACAACTTTTTCGATTGCATAGAAAAGTCGTGTGACATAGGCATGGCAAATTCCGGGATGGCTACCGCACTGGATCTCAGCCTCCAGTCTGCTGCGCGTTACCCGGGAATTCAGATAATAAGTGCGACACTCATGGATGAATGGCGAGAGGTGGCCAACTGCTGATTGGTGGTACCCTTCTGCTCGCCAAAGTAAAAGCAGTATCACCATGAGCTATCAGCAGTTGACCGAGGGGCAACGATACCAGTTATCGGTGCTTCGCGCACAGGGGATGTCCATCCTTGCCACCGCACGCGCCATTGGCGTTCATCGCTCCACCCTCTACCGGGAGCTGCGTCGTAACGCCGGGCCGCAGGGCTACCAGCCAGACAATGCGCATCAGCACGCCACCCACCGACGGGCCAGTGCGGCCAAATCTCGGCTATCTGCCGATGTCATCCAGTTTGTCGAGCTGACACTCGCCTGGTGGTGGAGCCCGGAGCAGATAAGCGCGGTGGGCAAGCAGATAGGCCTCATGGTGAGTCACGAGTGGATATACCGCCATGTGGCCGCCGACAAAGCCCGGGGTGGCCAGTTGTACCGCCATCTGCGCCAGGGCCACAAGCGCTACCGCAAGGGGGCGAGCAGCCTGCGTTCTCCCATCAAGGAAGCCCGCTCTATTGATGAACGGCCGGCTATCGTCGATAGCCGGGAGCGGCTCGGTGATTGGGAGGCGGACACGGTGCTGGGCAAGCAAGGCACAGGTGCACTGGTCACCCTGGTGGAGCGCAAGAGCCGGCTCTATCTGGTCAAGCGGGTCGCGAGCAAACAGGCTGGGGTGGTGCGGGATGCGATAATCGAGATGTTAACGCCCTACATCGAGCAGGTGCATACCATCACCTTTGACAACGGCGGCGAGTTTGCCGAACACAAGGCGATAGAGGAAGCGCTGGGTGCCGAGACTTACTTTGCGCACCCTTACTCTTCGTGGGAGCGCGGTCTGAACGAGAACAGCAATGGGCTGTTGAGGCAGTTTATCCCAAAGGGAACAGACCTGAGAGAGGTCACGGACGAGGATGTCAGGAGAGCGGAGCAGTGGCTCAACCTACGACCTCGGAAATGTCTCGGATTCAGGCAGCCTGTCAAGGTATTCGAAGAGTACCGTCAGGCGGCATAGGCGAGTGTCGCACTTCGAAGTTGAATTCGCGACCTGCGTGAGGGTTGGCATGGCTCATGGGAGACTCCGACGAGGCGTGTGTTGCCAATTGGCTATATTAACGGCCCGCGAGCGAAGGGAAAGGAGGAAATGGCGAATTGCCGGGCAAGATCAACAAATGGAGGCCAGCCCGAAAGCCTGGCGCCCGGGCTGGATTGGCGAGAGGGGGCTGGGCATAGGTAAAAGGGGGCGAGTGGTCATCTGTTGGTGGCCCTCTTGCTGCCTGTACGGGAGTGGTTGCCCGGCCTCTGGCCGGGCGGGGGATCAGTTGCCCGGGATCTCGATGCAGTTAAGGGTGGGCTGACCGTAGCGCTCCAGCATGGCGTCGCTCCCCTTGGTCCAGAAGGTGAGGTTTTGTCCCTCGTACCGGGCGCCGCTGGCGCTGGGGGTCTCATAGGCGAGCACCTGCTGCTGGTCGTTCCCCTCGCTCAAATTGATCATGGCGGCGGGCCGCTTGGCCTCGTTGTAGAAGTAGGTGGAGAGGGTGAGGCTCTTGCCGCACTGGTAATCAATCGGCGTCGGCACCCTCAGTTGGCCGCCTTTTATCTGCAACTCGGTGATCCGCAACTGGTAGCTCTCTTCCACGCACTGGCGCAGGTCGCCCGCCTTCCAGCAGTCGTTACGCCCCTTGATCCAGCCGCGCTGGATGGCGCGCTCGCTCTTCTGCTGCTCGGGGGAGAACCCGGCAATCGCCTTGGGATAGAGGGCTGACAGCTCGTTATCCAGCGCAGCCAGTCCGGCATCCTTGCAGATGAGGGTTTCGGCGGCGCCTTTCGCCTTGGCGCACTCGAAGGACGGGGTGGCCGCCGCGGCCAGCAGAGGGGAAAACAGCAGGGTTCCAAGCAAGATCTTGTTCATCGACAGGGCTCCAACAGGGGGCATGATGCCCCGTGATCAGAGCACACTTTACACCCGAAGTAGGCAGGAGCACCCCGTGTTTTTGGGTGCCGGGCGGCCCTGCATGGCAATCAGACGCCGGCCAGCGCCAAGGTCTGGCGGCTGCGCCACAGCCGCTCGTGGAAGAAGAAGACGACGGTGTTGATGGCAGGTTCGATCAGTGCCATCACGCCGCCGGTGAGCAGCTCGCCACTCAGCAGGTAGGCGACACCGAAGGCCACCGAGAAGTGGACCAGTGCGAAGCTGCTGGTCTTGGCCTGCAGGCTGTGTTCAGGCTTGAGCTTGTGCCAGCCAAGGTCGTGGAAGTAGAAGGCGACCGTGTTCACGGCGGGCTCGATGAGGGCGATCAGGCTGGCGGTGAGCAGTTCGCCGGTCAGCAGGTAAGCCACGGTGAAGGCGACACAAAAGTGCAGGATGGCGAAGCTGATGGTCTTTTTCATGGTGGTGTCTCCTCTGGCGATGAAGGCAGTATCACCCAGAATTACATCAAATGAAAACCATTCTCATCTATCGGCGAAATAGAAAATGCCTATCGACCGGGGGAGGCACCACCAGATTGGGAGTTGCCCGGGACCGCAGCGGCGCTAGAGTGTGCCTTTTGCCATGAAAAAGGAGCTTTCATGACCATCAACTCCAACCTGTTTGTTCTCTTCATGCTGCTGCTGATGATCGTCGTCGGTGTGGTGGCCTGGCGACTGGCCCGGCGCAAGAGCCGCCACCCGGGGCTCGTCACCTTCCTGTGCGTGCTGCTCTGCCTGGTGCCGCCCTTTGCCCTGCTGGCGCTGCTCATTCTGGCGCTCTGGCGGGACATGCCCGCAGGCCCCGATGCCAGGCAAGCCTAGTCTCTTCAGCCTCCACTGCCGCAGTCATAGAAAAGCCCCTTGCGGGGCTTTTTTACTTGGAATGTCCCGCGCAGCAGGTGGCCGGTTGGAAGGGGCAAGATCGGGTGATGGCCCTACCTGCCTAGGCCAGCGATCCGAGCATGGGCTTCGCGCATTCCCTGTTCCGCCCCGTGGGGGTGCAGATCCATCCCCTCTGCGTAGACGAATTCCACCTCCGCGATGCCCATCAGGCCGAGCACGGATTGGAGGTAGGGGGTGACCGCATCCGTCGCCTGTCCCTGATGCACGCCGCCGCGGCTGCTGAACACCAGGGCGTTGACCCCCTCCACCAGCCCCATGGGGTAGGTGTCGGTGTAACGGAAGGTCACCCTGGCCCGCGCCACCAGATCGAACCAGTTCTTGAGGGGGGTCGGTACATTGAGGTTGTACATGGGGGCGCCGATC
Source organism: Aeromonas sp. WP2-W18-CRE-05 (assembly GCF_014168615.1). Classification (NCBI taxonomy): domain Bacteria; kingdom Pseudomonadati; phylum Pseudomonadota; class Gammaproteobacteria; order Aeromonadales; family Aeromonadaceae; genus Aeromonas; species Aeromonas sp. WP2-W18-CRE-05. Next base: position 3,969,193 of record NZ_AP021917.1, on the reverse strand, counting down.
AGCAGCAGGTCGGCGGCCTTGAGTTCGGCAATCAGCCGATCCGACAGCGCCACCGCCTGCCGGATGGCCTCATTGGCCGGTTCAGCCCCCCGCAGGGCGTGAAACAACGGGCTGTCGAGGGCGGGCAAGTCGAGGGCGGTCAGGTCGCGCACCACCACCTGGTCCTGATGGCCCTGCTCCCGGCGTGTTTGCAGGAAGCGCTCCATCAACTGGTTAGTGCGGGATGCGGGGCCGTTGAGGCTGGATTGCAGCAGCAGGATCTGGCTCATGAGGGGAACTCCATCTGAAACGTGTGAAGAATGAAGGGAGCTTACCAGTCATTTTTTTCCGCAGTGCTGATAGTATTTCGCCATATTGGTTCCAAAAGGTATGCAATAGATGGCAAACACGCTCAACGGCATCGATCTCTTCGCCACCGTGGTGGAGGCGGGCAGCTTCGCCCAGGCGGCGGAGCGGCTTCACCTCACCCGCTCGGCGGTGGGCAAGGGGGTGGCGCGGCTGGAGCTGCGTCTCGGCGTGCAACTGTTTCATCGCACTACCCGCAGCCAGAGCCTGACCGAGGAGGGGGCGCTCTTCTATCGCCACTGCCTGCGGGCGCTGGAGGAGGTGCGTCTTGGGGAAACGGCGCTGGCCAGCAACAAGCTCACCCTCAACGGCAGATTGAAGGTCTCCATGCCGGTGCTGTTCGGCCAGCAGTGCGTGGCCCCCATTTTGCTGGCGCTGGCGAAGGCGCATCCCGGGCTGGCCCTGGAGCTGTCGTTCAGCGATCGCAAGGTGGATCTGGTGGAGGAGGGGATGGATCTGGTGATCCGCAACGCAGAGCCGCCGGACAGCCTGGATCTGGCGGCGCGCAGGCTCGGGGAGCACGGCATGACGCTCTGCGCCTCGCCCGCCTATCTGGCCGAGCGAGGGGAACCTGTGACCCTGGCCGAGTTACCGGAGCACGAGTGCATCGCCTATCTGCGCCAGGGGCGGGTGCTGTCGTGGTGGTGGCAGGAGGCCGAGACATGGCGCGAGGTCCAGCCCAGAGGGCGGTTGCAGATGGACGATCTCAACGCCATCACCCAGGCGGCCATCGCGGGCTTTGGTCTCGCCTGGCTGCCGACCTGGCTGGTGCGGTCCCACCTCGAGCGGGGCGAGCTGCGCGAGCTGCTGGCCCGGTTGCCGGGTCGGCGCTATCCCATCAATGCCCTCTGGCCCCACAGCCCGCACTTGCCGCTCAAGACCAGAATGGCCATCGACTGGTTGGCGAGCCACCTGCCCGAGCAGCTGGCCAGCGTGAACGTGCCGGGTAATGAGCCCCAATGAAAAAGGGCCTGCTGTGACAGGCCCTTTTTCATTTTCTGTGGTTCCGAGGATCAGGCCTCGGCCTTGCTCAGCCACTCCACCCTGTACTGGGCGCCGGTGCCCTGGGCCAGCCTGGCGCACAGGGGTTTCAAGAAGGCTTCGATCTGCTCGTCCAGCATCCAGGGGGGGCTGATGATCAGCATGCCTGAGCCGTTCATGCCCCAATCGCTGGTCTGGCCGGCCACTTCCAGCTCCGCTACCAGGACGTTGCCGAAGTTCTCCCGCTTGATCGCTTTGAGCATGTCGCGGGACTTGTCCGCCTCTTGCCCGAGGATGGGATACCAGAGCGCATAGATGCCGGTGGCCCAGCGCTTCTGTGCCTTTTTCAGGGTATCGACCACGGCGAAGTAATCTTCCTTGAGCTCATAGGGAGGATCGATCAGCACCAGGCCGCGGCGCGGGGTGGGCGGCAGCAGGGCCACCAGCCCCTCGAAGCCGTCGCGATGGTGGACGGCGACGCGGGGGTCGTACCCCATGTTGGCGCGAAGATCCTCCACCTCGTTGTTGTGCAGCTCCATCAGCGCCAGCTTGTCCTGATCGCGGATGAGGCGGCGTGACAGCTCCGGCGAGCCGGGGTAGTAGTGCAGTTGACCATCGCTGTTCATCTCCTCGATGACACCCAGATAGGGGGCCATGGCAGACCACTGGGCCCGCTCATCCCACAGGCGTTTGATCCCGTCGGCATATTCCGCTTTCTTCTGGGACCAGTCGCCGCGCAGGTCGTAGAGACCGCCACCGGCATGGGTGTCCAGCACGATGAAGGGTTTCTCCTTCTTCTTGAGGGACTCGATGATCAGGGCCTGGACGGCGTGTTTGAGCACGTCGGCGTGGTTGCCGGCGTGAAAGGCGTGGCGGTAGCTCAGCATATGAGATCTCTGAGGGGGCCCTGCTGGGCACCCAGTAACGATAGATAGTGAAACAGGTTGCGGCTGTCGCCGCGAAACAGGGCGAGGGTGCGCAGGGTCTGCAGCAAGACCCCCTGTTGCAGCCGCTCCAGCTCCAGTTCGTGGGCCAGCATGGTCTGGTACTCCTCGGCCCCCACCCGCGACTTGGCCTGCTGGCGCAGGGTGCGCCAGGGGAGCAGCACCGCCTCGGTCTGTACCAGGGCCGGTTGCAAGTCCGTGAGGTCGACCGGGATCCGGAGCAGGTCGAGGTGGTGCAGCAGGAGTGCCAGGTTGACGTTGCCCCCCATGCTTTGCACGTGGAGCCAGTCCTGGCTGCGCTGGCCATAGGCGCCTGTGCTCCATGTCCAGAACTCGGAAGGGGTGGGCAGGGCGTCGGGGCTGACCCGCTCGCTGGCCATCAAGGCTTCATCACGCAAAGAAGGCCTGCTCCATGGTTTCCAGCTCCTCGGAGAGGCTCATCCACTCCAGCTCGACGTGCTCCAGCTCCTCCTTGAGGGGGCCCTGGGACTTGAGCAGCTCGGAGAGCTTGCCCTTGGCGCTCTCTTCATAGATGGCGGGATCGGCGAGCTGGTGCTCGATATCGGCGAGCCTGCCTTGCAGCTTCTCCATGCTGGTTTCGAGCTTTTCCAGCTTCTGGCGCAGCGGCCGGGTCGCTTGCCGGAACTGGGCCTCAAGGCGCTTCTGATCCTTGCGCGCCACCGCCGAGTTGGCGGAGACGGTGCCATCTGCCGGCTTGGCATTGGCCTCTTTCTCCTGCTCGCCGAGCCACTTGTGGTAGTCGTCGAGATCCCCATCGAAGGGCTCGACCCGGCCGCCGTGGACCAGATAGAAATCATCCGTGGTGGTGCGCAGCAGGTGACGGTCGTGAGAGACCACCACCATGGCGCCCTCGAACCCTTGCAGGGCCATGGTCAGGGCGTGGCGCATCTCCAGATCCAGGTGGTTGGTCGGTTCATCCAGGAGCAGCAGGTTGGGCTTTTGCCAGGTGATGAGGGCCAGCACCAGACGCGCTTTCTCACCGCCGGAGAAGGGGGCCACCTTGTCGAGTACCTTGTCGCCGTGAAAACCGAAGCTGCCGAGGTAGTTGCGAAGCTCCTGCTCGGTCTTGTCCGGCGCGAGGCGCACCAGGTGATCGAGGGGGCTGTCATCGAGGCGCAGGGTCTCGAGCTGATGCTGGGCGAAGTAGCCGATGCTCACCCCGGCGCTCACCTCCAGCTTGCCGGAGAGGGGCGGGTTGGAGCCCGACAGCATCTTGATGAAGGTGGACTTGCCCGCGCCGTTGCGACCGAGCAGGCCGATGCGCGACCCCGGCACCAGGTTGAGCTTGATCTTCTCCAGGATCACCTTGTCGCCGTAACCGGCGCTGAGGTTCTCCATGGCGATGAGCGGGGTCGGCAGAGCGGAGGGCTCGCGAAACTCGAAGCTGAACTCGGAGTCGGCGTGGGCGGGCAGGATCTTCTCCATCCGCTCCATGGCCTTCAAGCGGCTCTGGGCCTGACGGGCCTTGGAGGCCTTGTAGCGGAAGCGGTCCACATAGGATTGCATGTGGGCCATCTCCCGCTGCTGCTTCTCGTACATGGACTGCTGCTGGGCCAGGTGCTCGGCCCGTTGCAGTTCGAAGTCGGAGTAGCCGCCGCTGTATTCGTTGAGCTTGCCGTTCTCGATATGGATGATGCGATTCACCACGGAGTCGAGGAAGTCGCGGTCGTGAGAAATGAGCACCAGCGTGCCCTGATAGCCCTTGAGCCACTTCTCCAGCCAGATGACGGCGTCCAGATCCAGGTGGTTGGTCGGTTCATCCAGCAGCAGCAGATCGGAGCGGCAGAGCAGCGCCTGGGCCAGGTTCAGGCGCATGCGCCAGCCGCCGGAGAAGCTTCTGACCGGCGAGTCGAGCTGATCGCCGCCAAAACCCAGACCGTGCAGCAGCTCGGCGGCGCGGGCGCGAATGCTGTAGGCACCTATGGTATCGAGCTTGCCGTGCAGCTCGGCCACCAGCAGACCGTTGTCATCCGCCTCGGCCTGGGCGAGCTCGGCCTCCAGGGCGCGGAACTCCTTGTCGCCATCGACCACGTATTCGAGCGCGGAGCAATCCAGCGCCGGGGTCTCCTGGGCCACGCCGGCAATCTGCCAGCCGGCGGGCAGGCTGAAGCTGCCGTTGTCGATGGCCAGCTCGCCCCGCACCAGCGCAAAGAAGGTGGACTTGCCACAGCCGTTCTTGCCCACCAGGCCCACCTTGTGGCCGGGGTGTATGGTGGCGGACGCGTTGTCCAGCAGCGTGCGGCCGCCGCGGATCAGTTCGATTTGACTGGCAACTATCATGGATGGGTCTGCTTGGCTCGATTGAAGGAGAGAAACTGGCGCGGATCTTACGTGAAATGACACAAATTTGCACTTGAGGGCGGGGGGGATGGCTGCCGCCGGAAAAACGTGTCATAACAGAGACATCTGGGGGGCAGGAGGCTGACCATGTTGATTAAAGAGATCATGACGACCCGGGTCGCGACCGTTTCCATGGATGACAGGCTGAGCGTCATCAAGGAGATCTTCGAGCAGGCCCATTTCCGCCACCTCCTGGTGGTGGAAGAAGAGGAGCTGGTGGGGGTCATCTCGGACCGGGATCTGCTGCGTGCCATCAGCCCCTATCTGGACACGGATGCCGAGATGAACCGGGACACCGAGACCCTCAATCGGCGCGCCCATCAGATCATGAGCCGTGAACCCATCACCGTCTCCCCCGAACGCTCCCTGAAAGAGGCCGCCGGCCTCATGCTGGAGCACCAGATCTCCTGTCTGCCTGTGCTGGAAAACGGCGCCCTGGTGGGCATAGTGAGCTGGAAGGACCTGCTGAGGGTCATGCGCGGCTGGCAGCCGGTCTGACGAGGCGGGGAACATAAGCGGGGAGTCCGTGTCGCCCGGCAGGGCTTCCCTGTTTCTCGCTTTGCTGAAACATTAAACTGTATTCATCAAATCTTTCAGTTCACTTGTGTTGCAAAAATGATTTTTATGGTCATAAATTCTACCAGTGTCATTTCATGTGACACTATATGTCGCGGCGTCAGCTCGAATTGATGCTTTTATAATTAATCGTTCGCCGCTTCAGTTCCCATCAAGGTTTCCGGATCTACCTTAGGCCATCGGCACATCAACCGATCATCACGACCGAACTCTGGTCTGACAGAGAGTGCTTACACCTGAGGAAAGAACAATGAAAAAGACAGCATTGACGATGGCCATCTCCAGCCTGCTGCTGGCCGGTGGTGCACAGGCCGCCAACGTTTACGATCAGAATGGTACCAAACTGGACATCGGCGGCCGCGTCAACGGCATGTACTACGGCACCGATGACAATGCCACCGAAGGCGATGCCAGCTACCTGCGTCTGCACATCGCAGGTGAAACCAAGGTTGACGAGGATCTGACCGCGTTCGGCTTCGCCGAGTACAACCTGCCGGTCTCCGGTTCTGACAACGACGAGCTGCGTTACGCCTATGCGGGCATCAAGCACGATCGCTTCGGTGCCTTCAGCTACGGTCGTCAGGACGGTCTGTTCACCAAGGCGGTGAACAACTACACCGACGTGCTGCCGGAGTGGGGTGGTGATGGTCTGGGCAAGGACACCGAGGTGTTCGGTACCGGTCGTACCAACGGCCTGGCCCAGTACATGTACAACTGGCAGGGGCTGACCCTGGGTGCCCAGTTCACCGGCAACAACGACCCGCAGAACGCGAGCCGCAGCGAGCGCGTCGGTCCGAACAGCACCTGGAGCCCGAAAGGTTCTTCCGAGGGGTATGCCCTCTCTGCCAACTATGACTTCAACATGGGCCTGAGCCTGGGTGCCGCCTACAACCAGGCAGGCAAGACCGACGAGCAGGCCGAGAACGTGAGCTTCGGCGGCGACAGCGACGCCAAGCTGTTCGGGGTGGGCGCCAAGTATGCCGTCGGCAACCTCTACATGGCCGCCACCTACTCCCACGGTGAAGATCACCTCTTCGTGGACACCGGCTCCCTGCGCGGTTACGCCGAGAAGATGGATGGCTACGAAGCGGTCGTGCAGTACAACATCACGCCGAAGTTCAAGCCCTCCCTGGCCTACCTGCGTACCGACGTGAAGGACAGCGCTCACGGCATCGATGACACCGCGACCGAATACGTCTCCGTGGGTGCCTGGTACAACTTCACCGACAACTTCAATGCCTACGTGGACTACAAGATCAACCTGCTGGACGAAGTGGGTTCCACCGGCAAGAACAGCCTGAACAAGTCCACCGACGACATCGTCGCCGTGGCCCTGCAGTACAACTTCTAAGTCGTCCCGGACGCACTGCACATCTCAGGACCGGCCCATGTGGCCGGTCTTTTTGTTGCTGGCGGACCGCGCTGGATGACAAGAGCGGCACGCCGGGGTTCAGCAATGGCCCTGTGTGGTCGATACCCTTGTTGTCGGGGCCGGTGCGTGGCTGTGCTTGCCATGAGGCAGTGATGGGGCGATGATCACGCCCCGTGGTCAAGATCCTATCTTTCCTCGACGCTTTTCATTATTTCTATATAGGCTTGCGTTGTCCCGACAGGGAAAGCGGGGCTGGTTGGCATGTCGCAGCTCCGGTGCGGGGCAATTTCGGGAAATGGACGTAAGGGCGTTATATGGCGAGCATATTGGATTCAGTGGATCAACGTACCCAGCTTGTAGGGGAGAATCGCCTGGAACTGCTGATGTTCCGTTTGGGTGCCCAGCAACTGTTTGCGATCAACGTCTTCAAGGTGCGGGAAGTGGTCAAGCTGCCCCATCTGAACAAGATGCCGGGGTCCCACCACAACATCAGCGGCGTCGCCAACATTCGCGGCGTCTCCATCCCCGTCATCAACCTGCGCGGTGCCATCGGGATGCGCCCCATGGCCATCGATCAGGAGTCCAACCTCATCATCACCGAGTACAACCGCACCATTCAGGGATTCCTGGTGGGGCAGGTGGCCCACATCGTCAATATGACCTGGAAGGACATACTGCCGCCGCCCCGTTCGGCGGGTCGTGCCAACTACCTCACCGCCATCACTCGCATCCCGGAAGGGGGCGTCGACCAGATCGTCGAGATCATCGACGTGGAGAAGGTGCTGGCGGAGATCATCACCTATGACGTGCGCATCTCGTCCGAGGTGCTGGACGAGGAGATCCTGCCCCAGATGCAGGGACGCCGGGTGCTCATCGTCGATGACTCCAGCACGGCCCGCAACCAGGTGCGCGAGACCCTCGCCCAGCTCGGGCTCGAGGTCATCGAGTGCCAGGACGGCTTGCAGGCCCTCAAGTTGCTCAAGGGGTGGTGCGATGCGGGCAAGAAGGTGACCGACGAGATCATGCTGATGATCACGGACGCCGAGATGCCGGAGATGGATGGTTATCGCCTGACTCATGAGGTGCGCAGCGATCCGCGCATGTCCGATCTCTTCATCACCCTCAATACCTCCCTGAGCGGCAACTTCAACGAGGCCATGGTCAAGAAGGTGGGGTGTGATCGCTTCATCTCCAAATTCCAGCCCGACTTGCTGGTGGACGTGGCCCAGCAGCGGATGCGGCAGATCCTGGGCCGTTGAACCCGGCACGCCGAACCATGAAAAAGCCCCCGCCATGCGGGGGCTTTTTGCTGGGCAAGGGGAAGGGTCATGGGCCCGGACACCGGGCTACTGTGTCAGCAGAGGCTCGACAAAGCGGGCGACCTTGTCGCGGATCCGGGGCTGGGCGGCGGCCGTCGGGTGCAGTCCATCGTTCATCATGAGTTCAGGGCGCAGCACAATATCATCCAGAAAGAAGGGCATCAGCGGCAGGTCGTTGGCCTTGGCAAGATCCGGGAAGATCTGCTCGAACTGTTGCAGATAGCGCGCCCCATAGTTGCGGGGCAGCAGGATCTGGGTCAGCACCGTCTTCGCCTGGTGCGCCCGGGTGAGCTCGATCATCTTGGTCAGGTTGGCCCGGGTGATGGCGGGAGCAAAGCCCCGCAGCCCGTCGTTGGCGCCGAGTTCGATCAACACCCAGTCCGGTTTGTAGGTTTCGAGCAGGGCGGGCAGGCGGGCCAGGCCGCCCTGGGTCGTTTCACCGCTGATGCTGGCATTGATGAGGGTGTGTTCTCCCCCCTGCTGCTGCCACTTTTCATTGAGCAGGGCAGGCCAGCTCTGTTCGGCCTGCATCTGGTAGCCGGCACTCAGGCTGTCGCCCAGTACCAGCAGGGTCTGGGCCTGGACGGACGCTGCCCAGCAGCACAGGCAACTCACGGCAAACAAGAGACGCATCATGCAGTCAACTCCCACGTTCTATTGTCATTACAGGTTCAGGCAAACAGGATACCCAAGATGAGTTCAACGCCCATTATCGCCGTCAGGGGGCTCGGTAAAACCGTTCGCCTCGGTCAGGAAAGCCTCACCATCCTTGAAGGGATCGATCTGCAAGTCAATACCGGCGAGACGCTGGCGCTGGTCGGTGCGTCCGGTTCCGGCAAGTCCACCCTGCTTGGTTTGCTGGCCGGTCTCGATCTGCCGAGCAGCGGCGAGATAGAGATCCTCGGCCACTCCCTCACCCGGCTGGACGAGGAGGGACGCGCCAGGCTGCGGGCCGAGCAGGTGGGGTTCGTGTTCCAGTCGTTCCTGCTGCTGCCCACCCTGAGTGCCCTGGAAAACGTCATGTTGCCGGCAGAGCTGCGGGGGGAGACCGACAGCGAGCCCCGTGCCCGGGAGCTGCTGGCCCAGGTCGGTCTGGGAGAGCGGTTGCACCACCTGCCGCCGCGCCTCTCTGGCGGCGAGCAGCAGCGGGTCGCCATTGCCCGTGCCTTCATGACCCGCCCCAGCCTGCTGCTGGCGGACGAGCCCACCGGTAACCTCGACAGCAAGACCGGGGAGACGGTGATCGAACTGCTGTTTCGTCTCAACCGCGAGCACAACACCACCCTGGTGGTGGTGACCCATGACCATGAACTGGCCCAGCGCTGCCAGCGGCAGCTGGTGATGTCAGCCGGGCGGCTGGAGGCACAGGCTGTCATGGCGGCCAGGGTGGGAGAGCTGTCATGAGTCAGTGGAGACAGAGCTGCACCAGGCGATCGTTGGCAGCAGCATGGACGGTGAGGGAGGCGTCATGAGTCAGTGGCGACTGGGATTGAAGCTGCTGCGCCGGGAAGGGTTCAGCGGCGAGCTGCGCTGGTTTGTGCTGGCGCTGGCGCTGAGCGTCGCCTGCGTGCTCAGCGTGGCTCTGGTGGCGGATCGGCTGGACGCGGGGCTCAAGGCCTCCGGGCGGGATTTCATCGGAGGGGACAGGGTGCTGCGCTCCGCGACGCCGGCACCGGCAGAGTGGCTGGCGCAGGCGCATCAGGAGGGGCTGGCCGTGCAGACCACGGTCAGCTTCAACAGCATGCTGTTTCACGGCGATACCCTGCAACTGGCCTCTATCCGCGCCGTGCCCGGGGATTTTCCCTTCTACGGCAAGCTGGAGCTCACTCCCCAGCGCGCCCCGGCGCCCGGCGAGATCTGGCTCTCAGCCAGGGTGATGCAGCTGCTCGGCGCCAAGGTGGGGGAGGTACTCGAGGTCGGCAACACCCGGCTGACGGTGGCAGGGGAGCTGGGCCAGGAGCCGGATCAGGGGTTCACCCCCTTCCAGATGGCGCCAAGGGCCTTGATCCACAGCGCCGATATCGAGGCGACCGGGGCCCTGCTGCCGGGCAGTCGCCAGCAGTGGCGCTATCTCGTCAAGGGGCCCCGTGACGCCATCGCCCGCTATGAGGCCTGGCTCAACCCCAGGCTGAGCGCCGGGCAGAAGCTCGTCAAACCCGACGATCAGGGTACCCAGGTGGGGAAATCCCTGGGCAATGCCGAGCGCTTCTTCCGTCTGGCATCCCTTGCCGGCGTGCTGCTCGGCGCCCTGGCCATGGGGATAGCGGTGCGCCATTTCGCCGAGCGCCAGACCAACATGGTGGCCCTGCTCAAGACCCTGGGGGCCTCACGGCGCACCCTGTGGCAACTGATGGGCACCCTGCTGTTCTCCCTGACCCTGGTGGGGGCCCTGATGGGGCTGGTGGCGGGCAGCGCCATGCAGTGGCTGACCCTGAACCTGCTGGGGGAGCTGCTGCCTGCGGATCTGCCGCCCCCCTCCTGGCGACCCTTCGCCCTGGGCCTCGCGGTCGCCTTCTTCATCACCCTGATGCTGGCGTTCGTTCCCTTCCTTAGGCTGCTCAAGGTACCGCCGCTGCGGGTGCTGCGCCGGGAGCTGGAGGCGGGGATTCCCCCCTGGCTGACGGTGCCCGTGGGGCTCATCGGGCTGTTTGCCCTGGTGTGGGGCTTTACCGCCGACATCAGGCTGGCCTGCGGGCTCATCGGCGGCATGGGGGTGTTGATGGCGCTGCTGGCCCTGCTCGCCTCCGCGCTGTTGCGTCTTGGCAGTCGGCTCAAGGGGCCCCATGCCCTGCGCCTGGCCATCAATCACCTCTCCCGGGAGCGGGGCAGTGGTCTGTTCCAGCTGGCGGGCTTCGCCCTGGCCCTGATGCTGTTCGGGCTGCTGTGGGCGGCGCGGGTCGATCTGCTGGAGGATTTTTCCACCCGGTTGCCTGCCGACGCCCCGAACCGCTTCCTGGTCAATGTGGCGGACAGCGAGCGGGAAGGGATCCTGGCCGATCTGCACCAGGCCGGGGCCATCACCTCGGACTTCTACCCCATGGTGCGCGGGCGCCTGACCCGTATCGCCGGTGAGGCGGTGGGGGAGGATGCGGCGCGGGAGGGGGTGGACAGGGAGCTCAACTTCACCACCACATCGGCCCTGCCCGCCGACAACAAGGTCACTGCCGGTCAATGGCTGGCCGGCAAGGGGGAGGTCTCCGTCGACGAGGCACTGGCGGGACGGCTCGGCATCGCGCTCGGCGACGTGCTCGGCTTCACCATAGAGGGGCGGGCGTTCGAGGCCAGGGTGACCAGCCTGAGGTCCATCAAGTGGGACAACATGAGGCCGAACTTCTACATGATCTTCTCGCCGGACGTGCTGGCCCCCTTCTCCCAGACCTGGCTCGGCAGCTATCGTCTGCCGCCTGAGGGGCGAGGGGCAGAGGTGGAACTCATCCGCCGCCACCCCACGGTGAGCCTCATCGATGTGGAGGATCTGATAGGCCGCCTCACTTTGGTCTCCGATCAGGTGAGCCGCGCCCTGGGGTTGATGCTCGGGCTGGTGACGGTGGCCGCCCTGCTGGTGCTGCTGACCCAGACCCAGGCCGGCATGGCCCATCGCCGCAGGGAGCTGCTGCTGATGCGCACCTTGGGGGCGGGCAGCGCCCTGCTCGAGAAGATGTTGCGCTGGGAGCTGGTGGCGAGCGGTGCCCTGGCGGGGCTTTGCGCCGCCATGGTGGTGGAGCTCTGCTCCTTCGGTCTGCAGTGGTGGTGGGAGGGGGCGCAGTGGCAGTTCCACTGGGCCATCTGGGTTGCACTCCCCCTGCTTGGGGCCGTGCTGGTGACCCTGGCCGGACAGGGCATGCGCCGCCAACTGCTGGCGGGTACCCTGAGCGACCGGCTCAGGGGACTGGGGCAGGGGCTGCTCTGATGGCTCGACACATCCCGACCTCGGTCGGGATGTGTCATTGGGTCAACGGGGTGAGTGCAGCAGATTGTCCAGAGCGCCGGGCAGGGCCGGGAAACTGAAGTGAAAACCGGCCTGCTGCAAGCGGGCGGGCAGTACCTGCTGTCCGGTGAGCAGCAGATCCGCCGCCTCTCCCATCAGGAGTCGCAGGAGGGGGGCCGGTACGAAGAAGAGGTGCGGGCGATGGAGCGTGGCGGCCAGGGTCTCGCTGAATCGGCGATTGCTGACCGGTTGCGGGGCCGTGCCGTTGAAGATGCCCTCACACTCGCCGTGCTCGATGAGAAACAGCATGGCCCGCACCAGATCCTGCACGTGGATCCAGCTCATCATCTGGGTGCCGCTGCCCATGGGGCCGCCGAGGCCGAGGCGGTAAGGGGGCAGCATCCTGGGCAAGGCGCCCCCCTCCATGCCGAGTACCAGGCCGATGCGCAGGATGCAGACCCGGGTCTGGGCTGAGCGGGCCTGCTGGGCAAGCTGCTCCCACCGCTGACAGAGACGGTGGGTGAATTCGTCGTGAGGGCTCTGGCATGTTTCATCCAGAGGGGCGTCATCCTGGCGGCCATACCAGCCGATGGCGGAGGCATTGAGCAGCAATCTGGGGGGCGTGCTGGAGAGTTTGACGAGATCCACCAGCTGTTCGGTCAGCAGCCAGCGGCTGTTGCAGAGCAACTGCTTGCGGGACTCGCTCCAGCGTCCGGCGGCGATGGGTTCGCCGGCCAGGTTGATGACGATGTCCACGTCATTGAGGTGATCCAGCCTGTCCAGACTGTCCAGCAGGGTGACATCGTGGCCGAGCAGCTCGTAGGCCCGGCTGCCCTGGCGGGTCAGCACGACTACTTCGTGCGCCACCTTGAGGTGTGCCACCAGACGGCGGCCGATAAACCCCGTGCCCCCCGTGATCAGTATCTTCATGTCCTGCCTCCCTGACGCTCTAGGGTCTACTCTAGAGCCTGGGTGCCCGATGGACAAGCTCCTGTTTTTATGAGCATTATGATTTTTGTCTCCCAAGACGCCGCCCCCTTTGTCCACGGGGTTGCCGGGCGTTGCGACCACGGGGGGCGCCGTGGCGCGGCGGTATCAGGGGCTCATTCCGGCTTGCCAAACGGGCGCCAGCGGGTAAACTCGAGCGCTTTTTCGCCATGTTCATGAGGGCCGTTATGCCATTTCGACGTTTGAAGGTGCGTCAATTCTATGTCCGGCTGCTCTGTGCCTTGCTGGCCGGTCTGTTGCCCATGCTCCTTGGGCTCGTCATCGTCATCTGGCAGACCGCCACCGGCGTGAAACAGGATGCGGTGGCGCGCCTGGAACATGCCAGGGTCATGTTCGACCGCACTCTGGACAATGCCCAGTTGGCGGCGTCGGCCCTCACCGGCAGCCTGGGCAGACCCTGTCTCGAGGTGGTGCAGGGGCTCAGGGATCAGGTGGCCACTGTGCCGGATGTGCGCAGCGTCAACCTGGCCAGGGGAGATCGGATCTACTGCTCTTCCCTCTATGGCCCGGTCGATGGCGGCATCAAACTGGATGACTATGTCGGGGGCAGGCTAGACCTGATGAAGGGCAACCCGGTCACCCCGAATCGCCCCCTCATCGCCTACCGGGAAGAGGTGGGCGAGTTCAGCGTGCTGGTGGGGGTCGACGGCTACTACCTGCTCAACATCCTGGACATGCTGAGCCGCAACTCCCCACTGGGGCTGGTGGTCGGCAACGAGATGCTGCTGCGAAACAGCGAGCTCACCGACAAGCTGATCCCCAAGGACCGCAGTGGCTATCTAGAACAGGTCTCGACCAGGTACCCGTTCAAGGTAGTGACCACGGTGTCGGTGGATGAGTACCGTGCCCACATCTGGGACTACTCCAAGGTGGGCGTCATTATTTATCCTCTGCTGAGCCTGCTGCTCGGGGTGGCGGTCTTCTGGCTGATGGGCCGTTCGACGTCGCCGGCCCAGGAGCTGAAACGGGCACTCTCCCAGCAGGAGTTCATCCCCTATCTGCAACCCGTGGTGAACGGGGAGGACGGCCAATGGAGCGGTTGCGAGGTGCTGATGCGCTGGCAACACCCCCGTCAGGGGATGATCTCGCCGGATCGCTTCATTCCCCTGGCAGAGGACAGTGGCCTCATCGTGCCCATGACCCGGCTGCTGATGGCGCAGGTGCGCGAACAGTTTGCGGGCAAGGCGCACCATCTGCCGCGAGGGTTCCACTTCGGCTTCAACATCAGCGCCAGCCACTGCAAGGATCTGAGCCTGGTGGAAGATTGCCGGGATTTCATCAACGCCTTCAAGGGGAATCCCATCAAGCTGGTGCTGGAGCTGACCGAGCGCGAGCTCATCGTGGCGGACGAGACGACGGACCGGCTCTTTGCCGAGCTGCATGCCCTCGGGGTCTTCATCGCCATCGACGATTTCGGCACCGGCCACTCCAGCCTGACCTACCTGCAGACCTTCCAGGTCGACTTCCTCAAGATCGATCAGAGCTTCGTCGGCATGATTGGGTCGGACGCGCTCTCCAGCCACATCGTGGAGAACGTCATCGATCTGGCGACCCGGCTCGGTCTGCAACTGGTGGCGGAAGGGGTGGAGAATCAGGTGCAGGCCGACTATCTGAAGGCCCGCGAGGTGACCTTCCTGCAGGGCTACCTGTTTGGCAGGCCCATGCCCATGCAGGAGTTTGTCAGCCAGCTGGCCGGGCAGGGGCGCTGAGGGGCAAGCGCGAGGTAAAAAAAACCAGCGACCGGGTCGCTGGTTTTTTTATGGCCGGATGGCTCAGAGCATGCGGGCCAGGGCGCGGCACAGACGCTGAACCCCCTCTTCCGTGGTCGCCTCATCCACGCAGGAGAAGCTCAGGCGCAGGGTGTTCTGGATCTCGGGGCGCACATAGAAGGGGGCGCCGGGCACGAAGGCCACCTTCTCCTTGATGGCCTCGTCGAACAGGGCCATGGCACTGACGCTGGGCGGCAGGGTCAGCCAGAGGAACATGCCCCCTTCGGGACGGGTGTAGCTGACGCCGGGCGGACAGTGGCGGGCGAGGGCGGCTTCCATGGCGGCACGCTGGCGACCATAGACCTCCTTGATCTTCTCCAGGTGAGCGTCGAGGGAGTTGTCGCTCAGGAAGCGGTGCAGCACCTGCTGGCTGAAGGCGTTGCTGTGCAGGTCGGTGGCCTGCTTGGCGATGGTGACCTTCTTGCGCAGCCAGTCCGGCACCACCATCCAGCCCAGGCGGAAGGCGGGTACCACCGTCTTGGAGAAGGAGCCGAGCAGCACGGTGTTGTGGGGGGCCAGCTTGGCGATGGGGGGCAGGTGCTCCCCTTCGAAGCGCAGCTCGCCGTAGGGGTCGTCTTCCACCATCAGCAGATCGTGGCGCACCAGGCGCTCGGCCAGGGCTTCCCGGTTGGCGCGGCTGTAGGATACACCACTCGGGTTCTGGAAGTTGGGCACGCCGTAGAGCAGCCTGGCGCTGGAGCCCTGCTCCAGCAGCGCATCCAGCGCGGCCAGATCCAGCCCCTCTTCACCCAGGGTGATGGGCTTGAAGTTCGGTTGATAGACGGAGAACGCCTGGATGGCGCCAAGGTAGCCCGGCTCTTCGATGATGAGATCCTGCCCCTCGTTCACCAGCACCTTGCCCAGCAGATCCAGCGCCTGCTGGGAGCCGCTGGTGATGAGGATGTTGTCAGGATTGACGGTCATGCCGTGGCGGCTCAGGTAGCGATCGGCGATGAACTGGCGCAGCGGGGCAAAGCCCTCGGTGGTGGCGTATTGCAGCGCGGCGGCTCCCTGCTCGCGCAGCACGTCCTGGCAGGCTTGCTCGATGGCCTTGACCGGGAACAGATGGGGGTTGGGCAGGCCGCCAGCGAAGGAGATGATCTCCGGATTGGCGGCAACTTTGAGGATTTCGCGGATAAAGGAAGGCTCGACCTTCTCGAAGCGCTGGGCAAAAAACGGCTGCATAGGGTTCTCTCTGACTAGGTGGCGGTCGCTCCATTCAACCGCCAGGTTATCCGTTTGTATCAGATTTCAGAAATGAGGCAATGGCTGTCACAAAAATCCATAAAAAAGGGCAGGTTTGGCACCTGCCCGAATTTTATCGTCCCGACCCCGGTCAGGGGCGCAAAAACCCCTGTCAGGGGGGCATCGGGCGGGGTGGGGGTCAGAGCCCCGGCGCCTTGAGGAAGCGGATCATCAGGTCGGTGTTGGCCCCGAGCTGCTGCTCGATCCGGCCCGGGAAGAGCTCGGCCATCTTGTCGAGGCGATCATGCTCCGTGTGCCAGATCTTGCCCCACTGGGTCTCGCTGTCCCGGTCGCAGGCGCTCTTGGTGGCGTCGTCGTAGCAGTCCCACAGTGCCGGATTGGTGCTCTGGGAGTAGCCGTCATAGCCATCTTCCCCGTTGATGGTGAAGTTGGTGGCCTCCACGTAGGCGATGGGCACCCCCAGGCAGGCAAAGGGGGCATGATCGGACCAGCTGCCGGTCTCCCCTTCCGGGTAGCCGCTGTAGCTGGGGTGGATGGCGAACGGGGTGGCGGTTTGCTGGGAGATGGCCAGCAGGCGATCGCGCACCTTGGGATCGAAGCTGTAGCGGCTTGGGTCGGCGCAGTTGTACTCGGCCACGTCGGAGTGGGCCGAGTGGACATAGACGATGTCGCCCCCGGCGATGGTGTCGTAGTTCACCATGGCCAGCAGCTTGGCGCGGTGTCGAGACTGGCGGCATAGGCTTTGGAGCCGTTGAGGCCGTTCTCCTCGGCGCCGAAGAAGGCGAAGCGCACCGTGTAGGGCAGGGTCTCTCCCTTGAGTGCCTCGGCAACCGCCAGCAGGGCGGCGACGCCGGCCCCGTTGTCGGTGGCGCCTTCGGATCCTTTCTTCTCGCCGGTGCTGTCATAGTGGGCACCGATGAGGATCACCTTGTCGCTCTGACCCTTGAGCTCGGCGACGATGTTCTGGGAGGTTCGGTCTGTGCCGCCCCGGGTGTAGGTGAATGGCTGGTTCTGCACCTCGTAACCCCAGCCGGCCAGGTGATCCTGGATCCAGGCGGCGGCGCGGGTTTCGGCCTCGGTGCCAGTGGGGCGAGCGCCTATCCCTTCTGCGCCAGAGCTCAGTTGCACCAGAAATTCATGGGCCTGAGCCGCGGGGGCAGGGGGTTGGGAGTCGTTGTCAGAGGGGTTGCAACCGGCCAGCAGGGCAGGCAGGACGAGGGCCAACAGGGTTTTCTTCATACTGCAATCCTTTGTTGTATATGGTTTTATTTTTCCGCGTCAGGATGAACCCGACGTCCGGCAGATTCTGTGAAGGGGGTGGCATTTGTCAACCTTGCCGGTGGAAGTGGGCAGTCCCGGGGGATTTGTTGTGGGAAACACTTGCGCCTTGTGCCTATCTTGGGATAATTCGCTCCCCTGTTTTTGCGAACTGATGCAATAACGAGCGATCCATTTATGTCGGCTCTGTTCCAGAGCGATGCAATAACGAGCAATTTACTATGTCTGTGACCCAAGATGTGTTTAACGAAGACGGCAAGTTCATGCGCAAGATCCGCAGCTTCGTCCGTCGCGAAGGCCGCCTGACCAAAGGGCAGGAGAAGGCCCTGGAAGAGCTCTGGCCGGTCATGGGCATCGATTTCGCACCAGAGCCGCTCGACATGGTGGCCCTGTTTGGCCGCGAGGCACCCGTGGTGCTGGAGATCGGGTTCGGCATGGGCGCCTCCCTGGTGGAGATGGCCAAGAACGCCCCCGAGAAGAACTTCATCGGCATCGAGGTGCACTCTCCGGGTGTGGGCGCCTGCCTGGGCACCGCCCAGGAGGCGGGCGTCACCAACCTGCGCGTCATCTGCCACGATGCGGTGGAAGTGCTGGAGCACATGATCCCGAACGGTTCTCTCTCCTGCCTGCAGCTCTTCTTCCCGGACCCCTGGCACAAGAGCCGCCACCACAAGCGTCGCATCGTGCAGCCTGCCTTTGCCCAGGATATCCGCCAGAAGCTTGCCATCGGTGGCGTCTTCCACATGGCCACCGACTGGGAGAACTACGCCGAGCACATGCTGGAGGTGATGAGCGCCGCCGAGGGGTACGAGAACACCTCCGCCACCGGCAACTGGGTGCCCCGTCCCGACTGGCGCCCCCTGACCAAATTCGAGCAGCGTGGCCATCGTCTGGGCCACGGTGTCTGGGATCTGATTTTCAAACGAGTCAACTGAGTCAACGTATCAACTAAGGAGCTATCATGGCCAACCGTAGCCGCCGTCTGCGCAAGAAACTGCGCGTCGATGAATTCCAGGAAATGGGGTTCGACATCAGTTTCAACTTCCCGGTCGGCACCGCCGAAGAGACCATTGATGCCGTGGTCGATGCGCTGATCGACGAGGTGATTGAGCCTCGCAAGCTGGCCTTCGCCGGCTCGGGTCACCTGGCCTGGGAAGGGATGATCTGCACCCAGCAGCTCGGCAAGTGCACCGACGAAGACCGTTCCGCCGTTCAGACCTGGCTGCAAGGCAAAGGGCTGGAGGCCGTGGTGGTCACCGAGCTGTTCGATCTCTGGTACGGCGAGCCGGCCTGATATCTGACTGCCTCCCGGGCAGATAGAAAATCCCGCCGCCGGCGGGATTTTTGTCGGTGGGCTGGCCCCGCCTCGTTTCACGTCATGGAATAGCCAATGGTGTTGTCATCCGAATTACTGGCCGGCATCCTGGAAGAGGTGCGTCCGCTGCTCGGGCAGGGGAAGGTGGCCGATTACATTCCCGCCCTGGCCCAGGTGCCTGCCGACCGGCTGGGGATCGCGGTCTGTACCGTTGAAGGGGAACTGTTCACCGCAGGTGACGCTTTCGAGCCCTTCTCCATCCAGAGTATCTCCAAGGCCCTGAGCCTCACGCTGGCCTTGACCCTCTATCAGGAGGAGGAGATCTGGGCCCGGGTGGGCAAGGAGCCCTCCGGTCAGCCGTTCAACTCCCTCGTCCAGCTGGAGTTCGAGCAGGGCATTCCCCGCAACCCCTTCATCAACGCCGGTGCCCTGGTGGTGAGCGATCTGCTGGAAACCCGGCTCACCGCTCCTCGCCAACGCACTCTGGAGCTGGTGCGCCGCCTGTGCGGCAACCCGGCCATCATGGCGGATCAGGTGGTGGCGCGCTCCGAGTACCAGCACTCCGCCCGCAATGCCGCCATCGCCTATCTGATGAAGGCCTATGGCAACTTCGAGAACGAGGTGGACAAGGTATTGCAGAGCTACTTCAATGCCTGCGCCATCCGCATGAGCTGCGTCGATCTGGCACGAGCCTTCGTCTATCTGGCCAACCGGGGCGTGCCCCTTGGCGAGAGCACGCCCCTGCTGCCGGCCCGTACCACCAAGCAGGTCAATGCCCTGCTCGCCACCTGCGGCCTCTATGACGAGGCGGGCGACTTCGCCTACCGGGTCGGCATGCCGGGGAAATCCGGAGTGGGGGGCGGCATCATGGCGCTGATCCCGGGAGAGCTTTCCATCTGCGTCTGGTCACCCGAGCTCAACAAGGCGGGCAACTCCCTGGCCGGGACGGCGGCGCTGGAGCTGCTGGCCGAGCGCCTGGGCCGCTCCATTTTTTAACTCTCTTCACTATGCATCGAGACGACATCATGAAACGAATGACTGGACTGTGGCGAAGCTGCCTGACCGCCTTGCTGCTCTGGTGTGCCTGGCCCGCGCTGGCCGCTGAGCTGCCCCCGCTCTCCCTGGCGGATGCCAAGGGCAAGGAGGCGGTGATCCTGGATACCCGCCCGAGCTATTTCTACCAGGGCTGGCCCATGGACGGGGAGAAGCAGGGGGGCCATGTGGCCGGTGCCGAGCTGCTCTCCGCAGAGTGGAAATACAGTGACGAGGAGTGGCCTGTGGCGCTTGCGAGCAAGGGGCTGAAGGCCGACAAACCCGTCGCCCTCTATGGCACCCCTCGCGAGGTGGCCGAGGTGGCCCGTCTGCTGCGCCAGCAGGGCATCAAGCAGCTGTTCGAGCTGCAGGGATGGAAAGAGGCGCCCCGGGAGCACCTGGCACGCTGGCAGCAGCTGGTCCATCCGCTCTGGCTGGCAGACTTGCAGGCAGGCAAGCCGGTCATCGCCGCCCCCAAGGGGGAGTGGAAGGTGTTCGAGGTGGACTGGGGATCCCCCAAGGCCTATCTGCTGAGCCACATTCCGGGAGCCGGCTACATCGATACCAACCGGCTGGAAGGGGAGCCGCTGTGGAACAAGGTCTCTGACGAGGCGCTCAAGGCGCTGCTGCTGGAGAACGGCATCCGTCATGACACCACCGTCATCCTCTATGGCCGCAACACCATGGCGGCGGCCCGTGCGGCCCATCTGATGATGTATGCGGGGGTCGAGGATGTGCGGCTGCTGGACGGCGGGCTGGAGGCCTGGTTCGTGCAGCATCTGCGCACCGAGACCGGTCTGGCCAACAAGTTTGAGCCGGCCAGGGAGTTTGGCGTGGCCATCCCCGCCCGTCCCGAGTTCTACACCACCCTTGACCAGGCCAAGGCCCTGCTCAAGCAACCGGACGGCGCCCTGGTCAGCGTGCGCACTTGGGACGAGTTCGTGGGCAATACCTCGGGCTACAGCTACATCAAGCCCAAGGGGGACATTCCTGGGGCCAGATGGGGTCATGGCGGGGTGGATGCCAACAGCATGAGCGACTTCCACAACCCGGACGGCACCATGAAGCCCGCCCGCGAGATCCTCGCCATGTGGGATGAGTGGAATATCGAGCCGACCCAGCAGGCCGCCTTCTACTGCGGCACCGGCTGGCGCGCCTCCGAGGCGTTCTTCTACGCCTGGTTGATGGACTGGAAGCGGATCAGCGTCTACGACGGCGGCTGGTTCGAGTGGAGCATGGATCCGGCCAACCCCACCGTCACCGGCGAGCGCAAGCCAGGCAACTAAGACGGCAATGCCGAGCAGCGGAAATAAAAAAGCACCTTCATGGAAGGTGCTTTTTTTGTCTGCAAGGCATGGTGAACCGGGATCAGAAGGAGGCCACGCTGGTCTGGTCGTAGAGGCCGTACTTCCTCGACAGCATCTGGCCGCCGTCCCGGGTCAGGGGGACCCAGCTGATGTTGGCGCTGTCGATGGTGGACTTGAACATCATCAGGTCGAACGGGATGGTGATGTAGAGGCCCTTGGTGAAGCTCCCTTCGCCGTACTCTTCTGCCGACACATTGGTGAAGGTGGCAAAGAAACCGGCGCTGATCCCAGAATCAAAGGTCTTGGCGAAGTTGAACGTGGCGCCATAGTCCCCCGCGAGGTAGCGACCCACCGAAATCTGGGCGGTCACCTTGTCCAGAAACGCTGGTTGCCAGTAGGTGGTGACATGGCCGGTGGCGATCTGGTAATCGGCGAGCTGGAGGGTGTTCTCCCAGTCCCGCTGCCTGACCAGGTTGAGATCGGCGCCGATGGCCCAGTTGCGGTTGAAGGGGCGATACAGGGCCTCCCCGCCAACACCGGCATACATCATCTCCAGATAGCCGCCATAGGCCTGGCCGTACCAGCCATCGGCAAACTTGTCCATGTGGGTGAGCTGCAGGTTGTTGAGCAGCACATTCGATGACGTCACATACTCCCGCACCCAGGTACGGACCCGGGGCAGGGCCTCTCCATCGGGCGGCGGCTCGGTATAATTGAACTTGTCGTAGTTGTTGACGAGGTTGACGAAGACGGTGCTGCTCACCCAGTCGTGCTCGGTCATGTGCCAGTCGGTGTTGGCATTCAACCCGAGCTGGTACATGTAGAAACTCTCGGCTCCCCCGATGGACTGGCTCAGCTTGGGCACTATCTTGAAATCCCATGAGCGGGGTTCGGCTCCATGGCGCAGTGTGCCTTCGACGGGGGCCGGTGGCTGGCGGCTGACCTCAATCTCTTGTGTCTGGCCTAGGGGGAGATCGCTGTTGGCACGACGCACGGAGTCGAGATCGACTCGGCTCTCCTGCAGGGGCATCCCCTGCTTCTGCTCGATGATGCGCAGCTCTTTCACCGTGGAAGGCAGGGCATTGACGGCCAGCAGGGTGGCTCGCTGCTCGCTTTGGGCCTGATCCCTGTATCGGGTCTGCTCTGCCTCCAGCGTCAGGGTCTCCTTATCACTGTAGAGTGAGGTCTGTTGCCAGCCCCCATTGCTGGCCAGCTGGGAAGAGAGCGTCGACCAGTCGACCTGCTCCAGGGAGTCGACCTGGCTGGCCTGATAGGCCGGAACGGGGGGATCCATGACCTTGGGCAGCGACAGGGAGGGGTCGTTGAAGTTGGTATGCCATGTCAGCCCCCACATCAGGGTATTGCCGCGCTGATAGCTGAGGTGCATGTCGAACACATCGTAAGGCTGGTAGACGATGCCCACATTGATGGGGGTGCTCTGAACGATGGCCCCCGCCGACTCGTGACTGTAGTCGTTGCCCTCGTATTCGAGCTTGAGCCTGAGGGGCTGCCAGGGGGTCTGGTACTCTATCCCTCCATAGAGGGCCGCCGGGCCATGGAACAGGCTGCCGAATTCAAACTTGCCGCCGCTGCCCGAGAAGCCGTCATCACGCTGACACCAGCCTTCACGGACTTCACAGAAGGGGTTCTTGATGTTGCCGCTCTGACCCATGTTTCCCCACGCCATTCCCAGGGTGAAATCAAGGTTCTTGTAGCGTTTGCTGGCGACGATGTATTCGCTGTCAAAGAGCCCGGTCCCCATCACATCGCGCAGGCCCACAGAGACCTGTGGGCGCCAGGTGGATTCGGTCCAGAGTCGGGCTTTGACATCCAGCCCCTTGTCCTTGTAGGTCTGGTCGCCACTGAAATTCTCGTCATTGCTGTAGAGCCGGGTGCGAATGTCGGTGTATCTCAGGGTGGCTTCCAGCCAGGAGAATGGCTGCATGGAGATGGACCAGCGCCGGTATTCCTGGTCATCCATGTAGTTGAATGAAAACTCGCCTTCCGGAGCCATGCGTGCCGTCGGCATCTGGAGCAGGCCCACGCCACCAAAATCACTCTGGGTGGGGAGGAGAGGCGAGAAGCTGTCCGTGTTGGCAAACGCGAAGGGGGAGGCAAGCAGCGAGAGAGTGGCGATTCTGGTCAGCATTACTCGGGTATCCGATTAGCAATCATGTCGGCAATACGGAGATTGATGTTCTTGAACTGGGCAGGCAACTGCGCCGGATCGAAACCGGCAAACAGGGTTGCACCCGGCATGGGCTCGATATGGTATTCGTTCCACACCGCGACGGGGGACAACTGTACGCGGCCATCCGGCTGGATGAGATAGACCTCGCCAGGGTTGGCGCCGGGTAGCAGACTGTGGCCCTGCCAATATTCAGCCAGCCCCTTGGCGGGTTCATGGGGCATGGACCTGCGACTGTTGATCAATCCCAGCAGGTAGAGGCTGGATGGCCTGCGAGAGAGATAGAGAGAATAGTCGCCAGACAGACGAGGGTTGTTTGCAGGCTCCACTCTGCTGAGATCCGGATCCAGCTTGATGTCAATCCGGCCGGCCACATCGAGCTGATCCAGCTCGCGCAGCAGTTGCTGGGTGGCCTGAACCAGACCTCCCTGATGCGCTCTCATCCATAGAACCTGGAGGGCTTTCAGATCGCTGAGCAGTTGTTCTTTGGCTTGCTGTGCAGACTCATCTTGGGCGGGGGAGGAGATGATGGCGGCAGGCCAGTAGACGTCGCCGGGCAAGCCGGGCGCATTCAATAGTTGTTCCAGACGCTGGCTATCGGAGAGGGAAATGGTGGTCTTGCTGGCATGGCCGACCATCACCCGGGTGATGCTGTCGGCATGAAGCCATGGGGCATAGCCAATCAGAAGCGAGAGTATGATTTTTTTCATGGTGCATAGGGCTTGGTGAAGACCATCTCGATGGTGCTGTTGTCAGGGCCGATGTGCTGAATGGTTTTTCTGACCAAGCCCGTCTTTTTGTCCAGCCAGTAATAATTCTGCCACGTCAGGTCATCCTTCACCGACTGGACCGTCTCTTCGTAGAGGGAGGTCGTCAGCACGGCGCCATTGATATCCAGATTTTCATCGGCCAGCTGTTTGAAGGTGGCGTGGAGGTTTCTTCCGCTGTGGCGAAGTTGCGCCCATTCGGCCAGATAACTGAATTGGGCATCGCCTGGAATGACGGCCTGACTCAAGGGATCCGCCATGGTGGCGGCGAAATAGCGAAGATCATTATCCAGCTTGAGCGTCTTGGTAATTCGACCATGCTCGGTCACTATCAAGCCTCTGTCGCTGCTGACCCAGGAGAGGCGATCCCCCTCGGCAAAGGCGAGCACGAGCAATACAGGTGGTCTGTCATCAACGGTGAGCAATGCACTGGCATAGGGCAGCTTTTCGATGGCTTCCGGGGAAATGGTTATCTCATCATCCGCAGTGAAGATATATTTGAGCTGTTGATAGCTATCAACGTTGCTGTCTGCACAGCCAAACAACAACATTGATAGCAATAAAAGAATGCGCTTGATTAGCATGAAAGCATCACTGAATAAATAGAAAAACAATAAAGACTGCCCTGAGGCAGTCTTTATTTCATTATATCAACGAGCTGTGCTGGTGACAGTCGAGGGGTTGTCGTCGTTGTTGTTGCTGGCAACGGCAACGGCAACACCGATGGCAGCAGCAGCGGCTACGCCAACGGCGATGGCACCAGCGGTGATGCCACCGACAGCAGCAGCGCTAGCAGCACCGGCACCGGCAGCGGCGCCACCAGTGCTGGCGCCTGCGCCAGCAGCGACTTCTTCAGCAGCCATGGTCGGGCTGGACAGGGCCAGCAGTGCAGTCATAATCAAAACACTCTTCTTCATATATTTCCCTTATAAAATCAGAATAGTCGACGATCGTTCTACTCTATTGTGATGGCAAGCCATCGTTTTTGATCAATTTGCATCCATTATTTTTTATCATGACGGAATGCAAATCGAACCAAAATTATCATCACCCCCAACATGCCGCCCAAGAGGGCACCCAATACGACGATGAGTGCCCGTTTCGGCTTTATTTTCTCTTCGGCGATAACGGCAGGGTCAAGCACTTTAAAGACATATTCCTGATTGACTTCGGCGAGCATCAAGGTTTTGGTCTGCTCTTCTATCAATTGATAAAAGACTTTCTGCATATCGGCAACGGAAGTCTTGGAGAGTTGTTCGGTCAAATAGGCGATATTGCGTTTTGACTCCTCCTGATCCCGCTGTTTCATGGTGCTGTTGAGATCGTCGATCAACCAGTCCACCCACTGTTTTGCCAGTTGCGGGGAGTAGAAGTCGACGCTGACGGTCAGCAGCCCTGTCTTGGGGTCGCTGTTGAGATTGACCAGGCTCCTGAACGCCTTGATGAGCTCCCAGTCAGTGGGCTCTGGAGACCTGCCGGGCGGCATCTCGCGGACCCACTGATGGGACTGGGTGTCATAGACCTCGGGGTCGATGAGCAGCTCCCCCGTG
The DNA here is from genome assembly GCF_014168615.1 of Aeromonas sp. WP2-W18-CRE-05. Taxonomy (NCBI): domain Bacteria; kingdom Pseudomonadati; phylum Pseudomonadota; class Gammaproteobacteria; order Aeromonadales; family Aeromonadaceae; genus Aeromonas; species Aeromonas sp. WP2-W18-CRE-05. The sequence goes on along the minus strand of NZ_AP021917.1, from coordinate 3,943,947 downwards.
GTTTTATCCATGCCGGTGGCGGCGATCAGGGGGACGGCCAGTTGATGGCGACGAATGAACTCCCCGAGAAACAGCCGCGACTTGCCCACCTCGATGGCGATGGAAGCCTTGTCTCCTCCTTTATTGCCCAGATCGACCCCGGCCAGACTGGCCAGCCCGCCGAAGCGGGAGGCCAGCGCGGAGAGTCCTCCCCCCTGTTGTTCAAGGGAGGGGGTCAGGAGCGCTTCTGCACGATAGATGTTGGGACTCCACAGTGCGAAGGCAACGGCGAGACAGGTAGCGATCAATGTGGTGGCAAAGAGCCACCACTTGCCTTGCCACAGGGCAATAGCCAGCTCTCGCAGGTCGATTTCATCGCTTGCCGGAGCAAGATCCCTTGGCAAGGGAATGACGTTCGCTTTTTGTGCTTCCATGATGATTTGATGAGTCCTATGGAATATGACTGGACGCGTCCAGCGCGTTACTTGATGGCGGACCAGGCGACGCCCAACTGATACATGATCTGGGTCGCCGAAGACATGATGCTCAGGTTGTCCAGATAGTCGGAATCCACCGGCACTATGATGGTGTCCCCCGGCTCCAGGCTCTTGCGTCCGCCAAACCAGCTGTCATTGGGCAGCATCACGCTGCCATTGGCCTTGATGACATAGACGCGATCGGTATCGGCTTGTTTCTTGGTACCACCGGCCAGGCTGATGTACTCGTTGATGCTGGTCTCCTCTTTGTAGATATGGGAAGAGGGGAACTGCACCATGCCCGCGATGGAGACCACGTTCTGCATGGTCGGGATATAGAGTTTGTCGCCATCCTCAAGCAGGACGTCTGACTGCTTCTCTCCGGCCAGCAGGGCTGGCATGTCGATGGTCATGCGTCCTATGGCCTTGCTGTTTTCCAGCTGGTTGACCACCGACATGGCTTCGGCAGGGGAGCTGCTGTAGTTGGCAATGGTGCTCTGTCTGCGCAAGGTCATGGTCGAGATCTCCTGGCGAAGTTCATCGCGCAGCATCACCAGCCGCTCTTCCTCCTGCTTGCGCAGGGCCTTGCGGGCGAAGATGGCCCCGTTGGGGTTGGCGTAGGTCGTGATGCCACCCACGCGCTCGATCAGATCGTGCAGGCTCTCTCCCCTGCGCACGGTGTAAGTGCCCGGGAATTTCACTTCACCGAAGACCTGGACGGTCGCCTCTTCCCGCCATTGGGGATGGGGCAGGACGTTGATGTTGTCCTTGGATTGCAGCAGCGGTGAACCGTAAGGGCTGTTGGCGGTATCCAGCGAGAATCGTTCGTTCTGTACCAGGATGCTGTCGCCCCGCTCATTGACGCGGGAGAGTTCGACCACGTTGGCCTGCTCGTTGAATCCGCCGGCGGCCAGGATGGCATCGGACATGCGGCTGTTGTCGGTCAGCGGGTAGAGGCCCGGGTATTTCACTTCGCCACGCACTTCCATGATCTTCACCGGCTGACCCAGGGTAGACTGTGCCTTCAGGCGCTCGATGACAGGCGCCAGAAGGGCTTGCCGTGAATCGGCGACCACTGCGTCCGTGGCGGTCTTGTCGGACAGGGAGGAGAGCTTGATCTGAGAGTCATTGTTGAGCTCGTCACTCTTGACATCGGCGCCGGTGGAAACATCGGTCCGCATCATGGCGGCGTTGTCCATCTCCCTCGTCTTGGTCTTGAGATCCTTCACTCTGGTCGAGGTTGCGGCAGTCTCTCTGAGCCGGTCAGTGGCATCGTTGCGGAACACCAGTACCTGGTCCCTGGCCTGGAGTACCACGTCGTCCTTGCTGCCCGGCTGTTGCAGCGCCTTGCCCAAGTTGAACTGGATCACGCTGATATTGCGTTGGGAGTCCACTTCCCGGACGACCAGGGCATAGCTCAGATCGGTCGCGGAGATGAGATCCCGCTGAACGCTCTTGAGCAGGTTGCTGATGCGGGTGCCCGGGGTGTAGCTGTAGACGCCATCACGTACTACGGCCCCTTTGACGACGATGGCCTGACTGTACTCGGTGCTGCTCGGTTTGACCGAAATCTTGTCGCCGTCCCGGATGCTGAACTGACGGTCATGGCCATTGGCCAGCGTCAGGTTGAAGACTTTCAGACCGGTGTCCGTATGGCGTTCTACCGAGACTTCCTGCAAGGCTGACGCCTTTACGCCACCGGCCAGGGCGAGCACGTCCGCCAGGGGCGCCGAATTTCTCAATTCGTAGATGGCGGGGCGCTTGACCAGTCCGCTGATGGACACTTCACTGCCTTTGGCCGGGACGAAGACGGTATCCCCCGCCTGCAAGCGAATATCCTGGCTGGTATCCCCCCAGACCAGCATCTTGTACAGATCCACATCGATGACTTTCTGTCCGGCCCGCTTGACCTGGATCTTGCGCAGGGAGCCGACGGTGTCGATGCCGCCAGCCGCCTGCAAGACCTGGGTGACGGTCGCCATGCCGCTGACATTGTAGGCACCGGGGCGATAGGCATCCCCCATCACAAAGACCTGCATGGCGCGCATGGAACCAAAGCTGATGAAGGAATTGACGCCTATCATCTGCTCCTTGATCCGGGTTTCAAGGTCGCTTCTGAATTGCTGGAAGGTCAACCCACTGGCGGAGATGGGACCGAGACTGGGGAAATCGATGAAGCCTTCGCGACCGACACTCAGGTCATAGACCGCGTTTTCCTTGCCATACAGCTGTACATGGATTTCATCCCCCGGGCCAATGACATAATCATCAGCAACGGGCATGTCGGTCACGGGGGCATCCAGAATGGGTTCCCCGGCGAACACATTGTAACCGAATGGTTGGAGCTCCCCTGGCTGGGCTACCCCTGCGATCAGCGGGCGCTGGGATACCTGGCTGTAGTCGACCTCCCGTGGCGCCGCTACCGGCGTTGACGGGGTGACAGGGGTCATGGCGCTGGCATTCTGGAACTGGTCGACAGAAATACCGTATTGCTTGGCCAGAGCCTGCTGCTGATCAGCGGGGAGGCGCTTGAATTGTTCCATCATCTGCGGGCTGATTTGCGGCGCAGCGAATGCATTTAAACTAATCGCAGCTAATATCCATGGCGCTGTTATAAATTTCATTTTAGGTAAAGCCTTGCAATGTGTTTGTTCAGATTGCTGAAGATGGTGGGTAATAAATAGGGTGTTTACTCGGCGATTGAGTAAATTAGACTTTCTTTATATATCCGTGAAAAATAACAAGCCCCGTATATTAGAACATGCTTGTGTGACGTTTTTATATGCAAGGCACCCAGGTATATGGAAGGTCCGGGTATGCTCAGTGTTGTCAGCATGAGGAGCAAACCACCCGCAGGGGCAGGGATGGCATGACTGGTACTTGGCGTTAGCGTGTTGCCCCGTGCACGGTAATTATTGTGTCTTCGCTCATTATGATGCGTGTCACAACGTCCATGCTGGTCGGGAGTAAAAAGACATGGCTACCGCATCCGAAGGGCAAATCGGCATGGGATGTGTATTTTTTGTTATTTTTCCAGGCTGACTGACAGTGTGCGTCGCACCCGATGGTCAAAGCGTCAAATTATTGATTGTATTGGCAATGACAATGACATTTGTTTTCCGCGCGGAAATCTATCAAAAGTGTATTTTTTGCAACATATATCAGACAATTCCTACGGCTGATATCGGATTATTCCTTTGTTTGATCAGAAGGCACATTAAATAGCCGGGTATGAGACCACATGTTGATAACTCAGTATGCCGGATGTTATGGCTTTGTTTCTGGCGCCTGACTAGGGTGTCGTATGAGGCTTGCCTGGCAGGGTTGACTTTTTGCTCTAATTTTATGGCTGCTGCAGTCAGAAACCCATACTGAGCTAGGCTTCACCTATCACCGCCAGGGTGAGCGTGAAGAAGGGGAGAGTGATGAAAGCTGTGATGATGCTGATTTGTCTGTTGGGATTGGCGGGGTGTAGCTCCCAATACATCATGAGCACCAAGGATGGCAAGATGATTGCCACCGACAGCAAACCCAGGTTGGACGAGACCACAGGCATGTATCGCTATTACGATGAAGAGGGGAGGGAAGTGCATATCAACAAGGACGACATCACCCAGATCATGGAGCGTTGAGGCTCTCCTCAAGCAACAAGGGCTGCCCGGGGGCAGCCCTTGTTATTTTTGGTGCTCATGCCGTCTGGGGCACCTGACGGTTGACCTGGCCGGCAAACAGCTGGTGGAAGCGGGAGTGGGAGTTGGCCAGCAGGCTCACCGGCGAACCCTGCTCCACCACGGTGCCGGCCTCCATCACCACCACCTTGTCTACCGACAAGAGCGGCTCCAGATGGTGGGCGATCACCAGATAGCTGGCCTCCGGCCGGTAGCGGTAGAGCAGCTCCGCCATCTTGCGCATGCCGCCGTGATCGAGGTCCGAGGTGGCCTCGTCCAGCACGATGAGCGGTCGGCGCGACAGCAGGATGCGGGCGATCACCAGCAACTGGGTCTCGCCAGCGGAGAGTTGCAGCCTGTCGAGATCCTCGTCCAGCCGCCCGGCGCAGCGCTCGGCCAGTCCCACCCGGGCAAGCGCCTGCTCAAGCATGGCGTCCTCATGCTCGGTCAGAGGCGCCAGATTGGCCCGCAAGGAGCCAAAGAAGGTGAGCGGGATCTGGGAGACGGTGTCGTAGAGATCGCGCACCGCCTCCGGTGCAAGTCGTGATAGTGGCTGATTGCCGTAGAAGATCTCCCCCTGGGAGGCGGGATACATGGCCTGCAATACCCCCAGCAGGGAGCTTTTGCCTGCCCCGGTACGCCCGCACACACCCACCTTTTCACCTGGGGCCAGCTCGAAGTTCACCCTGTGCAGTGCCCACTGGCTGGTCTGGGGGTAGCGCAGCCCCAGGTTGTCGAAGCGCACTGCGGGGTGAGGGGTGGCGAGTGCCTCTCCCTCCTGGCGCTCGCTCTCTATGTCGCTGTATTCGCGCACCCGCTCTACCGCGTTCATCACCTGTTCCACTTCGGCAAAGGTGCGGATGAGGGAGTTGAGCATGGCGGAAGCGGTAAAGGCATAGGTGATGGCAACAGCCCCCAGCAGCGGGCTGTTGCCAAAGGCCACCATGAGTGCCACGGCACCCACCAGGGCGGCGGAGAGCAGGGTCTGGTGCATGCCGAGCCAGCGGTTGATGGAGGTGGTGGTGTACCAGCTGCGCAGGTTGTTGTCATAGTGGTGCAGCACCTGGTCCAGCGCGAAACGCTCGGCCCCTGCCAGGCGCAGGGCGGGGGCGCCGCGGATGGTCTCGCTGATGCTGATGTAGAGCGGGGAGCGCAGCACCGAGGACTGGCGCCGCAGCTTTAGTTGCACCGCCCGGTAGCGGCGCTGCAACACATAGAGCGCCCATCCCACCAGGGGGGCGATGAGCAGCAGCAGGGGAATATTGATGCCGATCACCACCACCTGCAAGGCCACGGACACCAGCATGCCGAACAGTCCCACCAGCATGGAGAGCAGCATCTCCTGCGCCTCCCCCAGATCCCGGTCGAAGCGGTTGAGGATGCGCCCCTGGGGCACCTTGTCGAAGAAGGCCATGGGGGCGCGGCTGATGCGCCCCAGCATGCCGTCAAACAGGGTCCAGGCCAGCTTGAGGCCGAGTTTGTAGTTGATGACTCGCACCGCCATGATGCAGGCGAGGGAGCCCGCCCCCAGCAGCACATAGATGCCGAGCAGGGTCGTGACGTCGCTCACCTCGGCCTTGCCGCCGAGCCAGAGATCCGAGGCGATGCGCAGCCCTTCCTGGCCCAGGGTGAGCAGCAGGACGAGCAGGATGGCACCGGGGGCGGCGAGGCGCTGCCACATGAAGCCAAACAGTCCCCAGTCCACCTTGCCCTCCACCACTTTCTCCTCGCTGAACTGCTCCGCCTCCTGAGGGGGCACCGGCGGGGCGGGCTGGGGATGCTGGACAAGATCCGCCAACTGGTGGGCATCGAGCTCCACCAGGCGCCCCTGCTCGATGCGGATCACCCGATCGCACCTGGCCAGCACATCCGGGTCGTGGCTCACCAGGAGCCGGGTCGGCCCCGGCTTGAAGACGAGCCCCTGCTCCAGTACCTGGGCCGCGACCATGGGGTCGAGCGCAGACAAGGGGTTGTCCAGCAGCAGGATATCGGCCCGGGCGTAGAGGGCGCGAGCCAGGGCGACCCGCTGCTGCTGGCCGCCGGAGAGGCGGGTGCCGAGCTCGCCCACCAGGGTTTGATCCCCGTGGCTGAGCAGCGCGAGATCGGCCGTGAGGGCGCAGGCGCCGAGCACCCAACGATAGCGCTCGGCGTGCCAGGGCTGGCCGAACAGGATGTTGTTGCGGATGGTGTCGTTCATCAGCCAGGGTTTATGGCCCAGATGGGCAACCCGGCCGTGGCGACGGATGCTGCCGGCAAACTCGCTGTCAAAGCCGGCAACCAGATGCAGCAGGCAGCTCTTGCCCGCCCCGGTGGCCCCGGTGATCCCCACGAGCTCCCCCGGTGCGATGGCGAGGTTGGCTCCCTCGAGCACCGGTTTTTGCTGGTGCAGGGCACTGACGCCTTCCAGGTGGAGGGCCCCCGCCGGCAGGGCGGGATCATCGAGTTCCCGATGCTGCTCCGGGCTGTTCAGGAACTCGCACAGCCGGTTGAAGCCGGTGTTGAAGTTGATCAGGGTGCGGATGAGGTAGGGCAGTCGCATCATGGGGATGCGCAGCACGGTAAACAGGGCGATGGTGGTGAACACCTGGGGCAGGGTGAGGGTGTTGCCCGACGCCAGGTAGGTGGTGAAGGTGGCCAGGGTCACCAGCAGGGGAGTGCTCAGCATCAGCCCTTCGTTGATGGCATCGAGCCTGAGCACCCGGCCCAGCACCCCCAATTCCTGCTGGCGCTTGGTGTTGGCCGCCCGGGTGAAGAAGGGGCCAAGCCCGTTCTGGCGCACCAGCCGCAGCTTCTTGATGTATTCCGCCAGGATGCCGTTGCGCTCGTCCTGTTGACGCTTGAGCTGCTGCTCCTGCTGGTTCATTCGCCGTACCACCCGGGTGGAAATGAGCAGCAGCAGGGCCAGCACCGCGAAGCCCACCAGACCGGCACTGCCCACCTGCCACACCAGCAGGGCGATGGTGCCGATGAGTTGCAGCGCCATGGTGACCGGCATGGCGGGGTCCGCAAGAATCCAAGTGATGTCCCACACGTCCCGGTTGATGAGGTTCTGAACCCGGCCGCCGGCCCTGTCGTCGAAGCTCTTGCCACCCTGCTTCATCACCTTGGCGAGCAGGGATTCGGCCAGCAGACGGCGGATGGGCACGTGCATCTTGAGGGCCAGTTGCAGGGAGTGCTCCGCCAGCATGCCGGCGGCGAGCACGGAGGCGAACAGGGCCAGGGCCAGCAGCAGCTTGTGGCCGGTGGTGGCATCGGTGCCGAGCTGGGTCATGCTGTGGTTGAGCAGCCAGGGGCTGGTCAGGGTGGCGAGCATGCCGAGCAGTTGCAGCAGGGTGAGCAGGCCAATTCGTCCCTTGTAATGGCGCCAGATAAAGGCGGTCAGGGGCCAGGGGCGCACCGGCTGGCGGGCGGTGAGCGCGAGGAAGGCGTCGGCGCGGCCGTCGCGCCTGTCTTCCGGCAGCAGGGGATAGAGATCGTCGAGACTGACCTGGGGCTGGGTGAGCCCCTTGTGCAGCAGCGGGCCGGTCCAGCGATAGAAGAGGCGACTCAGCCAGCCGGCCGAGATTTCCGGATGATCCAATGGGTGTCCTTGTTGTTTTGTGTTGCTTCCATGGGCGGGGCGGCTCATGGGCCGCCCTCGAACTTGTTGTCTTGCTGCGGGCGTGCGCCCGGCGGGATCAGCGATCCCGGTTCATGCGGATGAGCCGATCCAGGATCCGCTCGCCATCGACCCGCAGGCCGTTGTGTTCGTACTCGTTGGTGATCCAGGCGCGGCTGTTGCCAAGCCCCTTCAGGGTGTCGCGGCTGTAGTCAAACTCCACGTACATGTCCTCGGCATAGACGGCGCAGGCCACCGGCACAGTGTTGCGGGCCAGCTGCGCCGGGTCGTAGAGGGGACCCCAGTCCGCTTTCTGGGCAAGCAGGTGGGCGGCCTCCTTCAGGGGAATGAGCTCGCGGAACTGCTCGAACATCCAGGGGAAGATCATCTCACCGGTGAAGGCGAAATCTTTGCCTGGCGCCCAGGCCAGGGAAGGGAACTCCCTTCTCACCCGCTCGGCCGCCCAGTTGCTGGCACTCCCTTCGCAATAGATGAGCTCGTGCAGGATGGCGAACACCGGGTTGGTGTTGAACGGCTGCATGGCCTGCACCTGATAGAGGAAGGCGGGGTTGAGGCGTTCGCCGATGAAGGCGTCTTCCAGCAGGTAGTAAAGTGCCTCGAAGGCGCCGCTGGCCCCCAGATCCAGCCCCTGCTGCTGCAACTGCTCCACCGTCAGACGTTGGCCGTTGGGCAGGCGCACATCGTAGTGGTGCAGGTGGTTGGCCAGCCGGTTGGCCAGGGCCTGGGCATGGGGGAAGCGGGTGAAGAAGGCGCGGTTCTTGTCCGCTACCCGCTGGTAGGTGGCGCGGTAGACCTCATCCGCACTGCGCCCGATGGGGGCCACGCCTCCGGTGAGGTAGACCTCGTGCAGGCTCCGCGGGAACAACGAGAGGTAGGTGAGGCTGCAAAAGCCGCCGAAACTCTGGCCGAGCAGGCTCCAGGGGCGCCCCGGGCTCAGCACCTCGCGAACGTACTCGGCGTCGCGCACTATGCTGTCGGCGCGAAAATGGCCGAGGTAGTCCGCCTGCTCACTTGGGGTCATCCCCGCCAGGGCGTCAGCACTGATGGGGGTGGAGTGGCCGGTGCCGCGCTGATCGAGCAGCAGCACCCGAAACTCCTGCAGGGCCCGCTTGATCCAGCCGCCATCGGCGGTCGGGCGAGGTGCGCCAAACCCCGGGCCCCCCTGCAGATAGAGCAGCCAGGGCAGGTCATCATCCAGCTTGTCCTTGCGGCAGAGGGTGCGGCCAAACAGGGTGAGGGTCGCCTCCTCGTCGGGATGCTGGTGGTCGAGGGGCACGGTAAAAAAGTGTGGCTCGCAATGGATGCCATCCAGCACATAGTGCAAGGGGCTGCTCATCTGGGGTCTCCCTGAGGGTAGGAAAATCGTCGGCCTCATCATAGCCCTGGCGCAGGAGCGGGTCACGCCAGTTTTCCAGATTGTTAACAGAGATGGAGCCTGAGGTCGGTGCCGTACAAGGTGTGGTTTCGCCGCGGTTGACGGCGGGCTGCAACTGGACAAAGATGAGCCGTCTGCCGGGACGGGCAGGGATAGGTCAGCACCCCGGGTGCAGGAAACTGGATGGAGTTGGCTCGATGAAGCCGAGATGGATACGTGTTCGCAAGAGACGCACACAGAGGGATCCGGAGGGGGTGCTGCAGGTGGGTTTGCTGGTGTTCAGCGCCACCTGTGGTGCCACTCTGTTGCTGGCGGCCTGCAACGGCGGTTAGCTGAGTGAAACAGACCCGCTTGTCATGAGCGGGTTTTTTCATGCCGGAGCAGCAGGTCGGGACCTGCCTGTAGCCCTTTGCTGACGCGGGTTTGCGGTATGCAGAGTACGGCTGCTATGGTCAATTTACGACCGGATCCACAGAGGGAGGCGATCATGAACAGTCGTGAAAAAGTCCTGGCTCATTTGGCCACAGATCACCGGGGTGCAGGATTGACCGCCGGCGAGGCACTGGCTGGCATGAGCCACTCGATGAGTTCGCTCCTGCTGCAACAGGATCAGCACTTCTTCCGCCGCCATGCGGACGACCCCTGCCACGAAGTCGCCCGGGCCTGCTCGGCCGGACACGTATGGCATGGGGACGAAAACCACTACTAGCCCCGGCATGTGAGTAAATGACAGATGCAAAAAGGCCCGCTCATCTGAGCGGGCCTTTCGAATTTGGCTCCTCCTACTGGACTTGAACCAGTGACATACGGATTAACAGTCCGCCGTTCTACCGACTGAACTAAGGAGGAATAGTTGGTGCCCAGAGACGGAATCGAACCGCCGACACGGGGATTTTCAATCCCCTGCTCTACCGACTGAGCTATCTGGGCAACGGCGCGCATTAAACCCTTTCTGGACTGGGGTGTCAACCTTGCACCCCCAGTTTCTGGCATGTTTTTGCATAGGGTGAACCAAGTGGCGAGATACTGTGCAAGGAGCCCCTGACTCAACACCCGGATCCGGTTGTCGGTAGGTGCTGCTATCGAGGATTTTTCCCTTTATAGAATTACCTTTTCGCTCTCTCACGCATTCGGTTCCTCCAACAAGTCAGCCCATTTTCTGTCAAAAAACGGATGAACTAACCTGCATGTTTTTTGTGCGCTGAAAAGTTACCAGAAATTGACCAGACAGGGTTTGGTGCGTCGATACCGAAGGACCTCCGGTCGCTCAACTTCCGTATCTGCGTTTGAAGAAGAGTGATAACCCCCTACAGCAAGAGCTGTAGGGGAAGTAAATACTTGTGCTCAATGTGGTGTTTTAGCTCATAAAGTGAGCAGGGTGTCGGGGGGGCGGAAAAAAAATAAAAATATTTTTCCGCCACAAAATCGGACTCTATTGAGTTTCTTCTTTCTGATTCTTTAGAGGGGGGCAAAAACTGATTTCTACTCTCCGGCTATAGGGGGATTTTGTAAAGCACAAAACATACCATGTGCAGGGTAGTCTGTTTTTATAAGGCATTATCGGATGGTTACGCTCTGGAGCTGGTCTTCCCTTTCGGTTTTTCTTCGTCCAACATTCTTGTCATGAGTCACCACGGTGGGGGCTCTAGATGATAGGAGGTGCGATGCCCGAACAGGCTGTAGCTCCAACTGTAGATAGTGCCAAGTTGGAGGAGTGCAGTTCAAAGCAGCGTGAAAGTAAAGATAAATACGAGCGTTCCCTTACGTGGATTACTTATGCCACTGGTCGCAAGGTTGGTTGTCTTAGTTTCACCAAAAATAAAGTCCGTTATCGGTTAAAAATTGCGAGCACGGACGAATTCAGCGTTAAAGAGATACGTGAACAAGCAAGAAAGCTAAAAGCGGAGTTTGTACTTGATCCAGTAGGATTCAATCAAACCTATCTTTCGAGCTTGTCAGTAGAACAGTTTATACATGATAAATACCTGCCCTCAGTACGAGCAACTCATCGGTCACATAAAACCATCGAGTCTCGCGTAAAGCCCATCGTGGCAGCTTTAGGGCGCAAGCCATTAAACAGAGTAACCCGTTTCGACATCGAGGATTTTCTTACAGAATCAAATAAAACGTGCTCTGTCGCCACGCGGAACCGCTACTTGGCACAGGTAAAGGCCATCATGTCCTTCGCTGTAGAGCGTGGCATTCTCAAGTCCTCGCCAGCAGCAGGGATTCCGGCAAAGCATGAAGCTGTTTTGCCACCCAAGGGGTTGCCTGATGAGGTGGTGAATAAGGTGGTCCATCGTTTGATGAAAGACATCGACGATGAAAAAGCTAGGCTTCTGCTGTTCCTGTTTGCAACAGGGTGCCGGCTGGGTGAGGCCCGAGCGCTACAGCTTCAAGATTGTAATCTCAATCGAAAGCTTGCGTATTTGCCCACCAGTAAGTCTGGTCGAGAAAGGCTCATACCACTTAATCATTTCGCGCTGGAGTTGATTCAACTCCAATTCCAGCGCCATGGCACAACCGGTCTGCTCTTTAGAGGCCAGGGTGGTGTCTCTCAGATTTCCGAACCTCGGCGGTATTGGTACCGGGTCTGCAATGATTGCGGACTCTCAGGAGTACGCATGCATGACGCCCGTCATACCGTCGCTACCTCGCTGTTAAACCAAGGTTGCTCGCTGGATGTGCTTCAAAAAGTGCTGGGCCATAGCTCGCCAAAAATGACTGAGCGATATGCCCGCCTCCACGATACCACGCTGGTTAAGGCCGTCAACGAATTACACACCCTGTGGGACCTCCCACGCATCACCTGTTAACAATTTTTTGGAGAATGGGGGAGGAGACTCCCCCATAGATAATTATGCGTAGACCCAGATCTAGTAGTGATAACCCCCCGAGGCGTTTTGACCGTCGTCCAGGGACTCAAGCATCTATTGATAGGATGGCAAGTCAGGGTGTACCGCCGACAGACTCGGTACCGGACTCGGATCAGGAGGCATCAGCGCCAGAATCGCACCCTGCAGTCGCTCCTGACTCGCTGCCGTTACTGGTGGAGAAAACGAACCTTGATGCACACCATGGTGATGCTCATCGAGCGAATATTGCCCCCGATGCTGTGAGCCCAATGTCCGAACAGCACGAATGTTGTCAGCCATACCCCGACAGTGAGACTCAATATGAGCTTTTCGTTCGTCGTGAACTTCTTATGCTGGATCAGTGTTCAGCAGAATACAGGTTGTACAACGAGGGGCGTTGCTCGATTACCCCTGATGGGACTGTGTGTGACCTAGATGGCGTGGTGCTTTCCAGGTCTGAGCCGGAGATGAAAAAACCGGTTCATTCGATAGCTATTCCTGATGGGTTTGCGATGTCCCCGTGGGGGAAATTGGCTAGCGATCATGGCAAGCCAAAAACGATACTCGGTAAGCCATTGCTGCCGGTATCGATACTCCAAGCTGACAGTACAGACATCAGTGGTGTTCGTTTCATGTATCTGGATGAGCGGAAGCAATGCCAGCGCATCGACCTATTATTCGATAGGGTGATTCAGGACTACAAAACAGTGAGGGCTGCGCTATACCGCGCGGGGATTGAATGCCTAGGTGTACGGGAGGAGGGGCTGCTGTCATACATGTCCGCCAGCATCAGTATCCAAAATATCAGCGTGGTCCATCAGCATCTGCAAGCGGGGTTTGTTAGCGAACATCTCTGCTATGTCTGGGTAGGTCGGTCAATTTACAAAACGGGCTATAGTGGTCCTCAGCACGAGCTGCTGTCCGCGCCTGGTGAGCATGACGCTATCCACTCGAAAGGAACGCTGCAGGATTGGCAAAAGAACATTGCGTTGTCTGTCAAAGAGTCACCAACCATGCTCGTTGCAATCATGGCAAATCTATCCAATGTATTCATGAAGTTATCAAATACAGGGACCATGATTTTTCACTTCAATGGTGCAAGCTCTTGTGGCAAAACGACGCTTTTACAAGTGGGGCAGAGTGTGTCAGGCGTGGCATCTGACCCAAGTGCGGGCCCCGCAACGGCGATTGTGAAGTGGGACGGAACAGCTGCTGGGTTCAAAGGCATGTTTCAACAACGAACTGGCATTGGCATTTGTTTGGATGAACTGGGCTCATTGTCTAGTAACGATCCGCTTCAGTTTGCCTATTCGGTGACGGGTGGACAGTCGAGAGTACTTGGCAATTTGAAGGGCACAGGTAATAGGAGCCCATTGGCATCGAATGTTTGTGCTCCCTCTTCGGGGGAGGAATCCTTCAAGGAACTGCTAGAGCGGAGCAAGGCGGGCACTAAAGGGGGGATATTCGTCAGACTGCTGGATATTGAGATGATGGCGGAGGATGTCGCGCTGGCGGGTGAGAGCCTTGAGCTGACTCGTTGCCGGGTGAATGGCCTTAAAGCTGCAACCTCTCAGTACTACGGTACGGCGATGCCTGCATATATTCAGGCGCTGTTGAATATGCCAGACATCGATAACCCTGCTGATTTAGCGGTTATCTTTGCTGCTAAGCGTGAGGAGTGCCAAGAGTGGCTGATGAGTCGCTCGGGATTAGAAAACCCTCCGCCTCTTGCTGCTCGTGGTGCTGGTTGCTTCGCAAACGTCATGGCAGCGGGGCGATTGGCCGTTGAGCTAAATAACTGATCCCAATAGTGCTACACCTTCGCTGTGCCATAGCCATTCCCCGGGAAAGGAGACACGGTATCCATGAAGTGTTTCACTCGGGCCAGCAGGTTTGCCATCCCTCTGCATTGATGATTGCGCGTGATGGTTTCATGTAACTTGTGCCATAGCCGTTCTATGTGATTAACCCAAGGGCTGTAAACTGGCTGGAACACCAGGCAGAACTTGGGATTCTTCTTCAACCATCGCTCGGTCTGTTTGCTTTTGTGAATGATGTAGTTATCGAGGATCAACGTGATGGTTTTGGCTCGTCGGTAGTGGTGGCGCAGCTTTTCCAGCATGGCAATAAACAGCGATGAGTTTTTCTTGATCCCGCTGACGTAAAGTACCCTTCCGTTGCCTGCGTGGAGAACGCCTGCCAGATAATGCTTGGCATTCTGCCCCGGTGTGACAACCCGCTTTTGCTGCGCTCTGAACATCCAGTCGGCTCCTAATTTGGGATTGAGGTCTATATCGACTTCATCCTCATAAAACACCGGATTATCGGCATCACAGCGGGCCAGCGCGGCGTCGATATTCGCCATTTTTTCCTGATAGGCTGGGTCTTTTATCCGCAAGGTCGGCACGGGCCTGCGCCAGACAATGCCCATACGAGGTAACCATCGGCGGAGCGTGGAGGCTGCCACATTTAGCCCTGTTAACCGATTGATTTTTATAGCCAATAGTTCAGTACACCAACGGCTGCGCTGATAACCAAAATCTTGCGGAGAAAACTGCATGAGCAGCACCAGTAAGGTGACAATCTTGGCGATAGGTAAGACTGGGGCACGGCCAGCCGGTAAGGCTTCTAGCGCATCTATGCCTTCATCTCGATACCACCGAAGCCAACGACCGATGGTCGAGCGCGCAGCGCCGGTAAGGTGATGAACATCGGTGATCGTGCGTCCTTCATGTAACAGCAAGATGGCCATCAAGCGACGAGCATGTCCTTTATCACGGGTGGCATGGATGATTTTGTGAATGCGGCGCCGTTGTGGTCGTGGCAGAGGTGGTAGGATAGGCATCAACTCAGTCCTTTGGGTGTGGCTTGTTTTGTTTAGCGACTAATCAGATCGCACAAACTGGACTGAGTTCCCTTCCTCCGGTGATCTACTATTCGGAACAGCTATTTAGGTATTCTGCCGTTTGATGTGGCGTATGCAGATAATGCAGTTTTGGTATGCTTCCGACGGTGGCTCATGTCGATGGAAGGCATCATGGATGATGTCACCAGAGAGGCTTATCGGTTATTGGATACGCTCTCCGAGCAACGAAGAAAGATCCACATCGGCAAGCCATCCATGGAAGTGCGGGAGCTATTAGGATTCACGGAAGACGGAAAGCTTTATGTCGAAATGACCCAGCTTCAGAAACTGTTGACAAGCAAGCCGAAGCTGGTCATGAAGTGGCTTCGTGAAAACGGGTACATAGTGCACTATGCTGACGGACGATATGTCAAAGAGATCGTAATAGACAGCCTTCCTGGCAATTATTACGTATTCTCGGTGAACAAGGTATTTCAATTTAGAAGCCCGCTATTTGATGAACGGACTGAGAGCCTCGTCCAACCTTGCAGTACTGGTTCATCAACGGCCCCTGGCTCCCCCGCTCCGAGTTTCACCCGCCGCGCGACGAGCGAGACGGGGTGCGTGATGGTTGAGTCCTCACCAGACATGCCAGAGATATCGGTGGAAGTCGAAAAATTCTAAAAAATGAAAGGGGGCCAGTGCGAACTGGCCCCTTTGCTTTTATGGGATCCGGTGGCAAAAGCAGGCAGCAAGGGGAGGAACGCTTTAGCAGGCCGAGAAGGCCAGGATGATCTTGTTGCGGAGGTTTGGAGGGCGGCGCAGCCAAAACGGCTCATTGGGTCGCTAAACCGCGATACAGGTGCCTCGCCATGCGGAGATTACCCCGGTATTGCTCACTGGTGTGATCTCAGCCTGTGCTGTCGAACGGTCCAAAAAAAAAGAGGCCAGTAGAACTGGCCGCTTTGTCGTTACGAGCGTTTCGTGGCAGATATCGCTCACAGGAGTCAACTAATGACCAACTAACATGTACGCGTTGACGTTATCGATACACTTCATATCCGGCAGGAACGCGGTCTTCATTATCGACTTCCTCTCGGGATTCACCGATCACCCGGTTCACCCGATCCCAGAAAGCCTGGCCATCCGTTTCGGTCAGGCCGTATTCCTGCTTCACTTCGCGCTTTGCGGTGGACTCTTTCATCTGGATCATTTTACTCATGCATCACTCCTTGGATTGCTACTGCTTGATGGTTGACGACAATGCAGAACAGTGGCGACAGGTGGTGTCGCGGCATGTCAGGCGCTGTCGCCAGATGTATAAACTGGGATCTTTGTCATAAATGAATCAGGGTGGAGCCTGACTCATCAGGGTCAATAAATGGCGTAAATCACGGACGATCTGCTCATGGATAAAGCCGGGCGAGATCACGGTGAGTTCCGGCATCCAGGATTTGATGACAGGCAGAATTTGATTGGCATCGAGTACGCGACTGCTCAATAACAGCGCACCGTCATCCAAGGTTTTGACTATCTCCTGCTCGGGCAGCAACGGGCGATGCTGAAAGTTGATGGCAATGGATGCATTGGCCTTGAGGAGCACCTCGATCATGCCGGAGCGCCAGAGTGTCGGATCGGTATCGATCTGTCGTTGAATGTACGCGTCACGGGTGAAGGTCTGTTGCGATAGCTCAACCAGTGCGATGGAGCTCAGCGGATAGGCTTGCAACCTACCCTCGCTGACACCGACCAAGTGCCAGGTGCCCTTGTAGTTGACGAGCTGATAGGGACTAAACAGTTGCTTGCGCTGGTCTTTGGTGATGAGCCAGCATTGCAGATGCTGGGTCAGTGCCTGCTCTAATACCGGTATCTGGTGGACTAGTAAGTCGGCTGATTGACCATCGAACCCCTTGATAGCGAAGAGACTGGGGTTGCCTCTGTCCAGCAGTTGACCCAGACGATGTTCACTGGTGCGGGGGAACAGGTCGGTGATACCAAGCTGTTCGGCCAGCTTTCGCAGTTTTTTGTCGTTCTTGTGATTGAGAAACTCAGGCTCCAGCCAGTATTGCTGGTTGCGGTGCTCTATCGGTAGATAGCTGAGGCGTTGATTGAAATCCCGCTGCAGGGTGCGCACGGTGACGTTGTACTCGGTGGCCAGATCACTCAGGTGCAGCTTCTCACCGCTGTACAGGCGGGTGAGGAGCATACCGAGGCGCTGAGCAATCTTGTCGTGTTCGTGCATACCATCACAGAAGGGGAATAACCGTGTCGCGGATTATCCAAACAGGCCGCGACACGGCGTGACGAATTGGCTGGTAGGCAGTTTTTCGCAAAACCCATCATCGGCGATGGGCTTTTGTCATCAGGTGAGGGGTTTTGTTATCAACCGGCGAGAAGCGGTTGAGAAGGCTCATAAGCCCCGACAGATTTTGTGTAGCGGTTTATCGGGACGGTCGCTGAAAACGGATCATTGGGCTGCTAAGCAGCGATATCGGTATCTCACCACTGGATGAGATACCGACATACCTAGCTGGCCTGAACCCACTCGCCCTCTTCGGGAAGCGGCAGCGGCTTGGATGGAACAGAGCTGGTCAGGGCATCATGGATGCAGTTGGCTATTTTCTGGCTGGTCTGCTGCATCCGAGTGTTATGCAGGTGAGCATAACGCAGTGATGTCTGACTGCTCCGGTGCCCAAGCTGGGATTGCACATCAAACAGGGTGCCGCCGTTGGAGACGATCAGCGCCGCGACCGAATGGCGACAGGTGTGCAAGCAAACCCCCTCCTTATCTATACCGGCTCGCGCCAGCATCCGCTGAAAACCCTTGGTGGGATTTTGCAATGGCTGCCCTTGTCGCTTGCCGGGAAACAGATAGGGGTTTCCCTCTGTCACCGGTAGGTAGTTCAACAGCTCCACTGCCATATGGTTCAGGTGCAACACACGGCTATGGCCGTTCTTGGTGTGTGGAATGTATAGGGTCTTGTCCTCCTTGTTGTAGTGCTGCCATTTGGCCCTTGCCAGCTCGGCCCGACGCAAACCGGTGAGCAGCAACATCTTGACGTACTGACCGGTATAGAAACTCTCATGCTGATCGGCAGCCCGGAACAGGCGACGGATTTCATCTGGAGTGAAGTAGCGTTCGCGCCGATTGTTCTCTCGCAGCAACGACACCAAGGCGGCGGGATTGTCCTTGAGCAGTCCGGCACGGGCTGCCCAGGTCATGATGGCCTTGAGCAATGCCAAAACGCGATTGCAGGTGGCCGGGGTGAGGCGTTTGAGCAACATCTGTTGCATGTTCTGGATGCGGGTAACGGTGATCTCTTCCGGGATCAGGTTGCCGAAGATTGGCCGTAGGTGATTACGGAAGCGATGTTCATCCGTCTTCCAACTGCGATTTCGTGATTGCAGATAGGGCAGATAGTCTTCCTGAAACAAATTGCTCAGGGTCTTCTGATTACGCTTGTCCTCCTTGGCTTGTTGCGGGTCAACGCCTTCGGCGATCTTGCGTTTGTAGTCGAGCGCGAGCTTACGAGCCGCGCTGACATCCAACGCGGGATAGTGCCCCAGGGCAATGGCCCGCTTGCGCCCATGTATTTGATAGCGCAGCAGGAACTTGCGGCGGCCTTCCCCTTTGCCCACCAGGCAGCGCAGACCGGTCACGTCGGTATCTGAATACTCCGCTTCGGTACTGCGGGCGTCATCTGGGTTTGGGGGCAGATCGGCAATCCGTCGATTGGTGAATTTAAATCGGGTAGGTGTTTCGTTCATGGTTCGCTCCTCAACATGTGAGCTGGTTAGACACGGCATAGGCCCCCTTCACAGTGGAAAGGAGGCCTAATCCCCGTCTCTGGCTTGGCGATTGAAGTGGTCGTTGCTCATCGCACCTTGGCCTGGTTGGCCCGGCACGATGACAACGCGGGAAAGGTGAGTGAACAGATGGCCGCCCCGGTCGCTACCCGGTCCGATCCCGTAAAAATGCTACCGAGCCCCGTGTCCGCCCCGCACAAACGGGGGGAAACGGGGCGCGTTTTTCCCTTTGAGTGATTAGGCTTTTCCATCTCAACCCCGTGAACCCGCGAAATTTGCGGAAAAATGGGTGAGTTAATGAATTGGTCGGGTTGCCCCGCATATTCACGGCGAGCCCCGTGCCCGCCCCGCACAAACGGGGGGAAACGGGGCGCGTTTTTCCCTTTGAGTGATTAGGCTTTTCCATCTCAACCCCGTGAACCCGCGAAATTTGCGGAAAAATGGGTGAGTTAATGAATTGGTCGGGATGCCCCGCATATTCACGGCGAGCCCCGTACCCGCCCCGCACGAACGAGAGGAAACGGGGCGCGTTTTTCCCTTGGAGAGATTGGGTTAATCGACGCCAACCCCGTGAACCCGCGAAATTTGCGCATTAATAGGGAGGGATCATTCAGTGGCTACCGTGATCGCATAGACACCCAGCGACAAGTAGGTGAGGAAATTGCCCTCCCATAATTCATAAAACTCACCCAGCTCAGACAACGGCACCACATGCGCATAGGCAACCAGCCCTTCCTGGCTTGAGAAGTCAAAATCGACCTCCTTGGCCAATTCGGCATAGTCACCCATGCCGACATAGGAGAAGTCCGTCATATAGACCAAGGACCATAGATTTCCTTGCCGTTGCAGGCGGATTTCCACCGGATGAAAGCCGCCGGTTTCCGGGCCATAACCCGGATCACGAAAGTTCATCGTGACGGCGCGGGCTTGCGGCCATGTGGGATGGTGTTTGTTCAGCAGGTCAGTCAGGCATACAGCGAACCGGAGTGAAACCGGCAGGAGGAGCCCCTGCCAGTTCAGTGCTATGTCACGGTTGCTCATTGTTGGGCCTCCTCACTGGCCGCCGGGTCTGCGGTTTCAACTTCACCCCCTGTCTCATCCATCTTGTCTGACAAACCGGCCTGGTCGTTGGCTGTTTCCAAAAACTGGGGCTCATTGCCTTTCTCGATGGTTATCTCATCGGTCGTGTCATCTTGGCCCTTCTGCCCCTTGGCTTTTCCCTTGCGAGCCTGTTTATCCATATTGGTCGGTTCATCCAACTGAGTTGACCAGTCACTGAGAGAGAGACCGACCCGGTGGAACGGTGAGTTGGGCTCGGCGGCGACCAGCAACTTTTCAGATCGCAGGATGGCGGCGAGGAAACCGTGGTTATTGGCACTGCCTCGAACAAACAGCGCCTTGAGCGCTACCGATTTGAATGGCGCATCCTTGAGGATATCCAGCAGTGCCAGGATGTCATCGAGCGATAACCAGTGCTTGCTGAACAGGCCGCCCGTGTCGTTGGCGGTAATGCGAAGGGCGTAGCGACCCTCATCATTCTTGCCCACATCGTAGTGCAGCAAACCACTGGCCCGTGCGCTTATCTTCGGTGCCTTAGCGGATTTAATAACAGTCCAGACCGGAGCAGCTGACGCTGCCGGTTGTGTGGCTTTAGCCATAATGAAATTCCTTCTGAAGGGGTTACTTGAAGAAGTCAGCCGCTTTGCTGCGATGACCTTGATGGATATGACTGCCTAACGAGGCAATGGCACCGCTAATGACCCCCAGGTCATCGGTGAGACCCACGCCGGGGATAAAGTCCGGTACGGCATCGACCGGACAGAGCAAATAGGCGAGTGCGCTGACCACGATGGTCTTGACCCACACAGGCGTCTGCTCGTCGGCCATCAACAGGTAGAGCAAGACGGCCTGCTCAACCAGCAGCTTCATGCCCTTGATGTGTTTGAGCTTGGCGAGTAGCGAGGAGCGGTTTATCTCGGTCATGCGGCCCACTCCCCATCCCAGTCTGACTCCAGCGCCAGACTGACCACGCCATCGCAGATATCCAGGACCGGACCAGAGTTCCGGGCGGTGACGTTGAGCAACTTGAACACCGGATGGTCTTTATCGTGCAACGCCACTTGTGTGCCTTCCAGAGCAATCCAGCGCTCCGGTAACGGCAACCAGTAGACGGCCTGCTCGGCGCTGTCCGTGGTGAAGCTGCTGTCACCCATTTCCCACACCTCTTCAAAGATGCCGTTGTCCAGGTCATGGGTGGCCTGACCGGAGAAGCGAGCAATCGACAGCACCAACTGCCCTATCTGAGTCGAGGGCAGTTGGTGCAAGGTGTAGGTATTGGTGTGACTGAAGATGGCGACCAGTACCGGCAGACCGGGCATTGGCAAGGATTCCGGTACATAACGACCGTGGATGCGGATGGCTTTGACCAGTTGATGATGGCGTAGCAGTGCTCGCGACAGGGTATCCAGATAATCCTGAGTCGCGTTTTTGCCTTCACCAATGGCATCGAACAATGAAAGTTCTGACATGGATATCTCTCCTTTGAATGTAAATAGCCGAAATAGCTATTGGATATCAAAGGATTTATATATATTTAAATTGATAGATGATTCGGCAGTTGGTATATTTTTAATATATCAATCGCATATATTTCACATGGAGTTATTCTCGCGCGCGCGAGAATAAATGGGTGGGAATTAATAATTGAGAAAGCCTATTTACATTCTTGAAATTGAATCGTAAATTAGAGCTGACGATGACAACATGAGCACTGCGTTGATAGGTTGATGAAGATATTGTTAATCAGGTATGGGGAACCACTACTCGTATCTTAAAAGGAGATAAATATGATTAATTTATTAAACCTGATTATCAATAAAGAAGACGCTTATCAGGTCAATGAGCTCGTAAGTCGTGATCATCGTGAAAAGTTAGATTTGAATTCATTTGAGGAGAGGATTTATCGTGCATTGAGATCTATATTTGGTGCTGAGCTGGATGATGTCCGTATTGGAGACCGATTCTACGCATACAAACTCAAACGGCGGCTGGCAACTCGCAAGGAGAAGGTTAAGTTGGGGCGACTGATTGTGCGCATAATCCCTGAGCTAATCCCTGCCATCATGAGCTATCCGAAGCGGCACCCTGAAGAGTTAAGAACCTGTCGGAAATTGTTCCAATGTGTGAAGGCTAAGAAACGACTGGCTGAGATTGGTCCACAACTAAGATGATGGATTCCCCTAGGGAAGGTGCGAATAAGCGGGGAAATTCTTCTCGGCTGACTCAGTCATTTCATTTCTTCATGTTTGAGCCGATTTTTTCTCCCGTAAGGGTGAAAGTCATACCACCATGATTTATATATGAAATTTCTCTGTCTTAATTGTTGGGTCATCAATGTGATATCTGTGATAAAGTCCGACAATAGTCTTAATGCCGTACAATAAAAAACACTGTGACATTTTACTTGTAATGCTGACTGGTTAGTAAATGAGTTTGATAAACTTTGAGGTAATGGTCTAAAATGTGGCGTTAGTTACGGATATATCTATGCAACGATATAGGTTTCCTATTATAGAGCATCTGGTTGGATCTAATTTTTATTAGATCCAACTTCTGTGTCTTTAAGCAATGCCTTGTCAAATGCCTTAAGTGTAAAATTTAACTATCAGTTCTATTTTTAGAATTAAAGAAATTCATTTTTTAGCAACAAGTTAGCTATATGAAGATAGTTTTTTGCGTGTCGGCATGGTTTGGGATTTTATATATAAAAGTCAAAGTTACCACCTCCTAGCCAATTTACTTCCTTCGATATCCCGCCTTCTTCACCACCCACTACTTTTTTCATTCTCTGTACAGCATAATCGAATATGTGGTCCCCTGATTCGATTCCTATATATGAACGCCCCATTTTATGTGCAACGGAGCATGTGGTTCCTGAGCCTAAAAAGGCGTCAAGTACTATATCTCCAGGTTTTGTAGCTATCTCAATGATTCTTTTCAATAATGATTCTGGTTTTGGTGTCTCAAATACAGACTGTTCTGGGAACAGTGACAAAATGTGCTGTTTGGCATCCTTTGTAGTTCCAACGTCTATTGCCAGCCATAGACTTTCAGGCGTTAGACCAATTTTTGACTCAGATAAAAACTTTTTCTTCCTTGGTGTGGCATCGCCATTCAGACCAAAATAAATATTGTTCTTTCTTATCTCATCAATCATTCTGGCTTCATTAAAAGCCCAGCATCGCCCCTTAGGAGGGGAGTATTTTCTTCCTGATGGGGACTCTATTTCATAGAATTGCGATTGAACTGCATGTCCTGCTTGAACATTTAATGAAATTGATTGCCATGGTCCTCTTGGATCATTGTCTGGATTCTTATATCTAGATAGCAATTCTTGCGAAGGTGCTAGCAAGTTACGATATTTAGAAAATTCACGAGCATTCTTTGCATACACAAGGATGTACTCGTGGTTTTTGGAGAATGTTTTTCTATTCTCTCTGGTTGTTCGATGTTGCCACGCTATAGTTGTGATAAAGTTCTTACGCCCAAAAACCTTATCTGCAATAACCTTCAGGTAGTGCATTTCATTATCATCAATTGATATCCATATGCTGCCATTAGAATCGAGTAATGGACTTAATAGGGATAGACATTTGAACATCATTTCTCCCCACTTTTCATGGGAAATATTATCTTCATAGTGTTCATAGTTATCCCCATTATTGTAAGGGGGGTCTATATAGATACATTTTATTTTTCCGTCAAACTTTGATGCTAGAAGGGGTAGGACATCGGTATTGCAACCGTGTATAATCTTCCTTGTTTGATCTGGGGTGATCGTTGGTTTTGTTATATCTTTAAGGTTCTTTACTCTGTAGGCCATAAAATGTCTGTTGATTTGTACAAAGAAGATCTAATGTTAACACAAACTGATTCGGGAGACACTGCTTCTGATGTTTTTCGTCCAATTCACTACTTAGGAAGTAAGTTAAGGGTTTTGGAGCAAATAGAGCGGCTTACTACAGAGATATGTGGTACAGGTCCCGTTTGTGACCTTTTCAGTGGTTCGGGTACAGTTTCTCATTATCTTGCTAAAAAGCGTGATGTCGTATGTAATGATGTGCAGGAATATTCGAAAACTATTAATTCCGGGCTTTTATGTTCTCGGCTTGATGAGCATGATATCCAGACTTTATTGCGTATTACGGAGAGGGCTAAGAATTCTGAAGTATTTAATGAACTTTCAGATGCAATGTCTGGTTTAATCTCATATGAGAAAGACAGTATTAATGCAGCTGAAAATGGCTCACCAGAGGCTTTGTGTGAGCTTATTGAATTTGGATCAATTGCTGCTTATTACCCTAGCATGAATGAGCGTCTTAATAAATTGTTGTACAATGCAAAAATTAATATAAGTATGTCTCCTAATGCTAACAAATACAACTTGTTGACGACATATTTTGGGGGCGTGTATTTTTCATTCTGGCAAACTGTAGCTTTTGACGCAATAAAGTCTATTATAGATAGTTTGCCAGTTCCTTTGCGAGACGTAGCGAATACCGCAGCTTTAAATTCATTAAGTGAATTGGTCAATACGGTAGGTAAACAATTTGCTCAACCACTTCGTCCGAGGGATAAAAATGGTATCCCAAAAAAGAACCTTGCACATTCCGTTAGGCGGGATAGGGATAAGGATGTATTTGCTTGCTTTAACACATCAATTCGAGCTGTGTTGAATAATAACAGATTTAGAGTGGGAAATGTCTCATTGAAAAGTGATTTTTCAGATTTACCACTTAATTATCGTAGCGATTTAAGTGGTATTTATGCTGATCCACCGTACACAAGAGATCATTACAGTCGTTTTTATCATGTATTGGAAACATATTGTCTATATGATTATCCAGAAATTAGCGTGGTGAAAAAAAATGGAGTGTTGACTCCAAGCCGTGGGGTTTATAGAGCTAGTAGACATCAGTCACCATTTTGCATTAGAAGTCAAGCAAGTGATGCCTTTAGGTCTATTTTTCTTCTTGGAAAAAAATATGAGTGCCCTATATTAATATCTTATTCTCCTTTTGAAAATGCAACAAGCCATCCCAGGGTAATGAGTCTTGACGATATTGTTGAGCTGGGAAGGGAATTTTATAAGACAGTTAGTATTGAGAGTGCTGGGCAATTGAGGCATAGTAAGCTAAATAAAAGTAGTCTGCATTTACCAGCCTCAGAGCAAGCTGAGGTTTTCATCGTTGCTGAATAAAGAGTGAAGTCATGCACATGGCATGACTTCACTGCTTGATTGTTAAAAAAATCTATCAAAGAAACTACCAACATCATTGATGATTTCTTCATCATGTTCTGCCTGAGCAAAAATTTCCTCAATAAAATCGTCGCTGGGAATTATTTTTCTCCTATTTTCATTTCCTTTTTCTTTAATGTTTTTTTCCAACCATGATGCTAGCACATTATATATAGCGTTGTCAGTGTCTGGAGCAATGAAGGTATACTTGTAACATTTTTCAGAAATAGGATAAAACAAACCAATTGGTTTTTTTATATAAGGTGAGTGTCCCTTGGGGAGATTTAGTTCAAAGTTGTAGTTGCTACTGTTTGGTTTGAAAATTGGAGGCCTTTTCTCAACTTCCGGGATCTGCTCTACTTTTTCATCAACATTTGGGAGGACGGCTATAAAGGAGAAAGTTTCACTTGTTTTTTCAGTTAATTCAAAAAAATCTCTAAATATTTTTTTCCAAAATTCACTTGGCTATAAGCATTCTTTCCGGTTCTTCCTTGTGGTATTTCTAGAATGAGAATATCCCTATTGCTTTTAAGTCCCTGTGATAGATCCTTTATCGACTTAATGTTTTTTGGTGTTCTTTCTTTTTTATTTGAAACAAAAGAATTATTTTTTATAGCTTCTTGGACTATATCTGAATCGATAGTATACAACCCTTCCTCGTTTAGCTTATTAAGCCATTCTTTCCATGCTTGATTTAGTGAGTCGGCATCTTCTTTGTTAATTATTTTAGTAATGGATGCAGCTTCCCAGTTATTCAGCAAACCATTTACAGTTAAATTTGATGAGCCAATGATGATTGAGCCAGTGTTTTTTCTGGATAAAGACCAAGAGAATTTTGGATGGAAAATTGTATTTCCAGTGCTTACATGAAAGAGAACTGTGAGAGTTTTATATTTGTTGAGTGCGTTTTTGATCACAGTTAACGTGTAACTGTTGGTCACGCTATCTGTTCCAACAATTAGTTGATAACAGCCTCCATTATCCATGAATTTTTTGAACTTCAATGAATTTAAAAATAAAGCTGCACCTTCGCCGCTAACAAATGCAAAGGCTCCACCGCCTGTAGCATCATGCTCTATATCTTGTAAAATAAAATCACATGCATTCTCAGAACCTGATGGACATTGCAATAAAATATTTTTCACATGAAGCCTCATTTGATTACTTCTTTTCTGCGAAATTAGCACTGTTCATGAGGCTATAGAAGGCCCTTTCATCAAAATTTCCACATAATGAGAGGTTACTCGAAAGAAACTAAAGTGTTCTTTCTACAGACGCGTCTATCACCTGACCTTTTTCGGCATGATGCAAGACCATCGATATGGCAGGTTGTTTTTTGTTCATTCTGATTAGGGAAGTCGGTGTCTGTCATGTGTTTATCCCTGCAGGAAACGACTTTCAGCCCATAGGGCGGTATTGCCAGATCTAGACCTGAAGCGCGTAACATTAGGCCCCATATGGTTGTTAGGTCTTGGCTGTATGATGGAAGGGATAGAAGCAAATCAGATATACGAGGATTATAAGCCTGCGCTCGGATTACCGAAACTTGCCAGAGATTGACCAGAGACGCATAACAAAAAGGCCTCGCATTGAAAGCGAAGCCTTGTAGGGTGTGCTATCCAGAGCCGTGGTATGAAAAGTGTCATGAGGATTTTCAATCCCCTGCTCTACCGACTGAGCTATCTGGGCAACGGCGCGCATTAAACCCTTTCTGGACTGAGGTGTCAACCACAGGCCGCAGATTGATGTACCGTTCGCTCGATATCCGAGCAATCTTCCCGTGATTGGACCGGTTTCCCCGTTTTAACCATGAAAAGAGGGGCGCCTGTGCGGCAGGGCGGGCCGACGGCCAGCAGAACATCATGAAGGATGGCGGGCTGCCTGACGTGCCGAGGGCTGCCCGTTGGCGCCAAGCCGGAAGAGGCGCCAGTTATCTTGGCCCATCGATTGAGCCTGCCGCGCTCTGCGGGTATGCTTTGCCGCACTCATCCCCTGGCCATGGTCCGGGCCGACGCGGCTGGCAGGGGTGACATCCATCCAACACCGCCTGGGGTTTATATGAATACCAATATGCAAGAGTGGCGCGAAGAGACCGCCGCCATCGTCAACGAGCTGCTGGCCGATGGCAGCAACCCGGATCTGGATTACGAGATTGAGCACCACTTTGCCTGCCAGAAGTTCGATCTGCTGGAGAAGGCGGCGGTCGATCTGTTCAAGGCCGGTTTCGACGTGACCGACGCCGAGGAGATGGAGCTGGACGACGGCGCTACCATCTTCTGTTTCGACGCCATGGTGGAGTGCAAGCTGGACATCGACACCATCGTCGCCGACATCGAGAAGATGCTGCCCATCCTCGAGAAATACGGGGTGGACTACGACGGCTGGGGCACCTACTTCCAGGAGTAAGTGCGCCAGATCACGTACGCTTTGCAAAAACAACAAGGCCACCCTCGGGTGGCCTTGTTGTTGCTGGCTTACTGCTCCGGTAGCTGGTAGCTGCGGGCAAAGTCGGCCGGTGGGAGGGGGCGGCTGAACAGATAGCCTTGCAGCCGATCGCAACCGACCTGCACCAGCCAGGCCTGCTGCTCCGGTGTCTCCACCCCTTCGGCGGTGATCTTGATGCCAAGCTCGTGGCCCAACCCGATGACGGAACGCACGATGGCGGTGGTGGCCTGGTTGGTGGCCAGCCCCTGGGTGAAGCTTTTGTCGAGCTTGAGGGTCACCACCTGCAGCCTGGGAAGATAGGCGAGGGAGCAGTAGCCGGTGCCGAAGTCGTCGATGGCGAGCTGGAAGCCCGCCTCGATGAGGCTGGCCAGGTTGCTCTCTATCTCGTCGGCATTCTCCATCAGCACCCCTTCGGTGATCTCCAGCTCCAGTTGCCAGGGGGCGAGCCCGTGGCGCGCGATGCAGTCGAAGATCTGCGGGCAGAGCTCGGGATCGCGGAACTGCAGGGGCGAGAGGTTGATGGAGAGCACCAGATCCGGGGCCGCCACCTGCCAGCGGGCAAGCTGGGCACAGCCGAGCTCCAGCATCAGCTGGCCGAGCTGGCCGATGAGCCCCAGCTCCTCCGCCAGCGGGATGAACTCGTCGGGGGAGATCATGCCGAATTCGGGATGGGGCCAGCGGCAGAGCAGCTCAGCCCCGTGCAGCCGGTTGCTGTGGGTACAGATGATGGGCTGGTAGACGGCGGTCAGTTCGGCGGACTTGATGGCGAGTGGCAACTGGGCGGCGATGAGCTGGCGGCGTTTGAGCTTGGCATCGAGTGCGGGGTCGAACAGGGTGCAGTGCTGCTGCTGGCGCTTGCCCTGGGCCAGGGCGGCCTCGGCGTGGCTCAGCAGACGCTCGGCATCCTTGGCCTTGCCATGGGCGATGCCGAGGAACACCGGGATCTGGATCCTGTGCTCCTCGACCTGGTAGGGCGTCATCAGCTCCTGCTGCAGGTTGCGGCTCCACGCATCCAGAGAGAGGGGGAGCTCGGGCAGCAGCAGGGCGAAGTCATCCGCCGCGACCCGGCAGAGCAGGGACTGGGGCGGCGCCAGTCGTTGCAGGCGACGGGCCACCTGGCTCAGCAGGCGGTCGGCGACCCGTATGCCGAAGCGATCGTTGATCTCGCGAAAATGTTGCAGATCCACCAGCAGCAGGCTGGCCTTGCGGGCGCCCAGATGACGGCTGGTCTGGAGGAAGTGGGAGAGCTTGAGCAGGCCGGTCAGGCTGTCGTAGTGCTGCTCCTGCTGCAACTGGGCCTGGGTGGTGCGCAGCCCGGTGATGTCGCGGCTAAGGGTAAGGATGCCGAGGGAGTTGCCCTCGTCATCCGGCACCTCGACCCGGGTGACCTCCAGATGGCGGCCTCTGCCTTGGGCATCCACCACGCAATACTCCCCCTGACCCAGGGTCTGTTCGACGGGCAGCCGGGGCGGGACGCGCCGACCCAGAGCCTCGCTTGCCACCAGCCCCATGAAGTCGAGAAAGGCCTGGTTGCAGTCGATGAGCACGCCCTGGTGATCCTCGAGACGGATGAGGTCGGGAATGGCATCCAGCAGGCGGCGTTGCAGCAACTGCTGCTGGCGGAAGGTTTGCTCCAGCTCCTTGCGCTGATCGATGGCGCTGACCATGGCAAACAGCGCGATGGGATCGCCGTGCTCGTCATACAGGGGAACCTTGTTGATCTCCATCCAGCTGGCGCCTTCGCCGCTGTGGCAATGGAGCTGCTGGTGCAGCAGGGGTTTGCCGTCGGCCAGCAGGCGGTCATCTTCCTCCCGGAATACATCCCCCCAGGGCATCTCGGCATCGCTCTTGCCAATGAGTTCGCTCGGGTCTTGCAGGCCGGCTTCTCTGGCGAATGCCTTGTTGGCAAACAGGTACCGTCCGTGCTTGTCCCGGCAGAAGATATTCATGGGTAACTGGTCGATGATCTGCTGCAGCAGCGCCAGGGAGAGCGAAGAAGTCACGAGAGCACTCACGGGGGAGACTTCGAGCAAATCTATGATAACAGGTGGGTTTTGTAAAGCCTGGGTTAAGAGTACGCCATTTGTGCGGATCCCTGCTGACAGTCTGTGTCGCGATCGCCATAATAGCCGCCGGTCGGCCTATGGCCTTATGGATGAGAGAAGCAGCATGAAGAAGATAATGGGGGGCGCCCTGGCCCTGTTGATGGTGGGTTGTGCGAGCGACAACAACGGCGGCGAGCAGTATCGCTATACCCCGCCGGTTGCCAAGGCAACCAACAACACCCAGGAGATGGCGATCCCGGTGGATCTGGTGTGGGCCCGTGCCGAGAAGTGGTTCGGCGATCACGGCCTGAACATCGAGAACAGCCAGCGTGGTGCCGGTCTGATGACCGCCAACGTGGAAAACTCGGCCGATGGTCTGGAGTGGCTGGATTGCGGCACCATGGGGTCCAAGGTGGCGCTGGGCAACCCCAACCTGCAGATCAACCTGATCATCACCCAGAGCGGCAACAACAGCGTCGCCACCGTGAATGTCAAGGGCAATACCCAGCTCTACTTCGTCGAGTCCTCCGGCGAGCGGGTACTGGCTCCCTCCATCACCCCGGTGTGCGTCTCCCGCGGCAGCCTGGAACAGAGCCTGTTCTCCACCCTCGGCAATTAAGTTGCGCCGAGTGCCAGCAAAA
This sequence comes from Aeromonas sp. WP2-W18-CRE-05, assembly GCF_014168615.1. NCBI lineage: Bacteria > Pseudomonadati > Pseudomonadota > Gammaproteobacteria > Aeromonadales > Aeromonadaceae > Aeromonas > Aeromonas sp. WP2-W18-CRE-05. The sequence goes on along the minus strand of NZ_AP021917.1, from coordinate 3,913,894 downwards.
ACCCCGTTGCCTGCAACGGGGTTTTTTGTTTCCGGCCTGGCGACAAGGTACATGTGGCCGTTGTCGATAGCCGCAAAAAACAACCCCCGGCAGGGACGGGGGTTGAATAGATACGGGTGGCTTAGCGGACGACGTCGCCGTGAAACAGCGTCTGCTCGCCGGCTTTGAGTACATAGCCCTTCCAGGGGAAGAGCTGATAGCCGCCGCCCTGCCAGGACCAGTTGCCCTCTTCGCCCTGGCGGATCAGCCGAATTGGCTCGCCTTCTGGCAGGGTCAGCTCGGCCTGACTCTGATCGGCATTGAACAGCACGAAGGCGCTGACGGTCTGACCGGCATCGGTCGGATTGAGGCGAATGCCCTGCTCGAACAGCCGCACGCACTGGCCTGCCAGCGCCGACCACTGATAGCCCGCGCTGCCGATGCAGCCATGTTCGTCGCGATCCGCGCCGACCAGGGGTTCCCTCGGTGTCGTGTTGCAGGCGGCCAGCAGCAGGGTGGCCGCCATCAGGGTCAGGGTGCGCATGGTTACTCCTTGGCGTCCCGTTCGATGACGATGCTGGAGAAGCCCAGCTCCTTGAAGTAGTTCTCCCGGTAATCCTTCACGCTCTTCTTGTCGCGGCGGCACACCTGGGCCAGCTGCTCTTCCATGGCGTGGAAGCGGGTCAGATCGATCCCCTCGGCGGCGGCAACGGCATCATAGATGCTGTTGAACTTGTCGTTGGCGTAGCCAATCTCCCTGGCCTGCTTCTTGTAGGTGTAGGTAATCTTGAACGCCATGGCGTCACTCCTTCTCTTTGGCCTGCTTGCGCTGGACGTACAGATAGAGGCTTTCGACCTTCTCTCTGGCCCAGGGGGTCTTGCGCAAGAACTTCAGGCTGGACTTGATGCTGGGATTATCGGTGAAGCAGCGGATATTGATCTGCTGCCCCAGCGCTTCCCAGCCATAGTGCGCGACCAGGGCGGTGACGATGGCCTCCAGGGTCAGCCCGTGCAGCGGGTTGTTCTTCTGGGAAGCGGGTTGATCGCTCATGCTTGTGCCGCCAGGGTGGCAAAGGGCTGACCCATGCGGGTGGTGACCCCGTTGGCCAGGTGCGGCTCGAAACCGGCCAGCATGCCCGGGCCAAACAGGCAGACGACTGTGCTGCCCAGCTTGAACAGGCCCATCTCGGCCCCCTTTTGCAGGGTGATGGCTTCATCGCCGGTGTAGTCCCAGCGCACCACCTTCTTCTCTTTGGTCGGCGCTATGTTGCCGGCCCAGATGGTTTCGATGCTCGCGACGATAGTGGCACCGACCAGCACCAGGGCCATGGGGCCGTGGGGGGTTCGGAAGGTGGCCACCACCCGCTCGTTGCGGGCAAACAGGTTGGGCACGTTCTCGGCCGTGAGGGGGTTGACGGAGAAGAGATCCCCCGGCACGAACACCATGCTCTCCAGCACGCCGTCCAGCGGCATGTGGATGCGGTGGTAATCCTTGGGTGCCAGATAGATGGTAGCGAAGTCGCCATCCTTGAACGGGGCCACCAGATCCTCATAGCCCCCCAGCAGCTCGCGGGCGCTGTAGTCGTGGCCCTTGGCCTGGATGATGCGACCTTGGCTGATGGGCCCGAGCTGGCTGACGGTGCCATCCACCGGCAGGGCCAGGGTCATGGCGTCTTCCACCACGGGGCGGATGCCGGGCTTGAGCTCGCGAGTGAAGAAAGCGTTGAAGCTCTTGTAGTGGGCAGGACTCTCGTGCAGCGCCTCGCTCATGTCGACCTGGTACTGCTTGATAAAGGCCTCGATCACCCTGGTGGTGAGGTTGCCCGCTTCGGCGGCGGCAAGTTTGCCCACCAGGCGGGAGAGGGCGTGTTTGGGCAGGCAGTATTGACCGGCAATTTTCAGGTTGTCAGTGATGCTCATGATCTTCATCTGGGAATGAGTTGAACGGGTCACAGCCGCGCCTGTTGGCGACCGTGGCGGGCTTCCTGCATGGTTTCCAGGATGCGGTGGTAGTTGTGGAAGCGATCGGCGCTGATGGCGCCCGCTTCGACCGCGGCGCGCAGGGCGCAGCCGGGATCATCCTTGTGGGTGCAGTCGCGGAACTTGCAGCCACCCAGGTAGTCGCGAAACTCGACGAAGCACCAGGTGATGCGGTCGGCTTCCAGGTGCCAGAGGGCGAACTCGCGGATCCCGGGGGAGTCGATGAGATCGCCGCCGCTCGGGAAGTGGTAGAGCCGTGCCGTGGTGGTGGTGTGCTGGCCGAGCCCCGAGTTCTCGGAGATCTCGCCGGTGAGCACGTCCAGCCCCGGCATCAGGGCGTTGGTGAGGGATGACTTGCCCACCCCGGACTGGCCCACGAAGATGCTGATCTTGTCGGTGAGCGCCGCCTTGAGGGCGTCGATGCCCTCACCGCTCTCGCAGCTCACCAGCAGCACCTCGTAACCGAGCTTGCGGTAGGTCTCGAGCTGGTGCTCGATACGGGCGCGGGCCGCGTCATCGAGCATGTCGACCTTGTTCAGCACGATGAGGGGCGCTATCTCCACATCTTCTGCCGCCACCAGGTAGCGGTCGACGATGTTGGTGGAGAACTCGGGCATCACCGCCGAGACGATGATGATCTTGTCGATGTTGGCGGCGATGGGCTTGACCCCGTCGTAGAAGTCCGGCCGGGTCAGCACCGAGTGGCGCGGATGCACCGCCTCGATGACGCCGGCAGTCGAGGCATTGAGGCCGGGGCGCCACACCACCTTGTCGCCGCACACCAGGCTGCTGATGCTGCTGCGCCGCAGGTTGCTGCGGTGGATGGCACCATCGCTCGCCTCGACATCCGCGTGCTGGCCGAAACGGCTGATCACCACCCCTTCGATGGCGGGGCCGAACAGGGTGTCATCGACCACTGTGGTGTGCTCTTTTTGCAGCCGCCGCTCGCGGTTGGCCTGGACGCGCCTTTGTTGACCCAGATTGAGTTTTGCTTTCTTTGCCACGGGGTTTGCCAGTTTATGAACAGATTCAAAGCCAGTATGATACATGCAAATTGGCAAAATTCCGCCATTCCTCCCAATAGAGAGAGCAATCATGACAGTCAGCGCGCAGAACCTGGTATGGATCGACATGGAGATGACGGGTCTGGACCCCGAAGAGAACGTGGTACTGGAGATCGCCACCATCGTCACCGACAAGGACCTGAACGTGCTGGCCGAAGGGCCGGTCATCGCCATCCACCAGAGCGAGGAAGAGCTGGGCAAGATGGATGACTGGAACGTCAACACCCACACCAAGAGCGGGCTGGTGGCCCGGGTCAAGGCGAGTCAATACGACGAGGCCAAGGCCGTTGCCGAGACCCTCGCCTTCATTCGCCAGTGGGTGCCGGAGCGCACCAGCCCCCTGTGCGGCAACAGCATCGGCCAGGATCGCCGCTTCATGGTCAAGCACATGAGCGATCTGGAAGCCTTCTTCCATTACCGCAACGTGGACGTCAGCACCATCAAGGAGCTGGTCCGTCGCTGGCAGCCTGAACTGCTGGATCAGTTCAAGAAGAGCGGCTCCCACCAGGCGCTGGACGACATCCGCGAATCCATCGCCGAACTGCAGTTCTACCGCACCCACGTCTTCAAAATCTGAGTGGCTGGCAAGGGTTTGCCGTCGTTCGGTTGCTAAAATCAGCAGTTCGGCCAGCTTTTGAGCGAACGGCTGCAACCAGACAAAAAAGCCCTTGCAATTGGAATGTCTGCTCTTATAATTCGGCTCCCGTACAGTAGCGCAAGCAACCAAATGCTGTACGGTCTGTTTTCAGGTTTTGCGGGAATAGCTCAGTTGGTAGAGCACGACCTTGCCAAGGTCGGGGTCGCGAGTTCGAGTCTCGTTTCCCGCTCCAATCATCAGCACAGCCTCAAGACAATCCATGTTGCGGGAATAGCTCAGTTGGTAGAGCACGACCTTGCCAAGGTCGGGGTCGCGAGTTCGAGTCTCGTTTCCCGCTCCAATATGCAGTGCCGGAGTCACCGCGTTGGTAGAGCATGTTGAGTGCTTGCCAAGGTCGGGGTAGCGAGCGCGAATCTCGTTGCTGGCTCCAAAATATGTAAGTGATATTCCGATGCGGGAATAGCTCAGTTGGTAGAGCACGACCTTGCCAAGGTCGGGGTCGCGAGTTCGAGTCTCGTTTCCCGCTCCAATCACTTGCAGATGACATTCTGTTGCGGGAATAGCTCAGTTGGTAGAGCACGACCTTGCCAAGGTCGGGGTCGCGAGTTCGAGTCTCGTTTCCCGCTCCAAACAGTGTCCGGTAGATATGTGTAAGTGATATTCCGTTGCGGGAATAGCTCAGTTGGTAGAGCACGACCTTGCCAAGGTCGGGGTCGCGAGTTCGAGTCTCGTTTCCCGCTCCAATCACTTGCAGATGACATCCTGTTGCGGGAATAGCTCAGTTGGTAGAGCACGACCTTGCCAAGGTCGGGGTCGCGAGTTCGAGTCTCGTTTCCCGCTCCAATCTCTCTTCGAACCCTTCGAATTCAATCTCTCCCCCAAGTACACGAATCCAGTTTCTCAGTACCATCACTGCCGCGTCCTGTTGGTAGAGCATGATCCGCGCTTGCCAAGGCTGGGGTCGCGAGTTCGAGTCTCGTTTCCCGCTCCAATCTCTCTTCGACGTCCTCATAATCCCTTTGAATTGCCCATCACATCGCGCCGCGATGATTTGTCGTATCCGGCGTTTGCCTGCTTTCTCTCTTCCCCGCACATCCCAAGTCATAAGACCAAGATGTATTGCTTGCTAATAGCCTCCCGGAGATCGGGCACAACCCTTTGCGGTCGGCTAACAGGCTTGGCAGGGCCTGAATGACAGACAGTGGCTCGCTATAAGTTAAAACCGGGGCATTTAACCAAAACTCATCATTTTGATTTATAGCGGCTGGTGGCGGCCATAAGCGGCTTGCAGGTGGGGATGGCAAGCCCGGCAAGAGCTCTGCCGGTCGGGAAGGAAAGATCGCGGGCAAAAAAATAGGAGGGGCGATGGCTCCTCCTACGGGTTCACTGGCGCTGGCTCAGATAACGGTGACGTTCTCGGCCTGAGGGCCTTTTTTGCCCTGGGTCACAGTGAACTGGACTTTTTGACCTTCAGCCAGGGTCTTGAAACCTGCGCTCTGGATGGAGGAGAAGTGAACGAAAACGTCCGGTCCCTGGGATTGCTCGATGAAGCCAAAACCCTTGGTTTCGTTGAACCATTTTACTTGGCCGGTGCGAATGTCAGACATGTGGTAAGTCCTATCTATAACAAAATGAAACTAAGCCTGGTTGGGCAGCATTTGCCTGGAAGTCAGGGGTTGAAGCATGACTGACCACGTCTCTTTGTCCCAGTAGCATGTAGCACAATCCCTGTCTAAAGCCTGACCGATTGTACTGGAGCCCGATCCCTTGTCAATTTGGCACTTTTCATTTTTTGAGCGAGCTAAAAGTATTGTGAAGTCAGCAGCTTGTTTCATGCTTCACATCAAAAAAAACGGGAAGCCATGGCCTCCCGTCTGCATAAGGGGGGTGGTCGAGCCCCTTATTCCTTGAGGGCGAACCCTTCCCCCTGGCGGTCGTAGCGGTAGCTGACCTGACCGAGAGAGCGGACCTCGACCCGCTGGATGCGGCGGCTGGTGTCCACCAGGATGAACACCGACTTGCCCGACTGCAGCCGGGTCAGCGGCCTGTCCGGCCCTTCGATGGCGATGAGCCGGCTGAGCTCGGCCCCCGGCAGCTCGAACTTGCGGAAGATGGAGTAGAGGGTTTCACCGGCCTGCACGTCGTGCTGCAACCAGGTGCCATCCACTTTTTCCTCGACGGGCTTGGCGGCCTGGGGCTCACCGGCGTTGCCGACGGTCAGGGCCTGGGCCGGCACGGCCAGGGGGACCGCCAGAGAGCCTGACGGCGCCGTGGTCGGGGCGGCGGGGGCGGGCTCCCAGGCCAGCACCAGCAGCCAGAGCGGGATCAGCACCAGCAACCCTATGGTGTGTTTGCGGGGCAGGGGGCTTGCCAGCTTGAACGAGGCCGCCTTCGGCTCCTTGTTGCGCTGACCCAAGCCACTCATGCCCTGGCCGAGACGCTGGCGCAGGGGCAGGGTAGCCGCGTTGATACGTTGGAGCAGGGTTCCTTGTGATTCGTCTTGGCGACGCTGCTGGGCTCGTCTGTTATGGCCACGTGGGCGACGGTCCGGGGTGGGCACGGCATTTACCTCTCACTACATTGCCTGCCATCAGGCAAATATGCCGCCTATGGTAAACGGACTCGTCCCCGAGGGGGAGAGTCCGGAGCATGAAAATTATCAGCTGAGACGAAACTGACCCAACAATTGCTGCAAACGTTCCGCCGCCTGACGCAAGGCCTGACTGGCGTTGGCCGTGCTGGTGGCGTCCCTGGCGATGTCGTTGGCCAGTGCGCTGGTTTTTGACAGATTGCCGGAGACGGTCTCGGAAACCGAGCTCTGCTCCTCGGCGGCGGAGGCGATCTGGTAGGTCATGTCGTTGATGGTGGCGATGGCCTGGAAGATGCTGCCGAGGGCCGCCTCCGCCTGATCCGCTTCCCCCACCGCCTGATGGGTCAGCTGCTGGCTCTGCTGGATGGCGTTGACCGCGTTGGTGGAGCTGTGGCGGATCTTGTCGATCAGCTCCTGGGTATTCTGCACCGCCTGCTGGGTGTTGCCCGCCAGCTTGCGCACCTCGTCGGCCACCACCGCAAAACCGCGCCCCTGCTCGCCGGCCCGGGCCGCCTCGATGGCGGCGTTGAGCGCCAGCAGGTTGGTCTGATCGGCGATCCCCTGGATGACGGTGAGGATGCTGGTGATCTGCTCGCTGTCGTGAGCCAGCCCTTCCACCACTTCGGCTCCCTTGCCCGCCTCGGCGGCCACCTTGTGCATGGAGTGGATCACCCGCTGGAAGCGTACCTTGCCCTCGTCCGCCGCGCTCTGGGCCTGCTTGGCGGAGTCGGCGGTGTTGTTGGCGTGGGTGGCCACCTCCTGGCTGACGTAGGACATCTCCTGTACCGCGGTCAGCATCTGCTCCATCTCGGCCTGATGATGCTGCAGGTTGCTGTCGGTCTGGCCGGCGATGCGATCGGTATCCCCAGCGTGGCGATGGACCTCGCTGGCGGTCTTCTGCACATCCCCGAGCAGGGCCTGCAGCTTGTCGATGAAGCGATTGATGCCCCGGGCCAGGGCCCCCAGCTCGTCCCGGGAGCGGCTCTCCAGACGCTTGGTGAGATCCCCGTCGCCGTCGGCGATGTCATCCACCAGGCTGACCATCTGGCGGATGGGGCCCGTGATGCTGCGGGCAATGACCAGCATGGTGCCAAGGGCCAGCGCCAGTACGATGAGGGCACCGATGAGCTGCTGGGTCATGGCGGCGCGGTTCATGTCGGTGAGCTGGCGTGCCAGCTCGTCCGCTCCCGCCAGCACCACCTTGTAGGGCAGGGTGACGATGATGGCCCAGTTGCGGGCCATGCCGGGCACCGCGATGGGCACCGAGATGCGAAACGCATCGTCGAGCTCCTGGCGCTGCACGTCCGGTTTGAGGTACTGCTGCCAGCCGTTGCCGAGCACCTTGTCGGCGCGGCTGCCGAGCAGGCTGGCGTCGCCGCTGGTACCGGTGATGACGCCGGCGGCGCTGACGATCAGGGTCTCCCCCTTGCCGTCATAGATGTTGCTGTTGAGGGACTGGGCCTGGCGGCTGATGGAATCCACCGCCAGATCCAGCGCGGCGATGCCCTTGAACCGGCCATCCACCAGGATGGGGGTGGTGATGGTGCTCACCAGCACCTGCTGGCCGTTGATGTCCACCTTGAAGGGGTCGATGAGGCAGGGGCGCCCCTCCCGTTTCGGGCAGGCGTAGTAGTCGTTGGCCGGGTTGCCGAACTCGTCCGGATCGCTCTTCTCGATGGAGAGCAGCAGGTCGGTGCCTATGCTCTCCTTGTCGCGATAGAAATAGGGAACGAAGCGCCCCTTGTCGTCGCTGCCGAGCGCGCTCTGGCCGGCGAAGCTTTCGTCCTGGCCGTCGAAGCCGTTGGGCTCGAATCCCGCGAAGGCGCCATAGAGCTGGGGCTCCAAAGCAAGCTGGGCCTTGAGCAGGTCAGTGGCTTGCTGGCGATCCAGCGGCAGCTTGCCCTCCTGCTGGCGGGCGAAGACGCTGGCCATCTGCTGGGTGTAGGAGAGCCCCTTTTGCAGCAGCTGGGTGATGGTGGCGGCCTCGGCACGGGCGTTGGCGCTCACCTTCTGCCACGCCTCCTGTTGCAGGGCGGCGCGGCTGGAGTCGATGGTGAGCTGCTGGGTCTGCCGGCCTGAATACTGGTTGAGCAGGATCAGGATGACCAGGGCCGTGGTCATGGCGACACCGGCCAGTACCAGGATACGATTCTGGATAGAACGAAACTGCATCGCGCGTTCCTTGTATCGTTGAGGGTTCGTTGACGGGGTGACTGAAGTATCGGCTGTGCGGGAGATCTCTCCAGCGACCTCGCCTAGCTAAGCGGGAAAAAAGGGAAAATTCTGAGACATCACTCTAAAACAGCGGTTTTTGCGGGAATAGACCCTATTTTCCCCTCTGCCTCGCCATGGTTTTCCCATCCGTCATTGTCGGTGCTAAAATGCGACGGTTTTTTTAACGAATTGGCCCAAGGCCCTCTACACAAGGCTTAAAGATGAAAGTCAAAACCCGTTTTGCTCCCAGCCCGACCGGCTTTTTGCATGTCGGCGGTGCCCGTACCGCACTCTATTCCTGGTTGTTTGCAAAGAACCAGGGCGGTGAGTTTGTGCTGCGTATCGAGGATACCGATCTGGAACGTTCCACTCAGGAGGCCATCGACGCCATCATTGAGGGCATGGAATGGCTGGAGCTGAACTGGGATGAGGGCCCCTACTACCAGACCAAGCGCTTCGATCGCTACAACGGCCTCATCGACGAGATGCTGGCGGACGGCCGCGCCTACAAGTGCTACTGCTCCAAGGAGCGGCTGGAAGCGCTGCGCGAAGGCCAGATGGCCAACGGCGAGAAGCCCCGCTATGACGGCAAGTGCCGGGATGGCGCCCACGATCACCCGGCCGATGCGCCCCACGTGATCCGCTTCCGCAACCCGACCGAAGGCTCCGTGGTGTTCGATGACCACGTCCGTGGCCGCATCGAGTTCGCCAACACCGAGCTGGACGATCTCATTATCCGCCGTACCGACGGCGCGCCGACCTACAACTTCTGCGTGGTGGTCGATGACTGGGACATGGAGATCACCCACGTGGTGCGTGGGGAAGACCACATCAACAACACCCCGCGCCAGATCAACATCTACAAGGCCCTGAACGCGCCGGTGCCGGAGTTTGCCCACGTCTCCATGATCCTGGGTGACGACGGCGCCAAGCTCTCCAAGCGCCACGGTGCCGTCTCCGTCATGCAGTACCGCGACGATGGCTACCTGCCGGAAGCGCTGCTGAACTATCTGGTGCGTCTGGGCTGGTCCCACGGGGATCAGGAGATCTTCACCCTGGACGAGATGATCAAGCTGTTCAGCCTGGATGCCATCTCCAAGTCTGCCTCTGCCTTCAACACCGACAAGCTCTTGTGGCTGAACAACCACTACATGCGCAGCCTGGATCCGGCCTATGTGGCCAAGCACCTGGCCTGGCACATGGAACACCAGCAGATCGACACCAGCAATGGCCCGGCGCTGGCCGACGTGGTCACCCTGCTGGCCGAGCGCTGCAACACCCTGGTGGAGGTGGCTGCCCAGAGCCGCTACCTGTTCGAAGAGTACGAAGCCATTGACGAAGCCGCTGCCAAGAAGCACCTGCGCGGTGTGGCTGCCGAGCCGCTGGCGCTGGCCAAGACCAAGCTGGCGGCCCTGGAGACCTGGACCACCGAGGCGCTGCACGAGCTGATTGAAGCGACCGCCGCCGAGCTGGGTCAGGGCATGGGCAAGGTCGGTATGCCGCTACGTGTGGCCGTCACCGGTCTGGGCCAGTCTCCTGCCATCGACGCAGTGATGGCGCTGGTGGGCAAGGAGCGGGTCCTCGCCCGTATCGACCGCGCTTTGGCGTATATCGAAGCGCGCATGGCCGCCGAGTAAGCTTGCCGTCGCACATTGCCGTCACCGGTCTGGGGTAGTCTTTCTCCTGCCATCGACGCCGTGATGGCGCTGGTGGGCAAGGAGCGTGTCCTCGTCCGCATCGACCGCGCCCTGGCGTATATCGAAGCGCGCATGGCCGCCGAGTAAGCTTGCCGCCGCACATTGCCGTCACCGGTCTGGGGTCATCTCTCCCCCGCCATCGATACTGTGATGGCGCTGGTGGGCAAGGAGCGGGCCTCGCCCGCATCGACCGCGCCCATGGCCGCTGAATAAACATCGGCCATGGCATGAAAAGGGCTCCCTGACGGGGGCCCTTCGTATTTTGGCCTCAAGCGGATTTGCGACGTAAAACAGCGACATAGCGACGAGGTTGGCGGTAAAAACAGCTAACTGCCTGAATTTTGACTAAACGCTCCAGTGGGCGAGAATTTTGGGTTGACAGCAAAGCGGGTGATGCCTATCATGCGCCTCCGTTGCCAGAGATAACTTTGGTAGCGCCGAGGTGAGTTGGGGTTATAGCTCAGCTGGGAGAGCGCTTGCATGGCATGCAAGAGGTCCGCGGTTCGATCCCGCGTAGCTCCACCAAATTCTCCTCGAACAATCTGGAATCCAAGGGGTTATAGCTCAGCTGGGAGAGCGCTTGCATGGCATGCAAGAGGTCCGCGGTTCGATCCCGCGTAGCTCCACCAGGTTCCCGATTGACATGAAGTACCCAGGGCAGTGCGGTGTGTATCACCCAGGCCGACCTTTGTGGGGTTATAGCTCAGCTGGGAGAGCGCTTGCATGGCATGCAAGAGGTCCGCGGTTCGATCCCGCGTAGCTCCACCATTATTGAGGATGAATGGCCGCCAGAACCATTCATTCAGTACCGAATTTGGGGTTATAGCTCAGCTGGGAGAGCGCTTGCATGGCATGCAAGAGGTCCGCGGTTCGATCCCGCGTAGCTCCACCAAATTCAGAGTGATTCAGTGTCACTCACACACATCGGGGTTATAGCTCAGCTGGGAGAGCGCTTGCATGGCATGCAAGAGGTCCGCGGTTCGATCCCGCGTAGCTCCACCATCTTTCGCAAGAAAGCACCAAGGCCACCGCATCGCGGTGGCCTTTTTGTTTGCCTGTCATTTGGATTTCCCATGATCTCGCCCTTTGCATTTGTCTGGCAAATGGCGCTTCACCCTGTCCGCGAAGGCATCAGCGGCTCTGGCCGCTGCTGACGGGGATTGGCGCCGATGCCGCCATGGCCATGGCGCGGGCTGCGCGGTGCCATCCTCTGCCGCGTGGCGGTTGGCTCGTTCGGCAACCTGCGGGATACGCTATCCGGCCCCTGATGTCAGCACCGGGTTTCCCCGTCGGCAGGGTGCCAGCCCTCCGGAAAAGGGGCGGGGTGGGGCAACAGGGTATTTATTCATCCCATGATGTGGCCCTTTGCATTTGTTTTTCAAATGGCCCTGGCACAAAAAAAGCCCGCGATCATCGCGGGCTTTGCACCTGGCATCGAGGATGCCGCGTCTTAGCGACGACGCCGCCAGGCGAGCGGCAACAGGGCCAGCAGCAGGGCGCCCATGGCGCCGCCACCCCCCTTGCTCGCTTCCTTGAGCTTGAGGTCGACGATGACGGGGTCGTGGTCCGAGGCGCTGAAGGGGTTGTCCGACTTGATGAGATCGCCGGTGTAGGCGCTGCCATATTCGAACAGGTTGCTCTCGAAGGAGTTGATGTGCCAGTCGGCCACCGCCACCACCTTGTCAGCCAGCGCCGGGTTGGCGAGGGCGTAGTCCAGGGTGCCGAGCTCGGCCTCGTAGCTGTAGGAGATGGCCTTCTCCTGGTTGAACTTGACGTTCAGATCCACCAGGCCGTAACCCTTGGCCACCGTCTGGCCCATCTGTTCATAGGGCTTGTCGCCGATGTAGGTGTGGGAGGCGGAGCGGATCTGGCGCTCCCCCGCGACCGGCGCATAGTCGGTCAGCACCCGGATGGGATCCTCCTTGGCGTAGGAGTTGAAGTCCCCCACCAGCAGCACCTGGCCCGGCATCTTGCTCACCGCCTCCCCCAGCACCTTGGCGGCGCTCACCCGAAACTCGGTGCACTTGCCCTGCAGATCCGCAGGCTCCGTCTTGCCATCCCCATTTTCATAGCAGCCCGACCCCTTGGACTTGAGGTGGTTGACCACCAGGGTCAGGGGGGCGTCGCTGCCCGCCACGGTGAAGCGCTGGACCAGGGAGTCCCGCTGACCGGCGCTCTTGGTGACGCCGCCCGTGGTGTAGCGCTGCTGGGGCAGGGGGATGACGTCGGCATCCCCGCTCGGGGTGAGCAGGGCGGGGCGGTAGATCATGGCCACCATGATGGTATCTATTCACCAGGACGGGGTTGACGGCATCAGTTCTGCCGGGATGGGATAATCTGTCTTCTCGATGCACGCCCTGACCACGGCCCTCAACCACTCCTGTGGGCAGCGGCCCAATCGCTTGCCGGTCTCCACCAACGACAGGATGCGCTGGCGAAACAGCTCGCCCCGGTGAGACCACACGCCGTAGCTACCCTTGCGCCAGAGCACATAGCCACGCAGCGCCCGCTCCGCCTCGTTGTTGGTCAGCGCTATTTCGTCGTCAGTCATAAACCGCCACAGCATCTCGTCATCCCGCAGCAGCAACTGGCATCGTCCACGGTAGCGTTTGCTGCACAACAGGGCGCCGCGCTCCAACTGGCTTCGCCAGCTTTGCCGGTAACGCGCGAGCCTGCGCAGGTATTTCTGCTTGCTCAACGCACCGCTTTCCCAACGGTGCCGGGTACGAAACACCGCATCCGCCAGCAAGACCAACCGGGCACCGATGGGCTGGTTGCACTGCTCGCTACTCTCGGCGATGGCCGCGAGATTGCGGGCCACGTGGGCCCAGCACAGTTGCCGCTGGTCGGCGTCGATAAACCGGTAGCCGGCGTACTGGTCGGTCACCAGCACCCCGTCAAACTCGGCGCCCAGCAGCCGCTTGGCCGCCTCCTGACCACGGCCATAGGCCGTCATGAAGCAGACGGCTATCTTGCTCAGCGCCAGCCACATCCAGCGGCGCTCTCCACCCCGCTGATGCCGGGTCTCATCGGCATGAACGTGGGTGGCCGTCTGCACCTGCTGCTTGATGGCCTGGTAGGTCGGGGTGAGCATGGCACTCACCCGCCCCTGCGCCTCACTGATGGCGCCCCGGCTAAAACTCAGGCCGAAATGCTGTTTGAGCTGCTGCTGTATCTGGCTGACGCTCTGGTGAAACTGGCCGCTTTGCAGCGCGATGTAGCTGAGCAGATTGGCCCCCATCTGGCTGCTGCTGACGTTGTCTGGCAGTGCGGCCTGGGTCGTGCCGATACACCGTGAGCAGGTCGCACGATACAGTTGGTGTTCGGTGACGAGATAGCTCACCTCGGGCAGCTCGAACACCTGATGAACCTGATAGGGTTTGGCATGGGCCACCATGTCCCCGCCACAGCAAGCGCAATCGGCGGCAGGGTAATGCGGGACCAGGGTCAGGCGGGCATCAAGCGGATGCCGCTCGCGGCGATGTCCCTTGTGACCGGGCTGCGCCCCCCGTTGCTTGCCGGACGCCGGACGCTTGCGGGCCGGCGGCGGTGCACCGGGGCCGTCGCTGGAAGGCGGCTTGGAGGAGTTGCCGCTGTGCTGATTGAGGCGGTCCTCCAGCTCGGCGATGCGGTCGAGGAGCTTATAAATCAGCTCGTTGGCCTGCTCCAGAGTGGTGGGCATTCCCGCGGAATGCATGGTGTTTTTGCTCATGGGGGGAGCGTATCTAAGGAGCAGGATCAAGCAAGCAGGAAAGTGGGATCAAGAGACGATCGTCTCATTTTTCCTGTGTCAATACTGTTCCGGTGAATACTTACCCATGATGGCGTCGCCGCCAAAGAAGCGATCCTCCGTGAGCAGGGCCTTGGGCAGGGTGACGAAGGCGTAGTGCTTGCTCGCCTCCTTCTGCCTGGCGTTGAGGCTCTCCACCAGATCGTGGAGGGCGGCGTGCTCGTCAAAGCCGTTGTTCTCCATCTCCATCAGGCCGAGCAGGTCGGCGTCCATCTCGGTGATGGCGTTAACGATCTTGGCGCGCTGCAACTGGAACTCCTCCAGGCTCTTGGCGCCGCGGTTGCAGCCCTTGGCGCTGTCCGCATCCGCCTGATCCGCGCAGAGCACGTTGAGGGCGCCCCCCACGCTGGAGTGGCTGGTGAAGTAGTTGAGCACGTTGAAGCTGCCGATGCGAAGGTCAGTGCCATCCAGGCGGGCCGGGGCGCTCTGGCGGTCGTTGTCGCCGGTGCGCAGCAGATCCCCCGCGGTGATGGTCTGATCCCGGGGCACGATCAGGCGGTACTCGTTGTAGCTGTAGCCGACCATGGCCTCCAGATTGACCGGGGCATCGCCGATGCGCAGGTAACCCTGCTCCGGCTCCCAGGCGGGCAGCCAGGGGAGCTTGCCGTCCCCCGCCTTGACGTCCGACTCGAGGAAGACCCGGTTGCTGGCGTTGGCCTCGGCCAGCGCCACGGCCTCGGGGCTGCTCGCCACATGGAGCTGGGTCGGCTTCATCAGCGGGGCGCCGTGAGCGAGCACCAGGTTGTTGCGCCGGGCGGCATAGTCGTAGCTGAAGTTGCGGCTTATCTTGAGGGCGCTGTCGGCGTCAAGGCGCACCCGCATCCCTTCGTGACGCTCCAGGGCCCGGGCCAGGGTTTCCCCCTCCAGTACCCGCAGCGCCGTGGCGGCCGGGGCGGTGCCCTGGGCCAGGGTCGTCAGGCGCGGCGTGCTGCCGTCAAACAGGGGCTTGAGCTGGGTGTGGCCGTAATACTCCTCGACCTTGGCCTCCAGACAGACCAGGGCGCCCGGCTGGATGTCCGGGTACTTGCTGGCGAAGTTCTTGTCGTTGAGGTAGACGAAAATGCCGTCCGACGTCTCGGGGTTGCCGTCCCCCTGCACATCCAGCAGGTAGAAGCCCTTGTTGAGGCTCTCCCCCAGACCTGAGACCACCGCCTTGACCGAGACGCTCTGGGCGCTTTCGAACTGATCGTCCGGGACGAGGGGGCTCTTGTCGCCGCTGCCCTGGATGGCGGGGATGGGGGTGAGGGCACTGTCGGCCGGGCAACTGAAGCCGGCGGCGTAGAGAGACGGGGACGCGAGCGCGAGCCCCACGGCCAGCGACAGCAGGGTAGGTGTTCCTTTCATGGGTATTCCTTTTTTTATTTTTGCCAGTGTTTCCATAGCCTTGGCATCGTGGCCAAGGGCGCGCATTGTCACATTTCTGGCAGCTCTGACCAGTGAACCAACGCACATTATGAGGAGACAAAGGAGCCCATCTGCCATTTTTTGACGTGGCTAACAGTTTGATATTGATGATCTATTTGTCATCAGGTGGGAGCGAAAAGTGTGAGGCGGCCAGCATTCACATATTTTCCTTCGAGAATAAAGATTGAGCAGTGGTCACTTGCTTCCTATACTCGAGCCGTTCCTCACGGAACCCAGGCAAAGGGCAAACCGGCAGTGATGCCGGGACGCAAAGCCTCCGATCTGTCCCATCCGGGCCAGACAGCGGGGTTACCCAGGGTGACTTGAGGGTTTGTGGCCCGTCCATGGCCTGTTGTCGCTCCCTTGTTCCCTGTTGCGATTGCGCTTTTCCCGGTATTGAAGCCAAGACAAAACAAGGAAGATAACAATATGCAACAGATCTTGAGGCCCAGCAGGCTTGCCATGCTGGTCGCCCTTGCGGCCATGCCCGCCTGGGCGCAGGCAGCCTATCCCGCCTATCAGGCTGGCACCGCCTACAAGGCTGGCGACATCGTCAGCAACGTGGGCAACCTCTACGAATGCAAGGAATTCCCCTACTCCGGCTGGTGCGGCGCTTCTCCCTATCACTATGAACCCGGTGTCGGCACCGTCTGGGCCGATGCCTGGAAACCCTATGGCGGTGAGGTGCCGCCGCCGGCCCTGGTCGTCGCCATCGGCTCCCCCGCCGTGGGTGCCAGCGTCAGCGAGGGGGCCAGTGTGGCCTTGGCGGTGACGTTGAGCGGCCCGGTCACGGCGCTCGCCCGGGTGGAATACCTCATCGACGGCACCCTGGTCGCCACCGCCACGGCTTCTCCCTGGAGTGCGAGCTGGTCTGCCGCCGGTGCGGGCAATCACGCCCTCAAGGCCCGGGCGCTGGATAAAGACGGCAAGGTGCTGAGCGAGGCGGATTCGAGCTTCAAGGTCGCTGCCGTGGTGGCGCCAGAGGCGCCCAGGGTGAGCATCGCAAGCCCCGCCGCCGGCGCCAGGGTGACCCTGGGCCGCGCCCTCACCGTGAGCGGCAATGTCACCGACGCCAATGACGACGTCGCCAAGGTCGAGCTGTTCGTGAATGGCCAGAAGGTGGGCGAGGACACCAGCGCCCCCTGGCAGCTGAGCTGGACGCCCCAGAACAAGGGGCTGACCGGCCTCAAGCTGGTGGCGACCGACAAGAGCAACCTCTCTGGCGAGTCGGTCCAGGTGGACGTGCAGGTGGAAGAGGCGGCCCTGCCCCCTACCGGCGGCAACCTCTCCTGCGACGTGCGCCAGATCTACCGCGCCGACGGCAGCGAGTGCATGGGGGATGACCACGGCCGCCGCGTCATCGGGTATTTCACCTCCTGGCGCACCGGCAAGAACGGCCTGCCCGCCTACCTGGTGAGCGACATTCCCTGGGACAAGATCACCCACATCAACTACGCCTTCGCGGCGGTGGACGAGCAGAGTCACACCATCAAGGTGGATGACGCCGCCACCAAGCTGACCTGGAACGGGGTGCCGGGCGCCGAGATGGATCCGGAGTTTGCCTATCAGGGTCACTTCAACCTGCTGTCCAAGTACAAGAAGCAGTACCCGGACGTGAAGACCCTCATCTCCGTCGGGGGCTGGGCCGATACCCGCGGCTTCTACGCCGCCACCACCAAGGGCGACTGCTCGGTCAACACCGCCGGCATCAACGCCTTTGCCGACTCGGCCGTGGGCTTCATCCGCCAGTACGGCTTCGATGGGGTGGATATCGACTACGAGTACCCCACCTCCATGAAGGATGCGGGCAACCCCAACGACTTCCCGCTCTCCAACCAGTGTCGCGGCAAGCTCTTTGCGAACTATGAAGTGCTGATGAAGACCCTGCGCAACAAGCTCGACAGCGCCGGCACCGAGGACGGTCGCAAGTACATGCTGACCATCGCCTCGCCGGCCTCGGCCTACCTGCTGCGCGGCATGGAAAACTTCCAGGTCACCCAGTACCTCGACTACGTCAACCTGATGACCTATGACTTCCACGGTGCCTGGAACCACTTCGTCGGTCACAACGCCGCCCTGTTCGACAACAAGGCGGATCCCGAGTTGTCCCAGTGGGGGGTCTACACCCAGGCCCAGTTTGGCGGCATCGGCTATCTCAACTCCGCCTGGGCGGCCCACTACTTCCGTGGTGCCCTGGCGGCGGGCAAGATCAACATAGGGGTGCCCTATTACACCCGTGGCTGGCAGGGGGTCACCGGTGGCACCCACGGTCTGGGTGGCAAGGCGGCGCTGCCGAGCCAGAGCGATTGCCAGCCTGGCACCGGTGGCAGCACCATTCCGTGCGGCAACGGGGCGGTGGGCATCGACAACATCTGGCATGACCTTGACAAGAACGGCAAGGAGATTGGCGGCGGCGCCGTGCCCATGTGGCATGCCAAGAACCTGGAGCACGCGGCCAGCCTCGGCATCACCACCCTGCCGAGCTACGGCCAGGCCTGGGGTCTGGATCCCAACAACCCGGCCCACGTGATGCAAGGCCAGTATGTGCGTTACTACGACGACAAGGCCCATGCGCCCTGGCTCTGGAACGAGCAGAAGAAGGTGTTCCTCTCCACCGAAGATGAAGAGTCCATGGGTCACAAGCTCGACTACATCGTCAAGCGGGGCCTGGGGGGCGTCATGTTCTGGGAGATGGCGGGGGACTATGACTTCGACGCCGCGAAGAACGAGTACGTGATGGGCAGCACCCTCACCAGCCTGGCGTATGAGAAGTTCAGCAAGGCCGACAAGGCGGCCCTGAAGCAGAATGATCTGCCGGCTCCGGCCGCCCAGCTCGACATCGGCGTGAGCCTCTCCGGCTTCAAGGAAGGGGACTCCAACTACCCGATCAACCCGACCCTCAAGCTCACCAACAAGTCGACCCAGACCATTCCGGGTGGCACCCGCATCGAGTTCCTGGTCCCCACCTCCACCTCAGACACCATCACCGACCAGAGCGGCATGGGGCTGAAAGTGGTGGAGAGCGGTGGCAACCAGAACTCGGACGGCATCGCCAATGAGAAGGACTTCCACAAGGTGGCTCTGACGCTGCCGGCCTGGAAAGCCTGGACGCCGGGCACCGACGTGGAAGTAGCCATGACCTACTACCTGCCGGCCGCCGGCGTGCCGAGTGGCATGCGCCTGATTGCCGGCAGCCAGACCATAGGCCTGAAGTCCGACTTCCCGGCCCTGGCCGAGGCGGTGCTGGGCCGCAGTGGCGGTGGTGACGGCGGCAGCGGTGGCACCACCTGTGCCAGCCAGAACGTCAACCCGGCGGACTACAATGCCTATCCGACCTGGCCGCGCGGGGATCACGCCAATGGCAACGACCGCATGACCAACGGCAAGGCGGTGTGGCAGGCCAACTGGTGGACCAGCAGCGAGCCCAAGGCGGGCGATGGAAGCTGGAAGCTGGTATGCAGCTACTGAGTTGTCCCGGCTGCTGTACCAGCAGCGAACTCAGAGTGGGCGACGGCAGCTGGAAGCTAGTGTGCAACTACTGAGTTGTCCCGGCTGCTGTACAGCCGCGAGCTCAGAGCGGGCGACGGCAGCTGGACGCTGGTATGCAGTGACTGATGACCTGTTGAAGGGGTTGCCCCCTCCCAACGCAACGATCCAATCCGGAGCCCAGGCTCCGGATTTTTTGTGCCTTGTATCAGGAGAAGGAGGGGGAAAAGGGCAGGGGAGTGACCATAAAAAAGACCGCTCCGAAGAGCGGCCAATTGCCACCAAGGCAATCTGCGGGGTGACCCCCTTGTCGATGTGTCGCGGCCCGGATGCCGAGTCGGGGAGATCCCCGCCCCGCCAGCCGGGCCGCGCAGCTTTATTGGGTGACGGCGCCGCCCTGCTGCTCTTTCAAGAAGCTGATCCAGGGGGTGGCACGACCACTGACGTTGCCGTTCTGGGCAGCCTGAGTGAAGGCGGAGAGCGCCTCCTTGGGCTTTTGCTGCTCAAAATAGGCGACCCCGGTCAGGAACTTCAGATCCGCCCGCTGCTCGCCGCTGGCGTTGGCGGCAGGCTTGGCGGCGAAGGCCACCAGATCCTGGTAGCGCTTGCTCTGGATCATCATGCGCGCCATCTTGAGCTGCAGCTCTGCATTGGGGGCCAGCTTGTAGGACTTGGCCAGGGTGTCGATGGCCGGGTCCAGCTCCTTGGCCTGATGCCAGTAGTTGGCGAGCGTCTTGTAGTTGGCCGCGGTGCTCTCGATCTGCCCCTCCTTCATGGCTTTCTCCATCACGCGGGCGGCTCGGTGGGGAATGCCGGCGAAGGCGAGGTAGTTGGCGAGCCGCTGCAACTCGTTGGCTTCGGTCAGCATGCCGAGGTTGTAGGCCCCTTCCAGTGCCGCCAGGGCCTTGGCATCGTTGCCCGCCTGCATGTGCATGGCCGAGAGCTGGGTCCAGTACTTCTTCTTCTCCGGGTAGCGGTCCACCAGGGCAGTCAGCACCTCGGTGGCCGGCTTGTACTGTTTCAGCTCGTAGTGGGCCGCCATCTTCAGCAGGTACCAGGACTCCGGCGCCTTGCCCGCGGAGAGCTTGATCGCGTTGTCCACCGCCGGAATGGCTTCCCGGTACTGCTTGAGCTGCACATGGGCGTTGGCCAGGGTGATGTAGGCGTGCGGGGTCGGCTTCTCGTCCTTACCGAGGTTTGCGAACCACTCCTTCATGGTGTTGATGGAACCCTTGAAGTTCCCCTCCGCCATGTAGAGCTGGGCCAGGTTGTAGCGCACCTGCTGGGCCACAGGGGGCGGCAGGCCGCCGGTGGCGATGGCGTCGGCGAAGTACTTGGTCGCCTGACCGTACTTCTCCTGCTGCGCCGCCACGAAGCCCAGGGTCTGCAAAATGACCCCCTTGTCGTAGACCCGCTCGCCGGCGCCGGACAGCGCCTCCTGCAGCTTGGCATTGGCCTCGCCGTATTTCTTCTCGGTGATCAACGCCTGGGCCTTGTTGACCGCGCGGTAGGCGCGGTCAGACAGGGCGGGTTGTTCGGCGGCCCAGGTGGCGGTGCTGAGCAGCACCGCCATGGCCACCGGGGCGAGGATCAGGGTATGTAACTTTTTCATCGCCACCCTCCTTAGTTGGTCGCAAACTCGATCTCTTGCTGCATGCGACTGGCCTGCGGCTTGCCGTCCACCATGGCCGGCTTGAAGGTCCACTTGGCAATGGTCTGGCGCGCCGCCTTGCCGAGGTCATAGCTGCGGGGCTCTTCCTTGACGATGCGGATGTTGCTCACGGTACCGCGCTCGGTGACGGTGAACTCCACCAGCACCTTGCCGGATGCGAGACCGGCCAGGGCCGCCTTGCGGGGCATCATGGGCTCGAAGGTCGCCATCGGGATGGCGCCGTTGTTGCCACCCATGCCGCCGCCACCGCCGCCGGTGCTGTAGGCACCGAGGGCGTTGCCGCCACCGATGTTGACCGGGATGTCGAGTTTGGGCATGTCCATCGGCGAGCTCTCCATCTGCGGCCGATCCGTGCTGGCCACTTCCATCTCGGGAGGGGGAGGAGGCCGGTTCGGGGGGGGCGGCTTGGGCAGCTCGCGTTGTCTCTCTTGCAGGGTCTCCTGAGGCTTGATGCGGATGAAGTCGGTCATGGTGACGTCCTCCCGCTCCGTCAGCTCCCGGTGATCCGGCGTGATGAGCTTGTTCATTCCCAGGAACAGGAAGAACACCACCACGCAGGAGACCGCCAACGATATCAGGTATCTCATAGGGCTCGCTCCGGCATCAGCTGCTCTTGCTCGCCGCGATGGAGATGTTCTGGACACCGGCCATGCGGATCTGGTCCATGACCTGCACCACCAGCCCGGAACGGGACTCGGTATCGGCCTGAATCACCACGGCGCTCTCCGGGTTCTCCGCCCGCAGCCGCTCGATGTTGGCGCGCACGGCACCCACTTCGACGACCCGTTTGTCGACCCAGACCTGACCGTTCTCGCGGACCGCGACCATGATGTTCCCCTTCTTCACCGTCTCGGCCGTGCTGGCGCTCGGGCGGTTGATCTCCACGCCGGACTCCTTGACGAACGAGGTGGTGACGATGAAGAAGATCAGCATGATGAACACGATGTCCAGCATGGGGGTCAAATCGATGGCCGCCTCGTCAGCACCGCTGTCGCTGTGACGTTTTCTCATGGCAAAAAACTCCTTGCTTGTTCTGTGCCCCGGCGGGCATGGCCCGGCCGGGGATGTGCATCCTGCATCAGCCGTGTTTCAGGTTGTCTTCCAGCTTCTGCACCGCCAACTTGGCCTTGTGATCGAGCTGGTTGACAAAAAACAGGCCGGAAAGGGCGGCAATCATGCCCGCCATGGTCGGTACCGTCGCCTTGGAGATCCCCGAGGCCATCGCCCTGGGGGAGCCGGTGCCGGTGATGGCCAGGGTGTCGAACACCTGCACCATGCCTACCACGGTCCCGAGCAGCCCCATCAGCGGGCAGAGGGCGATCAGCACCTTGATGACCGGCATCCCCTTGTCCACCGCCATGGCCACCCGCGAGACCAGCTCGCGGCGGATCTGCCTGGCAGACCAGGAGAGGTGATCGGTGCGGGCCAGCCAAGTAGCCTTGGTTTGCTTCACCTGTTTGGGGTAGACCGCCATGAAGTAGAACCAGCGCTCCAGCAGCAGGGCCCACATCATCAGGGTCAGGAAGAACAGGGCGACCAGCACGTCGCCCCCCAATCCCAGAAACCGGCGGACCGACTCGACTTCTTCAATCAACCAGAACCACATGGGTGACTCCTTAGGCTGCGGCTTTGGCGGCGTGCAGACGTTCCTGGTAGCGGGCGACGAAACCGGCGCTCTGCTCTTCCAGCACCTGGATCAGACGGCGGCTCTGGGTCTGCACGATGGTGTAGAGGAACAGCATGGGCACGGCCACGACCAGACCCTGCATGGTGGTCACCAAGGCCTCGGAGATACCCCCCGCCATCAGCTTGGGATCGCCGGTACCGAACAGGGTGATGGCCTGGAAGGTGGCGATCATCCCGACCACGGTACCCAGCAGACCCAGCAGCGGCGCGACCGAGGCGATCAGCTTGATGATGCTGATGCCCTTCTCGAACTTGGGCACGTTGCGCAGGATGATCTCGTCGAGCTTGGACTCCAGATCCTCGATGTTGTCGCCACGATGGCTCTGGTAGGCCCCCAGCATCTCGCCGATGGGATTGCCCTTGATGATCTGATCGGATTTGAGCTGCTTGCGCA
Source organism: Aeromonas sp. WP2-W18-CRE-05 (assembly GCF_014168615.1). Lineage (NCBI taxonomy): Bacteria > Pseudomonadati > Pseudomonadota > Gammaproteobacteria > Aeromonadales > Aeromonadaceae > Aeromonas > Aeromonas sp. WP2-W18-CRE-05. The sequence continues at coordinate 3,891,340 of NZ_AP021917.1, read as the reverse complement.
TGGATCCGCCGATGAGGGAGAGGCGAGCGCCGCAGAACAGTGCCAACAGGGTACCGAGCACGCCGAGCACCATGATGACATAGCCCACTTCACCACCCTGGTCGATCCGCTCCTTCAGGGTCGGCGACTGCACCAGCAGGGAGAGGATCACGCCGCGGGACGGGTCGACGAAGATCGGCTTGACGCCGCCGCCACCCTGTTCAAAGTCGGCGATGGGTTCCAGCACCCCCTTGTCGGGTTGGCGGGGCAGCTGTTCGAACTTGCCGGTCTCCGGCACGAAGGTGAGGTACTTGCCTTCGGAGACGGTGTTGAACTCACCGATCTGGGTGACGGTCTTCTCGGCCTGGTTGCCTTCGCCATAGACCACGGTGGCCGGGATCTGGCTCACCTTGCCACCGTCGACCATGCGGCTGAGGGTGGTGGTCCAGAAGGCGGTCAGGTCATCGCTGGAGGGCAGCTCCTTGCTCTCGGCCAGGCGGGTCAGCAGGGCGGTCTGCTCCGGATGCTCGACCCGGCGGGCAGAGGCGTTGAAGATCCCCTTGAACTCGCCGGCGAACTGGCGCAGCACGCCAAACATCTCGCCCATGTTGCCGGAGCGCTGGCGCAGGGTCTCGGTCAGCTCGGTGAGCTGCTTGTCGTTGGCATCGAAGGTGGCCTTGAGCTTTTCGCCCCTGGCGACTTCGGCGGCGAGATCCGCCTTGGCCTTGGCGAGCAGGGCCCCTTGTTCGTTCTTGTCAGCCAGGAAGCGGGCTTCCCGCTCCTTGTTGAGCTGGGATTCGCTGGTGCTGGCGGCCTTGACCTGATTGAGCAGGGCGTTGAGATCCACCGGCTTCTCGGCGGCGGTCACCGGCAGGGTGACCAGGGTGGCGCCCGCGATCAGCGAGGCGATGGCAAGTTTGATTCCTTTCATGATGCTTTCTCCGCAGTTTGAACCGGCAGCTTGATGAGGGCGGGGGGCGCCTGCTTCTTCGCGATGCGAAGGCCTTGTTCAACCGCACTGCGATACTCCTGGGGCAGTACTTCCCACTGGCGGGTCTTCTTGTTCCACATGCCGGTCTCGTTGCCATCCGGGGACTGGTAGAGCAGGGCGATGCGGCCGACGCGCAGGAACTCGTAGGTCTTCTCGTCCCCATCCTTGTCCAGGCTCGCCTTGTAGGCTTCGATGGTGCGGCTGAAGCCCTCCTCGATCTGGTAGGCCTCGAGGATCTTGCGGTACTTCTCGGAGATGGTGACATCGGCCCGGTTCATGAGATCGGTCAGGGCCGCCACGCGGTCCTCACGCTCCACCTTCTGGAACGGCAGGTCCAGGGAGACGAACTGCTCGAGGGAGTCGATCATCTTGAGCATCAGGGGCACCACTTCGGTGCTGGTCTGGTCGATCTGGGCGATCTGCTTTTGCATGGAGGCGAGTTCGGCACTCTGGGAGTCGACCATCTTGCCCACTTGCTCGTTGTAGGTGCGCAGGCTGTCGACCTGGCGCAGGGCGGCCTTGTACTGGGCCAGGGCAGACTCGGCAGACTCGGCGTAGCTGTCGATCTTCTGCTGGGAAACTTTGGATGCATTGTCGGTGGCGGCTTGAGCGTCCACGGCCTGGCTGGCAGAGGCGGCACTCAGATTGAAGCTGGTCAGCAAGGCAGCCGAAATCAGGCTGCCGAGGAGCGCTTTCTTCATTGTAGTTGTCCTTGTTTTCATAGGATTACCCTATCTCCGTAACTTCCTTGGGACCTTGGGCAAAGCCGGCCCGAACGGGCCGGCTTGTGGTTTGCTGGTGGATTAGAACTTCTGGCTGTAGTCGAGGTAGTAGATGCGACCGTCGATGCTGTAGAGCTCGTCGTCATAGGTGAAGCCATCGCTCTCGAGGGACGGGCCCACGTTGAACATGTTCTTCACGCCGACCTGGATCTTGCCGTTCCAGGGCGCTTCCACGCCGACGTTCAGGTTCCAGGTGGTCTGGGACGCGATGTGGCCCACTTCCTCACCGGTATCGGCGATGTAATCCTGGCTCTGGGAGTCGATGTAGTTCGCGCTCAGGTAGGTATCCATGTTCCACCATTGGGGAACGTTGACACCCACACCGGAGCTGAAGCGCATCTGGGGCAGACCGTTCTGGCCGATCTTGTCGATGATGGGACCACCGGCGTACAGACCTTCCTTGTATTTCAGGATGTAGGTACCGCCCAGGTCATAACGCACTGTGGCGTAGTTCAGGTCGTAGGTGTAATCCACCTTCAGGTCGAGGCCGGAGGTCTCGAGGGTCCCCAGGTTGACCATGGGTGCGATGGCGTTGCTGATCTTGCCCTGGCTGTTGCGGGTGATGCTGCTGGAGCTGCCGCTGTTCAGTTCGTCATAGATGAGAGACTGCAGGGAGTTCAGCTGGATCACGTCCTCGATCTTGATGGTGTAGTAGTCCAGGGAGAGGTTCAGGTCATCCACCGGGCTGTAGGCCACCCCGAAGTTCCAGGTGTCCGCGGTCTCTTCCTTCAGATCCTCGTTGGAGGTACGGGTGGTGTCGTACTGGCGGTTCGGGCAGTCAGCCGCGGAGATGCCGTTGGCCTCGCAGTAGACGTAATCCTTCGCCCAGTCGGCAGAGAAGGAGTCAGCCGAGTAGAGATCGCTCAGGCTGGGGGCGCGGAACGAACGGGACCAGGAGGTGCGCAGCATCAGGTTGTCCAGCGGCTGGTAACGCAGGCTCGCCTTGGGGGAGAAGGCGCTGCCGAAGTCGCTGTACTTGTCGAAGCGACCGGCCACGTTCAGCTCGATCTGCTCGGTGATGGGCACCAGGGACTCGATGTAGGCGGCAGTCACGTCACGCACGCCACCGGAGGAGTTGCCGGAGGAGCCGATGATGTTGCCGGCTTCGGACTGGGCGTCGTATTTGTCGGCATAGACCCAGTCGTTGTACTCGGCACCGGCGTACCAGCTGACCGGACCGGCCGGCAGTTCACCCATGTCCCACTGGACACCGGCGTACCACTGGTAGAAGTCCATGGTGGAGCGGCGGCTGGTGTCGGCGGCCATGGAGGCCGTGGTGGAGGCGTCGAACTCGCCACCGACGAACTTGCCGTCGGCGACCGCCTGCTGGGCGGCGGACTTCAGCACGTAACCGGTGCCGTTCTCCTTGTTGTCGGTCTTGGAGTACATGTAGCCGGCGTTCCACTGCATGTCGCCGACGCTTTCGGTGGCGATGGTGCCTTCGAAGCCGAGGTTCATGCTGCCGGTGGTGTCGGTGACATAGTTGTCACGGGGACCGACGTTGCTGAAGCGGTAGTAGGCGTAGGCAGCCTCACCCAGACCCTGGGTGGCGGCGGCATCCAGGCCGTTGTCGGCGAAGAACTGGGCGTTCTTCGGGTTGGCCGGGTCAATGGTGAAGGCACCGGCGGCCGGGGCGAAGCGGCCAAAACTCTCGACTCGGGAGCCGATGATCTGCGGCACGAAGTCCACATTGTCGTTGATGTGGTAGCGACCGTTCACGTACAGGGTGTCACGGCTGCGGGAGGCCGTGGTGGCCGCGACCTGGCCGTAGTTGAAGTTACAGCCGCCCTCGAACCCGACGAAGGGCTCCTTGCATGAGCCGTCGGCATTGGTGGCGCCGGCCAGGGGGCCGTATTTCCAGATGGGGTCGCCGTTGGCGTCAAGACCCGTGATCCCTTCCACGTTGCGGCCGTAGGGGCTGGGGGAGTCGTTGCCCTGTTTGGAGAGATAGTCACGATCCCGGGCGTAGATAACGTCCTTCTTGTCGTGCTCGTAGACCGCCATCAGGGAGCCCTTCTCGCCGGCCACCCCTGCCACGATGGAGCCGCTCTTCTCGTCGCCGCCCTCTTCGCTCGGGGAGCCGATGCGGCCCTGGAAGTCCAGCCCTTCGTAGCCCTCTTTGAGCACCACGTTGATCACGCCACCGATGGCGTCGGAACCATAGATGGCGGAGCCGCCGTCCAGGTTGACCTCGACCCGCTCAACGGCGGCCATGGGGATGGTGTTGAGGTTGATGGAGGTGCCGCCCATGGTGGGGGAACCCGCTACCCGCTTGCCGTTCAGCAGAACCAGGGTACGCTCGGAACCCAAGCCGCGCAGGCCGACGGTGGATTGGGACTGGAAGGAGCTGCCGGAGGCAGGGGAGACGCCGCCAAAGGAGTTGTAGGAGGCTTGCTTGAGGTAATCGGCGACGGTCTGCTGACCGGATTGCTCGATTTTCGCCTTGGTCACGGAGACGACCGGGGTGGCGCCTTCCACATCGACCCGGGAGATCCGCGAGCCGGTGACCTTGATTTTTTGCAGTTTTTCTACGTTCTGGCCCTCTTCGGCCAGGACAGGGGTGGCCACAACTGCCGCGCTCGCCAAGGCAAACGCTACGGCAGCAGAGAGTCTGCTTTTCCTAAGCATCGCTAGTATCCTTCCTGATTGTTTATTGTTTGCTTCCATTACCGCCCTCGTTGGAGCGGTGCGTAAGGCTTATCAAGGTTTGGTGATGGACGTCAAATGGAGCGGCGGGGATGGGGGCAGCAGAGGGAATTAGATGGGAATATGCACTTGATGGAATATTTTTGGCGTTTTATTCCGTAAATGTTGCGTCAACTTATGTAAAGATGTTGTTAAGTTCGATTTTTACAATTTTATTGATTATTTTTGAACTTATCGATAAGTCGCTTGTCACTCCGGTGCCGATATCGAGAAAACGGTTTTTTGCAGTATTTTCATCTGCTTTTATGGCGAGAGCGTTTTCCGGGGAACGGATGGTGGGGGAGGCTATCCCTCTTCTTTTATAGGTAAATGAGAAAATAACCCGACTTATCCTTAACTTGTTGATTTTATTCTGTTTGATATAGATTAAAACACCTGTGTAATTAATTTTTTAATAATTAAAATCGAGTTGGACGGGTAGGCGTAGCAGTTTTTTATATTGAAGTTGGTTTTTTTGGAAAAAATCATCCGCGGGATATGCTGCGGGGGGACATTCCTGGTCGCAGACAGGGTTCTACTTGATTTTTGTTGCAGAGCTTTTACAGTGACCGAGCCGGATTGTCTGCCAATGCCAGTCAATTCAGTGAGTAATGCCAGGTAAGGATAGGCCCGTCACCGGATGTGACTGGCCATAAAAGAACAACAAGGACGAGGTTCCACCATGCTGTCGTATTTCCTACGTCGGATGCTTTTGATCATCCCGACGTTTCTCGGTATCACCCTGCTCGTCTTCACCATCACCCGCTTCGTGCCGGGCGGCCCGGTCGAGCGCATGCTGCTGCAGGCGCAGGTCTCGCAAAACGAGTCCGGCCGCTCCAGTGGCAGCAAGGGGGCGCAGGCACTCTCCGACGAACAGATTGAAGAGCTCAAGGCGTTCTACGGTCTCGACAAGCCCATGCTGGTCGCCTACTGGGACTGGTTGCAGAAGCTGGCGGTGCTGGATCTCGGGGAGTCGACCCGTTATTACGAGCCGGTGTGGGATCTCATCAAGGAGAGGTTGCCGGTGACCGCCTTCTTCGGGCTCGCCACCTTTCTGCTGAGTTATGCCGTCTCCATCCCGCTCGGGGTGGCCAAGGCGCTCAGGCACAACAGCCGCTTCGATTCCCTGAGCTCCATGCTCATCTACATGGCCTATGCGCTGCCCGCCTACGTGGTGGGGATCTTCCTCATCACCGTCTTTGCGTTCCATCTGGAGTGGTTGCCCATGGGGGGCTTCCCGGGGGACGAGTTTGACGGGATGGAGAGCAGCTGGGATCAGATCCGCACCGTCTTCGCCCACGCGCTGCTGCCCCTCATCGCCTACGCCATCGGGGATTTCGCCATCCTCACCATGACCATGAAGAACAGCCTGATGGAGAACCTGTCGGCGGATTATGTGCGCACCGCCGTGGCCAAGGGGTTGCCGTTTCGCAAGGCGGTGACCGATCACGCCATGCGCAACAGCCTGATCCCCATCGCGAGTCACTTAGGGTCGGTGCTCACCGTCTTCTTCGGGGGCTCCTTCCTCATCGAGACCATCTTCAACATCGACGGCATCGGCCTGCTCGGTTACGAGGCCATTGTCGAGCGGGATTACCCCACCGTCATGGGCATTCTGGCCATCACCTCCATGCTGATGCTGGTGGGCAACATTGTCTCCGACATCTGCGTTGCCCTGGTCGATCCTCGCGTGCGGTTTGGAGAGTGAGCATGAACCTGAATCCGGTAACTCTGAAAAAACTCAAGCGCTTCAAGTCGATAAAGCGCGGCTACTACTCCTTTGTCATCTTTTCGGTCCTGGTGGTCATCTCTCTGCTGGCGGAGCTGCTGGTCAACAGCCGGGCCCTGGCGGTGAGCTATCAGGGGGAGCTCTATTTCCCCACCTATGGGGATGTGATCCCGGGCCAGCACTTCGGGCTCGACTACGAGTACGAGACCAACTATCGCCAGCTCAAGAGCCAATTTGCGAAGGAAGATAAGGGGGACTGGGTGTTGCTGCCCCTGGTCCCCTGGAACCCCTATGAGCAGGACTTCAAGGAGGAAGCTTATCCGCCCTATGCCCCGAGCCTGGCGGAGCGCCACTTCCTCGGCACCGACACCAGCGGTCGCGACGTATTGGCACGGCTGGTCTACGGCTTTCGCATCGCCATCGGCTTTGCCTTCATCGCGCTGGTGGCGAGCTATGTCATCGGGGTCAGCATCGGCTGCATGATGGGGTTCCTCGGCGGTCGGTTCGATCTCCTGATGCAGCGTTTCATCGAGATCTGGTCCCAGGTGCCCTTCCTCTACGTCATCATGATCCTGGTCTCCCTGGCCAAGCCGAACTTCGGCCTGTTCGTCGGCATCAACGTGCTGTTCGGCTGGATGGGGATCACCTGGTACATGCGCACCCTCACCTACAAGGAGCGGGCGCGGGACTACGTGATGGCGGCGCGGGCCCAGGGGGCGAGCACCCGGCGCATCATCTTCAACCACATTCTGCCCAATACCCTGATGATGATCGTCACCCTGGCCCCGTTTGCCGTGGTGGGCAACATCTCCACCCTGACGGCGCTGGACTACCTGGGCTTTGGCCTGGCGCCGCCGACCCCGAGCTGGGGGGAGCTGCTCTCCCAGGGGATCAACAACCTCGACGCCATCTGGATCGTGAGTTCGGTGGTGGCGGCGGTGAGTCTGGTGCTCATCATGGTCTCCTTCATCGGGGAGGCCATCCGGGAGGCGTTCGATCCGCGCAAATTTACCCGTTATCAGTGAGCGGTGGCGCCTTGCCAGGGCACATCGACAGGACCCTTAATGAAGACGCCCCCAGTGCAGGGGCATGACCAGGAAGTCAAACATGAACAATAAAATCAAATGGACAGGTGCTCTCTTTCTGCTGTTGAACGGATCCTGGGTGTGGGCGGCCAGCCTGCCCGCGGATCTGACGTGGGAGACCAACGACACCGACCCCGTGTTCGCCTCTCCCAAGGCGCTGCCCGGCGGCAACCTCAATCTCTTCGTCGACAGCTTCCCGCTGACGTTTCGCACCGTGGGGCCGGATTCCAACGGCTCGTTCCGTTCCTTCATCCTCGACAACCAGATGAGGCTTATCAGCTTCCATCCCAACACGGGCAACCCCATTCCGGCCCTGGCGAATGCCTGGGCCATCGCGCCGGACAGCCAGACCGTCTATTTCAGGCTCGACCCGCGCGCCAAGTGGTCCGACGGCAAGCCGGTCACCGCCGATGACTACACCTTCGGCTACGAGATGATGCGCTCCAAGGACATCAAGGGCCCCTGGTTCAACAACTACTACACCACCGAGGTGGTGGCGGTGGAGAAGATTGACGACCACACCATCCTGGTCAAGGCGGGCAGCCGCAAGGCCAAGCTCGATCTCCTCAACACCACCGAACTGTGGCCCCAGCCCAAGCACTACTACAAGATGGGCCCGAACTGGGTGAAGCAGTACAACTGGGCCGTGGTACCCACCACGGGCCCCTACGTGATGAGCGACGTGAAGAAGGGCAAGTCCGTCACCTTCAGCAAGCAGAAGGAGTGGTGGGCAAAAGACGATCGCTACAACCAGCACAGGTTCAACCTCGACACCATCAAGGTGCAGGTGATCCGCGACCACAACATCGCGTTCCGCCACTTCCTCAAGGGGGAGCTGGACACCTTCGAGATGATCCTGCCCAACTGGTGGCATGAGAAAGCGGTCACCCCGGAGTACAAGCAGGGATACGTGCAGAAGGTGATGGCCATGACCGACACCAAGCAGGGGGGGCAGGGGGTTCACCTCAACGTGGCCAATCCCAAGCTGGCGGATCTCAACGTGCGGCTCGGCATTCAGCACGCCTTCAACATCGACAAGATGATAGAGACGGTGCTGCACGGCGATTATGACCGCGCTACCACCTTCGGCTCTGGCTTCGGGGCCTTCACCGACATCGCGCTCCCTGAGCGGGCCTACGACATCGCCAAGGCACGGGAGTACTTCGCCAAGGGCGGTTACGGCAAGCAGGGACCGGACGGCATCTTGCAAAACGACAAGGGAGAGCGGCTCACCCTGGCCCTCACCTACACCAGCCAGGAGCACTCCAAGCGGCTGACCGTGCTCAAGGAAGAGGCCAAGAAGGCGGGCCTGGATCTGGAGCTCAATCTGGTGGATGGCGCCACCGGCTTCAAGGTGATGCTGGAGAAGAAACACGAGGCGGCCTGGCTTGGCTGGGGGGGCGGCGGTCTCTATCCGCAATACTGGGAGTCCTTCCACTCCGACAACGCCAACAAGCCCCAGACCAACAACCTGTTCAACGTGGCTGACAAAGCGCTCGACAGCCTGATCGACGCCTACAACGTCGAGTTCGACATGGACAAGCGGGCCGCGCTTTCCCACCAGATCCAGCAGCGCATCTATGATCTCGCCATCTTCGTGCCCGGCGTTCAGCTCAACTACGTGCGAGCCAGCAGCTGGCGCTATGTGATGCTGCCGGAGGTGCCCGCCACCCGCAACACCCCGGATCTGCTCTACTGGCCTATGGATGGCTACCCCCACAGCAGTGGCGGCCTGCTCTGGATCGATCCCAAGGTGAAGGAGGAGACCCAGAAGGCCAAGGCTGACGGCAAGGCGCTGGCCCCCATCACCCTGATCGACAAGACCTATGCACATCATTGATGTGGCCCAGAAGGGAGCAGCAGTCATGCCCAACACACAGGCCGCCGCCCCCGGCACCAGCGATCATGAGGGGCAGTCTCTGTCCCCCATCCTCGAGGTGCGGGATCTCGAGGTGGAGTTCGCCGTCGACGACGGCAAGATCAAGGTGCTCGACGGGGTCAGCTTCCAGGTCGCCCCGGGCAAGACCCTGGGGATAGTCGGCGAGTCCGGCTGCGGCAAGAGCGTCACCTCGCTGGCCATCATGGGGTTGCTGCCAAGGCCCCACGGTCAGGTGGTGGCGGGTTCCATCCGCTTTCAGGGGGAGGAGCTGCTCAATCTGCCGCCGGAGCAGATGTACAAGGTGCGTGGCAACCGTATCTCCATGATCTTTCAGGAGCCCATGACGGCCCTCAACCCGGTGCAGACGGTCGGCGATCAGCTGATGGAGGTGTTTCGCCTCCACCGCCCCGATTACAGCAAGGCCCAGCGCCGTGACGCCGCCATCGCCATGTTGAAGAAGGTGGGGATCCCCGAGCCTGCCCAGCGTTTCGCGGCCTATCCCCACAATCTTTCCGGCGGCATGCGTCAGCGGGTGATGATCGCCATGGCGCTGGCCTGCGAACCGGCCCTGCTCATCTGCGACGAGCCGACCACGGCGCTCGATGTGACCATCCAGGCCCAGATCCTGGATCTGATGAAGGAGCTGCAAGCCCAGACCGGCATGGCCATCATCTTCATCACCCACGATCTCGGGGTGGTGGCGGAGCTGTGCGACGAGGTGGTGGTGATGTATGCCGGGCGTGCGGTGGAGCGGGCCGATATCTATGAACTGTTTGACCACCCGCGCCATCCCTATACTCATGGTCTGATGGCCTCGATCCCGCGTCTGGAAGATGTGCCAAAGAGCCTGCTCAAGACCATCAAGGGTCAGGTGCCCGCCCTGCACGAGATGCCGGCGGGGTGCCGTTTCTCCAACCGCTGCCCCCATGCCACGCCCCTTTGCGTGGAGACCATACCGGTGACCGAGCAGTTGAGCGAACGCCATGGGGTGGCCTGCCACCACTGGAAGGAGGTGAGCCTATGAACGGTCTGGTGTTACGGGGTGTCGCAGGGCAGCCTGGCGGCGGGAAGGCGACCAGGTCGTCTGCTGCCATGAATCGTCGGGGATGGAAGTCATGACCAGCTTGTTGTCGGTAAGCAATTTAAAGCAGCATTTCAAGATGGGTGGCGGTTTCTTGCGCAAGCAATACACCGTCTACGCGGTGGATGGCATCAGCTTTGATCTCAGGCAGGGGGAGACCCTTGGCCTGGTGGGAGAGTCGGGATGCGGCAAGTCCACCCTGGGGCGTTCGTTGCTCAAGCTGTTCGAGCCGAGCGCCGGCTCCATCACCTTCGAGGGGCGTGACATTACCCACCTCTCGCCCAAGGAGATGCGATCCCTGCGTCAGGAGATGCAGATCGTGTTCCAGGATCCCGCAGAATCCCTCAACAGCCGCCACACGGTGGGGCAGATCCTGGAGGAGCCCTTCATCATCCACGGCAAGGGCAACGCCGAACAGCGCCGGACATGGGTGCAGGAGCTGCTGGAGAAAGTCGGTTTGCCCGGCAGCGCGGTGGATCGCTATCCCCATGAGTTCTCTGGTGGCCAGCGCCAGCGCATCGGCATCGCCCGCGCCATCGCCCTCAAGCCCAAGCTGCTGGTGTGTGACGAGGCGGTGTCGGCGCTCGACGTGTCGGTGCAGTCCCAGATCGTGAACCTGCTGCTCAATCTGCAGCGGGAGATGAACCTCGCCATCATCTTCATCGCCCATGACCTGTCGGTGGTCAAGCACATCTCGGACAGGATTGCGGTGATGTATCTGGGCCGGATCGTCGAACTGGCCGAGGCCCAGGCACTCTACCTGGCACCACGCCATCCCTATACCCAGGCTCTCATCTCCGCCATTCCGGTGCCGGATCCACGGCGGCGCAGCCAGCGCATCCTGCTGACGGGAGATGTGCCGTCCCCCATTTCGCCGCCGAGTGGCTGCCACTTTCACCAGCGCTGCCCCCATGCAACGGATCTGTGCCGCACCCGCTCGCCCGCCCTTGAGGCGTGCGGCGGGCAGGGGCATCAGGTGGCCTGCCATTTCCCCTTACCCGTGCAGGAGGCGGTGCCGTTGGGAAAGGCGATATGATGCCGGCGCCCGCCACGTCGCGACCGGCATCGCTGCAAGGTGGCACCGAGGAGGCGCAATAAAGGCGGAAACGGGATAAAAAAATGGGGCCTGCGGGCCCCATCTTCATGGTTGGAGTTCAGGTTTGGCCGTGGGAATTCTGGCCCGGGCAGGACAGCGCCCCGATGGGGGTGGCTGCTGTGTGGATTGCTGAGTTGTTTTGTAGTTTTATTACGTTGCTAATTTCAACTTCCGGACAGGCGATATCAGGCGCCATAACGGAAGTAGTAATTGCGGGTTGCAGGCGCATAAGTGTCTTTCTCTTCAGCACCTTTCTTGCTGGTTGCACCCTTCAGGTGGAACAGCACTGCCAGATTCTCGAACATATGATGACCTCGTTTCTCTGTGGTTCATGGGTTGTGTGACCTTGGTCACGTTCTGATCCTAGGGGCATATGTGAGCTGGATCAACTTTTTGTGTTGTAAATTTACATAAATCATGGAAAGGGTTTTCAAATGCAGACCTGTTCATGGATACGATTTCAAGCCAGGGCCACGTATGGAGTCGGGGATATGAGAGAGGTGGCCGAGGAGGAAGTACAAAAAAGATGCCCCGCACGGGGCGGGGCATCGATATGGTCGTGAGCTGGCTTACTTGGCCGGGATATGTTCCAGCACGTGAACCAGCAGTTGCCAGAAACGCTCGACCGCCGGGATGTGTACCTTCTCCCCCGGTGCGTGGGCGCCACGGATGGTCGGGCCGAAGGAGACCATGTCCCAGTCCGGGTAGGCGCTCTTGAACAGACCGCACTCGAGGCCTGCGTGGATCACCATGACGTTCGGCATCTCGCCAAACAGGGTCTGGTAGCTGCTTCGCACCAGTGCCATGACCGGTGAGTCAACGTTCGGGGCCCAACCCGGGTAGGCGCCGGTGAACTCGCAGCTGGCGCCGGCCAGGGTGAACAGGGAGCGGGTCATCTGCTCGATGTTCTCGCGACCGGAATCGATGAGGGAGCGGATCAGGCACTGCACATAGACTTCCCCCTCGAGTGTCTTGATGACACCCAGGTTGGTGGAGGTCTCGGTTACGCCCGGGATGGCGTCGCTCATGCGCATCACCCCGTTCGGGCAGGCCATCAGGGCATCCAGCAGGCGGCTTTGCAGGGACTCGCTCATGAGCTGGGCCGGTTTCTCCCGGGCGGTGAGCAGCACGGTGAGGTTGGCCTCGGTGGCGGCCAGCTCGCTCTGATAGATGCCGGCGTAGCGGTCCACCAGGGCCTTGAAGTCAGCCACGCTGGCGGCGGGCACCAGCAGGCTGGCACGGGCCTCGCGGGGGATGGCGTTGCGCAGGGTGCCGCCGCTGAGATCGCCAAGGCGCACCCCCAGCGGTTCGGCGGCCTTGAGCAGACGGACCAGCAGCTTGTTGGCGTTGCCGCGGCCGCGATGGATGTCGACCCCGGAGTGGCCGCCGCGCAGGCCCTTGACCTGCAGCTCGAATCCTTCCCCCTCGGTGGCAGCGACCCGCTCCAGGGGGAAGCGGATATTGGCATCCACCCCGCCGGCGCAGCCCATGTAGACCTCGCCATCCTCTTCGGAGTCGGTATTGAGCAGGATCTCGCCTTCCAGCCAGCCCGCTTCCAGACCGAAGGCGCCGGTCATGCCGGTCTCTTCGTCGGTGGTCAGCAGCACTTCCAGCGGACCATGCTTGATGGTCTTGTCGGCCAGCACGGCCAGGCAGCCCGCCATGCCCATGCCGTTGTCGGCGCCCAGGGTGGTGCCGCGGGCAGTGACCCATTCACCGTCAATGTAGGCATCGATGGGATCGGTGGTGAAGTCGTGCTGGGTGTCGGCGTTGGCCTGGGGCACCATGTCGATGTGGGCTTGCAGCACCACGGCCTTGCGGTTTTCCATCCCCGGCGTGGCCGGTTTCTTGATGATGATGTTGCCGACGGCATCTTGCTTGACCGCCAGGCCTTCTCCCTGGGCCCACGCCACGATCCAGGCGCTCAGCTGGGCTTCGTGCTTGGAGGGGTGGGGGATGGAGCAGATCTGCTCGAAGAATTGCCAAATCAACTTGGGAGACAGAGAACTGAGCTGTGCCACGTCGGGACTCCTTACCAGCATGGAAAATGTCGGGCCCCACTCTGCGGGCCGGGGAAGAGGATAACGATAATACAGTCAATCACGCAAAAATGTGAGCGATCAGCGCAAATGACGCTCTGCTTGTGCTGGGAAAGGGAGCATGGATGGCGAACTTCACTGCCTGCCTTATTCGTGTCAGCACAACATCAACTTTGTGATGTTGGTCACAAAAATATTGTCTTTTTGGCGCCGGGTGGTAAATTAGCCGCCGTGGCCAGCCCACTTGTCAGGATGACAATCAATGCCTCCAGGGAACCGAAGCAAAGCAAGTGCGCCTCCATGGAACCGAGTGTCAGTTCAAGGATGTGAACCCGCATTAAGGTACGTAACTTGTTAAGCAATCAGGAGTTTATGATGTCAGGCAGCAATTCAACCTATTGGTTTGCCCAATCTCTCTATACCCAGGGCTTCAACTACCCGAATCCCTACGCCACCCGCCGTTAAGGCTCGCAGGCGTCACAGGTAACAGCAGCAGGTGTGTGAGGATCCTCTCCTCCCCCTGCTATTTTTTTGCCCGAATGTCATGAAGTGTGTGTCGAACGGCTACCATTTCGGTGTCGCCGGAGCCCTCCCAAAAGGGCGACAGAGCGGAAGATGGCGGACATTTCCTGTTTTTCGCATACGTTTGCCGCTCAATTTATCCATAAAGAGTGCTATCATACCGGCCCAACAGCCGGCCCGAGATCGGGAGTCCACCCGAGATGGCCGCCAGCTACATCCCATCCCTGTTCGCATTGCATCCGTTTTTGCCGCCGAGGCGTCAGCCCCGAGGCCGAAAAAGTGCAAGCAAAATTCGGGAAACGGGGTGCCAGAATTGACCTGAACCCGTCTCTTTGCCGGGTTCCGCCTCATAAGTGATTGCTTTATAACTCGTTGAGATCGATAGCATGCCAAAAAAGTTCTATGTATCGTGGGATAACCTGCAACGCGAAGCGCGCCGTCTGGCCCGTCGTCAACTGCCTGTCAGCCAGTGGAAAGGGATCATCGCCGTCAGTCGCGGTGGTCTGGTGCCTGCGGCCCTGATGGCCCGCGAACTTGGCATTCGCAATGTCGAAACCCTCTGCATCTCCAGCTATGACCACGACAACCAGCGCGAGCTGGTGGTGGTGAAGGCTGCCACCACCGCAGGTGACGGCGAAGGCTGGCTGGTGGTGGACGATCTGGTGGACACCGGCGGCACCGCCAAGGCGATCCGCGAGCTCTACCCCAGAGCCAAGTTCATCACCATCTTCGCCAAGCCCATGGGCGAACCCCTGGTGGATGACTTCGAAGTCGCCATTCCGCAGGACACCTGGATTGAACAGCCCTGGGACATGGCGCTGGAGTTCGCCAAGCCGATCTGCGACGAAGCGTAATCGCCCCACCGGTCGCGACCAGTGACTCCCCGGCATTCGGGAGCGGACTGATCCGTCGTGATGCAAGGTTGACCACATTGAGCCCCTTTTGGGGCTCAATGCGTTTATGGTGTGGCTGCTCGATGTGAAAAGTGGTTAAGATGGGACATTGTTTGAGACAGAAGAGCCACCATTTTGGAACCAAACGACGATACCAATCTGACGGAAAAGCTGTTTACCCGGGTCAAAAAGGTATTGGAAACTTCCGAAGTCTCCAACTCAAGCCCCGTCGACGAGCAAGACAGCGCACTGTCTGACAGCTTCATCGATGGCGCCCTGTCGCCCCGCTGGTATCGCCTGCTGCGCAGACCGACCTGGGCCTGGCAGGGGGCCGATCCCGTCGAGGTGGAGCAGACCCTGGCGCACATCGCCATGGGGCAGGGGGAGCGCAGTCACGAACGCTATCTGGACACCATCAAGGGCTATGTGCCCGGCAACTGGGTCTATGAGTGGAGTCAGCTCGCCGGCCGTTATTTCAATACGGGGCGGACGCTGCTGGGGGAAGGGGATCGCGCCGCGGCGCTGAAGAGCCTGCTCAAGGCAGTGCGCTACTACTCCATCGCAAGCTACCCCCACCTCAAGCACGACGAGCTGGCGGATCAGGCCCAGTTGCTCGGCAACATGGCCTATCGCGAGGCCGGGCGCCTGTTCAAGGTGCCCCTCAAGGAGTTGCAGGTCCCGTTTCGGGGCAAGACCATCCAGGGCTACCTGCATCTGCCCACCACCGAGAAACCTGTGCCCCTGGTCATCGTCAGCGGTGGCATCGATTCGCTTCAGGTGGACTTCCTCAATTTCTATTTCAAGTGTCTCGAGCCCCACGGCATCGGGATGCTCTCCCTGGACATGCCGGGCACCGGCTATGCCGAGCACTGGCCCCTGGTGCAGGACACCAGCCGCCTGCACCAGGCGGTGCTCAACTACCTCTCGGAGGTGGCCTGGGTCGATCACCAGCGCATCGCCATGGTGGGGTTCCGCCTCGCCGGCAATGTGGCGGCCCGTCTCGCCTTCGTCGAGCCATTCAAGCTTCGGACCGTGGTCTGCATCGGTGCCGGCATCAACCAGGTGTTCACCAATCAGGAGATGTTCGCCCGCTGCCCGCGCATGATGCGCGACGGGCTGGCGAACCGGCTGGGGGCGGACGCGGCCCAGTGGGATCTGCTGCGCACCAAGTGCCAGGTCTTCTCCCTCAAGACCCAGGGGTTGCTGGGGAGTCGCACTTCCGTGCCGATATTGAGTATCGGGCACAAGAAAGATTTTATTTGTCCCGAGCAGGATGTCCGGGCATTGGCCGCTGCGAGTCGCAACGGCAAGGCGGTGGTGTTTGACAAGCAGCCGCTGCTCGAGGTCTATGACGAGGCACTGAAAGAGACGGTAGATTGGCTAAAAAAGCACTTATGTACATGATATAAAACTAAAAATGTAACATCATCATGTGATGGTATGGCTTGTTCAACAGGGAGGTTAGCATGTCAGAAAGAGTGACTTACAAGCGATTGCTGCGGCAGTTCGCGGCCATTGGCCCCTATTTGCGTGAAGACCTGTGCGAGGAGGGCCGCTACCGCTTTGACTGCCTGTCCGTCTGCGTCAGCGCCAAGCCTGCCCCGGACAAGCGGGAGTTCTGGGGCTGGTGGCTGGTGCTGGAGCAGGCGGATCACAGCTTCAGCTACCACTATCAGACGGGGTTCTACAACGCGGACGGGGAGTGGATCGACAAGGCGCTGCCCAAGAAGCATCAGGCGGAAGTGGAACGCACCCTGCAACATTTCTACAAGCTGATCAGCGGCAAGTTGACCCAGCTGGAGTGCACCCTCTCCCCCGCGAAGCAGGTGACCGCCGAACTGAGCGTGACGGCAGCCTGATCCCCAAGCCCCGCATCTTCCCGGTGCGGGGTACCCCGATGCTTTGTCACCGAGCCCGCAACTGCCTGGCGAGGCTTAATTGCCTTGCAGGGCAGGGGGGCCGTGGGTATAAAGGGATTCCTTACTTTTCTAACCCTTCGTTCCCATGGAAAACAGAACCATAGTCGTCAAACTGGGCACCAGCGTGCTCACCGGGGGATCTGCCCGCCTCAACCGTGCCCACATGGTCGAGCTGGTCAGACAATGTGCCGCCTTGCATCGACACGGGCACCGTGTCGTACTGGTCACGTCGGGGGCCATCGCCGCCGGTCGTGAGCATCTGGGCCACCCTCCGCTGGCGCCTACCCTGCCGAACAAACAGATGCTGGCGGCGGTGGGTCAGACCCAGCTCATCCGGGTATGGCAGGACCTGTTCAACCTCTACGGGCTGCACATCGGCCAGATGCTGCTGACCCGCGCCGACCTGGAAGACAGGGAGCGCTACCTCAATGCCCGCGACACCCTGCGCACTCTGCTCGATCACCGCATCATCCCCGTCATCAACGAGAACGACGCCGTGGCCACCGCCGAGATCAAGGTGGGGGACAACGACAACCTCTCCGCCCGTGCCGCCATCCTGGCGGATGCGGACTTGCTGATCCTGCTCACGGATCAGAAGGGGCTCTTCACCGCCGACCCGCGCACCAACCCGGATGCCCAGCTCATCGAAGAGGTGCAGACCATAGACGACACCCTGCGCTCCCTCGCCGGTGACAGCGTGAGCGGCCTTGGCACCGGTGGCATGGCCACCAAGTTGCAGGCCGCCGACGTGGCGCGCCGCGCCGGGGTGGACGTGGTGATCGCCACCGGCCAGATCCCGGAAGTGATCGGCCGACTCGCCGCCGGGGAGCGGGTGGGGACCCTGTTCCCGGCCCTGGCATCCCCCCTGGAAGGGCGCAAGAGCTGGATCCTGGCAGGGCCCCCTCCTCACGGCGAAGTGCAGGTGGATCAGGGGGCCGTGGCCGCCATGCAGGAGAAGGGCTCCAGCCTGCTGCCCAAGGGCATCGTCGCGGTGAAGGGAGATTTCGTGCGCGGCGACGTGGTGCGTATCCTGGATCCCAAGGGGAGCGAGCTGGCTCGCGGTATCTGCCGTTACGACCATCTGGAGCTGGATCGGCTGCGGGGTGTCCACTCGGATCAGATTGAACAGGTATTGGGTTACGGCTATGGGGCCGTGGCCATCCACCGTGATGACATGGTGCTGCTCTGAACAGGGCGGCACCGCATGAACAAAAGGGAACTGTGATGAGTCTGGAGAAAATGGGGCAGGCGGCCCGTGAAGCTGCCTATCAACTGGCCACCGTCAGCACGGCACAGAAGAACCGGGCGCTGGCGGCCATCGCCGATGAACTGGAAGCACGCAGTGCCCAGATCCTGGCGGCCAACGAGAAAGACATCGCCGCCGGGCGCGAGGCGGGGCTCACTGAAGCCATGCTGGATCGCCTGCTGCTCAACCCGGCACGCCTTGCCGGCATAGTGGCGGATGTGCGCAAGGTGATCACCCTGGACGATCCGGTCGGGGCCGAAATCGACAGCCGGGTGCTGGAGAACGGCTTGCGCCTCTCCCGTCGCCGGGTGCCCATCGGGGTCATCGGCGTCATCTACGAGGCGCGCCCCAACGTCACCATCGACATCGCCAGCCTCTGCCTCAAGACCGGCAACGCCAGCATTCTGCGCGGCGGCCGCGAGACCTTCCACTCCAACCTGGAGCTGGTGCGGGTGATCCAGCATGCCCTGGCGGCGTCCGGTCTGCCCGAGGCGGCGGTGCAGTACATCGACAACCCGGACAGGGCGCTGGTGGCCGAGTTGCTGCGCCTCGACCGCTACGTGGACATGATCATCCCCCGCGGCGGCGCGGGTCTTCACAAGATGTGCAAGGAGAACAGCTCCATCCCCGTCATCATCGGCGGGTTCGGTATCAGCCATATCTTCGTGGACGAGAGCGCCGATCTGGCGCGTTCCCTGGCGGTCATCGAGAACGCCAAGGTGCAGCGCCCCTCCGCCTGCAACGCCCTCGATACCCTGCTGGTACACGAGAAGGTGGCGGCTACCTTGCTGCCGCAACTGGTGGCTCTGATGAACGAGCGCAAGGTGACTCTGGTGGGGGCGCCCAACGCCATGGCGCTGCTGGCTGGCAGCGACAACCTGTGCGACGCGGGGCCGGAAGATTTCGACACCGAGTGGCTGGGGCTGACCCTGGGGGTCAAGGTGGTGGCGGACGTCAACGAGGCGCTCGCCCATATGCGCGAGCACAACGCCGGCCACTCCGATGCCATCCTGACCAACTCCCTCGCCAATGCCGAGCGTTTCGTCAACGGGGCCGGTTCGGCGGCGGTCTATGTCAACGCCTCCACCCGCTTCACCGACGGCGGCCAGTTTGGCCTCGGGGCCGAGGTGGCGGTCTCGACCCAGATGCTTCACGCCCGTGGCCCCATGGGGCTGACCGAACTCACCAGCTACAAGTGGGTGGGGCAGGCGGATTATCTCAGCCGTGCCTGATCCAGGCACGCTCAGCAAGCAGGACAATGCCGACTCAGGTCGGCATTTTTGTGCTTTTTTATTGCTCGCAATCAATGGCTTGCATATAACTATCCAGCAGGATGCGGTGTCACCCGGGGCATCAGGCCAGCGACAGCAAGGGGAGCAACTTCAAGGATGAAGGGACAGGATAGGAGTGCGTGGTGGGGCAGCCTCTGGCTGAGCCTGCCACTGCTGCTGGGGGCGCTCTGTTTCAGCGGCGCCAGCCACGCCAGCTGGGACCAGGATCTCTATCGTCAGCTCGGGCTGGCCGGCAAGCTCGACAGCCGCGTGTTTCGCAAGGCCCTGGACGGTTACCAGAGCGTGCGCCACAAGCGAAAACCCATTCTCACCATCATCGACTACAGCAAGCCCTCGACCATGCGCCGGCTGTTCGTCATCGACGTCAAGCGCCACAAGCTGCTCTACCACACCTGGGTCAGCCACGGCCGCAATTCGGGAGAGCTGGCCGCCCGCCAGTTCTCCAATCAGATGAATTCCCGGCAAAGCTCCCTCGGGGTCTACCGCACCGCCGAGACCTATCAGGGCAAGCACGGTTACTCCCTGCGTCTCGACGGCCTCAGTCCCGGCAAGAACAGCAATGCCCGCAAGCGCGCCATCGTGGTGCACGGGGCGGACTACGCCAGCCCCAGGCATCTGCAGAAGTTTGACAAGCTGGGGCGCAGCTGGGGATGCCCGGCCCTGCCAAGGGAGCAGTCCAGGGCCATTATCGACACCATCAAGGGAGGGAGCGTCATCTATGCCCATGGCTGAGACCCTGCCCGCGAGTCTGCTGCGATGAGCATCTCATGGCAATCAACAGCAAAAAGGCCAGCATATGCTGGCCTTGGCGCATCAGGCGGGGATTATTTGCGGACCACCAGCACAGGGCAGGGTGCGTGGCGCACCACGGATTCCGCCACGCTGCCCACCAGCAGGTGGCTGATACCGGAGCGGCCATGGCTGCCCATGACCACGAGATCCACCTTGTCTTCCTTCGCCTGGAGGACGATTTCATCGGCGGCGCGGCCAAAGCGGACCTCGAACTTGGCCGGAATGGGCAGGCAGACGACCAGCTCCTTGAGCTGACTCTTGGCCTGGCGCTCCATCTCGTGGGTGATCTCGATGGCCGTCATGTGCAGGATCTTGTAGCTGTCGAAGCCGTGCAGCTGATCCACCACGTGGACCAGTTTGAGCTCGGCCTGGTGGGTGTTGGCCATGAAGACGGCGTAGTCGAGTACCGCTCTGGACATCTCGGAAAAATCGACGGGGCAGAGCAGGGATTTGATGGTTGGCATGAGAATCTCCCCTCAAGTTGGGCTACTAATGAATCTTGTTTGCCATGATACGCTGTGGGGCGACAATAACCCTCGACCCGCTCGCAAAATGGGGAAAATGTCGGCCGGGACTCTGTTTTTCTATGCTATCTGTATGCCTGAACGGGCCGTCCGGCGGTGAGCATCTGCCGAGTGCCATATCACTGAGGATATTCATGGTTCGTCTTTTTCTGTTCTGTTGCCTGCTGATCACCTCGTTCGTGCGGGCAGACACCATACACGTCTATTGCGACGACTGGCCCGGCTTCTGTCACCGGGACGGCAAGGGGGTCTATCTGGATGTGGTTCGAGCCATCTATGAACCCCTGGGGCACGAGGTGAAGCTTCACATGGTGCCTTACAAACGGGCACTGGCGGTGGTGTCGCAAAAGGAGGGGGATATGGCGATGGGGGTCTATCGGGGAGAGGTGCCCGGGGTCCATCAGCCCGACTACCCCGACTCGGCGGACTACGTGAGCGCGGTGATGCAAAAGCGCTGGCTGCCGCACTGGGCAGGGGAGCACAGCCTCAAGGAGCAGGAGGTGCTCTGGCTGAGGGGGTGGGCCTTTGACAAGTTCATTCCGGAGCCGATGCGCTGGTTCGAGATAGACAGCCACGAGATGGCGCTGCAATTGCTGATCAAGGGGCGTTACCGCTACTACCTGACCGACGGCGCCCTCTACCCCGAAGGCTCCCTTCCCCCCGAGCTGGTACAGGTATTCCTGCGCTGGATCCCTACCTACCCCATCTTCGCCGATACCCCGAAGGGCAGGCAGTTGCACGGGCTCTGGGATCCCGGCATGCGCACCCTGATAAGGCAGGGCAAGCTGGCGGAGATCTATCGGCAGAACAAGCTCTACGACTACTACCAGGACTTTCTCAGGGAGCAGGTGGTGCGGGCGAACAAGCCACAGCCCTAGCTGTCGGGCCTGATAACGTCATCGGGCCCCTCTTGTCCTGCCTCAGCCTTTGGCGCTGAGCGTCTTGGCCAACCGGTCATAGAGGATGACGTTGACCGAGGCGGCCAGGTTCATGCAACCCTGAGTCGGCACATAGATGACCTCCTTCACCGCCGCGAAGCGGGCGGGTTCCAGGGTGCCATCCTCCGGGCCGAAGATGTAGAAGGCTCTCTCGGGGTGCACGTAATCCGGCAGGGGCGTGGCCCCCTCGATCAGATCCACCAGCACTGGGGTGCAGCCCTCGGGCACGAAGTCCAGCAGATCCTCGACCCCGAGCAGGGGTATCTTCTCCACCATCTGCTTGGTGTCGGTGACAAAACGCCTCGCCAGCTCGAAGCGCTGCCCCGTGTAGTAGACCTCGTCCGCCCCGTAGCAGCCGGCGGCCCGCATCACGGCACCCACGTTCTCCGGGGATTTGGGATTGACCAGCCCGATGGCGCAATAGTCCCCTCCCTCCCGGGCATCTGCCCGGTGCTGCCCGGCAGCGCCTTCATCTGACACTTTCATCTCTCTCTCCTGTGTGGCGGCGCATTATACCCCCGGTGGGCCCCTTTCCCAGCGTGCGGGGCGGATTCCCGCAAGGCGGGCCCAACAAGGGGGCGGCTGCACCGTGGCGGCGCAGCCCGACCCCCTGATGCGCAATGGCGGCGTCCCTTGCATCCTGGCGCGGGGTTTGCAGTCATTTCCCCATACAAGACGATGAGGCATCCGGACAAAGGCGTCCGTCCCCGCAGGGGGGCGGACGCTTTTTTTATGGGCCCTTCGTCAGACACATGACAAGGAGCAAGGGAATGAAGACCACCTGTGCCTATTGCGGAGTGGGGTGCGGCATCCGGCTGAGCCGGGAGGGTGACAACTGGCAGTTGCAGGGGGATGAGCAGCATCCGGCCAACGGTGGCGCCCTGTGCGTCAAGGGGGCCAGCCTGCTGGAGAGCCTGGCCTTTCCCGATCGCCTGCTCTATCCGCGCTGGATGGGGCAGCGCATCGGCTGGGAGGAGGCCCTGGACACTCTGGCGGAGCGTTTTGCCGCCATCCTGGCCGAGTCCGGGCCGGATGCCATCGGCATCTATCTGTCGGGCCAGCTCACCACCGAGGATTACTACGTCGCCAACAAGCTGATGAAGGGGTATCTGGGCAGTGCCAACGTGGACACCAACTCCCGGCTCTGCATGTCGTCGGCGGTGGTGGCCCACCAGCGCGCCTTCGGGGAGGATCTGGTGCCCGCCTGTTACGAGGATCTCGAGCTCGCCGATCTGGTGGTGCTCACCGGTGCCAACACCGCCTGGACCCATCCCGTGCTGTTTCGCCGCCTGCAGCAGGCCAGGGCGCGGCGCCCCGAGCTCAAGCTGGTGGTGCTGGATCCCCGCCGCACCATGACGGCGGAGCAGGGGGATCTGCATCTGGCACTCAAACCCGGCAGCGACGTGACGCTCTGGAACGGCCTGTGCCGCTACCTGCTCGATGTCGATGGCTGGGACAAGGCCTATGTGGCGCAGCACGTGAGCGGTTTCGAGGAACTTGCGGGCGCGCTGGACAACCCCGCCTGGCAGTTGGACGAGGTGGCCCGCAGCTGCGGCCTCTCCCGCAGCGATCTGATCGGTTTCTACCAGCTCTTTGCCCGCACCCCCAAGACCGTCACCCTGTTCTGCCAGGGGATCAACCAGTCCAACCAGGGGGTGGACAAGGCCAACGCCATCATCAACGCCCACCTGATGTGCGGTCGCATCGGCAAGCCGGGGGCGGCTCCCTTCTCCATGACGGGGCAACCCAACGCCATGGGAGGGCGTGAGGTGGGAGGGCTCGCGACCCAGCTCGCCGCCCACATGGGCTTTGGCGAGGCCGAGTGCGATCGGGTACAGCGCTTCTGGGGAAGCCCGACCATGGTGCGCGGGCCGGGGCACAAGGCCGTCGAGCTGTTCGAGGCGGTGCACCGGGGGGAGATCCGCGCGCTCTGGGTGCTCGGCACCAACCCGGCCGTCTCCCTGCCGGACGGCAACCGGGTGCGCGAGGCCCTGAGCCGCTGCGAGCTGCTGGTGATCTCCGAGGTGACGGCCAACACCGACACGGCGCGCCTCGCCCACCTGCTGTTGCCTGCCGCCGCCTGGGGGGAGAAGAGCGGCACCGTCACCAACTCCGAGCGCACCATCAGCCGCCAGCGCGCCTTCCTGCCTCTGCCGGGGGAGGCCAGGCCCGACTGGTGGGCCCTGACCCGGCTCGCCCGCCGGCTCGGCTTTGGCGAGGGGTTCGCCTATGAGCACGAGCACGAGATCTTCTGCGAGCATGCCGCCCTCTCCGGGTTTGAGAACGACGGATCCCGCCAGTTCGACATCTCCGGGCTGGCGGGTCTCACCCGCGCCGAATTCGAGGCGTTGGAACCCTTGAGCTGGCCCGTCAACGTCGACTGGCCCCAGGGGAGGGCCCGCCTGTTCGAGGATGGGCGCTTTGCCACCCCGGATGGCCGGGCCCGCCTGCTGCCCCTGGCCCAGCGCTTCCCCGAGCAGCCAGCAACGCCCCCGCTTGCAGGGGCTGTCTCCCTGCTCCTCAACAGTGGCCGCCTGCGGGATCAGTGGCACACCATGACCCGCACCGGCCATGTGCCCCGGTTGCAGGAGGCCGAGCCCTGGCCCAGGGTGCGAATGGGGGCCGCCAGCCTGCTGGCGCTTGGCGTGAAGGAGGGGGATCTGGTGCGCCTTTGCAACGGGCTCGGGGAGGCGCTGCTGCTGGTGGGGCTGGATGAGGGGCTCAGGGAGGGGGAGGCCTTCCTGCCCATGCACTGGACCGACAGCCAGTGCAGCCAGGGGGCGGTCAACCGCCTCATCGCCCCCGTGGTGGATCCCCTTTCCGGCCAGCCCATGTTCAAACAGGGGCGGGTGCAGGCCAGGGCGCAGCCCACCCGCTGGCAAGGGCTCTGGTGTGGCCGGGGTGAGTGGCGCGAGCCGGTGGACTGGTGGGCCAGGCGTCCCCTGCCCGAGGGGAACTGCACCCTGCTGGCCTCCTGGTCAGAGAGCACAGAGAGCCTGTGGCAACGGTTGGGGGCCGAGGGGCACTGGCTCAGGCTGCCCATGAAGGAGGGGTGGCTGGCCGTGGCCCTGGCCGGAGATCGTATCGAGGGGATCCTGCTGGTGGGGGTGCGGCGCCCGGACATCAAGGTCGACCTGCTGGCCAGTCTGCTCGGCACGCCGCTCCAGGCGGGGGCCCTGAGCCAGACCCTGAGCCAGGCCCTGGCCGGGGAGAGCCGGCTGGTCTGCTCCTGCCTGCGGGTCTCGGAGCAGCGCATCGTCGATGCCATCACCCGGCAGGGGGTGAGCGAGTTGGCGGGGCTGCAGGCCCTGCTCGGCTGTGGCAGCAACTGCGGCACCTGTCTGCCCGAAATCGACAAGCTGTTGATCAAACATGTTTTCCTGGCATCCGCTTAGTGCGGTGCCAGGACACAAGGAGCCTGAGATGAGCCAAATCAGTCTGGTGGGAGCGGGCCCCGGGCCCCTCGAATTGTTGACCCTGCGCGCCCTGCTCCGTCTGGAGGCGGCAGAGGTCGTGGTCTATGACCGCCTGGTGGGGAGCGAGATCCTGGCCCGCATTCCCCACGGGGCGGCCCGCTTCGACGTGGGCAAGCGCTGTGGTGAACCGAGCCCGACCCAGGAGGAGATCAACGCCCTGCTGCTGGCCCTGGCCCGCACGGGCAAGCGGGTGGTGCGCCTCAAGGGAGGGGATCCCCTGGTGTTCGGGCGCGGTGGCGAGGAGGCGCTGCACCTGGCCCGGCACGGCATCGAGGCCGAGCTGGTGCCGGGGATCACGGCGGCCCTGGGATGCGCCGCCAGCAGCTTCATTCCCCTGACCCACAGGGGGCTGGCCCGCTCCCTGACCCTGGTGACGGGGCACCTGATGGACGAGCGCGACTATCAGGGCTGGCAGGGGTTGACCCGGGCGGGCCACACCCTGGTGTTCTACATGGGGCTGGAGCGGGCGGCCCGCATTCGGGAAGGGATGTTGAGGGCGGGGGCTCCGGGCGCGCTGCCGGTGGCCCTGGTGGTGGCTGGCTGCAGCCCCCGCCAGCAGGTGCACGAGGCCACGCTCGATGGCCTGGAGCAGGCCGCCCGTGCCCTGCTGGGCCAGAGCCCGGTGCTGATCATCATGGGGGAGGTGGTGCGGCTACGCGCCGAGCTGCAGGGACTGCTGACGGAGGCCCTGGAACGGGTCGCCTGAGGGGCGATTCTCCCTCTACCCCCACTACCTCCTGATAGATAAAAAGGAGGTAGATTCAAAGAGTTGGCCTTCATGTTGCGGCATTTTCGCCAGACAGAACGCGATCGTCGCCGGCAAGGAGCGCCATGACCACTTTTTCCACTCGGGGCCAGGACGGCCCCGCTTCCCGGCTGTTGATCCACGCCGATGACCCGGGCCAGGCGAACCGCCTGGCCCTGCTGGTCAGTCACTACGGCCATCAGCCCGGGATCCTCGATACCCGCCAGTTGCTGACTCCGACGCAGAGGGGGGATGCCCTGCTCGTCAGTTGCCGCCAGTTCAGCGCCGAGGTACGCCTTGGCCTCTCCCTTTGGCCCGACATGCCGCGCCTCTTGTTCTGCGAGCGGCTGGGGGGTGATACCCAGCTCGCCCTGTTGCAGCAGGGGGTGTTGCTGGTGCCCCACCCTTGCGGCGAGCGTGAGCCGGTGGAGCAGTGGCTGCGCCTGGCCCGCAGTCAGCTCGCCATGGTGCAGGCCCTGATGCAGACCGAGAGCGAGCTGCGCCAGAAGCTGGAGGATAGGCGGCTCATCGAGCAGGCCAAGGGACGCCTGATGCGCCATCAGGGGCTGGACGAGGACGAGGCCTATCGCCTGATGCGCAGCACCGCCATGAGCCGTCACCTGAGCCTGGGGGAGCTGGCGCGGCAACTGCTGCAGGCTTTGCCCGCCTGAGCGCTCCCGTGGCCAACCGTTTTGGTGCAACTGCGCCTAATTGAGGCAAATTTGAGGGAGGATCAGGGCACCACAGGCCGCAAAGGGCCGCCTGATGCACCCTGGACGAGCTGGCACGGAAAGTGAATAACAAAAACACGATAGCAATGAAGTAACGATGCGCAGTGAGGGGCCGGTCAGGTCACTCACCCGCAACAGGGCAAAGAAGCCCCGCCGATCCCGGATCGGCGGGGCTTTTTTTTGGTCGCGACGCACCTTGGGTCGCAGCGCTGCAACGAGGTGGCACTGCGATTCCAGGCAGCCTGGCGCCATGGCCCTGACCCGGAACCGAGGGAGGAGATGCAATGAACGGACGACAAGGATGTGCGGGACTGCTGCTGGCGGCGTTGTCGCTGCCGGTGCTGGCACTGGGAGCCCCGGAGCAGGAGGAGCTCAGGCTCGGCTTCATCAAGCTGACCGACATGGCGCCGCTGGCGGTGGCCTACGAGCGTGGCTATTTCGAGGATGAGGGACTCTACGTCACCCTCGAAGCCCAGGCGAACTGGAAGATCCTGCTGGATCGGGTGATAGACGGCGAGCTGGACGGTGCCCAGATGCTGGCGGGCCAGCCCCTGGCGGCCCACATCGGCATCGGCACCCAGGCCGAGCTGGTGACGGCGTTTGCCATGGATCTCAACGGCAACGCCATCACGGTGGCCAACAGCGTCTGGGCTGCCATGGCGCCCCAGTTGCCCAGGCCGCAGGCGGGCCAGGTGCCGCCCCCGGTGAGCGCCGCCGCCCTCAAGCCCGTGGTGGCGGAGTATCGCCAGGGGGGCAAGCCCTTCAACATGGGGATGGTCTTCCCCGTCTCCCCCCACAACTACGAGCTGAGGTACTGGCTGGCGGCAGGCGGCCTGCACCCCGGTTTCTATGCGCCCAAGCTTGGGGACAACTCGGGCCAGCGCCAGGCGGACGTGCTGCTGTCGGTGACGCCGCCCCCCCAGATGCCCGCCACCCTGGAGGCGGGGACCATAGCTGGCTACAGCGTGGGGGAACCCTGGAACCAGCAGGCGGTCGTCAGGGGCATAGGGGTGCCCGTCATCACGGATCACGAGATCTGGCGCAACAACCCGGAGAAGGTGTTCGGCGTCACCCGGCAGTGGGCCGAACGTCACCCCAACACCCATGTGCGGCTGGTGAAGGCGCTGCTGCGGGCGGCCTGGTGGCTGGATGCAGACGACAACGGCAACCGGCGCGCGGCGGCCAAGCTGCTGGCCAAACCCGAGTACGTGGGGGCGGACGAGCAGGTGATCGCCAGCTCCATGACGGGCACCTTCGAGTACGCCAGGGGGGACAAGCGCCAGGTGCCGGATTTCAACGTCTTCTTCCGCCATCACGCCACCTATCCCTACTACTCCGACGCCATCTGGTATCTGACCCAGATGCGGCGCTGGGGCCAGATCCCCGAAGCCAGACCGGACGCCTGGTTCGAGCAGGTGGCCAAGGCCGTCTATCAACCGGATGTCTATCGCCAGGCCGCCGAGGCCCTCATCGCCGAGGGCAAGCTCAAGGCCACCGACTTCCCCGACTTTGCCAGCGAGCAGGGCTATCGCGGCCCCCAGGATGGCTTCATCGACGGCCTCATCTACGACGGCCGCCACCCCAACGCCTACCTGCAACAGTTCGCCATCGGCCTCAAGGGCGATGAGCGGGTGCAATGAGCAAGGAGATCCCGATGAAACGACACACATGGCCCCTCATCCATTTAAAAGCCATCAACTGGAAAATCATGGTGCAGCCCCTGCTCGGCGTGCTGCTCTTCCTCGGCCTCTGGCAGTGGGGGGCGAGCCAGGTGCAGACCAGTCTGGGCACCCTGCCGGGGCCGCTCGCCACCGCCAGCCAGCTCTGGTCCCTCGGGCAGGAGCATCTGCAGGAGCGGGAGAAGGCGGCGGCCTTCCTCGAACGCCAGCAGGTGCGCAATGCGGCAAGGCTGGCGGCGGATCCGGCGGCCGAGGTGAAGCTGCGTCCCTACACAGGGCGCCCCACCTTCTTCGATCAGATAGCCACCAGCCTGCTCACCGTGCTGTGCGGCTTCGCGCTGGCGACCCTGATCGCCATCCCGTGCGGGGTGCTGCTCGGCATGAACCAGGGGCTCTATCGCGCCGCCAACCCGGTGATCCAGCTGCTCAAGCCGGTGTCGCCGCTGGCCTGGCTGCCCCTCATCACGCTAGTGGTGAGCGCTCTGTATGCAAATCCCGCCCCCTGGCTTGCCAAGTCCTTCCTCACCTCGGCCCTGACGGTGACCCTCTGCTCCCTCTGGCCGACCCTGATCAACACGGCGGTGGGGGTGGCGGGGCTGGATGGGGATCTGCACAACGTCAGCCGGGTACTGCGCCTCTCCTTTGTGACCCATGTGCGGCGCATCGTGCTGCCCGGGGCCCTGCCCATGATCTTCACCGGGCTGCGGCTCTCCCTGGGGGTGGCCTGGATGGTGCTGATCGCGGCGGAGATGCTGGCCCAGAACCCGGGGCTCGGCAAGTTCGTGTGGGACGAGTTCCAGAGCGGCGGCTCTGCGTCTCTGGCCCGCATCATGGTGGCGGTGATCACCATAGGCCTCATCGGCTGCGCCCTGGACAGGGGCATGCTGGCCCTGCAGCAGTGGTTGTCCTGGGACAAGCGCCAGGTGCTGCGTTAATCACATTTCTATTCAGGCAGGAGAAGAGCCAATGAAGAGTTATCTGGAGATAAGCGACGTCGGCATCTCGTTCGAGACGGAGCAGGGCAGCTTCGAGGCCTTGAGCCGGGTCAACCTGCGCATCGAGAAGGGGGAGTTCGTCTCCCTCATCGGTCACTCGGGCTGCGGCAAGAGCACTGTGCTCAACCTGGTGGCCGGGCTGCTGGAGCCGACCCTGGGGGGCATCATTCTCGATGGTCGCGAGGTGGCGGGCCCGGGGCCCGAGCGGGCCATGGTGTTCCAGAACCACGCCCTGCTGCCCTGGCTCAGCGTCCAGCAGAACGTGGCGCTGGCGGTGGCCCAGGTGGAGTCTGACAAGCGGGCGGTGGCGGAGCGGGTGGACTACTACCTTTCCCTGGTGCAGATGGATCACGCCAGCCAGAAGATGCCCCACGAGCTGTCGGGGGGGATGAAGCAGCGGGTCGGCATCGCCCGCGCCCTCTCGCTCTCCCCCAAGGTGCTGCTGATGGACGAACCGTTCGGCGCCCTCGATGCCCTGACCCGGGCCCATCTGCAGGACGCGCTGATGGCGATCCAGGCGGAGCTTGGCAACACCGTCATCATGATCACCCACGACGTGGACGAGGCGGTGCTGCTCTCCGATCGCATCGTCATGATGACCAATGGCCCCAGCGCCACGGTCGGAGAGATCCTGACCGTCGACCTGCCAAGGCCCAGAGACAGGGTCGCCCTGGCGGACGATCCCCACTACCACAAGCTGCGCCAGCAGGTGCTGCGCTTCCTCTACGAGAAGCAACGCAAGGTGACCCCCCTCAAGGCAGCCGGGCAGGTGCGCAGCAAGCTGCGCGCCTGAGCCCGCCGGATTCAAGGAAGAGAGACATGACTGACAAAGAGCAACAGTGGGTGACAGAGGACGGCATGGGCCTGCTCGGTCGCCAGAACAGTGGTTCCGCCGAACAGACCGCAAAGCAACGGCTGCTGGTGGTGGGCAACGGCATGGTGGGTCACCACTTCGTCGAACAGCTGGTGGCGGCGGGCGGCCTCGAGCGGTTCGACGTGACGGTGTTTGGCGCCGAGCCTGACGCCGCCTACGACAGGGTACACCTCTCCGAGGTATTCGGCGGCAAGGCGCCCCAGGCCCTGCGCATGGCGGATCCCGCCTGGTATGAAGAGCACGGCATAACGCTGCGACTGGGGGCCGAGGTGGAGGTGCTCGACGGGGCGGCCCGCACCCTGACGCTGGCCAACGGCGAGCAGTTCCCTTACGACCGTCTGGTGCTGGCGACCGGCTCTGTCCCCTTCGTGCCCCCCATCCCCGGTCATCAGCGGGAGGGCTGCTTCGTCTATCGCACCCTGGGAGATCTCGCCGCCATCCGCGATGCCTGCGCCCAGGCCCGCAGCGGCGTGGTCATCGGTGGCGGCCTGCTGGGGCTGGAGGCGGCCAACGCCCTGCGCCTGCTCGGCCTCAAGACCCAGGTGGTGGAGTTCGCCCCCAGGCTGATGCCAGTGCAGCTCGACGAGAGCGGCGGCGCCGTGCTGCGGGACAAGATCCAGGCCCTCGGGGTCGAGGTGCTGGTGGAGAAAGCCACCGAGTGCATCGAGCAGGGGGAGCAGGCCCGTCATCGCCTGCGCTTCAAGGACGGCACTCACATTGAGACCGACGTGCTGCTGTTCTCCGCCGGCATCCGCCCCGCCGACGCCCTGGCCCGGCAATCCGGGCTGGAGGTCGGGGAGCGCGGCGGCATCTGCATCGACGACGGCTGCCACAGTTCGGATCCCGCCATCCTCGCCATCGGCGAGTGCGCGCTCTGGCAGGGGCGCATCTTCGGCCTGGTGGCCCCCGGCTACCAGATGGCCCGGGCCGCCGTGGCCAGTCTATGCGGCGGCGAGACCCGCTTTATCGGGGCCGACATGTCCACCAAGCTCAAGCTGATGGGGGTGGACGTGGGCTCCATCGGCGATGCCCACGCCAGCACCGCCGGCGCCCAGGAGTTGCTGCTGCTGGACAGGGTCAACGGCATCTACAAGAAGCTGGTGACCGACGGCGAGGGCAATCGCCTGCTCGGCGCCATCCTGGTGGGGGACGGGGCCGATTACGAGCGGCTGCTGCAGTACTACCAGAACGGGGTGGCGCTGCCCCAGCCGCCGCTCTCCCTGCTGGTGGGGGAGGTCGGGGCCGCTCCCGCGCCCCTGGTGCTGCCGGACAGCGCCATCCTCTGCTCCTGCCACAACGTCAGCAAGGGGGACGTGGTGGCCGCCGTTCGGGCGGGCAATCACGAGCTGTCGGCGGTGAAGAGCTGTACCAAGGCCGGCACGGGTTGCGGCGGTTGCAGCAACCTGCTCAAGCAGGTGGTGGATCAGACCCTGGCGGACCTTGGCGTCGAGGCGGACAAGGGGTTGTGCGAGCACTTCGCCTACGGCCGTCAGGAGCTCTATCACCTGGCCCGGGTGGGTGAGCTGAAGAGCTTCGAGGCGCTGCGGGACAAGCACGGCCAGGGGCTGGGGTGCGACATCTGCAAGCCGACGGTGGCCTCCATCCTGGCGTCCCTCTGGAACGAGCACGTGCTGGAGAAGCCCCACCGCGCGTTGCAGGACACCAACGACGCCTTCCTTGCGAACCTGCAAAAGGACGGCACCTATTCGGTGGTGCCGCGCATCCCGGGGGGGGAGATCACCCCGGAGGGGCTCATCACCATCGGCGAAGTGGCGCGCAAGTACGGCCTCTACACCAAGATCACCGGCGGCCAGCGCATCGATCTCTTCGGCGCCCGGGTCGACCAGCTGCCCGCCATCTGGGGCGAGCTGGTGGCGGCGGGCTTCGAGACCGGTCAGGCCTACGGCAAGTCGGTGCGCACCGTGAAGTCCTGCGTGGGCTCCACCTGGTGTCGTTACGGGGTACAGGACTCCATGACCCTGACCCAGACCCTGGAGCACCGCTACAAGGGGCTGCGGGCGCCACACAAGCTGAAGTTTGCGGTCTCAGGCTGCACCCGGGAGTGCGCCGAGGCCCAGAGCAAGGACATCGGCGTCATCGCCACCGAGCGGGGCTGGAACCTCTATGTGTGCGGCAACGGCGGGATGCGGCCGCGCCACGCCGACCTCTTTGCCACGGATCTCGACGAGCAGACCCTGATCCGCTACATCGACCGGCTGCTGATGTTCTACGTGCGCACCGGGGACAGACTGCAACGTACCTCGGTCTGGATGGAGAACATGGAAGGGGGGCTCGACTACCTAAAGTCGGTGATCATCGAGGACAGGCTCGGCATCGGTGCCGAGCTGGAGGCCATGATGGAGGGGATAGTCGGCACCTGGCAGTGCGAATGGAAGAGCACATTGGCGGATCCGGACAAGCTCAAGCTGTTCGAGGCCTTCGTCAACCGGCCCGAGGACGAGACGCCGCCGCGCCGTGAGGAGCGGGGGCAATGGGTGCCGGATATCGCTATCAAGGAGGTGGTATGAGCGACATAAAAGAAGAGACCTTACAGTCAGAACCTGGAGCCTGGCATAGGGTATGCGAGCTGGCGGCGCTGCCGGAGCAGGCCGGGCGCAGCGCCTGGCTGGAGGGGCGGGTGCTGGCGCTGTTTCGCCTCGGGGAGCATGTCTATGCCCTGGACGGGGTGGATCCCCTGGCCGGCGTGGCGGTGCTGGGGCGTGGTCTGGTGGGGGATGCCGGTGGGGAGCCCGTGGTCGCCTCGCCCCTTTACAAGCAGCGCTACGCCCTGATGGACGGTCGCTGTCTGGACGATCCTGCCCTGAGCGTCGCCTGCTGGCCGGTGCGGTTGGAGGGAAACGAGGTCTGGGTACAGCTGGGGTGAGTGGCCCATCTGAAAACCATGTTGTGATCGCCGGGCACTGCCCGGTGATTTTTTGTGCGCGACCCGACATTTCTTGTACGAGAGGATGGCGGGGAAACGTTTTTCGGAAATAATGGACAAACGTTTGCAACTGGATGTTTGTCTATGACGGAACGTGAGCAAGAGATCCTCGCCCTGCTGCGCCAGGATCCCATGATTGCCCAGCAGGAGCTGGCGGACAGGCTCGGCATCAGCCGCTCCGCGCTGGCGAGCCACATCTCCAGCCTGATGCGCCAGGGCTATGTGCAGGGGCGCGGCTATGTGCTGCGCGAAGGCCCCTACGCCGTAGTGATCGGCGGCGCCAACATGGAT
The DNA here is from genome assembly GCF_014168615.1 of Aeromonas sp. WP2-W18-CRE-05. Classification (NCBI taxonomy): domain Bacteria; kingdom Pseudomonadati; phylum Pseudomonadota; class Gammaproteobacteria; order Aeromonadales; family Aeromonadaceae; genus Aeromonas; species Aeromonas sp. WP2-W18-CRE-05. The sequence continues at coordinate 3,858,133 of NZ_AP021917.1, read as the reverse complement.
ATCTGTGGCTGCAGCCACGACAACCTGCGCATCGGGGATTCCAACCCGGGCCGGGTACGCACCTCCGCCGGTGGGGTAGGGCGCAACATCGCCGAGAACCTGGCGCGCCTTGGTACCGACACCCGGCTGTTGACTGCGGTGGGCAACGATCAATACGGCCACCACCTGCTGGAGGTGAGCCAGCGCGCCGGGGTCGACGTGCGTCAGGTGCTGGTACTGGAGGGTCAATCGACCTCCTGCTACCTCAGCCTGCACGATGGCAGCGGCGAGATGAGCTGCGCCGTCAACGACATGGGGATCATCGAGCAGCTCACCCCGGCCCGGCTCACCCCCCTGAGCGGTTTTCTCGGTGCGGCCCGGCTCTGGGTGCTCGACACCAACCTCGCCACCCACACCCTGGACTGGCTGTTCGAGCGCCAGGGGGAGCACATCATCTTCGTGGACACCGTGTCGGTGGCCAAGGTGGAGAAGATCCGCCCCTGGCTGCACCGCATCCACACCCTCAAACCCAATCGCACCGAGGCGGAGCAGCTGTGCGGCTTCACCATCGGCGGGCCCGACACCTGGCCCATGGCGGCGGCCTGGTTCCACCGCGCCGGGGTGCAGCGGCTCTTCCTGAGCCTCGGCGATCAGGGGATCTTCTATAGCGACGGGGCCTGCCAGGGCCATCTGCCCGTGCTCGGCAGCCCGGTCGTCAACGTGACCGGCGGCGGCGATGCCTTCATGGCAGGGCTGGCCCACGCCTGGTTGCAGGATCAGGGCATCATGGAGACAACCCGGTTCGCCCTCGGTTGCGCCGCCCTCACCGTCAATTGTTCCGATACCGTCTTTTCCGGCCTATCCAAGGCCGCCGTTGAACGCATGCTGGAGGAGTACCCATGTTGAACGCTTACCTCGATATCCAACCTGAAGTTGCCGCCGCGCTGGCTGCCGGCAAGCCGGTGGTGGCCCTGGAGTCCACCATCATCTCCCACGGCATGCCCTATCCCCAGAACGTGGAGACGGCGCGCCAGGTGGAGCAGGTGGTGCGGGACAACGGCGCCGTGCCGGCCACCATCGCCATCATCGATGGCCGCCTCAAGGTGGGTCTGGATGCGGGGGCCCTGGAGGCGCTGGGCCGGGCCGGCCACGCCGCCACCAAGTGCAGCCGCCGGGACATCCCCTTCGTGCTGGCCAACAAGGGGTTGGGGGCGACCACTGTGGCCTCCACCATGATCATTGCCGCCATGGCCGGGATCCGGGTGTTCGCCACCGGCGGCATCGGCGGCGTGCATCGCGGCGCCCAGGAGACCTTTGACATCTCGGCTGACCTGCAGGAATTTGCCCAGACCCCGGTGGCCGTGGTCTGCGCCGGCGCCAAGTCGATCCTCGACATCGGTCTGACCCTGGAGTACCTGGAGACCCAGGGGGTGCCGGTGATCGGCTACCAGACCGAGGAGCTGCCCGCCTTCTACACCCGGGAGAGCGGCTTCAAGGTGGATTACCGCCTGGAGAGCCCGGCGGCCATCGCCGAGGCGCTGCGTCTGAAGTGGGAGCTGGGGCTGGCGGGGGGCGCCGTGGTGGCCAACCCGATCCCGACCCAGTTTGCCATGCCCAAGGCCGACATCGACGCCGCCATTGCCCAGGCACTGCGTGAGGCGGACGAGCAGGGGGTCAAGGGCAAGGCGTCCACCCCCTTCCTGCTGGCCCGGGTGTGCGAGCTGACCGGTGGCAACTCCCTGGCGGCCAACATTCAACTGGTGCTGAACAACGCCGCCCTGGGGGCGCGCATCGCTGCCAGCCTGTAAACACCTTTGCGAAAGATGCAAAAGAGGGCCAATAGGCCCTCTTTTTATTGCGTGAATCGGTGAGATAACCCCCTTATTCCAGCACCAGTCGCCCGTTGAGAGGCTGGACGGGGCGGTTGTTGGGGTGGTGCATCACCGCCTTGAAGGCATCGATCTGGGCCTGGCTGGCCTGGACCGGCTCCTTCATCACCAGCCAGCGCACTCCTTCCGAGCAGGGTGGGGTGGTCAGGGACCCGCTGAAGCGGTAGTAGTCGTGCTGGGCGGGCAGCAGTTGCTCTGCCGAGATGGGTTCCTTGAAGGCATGGATCTCCCCCGCCTTGGCTGGCAACACCTGCCAGGCCTGGCTCAGGGCCCCGTTGGCCTGGCCCGGCTCGAACATCACGGCGACCACCGCCAGCTCCCCCTTGTCATTGGCATGGACCAGGTGACCCTCCAGGGGGTAGGACCTGCCTTCGATGAGGTTTTCGCTGGGGGCGTGGAAGTGGAACTGCTTGAGCTCGAAGTGCATGCCGTCGAGCTCAAGGGTGCTGCCGGGGGCATAGTTGACCTGCACCGTGTGGCCGTTGTTGACCAGCGTCTTGCCACCCGCCTGATAGTGGAACTGCAGGGGGGCCAGATCGGCCTTCACCAGACCCGAGAGGTTGACCGGCGACTGGTTGCTGCCGGCACACTGGCCATATTCCGGGGTCAGGCTGGCCCATTTCGCCGGGCCGACCTCGCCGCTGTATTCCCAGTGTGTGGTGGCGGCAAAGGCGGCAGGGCAGAGCAGCAGGGCGCCAGCCAGCAGGGACTTTTTCATCATGCATCCTTATCCTGATTGAAAAGCACGGCCATTCCTGGCCTTCCGGCAGGAAAGCCTCGTCAATGGCATCGTTGGAAACGCAGGGTACGCGGTGCCAGACCGGATTAATTGTTATGAAAGGTCTGTCGTCATCGTTATTTGAAGCGTGGCATGAGGCGGCGTCATGATGTATTCCGGCAACGGGGCACGCTTATTCATGAAGGAGAAATCCTGCGGGCATTTTTGCCATGAACGGCCCCCTTTCATGGCGCCCCAAATAGATGACGGGCTGATTCTAGAGGGCTTTTCATGGCTCCGTTTGATCTCGAGCAAACAAGCGCGGACTAATTATCGGGCTTGAGGATCCCTTATTTCGTTGGGATTTGTTCGATATTCCCTGACCCGGCCAGGGGCGTGCGTGGCGGGAGCCGGGCGCTGCGCTGACAGAGTGCCTCGGTGTTGACCCCTTATCTCTCTGATAGTGCTGGAGAAATTCCCCCCTCAGCACAGTGATGGCGGGATGACAATCCCCCGGTTGGCGGCGCCTTGTTTGCGGTTTTGCCGTCCTCTTCACATTTCCGGATTGCTCGCTATTTGTGCGATTGCCTTACTCATCCGACCTGGTGTCAAATCACTCCGCCTAACACAAGGAGTGGCATAATAATGAATAATATCAATAAATTAGTTCTGGCTATCGGATTCACTCTCACCACTTTCCCGAGCCTGGCGGCGGGATTCCAGTGCGGGGAGCACGTCACCCTGGGGGTACCCGGTCAATCCAGTCAGCTGTTGTGCCGGGAGGGCTATGCCGCCGGGTACAACTACGACACCAAGGTCTCTGACTGGGTCTCTTACCGGATGACGGCCGCCAGCGCCCAGGGCCAGGTGCCGCGCAAGGATGCCTTCGCCGAGGACAAGGAGGTGCCGGTGCAGTTTCGCGCCACCCTGTCGGACTACAAGGGCTCGGGCTATGACCGCGGCCACCAGGCACCGGCGGCGGACATGCGCTCCACCGCCAACACCATGAAGCAGAGCTTCCTGCTCACCAACATGACCCCGCAACTGCCGGCGCTCAACCAGGGGGCCTGGCGCATCCTGGAGGAGAAGACCCGGCAGTGGGCCATCACCTACAAGAGCGTGCAGGTGATCACCGGCCCCATCTTCACCCACTCCGATGGCGCCATCGGCAACGGCGTGACCGTGCCCCACGCCTACTACCGGGTGGTGATGGATCTGGCGGGCAAGCGGGCCATCGCTTTCATCCTGCCGCAAGAGAACGTCTCGGCCAGTCGGCTGGCGGACTATGTGGTGACGGTGGATGAGGTGGAGGAGCAGACCGGGCTCGACTTCTTCACCGAGCTGCCGGATGAGCAGGAAGAGGCCATGGAGTCGCGGCTGTCGGCCATGTGGGGCGGTTAGCGCGTCCGGCAGGGGTAACGGGGGCCCAGGCCCCCGTTACCCACACGGGCTTCCGGCCATTGTCATGGCCCCTGGTACAGGGCCAGTACAGCTTGGGTCTGGCATCGGGTCCTTATCATGACTCCTTTTTTCAGGAGGCATCATGTCAGCGCTGTTTTCCCTTCACTCCTCGTCCACTCTTGCCCGCGCGTTGCGCATCTGCGTACCCATGGCGCTGCTGGGGGGGGCTGTTCCCCCGGCCATGGCCGACGAGGATATCCGCTTGGGGCAGACCATTCTGCTCGGGGTCGGCGATCATCCCGCCATCATTCCCATGCTCGCCTGCCGGCCGACCAAATCCATCATGGTCAAGGCAGGGCGGGAGTTGACCCTGGAGCGGGTCAAGGTGTTCTACGGCAACGATCGCAGCAAGACCCTCTATTTCGACAAGGTGTTGAGAGAGGATCAGGAGTCGGGGTGGCAATCCCTCGGCAGCCGACTCTGCATCAAGCGCATCGAGGTGTACGGCAATTCGGAAGGGAGCAGGGCGGGGGTCAAGGTGTATGGGCGCAAATGAGCAAAGGGCGGGGGAAATCCCCGCCCAGTGCTTATTTCTTCGGGCGGAACGGTTTGATGATGGCCTCGTCGCACTCGAGATAGGGCCCTTCCATCAGGTCGATGCAGTAGGGGATGGCGGGGAAGACCGCATCCAGGCACTCGCGGATCGATTTGGGCTTGCCCGGCAGGTTGACGATGAGCGAGCTGCCGCGCAGGCCGGCGGTCTGGCGCGACAGGATGGCGGTCGGCACGAACTTGAGGGACTCGGCCCGCATCAGCTCGCCAAAGCCCGGCATCATGCGATCGCACACCGCCTCGGTGGCCTCCGGGGTCACATCCCGCCTGGCCGGCCCTGTGCCCCCCGTGGTAACGACAAGGCAGCACTGCTCCTCGTCCACCAGCCGAACCAGGGTCGCCTCAATCTGCTCCTGCTCGTCGGGGATCACCTGATAGACGGGCTCCCATTCCGAGGTCAGGTAGGCGTTCAGGGTGTCGATGATGGCCTTGCCGGAGAGATCTTCGTAGATGCCTGCACTGGCGCGATCGCTGACGGTGACGATACCGATTCTTGCCTTGCTCATGGTCTGCCCTTGGTTGCCGCAATAAAGTGGTAAATAAAATAACATAATCAGTGAGATATGTTAAACCGCCGGATGGTACAAGGGGAGGGCATCGAGCCTGGGGGAGAGTCGAATGAAAAACAATTTTGAGAAAAGTCCGTTAATAAGGAATAAGGCCGAGAAAAATGACGCTGAAATTTTATAAAAAAACTGACGCAGGCCGGATTCGGTTAATTTCATGAATCATAAGGAATAAATGATTTTTTCCGCCAACGATGCGCAATTCGTGCCAAAAACCGGACTCCTGTGGCTCGGCGGTGAATGACCCAAAATCGCCACCATCCTATATAACCTTCCCTAGGGACAGTGAAATAGTGATGTGCCCGGCGTCGTTCCATTCCATGGGCGAGGTCCGGCCAGGAGGGTATATGGAGCTGCCTGATTTCGATACCCTGAAGTACTGGGCGCTGGCCGAGCCGGAGCGACTCGACGCGCTACTGCACCAGCAGATAGAAACCTTGATCGCCCAGGTGGGGCCAGAGCGGCAACGTCGGCTGCGAGGTCTGCAATTTCGCATCGACTGCCAGCGCCGCCTGGCCAGAAACAACCTCGACAGCTGCATCCGGATAGCCAACATGATGCATGACTCCGTCTACGCCATGCGCCAGCACATTCTGGATCTGCAGAATGAATCTTGTCAGGAAATGGCAGAGCCCCCGCGGCCGGATAATGTGATAGCGTTTTCCAGTTATCTGAAACGGAAATAATTAAAGGCCCTGTTCAAGATATAAAAAAACAGGGTTTTTATTAATTTGTTTCACCCCTTCTCAAACAAGTTGTTAAGCAAGTTGGGTGAATTGTTTTTTATTTGCTGCAAATATTACCCGGGCGGCTGAATAATAGTGACCAGTGCCCGCAGTCCGATAGAGATGGATGAAGGTGTATTTATTTTGGGGTAATATCCAGACACATTTCATCTTGCTATGACTCAAAGGGATCATGAGAAGCATCACACCAGGAAGGGTGCTGTCGCGAGAGCAGCAGACGGAGATCACCCGGATCATCGTCAAGGCGGGCCAGATGCTGGCCCAGTTTGGGGCGGAGAGCCGCATCATCGAGCAGACCACGGTCCGCCTGGGCATGGCGCTCGGGCTGGAGAGCGTCGAGATGGCCATCTCTTCCAGCGCCATCGTCCTCACCAGTCTCTACCAGAGCAGTTGCGTCACCACCACCCGCCGGGTGCGGGAGCACGGCATCAACATGCAGGTGGTGTGCGAAATCCAGCGCATCTGCATCATGACGGAGAAGTCGCTTATCGGCGCGCGCGAGGTACGTCAGCGCCTCGAGGCCATCACGCCGTTCCACTATCACCCCTGGCTGGTGGTGCCCATGGTGGGGCTCTCCTGCGGTGCCTTCAGCCTGCTGTTTGGCGGTGACTGGCCCATCTTCCTGGTGACCTGCTGCTCGGCCTCGGTCGCCATGCGGGTGCGCCAGCTCATTGCCCGCCATCACCACAGCCCCCTCATCAACTTTGCCGCCACCGGTTTTATCGCCACCCTGCTCGCCTCCAGCGCCACTTTCTTCGGCTGGGGCGAACAACCCTATCTCGCCATGGCCGCCAGCGTGTTGCTGCTGGTGCCGGGGTTCCCGCTCATCAATGCGGTCTCCGACATGGTGAAGGGTTACTTCAACATGGGGCTGGCCCGCTGGGGCTCGGCGACACTGCTGACCATCAGCGCAGCCATAGGGATCATTCTCGCCATGTCGGTGACCGGTATCTGGGGGTGGAAGGTATGATGGAACTGCTCTGGCTGCTGGCCAAGGATGCCTTCTGGTCGGCCATTCCGGCGGTGGGCTTTGCCATGCTGTTCAACGTGCCGCCACGGATGCTCAAATATTGCGCCATGGGGGGCGCGTTGGCCCACAGCCTGCGTACCCTGCTCATCCACTACGGCATGCCCATCGAGTGGGCCACCCTGGCAGCGGCGACCACGGTCGGCTTTGTCTGTGTCTACTGGTCGCGCCGCCTGCTGGCACCACGCCCGGTGTTCAGCGTCGCCTCCATCATCCCCATGATCCCGGGCAGCTACGCGTTCAAGACCATGATCGCCATCGTGGAGCTCAATATCTCCGGGGTGACCATGGAGCTGCTTCAGAGCGCGGTGGAGAACGGCCTCAAGGCGCTCTTTATCGTGGGGGCCCTGAGTTTCGGTTTGGCGATTCCGTCTCTGGTCGTGTATCGTAACCGCCCCATTATATGAATGGTGAAGCGAGAAACTGATACCGTGAAGATTTCAATGATTGCTGCCCTCGCGAAAAATCAGGTGATTGGTAAGAACAACCTGATGCCTTGGCATATGCCCGCCGACTTGGCCCATTTCAAGCGGATCACCCTGGGCAAGCCGGTGCTGATGGGGCGCAAGACCTTCGAGTCCATCGGACGGCCGCTGCCCGACCGCCGCAATCTGGTGATTAGCCGTAATTCTGACTATCAAGCGGATGGTGTGGAGATGGTCTCTTCGGTGGAGGCTGCCTTGGCTCTTCTTCAGCGGGATAATGTAGAAGAGCTAATGGTGATAGGGGGTGGCTATCTTTATGAACAGTTACTGCCAAAGGCTGATTATCTCTATCTGACTCGGATTGATTTAGCTGTGGACGGGGATACCTGTTTTCCGAGTTTCTCGGAGGATTACTGGCAGAAGCTCAATAGTGAGTTCCATCAGCCTGACGAGAAGAACCCCCACCCCTACTGTTTCGAGACCTGGCAGCGGCGCTGAGTCCTCTGATGCCATGAAGAGCCCCTTGCGACAGCCGGGGGCTTTTTTGTGCCCTGTTGCCGCAAAGAGAAGAGCGCTGAACCGGCATGGCTGAAGGTGCCTGAAGCAATACCGGGATGCGCGGCATCAAAATGATTAGTAATGTAATCAAGTGACCATTCATCGCCCCGATGGGGGCCGTCCTCCCCACCCTCTCTTTTCGCCTGCTGCTAACGCCTTTTAATCATTAATGAAATGTGCTGCAAGTGCATCGATACTGTGGCGACCCTGTCTATTATAGGCGTTTTTATCGTGATTTAATGGATTTTTATGAATGAAAATAACTAATAAAAATCAATGACTTAAATTTAATCCTTTTAAGGTGGCTTCAATTGATTCTTTTGTTTGGGTGTGAAATTGCTTAGTGTTAAAAGTAATTGGCTCACGTTCGACGGTTTGCCAGGCAAGGCGTCGGCCAAGAAAAAAGGACAATATGACAGTCAAACTCGAGGTCAAATCCCTCTACAAAATTTTCGGCGATCAGCCGGATAAAGCGTTCAAACTGCTGGCGAAAGGGCATGATCGCGCCAGTATCCTGCAAAAAACCGGGCAGACCCTGGGGGTCCAGGATGTCAATCTGGCCATCAACGAAGGGGAGATCTTCGTGGTGATGGGCCTCTCCGGTTCGGGCAAGTCCACCCTGGTGCGTCTTTTCAACCGGCTGATCGAGCCGACCCGCGGCCAGGTGCTGATCGATGGCGAGGATATTGCCGCCATCTCGGAGCGCGAGCTGCGCCGGGTGCGCCGCAAGAAGATCAGCATGGTATTCCAGTCTTTCGCCCTGATGCCGCACCTGAGTGTGCTGGAAAATACCGCCTTCGGGCTGGAGCTGGCCGGTGTACCGCTGGCGGAGCGCCAGCAGAGCGCCCGTCAGGCGCTCCATCAGGTGGGGCTGGGACAGTGGATAGAGGCTTATCCGGATGCCCTCTCCGGCGGCATGAAGCAGCGGGTCGGGCTGGCCCGGGCCCTTGCCAATGACCCTGACATCCTGCTGATGGACGAAGCTTTCTCCGCGCTGGATCCCCTGATCCGCACCGAGATGCAGGATGAGCTGCTCAAGCTGCAGGCCAGTCAGCAGCGCACCATCGTCTTCATCTCCCACGATCTGGACGAGGCGATGCGCATCGGCGATCGCATCGCCATCATGCAGGATGGCCAGCTGGTGCAAGTGGGCACCCCGGACGAGATCCTGAACCAGCCCGCCAACGACTATGTGCGCGCCTTCTTTCGCGGGGTGGATCTGGCCCATGTGTTCAGCGCCCGCGACGTGGCCAGCCGCAAGCAGGTGCCCCTCATCAAGAAACACACCACCGACGGGCCGGGCAACGCCCTGCGCCAGCTCAAGGAGCTTGAGCGGGAGTTCGGGTACGTGGTGGATCGCAGCCGTCGCTTCCTCGGGGTCGTCTCGGTGGAGTCGCTCGGTCAGGCGGTAAGGGCCAAAGGCAGCCTGGAGCAGGCGTTGCTGGCGGACATCCAGCCCATTCTGGCGGACACCGCCCTCAATGAACTGATCAGCCAGGTGGCGGCAGCCCCCTGTCAGGTGCCCGTGGTCGAGGAGGATGGCACTTACCTCGGCCTCATCTCCAAGGCCAATCTGCTCAACACCCTGGACAGGAGTACCCCGGCATGAAGCTGATGAATCCCCGTTTCTTGCTGAGCGGGCTGCTGGCCCTGGTGCTGCTGGCGAGCCCTTCCCTGCGGGCCGATGAGGTGGCGGCAGATCCCTGGAGCGCACCTGCGTCCACCGAGGTGTCCGATCCCTGGGGCAGTACCGACACCCAGGCCACCGACTGGCAGAACCAGATCGAAGCCGCCGACACCACAACCGCCATCGACTGGCTGGATCCTTTCCAGCAGGCGCTGGTGCCGCTGGATACCTGGGTGGAAGGGGGCATCGGCTGGCTGGTGGAGAACCTGCGGCCGCTGTTCCAGCTGATCCGCGCACCGGTGGAGCTGACCCTGAACGCCATGACCCATCTGCTGCAGACGGTGCCCTCCACCCTGATGATGGGGCTCCTGGCCCTGCTTGCCTGGCAACTGGTGAACGGCCGCATGGCGCTCGGCACGCTCGTATCTCTTGTGGGGATCGGGCTCATCGGGGCCTGGTCCGATGCCATGGTGACCCTGTCCCTGGTGCTGACCTCGCTGTTCTTCTGCGTGCTGCTGGGGTTGCCCACCGGCATCCTGCTGGCCCGCAGCGAGCGGCTCTCCACCTGGACCCGGCCGCTGCTGGATGCCATGCAGACCACCCCGGCATTCGTCTACCTCATCCCCATCGTGATGCTGTTTGGCATCGGCAACGTGCCCGGGGTGGTGGTGACCGTCATCTTCGCCCTGCCGCCCATGATCCGGCTCACCATGCTGGGCATTCGCCAGGTGCCCACGGATCTGGTGGAGGCGGCCCACTCGTTCGGTGCCAGCCCCTCCCAGTTGCTGTTCAAGGTTCAGCTGCCGCTCGCCATGCCCACCATCATGGCCGGGGTCAACCAGACCCTGATGCTGGCGCTCTCCATGGTGGTGATCGCCTCCATGATCGCGGTGGGGGGCCTCGGCCAGATGGTGCTGCGCGGCATCGGCCGGCTCGACATGGGGCTCGCCTCCATCGGCGGCCTCGGCATCGTGCTGCTGGCCATCGTGCTCGACCGCCTCACCCAGGCGATGGGGCAACCGGATCGCACCCGTACCGGCCGCTGGTATCAGCACGGCCCCGCCGCCCTGCTGCTGCGCCTGGCCGGCCGTGACAAGAAAATCGATTACAAAGGAGTAAACGCATGAGACCGATCACCAAAGGATTGACCCTGGGCACATTGCTGCTGAGTGCCCAACTGCTGAGCCCGCTCGCCATGGCCAGCGCCGAGTTGCCGGGGGAGGGGGTTCGCGTTCAGCCCCTGCAGAGCTCCTTGCCGGAAGAGGCCTTCCAGAGCCTGCTGGTGAGCAAGCTGATGGCGCGTCTGGGTTACGATGTCCAGCCCGCCCAGGAGGTGGACTACAACGTGGCTTATGCCTCGGTGGCGCAGGGAGACGGCACCTTCCTCGCGTTCAACTGGGTGCCGCTGCAGGACAACAAGTACGAGCAGGCGGGAGGCGACAAGGTGTTCTTCCGTGAGGGCACCTATGTGGCCGGTGCCGCCCAGGGGTACCTCATCGACAAGAAGACCGCGACCCAATACGGCATCACCAACCTGGGCCAGCTCAAGGATCCCGAGGTGGCGGCGCTGTTTGACGGGGATGGCGACGGCAAGGCCGACCTCATTGGTTGCAACCCCGGCTGGGGCTGCGAGGGGGCGATCAACCATCACCTCGACGCCTTTGGTCTGACCCCCACGGTGGCCCACAAGCAGGGCAACTACGCGGCGCTGATCGCCGATACCCTGGCTCGCTACCAGGCCGGCAAGCCGGTGCTCTATTACACCTGGACCCCCTACTGGCTCAGCAGCGAACTGGTGCCGGGCAAGGATGTGGTGTGGCTGGAAGTCCCCGCCGACGCCCCGGATGCGGCCAAGACCCGTTTGCCGAACGGCAAGAACTACGGCTTTGCGGTGAACACCATGCATATCGTTGCCAACAAGCGGTTTGCCGAGGCCAATCCGGCCGCCGCCAAGCTCTTCTCCATCGTCAAGCTGCCGCTCAATGACATCAACGTGCAGAACGGCCTGATGAACAAGGGGCAGAACAAGCCGGCGGACGTGGAGCGTCATGCCGACGCCTGGCTCAAGGGCCACGAGGCACTGGTGAACGACTGGCTGAATCAGGCGCGCGCTGCCGCCATGTAATGAAGGGCGTTACATCACCCTTTTGCGCAAAGAAAAACGCCCGGCAGTTGCCGGGCGTTTTTTTGTGGGCGGGCGCAGCACATGGCCGGGCCGGGGGATCAGATGCCGGAGCCGTCGCTCTCGCCACCTTCCTCATGCAGGCCGCACTCGCGCTTGAGGCCGAAGAAGCGGGTCTGCTCCTCGCTCATGCCGGGCTCCCACTTGGCGGTGGTGTGCACGTCGCCGACCGAGAGGTAGCCCTGCTCCCACAGCGGGTGGTAGGGGAGGTCGAACTCCTTGAAGTAGTAGAAGACGTCCTTGTTGCTCCAGTCGATCACCGGCAGGAACTTGAAGCGACCGCGCTGGATGGCCAGCACCGGCAGCTTGCCCCGGCTGCCAGACTGCTCACGGCGCAGGCCCGAGAACCAGGTGCGGGCACCCAGCTCGTTCAGGGCGCGGTCCATGGGCTCCACCTTGTTGAGCTGGTTGTAGCGGGTGATCCCCTCCACCCCCTGCTCCCACAGGAGGCCGAAGCGGGCCTCCTGCCAGGCCGGGCTGAGTTCGGCCCGGTAGATTTTGAGGTTGAGCGCGAGACGCTCGGTCAGCTCGTCGATGAAACGGTAGGTCTCGGGGAAGAGGTAACCGGTGTCGGTCAGCACCACGGGCACGTCGGCCCGCTCGCGGCTCACCAGGTGCAGCATGAGCGCCGCCTGGATGCCGAAACTCGACGACAGCACATGCTCCCCCGGCAGGTTGGCCAGGGCCCAGCGCACCCGCTCGGGGGCGCTCATGGCGTCCAGCGCCCGGTTGAGGGGGGCCAGCGCCTCGACCTGCTCCTCCCGGCTCAGGGCCAGCAGGGCGTCGAGGTCGAGCCGGCCGTCGGCGGTGCGCGCAAGCCGGGCTGTATCAGTCTGTTCAGGCTGCATAGAAGTCCCTCGCGGAGTCGATAACCGGGGCGATGATCCCGGCGCGAATGACAAAATCGCCGAAGCACTCGTCCGGGTTGCGATCCTTGGCCCAGCGGCCGATCAGGGCGTCCAGTTCGGCCAGGATCTGCGGCTCGGTGATGTTCTCAAGATGCAGGCGCGGGATGCGGGTCCCCTCAAGGTTGCCCCCCAGGTGCAGGTTGTAGCGACCCGGCGCCTTGCCCACCAGACCCACTTCCGCCAGCATGGCGCGGCCGCAGCCGTTCGGGCAGCCGGTGACCCGGAAGATGATGGCGTCATCCGCCAGGCCGTGCTTGGCCAGCAGCCCCTCGATGTCGGTGACGAAGGCAGGCAGCATGCGCTCGGCCTCGGCCATCGCCAGGGGGCAGGTAGGCAGGGCCACACAGGCCATGGACTGCTTGCGCTGCTCGCTCACGCCGTCATCCAGCAGACCGTACTGACGCGCCAGGGCCTCAATGCGGGCCTTCTCGCCGGCAGGCACGCCCGCGATGATGAGGTTCTGGTTGGCGGTGAGGCGGAAGTCCCCTTGATGCACCTTGGCGATCTCCAGCATGCCGGTCTTGAGGGGCTTGCCCGGGAAGTCCAGCAGGCGGCCGTTCTCGATAAACAGGGTCAGGTGGTGCTTGCCGTCGATCCCCTCCACCCAGCCGAAGCGATCGCCACGGCTGGTGAATTCATAGGGGTGAACCGGCCCGAACTGGATGCCGGCGCGGTTCTCCACCTCGGCCTTGAAGGCCTCGACCCCCACCCGTTCAAGGGTGTACTTGGTCTTGGCGTTCTTGCGGTTGACCCGGTTGCCCCAGTCGCGCTGGGTGCTGACCACGGCGGCCGCCACCTCCAGCACGTGGGAGAGCGGAATGAAGCCAAAGTCGCTCGCCTTGCGCGGGTAGGTGGTGGTGTCGCCGTGGGTCATGGCCAGACCGCCCCCCACCAGCACGTTGAAGCCCACCAGCTTGCCGTGTTCGGCAATGGCCACGAAGTTGAGATCGTTGGCGTGGATGTCCACATCGTTGTGGGGCGGGATGACCACGGTTGTTTTGAATTTGCGCGGCAGGTAGTTGGAGCCCAGGATCGGCTCCTCGTCACCCCCCAGCTTCTCGCCATCCAGCCAGATCTCCACGTAGGCGCGGGTCTTGGGCAGCAGGTGCTCGGAGATCTTCTTGGCCCACTCGTAGGCCTCCTGGTGCAACTCGGACTCCACCGGGTTGCTGGTGCAGAGCACGTTGCGGTTCACGTCCCCCGCGGTAGCGATGGAGTCGATACCTGTGCTGTTGAGGGTCTGGTGCATCAGCTTGATGTCGCGCTTCAGTACCCCGTGGAACTGGAAGGTCTGGCGGGTGGTCAGGCGGATGCTGCCGTACATGCTGTGTTCTTCGGCGAACTTGTCGATCACCTGCCACTGGGCCGGGGTGATGATGCCGCCGGGCAGGCGGGCGCGCAGCATGACGTTGTGCAGGGGCTCCAGCTTCTGGGCGGCGCGCTCCGGGCGGATGTCGCGGTCATCCTGCTGATACATGCCGTGGAAGCGGATCAGCTGGAAGTTGTCGCCGTTGAAGCCGCCGGTGAGCGGGTCCTGCAAATCTTCGGCGATGGTGCCGCGCAGGAAGTTGCTCTCGCGCTTGAGGCGTTCGTTGTCAGCCAGCGGCCCTTCGACCGGTCCCGGAATAAGTTGTTTGCTCATCAATAGACATCCCTTTGATAACGTTTGGCACGACGCAATTCGCTCAGATACTCTTCTGCTTCCTCACGGCTCTTGTGGCCGTGTTCCGCAATCACTTCCAGCAGGGCTTCCTGCACATCCTTCGCCATGTGGTTGGCGTCGCCACACACATAGAAGTGAGCGCCTGCTTCCAGCCACTGGTAGAGCTCAAGCCCTGCCTCGCGCAGGCGGTCCTGCACATAAATCTTGTTGGCCTGATCCCGGCTGAAGGCCAGGGAGATTTTGGACAGCAGGCCCGATTTCACATAACGCTGCCACTCCACCTGATAGAGGAAGTCCTGGGTGAAGTGGGGGTTGCCGAAGAAGAGCCAGTTCTTGCCCTCTGCCCCCTGTGCTTCCCGCTCCTGCAGGAAGGCGCGGAACGGGGCAATGCCGGTGCCCGGGCCGACCATGATGACGGGGGTGTCGGGATTGGCGGGCAGGCGGAAGTTGTCGTTGTGCTCCACGAACACCCGGACCTCGGCATCTTCCGGCAGACGGTCCGCCAGATAGGAGGAGGCGCCGCCGCTTCGCACTGTGCCATCTTCTTGGAGGTAGCGCACCACGCCGACGGTCAGGTGCACCTCTTCTTCCACCTCGCTCTGGGCGGAGGCGATGGAGTAGAGGCGGGGGGTGAGGGGGCGCAGCAGTGGGATCAGTTGATCGGCACTCAAGGAAGCCGGGAAGCGTTTCAGTACGTCCACCACCTGGGCGCTGGCCACCAGGGCGTTGACCTGGGCCTTGTCACCGGCCAGATCTTTGAGCGCCGCGTTGTTCGTGATCTCGGCGAGGCCAGTGATCAGGCCCCCGTGCAACCGGGTCAGCTCGTAGTGACGGGTCAGCGCCTCGCGCAGGCTGCCATGGGGGGTGGCCTCCTCACCGGTCAGACCGGTCAGGGCCAGCACTTCCCCCACGAGATCGGCGTCGTTGTCGAACCAGATACCGAGCGCATCCCCCGGTTGATAGGTGATGCCGGACTCTTCCAGGTTGATCTCGATGTGACGGATGTCCTTGGTGGAGTCGCGGCCAGTGATCTTCTGGTTCACCGAGAGTCTGGCGGGGAAGGGGTTCTCCTTGTTGTACTGGCTGTGGCCGACGGCGGCCTGCACCGAGCCCGCCACGCTGGCTGTCGCGGCGCCGGCAGAGAGGGTGGCGGCGACCGCCGAAACGGCCTGCTCGCCCCAGGTCTTGGCGGCATCCTGATAATCCACATCGAGGCTAGCTAGCTCATGGATGCGCTCGGCCCCTGCCTTGGCGAGGAAACCATCGAAATCCTTGCCGGTCTGGCAGAAGAACTCATAGGAGCTGTCACCCAGCCCCAGCACGGCAAATTTGAGGCCCTCGAGTTTGCCAATCTTGCCTTTTTTAAGCTGCTCGAACAGATCGACGGCGCTCTCGGGGGGCTCCCCCTCCCCGTAAGTGCTCACTACCACCAGCAGGTGGCTCTCTTTCTTGAGCTGCTTGGGTTTGTAGTCCGCCATGGAGGTGAGGGTCACCGGCAGGCCGCGGGCCTCGGCCTGGGCCTTGATGGCGCTGGCCACGCCCTTGGCATTCCCGGTCTGGGAGCCGTAGAGAATGGTCAGGCTGCCGCCGGGTGCCGCGGCTTCTGCGCCTGCGCTCGCCACGGGCTGGACGCCCGCCTGGGAGAGGCCGTAGAGATAACCGCTGACCCAGGCCAGTTGCTGGGTATTGAGGGTGGTGAGAACTTGGTTGAGCTGGCGCTGCTGTTCGTCAGAGAGCGGGCTCAGGATGGGGGCTGTCAATGGCATCACACATGTCTTCCATGGTCTGATTTTTGGTCAGGGTAAGGGGTGTAATGAATAACAACAAAGAATAAAAATATCTTCTTTATGCGATTTATGAATTTATAAAGCCAAAATCCATCTCAGCCCCGGTGCGCCCGTGATATAAAAATGGCCTTGCCGAGCCCCCTGTCCCGGGGATCTCTCATGCCCCAAGGAGCAACCATGTCCCGTCTCTATCATGTCAACGCCTTCAGCCATCACCCCTTCGGAGGCAACCCCGCCGTGGTGGTGCTGGGGGAAGCGCGGCCCGACGCCGAGCTGCAGGCCATGGCAGCGGAGTTCAACCTCTCTGAGAGCGCCTTTCTGACCCAACTGGGAGAGGGGCATTACGGGTTGCGCTGGTTCACTCCGCAAGTGGAGGTGGACTTGTGCGGCCATGGCACCCTGGCGGCGGCCCATGTGCTGTGGCAGACGGGGGCGGTGGCCGAAGATCAGCCCATCCGCTTCGCGACTCGCAGCGGCGAGCTGGTGGCCAGGCGCGAAGAGAGCTGGATCTGGCTCGACTTCCCGCGTATCTCTCTGGCTCCTCTTGAGCTGGATCCTGCCTATGGGGCGGCTCTTGGCTGCCAGCCGCTGCAAACCCTGGCGGCCGGGGCCAAGTTCCTGCTTGAGCTCGCCAGCGAGGAAGAGGTTCGCGCGCTCACCCCCGATTTTCACGCCCTGCGGGCGCTGCCGGGCCGGGGGATCATGGTGACTGCGCCGTCGAGAGATCAGGGTCATGACTTCGTCTCCCGCTACTTCGCCCCCTGGGTAGGAGTGGACGAGGATCCGGTGACCGGCTCCAACCACTGCGCCCTGGTGCCCTTCTGGGCCGAGCGGCTCGGCAAACGGCAGCTGCGGGCCCGCCAGATCTCGGCCCGGGGCGGGGATCTCAGGCTGGAATTGCAGGAGGAGCGAGTGCTGATGGCGGGCCGGGCGCTGACCCTGTGGCAGGGGGAGTGGCTGCTGCCGCCTGGCGTACCAGCGGACCGATGACCGCTCGTCACGGTGTGAGTTCTGCATAAAAAAACGCCCCGCAATTGCGGGGCGTTTTGATTGCCATGGACGGCAGCAGTGCTGCTGCGGCCCTGTTTTTGCGGCGCTTACTTTTGTGGACGCAGAGCCGGGAACAGGATGACGTCGCGGATGGTGTGGCTGTTGGTGAACAGCATCACCAGACGGTCGATACCGATACCCTGACCGGCGGTCGGCGGCAGACCGTGTTCCAGTGCGGTGACGAAGTCGGCGTCGTAGAACATGGCTTCGTCGTCCCCTGCGGCTTTCTGGTCAACCTGGGCCTGGAAGCGCTCGGCCTGATCTTCCGCATCGTTCAGCTCGGAGAAGCCGTTGGCCAGCTCGCGGCCGCCGATGAAGAACTCGAAGCGGTCGGTGACGTCCGGGTTCTGGTCGTTGCGACGGGCCAGCGGGGAGACGGCGGCCGGGTACTCGGTGATGAAGGTCGGTTGCAGCAGCATGTGCTCCACGGTCTCTTCGAAGATCGCGGTGATCACGTGGCCCAGCTCCCAGCTCTTCATCAGCTCGATCTTCAGACCCTTGGCGACGGCGGTGGCCTTCTCAAGAGTGGCCAGATCGTCACGGGTCACACCCGGGTTGTACTTCAGGATGGAGTCAACCATGGAGAGGCGCTGGAACGGCTGACCGAAATCGATGGTCAGACCCTCTTCGCCCTCTTTGGCGTAACGGATCTTGGTGTCGCCCAGGATGTCCTGTGCCAGGGTGCGCAGCATCTCTTCGGTGAGATCCATCAGATCGATGTAATCGGCGTAGGCCATATAGAACTCGAGCATGGTGAACTCGGGGTTATGGCGAACGGAGATGCCTTCGTTGCGGAAGTTGCGGTTGATCTCGTAGACACGCTCGAAACCACCGACCACCAGACGCTTCAGATAGAGTTCCGGAGCGATACGCAGGTACATGTCGATGTCCAGCGCATTGTGGTGGGTGATGAAGGGACGTGCGGAGGCGCCACCCGGGATGACTTGCATCATGGGGGTTTCCACTTCCATGAAGCGCTTGTCATTCAGGAACTTGCGAATGCCGGCCACCACCTTGGTGCGGGTCACGAAGGTCTTGCGAGACTCTTCGTTGGCGATCAGGTCCAGGTAACGCTGGCGGCAGCGGGCTTCCTGGTCGGTCAGACCCTTGTGCTTCTCGGGCAGCGGGCGCAGGGCCTTGGTCAGCAGGCGGATGGTGGAGACGTGTACGGAGAGCTCACCGGCGTTGGTGCGGAACAGGGTACCCTCGACACCGACGATGTCACCCAGATCCCACTTCTTGAACTGCTCGTTGTAGAAGCCTTCCGGCAGATCGTCACGGGTCACGTAGATCTGGATCTTGCCAGCCATGTCCTGCAGGGTCGCGAAAGATGCCTTGCCCATGATCCGGCGGGTCATGATGCGACCGGCAATCTTCACCTGTTTACCCAGGGCGACCAGCTCGTCATTGCTCTTGTCGCCGAATTCGGCATGCAGATCGCCGGAGAGGCTGTCACGACGGAAGTCGTTGGGGAAGGGGTTGCCCTGGGCGCGCAAGGCGGCCAGCTTGGAGCGACGCTCAAGCATCTCGTTGTTCAGTTCGAGAGTCTGGTCGACTTCCGGGGTGGTGGTTTGTTCAGACATGGTGATTCCTGCTGCTCTGTTTACAGGCCTGATTTCAGGCTGGCTTCGATAAACTTGTCCAAGTCGCCGTCGAGTACCGATTGGGTATTGCGGGTTTCGACGCCGGTGCGCAGATCCTTGATACGGGAATCATCCAGTACGTAGGAGCGGATCTGGCTGCCCCAGCCGATGTCGGACTTGGTCTCTTCGAGGGCTTGCTTCTCAGCGTTCTGCTTTTGAATTTCCAGCTCGTAGAGCTTGGCCTTCAACTGCTTCATACACTGATCTTTGTTCTTGTGCTGGGAACGGTCGTTCTGGCACTGCACCACCACGCCGGTCGGCACGTGGGTGATACGCACCGCGGACTCGGTCCGGTTGACGTGCTGACCACCGGCACCGGAGGCGCGGTAGACGTCGATGCGAAGATCAGCCGGGTTGATCTCGATCTCGATGTCATCATCGATCTCGGGGTAGACGAACACGGAGCAGAACGAGGTGTGGCGACGGCCGCCGGAATCGAACGGCGACTTGCGTACCAGGCGGTGCACGCCGGTCTCGGTGCGCAGCCAGCCGAAGGCATACTCGCCGGTGAACTTGATGGTGGCGGACTTGATGCCGGCTACGTCGCCCTCGGAGCATTCGATGAGCTCGGGCTTGTAGCCGTGGGCATCGCCCCAGCGCAGGTACATGCGCAGCACCATGTTGGCCCAGTCCTGGGCCTCGGTGCCGCCGGAACCGGACTGGATGTCGATGTAGCAGTCGGAACCGTCGTGCTGACCGGAGAACATGCGACGGAACTCGAGATCCACCAGCTTGGCCTCCAGCTCGTCCGCTTCGACAACGGCTTCGTTGAAGGTCTCTTCGTCTTCGCCTTCGACGGCCAGGCTGACCAGCATCTCGACGTCATCGACGCCCTGGGTCAGGGTATCGATGGTGCTGACGACGTTCTCCAGGGAGACGCGCTCCTTGCCCAGCGCCTGTGCGCGCTCGGGTTCGTTCCAGACATCCGGCTGTTCCAGCTCGGCATTGACCTCTTCTAGACGCTCTTTCTTGGCGTCATAGTCAAAGGTACCCCCTAAGCAGCTCGGTCCTCTCAGACAGCTCCTTAAGCTTGTTTAATACAGGATTGACTTCAAACATCGTGAAAACTCTCGGGGTCGATGTGATTTAAAAACGGGATATTCTAGCCAATTGCAGAAGGAATAAACAGGGTTGGCTGGCCCCGCTCTTTTTCCTGCTCCAATTTTCCGCAGCATTTTTAAAATTTCCGCGTAAAATATCGTCACTCACGCCATTCGCCGCTTCAGTTTTGCGCAGATTGGCCGCTAACAACACACAGTGCCACGCACTCCCGATTGATCCTGTTCCCGACCCCCACAAGAAGAAAACACGATGAAAAACCTATCACTCAAGCAGAAGATACTGTTGTCTGTGGTCATCGCCTTGTCACTGGTGATCCTGCTGCTCTCCTGGCAGAGCTACACCAGCCAGAAGTCCATGCTGCTGCAAGGCAGTCAGGAACAGGTGCAACGCCTTGGCAGCCAGCAGGCCGCCAGCGTCAGCGACTGGCTCGCGGCCCGTCGTGACGTTATCCAGGCCCTTGGCAACAAGGCCGGTGCCGAGCCCCTCAACGCCCTGCAACAGGCCCAGGTGTCCGGCCGTTTCCAGCTCACCTATTTTGGTGAGGGCAGCGGCAAGATGAACGACTCCGACCCCTCCATCAACCGCGATGGTTACGATCCCCGCTCCCGTGGCTGGTATCAGGAAGCCATGGCCAAGGGCGGCATGATCGTCACCAAACCCTACCTCGACGTGGCCTACAACATTCTGGTGGTGACCCTGGCCCAGCCGGCCCAGGGCGGCGTGGTGGGGGGGGATCTCTCCATCGCCTCCCTGGTGGATGACATCACCAAGATGAAGCTGCCAGCGGACGGCTTCGCCATCCTGATGCACAAGGATGGCACCGTCATCGCCTACAAGGATGCGGCCAAGGCGATGAAGCCAGCCAGCGAGATCGACAACGATCTGACCAATGCCCTGATCGAGCAGAGCAAGGCGAGCAACAGCCTGGTGCCTGCTTTCTTCGACAACGAGGGGCGTGACAAGCTGCTGTGGGCGACGGACATTCCGGACACCGACTGGGAGCTGGTGCTGGTACTGGACAAGAGCACCCTGGAGGCGCCGCTCTCCTCCCTGCTGATGACCCAGCTCGGCCTGGCCCTGTTGGTGCTGGTGGGCAGCATTCTCGCCATCTCCTGGCTGGTCAGCCTGCTGCTCGGTCCCCTCACCAAGGTGTCCCAGGCCCTGGCCCGCATCGCCGACGGTAACGGCGATCTGACCCAGCGCATCAAGATCGACGCCAATGACGAAGTGGGCCAGCTCGCCGGCAGCTTCAACCGCTTCGTGGGCAGCCAGCATCAGCTCATCGCCAACATCCGTCAGCTTGCCAACGAGCTGAACGCCGATGCCGAACGCAGTCTGGTGACCAACCAGGCCGCGGTGGAAGAGCTGCAACGCCAGCAACAGGAGGTGACCATGGTCGCCACCGCCGTTACCGAGATGGCGAGTGCCACCATGGAGATCGCGGGCAACGCCGAGAACACCGCTGCCGCCGCCCAGCAATCCGCCCAGAGCAGTGAACAGGGCAAGATCCTGGTGAACCAGACTCGCCAGTCCATCAACAACCTGGCCGAGGAAGTGGGGCAGGCGACCGGCGTCATCGGCGAGCTGAGCCGTCACGCTCAGGCCATCTCCGGCATCCTCTCCACCATCCAGGGCATCGCCGAGCAGACCAATCTGCTGGCGCTGAACGCGGCCATCGAAGCGGCCCGTGCCGGCGAACAGGGTCGCGGTTTCGCCGTGGTGGCGGACGAGGTGCGGGTGCTGTCGCGCCGTACCCAGGATTCCACCCAGGAGATCCAGTCCACCATCGAAACCCTGCAACAGACCACGGCCCGCGCGGTGAGCCTGATGCAGACCAGCCAGGGGCTGGCGGACAACAGCGTGAAGGATGCCGACGCTGCCGCTGCGGCTCTGGAGGAGATCACCCAGGCCGTCAGCCTCATCTCCGACATGGCGGGCCAGATCGCCACCGCCGCCGAGGAGCAGACCCAGGTGACCGGTGAAATCACCCAGAACACCACCGCCATCAAGGATGTGAGCGACGAGATCACCGCTTCCGCCATGCGCGACTTGGATCAGGCGCACAACCTCAAGGGGCGTGCCACCAACCTGAACCAGCAGGTGTCGACCTTTATTTTGTAAGGAAGGTCAGGCCGCAATCTGAACCAGCAGGTGTCGGCCTTCATTTTGTAAGGAAGGTCAGGCCACAATTTGAACCAGCAGGTATCGACCATCCTCCTGTAAGTTCTGGCACGCGGCGATCAAGGCCGCCATGACAAAGCCCCGCACTCTGCCGAGTGCGGGGCTTTTTGTTTAGATGTTTCCCAGCGGGCACCCATGAAGGATGGGATTCAGTGCTGCTGGCGAGCAGAAATGACAGAGCCCACCGCAAGGTGGGCTCTGTCATACGGGGCCTGCGCCCGGGATCACAGGAAGGGCAGGGCCAGGAACAGCTTGATCACCACGGCGTTGATGATGTCGATGAAGAAGGCACCGACCATGGGTACTACCAGGAAGGCCAGGTGGGAGGGGCCGAAGCGCTGGGTGATGGCCTGCATGTTGGCAATGGCAGTGGGGGTGGCGCCGAGGCCGAAGCCGCAGTGACCCGCCGCCAGCACGGCCGCATCATAGTTGCGCCCCATGACCCGGAAGGTGACGAAGATGGCGTAGAGCGCCATCGCTACCGTCTGTACGGCCAGCAGGATGAAGATGGGCAGGGCCAGGCTTGCCAGCTCCCACAGCTTGAGGCTCATCAGCGCCATGGCGAGGAAGAGCGACAGGCTGACGTTGCCGAGCAGGGAGACCTCACGGTCGCTCACTTCGTGCCAGTTGAGCAGGGTGAGCAGGTTGCGCAGCAGCACGCCGACGAACAGCACGCAGACGAAGATCGGCAACTCGAAGACGCCGCCCTTGAGGTAGAGGGCCAGCATTTCGCCCCCTTTCAGGCTGATGGCGATGAGTGCCAGGGTCTCGATCAGGCTGAAGGTGGTGAGCGGGCGCTCCATGTCCGGCATCTCGAAGCCCTGGGGGGCGCCGTCACGGTTGTGCTCCTCACCGGGCACCTGCACTTTCTTCACCAGATAACGGGCCACCGGGCCGCCGATGAGGCCCCCCAGCACCAGGCCGAAGGTGGCACAGGCAATCGCCAGCTCGGCGGCGGATTGCACGCCGTATTTCTCGGTGAAGATGGAGCCCCAGGCCGCCCCGGTGCCGTGGCCGCCGGAGAGGGTGATGGAGCCGGCCAGCAGCCCCATGTGGGGATCCAGCCCCAGCAGGGTGGCCAGACCCACCCCCAGGGTGTTCTGCACCAGCAGCAGGCCGGTGACCACCAGCAGGAAGGTGGCCACCGCCTTGCCGCCGCGCTTGAGGCTGCCCAGATCGGCGGAGAGGCCGATGGAGGCGAAGAAGGTCAGCATCAGGGCCGTCTGCAGGCTGGTATCAAATTGCAGTTCGATCTGCAGGGTGGAACGCAGCACCAGCAGCACTAGGGCAACCACCAGGCCACCGGCCACGGGTTTGGGGATGTTGAAAGTGCGCAGGGGTCCTATCTTGTTGACCAGCAGGCGGCCAAGCAGCAGCACCAGGGTCGCGGCGACCAGGGTGGCGTAGGCATCAAGTTGTAGCATTCAGTGCTCCCATGTTGATCGGCTGTGTCTTTGGCGAGAAAGACTCACGGATCCAGCCGGGATGAAACAGAGTGGCGAACGCGCCAGTGACAGAGGGGCCGCAGCCCCGTCCCTGTGCAAAAGAGGGGGTCGACACGAGCCCGTGTTCGTCGGGCGTCCAGATGAGATTTGTGAAAAATCCGCCGGATACTAGCAAAAAACACCAAGTACATCCACATATGTCACATTAATGATTAAAACATGGTGTTAACATGGCATTTAAAACTGCCTCGCCGAGTGTGCTCCGGATCGCAACAATGCTGCTGCGGCTGTCATTTGCAGCGGCACTCTTTATAATTCGCCCGGTTCCGCCCCCACGGGAGGACACAGACCCTCAAGAGGTCTGCTGATGACCGATATTGAGCCCGCCCGCACCATCTGAAGGACGGGGGCTGTATCGGTTGAGCCCTGTTTGATTTGCCGGTTTCCAGTCCAGAGAGAGGAGAGGGTGTGAAGAAGTCCATCTACATTGCCTACACAGGCGGCACCATAGGGATGCAGCGTTCCGACCACGGTTATGTACCGATGGCGGGCTTCATGGAGGACTGTCTGGCACGGATGCCCGAGTTCCATCGACCGGAAATGCCCGATTACCATATCCACGAATATGCCCCCCTCATCGACTCTTCCGACATGACGCCGGCAGACTGGCAGCGCATCGCCGAGGATATCAAGGGCAACTACGACAAGTACGACGGTTTCGTCATTCTGCACGGCACCGACACCATGTCGTTCACCGCGTCTGCGCTCTCCTTCATGCTCGAAGATCTGCACAAGCCGGTCATCATCACCGGCTCCCAGATCCCCCTGGCCGAGCTGCGCTCGGACGGTCAGCAGAACCTGCTCAACGCCCTCTATATCGCGGCCAACTACCCGATCCACGAGGTGACGCTCTTCTTCAACAACCAGCTCTATCGCGGCAACCGCAGCAAGAAGGTGCATGCCGACGGCTTCCACGCCTTCGACTCGCCCAACTACCCGCCCCTGCTCAATGCCGGTATCGCCATCTCCCTGGAGGCAGGTGAGCTGGGAGTGCCGTGCGATCGCCCCCTGGTGCTGCACGACATCACCCCCCAGCCCATCGGGGTGGTGACCCTCTACCCGGGGATCTCGGCTGAGGTGATAGCGAACATCCTGCAACAGCCGGTGCGTGCGCTGATCCTGCTCTCCTTCGGGGTGGGCAATGCGCCCCAGAACCCGGCCATGCTGGCGCTGCTCTCAGAGGCATCTGCCCGGGGCGTCATCATCGTCAACCTGAGCCAGTGCCTGCACGGCAAGGTCAACATGGGGGGCTATGCCACCGGCAACGCCCTCTCCCGTGCGGGAGTCATCTCGGGCTTTGACATGACCGCCGAGGCGGCGCTCACCAAGCTGCACTTCCTGCTGAGCCAGGATCTGCCGGCGCCGCGCATCCGCGAGCTGATGCAGCAGTCCCTGCGGGGTGAACTGACCCCCTGACTTTCCCTCCCACCCTAACCCTCTCCCAGCGGGAGAGGGGATAGATCGAGGTGGCGAGGTTTGCCATGAAGATCGCCGGCAGGTGGCCCGCTGACTGCTCGCAGGTGCGTGCCAGTTCCCTTCTCCCCTGGTGGGAGAAGGGCCGGGGATGAGGGGGATGAGTCATCCTGCATAGAGAGGAAAAAAAGAGGGGAGCCATAATGGCTCCCCTCTTTCGTTTCGTTACCGCGATAGGTGACGTGCGGCCTGCCTCAGTGGCTAAGGTCGACCCGCACTATCTCTTCCTCGTCGCGATATTGGCGCTTGAGCTCGCTCTTGCTCTTCATCACGATCTCGCCGTCACGGCCGATGTTCATGTGCTCGGGGTTCTCAAGGTGCATCGCCTGCCAGGCCATCACGGCCTGCAGGGAGGTGGCCTTCTGCTCCTCGGTGAGGGGCTTGCCATCCGGCCACTTGCCGAGCTCGACCGCAGTCTTGAGTCGCTCGTACACCTCTTTGGGCATCTGCGCTATCGCTTGTTGAAACGTCACTTGCTGAGACGACATCCGGCCTCTCCTTGAAAATTGAGCCATGAACACGGGGTCAGGCGGGCAGATCCTGTCGGACTATACCGGTAGATCCTGGCGGACTACGCCAGCCATCTGCTCCATCACCCGTACTACCTGACAACTGTACCCGAACTCGTTGTCATACCACACGTAGAGCACGCAGTGATCCCCCTCGGCGATGGTGGCTTGAGAGTCGACGATGCCCGCAAAACGGGAGCCCACCATGTCGGAGGAGACCAGCTCGGTGCTGGCGCTGAAGTCGATCTGGCGATGCAGGGCCGAGCTCAGTGCCATCTGCTGCAGATAGCCGTTGAGGCTCTCCCGATCGGTGGTCTGTTCCAGCGACAGGTTGATGATGGCCAGGGACACGTTGGGTGTGGGCACCCGGATGGCGTTGCCGGTCAACTTGCCCTTGAGCTCCGGCAGCGCCTTGGCCACCGCCTTGGCGGCGCCGGTGCTGGTCATCACCATGTTGAGGGCGGCGCTGCGACCGCGGCGCTCGCCCTTGTGATAGTTGTCGATGAGGTTCTGATCGTTGGTGTAGGAGTGGACCGTCTCCACGTGGCCGTGGCGGATGCCGTACTTGTCCTGCATCACCTTGAGCACCGGGGTGATGGCGTTGGTGGTGCAGGAGGCGGCGGAGACTATCTTGTCATCCGGGCCTATCACCTCGTGGTTGACCCCGAACACCACGTTCTTCATCTCCCCCTTGCCGGGGGCGGTCAGCAGTACCCGGGCGGCGCCGCGGGCCTTGAGGTGCTCGGACAGCCCCGCCTCGTCACGCCAGACGCCGGTGTTGTCAACGATCAGCGCATTGTCGATGCCGTAGGCGGTGTAGTCGATGTCGGCCGGGCTGTTCGCATAGATCACCTGGATGAAGGTGCCGTTGGCGATGATGGCACTGCGTTCAGCATCCACCTCGATGGAGCCGTTGAAGGGGCCGTGCACCGAATCGCGGCGCAGCAGGCTGGCACGCTTCTCCAGATCCCCGTCGCGACCGCCGCGCACCACGATGGCGCGCAGGCGCAGGGAGTTGGCGGCGCCGGTGCGCTCGATGAGCAGGCGGGCCAGCAGGCGGCCGATGCGGCCGAAGCCGTAGAGCACCACGTCGGTCGGGGCGGGCACGGCACTGCGGTTCAGGGCCGGTGCCAGCTTGGCACGCAGATAGTCCTCGATGCCGGCTTCATCCTGGTGATCCTGCCAGTAGCCCACGGCCAGTTTGCCGAGATCGACTTCGGCGGCGGTGGGGTTCAGGGCGACGATGGCGCGCAGGAGAGGGAAGCTTTGCTGGATGGGCAGCGGGGTGCCCTGGTGGCGGCGAACGACCCGGTGGGCCTTGAGGATATCGATGGTGGAGGCGTTTTGCAGCGGGCGTCCGTAGAGGGTGATCTCTATCCCTTGCTGTCGGTAGAGGCGACCTATCAAGGGTTGCATGGCTTCGGCGAGCTCCTGGCTCTCCTGCCACGCCTGCAAGTAGTGCTCGTGGGTCATTAACCAGATCCTTTTATTTCACGTTGTTGAAGCAAGTTGCCTGGGCAAATTGAAATTCGTCGAAGGCAGATCAGTGTAGGGCTGATGGTTTCGTTATATTATTCTGCAATCGCGGCCTTATACGGCGCGCGCATTGTAATGGATATGTAGCCTGTTTGCTAGTTGGCGGTGGCCGGTGCGGGTTGCGATTGTTATCAACCAGATGTGAACCATGACCCTATTCTCACAGCGTCCGTTACTGCTTTCCCTCGCTTGTTGCCTGACGTTGACGGCCTGCGACGACGACAGGATCCACAACATCTGCTCCCAATATCCCGCCCTGTGCGCGGACCTGGTGGACGACGGCTGGTGTCGCTATGAGCGCAGCGACGTCATTCGCGGTCGTTACTATCTCCAGGAAGAGGGGACGGACAGGCGCAAGTACGATCTGATGCGCGGCCTGGAGCGTTATCTGCAGTGCGCCGAGCACTCCACCAACATCGAGTACAAGCGGGCCAGGGAGCAGAAGAGCCCCAGAGTGGAAGGGATGCTGGCCGCCGGCCGTCAACTGGAACAGCTGGATGGGCAAACCCGGAACTCCCGGGATCCCTACCTGCTGCTCTGGCACTGGACCAACAACACCAGTCCCGAGGCCCGCGCCAGCTTCCTCGCACAGGAGGGGACGCCGAGCCTCGAGGAGCCCGAGCTGCAACTGGCGCTCGGCGGCATTTATGCCAAGAGCGAGCCCGAGAAGGCCATCAGGCTGATGCACCATGCGCTCTCCCTCTATCGGGAGGGGGACAAGGTCAACAGCCGGATCCTCACCGCCCTCAGCACCCTCTACATGGGGCAGAAGCGATTTGATCAGGCCTATCTGTGGGGCAAGGTGAGCGAGTCATTCCAGGAGAGCCCCGAGGTCTCCGCCACCCGGCTCGGCATTTACCATGCCATCGGTAAGGAGGAGCAGGAGACGCTGGACGACCAGGCGGCCACCATCGTCGATGCACTCAGGCAGGGGAGCTACCGCACACCATGAATCCGACCCTGTCAGAAGCCCGGGAGTGGGCCCATCCCTTCGATATCCGTCTCGTCCACGGCCAGATCCGCGGCGAGGACAGGGTGCTTGAACGGGCCACGGTGAGGGCCGTGGTGATGCGCGGTGATCGATTGCTGCTGGTGCACTCCAGCGTCAACGGGGATCTCATGTTCCCCGGTGGCGGCATCGAGCACGGGGAGGCGCACGATGCGGCCCTGGCCCGGGAGCTGCGGGAAGAGTGTGGCGCCGAGCTGGTGGCCGTGGGCCCCCTGTTGGGAGAGACCCGGGAGTATCGTGCCGCGCGCGAGCCGGATTACGATGCCTACTGCATCCGATCGTCCTATTACCTCTGCCGGGTCGGGGAGGACTGGAGTGCGCCGCGCCCCCAGCCCTACGAAATCCGCCTCGGCTTCACGCCGGGCTGGTTCCCCCTGGCCGAGGCACTGCAAACCAACAAGACCCAGCTGGCGGGTCCCTGTCCCCAGTGGACGGCGCGAGAGACCCGGGTGCTGGCAGAGTTGCACCGCTGGCAAGCGTCCGGCTTGCTGACCTGACAAGGCAGCTTGCCCCATAAAAAAACCGCCTGTCGGCGGTTTTTTTATGGCTGTCCCCGGCGTCAGGGGAGACAGACCGGGCAGAAGGCGTAGGTGCCCTGGGGATCGTTGAAGCGGGTCAGCGGGTCCAGAGTGCGGTTCATCTCCAGCAGCGCCTTGCCAAGCCCGGCGGGCAGCCAGCTTTGCAGGTGCGGGGCCAGCGCCTGGGCGCTGCTGTCAAACAGCTCGCGCAGGAACTTGTCCCTGGCCGACTCTTCCGGTGCGATGGGGGTGACCTGCCAGCTCTTGAGGTTGGCGAGATCGGCGGCCGCCTTGAGGGCGTCATCCAGATTGCCAAACTCGTCCACCAGCCCCAGTGCCTTGGCATCCTGCCCGGTCCAGACCCGGCCTTCGGCGGCTTTTTCCGCCTCTTCCGGGCTAAGGCCGCGGCCCTTGCCCACCAGGCCGACAAAGCGCTGATAGGTGTCTTCCACGCTCAGTTGAATGGCTTCACCCACGTGATCCGGCAGGGCACGGGTCAGCCCGACCCCCACGAAGTCGGTGGTGCCGACGCCGTCGGTGTGTACCCCGTACTGGGAGAGCGCCTTGTCGATGGTGGCGAACATGCCGAACACCCCGATGGAACCGGTGAGGGTGGTGGGGGAGGCGAAGATCTTGTCCGCATCGGCGGAGATCCAGTAGCCACCGGAGGCGGCGTAGCTGCCCATGGAGATGACCACCGGCTTGCCCGCCTGTTTCAGGGCCAGCAATTCGGCGCGGATCTGCTCGGCGGCGAAGGCGCTGCCGCCGGGGCTGTCCACTCGCAGCACCACGGCTTTCACCTGATCGTCACGGCGGGCCTCGGCCAGCAGATCGGCAAGGCTGTCGCCGCCGATGGTGCCGGCAGGCTGGACGCCATCCATGATGGCGCCGCTGGCGGTGATGAGGCCAACCTCATCCTTGCCGCTCTGGGGGTACTGTTCCGGGATGGCGGCCAGATACTCTTTCAGGCCCACGCCCTTCCAGCCGTGATCATCGGCCTCGCCCACTTCCTTGATCACCGCCTGGGTCATCTCGTCGCGGGTGGCGAGCTGATCCACCAGACCGTTGTCGAGGGCGTAGCTGGCCGCATTGCCGCCGGCCTTGCGCAGCAGTTCGAGGAAGTGATCCTTGTTCGGTGCGACGGCATCCGGCTCGATCTCCCGCTGCTCCGCCACGTCGGCCACATAGGATTGCCACAGCTGATCCAGCCAGCGCTGGTTCGCCTCCTTGCTCTCGGGGGACATTTCGTCCCGGGTGTAGGGCTCGACGAAGGACTTGTAGGTGCCGACCTTGAAGACGTGCGGGGTGATATTGAGCTTCTCCAGTGCCGACTTGAAGTAGGTCTGGTAGACACCCAGCCCCTCGATCAGCACGGCACCACTCTGGTTGAGCAGCACGTGGTCGGCGTGGGCGGCGAGCAGATAGGCCCCCTGGCTGTAGTAGTCCGCCATGGCGATGACCGGCTTGCCGCTCTCTTTGAAGGCGTCGATGGCGGCCGTCACCTCCTGCAGTTTGGAGAGGCTGGCCCCTTGCAGACCCTGGGGCTTGATCACCAGTGCCTTGATGCGATCGTCATTCCCCGCGCTCTTGATGGCCCACAGCAGATCGGAGAGGACGATTTCGCTTGGCTGCTCGTCCCCCTTGTCCATCTGCCTGAGCAGTTGCACCGTGGGATCGGTCTGGGTGCGCTGTTCTACCAGCACACCGGAGAGATTGAGGGTGAGCGCCCCCTCGATGGGGGTGCTTGGGGTCTCGCTCTGGCTGACGCTGAAGACAATGACCAGCACGACGAGAAGAAACAGCAGGTTGACCAGCATCAAGCGGGTAAAGTTGAGCAGGCGCCAGAGGCTGCGAAAGAGCCATCCCAGACCTTTGAAAATAGACATAGCTGCGTTGTCGCCCTGTTAATGGGTTGAGAGCAGCCATTATTAACCAGTTGCGCAGCCAATTGCCATTTCCCCTTGAGTCGACTGCCCCCCGCCACTTCGGAACACGGCTGTTCGCTGAAAAAATGTCCAAACATTTGTTTGAAAAAGAGTTTTCGATTCTTTACTCTAGCTCCAGTTTGATAACAAAAAATTAACTGAAAGGCCCGATGAGCCGACCCCATCTCCACCCACCCCCTTCTTTTTACTGCCCGTCACCCGAGGCAGCCAGGAAGGCTGGAGCATGACCCCGTGCACATCGACCTCGACAAGGAGTGCATCATGAGCCGTTATCCCACGCTGCTGACCCCCCTCGATCTGGGTTTTACCCAGTTGCGCAACCGCGTACTGATGGGGTCCATGCACACCGGCCTCGAGGAGGAAAAGGGGGGCTTTGACAAGCTGGCCGCCTTCTATGGCGAGCGGGCCCGTGGCGGGGTCGGTCTCATCGTGACCGGCGGTATCGCCCCCAATTTGCGGGGGCGGCTGGTGCCCCACGGCTCCCAGCTGAGCTTTCCCTGGCAGGTAGCCAAACACCGCAAGGTGACCGAGGCAGTGCACCAGGAAGGGGGCAAGATAGCGCTGCAGATCCTTCATGCGGGCCGCTACGCCTACCATCCGTTCAGCCTGGCGCCGAGCGCCCTCAAGGCTCCCATCTCCCCGTTCAAGCCGCGGGCCATGAGCGAGCGGCAGATCCGTGGCACCATTCGCGACTTCGCCGCCACTGCGGCGCTGGCCAAGGCGGCCGGTTATGACGGGGTCGAGGTGATGGGGTCGGAAGGCTATCTCATCAACCAGTTCATCTGCGAGCGCACCAACAAGCGCACCGATAGCTGGGGCGGCAGCAGCGAAAACCGCATGCGCTTCCCGGTGGAGATTGTCCGCGCCATCCGTGAGCGGGTGGGCACGGATTTCATCATCATCTTCCGCCTCTCCATGCTGGACCTGGTGGAGCAGGGCTCCTCCCTTGAGGAAGTGATCGCACTTGGCCGGGCACTGGAGCAGGTGGGGGTGACCCTCATCAACACCGGTATCGGCTGGCACGAGGCGCGCATTCCCACCATCGCCACCAGCGTGCCGCGCGGTGCCTTCAGCTGGGTGACCGCCGAGCTGAAAAAGCACCTCAAGGTGCCCCTCATCACCACTAACCGCATCAACACCCCCGAGGTGGCGGAGCGCATCCTGGCGGGGGGGGAGGCGGACATGGTCTCCATGGCGCGCCCCTTCCTGGCGGACCCCGAGTTCGTCATCAAGGCGGCTGAAGACAGGGCGGACGAGATCAACACCTGCATCGCCTGCAACCAGGCCTGCCTCGACCACGTGTTCAAGCAAAAGCGTGCCTCCTGCCTGGTCAATCCCCGCGCCTGTTTCGAGACCGAGTTGACGTTTGGCCGGGTGCCCCAGCCCAAGAAGCTGGCGGTGGTGGGGGCGGGTCCTGCGGGGCTGGCGTTTGCCTGCTATGCCGCCGAGCGGGGCCATCAGGTGAGCCTGTTCGATCAGGCGAGCGAAATCGGCGGCCAGTTCAACTTTGCCAAGCAGATCCCGGGCAAGGAGGAGTTTCAAGAAACCCTGCGCTACTTCGCCAAACGGCTGGAGAAGTGCGGCGTCGAGCTCTATCTGGGCCAGCGCCAGAGTGCCGAGAGCCTGCTGGGCGGCGGTTTTGACGAGGTGATCCTCGCCACCGGCATCCGCCCGCGCACTCCCAATATCCCGGGTATCGAGCACCCCAAGGTGTTGAGTTATCTGGATGTGCTGCGGGATCACAAACCAGTCGGCCAGGCAGTGGCGGTCATCGGCGCCGGCGGCATCGGCTTTGACGTGGCCGAATACCTGGTTGAGAAGAGAGGATCACCGGATGCCGCAAGCCATCGCGATCACTGGCTCAAGGAGTGGGGCATCGACAAGCAACTGGGTGAGCGCGGCGGCCTGACTACCCCCGAAATTGATGCGCCCGAGCGCCAGATCTGGTTGCTCCAGCGCAAGGAGAGCAAGGTGGGCGACGGCCTTGGCAAGACCACCGGCTGGATCCATCGCACCGTGCTCAAGAATCGCAAGGTGCAGATGCTCTCCGGCGTCCAGTATCTGCGTATCGACGATGCCGGGCTTCACATCCAGGTGGGCGACCAGCAGCAGTGCCTGCCGGTGGATCAGGTGATCATCTGTGCCGGACAGGAGCCCCTCAAGGAGTTGCAGGCCGGTCTGCAGGCTGCTGGCAAGCCGGTGCACATCATCGGCGGGGCCGACGTGGCCGCCGAGCTGGATGCCAAACGAGCCATCCGGCAAGGGGCGGAGCTGGCTGCTGTCATCTAGCCTCCCGACCCTTTCGTATCCTGACAAACCCCTGAACCTCAGGGGTTTTCTTCATCTGGTGCTGTGCTAAGGTAGCGCCATCATCGCCTTTGACAAGGAACTGCCCCATGGATGCCCTCCATCTGTTACTCAATCGCCACTCTTGTGGTCGTCTGGCCGAGCCTGCCCCGAGTGGCGAAGTGCTCGACAATATCCTCAAGGCCGGGCTGCGGGCGCCGGATCACGGCACTCTGACCCCCTGGCAGTTCATCCTGTTCGAAGGGGAGGGGCGTGAGCGCCTGGGGACATTGCTGGCCGATGCCGCCCATGCCCGTGGCGAGGATGCGGACAGTGTCGAGAAGTGCCGCGCCGCGCCACTGCGTGCTCCCCTGGTGATCGCGGTGGCGACCCGTTATCAGGCGCACCCCAAGGTACCGAAACTGGAGCAGGAGCTCTCTGCCGGTTGCGCCCTGATGGCGATGCAGATGGCGGCCCAGGCCCAGGGCTTCAACGGCATCTGGCGCTCCGGCTGGTTCATCTTCGACGAGCAGATCCATGGTGCACTGGGGCTGGCACCGGAGGATCAACTGGTGGGCTTCCTCTACCTTGGTACCCCCATGCTGGAGGCCCGCAAGCTGCGCGAGTTGCCCATCCAGGACTTCGTGCGCAGCTTCTGAAGCGCAGAACGCAAAAAGCCCTGATTATTCAGGGCTTTTTTGTTTTCTGACAGAGCCGTCAGGCTGTACTGATAAATGCGCACTTGCCAAGAGGGTAGAAGGGGGTTGGCCGGACATTTTTTGAATTGTGAGAGATTCTTCTCACTCCTGGTTTATTACGCTATGTAAAACGTTTGTGCCACGTTATTATCCCTGTGCCAGTTTAGAAGGTGACCCCTTCTAATTTTCTGCGATGAGAGTCGCAATTCCGTAGCACCTTTTTACAGCCCAACGTCTTGATGACATTGGGCTTCATTTTTTGTAGGGCTGGCACTTCCGCGTTCTTTTTTCTCTGCCTCTTATCTACCTCACCCGGCCTCTTTGCGTCGATCTTTTGCACAGCCATGCGTGTGGCCTCGATTGGAATCAGGATCAGGATCAAAGATCCTGCATTTACAGGTGAAATCCGGCCCGGGATCCGCCAGCATCGACAGAGACAAGAGAGCCAGAGGTTTCCCTTTGACATCGACTGCCCGCACCTATGCCATCCGGAGGCCATATGTGGTTCAACCGCAAGCTTGAAAAAGAGAATCAACAGCTTAGGGAGGCGTTGCTTCTCAAAGAGCAGCAGCACCAGAGCGAGCTGGCCGAATTGCGTGCCACCATCGGTGAGTACGAGCACATGCAGCGCACCAGTCGGGAGCGTGGCGATCTCTTCAATCAGGTGATCTCCTGTCAGAATCAGGGGGGAGAGATGTTGCAGAGCGTGCGGGAAGCACTGGCCGGCAGTGCCGAGCACCTGATGGCGGAAAAGGGAGCACTCTGCGAGCTGGATCAGCTCTTTGCCCAGACCAGGGGCGCCATCACCCGTCTTTCCAATCGTGCCCATGCCATCACGGATGAGGCTGTTCGCAGTCTCACGGCCGTCCATCAGCTCGATGCCAGCACATCCGCCATCAACCAGTTCGTGACCGCCATTCAGGGGATTTCGGAGCAGACCAACTTGCTGGCACTCAATGCGGCCATCGAGGCGGCCAGGGCCGGTGAAGCTGGTCGAGGATTCGCCGTGGTCGCCGATGAGGTGCGTCAGTTGGCGAGCAAGGCCCATGAGGCCAGCAGCCAGATCGAGGTGCTGGTCAAGCAGATAGTGGCCCAGGCACAGGAGATCAAGTCCATCATCGATGACAACCAGGCCAGTGCCGCCGAAGTGGCGACCTCCTCCTCCCAGATCGATGTGGTGGTGACCCAGGTGTTGGCACAATCTGGCCGGATGCAGCAGGTGATCCACAGCGCGGCCACCACCTCCTTCCTCAATACCACCAAGCTGGATCACGCCGTCTGGAAAAACACCATCTATCGGCTCATCGATCAGCAGCATTTTCACGAGCCGGTGAGCGACCACGCTCAGTGCAGGTTGGGTAAATGGTATTTAGAGGGGCAGGGTGCCGAGCTCTTTGCCCACAAGCCGGGCTTTCGTGAACTGGACGGGCCGCACAAGCGGGTCCACGAGAGCGGCAAGGCTGCCCTGCACGCGCGCGAGCAGGGGGATATCAAAGGGATGGTCGAGCAGCTCAAGACCATGGAAAACGCCAGCATGCAGGTGGTGCACTGCATCGACCGCTTGCTGGAGAGCGCCTGAGCGAGCCTCGGGCCCTCTGCCTAGTCTTTGACTGGCAAAAGCCGGGCCGGGTTGCCCACCACCCTGGCGCCGGCCGGCACGTCTTTGGTGACCACGGCTCCAGCGCCCACAACAGCTTCCCGCCCTATGGTGACACCGGGCAGCAGGATGGCACCGCCGCCAATCCAGACCCTGTCTTCAATGGTGACCGGCAGCGCCGTCTCAACCCCCTGAATGCGCTCATCGGCATCCAGCGCATGGGCGGCGGTGTAGATCTGCACGTTTGGCCCAATCATCACCTCGGCGCCGATGCGAATGGGGGCATTGTCCAGCAGGGTGGCCCCCATGTTGATGTAGCTGCGCTCGCCAAGGTAGATGTGGCGGCCATAGGTGCAGTAGAGGGGCGGGCAAATGAAGGCACCCTGGGCCAGCTCGCCGACGATCTGCTGCAGCAGCGCCAGCTGCTCATCCTCCTTGTCGCTGCGATTGAGGCGGCGGTACAGACGGGCCGTCTCCCGGCGCAACAGATCCAGTTCCGGTGCCATGCAGTTGTAGGGCTGGCTGGCGATCATCTTGTCGTACTCGGTCATGGCTGCTCCTGTGGCTTGCCTTGGTGGCGCATGGGGTTCACATGTTAGCGGTCCGGCCGTCGGATAACCGTGATCAGCGGCCCGCTACGGGCAGCACCAGATTGGTCGGCCTGCCCTCGGCAAAGGCAATCAGGTTGTCAAAGGCGGCCTGAAAGTAGAGCTCGTAGCTGTTGCGCTCCACATAGCCGAGATGGGGCGTGGCCAGCACATTGGGCAGGCGCAGCAAAGGCTCGCTTTGCGCCGTGGCCGGCTCTGCGTCGAACACGTCGAGCGCTGCACGCCGGGTGGGGTTGGCGGCGAGTTCAGCATAAAGGGCGCCCGGCTCGACAAGCTCAGCCCGACTGACGTTGACCAACAGGGAGTCCGGTTTCATCCGCGCGAGATCGGTGCGGGTCACACAGCCACGGGTTGCCTCGTGCAGGCGCAGATGCAAAGAGAGGATGTCGGCGTCACGAAAGAAGGCCTCCTTGTTGGGGGCGCTGGCATGGCCATCCCGCTCGGCCTGCTGGCGGGAACCCTCGCTGCCCCAGATCAGCACCGACATGCCAAAGGCCCGGCCGTAACCGGCCACCAGCCTGCCAATCTTGCCGTAGCCCCAGATGCCGAGCGTCAGCCCCTGCAAGGTACGGCCCAGCCCCAGTGTGCCGGATTGCTGCCACTGTCCCTGGGCGAGGGCATGACAATAGGCCGGGAGGTGGCGGGAGGCGGCCATGATGAGCGCCCAGCAGAGCTCGGCGGGCGCCACCGGGCTGCCGATGCCTTCAGCGACGGCCACCCCGTGGCGCTGACACAGGAGGGGGTCGATATGCTGGCTGATCTTGCCGGTCTGACTGATGAGCCGAAGGGAGGGGAGCCTGCGCAGCAACGCCTCGTCGATGCGGGTGCGCTCGCGGATCAGTACCAGCGCCTCCACCCCTGCCAGCTTGGCGGCAAGGCGCTCGGGGTCAGGTTCGCTTTGGGTGAGAATGGTGACATCGTGGCCTGCCAGGCGCGTAAAGCAGGGCAGATGACGCACCTGATCCTGATAGTCATCCAGTATGGCAATCCGCATAGGCACTCCGTGTCGCAAGAGGGACTGGCGGCCTATCCTACCGGAAACGGGGTGAGCTGTGTGGTCAAATGAGCACTGATTGCAGTGCGGGTATGGATGGTGCTGGTTGGCCGTACCAGAGAGGTGGCTGCTGCGGGCAGGTTGAAAACAGGCGAGGCTCCCGTGTGGGAGCCCCGTTGGCAGCTTTGTGTCAATGACTTAGCCGAGTTTGCAGCAGTTGCCGTAGCTTGTTGTTTATCAGCCGAGTTTGCGGCCGATGGGTTGGCAGCCGCCGTGGTTTGTTGCTTATCAGCCGAGTTTGCGGCCGGAGAGGCGGCACCACTCTTCCTTGACGGCGGTCGGGTCCATCTCGAACCACTGGCCGTAGATGGTTTCCAGCTCCGGCGCCTGGCTTTCCAGCACGCCGGAGAGGGCCATCAGGCTGCCCGCTTTGCCGTGGCCGGCGATCAGCGGCGCCAGTTCGCGCAGCGGGCCGGCCAGGATGTTGGCGACCACCACGTCCGCTTCGACATCTTGCGGCTGATCCGCCGGCAGATAGAGCTCTATCTGATCGGCGACGCCATTGCGCTCGGCGTTGTCACGGCTGGCCTGGATGGCCTGCGGATCGATGTCGATGCCGATGACCCGGGCGGCGCCCAGTTTCAGGGCGGCAATGCCGAGGATGCCGGAGCCGCAACCAAAGTCGACCACGGTTTTACCGGCCAGATCCAGCCCGTCCAGCCACTGCAGGCAGAGCGCCGTGGTAGGGTGGGTACCGGTACCGAAGGCCAGGCCCGGGTCCAGCATGACGTTGACCGCATCGGGGTTCGGCACGTCGCGCCAGCTCGGGCAGATCCAGAGCCGCTCGCCGAACTGCATGGGGTGGAAGTGATCCATCCACTCGCGCACCCAGTCCTTGTCTTCCAGCTGTTCGACCTTGTAGCCCACGTCTTCGCCGAAGATCTGCTGGAAGAAGGCGATGGTGGGAGCCGGATCGGTTTCGGCGTCGAACAGTCCCATTACTTCGGTCTCTCCCCAGAGCGGGGTTTCACCGGGCATGGGCTCATAGACGGGCACATCCTTGGCATCCATAAAGGTCACCGCCTGGGCCCCACGCCCCAGCAGCATGTTGCTCACCTTGTCTGCGGTCTTGGCAGTGGCGTTGATTCGAATTTGTATCCAGGGCATGGCGTCGGCTCTTCATAAATGTGAAACCGCGGGATTCTATCATCATGGGCCCGTGCTGTCGTGGTTTGACCATGGCCTCATGGGGAAGGGAGGTAACTCTGCCAAGTTGGCACGGTTAATGTATTCCTTCATGGGTGACGGGAAGCAACTTGTTCCCGCTGAATGCTTTGCTCTATGAAGTTCCGTCATCTTTTTTCAGCCACCTTCGGGTGGCTTTTTTTATGCCGGTGCGCTGAAAAGCGGTTAATTGGGAGGGAAAAGCAGAGATTGGCACGCTATCTGCAAAGTTACAGATGTCCTGCATAAGGATATGTGTGTGATTGTTACCCCAACGTTCAGGTTTTTAGGGCCATCCCGACGGGATGGCCTCTTTTTTATGGTTTTTTCGGGGGAGATGCCCCGTCAGGGACAAAGGTTACCTGCGGGGCTGTGCACTCTTGGGGCTTGTCACTGGTGATTTCACCCCATGATGGTGCATTTATTTACCTACAAGGGAATAGTCAGGACGACGATACCCGCTCTGGCGGCGCCTCAGCGATGGAAACCGCTCATGTCGATCACCAGCTTGCCCACCATGCGACCCGCTTCCAGCTCGGCATGAGCCCGGGCCAGGGTGAGGGGTGTCAGTTCGGGCACCACCTTGCTGAGGGTGGTCTTGAGCACCCCTTCATCGATCAGGGCCGCGACCCGGCCGAGCAGGTTGTGCTGCTCTATCATGTCCGGGGTCTGGAACAGGGAGCGGGTAAACATGAACTCCTGGCTGAAGGTGACGCTCTTGGGTTTGAGCAGACCCAGATCCCAGGGGTCACTGGACTCGGCGATGGTGCAGATGTGGCCAAACGGACGGATGAGGCTGGCCATGGCATCCCAGTGCTGCTCGGTGGCGTTGGTGCAGAAGATGGCATCCACCTCGTTGATGCCGAGCGCCTTGAGCTCCGCCTGCAGATGGTGATGGCTCACCACCTGGTGGGCCCCCATGTCCAGGCACCACTCCCGTGTTTCGGGGCGCGATGCGGTGGCGATCACCTCCATGCCGGTGAGCTGGCGGGCGAGCTGGATGGCGATGGAACCGACTCCGCCGGCGCCCCCGATAATCAGCAGTCGCCCGGTGCTTTCGCGGGTGAGGCTCATGCGCTCGAACAGGGTTTCCCAGGCGGTGATGGCGGTGAGCGGCAGGGCGGCGGCTTCCAGATCGGTCAGGGTGACTGGGGCGATGGCGGCGATGCGCTCGTCCACCAGTTGCAGGGCGCTGTTGCTGCCCGGGCGGCTGATGTCGCCGGCATACCAGACCCTGTCACCGGCCTTGAACAGGGTGACGTCGCTACCGACGGCGATCACCTCGCCCACGGCGTCCCAGCCCAGCACTCGCGGGCTGCTCTCGACCTTGGCCTTGGGGGCGCGCACCTTGGTGTCGACCGGGTTGATGGAGGTGGCGTTGACCCGCACCAGCAGGTCGCGCGGGCCCGGTGTCGGGTCGGCCAGATTGACCTCGATGAAGCAGTCGGGATGATCGCTCGGCAGATAGTGGGTCAGGGCGATGGCTTTCATGGCAGTTCCTTTCAAATCGGTTGGATGGGGATTGCCAGCCACTCTAGTCTGGTTGATTATTCAGATTAAGATGGGTAATTGGTAAAGACTGTTTGAATATATGAACAATGTCGAACTGGAGCTGATGGGGCTGTTTGCCACTGTGGTGGAGCAGGGCAGTTTTACCGGGGCGGCCGAGCTGCTCGGCATGCCCAAATCCTCGGTCAGCCAGAAGATCTCGCGGCTCGAATCCCAGCTCGGGGTGCGCCTGTTGCAGCGCACCACCCGCCGGCTGAGCCTGACCCCGCAGGGAGAGGTCTATGTGGAGCAGTGCCGGGCGCTGCTGGCACTGGCCCGCAGCGCCAATCTGGCGATGGCGCGGCTGCGCGCGGCCCCGGCCGGCCGGGTGCGGATCACCGCGCCGGAGGCGACCGGCACCCTGCTGCTCGGCCGGATCCTGGCCGAGTTTCGGGCCCTCTACCCCGAGGTGGTGCTGGAGCTGACCCTCTGCGATGAGCAGCTTGATCTGGTGGGGGAGGGTTATGATCTGGCGCTGCGGGCGGCACCGCTGAAAGATTCCAGCCTGATCTGCCGGCGCATCGGCCAGGTGGCGCGCCATCTGGTGGCATCTCCCGGTTACCTGGCGGCCAACGGGACGCCGCTCCAACTCTCGGAGCTGGCCGGACACGCCTGCCTGGTACATGGCTCCTTGCCGGTGTGGCCATTGCAGGAGGGGGGCTGGCGCCCTCGCGGGGCCTGCCAGAGCAACAGCCTGTTGGCGCTGCGGGAGCTGGCACTCCATGACGGGGGGATTGCCCTGCTGCCGGCCCATGTCTGCGGCGACGATCTGGCGGCGGGGCGACTGCTCAAGGTGCTGCCGGATCTCCTGGTTCCGGTGAACCCCTTCTATCTCATCTACCCGAGCCGGGAACACCTGGCCCCCGCCCTTCGCAGCCTGATGGACTTCGTGGCCGAGCGTCTTCCCTTTGCCTGATCACTGGTGCTGGCCAAGGGGAGCCTGAGCCGGTTCGAGACCGAGCGGGACCGACTGGCGTTCCGCCAGCATGCGGATCTGCCCTTCGATGAGGCCGGCATGGGGGCCGAGCACCAGCACCAGCTGATGTTCGTTCAGCACGACCCAGGAGAGGCAGCCCAGTCTGGCCAGGCAGGATTGATCCACCAGGGCCATGTCGCGAACTCGCAGGCTGAGGCGGGTCAGGCAGACGCTCATGGCCTGCAGGTTGTCCATGCCCCCCAGCATCTTGAGGTACTGGATAGCCAGCATCTGGGGATCGGTGGGGGCCACGGTCGCGAGCCGGGAGAGATCCTCGGCCATGGGTTTGCCCGGCAGACTGAGGGGGGCGTGTTCCAGCAGCCGGGAGAAGAGCAGGGCATAGACGACGAAGAAGAGGATGCCCAGGGGGATGAGCCAGAAGCTGTGCAGACCGGCGTGGTAGCTCAGCACCAGATCCAGCAATCCGGCGGAAAAGTAGCTGCCCACCTGGATGTCGAGCCCGCTGCAGATGGCCAGCGACAGCCCGGTCAGCAGGGCATGGGCCAGAAACAGCCAGGGAGCGGTGAAGGCAAACAGGAACTCGATGGGCTCCGTGATGCCCACCAGTGCCGAGGTGAGCGCCAGGGTGAGCAGCAGCCCTCCCTGGGGTAGTTGCTGCATCCGCTGGCGATGGATCCAGATGGCAAAACAGGCACCGGGCAGGCCGAACATGATGACCGGATAGAGCCCGGCCACATAGCCTTCATGCAGCGGCTGGGCGGTCGAGAGGGCTTGCAGGTTGCTCTCCCCGAGCCCGATGAGGCTGCCCAGCACCTGGTGCAGACCGAGGGGGATCAGCAGCCGGTTCAGCACGCCATAGCAGAAGGCGCCAAAGGGCGTGGTGAGCAGATCGGAGGCGAGCAGGGTGAGCCCCTGTTCCAGCAGCGGCCAGAGGATGGAGAGGGGGAGCACCAGCAGCAGGCAGGCCAGCGCCGAGAGCAACATGCCCGGCAGATCTTCCTGCAGGGGGCGCAACCAGCCCGGCAGCCGCAGAGCGCGGGCCCGGGAGCAGACCATGGCGGTGACGAGCCCGGCCAGCAGGCCGCAGATCATGTCCGCATGCAGCCCGGGCACCAGGGTGCCCAGCGCCGAGCTCAGCAGCAGGAAGTTGACCGCACCGGCGAGCGCCTGGGCTCCTTGCCCCTGGCGACTCAACCCGAAGGCGATGGCCACCGCATAGATGAGCGGCATCTGGCTGAAGAGGGCGCGACCGGCGAGGGAGAGCACGGCGAGATCCAGCACGTCCGGCTGGCCGAGCCGGTGGAGCAGGGCGGCCAGGGGCAGGATGGAGACGGGCAGCAACAGGGCATAGCCGAGGCGCTGCAGGGACTGGGTCAGGATCTTTCTGGCGTTCTGGACTGGCATGGGGGCACGGTATTTGTGACGTGGCGCACATTTTACCCGTGAGCCCCCATTTGGGAATAGGCGAGCCTTCCTTTATTGATCCTTTTCTTAATTTTGATCAAACAATCGACGGACACGCTGATCCGGGGCAGGAGTGAGCAGGCTGACCAGGACAAAGGCTGCCAGGCCAAGGGTCAGGCTCGGGACGATGGCGTGCAGGCTGGCCACCTTGATCCCCCACTGGCTCAAGGTACCGTAACAGAGGATGCCGCAGACCATGCTGGCCAGGGCTCCCGGGCCGTTGGCCCTGGACCAGTAGAGGCCGAGCACCAGGGGCCAGAGGAAGACCGCCTGCAGGCCGCCGAAGGCGAGCAGGTTGAGCCAGATGATCATCTCGGGGGGCTGGAGCGCCGCCAGCAGCACCAGGGTACCCAGGATCAGGGTGCAGAGCAGGGAGAGGCGCGGCACCCGGACCTCCAGCTTCTCCTGCCTGGGGTTGAGGTAATTGAGGTAGAGATCTTTCACCAGGGTGGCGGAGGCCTGGATCAGCTGGGAGTCGATGGTGGACATGATGGCCGCCATGGGGGCGGCCAGGAAGACCCCGGCCAGCCAGGGGGGGAGCACCTCCATCATCAGGGAGGGCATGATCTTGTCCGGGCTGTCCATGCCGGGCAGGATGGCGCGGCCCAGCGCCCCGGCCAGGTGCATGCCGAACATCAGCAGGGCGCAGACGATGGTGCCGATGAGGATGCCCCGGTGCAGCGCCTTGCTGTCCCGGTAGCCAAAGCAGCGCAGCGCCGAGTGGGGCAAGCCCACCACCCCGATGCAGACCAGCACCCAGAAGCTCAGCATGAAGGGCTGGGTCAGCATGTCGCCGGCCCCCTGGGGGCTCACCAGCTTGGGATCTATCTCCTTGAGCTGGTGGACAAGATTCGGCAACCCGTCACCGGCGATGAGGATGCCCGCCAGCAGGGCGCCAGTGCCGATGAGCATGACAATGCCCTGCAGGGCATCCGTCATCACCACGGCGCGAAAGCCGCCGATCACCGTGTAGAGCAGCACGCAACTGGCAAACAGGAAGAGCCCCTGCTGATAGCTGAGGCCGGTCGCCGTTTCCAGCAGACGGGCGCCGCCGATGAACTGCACCACCATGGTGGCGATGAAGGCGAGGATGATGGTGACCGAGCCCAGCACGACCACCGCCCTGCTCTGGTAGCGGGCCCACAGCATGTCGTTGATGGTCACCGCATTGACCCGGCGGGCGATGATGGCGAACTTCTTGCCAAGCACCCCCAGAGTGAGCCAGACGGTGGGCAGCTGGATCATCGCCAGCAATACCCAGCCGAGGCCGACCTTGTAGGCGGCACCCGGCCCGCCGATGAAGGACGATGCAGAGGTATAAGTGGCCACCAGGGTCATGGCGAGCACCAGCCCCCCCATGCTGCGGTTGCCGATGAAGTACTCCTGCATGAAGTTGCCGCCGGTCCGGTGGCGACTGGCCCAGAAACCGACCCCCAGTACCAGCACAAGATAGATGCAGAGCGGCAGCATCAGCTCAAGATTCATGGGGGGGGACCTCGCTATCCAGGGGAATATCGACGAACAGGCGATCCACCATGAGGGCGCAGAGGCCGATGAACAGCAGGGGCATCAGGATGCAACTGAGCAGGAACCAGAGGGGCAGGTCCCACAGCTCGAGATCCTCGGGGATGAAATAAGCCGAGCCATACCAGGCGACAAAGTAGAGCAGGGTCAGCAGCAGGCAGAAGGCTGCTTCCCGACGGGCGAGTGCGAAACGGTTCACTGTGGCCTCCGACGAGTGAGCGGGGCGCAAGAATAACAAAAAAGGGCCATGTCGCCATGGCCCTTTTTTACGTTGGCGATCCGGGTGGATCGCGCAATATCCCGATGAAAGGGGTCTTTGCAGACCCGACTTCTTGTGCAGGTAGTGGCTGTTCTGTGTTGCCACCGTGCTCAATGGGTCGGGCCTCAAGCCATTACAGACCCAACTTCTTGTGCAGGTAGTGGATGTTAGTGCCACCGTGCTGGAAGTTTTCGTCCTTCATGATCTCTTTTTGCAGGGCGATGTTGGTCTTGATCCCTTCTACCACCAGCTCGTCGAGGGAGTGACGCATGCGGGCGATGGCCACGTCGCGGTTCTCCCCGTAGCAGATCAGCTTGCCGATCATGGAGTCGTAGTAGGGGGGGACCTTGTAACCCGCATAGATGTGGGATTCCCAGCGCACGCCCAGGCCGCCCGGCGCGTGGAAGCGCTGGATGAGACCGGGAGAGGGCAGGAAGGTGGCCGGATCTTCGGCATTGATCCGGCACTCGATGGCGTGGCCACGGATGCGGATGTCCTGCTGGGTGATCGACAGGGGCTGACCGGCGGCAATGCGCAGCTGCTCCTTGATGAGGTCGACGCCGGTGACCATCTCGGTGACCGGATGCTCCACCTGGATACGGGTGTTCATCTCGATGAAATAGAACTCGCCGTTCTCGTACAGGAACTCGAAGGTACCCGCACCGCGGTAGCCGATCTCGAGACAGGCGCGCACACAGCGCTCACCGATGAACTTGCGCATCTCCTCGGTGATGCCGGGGGCCGGCGCCTCTTCCACGACCTTCTGGTGACGGCGCTGCATGGAGCAGTCCCGCTCACCCAGATAGAGGGCGGTACCCTGACCGTCAGCCAGCACCTGGATCTCGATGTGGCGCGGATTCTCCAGGTACTTCTCCATGTAGACCATGTCGTTCTTGAAGAACTGGCCCGCTTCGGATTTGGTCAGCGCGATGGCGGAGGCCAGTTCGGCCTCGTTGCGCACCACGCGCATGCCGCGACCACCACCGCCACCGGCGGCCTTGATGATCACCGGATACCCGATCCGCTTGGCGATGGCGGCGTTGCGCTTGGCATCGTTGTCCACCGGGCCGTCGGAGCCGGGTACGCAGGGCACGCCCGCCTTCTTCATCGCCTCGATGGCAGAGACCTTGTCACCCATCAGGCGAATGGTCTCGGCGCGCGGGCCGATGAAGATGAAGCCGGATTTCTCGACCACTTCGGCGAAGTCGGCATTCTCGGAGAGGAAGCCGTAGCCCGGGTGGATGGCGACGGCACCGGTCACCTCGGCGGCGGCGATGATGGCCGGCACATTGAGGTAGGACTCACCGCTGGCAGGTTT
Source organism: Aeromonas sp. WP2-W18-CRE-05 (assembly GCF_014168615.1). Classification (NCBI taxonomy): domain Bacteria; kingdom Pseudomonadati; phylum Pseudomonadota; class Gammaproteobacteria; order Aeromonadales; family Aeromonadaceae; genus Aeromonas; species Aeromonas sp. WP2-W18-CRE-05. The sequence continues at coordinate 3,813,156 of NZ_AP021917.1, read as the reverse complement.
GCCGATGCAGATGGTTTCGTCCGCCAGGAGCACATGCTTGAGCTCCCGATCGGCAGTGGAGTGAACGGCCACTGTCTTGATCCCGAGCTCTTTGCAGGCGCGCAGGATCCGCAGGGCAATTTCACCGCGGTTGGCGATGACTACTTTGTCCAACATGGGTGGCATTTTCCCTTATTCGATGATGAACAGCGGCTCGTCAAACTCGACGGCCTGACCATTTTCAACCAGGATCGCTTTGATCACGCCGGCCTTGTCAGACTCGATTTGGTTCATCATTTTCATGGCTTCGACGATGCACAGGGTGTCGCCGACATTGACGTGCTGACCGACTTCCACGAACGGCTTGGCTTCCGGGCTGGAGGAGCGGTAGAAGGAGCCCACCATGGGGGAGCGCATCAGATGACCGCTCGGGGCGGCATCGGCAGCAGGTGCAGCGGCTGCTGCCGGAGCAGCGGCAACCGGTGCGGCAACCTGAGCTGCGGCCTGGGGCATGATCATCTGCGGGGCAACGCTAACCTGGCCGGAGAAATTACGGCTGATGCGAACGGACTCTTCCCCTTCGGAGATTTCCAGCTCGGCGATGCCGGACTCTTCAACCAGTTCAATCAGCTTCTTGATTTTGCGGATATCCATTAGCATTCTCTTTCTTCTTTATCTGATCAGTGATTATCAAGCCGCGCGCAACTGATGCACGGCCGCGGTTAAAGCGAATTGGTAACCATCGGCACCCAACCCGCAGATCACCCCCTTGGCGACATCAGACAGATAGGAGTGATGACGGAAGGGCTCCCTGGCATGAACGTTTGACAGGTGAACCTCGATAAAGGGGATGGCCACACCCAGCAGGGCATCGCGCAGGGCAACGCTGGTATGGGTGAAGGCGGCGGGATTGATGATGATGAAATCCACCTGGCCCATGGCCTGATGGATGCGGCCGATCAGCTCGTGCTCGGCATTGGATTGCAGATGTTCCAGGGTGACACCGAGTTCGCTGGCGCTGCGCGTCAGATCGGCGACGATCTCATCGAGCGTCTTGCTGCCGTAGATTCCCGGTTCCCGCTTGCCCAGCAGATTCAGATTGGGGCCGTTAAGCAGGAGGATTCGGTGATGTTGCGACATATTGAGTACATCCTCGATGATTATGCTGCTATCTATCAGCTATCTTTGGACTACCAAAAATCTAGCCAATTTTTGCACAAATCGGTGTGCCCTGACACACAGATTTCGCAATTATATTGATTTCGTGAAAATTAGCAGCATTTTACTGGTCTAATCTCTACATCTGGCTATTTATTGGTCTGGTTTGCCCGCAAGCCCGGCCTGCCACCGAACTCTGCCCTGTCCGGATCCCGAAGACAACAAAGCCGGCACGTGGCCGGCTCTGTTGACGTGTGGAAGAGACTCACGCCGCTTCCGACTTCTCGCGGATCAGCTTGTCCACGACCCCCGGATCCGCCAGGGTGGAGATATCCCCCAGGCTGTCGGTTTCGCCGGTGGCGATCTTGCGCAAGATACGCCGCATGATCTTGCCGGAACGGGTCTTGGGCAGCCCCTCGGCCCAGTGGATCACGTCCGGTGTCGCGATGGCGCCAATCTCCTTGCGCACCCACTCCTTCACTTCCTTGTGCAGCTCGCGGCTCGGCTCTTCCCCGGCGATCAGGGTGACATAGGCGTAGATGCCCTGTCCCTTGATCTCGTGGGGAACACCCACCACCGCCGCTTCGGCGATCTTCGGATGGGCCACCAGAGCGGACTCGATTTCGGCGGTGCCCATGCGGTGGCCGGAGACGTTGAGTACATCATCCACCCGGCCGGTGATCCAGTAGTAGCCGTCCTCGTCGCGACGGGCACCGTCGCCGGTGAAGTAGCGACCCGGGAAGGTGGAGAAGTAGGTCTGCTCGAAGCGCTCGTGATCGCCGAACACGGTACGCATCTGGCCGGGCCAGGAGTCGGTGATCACCAGGTTGCCCTCGGTGGCGCCTTCCAGCGGCTCACCCAGGTTGTCCACCAGAGCAGGCTGTACTCCGAAGAAGGGACGAGTGGCCGAGCCGGGCTTGAGCGCGGTGACGCCGGGCAGCGGAGTGATGAGGATGCCGCCGGTCTCGGTCTGCCACCAGGTGTCGACGATGGGGCAGCGCTCGTCGCCGATGGTGCGGTAGTACCACTCCCAGGCTTCCGGGTTGATGGGTTCACCCACCGACCCCATGATGCGCAGGCTGGTGCGGGAAGTGCCTTCGACAGCCTCCTTGCCCTTGGCCATCAGTGCGCGAATGGCGGTGGGGGCGGTATAGAGGATGGTGACCTGGTGTTTGTCCACCACCTGACTCATGCGGTTGGTGGCCGGGTAATTGGGCACCCCTTCGAACATGACGGTGGTGGCGCCGTTGGCCAGCGGCCCGTAGACCAGATAGGAGTGACCGGTGACCCAGCCCACGTCGGCGGTACACCAGTAGATGTCCTCTTCGTGGTAATCGAACACGTATTTGAAGGTGAGGGCGGCATAGACCAGATAGCCGCCCGTGGTGTGCAGCACACCCTTGGGTTTGCCGGTGGAGCCGGAGGTGTAGAGCACGAACAGGGGATCTTCGGCGCCCATGGCTTCGGGCGGACAATCCGGGCTGGCGGCGTTGACCGCATCATGCCACCAGATGTCTCTGTGATCGTGCCAGGCCACGTTGCCACCGGTGCGCTTGAGGACGATCACCTTGCTGACCTTGGTATCCGGGTGGGTAAGGGCCTCATCCACGTTCTTCTTGAGGGGGATGGGGCGACCGCCTCGCAACCCCTCATCGGCGGTGATGACGACGGAGGCGCCGGAGTCGATGATGCGGCCCGAGAGCGCCTCCGGCGAGAAGCCGCCGAAGACGATGCTGTGCACGGCCCCGATGCGGGTACAGGCCAGCATGGCGATGGCCGCCTCCGGCACCATGGGCATATAAAGGCAGACCATGTGGCCACGCTTGACCCCCTGGGCTTTGAGCACGTTGGCAAACTTGCACACTTCGGCGTGCAGTTCGCGATAGGTGATCTTGCGATCTTCGGCCGGGTTGTCCCCTTCCCAGATGATGGCGACCTTGTCGCCGCGCTCGCTCAGATGACGATCCAGGCAGTTGGCCGAGACGTTGAGCAGACCATCCTCATACCACTTGATGGAGACGTGGCCCGGATCGTAGGAGGTGTTCTTGACGCGGGTGTAGGGGGTCATCCAGTCGAGGATCTTGCCCTGCTCCCCCCAGAAGGCGTCCGGATCCTGCACCGACGCCTGATACATGGCTTCATAACCTTCCTTGTCCAGCAGGGCGCCGTTGCCGATGTGGGCCTTGACCGGGTAGACCTTGCTCTCGCTCATCTCTCACTCCTGTGAATACATTTTCTTAATGATTGAGTAACAACTTATACCTTTGGTTCCCGAGGGCAATTAGACTTTTGGATAGCGACGAAGATAGCAGGTGAGAGGACACGTTGAGGGCAAAGAAGGGAGCCATGGGCTCCCTTCTTTGCTTTCGTGGTGGCGCGGCCAAGGCTCAATGGCGGACGGGGAGCAGGGAAGGCAGCTGGGGTTCTGGCAGGGGATGGCTGAACAGGTAGCCCTGTCCCTCCTCGCAACGCAGGGATTGCAGGAACTGGCGCTGGGGCTGGGTTTCTATCCCTTCCGCCGTGACGGCCATGCCGAGGGAGCTGGCCAGCTGGACTATGGTACGGCACAGCTCGCGGCTGTGCTTGTCGTCGGGCAACGCCTGGACGAAGGCCCTGTCTATCTTGATGCGATCGATGGGCAGGCTCCTGAGCAGGCTCAGGGAGGAGAAACCGGTGCCGAAGTCGTCGATGGCGATCTGTACCCCCAGCGCCTTGAGGCGGGTGAAGAGCCGCAGACTGTGATCCACGCTCTGGATGATGCTCTCGGTCACCTCGATCTCCAGCCGTTCGGCAGGAAAACCGGTCTCGGCCAGAATGGCTGTCACCCGCTCCACGTAGTCGTGGGAACGCATCTCCCTGACCGACACATTGACCGAGAGCCGGGGCACGGCGAGCCCTTCGGCCAGCCACTGCTGCCCTTGCCGGCAGGCGGTGCGCATCACCCATTCGCCCAGTGGTTCGATGAGACCGCACTCCTCTGCCACCGGAATGAAACGGTCCGGGGATATCATGCCAAGGCTGGGATGCTGCCAGCGGATCAGGGCCTCCAGGCCGCTGAGATGACCATCCGCCAGATCCGTCATGGGTTGGTAGAGCAGGCGAAACTCTTGCTGCTCAATGGCCTTGAGCAGTCCCTGCTCCAGCAGCATCCGCTCCCTGGTCTGTGCCGTCATGTCGGGGGAGTGGAACAGATAGCCGTTGCGGCCACGGCGCTTGGCTTCATGCATGGCGTTGTCCGCCGCGCTGATAAGGCTGTCCGGGGTCTGGCCATGCTCCGGATAGAGGGAGATGCCGATGCTGGCGGAGAGCCTCACCCGCTCCTGGGCGATGTCGGCGGGATCGTGCAGCCTGCGTTGCAACCCCTCGATGAGACCCAGCAGATCCTGGGTGTCTCTGATGGCGGGCAGCAACACCAGAAATTCGTCTGCCCCCAGCCGGATGGCGATGTCTCCGGGGCGCAGGCAGTGGCGAATGCGGTCTGCCGACAGCTTGAGCAGCAGATCGCCGGCACTGTGCCCCAGGTTGTCGTTGATGAGCTTGAAGCCGTCGAGATCGATGAACAGCAGCGCCAGGACGTGGCGGTTCACCCTGGCCGTCTCTATCTCCAGAGTGAGGCGCTCTTGCAGCAGATGGCGATTGCCGAGATCGGTGAGAGGATCGTAATAGGAGAGGTGCTGCAAGCGGGCTTCGGCCTGATAGAGACGCAGTGCATGGCGGTGGGCCATCTCCTGCAGGCCGGGGGACGCGGGTGCGTCGAGGTGGGTGCTTGTCTGTACGGACTCCCTCATCACGAGGAAGATGCCGCTGAAGGTGCCCTCCTCATCCAGCACGGAGCTGACGCTCACTTGCCAGCGTGCGGGGGAGGCCGCGCGGGAGAGACCGACCGTCTCCACCTCAAATGCGCATCGGGGGGGGCCCTTGTCGCAGTTGCTGAAACAGCGGGAGCAGTTGGGGAGTCTGGGCAGGGACAATGTCGAACAGCGTCTTGCCCGGGTGCTCTGCCCGCGCGAGGCCGGTCAGTTCGGCAAAGCGTCCGTTGACGTCGCGACACCTGAATTCGTGATCGAAGACCCCAATCCCGACGGGCGCCTGGGCGAACAGCTGTTGCAACTCGTAGGGAGAGAGCGGGCCTGACAAATACCGTGTCGGAACCGATTCGGGCAGCACTTTTTCCATGGAGGCTCCTGAATTGATTGCTTTGTCATTAGGACGACTGTGTCAGTATGGCAGGAAGTGTCAGGAGAGAAAGAAAGTGTGAGAAGGGTGTGAAATCAACGAGATGTCAGCCTTTCTGGCGGCCAAACGCCTGGATCCCGCGAACAAATACCAGCCAGCCCACCAGATGAAACGGCAACGCCATGGCGTAGAGCACCAGCCAGTGGCTCTCGGTGCCGCTGCTGTTGATGAAATCTGCCCAGGCGGCGAGCAGGGCCAGCATGCCCGCTATCTGGAAGCGGCGACGCAGCACCACTTCCACCCCGAGATTGGCGAGGTAGAGGGCCAGCAGGATGCCGGCAAAGCCGGTGAGCTGGGCGGTGCCGTAGAGCGCGCGGTCCGGGTTGAACAGCAGCGTCACGAGGGGAGTGAGACCCTGATCCAGCGGGATCAGGGCCAGCAGCCAGCATGCGATAAGAAGCAGGGCTGTCTTCATGCCGGGCTCAGTCGGCGGACGGTGCCGGTTTGACCAGGGAGAGGTAGTTGGCGTCCATCTTGAGGAACACCCCCAGCAGGCGGGCACTGGCACCGTAGAAGCCAAACGTGTCGGCGGCCCGGCAGGCCTGCTCGAAGCGCTCGAACCAGCCCAGCAGGTGACCGTGCAGCAGGGACTCCTGCTCGCCAAGCCACGCCTCGCGCTGGTCGGCGGTGGTCGACTCGGCGGCGCGGATGATGAGGCTGCCCATCAGATCCAGCTCGATGGCCAGATGATCGGCAGGCTCATTGTATTTGTCGCTGACGTTGATGCCGAGGCGATCGAGGCGTGCCTGCATCTCGGTCATGGGGGCCTGCATCAGCTGCTTGCCTTCGCCCCGGTAGAGGGATTCGTAGGGCAGGGCACCCTGCCCGGGAGCGCTCAGGAACAGGCCGGCGAAGTCGGCGGCCAGCGCCGTCTGGCGCTCGGGGCGCACCAGCAGGCGGGCGATGGCGTCGTTGAGCTCGGCCACGGCTTCGCGCATGGGGTCGAGAGTAGAGAGGCTCTTCAAGAAGCTGCGCACGTCATAGGTGTCGTATTCAGCGATCTGTGCATCACTGAGTTCGGCAGCAAACAGGGTGGAAAACCACCAGTAAAGCTCGGCCCGGCGTTCGCTGGTCGCCATGAATTCCTGCATTTTTCCTCCGTGGATGACAATCGGGAGCCTTGATGGCCCCCGATTCTAACGACTTTAAAAATAAAGGAAACTCATGGGGCCTTTTGGCTGGATAGCGCCAGGAGAGGGGGGCGCTATTGCGGGATCGCCGTGGGCGACGAGAAGGCCAACCTACTCCTCGACGCGATAGAGCACCTGCTTGCAACGGGGGCAGATGTGCTGTCGGCGGTAATCCACCTGGTGCACCAGGCCGACCTCCCGCTGCTGATGGTGACCGCAATGGATGCAGAAGATGAGATCCCCGTCGGCGGCGCCGGGATGGGCCGCCAGGTACTGCTCCCGGGTGGGAAGTGTCTCCCAGTTGGCGGTGCAGGCACCCTTGCGGCTGGCGGTGTAGTAGACCCAGTAGAAGAGAGCGAAGACCGCGACAATCACGAACAGCATCAGATGATCCATCATGGCGTTTCCCCTTGTGTTCCGGGATGGCAGGGAGCGACACCCGCTCGTGCAGATGTCCCATGGCCTAAAGATGTTATCTATTAGTAAATGCTATATCCATGATCTGGCTCTGGTTTTCATCGCCTTGCCCGGGAAGCGGGGACGATGGCTGGAGCCGGATTGCGGGTGTGGGGAGGCCGGGGGGATGAGCGAAGCCAGGGGGCGGGATTCGAAATTTGCGACGTATTTTACATTTTATAAACAATTTTTTGGGTGGTTGGACTGTCTCTTTGATCCAGCTCACGTTACAATGCGCGGGCCCACTTCACCTATCGCGCAAACGATTTTCAGGAGATAAACGGATGTTGAAACGTGACATGACCATCGCCGGCTATGATCCAGAGCTGTGGCAGGCCATCACAGACGAGACCCGTCGTCAGGAAGAGCACATCGAGCTGATTGCGTCCGAGAACTACACCAGCCCCCGCGTCATGGAAGCCCAGGGCTCCCAGTTGACCAACAAGTACGCCGAAGGCTACCCGGCCAAGCGTTACTACGGCGGTTGCGAGTATGTGGATGTGGTTGAAACCCTGGCCATCGAGCGCGCCAAAGAGCTGTTCGGTGCCACCTACGCCAACGTGCAGCCACACTCCGGCTCCCAGGCCAACAGCGCCGTCTACATGGCCCTGCTGCAACCGGGCGACACCGTGCTCGGCATGAACCTGGCCCACGGCGGTCACCTGACCCACGGCTCCCCCGTCAACTTCTCCGGCAAGCTGTACAACATCATCCCCTACGGCATCGACGAGTCCGGCAAGATCGACTACGACGAGATGGAGCGCCTGGCCGTTGAGCACAAGCCGAAGATGATGATCGGCGGCTTCTCCGCCTACTCCGGCATCGTCGACTGGGCCCGCATGCGCGAAATCGCCGACAAGATCGGTGCTTACCTGTTCGTGGACATGGCCCACGTGGCCGGTCTGATTGCCGCCGGCGTCTACCCGAACCCGGTGCCCCACGCTCACGTGGTCACCTCCACCACCCACAAGACCCTGGCCGGTCCGCGCGGTGGTCTGATCCTCTCCGCCGCGGACGACGAAGATCTGTACAAGAAGCTGAACTCCGCCGTCTTCCCGGGTGGTCAGGGTGGCCCGCTGATGCACGTCATCGCCGGCAAGGCCGTGGCCTTCAAGGAAGCGCTGGAGCCCGAGTTCAAGACCTACCAGGCCCAGGTCGTCAAGAACGCCAAGGCCATGGCGGCGACCTTTATCGAGCGCGGCTACAAGATCGTCTCCGGCGGCACCGACAACCATCTGATGCTGGTTGACCTGATCGGTCGCGAGCTGACCGGCAAAGATGCCGACGCAGCCCTCGGCAAGGCCAACATCACCGTCAACAAGAACTCCGTACCGAACGACCCGCGTTCCCCGTTCGTGACCTCCGGCGTGCGTATCGGCACCCCGGCCATCACCCGCCGCGGCTTCAAGGAAGCCGAGTCCATCCAGTTGGCCAACTGGATCTGTGACGTGCTGGACAGCCACGACAACGAAGAAGTGCTGGCGACCGTGCGCGAGAAGGTGCTGGACATCTGCCGCCGTTTCCCGGTCTACGCATAATCAGCCTGACCTTCAGGTTGAAGACCAATGCCACCCTCGGGTGGCATTGTTTTTTGCAGCGTCTGGCAAGATGAGACAGAGGTGACCATGTGCAATGACATGGAAGAGGACGCGCTGGAGGCGTCACTGCGGCAGACGGTTCGCGCCCAGTACCACTTTCGCGCCAGCGAACAGGGGCTGCTGGCCTGGGATGTGCGCCGCTTGATCCGGCTGAGCCGCAACCTGCCGGTGCAGGCGGTGGCACTCGGCGAGATTGCCGAGCTTGACCGCGACCGCTGGTACGGCCATGGCGACGCCACGCCCACGGTGCGCAGCGTGGTGGCGCATTGCCAGCTCATGATGGCGGCGGATCTCGCCTATCCCATCCTGCTGGACAGCGCCGGCCGGGTGATGGATGGCATGCACCGGGTGGGCAAGGCGCTGATGCTGGGCCACAGCCATATCGAGGCGCGTCGTTTTGTTGTGGATCCTGAGCCCGATTACCTGGATTGCGACCCCGAGGCGTTGCCCTATGATGACTGAGTCCTGCCCGAAGGCCCGGCAGGTTGTCCCTTGTTTTCATGGGCTTTTACCGGTTCTGGATGGCCGTGTTACACTGGCCGGCCTAGCGCCAGCCCCCGGGGCCCGCGCCCATTTTCATCCACGCCGGAGGTCAGATGCATTGCCCTTTCTGTAGTGCCGTTGATACCAAGGTGATCGATTCCCGTCTGGTGGCCGAGGGCCATCAGGTGCGCCGCCGTCGCGAATGCCTGCTCTGTCACGAGCGTTTTACCACCTTCGAAATGGCCGAACTGGTCATGCCCCGCGTCATCAAGTCCAACGGCTCCCGCGAGCCCTTCAACGAAGACAAACTGCGGGCCGGCATTCTGCGGGCGCTGGAGAAGCGGCCGGTGAGCATGGAGGCCATAGAGAAGGCGGTCAACCACATCAAGTCCCGCCTGCGGGCCACCGGCGAGCGGGAGGTGGCCTCCCAATTGGTGGGCAATCTGGTGATGGATGAGCTCAAGAGCCTGGACAAGGTGGCCTACATCCGCTTTGCCTCCGTTTACCGCAGCTTTGAAGACATTCGCGAATTCGGGGAAGAGATCGCCAAGCTGGAGAAGTAACGCCGGCCTGCCGCTCCCTATGTGAATAAGAGAGGGCCTGCCGTTGCGGCAGCGCCAGTTGTTACACCAGTGAGACATCTAGATAGCGCATCGTTGCACTGGTGAAAAAGTATGAGGGCGTGCGGCCGCATCCTGCGATGTGTGTGCCCGTCGCCATGGCGTCAGATGCCATGGCCGATCTGCCCGAGAAGGCGTGCGGCAAGCGCGTACACCCTATTTTCTTGTCCCATCGGATGGCCGTGCCACGGGGGACAGGTTGCTGGACACAGGAGCCCGGATGTTTAGTCAAGACGATTACCAATGGATGAGCCGGGCCCTCGAACTGGCCCGGCGCGGCCGTTACACCACGGCTCCCAACCCCTGCGTCGGCGCCGTGCTGGTGAAGGCCGGCGTGGTGGTGGGGGAGGGCTGGCACAAGCGGGCCGGTGAGCCCCATGCCGAGGTCTATGCTCTGCACGCGGCAGGGGAAGAGGCCCGCGGTGCCACCGCCTATGTGACCCTGGAGCCCTGCTCCCATCATGGTCGCACGCCGCCCTGCGCCGAGGCGCTCATCAAGGCCGGGGTGACCCGGGTGGTGGCAGCCATGGTGGATCCCAATCCCCAGGTGGGCGGGCGCGGCCTGCGGATGCTCTCCGAGGCGGGGATCAAGACCGATTTCGGCCTGCTGGCCGCGGAAGCCGAGGCCCTGAACCCCGGTTTCTTCAAACGGATGCGCACCGCGTTTCCGCTGGTGACGGTCAAGCTGGGGGCGAGCCTGGATGGTCGCACCGCCATGGCGAGTGGCGAGAGCCAGTGGATCACCTCTCCGGAGGCGCGCCGGGACGTGCAGCGGCTGCGGGCACGTCACGATGCGGTCCTCTCCAGCGCCGAAACCGTGCTGGCGGATGGTGCCTCCCTCACCGTGCGCTGGGACGAGCTGCCCCCCTCGGTCAAGGCGGTCTATCCCAAAGAGACCCTGCGCCAGCCACTGCGGGTCATCGTGGATTCGCAAAACCGGCTCACCCCGGATCTGCCCCTGTTCCAGAGCGAGAGCCCGGTACTGCTGGCCCGCCACAAGGCATCAGGTGAGTGGCCCGCCTGGGTGCAGCAGCTGGAGGTGCCGCTGCTGGATGGCAAGCTGGATCTGGTCAGCCTCTTCATGCTGCTGGCCAAACAGAACGTCAACTCGGTACTGGTGGAGGCGGGGCCGCGGCTGTGCGGCGCCCTGCTGGAGAAGGGGCTGGTGGACGAGCTGGTGCTCTATCAGGCGCCCAAACTGATGGGGGATGAGGGGCGCGGCCTGTTCCATCTGCCGGGGCTGACCCGGCTGTTCCAGGCCCCCAAACTCAACCTCAAGGATGTGCGCATGCTTGGCCAGGATATTCGCATCACTGCGAAAATAGCCTGATTTTTCAATGTTCACGGGGGCATCCGTCGCCCCCGTCATCAGCAAGGTGATCTGCATGTTTACCGGAATTATCGAAGCGGTGGGAACCCTGGCCGAGCTGCGTCGCCAGGGGGAGGACATGGCCCTCACCGTGCACGCGCCGACCCTGGACTTCAGTGACGTCAAGCTGGGCGACTCCATCGCCACCAACGGCGTCTGCCTCACCGTGGTGGCGCTCGGGGATCACAGCTATACCGCCGACGTCTCCCTGGAGACCCTCTCCCGCACCGGTTTTTCTGCCGCCAAGGTAGGGGATCCGGTCAACCTCGAGAAGGCGTTGATGCCCACTTCCCGCCTCGGCGGCCACCTGGTCTCCGGCCACGTGGACGGTATCGGCGAGGTGAAGAGCAAATCGTCCAGCGGCCGCGCCATCGAATACTGGATCAAGGCGCCGGGGGAACTCTCCCGCTACATCGCCGAGAAGGGGTCGATTGCGGTGGATGGCATCAGCCTCACCGTCAACGCCGTGCAGGGGGATCTCTTCCGGCTGACCATCGTGCCCCACACCGCCCAGGAGACCACCATCGCCCGCTGGAAACCCGGCTACCGGGTCAACCTCGAGGTGGACCAGATAGCCCGCTATCTGGAGCGGCTGATGACGGGCAAGCGCGAGGAGAGCAGTGCCTCTACCCTGACCCTGGAGAAGCTGGCCCAGTCCGGATTCTTGTGAGCCGTTTTGACGGGAAAACGCGGTTCTGTGATCCCGCGCGGATTGAAACGGGGCCGCGTGCCCCCATCTAGAGCACAATACGCAGTATCAAGTCGAGCCGACTGGCTCAATCCCCAAGCATGTTGATGGAGTAGCCCATGGCGCTGAGCACGACCCAGGAAATCATTGCCGATATCAAGGCTGGCAAGATGGTGATCCTGATGGATGACGAAGACAGGGAGAACGAAGGGGACCTGATCATGGCCGCCTCCTGTGTCCGCCCGGAAGACATCAACTTCATGGCGCGCTACGGTCGTGGCCTCATCTGCCTGACCCTGACCCGGGATCGCTGCAAGCAGCTGGCGCTGCCGCTGATGGTTGATCGCAACAATGCCCAGTTCTCCACCGCCTTCACCGTCTCCATCGAGGCGGCGGAAGGGGTGACCACCGGCATCTCCGCCGCCGACCGCGCTGTCACCGTGCAGGCCGCGGTGGCGCCCCATGCCAAGGCCGCCGATCTGGTGCAGCCCGGCCACATCTTCCCGCTGATGGCGCAGGATGGCGGTGTGCTGACCCGCGCCGGCCACACCGAAGCGGGCTGCGATCTGGCCCGGTTGGCCGGCTTCGAGCCAGCCTCCGTCATCGTCGAGATCCTCAACGAAGACGGCACCATGGCCCGGCGCCCGGATCTCGAGATCTTCGCCGAGCAGCACGGCATCAAGCTCGGCACCATTGCCGACCTTATCGAATACCGCAACCAGCACGAGACCACGGTAGAGAAGGTGGCCGAGTGCAAGTTGCCCACCGAATACGGCGAGTTCGACCTCGTCACCTTCCGCGACACCATCGACAACCAGGTGCACTTCGCCCTGAAGAAAGGGGACGTGAAGGCCGACCAGCCGACCCTGGTACGGGTGCACCTGCACGACGTGCTGAGCGATCTGCTGCTCACCGACCGCCACAGCGCCCGCAGCTGGCCGCTGCCCAAATCCATGGCCCGCATCGCCGACGAGGGCGGGGTGCTGGTGATCCTGGGGGCGGAAGCCCATGGCGCCGAGCTGCTGGCCAGGGTCAAGGGTTTTGAAGCCGCCGACAAGGGGCTGGCACCGGAAGGGGCCAAGTGGCAGGGCACCTCGCGCCGGGTCGGGGTCGGTTCCCAGATCCTCAAGGCGCTGGGGGTCGGCAAGATGCGCCTGTTGAGCTCTCCCAAGAAGTACCATGCCCTCGGTGGCTTTGGTCTGGAAGTGGTGGAGTACGTCGGCGAGTAAGCGCTGAGTATGGTTGAATTCATCACCATGGCCGCCCGTTGCGGCCATGGTTTTTTGTCGCGGCTCTGTTGTGCTAGAATGCGTGCACTTTTGAGCCCGGCCCCTAATTGATTGCACAGAGACAGGATTTCCAATGAAGATTATCGAAGGAAATATCGCCGCTCCCGAGGCGCGTGTTGCTATTGTCGTTGCCCGTTTCAACAGCTTCATCAATGACAGCCTGGTGAACGGCGCGCTGGACGTGCTGAAGCGTCAAGGTCAGGTCCAGGAGAGCAATCTGACCCTGGTGCGCGTACCGGGGGCCGTCGAAATTCCCCTGGCGGCCAAGAAGCTGGCCAAGAGCGGTCAATACGACGCCATCGTCGCACTCGGCACCGTCATCCGCGGCGGTACCTACCACTTCGAACTGGTAGCGAGCGAGAACGGCAAGGGTCTGGCCCAGGTAATGATGGAATACGACATTCCCGTTGCCTTCGGCGTGCTGACCACCGAAAACATTGAACAAGCCATCGAACGCGCCGGTACCAAGGCGGGTAACAAGGGTGCAGAGGCTGCACTGAGCGCGCTCGAAATGATCAACGTCCTGAAACAACTGGACGTGTAACGAGGAGAAATGCATTGAAACCGTCCGAGCGCCGTAAGGCCCGCCATTGCGCCACCCAGGCCATCTACCAGTGGCAGATGACCCAGGCCAACGTGGGCGACATCGAAGAGCAGTTCAAGATCGATCAGGACACCAAGGGTGTGGACCTGAACTATTTCCGCGATCTGCTGTTCGGGGTTGCGGTCCACTGCAACGAGCTGGACAAGGTGTTCGCGCCTTTCCTCTCCCGTCCGCTGGAAGAAGTGGACATGGTGGACAAGGCGATCCTGCGTCTGGCGACCTACGAGCTGACCCGTCGTGAAGATGTGCCGCCGCGCGTGGTGATCAACGAAGCGATCGAGCTGGCCAAAGCCTTCGCCGCCGATGACAGCCACAAGTTTGTCAACGGCGTCCTGGACAAGGTGATCAAGACGCTGCCCAAGCGCTGATCCTGCTGTCCGTCAGCAATTAAGAGAGGAGCCAGCTTATTGCTGGCTTTTTACTGTATGGGTGAATTTGAGCTGATTGAGAAGTACTTCAAGGTCCCCCACGCCCGCAAGGACGTGGTGATGGGCCCTGGAGATGACTGTGCCCTGCTGACCCTGCCCCCCGACGCCCAGTTGGCGGTGAGCACGGACACCCTGGTGAGCGGCGTGCACTTCTTCCCCGACATGGATCCGGTGGATCTCGGCTACAAGGCGCTGGCGGTCAATCTCTCCGATCTGGCCGCCATGGGTGCCGAGCCGCGCTGGGTCTCCCTGGCCCTGACCCTGCCCGCCATCAACGAGCGCTGGGTCGCCGGTTTCGCCGAAGGGTTCCTCGAGCTCGCCGAGTACTACAACGTGGCGCTGGTGGGGGGAGACATGACCCGCGGGCCCCTCTCCATCACCGTCTCGGTGAAAGGATCGGTCCCGGCAGGTCGCGCCCTGATGCGCAGCGGCGCCAAGGCCGGTGACGGGGTCTACGTGACCGGTACCCTGGGAGATGCCGCCCTGGCGCTCTCCCACCTGCTGGGCAAGCGCACCCTCAACGAGAACCAGCTGGCGGCCGTGTTGCCACGCCTCGACCATCCCCATCCCCGCATCCTGGCCGGTCAGGCCCTGCGCGGGCTGGCCAGCAGCGCCCTGGATCTCTCAGACGGCCTGGCGTCCGATCTCGGCCACATCCTCAAGGCGTCCGGTGTGCGGGCCCAGATCGATCTCAATCTGCTGCCCCTCTCCCCCGTGTTGCAGGATGCGGTGCCGGCCATGGATGCCTGGCAACTGGCTCTGGCCGGGGGCGACGACTACGAGCTCTGCTTCACCGTCCCCCAGGAGCATCACGGTGCCCTGGACACGGCACTGGCCAATTGTGGCGTGAAGTTCACCCGCATCGGTCGCATCCTGGCCGGGGAGCCTGGCATCGACTACCTGCAGGACGAACAACCCGTCGAACTGCACCTCAAGGGCTGGGATCACTTCGCATGATGTCTTTCAAGATAAAGCCCGAACTGACGCGGCTGAACCTTAAAAACCCGCTCCACTTCCTGGCGGTGGGGTTTGGCTCCGGCCTCTCCCCCAAGGCGCCGGGCACCATGGGGACCTTGGCAGCCATCCCGCTCTATCTCTTGGTGAGCGGGCTGCCGACCTCCTGGTTCATCGCCCTGCTGGTGGTGGGTTTCGTGGCGGGCATCCGCATCTGCCAGAGCGCCACCGACGCCATCGGGATGCCGGATCACGGGGCCATCGTCTGGGACGAGGTCATCGGATTCGGGGTCACCATGATTGCGGCCCCGGCCGGCTGGGAGTGGGTGCTGGCGGGCTTCGTGCTGTTCCGGGTGTTCGACGTGCTCAAGCCCTGGCCCATCTCCTGGTTCGATCGCCGCATTCACGGCGGGCTTGGCATCATGCTGGACGATCTCATTGCCGGCCTGTTCGCCCTGGCCTGCATGCAACTGCTTGCCCACTGGTGAGGGGGGGCGGCATCTGAACGCCCTCTCGCTGTTTTTTCACTGCTCTCCTCTTGCAAAGAGGCCGGATATACCGCACACGCAGGCCCTGAGGGGCCTGCGTTTTTTTGTATGCAATCCCTCCCGGCTTGCCGTGCCGGCGGGCCTGTGGCCCAGGTTGATCCTTCTGCATTGTCCCTATTTAGCTCTGCCTATTTTTCCTTACTCCAGATATGCTGCCGTCAAAAAATCATTTCACATAAATATTCACTACTCATTCGAAGCTGGTCAGCATAATGCTGATAGTGAATAAGATGGTTTGTTGCTATTTTGTTGAAACATAATTGGTTGATGGTCTCGCATTGCCAGCGTAATCTCTGGTAATGTGACTTTTATCGACATTTTAACCCCAGGGTGTCGGCATTCTCTGGGCAAAGTATTGCGAAATTGTATAACTGGATCATTTACACCCGCGGGCAAACCGACTAACTTACTCGCGGGTTATTCCAAAAAAATGCAAAAAACCCGCCCGGATCGCTGGTTTGGCTGCCTCATGGATTGAGCGTTAATTACACAACAACGGCTCTCGAGCAGTACCAAGGCACAACCAGCATCTGCGGCTGATTTACGGACGAATTATTTGGGACGGATGTCCCCCGCAGAGGTAACCATGTCCTTGCTTGAAGTCAAAAACTTGCGGATCGAGTACCCCTCCCGCTACGGGGTGCTTGCCGCGGTCAAGGATCTCTCTTTTTCTGTTGAAAAGGGCGAGATCGTCGGCGTCGTCGGTGAGTCCGGCGCTGGCAAATCCACTATCGGCAACGCCGTCATCGATCTGTTGAGCCCGCCCGGTCGCATCGCCCGTGGCGATATCTACCTCAACGGCGAGCTCATCTCCGGCAAGAGCCAGAACGAGATGCGGGCCATTCGTGGCTCGCGCATCGGTTTCATCTTCCAGGATCCCATGACCTCCCTCAATCCGCTGTTCACCGTGGAGCAGCAGCTGGTGGAGACCATCCTCGCCAACACCGACCTGTCCCGCGAGGCGGCCTTTGCCAAGGCCCTCGAGCTGATGGGGGCGGTGGGGATCCCGAACCCGGACGTGCGCATCAAGCAGTATCCTCACCAGTTCTCCGGTGGCATGCGCCAGCGGGTGGTGATCGCCATCGCCCTCTCCGGGGATCCCGAGCTCATCATCGCCGATGAGCCGACCACGGCGCTGGACGTCTCCATCCAGGATCAGATCCTCCAGCTCATCCGCAACCTGTGCAAAGAGCGCCAGGTAGGCTGCATGCTGGTGACCCATGACATGGGGGTGGTCTCCAACGTCACCGACAAGGTGGCGGTGATGTACCGCGGCGATCTGGTGGAGTTCGGCACCACGGAACAGGTGCTGGGCCGCCCCAATCACCCCTATACCCGCAGCCTCATCTCGGCGGTGCCCCGCTCGGATGTGAAGCTGGTGCGCTTCCCCTTGGTCTCCTATATCGAGGATGCCGGTGCGGCGGATACCAGCATCGATCTCAAAACCCACTGGCTCGGCCAGAGTCAGGACGAGCGCACCTATGAAGGCGCGCTGCTGCGGGTGGAGAACGTGGATCTGAAGTTCGTCACCAAGGATTCCATCTTCCCGAGCCGCCGCCAGTACGTGCGCGCCTGCAACAACATCAGCTTCGAGATCTTCGAGGGTGAGACTTTCGGTCTGGTGGGGGAGTCGGGCTCCGGTAAATCCACCATCGCCCGTGCCATCACCGGGCTCTATCCGCCCGATACCGGCAAGATTGTCTTCGAGGGGATCGATCTCACCGCCCTGAAAGGGGAGCACGAGCGTCGCCCCCTGCGCCGCCAGATGCAGATGGTGTTCCAGAACCCGTACTCTTCGATGAACCCGCGCATGAAGGTGCGTGACATCATCGCCGAGCCGATCCGCTTCCACCGCCTCGCCGAGAGCGAGCGGCAGATAGAGCAGATCGTCGGGGACCTGCTGGATCACGTGGGCCTGGGCCGCGGCGCCGGGGTCAAGTATCCCCACGAGTTCTCCGGTGGCCAGCGCCAGCGCATCTCCATTGCCCGCGCCCTGGCGACCCGCCCGCGCTTCCTCATCTGCGACGAGCCGACCTCGGCGCTGGATGTCTCGGTGCAGGCCCAGATCCTCAACCTGCTCAAAGACTTGCAACAGGAGCTTGGGCTCACCATGCTGTTCATCAGTCACGATCTGCCGGTCATCCGCCAGATGTGCGACCGCATCGGTGTGATGCAGCACGGTCATCTGGTGGAAGTGGCCGAGACCGAGAAACTGTTCACCAATGCCGAGCATGAGTACAGCCGCAAGCTGATCTCCCTCATGCCGGAATTCAAGGGAATGTCCCGCGAGGGGCTGGAAATCGCAAGCTAGGAAAGCACCGGTTCGCCGGTTTGTCTGTCAATAAAAAGCCAAAAGCATGGAGAAAGACATGAAGAAAGGATTATCCAAGATCGCCATGGCGCTGTTCGCCGCTGGTCTCGCGTTCAACGTTTCTGCTGCCGACATCAAGGTCGCCGTCGCGTCCGACGCCACCTCGCTGGACCCGCAGGAGCAGCTCTCCGGTCAGACCCTGGAGATGTCTCACCTGGTGTTCGACCCCCTGATGCGTTACACCCAGGATCTGCAGTTCGAGCCGCGTCTGGCCGAGAAGTATGAGCGCATCGACGACAAGACCGTCCGTTTCCACCTGCGCAAGGGTGTGAAGTTCCACTCCGGCAACGACTTCACCGCCGATGACGTGGTATGGACCGTCAACCGTCTGAAGGCCTCCCCGGACTTCAAGGCGATCTTCGACCCCATCGCCGAAGCCAAGAAGGTGGATGATTTCACCGTGGATCTCGTCACCGCCAAGCCGTTCCCGCTGGTGCTGCAGACCGTCACCTACATCTTCCCGATGGACTCCAAGTTCTATAGCGGCAAGACCGAGGCGGGCAAGGACAAGGCCGAGATCGTGAAGAACGGTGACTCCTTCGCCTCCACCCATGTCTCCGGTACCGGTCCGTTCAGCGTCAAGTTCCGCGAGCAGGGCGTGAAGCTGGAATATGTGCGCAACGCCAACTACTGGGACAAGGCCTCCAAGGGCAACGTCGAAAACCTGACCGTGGTACCGATCAAGGAAGACGCCACCCGTGTTGCAGCCCTGCTGGGCGGCGACGTGGACATGATCTACCCGGTTGCCCCGAACGATCTGGAGCGCGTGAAGAACGGCAAGGATTCCCAGCTGGTCACCCTGTCCGGTACCCGTGCCATCATCATCGAGCTGAACCAGAACACCAACCCGGCGCTGAAAGACAAGCGCGTGCGTCAGGCGATCAACTACGCCATCAACCAGGTGGGCATCGTCGACAAGATCAACAAGGGCTTCGGTACCCCGGCCGGCCAGCTGAGCCCGAAAGGCTACGCAGGCTACAACGAGGCGCTCAAGCCCCAGTATGATCTGGCCAAGGCCAAGGAGCTGATGAAGGAAGCCGGTTACGAGAAGGGCTTCAAGATGAGCTTCATCTCCCCGGCTGCCCGCTACGTCAACGACGTCAAGATTGCCCAGGCCGTCTCCGCCATGCTGTCCAAGATCAACATCAAGGTGGATCTGAAGACCATGCCGGTGGCCCAGTACTGGCCGGAGTTTGACAAGTGCGCCGCTGACATGCAGCTGATCGGCTGGCACTCCGACACCGAAGACAGTGCGAACTTCTTCGAGTTCCTGACCTTCACCAAGGATGCCAAGACCGGCATGGGTCAGTACAACTGCGGCGGTTATGCCAACGCGGAAGCTGACAAGATGGTGATGGAAGCCAACACCGAGACCGATCCTGCCAAGCGTGCCGCCATCCTGCAGAAGGTGGAAGCCATGCTGATCGACGACGCCGCCTATGTGCCGCTGCACTGGGAAGACCTGGCCTATGGCGCCAAGAAGAACGTCGACATCAAGCCGGTGGTCAACGTGATGAACTTCCCTTATCTGGGTGACCTGGTGGTCAACAAGTAAGCGAAGCGTTTAAGGAAGGACCCGGCGGGGCACCCATGGTTGCCCCGCCATTAACAGAAGCCTGTGCCAAGACACAGGCCACGTAGAAGGACAAGCATGTTTACATTCCTGCTGAAACGGTTCTATCAGGCCGTGATAGTGATGTTCGTCATCAGCCTGGTCGCCTTCTCCATCCAGGACAACCTGGGGGATCCGCTGCGCGAGCTGGTGGGACAATCCGTCTCCGAGTCCGTGCGCCAGGAGCTGCGCGACAAGATGGGACTCAATGATCCCTTCCTCGTGAAATACAGCCGCTTCTTGAAGAACGCGGTACACGGGGATCTGGGCACTTCCTATTTCTTCAAGCGACCAGCCCTCGAGGTTATCCTCGACAAGCTGGTGGCTACCCTTGAGCTGGTGTTTGCCGCCGCGCTCATCATCGTCGTGGTCTCCATTCCGCTGGGGGTTTATTCGGCGATAAGACCGCGCAGCATCCTCACCAAGCTCATCATGGCGGTGAGCAGCATCGGCATATCGATCCCGGTCTTCCTGACCGCCATCATGCTGATGTACCTCTTCTCCATCCAGCTGGGCTGGCTGCCGGCCTATGGCCGTGGCGAGACCTACAACCTGCTGGGCTGGGAGTCGGGCTTCTTCACCTGGGACGGAATCCTGCACCTGGTGCTGCCTGCGGTCTCCCTCTCCTCCATCATGCTGCCGCTGTTCATCCGGCTGGTGCGCTCGGAGATGCTGGAGCAGCTCTCCTCCGAGTACGTCAAGTTTGCCCGTGCCAAGGGGCTGGACAACAACAAGGTCTACTACCAGCACGCCCTGAAGAACACCATGCTGCCGGTCATCACGGTGGGCGGTGTGCAGATCGGGACCATGGTGGCCTACACCATCCTGACCGAAAGCGTGTTCCAGTGGCCGGGGACAGGCTTCCTCTTCCTTGAGGCGATCCACCGGGTCGATACGCCGCTGATCACCGCCTACGTCATCTTCGTCGGCCTCATTTTCGTGGTGACCAATACCCTGGTCGACCTGCTCTACGGGTTGATCAACCCGACCGTCAACCTGACCGCCAAGGGGTAACAGATGACTAACGCTGTAACTGCAAGCCCAAGCCGTTGGGCACGCTTCAAAAATTCCGACATCGTCTACTATTTCCTGCGGGACAAGGTAGCCATGTTCAGCTTTGCGGTGTTTGTGGTCTTCGTGCTGGCGGCTCTGCTGGCACCCTGGATCGCACCGCACAACGTCTATGACCAGACCAGCTTCGATCTGATGGATGCGGAGCTGCCCCCCTCCTGGCTGGAAGGGGGCGAGGCCCGCTTCTGGCTCGGGACCGACAACCAGGGACGCGACATCTGGAGCACCATCCTCTATGGTGCCCGCATCTCGCTGACCATTGGTCTGTTCGCGGTGGGGCTGCAGCTGGTGCTCGGTATCGTCATCGGTCTGATGGCCGGGTACTTCGGTGGTCGCATCGACAACCTGCTGATGCGCTTTGCCGATGTGCAGCTGTCGTTCTCCACCATGATGGTGGCGATCATCATCTCCGCCATCTTCCAGGCGACCTTTGGCTCCGAGTTCTACTCGAAGTTCGCCATCCTGATGCTGGTGGTGATCATCGGTATCGCCGAGTGGCCCCAGTATGCCCGGACGGTGCGCGCCTCCGTGCTGGCGGAGAAGAAGAAGGAGTATGTGGAAGCGGCTCAGGTGATGGGGTTCCGCGCCCCGCGCATCATGTTCCGCCACATTCTGCCGAACTGCCTGTCCCCCATCCTGGTCATCTCCACCGTGCAGGTGGCGAACGCCATCATGAGCGAGGCGGCCCTCTCCTTCCTGGGTCTGGGGATGCCGGTTGATCAACCGTCCCTGGGGTCGCTCATCAGCGTGGGCTTCAACTACATCTTCTCCGGATCCTGGTGGATCACCGCCTTCCCGGGCCTCTGCCTGGTGGTGCTGGTGCTGGTGATCAACCTGCTGGGTGACTGGCTGCGGGATGTGTTCAACCCGAAGATCTACAAGGGCTGATAAACCTCTCCACGAACTGGCTGCGAGGCCGTGATCAAGGTTCATGTGCTGCTCGCTTATGTGGAATCAAGGAGTGCTCACGTATGTCTCGGTTCCTGAGCGGCTTGTAACCTTGTTGACGGCCTTCTCGTGACAGGGCGTGAGCAGGGTTGGTCTGGCACAGTGAATAACAAAAAAGGGCGCCATCAGGCGCCCTTTTTATTGCTTGCGATAACCCTTGTCAGGCCTGCAGCCAGCTCTCGATGCGGGTCTGAATGCCCACGCTGTCCAGCCCCAGCAGGGCGTAGATCTCATCCTGGGTGCCCTGCTCGATGAAGCGATCCGGCAGGCCGAGGTTGAGCACGGGTTTGCACTGCTTGCTGCCCATCAGCAGCTCGTTCACCGCAGAGCCTGCACCGCCCATGACGGCGTTGTCCTCGAGGGTGACGAACTGATCGTGGGAGGCGGCCAGAGAGAGCACCAGCGCCTCGTCCATGGGTTTGACGAAGCGCATGTCCACCAGGGTGGCATCGAGCGCCTCTGCGGCTGCTCTGGCCTGTTGCAGCAGGGTGCCGAACGCCAGGATGGCGGTCCCCTTGCCCTCACGAACGACACGTCCCTTGCCGAGGGGCAGGGCCTGCATCTCGCTCTCGGCCTGGATACCGGTGCCGCTGCCACGAGGGTAGCGCACCGCCGCTGGCCCGTTGCACAGATAGCCGGTGTAGAGCATCTGGCGGCACTCGTTCTCGTCGGACGGGGTCATCACCACCATGTTGGGCACGGTGCGCAGGAAGCTGATGTCGAACGCCCCCTGATGGGTCGGGCCGTCGGCCCCCACCAGACCGGCCCGGTCGATGGCGAACAGCACCGGCAGGTTCTGCAGCGCCACGTCGTGGATCAGCTGGTCATAGGCCCGCTGCAGGAAGCTCGAATAGATGGCGACCACGGGTTTCTGGTCGGCGATGGCGAGACCGGCGGCGAAGGTGACCGCATGTTGCTCGGCGATGGCCACGTCGAAGTAGCGATCCGGATATTGCTGGCTGAATTTCACCAGACCGGAGCCTTCGCGCATGGCGGGGGTGATGCCGACCACGCGCTCGTCCTTGGCGGCGATATCGCACAGCCACTGACCGAAGATGGCGGAGAAGGTGGGTTTGCCACCGGCGCTCTTGGGCAGGGCACAGTCATCCGGGTTGAATTTGGGGACGGCGTGATAGCCAATGGGATCTTTTTCCGCCGGCTCGTAGCCCTTGCCCTTCTTGGTCTTGACGTGCAGCAGCTGGGGACCCTTGAGATTGCGCATGTTGCGCAGGGTTTCGACCAGGGCATGGATGTCGTGACCGTCGATGGGGCCGATGTAGTTGAAGCCGAACTCCTCGAACAGGGTGCCCGGTACCACCATGCCCTTGAGGTGCTCCTCGGCCCGCTTGGCGAGCTCCTTGACCGGCGGCAGCCCCGCCAGCACCTTCTTGCCACCCTCGCGAATGGTGGTGTAGAGCTTGCCGGACATCAGCCTGGCAAGGTGATTGTTCAGGGCCCCCACGTTCTCGGAGATGGACATCTCGTTGTCGTTGAGCACCACCAGCATGTCCTTGTGGACGTCGCCGGCGTGATTGAGGGCCTCGAAGGCCATGCCGGCGGTGATGGCGCCATCACCGATGACCGCGACCACCTTGCGGCCAAGCCCTTCGCTCTCGGCCGCCACCGCCATGCCGAGCGCCGCCCCGATGGAGGTGCTGGAGTGGCCCACGCTGAGCACGTCGTACTCGCTCTCTTCCCGCCAGGGGAAGGGGTGCAGGCCATCTTTCTGGCGAATGGTGTGAATGCGCTCCCGTCGTCCGGTCAGGATCTTGTGGGGATAGGCCTGGTGGCCCACGTCCCACACCAGCCGATCGAAGGGGGTGTTGTAAACATAGTGCAGGGCGACCGTCAGCTCGACGGTGCCAAGGCCGGAGGCGAAGTGGCCGCTGGAGCGGCTCACCGAGCGCAGCAGATACTCGCGCAGCTCGTTGCACACCACGGGCAGCCGCTCGAAGGGGAGGGATCGCAAATCGACCGGCGTGTCCGCGAGGGCCAGGTTGGGGAAATCGCTAATATCAACGCTCATATTGTTACTGTTATCCAGCGTTTAGTGGGTTCGCTCGATGATGTAATCGGCAAACGCTTCCAGAATGTCGGTATTGTAGGGCAAGGATTGCAGGGCTGTTAAGGCCTTGTCATGCAGTTCGCGAGCCAGCTCACGGGCATTGTCGAGTCCGAGCAGGGCCGGATAGGTACTCTTTTCCAGCGCCAGATCCGAGCCTTGCGGCTTGCCCAGGGTGGCGGTATCGCCCGTGATGTCGAGGATGTCGTCCTGCACCTGGAAGGCGAGTCCGATGGCGGCGGCATAGGTTTGCAGGGCGGTGAGGGTGGCGGGTTCCACGTCAGCCTTGCACAGGGCGCCGAGGGTCACGGCGCACTCGATGAGGGCCCCGGTCTTGTGGCGGTGCACCTGCTCCAGCTCGGCGAGGCTGATCCGGCGCCCTTCGGCGTCCAGATCCAGTGCCTGACCGCCGCACATGCCGAGATAGCCGGACGCGCGGGCCAGGGCACTCAGCATCCGCACCCGGTTGGCCATCAATGTATCGGGCATGGGGTGGTCGGCCAGAATGGAAAACGCCAGGGTCTGCAGGGCATCGCCCGCCAGGATGGCTGTGCCTTCATCGAAGGCCTTGTGTACGGTGGGCTGACCACGACGCAGGTCGTCGTCGTCCATGGCGGGCAAGTCGTCGTGCAGGAGGGAGTATGCGTGAATGCACTCCACGGCGGCGGCGGGGCCATCCAGCAGTTCGCTCTTGACGCCCAGCATCTCGCCAACGGCATAGACCAGGAAGGGGCGCACCCGTTTTCCACCGAGCAGCAGGCCGTATTTCATCGCGTCCCGCAAACGTGGCGCCATGGCGGGCAGGGCGTCAAGCTGTGCCGAGAGGCAATCGTCGATGCGGCGCCGATGCAGGCGGGAGAAATCGTCCAGGGTCACTCACTCCTCTCCTTGTTCTGCTCGAAAGGGGACCGCTTGCTCGCTGCCATCGGCCTGGGTCAGGAGGATCTGGATCTTCTGTTCGGCCTGTTCCAGCTTCTGCTGGCCGGCACGCACCAGATGGATGCCCTGTTCGAATTGTTTGAGTGCCTCCTCGAGGGGGAGCGAGCCCTGTTCGAGTTGATGCACTATGGTTTCCAGCTCTTCCAGGGTGGCATCAAAACTCAGACGGTCGATTTTTTTACTGGCCATGTCCATCCTCGGGGATTGAAAAAAACGGCTCATCTTAACATCGACCGGCCACAGGGGGGAGGCAGAAAAACGCGGCGTCCTCAAACTATCCTGACCCTGGCCGATAAGAACGGGCATGCAACCACGCATTGCCGATCGGCGATTGCGGTGTACCGGGCTTGCTGCCGGGGACGCAATAGCAGAAAATTCAACGCAATATAATGAGACGGCACGTTCGGCGACAGGAGTAGGGATGTGGATTTAGGGAGTCTGATAGGCTTGGTGCTGGGGTTCGGGGTCGTGGTGTACGGCATGTTGCTGGGCGGCCCCATGAGCATGTATGTGGACATGCCATCGGTCTACATCACCATACTGGGGTCCGTGTTCATCTGCATGATGAAATTCAACCTCGGTCAGTTTCTGATGGCCTTCAAGGTCGCGGGCAAGGCCTTCATGTACAAGGGGGACAAGCTCGACGATCTCATCACCAAGGCGGTGGAACTGGCGGATGCGGCCCGCAAGGGGGGCTTTCTGGCCCTGGAGGCGGCAGAGATCCCCAATACCTTCATGAAGAAGGGCATCGACATGCTGGTGGACGGCCATGACGCGGACGTGGTGCGGGCCGTGATGGAAAAAGACATAGAACTGACCTCTGAGCGCCACGTCATCGCCGTCAAGGTGTTCCGCTCCCTCGGTGATCTCGGTCCGGCCATGGGCATGATCGGTACCCTGGTGGGGTTGGTGGCCATGCTGGCCAACATGAGCGACCCCAAATCCATCGGGCCGGCCATGGCGGTGGCCTTGCTGACGACCCTGTATGGCGCCATCGAAGCCAACATGATTGCCATCCCCATCGCGGACAAGCTGGAACTGCGCAGCGGCGAGGAACAGTTGAGCCGCACCCTGATCCTCGACGCCATCATGGGGATCCAGGATGGACAGAACCCGAGGGTGATCCAGGCCATGTTGCAGAACTACCTGAATCAGTCCAAACGCAACAACGGGACCGAATAGGAGCGCACAGATGGCAAAGTGCAAGTGCCCGCCTCCCGGATTGCCCGGTTACATGGGAACCTTCGCGGATCTCATGTCCCTGCTGATGTGCTTCTTCGTGCTCTTGCTCTCCTTTGCCGAGATGGATGTGCAGAAGTTCAAGCAGATCGCCGGTTCCATGGAGAAGGCGTTCGGGGTGCAGAACATCCTGGAGGTCAAGGATATCCCCAAGGGAACCTCCGTCATCGCCCAGGAGTTTCGTCCTGGTCGCCCCGAGCCGACGCCTATTGACACCATCATGCAGCAGACCATCGACATGACCCAGACCGAGCTGGATTTCCAGCCTGGGGATGCGGACAAGGCGGGTGGACATGACAAGACCGAAGGCCAGCAGAGCGGTGGCGATACCGCCCAGGAAGCCCAGAAGGCGCAGGAACAGTCCAACACCCTGGCCAAGGCTCTGGCGGAGCAGATGCAGGCCCAGATCCAGGATGGGGCCATCGAGATAGAGGCGCTGGGCCAGCAGATCATCATTCGCATTCGCGAGAAAGCGGCGTTCCCGGCGGGATCCGCCTTCCTGCAACCCCAGTTCTGGCCGGTGATCCGCAAGGTGGCTGCGCTGCTCAAGGATGTGCCGGGGGAGATCACCGTCTCCGGCCACACCGACAATGTGGCCACCGAGGACGAGTTGTTCCAGTCCAACTGGGAGCTTTCATCCCAGCGGGCGGTGGCGGTTGCCCACCAGATGATCAAGGTGCCCGGTTTTGACGGCAATCGTCTGGTGGTGCAAGGGATGGCGGATTCCCAGCCGCTGGTGCCCAACAACAGCCCGGAGAATCGGCGCATGAACCGACGTGTCGAGATCGCCATCATGCAGGGCAAACCGACGGTGTCGGCTCCGCTTGGCGTCTCGGAATCCAAGTAACGCTGGCCCAAAGCGGGATCCCGCTCGCAGGGGCTGACATGGATTTTGTGGCGGCTTCATATTAAGATGCCCCATCCGAACCGACAGCTGCGGCTCTCTTTTGATTGCCGCAGCTTCTCTTTATAAAGCAACCCAGGTTTCGACTATGAATCATACTCCGATGACTGTTCGCGGCGCTGAAAAGCTGCGTCAAGAGCTCGATTATCTCAAGACCGAGCTGCGTCCCCAGATTATCGAAGCGATTGCTGATGCCCGTGAACATGGCGATCTGAAAGAAAATGCCGAATACCATGCCGCCCGCGAGCAGCAGGGTTTCTGTGAAGGCCGCATTCAGGAAATCGAAGGCAAGCTCTCCAATGCCCAGATTATCGATGTCACCAAGATTGCCAACAATGGCCGCGTCATCTTCGGCGCAACCGTGACCCTGCTCAAAAGTGAAACGGAAGAGGAAGTGGTCTACCGCATCGTGGGAGACGACGAGGCGGACATCAAGCAGAACATGATCTCCGTGAACTCCCCCATTGCCCGCGCCCTGATCGGCAAGGAAGTGGATGACGTTGCCATCGTCAAGACGCCGGGTGGCGATGTGGAGTACGAGATCCTGGAAGTTGCCTATCTCTGATTGAACGGCGGGGAAAGAGACAGGGGAGCCGGGCTCCCCTGTTGTCTTTAGTCACCCTGATAGGCCTGGACGAAGGCGTCCTGGTGGCGCTGGAAGAGCCAGTCCCGCAATTGTTCCTGATCCTCCTTGCCCAGTCGGAACTGGACGGCCCAGTCATGGTGATGTTGATTGGCATCCACGTGCCTGATGAGGGTGCCTGTCATGGCCAGGGGAGGGAGATCCTCGATGCGAAGGTATCCGCCAAGTGGATCTCCCTTGGCAGAGGAGTCCGGCAAGCCGGCCACGATGAGACCGCCAAGGGAGAGGCTGTATACCTCGTACTCCGCGTCTTCGGTGCAGAGCACGGCCTTTTCGTCGAGTCGCCAGGCGCGCAGATGGGGCGAACCCAGCTCGGTAATGGTCGGCGCGGCGATGCGCAGCTCGGTGTGGCCCTCCTCTGCCTGGGTGCAGTGGAGCGGGAAACGCAATTGGTAGCCGGCGATGCGGGCTTCGAGTGTCAGAGGCTTGGCTCGCTGCAACAGGCTTTGGAGAGGAAGGGGCAGGGTGCCGCGCAGGTATTGGCTGGTGGCAATGTCTTCATCGTTTCCCAGGTCCCGCAGCATGGCCAGTTCTTCATCGGTGAGGAGCTGATGCTTGTCCATAGTGGGTGTCCGCGACTATTCATCGCAGGTTAAGGGCCTGACCACTATTTTGGCAAGCGACTTGGGAAGAAGGGAAATGAAGGAAAGAGCGAATGCTCTTTCCTGTTACTTGCGCGGCAACTGGATCTTGGGCTCTTTGGCCTGACGGTAGATGGTCAGTACATGGCCCATGCTCTGTACCTTGATGGCGCCGGTCTCGCGAACGATGGCATCCATCACCAGCTGTTTCATCTCACGATCTTCAGACGCAACCTTAACCTTGATCAGCTCATGGTGGTTCAGGGCCAGATCGATCTCGGCCAGCACCCCTTCGGTCAGACCGTGTTGTCCCAGCAGGACGACCGGCTTCAGACTGTGGGCCAGGCCCTTGAGATACTGTTTCTGTTTATTGTTGAGAATCATGGCAATTTCTTCATAAGTCAGGGTTGAAAGGGGCGTATTCTACCCCCACTTAGCCCTTAATACTAATAACCCTTGTGGTTTTTTAAAGTCGACAATCATGACCCAGAAAAAACGTTCCCCCAGTTCAACCCGCTGGTTAAAAGAACATTTCGACGACCAATACGTCAAGAAAGCCCAGAAGTTGGGACTGCGCTCTCGCGCCGTTTTCAAGATCGACGAGATCCAGGGCAAAGACAGGCTGCTCAAGCCGGGGATGACGGTAGTGGACCTGGGGGCTGCTCCCGGTGGCTGGTCCCAATTTGCCATCGACCAGGTCGGTGACAAGGGGCGCGTCATTGCATGCGATATTTTGCCGATGGATTCCATTGCCGGTGTCGATTTCCTGCAAGGGGACTTTCGGGAGGAAACTGTACTCGGCGCCTTGCTGGAGCGAGTCGGCCCCGACAAGGTGGACGTCGTCATGTCCGACATGGCGCCCAACATGAGCGGTACCCAGCAGGTGGATCAGGCCCGTGCCATGTACCTGGTGGAACTGGCGCTGGACATGTGCAATCAGGTCCTGAGCAGTAATGGCAGTTTTGTAGTCAAGGTGTTCCAGGGGGAAGGGTTTGATGCCTATCTCAATGAAATACGTAGACTTTTCTCTGTCGTCAAGATTCGAAAACCAGACTCGTCCCGTGCCCGTTCACGAGAAGTCTACATTGTGGCTACCGGTTTTAAACTGTAGTACCCTAACCCTCATCGTTAACTGTCAGTCTGCGAGGTCATTGATTTGAGTGACATGGCGAAAAACCTAATCCTGTGGCTGGTCATCGCCGTCGTGCTGATGTCGGTGTTCAATAGCTTCAGCCCCAGCGATACCACCAGTCGCCAGCTGGACTATTCCAGCTTCGTGAAAGAAGTGACCCAGGAGCAGATCCGTGAAGTGCGGATGGATGGCAAGGTCATCAATGGCGTCAAGCGCACCGGTGAACGTTTCACCACCATCATTCCTGCGCCGGATCCCCAACTGCTCAACGACATGCTCAACCATAACGTCAAAGTGATGGGTGAGAAGCCGGAAGAACCGTCCCTGATCACGTCCATCTTCATCTCCTGGTTCCCGATGCTGTTGCTGATCGGCGTCTGGGTCTTCTTCATGCGTCAGATGCAGGGCGGTGGCGGCAAGGGTGCCATGTCGTTCGGCAAGAGCAAGGCTCGCCTGATGAGCGAAGATCAGATCAAGACTACCTTCGCCGACGTAGCCGGTTGTGACGAGGCAAAGGAAGAGGTCAAGGAGCTGGTCGACTATCTGCGTGACCCGACCAAATTCCAGAAGCTGGGTGGCAAGATCCCGACCGGCGTCCTGCTGGTAGGTCCTCCTGGTACCGGTAAGACCCTGCTGGCCAAAGCCATTGCAGGCGAGGCCAAGGTGCCGTTCTTCACCATTTCAGGTTCGGACTTCGTGGAAATGTTCGTGGGTGTCGGTGCCTCCCGGGTGCGTGACATGTTCGAACAGGCCAAGAAATCCTCCCCCTGCATTATCTTCATTGATGAGATCGATGCGGTCGGTCGCCAGCGTGGCGCCGGTCTGGGTGGTGGTCACGATGAACGTGAGCAGACCCTGAACCAGATGCTGGTTGAAATGGATGGTTTTGAAGGCAACGAAGGCATCATCGTCATCGCCGCCACCAACCGTCCCGACGTACTGGATCCTGCGCTGCTGCGTCCGGGTCGTTTCGACCGCCAGGTCGTGGTCGGCTTGCCGGATGTTCGCGGTCGTGAGCAGATCCTGAAAGTGCACATGCGCAAGGTACCGCTGGCGGATGACGTCAATCCGGCGCTGATTGCCCGTGGTACCCCTGGTTTCTCCGGTGCCGATCTGGCCAACCTGGTGAACGAGGCTGCCCTCTTCTCTGCTCGCGAGAGCCGCCGAGTGGTCTCCATGCTGGAGTTCGAAAAGGCGAAGGACAAGATCATGATGGGGGCGGAACGTCGCTCCATGGTGATGAAAGAGTCCGAGAAGGAGATGACGGCCTATCACGAAGCGGGTCACGCCATTATTGGTCGCGTGGTGCCGGATCATGATCCTGTCTACAAGGTCTCCATCATTCCGCGCGGCCGTGCGCTGGGTGTGACCATGTACCTGCCAGAACAGGACCGCTGGAGCCACTCCAAGCAGCATCTGGAGTCCATGATCTCCAGCCTGTATGGCGGTCGTCTGGCGGAAGAGCTGATCTACGGTGCCGAGAAGGTATCGACCGGTGCATCCAACGACATCGAACGTGCCACCGACATCGCCCGCAAGATGGTGACCCAGTGGGGCATGTCCGAGCGTCTCGGCCCCATGCTTTACGCAGAAGAGGACGGTGAAGTCTTCCTCGGCCGCAGCATGGCCAAGGCCAAGCACATGTCTGACGATACCGCCCGCATCATCGATGCAGAGGTCAAGCAGGTCATCGATCGCAACTACGATCGTGCCAAGCAGATCCTGCTGGACAACATGGATGTGCTGCACACCATGAAAGATGCATTGATGAAGTACGAGACCATCGATGCCAAGCAGATCGATGATCTGATGGCGCGTCGCGAGGTCCGTGCTCCCAGCAACTGGCATGATGAGCACGGTGACACCCCGCAAGGTGGTGCCAGCGTGAACAACGGGCCGGAGGCCAAGGCGCCGGCTGAAGAGGGCAATGCACCTCTGAGTGACATCGACAAGGCGAACGATGTCCCGGCCAAATAAGTTGCCATGATACAAACCCCGGGCTTGCCCGGGGTTTTTCTTTGCACGAAGAGTTTGCCGCTCTTGTTGGAGGTAGTTGAAGCAATGCAGTTAATCAGCAAGGGACGTACCCTTTCTCTCGACCGTCCCCATGTCATGGGCATTCTCAATGTGACGCCGGACTCCTTTTCAGATGGTGGCCGCTTCAAGCAGATCGATCTGGCGTTGGGTCATGCCCGCGACATGGTGGCCGATGGGGCCACCCTTATCGATATAGGTGGCGAGTCGACCCGCCCGGGCGCCCCCGACGTGAGCGAGCAGGAGGAGCTGGACAGGGTCATCCCCGTGGTGGAGCGCATGGTCTCCGAGCTGGATGTGATGATCTCCCTCGATACCTCCAAGGCGATTGTCATGCGGGAGGGTTGTGCTGCTGGTGGTCACCTCATCAATGATGTCCGCGCCCTGCAAGAGCCGGGAGCGCTGGGCGCGGCGGCCGAGGCTGGCGTACCGGTATGCCTCATGCACATGCAGGGGCAGCCCCGTACCATGCAGGTGGAGCCGCACTATGACGATCTGGTGGGGGAGGTGAGAGCCTTCTTTGACGAGCGGATTGCCGCTTGTCTGGGGGCCGGTATCCCGCGTGAGCATCTGGTACTGGATCCAGGCTATGGCTTTGGCAAGACGCTGGTGCACAACTATCAGCTGCTGGCCCAGCAGGCGTCACTGCTCGATTACCAACTTCCGCTCTTGGTGGGCATGTCACGAAAGTCTATGATAGGCAACCTGCTTGACCGCCTGGTAGACGAGCGGTTGGCTGGTAGTCTGGCCTGTGCCCTGATCGGGTTGCAACATGGCGCCAGGATCATCCGGGTGCACGACGTGCGGGCCACCATGGATGTCTTGCGTACAGGCTGGATGACCATGACGGGACAAGATTTCATATCCAAATAGAAAAACGAGAAACAGACAATGACCAGAAAGTACTTCGGCACCGACGGCGTGCGCGGCAAGGTGGGTGAATACCCAATCACCCCGGATTTCGTCATGAAACTGGGCTGGGCCGCCGGCAAGGTGCTCTCCAAGAAAGGGACCAAGAAGGTGCTGATCGGCAAGGATACCCGTATCTCCGGTTATATGCTGGAGTCGGCACTGGAGGCGGGGCTCTCCGCCGCCGGTCTCAAAGCCATACTGATGGGACCCATGCCCACCCCGGCGGTTGCCTACCTGACTCGCACCTTCCGTGCCGAAGCCGGCATCGTCATCAGTGCATCCCACAACCCCTATTACGACAACGGCATCAAGTTCTTCTCCGCCGACGGCACCAAGCTGCCCGATGATGTCGAGCTGGCCATCGAAGCCGAGCTCGACAACGAACTCAAGTGTGTAGAGTCCGCGGAGCTTGGCAAGGCGCAGCGCATCGATGATGCGGCTGGTCGCTACATCGAATTCTGCAAGAGCACCTTCCCCTCCAATCTGAGCCTGGAAGGGCTGAAAATGGTGGTGGATTGCGGTCATGGTGCCACCTACCATATCGCCCCTTCCGTCTTCCGCGAGCTGGGTGCCGAAGTCATCGCCATCGGCTGCAGCCCGGATGGGCTCAACATCAATGACGGTGTCGGTTCCACCGCACCGGAGGCGCTGGCCGCCAAGGTCCAGGAATGCAAGGCAGATCTCGGCGTCGCCTTCGACGGTGACGGCGACCGTCTGGTGATGGTGGACAGCACTGGTTACATCATCGACGGGGATGAGATCCTCTACATCATCGCCCGGGATGCCCTGCGCCATGGCCGTCTCAAGGGCGGTGTGGTGGGCACCCTGATGGCCAACATGGGGCTGGAGCTGGCGCTTCAGACCCTGGGCATCCCCTTTGCCCGTGCCAAGGTAGGTGACCGCTACGTGCTTGAAATGATGAACGAGAAGGGCTGGCGCATCGGCGGCGAAAACTCCGGTCACATCATCTGCCTGGATCAGACCACCACGGGGGATGGTATCGTCGCCGCCCTGCAGGTGCTGACGGCCATGCGCAGTGCCGAGATGCCGCTGGCCAAATTGCGTTCGGGCATGAGCAAGTTCCCGCAAGTGCTGGTCAATGTGCGCTTCGCCGAAGGCAAGGATCCGCTGACCTCCAGTGCCGTTCAGCAGGAAGTGGCGGCAGTGGAGCTGGAACTGGCCGGCCGTGGCCGGGTGCTGTTGCGCAAATCCGGCACCGAGCCCCTGATCCGGGTCATGGTCGAAGGTGAACACGAACAGCAGGT
Organism: Aeromonas sp. WP2-W18-CRE-05; assembly: GCF_014168615.1. NCBI lineage: Bacteria > Pseudomonadati > Pseudomonadota > Gammaproteobacteria > Aeromonadales > Aeromonadaceae > Aeromonas > Aeromonas sp. WP2-W18-CRE-05. The sequence goes on along the minus strand of NZ_AP021917.1, from coordinate 3,779,903 downwards.
GCGCGATATGGCAGAGCGCATCGCCAAACAGGTCGAATCGGCGTTTTAATGAACAGCCAAGGCGGCTTTTTAGTCGCCTTGGTTGTATCTTGTTCAAACGATTCGAAAATTTGAAAATAGCACTTGTCAGCTGAGCATCCTCTGGATATTATCAGCCCCGCTTTCGCAAGGGAGTTGCCGATGGGACATCGCAAGCCGTTTGTAGCAGCCAACTGGAAGTTACACGGTAGTAGGTCGCAGTTAGAGCAGTTTACGAGTCAATGCACAGAGCGCATTGATGAAGACGTAGATGTGGTCTTGTGTCCATCCCATGTGCATCTCGGTTTCACGGCCGAACTGCTCGGTGAGCAGGGAAGAGTGAAGCTGGGGGCTCAGAACGTGAGCCAGCACAGACAGGGCGCTTATACGGGTGAAATCTCGTGTGAGATGCTGGTCGAGGCAGGTTGCCGATATGTACTTGTTGGCCACTCCGAGCGCAGGCGTCTCTTTGGTGAGACCAGTTTTATCGTCGCAGAGAAGTTTGCGGCAGTCAGAGCAGCAGGTCTGATACCCATACTTTGTCTGGGTGAGTCAGGAGCAGCGAGGCAGGCAAGAAGAACCTTCGAGGTGATTGCCGAGGAACTGGACATCGTCATAGAGAAAAATGGCGCGATGGCTTTCGATAATGCTATCATCGCCTACGAGCCAATCTGGGCTGTAGGTACAGGTAAATGCGCCACACCCGAGCAGGCACAAGAGGTTCATTCCTTTATTCGCGGTCGCTTGGCGGAGGATACTCCGGTAATAGGTGAGAAAGTCAGAATCATCTATGGTGGGAGCGTGACACCGGCCAATGCACAAGATTTGTTTGCGCAGTCCGATATTGATGGCGGTCTGATAGGCAGGGCAAGTCTTGATGGCGAGGCGTTTTTAGGAATAGTTGAAGCGGCAAAGGGTGCAAGTTAAATGTACGAGATTCTTTTGGTCGTTTATCTGCTGGTATCGCTGGCTCTGATTGGTCTGGTGATGATTCAGCAAGGTAAAGGGGCTGATATGGGCGCCTCCTTTGGCGCAGGGGCATCGAATACTGTGTTCGGCTCCGGTGGTTCAGGCAGTTTCCTGACCCGCACAACAGCGATTTTGGCTACTCTGTTTTTCTTGATTAGTCTGGTTCTGGGTTCCATGTCCAGCAACAAGGTCAAACAGGGTAGTGAATGGGAAAATCTGCAACAGACTCAACAAGTTGAGCAGAGCAAAGCGCCAGTGAAGAAAGATACTGACGTTCCCGAATAAGAGTTTTGCCGTGGTGGTGGAATTGGTAGACACGCTATCTTGAGGGGGTAGTGCTCTAGGGTGTGCGGGTTCGAGTCCCGCCCACGGCACCAATTAAGCAGTGAACCCGGGTAACCGGGATGTTATAGCCACTGAGTCTTGTCTCACGAGAGTGAAGTAGCTATAATCTCGCACGATTTCGGACGCGGGGTGGAGCAGCATGGTAGCTCGTCGGGCTCATAACCCGAAGGTCGTCGGTTCAAATCCGGCCCCCGCAACCAAATTTCACGCATTTCCTACGCTCAGGAAGGCGGTCGCTGCGAGGCGACAATCAGGGTAAAGCGCCAAGCCCCGATTTGACATCGGGGCTTTTTGTTATGTGCAATTTACTCTGAATCTATTTCTATCTGGGCTATATGCCCTTTTTTCGTTTTTCGGAGGGTGACTTTGGCTACGTTGGAACAACGTTTGACCGATCTGCTCGAGGCTCCGGTCGTTGCCTTGGGTTTTGAACTGTGGGGTATCGAGTTTATCCGTGCGGGTAAGCACTCGACCCTGCGCGTTTTCATCGACTCGGAGCAAGGCGTGACGGTGGAAGACTGTGCCGAGGTGAGCCGCCAGGTCGGCGCCATCATGGATGTCGAAGATCCCATCACCGAGGAGTACTACCTTGAGGTGTCTTCCCCGGGTCTGGATCGTCCACTGTTCAAGGTCGCCCAGTTCGAAAAATACGTTGGCCAGGAGGCGGCGGTAACGCTTCGGATGGCAACAAACAACCGCCGCAAGTTCAAAGGCGTAATCAAAGCCGTGCAGGGGGACATGATCACTCTGACGGTAGATGGTAAGGACGAGGTGTTGGCTTTCACCAATATCCAAAAAGCGAACATAGTGCCGAACTTTGGTTAACGAGGCTATCGGATATGAATAAAGAGATTTTGCTGGTCGTTGACGCTGTGTCCAACGAGAAGGCTGTCCCCCGCGAGAAGATTTTCCAGGCTCTGGAGACTGCGCTGGCGACTGCGACCAAGAAAAAATACGAAGGCGAGATTGAAGTGCGTGTCGAGATCGATCGCAAGACCGGTGACTACGACACCTATCGCCGTTGGGTCGTGGTGGCCGATCAGGCTTCCATGGAGAACCCGTACGGGGAAATCACCCTCGAAGCCGCTCAGATCGAGCAGCCGGATATCCAGATCGGCGACTATGTTGAAGACCAGATTGACTCTGTGACCTTCGACCGTATCACCACCCAGACCGCCAAGCAGGTCATCGTGCAGAAAGTGCGCGAGGCTGAGCGTTCCCAAGTCGTTGACCAGTTCAAGGACAAGGAAGGCACCATCATCAGCGGCGTGGTCAAGAAGAGCAACCGCGACAACGTGATCCTGGATCTGGGCAGCAATGCCGAAGCCGTGATCTTCCGTGACGACATGCTGCCCCGTGAGACCTTCCGTCCCGGCGACCGTATCCGTGGCCTGCTCTACGCCGTGCGTCCGGAAGCCCGTGGTTCCCAGCTGTTCGTCAGCCGCTCCAGCCCGGACTTCCTGAAAGAGCTGTTCCGCATCGAAGTGCCGGAAATCGGCGAAGAGATGATCGAAATCATGGGCGCCGCCCGTGATCCGGGTTCCCGCGCCAAGATCGCGGTGAAGACCAACGATCGTCGTATTGACCCGATCGGTGCCTGTATCGGCATGCGTGGTGCCCGCGTTCAGGCCGTCTCCGCCGAGCTGAGCGGTGAGCGTGCCGACATCGTGCTGTACGATGACAACCCGGCCCAATACGTGATCAACGCCATGGCGCCAGCCGATGTGGCCTCCATCATCGTCGATGAAGACAACCACACCATGGACATCGCCGTGGAAGCCGCCAACCTGGCCCAGGCCATCGGCCGCAACGGTCAGAACGTGCGTCTGGCCTCCCAGCTGACTGGTTGGGAACTGAACGTGATGACCGTCGAGGACATGCGTGCCAAGCACCAGGCCGAGAACGATCGCATCATGAACCTGTTCACCAGCACCCTCGATATCGACGACGATTTCGCCGGCCTGCTGATGGAAGAGGGCTTCTCCACCCTGGAAGAGATCGCCTTCGTCCCGGTCAACGAGCTGCTGGCCATCGACGGTCTGGATGAAGACATGGTCGAAGAGCTGCGCAAGCGTGCCAAGGATGCCCTGACCACCAAGGCCCTGGCCAAAGAAGAATCCTTTGAAGGCGTCGAGCCTTCCGAAGAACTGCTCAATCTCTCCGGCCTCGGCCGTGAAATGGCCTATGCCCTGGCCGCTCGCGGTGTCGGCACCCTGGAAGATTTGGCAGAGCAAGGTATCGATGACCTTGCCGACATCGAAGAGTTGACCGCCGAGAAGGCTGGTGAGCTCATTATGGCTGCTCGCAATATCTGTTGGTTCGGAGAAGAGCAGTCTGAATAAGGTCAAACGGAGGAAAATGAATGGCAGAAGTATCAGTTAAGCAACTTGCCACTGACATCGACACGCCGGTTGATCGTCTTCTCCAGCAGTTTGTCGATGCCGGTATCGTGAAGAGCAAGGCCGACGACATGGTCAGCGAGTCTGAGAAACAGACTCTGCTGGCACATCTGAAGAAACAGCATGGAGGTGACGAGGTCACCGCACCTGCTCGCATGACCTTGCAGCGCAAGACCAAGAGCACTCTGAGTGTTCAGGGGACTGGTGGCAAGAACAAGGAAGTGCAGGTAGAAGTGCGCAAGTCTCGCACCTATGTAAGACGCTCGGCGCTGGAAGATGAACAGCGCCAGGCGGAAGCCGAGGAAACAGCGCGTTTGGAAGCAGAAGAAAAAGCTCGTCGCGAGGCCGAAGAGAAGGCCCGCCTCGACGCTGAAGAGAAGGCTCGCCGTGAGGCTGAGCAGGCTCGTCGTGAAGCTGAGGAAAAGGCGCGGATCGAGGCACAACAGAAGGCTCGACAGGCTCAACAGCCCGCCAAAGCAGCCGTTAGCACAGCTCAGCAAGAGGCAGAAAAGATGGCCAAGCGCGAAGCAGAAGAACTGAAGCGCCAACAGGAACAGACAGCTTTGCAAAAAGCTGAAGAACTCGCCGCGAAGAAAGCCGAAGAGGCTCGCATCATGGCGGAACAGAATGCGGCCCGCTGGGCTGAAGAAGAAGCGGCTCGCGCCAAAGAGAGCAGCGATTACCATCTGACCACCAACAAGCACGCGCAAGCGGCCGAAGATGAGTTGGATCGTAAGGAAGAGACCAGCCGTCGCACGGCTGCCGCTGCCAAGGCGCCGAAGAAGGTCGGCCGTCGCGAAGACGACCGCAATGACCGCAACTCCCGCGATCCGCGTGCCCGCAAAGGCAAGCGTGGCAAGATGGCCATGCCGAACGCCATGAAACACGGCTTCAACAAGCCGGCTGCCGTGGTCAACCGTGACGTCGTCATCGGCGAGACCATCACAGTGGCGGAGCTCGCCAACAAGATGGCCGTCAAGGGCGTTGAAGTCATCAAGGTGATGATGAAGATGGGTGCCATGGCCACCATCAACCAGGTGATCGACCAGGAGACCGCTCAGCTGGTCGCCGAGGAGATGGGTCACAAGGTAGTGCTGCGCCGTGAGAACGAGCTGGAAGAGGCGGTACTTAGCGATCGTGACGAGACCTCCGAAGCCAAGCCGCGTGCGCCGGTCGTGACCATCATGGGTCACGTCGACCACGGCAAGACCTCGCTGCTGGACTATATCCGTAAGGCCAAGGTTGCCGCGGGCGAAGCCGGTGGCATTACCCAGCACATCGGTGCGTACCATGTACAGACCGACAGCGGGATGATCACCTTCCTGGATACCCCGGGTCACGCGGCGTTTACCTCCATGCGTGCTCGTGGTGCCAAGGCGACCGACATCGTTGTGCTGGTTGTTGCAGCTGACGACGGCGTGATGCCGCAAACCATCGAAGCTATCCAGCATGCCAAGGCGGCCGGTGTGCCGCTGGTTGTTGCGGTGAACAAGATCGACAAGCCTGAAGCGGATCCGGATCGCGTCAAGACCGAGCTGGCCCGTTACAACGTCATGTCCGAAGACTGGGGTGGCGATTGCCAGTTCGTGCACGTCTCCGCCAAGTCTGGCGAAGGCATCGACGACCTGCTGGAAGCCATCCTGATCCAGGCCGAAGTGCTGGAGCTGAAAGCGGTGGTTGACGGCATGGCCAACGGCGTCGTGATCGAATCCTTCCTGGATAAAGGTCGTGGTCCGGTTGCCACCGTGCTGGTACAGGAAGGTACTCTGCGTCAGGGCGACATCGTGCTGTGCGGTCTCGAATACGGCCGGGTGCGCGCCATGCGTGACGAACTGGGTCGCGAGATCAAGGAAGCGGGTCCGTCCCTGCCGGTGGAAATCCTCGGCCTGTCCGGTGTTCCCTCTGCCGGTGACGAAGCCACGGTCGTGCGTGACGAGAAGAAAGCCCGTGAAGTGGCGCTCTACCGTCAGGGCAAGTTCCGCGAAGTCAAGCTGGCTCGCCAGCAGAAGGCCAAGCTGGAAAACATGTTCGCCAACATGACCGAGGGCGAAGTGTCCGAAGTGAACGTGGTGATCAAGGCCGATGTACAAGGCTCTGTGGAAGCGATCTGCGATGCGCTGGTCAAACTCTCCACCGACGAAGTGAAGGTGAAGATCGTGGGTTCCGGCGTAGGTGGCATCACCGAAACCGACGCGACCCTGGCCGCGGCTTCCAGCGCCATCCTGGTGGGCTTCAACGTCCGTGCCGACGCTTCTGCGCGCAAGGTCATCGAATCCGAGAGCCTGGATCTGCGTTACTACTCCGTCATCTATGACCTGATCGACGAAGTGAAGCAGGCCATGAGCGGCAAGCTGGCTCCTGAGTATCGTCAGGAGATCATCGGTCTGGCTGAAGTGCGTAGCGTCTTCAAGTCGCCGAAGTTCGGCGCCGTTGCCGGCTGTATGGTTACCGAAGGTGTGGTCAAGCGTTCCAACCGCATTCGCGTTCTGCGTGACAACGTGGTTATCTATGAAGGCGAGCTGGAATCCCTGCGCCGCTTCAAGGATGACGTCAACGAAGTTCGCAACGGCTACGAGTGTGGTATCGCGGTCAAGAACTACAACGACGTGCGTGAAGGCGACCAGATCGAGGTGTACGAGACCGTTGAAATTCAGCGGACTCTGTAAGCCGAGCGTTAGACAAAATAGGGGGCCGCGGCCCCCTTTTATCGCAGGATAGAATATGGCCAGAGAATTCAGCCGGACCCGTCGGGTCGGGCAGCAGATCCAGCGTGAAATCGCGCTGATCCTGCAGCGCGAGGTGAAAGACCCGCGCATCGGCATGGTGACCGTCTCCGACGTGGAGGTCTCCAAGGACCTCAACTATGCCAAGGTTTATGTCACCTTCTTGCAACTGGAGAATGACGCCGAGCGCATCAAGGAAGGGCTCAAGGGCCTGACCGAGGCTGCCGGTTACATCCGCAGCCTGCTGGGCAGCGCCATGCGTCTGCGGGTGGTGCCCGAGCTGCGTTTCTACTACGACCAGACCCTGGTCGAGGGGATGCGCCTCTCCAACCTGGTGACCAACACTGTGCGTGAAGACAAGCGTCGCATGACTGAAGCCGGTCGTGACGAAGAGCAATCCGCACCGGATGACACGACTGAGGATAACGCCTGAGATGTCTCGTAGACGTCGTTTCAAAGGCCGTGACGTACACGGCATCCTGCTGCTGGACAAACCGACCGGCCTGACTTCCAACGATGTGTTGCAGAAGGTCAAGCGGATCTACAACGCCGCCAAGGCTGGCCATACCGGCGCCCTGGACCCCCTGGCCACCGGCATGTTGCCGATCTGCCTCGGGGAGGCCACCAAGTTCTCCCAGTATCTGCTGGAAGCGGACAAGCGCTATGAAGTGACCGCCAAGCTGGGCGAGCGCACCAATACCAGCGACTCCGACGGCGAGGTGGTCTCCACCCGTCCGGTGAACGTGGCCGTGGGTACCCTGATCGAGGCGCTGGACCAGTTCCGCGGCCCCATCATGCAGGTGCCGTCCATGTACTCCGCCCTCAAGCACAACGGCCGTCCGCTCTACGAATATGCCCGTGAAGGGATCGAGATCGAGCGGGAAGCCCGTCCCATCACCATCTTCGAACTCAAGCTGCTCGGCTTCGAGGGGAACGAGGTGAAGCTGGAAGTGCATTGCAGCAAGGGTACCTATATCCGTTCCCTGGTGGACGATCTCGGTGAAGTGCTGGGCTGTGGCGCTCACGTCACCCAGTTGCGTCGCACCCAGGTGGCGAGCTACCCCTACGAGCGGATGCTGACCCTGGAGCAGCTCGAGTGTATCTTCGAGCAGGCCAAGGCCGAAAGCATTCCGCCACGGGAGCAGCTAGATCCCCTGCTGCTGCCGATGGACACCGCCGTGGCCTCCCTGCCCGAGGTAAACATGCTGGTCGCCGTGGCCGCCTATGTGAACCAGGGTCAGGCCGTGCAGGTGGCAGGTAGCCCCCAAAGTGGCCAGGTCCGCATGACGGTTGGCCCGGAGCGCGAATTCATCGGGGTTGGCGAGATCGATGACGAGGGGCGCGTGGCGCCCAAGCGTCTGGTTCGCTACCACGACGAGGAGTGATCCTCAGGCGGTATCGGTCTGTCACGCGTCTTTCCCGTTGCGAAAAGGGGCGGGGACGATTATGATACCGCCCTCATTTCACGGCTGAATTAGAGATTGGCTGTGAACCTTTAAACACTCTACTGGAGTAATACCATGTCTCTAAATGCTGAGATCAAAGCTCAAATCGTTGCCGACAACGCTCGTGGCGCCAACGACACCGGTTCCCCCGAAGTGCAAGTTGCCCTGCTGACTGCCCAGATCAACCATCTGCAAGGTCACTTCAAGGAGCACGCCAAGGATCACCACGGTCGTCGCGGTCTGCTGCGCATGGTTTCCCAGCGTCGTAAGCTGCTGGACTACCTGAAGCGTAAAGACGTTCAGCGTTACGCTGCTCTGATCGCCAAGCTGGGTCTGCGTCGTTAATCGACCATCAGATTTCGCAAAAAAGGGGAACCGCGAGGTTCCCCTTTTTTATTGCCCGTTTCAAACAGGATGCAGGCCGTTGCCTGCCTCACAGAATTGACGTCCGCGCTTACCTTTTGATGCGAATCAAGTATACTTGCACGCGAATTTAAAGCGCCAAATTGTTAAAAGGAAATTCACGTGAATCCTATTGTAAAGTCATTCCAGTACGGTCAACACACCGTCACACTGGAAACCGGTGTGATGGCCCGTCAAGCCACTGCGGCCGTCATGGTCAGCATGGACGATACCTGTGTCTTCGTGACTGTCGTTGGCAAGAAAGAGGCCGATCACGGCCGTGATTTCTTCCCGCTGACCGTCAACTATCAGGAGCGTACCTATGCTGCTGGTCGTATCCCGGGTGGTTTCTTCCGTCGTGAAGGCCGTCCGAGCGAGGGTGAGACCCTCATCTCCCGTCTGATCGACCGTCCCATCCGTCCGCTGTTCCCGGAAGGCTTCCTCAATGAGGTTCAGGTGGTTGCCACCGTCATGTCCGTGAACCCGGCCGTTTCTCCCGACATCGTTGCCATGATCGGTGCCTCCGCGGCCCTGGCCATCTCCGGCATCCCGTTCGGCGGCCCGATCGGTGCAGCCCGCGTGGGTTACATGAACGGCCAGTACGTGCTGAACCCGACCACCACCGAACTGCCCCAGAGCGATCTGGATCTGGTGGTTGCCGGTACTGCCAATGCGGTGCTGATGGTGGAATCCGAAGCGGCCATCCTCTCCGAGGAGGTGATGCTGGGCGCCGTGGTCTACGGTCACGAGCAGATGCAGACAGTGATCAACGCCATCAACGAATTCGCTGCCGACGTCGGTACCAAGCCCTGGGACTGGACCCCTCCTGCCGTCAACGAAGCGCTGAAAGCCAAAGTTGCCGAACTGGCCACCGCTGAACTGGGTGAAGCCTACCGCATCACCGAGAAGGCTGTTCGTTACGAAACCATCGCAGCCATCAAGGGCCGCGTGGTCGAGCAAGTCATCGCATCCGGCGTGGAAGAAGATGCCAAGAAGATCGGCGAAGAGTTCCACAGCCTGGAGAGCCGCATCGTCCGTGGTCGCGTCGTACGTGGTGAGCCGCGTATCGACGGTCGCGATCCGGAAATGATCCGCGCCCTCTCCGTCGGTACCGGCATCCTGCCCCGTGCCCACGGTTCTGCCCTGTTCACCCGTGGTGAAACTCAGGCCATCGTGGTGGCCACTCTGGGTACCGAGCGTGACGCCCAGAACATCGACGAGCTGACCGGCAATCGCGCCGATCGCTTCATGCTGCACTACAACTTCCCGCCCTACTGCGTCGGCGAGACCGGCATGATGGGCAGCCCGAAGCGTCGTGAAATCGGTCACGGTCGTCTGGCCAAGCGCGGCGTTGCTGCCGTGATGCCGAGCGCCGCCGAGTTCCCGTACGTGGTGCGCGTGGTCTCTGAAATCACCGAATCCAACGGCTCCTCCTCCATGGCGTCTGTCTGTGGTTCCTCCCTGGCGCTGATGGATGCCGGTGTGCCGATCAAGGCCTCCGTTGCCGGTATCGCCATGGGTCTGGTGAAGGAAGAAGAAGGTTTCGTCGTGCTGTCCGACATCCTGGGTGACGAAGATCACCTGGGCGACATGGACTTCAAGGTAGCCGGTACCAGCGAAGGTGTGACCGCGCTGCAGATGGACATCAAGATCGAAGGCATCACCAAAGAGATCATGGAGATTGCCCTGAAGCAAGCTCGTGGCGCTCGTCTGCACATCCTGAAGGTGATGGACGAAGCTATCCAGGCTCCCCGTGCTCAGATCTCCGATTTCGCACCGCGCATCCACACCATCAAGATCAATCCTGAGAAGATCAAGGATGTGATCGGCAAGGGTGGTTCCGTGATCCGTGCCCTGACCGAAGAGACCGGCACCAACATCGAGCTGGATGATGACGGTACCGTTCGCATCTCCGCCGTGGCCAACGAAGCCGCCATGGAAGCGATCCGCCGCATCGAGGCCATCACCGCCGAGATCGAAGTGAACCGCATCTACGAAGGCAAGGTCGTGCGCCTGGCTGACTTCGGCGCCTTCGTCAACATCCTGCCGGGTAAAGACGGTCTGGTGCACATCTCCCAGATCACCGATGCCCGCGTGCAGAACGTGGCCGACTTCCTGAAAATCGGTGACGTGGTGAAGGTGAAGGTACTGGAAGTGGACCGTCAGGGCCGTGTGCGTCTCTCCATCAAGGAAGCGAACGCACCGACCGAAGCGGCTGCTGCTCCTGCTGCCGTTGCCGTCGAAGAGCCGGCTGCCGAATAAGGCTGCCGTATGTGAAAGAGCCGACCCTTGGGTCGGCTTTTTTGTGCCTGTCGCCCGGCATGGCGCAGATTGTCTCCTTGTTCCTTTTGGCGCCCCTTGATATAAGGGACGACCCCGCTTCGTTGGCAAAAGGAATTGCAGCATGTCATGGGCCTACCTCAGACAGTTTCCTTCCCTGGTCTGGATCGTCATCCTGGGCACTTTCATGGTGCGTACCACCTTCTTCATGGTCTGGCCCTTTCTCTCCATCCTGCTCTACCGTGACTACGGACTTTCGGCGACCCTGATAGGCGCCATCCTGGGGGCCACGGCGGCGCTTTCCACTCTCGTCAGCTTCTATGGCGGCTGGCTCTCGGACAAATGGGGGCGGCGCAACATCCTGTTGTTCGGCTGCCTGGTGTCCGCCCTGAGCGTCGCCCTGCTCGGCCTCTCCCACCAGGTGGGCTGGCTGGCACTCGGGGTGATCGGCAGCGGACTCTCCTACGGACTCATCGACTCACCGGGCAAGGCACTGATGGCTGACAATCTGGCCGAGCCCAAAGCCCGTGAGCTGGCGCTGCACCTGCGTTATTTCCTGCTCAACCTGGGGGCGGCCATCGGTCCTCTGCTCGGCGTCACCTATGGCCTGAGCGCGCGTCAGGAGACCTTCCTGTTGCTCAGTGCCAGCTATCTGCTGCTTGGCATCGTCTTTGTCATCGGGTTCAGGCTGGCGGGTTGCCACACCAGCCAGGCGGCCGGGCCCGGCATGCGTGCCGTGCTGCGGGTGCTCTGGCAGGACAGGGGGTTTCTGCTGCTGATCATGGCCAATCTGCTGCTGATGCTGGTCTACGCACAGTTCGAGTCGCCCCTCATCCAGTATCTGACCCGCGCGGGGACGCCGGAGGTGGAGCGGCTCATCGGCTGGCTGGTGACGACCAATGCGCTGACCATAGTGATGCTGCAGTTCCCCCTGCTGCACCTGACTGCCCGCTGGTCCACGCGGCGCAAGCTGCAACTCGGGGTGGCGCTCTTTCTCGGCGCCCAGTTGCAGTTTGCGCTGGGGGATACCGCCATCTGGTGGCACTGGATAGTGGCGGTGATCCTCTTGAGCGTCGGGGAGTGCATCCTCTTCCCCTTGCTCAATGTGCTGATCGATCAGATGGCGCCTGGTCATTTGAAGGGGAGCTATTTCGGGGCGGCCTCCATCTCCGGACTCGGGGTGGCCATGGGGGCCTTGCTGGGAGGCTGGGTGCTGGCCCACTGGGGCGGGAGTTGGCTTTACGCCCTGATGGCGCTGCTCTGCCTGGTGATCCTGATGCTCTATGGTCTGAGTACCCGGACCTCGCGCACTGCGCTGGTCCGGGCTGGGCCCTGACGGCTAGAAGGTCAGCACCTTGTCGGCGGCCAGAGTCCATTGGGCCAGCAAGGGGAGGGTGCCTATCTCTATGCCCTCGACAAGGGGTAGCGGGGTGATGCCGCGCGCATCGGTGCAGCTCTTGCAAAGCCGGATCCGGGTGCCCTGAGCCAGCAGTATTTCCAGCATCTGGCGCAGGTTGTAGCCCTCGGCCGGAGCCTGCCCGGCCAGAGCAGCAGTGACGGCATCCGACATCAGGAAGAGGTTGAGGTCTACCTTTCCCTCCTCTTTGAGGGCGATGCCGAGGCGCAGGGCATTGAACAGGGACTCGCTGCCATAAGGGGCGCCGTTGGCAATGATGAGAATGTGTTGGGTCATGTGGCTCTCCTGATTGAAAGGGCCATTGTAGCCTCGGCGAAAGCGGCCCGGCATGATGCAGAGCACACTCTGTCGTAGCCCGGCCCCGTGTGTCTTGACCTCACACAGGGAGTCAGGTCTCATGGACGGCCATCCAGTATGACAGAACAAAGAGGTTGTTATGTGGAAGATCGCTGGAATAGGCTTATTGTTGTTGGCCGGACAAGCCTATGGTAGTGAAAACATCGGCTGCAAGGCCAGACAGCAGGCCGTGACGGATCAGCTTGCGTTCGCCAGGGCGCACAACAACCAGGAGCAGGTAGCCGGCCTTGAGCGGGCACTGCGCAACCTGGAGGCCCATTGTACCGATGCCGGGCTCCTTGAGGAGCTGCAACGCAAGGTGGTCAAGCAGAGGGAAGAAGTGGAAGAGCGGCTGGCCGAGTTGCAGAGCGCACGGGTATCGGGCAAGCCGGACAAGATTGCCAAGAAGCAGTCCAAGCTGGAGGAGTCCCAGGCCGAGTTGCTGGAAGCCCAGCGCGAACTCGAGGCGCTGCAAAAACTGGTCAAACCCTGAGGGAAGGGCAGTGCAATAGAAAAAGCCGGGCATGCCCGGCTTTTTCTATTTCTGGATAATGCACACCACGAGTGTCAGACCCTGACTGCCTGTGCATCCGCACGAACTTCTCTATCAGCTGATTTCGGTCTCCACCCTATGGACGGGATCCCGGAGGATGCCGTCCATGGGGCGCAGACGCTGATGCAGGTGCTACAGCTACTGCCTGTGCATCCGCACGAACTTTTCCATCAACTGATCTTCGGTCTCCACATGGGCGGGATCCCAGATGATGCAGTCGATAGGGCAGACGCTGATGCAGGTCGGCTTCTCATAGTGGCCGACGCATTCGGTGCAGCGATCCGGGTCTATCTCGTAGATCTTGCTCCCCAGGGTGATGGCCTGGTTCGGACACTCCGGATCGCACATGTCACAGTTGATGCACTTGTCGGTGATGAGCAGTGCCATCTCAGGCCGCCGAGTGAGGTTGACGGGTATCCTCTCGCTCGCCGAGATTGCGCAGCAGGATGCCGTAATTCACGTCGATCTCCTTGGGAACCGGCACGTAGACCACGTGGCCGTTGCCCGGCGCGGTGTCGATGAGCTCGCCCTTGCGGTTCTGCATCTGCTCCAGGTTGAAGCTGAGGTTGCCCTGGGGGGTCATCAGCTCCAGGCTGTTGCCCAGCAGGAACTTGTTCTTCACCTCGACTTCGACCATGTCACCGTTGCGACCGGTGATCTCGCCGACGAACTGCTGGGTGTCGGAGACGGAGTAACCGTAGTCGTAGTTCTGGTATTCGCTGTGGTTGTGACGGCGCAGGAAGCCCTCGGTGTAGCCGCGGTGGGCCAGGTTCTCGAGGGTGCCCATCAGGGTCGGATCGAACGGACGGCCAGCCACCGCATCGTCGATGGCCTTGCGATAGACCTGGGCGGTACGGGCGCAGTAGTAGAAGGACTTGGTACGGCCTTCGATTTTCAGCGAATGAACGCCCATTTTGGTCAGGCGCTCGACGTGCTCGACGGCGCGCAGATCCTTGGAGTTCATGATGTAGGTGCCGTGCTCGTCTTCAAACGCAGTCATGAACTCGCCCGGGCGGTTGGACTCTTCCAGCAGCACCAGGGCATCGGTCGGCTTGCCTGCGCCCAGGGTCGGATCCACCTTTTGCACGGCGATGGGCTCCTGGCGGTGGACGATCTGGCCCACGTCATCTTCCTTGCCCTCGTGCACCTTGTACTCCCAGCGGCAGGAGTTGGTGCAGGTGCCCTGATTGGGGTCACGCTTGTTGATGTAGCCGGAGAGCAGACAGCGGCCGGAGTAGGCCATGCACAGCGCCCCGTGGACGAAGACTTCCAGTTCCATCTCCGGCACCTGCATGCGGATCTCCTCGATCTCGTCGAGAGACAGCTCGCGGGATAGGATGGCACGGGTCAGTCCCATCTGATGCCAGAACTTCACCGTGGCCCAGTTGACCGCGTTGGCCTGCACCGAGAGGTGGATAGGCATGTCGGGGAAGGCTTCGCGCATCATCATGATGAGGCCGGGGTCGGACATGATGAGTGCATCCGGCTTCATATCCACCACGGGGCGCATGTCGCGGATGAAGGTCTTGAGCTTGGAGTTGTGGGGCTGGATGTTGGCCACCACATAGAACTGCTTGCCGAGGGCATGGGCCTCGTTGATGCCGAGCTGCAGATTCTCGTGATCGAATTCGTTGTTGCGTACCCGCAGGCTGTAGCGCGGCTGGCCCGCATAGACGGCGTCTGCGCCATAGGCATAGGCGTAGCGCATGTTCTTGAGGGTCCCGGCAGGGGAGAGCAATTCTGGTCTGAACATGTTGGACTCTTTTATCTGATTGCAAATCAGGACGGCGCCACCTGATGGCGTCGTGTGGGTTCATCGGTGGCGCTACCGTCTTCGACGCACGGCCATCCGATGGGGGCACATCGGAGCAGGAGGTGACTCGATACTCCGGATATACGGGGTGCGAGATTGTACTCGTGACCGCCTCGTCATGCAATTTGGGACGGCCTTGGCATGTCTGCGCCATGTTCATTTTACGCTCAGACTGGGGTTGCTAGAGTGCAAGGGGTGAAAGAGGCCCCCGAGTTGGCAGTGAAATGGATCTTTTCGGCGAAAAAGACCATCTCCAAGTTGAAATTTTGCCCTGCTCGGGAAAGAATGCGCGCTCGGTTGTTGGTCCCCGGTGACGGGCCCACAAGAGACCGATGATGAGCAGGGCAAAGGCCCACAGGAACAGGAAACCATACAGGAATTTTATGAATCCCCTTCGCATTGCCGCTTCGGCTCTTTTATGTACGCTGGCGCTGGTCAGCCAGCAGGCCGCCGCCGTTGAATACCAGCTGCCCGCAGCCAACAGCCGCCTGATCGGTGAGAACCAGGAATACGTGGTGCCCGCAGACAACCGTCCGCTGGAGCAGATCGCCTCCGACTTCCAGCTGGGTCTGACCAACATCATGGAAGCCAACCCGGGCGTCGACCCCTACCTGCCCAAGGCGGGCAGCACGCTGATCATTCCCCATCAGCTGATCCTGCCCAACGCTCCCCGCGAAGGGATCGTCATCAACGTGGCGGAGATGCGTCTCTACTACTACCCGAAGGGCAAGAACGTGGTGCATGTGCTGCCCATCGGCATCGGCCAGCTCGGGGTCAACACCCCGGAGAACTGGATCACCAAGGTTGAGCGCAAGCGTGCCAACCCGACCTGGACCCCGACCGAGAACATCCGTCGCCGCTACGCCGCCCAGGGCAAGACCCTGCCCGCGGTCTGGCCGGCCGGCCCGGACAACCCCATGGGCCTGCATGCGCTCTACATCGGCAACCTGTACGCCATCCACGGCACCAACGCCACCTTCGGCATCGGTCTGCGGGTGAGCAGCGGCTGCGTGCGCCTGCGCGCCGACGACATCAAGTACCTGTTCGATCACGTGCCGGTCGGCACCCGCGTCCAGTTCGTCAACCAGCCGGTCAAGACCACGGTCGAGCCGGATGGCGGTCGCTACATGGAAGTGCACGAGCCGCTGTCGCGCACCGAGGAAGAGTTCAACTCCACCGCCTCCGTGCCGCTGCCCATGACCCCGGCGACCACCCGCTTCATCGCCCACGCTGACAGCGATTCCAACGTGGTCAAGCAGGTGCTGGAACAGCGTACCGGCATCCCGACCCGCCTCAATCCAGAGGCGTAATGGCCGGCAAGTACAGTTAAACAACAACGGCGACCATCAGGTCGCCGTTGTTGTTTCTGCGTATCCGGACGTCAGCTGGCTGGTGGGGCATAGAGGGCCAGCCAGTTGCCTTCGGTATCTTCGATGATGACCCGGGAGCCATGACCGCTGCCGATGCTGTGCAGAGGCTCCAGCACCCGCCCGCCGAGCCGGGGGACCAGCAGCTCCGCCTCCTGCAGCCTGTCACCGAGGGAGAGATAGATGAGGGGACCGGCACCGCCGGGCTGGTGATATTTGTCCATGGGGCCGAGACAGGCCGCCGCGTTGCTGCCGTCGTGGCGCAGCATGGCAAAGCGCATGGTCTCTTCCTGGATGGGGGTGACCTGCACATCGAGCAGGGCCGAGTAGAAGTCCATGGCACGATCCAGATCCCGTGTCGGAATGTCGGCCCAGACCAGGGTGTTGTCCATCTTGATGATCTCCAGCATGTTCCGGCCGATGCGACCGGCGGCGCTGTTCCTTGCTGACGGCCTCTCGCGGCAGCTCGCAGGCAGCTTCCTAGAGGTTAGGAGCGGCCCATGAGGGGCGCCAGAGCTAAAAAAGCGGCGCCTGATGGCGCCGCTTTCGGGTGGGGAACTGGAGGTTTTTTCCCTCGATATACAGTTACTTGCCGGCGATGCTCAGCCCGCCGAAGCGAATGAGCGGCGCATAGAAGCTCTTGCCGTCGTCGTGGTGCAGCACGTTGGCGACCGCTTCCAGCTCACCCAGCAGGCGATAGAAGTTGCCCGCCACCGTGATGCCGCGTACCGGCGCCACGCGCTCGCCATTTCGGCAGAGGAAGCCGGAGGCGCCGAACGAGAAGTCGCCGCTCACCGCATCGGCCCCGGAGTGCAGGCCGTCCAGCTTGACCAGCTCCAGGTACTCACCGCTTTGTACCTCGGCCTCGCCGTGGGGGCCGAGCCCGAACACCAGGTGACGAGGGGCCACGTCCAGGGCACTGCGGGCACTGCGGGCGGCTGCACCGTTGCTCGTCACGCCGAAGTGGCGGGCGGTGGCGCTGTTGTGCAGCAGGGTCTTGAGCTCCCCCTCGCCGATGAGCAGGAGATCCGAAGTGGCGGCCCCTTCGCCGTCAAACGCCTTGATCTTCATGCCCCCCGGCATATAGGCACGACTCTCCAGGGTGAGCCAGCGAGACGCCACGCTTTGGCCCAGCTTGTCGCGCCAGGGGTTGATCCCCTGCTGGGCCCACTTGCCAGACAGTGCGGACTGGAAGCAGCCAAACAGGCTGGCAAAGCAGTGGGTGCTGAAGATGACGCTGTAGCGACCGCTCGGCACCGCCTCACCCATCAGCAGGCCATCGGCCACGGCGTGGATCTGGCGGATGAGAGGCTGGCTCTCCAACTCGTCGAAGCGCCGTGCGTACTGTCCCTGGTAGTGCATGGACTGGCGGCCCTCCCGCTCGATGAGAGCGGAGCTGTGGCAGCCGACGCTGAACTCCTGATGTTCGCAGACACTGCCCTGGCTGTTGGCAAGCCAGAGGCGGCTCTCCCCCTCAAAGAAGCCGTTGTAGGGGGCGCCGGTCACGTCCGGCAGGGCCAGCATGTCGGACTCGAGGTGCAGGGTCAGGGCGATCTTCTCTTCCACCGCCGTGGTGTCGGCCTGATGTATCTCGGCGCAGTCGGTGATGAACCTGCTCTGCTGCACTGTGATGCGCTGATCCGGGTCCACCTTGGCGAAGCGGCTCGCATCGAGCGCATCCTGCACCATGGCGTCCAGGGCCGACGCGTCGAGGGACTCGGAATAGGCGATGCCGACCCGGCCTTCCTTGATGAGACGAATGCCGATTTGCTGGCTGCTGGTGACCTTGTATTCACTGAGCTCGCCCTTGTCGGCCTTGAGGGAGAAGGCCTTCTCCTGATTGGCGATGACGTCCGCCTCGGCACCCAGATCGGCGACTTGGTCCAATAGACGGGCAAGCAGTTGGTTCATGTCGAGTTGGCTCATCAGGCGTTCCCTCCGACCAGGATATTGTCAACCTTGAGCGGCGGCTGGCCGACCGAGGCGGGAATGGATCCGGAGACCGAGCCGCACATGCCGGCGGAGAGGGCCAGATCGCGCCCCACCATGGAGATCTCCTTCAATACCTGCGGGCCGGTGCCGATCAGGGTGGCCGACTTGAGGGGTCGGGTGATCCTGCCCCCCTCGATGAGGTAGGCCTCCTGCACGTTGAAGTTGAACTCGCCGGTACCGGGCTGCACAGAGCCCCCCCCCATCCGCTTGGCATAGATGCCGTGCTCCACGGTTGCCAGCATGTCGTCGAGGCTGTAGTTGCCCGGTTCGATATAGGTGTTGCGCATGCGGGAGGCAGGGGCGAACTTGTAGGATTCCCGGCGCCCAGAACCGGTGCGGGCGTAGCCGGTGCGAAGGGCCCCCATTCTGTCCACCAGGAAGCCGGTGAGCACACCGTCCTTGATGAGCTGGGTGTGCTGGGTCGCCATCCCCTCGTCATCGACGTTGATGGAGCCCCAGGCGTTGCCCTGCAAGCCCTCGTCCACCGCGCTGACCGCGGGGTTGGCGATGAGCTGGCCCATCTTGTCGTGGAACACGGATGCCTTTTTGGCTACCGAGGTGGTCTCCAGCAGGTGACCGCACGCCTCGTGGAAGATGACGCCGCCAAAGCCGCTCTCCATGATGACCGGCAGCTTGCCGCTCGGGCAGGGGGCTGCTCCCAGCTTCACCAGTGCCTGGCGGGTAGCGGTGAGAGCCAGCTCGCGGGGGTCGATGCTCTCGGCATGCTCCCATCCCTTCATGGCACCGGGGGCTTCATAACCTACGCTCTGCTCGCCCCCGTCCAGGGCGATGGTCTGGGCCATGATGCGGTTGTAGTGGCGGCGATCGCTCACCTGCACCCCTTCGCTGTTGAAGATCTCCACCTCCTGCTCCCAGCCGAGCACGTTGCCCGAGAACTGGCTCACCTTGTCGCTCTCGGCGCGGGCCGCAGCGTCCATGGCATGCAGGTAGGCGATCTTCTGCTCCAGCAGCTTGTCGGCCGACAGCGGCAGAGCGATGGGGTTGCGGTCGGTCAGGCGGGTGAAGTCAAAGGCAGTGGCGGTGACCACGGGGTCACGCCTGTCCTTGGCCGCCAGCAGGGTAACGATGCGCAAGAGCTCGTTGCGATCGGCCAGATTGGTGTAGCCATAGAGCACCTTGTGGCCGTAGCACAGGCGAACGCCGATACCGAAGTCGAGACCACCGCTGATGTTCTCTATCTGGCTGGAGAGCAGGCTGAGCTGGCTGCGGCGCTTGCGCTCCACAAACAGCTCGGCGAAGTCGGCACCCAGCGCCAGCGCGTGATCGAGCACGTCGCGGGCGATGGCGGGGGCCAACAGGGAGAATGAAGTCATAGAATATCCTTTTCTGGTCTGTCCGTTTGCTTCCGACACCCGGCGTTGTGTTGTTATGGGGTGTCGACCTCATTGTTGCAGACCAGAAGCAAAAAGTCGCTATAGCGTCAGCCGATGATACCAAACGAGAAAATCGGTGCGATTTATGCGCCCGGCAGCCCGAGCGCAGGCTACCGGCAGGGGAGGTTGGCGCCGCTCATGGCGCTCGTTTTTTATGAGGTCGGCCCACTGCTCTATACGGGGTCGGTCTGGTCGCCCATTGGCCGGCGTCGTTGAACATCCAGGCGGCCAGGATCAGAGCAGTTCGTGGATCTCGCTCAGGATCTGGTCGACCCACTGCTCGATACGGGGTCGGTCTGGTCGTCCATTGGCTGGCGTCGTCGAACATCCAGGCGGCCAGGATCAGAGCAGTTCGTGGATCTCGCTCAGGATCTGGTCGACCCACTGCTCGATGCGGGACTCGGTCTGGTCGTACTGGTTGGCGTCATCGAGGGCCAGCCCGACGAAGTGACGGCCATCGTCGATGAGCGCCTTGGAGGCATCGAACTCGTACCCCTCGTTGGGCCAGTAGCCCACCAGCTTGACTCCCTTGGGGACCAGCTGATCGTGCAGCAGGCCGAGGGCATCCTGATACCACTCCCCATAGCCCAGCTGATCGCCCATGCCAAACAGGGCGATGATGCGTCCCTCCAGATGCAGGTCGGCGATGTCTTCCCAGCGGGATTCCCAGTCCTCCTGCAGCTCGCCGAAGTCCCAGGTGGAGATGCCCAGGATCAGGATGTCGTACTCCTGCATGCGGGCGAGGGGCACATCCTTGATGTTGTGGAGATCGACCAGCTCGGGGCCGATGAGGGCGCGGATCTTCTCGGCGGCCATCTCGGTGTAGCAGGTGGTGGAGCCATAAAACAAACCTATCTTCATCGCTCTTCTCTTGATCGCAGTCGGCAAGGGGCGTGACCGGCACAGCGGCGCCCGGGGGGGAGGGCGCCAGTCTAGCAGATTGCGCCGGGCTCTTCACCGCCTGAGGGGATGTGCAGCCTTGCCTTGCGGCCCGGGTGGGTCGGCACGTTACAATGGCGACCTGTTTCCCTGAGCGCGGCGCACCATGAGCAAAGCAGAATCCCATCCCCTGATCGAGCCGTTTCTCGACGCCCTCTGGCTGGAGCGTGGGCTTTCCGACAACACGGTCAGCTCCTATCGCACCGACCTGGAAAAATTTGCCCTCTGGCTCGATGAGCAAGGCGGTTCCCTGCTGCTGGCGGGGCTGGACGACATCCAGCACTACCTCGCCTGGCGGGTGGACCATCAGTTCGCGGCCAGCAGCACGGCCCGTTTCCTCTCGGCCCTGCGCCGCTTCTACCAGTACCTCAATCGCGAGAAGCTGCGCAGCGACGATCCCACCGTGCTGCTGGAGGGGCCAAAGCTCCCCAAAAAGCTGCCATCGGATCTGAGCGAAGCCGAGGTGGAGGCGCTGCTGCAAGCCCCCCTGGTGGACGATCCGCTGGAGCTGCGGGACAAGGCAATGCTCGAGCTGCTCTACGCCACCGGGCTGCGGGTGTCCGAGCTGGTGGGGCTGACCGCCGAATACGTCAGCCTGCGCCAGGGGCTGGTGCGGGTGGTGGGCAAGGGCAACAAGGAGCGCCTGGTCCCCATGGGGGAGGAGGCGGTGCACTGGCTGGAGCGCTACTACCGGGAGGGGCGCACCCTGCTGCTGGGTGGCACCAGCTCGGATGTGGTGTTCCCCTCCAAGCGGGCCCGGATGATGACCCGCCAGACCTTCTGGCACCGCATCAAGCTCTATGCCCTGAGAGCCGGCATCAGGGGGGAACTCTCCCCCCACACCCTGCGTCACGCCTTCGCCACCCACCTGCTCAATCACGGCGCCGATCTGCGAGTGGTGCAGATGCTGCTGGGCCACGCGGATCTCTCCACCACCCAGATTTATACCCACGTGGCCAACGAGCGGCTCAAGGCACTGCACGGCCAGCACCACCCCAGAGCCTGATCGCCTCATCGGCCTTGCAACAAAAAACCGCCCGAAGGCGGTTTTTTTTTCAGCACACGACAGGGAGGAAACGGTTATTTCCCCTGCTGGGATTTCAGCAAGTCGCGGATCTCGGTCAGCAGCTCCTGATCCTTGGTGGGGCCGGCCGGGGCAGCGGCTTCCTCTTCCTGCTTCTTCTTCAGGGTGTTGATGGCCTTGAGCCCCATGAAGATGGCGAAGGAGATGATCAGGAAGTCGATACAGGTCTGGATGAACTTGCCGTAGGCGATGACCACGGCAGGGGCATCCCCTTCGGCGGCCTTCAGGGTCACGGCGAGATCGCTGAAATCCACGCCCCCCAGGATCAGCCCGATGGGGGGCATGATCACGTCTCCCACGAAGGAGGAGACAATCTTGCCAAAGGCGGCACCTATGATGATACCGACCGCCATGTCGATCACATTGCCCCTGGATGCAAAGGCCTTGAACTCTTGAATCAGACTCATTTTTCCCCCTAGAAATGGACAACGTGCCACCTGAGCGCACGTCGATTTGAATAATAAAACATCAGCAAAACAGAGGGATGACTAAAGATGTCTCCCGTCGTCCTGATTAGCTTGCGGGGCTCAAGCCCGATTGGCAACCTGTCATCCCGTGATTTTTTCTTGCGGACGTTATTAATCGATCACTAATTAAGGTCTTTGGGAGAGGGAATTGTCTGGGTTACCTTATGAGACCCTTCAATCATGCCAAGTGAATGAGCTGATGCGATATTTACTGCTGGGAATGATGCTGCTGTGCGCTTTTGCGGCCAGCGCGGGGATGGACCCCCATGTGTTGAAACAGACCATAGAGCAGCGCCTCGGTGTGCAGGTCTACCTGGTGGACGAGACCCCCATGCCGGGCCTCTATCTGCTGGGCACGGCCCAGGGACTGCTCTACAGCGATGCCAGGGGAGACTATGTGCTGCAGGGCTCCATGCTGGATCTGGCCCACGAGATGAGAAACCTCACCCGGCTCAGCCAGCAGCAGCAACGCAGGCTGGCGCTCTCCCAGATAGGGGAGGCCCGGCTCTGGCTCAAGGCCACCCCTGAACGCCACCGCCTCACCCTGTTTACCGATCTCGCCTGCGGTCCTTGCCGCATCGCGCTGGAGGAGTTGCCCCGCTTGCAGGCGAGGGGCGTGAGCGTGCAACTGCTGCCTGCGCCTGTCGCCGCCTCGGATCAGGCTAGTTGGTGCGATCCCGGTCTGCTGCGCGAACTCAACTTCAGCGATCGTTTGCCTGAGAGCGGCTGTAATGCGATCCTTGCCCATCATATCGGCCTGAGCCAATGGCTCGGGATCAAGGCGTCACCGAGCTGGGTCCTGCCCAATGGCGACCTGGTGCGCGGTTACCAGAGCCCCGAACAACTGCTCAAGATACTGGATCACATCAATGCCCCTGCAAATCCGTCGTCGTCCGCGAGTTGATGATTCCCATCTGCCCGCCACCCTGCACCCGCTGCTTCGCCAGATCTTCGCCAGCCGCGGGGTAGAAGACCCTGCCCTGCTGGAGCGCAGCGCCAACCAGCTGCTGCCGCCCCAGCGTCTGTTCGGCATGGCGCAGGCGGTGCCGCTGCTGGCCGAGGCGCTGACGGCGCAAAAACGCATTCTCATCGTCGGTGACTTCGACTGCGACGGCGCCACCAGCTCGGCCCTGTGCGTGCTGGCCTTGCGCGCCATGGGGGGGCACCACATCGATTTTCTGGTGCCCAACCGATTCGAGTTCGGTTATGGCCTCACCCCGGAGATCGTCGAGCTGGCGGTGGCCCGCGGCGCCGAGTTCCTGATCACGGTGGACAACGGGATCTCCAGCATCGCCGGGGTGGCGGCGGCCAAGGCGGCAGGCATGCAGGTACTGGTTACCGATCACCATTTGCCCGGCCAGGAGCTGCCTGACGCCGACGCGATAGTGAACCCCAACCAGCATGGCTGCGACTTCCCCTCCAAGTCCCTGGCCGGGGTCGGGGTCGCCTTCTATCTGATGGCGGCCCTCAACACCCATCTGCGCCAGAGCGGCTGGTATGAGCGCCAGGGGCTGCGCGCCCCCAACGTGGCGGATTACCTCGATCTGGTGGCCCTCGGCACCGTGGCCGACGTGGTGGCGCTCGATGGCAACAACCGCATTCTGGTTCATCAGGGTTTGCAGCGGATCCGGGCCGGCCGTTGTCGCCCCGGCATCCAGGCGCTGGTGGATGTGTCGGGCCGCGACGGTCGTCGCCTGTGCGCTGCCGATCTCGGCTTTGCGCTGGGGCCGCGCCTCAACGCGGTGGGCCGGCTCGATGACATGTCCCTCGGAGTCGCCTGTCTGCTCTGTGACGACATCAACCTGGCGCGCCAGTTCGCCTCCGAAATGGACAGCCTCAACCAGGAGCGCAAGGAGATCGAGCAGGGGATGCAGCAGGAGGCGCTCGTCACTTTGGAGCAGATCCGTTTTCGTGACGGCGAGGTGCCCTCCGGCATCGTGCTGCACCGGGATGAGTGGCATCAGGGGGTGGTGGGGCTGGTGGCCTCCAAGGTGAAGGAGAAGTACTACCGCCCGGTCATCGCCTTTGCCGAGAGCAGCGAGACCGAGCTCAAGGGATCCGGGCGCTCCATCCCGGGGGTGCACCTGCGCGATGCGCTGGAACTGCTCGATACCCGCCACCCCGGCTTGATGGGCAAGTTTGGCGGCCACGCCATGGCGGCCGGGTTGACCCTGCCCAAGGCCAATATCGAGGCCTTCGGCCGTGCCTTCGAGGCGGTCATCGGCGAGCTGGTGACCCCTGAGCTCTTGACCGGGGTGCTGCTCACCGACGGCGAGCTGCTGCCGGACGAGCTCACCCTCGAGCTGGCGGAGCTGATCCGCGCCTCCGGCCCCTGGGGTCAGGCCTTTCCCGAGCCGCTGTTTGACGGGGAATTCGTGCTGGTGCAGCAGCGGCTGGTGGGGGAGAAGCACCTCAAGATGATGCTGACCACGGATTCCGGCCACGCGGTGGATGCCATCGCCTTTGGCGTCGACTTGCAGCGCTGGCCCGATGCCTCGGTGAAGCGGGTGCGGCTGGTCTACCGGCTCGACGTCAACGAGTGGCGCGGCAACCGCAGCGTGCAGCTGCTGGTGGAGCATCTGGAAGCCGCCGGCCTCTGATTCCCGCGAGTCTCTCTTGCTGTCGATGACGGCCACCTCAGGGTGGCCGTTTTTTTATGGTGTGAACCCGGATGTTGTCGTTGACCCGTCTATTGCTTCACAGTTTAAGCTTCCCTTCATCGGGTCACGGACCCCTCAGCGAGTGGTTGTCATGAAAATATCCGAACTGGCCCGGCGCTGCGGCCTGGCCCGCTCCACCCTGCTCTATTACGAGAAGCTGGGGGTGATTGCGGGCACGAGGGGCGCCAACGGCTATCGCCACTACGACGATGACGATCTGCAGCGGCTGCGGATGGTACAGGCCCTGCAGGCCGGCGGGCTCAGCCTCAAGCAGTGCCTCGACTGTCTGGCGGGCGAGCTGGAGCAGGCAACACTGGAAGCCCGGATCAGGGAGCTGGATGAAGAGCTGGCGCGGATGCAACGCGCCCGGGATCTGCTGGCGGATCTCGCCGGTTTGCGTGCGCACTCCGGCGACGAGTTCAAGGCCTGGCAGCGGCAACTGCAGCATCAAGCCCCGCAGGCTTACTTTGCCTGGGTGATGAAGCAGGGATTCAGTGAAAAAGAGCGTTACCACCTGCAGTGGCTCAGCAAAGACATGAATGAACATGAACGTTACATCCGGGATTTCAAGCTGCTGCTGGATGGCATGAGCTATTGGGGGCCGGGCGATAGCCTCTTCACCCAGCAGCAGTTTGCCGCGCTGCCCAGCCAGCCTCGTCGGATCCTCGACATGGGCTGTGGGCGTGGCGCCGCCACTCTGGCGCTGGCACAAGTGACGGACGCCACCATCGTGGCCATCGATCTGGACGAGGAGGCGCTGGCCGCCGTGGCGAGATCGGCCAGCGCGGCGGGGCTGAGTCAGGTCACTACTCTGTGCGCCAACATGGCGGCGCTGCCGGCAGATCTTGCCCCCGCCGATCTCATCTGGGCCGAGGGGAGCGCGTACACCATAGGGGTGGCCAATGCGCTCAAAGCCTGGCGGGCGCACCTTGCCGGCCCTGATGCCTGCATCGTGCTGAGCGACCTGGTGTGGCTGACGGACACGCCGCCAGAGGAGGCGCTGGCGTTCTGGCAGCGGGATTATCCCGTCATGCAGACCCTGGCGGGCCTGCTCAAAACGGTGCAGGAGGCGGGTTATCGCTGCCTGTGGCACACCGAGTTGCCGCAAAGGGCCTGGCACAACTATCTGGACCCCATCGAGCGCAATCTGGCGCGCCACAGTGCCGAGCTGGGGGATAGCCCCGCTTGGCAGGACTTGAGCCGGGAAGTGGCCATCCACCGCCAACACCTGGGCAGCTATGGCTATGTGATCTGCTGCCTGCAGGCAGTCTGATCAGGTCATCCATTGAAAGAGAGCAAACGGAGAAAACCTATGAACATCATCATTCGGCCCGAAACAGGCGCCGATCACGACGCCATTGAAGCGCTGACCGTGGCCGCGTTCCTCAATGCCCCCCATACCGATCACAACGAACAGCTGATCGTGCGCGCTTTGCGCCAGGCCGGGGCACTCAGCCTGTCGCTGGTGGCGGAGCTGGAGGGGCAGGTGGTCGGTCACCTCTGCTTCTCGCCGGTGACCATCAGCGATGGCTGCCCGCACTGGTATGGTCTTGGTCCCATTTCGGTCTCTCCTGCGCTGCACGGCAAGGGGCTGGGGTCACGGCTGATGGAGGTGGGTCTGGCCGAGCTCAGGGGGATGGGAGCGGCTGGCTGCGTGGTGCTGGGGGATCCCGGCTTCTACGGCCGTTTCGGTTTCGTGCCCGAGCCGGGGTTGACGCTGCCCGGCGTGCCGCCCGAGTACTTCATGGCCCGCTTGTTCGGCGCTGCCATGCCCCGTGGCGAAGTGTGCTATCACCCGGCCTTTGTGCAGGAGTGAGGGTCACCGTGAGGGAAAAGAGAGGGCTCCTTGCGCTCATTGTGGTTTTTAATTGCCCTCTTTATTTATAAAGAGGGTTTTTAGTATCAATTCGTGGGTGTTTGCAGGGTTTAAAATTCAATAAAAAGATGAATTGTGATATATTCGGCCTAGCTGAATTCTCTTTTAAAGAAGGGACTCCCCGCTTGTCACCCTCTGGCCGACGCTCTACCTGGCCGATGGCGCTCGCCATCGCCTGCCTTCTGTGGCTTGCCGCCTTCGCCGCGGCAGAGGTCGGTGCAGCCGTACGTCAGGCCGCGGTCGGCCAGGACGCCTCGATGCAGTTGCATGAGCCGGCCGATCCTGGGCTTGTCAACAGCGTCAGCCTGCCGCCGGGCGGCCAGTGGCGGCTCAGCTTCGAGCAGGGTCGACGGTTGGAAGGGGCCGCTCAAGCCGAGCTCTATGAGGTGCTGCTGGCCTGGTTCCAGCACGAGATCCTCGGCCTGCTCTGCGGCCTGCTGTTTTTCCTGCCCCTCATCTATCTCAGGCAGCGGCCCGACTACTTCGGCGCTCTGCACACACGGCGGCTTCGCTGCCACCACCTGCAATATCGCTTCTGCCAGGGCGACTAGGTTCACCAGCCGGGCGCCTGCCCGTTTGATCCCCGTCATTGAGTACCGCTGACCGGGCTGCTCGGCAGTCTGGCGGCTGCCGTGGTCATTCTGGGTGCTGCGCCAGCTCTCTCTGTAAACGTCATCTTCGCGACTGGCCGTTGGCCGGGCGCGGACATGCTCTTATTGCAACCAAGTGGTGAACTCATTCATGGACTATTACGTCAATCTCTTCATCCAGTCGATTTTTGTGGAAAACCTGGCGCTGGCCTTCTTCCTTGGCATGTGCACCTTCCTGGCCGTCTCGAAAAACATCAACACCGCCTTCGGTTTGGGCATGACGGTGCTGGTGGTCATGGTGATCGCCATCCCCCTCAACAACCTGATCTACCGCCATATCCTGCGTCCCGAGAGTACCTTCCTCGGGGAGTTTGATCTGGGCTTTCTCGATTTCATCGTCTACATCGGGGTGCTGGCGGCGCTGGTGCAGGTGATGGAGATGGTGCTCGACAAACATTTCCCGGCGCTCCATCACGCGCTCGGTATCTATCTGCCGCTGCTGACGGTGCACTGCGCCATCTTCGGCGGGGTGATGTTCATGGCGCAGCGGGATTACGACTTCATCGAATCCGTGGTCTACGGGGCGGGCTCAGGGCTGGGCTGGCTGCTGGCCATCGTCGCCATTGCGGGGTTGCGCCAGAAGATGAAGTATTCGGATGTGCCCGAGGGGCTGCGGGGGATCGGCATTACCTTCATCGTGGCCGGGCTGATGTCCCTCGGCTTCATGTCTTTTTCCGGCATCTCGCTCTGAGCCATGGGCCGGGTGGTGGCCCAATGAAGGTGCTCAATCCAGACGCTTTGCCATGTTGTAGCCGGTGATGGTGAAGCCCAGCGCCTGATAGAGCGCCAGTGCCCTCGGGTTGTCATGGGCCACCCTCAGCTTGATCTGGTGGATGCCTAGGGGGGTGAGCTGCCCCTCCAGGGCGGCCATGGCAGCCTTGCCGAGGCCGCGACCACGATGGGGCGGTGTCACATAGAAGTCGTAGATGAAGGTGGTGCCGGCGGCGCCGTCGATGGCGTGCCAGAGATAGCCCAGAGGCTCGCCCGGTGCGTTCGAGGCTTCAGGTACCATGGCGAGCAGGTGATGACCCGGGGTGGCGACACCCAGTGGCAGGAGCTGCTGCAACGAGGCGTCGGCATGACGGTGGGCGTCAGGCAGCGCCATCCCGTGGTTGCTGGCAAGATCCTGGGCGTAATCCTCGATGAAGTAGTCGCGATAGGCGGGAAAGTCTGCGTCACGCAGGGGGAGCAGGCGAACGGTGAGAGTCGGCATCCGGCACAGCACTCCAGAGAAGGGGAGTGGCCACGTTACGCCAGAACGGCGCCAATCACAAAGGGACAACCGCTGCCTGCGAGGTGACGGCGATAAAAAAGAGCGCCCAGGGGCGCTCTTTTTCTGCCAGCAGGAAAAGAGGCTTATTTGACCTCTTCCCCCTTGGCTTGCAGGTCTGCGTGGTAGGAGGAACGCACGAAGGGACCGCAAGCGGCGTGGCTGAAGCCGAGATCCATGGCCACATCCTTGAGTTCGTCGAACTCTGCGGGCGGCACATAACGCTTCACCGGCAGGTGGTGGCGGCTCGGTTGCAGGTACTGGCCCAGGGTCAGCATGTTGACGCCGTGCTCGCGCAGATCCTTGAGTACCTCGACGATCTCCTCGTTGGTCTCGCCAAGGCCCATCATCAGACCGGACTTGGTCGGCACGTGGGGGTGCATCTCCTTGATGCGGCGCAGCAGCTCCAGAGACCACTTGTAGTCGGCGCCCGGACGGGCAACCCGGTACATGCGCGGGGCGGTTTCCAGGTTGTGGTTGAAGACGTCAGGCGGGGTCTCGCGGAACACCTCCAGCGCCTGCTCCATCCGGCCACGGAAGTCCGGGGTCAGGATCTCGATGCGGGTCTGGGGGCTGTGCTCGCGGATCTCGCGGATGCAGTCGGCGAAGTGCTGGGCACCGCCGTCCCGCAGATCGTCGCGGTCCACCGAGGTGATCACCACGTACTTGAGGTTCATCTCCTTGATGGTGAGTGCCAGCTTCTTCGGTTCCTCCGGATCCAGCGGCAACGGACGGCCGTGGGCCACGTCGCAGAAGGGGCAGCGGCGGGTACAGATGGCGCCCATGATCATGAAGGTCGCGGTGCCGTGGTTGAAGCACTCCGCCAGGTTGGGGCAGGAAGCCTCTTCACACACAGAGTGCAGCTTGTTTTTGCGCAGGGTGCTCTTGATGTGCTCGATCTTCTGGCTCGACGGCGGCAGCTTGATCCGCATCCACTCCGGCTTGCGCAGCACTTCCTCGTTGGGATCCGGCATGAATTTCACCGGGATCAGGGCCATCTTGTCGCCATCGCGCAGCTTGACGCCCGGCTCCATACGAACGGGTTTGCTCATGATTCACTCTCGGTGTTTGTTATTGTCTGGTTGACGGTCACCAGGGGCCTTGCGGCTCCCTCGTGACCACGGGGCATGGGGTTGCTCATGCCGCCTCTTCGGTATTCGTGATCTCTTGGTAGCCAATCAGGCGGGCCAGCTCCGTCACCAGCAGGGACTGTGCCTCGGCGACGCTCTGCGGGCCGCCCAGGGCGCTGGTCTGGGTCATGGCCATGCCCGCATAGCCGCACGGATTGATGCGCAGGAAGGGAGTCATGTCCATGTTGACGTTGAGGGCCAACCCGTGGAACGAGCACCCCTTGCGAATGCGCAAACCCAGGGACGCCAGCTTGGCTTCCATACCCAGATCGCTCTTCACGTAGACGCCCGGGGCATCGGCCTTGGCGTAGGCCTCGATATTGCTTTTGGCGAGCGTGTTGATGATGGCGGTTTCGAGGCAGGTCACCAGCTCCCGTACAGAGAGCTTGCTGCGGCGCACATCCACCAGCACGTAGAGCACCAGCTGGCCCGGGCCGTGATAGGTCACCTGGCCGCCGCGATCACTCTGCACCACCGGGATGTTGCCGGGGGCGAGCAGGTGTTCGGCCTTGCCGGCCTGACCCTGGGTGTAGACGGGGTCATGCTCCACTACCCAGAACTCGTCCGGGGTGTCGGGGGTGCGATTGTCGGTGAACGCCTTCATGGCGTCCCACACCGGCTGGTAGGGGCGACGGCCCAGCTGTCTGACGAGCAGTTGGCCGGCTGACGGTTGTGGCTCGGCGGGCGTTTCGAGTGACATCTTTCCTCACTGGCGGCGCGGTGTCGGTACGGTCGCCGCTGCGACCGGGCGGCAAATAATCAGTCGCCCCGGTGGCGGGGCGAGAGAGGCAACTTACAGGACGTAACGAACCAGCTCGATCTTGCCAAGGGCGGTATACATGGCCTCGATGTGTTCCTTGCTCTGGGCGGTGACCGTCACCCGTACCGAGTGATAGTTGCCCTTGGAGCTCGGTTGAACGGTCGGGCTGTAGGTGCCGGGAGCATGTTGCTGCAGCACTTCCACCACCATGTCGGGCAGGGCGGGATCGGCCACGCCAAGCACCTTGAACGGGAACTTGCAGGGGAACTCCAGCAGTTCATCAAACTTGGTATTCATCTACTTCACCTTTCTGGGTCGCCGGGAAGCGACGTCATCTTTACGTCTTTGAGGGCCGCCGAAACGGTCCCCTCATCTGCCCCCAGGGGGCAGTTCCCAGTCTATATGGGCATGAGCCGCCTCGGGATCAAGACCCGGCGGTGCGGCAAGACGTGGAAATGCTGCTTTTTACCACAAATCGTCAGTCGGCGGAACCTGCAGATTACAGGGTTATTGACTGGACAGACCGCAAAAGACAGCAGCGGCGCCTGTTGGCGCCGCTGCTTGAGGAAGGGTCTGTTACTTGAACCAGCTGGAGACCAGCATCACCAGGTAATCCCACAGGCGGCTCATCAGGCCACCTTCCTGCACCTCTTCCAGGGCAACCAGGGGAACCTGCTTGATCTCCTTGTCCCCTTGCTTGAGGTACACGGTGCCGACGCGCTGGCCCTTGGCCAGGGGCGCCTTCAGCTCGCTCTCCAGTTGGAAGTCCGCCTTGAGGTTGTTGCCCTGGCCACGGGTGACCAGCACGGAGACGTCCTTGTCGACCCCCAGCTTCACTTCAGACTTGTCGCCCATCCAGATCTTCTGGGTGACCAGTTCGGTGCCCGCCTTGTAGGGGGTCAGGCTCTGGAAGAAGCGGAAGCCGTAGGTGAGCAGCTTCTTGCTCTCGGCGGCGCGGGAAGCCTCGCTGTTGGCCCCCATGACCACGGCGATCAGGCGCATGCCTTCGTTGTTGGTGGCGGAAGAGACCAGGTTGTAGCCTACCTGGCTGACGTGGCCTGTCTTGATGCCGTCAACCTGCAGGGATTGGTCCCACAGCAGGCGGTTGCGGTTGTGCTGGGTGATGCCGTTGAACACGAAGGACTTCTGGGAGTAGATCTTGTACTCCTCCGGCTGATCGTGGATCAGAGCCTGACCCAGGCGGGCCATGTCGCGGGCGGTACTGTAGTGGCCCTCTTCATCCAGGCCGTGGGGGTTCTTGAACTGGGAGTCCTTCATGCCGAGCTTGGCGGCCCAGGCGTTCATCAGGCTGGCAAAGGAGTCGGTGCTGCCCGCCAGGTGCTCGGCCATGGCGACACAGGCGTCGTTGCCGGACTGGATGATGATGCCCTTGTTGAGATCATCGACGGAGACCTGCTTGCCCACCTCGATGAACATCTTGGAGGAGTCGGAGTAGTTCTTGGACCAGGCGTTCTGGCTGATGGTCACCATGTCGGTGCCCTTGATGTTCCCCTTGTGCAGCTCGTCGCCGACGATGTAGGAGGTCATCATCTTGGTCAGGCTGGCGGGGGGCAGACGCTCGTCGGCGTTCTGCTCGGCCAGCACCTGGCCGGAGAAGTAGTCGATCAGGATGTGGGCCTTGGCGGAGATCTCGGGCGCGGCAGGCACCACCATGGGGGCGCTGTTCAAAGTGGGGACCGGCTGGGCACTCGGCAGGGCCGAATCCGGGGTCGGAACAGGCTGGTTGGCCTGAGCGGTGGCGCTTAACAGGGAGGCCAGAATAACGGAGCGGGCAAATTTGGACATCTTGAAATTCCTGGTGCCTGGATGGGATGTACCCAAGTTGAAAAAAAGCGGGCCCCACTATACCAGATGTGCGTGTCGGTCATAGTCCGAGATGCGACCTGGACGGGATTTTATGGGATGGTCCCCGACCTCGCGTCGTATCCCGGCGCGAGGTCGGGGCGGGTATCAGGGCACGATGAAGGCCTGCTCCAACCCACCCTGGCGGATCTGCTCGAGCAGGGGGGCCTGCTTGTCGCTGGCCACGGGTCCGAGCAGGACGCGGAAGACGGCGCCGTGCGCCACCACCTGGTACGGCACGCCATAGCGCTGGGTCATCACCTTGCCCATGGCCTCGGCCCGCGCCTGCGAGCCGCTGGCGAGCACCTGGATCATCTTGCCCTGGGTCGCTCCGGCCTTGGGGGGGGAGACGGTGGTGGTTGCCGTGGCGGCAGGAGCAGGCGCGGCCTTGGCCGGTGCCGTGGGGGCCGGCGTCTCGTTGACGAAGGAATTGGCGGCTGGCGCCGCAGGCTCCATGGGCGTCATCGGGGTCATGGGCATCATCTCCACCATCTGATCCGGCTGATCGGTGATGAGTTCGAGGCGCACCCGGGCCTCACCCCCTTCCACCATCTCCAGCTGCGCGGCGGCGGCGTGGGAGAGATCGATGAGGCGATCGCTGCCGAAGGGGCCGCGATCATTGACGCGTACTATGGTCTCCAGGCCATTGTCCAGATTGGTGACCCGCACGTAGCTTGGCAGGGGCAGGTTGCGGTGGGCGGCGCTGAACAGGGTGCTGTCCTGCACGTCGCCGTTGGCAGTCTTGTTGCCGTCCAGATCCCGGGAGAGCCAGCTGGCAGTGCCTTTCTCGCTGTAGTGCTTGATGTCGCGCCACACCTCAAACTTCTGCTTGCCAATCCAGTAGTCCCGGTTGCCGCTCTCGCTCATGGGTTCGGGGCGGGGAATGGCGCCGGTCGCCTGGGGGATCTCGATGACCTGGGGCTTCTCCTGGGGGACGGGCTCCGGGGGCAGCGGCTGGGGTTCGGGTTGGCTGCTACAGGCGGCCAGCAACAAGGTCAGGCTGAGGGGAAGAAGTTTGTGGCTGTAATGCATAAGCGTCCTGGATTGCTTGACTGAGTTGATGCACCGCCATCGCATAGAGAGGGCTGCGATTGTAGCGGGTGATCACGTAAAAATTGTGGCGCGCGACCCAGTATTCCGGTCCTTCGGCCTGCTCCATCGCCAGCAGTTTTACCGGCGTCTCGGGTGACGGCGGTGTGGCGACTTCTATGCCCGCAGCGGCCAGCTCTGCCCAGCGGTGTCTTAGCTCGGGCTCGGGCTCGGGTGCAAGCAGGGTACCTACTGGCGCCAATCCGATCAAGGCGGGCTCCACCACCGGCTCGCCCCAGCGCCAGTGGTGCAGGGCGAAGTAGTTGGCCACGCTGCCGATGGCATCTGCCGGGTTGGCGAAGAGATCCCGCTTGCCGTCTCCGTCGAAGTCGACCGCGTAGTGGCGGTAGCTGGAGGGCATGAACTGGCCCATGCCCATTGCGCCGGCATAGGAGCCCTTGAGATTGGTGAGCGGCCACTTCTCTTCCCGGGCAAGCAGCACCAGCTGGGCAAACTCCTTGGCGAAGAAATCCTCCCGTTCTGGGTAGTGGAATCCCAGGGTGTAAAGGCTGTCGAGCACCGGATGGCGGCCCATCTGTCGACCGTAAAAGGTCTCGATGCCGATGATGGCGACGATGAGGGAGGCGGGGACCTGGTAGGTCTGCTCGGCCCGTGCCAGGGTGGCGGCATGGCGCTGCCAGAATCCCACTCCGTCCCGGATGCGCTCCGGGGTGACGAACAGCGGCCTGTAGCGGTGCCAGGGCTTGGCTTCCCAGGGGCGGCGGATGGTGTCCAGCACCTCCTGGCGCAGGCTGGCCTGGGCGGCGGCGGCCTGCAACTCTGCCAGCGGCACCTGCTGCTGCTCGGCCAGCAGGCTGAGCCGGGCCGGCGAGACGGCAGCACCCGCCGTCAGGGTGCACAGAGATAGAGCCAGCCAGCCGAGCCGCATCAGGCGAGCAGCCGCCTGTGGGTCTGGATGGACATCAGAACGCCGAAGCCCGCCATCAGGGTCACCATGGAGGTGCCGCCGTAGCTCACCAGTGGCAGGGGCACCCCTACCACCGGCAGGATGCCGCTTACCATGCCCATGTTGACGAACACATAGACGAAGAAGGTCAGGGTCAGGGCGCCCCCCAGCAGGCGTTCGAAGCTGTTCTGGGCCTGCATGGAGATAAACAGGCAGCGGCTGATGATGTAGAGGTAGATGACCAGCAAGAGGGCCACTCCCACCAGACCGAACTCCTCGCTGAAGACGGCGAAAATGAAGTCGGTGTGGCGCTCTGGCAGGAATTCGAGCTGTGACTGGGTGCCTTGCAGCCACCCCTTGCCGAACACGCCGCCGGAGCCGATCGCAATCTTGGACTGGATGATGTGATAGCCGCGACCGAGCGGGTCCTTCTCCGGGTCCAGCAGCATCAGCACCCGCTGGCGCTGGTAGTCGTGCATCAGGAAGAACCAGAGTACCGGCATGAAGGCGCAGATGAGCAAGACCGCGAGCCCGATGAGCCACCAGCTGATCCCCGCCAGGAAGATGACGAAGAAGCCGGAAGCGGCCACCAGGATGGAGGTGCCGAGATCGGGTTGGGCCGCGATCAGCAGGGTGGGCAGCAGCACCATCACCAGGGCGATCATCACATGGCTGAACTTTGGCGGCAGGGAGTGCCGGCTGAGCCAGGCGGCCACCATGATGGGCATGGAGAGTTTCATCACCTCGGAGGGCTGGAACTTCATAAAGCCGAGGTCTAACCAACGTTGAGCCCCCTTACCGATATGGCCGAACACGTCCACCGCGATGAGCAGCAGCACCACCACCGCAAACAGGGGCACCGACCAGCGGGCATAGAGGGAGGGTGGCAGCTGGGCCATGCCGATCATCAGACCGAAGGCCAGGGCGCCGCGCACCAGCTGGCGCACGATGGAGTCGAGATCCTGGCCCGAGGCGGAGTAGAGCACCACCATGGAGAGGGCCATCAGGGTCAGCAGGCCGAGCAGCAGCGGCAGGTCGATGTGCAGCTTGTACCAGATGCTCTGCTGGCGGGCAGAATTACTCATTGGGAAACGACCTCACTCGGTTGGGACGGCTTTTCCGGTGCCGGTGGCAACTGGGGTTCCGGCGGGAGCAGATAGGCATCCAGCATGTGGCGGGCGACCGGTGCCGCCATGGCGCTGCCGCCCCCGGCGTTCTCCAGCACCAGGGCGACCACTGCCTTGGGTGCCTCGAAGGGGGCGAAGGCGACGAACAGGGCGTTGTCGCGGTGCTCCACCTTGGTGGTGGCCGCGTTGTAGACCTGGTTCTCCTTGAGGCCCACCACCTGGGCGGTGCCGGACTTGCCCGCCGCCTTGTAGGGGGTATTGGCGAAGGCGCGGCGCCCCGTCCCTTCGTGGCCGTTGATGACGCGCCACATGCCGTCCTTGGCCACCTGCCAGTAGGTATCGCTCTTGGCGGCGATGGCCACGTTCGGGTTGATGGGGGCGTTGACCACGCCATCGGAGGAGGCGGTGCTCTTGAGGAGGTGCGGCGTCACATCGTGACCGTTCTGGGTCAGGATGCTGATGGCCTTGGCGAGCTGGATCGGGGTGGCGCTCCAGTAGCCCTGGCCGATGCCGATGGAGATGGTGTCCCCCTGGTACCAGGGTTGACGCCAGCGGGCCATCTTCCAGTCCCGGGAGGGCATGACGCCCCGGGTCTCTTCATAGAGGTCCACGCCGCTGTACTGGCCGAAGCCGAACTTGGTCATGTAGCTGTTGATCTTGTCGATGCCGACCCGGTAGGCGAGATCGTAGAAATAAGTGTCCGCAGACACTTCGATGGCGCGATAGACGTCGAGCCAGCCGTGGCCCCAGCGGCGCCAGTCCCGGAACTTCTTGGTGGTGCCCGGGATGGAGAAGCTGGGCCCGCCGAAGTAGCGGTAATTGGGGGTGATCGCCCCCTCGTTGAGCCCCATCACCGCCATCATGGGCTTGACGGTGGAGGCGGGGGCATAGATGCCCTGGGTGGTGCGGTTCACCAGCGGCCGGGCGGGATCGTTGAGCAGCGCCGAGTAGTTGGCGCTGGAGATGCCGGTCACGAACAGGTTGGGGTCGTAGCTCGGGCTCGACTCCATGGCCAGGATGGCGCCGGTGTTGGGCTCCATCATCACGATGGCGCCCCGGCGGCCGGCCAGCAGCTCCTGGGCCTTCAACTGCAGGCGGATGTCGATGTTGAGGTAGATGTCCTTGCCGGGCTCGGGGGGCTGGAATTTCAGGGTGCGCACCACCCGGCCGCGGTTGTTCACCTCGACCTCCTGATAACCCGCCACGCCGTGCAGCTGATCCTCGTAGTACTTCTCTACCCCCTGTTTGCCGATGTCCTTGGTGGCGGCATAGTTGGCGAGCTTCTCCTCCTTCTCGAGGCGCTCCACGTCACGGGTGTTGATCTTGGCCACGTAGCCCAGGGCATGGGTGAGGGTGTCGCCGAACGGGTAGTAGCGCTTGAGGTAGGCCTCGATGCTGGCCCCCGGGTAGTTATGCTGGTTGACCGAGAAGAGGGCGACCTGGTATTCGGTCAGCTTCTCGAACAGGGGCACGGGCTTGAAGCGGCGCTGACGTTTGACCTCGGCCAGGAACTTCTCCTTGGTCCCTTCCGGCAGGGCCAGCAGGGTGATGAGGTCGTCCGCGGTCTTCTCCAGGTTCTCGGTCTCTTCGGGCACGATCTCCAGGCTGTAGACCGGGCGGTTTTCCGCCAGCAGGACACCGTTGGCGTCGTAGATGAGACCACGGGGCGGCGCCACCGGCACCACACGGATGCGGTTGTCGTTGGAGCGGGTCTGGTAGGTTTCGTA
This sequence comes from Aeromonas sp. WP2-W18-CRE-05, assembly GCF_014168615.1. Taxonomy (NCBI): domain Bacteria; kingdom Pseudomonadati; phylum Pseudomonadota; class Gammaproteobacteria; order Aeromonadales; family Aeromonadaceae; genus Aeromonas; species Aeromonas sp. WP2-W18-CRE-05. The sequence continues at coordinate 3,742,901 of NZ_AP021917.1, read as the reverse complement.
AGACTCTACTTGCAGGTAGTAGAGGTTAGCCAGCAGCACCAGCATGAGGGTGACCATGCCGATGTAGGCGACCAGGGTGCGCCGGAAGAACAGACGTCCCTCGGCACTGTGATCGCGCATTTCAATGCGATTCTTCAGCATGCCGTTACCTTGTGGCTGACGTGCGGGTGAGAGAGGAGAAATGCATGCTCAGGGTCGGCATGGGTCACTCTCTGTGATAAGGGTGATTGGTGGTGATGCTCCAGGCGCGATAGAGGCTCTCGGCCACCAGCACCCGCACCAGGGGATGGGGCAGGGTCAGGGGCGAGAGCGACCAGCTCTGCTCCGCAGCAGCCTTGCACTCGGGGGAGAGCCCCTCCGGGCCACCCACCAGCAGCGCCACATCCCGGCCATCCAGCTTCCAGGCTTCCAGTTGCACGGCGAGCTGCTCCGTGGTCCAGGGCTTGCCCGGAATGTCCAGGGTCACGATACGGGAGCGGCCGGCGGCGGCCAGCATGGCTTCCCCTTCCTTTTGCAGGATGCGGGGAATGTCGGCATTCTTGCCGCGCTTGCCTGCGCCGATCTCGACCAGCTCGAACGGCATGTCTTTGGGGAAGCGGCGACGGTACTCTTCGAAGCCATGCTCTACCCAGGCAGGCATCTTGGTGCCCACGGCAATCAACTGGATCTTCATCTTTGGTTACGCTGTCGCCCTTTATTGCGAATTGACCTGGGCGGCGCCGCTCCAGAGTTTTTCCAGCTGGTAGAAGTCGCGGTACTCATCCTGCATCACGTGGACGATGACCGACCCCATGTCCACCAGCACCCACTCACCGGTGAGTTCCCCTTCCACGCTCAGCAGGTCGAGCCCCGCATGACGGGCCTCGCTGGCGAGGTTGTGGGCGATGGCACTGACGTGACGATTGGAGTTGCCGGAGCAGATGATCATGGTGTCCGTGATGCTGGATTTGCCGCGCACATCGAGGGTGATGATGTCGCGGCCTTTCATGTCATCGATCTTGTCGACGATAAAGGCGAGCAATTCTTGGCCTTGCAATGTCTTCTCCTATCTTCCGGCGCCAGAGGGCGGCGGATTATATCATGGTCACTCCCGTTTCCCAGCCTGGCAAAGGGAGCATCGCCCGGGGAGCCGTCCCGTGGGGGAGGGGCCCCTTGACGATCACTATAGTGTGCAACCCGGCCTGGCAATAGTCAGGGCCGGGCCCGGTGCGCCCGGACGTGTCGGCTGAGCCGCCTGCGTGGCGCCGTTTACTGCGTTGCCGATGAGCGGTAGAGCCCGTGGCGCCGGATATAGTCGGCGACCGGGCTGGGCAGCAGGTATTTGGGATCCTGGCCTGCCGCGAGCAGGGCACGCAGGCGTGTGGCCGACAGCTCGACGGGCAGATTGTCACAAAGCCAGACATGACCGTGGCGCTGGCGATGGAGATCCTGAATGTCCCGGGTCTGGTGGCGGGCCAGCAGCGCGGCCACCTGGACGGGATAATCCGGTTGCCAGCCTGGGCGGCAGCTCACCACCAGATGGGCGTAATCGAGCAGCTCCTGCCAGCGGTGCCAGCCCGGCAGGCCGAGCAGGGAATCCATCCCCATCAAAAAGCAGAGCGGGGTGTCCGGCAGCTCGCTCCTCAATTCGACAAGGGTGTCGATGGTCCAGGAGGGGGTGTTGCGCCTGAGCTCCCGCTCATCCACCACGAATCCCGGGTTGTCCGCCGCAGCGAGCCGGACCATGGCGAGTCGCTGCTCGCTGGAGCAGAGTGGATTGGCCCGGTGGGGCGGGATATGGTTCGGGAGCAGGCGCACCTCGGCCAGACCCAGGGCGTCCCGTGCCTCGATGGCGGGCCTCAGGTGGCCGATGTGAATGGGATCGAAGGTGCCGCCGAGGATCCCGATGGGCGGTGTCAGCATGATTCCGTCTCCAGCAGGGGGAGCGGGGTTCCGTCACGAAAGCCGAGGGCGATGGTTTGCAGCATCAGCCAGGCCTGCTCGGTGTCGAAATGGCGCTGGGCATGGTCCAGCTGGGCCATCAGTTGCCAGAGTTGCCGGATCTTGGGGAAGGGAAGCCGGGTCAGCGCCTGCTGGATGAGTTGCTGGCGACTCTGCCAGATGCGCAGGCGGCTGAAATGCTCCACCAGGGGCTGTCCGGCGCGGGCGGCCAGCGCCAGCTCGGTGAGCAGCTCCAGCTCGCGGCACAGGGTCCAGGCCAGCATGCCGGGTTCGGTGCCCTCGGCGCGCAGGGCCAGCAGGATGCGCTGGGCCCGGTTCACCTTTCCTTCCAGCAGGGTATCGACGAGCTGGAAGGGGGTGAAGTGGGCGTGGCGGATGATGGTCTCCTGCAGATAGGCGACGCTGATGGGCTGGGGCGGCGAGAGCAGGGTCAGCTTCTCGATCTCCTGGCTCGCGGCCAGCAGGTTGCCCTCGTAGGCGTGGCACATGAAGTTGACCGCATCCGGCAGTGCCTTGAGGCCGAAGCGCTGAAAGCGGGCGCTCATCCAGCGCGGGAAGAAGCGGGGCTCGGGGTGGTTGACCGGCACATAGGTGCCGCTCTGGCTCAGCTTGTCGAACCAGGCCGCCTTCATCTGGGTCTGGTTGAGGCGGGGGCCCGAGAGCACCAGCAGCAGGTCGGGGTGGAGCTGCTTGCCAATATCGCTGATGCGGGCGGCGAGATCCTTGTCGATCTTGGCGGGCAGCTCCAGCTCGATGATCTGGCGGGCCGAGAACAGGCTCATGGCCTGGCAGGCATCGTAGACCTGGTTCCAGTCCAGCCCCTGTTCCACCACGAAGCTGTGGCGCTCATCGAAGCCCTGTTTGCGTGCCACCTGACGCACGGCGTCGACAGCTTCCAGTTTGAGCAGGGGCTCGTCCCCAAAAATGAGATAGCAGGGCTTGAGCCCTGCCTTGAGATGATCCGCAAACTGCTCGGGATAGACTCTCATCAACACCCTCTCATCAAGATACGCGCATCAGAACTTGACCTGACTGAGCTGGCGAATAACCAGGTTGGCGGCCTGCTCCTGCATCTCCTTGCCGAGCTGCTCCTGCTCGCGGGAGGAGGCGAGTGCCGCATCCGGCTTGTTCAGGAAGCTGCGGTTGAAGGTGATGGGGAAGACCTGGGTCGGTTTTCCCGGCATGACCACGGTGAACTGGGTGCTGTAACTGAGCAGGTATTCGCGGTCCTGGCCGATGGAGTCGACCGAGGCGACCTGGCTGCGGCTACGTACCCCGGCCAGGGTCAGCACCGGGATGCCCTCCTTGTCGGCGAGCTGCACGCCAGCGGCCTTGAGACGAGTGGTGACCAGTCGGTAGAAGTCGCTCTTGTTGTCACCGACCACTTTCATGGTCATCAGTTCGGGGGGAATGGCGGTGCCCCGCATCTGAAAACCGCAGGCCTGCAGCAACAGTCCTGCCAGCACGATGGCCATCCAGCGCGTGAAGATGGTGCCCATAAAAAATCCTCTTTGCATGAAGGGAAGAGCGGCGGGCGCAGGGCCCGCCGTCATCATCCGTGTGTCGTCAGCCCCTGGCCCAGACCGTCGGCCGCCGCCAGGGGAGGCGTCATCAGTTGGCCACGATGTTGAGCAGTTTGCCCGGCACGTACACGACTTTGCGCACGGTCAGACCGTCGGTGAACTTCTGTACGGACGCATCGGCCATGGCCAGCTTCTCGACGTCGGCCTGATTTATCTCGGCCGGCACGGTCAGCTTGCCGCGCATCTTGCCGTTGATCTGCACCACCACCAGCTTCTCGGTCTCGACCATGGCCGCTTCGTCAGCCACCGGCCAGGCCGCGACATCGATGTCCCCTTCCTTGCCCAGCATCTTCCACAGCTCGAAGCCGATGTGCGGGGTGATGGGGTAGAGCATGACCACGACCGCTTCCAGCGCTTCCTGCATCAGGGCGCGATCCTGAGCGTCGCTGCCCAGTTTGGTCAGGTTGTTCATCAGCTCCATGATGGCAGCGATGGCGGTGTTGAAGGTCTGACGGCGACCCACGTCGTCGCTCACCTTGGCGATGGTCTTGTGCAGCTCGCGGCGCACGGCTTTCTGGTCGCTGGTGAGGGCGGCGACGTCCAGTGCGGCAACGGCGCCACCGGATACGTGCTCGAAGGTGATGCGCCACAGGCGACGCAGGAAGCGCTGGGCACCTTCCACGCCGGAGTCGGACCACTCCAGGGTCATCTCGGCCGGAGAGGCGAACATCATGAACAGACGGACGGTATCGGCGCCGTAACGCTCCACCATCAGTTGCGGGTCGATGCCGTTGTTCTTGGACTTGGACATCTTGGTCATGCCGGAGTGGATCACTTCACGGCCTTCGAGGTCGACCGCCTTGGTGATGCGGCCCTTGTCATCACGTTCCACCTTGACGTCGAGGGGGCTGACCCAGACGTTGCCACCCTTCTCATCCTTGTAGTAGAAGGCGTCGGCCAGCACCATGCCCTGGCAGAGCAGGCGCTTGAACGGCTCGTCGCTGTTCACGAGGCCCGCATCACGCAGCAGCTTGTGGAAGAAGCGGGCGTAGAGCAGGTGCATACAGGCGTGCTCGATGCCGCCGATGTATTGATCCACCGGCAGCCAGTGGTTGGCAGCCGCCGGATCCAGCATGCCCTTGTCGTAGTCCGGGGAGCAGTAGCGGGCGTAGTACCAGGAGGACTCCATGAAGGTGTCGAAGGTATCGGTCTCGCGGAATGCTTCCTGGCCGTTGTAGGTGGTCTTGGCCCACTCGGCGTCGGCCTTGATGGGGCTCTGGATGCCATCCATCACCACATCTTCCGGCAGCAGTACCGGCAGCTGATCTTCCGGGGTCGGCACCACGGTACCATCCGCCAGGGTCAGCATGGGGATGGGAGCGCCCCAGTAGCGCTGACGGGAAACCCCCCAGTCGCGCAGACGGTAGTTGACGGTGCGCTTGCCCTTGCCGAGCCCTTCCAGCTTGTTGGCGATGGCATCGAAGGCACCCTGGAAGTCGAGGCCGTCGAACTCGCCGGAGTTGAACAGCACGCCCTTCTCGGTATAAGCCGCTTCGCTCACGTCGACGTCACCATCAACCGGCTTGATGACAGGCTTGATCTCGAGGCCGTACTTGGTGGCGAATTCGTGGTCACGCAGGTCGTGACCCGGTACCGCCATCACGGCGCCGGTGCCGTAGTTCATCAGCACGAAGTTGGCGACCCAGACCGGCACCTTGCGGCCATCCAGCGGGTGAATGGCGTAGAGGCCGGTGGCCATGCCCTTCTTCTCCATGGTGGCCAGTTCAGCTTCGGCCACCTTGGTGTTCTTGCACTCTTCGATGAAGGCGGCCAGCTCCGGATTGTTCTGGGCTGCTTGCAGCGCCAGCGGGTGACCGGCGGCGATGCCCACATAGGTCACACCCATGAAGGTGTCCGGACGGGTGGTGTAGACCTCGAGGTGCTCGGCCTGACCGTCGATATTGAAGCTGATGTTGACCCCTTCGGAGCGGCCAATCCAGTTGCGCTGCATGGTCTTGACCATCTCAGGCCAGCCTTCCAGATTGTCGATATCGTTCAGCAGCTCTTCGGCGTAGTCGGTGATCTTGATGAACCACTGGGGGATCTCTTTCTGCTCCACCGGGGTGTCACAGCGCCAGCAGCAGTTGTCGACAACCTGCTCGTTGGCCAGCACCGTCATGTCGTTCGGGCACCAGTTGACGGAGGAGGTCTTCTTGTAGACCAAACCCTTCTCGTAGAGCTTGGTGAAGAACCACTGCTCCCAGCGGTAGTAGTCCGGCTTGCAGGTGGCCAGCTCCCGATCCCAGTCATAACCCAGACCCAGCATCTTCAGCTGGTTCTTCATGTATTCGATGTTTTCGTATGTCCAGGGGGCCGGCGCCGTGTTGTTCTTGATGGCGGCGTTTTCTGCCGGCAGGCCGAAGGCGTCCCAACCGATGGGTTGCAGCACGTTCTTGCCATTGAGCCGTTGATAACGGGAGATCACATCACCTATGGTGTAGTTGCGAACGTGCCCCATGTGTAGACGACCAGACGGATAGGGGAACATGGAGAGGCAGTAGAACTTTTCCTTGTCTACTTTCTCCACCGCCTTGAAGGTTTTCTTGGCATCCCAGTGCTTCTGCACTGCTGGTTCTATGGATTGGGGAACGTATTGCTCTTGCATTGGTGACATCCGGATCTGTGAAATGAATAGATAAAACGGCTGGGAAATCCCGATAGAATACCCATATCCTGCGGCGGCAACAACCGCCAGCATCCGCCCGGTCTCGGGCCAGGTCCGGTACCCGCGAGGATTTGCAGAGCCGCAAGAGCCGCGAGAGTCGCAACGAAGTGAGAATGGCAACCGCCGCCCGTGTCCGCCGGGCCCGAGGTCAGGGTCTGGCTCGATCGGGATTCAGCAGAGGAGTGATGGCCATGGACAAACGTCAAAAAGGGTACGAAGCCTTCATTGCCGAGCTGCAAAAGCAGTGGCAAGAGACAGAACAGTTCCAGGGGGAGCGCCTCAACCGGATGATCGCCAAGGTGCAGGCCTATCTGGAGGCGGCCGGGGATCTGACCCAGGACGAGCTGGCGCTGATCGCCGAGTATGTGAAGCGGGATCTGGGCAACTATGACGAAGGGCGCAAGGATGAGCAGGTGGAGGAGTCGGCCTTCATGCTGGCGCTCAAGGACACCGCCTGGTCCTGGCTGGCAGACGTGACCGACCGCACCCAGGTGGAGTGGCAGGAGTTGGCGGACGAGCTGGAACACAAGGGGGTCTACCGGGCGGGGGACTGGGTGGGACTCGGGGTGCTGGTGTGCGATCACTGCGAGTGGCGCCATACCGTGCTGCATCCAGAGCAGCTTGGCACCTGCCCGGAGTGCGGGGCCGATGAGTATCACCGTGAGCCGCTGTCTCCTTGAGCCGCCAGACTGTGCCAAGCCATAAGCCAAACCATAAAAAGAGGCGCCCAAGGGCGCCTTTTTTGTTTATCGGGGTTGTGTGGTCTTAGCCCTTGCGCGCCCAGGGGTGGGCACGGGGGCGCAGCCACAGGGCCAGCCCCAGCAGGGCGGCGGCCAGGCCATACATGGGCCAGCTGCCAAAACGCAGATAGGGGGTCATGCCGTGGGCGGGGCGTACCTCGGCACGCAATACTCCAGCCTCGAACTGCGGGATCTGGGCGATGATGCTGCCGTCTATCTCGGTGACGATGGTGATGCCGGTGTTGGTGTCGCGCAGCAGCGGGCGGGCCAGCTCCAGGGCGCGCATGCGGGCGATCTCCATGTGCTGCCAGGGGCCGATGCTGGTGCCGAACCAGGCGTCGTTGGAGACGGTCAGCAGGAAGTCGGTATCCGGCTGCACGTTGCGGCGCACCTCGTCCGGGAAGATGATCTCGTAACAGATGGCGGCGGCAAACTTGAGCCCCTTGGCGATCAGGTTCGGCTGCACCTCGTCACCCCGGCTGAAGGAGGACATGGGCAGGTTGAAGAAGGGGGCGATGGGACGCAGCAGATCTTCAAAGGGCACGAACTCGCCGATGGGCAGCAGGTGGTACTTGTAGTAGCGGTTCTTGTGCTCGTAGTAGTAGGACTCCTTGCCCTCAGCATCCTGTACCCCCATGCCGAGCACGGTATTGAAGAAGCGCTGCTGTTTCAGATCGTAATGGATGATCCCCGCCAGCAGGCCGGTGTCGTTCACCTTCATCGCCTTGTCCAGGCTCTCCAGATAGGTACCCATCTCCTTCTCGATGGCCGGGATGGCGGACTCCGGCCAGACGATGATGTCGGCATCCTGGTTCTCGCGGCTGAGATCCTGATACTTGCGCACCGTCGGCACCAGGGCCTCCGGATCCCACTTGAGGGACTGCTCGATGTTGCCCTGCACCAGCGCGACCTTGACCGGCTCACCCCGGGTCACCCAGTTGAGCTGCATCAGCCCCTGGGCGGCGCCCACCAGGGCGACGGGGAGCAGCAGCCAGGCCGGCTTGCGGTGCTGCCATACCAGCCAGAGGGCGGAGGCGGTGAGCAGCAGGGCGAGGGTGATGCCTTGCACCCCGAGAAGGGGAGCGAAGCCCTTGAGGGGGCCGTCTATCTGGGTGTAGCCGAACCAGAGCCAGGGGTAGCCGGTCATCACCCAGCCCCGCAGCCAGTCGGCCATCAGCCAGAGCGCCGGGAAGGCGAGCAGCCAGCGGCTCCAGTGGCGGCCGGCAAAGAAGCGGGCGAAGAGCCAGCAGGCCAGGGTCGGGTAGAGGGAGAGATAGGCGCAGAGCCCGGCCAGCAGCACGAAGGCGGCCGGCAGCGGAATGCCGCCAAACTCCGTCATGCTGACGTGGATCCACCACTGCCCCGGCAAAAACAGCCCCATGGCGTAGCCGAAGCCTCGCCAGGCTGCCTGTTTGGGGGTGGCCTTGTCCAGCAGGGCGTAAAGGCCGAGCAGGGAGGGGATCACCAGGGGCCAGTAGCCGAAAGGGGAGAAGGCCAGCACGGCGATGGCGCCGCTGGCAATGGCAAACAGGCTGGTCAGGAGTTTCGATTTCACGGGGGATCGGGGCTCGAATTGGACTGAATGGAAACACAATGGCCGACATCTTAACCGCAAACCGGGTCAACGGCGAGCCTCGCGGTCGGCGTGGGCCAAGTGGCGGTCGCGCGGCGGGAGGGAGGCAAAAAAAGCGCCCCTGACGAGAGGGGCGCGTGATATGCGTGGGGCTGGGCGGGATCAGGACTCCGGCTGCGCCGCCGCATGATGCTCGGGGATCTTTACCTGCAACTGTTGCAGGCGACGGCGATCGGCGTGCATCACCTTGAACAGGTAGCCGTCGAGTTCGATCTCTTCACCCTTCTTGGGCAGGTGGCTGAAGGCGTGCATCACCAGACCGCCGACGGTGTCCACCTCTTCATCGCTGAACTGGGTGCCGAAGAAGTCGTTGAAGTCCTCGATCTCGGTCAGCGCGCTCACCGAGAAGACTCGCTTGCTGATGCGGCGGATCTCTTCCGGCTCGTCCTCGATATCGTCGAACTCGTCGTCAATCTCGCCGACGATGAGCTCCAGAATGTCCTCGATGGTCACGAGACCAGAGACACCGCCAAACTCGTCCACCACGATGGCCATGTGGTAGCGCTCTTCCCGGAACTCCTTGAGCAGGCGATCGACCCGCTTGCTCTCCGGTACGATCACCGTGGGACGCAGGATCTTCTCCAGCTGGAGCGGCTCGCTGGCATGCTGGCCGCCAAAACCGAACGGCAGCAGATCCTTGGCGAGCAAGATGCCCTCCACGTGATCCTTGTCTTCGTTGATCACCGGGAAGCGGGAGTGGCCGGATTCGATGATGACCGGCAGGAACTCGTCCACCGGCTGGGACTTCTCGATGGTCACCATCTGGGAGCGGGGGATCATGATGTCACGCACGCGCAGCTCGGCAATTTCGAGCACGCCCTCGATCATGTCCTTGGTGTCCTGATCGATGAGGTCCCGCTCTTCGGCATCGGCGATGACCTCTACCAGATCGTTGCGGTCTTTTGGCTCGCCCTGGAAGAGTTGGCTGAGTTTGTCGAGCCAGGTTTTCTTCGGCGAGCCGGTACTAGGGTGATCGTCGGTCATTTTCTCTCTTGGTTACTCGTATGAACACACTTGAAATCGTTGTGGCTATATGAGGATGGGCATCGGCTGTTTCAAGACGATGACCATCCGGTTCGTTACTCTTCGTCGTTCAGATAAGGATCGGCGAAGCCCAGTTCCTGCATGATGTCGCGCTCGAGCTGCTCCATCTCTTCGGCTTCCTCGTCCTCGATATGGTCATAACCTAGCAGATGCAGACTGCCATGCACAACCATGTGAGCCCAGTGGGCCATCAGGGGCTTGCCCTGTTCGACGGCTTCGGCCTCGACCACCTGGCGGCAGATCACCAGATCCCCGAGCAGGGGCAGCTCGAGACCCGGCGGCGCCTCGAAGGGGAAGGAGAGCACGTTGGTGGGCTTGTCCTTGCCGCGATAGGTGTGGTTGAGCTCGCGGCTCTCCGCCTCGTCCACCAGGCGCACCGTCACCTCGGCCTCGGGCTGGAAGCCCAGAATGGTGCCGTCGAGCCAGCCTTGCAGCTGGGCCTCGGTCGGCAGGCCGTCCGGGCTGGCGCAGGCCAGTTGCAGATCCAGGGTCACGCTCATTGGGCACTCTCTTTGCTGGTGTTCTCGTTGCGGGGAGTGGCTGCGCTCTTCTCGGCCGCCTGCTGGGCATCGAATGCCTCGTAGGCCTGCACGATGCGGGCCACCACGGGATGGCGCACCACGTCCTTGGACTCGAAGAAGTTGAAGGAGAGGCCATCGACCCCCTGCAACACCTCCAGGGCGTGGCGCAGACCGGATTTGGTGCTGCGAGGCAAGTCCACCTGGGTGATGTCGCCGGTCACCACCGCCTTGGAATTGAAGCCGATGCGGGTCAGGAACATCTTCATCTGTTCCGTGGTGGTGTTCTGGGCCTCGTCCAGGATGATAAAGGCGTCATTCAAGGTTCTGCCTCGCATGTAGGCAAGCGGCGCCACCTCGATGACGTTGCGCTCCATCAGCTTCTCCACCCGCTCGAAGCCCAGCATCTCGAACAGGGCGTCGTAGAGGGGGCGCAGGTAGGGGTCCACCTTCTGGGAGAGATCGCCGGGCAGAAAGCCGAGCTTCTCACCGGCTTCCACCGCCGGGCGGGTCAGCAGGATGCGGCGGATCTCCTGGCGCTCCAGGGCATCCACGGCGGCGGCCACGGCGAGATAGGTCTTGCCGGTCCCGGCGGGGCCGATGCCGAAGCTGATGTCGTGGCGCACGATATTGGCGATGTACTGGGCCTGGTTCGGGCTGCGGGGCTTGATGAGACCGCGCTTGGTCTTGACCGTGACCTCCTTGCCGTAGGGCAGGGAAGGGGCGGGTTCGTCGTCCTGCTCCAGCACGCGGGACTCCTGCACCGCCAGGTGCACCATCTCGGGGGTGATGTCGCTCACCTTGCTCCCCTTGAGGGGCTGGGTTTCCACATAGAGGTGCTTGAGGATGACGGCAGCCGCCTCCACCTGGGCCTGCTTGCCGATCACTTGGAAGTGGTTGTCCCGGTAGCTTATCTCGATGCCGAGACGGCGCTCCAGCTGCTTGAGGTTGTCGTCAAAGGGTCCGCACAGGCTGGCGAGGCGCTGGTTGTCGGCGGGTTCCAAATGCAGATTCAGGGTGGAGATGTGTCGGCTCAAGGTGTCCTCTTATCGGTTGTTCCCCCGCCAGGGGGCGGAGGAGAGAGTCATCAATGGGGTCTGAAGGCCGCAACGCCCAGATCATCGGGCACGTTGTCAGGACGACGGGCGAGGATCTCGCTCGGGGCCGTGGCGATGCGCAGGTTCATTTCGTCCTCGCCGCGGATGAAGCGGCCGCGCAGGGAGTAGGGGCGTACGTCGGTGATCTCCACGTCGGCGAAGCCGCCGATGAGGCGGTGCGGCCCCTCGAAGTTGACCACCCGGTTGTTCTCGGTGCGGCCACTGAGCTGCATGGGATCCATCTTGGAGGGCCCCTCCACCAGGATGCGCTGCACCGAGCCCAGCATGGCGCGGCCGATGAGCATGGACTGGTGATTGATGCGGTTTTGCAGTCGGGTCAGGCGGGCCTTCTTCACTTCCATGTCGACGTCATCGGGCAGGTCCGCGGCCGGGGTGCCGGGGCGCGGGCTGTAGATGAAGCTGAAGCTCATGTCGAAGTTGATCTCCTCGATGAGTTTCATGGTGGCCTCGAAGTCTTCGTCCGTCTCGTTCGGGAAGCCGACGATGAAGTCGGAGCTCATGGTGATGTCGGGACGCACGGCGCGCAGGCGGCGGATCTTGGACTTGTACTCCAGCACGGTGTGCGGGCGCTTCATCATGGTCAGGATGCGATCCGAGCCGCTCTGGATGGGCAAGTGCAGGAAGCTGACCACCTCGGGGGTATCACGATAGACCTCGATGATGTCGTCGGTGAACTCGACCGGGTGGCTGGTGGTGTAGCGAATGCGGTCGATGCCGTCGATGGCAGCCACCAGGCGCAGCAGTTCGGCGAAGGTGCAGACCTCCCCGTCGAAGGTCGGCCCCCGGTAGGCGTTGACGTTCTGGCCGAGCAGGTTCACTTCGCGCACCCCTTGCTGGGCGAGCTGGGCGATTTCATAGAGCACGTCATCCAGCGGCCGGCTCACCTCCTCGCCACGGGTGTAGGGCACCACGCAGAAGGAGCAGTACTTGGAGCAGCCTTCCATGATGGAAACGAAGGCGGTCGCCCCCTCGGCACGGGGTTCGGGCAGGTTGTCGAACTTCTCGATCTCGGGGAAGGCGATGTCCACCTGGGCACCGCGCCCCTCCTGCACCTGCTTGATCATGGTCGGCAGGCGGTGCAGGGTCTGGGGTCCGAAGACGATGTCCACATAGGGCGCCCGGCTGCGCAGGTTCTCCCCTTCCTGGGAGGCGACGCAGCCGCCCACCCCGATCACCAGCCCCGGTTTTTTCGCCTTGAGCTTCTTCCAGCGACCGAGCTGGTGGAACACCTTCTCCTGGGCCTTCTCGCGGATGGAACAGGTGTTGAGCAGCAGCACATCTGCCTCTTCCGGCTCCTCGGTAAGCGTGTAGCCATTGCTGGCATCCAGCAGGTCCGCCATCTTGGACGAGTCGTACTCGTTCATCTGGCAGCCCCAGGTCTTGATATGAAGTTTCTTGCTCATTGCTTCTCGTGACTGGTTTTGAAATCGGCAGGGTCAAAGGACCGGCCATTTTACTCCGCAATCCCGGTGCTGACCAGTCTGGGGCCGCCCGCCGCCATCAGGGCCGGCTTGTCGTCGGCAATTGCGCATCCCTCTCACTGTTTCTGCCGCCTCCTTGCGTTATCATGCCCCATTCGGTTCGGCCCTTGCCCCTTATCGCGGGGACTCCTTGCAGGAATCAAGTTATGGAACAGTGTGATATCGCCATCGTCGGCGCCGGCATGGTGGGCGCCGCCACCGCCTGCCTGCTGGCGGCAGAGGGGCTCTCGGTTCGGGTCATCGAGACCCGGTTGCCCGAGCCCTATGCCCCCGAGCAGTCGCTGGATCTGCGGGTTTCCGCCATCAGTCAGGCCTCGGTGGCGCTGCTGACCCGGGCCGGTGCCTGGCAATATCTGCAGCAGATGCGGCTGTGCCCCTATCGCCGGCTGGAGACCTGGGAGCTGGACGGCTTCGCTACCCGCTTCGACGCGGTGGATCTCGGGCTGCCCCAGCTCGGCTACATCATCGAAAACCGGCTGATCCAGCTCGCGCTCCTGAAAAGGATGGAGGATTTCCCGACCATCCAGACCCATACCCCGGCGGCGGTGACGAGCCTGCGCCAGAGTGCGGATGACGCGGTGCTGACCCTGGATGACGGCACCGAGCTGCAGGCGCGCTGGGTGCTGGCCTGCGACGGTGCCGAATCCCACACCCGGCGATTGGCCGGCATCGGGGTGTCGCGTTTCGAGTACCGCCAGCACTGCATGCTGATCAACATCGACACCGATTTTGCCCAGGAAGACATCACCTGGCAGCAGTTCACCCCGAGCGGCCCGCGCGCCTTCCTGCCGCTGCCGGGCCGCCATGGCTCCCTGGTCTGGTATGACAGCCCGGCCCGCATCCGGGCGCTGGCCGCCATGAGCAACGAGGCCCTGGCCGTCGAGGTGCGCCGCCACTTCCCGAGCCGCCTTGGCGGTTTCACCGTGACGGCCAAGGGGAGCTTCCCCCTGGTGCGCCGCCACGCCAACGACTATCACGCCGGGCGAGTGGTGCTGCTCGGGGATGCGGCCCACACCATCAACCCGCTGGCGGGGCAGGGGGTGAACCTCGGTTTCAAGGACGTGGCCTGCTGGGCCGGGTTGCTCGGCAAGGCGGGGGCGCAGTGGCACGAGCTGGCGCTGGCCGGGCGTTACGAGGGGCGACGCCGCCCTGACAACCTGCTGATGCAGTCGGGGATGGATCTCTTCTACGGGGTCTTCAGCAACGAGATAGGCCCCCTCAGGCTTGCCCGCAACCTGGCGCTGAATCTGGCGGACAAGGCGGGCCCCCTCAAGGAGATGGCGCTACGCTATGCGCTTGGGCTGGTATGAGGCAGTGCGTGGCACTGCCAGGTGCCAATCGGGTGGCATATCAATCCGTGTGATGGTGCCAGCCGGTTTTTTATATGGCCGCGAGGAGTGATCCAGGCGGCGCAGGGGCAAAACGGCCTCAGGCAAGGGGGGAGTACACCATGAACAAGGCATTGCTGGTGATCGATTTCATCAACGACATCGCCCACCCGGACGGGCGCATTGCCGCCTCGGCGGCCCAGGTGATCGAGCAGGACGCCATTGCGCACGCCAATCAGGCGCTGGCCCATGCCCGCGCTCACGGCTGGCTGGTGGTGCTCATCAAGGTGGGGTTTGACGAGGGCTATCTGCTGCAACCCAAGGGCTCCCCCATGTTTGGCCGTGCCCGGCAGTTCGGGGCCCTCTCCCTGGCGGACAGCGGCACCGACTTTCATCCGGATCTCGATGTGCAACCCGGGGATCTGGTGCTGACCAAACCCAGGGTCAGCCCCTTCTACGGCACGGCGCTGGAGCCTGCGCTACGGGCCAATCGCATCGAGCATCTCTATGTGTGCGGCGTGAGCACCAGCTGGGCCATTCAGGGGGCGGTGCGAGATGGTCACGATCGGGACTACGCCATCACCATCCTGGAGGATGCCTGCGCGGCGGCGGATGCCGCAGAACACCAGGCTTCCCTGCGCATGCTCGGTCGCATTGCCGAGATCATCAAGGTCGCGGAGCTGGCGGAACGGGACTGAGCCCGGCTATCCTCTCCTGCAGGCTTATCATGCACCTCATGCGGGCTCGGGGTGCGTCTCTCTCACCATGGCGAGGAAGCGATCCCGGATGGGATCGGCAAATTCCGGGTTCCACACCAGGCTGATTTCCCATTCCGACCAGGGGCCGGAGAGGGGGTAGAGGGTCACCTCCTTGCCCGCGATGAATCCCACGCTGCGCGGCAGGATGGCGTTGCCGATACCGGCGGCCACCAGGGCGACCAGGGTCTGGATGTCTTCCGCCTCCTGGATGAGACCGGTCAGCCGGTTGGCACCGAGGAAGCGGGCGATCTGCTGGCTGAGGCCCGGGCAGCGATGGCCCACCATCTGCAGCAAGGGATCGCGGATCAGCGCCCGCTCCAGGTCGAAGTCCGGCCCTGCCACCCGGGTGGGGACGGCCAGCACCAGTCTGTCCGTCAGCAGCCTGTGTTCCCTCAGCTGCGGCGCATCAGGCCGTCGCATGAAGCCCAGTTGCAGCCTACCCGCCAGCAAGTGCTCCTGCTGGATGGCGGAGGTGGTGTCCCGCAGGTGAACCAGCACGTCGGGGGCCTGCTGCTTGAAACGAGCCACCAGGGAAGGGGCCAGTGCGAAGCTGGAGAGCCCGAACCCGATGTTGAGGCGTCCGGCGGCACCGCTTGCCAGCGCCAGGGCATGCCGCTCGAATCCCTTGCCGTGATCCACCAGCGCCCTGGCCTGGGGCAGCAACTGGAGGCCGATGGCGGTCAGCTCGGCCCCATGGCGGCCCCGGTTGAACAGGGTGCTGCCGAGGGCCTGCTCCAGGCCCTGGATCTGCTTGGTCAGGGCCGGTTGTGTCACAAAAAGCCGGCTGGCCGCCTCCCGGTAGTTGGCACTCTCGGCCAGCATGACGAAGGCCTGCAATTGTCTCAGGTCGAATCTCATTCCATTTGGTTATCCAATGTGGCGATTTATTGATTATAAATTATCTAATATCCTTGTTCTAATGGTCTCGAAACGGGCCTGCTTGCCCGCTGTTCAGCCACAAGGAGTCATGTCATGTCGAGCGAACGCTATCTGTTCTTGATCAAGGGGAGCCTGGTGATGGCTCAGCCGCTGGCCGCACCGGAGACCGGGGAGCTGCTGACCAGCCTGTTGCAGCAGGGGTTCGTCGTCGCCCCCTTGCCGGTGTGGGCCAGCAATGCGGAGCAGGCGATCGCCTGTTACGAGGCCGCTGCCCAGCGGCAGGGCTTCGCCGATGCGCTGGCGGGGAGAGCCCTGTGAGCGCGGTGTGCGTGAGGGCCGAGGCCCTGCTGCTGGACATGGATGGCACCCTGGTCCACTCCACCGGCGACGTGGAAGTCGTGTGGCGGCGCTGGTGTCAGCACCATGGGCTGGATCCCGCTCCCGTGCTCGCCATGTGTCACGGCGTGCGCTCACGGGAGGTGATAGGGGCCCTGGCTCCCCAGCTGGACATGGCGGTGGAGGTGGCCCTGCTCGACGATCTGGAGATGGCATACGCTGCGGTGCCGATGCCCCTGGACGGTGCCCGGCGACTGCTCGAACAGTTGCCGCCGAGGCACTGGGCGCTGGTGACCTCCGCAAGCCGGAGGGTGGCAGAGCACCGGCTGCTGCACGCCGGATTGCCGCTGCCCCGTCTCCTGGTGTGCGCCGGGGATGTGGTACGGGGCAAGCCGGATCCCGAGCCTTATTTGCTGGCTGCCAGCCGGTTGGGACTGGCTCCGGCCGATTGCCTGGTGTTCGAGGATGCGCCAGCGGGCATCGCCAGCGCCCTGCAGGCGGGTTGCCAGGTGGTGCAGATGGGGGGAACAAGGCGGTATGACGACAGGCTCAAGGGCTGGCTGCGGGACTGGCGCGGGATCGAGATCGAGGTGGCATCGGACGGGCTCCATCTTCATCTGCCCGCCCCGCAGCCGGCAGAGGCCGGATGATGACGACAAGAGCCATGCCATTCAGGTGCCGCAAGATTGCCCGACGCTGGGGGAAGCCTGCTCGGCCGAGTAGCGTTCCACCCGGTTGCGGCCATTGTGCTTGGCCAGATAGAGCGCCTGATCGGCGCGAGAGAGCAGCTCGTCCAGATTGAAGGGGCCCTCTCTCTGGGAGGCGATACCGATGCTGACCGTGATGCAGACGGCGGGCTCGGCTCCATTTTCTTCCCCTGGCTGCGCGACGATTTTTCGCAGCCGCTCGGCCACCGCCATGGCCTGCTCCTCGCTGAGGCCGGGCAAGATGGCCACGAATTCCTCTCCCCCCAGGCGACAGAAGAGGTCCCCCGGTCGAAGCTGGTCGCGCACCCGGGCCGCGAAGCCGCTCAACTGGTTGTCCCCCTCTTCGTGACCGTGACGATCATTGATGCGTTTGAAATGATCGATGTCCAGCATGCAGATCGCCACAGGGTAGCGCTGCACCGTGAGGTGCTGGAGCAATTCATTGGCGGCCGACCAGAAGCCGGCCCGGTTCAGCGCACCGGTCAGGTGATCGTGGTGGGCCAGGTGTTTCATCTCCCGTAGCAGGCTGTTGCGGGCCGCCATGATGCTGGCGGCGGTCAGGGGGGTGAGAGCGATCAGCATGACCCCTATCCGGACGGAGAACATCCAGTACTGGGTCTGGACATCGTGATTGATGACGAGGTGGCCGTTTGAGAGGGCGATCAGGATCAGGGTGCTGTAACCCAGGGTCAGCAGGCTGGTGGCGAAGACGGAGTAGGTGACGGCGCACCAGAGCAGTGCCGGTACCGGGAAGGCGATGGATCCCGGCCCCTCGATGAGCAGGGTGAGCAGCAGGGAGGCCACCAGGCTCAGCAGCGGCATCAATCCGGTCCAGGAGAACTCGGTGCGGTAGAGGAGGGTGCGCCAGGGGGGCACGCTGTCATGGGGAGGCAGTGTCAGGAGCACCGGCAGTATGGTCATGTAGTTCACCAGCTCGCTGGCAAACCAGAAGCCCAGCCCGTAGAGCGGGGGGCCCAGAGACAGGATGGGATTGATGATGGCGCCGACCACGCCGGCGGCGAGGGAGGCGGCCAGGGTGTTTCGCAGCAGGAGCACGAGGGAGGTGGGGCGCCTGAGGAGCTTGTCGGCAGGCGCGAGCCGATGCATCAGCAGATACCCGACGCCGATGCCGGCCAGGTTGCCGCAGGTCAGCAGGATGGTTTTGAACAGGGGCTCGCCGGTGAAGAGGGCGGCGAGAAAAAAGCCCAGTATGCCGCCGGCCCAGCCCGCCGGGGTGGCCAGGCGTGGATAGCGCACCATGCAGCCGAGCAGGACCGCATTGGCAGGCCAGAAGGCCGCCAGCAGGTTGGGGGGGCGGGTGAAGATGCCGATCAGCGAGAACAGCAGTATCAGGGCGGCGACACACAACAGAGCGGACAAGGGCGTCAATGTGCATGAGGTACGTTGGCGTGCGATGTCCCCCATGGGGACCTCCTGACAAGAGAGGGTTTGTTCAGAGTATGGCTGGCACGTGACAAGGGTGAACGAGTGCGAGATGAAAACGCCCCCTGGTGGAGGGGGCGTGAAGGCTTACCTGAAGACCCGGAAACGCACGTCGTCGTCGATGAAGGTCTTGTCGCCGGCAGGTTGCTCTATGCTGCCAAAAGGCATCTGAGCACGGAGCAGCCAGCTGGCGGGCAGGTCCCACTCCTTGCGCACCGCATCGTCGATGAGCGGGTTGTAGTGTTGCAGGGAGGCGCCGATGCCCTCCTGGGCCAGGGTGGTCCAGACCGCGAACTGGGCGATCCCGGTGGCATGTTCGGACCAGATGGGGAAGTTGTCGGCATAGAGAGCGAACTTCTGCTGAAGATCCTCGATGACGGCGGTGTCTTCAAAGAAGAGCACGGTGCCAGCCCCGGCGCGGAAGCTGCCGTTGATCTTGGCTTCACTCTGGGGATAGGCCTCCGGCGGCACTATCTTCTTGAGCTCCGCCTTGACGATGTCCCACAGCTTGTGGTGCTGCTCGCCGAACAGGATGACGGCACGGGAACTCTGGGAGTTGAACGAAGAGGGGCTGTGCTTGACGGCATCCTTGATGAGGGCGGTCAGCTGGGCCTCGGAGTGGGTCACCCGGTTGCCCAGGGCATAGATGGTACGACGTGCTTTGATCTGTTCGATAAACGGACTGCTCATAACATCTCCTTGGTTGATGAATCATCACCGCCAGCGTTGCCGACAAAGGTCATCTGGCTCCGATTTCTCGAGTCATCGACTATAACACCTTGCGGGCAATAAACCGTCAACGACGAGTAATGACTGTTTCTACTTTTTATGGATATTCACATGACGGATGTGAATATGGCCGCGAGACACCTTGATATCTTTTTTATCATTAGCAGTGGATGTTAATGACTTCAATCAATATCTTTTGCAGATTTTTAATCTATAAAATTCATAAAATATGACATTTTATAGAGGGTGGCATGACGGCGGCGCTGATCAAGGAACGCTATTACATACTGACTCCGCTGTCGCTTCTCCTGGGAGGGCTGGTGCTGATCGCCACCCTGTTGCTGGCGGCAGCCAGCTACCTGAGCAGCATCGACAAGACGGTGGCGGGTTACGGTCACATGCTGGCCGCCCTCGACGCCACCCTGTTCCAGGACATGGCGCAGGACAACCGCCGCCAGCTTGGCGTGCTGGAGGCGTCCTTGGACAAGCAGGCCATCGCTGCCGGGGCATCGGCCATCAATCCCATCTGGCCCATTGCCCATCAGTTCAAGTACGACGCCCACTTCCTCTATTTCTACAATGCGCGCACCCATCGGCTCGACGGCTATCCCGACTGGCAGCAACCGGAGGGCTACCGGGCACAGGCGCGGCCCTGGTACCAGACCCTGTCCGGCGAGGGTGATGATCTCGTCTGGTTCGGTCCCTACCCGGAGTTCGATTCGGCCGGAGAGGTACTGACCCTCATCAAGCGGGTCAAGGATGATGAGGGGCAACTGCTTGGGCTGCTGATGGTGGACATGTCGTTCAGCGCCTTGCAGGGGGCGTTGCACCGGGCGGTGGGTGAGGACCCGGTGGCCCTCTACATCACCGAGCGCAAGGGCGGCAAGCTGGTGGTGGGGCACAATCTGTCGCTGTTGCCGCCCCGCCTCGAGCGGGAGACGCAGGCGGCCGGCCTGGACGGGTTCTGGGAAGGACGCCACCTGCAACACGCTCTGGAGGGGATGGAGTGGGATCTCAACGTCTATCTCCCCCCCTCCCATTTTCATGAAAACCTGCAAGACACCCTGCTGATGGTGGTGCTGCCCGCCCTGGCATTGCTCTGCATCTGGCTGTGCAGCCTGTGGTTTCTGGTGCGGATCTTTCGTCAGGAGCAGGCGCTGGTGCAGGGCTCGCTCAGCGGCCTCATCCGGGATGAGGCGCGAAAGGAGATCCAGCGGCGTCAGCGAACCTGGTTCGTGCACGGCAGCCTGGGAGAGATAGAACAGGTGCGAAACAGCCTGCTGCAAGGGCAGGATGCCCTGCTCCACGACCCTCTCACCGGCATCCTGAACCGGCGAGCCTTCGATCAGCAGCGGGCGGGGCTGGAGCAGGCGGGGAGGCCCTACTGGCTGGTGCTGTTCGATGTGGACAACTTCAAGCGCGTCAACGACAGCTGGGGACACGGTGTGGGGGATGCGGTGCTGTTTCGGGTAGCCACCATCATGGCGAGAACCCTGGGGGATGAGCAGGTCTACCGCATCGGGGGCGATGAATTTGCGGCCTTGCTGCCCTGGGAGCAGGCGGAGGTGGAATGCCGCCTGACCCACCTGCTCGGTCGGGTGAAGGCCCTGAAATGGCGGGAGTTCGCCGACGCCATCACCCTGAGCGCCGGCGGAGCGCGCTATCCGGATGATGCCCTGACGCTGCTCGAGCGGGCGGATGCCTGCCTGTACGAGAGCAAGCACCAGGGGCGGGATTGCTGGCATCTGGCGGCGTCGTCGCCCGTTGACGGGGAGGTTGTGACAGTATCTGTCTGACGGTGATCGCTGCAAAAAAGGGCCTTTGGGCCTAGAAAAGGGTCATGACGGGGATAATTTCTCGTGTGACCTTTTTTTTTGATGTGGTTTCAGGTGGTTAGCCTGCTTTCTTGCATCGTGTCGCGAACCGGAGACAGGGAGGGCTGGCCGTGAGGTGCCCCTTGCGGCAGTGGCGCGGGTCAGGGGGCTTTGTATAGTGCAGGGAAAAATAATCAATCATCAGGTTTGACAGGAGTACCCCATGAAAATGAAACCGTTTGGCATGAGCGCACTGGCGCTGCTGGGGGCGTTGCTGTTGGGCACAGGACAGGTGCAGGCATCCGAGACCCTCAATACCATTCTCGGCGGCGGAGCCGGCGGGGTGGCGGGCACCATGATCGGCAAGGAGCTGGGTGGCGACACCGGCGCCCTGGTGGGGGCCGCCCTGGGGGGCGCGGCCGGTGGTGCGGCCACGGCCAATAGGGGCAACAAGAACGAAGCTGCGCTCGGCGGCGCCGTCGGTGCCCTGGGCGGGGCAGCCATCGGCAAGAGCGTCGGTGGCAGCACGGGCCAGCTGATCGGCGCCGGTATCGGTGGTGCCGGTGGCTCCGCCATCGGAGCCAGGACCGGGGATGGTCACGAGAGCCGCGGCGATCGCTATTACGATGACAGGCGCTATCACAAGCACCACAAGAAACACAAAAAGCACCGCAAGCACAGATGGCATGACGACTGATGCCGCGGCAAGCTGACCGACAAAAAGGGGCCTTTGGCCCCTTTTTTGATCCCGCTGCCGGCCCGTGAGGGGCGGCGATCGGCCTCTTACA
Organism: Aeromonas sp. WP2-W18-CRE-05; assembly: GCF_014168615.1. Lineage (NCBI taxonomy): Bacteria > Pseudomonadati > Pseudomonadota > Gammaproteobacteria > Aeromonadales > Aeromonadaceae > Aeromonas > Aeromonas sp. WP2-W18-CRE-05. Next base: position 3,721,396 of record NZ_AP021917.1, on the reverse strand, counting down.
CCAGCCGGTGCTGGCGCCTGCCAAGGGAGAAGGCGTTGATGTTGTCGATGAGCTGATCCGCGAGGCGCTGCATCGACTCTTCGCTGGCCCAGGCCACGTGGGGAGTCAGGATGAAATTGGGGTAACGCAGGGCCTGCATCAGGGGGTGATCCGGAGGCGGCGGCTCGACGCTCGCCACATCGAAGCCGGCGCCCCCCAGACGGCCGTTGCCGAGGGCTTCGAGCAGCGCCTGCTCGTCCACCAGGCCGCCACGGCCCACGTTGATGAGCAGGGCGCCCGGTTTCATCAGGGCCAGCTCCCGCTCCCCGATGAGATGGCGGGTGTAGGGGGTGAGCGGGCAGTGCAGGCTGATCACATCCGAACTTTGCAGCAGGGCATCCAGGGGCAGTCTGTCGTCATCCCCCGGGGAGCCGACCTGGCTCTGGGCATAGTAGACCTCCATCCCGATGGCGCTGGCCCGCTGTCCCAGCGCCTGTCCCAGGGTGCCCTTGCCGATGATCCCGAGGCGCTTGCCATGCAGATCCGTGATGGGGTGGTCGAAGAAGCAGAACTGGCCGCTTTGCTGCCAGCGCCCCTCCAGCAGGGACTGGCGCCAGGCGAACAGGTTGCGCGACAGGGCGAGCATCAGGGCCATGGCGTGCTCGGGGACGGAAGGGCCCGAGTAGTTGCGGATATTGCACACGGCGACATTGGCGGCGCGGCACGCCTCCAGATCCAGGTTGTCGCTGCCGGTGGCGGCCAGGGCGATCAGGCGCAGTTCGGGCAGCTGGGCCAGTTCATCGGCCCCGATGCGCACCTTGTTGATGATGGCGATGCTGGCGCACTTGAGCCGCTCCACCACCTGATCCGGCGCCGTGGTCGGGTAGCTTTGCCAGTGATGGGGAAAATCGGGGCGGCGCAGATTGATGCCGGTGTCCAGGGTGTCGCTGTCGAGAAACACGATTTGCTGCATGAAGCCTCCTGCCATTGGTTCGGACATGATGCCAAACATGGAGGGCGGCTGACCAGCGCGGTGGCATCGGGTCAAGTCCGATGGGGAAGGCAAAAGGCGGGTGGCTGTGCCTCGGAGGGACTCAGATCCAGCCCAGGTGCGTCAGCCAGCCCTGGATACGCCCCGGCGTCTCCTCCAGATCCATCAGGGCATAGGGGCGGTAGTTGAGCTTGTGGCTGCGGCGGCTCTCGCTTCTGCGGGCTTCGGCCGCCAGCAGGGGCCAGCGTCCTCCCTCCTCCTGATAGAGATCCAGGGTAGGGATGCTGCCCTGGGCTATCTGCTTGGCGAGGGTCTGGTTGCTCAGCTGGTTGGGGAAAAAGCCGTCGAGCAGCACCAGGGCATCGGGGGCGGGCAACTGTTCGCTGGCGATGAGGTTGGCGGCCCAGGCGGCGCTGGTACCCTGGGCCAGCAGCAGCTTGAAGCCCCCCTCCTGCAGCTTGGCATCCCCCAGCTTGCTGATGCGGGAGGCAAACTGCTTGCGAAAATCGTCGATGACCTGCTGTTTCTTCTCGGCGGCGGGGTCGAGCTCGGTCTGCTGCGGCGAGGGGAGCAGCAGCAGGGTATCGAAACCGAGGCGCCCCAGCTCCCGGGTCAGTTGCCACAGCTGGCCGCTGCGCTGCCAGTCGGGCAGCAGGATGACCAGACCCACGTAGTTGTCGCTGTCGTGCTTGGCAAACAGTACCTGTTGCTTGTCCACCCTGGTGCTGTCGGGTATTCCCTGCCAGTCGCTGCTCTGCCAGTAGTCGGGGGGAACCAGGGGGGCTGGATCCGGGGCGGCGCCTGACGGTGCCTGCCCGGCGCCGTGGGCGGCAAAAGCAAGCAGGGTCAGCAGCAGATAGGGGCGAAATGTCATGGGGGATCCTCCAGCACTCCCTCATAGCGGCCTCGCCGGGGGTTTCTTTAGGGCAAGGGGGCACATCGGCATCGGCGGTGGCGAAGAGGGTCTGACCGGCGGGCCGGACACGGGCCCGGGATTGTTCCAAATGGCAAAGCATTCCCGGTTTTGATTGTTCCATCCCGAGACCCATACATGGTTCAGTAAGGGCAGACAGACAGGGGGCCGGGGCATGTCGCCACTGGCCGCAGGCGGAGAATTCTCCCCCCTGTCTCGTCAGAACGAGAGGTTCACCCTCACTTTCCATCGACAGGGAGCGTTATCGCCATGAGCACCTTGGTTCACTTGCCCATCCTCGACCTGAGGCAGCTGGATGCCTCGCCCGACGCCCGGGCCGAATTTCTGGCATCGTTGCGCGATGCCGCGAGAGAGACGGGATTTTTCTACCTGACCGGCCACGGCATCGATCCCGAGCTGCAACAGGAGGTGCAGCAGCTGTCGCGGGCCTTCTTTGCGCTGCCTCTGGCGGCCAAGCAGCAGGTCGCCATGATCCACTCTCCCCATTTTCGTGGCTACAACCGACCGGGGGCGGAGCTGACCCGGGGTCAACCCGACTGGCGAGAGCAGTTTGATATCGGTGCCGATCGCCCTGCCTTGCCGCGCGCGGCGGGCGACCCGCCCTGGTGGCGGTTGCAGGGGCCGAATCAGTGGCCGGAGGCGCTGCCGACACTGCAACCCGTGCTGACGCGCTGGCGTGGGCAGATGACCCGGATGTCCCGTACCCTGCTCGGGGCTTTTGCCGAGGCGCTCGCACTGTCGCCAGATGCCTTCGATGCCCTGCACGGAGAGCACCCCAACGAACATATCAAGCTGATCCGCTATCCCGGTGAGCGGGGCGCCACCCAGGGGGTCGGTCCCCACAAGGATTCGGGCTTCCTGAGCTTCCTGCTGCAGGATGACCAGCCCGGCCTGCAGGTGGAGGTGGCGCCGGATCACTGGATCGACGCGCTCCCGCTTCCCGGCACCTTCGTGGTCAACATCGGTGAGCTGCTGGAGCTCGCCAGCAACGGCTACCTGCGGGCGACCGTGCACCGGGTGGTGCCGTCGGCGCCGGGGCAGGAGCGTCTCTCCATCGCCTTCTTCCTGGGGGCCCAGCTCGACGCCGTGGTGCCCGTCTATCCGCTGCCCGAGGCACTGGCCCGTGAAGCCAGGGGGCCTGCCACCGACCCGCACAATCCGCTGCTGCGGGAGGTGGGCTGGAACTACCTCAAGGGGCGGCTGCGTTCTCACCCTGATGTGGCATTGCGCCACCATGCCGATCTGTTGCCGGCGCCCCGGGCGCTGGCGGTCGGCGAAACCACCCATTGATTGCATGGCAAGGAGCACAAGATGAACAAGCACGGACTGTTTTCCCTGAGCGGCCTGGTATTGGCCCTCGGACTCTCTCTCTCCGCCCAGGCAGCCCAGGCGCTGCGGGTTGCCGCGGATCCACTGCCCCATGCGGATATCCTCGGCGAGGTGAAACGCCAGGACCCTTCGCTGGATCTGCAGGTGATCGAGCTCAGCGGCGGCATCAATGCCAATGCCCTGTTGGTGGCGGGTGATGTGGATGCCAACTACTTCCAGCACGTCCCTTACCTGCGGGATCAGGAGAAGGCGCTCGGCACCGAGCTGGTGGTGGCCGCGACCGTACACGTGGAGCCTCTTGGCATCTATTCGAAGAAGTTCAAGCACCTGAGGGAGGTACCGGAAAAGGCGGTGATAGCCCTGCCCAACAATGTCACCAACCTGAGCCGGGCCCTCTATCTGTTGCAGCACGAGGGGCTCATCACCCTCAAGGCCGGCCATGAGGATCCGGCGCGGGATCTGGCGACGGTGCACGACATCGCCACCAACCCCAAGGCGCTCAGGATCCTGGAGATCGAGGCGCCACAGCTGCCGCGCTCCCTCGACGACGTGGATCTGGCGGTGATCAATGGCAACTATGCCCTGGAGGCGGGGCTGGAGCCTGCCCGCGATGCCCTGGGGCTGGAGAGCGCCCAGAACAATCCCTACGCCAACATCCTGGTGACCACCCCGGCGCTCAAGGATGATCCGCGGATCCGCCAGTTGGCGCGGGATCTGGAGTCCAGGGCGATCGCCGACTTCATTCGCAAGAGCTACAAGGGGTCGGTGATCCCGGTGGCCGGGCGGCAGTCATGATAGTGCTGGAGGGGCTCGGCAAGCAGTACCCGGGGCACGGGCAACCCGCTCTGGAGGGGGTGTCGCTCGAGATTCCGGATGGGGCCATCTACGGCATTCTCGGGCGCAGCGGCGCGGGCAAGAGCACACTCATTCGTTGCCTCAATCTGCTGGAGCGGCCAAGCCGGGGCCGCATCCTGTTCGATGGCCGCGACATCACGGCACTGGAGGGGGCGGCCTTGCGCCGCCACCGTCAGGGGACCGGCATGATTTTCCAGCACTTCAATCTGCTGCACGCCCGCAGCGTGGAGGAGAACGTGGCAGTCCCGCTGGAAATCGCCGGAGTGGCGCGCCGGGAGCGGGCGGCTCGGGTCAGCGAGCTGCTGGAACTGGTGGGGCTTGGCGAGCACCGTCGCGCCTTCCCCTCCCAGCTGTCGGGGGGGCAGAAGCAACGAGTGGGCATCGCCCGCGCCCTGGCCGCCAATCCGCGCCACTTGCTCTGTGACGAGGCGACCAGTGCCCTGGATCCGGAGACCACGGAGTCGGTGCTGGCGCTGCTTGCCGACATCAACCGCCGCCTCGGGATCACCATAGTGCTCATCACCCACGAGCTGGAGGTGGTCAGGGCCATCTGCGATCACGCGGCATTGCTTGAACGGGGTCAGCTGGTGGAAAGCGGCGCTCTGGGCACCCTGCTGGCCAACCCAGACTCCCGCGTGCGGCAGGCCCTGTTGCCGGATCCCGAGATCCTGCGGCGTTTCATGGCGCGTCACGGAGTCACAGAGGAGGTGCGTTTATGCAGAGTCGCCTGAGTGCCGATGCCTTGCTCGAACTGATGTATCAGGGGGCGCTCGAAACGCTCTACATGGTGGGAGTGGCGGCCGTGTTCACCCTGTTGCTGGGGCTGCCGACCGGGGTGCTGCTGGTGGTGACCCGTCCCGGGGGCGTGCTGCCCTTGCCCCGTCTCAACATGGTGCTGGGGATCGGTATCAACATCGGGCGGTCGCTCCCCTTCGTGGTGCTCCTGATCGCCCTGATCCCCCTGACCCGGCTGGTGGTCGGCACCTCACTGGGCAGCACCGCCGCCATCGTCCCCATTACCCTGGGGGCCTTCCCCTTCTTTGCCCGGGTGGTGGAGAGCGCCCTTGATGAGGTGGACAAGGGGCGCGTCGAAGCCGTGCTCGCCATGGGGGGCAGCGGCTGGCACGTGGTCGTCAAGGCGCTGCTGCCCGAGGCCTTGCCGGCGCTGCTGGCCGGACTCACTCTGACGGTGGTGATGCTCATTGGCTTCTCTTCCATGGCGGGGGTGGTCGGTGGCGGCGGGCTCGGGGATCTGGCGATCCGCTACGGCTACCAGCGCTTTGACGACAAGGTGATGGCAGGGACAGTGGTCATGTTGCTGCTGCTGGTGCAACTGGTACAGGGGGTGGGGGACAGGCTGGTGCGGGCACTGGCCCATCGCCGCTAGGGGCACGGCTTCTCATCAGGTCGGCCGTGAGGTGCCAGCCAATAAAAAAGCGAGCCAAAGGCTCGCTTTTTTGCAATCACATCAAGGGGTCAACTTAGTTGACGCGACGCTTGAATTCACCGGTACGGGTGTCGATTTCGATCTTGTCACCGATCTCCACGAAGGCGGCAACGGCCAGCTCGTAGGAGGTGCCCTTCAGGCGGGCAGGCTTGGTCACTTTACCGGAGGTGTCGCCACGGGCGGCCGGCTCGGTGTACTCGACTTCACGCACGATGGTGGTCGGCAGTTCTACGGAGATGGCTTTCTCGTTGTAGAAAGTCACTTCGCAGAGGTCTTCCATGCCGTCTACCAGGTAGTTCAGGGCATCACCCAGGTTGTCTTTCTCGACGTCGTACTGGTTGTACTCGGTGTCCATGAAGACATACAGCGGGTCGGAGTAGTAGGAGTAGGTGCACTCTTTACGCTCCAGCTGAACGACTTCCAGCTTGTCGTCGGCCTTGAAGACGGTCTCGGTGGCGCTGCCGTTCAGCAGACCCTTCAGCTTCATCTTGACCACGGCGGAGTTACGGCCGGATTTGTTGAATTCAGCCTTCTGGACCACCATCGGCTCGGTGCCGATCATGACTACGTTACCAGCGCGGATTTCCTGTGCGGTTTTCATGTAAAAAATTCCTGTTCGTGAAACGGACGGATAAAAACTGCCAGATTATATACGGCTTTCTAAAAATTTCACCAACCTCGTGACGAGATCCCCGTCCGCCAGCAGCCTCTGTGGCCAGGTGCGCCCATGTTGCTGCCATATGGCCGCGTATTGCGGCCATTGTGCCCAGAGTTCAACGGTGTGTTCCCCCCGGTTGAGGGCATGGTTGAAGCGGCGCAGCCACTGACCGGCCGACGCTGGCAAGGGGGAGAGGTAGTGGTCGAGAAAACCGTCCAGCTTGACCATGTGGGCATCCTCTTCCTGCTGGTAGATATGCCAGAGGAAGGGGCGCCCCGCCCACTGGGCCCGCACGAAGGAGTCCTCCCCGCGCACCAGGTTGAGATCGCAGCTCCACAGCAGGCGATCGTAGCCCCTCTGATCGGTCATCGGCAGCAGCTTGATGGTGAGGTTGCCCGCCTGGAGCAGATCTCCGGCCCGGGCTCCGGGAATGGCCTCTGCCAGCCCTGCGCCGATAAGCACGTCGTCGAGGGAGCGCCCCAGCGGCAGCAGCAGGGTGACGGGGGGGACGCTCTGGCGCCAGCCCTCGACCAGGCTCCTGAGGGCCTCGCTCTCGTAGGTAAAGAGGCTGACCCGCAGCTCGTCTTCTCGTTGGGGTGGCAGGCCGAGGCTGGCCCAGTAGGCAGTCAGTCCCGCTTCATCCTGTTGCCAGCGCTCGCGCTCGACGATAAGGCCGTGCTCGCACAAGAGGCCGCCCGTTTTCTGCGTGAAACCCGGGAAGAAGAAGTATTTGTCGAGGCGCCGGCTGCCGACCTGCTGGGGCGAGGCGAGGCCATGGCAATCCTCGACCCAGCTCTCGGCCGAGAGGTATTCGAGGTTGATCCAGCAGGGGGGCATGGTCTGCTCGGCCATGCGTTCGATAAAGGGGGCGGGCAGCTCGCAGGCAAACGCCTCGATGACCACCCTGGCCGGGGTCATGTCGGCGGGGAGGCGCTCGTGCCAGTGCTGGACATAGATGCCATCGACCCACTGACCGTCCTGTGCGGGGTCGAGCGCCGGGCAGATGCGGGCGAAGCTAACCAGATCGTCCACCCAGAGCCGCACCTGCACCTCACTCTTCTGCGCCGGGAGCGCGCCTTCCTGTTTGAGCTGGCGGGCGAGCCGCCAGGTGACGCCGATGTCACCGAAGTTGTCGACGACGCAGCAGAAGATGTCCCAGTCGAAGGGGGGGAGAGGGCTTGTCATGGCGCGGGATCCCAGATGCAAAAAAACCGGTGCGCAGGGTAGCACACCGGTTGGTCGGCTTCTAACCGTCAGCGCGTGACGGGGTCTGTGGCAGGTTACTCCTTGCCGTAGACGTTGTTCTCCTGCTCGCGCACCCGGATGAAGGTGGTGCGTTTGGTGAGCTCTTTCAGCTGGCTGGCCCCCACATAGGTGCAGGTGGATCGCACCCCGCCCAGGATGTCGCGCACCGTGTTCTCCACCGGGCCACGGTAGGGCAGCAGCACGGTTTTGCCTTCGGAGGCGCGATACTCGGCGACGCCGCCGGCGTGCTTGTCCATGGCGCTGGCCGAGCTCATGCCGTAGAACTTCATGAAGGGCTCGCCATCGACCTCGACGATTTCACCGCCGCACTCTTCGTGAGCGGCCAGCATGCCCCCCAGCATCACGAAGTCGGCGCCGCCGCCGAAGGCCTTGGCCACATCCCCCGGGCAGGTGCAGCCGCCGTCACCGACGATCTGGCCACCCAGGCCGTGGGCCGCATCGGCACACTCGATGATGGCGGAGAGCTGCGGGTAGCCGACCCCGGTCTTGACCCGGGTGGTGCAGACCGAGCCCGGGCCTATGCCCACCTTGACGATGTCGGCGCCGGAGAGGATCAGCTCCTCCACCATCTCGCCGGTCACCACGTTGCCCGCCAGGATGACGTGGTTCGGGCAGGCCTCGCGGATCTTGCGCAGAAACTCGACGAAGTGCTGGGAGTAGCCGTTGGCCACGTCCACGCAGATGAAGCGCAGGGCGCTGGACATCGCGAGGATCTGGCGGGTCTTGGTGAAGTCCTCCTCCGAGGTGCCGGTGGAGACCATTACGTGGCCCAGCAGGGCCGGGTCGGTCTCATTGACGAAGGTTTGCCACTGCGCAAGGCTGTAGTGCTTGTGCACCGCCGTCATCATCTCGAAGCTGGCCAGGGTACGCGCCATGGCGAAGCTGCCGACGGTATCCATGTTGGCGGCGATGACGGGCACGCCCTGCCATTGGGTCTGGGTGTGCTTGAAGGTGAACTGGCGGGTCAGGCTGACTTGGGAACGGCTCTTGAGAGTAGAGCGCTTGGGGCGAAACAGGACATCCTTGAAACCGAGCTTCAAGTCTTCTTCGATACGCATTGCGAATTCCTTATTGAGCCTTGTGTGAGAGCTCACTTTGCAGTGGCAACTTTTCGGCAGGCGCAAAAAAACCGGTGGTTTTCAGGCCCTCCGGTTTACAGCAGTGTAGGCAAAAATCCCGTCAGAACAAGACTGATAATTCACGCACCGCTGTGGTAGCCTTTGGCGTCACAACCTGAGGATGGCCGCCAGCGTCATCCAGCACCCTGTTCTCCCCTCGTTTTCCTGCTGCATTCCCCACTCACGCACCGTGCCCGGCATGGATTGTCGCCTGTTGGCACCGCGTCCAGAGCCCGCTCCCCTGCACGCCAGAATCCGGTTGACCCGGCAGTTGGCTGTGATACATCTGGGCGCAAGACTGACAAGGCGAGAGAGCAAGATGGGCAAGAGAATGGTGGCGGCGGCCATGATGTGGGCGCTGTGCGGCAGCGCGATGGCGGCCCAGACCAGCTATGGCTGGATCGAGAAGGGGGTGCTGATGCCCTACGGAGTGGCGGTCAAGATGAAGCTCGATACCGGTGCCCTCACTTCGTCGCTGGATGCCCGCGACCTGAAGCATTTCAAGAAGGATGGCAAGCCCTGGGTGCGCTTCAACCTGGTGCTGACCGATGCCAATACCGACAAGGTGGTGCGCCGGAGCGTGGAGCGACCTGTGGAGCGCAGCGTGACGGTGCGCGGGGCGGGCGGCATGGAGCAGCGCCCGACGGTGACCATGTCCGTCTGCGTCGGGGACCAGGTCTACAAGGAGTGGTTCGCGAATTCAACTTCGAAGTGCGACACTCGCCTATGCCGCCTGACGGTACTCTTCGAATACCTTGACAGGCTGCCTGAATCCGAGACATTTCCGAGGTCGTAGGTTGAGCCACTGCTCCGCTCTCCTGACATCCTCGTCCGTGACCTCTCTCAGGTCTGTTCCCTTTGGGATAAACTGCCTCAACAGCCCATTGCTGTTCTCGTTCAGACCGCGCTCCCACGAAGAGTAAGGGTGCGCAAAGTAAGTCTCGGCACCCAGCGCTTCCTCTATCGCCTTGTGTTCGGCAAACTCGCCGCCGTTGTCAAAGGTGATGGTATGCACCTGCTCGATGTAGGGCGTTAACATCTCGATTATCGCATCCCGCACCACCCCAGCCTGTTTGCTCGCGACCCGCTTGACCAGATAGAGCCGGCTCTTGCGCTCCACCAGGGTGACCAGTGCACCTGTGCCTTGCTTGCCCAGCACCGTGTCCGCCTCCCAATCACCGAGCCGCTCCCGGCTATCGACGATAGCCGGCCGTTCATCAATAGAGCGGGCTTCCTTGATGGGAGAACGCAGGCTGCTCGCCCCCTTGCGGTAGCGCTTGTGGCCCTGGCGCAGATGGCGGTACAACTGGCCACCCCGGGCTTTGTCGGCGGCCACATGGCGGTATATCCACTCGTGACTCACCATGAGGCCTATCTGCTTGCCCACCGCGCTTATCTGCTCCGGGCTCCACCACCAGGCGAGTGTCAGCTCGACAAACTGGATGACATCGGCAGATAGCCGAGATTTGGCCGCACTGGCCCGTCGGTGGGTGGCGTGCTGATGCGCATTGTCTGGCTGGTAGCCCTGCGGCCCGGCGTTACGACGCAGCTCCCGGTAGAGGGTGGAGCGATGAACGCCAATGGCGCGTGCGGTGGCAAGGATGGACATCCCCTGTGCGCGAAGCACCGATAACTGGTATCGTTGCCCCTCGGTCAACTGCTGATAGCTCATGGTGATACTGCTTTTACTTTGGCGAGCAGAAGGGTACCACCAATCAGCAGTTGGCCACCTCTCGCCATTCATCCATGAGTGTCGCACTTATTATCTGAATTCCCGGTTCACCCTGCGGGATCGCAGCAAGATGATCTACCCGGTGCTGCTGGGGCGCCGTCTGCTGGCGGAGCTGGGACCGGTGGATTCGAGCCGGACCTTCACGGTACAGCCCACCTGCGACTAGGGTGGGGCTGCCATGAAAAACGGGGGCCTGGCCCCCGTTTTTCATGGCGTGCGCAAAGGCTGACCCCTCATGCCTGGCGCGAGGCGGGCAGCAGCACGCTCACTTCGAGCCCCCCTTCGGGCCGGTTGTGGATGTCGAGATCCGCTCCGTGAAGCTGGGCGATGCGCGAAACGATGGCCATGCCAAGGCCCACGCCATCCCCCTGCTGGGGATTGACCCGGAAGAAGCGCTCGCACAACCGGGAGAGGGCGGCGGTGGGGATGCCGGGGCCGTTGTCCCGCACATCCACCCGGATCCGGTTGCCCACCTGGCTCACCACCACGGCGACCTCGCCGCCCACCTGGGTGTAGCGCAGCGCATTGTCGATGAGGTTGCCGAACATCAGCTCCAGCAACATCGCCTGTCCCATTACCTGCACCTGTTCGGCGCCCTCCAGGGACAGCTGCTGATCCTTTTTCAGGGCGATGGGGGCCAGGGTCGCCAGGGTGCCCTGCAACAGGGGGAACAGGGGGAGGGCGGTGAGGGCCGGGCTCTGCTGGTTGTCGATGCGGGCCTGGGTCAGCAACTGGCGGATAAGCCGGTCGCTGCGATCGAGGGCCAAGAGCATCTTGCGCAGGGCCTGCTCCCGGCTCTGATCATCCTCGGCCGTCATGGCGTTCTCGCTGTGGATGCGCAGCACCGCGAGGGGGGTGCGCAGCTCGTGGGCGGCCTCGTTGGTGAACTGTTTCTCCCGATCCAGAGTGTCAGCGAGGGCGTGCATCAGCCGGTTGATCTCCCCCACCAGCGGCGTCAGCTCCTCGGCCTTGATGGTGAGATTGAGGGGGCTCAGGTTGGCGGGATGACGCTCGCCGATGGCTTGCGCCAGCTGGTGCAGCGGTGACAGCCCCCGGGTGATCAGCCACCACAGCAGACCGAGCAGGAAGGGCAGGGTGATGAAGAGGGGTAGCATGGTGAGGGTGGCCATCTTGCTGGCCAGCTCGCTGCGTTCGTCATCCCGCTCCGCCACGATGAGCCAGGTCTGTTCACCTTCGTTGTAGAGGGTAAAGGTGCGCCACTCGTGGTGATCCTTGGTTTCGCTGTTGAAGCCCCGCTCCAGGGTGGTCAACGGTTGGGCCGGGGCATTGGGCGAGCGCAGCAGCACGGCGCCCTGCTCGCTCAGCAACTGGAAGTAGAGGTTGTGCTCGAATTCATGGCCATAGGGGGTGAACTCGTTGTCCTGGCCGAACTGGAAGAAGCCGCCCTTCTCGATGTGGGGCGTCTCGGGGACGGCCTGCACCCACTCCTGGTACACGGTGCCGTTGCGCGGCAGCTCGCCGCTCTGCTTGAGATAGCGGCTGAGCAACTGGTTGGTGATGCGGGCGGACTGGGCGAGACGGGCATCAAACAGCTCTTCCATTTCGTGGTTGGCCTGCAGGTAGCCGATAAGGCCGCTGATGGCGAGGCTGAGGCTGACCAGGGCCAGGATGCCGGAGAGCAGGAAACGGCGGATGGAACGGACACGGCTCATGGAGCGGAGGCTCCTCTTGCGCCCTGGACGTCGAGCTGGGGCACGATGTAACCGACACCGCGAATGTTGCGGATGAGCTCGGGGAAGAATTTCTTGCGCAGATGGTGAATGTGCACCTCCACCGCGTTGCTCTCTGCCCCCTCGTCCCAGCCGTAGAGGCTCTGTTGCAGTTGATCCCGGCTCAATACCCGGCCGCTCTGGGTGATGAGCTCCTGCAACAGCTTGTACTCATGGGGGGTGAGCTTGACCGGCTCGCCCCGATAGGTGACCTGTTGTGACGCGGGGAAGAGCTGCAGCTCCCCGTACTCCAGCACCGCCTGGGCCTGCCCCTTGCTGCGCCGCACCAGGGCGCGCAGCCGGGCGTTGAGCTCCTGCAGGGCGAAGGGTTTGACCATGTAGTCGTCGGAGCCTGCATCCAGCCCCAGTACCCGGTCGTCCAGGGCATCACGGGCGGTCAGGATGAGCACGGGCAGGGTCTGCCCCTCCCGGCGCAACTTGCGCAGCAGGCTGATGCCGTCGATGTCCGGCAGGTTGAGATCCAGGACAAGGGCGGCAAACTCCTCGCTCTTGAGCGCCGAGAGGGCCGGCATCCCCTGCTGGAGCCAGTCCACCGTGTAGCCGCTGCTGCGCAGGGCATCCACCATGCCGTCTCCCAGCATCACATCATCTTCCACCAACAGGATCCGCATTGTTCTCTCCCTCAAACGACACTGCCCACCAGTATGCTAGCTGGTGGGCAGAGTTGAAATAGCACACTGTGCTGCTTGTGTTTACAGCTTGGCGAGACGCTCGCGAATTTCCATTCTGCGGCCCTCGTCCGCCACCTCGCGGCCAGGGCGCGCCGGGGCGGCCAGGGCCTTGTCCAGATAGATCTTCGCCTGTGCCTTGTCACCCTGATCCAGCAGGAAGTCGCCGTAGAAGAAGTTGGGGTCGATGCCGGTGGGATTGATGGCCAGCGCCTGCTTGAGCAGCTTCTCCGCCTTCTCGTCGTCTCCAAAGCCCACCGGCCAGCCCGGTACCTGGTAGTAGAGGGAGCCCAGGCTGGTGTAGGCCGAGCCTTCCAGCGCCTTGGGATCCTGCTTGATGGCGATCTCGAGCTTGGCCTTGGCCTCCTTCACCAGACCAAGGGCGCCGAGGCCGCCCTTGGCCCCCGCCCAGGTGCTCTTGACGATGGCGGACCAGATCAGCAGATCGGTGCGAAATGCCTCCTTGGCGCTCGCCTCATCGGCCTTGGCACTCAGGCTCTCCAGGCAGCTCTCCTTGGCTTTTCCGGTCTGCTGGTACTGGCAGTGGGCCCACTCCTGCTGAATGGTGGGCAGGGCATCGGCGGCCTGGGCCAGACCGCTTGCCAGCAGGCCTCCCAGGGCGAGCAACAGGGGGCCGTGACCAAATCGGGGACGGAAAGTGGTGTGCTTCATCTCAATGTTCCTTCTCGTTTGTCGCACAGGCGGGATCGCTCCTGTGATCGGGGGCTGGGGAGGCGGTGCGGCGGGCGTGGCGCTCGATGATCGGGCGCTGCTTGGCCAGGGCCATGTCCACCAAGGCGGGCAGCAGGCCGTTGAGCCGCACAAAGAGCTTTTCCGGCCAGCCGAGCCAGCGGCGGCGTGTCTCGTTGCACAGGGCGATGACGGCCTCCTCGGCCACGTCCTGTGGGCTGTCGGTCCGGGTGCCGAGCTCGGCATTCATGGCATAGGCCGCCTCGGAGTTGAGGTGGGTGCGGGTGGCACGGGGGGCAAAGTGCAGCACCTTGATGCCGGTTCCCTCCAGCTCCCGCCCCAGGGACTCGCTGAAGCCGCGCATGGCGAACTTGCTGGCGCAATAGACGCTGTAGCCGGCAAAACCGATGGCCCCGAGGCTGGAGCCGATGTTCATGATGATGGCGGGCTTGCGCAGCCGGGGCAGCAGGGCCCGGGTGAGCTGGATGGGCGCCTCGACGTTGAGCAGCAACTGGCGTGTCACCTGCTCGCTGCTCTGATCTTCCAGCCAGGCGAACTGGTTGCAGCCCGCACTGTTGATGAGCACGTCCAGCCCCTCGTCCAGGGCCGGATGTTGCAGCAGCTGCGCCCGCTCATGGGGAGAGCCAAGATCGGCCGTCACCGTCTGGTGGCGATCCGGATGAGGCAGCTCCCGGCGCAGGCGCTCCAGGGCGCTGGCCCGACGACCGTGCAGCAGCAGATGGGCACCCTGGGCCGCCAGTTCATGGGCCAGGGCTTCACCAATGCCGCCACTGGCGCCAGTCAGCAGTATGCGTTTGCCTTCAAGCTTCATTGGCAGGATCCCGTGAGCTGATAGAGCATGTCGCCATAGAGGCGGTAGACCACCTTGGCGGCGTGAATGATGGCGGCCTGATCGGCGGCATCTTCCACCCGGTTCATCAGGGATTCGAAGAATTTGAGGTGCTCCTGGTCCAGGGCCCCGTGGGAGCTCAGGTAGCTCATGGCCTGAGGCGGCAGACCCAGACCGCTCTTGAGCTGGTCGGCGACGGTCAGGGCGATGGCGACGCTGGTGCCTTCCAGCACCTGCACCATGCCGAAGAAGCCCATGGGGTTGCCGCGCTGGATCTGATCGTAGAGGAAGGCCACCATCAGCTCGATGGGCAGGCCCGGCTGGCCGTGGCGCACCTCCTCGGCATCACCGCCGCAGGCACGGATGTCGTTCAGGATCCACTCCTGATGGCCGTACTCCTCGTCGATGTACTCCCTGATGGCGCCTCGCACCCATTCGTACTCCTGCCCCAGTTTGCCGCCGGTGGCCATCAGGAGCGGCACCGTGTGGCGCACGTGGTAGTAGGCCTGTGCCAGGAAGGCGAGGTAGGTGTCACGGCTGATGTCGCCGCGGCGGCAGGCCTCGATGATGGGGGCGTTGAACAGGCGTTCGCGTTCGCAGGCGGTGGCTTGTTGCAGGGTCTGGTAGAAGCTCATGAGGTCTCTCCTGTGAGGCATTGGCTGATCTGCCGGGAAAAATGGTGATAAATCTCGTTGCGACGGGGGCGCCCGTTGGCCGTCAGGAGGCCAGGGAGCTGATCCAGGGCGACCGGCAACCAGTGATGGATGCGGGCGTAATCGGGCAACTGCTGGTTGAGCCGGGCAATCTGCTCTGGCAATTGGGACTGGCTGCCCGGCAGCGGCTGGATAAGGGCCACGTTGGCGGGCTGACCGTCACCGAAGATGACGATGCGGGCGATGGCCGGGCAGAGCTGGGCCTGGGCTTCCACCCACTCCGGGGAGAAGTTGCGGCCAAAGGCGGTGATCTGCACGTTCTTCTTGCGCCCCGTGATATGGAGATAGCCCTCCTCGTCGATCCGACCCAGATCCCCTGTGGCGATCTGGCTGCCCGTCTCGCCCTCTTCCCCCAGGTAGCCCAGCATGGCGCTGCCGCTGACCATGACTTCGCCGTCTGCGGCGATCGTCACCTGGCAGTGGGGCAGGGGCAGGCCGACGCTGCCGGGACGATCCCCGTGGGGGCCGTTCAGGGCGACCACGGAGCCGCATTCTGAGAGACCGTATCCCTCGTAGACCGGCAGCCCCGCCGCACGGGCGTGAGCGATGAGTTCGGGGGCGACCTTGCCGCCGCCCACGGCGACGAAGCGCAGGGTGCCGAGCTGTGTTGCCAGGGCAGGGGTATTGAGGCACAGGGCCAGCAGCAGGCGCAGCAACTCGGGGACCAACACCAGGCTGTGGCTGGGCCAGCGCAGCAGTGCCTGGGCCAGGGCCGCAGGATCCAGCTTGCTGGAGCCCGAGAAGCCGAGTTCCCCCAGGGAGGGGATGCGGCTGCAGGCGCCGGTCAGCATCGGTACATACAAGCCGGTCAGGTTCTCCAGCAAGGTGGTGAGGGGCAGCAGGGTCAGGTGTTTCTCAACCCGGGCAGGGGCCACCCGCAGGGCAAGGGACTCGCAGACCGAGGTCATCTGCTCCAGCGACAGGCAGACGCCCTTGGGTTGCCCCGTGGTGCCCGAGGTATAGGTGATCTTGGCGGTGCCTGCAGGCAACTCGGGGAGGCGTGCCGGGATGCGGCGCCACAGGGGCACGGCCTGCTCATCGGGCCTGCCTGCCATGAGCACGAGGGGTGAGGCGGCTTGCCACCCCTGGTGCTCCGGGCCGACCAGGGCGTCTGCTCCGCTGCTTTCCAGCAGCCACGTCTGCTGCGCCGGACTGAAGAAGTGGGGAACCGGGATGACCACGATGCCGGCCCAGGTGCAGGCGAGATCGATCAGCGCCCAGGGCAGGCCGTTGTCGAGTTGCAGGGCCAGGCGGCGGATGCCGGCCCCTTGCAGCACTCCTGCCAGTTGCTGGATCTGCTGCCACAGGCTCTGGTAATCCAGCTCACCCTGGCTGCCTAGCAGCGCAGGCTGGTGCGGGGTCTGGCTGGCATGGTGGGCGATGGTGTCGAACAGCGTCATTGCGCGCACCTCCTGTCGATGTCGGCATGGTTAAAAAGGCGGGGCATGGGCCCCAGCAGGTTGAGCAGCAGGCTGCTCTGTGCGAGCACCTCGCGCCCCTGGTTGATGTCGCCTGCCATCACCTTGGGCTGGCAGCGGTAGTATTCGCCCCAGGCGCTGGCATCCTCTCCCACCTGATGGGCCTCTGCGAGTGCCAGCTCCACCGGGTTGAGACGCAGGCGGGTAAAGCTGTTGCGCAGCTTGGCGGTGCCGGTGAACACCACGTAATCCAGGGCGTTGTCACACAGCAGACGGCACAGCGCGGCAAACATCAGGCGGGCGTGACCCGGTTCGCTGCAGGCAAGATTGCCCACTTCGATGATGCGGTGGCGGGCCGGACGGACCCCGAGACGGGTCTCAATGGCGGCCTCGACAGGCTGCTCCAGATATTGCTCCAGATAGAGCGGTTGCTCGTGCTCGCCATGGCAGGCCTGGTTGATGCCGCAGGCACCGACCAGCACGCCATCTGCCCGGTAGAGCCCGAGCAGGCAGGGCAGGAAATGGGGAATGCGGGCGTTGAACTCGAGGGTATAGGCGGCCTGGATATAGGTTTGCAGTGCCATGACCTGCTGCGGGGATTCGGCCAGGATCAACCGGTAGGGGGCTTGGATCTCGATGGTCATGGTTGGCTCCTTCTCTTGCGATGGGATGAGAGTAAAAGGGCAAACTTAAGAAACCCTTAAGGCGCAAAAAAAGACGAAAAAAACTGGCGGGGGGTGAACGGGGGTCGATGGGGGCACCAGACAAAACAGTTGCCAGCAGCGGGCGTGGCAGGCAATCTGCCCCGCTGTCGCCACCCGAGGAGCTGCCATGTCATCCCCTGTTCACTGTCCCCTGTGTCTCTCCCCTCGGCACCATGCCCTGCCGGTGGCGGGCAAGGGCTATTACCGCTGCCTGGCGTGCGAGCTGGTCTGGATGGACGAGGCGGACCACCTGGACGAGGGGGCCGAGAAGGCGGTCTATGACGGGCACGACAACCGGGTGGACGATCCCCGCTACCGGGCCTTTCTGATGCGTGCCTTTGGCGAGGTGCTGGCCCGGGTGTCGCCTCCTGCCAGCGGCCTCGATTTTGGCTGCGGCCCCGGGCCTGCCCTCATCGCCATGGGGCGGGAGGCGGGCTTCGAGATGGCGGGCTACGACAAGTTCTATGCCGACGACCCAGAGTGCCTGACAAGGCAATATGACTTCATCACCAGCACCGAGGTGATCGAGCACATCGCCACCCCCCGCGCCGTGCTGGACACGCTCTGGGGCTGTCTCAAGCCCGGCGGGGTGCTGGTGTTGCAGACCCAGCGGGTACTGGGGGACGATCGCTTCAAGACCTGGCGCTATCGCCACGATCCCACCCATATCGTCTTCTTCGCCGAGGCCTCGTTCCGTGCCCTGGCGGCCCGCTGGCAGGCAGAGGTCGAGTTTCCTCATGCGGATGTGGCGGTGTTCACCAAACCCTGAGCCGGGCGTTTTCATTTGGCCATGAGTTGGGCATGCTGGTGGCCTGATACCCAGGAACGGATGCCCCTATCTCCATGTCGATCCCCCACCTCTCATTGCAAGACGCTCGCCACCTGCAACTGGCGGCCCAGGGGCTGCTGACCCCGCGCCGCGCCAGTGCAACCCCCGCCGACCTGCTCGCCTGCATTCGCCGCATGGCGTTGCTGCAGATAGACACCATCTCCGTGGTGGCCCGCAGCCCCTATCTGGTGCTGTTCAGCCGTCTCGGCCACTACGATCCGCGCTGGCTGGAACAACTGCTGGCCGATGGTGACCTCTTCGAATACTGGGCTCATGAGGCCTGTTTCGTCCCCCGGGAAGATTACCGGCTGCTGCGCCATCGCATGCTGGATCCCGCCGCCATGGGCTGGAAGTTCTCCGCCCAGTGGCTCAAGACCCACGGCGGCGAGATAGCGCAGATAGTCGAGCGCATACGCCAGGATGGCCCGGTGCGGGCGGCAGACTTCGAGCGCAAGGGGGACAAGGGCAACGGCTGGTGGGACTGGAAGCCCGAAAAGCGCCACCTGGAGGTGCTGTTTACCGCAGGCCAGCTGATGGTGCGCGAACGGCGCAATTTCCAGCGGGTCTACGATCTCGCCGAGCGGGTCATGCCGGAGTGGAATGACGAGCGGGATCTGCCGAGTCCTGATCTCGCCCGGCGGGACATGGTGCGAGCCAGTTGCCGGGCGCTGGGGCTGGTCAAGACCGGCTGGGTGGCGGATTACTATCGCCTTAAACGGGGGAAATACGACGCCCTGCTCCACCAGCTGGCGGATGAGGGGGAGCTGTTGCCGGTACGAGTGGAGGGGTGGCAGCACGGAGCCTTCGTTCACGCCTCCCTGGCCGATGAACTGGTCCGGGCCCAGGCGGGCTCCCTCAAGGCGAGCCACACCGCCGTGCTCTCGCCCTTTGACCCGCTGGTGTGGGATCGCAAGCGGGCCAGCGAGTTGTTTGGCTTTGACTATCGCATCGAGTGCTATACCCCGGCCCCCAAGCGCCAGTACGGTTATTTCGTGCTGCCGTTGCTGCATCGCGGCAAGCTGGTGGGCAGGATGGACGCCAAGGCCCATCGCAAGGAGGGGGTGTTTGAGGTCAAGAGCCTCTATCTGGAAGACGGGGTCAGGGTGACCCGGACCCTGGCCCAGGATCTGGGCAAGGCCATCCAGAAGCTGGCGGAGTGGCACCAGACCCCGACCCTGCGCTACGGCGCCATCCCTGCGCCCTTGTTGGCTCAATGGCAGGAGGTGGCACGCTGAGGAAGGACGCCTACCCTCGCATCAAGCCGGGCAGCACCAGCGCAACGGCCGCGGTGATGCGCTCGCGAATGTCGCTGCCCGGCGCCAGCAAGCCGAGCGCCATCTGGCGCAGCGGCTCCGCCATGGTCATCGCCAGCAACAGATCGCTGGTCTGGGCGGTGTCCAGCTCCCGAAGCCAGCCCAGTTGCTGCTGGCGCTGTAGCCACGCCGCCAGCGTCGCCCTGCCGCGGGCAATACCGTTCTCCTGATAGGCCGCCAGCAGGGCATCCCGCCCCGCGAACTCATGCTGCAGCAGCCGGAACATGCCCACCGCCGGTGCGCTCAGCACCTGTCCCGCTATGGCCTGCAAGCCCAGCTCCAGCATCTCCCCTAGGGCGCCTGGATGAGCGGCATCCTGCTCGAAGGCCGGCTGGAAGGCATCGGTCCAGCTGCGCACCGCCTGCGCCACCAGCTCGTCGCGATTGGCGGCGAAGCGGTAGAGGGTCTTCTTGGCAACTCCCGCCTCTTTGGCCACCGCATCCACGGTCGCAGCGCTGTAGCCTCCCTTGAGCAACAAGGTCAGCGTCGCCTCGGCGAGGGCGGCGCGAAGGTCGGCTTCCGGGGTGACCGGACGGCCTCGTGAGCGTGTTTCTTCATCGTTCGGGTGTGACATATGGGCTCCTGGAAAGCATTGACAGACCCAGCATACAGGCATAGCGTAATTTAAGAAACGAACTTCGTTTCCTAAATTTATGGGAGTCATATCATGCATCCTTCTGCCCTGTTTGCCCCTTGGGGCGTCAATGACATCAACGAGTTGCTCAGCCCGCAACCCCTTCGCCTGGAAATGGGTCTGACCCGCAGCACCGACGGCCTGCTGACGGTCGCCATCCGCACCGATCTGCACGGCTGCAAGGGGCGCATGCTGGATTGGTGGTTCACCTTCTTCGAGACGACCCAGCACATCAGGTGGTGGCACCCGCACGATCATGTCGAGCACCGGGGCTGGGATCATCACTGGAAAAAAGGGGAGCGCTTCGTGGGAGCCAGCATAGAGGCGGTGGAGTGGCTTGCCGAGCTGCCGCCGGTGGCAGCTCGCCTCAAGTTCCACAGCGCCGAAGAGGTGTTCGCCCCGCAATCGCTACAGGAGGCGCGGGAGACGCAGGCTCTCTCTGCCGCCATCTGCGCCCGTATCGGCTTTGGCGATGAGGTGGCGCTGGATGAGCAGGGGGCGCCGCTGGATGGCGAGATGTTGCACCTGGCGCGCGATACCCCCTACGGCTGTGTGCTGCGCAGCCGCTTCCTGCTGGGCAAGGCCTGCACCAATCCGCTTGACGAGGTGCCGGACGAGATAGGCTTCAACCGGATGCGCCACTGCTACAGCGAATTCAGCTATCTGGCGCAGTTTCTGCCGTCGCTCTACTACGCGGAAAACGGCCGTGAGCCGGCACCGAGGCTCTGGTGAAGGATGCCGAACGAGTGCGCAGGACAGCTGCCGGATGGAGATGAGCCGCGGAAGATGGTCATAAAAAAACCGGGCACTGGGCCCGGTTTGTCATGCAGTCAGGATGTGCTTACTGGAGCACCAGCACCATCAGCAGACCGACGGTGATGGCGGACACCAGGAAGGCGAAGCCATAGAACACATAGTGGTGCAGCTTGGTGGTGTGGATCCCCAGATCGTGCAGGCCGTGGTAGATGCGGTGCATGCCGTGCCAGACGGGCAGGGCGATGATCACCAGCAGGATGCAGGCACCCCACCAGGAGCTGGCGAATGCCAGCACGCGCTCGTAGCTCATGGTCTCCACGTCCATGATACCCATGGGCACCAGCAGACCTGTGATGAGGACAATGACCGGCAGCAGCATGGCAACCACCATGCCACCCGCACCAAACAGACCCCAGTAAATTGGCTCGTCAGAACGTCTCATATTTTTTCCTCAAATCAGGCCACGATGATCAGGACAAGCAGGGATACCGCCGCCAGCGCCACATACTGGGCGATGACGATCGGCTTCTCCGGCACCAGGTCTTCGCCACGGAAGATGCGCATGGCTTTCGGGGCCAGGGCGAACCAGGTCTTGGCGTGGAACAGGCAGGCTGCCAGGGCGATGACGTGGAACAGGATGGCAATGGGGCTCTGCAGGGATTCCAGCCAGCCATTGAATGCCTCCTGACCCTGTACCAGCCGCAGCAGACCCCACATCAGCACGACGGCGTAGATGGAGACGAAGATGCTGGTGCCTTCGCGGATCATGTAACCGGTGTAGAAGGCATTCTTCAGCCACCAGTCTTTTTTCATCTCGCGCACGTAAGGCTTACGTTTGCTCTCAGTGTTGTTCATGGTCTCACTCCTGGTCTCAATCCGGCTTGAACATGGCGATCATGTAGTCCTTGGCGCTCTCGACCTTGCCAAGCTGGATGGCGGCGGCCGGATCCACGCCCTTCGGGCACACTTCGGAGCAGTAGCCCACGAAGGTACAGCCCCAGACGCCCTCGTCCTGGCTGATGATCTTCATCCGCTCCTTGGACGCGCTGTCGCGATTGTCGGCGTTGTAGCGATAGGCCAGTGCCAGGGCCGCCGGACCGGTGAACTTCTTGTTGATGCCATATTGCGGGCAGGCCGCGTAGCACAGACCGCAGTTGATGCACATGGAGAACTGGTGATACTTCGCCATGTCAGCCGGGGTCTGGGTGTACTCGCCATCGCACAGGCTGCGCGGCTCAGACGGGATGATGTAGGGCTTGATGCTCTCCAGCTTCTCGATGAAGTCGGACATGTCGACCACCAGATCGCGCTCGATGGGGAAGTTGTTGAGCGGTTCGATAGTCATCTTGCCCGGCAGGTAATCCCGCAGGAAGGTCTTGCAACCGAGTTTCGGAATGCCGTTGACCATCATGCCGCAGGAGCCGCAGATCGCCATCCGGCAGGACCAGCGGAAGCTCAAGGTGGAGTCCAGATGATCCTTGATGTATTGCAGCGCATCCAGCAGGGACATCTCTTTGAGGTAGGGCACCTGGAAGGTCTGCATCCAGGGCTCGTTATCCTGCTCGGGACGGTAGCGCAGGATTTCAATTTCGATCATCTCAGCCATTCTTCTTAGCCTCGTCTTGTTTCTCACCCTCGGAACCGTACACGCGCTTGGCCGGTTGGGATTTAGTGATCTTCACATCGGAATAGTCGATGGTCGGGGCCCCTTCACCGTTGTAGAAGGAGAGAGTGTGCTTGAGGAAGTTGACGTCATCGCGCTCCTCGTAACCGTCCAGACGCTGGTGGGAACCGCGGGACTCTTTGCGGTTGATGGCGGAGTGCGCCATGGCTTCCGCCACGTCCAGCATGTAGCCCAGCTCGATGGCGTACAGCAGGTCGGTGTTGAAGACCGAGGACTTGTCGTTGATCTTGATCTTCTTGTAACGGGCTTTCAGCTCGTTGATCTTGTCGATGGTGCCCTGCATCAGCTCTTCGGTACGGTAGATACCGACACCGGCTTCCATGGACATGCCCAGTTCGTTGCGGATATCCGCCGGGTTTTCGGTGCCGTCGATGTCCAGCAGGGAGAGGTGCTGCTTGATGAGCGCCTCGGCCTTGGCGACCAGCGCCTGGGTGTTGCCGTGTTGCTGGGTGGCGGCAAACTCGGCTGCCTGCTCACCGGCCACCTTGCCGAAGACCACGATCTCGGACAGGGAGTTGGAACCCAGACGGTTGGCGCCGTGCAGACCGACGGAGGCACATTCGCCAGCGGCATAGAGACCGGCCAGACGAGTGGCGCACTTGCCGTCGGTTTCGATGCCACCCATGGTGTAGTGGGCGGTCGGACGTACCGGGATCGGCTCTTTCACCGGATCCACACCCACGTAGGCCTTGGCCAGTTCGCAGATGAAGGGCAGACGCTCTTTCAGGTACTTCTCGCCAAGGTGGCGCAGGTCGAGGTGAACCACGTCGCCCATGGGGCCTTGGATCACGCGGCCTTTTTGCTGCTCCTGCCAGAAGGCCTGGGAGAGACGGTCGCGCGGACCCAGCTCCATGTGCTTGTTCTTCGGCTGGCCGACGGGGGTTTCCGGGCCTAAACCGTAATCTTGCAGGTAGCGATAGCCATCCTTGTTGAGCAGGATGCCACCCTCACCACGACAACCTTCGGTCATCAGGATGCCGGTGCCCGGCAGACCGGTCGGGTGATACTGGACGAACTCCATGTCCCGCAGCGGTACGCCGTGGCGGTAGGCCAGGGCCATGCCGTCCCCGGTGACGATGCCACCGTTGGTGTTGTAGCGATAGACACGACCGGCGCCGCCGGTGGCCAGCACCACGGACTTGGCCTGGATGAAGCGGGTGATGCCGTTCTGGATGTCAAAGGTGACGACACCCTGGACACGGCCATCTTCCACGATGAGATCCAGACAGAAGTGCTCGTCGAAGCGCTTGATGGTCGGGTACTTGATGGAGGTCTGGAACAGGGTGTGCAGGATGTGGAAGCCGGACTTGTCGGCGGCGAACCAGGTGCGGGGGATCTTCATCCCGCCGAAACGGCGCACGTTGGCCTTGCCGTCCGGTTTGCGGCTCCAGGGGCAACCCCAGTGCTCCAGCTGGATCATCTCGTTGGTGGCGTTGTTGACGAAGTACTCGACTACGTCCTGCTCACACAACCAGTCACCACCGGAGACGGTGTCGTTGAAGTGGTTTTCCAGGGAGTCGTCATCGCGGACGACGCCTGCGGCGCCACCTTCGGCGGCCACGGTGTGGCTGCGCATCGGATAGACCTTGGAAATCAGGGCGATTTCCAGCTCCGGGTGGGCTTCTGCAATGGCGATTGCGGCACGCAGGCCACCGCCACCGGCACCGATGATGGCAACATCGGTCTTGATAATATCCACATCTGCCTCCTTAGGGATAGATTTGCTGAGCACGATTTTGCTCTATGAAAAAAATTCAGGCTTGATGCAAGTCAAACTGCTTTGTTTTAGTGCTTGGCAACGGTGATTTTTATTACAACCACCCCATTCCTTGGATGAAAATGCCGTCATTATCGCCATCCATCAGTGATCTGGATCAGCCGTACTCGCTACTCTGGTGATTTTAACTCCAAGATTATACGTAGTTTTCTTTCAAAAAAATGAGAAATGCCTCTCTTTTTGGGTATTACCCATAAAGTTTTTAAGTTTTTTATCAAAACAGTTTAATGATAACTATTATCACGATGACATATCGAGGTTAGGCATCAAAAAAGTAATGCGAATATAGCCATGACAGACTGGGCCCGTCTCCCACACATGGGTAAAAGGAGATGTCGATCACAGGGTTGAGGGTCTCGAAAGGGGATTATAACCGTTGAAACAAAAAGGGTTTATAAAAAAGGGGCCTGAACGGCCCCTTTCTTCCCATGGTCGATCAGATGCGGAACATGCCGACCTGATTATTCAATTCACCTGAAATATTTTTAAGCTGGGCCGACAGATTGCGGGAGCTGTCCGCATCCACTGCCAGCTCGTCCGAGACATCCTTGACCGCCTGGATGTTGCGGCTCACCTCGTCGGTGACGGCACGCTGTTCCTCGGCGGCGCTGGAGATCTGGGTCGCCATGTCGGAGATCTGGTTGATGGAGGTGGTGATCTGCTCCAGCGCCTGGGTCGCATCGTTGGCATCTTCCACGCTGTTCTGGGCCAGCAACTGACCCTCGTGCATGGTACTGACGGCGCCCTGGGTGTTGCGCTGCAGGGTCTCGATCATGCTGCGGATCTCGACGGTGGAGCTGTGGGTGCGCTGGGAAAGCACCCGCACCTCGTCGGCCACCACGGCAAAGCCGCGTCCCTGCTCGCCAGCCCGGGCGGCCTCGATGGCGGCGTTGAGCGCCAGCAGGTTGGTCTGCTCGGCGATGCCCTGGATGGTGGAGAGGATGGTGTTGATTTCCTGGGCGTTCTTCTCCAGTTCCTGAATGATGCCGGAGGCCTGCTTGACCTGGGTGGCGAGATCCGTGATGGAGCGCTGGTTGCGGGCAATCACCTGCTTGCCGTGCTCGCAACTGCTGGAGGAGCTGCGGGCCGCTTCCGCGGTCTGCTCGGCGTTGCTGGCCACTTCGACGGCGGTGGCGGACATCTCGTGTACTGCGGTCGCAATCTGGGAGATCTCGTTTTGCTGGCGGGCCAGCCCCTGGTTGGATTTCTCCGCCATGTCGTGGGAAGACCTGGCCTGCTGGTTGAGCTGGGTGGAGGAGTTGGAGATGTCCTGCACCATGACGTGGATGCGCTCGATGAAGGTGTTGACGTGCTTGGCGACGGTACCGACCTCGTCTTCACGCTCGATCTTGATGCGACGGGTGAGATCGCCGTTGCCGCGGGAGAGATCGGCAATTGCCTCGCCCAGGGTTTTCAGCGGCGCCAGGGAGCCGTTGATGGCGACATAGGAGAAGCCCGCCACGATGAGGATGGTCAGCAATCCCTGGATGAGGGCGGAGGTGACCATGCGGGAGACGGACTGGTAGGCGACCGCTTCGTCCACCACGATGCCGAAATACCAGTTGGTGTTGGGGATCTCGGTGAGGTCGAACACGCTCGCCTTGCCGCTGATATCCATCTCGGAGATGGTGTTGTCATGGGCCAGCTCGTTGACCTTGGCTGCCGTCAGTTCCGGGGAGATGGCGGTGGCGGGTTTGAGGGTCAGATCCTTGTCCGGGTGGGCGATGATGGTGCCGTTGCTGTCCACCAGAATGGCATAGGTGCCTTCCGAGTTCATGGCGAGCACGTCTTTCACCAGGCCGTCGATGGAGACGTCACCGGCGATGACGCCGTCGGTGTTGCCGCGACTGAAGGGCTCGGCGATGGTGATGATGAGCTGGCCCGTGGTGATGTCGGCATAGGGAGCCGTGATGGCGAGCTTGCCGGCGGCCATGGCGTCCTTGTACCAGGGGCGCTGGCGCGGATCATAGCCGGCCGGCAGATCGGTCGGCTTGCTCTGGATCATCCGGCCATCCTTGGTGCCCACGTAGACGAGATCGAAGTTGCCCGCATTCATGGACTGGGCCAGGTGGCTGAGGGGCTCGTCTTCCTTGGCGAAGGCTTCCTTGGTGGCGGTGACGAGATTGATGCGGGCGTCGAGCCAGCGGGAGATCCCCTTGACGTTGGCGACCGAGCTGTCGTCGATGAAGCTCCAGATCAGCCGCTGGGTTTCACTGCGCAACTGGGAGGTGTTGTACCAGACCTGCAGGCCGGTGATGACCAGAATGATGGCCCCGATGGAGAGGACCAGCTTGTTCTTGATGGATAGGTTCATGTTTACATCCTTGTGAGCGTCAGTCAGAGATCCATGGTGTTTGTTATTGTTATGAGCCAACTCTGTATCGGCTGGCTATGGACTTTATGTATCCCGGTGCACCGCATTTTTTCAATTCTTTTCACCTCCTTGTGGCCTGCCAGGGCGCGCCGATACTCAGCTGAATCGATCTGGCCGGTTGGTGAAGATGCCATCGACACCCATGCTGGCGAGGGCGCTCCCATCACTCACTTCGTCGACCGTGTAGACCAGGATCTTGAGCCCCCGGCGATGGGCATCCGCCACCAGGGTCTCGTCGACGAAATCCACGTCGCAGTTCAGTGACCAGGCCCCCAGCGTCTCGGCAAAGGCGGCGCCGTCGAGGGGCAGGCTGGCCGTGAGGGCGCCTATCCTGATTTCCGGTCGCAGTCCCTTGAAGCGTAACAGCTCGGGATGATGAAAGGAGGAAACGATCCAGTGCGCCTGGGTAAAGCCAAGCTCGGCCTCGGCCCGCCTGGTCAGGGCGGCCACCGGCTCGGCGGTGTGGGCGCCCTTGAGCTCGATGTGCAGTTCGCAGCGCCCCGCCACCAGTGCCATCACCTGCCACAGGGTCGGGATCCGCTCCCCGTCCCCCGCATCCAGGCTCGCCAGGTACTCCCGGGATTGCCCGGTCAGCACACCCTGGCCGTTGGTGCAGCGCTCCAGCCGCCGGTCGTGGAAGACCCAGAGCTCTCCGTCGGCCCACTGCACGTCCAGCTCGATGGCTTTGGCACCCAGATCCAGCGCCAGGCTCATCGCCTTGAGGGTATTCTCCGGGGCCAGGCCGCTGGCACCGCGATGGGCAATGATCTGCATGATGGCTCCTGTTGTCGTCTTTGGGGGCTTCATCCCCGGCTCATCCGGATGTCGATCTGCTGATGTGGCAGATGCATGCCGACCTGGCCGAGTTTCTCCAGGATCAGGGAATGTACCTCGTGTGTAATGGGCATCCGGTGATCCATGTTGTTGACGTAGAGCCGGATCTCGTAGATGAGGGCAGAGTCGGTGAACTCGATGAGGAACACCTCCGGGGCGGGCGTATCCAGCACCAGGGTGGATTCGCGCACGCTCTGCTCCAGCAGTTGCTGTACCTGCTTGGGATTCTGGGTCAGGCCGATGCGAATGCGCAAGCGGACCCGGGTGATGGCATCGGACAGGGACCAGTTGATGAATTGCTCGGTGATGAAGGCCTTGTTGGGGACGATGATCTCCTTCCTGTCCCAGTCCACTATGGTGGTGGCGCGGGTCTTGATCTTGGTGACGGTGCCGGTGAGATCCCGGATGGTGACGGTGTCACCCAGGCGGATCGGTTTTTCGAACAGGATGATGAGGCCGGAGACGAAGTTGGCGAAGATCTCCTGCAAGCCGAAGCCCAGCCCCACCGAGAGTGCCGCCACCAGCCACTGGGTCTTGGACCAGTCGATGCCGAGCATGGAGAAGCCGGTGAGGGCACCAATCAGCAGTACCAGGTACTTGCTCACCGTGGTGAGGGCGAAGCCGGTGCCGGGGGAGAGGCTCAGGTGCTGGAGCAGGGTGAGCTCCATCAACCCTGGCAGGTTGCGGGCGGTGACCACCGTCAGGATGAAGGCGAAGACGGTCAGCATCAGATCCTGCAGGGTGATGGCGGAGAGCTGCTCGATGCCGGCCACCTTGCTGCTCACCTGCCACACCTCGATGCTGCTGAGGAAGCTGAATGCCGAGTTGAGATCCGACCATTGCACCACCACCAGCATGGTGAAGCCCAGCATCAGCAGGGTGCGCACCAGGCCGAGGGACTGGGCGCTGATGGTATCCAGATCCAGTTCGGGCTCCTCCACCACATCGGGGATCTCGGAGCTGAGATCGTCCTCTTCCCGCTCCCGCTGCGCCAGGATCTCGGCCCGCTTCTGCTTGGCGCGATCGAAGGCGAGTCGGCGGCGCTGGATCAGCATCCAGCGGTGGGCCAGATAGTAGACGAGCAGGCAGCCGAGCCCCGCCAGCAGGCTCAGCTCCAGCTGGCGCAGCAGGGTGCGGGAGGTGTAGAAGTAGCCGAACAGGGCGCCCAGCACCGCCAGCAGCGGGGCCAGCATCAGGCTGTTCCAGATGAAGTGGTGCAGCAGATGGGGCTTGGTCATGTCTGCCTGACCCCAGGTGAGGGGCAGTTTTTCCCGGTTGAGGCGGGCAAAGAAGAGCAGCAGCCAGAGGGCCCCGATGATGAAGGCGAGGCGTCCCAGGGAGTCGTAGAAGGCGTGCTCCTGATAGCTGCTCGCCATGCCCTGCACGAAGAAGCTCGGGATCAGCACCAGCAGCAGGGTACGAAACTGTCCCCACACTCGCTGCACCCGCTCCTTCTGCCAGCGGAAGTGGAGGATGAGGATCCCCTTCTCCAGGGTGAGGTGGCGCGCCACCAGCAGGGCCAGCAGCAGGAACCAGATTTCACCCAGGCCCCGGGCCACCGCCACCGCGAAGGGATATTGCCAGGCGCCGTCCAGCAGGCCGTGCACCATGAGCACCATGGCGGGCAGCGGCAGGGCGGCGAGCACGGAGCGCACCAGCAACCGGCTGGTGAGGCTGAACTTGTCCTGGGTTACCTTGCCGATGCGCGGGGCAATGTACTGGCTGTATTGAAGGAGGTGGCGAGCCAGTTTCAGCCAGCACCAGGCCAGTCCCAGCAGCCCGAGGCCAGCCAGGGTCAGGCTCAGTAGGTTGTTCTCGGCGATGGCCCTGGGCAGTTGCAGCCAGTTGGCCGGATTGAAGGCAAGGCCGAGGGCGGCCGGGACGCCGAGCAGCACCGCCGGGCTCAGGGGGCGCACGTCCGGCATCCAGAACAGATGGCTGGCACTGAGTTCGCGGATCTCGTCGATCTTGCTGTTCTGGCGGCTGTAGAGCAGCTTGAGGCGGGTCTGCTCCTGAATGAGGGTATCGGAGGCATCGTTGAGCCGGGTCAGCAGTTGCCGTCTCGCCTTGAGCAGGTTGTCCAGCACGGCGCGCTGGGCCCTGTCCAGGGTGATGCCGTCTCCACTGAGCAGGCTGTTGCGCAGTTGCACCGGATCCTTCAGGGCATCCTGCTCGGTCTCGTACTGGTATTTGGCCATGCGCGCCTTGACGATGGCGGACTCCAGCCGCTCCAGCGGGAAGTAGGCGGGCAGATCGGCCAGCTTGCTGCGCAGGTTCTCGCCGTAGGCGTTGCTTATCTGCAACCACTCCAGCTGTTCGCGCACCGAATTGACCAGCTCGTTGAGCCCGGAGAGGGAGGTGTCCACCCCCCGTTGCTCGTCCTGCACCCGTTCAATCTGGTCCTCGAGGGCCCCCAGTTGCAGGGAGAGGGCCTGGTTTTGCTGCTGTTGCTCCTGCAAGAGGGGGAGGTCAGAGGTGAGCTGGCGGCGCAGGCGTTCGCTCTCGGCCAGGGCCTGCTCGGTCTTGTCCCGGCGCAGCTGGTTCTGCTGGGCAAGCAGACTGGTCTGCCACTCATCCTCGTCGGTGATGGCGAGGTTGAGCTCCTGCAGCTTGAGCTTGCCCAAATCGTTGCGCTGCTGGGCGGAGAGCTGCTCCAGCTCCAGCATCTGGATCCGGTCGGAGAGGCTCTGTTCCTTGAGTCGGGTGGCCAGTTGCTGGGCCTCCTGCAACCTGTCCGACTCGTTGCTGAAGCTCAGGCGATCGAGCAGGGAGCGGGTCTGGAGCAACTGCTTGCGCAACTCGTCGACCCGCAGGTGATATTCCTGGCCCGTGCTCTCAAGCTGGTTGAGGCTGTCGGTCACCGCCTGACGCTCCTTGCGCAGGTTGAGCTGGCGGTTGCTGCTCAGGCTGATGGCCTGGCGCAGGGCATCCTCCTTGAGGGAGGAGAGGGACGGGCGGGACTGAGGCTGATAGTTGTGCAGCCCCTCCTTGAGACGGGCGGACTCCTTGGGGTAGTCGATGAGGATCTGCTGGTAGGCCTTGCCCTGTTCCCGGTAGCGCTGGGCATCCCGGGCATATTGCAGCGCCTGCTGGTAGCTCTCCCGCAGTTGCTGGTTTTCCGGGGTATCCGTCTTGGGGATGCTTTGCAGCAGCTCCTCTACCTGAGTGATGGCATCATCAGCCTGGACAGCGGAGAAGGGGAACAGGCTGAGACAGAGCATCAGACAGAGCAGGCGTTGCAACATGGCGCACGTTTCCGTTCAGGAGAAGTCGCCCTAGCCTAAAGCAGGGGCCGGGGCGGGTAAAGCCCTCAAGATGAATGATCCACGGCACAAATAACGGGTGATCCGGGTCTTGTTTGGCTATTATTCTGGCCGTTCCCCTTCATTGAGCAATTTATGTCCTCCGTCGATCTGGGCACGGCCCCCCTTTCCCGCCTCTTCTTGCGTTACGTCACCCCCACGGTGGCCGCCATGCTGGTCACCGGCATCTATGTCACCATAGACGGCATCTTCGTCGGCCATATCCTGGGCCAGGACGGGCTGGCCGGCATGATGCTGGCGTACCCCATCTGCGCCGTGCTCTACGCGGTGGGTGCCCTGATCGGCATGGGATCCTCGTCGCTGGCCTCCTTCTATCTGGGCAAGGGGGAGCAGGCCAGGGCGCGCCACATCGTCGGCAATGCCCTGGTGATGGTGCTCATCGCCTCCGCGCTGCTCGCCTTCATTGGCATTCGTTACGGCAAGGCCATGCTTGTCTGGATGGGGGCGCAGGGGGTCATCTTCGACGCAGGCTTCGCCTATCTGCAGTGGTACGCCTGGCTCGGGGTGTTCGCGGTGCTCTCCATGGCCTTTACCGCCCTGCTGCGCAACGACGGGCGACCCGGCCTCACCACCTGGATCCTGGTGGGGGGCGGCGTGCTCAACGTGCTGCTCGACTACCTGCTGATGGCGGTGATCCCCTGGGGGCTGGCGGGGGCCGCCATCGCGACCATGCTCTCCCAGGCTGTCACCGGGGGCCTGTGCCTGTGGCACTTCTTCACCCCCCGCAGCCAGTTGCGCATTCGCTGGGATACCCTGGTGCCCGACTGGCGGCTGATGGGGGAGACATTGCGACTCGGGGTGTCGAGTTTTCTGATGTACCTCTACCTCTCGGTGGTGCTGGCGCTGCACAACAAGGCGCTGCTCTCGGTAGGCACTTCGCTGCACGTGGCCGCCTATGGGGTCATCAGCTACAGCGAGGCCTTCTTCTATCTCATCTTCGAGGGGATCGCCATGGGCATCCAGCCCATCGCCAGCTTCAATGCCGGGGCGGGCAACTGGGCACGGGTGCTGCGGGTGCGCAACCTGGCATTGGGAGTGACCATGGCGGTGGCACTGTGCGGGATGATCCCGCTGTATCTGTGGCCAGAGGCAGTGGTTTATCTGTTTGCAGGGGACAATGCTGCCCTGTTGCCGGTGGCGACCCTCGGTATCTGGCTCTACTTCTGGGGGCTGCCCATGGAAGGCTTGCTGCTGGTGGGGGCCACCTATTTCCAGGCCATCAACCGGGCCCGCATCGCTTCCCTGCTCACCGGCGGCAAGCTGGTGCTGATCGGCGGTTTCCTGTGGGGCTTCTCCTCCCTGTGGGGAGTGGCCGGTGTCTGGCTGGCGCTGCCCACTTGCAGCACTCTGCTGGTCCTGGTGATGTGGCGGGCGATGAGCAGGGAGGGGCGCCAGCACAGCGCTGCCTGAGATGTGGTCATGCGTCCATGAAAAAGGCAGCCTCGGCTGCCTTTTTCATTCCCTGCCTGTGGGCGGCAGGTCGCCGGCCTCAGGGCTTGAAGGCACCGATAAAGATGGCGGGGTCGACGCGGGCGTCGTTGAGGCTGACGTTCCAGTGCATGTGGGGACCGGTGGCGCGGCCGGTGGCGCCGACCCGGCCGACGATGCCGCCGCGGGGCAGGCTCTGGCCCAGCTTCACGTCCACCTTCGACATGTGACAGAACATGCTGATGAGGCCCTGGCCGTGGTCGACGAACACCGTATTGCCGTTGAAGAAGTAGTTGCCGATGAGGATGACCTTGCCAGCGGCTGGTGCCTTGATGGGAGTGCCGGCTCCGACCGCGAAGTCGAGGCCGGAGTGGGGGTTGCGCTCCTCGCCGTTGAAGAAGCGGCGCAGCCCGAAGGGACTGGAGAGCGGGCCCTGGACCGGCTTGTCAAACAGCAGGTTGCTCGGCTGAGCCGGGCTGAAGGTCTGGTAGGCGCGGGTCTGTTCGGCAAGCTCCCGGTTGATGCGGGTCATGTCTTCGGCCAGCGGATTGACCTGGCGGCTGTTCTTGAGCTTGATGTGCTGCTCACGGTAGTGCTTGGTGCCGACCGTGAAACTCAAGGTGCGGCCATCGCTGGTGGTTACCTGATGGGGGCCGGGCGCGCTCTTGAGCGGGATGCCGACGATGGCGATCCACGTCTTCCCGTCTTCCTGTACCACCAGCACAGGCTTGTCCTGATAGCGCACTGCGGGCGCCTTGGCCCCGCTTCCCAGTGGTACCACGGCCACGCCCCCCGGCACCGGGTGGTTGAGCAGGCGGCTGATAAACCCCGGTTCGGCGTGAAGCGCAGGGCTGCCGAGCAGCAGGAGAAGAAAGAAGAGGCGGCGCATGATGGCTCCATCGGATCAGGGGGAAAGCAAGAGGGGGGAGATAATGCCACATTCTGGCGGTGCTGTCCGTCAACCGTGACCATGGGGTGCATCAGAGGTTGCCTTGTAGAGGGCGGAAATGAGAATTTCATGCTATTTACTAGAGTGTCACTAAAGGTGTCTTTGAATGACACCTACCGCGACAAGGTTGTGAAGCTCTGGCAGGGGTACCGTAGTCGCCAGCGACATCCAGGGATAGATGGAGGTTGTGATGAAGACGAAAGCGCTCTCGATATTCGGACTCGCATTGGCGATCGTGACGATGCCCGCCGTTGCCTTCAACGGGGTCATTACCATCAACGGGGAAGTGACCGCAGGTACCTGTGCCATCGCGGTCAACGGGGGTACAGCATCGGCGACCGTCACCCTGCCCACCGTCAGTACCAATGCCCTCGGCAGCATAGGGCAGACCGCAGGGGCGACCGGTTTCAACCTCGCCCTCACCAGTTGCCCGACTACGGGCTCGGTGCGCGCCTACTTCGAAAACATCGGCGTGGAGCAGACCTCGGGCAATCTCAGCAACAAGGCCGTCGCGTCGGGAGGCAAGAATCCGGCGCAAAACGTGGAAGTGCAGATCCTCTCTGCCAACAGCACGCCCATCGACCTGAGGACCAATACAGGCAACAACGTGCTGGTGAACTTCAGTGCTACCGGCGGGGCAACGCTTTACTACAGCGCCCAGTACATTGCCACCGGGGCCGTTGGTGCGGGTCTGGTCTCGGCAGACCTCATCTACTCTCTGGATTATCACTGAGTCATGCGCCATGAGCTCTTTACTTGCCCACGTTTTCGCCAGGACAAGGAGTGGCTGGTGGTGCTGGTGCCTGCTGCTCCTGCCCTGGTTTAGCTGGGGACATGTGCAGATCTCGGGGACCAGGGTCATCTATCCAGCCAGTGCGCGGGAGGTCACACTGGAGCTGACCAACAAGGGAAGCGCTCCCTCGTTGGTGCAGGTGTGGCTGGACGCCGGTGATCGTCGCATCCGGCCCGGCGCCGAGGCGCTCCCCTTCCTCATCACGCCCCCTATCACCCGCATCGAAGCCCGTCGTGGCCAATCCTTGCGCCTCGCCTATGTGGGAACGGGGCTGCCCCAGGATCGTGAATCCGTGTTCTGGCTCAACGTTCTGGAGGTGCCGCCGAGCGTGAAATCGACCCAGCCGGGCCAGAACATGGTGCAACTCGCCTTTCGTTCCCGGATAAAGCTGTTCTATCGGCCAACTGGGCTGCCGGGCAACGTGGAGCGTGCCGCCCATCAGCTCAGCTGGCGCCTGATCCGCCAGGGGCAAGGCTATGCACTGCAGGCTCACAATCCAAGCCTCTATCACGTCAGCATCAGCAATCTTGAACTGCTGACAGCCCAGTCGAAACGCTACAGCAATCTGAGCGGCGGCATGGTGGTACCGGGTGGCAGCTTCGACTTTCCCGTGGAGCACCTTTCCGGAGCCGTCAATGTCAAGAAGGTGACCTTCCATTGGCTCAACGATTACGGTGCTCGCGAGGTGGGCCAATTCGTCTTCCATTGAGCTCGGTGGATGGCGGCGCTTGCCTGCTCATGAATCTGGTACGCGGCAGCCCTGCCGCGACGTTCAAGATGCCTATCTCATGCCATTTCCCCCCGGATTTATGCTTCCCTGTATCGATTTGTTGGTTGCTTGTGCTGGGGGGATGGGGAGGGATGGTCATGGCCGATGAACCCGTCGCAGAGGTCCCCCCCTCCGCAGAGGTCGAATTTGACAACAGCTTGCTGGACAGTCTGGGGATCAACATCGATCTGGCCCGCTTCTCCCGCGCCGATTTCATTCCTCCCGGTCGCTATTCTCTCGAGATTACCCTCAATGGCCGGGATCGCCTGAATCAGCAGGTGGAGGTGAGAGCAGGGGCGGACCCCGGTACTCCCAGATTCTGTTTTCAGCCCGATCAGTTGACGCAATGGGGTTTGCTCCTCGACAAGCTGCCCGATCAGCCGTCAGTGAAGGCGCAACTGGCACAGGATTGCATCGAGGTCAATGCCCTGGTGCCGGGAGCCGGCTTTACCTTCGACCTTGCCAGCCTGAGCGGTGATCTCAGCCTGCCCCAGGCCTACCTTGGCCGGGTCAGGCGCGATTATGTCGGGCCGGATCAATGGGTACAGGGGATCAATGCCGCCTTCGTCAGTTACAACGCCAATCTGTACTACAACGACCAGGATGACGGGGGCGATCCGGTCAGCAGCAGCGTCAATCTCAACACGGGTCTCAACCTGGGGGCCTGGCGCCTGCGCCACAACGGTTCCTGGCAAGGCACATCTGGCGGGGGGTATCTGCCCCTCAACAGCTATGTGCAGCGGGATGTCACCTCCCGCACGGCCCAGCTCACCCTGGGAGAATATTTCACACCGGGGGACAGCTTCGACAGTGTGCCTTTCACCGGTGTGCAGATCGCCAGCGACGACGCCATGCTGCCCGACTTCGAGCGGGGTTTTGCTCCCGTGGTGCGCGGGGTGGCCCAGAGCAATGCCAGGGTCACCATACGCCAGGGCGATGCCCTCATCTATGAAACCCAGGTGGCGCCGGGGGCCTTCGCCATCGACGACCTCTATGCCACCAGTTTCGCCGGCGACCTGGATGTGACGGTCACGGAGGCAGATGGTAGCGTGCAGCGCTTCACCCTGCCGTTTTCCTCCGTGGTGCAGATGCTGCGACACGACACCTCCCGCTTCAGCCTGACTCTGGGACGTTATCGCAATGATGCCGGACCAGACGGGCCTGATTTTCTGCAAGGCACCTATCGACACGGCCTGTCGGACACCCTGACTCTCTACGGGGGAACCATAGCCGCAAAACAGTATGCCGCTCTGCTGGGGGGGGCGGCCATGGGGTCCGATTACGGCGCCCTGGCCCTCGATGTCACCGGTTCCTGGGCGAGTGATTTACCCTCGGGCGCGGATCTGCCTCCCTCCCTCCCTGTCCGGCCAGAGCTATCGCCTTACCTACAGCAAGCAGATGGATTTGACCCGAACCTACTTCACCCTGGCAGCCTACCGCTTCTCCAGCGAAGGCTATCTCGACCTGAGCGATGTGGCGGCGATGCAGGCTGGCGCACTGGATCGTCTGCAGCGTGAGCGCAATCGCTTCCAGCTCAACATCAACCAGCCCGTGGGGGAGTGGGGTGATTTCTATTTCAATGGCATCCGCCGGGATTACTGGAGCGGTCAGGGGGAGAGCAGCAGCCTTCAGTTCGGTTACAGCCGGGGATTTGACTGGGGCAGTTTGACCTTGTCGGCCAGCCACTCTCTGGAAGAGGGGACTGGCGATCAGTACGTACTGAGCCTGAGTATCCCCATCGGTGACAAGCTGGGGGCTCCGCGCCTTGGTAGTACCCTCTCCTATCAGAAGGGACTGGGGACCAGCACCAGACTGGATCTCAACGGAGGCTCCGGGGATGGGCGCTTCTACTACGGGGTCTATGGGAGCCAGGGGCCTGGGGGAGCTGACAGCACCCGGGGGTATGGGGCCAATGTGCAGTATCAGACGGCGTTCGCCCAGTTGGGACTCAGTACCAGCCAGGGGGAGGGGTATGGCCAGTACGTGGCCTCGGCCAAAGGGACCTTGCTGGTGCATGAAGAGGGCTGGGTGATGGGGCAAACCCAGGGAGAGACCATGGCGCTGGTGGAGGCCAAAGGTGCCCAGGGGGCCAGGGTGAGCCACGGCATCGGCAGCGAGGTGGATGGAGATGGCTATGCGGTGCTGGCCGGGCTAAATCCCTATCGCACCAACGTCATCGGGCTGGACCCGACCGGTTTGCCACTGGATGTGGAGATCGACGGCAGCGCCCGTATGGTGGCCCCCCGCCGGGGCGCCATCGTGAAACTCGCTTATGAGACTCATGTCGGGCAACCACTGCTCATCAAGGCCGAGCGACACGATGGCAGCGCCCCTCCTTTCGGGGCCGACGTGGTCGATGACCGGGGGGGATCGGTGGCCGTGGTCGGGCAGGGAGGGCTTATCTTCGTGCGTGGCGAGCAGGGGACGCTCTACGTCCAGTGGGGGGAGTCAAGCGATGAAGGGTGTCGCCTCGACTATCGGATGCCCCCGCCGGATCCGGCCATGCCCTACCAGCAGGTGGCGGCGCGCTGCATCGACATGGAGACGGGACCATGAACGGCATCCGTGATGACCTGCACTCGCGCGGACGTGGGAGCAGGGTAGGGGTGACAAGCTGTTTTGTTCTGTTCGGGGCCCTCTTGTGGACCCAGGGGGGAGAGGCCGCGATTCGGCTGATGCAGACCCGTCTCGTCCATCAGGGGGGCGAGGCCGCCCTGATGGTTCGCAACGACGGCACCGGACCCAGCCTGATGCAGGCCTGGGTTGACCTGGGAGACGAGCGCCTGGGGCCTGGTGAGGTGGCGACTCCCTTTCTGGTGCTGCCGCCCGTGATGCGACTCGGACCAGGCAGGGGGCAGACACTGAGGGTGATCGGAGGAGAGCAGAACCGGTTGCCCCGGGACAGGGAGTCCCTGTTCTGGCTCAACGTGCTTGGCCTGCCCCCCAAGGTCCATGCCACCGAGGGGAGTGTCCAGCTGGCCTATCGCACCCGTATCAAGCTTTTCTACCGCCCCCCCGGCCTTTCGGGCTCCGTGGCTGGGATGGTCCGCCAGCTGAAGTGGCAGATCCTCTCCGAAGGCGGGCTCGGTGTCACCAATCCGGGCCCCTTCCACATCAGTCTGAGCGAAGTGTTGCTGACGATGGGGGACTGGCAGCTTGCCTGGCGGGAGGGGGGCGTACTGCCACCCTACGGCACTCTGCACCTGCCCATGGGGGTTGTCCCGGCGGGGGCGAGTGGCCGGCTGCGCTGGATAGACGATGAGGGCAGCTATCGTGAGGAGCCCTTCATGCCGCTCAGAAGCCAAGGAGGTCACCATGAGTGATGCAACCGGTCGTCATGGCCCCGACTCCCTGTTGATGGGGGCGCTGTTGCTGGGGGCCGGACTCTGGCCCGGGGAAGGGAACGCGGTGAACGGCCAGTGCACCAGCCCCTTCGTGGCCACCTTGCCGCTCACCGTCAGCGATCTCTATCAGCCAGGTGATACCCGCAGTGCGACCTTCGCCACCACGGGCACGGCCAGTTGTGATTGCATCGGTATCTCTGTCGGGTTGCTGGTGACGGCCTACTACCAGGGCACCACCAGCCTGCCCACCGTCTCCGATCCCCTCGGTACCCTCATCAAGCTCAATTCCTATCTCGGTCTCAAGGTGGAGTTCAATGCGGCGGGGGGATACCAGAGCGTCCCCTTCAACACCACTACCACTGGGCTTCTGAGTGCCTGTGTGGGCGGGCTACTCAATGTCTCCCTGCTGGGGGGGATCAGCGTGAACGGGGGGCGAGCAACCCTGAAACTGCTCAAGGGGATCACGGGCACCCAGACCTTCAGTGGCACCGTGGCCCAGCTGTTCGTGCGACGTGGCAGCCTGCCCGATACCAGTCCGGCCAATGCGTTCAGCACCCTGGCGATGAACATCACAGTCACCTCGACCCCCAGTTGCCAGTTCCCCGCTGGTACCAGCATTCCCATCGATCTGGGCGCCGTGGCCCAGAGCGCCTTCATCGAAGGGGAGATCCCCAGGGGCTATGCGCCACGCAGCGTCAATGTGAGCGTGACCTGCAGCCAGATCCCGAGCGACTACGTGGTGCCGCTGCGCTACAGCTTCTCGGGGGTGCTCGCGAGCGACAACCGCTTCATTACCACCAGCCTGGCCGGTGTCGGGGTGGGCATGGTCGAGCAGGGTGCCCTGACCCCTATTCCATTCGATACCGCCATCGCGGTACCCTACTCGGCGGCGACCCAGGCCACCGACTACAAGGTGAGGCTCTACCCGACCCGGCTGCCGGGCCAGGTAGTACGCACCGGCCCCTACACCGGCACCATCATGGTCACGGTGAGCGTGCCCTGAGGAGACGCCGCTTCGCCCCTATTTTTCGACGAGGTCAATGATGAACAGTGACAGGGCCCTGCGCCACGAACCCAAACGCCATGGCATAGGACAGGGCTGGATCTGGATCCGCACCGGATTCGACATCTTCAACAAGGGGATGGGTGCCAGCGTGGCCATGATAGTGCTCTGGTTTGTGGTAGGCATCGTGCTGGATCAGCTGCCGGCGGGGGGCTTGATCTCCCAGTTGCTCTACATGGTGTGGGGGGCTGGCTGGGTGGCGGTGGCGCGGCGGGGGCACCATGGGGAGGCGCTGCAGTTTGGCGACTTCTTTGCCGGTTTCCGCCATCGGTTGACCCCCTTGATGCTGGGGGGCCTGATGGTGCTCGGCCTCATCATGGGGATCCTGATGATCTGCGTGTTCCTGCTGCACCAGTGGGGACTCACCGGCCTGTTGTCCGCGGATCCGGGCTCCCTGGCGCTGACCCCGGAGCAGGCACAGGGTTTCCTCGTCTGCGCCCTGGTGGGATTGGCACTGTTCGTTCCCGTGCTGATGGCCATCACCTTCGCCCCCGCCCTTATCCTCTTCCATCAGGTCGGGGTCTGGCAGGCAGCCCGGCTCAGCTTCAAGGGATGTCTGCGCAACATGTGGCCCTTCCTCTGGTGGGGGCTGCTCGGGGCCGTGCTGATCTTCTTTGGCGCACTCCTGATGTTGGTGGGCCTGCTGGTGGTGCTGCCTGCCATCAACTACTCCATTTATGCCGCCTATCACGACATCTATCTGGAGGATCAGGAGGCCGAGGAGGGAGAGACCCCGGTCAAGGCATTCGGTTTCGAAGCCTGACCGGCACAGGATGGAGCAAAGAGGGGCCGCGAGGCCCCTTTTTTGTGCGGCTCGCAGGGATCAGAGAGAGGGAGGGGCTTCCTGCCACAGGGGATCGTCCGCCATCCGCTCCACGAGAAAGTCGAGGAAGCTGCGCAGCAGGGGGGACATCTGTTTGCGGGTGCCATAAACGGCATAGACGCCGAGGCGCTTGGGCTGCCAGGGGGTGAGCAGGGGGACCAGGGCGCCACTTGCCAGATGGGGGTGAACCGAGTAGGCGGGTTGCAGGCTGATCCCCGCCCCGTCCAGG
Organism: Aeromonas sp. WP2-W18-CRE-05; assembly: GCF_014168615.1. Lineage (NCBI taxonomy): Bacteria > Pseudomonadati > Pseudomonadota > Gammaproteobacteria > Aeromonadales > Aeromonadaceae > Aeromonas > Aeromonas sp. WP2-W18-CRE-05. The sequence continues at coordinate 3,681,371 of NZ_AP021917.1, read as the reverse complement.
GTGGCGGCCAGCAGCAGGTTGGAGATGTTGGCGCTGAGGTTGCCGCTTACCGGGACGGATTCGGGACCATCGGGCCCCAGAAACTCCCACAGGCTCTTGCCGAAATAGGTGTAGGTGAGGCAGTTGTGCAGTGCCAGATCCTGCACCTGCTGGGGCGGAGCATGGCGGGCCAGGTAGGCGGGGCTGGCGCACACCACCGAGTGGCAGGTGCCGAGCCTGCGGGCCACCAGGTTGGGATCGAGGTCGTTGGTGATGCGCAGGGCGAGATCGATTCGCTCCTCCACCAGATTGACCGTCCGGTCCAGCAGCAGGATGTCGATCGCCGTGCCGGGGTAACGGGCCAGGTAGTCGTTCGCCGCCCCGACCAGCAGGGCTTCGGAGAGAGAGTAGCTGCAGGTGATGCGCAGTTGCCCCTTGGGGGCCTCGTCATGGCGGATGGCCAGGTGTTCCATCTCTTCCCCCAGGGCCAGCATGGCTCTGGCCCGGTTCAGCGCCTCTTCTCCCGGCCCGGTCAGGCTCAGCCGGCGGGTGGTGCGGTGCAGCAATCTGGCCCCCATCCAGCGTTCCAACTCGGCCAGGTAGCGCGACACCATGGCGCGGGACATCTCCAGTTTCTCCCCGGCGCCGCTCAGGCTGCCCTGTTCCACCACGCAGACGAAGACCCGCAATGCGGTCAGCCTATCCATCTTGTGCCCCTATATGCTCGATTTGTGCAACAGTGATGCGCCTATTATGCGGTATTTGTATCGATGGTGATGCAATAAACTGCGCTCATTCCATTAATCCACACCGATGAGCGTTATCTGATGAACAACACACTGCGTACCCTGACCCTGACCAGCCTCCTGATGACGGGTTCCGCCTTGGCGGCCCCCCTGACCGTGACCGTCTACAACCCCGGCGAGAAGGCCATCTTCCCCGTCTCCTCCTCACTGGTAGCCGGTGACAAAGAGGCCATCCTGATCGATGCCCAGTTCGACGTGCAACATGGCCAGGCGCTGGTGGACATGATCAAGAAGAGCGGCAAGAAGCTGACCACTGTCTATATCAGTGCCGGTGATCCCGACTTCTACTTCGGTCTGGAACCCGTCATGGCGGCGTTCCCGGATGTCAAAGTGCTGGCCGACCAGCATGTGGTCGACCATATCAAGCAGACCAAGGATGCCAAGCTGAGCTACTGGGGCCCGATCCTGGGCAAGGATGCACCCAAGAGCCTGACCGTGCCGCAAGTGATGACGGCCAGCCACCTGACGCTGGATGGCGAGAAGATTGAAATCAAAGAGATGAACACCCCGAATGCCTACCTCTGGGCCCCTTTCATCAAGACGGCCTTTGGGGGTGTGCCGGTCTACAGCGGCGTGCACGTCTGGATGGCGGACAGCCAGTCCAAGGCTGCTCGCAGCCACTGGGTCAAGGCGCTGAACAACCTGCTGGCGCTGAAACCCGAGCGTGTGGTGCCGGGTCACTTCCTGGGAACTGCGCCCAAGGGTACCGAAGCCGTGACCTTCACCCGTGACTACGTGCAGCGCTTTGAGCAAGAGCTGGCCAAAGCCAAGCACTCCGGCCAGCTGATTGAAGCGCTGAAGAAGGCTTACCCCTCCCTGCCGGTCGACGATGGCCTGGCCATCGGTGCCAAGGTCAATACCGGCGAGATGAAGTGGTAACTCCCTGACGCCTACATCCCTGTGTTTTTTTACCGGGCCCGAGGGCCCGGTTTTTTATCCAGCATTGAAGCGAGAATGATGATGAACGAAGCGCAAACAACCCTCCATTATGTCTATGACCCCCTCTGTGGCTGGTGCTATGGCGCCGCCCCCCTGCTGAAAGCCGCTGCCGAGATCCCGGGTCTTCGCATCGAACTGCATGGGGGGGGCCTCTGGATGGGCGCCAGGCGCCAGGCCATGGGCCAGCCCCTGCGGGACTATGTGCGCCCCCATGACGAGCGCATCCACGCCCTCACCGGACAGCGCTTTGGTGAGCGCTACTTCAACGAGCTTCTGCTCAACGAGTCGCTGCTCCTTGACTCCGAGCCGCCCATTCGCGCCGTTCTGGCGGTGAGCGAGCTTGGCGGCGACGGCCTTGCCTTGTTGCACCGCATCCAGGAGACCCACTACCGGGATGGGGAATGGGTCGGTTCCCCGACACGGTTGGCGGCGCTCGCGCGGGAGCAGGGGCTGACACCGGAGGCATTCGCACTGGCCTTTGGACGGGTCGATCTTGTGGGCCATCTGGCCACAAGCCAGGCGTGGCTGCGCCGGCTCGGCGGGCAGGGGTTCCCGACCCTGGGATTGATGCAAGGGGAGCGCGTCGTTGCGCTGCCTGTCTCCTCCTATCTGGGAGAGCCATCGGCGTTCGCGGATCACATCGCCTCCCTGATGGGGTGAGTCTCTCGCCCATCGCCTGCGGCTGGTCAAAGGAGAGGGCAGACCCGTCTGCGCGCCTCCCTTGTCCCCCGCACCGTTCTTGTGCATGCTATCGGCCTCATTGAACGGCAGGATGCAGTACCTATGAACCTTCGCGATCTCGAATATCTGGTAGCGCTGGAAGAGGAGAAACACTTTCGCAAGGCGGCGGAGCGCTGCTTTGTCAGCCAGCCGACCCTGAGTGGGCAGCTGCGCAAGCTGGAAGATGAACTGGGGGTGATCCTCATCGAGCGCACCTCCCGCAAGGTGCTGTTCACGCCCGCCGGCGATGCCATGGCCCGTCAGGCGCGCAAGGTGCTCAAAGAGGCGCGAGAGCTCAAGAGCATAGGCCAGCGCTTCGCCGAGCCCATGTCCGGCGAGATCCACATCGGTTTCATTCCCACCGTGGGCCCCTATCTGCTGCCCCACATCATCCAGGATCTGCGGGAACACTTCCCCAAGCTGGAGTTCTACCTCTACGAAGATCAGACCCAGGTGCTGCTCAAGCGGCTGGAGGAGGGGGAGCTGGATTGCCTCGTGCTGGCGGAGCTGGAAGGGATGGAGGGGTTTGGCGCCATCCCCCTCTATCAGGAGCCCATGTGGCTGGCCGTGCCCCAGCATCACCCGGAGGCGAGCGCCAAGGCGGTGCCCCTGCACAATCTCAAGGGCAAGAAATTGCTGATGCTGGCCGACGGTCACTGCCTGCGGGATCAGGCGATGGGTTTCTGTTTTGCCGCGGGCATCGGTGAGGATCAGCGCTTCAAGGGCACCAGTCTGGAGACCCTGCGCAACATGGTCGCCGCCGGCAGCGGCATGACGCTGGTGCCCAGACTCGCCGTGCCCGCCAACCCGGAGGAGGGGGGCGTCAGCTATCGCCCGGTGATCAACCCCGTGCCGGGGCGCACCATCTCCCTGCTCTATCGTCACTACTCGGTGCGCCGTCCCTGCTTCAATGAGCTGGCGGCCCGCATCTCGAGTCTGATGAAAGCCCTGCTGGGCTGACGCAGCCCGCTCGTCATCCCGAAACAAAAACCGGCGCCTGGGCGCCGGTTTTTGTTGTTTCCAGGGGGACCTAGAAGATGTCGTCGGTGGAGACGGGACCGTCTGTGGTCGCATCGTCACCGCCATACACCTGGTTGCCATCGGAGATCTGGCTCGCGTAGCGGGTGGGCTCTGTGCCCTCTTTGAAGAACTCCTCCGTGGTACTGCCATCGGCGCGATTGGTCAGCAGACCGGTTTCACGATCGATGCGGACCTGCATGATCCCTTCGGGGACCGGCATCTTGCGTTCGGGCACCTGGTGCAGAGCCGTCTTCATGAAGTCAATCCAGATGGGCTGGGCGGCGCCGCCGCCAAACTCGGCCCGGCCCAGACCGCGCTGGTGATTGTCAAAACCGATCCAGGAGGTGGCCACCAGATTCGGGGTATAGCCGGAGAACCAGGCATCCCGGGATTCGTTGGTGGTCCCCGTCTTGCCCGAGATGTCGTGACGCTTGAGGTCACGGGCTGCCCGCCAGCCGGTACCACGCCAGCCATTGCCACCCCAGATGGCGGTGGTCAGGGTGTCGGTGATGAGGAAGGCGCTCTGGGCACTGATGGTCTGCGGTGCCATGTTGTTGGGCACGACAGGATCGATGGGGCACTGGGCCTTCCAGTCTGCCGTGGTATTGGCATAGGCATCCGCGCTGTCGAGACCGGCGGCGGCCAGCACGCCGCAGTCGCGGCAGGCGGCGGCCGGGTTGGCCTCGAAGAGGGGATTGCCGAAGCTGTCGGTCACTTCGGTGATGAAGTAGGGGGTGACCTGGAAGCCGCCATTGGCCAGCACCGAGTAGCCACGCACCACTTCCAGCGGGGTAAACTCCGCCGCACCCAGCGCCAGGGATTCATTGGCGGAAATGTGATCACGGGCGAAGCCGAAGCGGGTCAGGCCGTCGATATAGGTATCCAGCCCGATGGCGCGCATCAGGCGGACCGACATCACGTTCTTGGACTTGGCAAGGCCGAGGCGCAAGGTGGTCGGCCCTTCATAGATGGCGGGCGAGTTCTTGGGCTGCCACATGGGGCCCTTTGCAGGATCCCACTGGTTGATCGGTGCATCGTTGATGAGGGACGCCAGGGTATAGCCCTGCTCCAGCGCGGTGGCATAGAGGAAAGGCTTGATGTTGGAGCCGACCTGACGACGGGCCTGATCGACCCGGTTGAACTTGGAGAGCTCGAAGCTGAAGCCGCCGACCAGGGCCTCGATGGCGCCGTCTTGCGGGTTCATGGCCACCAGGGCGGCGTTGACGTCGGGGATCTGGGAGAGCAGCAACTCTTCCCCTTTCTCCCTGACCCAGATCTGGGCGCCGACTTTGAGCACATCTCGCGCCGATTTAGGGGCAAAGCCCTGGCGATCGTCGGTGATGAAGGCACGCGCCCACTTGATGCCATTCCAGCCCAGTTCGGCCTGTTTGCCATTCTTGAGCACCAGGGTGGCGCTCTTGTCGCCGAGCTGGGTGACCACGGCGGCCATCAGGGGCTGATAGGTCGGCTGCTTGGCCAGATGGGCCATGATCTGCTCGTAGTCCCAGGCCGTTTCACCGGCTTTCCACAGCAAGGCGGTCGGGCCACGGTAGCCGTGGCGGGTGTCGTAGTCGAAGACACCGTCCAGCAGCGCTTGATGGGCGGCGCGCTGACGCTTGGCTGTGACGGTGGTGTAGACGTGCAGCCCCATGGTGTAGGCATCTTCACCAAACTGCTCCACCATCTTCTGGCGCACCATCTCGCTCAGATAAGGGGCGTTCAGCGTGGTCTCGGCACCGTGAAAACGGGCCTTGACCGGCATCTTGGAGGCTTCGTCATACTGGGCCTGGGTGATTTTGCCGGTTTCCAGCATGCGACCCAGCACCACGTTGCGGCGGGCGAAGGCGCGCTCCGGGGAACGGATCGGGTTCAGCATGGAGGGTGCCTTGGGGAGACCCGCGATGATGGCGATCTCGTCCAGGGTCAGATCCTTGACCTCCTTGCCGAAGTAGACCTGGGCGGCCGCGCCGACCCCGAATGCCCGGTAGCCGAGGGGGATCTTGTTGAGATAGAGGGTGAGGATCTCGTCCTTGGAGAGGTTCTGCTCGATACGCCAGGCGAGGAATACTTCCTTGATCTTGCGTACAAGAGTCTTCTCGTTGCTCAGGAAGAAGTTGCGGGCCACCTGCTGGGTAATGGTACTGGCGCCCTGACGCGCCTGGCCGGAGACGGCCCAGACGGTGGCGGCACGGATGATGCCGATGGGGTCAATGCCCGGGTGCTCATAGAAGCGGGCATCTTCGGTGGCGAGTACGGCATCGATCATGGACTGGGGAATTTCGTCCAGCCGCAGGGGGATGCGACGAATTTCGCCAAACTGGGAGATCAATTCCCCATCCCGGCTGTAGACCTTCATGGGGGTAGCCAGTTTGACATCGCGCAAGGCGCTGACGTCCGGCAACTGGGGCTTGATGTAGAAGTAGATGCCGATGAGGCTGGCAACGCCCAGCACAGCACCCAGCATCATGACAATAAACAGGCGAACGAGCCATTTCAGCATGGAAGAACTACCAATCGTCTTAAAATTAGCCAACGGGCGCAGAGTATAGCCTTTTTACCCTCGCGGATTCGAGGTTTTCCTGTCCGCAAACAGGCGACCCCGAGAAGAGGCGGGAGGGTAGCACTCCAGGGCACAATTACCAAGGGGGCCGCAATCAAGGCCGAAAGGAGAGGGGCGTCAACTTTTGACACAAACTTTATGACATTGATAGATAGAGCATTATATTGAGTTAAGCCGTCACATCATGACGCGCTGTCCTACAATAAGTCCGAAAACCCAATAACGCATGGATGTGTATATGTTTGGGCTATTAAGTAAGGGATCCCTCGTCTCCATGGCGGGCATTGATTTTGGCAGTCAAACCATCAAGGCCGTCACCATCAGCGGACGTCCCGGCAAGGTGCACCTCGGTTCGGTTGCCGAGATCCCCATGCCAAGAGGAACGCTGGTCGACTATCAACTTCAGGACATTGAACGGGTCAGTCAGTCCCTCAAGTCGCTCAAGCGGCTCGTGCAGGGGGATTGCCAGAACGTGGCCACGGCCGTGACCGGTTCCAATGTCATCACCAAGATCATTCAGGTCGATACCAACATCAACGAGAGCGAGCTGGAGAACCAGGTTCACCTGGAGGCTGAGCAGCTCATCCCCTTTCCCCTCGATGAAGTGAGCCTGGATTTTGAAATCCTCGGCATGGCGGGCGAGAACGGGCGTCAGGAGGTCCTGCTCAGTGCCGCGCGGACCGAGAGCGTCAGTGGCCGGGTCAGTGCCCTGACGGAGGCAGGCATGACGACCATGGTGGTGGATGTGGGGGCCCATGCGCTCGGACGCGCCGTGCTGGCCTGCCTGCCCGACCTGCAAACCTCGGAGAAACCGGTTGGCATCGTCGACATCGGTGCCAGCGCCCTGACTTTCGCCGCCCTGCTACGGGGCCAGGTCATCTATTCCCGGTTGCAGAATTTTGGTGGTGATCAATACAGCCAGGCATTGGCCTCTTTTTACAGCATGAGTATGGAAGAGGCGGAACTGGCCAAGCTCCAGGGCTCCCTGCCTGCGGATCATGAGGTGGATGTCCTGTTGCCTCACCTCAGCACCCTGGTGTTGCAGATACGGCGCAACGTGCAGCTGTTTTGCAGCTCTTCGGGGAACAAGGAGCTCTCCAGGCTGGTGCTGACCGGAGGGGGGAGCCTGCTGCCGGGGCTGGCCGGACAAATCGGCAGCGAGCTCAACTGCGAGGTGCTGCATCCCGATCCCTTTGCACTCTTTGGCAAGCCGCAGGGAGAGGGGGGGCTGATTCATGGGGCCAAGTACATGACGGCGCTCGGGCTGGCACTGAGGAGCTTCACACCATGTCAAATATAAACCTTCTGCCCTGGCGGCAGGCTCGGGCGCAGCGTCAGAAGAAACAATTCGGCATCCTGTTCGGTCTGTTCCTGGCGGGGACGGCAGCCATCGCCTTTGCCGCAGACTGGCTGGTGCAGCAGCAGATTAGCTACCAGCAGCAGCGCAATCAGCGGTTGCAGCAGGAGATGGCAACCCTGGACACCCAGCTTGGGGAGATCAGGCTTCTTAAGGAGCGGCGCAAGGAGTTGATTGACCGCATGCAACTCATCGAGCAATTGCAGATGCGCCGCAACATCCCTGTCCGTCTGTTCAATCAGCTGCCGGTGCTGGTCCCCAACGGGGTGTATCTTGATAGTCTTGCTCTGCAAAACAACAAGATAGACGTGAAGGGAAAGACCGAAGCCTATGGCAGGGTAGCCAGCATGATGCGCCGAATCGACGGTTCCGGCTGGCTGACACAATCCCAGCTCAGCACCATCTTCACGGCCGAGGTGGCCCCCATCGCCCTGAGCCAGTTCTCCATGATGTTCCAGATTGCCACGGCGCTACCCAACGCGGCTAAGGGGCAAAAATGAACCTGCAACAACTCAACGACCTGGATCTCAATGACATTGCCCGCTGGCCGCCGATCGCCAAGGGCATCTTTGTCTTCTTCTGCTGTGCTCTGCTTGGTGGGGCACTCTATTACTACGTGATTGCCAATTCCCTGGCGGCCCTGGGTCGTGAAGCCGCAAAAGAGACTGAGCTCAAGGGACAATTCGAGAGCAAGGCCATGCTGGCCGCGAACCTGGAAGCATACAGAAAGCAGATGGTCCAGCTGGAACATCTTGTCGACACCCAGCTCAAACAGCTGCCCAACACCCACGAAGTCGCCGGTTTGCTGGATGACATCAGCTTCATTGCCACCGACAACGGTTTGACATTGAACAGGATCAACTGGGAGCCAGAGGTGAAACACGAGTTCTCCACCGAGCTGCCCATGCGCATCGAGGTCGTGGGCACCTATCACGAGCTTGGCAAGTTCACGGCGGACATGGCTGCTTTGCCGCGCATCGTGATCCTGGATTCTTTCCAGCTCAGCCAGGGGAAGGGCGGTGAGCTGATCGGTATGTCCATGCAGGCCAAGACCTACAAGTACAACGGCAAAACCGTGGAGAAAAAGCCATGAGCATGAGAGCGGGCGTACTTCTCTTGTCGGCGCTGCTGTTGACGGCCTGTGGGGGACAGGAGGACATGGATGAGTATGTCAAACAGACCAAGGCCAGAAAGCCGGTACCGATCGAACCTTTGCCGGAGATAAAGCCCTTCTCGCCCATGGTCTATCAACGCAGCGATCAGCGCAGTCCGTTCATTGCACCCCAGCCGGAAACCAGTTCCAGGCTGGATGCCAAGGCCAAGCCGGACTGTGCCCAGATAGTGGCCAATCGGGAAAAGGAGGTGCTGGAACGCTACTCGCTTGCCAGCCTGAGCATGAAAGGCTCCATCGGCAAGCAGGGGCAGTTGTGGGCATTGATCAAAACCCCGGACGGGCAAGCCGTGCGCGTCGGGCTCAATCAGCACATGGGGCTGGATCAGGGCAGGGTCATCAAGATAACGAACACGCATGTTGACTTGATGGAGACGGTACCGGATGGCAAAGGATGCTGGGTCACCCGAGAAACCCAGCTGGCCATGGCCAATCTCGACGCAAAACTATGATCAGGGATGATCAGGGATGAGCAGAGATGAGAACAACAATAAGAAGGATGACCGGTGTGGCGCTGCTTTGGCTGGGCGGATGCACTCAGGTGTGGGCAGTACCCGCGTTGCAGGAGGTCAAGGTGAATCCCCTGCTGGCCGATCAACTCCTGCTGGAGCTCAGCTTCAGCGAACCGGTCAGCGGTTTTACGGACAGGTTGACCTATGAACCCAATCAGCTTCTGCTGCACGTACCCGGGGCCATCGGTGCCCTGACGGTCAATCCCCTGCCCATCAAGCAGCAAGGGGTGAACAACCTCCTGGTGGAGGGGAAGGGGCAGGGGCTCGACATCAAGATCGCCCTCGATCAGCTCACCCCCTATCAGGTCCATCAACAGGGCAATAAATTGCTGGTGGCGCTGGGAGACAAGGCAGGGCAGCCGGTCGCTTCCTCGGCGGCGCCTGTTGCAGCCAGCCAGTCTGCGCTCGTCAGAAGCCAGCCGGTGACTCAGTCTGCATTGATTGACACCCAGCGAGTTGCCCAGAACCAGTCCCAGTATCAGGCTCAGCCTGCCGTGGCTGCCACGCCTACCGTGGCTCCTTCGCCCGTTGCCCCCGGCAAGCCGGTGTTGTCCGTGTCTCAGGCAAACATGGGGGGCGCCTACTTCAACTCGGTCAAGGGCGTGGATTTTCGCCGTGGCAAGGAGGGGCAGGGGGAGTTCCTCGTGACGCTGGACAACAGTTCGGCGGCGGTGGATGTCAGCAGCCGTGGTCAGAAAGTGCTGGCCAAGTTCCACGGTACCCGGGTGCCTGATGATCAGCTCAACCTCATCAATGTGCAGGACTTCGCTACCCCGGTCTCCCAGGTGGAGGTGTTCCGCCAGGGCAATGACACCCTGTTCGAGCTCTCGGTGAACGGCCAGTTTGACTACCGTTACGATCAGGCCGACAAGATGTTCATCATCGAGGTGAAAAAACGGGTGGCCACCACGGCGGCGAAGCAGTACCAGGGCAAGCCCATCTCATTGAACTTCCAGGATATTCCTGTTCGTACCGTGTTGCAGATCATCGCCGATTTCAACAATCTGAATCTGGTGACCACGGACTCGGTCTCCGGCAACATCACGCTGCGTCTCGATGGCGTGCCCTGGGAGCAGGCGCTGGACATCATCCTCAAGGTCAGAGGGCTGGACAAACGGCTGGACAACAACATCCTGCTGGTGGCACCGGCGGACGAGATTGCCGCTCGCGAGAAACAGCAGATGGAGAGCCGCAACCAGGTGGCGGATCTCGCTCCCCTCTACACCGAGTATCTGCAGATCAACTATGCCAAGGCATCGGAAGTGGCGGCCCTGCTCTCCTCCGAGAGCACCAAGCTGCTCTCCCCCAGAGGGGCGGTCAGCGTGGATGAACGTACCAATGTGCTGGTGGTCAAGGACACGGCGGATGTCATCAGCAACGTCAAGCGGATGCTGGATATCCTCGATATCCCGGTCAAGCAGGTGGTGATCGAGGCGCGCATGGTGACCATTGATGATGGTTTCGATGAGGCACTGGGGGTGCGCTGGGGTGTGACCAAGACAGACGGTCATGGCAACGGCACCTCGGGCACCATAGAGGGTAATGATGGCGCCGGAAACAATGATGGCAGTTCCACCATCACTCGCCCCAACGTAGAAGACAGACTCAACGTCAACCTGCCGGTGACCAACGCGGCCGGCACCCTGGCGTTCCAGGTTGCCCGTCTTGCCAATGGCACCCTTTTGGATCTTGAACTCTCAGCGCTGGAAAAGGAGAGCAAGGCCGAGATCATCGCCAGTCCGCGTGTCACCACGGCCAACCAGAAGCCGGCCCTGATCGAGCAGGGGACCGAGATCCCCTATGTGGAGTCCTCTTCGAGCGGGGCGACCTCGGTCACCTTCAAGAAGGCGGTGCTGAGCCTCAAGGTCACACCGCAGATCACCCCGGACAACAGGGTGATCCTGGACTTGACCGTGACTCAGGATACCAAGGGGGAAACCGTGCCGACCGGGACCGGGGATGCGGTGTCCATCAACGCCCAGTCCATCACCACCCAGGTGTTGGTCAACAACGGTGAAACTCTGGTGCTTGGCGGCATCTATCAACAGACCATCAAGAGCGATGTCAGCAAGGTGCCGCTGCTGGGGGATATCCCCGGGTTGGGCTATCTGTTCAAGAAAACCACCAGTGAAAACAAGAAGCGTGAACTGCTGATCTTCGTGACCCCGAGGATAGTGACCGACGCCCTCTGAAAACTTTACTTGTGAGAGTAAAACACATATAACCTTACGCCCCGATGAGGCTGGGGCGTAAGGGCTGCGGTTGCCAGTCCTGGTTTCTACTGAGATAATCCCCCTCCTGATCCAACGCAAGATAAGGTTCATAGGTACCCCGGTCGAGTGTTTACCGGGGCCATACAGTTTGTAATTACTAACGAAAAGACATGGCTGAGAAACGCAATATTTTCCTGATAGGTCCCATGGGTGCGGGCAAGAGCACCATAGGTAGACATCTGGCAGAACAACTGCACATGGAGTTTTTCGACTCAGATCATGAGATTGAGCGCCGCAGTGGTGCCGATATCGGCTGGGTGTTCGATGTTGAAGGCGAAGAAGGTTTCCGGATCCGCGAAGAGAAGGTGATCGGTGAGCTCGCCGAACAGCAGGGTATCGTGCTGGCAACGGGTGGCGGTGCCATCAAGAGCCGTGAAACCCGCAACAAACTCTCCGCACGCGGCATCGTGGTCTACCTCGAAACCACCATTGAAAAGCAATTGGCGCGAACCCAGAGAGACAAGCGTCGTCCCTTGCTGCAAACCGAAGAGCCGCCCCGTGAAGTGCTTGAGCGTCTTGCGCAAGAGCGCAACGCCCTGTACGAAGAGGTTGCCGATTTTGTCATCCAGACGGATGACCAGAGTGCCAAAGTTGTCGCTAATCAAATCGTCAAGTTGATTGGTATGTAATTCATTAGAGGACGTCCATGGAAAGGTTGAAGGTCGAACTGGGTGAACGCAGCTACCCGATAGAGATAGCTGCCGGTTTGCTGCAACGCCCCGAGGTACTGGCGCAGACGATCAAGGGCAAGCGGGTCATGATTGTGACCAATACCGTGGTCGCGCCCCTGTATCTTGAACAGATCATTCAGTTGCTGTCCGGTTTTCAGGTGGAACACCTGATCCTGCCCGATGGAGAGGCCTACAAAACCCTGGCGACCTTCGAGCGGATCATGTCTGCTCTGCTGGAAACCAGCCATGGTCGTGATACCACTCTGATCGCTCTGGGGGGCGGTGTGATAGGTGATGTTGTCGGCTTTGCTGCGGCAAGCTACCAACGAGGCATTCCGTTTATTCAGGTGCCTACCACGCTGCTCTCCCAGGTTGACTCTTCCGTCGGCGGCAAGACCGCCGTCAACCATCCCCTCGGCAAGAACATGGTGGGTGCCTTCTATCAGCCCAAGCATGTGATCATCGATACCGACTGCCTCAAGACCCTGCCTGCCCGGGAATTTGCCGCCGGCATGGCCGAGGTGATCAAATACGGCATCATCTGGGATGCCGCCTTCTTCTCCTGGCTTGAAACCAACATGACCCGCCTGCAGCGCCTCGACGGTAATGCACTCTCCTATGCCATTCGCCGCTGCTGCGAGATCAAGGCCGATGTGGTCGGTCAGGACGAGACCGAGCACGGTGTGCGCGCCTTGCTGAACCTGGGACATACCTTCGGCCATGCCATCGAGGCGGAGAAGGGTTATGGCAACTGGCTGCACGGTGAAGCCGTGGCGGCGGGAACCATGCTGGCGGCCGAGACGGCCCTGGCCCGTGGCGACATGACGGCGCAAGAGGTGGCACGAGTCCGCGATCTGCTGTTGGCCGCCGATTTGCCGGTCAAGGCACCGTCCGATATGGATTTTGCCGCCTTCATTCGCCATATGCGCCGTGACAAGAAGGTGCTGGAAGGCAAACTGAGGCTGGTGCTGCCGATCGGGATCGGACAGGCCCAGGTCGTGGCCGATGTGACGGATGCGCAATTGATGGCGGTGATCGAGTCTGGTCGTGACCACTAATAAATTGCTCAAGCTGCCTTCTCAGCGGCAGTTGGTTGACCGGCTGCTGCACCTGATCGAGTTCAACCACCCCTTTGTTTTTCTCTCCGGCAAGCCAGGCAGTGGCCGTGGCACATTGTGCGAGTCGCTGCTTGCCCAACTGCCCGATGCGGTGCGGGTGGCCAGCCTCATCGGCAGCCCGTCCATGAAGATGGCAGATGTGCGCCAGTTGCTGTTGCAGCAGGTGGTGGCACGTCCCCTGTTCAACGCGCAGGATGCCCTGGCGGACAGCTTCTTTCGCATGGTGGGTGACAAGCCTGCCAGACTGCTGCTCATCATCGAACGTGCCGATACTTTGCCTGCCGAGCTGGTGGGGGAGTTGTGGGCGCTCTGTCGTCACAACGATACCCTGGCATCTCCTCATAAACTGGCCATCCTGCTCTCGGGTGATGACGCCTGGTGTCGCAACCAGAAGGCGCTCCTCAAGGGACGGGCCATGCCAGCCCTCGAGCTGGAAGTCGCGCCACTGAGCGCTCCTGAGCAACGTATCTTCTTGTATGAGAAGGCCAAAGAGCTCAAGATCCCGACAGCCCTCTTGCCCAAGCCGAAAGTGGAAGAGATCCTGAATGGGGCGGGCGGACATCCGTCAGCCATCATGCAGTTACTGGAGGATACCATGACCGACAGAAGGCCCAAGAAACGTCAGGCCGAGTTGCCCGTCAAGAAGATAGCGATCGTGCTTGCCCTGGTGGCGGGCGGGTTGCTGGCCCTGAGCTATCTGCCCCTGTTCGACAGTGCAGGCCAGGACCCCGCCCAGGCTCCGTCCCAGGGGATGGCGTTGCCCAATCCCGTCTCAAGCGATCCTGTGAACGTCGGTGCGGCGAGCGGGGCCTTGAGTACTCAGGCGAGCAGTGGCGCCGCTGCCATCCCGTCAGAGAATCAGGTTGCCCGCGATTGGCAGTCCGATGCCAAGCCCTTGCCCAAGAAGGTCGAGAGCGAGACGGTCACCACGGAGTCAACCAACTATGAGGGGCGCCGGGTCGTCATCTCCGACGAAGTGGTCGAGAAATTGATGAACCAGCCGAACGTCAGCGGCGCCTTGCCCACGGCCGTGGTGGATGAGCTGGTGGGGAGCGGTTCCCGTGCGGTCCCGACCGGAACGACGGCCCAGGTCAAGAATCCGGCCCCGAGCAGTGTCCCGGCCCGGACAGAGGCTCAACCGGCCAGTGGCGCGCAGACAGCGCCGGTCGCGGCCCCAGCGGCCAAGGTGGCGTTGACGCCGGTGGCGACTCTCAACAAGAAGCCGAAGAATCACTACAGCATCCAGTTGATGGGGGCGAGCAACACCAAGGCGGTAGACAGCTTTGTGGCCGAGCATGGCTTGGCGGGCAAGGTGTGGGTTTACAAGACCCGTTTCCGTGGCAGTCCCTGGTATGTAGTGGTGCAGGGAGACTACGCCAGCAGTGCCCAGGCCAAGGCGGCCATTCGCAAGCTGTCACCTGCCTTGCTCAAGGGACAACCCTGGCCCAAGTCATTCGCCCAGATACAAAAAGAATTGAAGCAATAGCCAGCCACCCGAGGAAGGGGGTAGAATCACCCCCCTTTTTTGGGCATAGCCTTGTCAACACCGGACTTCCATGAAAAAAACACGCGCGTTTTTAAAATGGGCCGGGGGAAAATACTCCCTGGTCGAAGAGATCGCCGAGCGTTTGCCGGCCGGGCGTGTGTTGCTGGAGCCCTTCGTCGGGGCGGGATCCGTGTTTCTCAACACGGATTACGACGCCTATGTGCTCAACGACATCAATCCGGATCTCATTGGCCTCTACAACCACCTCAAGCAGCAGCCGGACAGCTTCATCAGCGAGGCCCGCAAGCTGTTCGTGGCCGAGCACAACCACAAGACCGCCTATTATCGGCTGCGTACCCAGTTCAACCAGACCGCTGCCGGGTTTGAGCGGGCTCAGTTGTTCCTGTTTTTGAATCGCCATGGTTTCAACGGCTTGTGCCGTTACAACAAGAAGGGGGGATTCAACGTTCCCTTCGGTTCCTACAAGAAACCCTACTTCCCGGAGAAAGAGCTGTGGGCGTTTGCCGAGAAGGCGCAGAAGGCGACGTTCATCTGTGAAAGCTATGCCGACGCCATGGCCCGTGCAGAGGAAGACTGGGTGATCTACTGCGATCCGCCCTATGCCCCTCTCTCAACCACGGCGAGTTTCACCACCTATTCGGCAGGCGGTTTCACCCTGGACGATCAGGCGCTGCTGGCCAGGCTGGCTCGCCACACCGCCGCCCATAAAGGGGTGCCCGTGCTCATCAGCAACCATGACATCGAGTTGACCCGCGAGCTCTATCGTGGCGCCCGGCTCGACGAGATCCTGGTCAAGCGTACCATCAGCCGCAACGGCGGTGGTCGCAACAAGGTGGCCGAGCTGCTGGCACTCTATCCGCCCGGCATCGAGCCCGAACAGGGCTATTATCCCGGTGAGGCGGAGCTGGTTGCAGTCGGCTGAGTGAACAACGGTCCCTGAGGGGGCCGTTGTCATTTCTGATGCTGCCGCTGGCATTCCGTGAGCCGCGCCTGGCATCGTTTGCCGGCGATGGTGCCGGAGCGGCGTGTTCTGTAGATGCGGGTCGTTTTCATCGCCCTTTTGCGATAAAATTGCGCCGTTTTTTCTGCCACGCTGCCAATGGATGACGCTGATGAAAGACTTTCTGATTGCCCCCTCTATCCTCTCCGCCGACTTTGCCCGTCTGGGTGAGGATGTGGCCAAGGTGCTGGCCGCCGGGGCCGACGTGGTCCATTTCGATGTGATGGACAACCATTATGTCCCCAACCTGACCATAGGCCCCATGGTCTGTCAGGCGCTGCGCGATTACGGCATCGAAGCGCTCATCGACGTGCACCTGATGGTCAAGCCGGTGGATCGCATCGTGCCTGATTTTGCCAAGGCCGGTGCCAGCCTGATCACCTTCCACCCGGAAGCCTCCGATCACGTGGATCGCACCCTGGGCCTCATCAAGGAGCAGGGTTGCCAGGCCGGTCTGGTGCTGAACCCCGCGACCCCGCTCACCTGCCTGGAGTACGTAATGGACAAGCTGGACGTGATCCTGCTGATGTCGGTCAACCCGGGCTTTGGCGGTCAGAGCTTCATCCCCGGCACCCTCGACAAGCTGCGCCAGGTGCGCCGCCTGATCGACGAGAGCGGCCGCGACATTCGCCTGGAAATCGATGGCGGGGTCAAGGTCGACAACATTCGCGAGATTGCCGAGGCGGGTGCCGACATGTTCGTGGCGGGCTCTGCCATCTTCGGCAAGCCGGATTACAAGGCGGTGATCGACCAGATGCGCGCGGAGCTTGCCCATGTCCGTCGCTGATCGCCCCTTTGACCTGGTGCTGTTCGATCTGGATGGCACGCTGATTGATAGCGCCCCGCAACTGGCGCTGGCGGTCAACCGTACCCTGGCGGATCTGGGGTTGGCCGAGGCCGACGAGTCCGTGGTGCGTACCTGGGTCGGCAACGGCGCCGACAAGCTGATCCAGCGGGCTCTCGATTACCGCGACGCCCCGGAGCAGTTTGCCAAGGCCCGCCCCCTGTTCGACCGTCACTATCAGGCCTGTCTGCTGGAAGGCCTGGCCATGTATGACGGAGTGGCCCGGAGCCTGCGCCGTCTGCAGGGGCTGGGTTACCAGCAGGCCGTGGTGACCAACAAACCGAGTCACTTCGTGCAGCCCATTCTGGAGGCCCTCGGCATCAGCGACTGTTTCGCACTCTGGCTCGGGGGCAACTGCGTACCCGTCAAGAAACCGAGCCCGGAGCCGCTGTTGCACGCCTGCCACGAGCTGGGTGTCAGCCCGTCCCGCACCCTGATGGTGGGGGATTCCGAAAATGACGTGCTGGCCGCCCGGCATGAAGGTGGTGGGGCTCACCTATGGCTACAACTATGGCCGCCCTATCGCAGACTCCCGCCCCGACTGGGTTTGCGAGCAGTTTGCCGAACTCGACGCCCTGCTGGTCTGATCCAGGCCGGGCTGGCGGATAACAAGGATTACTACTCTGATGACTAAACCAATCGTATTGAGCGGTGCCCAACCCTCGGGCCAGCTGACCATCGGCAACTACATGGGAGCCCTGCGTCAGTGGGTCAGCATGCAGGATGACTTCGACTGCCTCTATTGCATCGTCGATCTGCACGCCATCACCACCCGCCAGGATCCGGCCGCCTTGCGCAAGGCGTGCCTCGACGCAGCCGCCCTCTATCTGGCGGTGGGCATCGACCCGGCCAAGAGCACCGTATTCATCCAGTCCCACGTGCCCCAGCACGCCGAGCTCGGCTGGATCCTGAACTGCTACACCCAGATGGGCGAGCTGTCGCGCATGACCCAGTTCAAGGACAAGTCCGCTCGTTTCGAGAACAACGTCAACGTCGGCCTGTTCGGTTATCCGGTGCTGATGGCGGCCGACATTCTGCTTTATCAGGCCAATCAGGTGCCGGTTGGCAATGACCAGAAGCAGCATCTGGAGCTGACCCGTGACATCTGCACCCGCTTCAACAACCTCTATGGCGAAGTCTTCACCCTGCCGGAACCCTTCATTCCGAGCGAAGGGGCCCGGGTGATGAGCCTGCAGGACCCGACCAAGAAGATGTCCAAGTCCGACGACAACGAGGCCAACTTCATCGGCTTGCTGGAAGATCCCAAGCAGATCGTCAAGAAGATCAAGCGGGCGATGACCGACTCCGACGAGCCGGCCGTGGTGCGTTTTGATCCCGAAAACAAGCCGGGGGTCTCCAATCTGCTGACCCTGATGTCCGGTGTGACCGGCCGCTCCATCCCGGAGCTGGAGCAGCACTTCGAAGGCAAGATGTACGGCCACCTCAAGAGTGAAACGGCCGATGCCGTGGTCGCCTTGCTGGAACCCATCCAGGCGCGCTTCCGCGAGCTGCGTCAGGATGAGGCCCATCTGCAGGCCATTTTGGCGGCTGGCGCACAAAAGGCGCGTGAAAGGGCTGAAAAAACCCTGATCAGCGTATATGATGTCGTCGGCTTCGTTCCTCGAGCCTGACATACTGGGAAGGTGTAGTAGAAGAGAGCTGGGTGGATGCCTGGCTTTCTTTGTTTTACACCTTCCGGTTTGTCGCAACCTCCCCAATGTCAAACACGGGCTTTGCCCCAAGAGAAAGCATGTCTGTCGAATCACAAACCCTGAGTGAAGAGTTGGGTGACAAGGGTCACTGGCTGCGCAAGTTTCGCAAGGCCAAGAGCCTCAATACCTTGCAGTTGATGGTCTCCAACGCCATCGACAAGCACCACAAGACCCCCGCCATCGCGGCTGCCATCTATCTGGCCGAGTGCCAGCGGGAACGGGAACTGGAACAGGGCCGTTATCTGGACCGCTGAGGTCCGTTGTCAGCCCTTGCCAAGGTGACTCCTTCCCATCTGCCTGTCACGACCTGTGCCCTTTTCCCGGTCGCCTCCCGTCTCTTTTACCTTGCCATCCTGACATGGAGCGGCTGATGCTGCCCGGTCGGGGACAGGCCCACCGCCGGGTGGGGTCGACAGGCCCGGATCGCCATTGAAGAGCGGACAGACTGCACAGCAGGTGAGGTGATCGCCGGTTTATTAACGCAAAGAGACATGCCAGAATGCGCGGCGTTTGTCTGCCCGCGCTCGCAACGGGCTGTCCGATCACCGTCTCTGTCTTATTCCCAGGGTGTTTGCATGCTGCTACTCATCGACAACTACGACTCTTTTACCTGGAACCTGGTGCAATACTTCGGCGCCCTGGGGCAAGAGGTGGTGGTCAGGCGCAACGATGAGCTGAGCCTGGAGGAGATAGCCCGGCTTGCCCCCCGCCATCTGGTGATCTCTCCCGGCCCCTGCACGCCAAACGAGGCGGGCATCTCTTTGGCCGCCATCTCCCGTTTTGCCGGCGAGATCCCCATCCTCGGCGTCTGTCTCGGCCATCAGTCCCTGGCACAGGCCTTTGGTGCCCGGGTGGTGCGTGCCCGTCAGGTGATGCACGGCAAGACATCTCTCATCCGTCACAAAGGGGAGGGGGTGTTCAAGGGGCTCAACAACCCGCTGCGGGTGACCCGCTATCATTCACTGGTGGTGGAGGCGGCGTCGCTCCCCGACTGTTTCGAGGTCACCGCCTGGAGTGAACATGCCGACGGCAGCCAGGACGAGATCATGGGGCTGCGGCATAAAACGCTGGCGCTGGAGGGAGTGCAGTTCCATCCGGAGAGTATTCTGAGCGAACAGGGGCACCAGTTGCTGGCCAACTTTTTGGCCGTTTCCTGAAAAAATTGCGATGTCTGTCTCAAAACCGTCATGAGGCAAAAAAAAATTTCCCTGAGACTTTATTCACCCTCCTCCCTGTCCAAATTATCTCTTGCCAACACCCCCTGAGCCGTTATGCAATGCGGTTGCCTAAAATCTCAAAGGCAATCGAACATTGTTCCTTATAGGCGGTTAAGTTACAGACTTTTTACTTTTTTTCTGTGATAATTCCGCCACGTTTACACGGATTTAACTTTTGGGCGGTGGATTATTCTGCCGCGAGATAGCAGGAGAGCAATATGTCAGAGTTGTTGGCAGTGACACGTGAAGTGTTTGATGAAGTGATGGTTCCCAACTATGCGCCGGCCAAAATCATCCCGGTGCGCGGCGAGGGGTCACGTGTCTGGGATCAGGAAGGCCGCGAGTATGTGGATTTCGCGGGCGGGATCGCGGTCAATGGCCTGGGCCATTGCCATCCCAAACTGGTCGAGGCCCTGAAATCCCAGGGTGAGAAGCTGTGGCACCTCTCCAACGTGATGACCAACGAGCCGGCCCTGCGCCTGGCCAAGAAACTGGTCGCCGCCACCTTCGCCGAGAAGGTCTATTTCTGCAACTCCGGCGCCGAAGCGAACGAAGCGGCCCTCAAGCTGGCCCGCCGCTACGCCATCGAGAAGTTCGGGGCCCACAAGACCCAGATCATCGCCTTCCACCAGGGCTTCCACGGCCGTACCTTCTTTACCGTCAGCGTCGGCGGCCAGGCTGCCTACTCCGATGGCTTCGGTCCCAAGCCTGCCGACATCACCCACGTCGCCTACAACAACCTGGAGGAGCTGGCTGCCGTCATCTCCGACAACACCTGCGCCGTGGTGATGGAGCCGCTGCAGGGCGAGGGTGGCATCATCAGCCCCACCGACGAGTTTGCCAAGGGGGTGCGCGAGCTGTGCGACAAGCACAACGCCCTGCTGGTTTATGACGAGGTGCAATCCGGTGTCGGTCGTACCGGCGAGCTGTTTGCCTACATGGGTCTGGGCATCACCCCGGACATCCTCACCAGCGCCAAGGCGCTGGGCGGCGGCTTCCCCATCGGGGCCATGCTGACCACCACCGAGATCGCCTCCCACCTGAAAGTGGGCACTCACGGCTCCACCTACGGCGGCAACCCGCTGGCGTGTGCCGTGGCCGAGGCGGTGATCGACGTGGTCAACACCCCGGCAGTGCTGAGCGGCATCAAGCAGCGCGAGCAGCTGTTCCGCGAAGGGCTGGAAGCCATCAACGCCAAGTACCACTGCTTCAGCGAAGTGCGCGGCAAGGGCCTGCTGCTGGGCGCCGTGCTCAACGATGACTTCAAGGGCCGCTCCCGCGACTTCCTGCTCGCCTCCATCGATCAGGGCCTGATGGCGCTGGTTGCCGGTACCAACGTGGTGCGTTTTGCCCCCTCCCTGGTGATCCCGGAAGCGGACATCAAGGAAGGGCTGGCCCGGTTCGAGAAAGCGGTCGCTCAGGTGGTCAACGCCTGATCCAAATTGAGGTGGGGAGCCCTCCCGGCAGGAGCCGGGACCCCACCTGTCGTCAATGAAAGGGAGTTGTCATTTATGTTGGTTATCCGTCCTATCGAGCAGCGCGACTTCGCCGGCCTCAAGACCTGTGCCATCGAATCCGGCACCGGCATGACATCCTTGCCGGTCAACGACGAGCTGCTGCAACGCAAGATCGATGCCTCGACCCAGACCTTCCTGGACAAGCCCGCCGGCAAGGGCGAGTGCCTCTATTTCTTCGTGGCCGAGGATCTGGAGACCGGGGAGATGGTCGGTACCTGCGCCATCGACGCGGCGGTCGGCCTGTCCCAGGCGTTCTACAACTATCACATCGGCAAGGTGGTGCACTCCTCTCCCAAGCTCGGCATCTACAATGTCGTGGAAACCCTCACCCTCTCCAACGACTACACCGGCAATTCCGAGCTCTGCACCCTGTTTCTGCGTGAATGCGCCCGCGAGGGGCTCAACGGCCGTCTGCTCTCCAAGCACCGTTTCCTGTTCATGGCCGAACACCCCGAGCTGTTTGACAGTACCGTCTTTGCCGAGATGCGTGGTGTCTCCGATGGCAACGGCCACAGCCCCTTCTACGAGTGGCTGCAAAAACATTTCTTCTCGATGGATTTTCCCACCGTCGACTATCTGACCGGCATCGGCAAGAAGCGCTTCATCGCCGAGCTGATGCCCAAGTACCCCATCTACGTCAACCTGCTGAGCAACGAGGCGCGCGCCGTCATCGGCAAGACCCACGAAAAGACCCGGCCTGCCCTCAAGATGCTGCAGGATGAGGGGTTCGTGAATCGCGGTTATGTCGACATCTTCGACGCCGGCCCCACCGTCGAATGCGAGGTGAAGAACATTCGCAGCGTGCGCCGCAGCCAGAAGCTGGCGGTGCTGGTGGGTGAGCCCATCGGCGGCCATACCTACCTCATCTGCAACGCCAGGTTCGAGCAATACCGCGCCTGCTACGGCAACATCCGGGTCGATCTGGACAAGCACGAAGCCATCATTCCGCCCAAGATGGCGGCCGCCCTCAAGGTGGAAAATGGCGACATGGTGCGCGTCGTCGATCTGGATTGACCCGCCCCGCAGCACAGCATTGAGACAGGCTGCCGAGGCGGCCTGCGTACCCACAGGGAGTGAATTGATGATGTCTTTAGTCCAGTTTATCGATGGCCAGTGGCTGGCCGGTGAAGGCAAGCCGTTCGAATCCATCGACCCGGCCAAAAACGAGGTGATCTGGCGGGGTGAGGCGGCAAGCCAGTCCCAGGTGGATGCGGCCGTCAAGGCGGCCCGCACGGCCTTCTACCATTGGTCCGATCTGGCCCTTGAAGAGCGCCTTGCCATCGTGCGCCGCTATGCCGACCTGCTCGGCGAGCACAAGGAGGCGCTGGCCCTGACCATCGCCCGTGAAACCGGCAAGCCCCTGTGGGAGACCCGCACCGAAGTGGCGGCCATGCAGGGCAAGATTGCCATCTCCATCCGGGCCCATGACGAGCGTACCGGCACGGTGGAAAACCCCATGCCGGGCGCCAAGGCGTTCGTGCGCCACAAGCCCCATGGCGTCGTGGCCGTGTTCGGCCCCTACAACTTCCCGGGCCACCTGCCCAACGGCCACATTGTGCCAGCGCTCATCGCCGGCAATGCGGTCGTGTTCAAGCCTTCCGAGCTGACTCCCATGGTGGCTGAAGCCATGGTCAAGGTGTGGCAGGAGGCGGGGCTGCCCAAGGGGGTGCTCAACCTGGTGCAGGGGGAGGTCGACACCGGCAAGGCGCTGGCCGGCAACCCGGACATCGACGGCCTCTTCTTCACCGGTTCCTCCCGTACCGGCCACTTCCTGCATCAGCAGTTTGCCGGCCAGCCGGGCAAGATCCTGGCACTGGAGATGGGTGGCAACAACCCGCTGATCGTGAAAGATGTGAGCGACATCGACGGCGCCGTCCATGCCATCGTGCAGTCCGCCTTCATTACCTCCGGCCAGCGTTGCACCTGCTCACGCCGTCTGTTTGTCGAGCGCGGCGAGCGGGGCAATGCCCTGGTCAAGCGCCTGGTGGAGGTGGTCGGCCAGATCAAGGTCGGCCTCTATGACGCCGCCGAGCAGCCGTTCATGGGCGCCATGATCAGCGAGAAGGCCGCACTCGGCATGGTCGAGGCGCAAGCCAACCTGCAGCGCCTCGGTGGTGAAAGCCTGCTTGCCCTCAAGCACCTGGAAGCGGGCACCGGCTTTGTCTCTCCGGGCATCATCGACGTGACCGCGGTCAGCGCGCTGCCGGATGAAGAGTACTTCGGCCCGCTGCTGCAGCTCATTCGCTACGACGACTTCGATGTGGCCATCGAGAAGGCGAACGCCACCAGTTTCGGTCTCTCGGCCGGTCTGCTCGGTGACAACGAAGCGGACTGGAACCACTTCTTCAAGCGGATCCGTGCCGGTATCGTCAACTGGAACAAGCCCATCACCGGCGCCTCCAGTGCCGCCCCCTTCGGCGGCATCGGTGCCTCCGGCAACCACAGGGCGAGCGCCTACTACGCCGCCGACTACTGTGCTTACCCGGTCGCCTCCGTCGAAGACAGCAAGGCTGCTATGCCGGATCAACTGTCTCCCGGTCTGACCTTCTGATAACAAGAAAATAAAAGAGGGGCACTGAACAGGTGCCCCTGTCTGTACCCGCAATCAAAGGAAAGAGAGATGCAAAAGGATATCGACACCCTGTTTGGCCATCTGTGGGACAACTACATTCAGGTCACCCCCAGTGCTCACAAGGTTCATCAACTGCTGGGCGGCGGTGCCCCCATCATCAACGATCACGTGGCGTTTCGGACCTACAACCTGCCCAAGCTCGGTCTCGAGAAACTGGCGGCCCACTTCCGCGCCCTGGGGTATGAAGAGAAGGGCGAGTACGTGTTCAAGGCCAAGAAGCTCTATGCCAAACACTTCGAGCATAAAGATCCTGATGCGCCCAAGGTGTTCATCAGCGAGCTGAAGGTGGAAGAGCTCTCCGAAGTTGCCCAGGCCATCATCCACAAGCTGGTGGATCAGGTACCCGATCACCTCACCGACACCCCGGCCTTCCTCTACGCCGGCGCGCCCTGGCAGGTCTCCCACACCGACTACCAGACCCTGCTGGCAGAGAGCGAGTATGCCGCCTGGATGGCCGCCTGGGGTTATCGTGCCAACCACTTCACCGTCAACATCAACCGCCTGAAGGACTTCGACACCATCCAGCAGGTGAATGCGGCGCTCAAGGCGGCAGGCTTCGTGCTCAACACCGTTGGCGGCGAGGTGAAGGGCGATCCCGAGGTGATGCTGGAGCAATCCTCCACCATGGCAGACAAGGCCGAGGTGCCCTTCAGCGACGGCGTGCGCACCATCCCGAGCTGCTTTTACGAGTTTGCCCTGCGCTACCCGCAGGCCGACGGCGTGCTCTACCCTGGCTTCGTCGAAGCGTCGGCCGACAAGATCTTCGAATCCACCAACGCCATGTAATGGCCGCCATGAAAACAACGCCCCGCCTGGGGCGTTTTTTATGGATTTACGCCGACCTGACACCCTCTTTACCTCCCCTTGACCCATCAGTTCGCGGCGATTCGCTAGCATGATGCCGCCCGCTGCCGTGGGCCATCGCCGCACCGTGCCGGTGTATGCCACCCGTTTTGGAGTCATACCATGAAGATTGTTCTGCCTTTGCTGTTTTCCCTCACTACTCTGACCGCCGCAGCGGGCGATCAGGGCAGCCGTACCCCGCCCAAGCCTCCGCACGAGCTGTCGGCCGAGATGAAAGCGGCGTTTGAGAGCTGCAAGGAGCATGGCAAACCGGGGGAGTCGGAATTTGACAACTGCATGTCAGATCTGGGATTTGAGCGGCCGGACGGCCCGGCACCGGCAGGTGGGAAGGAGGGGGAGAATGAGGCCGAGTAAGCTGGTGCGGGTCCGTCGGTTAGGATGGGCCCGCACCGCTCACACCCGTTGCAGCGTCCCTTCGGTGGCCAGCAAGGTGGTCATGCCGGCGGCCTTGCCCGCCTGAATGCCTATTCGGGTGTCTTCAAACACCAGGCAGTTGGCCGGGTTGGCGCCGAGCTGCTCGGCCACTTTCAGGAAGGTGTCCGGGTGGGGCTTGTGATTGACCACATCATCGGCACTCACCAGCACGGAGATGAAGGCATCGAGCCCGGTCTGACGCAGGATGTGCGCCGCATGTTCCCGGGTTGAGCCGGTGCCTATGCCCATGGGCACCTTGCCGTGGTACTGCCTGACCAGCTCCCACATGGCGGGAAACACCCGGACGTCGTCGATCCGTGCCAGGTAGAGGGCGACCTTGCGCCGGGCAAAGGCTTCCACGTCGATGGTCATCCCGTGCTGCTCTGCCAGCATGGTCACTATCTTGCGGGTGGGGATGCCGCCGTACTCGTTGAGCTGTGCCCGATCAAACGGCAGGCCGAACTCGGCACTGGTGATTTCCCAGGCATCCAGGTGCAGAGGCATGGAGTCCACCAGGGTGCCATCCATGTCGAAGATCAGGGCGTCGTACTCGTCGAATCGGGGCTGTTCACTCTGGTGATGATCGCAAGGGGATGACTGGGGCATGGGGGCGTCCTCTTCGGCAAAGATTCACCCTAGCAGATCCGGCTCGCAGATGTCGCGACCTTCATCATGGTTGGCAGTGGTTTTGACCATCGGCTAATGATTTATGAGACAATAATGTGCCTTGCACCCCCTGTGCCGATATCTCACATGAGCGAGCCTGCCTATGTCCCCCAAAACCGTCTTCTCGAGCGTGGCCCTGGTGATCGCCCTGGGCTCACTGGAAAAGAGCATCGTCACCACGCCCTTGCCCATCATAGGGGTTGAGCTGAACGCCGGTGCCGCCCTCACCTGGGTCGTGACCGCCTATCTACTGGCGGCCACTGCGGCCCTGCCCATCTATGGCAAGTTGAGCGACATGTTCGGCCGAGTACGCATGCTCAACATCGGTATCGGCCTGTTTCTGGCTGGATCCGTGGCCTGCGCCCTGGCCCAGGATCTGCCGACCCTGCTGGCCGCCCGCGTGCTGCAAGGGTTGGGGGGCGGGGGGCTGATCGCGCTCGCCTTCACCGTCATCGCCGACTGTATTCCGCCACGGGAGGTGGGCAAGTATCAGGGGTATATCTCGGCGGTCTATGCGGTCTCCAGCATCGCAGGCCCGCTGCTCGGTGGCTATTTTACCGAGCAGCTCAGCTGGCGCTGGATCTTCTGGATCAATCTGCCTCTCGGTGCCATCGCCCTCTGGCTGGTGAACCGCAATCTGGGTCACCTCAATGTGCGTCGCCACAGCCGTTTCGACTGGAAGGGAGCGGCACTGCTCATTACGGTCACCACCCTCACCCTGTTGCTGCTCTCGCCGGAAGCGGCCTTGCCCGCCGTCTGGCTCGCGGCTGCGCTGGGGGTTGCCCTGTTGCTGCTCGTCCTGGCTGAGCGGCGGGCGCACGACCCCATACTGCCAGCCCACCTGGTGCGCCTGCCGGGTTATCTGGTGAGCGTGCTGCTGGCGCTGGCCTCGCAGTTGCTGATGTTTGCCGTGCTGGTCTACCTGCCGTTGCAGATGCAGTGGCAAAAGGGGATGAGTGCCAGTGACAGTGGCGGGATCATGGTGATCTTCATGGTCTGCATCACGGCGGGGGCCTTCTTCGGCGGCAAGCTCATCGGTCGCACCGGTCACTACAAGCGTTTCGTGGTGGCAGGTTTTGCCCTGGCAGCGCTGGCCCTGTGGCAGATCCACTTCGACGTCTGGGCCAGACTGGGACTGGGGTTTGCCGGATTGGGGCTGGGTCTGGTGCTGCCGGCCCTCTCTGTGGTGGTGCAAAATGCCCTGCCACGGGAGGATCGCGGCATCGGCATGTCCCTGTTCAACTTCGGCCGTGAGCTGGGGGGCGCGGTTGGGGTCGCCATCTGCGCCGTGCTGTTCCACTCCGCCCTGCCGGCAGGCAGCAGCCCCAATCTGGCCAGCCTGAGCCCGGCCGAACTGGCACCCGGTTTCAGCGCCACCTATATCGGCATGGCGCTGATCGCCACCGCCGCCCTGCTGGTCACCTTGCTGGCATTGAAGCGCCACGAGCTGGCCAGCAAGCACGTCTGATAGTTGCTATCGGATACAAAGAGGGCTCCCCGCGGGGAGCCCTCTTCATGGGATCAGGCTGGTGCCTTTCCTTCCGTGTCGTGGCCTTGTGCCACTCAGCCCGCTCATCGGGCGTCGGGGCGGGAAGGTGACCTGACAGGCTCGGGTTGCTGGCGCTCGGCCTGGGCATCGAGCTCCTTGCCGAGGAAGTAGTTCAGGAAGGTGCGGATGACCGCGATGATGGCGAGGCGCACCAGCTCCTCCTTGCTCGGTGCCACCGTGGTGGCCAGGATGTCGGCAGCGAGCTGGAACTCCAGCGCCAGGATGAGCCAGCTGCCGAAGCAGAGGCGGATACGGGGAAAGCCGGGCTCGTGATCCCGCACTCTGGCAGCCAGCCAGAGGGTCTTGCCAAGGCCGATGACCACGCAGGCGATGGAGATGATCTCCAGCAGCAGCTGGAACAGCTCCACCCCGTGCATCATACCCTCTTTCAGGCTCGCTATCTCGAACACTCGGGTTACCTCCCTGATTCAAAAGAGACACTTTTAACACGGCTTGGGGGCCGGTTCCAACTCAGAGTTTTCTGAGCATCATGGCTATCTGGTCGATGAGCTGACGAGCGGCAGGGCTGATGGCCGCCAGTTGGAAGTAGCCATGGATGACGCCATGCTGCCGCTGGCAAGTGGCATCGACACCAGCCTGCACCAGCTTGCCATACAGGGCTTCCCCTTCGTCGCGCAGCGGATCATATTCCGCCGTGACGATATGGGTCGGCGGCAATCCTGACAGGGCGGGATGGTGGAGCGGGCTGGCTTCGGGATGGCAGGGGGGCAGGCTGCCAAGGTAGGCGTGAAAACCGCTTGCGAGCATGTCCCGGGTGATGAGGTAGTCGTCACCGAGATCGCGGTAGCTTTGGCTCTCGCAGAGGGCATCCAGCATGGGATAGAGAAGCAGCAGGGCCTTGGGCAAGGGGGCGTTGGCAGCCTTGAGCCGCAAGGTGGTGACCAGGGCGAGATGACCCCCTGCGCTGTCGCCGGCAATGGCGAGACGTGCCGGATCCCCATGCCATTTCTCCACCTCGGCCATGATGGCCCGCGTGGCGGCCAGCGCATCGTCGTGAGCCGCAGGATAGGTGTGTTCCGGGGCGAGGCGGGTGTGTACGGCGAAGATCAGGGCGCTGGCCCGGTTGCACAGCATCCGCATCTGGCGATCGTGGGTCTCGAAATCCCCGCTGACAAAACAGCCGCCGTGAAAATAGATCAGCACTGGATACGCGGGGTCCGGTTTGTCTGCGGGCCGATAGCAGCGGATGGCGTGGTGATTGGCCTGCCACTCTTCAATGGCGCCCACCTCTTCCCGCTCACCTCCCAACAGGGCAGAGGCAAGGTAGCCGTCACGGCGCGCCTGCCAGCTCAGCTGGCTCGCCTTGGGACGACCTGCGGCGATGAAGTCTGCCACCATGGCTGCGATGGCCGGTTCGAGTTGTTTTTCCATAAGACACCAATGACTGTATATAAAAACAGTCATTGTGCGCTTTTGGCCCGTGAGCGCAACCGGCGTTAGCTGAGGCAGCTCACAAAATCAGGCTTCAATCAGCACGAATTCAATCACATAGAGGGGCGGCAGTGCGGGGTAGATATCGCGGATCACATCTTTAAGCTCGGGGAGGGTCATGTTCTCCTGACGGGCGTGCTCGTCGCTCAGCGCCTCAAAGGCGACCGCCTTGACCGAGATGACTTCAATGGTGCCAAAAGGCTGGTGTTCCGGGTTGGTGAACAGGGCCAGGCGCTGGCCGGGCCGCCAGTTTGCCTCGCTCTCGTCGCGGATGGTGATGGTCTTTCGGCCAGCCTGGATGTCGGCGACAAAGCGGCTGAAGAAGGTGAATGCCGGGTAGGCCGGGGTGTGCTGGGTCATGTCGTCTCCGAAGGGTAAGGGGTGAGAGGGCGGCTCAGGCCGCGGCGGGCCCATTTTAGGAGGGGCGGGGGGAGCGTGCAGCACTTTTTACCCCGACATGTGAAGGGCGACCGACTGCGTTCACGGACCGGTAAAATGGCCGCAACTGAACCTGAATGTGAGATGATGCGGTCTCCTCTTTCTTGATATGTAACAAATCAGGGGGACGGGCTCTGTGGTCTGATGGCGTCCGAGGCCGGCCGTGGTTGACGTTGAACAAAAGGAGCAAGTGTGAATTCCGAGTTGATCTGGGTGCTCAGCATGCTGGTGGGTGCCATTCTCCTGTTTATTACCAACAAGGTACGCATGGACGTGGTCGCCTTGTTGATCATCATCCTGTTCGTGTTGAGCGGCACCCTGACCCTGCCGCAGGCGCTGGCAGGATTCAGCGATCCCAACGTCATTCTGATTGCCGCCCTGTTCGTGGTGGGGGAGGGGCTGGTGCGTACCGGCATCGCCTATCAGGTGGGAGATGCCCTGGTGAAGGTGGCCGGCAGCAGCGAAACCCGCATGCTGGTGCTGCTGATGGTGGCGGTGGCGACCCTGGGTGCCGTGATGAGTTCTACCGGGGTGGTGGCCATCTTCATCCCCGTGGTGCTGAGCGTGGCGAACCGGATGGGGATCCCGGCGGGCAGACTGATGATGCCGCTCGGCTTTGCCGGCCTTATCAGCGGCATGATGACGCTGGTGGCAACCCCTCCCAACATGGTGGTGAACAGTGAGCTGATGCGGCACGACATCCAGGGGTTCGGCTTCTTCGGCTTCACCCCCATGGGGGTCATCATTCTGGGGATGGGGATCCTCTACATGCTGCTGATGCGCACCTCCCTGGTGCGTGAAGGAGAGGAGGGCAAGGGCAAGCAGATGGGACGCAGCACCATGCGGGATCTCATCCGTGACTACCGGCTGGCGGGGCGAGCACGCCGACTGGCGATCCGGCCCGACTCCCCCCTGATCGGCCAGACCCTCGACGAGCTGCAATTGCGTGCCCGCTTCGGGGCCAACGTCATCGGGATGGAGCGCTGGCGCAAGTTCAGGCGGGTGATGGTCAGTGTCACCGGGGTGACCGAGTTCCAGGCCAAGGATGTGCTGCTCATCGACATGTCGGATCCCGAGGTGGATGTGCGGGAGTTTTGCAGCGAGGCGCGGCTCGAGCCCATGATATTGCGCGGCGAATACTTCTCCGATCAGGCGCGGGAGGTGGGCATGGCGGAGGTCTCCCTCATCCCCGGCTCCCGGCTGCTCGGCAAGAGCATCCGCGAGGTGACCTTCCGTTCCCGTTACGGTCTGAGCGTGGTGGGGATCCGCCGGGATGGAGAGGCGCTGACCGGCAAGCTGGTGGACGAGGCGCTGCAGATGGGGGATACCCTGCTGGTGGTGGGGAACTGGAGCCTCATTCGTCAGTTGCAGACCCATCATCGCGATTTTCTGCTGCTGGGCCTGCCTGCGGAAGTGGACGAGATGGCGCCGGCCCGCAGCCAGGCCATCCACGCCCTGATTGCCCTCGGGGTCATGATAGTACTGATGGTGACGGATCCCGTGCCCAACGTGATCGCGGCGCTCATCGCCTGCCTGCTGATGGGCAAGTTCCGCTGCATCGATCTGGAGAGTGCCTACAAGTCCATCCACTGGCCGACCCTGATCCTCATCGTGGGCATGCTGCCCTTTGCCCTTGCATTGCAGCAGACCGGCGGGGTGGATCTCATCGTCGGCGCGCTCATCTCGGCAGTGGGGGAGATGGGCCCCAGGGTGATGCTGGCCAGCCTCTTCGTGCTCTGTGCCGTCATCGGGCTCTTCATCTCCAACACGGCGACGGCGGTGCTGATGGCGCCCATCGCGCTGGGGACGGCCCATCAGATGGGGGTGTCGCCTTATCCCTTTGCCATGACCATCGCCATCGCCGCCTCGGCAGCCTTCATGACGCCGGTCTCGTCGCCGGTCAACACCCTGGTGCTGGGCCCGGGCAACTACAAGTTCATGGACTTCGTGCGCATCGGCGTGCCTTTCACCCTGCTGGTGATGGTGGTGAGCGTCATCGCCATCCCCTGGTTCTTCCCGTTCTGACGACAGCAAACGATATGGCGGCCTGCGGGCCGCCTTTTTATTGCCCGCAGTGCTCTGCGAGATGAAAAGGGCGGCATCACGCCGGAGCAGGGCATTGCGCTGTCGCAGAGGAGAGCACAAGGCTCAGCCGTTGATACATGAGGTGGCGTTGCAGGCGTGCGATGGCGTGGAGAGGGGAAGAAGAGCGGCAAACGCCGGATACAAAAAAACCAGCCTGAGCTGGTCTGTTTGGTACTGCTTTCGATGGTGCGGAAGGAGAGACTCGAACTCTCACGCCTAGGGCGCCAGAACCTAAATCTGGTGCGTCTACCAATTTCGCCACTTCCGCAAGAATAATGGTGGCTATGACGGGATTCGAACCTGTGACCCCCGCATTATGAGTGCGATGCTCTAACCAACTGAGCTACATAGCCGTCTTGTGCACGACTTGCGTCGAATACAAGCAAAAATGGCTGGGGCACTAGGATTCGAACCTAGGTATGGCGAGATCAAAACCCGCTGCCTTACCGCTTGGCGATGCCCCAACAGTGTTCTTTGCAATCGGATGATTGAAGGAACATTTTTCAAACATGGTGGCTATGACGGGATTCGAACCTGTGACCCCCGCATTATGAGTGCGATGCTCTAACCAACTGAGCTACATAGCCGTTTGTTGTCAACCACATAGGTGGAAGAGAACAGAAAAATGGCTGGGGTACTAGGATTCGAACCTAGGGATGGCGAGATCAAAACCCGCTGCCTTACCGCTTGGCGATACCCCAAAAGCGATGCCCGACAAATACTGTCAAACATCATTCAAAAATGGCTGGGGTACTAGGATTCGAACCTAGGGATGGCGAGATCAAAACCCGCTGCCTTACCGCTTGGCGATACCCCAACGACGATGCTTGACAGAGACCATCAAACATCATTCAAAAAATGGCTGGGGTACTAGGATTCGAACCTAGGGATGGCGAGATCAAAACCCGCTGCCTTACCGCTTGGCGATACCCCAACTAGATATGGTGGCTATGACGGGATTCGAACCTGTGACCCCCGCATTATGAGTGCGATGCTCTAACCAACTGAGCTACATAGCCAACCGTGCTTCCAGTGAGTCGTTGCCTCGTCACTGTGCGGCCGGAATTATGCGTATCTGGCTCTGGGGCGTCAACCCTTTTTTTGTTTGAAAAAACGAATTTGGGTGCGTTTGGCGAGTTATTGGCCGCTGTCGTGCAAAAGCCCAACAATCTGGTTTTTTTTACGACATTCGCACCCTGATCGCGCCTCTGGCCAGATAAAAAAGAGGCCAGCAAATGCTGGCCTCTCATGGGGTTAGACGTTGAACAGGAAGTTGGTCTTGAGTGAGTCTATCTTGGTGTCATGAGGTCTCACGCTTTATTTAAATCTATTTATTATCAATAAATTAAATGGTTTTTTGTCTCGCGACGTTTCAGGTGGAATCACTGGTAGCCAGGTATTTTGTGTACGCAGTTGCGTACTCAAAATGCTATTGTGTACACAGCTTGAACAAAGGGGGCTAGGGTGGCGCTTAAGACAGATCGGGAAATCGCCAATTTGAAGGCGGAGGATGGCCAACGGCAGGTGGTTGCTGTTGCTAGTGGTGCTGGTGGTGGGTTGTGTATCGAGGTTCGCAGTGGTGGGCGCTCTAAAACATGGCTTTACCGTTATCGTATCAATAATAAGGCCCGAAAATTCACATTGGGCTCTTATCCAGCAATGAGCTTGGCGATTGCGCGAGTTGAGCACGGTAAGGCTGTTGCTTTGGTTAAGGCAGGGGAAGATCCTGCTGCTGTTGCCAAAGCATCCAAAGCGAAGCGGTCGGCTATGCCAACATTTGATGCGTTTTTTGAGGAGTGGTTGGAGTGGAAGCAGGCTGCCAAGCCTGCCCGAGCATCTACAGTTGAAGCCTATCGTCACATACACCGACTATATATAAGCAAAGCCATTGGTAGTCTGTTACTGAAAGATGTGACGCGAGCAGTGTTGTTTGCTCACTTATCTAAGGTACGAGGGCGCAGCATACAGGCCGCACGAAAGGCGCTGACTATCTGTGCTCAGATGCTCGACCATGCAGTAAACCTAGATCTGATAGAGTTGAATCCTGCTAGAACCATCAAGCCATCGACTATTGGTGCTGATTCCTCCCCACCACGCCAACGTTGGTTATGTCATGAAGAGGTCGCTTCTTTTTGGCAAGGACTATCAGAAGGCGGCTTTCATCCAGCTCAGTCAAATTGTTTACGTTTGATTTTGTTAACTGGTGTTCGTCGTGGAGAAGCTACGGGTATGACTTGGGAGCAAATTATTGGCAACAAATGGATCATTCCTGCCAGTAACACCAAGAACGGTAAGGAGCATACGGTCACGCTTCATAAAATGTCTCTAGAGATCCTGGCTCATCAACGAGCTATTCATGTACAGGATCTTTAGCTACAACCAATTGAAATAGATAGAAAAAAGGCTTCGTTTGTGATCTGATTTAATCGCAAAAAAAAACCGACACGCCCGAAGCCATGACTATTATCAATGCAACCCAGTACCTCAAGCAACTTCTTAGCTCTTCTGAACTCAACCGGATCGGTAAATTTACCGGTTTTTGTCAGCGACTCCGGGATATCCAGCCTGCGAGACTACTCCCGGCTCTGCTCTCAGGGCTTGGTTGCGACAAGGTGGATGGTATTGCTGGTTTGCATCGCCATTTCAATGCGTTGCAGCTCCATGATACTGACCAAATAGCGTATAAACCCTTTCACAACCAGTTACGCAAGCAGGGTTTTCCCTTGTTCATGCGCGCACTGGTTGAACGAGCCATCGCCTTACGCCTCAAGGAGTGTCTACCGGACGCCCACGGACTGGCAGGCTTTGAGCAGGTACTGCTGCAGGACGGGTCGTCATTCGCGTTACATCCGCAATTGGCAGAACATTTCCCGGGCCGATTCAATAAGCACAGCCCCGCTGCGGTAGAGTGTCATATGACCATGTCCTTGCTGGACCAGTCGCCGATATCGATGAGTATCACGGCGGATACCGAATCGGAGCGCAAGCATCTTCCGGCCGCAAATTCGTTAAATAACAAACTGTTATTGGCGGATGCCGGTTACATCAGCCGCGAGTACTTTGCTGATGTGACCAAAGCCAAAGGAAGCTATCTGGTCAGAGGGAGTCAAAATCTCAATCCCAAAGTACAGGCAGCTTACCGACAGGACGGCAGGGAAATGCCCAAGTTACTCGGAAAAAAGCTCAAGGATATCGATCGGAGAAGCTGCAGAGCCGAGGTTCTGGATCTGGATGTGAGTTCGGGAAAGTATAAATATCGACTCATAAGACGTTGGTTTGCAGAGGAAAAACGGTTCTGTATATGGATGACCAATCTTCCGCGTGAGCGATGGCCAGCCGAGAAGGTGATGGCATTGTATCGTTGCCGTTGGCAGATCGAACTGTTGTTCAAAGAGCTGAAATCACATAACCGGTTGAAGGCGTTCGCGACACGACAAAAAGCGATAGCGGAAGGCTTGATCTGGGCTAGTTTGCTGGCCTTGCTGGTCAAACGTCGGCTGGCGCTGACGCTGATTGGCAGCGCGGAGTTATCGATGCTGAAGATTGCCAAAAACAGCGCGCTTTGGTTAATGCCGATATTGGCGAGCATCATCCATGGTGCGTGGCAGGAAATAACAGAGAAGTTGGAGTGGGCAATGGTGTATTTATCCAAAAACGGCAAAAAGAGTAGGCAGAGAAAATCCAAGCAAAACAACACGTTAGACGGTATTATTAATTCGCTTGCCGCTTAAGGTTCTGTACATGAGTCCATGCATATTCCCACGCATGGCGATCGCTCAATAACATTCATGCCGATCACTCAATAACATCCATGCCGATCACTCAATAACATCCCAAGCCGATCACTTTTTACCCTCGATGGGAAACCATGATCGGCATCATGTACAGGATCTTTAGCTACAACCAATTGAAATAGATAGAAAAAAGGCTTCGTTTGTGATCTGATTTAATCGCAAAAAAAAACCGACACGCCCGAAGCCATGACTATTATCAATGCAACCCAGTACCTCAAGCAACTTCTTAGCTCTTCTGAACTCAACCGGATCGGTAAATTTACCGGTTTTTGTCAGCGACTCCGGGATATCCAGCCTGCGAGACTACTCCCGGCTCTGCTCTCAGGGCTTGGTTGCGACAAGGTGGATGGTATTGCTGGTTTGCATCGCCATTTCAATGCGTTGCAGCTCCATGATACTGACCAAATAGCGTATAAACCCTTTCACAACCAGTTACGCAAGCAGGGTTTTCCCTTGTTCATGCGCGCACTGGTTGAACGAGCCATCGCCTTACGCCTCAAGGAGTGTCTACCGGACGCCCACGGACTGGCAGGCTTTGAGCAGGTACTGCTGCAGGACGGGTCGTCATTCGCGTTACATCCGCAATTGGCAGAACATTTCCCGGGCCGATTCAATAAGCACAGCCCCGCTGCGGTAGAGTGTCATATGACCATGTCCTTGCTGGACCAGTCGCCGATATCGATGAGTATCACGGCGGATACCGAATCGGAGCGCAAGCATCTTCCGGCCGCAAATTCGTTAAATAACAAACTGTTATTGGCGGATGCCGGTTACATCAGCCGCGAGTACTTTGCTGATGTGACCAAAGCCAAAGGAAGCTATCTGGTCAGAGGGAGTCAAAATCTCAATCCCAAAGTACAGGCAGCTTACCGACAGGACGGCAGGGAAATGCCCAAGTTACTCGGAAAAAAGCTCAAGGATATCGATCGGAGAAGCTGCAGAGCCGAGGTTCTGGATCTGGATGTGAGTTCGGGAAAGTATAAATATCGACTCATAAGACGTTGGTTTGCAGAGGAAAAACGGTTCTGTATATGGATGACCAATCTTCCGCGTGAGCGATGGCCAGCCGAGAAGGTGATGGCATTGTATCGTTGCCGTTGGCAGATCGAACTGTTGTTCAAAGAGCTGAAATCACATAACCGGTTGAAGGCGTTCGCGACACGACAAAAAGCGATAGCGGAAGGCTTGATCTGGGCTAGTTTGCTGGCCTTGCTGGTCAAACGTCGGCTGGCGCTGACGCTGATTGGCAGCGCGGAGTTATCGATGCTGAAGATTGCCAAAAACAGCGCGCTTTGGTTAATGCCGATATTGGCGAGCATCATCCATGGTGCGTGGCAGGAAATAACAGAGAAGTTGGAGTGGGCAATGGTGTATTTATCCAAAAACGGCAAAAAGAGTAGGCAGAGAAAATCCAAGCAAAACAACACGTTAGACGGTATTATTAATTCGCTTGCCGCTTAAGGTTCTGTACATGAGATAACCCTATTTCTCGCCGCAGACTGCTGCATGCGTTATTTGCTGTCAGTGGAGTCACACTTATTAACAGGACGTTGAACATGCACAAGAAAATTGTCAGTAGCCTCTATTTTCAGGTGATATTGGCAATCACCATCGGAATATGTCTGGGACATGTCTATCCGAGTCTGGGCGCAGATATGAAACCCCTTGGTGATGGCTTCGTTAAATTAATCAAGATGATCATCGCCCCCGTCATTTTTTGTACCGTGGTCACCGGCATTGCCGGCATGGAAAGCATGAAGGCGGTGGGCAAAACCGGTGCCATTGCGCTGATCTATTTTGAAGTGGTGAGCACCCTGGCCCTGATCATCGGTCTGTGCGTGGTCAACGTGCTGCAGCCCGGGGCCGGTATGAATGTGGATCCCTCCTCACTCGACGCCAGCGCCATCTCCGTCTATGCGGATCAGGCCCAGTCCCAGGGGATAATTCCCTTCCTGCTGGATGTGATACCGGCCAGCGTCATCGGTGCCTTTGCCGGCGGCAATATACTCCAGGTGTTGCTGTTTGCCGTCCTGTTCGGATTTTCCCTACATCATATCGGGGAGAAGGGAAAACCCATCTTCAATATCATCGATGGTTTCTCTCAGGTTATTTTCGGCATCATCAACATGATCATGAAACTGGCGCCGATCGGGGCATTTGGTGCCATGGCATTCACCATAGGGAAATACGGTATTGGTTCTTTGGTGCAGCTGGGGCAATTAATTGCTAGCTTCTATCTGACCTGCCTGCTGTTTATTTTTCTGGTGCTCGGCAGTATCGCCAAAGCCAATGGCTTCAGCATTGTGCGCTTTATTGCTTATATCCGGGAAGAGCTGTTGATCGTGCTCGGAACATCCTCGTCGGAATCCGTATTGCCGCGCATGCTGGTGAAAATGGAGGCGCTGGGCTGCAAGAAATCGGTGGTGGGTCTGGTGATCCCGACCGGTTACTCATTCAACCTGGACGGCACCTCCATCTATCTGACCATGGCAGCCGTCTTCATCGCCCAGGCGACCAACACCCCGCTTGACCTGTTCCATCAGCTCACCCTGCTGGTGGTGCTGCTTATCTCCTCCAAGGGGGCGGCCGGAGTCACGGGGAGTGGCTTCATCGTGCTGGCAGCCACCATCTCGGCGGTAGGGCATCTGCCGCTGGCCGGGCTGGCGCTGATCCTCGGGATTGATCGCTTCATGTCGGAGGCGCGCGCCCTGACCAACCTCATCGGCAACGGGGTGGCGACCCTGGTGGTGGCCCGTTACTGCGATCAGCTCGACGCGGCCACCATGCAGGACGCCCTGGCGAAACCCGTGGTGGCAAGGCCGGTGGACCTGCGAAGCTGACCCAGGTTCCGGCGGCGATCATCACCCATGAAAAAACGGCCCGAGGGGGCCGTTTTTTATCTCTTTACGCAGGGCGCCTTACAGGCTCTGGGTGAAGGTGCGGGTGACCACGTCACGCTGCTGCTCCGGGGTCAGGGCGTTGAAACGCACGGCGTAACCGGAGACGCGGATGGTGAGCTGCGGGTATTTTTCCGGGTTGGCGATGGCGTCTTCCAGGGTTTCGCGGCGCAGTACGTTGACGTTCAGGTGCTGACCCCCTTCGACCACAGGCTCTTGCTGAACCGGCAGTTCACGGTATTCGAATTGACCCAGGTCGGAGAGGCTGACTTCCTGATCGGCGGCAAAGCTGTCGCCCTTGGCGCAGATGCAGCGAGCCTGTTGTTTCTCTTCGTCCAGCAGCCAGAAAGAGTTCAGCAGAGCGGCGTTGGCGGACTGGGTGATTTGGATGCCCTTGATCATGGTATGACTCCTCATAGGAAAGCGGATTCAACGGTAAGCACATTACCCTGATGTTTTTAAACCACCTCTTGGAAGGAATGATTTAACGGGGCCTTGCCTTACACCTTTACTTCGTTGGGGCCATATATACCACGACGGTAATATTACGAAAATTGATTCAAATCAATAAAATCCCATTTTGCGTGCATTGAAAGGGATTAAATCATTGAGTTGAATCAAAAACAGATCATTTTTCTGTTTTTGTAAGATATATGAATTATGCATTTTTTATTATTCATATCTAGTAATTTAACTACACCTTTAGGGTTTATTGCTGGCGTCAGCGAAAACCGGCCTGCCCATGAGGCCTGTCCGAAGGACGTCCTGTTATTCCTGTGTCGACGCAGCCCCGGTCATTGCCCGTGAACGCCGCCGCCACTTCCCAGGCTGGCCAGGCTGAGCCTGACCTCCATGCGGTTGCGTCTTGGGGGCGAGGACCCTATCCTGAGCCCCTTGCTCTATTGACCGAGGAGATAGCGGTGCCAAGCTGGACAGAAGGCGGGGAGTGGGGAGAGGCTGGCATGCCAGCCAGGATGGAAGGAGTGGATTCGCAACGAGAGGAGACGGGTGTGCTGACCTGGAAAGATGTGATTGGTTCGGAGAAAGAGCAGGCGTATTTCATGGATACCCTGGCCACCGTCAGGGCCGAGCGGGAGGCGGGCAAGGTGATCTATCCCCCGGCGACCGAGGTATTCAATGCCTTCAAACTGACCGAGCTGGATGACGTCAAGGTGGTGATCCTGGGGCAGGATCCCTATCACGGCCCGGACCAGGCGCACGGCCTCTGCTTCTCCGTCTTGCCCGGAGTGCGCACGCCGCCGTCCCTCGTCAACATCTACAAGGAGATGCAGCGGGATCTGCCGGGTTTTGTCACACCCCATCATGGCTTTCTGGAGTCCTGGGCCAGACAGGGAGTGCTGCTGCTCAATACGGTGCTGACGGTACAGGCGGGCATGGCGCACTCTCACGCCCACCTGGGGTGGGAGACCTTTACCGATCGGGTCATCGAGCGGATCAATGCCCATTGCCAGGGCGTCGTCTTCCTGCTGTGGGGCGCTCATGCCCAGAAGAAAGGGCGCTTCATCGACCGGTCGCGCCACCATGTGCTGAGCGCCCCCCATCCCAGTCCGCTCTCTGCCCATCGCGGTTTCATCGGTTGCGGCCACTTCTCCGAGGCCAATCGCCTGCTGGTCCAGCAGGGACGCAGTCCCATCGACTGGCTCTCGGTCTGCGCCGATCCGGCGGCCTGACGCCGTGCATGCACAGGGGAAATGGTGTCCCCTGTGCCCCCTGTGGTGAGAGGCTGGTGCAGCCGCTGTCTGCATCCGACTTGATTGAGTGCAAAGTTCAGGCAATAAATGACCGTATACTCGAGACAGACGTTTTCTCATTTCAGTGCAAGGAGTGCCCATGTTATCCAGTCTGCATAAGGACCATCTCAACATCACCCGGTTGCTGACGCTGCTCAAGCAAAAGCTGGCGGCCATTCGCAATGAGCAGCCGGTAAGCTACTTCCTGCTGCGAGATGTGGTGGATTATCTGCGCGAGGTATCCGACAAGTACCACCACCCGAAGGAAGACATGATTTATGACTACTACCTGAAATACAGGGTGGTGGAGGGGGAGGTGGCCAACCGGCTGCACGAGGAGCACGCCCGTCTGCTGGATGCAGGGACCGAGCTCAAGGAGATGGTGGAGATGATCCTGATGGACGCGGTCATCCCGCTGGATCAGTTCGTGGCCCGTCTGGAGCAGTTCATCGAGCAGCAGGAGGCGCACATGAACTATGAGGAAGGGGTCATCTTCCCCCATCTGCGCGACTCCCTGACCGAGGATGACTGGCGTCATCTCGAACAGCTCTGGCAGAACCGGGCCATCAATGATCCCCTGTTCGGGGCGGAGGTGAGCCAGCACTTCCAGGCGCTGGCCAAACAGCTCTCGCTGCCTGCAGCCTGACAGGAGGTTCACCCATAAAAACAGCGCCCCGGTCAATCCGGGGCGCTGTTTTTATGGCTCCACTCGCTGGAGTGAAACATGGGCGATGTGGGCGTATCAGAGCTCCAGGTCGTCCGATCCTTCATAGGCGATGTCGATGGCCTGCAGCTCCTTTTGCAGGCGGTGCTTGTCTTTAAGCGCCTCAATCTCACGCCATTTGCGTTTTTTTCCCGTTGTCCCGCGGCTACGTGAACCCAGCTCAACGACCTCGTCAAAATCGAAGTTGAACATGTCCATGGCTCCCTCCTTGGTTTTATGGTTTTCACCATCCGTATAACACGACGCCTTTGAAAATAAAACGTTTTTATGACGAAGTTGTGACAACCGGAAACAGGCACAAAAAAACCGGGCTGCCCTTTCGGGAGCCCGGTTTTTGCGGCGCCACTTCGCTCTGTGAGAGCCGTGTGGCGAGCGGCCTTACAGGTGGCTTGCCAGCATGGTTTCCAGCTTGCCCTGGTCGATGGCGAACAGGCGGATGCCTTCCCCCAGTTTCTCGACGGCCATGGCGTCCTGGTTCAGCTCCCAGCGGAATTCGGCTTCGGTCATCGGGGCCGGTTTGGCTGTGCGCTCGCCGGTGTAGTCCAGCTTGCGCACCACGGTGCCTTCAGCCTTGCTCAGCTCTTCCAGCAAAGCGGGGCCAATGGTCAGGCGGTCGCAGCCGGCCAGTTCCAGGATTTCGCCGGTGTTGCGGAAGCTCGCGCCCATGACCACGGTCGGGTAGTCGTGCTGCTTGTAGTAGTTGTAGATGGCGGTGACGGAGACCACGCCCGGATCTTCACTGGCGGTGTAGTCACGGCCGTTCTTGGCCTTGTACCAGTCGAGGATGCGGCCCACGAAGGGGGAGATGAGGAAGGCGCCGGCTTCGGCACAGGCGCGGGCCTGGGCGAAGGAGAACAGCAGGGTCAGGTTGCACTGGATACCCTCTTTCTCCAGCACCTCGGCGGCACGGATGCCTTCCCAGGTGGAGGCCAGCTTGATCAGGATGCGATCATTGCTGATACCGGCTTCGTTGTAGAGGCGGATCAGCTTGCGGGCCTTGGCGATGCTGGCGTCGGTGTCGAAGGAGAGGCGGGCGTCCACTTCGGTGGAGATGCGACCCGGGACGATTTTCAGCACTTCGAGGCCGATGTTGACCGCCAGCTTGTCGCCTGCGTCGATGATTTGCTGTGCCTTGTCCTGGCTCTGGGATTTGGCCCAGGCAATGGCGTCCTGGATCAGGGCTGCGTACTCGGGGATCTCGGAGGCCTTGAGTACCAGAGAGGGGTTGGTGGTGGCATCGATGGGCTGGTAGCGCTTGATGGCTTCGATGTCGCCGGTATCGGCAACCACTGTGGTCAGGGCTTTCAGCTGGGTCAATTTATCGGCCATGGCAAATATCATCTCTTTATGAGGGAGCAATCCCAGGGTGGCGGGCATGAGACGGCAGTTCTGAAATTAAATTACAAGATCCCGGCGGCTCAGGCTCAGAAAGGGGCGATGGGCAGGCCCCATCGTCATTGCCTGCCTAATTAATACGGATGTGGCGCATCCTGCAATAGGGGGGCTTGTATGCGAATCAGCCAGGTGGTGAAAGCGGTACCGGCTGTCTGGTGAAAGTGTTTGATAAAAAACGAGTTTTATTCATGGTGTGGCGGCTGGCTCCGACATGGAAAAGCGCAATTATTTTGGTGGATTCATGAATTTGTGCGGGAGGTCACATAAATAGTTCTGTCAGCTACTTGAAATTTAATTACGTGTAAAACGTTTTGCGTTACAACCCCTTGCCGATGAGGCATGAGAGGCAAACGCTTGTCTCCCTGGTTTTGTTTCACTCAGCGGTTTTTACCCCCATGGGATGAGTTGTAAAATGGTTCTCTATTGGATCTAATTTGTAAGGGCGCTGGGTAGCGCATCAATTTTTGTTGATTTATTGCGTGCTAAATGAAGCTTTTTTGCATCAAATTGCTCGTTTTTTGTCTCCCCAGTGAGCCCTGTCACTATTCTGAATTCCCTCCCTATGCTAGATTCCGCCCCTTCGGCGCAATGCTGGTTCGGTAATTGACAGAGAGCGGTCAGCGCAGACTGGCCATGGATGTGATAACAACGAGAGAATTATGGACACCTTGATTGCAATGATTAACGACCTGATGTGGGGAGCCGTGCTCATTTACCTGCTGATCGGGGTCGGTATCTTCTTTACCTTCCGTCTGGGCTTTATCCAGATCCGCCACTTCGGCCACATGTTCTCGGTCCTGCGCAACAGTCGCAAATCCGACAGCGCCGGCATCTCCTCCTTCCAGGCTCTGTGTACCAGCCTGGCGGCCCGTGTCGGGACGGGCAATCTGGCCGGTGTGGCCGTCGCCATCTATCTGGGTGGCCCTGGCGCCGTCTTCTGGATGTGGCTGATCGCCTTCATCGGCATGGCCACCGCCTTCGTGGAGAGCACCCTGGCCCAGCTCTACAAGGTCAAGGATGAGGATGGCAACTACCGGGGCGGTCCCGCCTACTACATGGAGCGCGGCCTCGGCATGCGCTGGATGGGGGTGGTCTTCTCCCTCTGCCTGCTGCTGGCCTTCGGTCTGGTGTTCAACGCGGTGCAGGCCAACTCCATCAGCCTGGCCATGAACGTCGCCTTCGGCATCCCTGACTGGGTGAGCGGTCTGGCCCTGGTGGTGCTCTCCGGTCTCATCATCTTCGGCGGCATTCGCGGCATCGCCCGTTTCGCCGAGCTGGTGGTGCCCTTCATGGCGCTCGCCTACATCCTGATGGCGCTGTTCGTGGTGGCCATGAACATCAGCGAGCTGCCCGGCGTGCTGGCCCTGATCATCAAGTCTGCGTTCGGCATCGAGCAGGCGGGTTCCGGCGCCATGGGCTATGCCATCTCCCAGGCGATGATCAACGGCATCAAGCGCGGTCTCTTCTCCAACGAGGCCGGCATGGGCTCTGCCCCCAACGCTGCCGCCACTGCCACCCCCTATCCGCCGCACCCGGCCTCCCAGGGTTATGTGCAGATGCTGGGGGTCTTCCTCGATACCATCGTCATCTGTACCTGTACTGCCGCCATCATCCTGATGTCCGGCCAGTTCGAGCCGGGCTCCGGCGTGACCGGTGTCGAGCTGACCCAGCGCGCGCTCTCCTCCCAGGTGGGCGGCGGTGGCAACATCTTCATCGCAGCGGCCATCTTCTTCTTCGCCTTCACCTCCATCGTGGCGAACTACTCCTATGCGGAGACCAACCTGGTGTTCCTCGAGCACAACCACAAGGGCGGCCTGATGCTGTTCCGGATGTTCGTGCTGGGCATGGTGATGTTCGGCTCCGTGGGCGAACTGCCGACCGTGTGGGCTCTGGCGGATGTCTCCATGGGGCTGATGGCCATCGTCAACCTGGTGGCCATCCTGCTGCTCTCCGGCGTCGCCATCAAGCTGGCCAAGGACTACAACGACCAGCTCAAGCTGGGTCGCGTGCCGACCTTCGATGCCAACAAATACCCGGAGCTGCGCAGCCAGCTGGAAGA
The DNA here is from genome assembly GCF_014168615.1 of Aeromonas sp. WP2-W18-CRE-05. Taxonomy (NCBI): domain Bacteria; kingdom Pseudomonadati; phylum Pseudomonadota; class Gammaproteobacteria; order Aeromonadales; family Aeromonadaceae; genus Aeromonas; species Aeromonas sp. WP2-W18-CRE-05. Next base: position 3,637,728 of record NZ_AP021917.1, on the reverse strand, counting down.
GGGGATCTGGGACAACCCGGGCAAGAAATAAGCCCGCATTGCAAGGTGATTGAAGGGGAGCCATGGCTCCCCTTTTTCATGGGTAAAAAGAGGGGGCGGCTTCACACAGACTTCACAGAGCCTCATCGGCAGCACACCTCGCGGGACTATGCTGGGTTCATCACTCGCCGCCATGGCGATACCTTGCTAACGACAGTCAGGAGACATGCAATGCAACAACGACAATCCATCCTGTGGGGCGCTTTGGCCACCCTGATGTGGGCCGGTCTGGCTCATGCCGGTGACAAGGCGGCGACCGATCCCCTGCGCCCCGTGGTGGATGCCAGCATCCGGCCGCTACTCAAGGAGCACAGGATCCCGGGCATGGCGGTGGCCGTGCTCAAGGATGGCAAGGCCCACTATTTCAACTACGGTGTGGCCGATCGGGAGCGCGCGGTCGGTGTGAGCGAGCAGACCCTGTTCGAGATAGGCTCCGTGAGCAAGACCCTGACCGCGACGCTGGGGGCCTACGCCGTGGTGCAGGGGGGCTTCGAGCTCGATGACAAGGCGAGTCTGTTCGCCCCCTGGCTCAAGGGATCCGCCTTTGACAACATCACCATGGGGGAGCTGGCTACCTACAGCGCGGGCGGCTTGCCGCTGCAATTCCCCGAGGAGGTGGATTCGCTCGAGAAGATGCAGGCCTACTACCGCCAGTGGACCCCAGCCTACTCGCCGGGTTCCCATCGCCAGTACTCTAACCCCAGCATAGGGCTGTTCGGCCACCTGGCGGCGAGCAGCCTGAAGCAGTCGTTTGCCCAGTTGATGGAGCAGACGCTCCTGCCGGGGCTTGGCCTGCACCACACCTATGTCAATCTGCCGAAGCAGGCCATGGCGAGTTATGCCTATGGCTATTCGAAAGAGGACAAGCCCATCAGGGTCAGCCCCGGCATGCTGGCGGACGAGGCCTACGGCATCAAGACCAGCTCGGCGGATCTGCTGCGCTTTGTGAAGGCCAACATCAGCGGGGTTGATGACAAGGCGTTGCAGCAGGCCATCTCCCTGACCCACAAAGGGCACTACTCGGTAGGCGGGATGACCCAGGGACTGGGCTGGGAGAGTTACGCCTATCCCGTCAGCGAGCAGACGCTGCTGGCGGGCAACTCCCCGGCGATGATTTACAATGCCAACCCGGCGGTGCCCGCGCCCGCTGCGGCAGGGCACCCTGTGCTCTTCAACAAGACCGGCTCGACCAGCGGCTTCGGCGCCTATGTGGCCTTCGTGCCGGCCAAAGGGATCGGCATCGTCATGCTGGCCAACCGCAACTATCCTATCCCGGCCAGGGTGAAAGCGGCCCACGCCATCCTGACGCAACTGGCCAGGTAATGGTGCGCCGTCGCTGAGCCTTGAGGGCACGTCGCATCACGGCATGCCCGTTACCTCGGACCCGACCCCTCAAGGGCGACCTGGCAGGGGGCGGGTCGATGAGCATGCCAGTCCGGGCCTCTCCTGCGGGAGATGTCCGGATTGGCATCCACCGAGTGCCATCTCGTCACTAGGCCCCGGCAGGCCGCCCGCTCTATAGTGCCCGGCATCTTCCTCTGCTTTTGCAGGATTGAGTTGTCAATCTCGCTGACAGCGCACCTGTGATGGTGAAACCTGCTGCTATGGAGCCTTCATGGGTATGTTTCTGCTGTGTACTTTTCTGATGATCATCCTCTATCCCCTCGGGATCGATCTCTATCTGGTGGCCGTCCCCCGCATTGCGCAAACCCTGCAGGGGAGCGAGGCGCAGATCCACACCGCTTTTTCCATCTATCTGCTGGGCATGGCGGCTACCGTGCTGCCGGGGGGCATGCTGGCGGATCGCCATGGCAGGCGCCCCGTGGTGCTGGGGGGCGCCCTCATCTTCGTGGTCGCCTCCCTGGTGGCGGCGGAGGCAACCGGCATCGCCCAGTTTTATCTGGGGCGTTTCTGGCAAGGGGTGGGCGCTGGAGCGCTCTACATCATGACCTTCACCGTGCTGCGGGATGTGCTGAGCCAGGCGCGCCTCGCGATGGCTCTCTCCCTCATCAACGGCGTGATCTGCGTCATTCCGGTGCTGGCTCCCGTACTCGGTTATCTCATCCTGTCGCACTTCGAGTGGCGCGGCATCTTCGTGGGCATGGCGCTGGTGGCTGTCATCAGTGCCCTGGTCAACCTGCGACTGCTCAAGGAGACCCGCCCCGCCCGCCTGCCTGCGGGGGCATCGCCGCTGGCCCTGCTGGGCATGGCCCCCTTCATGCTGCGCGCCTTGCTGACCAGCGCCAGCGTGACCGCCATCCTGGTCTATGTGAGCGTCTCGCCCCTCGTCCTGATGACCACGTTCGGCCTGCCTCCCGAGCAGTACACCCGGCTGATGATGGCGATGGCCGGGGTGAGCATGTCCGCTTCCTTCCTGACCCCCTTGCTGCTGCGCTGGTTCGGCAAGGCAAGGGTGCTGGCGCTCTCCCATCTCGCCTACCTGCTGGCTTTGCTCGCCCTGCTGTGCAGCAGCGGGCCCGAAGGCGGCCTGTCCTGGCTGCTGGCGGGATGTGCCCTGGTCTGCATCGGGTTTTCCTGCGGGTTCGGGGTGGCGATGGGGGAGGCGCTGGATGTGTGCGGGGATCAGGTGGCATCGGCCAGTGCCCTGCTCTGCATCATGCAGATAGGGTTGTCCGGGCTCTTCATCTGGGGGATGGGCCATCTGGGGATGCCTGCGCTCTGGATGCTGATCCTGGCACTCCTGCTGGCGCTGCTCGGTTACCTGGTGGTCAAGGTGCTGCTACCATGGCGTGCGATCCGGCGAGTCCGGGCTCGGGGATAGGAGAGACGCGATGCGCAATCTGGGTGAACTCGATTTGAACCTGCTGGTGGTCTTCAGGCACCTGATGCAGGAGCGCAGCGTGGCGGGGGCGGCCAAGAAGCTGTGTGTCACCCCGTCGGCGGTGAGCAAGGCGCTCGGCAAGCTGCGGGACTGGTTCGGGGACCCCCTCTTCGTGCGCGTGCGCCAGGGCTTGCAGCCGACCAATCTCTCCCTGACCCTGGCAGAGGAGCTCAAGACCTGGTTCCAGCTCACCGAGAGCATCAGCACCCTCAACAGCGAGGCGATCCCCGAGGGGGCCCGCTTCAGTCTGGTGATGGAGTCCCCCTTCGGCATCAGCTTCCTGAGCGAGCTGCCCACGACCATCTACCAGAAGTACCCCCACTCCGTGGTCAGGATGCTGGGCTGGGATCACCACTCTCTCAACGACATCGTCAACGGGGAGGCGGATCTCGGCTTCTGTGCCCGGGAGACCCACGGCCGCTCCCATGCCAGGGTCAACCGGCTGCCCTATTACATCGATCATGAGGTGCTGTTCTGCGATCGTCCCGTGGTGTTCCTGCGCAAGGATCACCCCTTGCTCGGGCAGACGTGGTCGCTGACCCGCTTTCTGGCCTGCCCCCAGGTGAGCGTGGTGTGGGAGGCCAGCGACAGCTGGGCACTGGATGATCTGCTGGAGGACGAAGGCCACAGGCGGCAGGTGCCCATCATGGTGGCGAGCTTCGAGCAGGCGCTGCACATCGCCGCCCAAAAGAGCCACGAGCTGATCGCCGTGGTGCCTTCATATTGCGCGGACTATGCCGCCAGACATCACCCCGACCTCATCCCCATGCCGTTGCCGCTGGAAGAGTCTCTCTATGCCCAGCTGGAGATCGCCTTCATCCTGCTGTGGCACAAGCGCCACAATCAGGATGCCAAGGTGATGTGGTTGCGGGGGGAGATCCGGCGGCTCTATGGCCTGGCCGCGGCGGGGATGACGCGTTTTGCCTGGGGCGGGCCCATGGGGAGCGGGGCGGTGAAAGAGAAGCAAGGGGGAGGAGGCTCCCCGGTTTAGTCGTACTGCTCTTCCATCCAGGCTTCGACGATGAGCTGGGCGGAGACGCCGTCCACGCTCCCCTTGTCCAGCGCCTTGTAGCCGCCACGTTCAAACAGGCGGGCGCGGGCATCCGTGGTGGTGAGCCGCTCGTCCTTGAACTCCACCGGCTTGCCGAAGCGGCCGTGCAGGCGATTGCCGAACTTGCGAGCTCGCACCGTGATTTCCTGGTCCGTGCCATCCATGTTGAGGGGCAGACCGACGATCAGCAGATCCGGTTGCCACTCCTTGATCAGCTTCTCTATCTCGTCCCAGTTGGGGATGCCGTCGTTGGCCTTGAGGGAGCGAAGGGGGCGGGCGCTGCCCGTGAGCTCCTGGCCGATGGCGACACCGATGCTCTTGGTGCCGTAGTCAAAGCCCATGATGCTGCGTGATGACATGGGGTCTCCTCGAAATGGATGGATAAATGAAGGGGGAAGCCCCCTCCCTGTCTCCCCCTGCTCGTGAGGGGGGAGCGTGCCGCCTCCCCCGGAGGGGAGGTCCGGGGTGTCAGCTATGGCCCACCTGGCTGGAGAGGTGCAGGGGGTTGACCCCAATGCTCGCGGCGGCTTGCTGCCAGCGCAGGTGGATGGGGGTATCGAAGACCAGCTTGGGATTGGGGGGGATCACCAGCCAGGCGCCATCCACCAGCTCCTGCTCGAGCTGGCCTGCACTCCAGCCGGCGTAACCGAGCGCCACCAGCCAGTGGTCCGGCGCCTCGTCGGTGCCCAGGGTCTCCAGGATGTCCTTGGAGGTGGTGACCATCATCTCGTCGCTCACCTGCAGGGTGGAGTTGAAGCCCGGGCGGAAGCTGTGCAGCACAAAGCCGCGATCCCCGTGCACCGGTCCCCCCTGCAACACCGGCTGTTTCATCTCGGCGGTGGCGGGGGGATTGAGGTTGAGCTTGGTCAGCATGGCGTCCAGGGACATGTCAACCGGAATGTTGACCACCAGTCCCATGGCGCCTTCGCTGCTGTGTTCGCACAGATAGACCAGGGAGCGCTGGAAATAGGCGTCCGTGAGGCTCGGCATGGCGAGCAGAAAGTGATTTTGCAGTGTTTGCATGGAGCGTATGTATCTCTTAGCGTGCAAAGGTATTTGGGGTGATTATGGCAGTTGATGGCGGCGGGCAAAACCGCTTTTTGCCGGCAGTCAAAGGGGCCTTCACGGCCCCTTGTGTGTGTTTCCTCGCTGCGGCAACGGGTCGCTGGGGAAGGGGTCAGCGGCCCAGCCGGCGCTCGATGGCGTCCATCAGCATGCCGGTAATGGAGACGTCGAAGGTCGCCTCTATCTCGCGGATGCAGGTCGGGCTGGTGACGTTAATCTCGGTCAGGCGATCGCCGATGATGTCGAGGCCGACGAAGATGAGCCCCTTCTCTTTCAGGGTCGGGCCTACCGCGCGGGCGATGGCCCAGTCCGCCTCGCTCAGGGGGCGCGCCTCGCCACGGCCGCCGGCCGCCAGGTTGCCACGGGTCTCCCCTTGCGCCGGGATGCGGGCCAGGCAGTAGGGTACCGGTTCACCGTCCACCACCAGCACCCGCTTGTCGCCATCCTTGATGGCGGGCAGATAGGTCTGCGCCATGCAGTACTGGCTACCGTGGGCGGTCAGGGTTTCGATGATGACGCCGACGTTGGCGTCATCCTCCTTCATGCGGAAGATGGAGGCGCCGCCCATGCCGTCCAGCGGCTTGAGGATGACGTCCTTGTGCTCGGCGTGGAAAGCCCGCAGCTTGTCTGCTCTGCGAGTGACGAGTGTGGTCGGGGTGTGCTCGGCAAACCAGGCGGTGTAGAGCTTTTCGTTAGCGTCGCGCAGGCTCTGGGGCTTGTTGACGATGAGGCAGCCCTCATCCTCGGCCCGCTCCAGCATGTAGGTGGCGTAGATGAACTCGGTGTCGAAGGGGGGATCCTTGCGCATCAGGATCACATCCAGGCTGGAGAGCGGCTGATCCACCACCTCGCCCAGCGTGTACCAGTCGGCATAGTCATATTTGACGGTGAGCGGACGCATGGTACCGAAGGCGCGACCGGCCTCCATGTAGAGATCCTTCATCTCCAGATAGAACAGCTCGTAGCCGCGCTTTTGCGCCTCTTCGAGCATGGCGAAGCTGGAGTCCTTCTTGATGTTGATGGCCGAGATGGGGTCCATCACGATGCCGAGTTTAATGGTCATCCGAGTTTCCTTCCTAATGGCTCGATTGGATGTGATGACCCCCTCCCTGCCTCCCCCTTCACAAGGGGGAGGGGCCTGTTGCTCCCTCCCCTGCGAAGGGGAGGGCCGGGGTGGGGTCGGCTGTCAGGCCAGATCGCCGAAGCGGCACTGAAGCGCAGTAATCGCCGTCAGGGCGGCGGTTTCGGTGCGCAGCACCCGCGGCCCCAGCAGCATCTCCTTGAAATCTTCCTGCACGGTACGGGCGATCTCGTCGCCGGACAAGCCCCCTTCCGGGCCGATCAGCAGGCGCACGCCGTGCTCGGGGATGGGCAGGGTGTTGATGCTGTAAGGGGCGCGCGGGTGCAGGTTGAGCTTGAGCTCCTGAGTCTCTTCCGCCAGCCAGGCGTCCAGCTCCATCGGCATGCGCACCTCGGGCACGGTATTGCGGCCGCACTGCTCGCAGGCACTGATCACCACCTTCTGCCACTGCTCGCGCTTTTTCTCCAGCCGATCGGCGGGCAGCTTGACGCCGCAGCGCTCGGAGAAGAGGGGCGTGATGCAGGTGACGCCGAGCTCCACGGATTTCTGGATGGTGAAGTCCATCTTGTCGCCGCGGCTGATCACCTGACCCAGGTGGATGGCCAGCGGTGACTCCACCGAGCGGGTCTCGCAACTGTCGATGGTCACCTCAACGGACTTCTTGCCCACACTGGTGATGGTGGCGGGGTACTGGTGGCCGTCGCCGTTGAACAGCTCGAGCTGCTGGCCCGGCTGCATGCGCAGCACGCGGCCGATGTGATTGGCACCGTCTTCCGACAGGGCGAGGGTCTGGCCAACCTGCAGGCTGGCCGGTTCATAGATACGTGGAATGCGCATGGCTGATAGTCAGTCTCTTGCTTGGAAACCCTTCAATACCCTACTGCACGGCGGCGAGCAAGGCTCGCGAGACAGAGAGTGAAGGGATTCAGGAGGAGGGGGACGCTCCCCCTCCCTGGTCAAATGGGGTTACTGGCACTGCTTTTCAATGAAGGGATTGGTATTGCCCTGCAGCTTGCCGATACGGCGGTTGCGCTCGCACTCCCAGCGATCAGCCGGATACTGCCTGTCCCAGGCTTCGTAAAGCTTGCGCTGCTGGGCCGCCAGACGCAGTCCGTACTGCTGGCTCATGTAGAGGTAGGCGCGGGCGATCTGGCCACGCACCGGCCCCTTGGGCGGCTGCACCTGGCGCTCCTTGAAGTCCACCAGCATCTGGCACTTGCCGTACTGGTTCGGTTTGCCGTTCCAGTCGCTGAAGCGGAAGTTGGCCCGATCGCCGTTCACCTCGCCGATGGCGGGGAAGAGGTTGTGCATGTCTCCCTCCATCCTGTTGAACTCGTCGCTCTTGCCGCAATTCTTGCGACCCCCGTCCTGCCAGCACTGGAGCTGGTGGCCGAACTCCCAGGCGGGCACCACGTGCTCCCATTCGATGCGGGAGGCCCGCTCGGCCTGCTTGCGCGGCAGGTAGCCGCAGCTCTCCCAGTCGGGGGCCATCTTCTTGCCGCTGAACTTGATGTTGCAGCCGCAGTAGAAGGTGACGGGGTGGCTCTGGTAGAGCTTGTTCAGATCCTGCTTGGCGGCGCGAAAGGTCTGGATGTTGTCGGCATGGGCCGGGGCGCTGACCAGCAGGGCCAGGCAGAGGGAGAGCAGAGGGCGAAACATGAATATCCTTGGCAATGAGACAGTTGAATGAAGTAAGCGCGCACCCTATCACAGGAGCGCGACACGGGGTGACTCAATCCGCCGTCGTGTCGCGCTGCCACACCAGGGGCTGGCGACAGCGGCGGCAGTGATAGCGGGCCTCGCCGCGCATCACCTTGTTGTGGCGGCGCACCGAGAGGGGATGCTGCTGGCAGGCGCAGGCATACAAGAAGGTGCGCTGGGCCAGCACCCCCAGATCAAAGCTGTGGGTGGTGCTGGGTTCGAGGCCGAACAGCTCCCGCATCACCGACTGCCACTGGCGACCATGGGGCAGTACCCGGCTCTTGCCGCGCCCCTCTCCCCAGAGCGCATAGACCAGCAGGTGCGCCACCTCGTGGGGCACCACTTCCCTGAGAAACGCTTGCTGATTGGCCTGATAGAGCGCCGGATTGAAACGCAGCTCCCAGGTTTGCAGCCGCGCAGATCCTGCCGCCCGGCCCCGCATGTTGCAGTGGACTTGCGGGCGCGGGAAGGTGCGGCCAAGGCGCGTTTCAGCCTGCACAAAGCAGGCCTCGACACGCGCGAGCAGCGTCTCGATGAGGGCGGGGTCAAGCCGGGTGGCAGTGGCAGGCATGGGATCCTCGGGACAGGACACAAAAGCAAAAGGGGAGCCAGGCTCCCCTTTTATCACAACCTCGAGCCTTACAGGCCAGCGGCAGCGCGCAGCAGCTCGGCCTTGTCGGTCTTCTCCCAGGGGAACTCGTCGCGGCCGAAGTGGCCGTAAGCGGCGGTTGCCTGGTAGATCGGGCGCTTCAGATCCAGCATCTCGATGAGACCATAGGGGCGCAGCTCGAAGAACTCGCGCACCAGCTTGACCAGCAGGGCTTCGGCCACCTTGCCGGTGCCGAAGGTTTCGACGCTGATGGAGGTGGGCTCGGCCACGCCGATGGCGTAGGAGACCTGCACTTCACAGCGATCCGCGAGGCCTGCGGCCACGATGTTCTTGGCCACGTAGCGGGCGGCGTAGGCGGCGGAGCGGTCCACCTTGGACGGATCCTTGCCGGAGAAGGCGCCACCACCGTGACGGGCCATGCCGCCGTAGGTGTCGACGATGATCTTGCGACCGGTCAGACCGCAGTCACCCATGGGGCCACCGATGACGAAACGGCCGGTCGGGTTGATGAAGTACTTGGTGTCCTTGTTGATCCACTCGGCCGGCAGCACCGGCTTGATGATCTCTTCGCGCACCGCTTCCACCAGATCGCTGTGGCTGATGGAGTCGCAATGCTGGGTGGAGAGCACCACGGCATCGACACCCAGGATCTTGCCTGCGTCGTCGTAGGCGAAGGTCAGCTGGCTCTTGGCGTCCGGACGCAGCCACGGCAGGGTGCCGTTCTTGCGCACTTCAGCCTGACGCTTCACCAGCAGGTGGGAGTAGGTGATGGGCGCGGGCATCAGCACGTCGGTTTCGTTGGTGGCGTAGCCGAACATCAGGCCCTGGTCACCGGCACCTTGCTCCAGCGGGTCGGTACGGTCGACGCCCTGGTTGATGTCCGGAGACTGTTTGCCAATGGCGTTCAGCACGGCGCAGGAGTCGGCGTCGAAGCCCATGTCGGAGTGGGTGTAACCAATCTCGCGCACGGTGTCGCGCACGATCTGTTCGATGTCGACCCAGGCAGAGGTGGTCACTTCGCCGGCTACCATCACCATGCCGGTCTTGACCAGGGTTTCGCAGGCGACGCGCGCCTTGGTGTCCTGCTGCAGGATGGCGTCCAGCACCGCATCGGAGATCTGGTCGGCGATTTTATCGGGATGGCCTTCGGAGACCGACTCGGAAGTAAACAGCTTTGCCATGTTTGGTTCTCGATTCGTAAGGGTTATCGCCTTGGCCATAACCGGATAATGACAGGATGACTGTAGAGGTATCTACATCTGGACGTCTATTTTAAATAGGTCATCCGGTGATTGCCAGCACTATTTGGGGGTGGAGCCGCCCGGGGCGGGATGGGGAAGGGATCCACCTCCATGGAGGTAAGGCAGGGGGCGGATTGAATCGTTTTCCCCGCCCAGAAAAGCGATTGTGCTCCCAAAGCCACTTTATTCGCCCAGATAATATTTGCACGCCGCGCCCCCTGCTGGGACAATAACGCGCCTTAATCTTGGCCATCAAATGAAGCAATCGCAGGAGATACAGATGCCTTCTCGTAAAGAGCTTGCCAATGCCATTCGTGCATTGAGTATGGATGCCGTTCAAAAAGCCAACTCCGGTCACCCGGGCGCCCCCATGGGAATGGCGGATATCGCTGAAGTGCTGTGGCGCAGCCACCTCAAACACAACCCGAACAACCCCAAGTGGGCCGACCGCGACCGTTTCATTCTCTCCAACGGCCACGGCTCCATGCTGCTGTACTCCCTGCTGCACCTCTCCGGTTATGACCTCTCCATCGACGATCTGAAAAACTTCCGCCAACTGCACTCTCGCACCCCGGGTCACCCGGAGTACGGTTATGCGCCGGGCGTTGAAACCACCACCGGTCCGCTGGGTCAGGGCATCACCAACGCCGTGGGCATGGCGATCGCCGAGAAGGCCATGGCCGAGCAGTTCAACCAGCCGGGTCACGACATCGTCGACCACTACACCTACGCCTTCATGGGCGATGGCTGCCTGATGGAAGGTATCTCCCACGAAGCCTGCTCCCTGGCCGGCACCCTGGGTCTGGGCAAGCTGATCGCGTTCTGGGATGACAACGGCATCTCCATCGATGGTCACGTAGAAGGCTGGTTCACCGACGACACTCCCAAGCGCTTCGAAGCCTACGGCTGGCACGTCATCCCGGCCGTTGACGGTCACAACCCGGAAGCCATCAACGCCGCTATCGAAGCCGCCAAGGCCGAGACCGGCAAGCCGACCCTGATCTGCTGCCGCACCATCATCGGCTACGGTTCCCCGAACAAGTCCGGCTCCCACGACTGCCACGGCGCACCGCTGGGCAACGACGAGATCGCCGCCGCCCGTGCCTTCCTGAAGTGGGACCACGCGCCGTTCGTCATCCCGTCCGACATCACCGCCGAGTGGAACGGTCAGGAGAAGGGTGCCAAGCTCGAATCCGACTGGGCTGCCAAGTTCGCCGCCTATGAAGCCGCTCACCCGGCCCTGGCTGCCGAATTCAAGCGCCGCACCACTGGCGAGCTGCCGGCCAACTGGGCTGCTGAATCCGCCAAGATCATCGAAACCCTGCAGGCCAACCCGGCCAAGATCGCGACCCGTAAAGCGTCCCAGAACTCTCTGGAAGCCTTCGGCAAGCTGCTGCCGGAATTCATGGGCGGCTCCGCGGATCTCGCGCCGTCCAACCTGACCATGTGGTCTGGCTCCAAGTCCCTGACTCCCGAGAGCGCCGCAGGCAACTACATCCACTACGGCGTGCGCGAGTTCGGCATGTCCGCCATCATGAACGGCATCGCCCTGCACGGTGGTTTCATCCCCTACGGCGCCACCTTCCTGATGTTCATGGAGTACGCCCGCAACGCCCTGCGCATGGCCGCCCTGATGAAGCAGCGCGCCATCTTCGTCTACACCCACGACTCCATCGGTCTGGGTGAAGATGGCCCGACCCACCAGCCGGTGGAGCAGATCGCCTCCCTGCGTCTGACCCCGAACATGAGCACCTGGCGCCCGTGTGACCAGGTAGAGTCCGCCATCGCCTGGAAACACGCCATCGAGCGTACCGACGGTCCGACCTCCCTGATCTTCTCCCGTCAGAACCTGGCCCAGATGGACCGCACCGCCCAGCAACTGGCCGATGCCGCCAAGGGTGGTTACGTGCTGAAGGATTGCGCCGGTACCCCGGAGCTGATCCTGATCGCCACCGGTTCCGAAATGGAACTGGCCGTGGCTGCCTATGAGCAGCTGACTGCCAAGGGCCGTGCCGTGCGCGTGGTCTCCATCCCGTCTACCGACGTGTTCGACGCCCAGTCTGCCGAGTACAAAGAGTCCGTCCTGCCGATGTCCGTCACCAAGCGTGTGGCCATCGAAGCGGGCATCGCTGACTACTGGTACAAGTACGTCGGTTTCGGCGGCAAGATCATCGGCATGCGCACCTTCGGTGAGTCCGCCCCGGCCGAGCTGCTGTTCAAGGAATTCGGCTTTACCGTGGAAAATGTGGTTGCGACCGCAGAGTCCCTGTAATAGCTAATTGCTTTGTATAGAACTGAAAAGCGCCTCCCTTGGGAGGCGCTTTTTTATTGTAATAAAAATAGTTAAATATACTATATCTCTTGGTTCTTAATTGGATAACTTATTATTGTCTGACAATCGTTTAGTAAACACATCTGATTTCCTTTTAATTCTGAAAAAGGAAAGTCAGAAAAATGAATGTTGTAACTGGATAAATCTAGAACTAATTTACTAGAACTGAAATCAAATCGCGCGGCATGCGTTGGGTATATACCTTCATCTTTTGGGGTTACGAGAAATGCGATTGGAAAAAATGACAATAAACTTAGTACTGTAGAATGCCCTTGATTGAAAAAGCTCACACACTTTGCGCTCAAGTGACGATCGTAAGGATAAAACCAGTAATATATATCATGGGTTTTTGTAATGGCATAGTCATCCCCTAGTACAAATTTCTTTAGTGGATCAAAGTACGGAGATTTTTGTGGTGGCTCTTTACACTCGGTCACTGATGTTGCAGATAGAATATGGCCTATCATCGCTCTGGCATATTTGATAGGGTTTATGTCAATAGATACGGTATTATATGGGGAGGTTGGATTCTGAAAATAATTACGAATTTTACTTGTCAGCTTTTTATTTGCATCCGCAACCTCGCCATCATTGCCTCCTAAGATATTACTGTTACAGTCGCTGCAGATTGTTCTGAATTTGCTTCCATTGGTTGATGGTACGCCTTTTATTGATTTGGCACCTGCTCCCATCATTTCCATAATATGACGTTGTTCAACCTTGGTTACAGTAATTGAACCCTGCGGAGGAACATGATCTATCGAGAGTGTGCCAAATTCTCCACAAATCAAACAATATCCATCTCTGATTTTTACATGTCTTACTCTTTCTGAAATTTTACTCATCACTAACCATCCCCAAGTATCTGTAGTGACATCAATTATATGCATGAGCTTGTAGGTTCGATTAGCGAAGCGTAATCGGACGTTCGCGTTCTTTAAGACGATGTCATAAAAATAATCCCCCACATGTTACATAAAAAGAGACCGGCTATCAGCCGGTCTCTTTTTATTATTTAGCGCAACCTTACACCTGCGGCGGGGTGCTTTCCGCATTGGACATCACCGCATCCATCTGCACCAGGGCGCCGGCGGGCAGTTCGCTTACCCCGAATACGGTGCGGGCAGGCAGATAGCCCGGGAAATATTTGGCGTAGATGGCATCCACGTCCGCCAGATCCGCGATGTTCTTCACCTGGATATTGACCTTGACGATATCGTCCATCACATGGCCGATGCTCTCGACGATGGTCTTGATATGGCCGAGGCACTGGGCGGTCTGCTCACGGACGCAACCGGTCAGCACTTTGTCTGTGGTCATGTCGAGCGGCAGCTGGCCCGCGATATGGTTGTAGTGGGAGAAGGCGACGCTCTGGGTATGCAGCGGGCTTCTCGGTGCCTTGTCGGTATTGCGGGCACGGATCACCAGATTGTGCCTGTCTTCCACCAGCTGGGGCGGGGTGCCGTCACCGTGGGAGATGACCGCATCCATCTGCACCCGGGCGCTCAGCGGCAGGGCGGCGGCACTGACCACAGAGCGGGCGGGCAGATAGGCGACGGCACGGGCGATAGCGGAGTCCGGGAAGAAGGTGGTGTAAACCTCGTTGACGGCGTCGAGATCCGCCAGATTGGTCAGATAGACAGTCACCTTGACGATGTCGTCAAAGGGCACGTCGATGCTCTCCAGCACGGTTTTGATATTGCGCAGGCACTGGGCCGCCTGCTCGCGAATGCCACCGTCAACCAGGGCGCCGGAGGCGGGGTCGAGGGGCAGCTGGGCACCGATATTGTTGTAATGGGAGAAGGCGACGCTCTGGCTGGAGAGCGGATCCTGCGGGGCGCGGTCGCTGTTTCGGGAGATCTTGAGCAGCGGGCAGGGGGCCTGGGGGAAGGTGCCTTCCCCGTTGGAGAGCAGGGCGTCCATCTGCACCCTGGCGCCGAGCGGCAGACTGGCGACGGCGAGCACTGTGCGGGTCGGCAGCGAGTGGGGGAAGAATTCCCGATAGACGGCGTTGACGGCATCGAGGTCGGCGATGTCCGCGAGGAACAGGGTCACCTTCACCATGTCCTCCATGCCGTGGCCAACGCTCTGGACGATGGCCTGGATATTGGTGAGACACTGTCTGGCCTGCGCCTGGATATCCCCTGCGACCAGCGCGCCCGTTTTCGGATCGACCGGGAGCTGGGCGGCAATATTGTTGTAGTGGGAGAAGGCCACGCTCTGGGTATAGGGCCCCAGATCCTGAGGCGCATTGGGGGTATTTCTGGCTGACTTGATGATGGTACCACTCATGGCGATACTCCTTTTTCGTTTTTGATGTAGGGTCCGGGCCGCATTGTTCTTCCCTGGCCGAATACGGCACGCTGATGACTCGTGATATTGCGGCAACAGTTGCCCGTTCCCGCCGCAGGGCGACGGAGAAAAGGAGAACGATCATCACAGTGTCGAGCCCTGTTTCGATGCAGACAGCGCGTGCAACAGACAAGGGAGAGAAGTTGGCCTGATGATTCAGACGGGAGAATTCTAGGGGGCGGTTCATGTACAGGATCTTTAGCTACAACCAATTGAAATAGATAGAAAAAAGGCTTCGTTTGTGATCTGATTTAATCGCAAAAAAAAACCGACACGCCCGAAGCCATGACTATTATCAATGCAACCCAGTACCTCAAGCAACTTCTTAGCTCTTCTGAACTCAACCGGATCGGTAAATTTACCGGTTTTTGTCAGCGACTCCGGGATATCCAGCCTGCGAGACTACTCCCGGCTCTGCTCTCAGGGCTTGGTTGCGACAAGGTGGATGGTATTGCTGGTTTGCATCGCCATTTCAATGCGTTGCAGCTCCATGATACTGACCAAATAGCGTATAAACCCTTTCACAACCAGTTACGCAAGCAGGGTTTTCCCTTGTTCATGCGCGCACTGGTTGAACGAGCCATCGCCTTACGCCTCAAGGAGTGTCTACCGGACGCCCACGGACTGGCAGGCTTTGAGCAGGTACTGCTGCAGGACGGGTCGTCATTCGCGTTACATCCGCAATTGGCAGAACATTTCCCGGGCCGATTCAATAAGCACAGCCCCGCTGCGGTAGAGTGTCATATGACCATGTCCTTGCTGGACCAGTCGCCGATATCGATGAGTATCACGGCGGATACCGAATCGGAGCGCAAGCATCTTCCGGCCGCAAATTCGTTAAATAACAAACTGTTATTGGCGGATGCCGGTTACATCAGCCGCGAGTACTTTGCTGATGTGACCAAAGCCAAAGGAAGCTCATGTACAGGATCTTTAGCTACAACCAATTGAAATAGATAGAAAAAAGGCTTCGTTTGTGATCTGATTTAATCGCAAAAAAAAACCGACACGCCCGAAGCCATGACTATTATCAATGCAACCCAGTACCTCAAGCAACTTCTTAGCTCTTCTGAACTCAACCGGATCGGTAAATTTACCGGTTTTTGTCAGCGACTCCGGGATATCCAGCCTGCGAGACTACTCCCGGCTCTGCTCTCAGGGCTTGGTTGCGACAAGGTGGATGGTATTGCTGGTTTGCATCGCCATTTCAATGCGTTGCAGCTCCATGATACTGACCAAATAGCGTATAAACCCTTTCACAACCAGTTACGCAAGCAGGGTTTTCCCTTGTTCATGCGCGCACTGGTTGAACGAGCCATCGCCTTACGCCTCAAGGAGTGTCTACCGGACGCCCACGGACTGGCAGGCTTTGAGCAGGTACTGCTGCAGGACGGGTCGTCATTCGCGTTACATCCGCAATTGGCAGAACATTTCCCGGGCCGATTCAATAAGCACAGCCCCGCTGCGGTAGAGTGTCATATGACCATGTCCTTGCTGGACCAGTCGCCGATATCGATGAGTATCACGGCGGATACCGAATCGGAGCGCAAGCATCTTCCGGCCGCAAATTCGTTAAATAACAAACTGTTATTGGCGGATGCCGGTTACATCAGCCGCGAGTACTTTGCTGATGTGACCAAAGCCAAAGGAAGCTATCTGGTCAGAGGGAGTCAAAATCTCAATCCCAAAGTACAGGCAGCTTACCGACAGGACGGCAGGGAAATGCCCAAGTTACTCGGAAAAAAGCTCAAGGATATCGATCGGAGAAGCTGCAGAGCCGAGGTTCTGGATCTGGATGTGAGTTCGGGAAAGTATAAATATCGACTCATAAGACGTTGGTTTGCAGAGGAAAAACGGTTCTGTATATGGATGACCAATCTTCCGCGTGAGCGATGGCCAGCCGAGAAGGTGATGGCATTGTATCGTTGCCGTTGGCAGATCGAACTGTTGTTCAAAGAGCTGAAATCACATAACCGGTTGAAGGCGTTCGCGACACGACAAAAAGCGATAGCGGAAGGCTTGATCTGGGCTAGTTTGCTGGCCTTGCTGGTCAAACGTCGGCTGGCGCTGACGCTGATTGGCAGCGCGGAGTTATCGATGCTGAAGATTGCCAAAAACAGCGCGCTTTGGTTAATGCCGATATTGGCGAGCATCATCCATGGTGCGTGGCAGGAAATAACAGAGAAGTTGGAGTGGGCAATGGTGTATTTATCCAAAAACGGCAAAAAGAGTAGGCAGAGAAAATCCAAGCAAAACAACACGTTAGACGGTATTATTAATTCGCTTGCCGCTTAAGGTTCTGTACATGAAAGGAAGCTATCTGGTCAGAGGGAGTCAAAATCTCAATCCCAAAGTACAGGCAGCTTACCGACAGGACGGCAGGGAAATGCCCAAGTTACTCGGAAAAAAGCTCAAGGATATCGATCGGAGAAGCTGCAGAGCCGAGGTTCTGGATCTGGATGTGAGTTCGGGAAAGTATAAATATCGACTCATAAGACGTTGGTTTGCAGAGGAAAAACGGTTCTGTATATGGATGACCAATCTTCCGCGTGAGCGATGGCCAGCCGAGAAGGTGATGGCATTGTATCGTTGCCGTTGGCAGATCGAACTGTTGTTCAAAGAGCTGAAATCACATAACCGGTTGAAGGCGTTCGCGACACGACAAAAAGCGATAGCGGAAGGCTTGATCTGGGCTAGTTTGCTGGCCTTGCTGGTCAAACGTCGGCTGGCGCTGACGCTGATTGGCAGCGCGGAGTTATCGATGCTGAAGATTGCCAAAAACAGCGCGCTTTGGTTAATGCCGATATTGGCGAGCATCATCCATGGTGCGTGGCAGGAAATAACAGAGAAGTTGGAGTGGGCAATGGTGTATTTATCCAAAAACGGCAAAAAGAGTAGGCAGAGAAAATCCAAGCAAAACAACACGTTAGACGGTATTATTAATTCGCTTGCCGCTTAAGGTTCTGTACATGGGGGGCGGTTATCCGGGGATGCAAACCGGGATCCTGTTTCTATGAAGTGGCTCAACAGAGTGAAATATATTCATTTTGCGATTCAATTCATGACGGGTATGGCAAATAAAGGTGATGATGATCCCGCTTTACCATGAAAGTGGAACCAGATAGCGCCATATTGTCGCGCATCAGGGTTACAGCCTGTGAATCCTCCGTTAATACTTTTGGCGACATTGCAGCTTATTCTCCCGGTTTTGCATAGCTATCTATTTATCGCTCTCTCGACGCCCTGTTCAGCGCCGCCAAAATATGCTGCGGTGAGCACACTGAAATAACATTCACCCTCTTTGCATGGCCACAGGTCATGACATAAATACGGGAGAAAGAGAGGGCGCTTTTTAGCCCCTGCAGCGGAGGCTGACATGGGCGGGTCACCGCGCCACCTATGCCATATCTTTTCAGCGGCGCGAACGCAGCCCGCCAACAAGGCTCATACGCAAGGGGAGGGGGCCTTCCCCTTGCCTGGCCCGACTTGCCGCCCCCCGATGCATATCACTCCTGTCATGACCTTTCCTGTGAGGGGGCCCCGGAGTCCGCCCTGCTTTGCCGCCCTGACGTATCCCGCACTCCTTGCGATGCAGCCGGCTCATCTTCCCCGCACACCCTTATTTGTGCTCTTTATCATCAACTGCCGTTATTGCGACCTGGGTCGGGGTTTGGGTGGATTATTAACTGTATGATTAATAATGAAATCAGGGACCCTGCCGACGAGCAGCACGGATCGGCACTCATCTGCCCGGGAGTGGCACATGCGATCGCATCGCGATCCCCGTCATCTGACTTCGGAGGTTTTATGCTTGGATTCATTCTGGGTGACATGTACAGCCGCACCAGCGGGTTTCGGCCACCCCCCCGCCTAGGCAAGCACTTCCCCCTCGCCCCCGACTATCAACTGCGCGGTCGCACCGGTGCCGCCATCCTGACCATGGAGACCCTGCTCGATACCCCCTATCCCCAGAAGAAGTTCAGGGCCCTGATCTATGGCGCCTTTATCGAGCGCCAGCGTCGCCTCTTTGCCGAGCAGGTGGTCATTGGCCGGATGGAGGAGGGCCAGGACCTGGCGATCGCCATCGATCTCGCCTTTATCAGCACGGCAGTGCCCATCGGTCTGCTCGCCATCTCGGAGGAGATCGCGCTGCTGACCACCCCCCGTCCCACCCAGAGCCATCCTCATCAGGCGGCCTTGAGCCAGGCGCTCGACTGCACCGCCATGCTGATGTTCTATGCCAAGGTCATTCGCCAGCGCAATGCAGTGCTTGAGCACATCGGCCACCAGTTCGGCTACAGACCGCAGGCCGGGTTGGTGGCCAGGGTGGGCCACGGCGGGGAAGATGACTATGCCGCCTTCATGGTCAATGTGATGACCTGCATCGCCCATTCGGGCTCCTTCAAAGAGGCGCTGGAGAATGGCGTCAGGATGGGCATGCACGAGCCCGCCTTCTTCTGTATCGTCGGCGCTCTGGCCTCGACCCTGTGGGGAGTCCCCAAACCCTGGGCCCATGAGATCTCTCGATTCATCCAGCGCCAGCATCCCCACTATCTCCAGATCCTGCTGCGGGGCGAAGCCAGGGTGGGCCGCAGACAGATCAACCTGGAGCCTCCCAAACCGCCGCTCTGTGCACCGGTCAAGCGCCAGGTAAACCGCTTCCTGAAGTGGGCCTTCTAGGGCCATGGGAGTGCTCTCGAGGTGCGGGCCCATGGCGCTATCCCATCGGCCCGCCCCTCCTGAGGGTCATCACGGGGCTGTAATCTCACTGACCCCTGATCCCCCGGCTACCTTGCCCATGAGAGGATGGCCAGAAAAGCCAACGGCTGCACGGGGGACAAGGGGTGGATAGAAGGTGATCCACCTCGCCTTTTGATGTGAACGTCTTTTGATGTTTGGCGCCATACGATACCATGCGCAGCGTGTGTTCCTGTTGGGGGAGGTGCCGCCCATCGCCCCGTGGCTGGCCGCTGGTCCGTCATGATCACGGGATGCACAATCCGGGGCCGCCACGGCAACCCCTTATCGCCATAGCCAACAGAACGGAGTATCAGGATGGCCATTGCCATTGAGCAGTCGGACAACACACTGAGGGTGAACAAGGATCGCTACGATCTGGGCCGCATCGTCGGCGTGCAGGTAAAAGCACTCGGCTGGATGGATAGGCTCAAGAAGAGCTTGTTGCTGGGAGTGGTCACCTCCAGTGTGCTCTTTTACTTCACCCCTTCCTACGAGCAGGCGGGCAACTGGCTCATCGTGCTCTTCCTGCCTCTGGTGGGTTTTCTGTCTGGCGCCCTGATGGGGCTGATCTCCAGCGCGAAATATGAGTTTTGCATCGAATTTTCCCACGCCGACGAGACGGGCGTGCAGTGGATCACCGCCGCCAGGAGTCGGCATGTCGCCGATTATGAGGCCTTCAAGGCGCAGGCGGCCAGGTTGAAAGAGCGGCTCGGGTAGGGAGCACAGAGTGACGGGTCTGCGTCATCTGGCGCCAGGCATAACAACAAGCCCGAACAGGTGCACCTGTTCGGGCTTGTTTCATTAGGGGCGGATGGCGCTCGGGGAGCGGCTCAGGCGGGATAGAGGGCGCCCAGTACCGCCGGGCGGCTAGCGCCGGTCACCGCAGGCAGGTTGCCCGGCTTTCGCTGGATAAAGCGCTGCGCCAGCCAGGCAAAGGCGGCCCCTTCCACCCAGTCCGGTGCAAGGCCGAGCTGGGCGGTGCTGGTCAGATGCCAGTCGGGCAGCAGGGCTGCCAGCTCCGCCAGCAGCGGGGCGTTGTGGGCGCCGCCGCCGCAGACAAACAGCTCGGGCCGGGTTGGCGCATCACGGTGGGTGGGCAACTGGCGGGCGATGCTGTGGCAGGTGAGGGATTGCAGGGTACGCTGCACATCAGCGGGGGCGTATGCGCAGCCGTCCAGCTCGCCGTCGAGCCAGTCGAGGGTGAACATCTCACGCCCCGTGCTCTTGGGGGCGGGGGCGGCGAAGTAGGGGTGAGCCAGCAACTGCTCCAGCAGCGCAGGAATAAGCTTGCCGCTGGCGGCCCACTGGCCACCGGCATCATAGCTGCCACCGTGGGGCTGGTGGCGGCGATACCAGCCGTCGAGCAGGGTGTTGGCGGGGCCGGTATCGAAGCCATATACCCCTGAACCAGCCCCCCCGTCGGTCTGGCCGGGCAGCACCGAAATATTGGCAATGCCGCCGAGGTTCAGCACGACCCGCAGGGCGCCGGGGCGGGCAAAGAGCGCCTGATGGAAGGCGGGCACCAGGGGCGCCCCCTGACCGCCGAGGGCCATGTCCATGGTGCGAAAATCGGCCACCACGTCGATGCCGGTCAGCGCCGCCAGCAAGGCCGCGTTGCCGATCTGCAGGGTAAAGCCGAGCTGGGGGCGGTGGCGTATGGTCTGGCCGTGACTGCCGATGGCGCGAATCTCCTTGGGAGTCAGCGCCGCCTTGGCGAGCAAAGCCTGGGTGGCGGCGGCAAATTCGCGGGCCACCAGGTTGTCGGCGACCCCCATGCGGTCGATTTCGTTCTCCCCCGGGGTGCAAAGCTCATGCAGGGTGCGAGCCGTATCGACAGGCCAGGGATGGCAGAGGGCCGCCTCGACCCGCAGTGCATCCCCCTCGATCTGCACCAGCACGGCGTCGATACCGTCCATGCTGGTACCGGACATCAAGCCTATATAGCGTTCCGTCATGACAACCCCCTTTCAATGATGCAGGGGAACGGTTCGATGCCGTGCCCCGCTCTGGTACCGGACATCAAGCCTATATAGCGTTCCGTCATGACAACCCCTTTCAATGATGCGGGGGAACCGTCCGATGCCGTGTTCCGCCTTGGTCGACAGCGCTCAGCTGTCGTCGCCGTTGCCCTTGTTTCTGGCCAGTTGCAGCTCGGGGCTGTCCAGCTTGGCCAGTTGGGGCATGGCCTGGGCCTTGAAGCTGGCCAGCGCCCGCCCGCTGAGAGATTCCGCCTGGGGCAGGTTGAGGGTGCGCGGGTTCTTGTGCACGCCGCCCACCACGAATTCATAGTGCAGGTGCGGGCCTGTGACCCGGCCGGTGCCACCGAGCAGGCCGATGGTCTGCCCCTGCTTCACTCGCTGCCCCTTGTTGACGGTGCGCTTGGAGAGGTGCAGGTACTTGGTCACGTAGTTGCCCGCGTGCTTGATGAAGACGTAGTTGCCGTTGAACTGGTTGTAGCCGGCGGCCACCACGCTGCCGCCGCCCGCCGCCATGATGGGGGTCCCCACCGGCGCCACGTAGTCGATACCGTTGTGGGGACGCACCTTGCCGGTGACCGGGTGAAGGCGGCGCGGATTGAAGTTGGAGCTGATGTATTTGAAGTTGACCGGTGCGCGCAGGAAGCTCTTGCGCATCGCCTTGCCGTCCGGGGTGTAGTAGTTGCCATCCGTGTTCAGCACGGCGCGGTAGATGGCCCCCTGGTTGACGAACTCGGCGGCCAGGATGTCGCCGGAGGCAACCCGCTCGTCATCCTGGTATTTGTCCTGGTAGACCACCCGGAAGCTGTCCCCCGGTTGCAGGTCCTGGGCAAAGTCGATGTCCCAGCCGAAGATGGCGGCGAGATCCATGATCTGGTCTTCCGTCATGCCCGCTTCGACGGCGGCGCCCCAGAAGCTGGAGCGGATCTCCCCCTGGGCCACCTGTTCGCGGGTGTCGAGCTCGATCTTCACCGGCCTGGCCACGAAGCCGTCATCCCGGCGGTTCACCTTGAGCGCCTGCTCCAGGCTGTGAGGGTAATAGAGGCTGTGCAGCTCGCCGCCCTTGGTGAGCTTGAAGGTGAGCTCCTGACCGGGTTTGAGCAGGCGCAGGGTATCCGTGCCCTCGAGCTGGTCGATGAGGTGCAGATCCGTGGTGCTGAGGCCCAGGCGCTGGAAGATGACCCCCATGTTGTCGCCGCTGCGCACCTTCACCTGTCTGGTGACATAGCGCGGTTTGGGCGGGGTGACGGGCTCGGCCCGTGCCAGCTGCGCCTCCTCGTCGACCTGCTGCTCGACGGCCAGTTCGTTGTCGTTGTCATCGACCCGGGTGGCGACTGCCTGTTCGCTCGGCCAGGCCGCCAGCATCATCACCATGATGCTCAGGATAAGCACCATCTTGCGGTGCCAGTGAGGGAGAGAGTTGAAGGCGTGCCAAAGGACCATGAGAAGCAGACAAAGTTGAACCCGGAAGAAGGTCGGAGTTTACCGCCTTTCCAATTGGCCCGCCATTCCAGTAATATGTCTGGCCCTGTGGAATCGTGATTGGAGAGTCAAAAAATGTCCCAGCTCGAGGTGGCGCTAGCCGAGATCAAGCGCGGAGCGGAAGAAATTCTGGTTGAAGAGGAACTGGTTGCCAAGTTGAAGGAAGGGCGCCCGCTGCGTATCAAGCTGGGGATGGACCCGACGGCCCCCGACATTCACCTGGGTCACACAGTGATCCTCAACAAGCTGAAAACCTTCCAGGATCTGGGCCATGAAGTGATCCTGCTGATCGGTGACTTCACTGCCATGGTGGGTGACCCCTCCGGCAAGAACGCCACCCGTCCGCCGCTCTCCGAAGAGGCGATCAAGCACAACGCCCTCACCTATGCCGAGCAGGCGTTCAAGATCCTCGATCCGGCCAAGACCCGCATCGAGTACAACTCCAGCTGGCTGAGCGAGCTGGGTGCGACCGGCATGATCAAGCTGGCGGCCAAGCAGACCGTGGCCCGCATGATGGAGCGCGACGACTTCAAGAAGCGCTACAGCAACGGCCAGTCCATCGCGATTCACGAATTCCTCTATCCGCTGCTGCAAGGCTATGACTCGGTCGCGCTGAAGGCGGACGTCGAGCTCGGCGGTACCGACCAGAAGTTCAACCTGCTGATGGGCCGCGAGCTGCAAAAAGATGCCGGCATGGCGACCCAGTGCGTGCTGATGATGCCGCTGCTGGTGGGTCTGGATGGCGTCAAGAAGATGTCCAAGTCCGCAGGCAACTACATCGGCGTCCATGACGCTCCGGGCGAGATGTTCGGCAAGATCATGTCCATCACCGACGATCTGATGTGGAACTACTACGAGCTGCTCTCCTTCCGTCCGCTGGCTGAAATCGAAGAGTTCAAGGCGGGCATTGCTGCCGGCACTCTCAACCCGCGCGACGTGAAGATCTGGCTGGCCAAAGAGATCATCGCTCGTTATCACGATGAAGCGGCGGCTGAAGCGGCCCACGAAGATTTCACCCAGCGCTTCTCCAAGAACGCCATTCCGGACGACATGCCGGAAGTCGAGCTGGCGCTGGAAGGGGAAGGGCTGGCCATTGCCAACCTGCTCAAAGACGCCGATCTGGTGGCCACCACCTCCGAAGCGCTGCGGATGATCAAGCAGGGCGCGGTCAAGGTTGATGGCGAGAAGCTGGAAGATGGCAAGGCACTCATCGGTGCCGGTACCGCCGTCTACCAGGTCGGCAAGCGCAAGTTTGCCCGGGTGACCGTGAAGTAAGTCGCCACCTGCGGCGCCGCCATAAGAAAGGCCTCCCTTGCGGAGGCCTTTTTGTTTTTTGGATGCAGCATGGCGTTCGATGCCATGCAAAGGAGAGGGGCGATCAGCGTTCTCCTACCTGGCGAGCGGCATGATTCCCGGGGCAGGTACGCAGGTATTGGTGGGGGGTCAGGCCGAACTCCTCCTTGAAGCGTGCGGCAAAGCGGCCGGGGGAGTCGTAGCCACAGGCGAGGGCGGTCTGAAGCGGCGTGAGCCCCTGTTGCAGCAGGGTGAGGGCGTGCCCCAGGCGTACCTGGGTCAGTACCTGGCGAAAGCTGCGCCCCTCGGCGGCCAGTTTGCGGACCAGGGAGGCGCGGCTCATGGCGAAGTGGGTCGCTACCGTCTCCAGCCGGTGATCGAGACCAGGCTCCACACTGAGGTAACGGGCCAGCCGCTCCCCCAGGGTCATGGTGGTGGCAGGAAAGAGCAGGCCAAGGCCCCCCGCTTCCCTGAGCTCGCCATAAAACCCTTGCAGCAGCTGGGTCTGGGCCGTCTCGCAGAGCTGCCGCTGCGCCATGGTGGTGACGAGATCGAAGCAGAAGGCGAGGGCCGACGTCACCCTGATGGCCGGTGGCTTGAGGAGATCGAGGGTGCTCTCTGCCAGCCACTCGGCCGGTGGCGGGGCCAGCAGGGTGAGCGCCTGGGAGCGAAACGTGCCCTGCTCCGGCTGGTTGACGAAGGTGAGCCGGTGACCCGCCGGGATCAGCAGCCAGCTCTCCTTGTCAAAGGAGAGGCGCTGCTCCCGCCACCACAGCTGCTTGCGGCCCTGCTGCACCCAGATGAGGGTCGGCGCGTAGATGAGCACCCGGCGCAGGGGCTGCTGGCGGATCCCGAAGTAGTGATTCAGTTGCAGCAGGGGCGTGCTCATCGGGCGGGCTCCTAGGGGGTGGTGAAGGTGGCGGTCAGGGTGGCCTTGCCAAGGGCCAGGCTGTTGAGCATGTAGCCTACCATGGCGGGCGGGGTGTTGGCCTTCACCTCCAGCGCCTTGGGCAGGGCCCAGACGGTGAACTGGTAGCGGTGCATGCCGTGACCGGCGGGCGGGCAGGGGCCGCCATAACCCTGGGTACCGTAGTCGGTGCCAAGCTCCAGCCCCTGCTTGATCTTGCCGGAGGCATTGCTCGGCAGCTCGCTCTGGCTGGCCGGCAGGTTCACCACCAGCCAGTGCCACCAGCCGCTGCCGGTGGGGGCGTCCGGGTCATAGGCGGTGATGGCGACGCTCTGGGTGCCGGCGGGCAGGCTCTGCCAGCTCAACTGGGGGGAGCGGTTCTCGCCGCTGCAACCAAAGCCGTTGAAGCTGAAGACCTTGTCCATGGGTTCACCCTCGCGGATGTCGGTACTCTTGAGGGTCATGGCGCCGGCGGGCAGAGCCGCGAGGCAGAACAGGGGCAGCAGCGGGATAATGGGGGATCTCATGATGGGCACTCCTTTGTGTGAATATGGCATTCACTCTAAGGGGGCTGGCTCAAAACAGAGTGCCCGTATGGCTCAAATTATGCCATGGAGACGGCTTTTGTGAGCTGTTCGGGGCTTTTGAGGGGTATAAAAAAAACCGGCATCCTGGGATGCCGGTTTTTGGGAGAGGCGAGGGGCCTTAGCGCAGGATCATCTCGTCACGGCCCGGGCCGACGGAGACCATGGGCACCGGCACGCCCAGCAGGGCTTCGATGCGCAGCACATAGTCCTGGGCAGCTTTGGGCAGCTCGGCGAAGGTGCGGCAGCCGCTGATGTCTTCGCTCCAGCTCTCCATCTTCTCGTAGACGGGGGTGAGGGCGGCGGTCTGCGGCCAGATCGGGTTCTCGGTGTGGGCACCTTCGTAGGCCACGCAGATCTTCAGATCCGGCAGACCGGTCAGGCAGTCCAGCTTGGTCAGGGCCACTTCGGTGGCAGCCTGCAGCTCGACGCCGTTCTTGGTGGCGACGGCATCGAAGTAACCCACGTCACGGGGACGGCCGGTGGTGGCGCCGAACTCGTTGGTGATCTTGCGGAACTCGTCCTGGTTCTCCATGGCGGTCAGCAGGGTGCCGGTACCGACGGAGGAGCTGAATGCCTTGGCCACGGCGATGACGCGCTCCGGGCGCAGGCCCGGCAGACCGCCACCGATGCCGGCGTAGGCGCCGGAAACGTGGGAGGAGGTGACCCAGGGGTATTCGCCGTAGATGAGATCACGGCCGGCACCCAGCTGGGCTTCGAACAGCAGGGTCTTGCCTTCGGCTTGCAGTGCCTTGAGGGGCATGCTGACGTTGCAGACGGCGTCCAGCCAGGGAGCGGACACTTCCAGCAGCCAGTCGGCCATCTCCTGGGCGGTCTGGGTGAATTCGAAGTCCGGATAGAGAGCCTTCATCTGCGGCAGTTTCCAGTCCAGCATGAACTGGATGCGCTCGACCAGCACGTCCGGCTGTTTCAGCCAGCCCACCAGGATCGCCTTTTTCATGACCCGATCACCGTAAGCCGGGGCGATGCCCTGACGGGTGGAGCCGTAGGCGCCGTCACCCAGGCGTTGCTCTTCCAGGGTGTCTTCCAGCGCGTGCAGCGGCAGGCAGAGGGTGGCACGGTCAGAGATGGCGAGCTTGGGAATGACGCCGGAGGCCTTGACCTCTTCCAGCTCGACGGTGAGCTTCTCGGGGCTGATCACCATGCCGGGGCCCAGCACGACCAGGCAATCCGGGTTGAAGACGCCGCTCGGCACCTGGTGCAGCTTGAAGGTGCCCAGATCGTTGACCACGGTGTGGCCGGCGTTGTTGCCGCCCTGGAAACGAATACTGGCGCCAGCCTGGCCTGCCAGATAATCGACGATGCGGCCTTTGCCTTCATCACCCCAGTTAGCACCTACGACTACGATAGACGACATGACTCTTTCTCCTAAGACGTTAGGCGTCCATCCTAGGAGCCCCGTGAGGATTAGAAAAATTAATTATCTTTATAATTCCGATAAGAAAGCCATATAATTCCGGTGCCATTATCGACACCGCGCTCCCTTGCGTGGTGCCCGTGCCCTGGCGGCGCTGGCCCTGCCATCGACCCGGGAGAAGAGGAACCCCATGCTGGACATTCACTGGCTGCACACCTTCGTCACCCTGGCCCGGTTGCAGCACTTCGGCCAGACGGCCACCGAACTGCACATGACGCAACCCAATGTGAGCCTGCACCTCAAGAACCTGGAGCAGGCGACCCGGGTCAAGCTGGTGGAGCGCAGCCCGTTTCGCCTGACCCAGGCGGGGGAGCGGCTGCTGCAAAGCGCCGAGCGCGCCATCAACGAGTTGCAGCTCTGCCAGTCCGATCTCAATGCCCTGAGCCAGTTGAGCCAGGGGACGCTCGCCATCGCCGCCAGCGACATCATCTCGCGCCTGCTGCTCATCCAGCCGTTCCAGCGCTTCAAGCAGGCCTTCCCCGGCATCGACCTCACCCTGTTCAACACCACCTCGGATCAGGCGGCGGATCTGGTGCGGGCGGGCAAGGCGGATCTGGGCTTCGTGATGGCACAAAAGCGCAGCGAGCCGCTCTTCTACACCGAGTTGCAGCAGGTGACCTGGTGTGCCCTGGGGCACGGCCTGGCCCGCTGGCAGGCGCGGGCCAGCTCGGGGGAGAGCGATCCTCTGGACGAGCCGACCCTGATCCTGCTGGGGCACGACACCCGGACCCGGGCATTGATCGATCCCTCCCTGCCCCTGCTCGGCCTGCCGAGCTGCCGCATCATGGAGGTGGGGAGCGTGGATGCCCAGCTCGACTGGGCCGAGGCGGGTTTTGGCGTCGCCATCGTGCCGGATTTCTCCCTGCACCCCAGGCTCAAGCTGACCGCCCCGGTGACCCGGCTCACCGATTTTCCCGGTACCAGCCTGGGGTACGTGGTGCGCCAGAACCAGGTGCTGTCGCGGGCCATCAAGCAACTGCTGCACTGGGTGGAGGAGGAGATCCAGAATCCGGCGCTGCTGCTGGCGCCGTGACAGGCCAGGCGCCCGTTCCCCATAACCAAGAGGCCACCCCTGGGGTGGCCTCTTGGTTGGTGTTCATTGCCCGGCGGGGGCTGTGGTCCCCACCGCGTGGCTGGTCGGGCTGGCCGGCATGGCCTGCGGTGATGGCGCCTCCAGCGGCGTTGCCGCCGAGGCGGGCGCCTCAGGCGGGGTCAGGGGATGGCCTGGCGCCAGGGTTGCGCTGCCCGGTGTGGGCGGCTCGGTCAGGGCCGGGGCCTGGTTGGTGGAGGCCGCCTCCGAACTGGTTGAGAGGGTCGCGGCGGCCGGCTGCTCCGGCAAGGTGTCGGACCCCTCCAGTGGCGCGGTGCCTTCCTGGGGGCCTGCCCCATCGGTCGGTGTGGCCGCGCTGCTCGCCGGGGGCAAGGTCGGCAGGGCGCCCGAGGTGGCCCCTGCCCCGGATGCCGTGAGGGTGTCCGCCGGGAGGGTGGGCACGGCATCCAGCATGCCGGGATGGAGCAGGGCGATGCTGCCCGCCTGCATGCCTTCCCAGGTGAGGGTGGTCAGTGCCGGATGCAGCCGGGTGAACTGCTTGAGCCGCTCGTTCAGCACGTCCCGCAGGGTGCGCACCTCGCTCTCGGGCAGGCTTGCCAGCGCCACCAGTTCGGCGGTGACGGCGAAGGTGTTGACACCGCTTGTCTGCCCCGGATAGAGGTTGGCGCCGATGCGGCTGCGATCATAGTAGGGGTGCTGCTTGAGCAGCTTGTCCACCTGTTCCCCCTCGATGGGAATGAGGCGGGCCTGACAGCGGCCGGTGAGATCGCCGATGGCCTGATTGGGGTGACCGGCGACCACGAAGGCGGCATCCAGGGTGCCGTCACAGAGCCCCTCCAGCCGGTTGCCCGGGGAGATCACAGGCGGTCGGCTGAAGTCGGCGACCCGCCACCCCATGGCATCGAGCAGGGCCCGGCTGGTGACCCTGTCCCCGGAGTTGGGGGCGCCGACATCGACCCGCTTGCCCTTGATGTCGGCCAGGGTGGTGATGTTGCTGGTGGCGCTGGCAATCAGGGTCAGGGACTCCTTGTGGAGCCGCAACAGGCTGCGCAGCTGATCGTCCGGGGCCTGGCCCGCGAAGGGGCCGGTGCCGTGCACCGCATGGTAGAGCACATCCGACTGCATCAGGGCGAGCTGTACCTCCCCCTTGGCGAGGGCCGCCAGATTGGCGATGGAGCCCGAGGTACTCTGCACCGTGCAGTGCAGGCCGTGGCGGGCACTCTCCTCGTTGAGCAGGCGGCAGATGGCCCCCCCTGTCGGGTAGTAGACACCGTTGAGGGCTCCCGTGCCGATGGTGACATAGGCGGGGGAGGCGAAGAGGGAGGGCGCCAGCATGGCCGCGAGCCAGGGCAGGGCGGTACGTGACAGACGCAACAGGGCAGAGAAGGCGAATGGGCGCATAGTGGACCGAAACCGTGGCTGAACATGAGGAGGAGGCGGGCTCATCCGGTGATGAGCCTCATCTTATCCGTATCAGACGGGAAGCTGAACGGATTTTACCGCTTTTGCGCGCACCGGGCGGCCTGGGGCCGCCGCCCGGGACGGTTCGCTAGCGGGTCTGGAGAATGGCTTTCTCCATGCGGGCCAGGGCCTCGGTGAGACGGGCCCGGGTGCAACCAAAGTTGAGTCGCACGAACTGGCCGTTGCCGAACTGGGCTCCGGGGGAGAGACCCACGCCCGCCTGTTCGAAGAAGGCGACGGGATCGTCCAGGCCCAGGGCGCTCATGTCGATCCAGGCGAGGTAGGTGGCCTGGTTGCGGGCCAGCTTGACGCCGGGCCAGCGGGCCACGGCCTGCTCGATCAGGGCCAGGTTGCCGGTCAGGTAGTCGAGCTGTTCATTCAGCCACTGCTCGCCCCCCTCATAGGCCGCCTCGGCCGCCACGAACCCCAGCAGATTGACGTCGGCGCTGATGCCGCGCATCGCCTGTTGCAGCTTGAGCCGCAGGCGGGCATTGGGGATCACGGCGAAGGAGCAGCACAGGCCCGCGATGTTGAAGGTCTTGCTCGGCGCCATCATGACGGCGGAGCGCTCGGCCGCCTCCGGGCTCAGGGCACCATAGGGGATGTGGCGGGCATCTTTGTCCAGCAGCAGATCGCAGTGGATTTCGTCGGAGCAGATCACCAGGTTGTGGCGCTCGGCGATGGCGTCGATGGCCAGCAGCTCTTCCCGGGTGAAGACGGTGCCACCCGGGTTGTGGGGGTTGCACAGCAGCAGCAGATCCGCCGAGGGGGCCTGACGCTCAAGCTCTTCGAGATCCAGCACCCAGCGGCCTTCTTCCTCCACCACGGGGACGGTGAGCAGGGGGCGGTCATTGAAGCCCGGCGCCTGCAGGAAGGGGTAGTAGACCGGCTTGGGGGTGATGATGCCGCGCCCGTGTTGGCTCCAGGCCTTGCAGGCGAGATTGAGGCCCGGCACCACCCCGGGCAGGAAGACGAGCCATTCGGGCTGGATGGTCCAGCCATAGCGGCTGGCCAGACGCGATACGATCAGTTCGATGAGCCGGGGAGAGGGGCGCGAATAGCCGAAGATGCCGTGGGCGACCCGTTTGGTAAGGGCCTCCAGTACGGCGGGGGGAGAGACGAAGTCGGTGTCTGCGACCCACATGGGCAGGACATCCTGACCCTTGTATTTGTCCCATTTCAGGCTCATGGTACCGCTGCGATCTATTTCCCGGTCAAAATCAAACATGTTAAATCCTTGTACTGGCGCTGGATGGGCTTCCAATGTACGGACTTGGACGCCCCCCCGCAACCCTTGAGGTGGCTGTTGATAATGACATAAAATAGCCGCCGCCATACGCCAAGCCCGCCCGCATCTGGCTCCTTTTTTTCTTCCATATCAATGGTATCTCTATGAGTTTGCTGTCTGTTGCCCGCAAGAGGCCGGATCCCGTCTCTCTCTCGTTTCTCGCCGTGACCTTCATGACCGGGGTGGCGGTGGCGCTGCAGGTGCCGACCTTGAGCCTGTTTCTGGCCGAGGAGGTGCAGGTGCGCCCCTTCCTGGTGGGGCTCTTCTACACGGTGAACGCGGTGATCGGCATCCTCATCAGCCAGTGGCTCGGCCACCGCTCCGACAACAAGGGGGATCGCAAGCAGCTGATCCTGCGCTGCTGCTTCGCCGGCATCGTGCTCTCCCTGCTGTTTGCCTGGAACCGGCAGTACTGGTTGCTGGTGAGCCTGGGGGTGCTGCTGGCGAGCCTGACCGCCACCGCCAGCCCGCAGCTGTTCGCCCTAGCGCGGGAATACGCCGACAGCCGCAACAAACAGGCCGACATGTTCAGCTCGGTGCTGCGGGCCCAGTTCTCCCTGGCCTGGGTGATAGGGCCGCCCATCGCCTTCGCGCTCGCCATCGGCTACGGCTTTGAGGTGATGTATCTGGCCTCGGCGCTGGCCTATGTCATCTGCGCCTTCGTGGTGTGGCGCTGGCTTCCCTCCCTGCCGCTGCCGGTGATGGACAGCGAGGTGGAGCGGGTGAGCAGCTGGCGGGATCCGTCGGTGCGGGCGCTCTTCATCGCCTCCACCCTGATGTGGACCTGCAACAGCATGTACCTCATCAACATGCCCCTCTACATCACCCGCGAGCTGGGGCTGGAGGAGAAGCTGGCCGGTTTGCTGATGGGCACGGCGGCGGCCCTGGAGATCCCCTTCATGCTGCTGGCGGGCTACTACACCCGGCGCTTCGGCAAGCGGCCCATGATGCTGCTGGCGGTGCTGGCCGGGGTCGGTTTCTATGGCGGTCTCGTGACCCTGTCGAGCCAGCATGCCCTCATTGCGCTGCAACTGCTCAATGCCATCTTCATCGGCATCGTGGCCGGCATCGGCATGTCCTATTTCCAGGACTTGATGCCGGGGCGCACCGGGGTGGCGACCACGCTCTTTTCCAACAGCATCCGCACCGGCTCCATCATGGCGGGGGCCATCGCGGGGACGGTGGCGGAGCTCTGGAGCTTCCACGGGGTCTTCATGGTGGCGGCGGCCCTGGCGCTGATGGCGCTGGCCGCCTGCTGGCGGGTCCCCAACGTATAGGGGATGCAAAGGGGAGCCGATGCCCGGATGTGCCGGCACCAGTGCCCCGGTCGTGCGGGGAAGAAGCGGCCTTACCTGGGGTTGTCTCCCTGGTATTCGATGCGCAGGCAGCGCAGCAACAGCTCGGCCGCCGGCCCCAGCGCCTCCACCGAGGGGGTGAGCAGGTAGGTGTAGAGATAGCGTTCGTTGCCGCCGGTGAGATCGAGCTGCACCAGCGAGCCCTCGGCGAGCTCCTCCTGCACCAGGTGGCGGGGCACCCAGGCGTAACCCATGCCAAGACGCACCATGTTGAGCACCTCATGATAGTGGGTCGCCTTCCAGCCGGTGTCGTCCGCATCGTTCCAGTCCACCGAGCGGTGGATGGGGGGATGCAGGCTTATCTGGTTGTGGCTGGCCAGCACCTCGGCAGTGATGGGCTCTCCCTGCTCCGCAAGGGGGTGGCCCGCTGCGCACAGAGGAAGCAGACAGACTTCGTCCAGCGGCAGGCCGGTGCGATCCTGGGGCAGGTGCTCGGAGAGCATCAGATCTCCTGCCTGCAGCGCATTGAAGTGGCAGTGGATCCGCTCATGCAGGTTGATGCGGCAACCGCGGCTGCGGGGATAGAAGTGGGCCAGCGCCCGGTAGAGGCGCTCCCGCGGCTGGACCACGGACACATAGAGGTTGATCTGCGGCTCCCACTGCCGCTCCAGGTTGTTGGCCAGGTTCTCCAGCTCTTCCACCTGCTGGCTGAGCTGGCGCGCCCGCTTGAGGAAGATCTCCCCCGCCGGCGTCAGCACCGCCTTGCGCCCCCGCACCTCCAGCAGGGCCACCCCCAGACTCTGTTGCAGCTTGGCAACCGCATGATTGAGGGAGGATTGGCTCTTGTTCAGCGCCTCGGCAGCCTGGGCATAACCGCCGCAGTCCACCACCGCCTGAAAGACCCGCCATTGCTCAAACGTGCTCTTGGGACGAAACATAGTGCAACCTGTCTGGGGCCGATGGGATTCAACAGGGCGCGCCTTGGCACCCCCTCTTCACTGTAATCCCATCCGGTTGATTTGTTGATTTATTTGGGCTGGGCCACGAAGGTCTTGCCGCTCTGGCCCTGACTGTCACGCCCCATCAGGTAGAGATAGAGGGGCATCAGATCGGCCGGGGTCTTGAGGGTTTGCGGATCTTCCGCCGGGAAGGCGCTGGCCCGCATCCTGGTGCGGGTGCCGCCCGGGTTCAGGGTGTTGACCCGCACCCTGGTGTTCTCCAGCTCGTCCGCCAGCACCTCCATCATGCCTTCGACGGCGAACTTGGAAATGGCATAGGTGCCCCAGTAGGCGCGCCCTTTGCGGCCCACGCTGGAGGAGGTGTAGACGATGGACGCCTCGCCGTGCTCCTTGGCGGTCTGGCGAATGAGGGGCAGCAGCGCCTGGGTCAGCAGGAATTCGGATTTGACGTTGACCTGCATCACCTCGTCCCACTCCTGCTCCTGAATGTGTTCGAACGGCGACAGGGTACCGAGCAGCCCGGCGTTGAACAGCACGCCGTCGAGGCGGCCGAACTGCTGGGCGAAGGTCTCCGCCATGCCGCGGTAGTGGGCGGCAGTAGCCCCTTTCAAGTCCACCGGCACGATGGCGGGCAGGGGGTGACCGGCCGCTTCAATCTGGTCGTAGACCGCCTCCAGCTTGGCACTGGTACGCCCGAGCAGGATCACGGTGGCGCCGTGGGCCGCATAGGTGAGGGCCGCTTCGCGGCCGATGCCGTCACCGGCACCCGTCACCAGAATGACCTTGTCCTTGAGCAGATCACGGGGGGCCTGATAGTCGAGCATGTGGACTCCTGTTAACAATGCCTGGCGGCTTGGCGCAACGAATCGAGTGGGCAAGTGTACTGACCCGGCCCGGCAGTTGACCAGTATGAGACGGCAAAAATGTGAATAAAACAGGGCGATAGCGTCGATCCCTCCGTCCTTGGCACGGGAGATGGCAGAGTTTTTGCGCGAGGGGGGCAAACTCCTTACTATGTGAAAAAACCGAACATAGCGCGGAGCATCAAGTGGCATTTTTGACCGAGTACGGCCTGTTTCTGGCCAAGACCCTCACCTTCCTGCTGGCCATCGGCGCCGTCATCCTGATGGTGGCGAGCAGCCGCCAGCCCAAATCCCGCAAGGGGGAGCTGGTGGTGACCGATCTCTCCGGCGAGCTGGAGCAGGGGCGCCATCAACTGCAGGCAGCCCTGGCGGGCAAGGCCGAGCGCAAGCAGATGGAGAAGACCCGCAAGGCCGAGCACAAGGCCAAAGCCAAGGGGGAGGATGAGCGCAGCCGGCTGTTCGTCATCGACTTCAACGGCAGCATGGATGCCAAGGAAGTGGCCTCCCTGCGGGAAGAGGTGAGTGCCGTGATAGGCGTGGCCCGCCCCGGGGACGAGGTGCTGCTGCGCCTCGAATCCGGCGGTGGCGTGGTGCATGGCTACGGCCTGGCCGCCTCCCAGTTGCAGCGGCTGCGGGACAAGGACATCACGCTGACCGTGGCCATCGACAAGGTGGCGGCGAGCGGTGGCTACATGATGGCCTGCGTCGCGGACAAGATCCTGGCGGCGCCGTTCGCCATCGTCGGATCCATTGGTGTCATTGCCCAGATGCCGAACTTCAACAAGCTGCTCAAGAAGCACGACATCGAATTCGAGATGCACACCGCAGGCCAGTACAAGCGCACCATCACCATGTTCGGCGAGAACGACGATCAGGGGCGGGAGAAGTTTCGCGAGGAGCTGGGGGCCATCCACGAACAGTTCAAGGACTTCGTGGCCGAGCACAGACCCGGTCTCGACATCGACAAGGTGACCACCGGCGAGCATTGGCTGGCGAGCCAGGCCAAGCAGCTCGGACTGGTGGATGCGCTTTGCACCAGCGATGACTACCTGCTGGCCCAGGCCAGCCATCACAAGGTGGTCGGCATCCGCTACAGCAAACCCAGGAGCCTGACCCAGAAGCTTGGCAAGCAGGCGGCACTGGGGCTGGAGGGGGCCCTCGGCCGCCTGTGGCAGCAGAGCCCCTGGCGCTGAGAACCTGTTTCGAGCTTACTGCGAGGTCGTGATCAAGGCTCATGTGCTGCTCGGAATCCTCATGTGTATCTACACACTCCGGTTCCTGCGCAGCTCTTCACCTTGCTGACGATCTCTCGCTACAGCTCGTGAACAGGTTTTATAGCTCAGTGCAAAGGACTAAAAAGAGAGCCGGGCATTGCCCGGCTCTCTTTTTTTATTGCGTCGGCTCTGCAGGCCGATGGCGCACCTCAGCGTTGGAAGGGATAGACGGAACCCAGTTTCAGGATCTGGGTCAGCTCGTCCAGGGCGGTGCGGGTCTCCAGCACCAGGGACGGGTCGCGCAGATCGTCCAGCGCCATGCTGTCGCGATAGTGCTTCTCGACCCACTGATCCAGGCGGGCAAACTGGCTGTCGGTGATGAGGCAGGCCGGGTTGACCGCGGCGAGCTCGGTGTCGTTCATGGCGACCCGCAGGCGCAGACAGGCGGGGCCGCCGCCGTTTCTCATGCTCTGCTTCACGTCCATGTAGTGGACGTCCTTGATGGGGGTGCCCTGGGTCACCAGCCTGGCCAGATAGGCGGACACCGCCGGGTTGTCGCGGCATTCGGTGGGGGCGATGATCGCCATCTCGCCGGATGGCAGGGTGAGGATCTGGGTGTTGAACAGGTAGGATTTCACCGCATCCTGCACCGACACTTCGCTGGTCGGCACTTCGATGAAGTGCAGTTCCCCGTCGCCGAACTTGGTACGCACCTCGGCCAGCGCAGCCTCGGTATGGAGGAACGCCTGCTGGTGGAAGAAGAGCACG
The DNA here is from genome assembly GCF_014168615.1 of Aeromonas sp. WP2-W18-CRE-05. Lineage (NCBI taxonomy): Bacteria > Pseudomonadati > Pseudomonadota > Gammaproteobacteria > Aeromonadales > Aeromonadaceae > Aeromonas > Aeromonas sp. WP2-W18-CRE-05. The sequence continues at coordinate 3,602,095 of NZ_AP021917.1, read as the reverse complement.
TTCTGGTTGCCCACCGCGATGACGTCGTTGTGGAACACCCCCTGATCGATCACGTCCGGGTTCTGCTGGATAAAGACGGCGCTCTCATCCCCAAGGCCATGCAGGCGGGCGATGGCCTGGCTCGCCTCCAGGGTCTGGCGGGCCGGATAGCGTTTGGGGGCGGGCTGGGAGACGTCGAAGGCGCTGCGGCCATAGACGAACAGCTCGACCCCCGCTTCGCCATAGGCGCGGCACAGCCGGGTGTGGTTGGCGGCGCCTTCGTCACCGAAGTGGTCGTTCTCCGGCAGATGCTGGTGGTGATAGAAGTGGCGATCGTTGTTGAACACGGCCCGCAGGATGCGCCCGGTCACCTCGGGCTCCAGGGAGCGGTGGAACTTGTTGGTCAGGTTGGCGGGGGTGAAGTGGATGCGGCCATCCTGGGTGTCGGCGCTCGGGGAGACGGTGGCGGCGTTGGCAGTCCACATGCTGGAGGCAGAGTAGCAGGCGGCCAGCACGGCGGGGGCCTGTCTGGCGGCCTGGGCCAGGACGCTGGCGTCGTTGCCGGTGAAGCCCAGGCGGCGCAGGGTCGCGAGATCCGGTCTCTCCTGAGGAGCCAGCACGCCCTGCACCATGCCGAGGTCGGTCAGCGCCTTCATCTTGCGCAGCCCCTGCTTGGCCGCTTCCTTGGGGTTGGAGGCCTCTTTGGCGTTGCTCTGGGAGGCGACGTTGCCATAGGAGAGGCCGGCATAGTTGTGGGTGGGGCCGACCAGGCCGTCGAAGTTGACCTCGAAGTGCTTCATGATCACATCCTTTCGATTTTTATATGGGGAGCGGTTCCTTCCGCGCACAAAGCTGCGGTGTGCGGCCATTATAAAGAGATTTCATCCTTTGTAACAAGCTGATAACCAGAATGGGTTTTTATGTCACAAGGGTGGCTGGATATGTCATTTCCAATCTAAAAAAGGGGGGGATATAGCATAAAAACAAAAAAGCGGTTGCTTCCCGCGCCCCGGCTTCGCATTAATAAATAAAGAAGCAGGGCGGTTCGGGCTGTCGGGCAAATTGACCCGCAAGATTGCTTTTTCCCGTCAAATCTCTTATACAGCCCCACAAAACCGCACGCCAACCCCGTCGGGTGCAATGAGGATAATAGTTACAGCATGGGCAAATCACTGGTCATCGTGGAGTCTCCGGCCAAGGCCAAGACCATCAACAAATATTTGGGCAAGGACTACGTGGTGAAATCCAGCGTAGGCCACGTGCGCGATCTGCCGACCAGCGGCAGCGCCAGCACCGAGCCCAAAAAACCTGTCATTCGCGGCATCAAGCTCAGCGAATCCGAGAAGGCGGCCAAGGATCGCAACGCCCTGTTCTCAAGGATGGGCATCAACCCGACCGCAGGCTGGCAGGCCAACTACCAGATTTTGCCCGGCAAGGAAAAAGTGGTCAGCGAGTTGCAAAGTCTGGCCGCCAAGGCCGACACCATCTATCTCGCAACCGACTTGGATAGAGAGGGGGAAGCGATCGCCTGGCACCTGCGCGAGATCATCGGTGGCGACGACAGCCGCTACAAGCGCGTGGTGTTCAACGAGATCACCAAGAGTGCCATCCAGGAGGCGTTCGCCCAGCCGTCCGAGCTGAACATTCATCGCGTCAACGCCCAGCAGGCCCGTCGTTTCCTCGACCGGGTGGTGGGTTACATGGTCTCTCCGCTCTTGTGGAAGAAGCTGGCCCGCGGTCTCTCCGCTGGTCGAGTGCAATCCGTCGCGGTGCGCCTCATCGTCGACAAGGAGCGCGAGATCAAGGCGTTCGTGCCGGTGGAGTTCTGGGATCTCAACGCCGACCTGCTCACCGCCGAGAAGAGTGAGCTGCGCATGGAGGTGGTCAGCCGCAACGGAGCCGACTTCAAGCCGGTGACCCAGGCCGAGACCTTCGCCGCCGTAGCGGCCCTGGAAGGGGTCGACTACAAGGTGGTCAACCGGGAAGACAAGCCGACCGGCTCCAAGCCGTCCGCTCCCTTCATCACGTCCACCCTGCAGCAGGCCGCTTCTACCCGTCTGAGCTTCGGGGTCAAGAAGACCATGATGATGGCCCAGCGTCTCTATGAAGCGGGTTACATCACCTATATGCGTACCGACTCCACCAACCTCAGCAAAGAGGCGGTGGACGCGGTGCGGGAATACATCGGCGAGCAGTATGGCGCCGCCTACCTGCCGAGCGATCCGAACCTCTACGGCGCCAAGGCCAATGCCCAGGAGGCCCACGAGGCGATCCGCCCCTCCAGCGTCCAGGTGACTGCCGAGATGCTGGAAGGGATGGAGCCCGATGCCATGCGGCTCTATGACCTCATCTGGCGCCAATTTGTCGCCTGCCAGATGACCCCGGCCCAGTACGACTCCTCCACCCTGACCGTCAAGGCAGGGGAGTTCGAGCTCAAGGCGCGCGGTCGCACCCTGCGCTTCGCCGGCTGGACCAAGGCCCTGCCGCCCATGGGCCGCAAGGGTGAAGACAGCCAGCTGCCGGCGGTGACCGTCGGCGAGGTGCTGAAACTGGTCAAGCTGGATCCGCGCCAGCACTTCACCAAGCCGCCCGCCCGCTTCACCGAAGCGGCCCTGGTACGCGAGCTGGAAAAGCGCGGCATCGGCCGTCCGTCCACTTACGCCTCCATCATCTCCACCATCGTCGACCGTGGGTATGTGCGGGTCGAGAGCCGCCGCTTCTTCGCCGAGAAGATGGGGGAGATCGTCACCGACCGCCTGGTGGAAAACTTCGTCGAGCTGATGAACTACGAGTTCACCGCCAAGATGGAAGACAAGCTCGACGGCATCGCCGAGGGGAGCCTGGAGTGGAAGAAGGTGCTCGACGCCTTCTACGCCGAGTTCACCCAGGAGCTGGAGCAGGCCGACAAGCCCCATGAAGAGGGAGGCATGCGTGCCAACCAGATGGTGCTGACCGATATCGACTGCCCGGATTGTGGCCGCAAGATGGGTATCCGTACCGCCACCACCGGCGTCTTCCTCGGCTGCTCCGGCTATGCCCTGCCGCCCAAGGAGCGCTGCAAGAAGACCATCAACCTGGTCAGTGCGGACGAGTTCGTCTCCGCCACCGACGGGGACGAGGCGGAAACCGATGCCCTGCGTGCCAAGCATCGCTGCGGGATCTGCGGCACCGCCATGGACGCCTACATCATCGACGACAGCCGCAAGTTGCACGTCTGCGGTCGCAACCCGGATTGCGATGGTTACGAGGTGGAGCAGGGGCAGTTCAAGCTCAAGGGCTACGAAGGGCCGAGCATCGAGTGCGATCGCTGCGGCTCCGAGATGCAGCTCAAGAACGGCCGCTTCGGCAAATACATGGGTTGCACCAACGAGAGCTGCAAGAACACCCGCAAGATCCTGAAAAATGGCGACATTGCACCGCCGAAAGAGGATCCGGTGCCGCTGCCCGAGCTGAAATGCACCCAGTCCGACGCCCACTTCGTGCTGCGGGATGGCGCCGCCGGCCTCTTCCTGGCCGCCAGCAACTTCCCCAAATCCCGCGAGACCCGTGCGCCCCTGGTGGAGGAGCTCAAGCGCTTCCGCGATCGCCTCTCTCCCAAGCACCAGTACCTGGCGGACGCCCCGGCGTCAGATCCTGACGGAAACGCCTCCGTGGTGCGCTTCAGCCGCAAGACCAAGGAGCAGTACGTGATGACCGAGGTCAACGGCAAGGCGACCGGCTGGACAGCCCATTACGACAACGGAAAATGGCAGGAGAGCCTGCCCAAGGCGAAGAAAGCCTGATGGCGACGCCGCTCACAGCATGATGAAAGAGGCCCCTTGCGAGGGGCTTCTTTGTTGGTGGATGGCGATATACTGGAATGGCTGCATGGATGGCAGCGCAAGACAGGGAGTTGTCATGGAGATACATGAAATACGGCCGGGCATGACCTGCCTGACCCGTGAAGGGACAGCCTATGTGCTGGAGGTGGACAGACAGAGTCTGCTGGTGCTCTTGCAACGGGAGGATGAGACCATCCCGGTACAGGTGCGCAGCGATGACATTCTGGGGCCCATTGCCGGCGACTAGGGAAGAGAACGTGACGGAGGGCGACCACAGAGGCCCTCCCTTTGTTGCAAGAGCCCCCATCCCTTCGGGGCGTGCCAGCCTCGTCAGAAGGGAACCAGAAAGAGCAGCTCGGCCAGGTCGGGCTGCCACTGCCACTCCCGCATCCTGACCCGCCCGCCAATCACGGGCACCCCCTCCTCCTGCAGCAGCCCCGCTTGCTTGTCAAAGCCTGCGGATCCTTTTGGCAGCGAAATGGTGCCTGCCGCCCCCAGCACCCGGTGCCAGGGCAGCACCTTGTCGGTTTCCCGCAACACCTTGCCCACCAGTCGTGCTCGTCCGGGCAGGCCCGCGAGATCCGCCACCTGGCCGTAGCTCACCACGCGGCCGGGGGGGATCAGGGCCAGGATCGCCTCGATGCGGGCCGTCTTGTCCAGGGGGGGCGCGTTCGTTCTCATGATGATGGCTCGTCAAAAACAGCAGAAGCGCCATTGTGGCGCTTCTGTCATGGGGCTTGCAATCTGTCAGCCGAAGGTCTGGCTCAGTCCCCTGAGCTCGCGGGCCCGCCTGAGCAGCTCCTGGCTGGAGTCGTCCACCGCCTGGATCTTCTGGCTGTTGGCGCGGGAGTATTCGGAGATCTGGTGGATGTTGCGGCTGATCTCCTCCACCACCACCTGCTGCTGCTCCGCGGCGGCGGCGATCTGGGTGGAGAATTCGGTCACCTGATCGATTTCACCCAGCACCAGGTGCAGGTTGCCTGATCCCTGGCGGGTCATCTCGACGCATTCCCGGGTCTGGGCCAGGTTGTCCTGCATCATGCCCTGCCAGCGCTCCAGGGTGTGCTGGATCTGGCTGATGCTGCCCTGGATCTGCTCGGTCGCCTTGTGGGTACGGGTCGACAGGGTGCGCACCTCGTCCGCCACCACCGCAAAGCCGCGCCCCTGCTCGCCGGCACGGGCGGCCTCGATGGCGGCGTTGAGGGCCAGCAGGTTGGTCTGCTCGGCGATGCCCTGGATTTCACCCATCACGCTGCCAATGCGCTCCGACTCGCTGGCGAGCTCCACCGCGGAGTGGAAGGCCTGCTCCGCCTGGCTGGCCAGCCTGTTCATCTGCTGCTGGGTCTGATCCAGCTGTTCCACCGTGCTCTGGCAACTGCTGCGTGCCTCGGTCACCTGGCCGTTGGTGTCCTGGATGTTGCGGGCGATTTCGTGGGCGGTGCTGGCCATCTGGGTCATGGCGGCCGCCATCTGCTGGGTCTGGGCATCCTGCTCGTTGATGTCGAGGAAGGCGCGGTGTGAGGAGTCCTGCAGATCGGTTGCCAGGGCCTGAAGCGGATGGGTGGCATCGTCGACCCGCCCCAGCACGGTGCGGATCCGGGCCTGCAGCATCTTCAGGTGAAAATCGGCGATGGCCCCCGGGGCATCCCCCGAATAGACCAGCCGGGTCAGGCTGTCATATTGCTGACCGAGCTGCCTGAGATAGCGGGGCAGGGCGATGAGTTCGCGCCAGTAGGCGCCCGCAATGGCGAGGGGGGGAAGCAGCATCAGCAGCGCGGTGAGGGGGCCCTGGGTGAGGGCGGCCCAGACCAGCAGCGCCAGCAGCGGCAGGCCGAGCATCAGCGGCCTGAAACGGCGCAGCGAGGGCCGGGCCGGGGTGCCCCGTTGCTCGGCCGAAAGCAGGGCCCGATAGGCCTGGGCGGCTGCCTGCTTGAGCTGGGGGTCGGGCTTGCAGCGCACCGACTGGTAGCCGCTTATCTTGCCGTGCTCGTAGATGGGGGTGACGTAGGCGTCGACCCAGTAATAGCGGCCATCCTTGCAGCGGTTTTTCACCACTCCCCGCCAGGGGTTGCCCTCCTTGAGGCGATCCCAGAGGTCGGCGAAGGCGGCCTTGGGCATGTCGGGGTGGCGAACCAGGTTGTGGTTGTGGCCGACCAGTTCATCGACCTGATAACCGGCGATGCGGCAGAAGGCGGGGTTGGCGTAGGTAATGACGCCGCGCAGATCCGTGGTGGAGACGAGTTGCACGTCGGCGGGAAATTCCACTTCACTGTCCACGACCTGGGCGTGTTTGCGGGCCATAAGGGTAAGCTCCGATCTGTTTGCTGATTGTTATTGTGGCGGAACCGCAGGGAGGTGCATCCCCTGTCTGGTTTCATCGGGGGCCTTATTTTGCCAACAAAGGCAGATGAAAAGTAGGGGCTAGGTTGGGTTTTTGTTGTCGATGGGTAAAAAAACGGCGACCAAAAGGTCGCCGAAAAGAAAAAGATAACACTACCTCTGTGGCACCCGGTAACGCACTTGCAACTGGTCGAGGATGTGCAGCTGGCCGGGCAGACGGGCGACGAAGTGCTCCCACACCTTGCGGGCGGGAGTGCTCCAGGCCACCTCTGCCGTGGCCAGCATGCGCGGGAACAACATGTAGTCGAGACGATCGCGAGAGGTGATCAGTTCCGACCACAAGGGGCTCAGCACCCCCAGGATGTTATCGTTGGCATGGAAATCGGCCGGGGCAGGATCGCATGCATACACCTGCGCCAGGTTGAGGGTACCCGCCCAGTAGAGTCCCGGCTCGTGGATGTCCTGACTCCAGGCGAGATCCAGATAGAGATGCTGGGCAGGCGCCATCACCACGGGGTAACCGGATGCGGCGGCATCCAGGCCGGCCTGGAAGCTGGTCCAGGCGAAGACGGTGGCCTCCCGGCTCACCTTGTCACCGTGCAGTATCTCCTCCCACCCCAGCATCTGCTTGCCCTTGCGGGCCAGGTATTGCTGGCAGTGGCGCAGCAGGTGCCCCTGCAGCTCGCGGCAATCCTGATACCCCTGCTCGGCCATCAGCTGCTGGCAGGCGGGACTGTCGGTCCAGACGCCAGTGGGCACTTCGTCCCCCTCCATGTGAACCTGACTCCCGGGGAAGAGATCGCACACCTCGTCCATCACGGCGTCCAGGAATCGATAGGTGCCGGGCAGGGCCGGGTTAAGCACGTTGTCGTCGAAATATTGCACCGAGAGGTAGCGGGAGCGGTCTGCCTCTTCCACCAGCAGCTCGGGTAGCGCCTTGATGGCGGCGTGACAGTGCCCCGGGATGTCTATTTCCGGAATGATGGTGATGCCAAGCCCGGCGGCGTAGGTGACCAGCTCGCGCACCTCGCTCTGGGTGTAGTAACCGCCATAAGGGTCGGGGCCGCCGCTCAGCTGGGGCCCCACCGCCAGGCCATGGCCGCGCCAGGCTCCCACGGCGGTCAGCTGGGGGAAGGCCTTGATCTCCAGGCGCCACCCCTCGTCGTCGGTCAGGTGCCAGTGGAAGCGGTTGAACTTGTAGAGGCTCATCTGCTTGAGCAGGCGCTTGAGGGTGGCGATGGAGTGGAAGTGGCGGGCACAGTCGAGGAAGATGCCGCGAAAACCGAAGCGCGGTGCATCCCGCACCGTCAGGCAGGGCAGGCTCTCTCCGTGTTGGAGCGCCCACTGGGCCAGGCTCACCAGCCCGTGTCGCCAGCCCGCCTCGCCGGCGGCCCGGATGACGATCTCCTCCGGCGTGATGGTGAGCTCATACCCCTCGGGGGGAAGTGTCGCCTCGACGAGGTGGATCTCCGCATCGTGATCCTGGGTCAGGGCCAGGCCTGTCAGCTCGTTGAAATGGGCTAGCAGGGAGGCGAGGGGAATGGGGCCGTCGACGTGGGCCCGCTCGGCCAGCCGGAAGTTGCCTTCTGTATAAATCAGGTGGGCGGGCTGGGGCACGAGGCCGTTGACGGCCTCCACCTGTGGCAGGTCGGGGCCCGGGGAGGGCGGGTTGGTCAGGCCAAGGTCTTCCCCCTCCAGCACCAGGGGTTGCAGCTGTCCCTTGCTCTCCAGGCTCAGGAAGAAACCCTTGGGCATATCGGAGTCATGCTTGAGCGGGGTGTTGCGACAGCAGAAGCGCAGCTCGCTCACCCCCTCGTGGGGCACCATGACCTTGTAACTGCCGCTCTGGCGCTCCAGAGCGCCCCCTTCGATCGAGTGGGGATCGATCTGGCGGGCGAGGCAGAAGTGGAGTTTCCAGGGGGTGGCCGGGAGTTGGCTCAGGGTGAAGCGAAACCAGACATCGTCACCATCACGGTGATCGACCCGGGTGTGGATCAGGGGTGCGGACATGGGAATTCCTCTGATGGGGTGAAGGAAACGGGAACCTGTCCCGCAGGTGTTGTCGGCCCGACCAGGCTCAGGGATGCAGACATGGCAGCGCCTCCGTCCTGGCAAACAGGATGGCCCCCTCCAGCGCGTCGCGCTTGGGGGCGACTAGATGGAAGTGGCCCAGACGGGGGGCGAGGCGCGTGCCGATGCCACCCAGCAGGGCGATCCGGTCTGCCCCGAGCTGGGTCATGCCCTCCAGCAGCATGCCGAGCTGGGCACAGGTCTCATCCAGCAGGGCGGTGGCGAGCTCGTCCCCGTCGCTCGCGGCATCGAATACCCAGGGGGCGAAGCGGCCATAGTCGGCCGGGATGGCGCGCGCAGCCCAGCGCACCACCTCGGCCTGATCACGCTTGAAGTGATCCATCAGGCGCACCGCCAGGGTGCTGGGGGGCAGGATGCCGTCGTGGCAGAGCAGGGACTGCTGGATGGCGCGCAGCCCGAGCCAGGCGCCGCTGCCGAGATCCGAGACGGGGAAGCCGCGACCCGAGCAGGTGCGAAGGCGTCCCTCCCGGTAGATGAGACCCGCCGAGCCGGTGCCCGCGATCAGGATGGCCCCCTCCTGGCCGTCGAAGGCGCCGAGGCAGGCACCAAAGGCATCGGAGGTGAGCTTCACCCGCGCAAACGGGAAGGGCATGGTCAGCATGGCGTGGTAGCAGTCGGCGAGCTCGGCGGAGGCGAGTGCGAGCCCGACTCCCATCCGCTGTTCGCTCTCACTGGGCAGACCCGCGTCGATGCGGGCCTGATCGATGGCAGCCAGCACATGGCCGTGGGCGAGGGCGATGCCCAGCTCCAGATTGGAGCCGGCGGCGCGCCCCTCGCCGAGCAGCTTGCCTGCGTTGTTGCGAATGCGGGCCCGGGTGTGGGTGCCGCCGCCGTCCACCCCGACCCAGAACTCAATCATGGGGGCCTCCCTGCGCGCTTTGCCAGGTGACGGCCAGGGTAAACCTGGCTGGCGGTATGGAGGAGCCAGGGCTCTCCCCGGTGCCAGTGATGTGTGAACCGCTCTCAATCATGGTGGCCTCCTTGTGCGCTCTGCCAGGTGATGGCCAGGGCGAACCAGGCGGCGTGCGGGATCCATTGCTCCCCCCAGCGCCAGTTCTGATCCAGCCGATCCTTGTACGCCTCTGGAATAAAGGCCACGTCATTTTCGTCATCGAAACCGGCGGTGATGCCGTTGCAGATCCCCCCCTGCGCATTGGGGTAGCCGGCGGTGTATTCCGGGTTGTTGATGCCCTGACCCGCCAGCATGCAGGCGTTGAAGGGGTTTCTCCCCAGGATCCAGTCGAGCTGCTGCTGGCCGAAGGTGCGCAGCAGTGCGCTCTGCCCGGGCAGGTGCTGTGCGGCAGCAAATGCCATGGTGGCGAGCGACGCCAGCCGGGCGTTCTCCCCCTGCCACCAGTAACCGGATTCGTTGTGGTGGGGCATAAAGAAGCTGATGCGCGCTTCTTCGCCGACACCTTTCACATACTGGCGGGCGAGGGCGAAGGGATTGCCTGCCCGGGCCGCGAGAGCCAGCTCGGCCGCCAGGGCCTGCTCGGCGACGGTCCTGGCCGCCCACTGGCGCGCCGGATCCGGCTCGATGGCGAGATACTCCAGCAGCGCCAGCACCGGCAGGCCCGCTTCGGCGGCGTGGTAGTAGGGGCGAGAGCCATCGTCGTTGGCGGCCCAATGGTGGCCGAGATCGGGGTGGGCGCGCTGGCGGGCGCACAGCCGGCCGGCCCGATCCCGCGCCTCGGCGAGCCACTCGGCGCCCAGCGTTCTGGTGAGCTCGACCGCCGCCAGCAGGGCGCAATAGTCGTCGATGATGTTCTCGACCCCGTCATCCAGGTAGGCGAGGTTGTGCTCGCGCAGGTGCAGGTAGCCGCGTCTGGCCGCTTCGGCGTACTGGCTTGTGTCAAGGTCGCCGCCAATCGGTTCCCGGGCGGCGCGGGCCAGGGCGGCGATGGCCATGCCGCCCCCCTGGCGAAAACCCGCCTGCCAGCGGGCGGACTTGATCCCCTGCTGGGTCGCATAGGCGCACAGCTCTCGCTGCTCGGGATCCTTGCTCCACTTGTCGAACAGGGTCATGTAGAAAAAGCCGCTCTCGTCCTGCATCCGGCAGAGAAAATCCGCCCCGTGCAGCCCCTCGTCATTGAGCCGTTTGCACAGGTTCATCCCGTGGATGTCACGACGTGTCGCCAGGAGTTCCCGGCACTTGAGCAGGGACCAGACCACCATGGGGGTCTGCTGGGGATTGAGGTAGTTGGCGTAGGAGAGGTGACTCAGGTACTTGCTCATGTCGCCGCTGGCGTCGAACCAGCCGCCATGTACGTCCCGGCGCTGATCGGTGCCAAAGAGGCGTGCCCTGCGGTCCGCCCGGTCGAAGGTGCCGCTGGCGCGTTGTCCCTTGAAGTAGTGGATGACATCGGAGAGGCAGCGGCGCGCCAGCAGCCCTCGGTCGATGGCAAAGGGGGGGGATCGCACCAGACGCTCCTGCGCTCCCGTGGTCACGACGGCCTCCAGTCGGTAGTGGCCGGGCTCGGTGAAGGCGGAGAAATCGGCCCGCCAGTAGTGGCGCCCCTGCCAGCCGGGGACACTTCCCGCCGCCACCAGCGGCGTCTCCAGCAGGAGGTGGTCGTCCTCCTGGCGCAGCAACCTGACATGGCCGCGGATATCGAGGTCGGCGCCGCACTGCAGCAGGGCGCTCTTCTCCCCGTGACATTCGTAACCCACCTGGTTGATCAAAAGTTCCATCAAGGTCTTACTCCGAAGGCTCGCCCCTGACGGGCGAGGCTCATTGCGGGGCCTTGCGGCCCCGACGCGAGGCATGGCCGGGCGACGGCGCCCGGCCGCGGGCCTGCTTACCCCTGTTCGTGGAGGTAGCAGCGCACGAAGTGGTTGTCGGCGAGCCGGGTCACCGGGGGCAGGCTCTCCTTGCAGCGGGGCATGGCCTGATGGCAGCGCCCGGCAAAGGGACAGCCACGGGATTCCGGGGTCCAGAGCGGGATCTCCCCCTTGCGGCCTCCCTCCAGCTCGGCGTGGATGCTCTTCTCGGGATCCGGCACCGCCGAGATGAGCAACTGGGTGTAGGGGTGCTGGGGGTGGTGCAGGATCTCGTCCACCTCTCCCCACTCCACCATGTGACCCACGTACATCACCGCCAGATCTTCCGCCACGTAGCGGGCGGTGGCGATGTCGTGGGTGATGTAGAGCATGGAGACGCCGAGCTCGTTCTTCATCTGCTCCATCAGGTTGAGGATGCCGATGCGAATGGAGACGTCGAGCATGGAGGTGGGCTCGTCCGCCAGCACCACTTCCGCCTCCACCGCCAGGTTGCGGGCGATGTTGACCCGCTGGCGCTGGCCGCCGGAGAGCTGGTGCGGGTACTTGGCCGCGGTCGCCTTGGCGGGGGTGAGCCCCACCTTTTCAAGGAGGCCATAGACCATGTCGGGCAGATCCCGCCTGTCGCTCACCTTGCTGTGCAGCAGCAGGGGGCGGGCGATGTGGTGGTAGATGGTGTGAGTCGGATTCAACGAACCGAACGGATCCTGCCACACCATCTGCACGCTCTGGCGGTAGTCCAGCAGGGCGGTGCCCTTGTTGAACTCCTCCAGATCCCGGCCACGGTAGAGGATGCGGCCGTTGGAGAGCTTGTACATCTTGGCGATGATCTTGGCGATGGTGCTCTTGCCGGAGCCGGATTCCCCCACCACTGCCAGGGCGCGGCCCCGGTGCAGGTTGAAGGTGATGTCGGACAGCGCCCGCATCTTGCCGCTCTTGATGGCGTTGGAGTTGACGGCGAAGTCCTTGTAGAGGTGCTGGACCTCGATGATGGGCGCGTCGGTTTGGGCGATTTGCATGACAGACATCCTTAACAGCCAGCGGCCTTGTCCAGATGGATCGGAAGATCCGGTTGTTCCTCTGCTGCCTCATGAAGGTGGCAGGCAGCTTGTTGGCCGGGCCGGATCTCGGCCAGCCGGGTATATTCCTGGCGGCAGCGCTCATGCACCTTGGCGCAGCGTGCCTGGAAGCGGCAGCCCACTGGCACCTCCAGCAGATTGAGTGGGCTGCCAGGGATCCCCTCCAGCACGGTCTTGGGCCCGTGCAGGGGGGGGAAGGAGTTGCCAAGGCCCCGGGTATAGGGGTGCAGGGGCGCGGTCAGGATCGCCTTGGCCGGCGCCACCTCCACCAGTTCCCCCGCGTACATGATGCCGATGCGATCGCAAAATTCGACCATCAAGGAGAGGTCATGGGTAATGAAGAGGATGGAGAAGTTGAACTTCTCTTTCAGGGCATAGACCTTCTGCAGGATCTCCCGCTGCACCACCACATCGAGCGCCGTGGTGGGTTCGTCCATGATCAGCAGCTCGGGGTTGAGGGCCATGGCGATGGCGATCACCAGCCGCTGGCGCATGCCGCCGGAGAACTGGTGCGGGTAGTCCTTGAGCCGGCTCGGGTGGATGTCGACGATCTCCAGCAGCTCCTGGGCGCGCTTGATCGCTTCATAGCGGGTCATGCCGGGGTTGTGGGCCAAGAGCACGTCGCAGAACTGCTCCTCCATGCGCAGCACGGGGTTGAGCGCATTCATGGCGGACTGGAACACCACGCTCGCCTGGCGCCAGCGGTAGCTGCGCAGTCGCTCGTCGTCGAAGCCGAGGATGTTCTCTCCCTTGAACAGGATCTCGCCGCCGCTGATGTAGGCGGGCGGTTTGTGCAGGCGCGCCACCGAGAAGGCGACCGTGGACTTGCCGCAGCCGGACTCGCCGGCGAGGCCGAACACCTCACCCGGCATGATGTCAAAACTGACCGAATTGACGGCGCGCACGTCGCCGCTCTCGGTGATGTAGTCGACGCAGAGCTGGCGCACCGACAGCAGGGGTTGTTGCGGCTTCATGCTGTCTTCTCCTGAGCTGTGATGGGAGTGGCAAGCTGCTTCCAGCGGCGCAGGCCCTTGTGGGAACGAAGCTGCGGGTTGGCGATTTCGTCGATGGCGAAGTTGAGCATGGCGAGGCCCGCCCCCAGGGTGGCGATGGCGAAGCAGGGGGCCAGGATCTCCCACCAGGCGCCCACCAGGATGGCGCTCGAGGTCTGGGCGTTGTAGAGCATGATGCCCCAGCTCACGACGGTGGGGTCGCCCAAGCCCAAGAACTCCAGGGTCGCCTCGGTGACGATGGCGTAGATGATGGAGCCGATGAAGCTCACCCCGATGATGGAGATGAGGTTCGGCAGTATCTCCACCAGGATGATGCGCCAGGCCGGTTCACCCAGCACCTCGGCGGCGATGACGAACTCCTTTTCCCGCAGGGCCAGGGTCTGGGCGCGGATGACCCGGGCGCCATAGGCCCAAGAGGTCAACCCTATGATGAGGGCGATGACCATGGGGGAGGCCTCTCCGATGAAGCTTGCCAGCACCAGCAACAGGGGGAGGTTCGGGATCACCAGCACCACGTTCATCAGGAAGGTGAGGCACTCGTCCACCACGCCGCCGAAGTAGCCGGCGGTGATGCCCACCGTGATGGCCAGGGCGCACACCAGCAGGCCTGCCCCGAAGCCCACCATCAGGGAGATGCGGGCGCCGTTGGTGAACTGGGCCCAGAGATCGTGGCCCATGCGGTTCGATCCCATCACCAGCTCCACGCTGGGGGGCTGGTGGGGGCGGGCGACCCGCTTGGTGGGTTCGTTGCTGGCGAGCAGCGGGGCGAACAGGGCCATCAGCACGAAGGTGACCACGATGGCGAGGCCGAAGGCGGCCTTCTTGTTACCCAGCAGGATTTTCAAGATAGTCGGCATACGCATCTTATTTGCCTCCTGTACGCAGACGGGGATCCAGGAAGACGTAGAGCACGTCCGCCAGGAAATTGAAGCTGAGCATGGTGATGGTCATGATGAGCAGTTGCCCCTGGATGAGGGGGTAGTCACGGGCCAGGATGCCCTGATAGAGGGTCAGTCCCAGGCCGGGGTAGTTGAAGATCACCTCGGTGATGAGGGATCCGCCGATGACGAAACCGAGCGCCATGGAGAGGGCGGTGACGCTGGGCAGCACGGCGTTGCGGGCGCCGTAGTTGAAGATCACCCGGTTGCTGGAGAGCCCCTTGGCCTTGGCCATGGTGATGTAGTCCTCGCCCAGGAGGTTGATCATGTTGTTGCGCATGGTGATGAGAAAGCCCCCTACCTGCACCGCGGCCAGGGTGCCCACCGGCATGATGGCGTGCAGCAGGATGCTCTTGATGTGTTCCCAGCCAAAATCGGCGGGGATCTCGGGGCTGTAGGCGTAGCCGATGGGCAGCCAGCCGAGGCTCACGCCGAACAGGAAGAGGGCGAGCAGGGAGACCACCACGGGGGGGATGGCCTGCATCACCAGGGTGAGCGGGGAGAGGATGCTGTCCATGCGTCCGCCCCGGTACCAGGCGGCGAAGATGCCGACGATGGAGCCGATGGAGAAGCTCAGAATGGTGGAGGTGCCCACCAGGAACAGGGTCCAGCCGATGGCGCGGCCGAGGACGTCGGCAACCGGTTGGGGGTAGTAGCGCACCGAGGTGCCGAGATCCCAGGTGAAGACGCTCTTCACATAGGTGAGAAACTGGGTGCCGATGGGGCCGTCCACGAAACCGAAGGTGGCTTTGAGGGCTTCCAGTGCGGCGGGTTCCATCATGGCGCCGGCCCGGGCAAACATGACGGAGACGGGGTCTCCCGGCATGGCTCTGGGTAGCAGGAAGTTGATGGTGGCGGCCACCAGGAAGGCGACCAGATAGAAGGAGAAGCGTCTAAGTATAAATCCCATGGTGATACCTTTTACTGCAAGCCTGCCCCGCGCCGGGCAAAGCTCCCCCAACCCCGGCAGGTGCGGGGGATGGAAGACATGGCGGGGAAGAGGGCCCCCCGCAGGGGGCCGGGGTGATTAGCTGTTTGGCTTGAGTGACAGCACGTGCAGCAGACGCTCCGGAGTGTCCGGGTGAACCTGCGGCTTGGCGACCGGGTTGTCGGCACTGAACCAGCCATTGAAGCGCTTGGTGCTGTATTCGTACCAGGTCGGGTTGTTGAACACCGGGATGATGGTCTGGTTGGCCCCGACACGCTCCTGGATGGCGAACATGATCTCCTTCTGCTTGGCCGCATCGGCGGTCTGGGTGAAGTCGTCGATCAGCTTGTCGAGCTCGGGATCCTTGTAGCGGGGCGCCGCGAAGCGGTTGCCGCGCTCACCCATGTTACGGGAGTGGAAGGCGGTCTCGAAGTACTTGTGCGGGTTGGCACCGGCAAAGTAACCCTGCAGGGCGACGTCGAAGTCACCGGTGATCAGGGACTCGGTCCAGACGGTGGCTTCCGGGGTGGCGGTCTTGGCGTTCAGGCCCAGGGCCTGCAGGCCTTCGACCCCGATCTGGACGGTGTTGACCCAGTCGGTCCAGCCGTTCGGTACCAGCACTTTGAACTCGATCTTCTTGCAGCTCGGGGTGTCGAGGAACTTGTCGCCGTCACAGTCCTTGTAGCCCGCCTGTTTCAGCAGGGCCTTGGCCCCTTCCAGGTCGAACTTGTTGTACTTGCCGTACTTCTTCTCGACGTCCGGGTTGTCCCAGGAAGCGAATGCCTTGCCAAGCCCTGACGGGTACTCGTTGACGGTGGGGTAGCCGTAGCCTGCGATGTCCACCATGGACTGGCGGTCCATGGCCATGGAGAAGGCACGGCGGAAGTTGATGTCGTTGAAGGCTTCGTGGTTGCCCGGGTTCTTGCTCTGGAAGTTGACGTTGAACGCCACTGTGCCGGAGGCGGGGAACCAGTACTTGTTGTTCTTGGGATCGTTGCCGACGTAGAGGCGCTCGATGTCCGGTACGAAGGAGCCGAACCAGTCCACGTCACCCTTCATCACGGCGGCCAGTACCTGGTCGTTGGTGGCCATCTGCGGCATGCGCAGGCAGTCGATGGAGAGGCTGGCGTTGTCCCAGTAGTGCGGGTTGCGGCACTGGGTGTAGAGCTGGGCGGAGAAGTTGTCCACTTCGGTGAAGGGACCGGTCCCGACCGGCTTGTCGTTGGTGAAGGCCACCGGGTCTTTCACCGACTTCCACTGATGCTCCGGCACGATGGGCACCAGCACCAGGTCGTTCACCACGTTGGTGTTGATCTCGGCCAGGTCGAATTTGACCTTGTGGTCACCCAGCTTCTCGACACCCTTGATCTGGGTCCAGATGGAGCGCTCGTCCAGCGCCTTGTCGGCCTTGACCAGGTTGAAGGAGAAGAGGATGTCGTCGGCGGTGAAGGCTTCACCATCGGACCACTTGACCCCTTCGCGCAGGTCGAAGGTGACGGATTTCAGATCATCGCTGAAGGCGTAGTGGGTAGCCAGACGATAGACGGGTTTGCCACCCTGCATATCGTTGAAGATCACCAGCGGCTCATAGATGAAGTGACGGGTGGTGTGGAGCAGACCCGCTTGCAGGAAGGGGTTGAAGTTCTTGACCCATGCGGTTTCCTGCTGGGCAACCAGGGTCAGCACCGTCTTGTTGTCGGCGGCCATGGCTGTGCCGGTGGCACCGGCAAGCAGAGTTCCCAGCATGACTGAGGTTGCGATTTTGGATACTTTGGCAAGCATATTTTTTCCTTTCTTATTGGTCTTCCATGGTTTTGGAATGGAGCACCGACATCGCATGCTTGGATACCGGCCCTCGCTGTTGGTCAGGTTTTGCACCCTTGTAGTTGTGTCGTCCAACGCCCTTAGAAAAGCAGAATTAACAGGAAAACAACAACTCTTCATTTCGTCGATATCGTAAAAATTGCACGGCGCACGTCATTATCGTCAAAATGTATTTTTAATCCTTTTAAATTATACAGTTGCATTAATTCTCACAAAGTAAAAAGTCACCTTGCCACTCCCTGTGACAACGATAATGTGAGCTGGATCGTGCTCGTTTTTTCCCCGTTGACACGGCTTATTTTTGTGCAGGAAACAAGCGACTCACGCGAGCGGAGAGAAGTGTGCGCTGGTTCACGGGCGCGTGCGAAAAGAGGGAGGGGAGGGAGATCAGTGATGAGGGGCGGGACAGGGGATGACAGGGGGGCATGCAAGAGCCTGAGGGGCGGCGGACATTAAAAAAGCCAGTCGGTGAGACCGACTGGCTTTGAGGGGGAGTGGCGTGATTATTCCACCAGGCTGGCCCAGAGGTCGTACTCGTCCGCTTCGTCGATGCGGACCTTGACCATGTCGCCGGGCTTGAGGCCGGTTTCACAGTTCAGGTAGACCAGGCCGTCGATCTCGGGGGCATCGGCGGCGGAGCGGCCGGTGGCACCCTCTTCGTCCACCTCGTCAATCAGCACCAGCATCTCTTTGCCCACTTTACGGGCCAGCTTGCGGATGGAGACCTGCTGTTGCAGTTCCATGAAGCGCTGGAAGCGCTCTTCCTGCACCTCGGCCGGCACCGGATCCGGCAGCTCGTTGGCCTTGGCACCCTCGACCGGGCTGTATTTGAAGCAGCCAACCCTGTCCAGTTCCGCCTTGTCGATGAAGTCCAGCAGCATCTGGAACTCTTCCTCGGTCTCGCCGGGGAAGCCGACGATGAAGGTGGAGCGCAGGGTGATCTCGGGGCAGATCTCGCGCCACTTCTGGATGCGCTCCAGGGTGCGCTCGACGGAGCCGGGGCGCTTCATCAATTTGAGGATGCGCGGGCTGGCGTGCTGCAGCGGGATGTCGAGGTAGGGGAGGATTTTGCCGTCGCGCATCAGGGGGATGACGTCATCCACGTGCGGGTACGGGTAGACGTAGTGCAGGCGCACCCACATACCGAGCTTGGCCAGCTCTTCGCACAGGGCCACCATGCTGGTCTTGACCGGCATGCCGTCGTAGAAACCGGTGCGGTGCTTGACGTCCACGCCGTAGGCGGAGGTGTCCTGGGAGATCACCAGGATCTCCTTCACGCCAGCCTCTTTCAGGCGCTTGGCTTCGGCCAGCACTTCGCCGATGGGGCGGCTCACCAGATCCCCGCGCATGGAGGGAATGATGCAGAAGGTGCAGCGGTGGTTGCAGCCTTCGGAAATCTTGAGATAGGCGTAGTGGCGCGGGGTCAGCTTGACGCCCTGGGCCGGCACCAGGCTGGTGAAGGGGTTGTGGGTGGGTTTTTCCACGTATTTGTGGACGTGGCCCAGCACCTCTTCATAGGCGTGGGGACCGGTGATCTCGAGCACCTTGGGGTGGATCTCGCGGATCTGGTTCTCTTTGGCACCCAGGCAGCCGGTGACGATCACCTTGCCGTTCTCGGCCAGGGCTTCACCGATGGCTTCCAGGGACTCCTGCACCGCGCTGTCGATGAAGCCGCAGGTGTTGACCACCACCAGCTCCGCATCGTCATAGCTGGGCACCACGTCGTACCCTTCGGTACGCAGCTGGGTCAGGATGCGTTCGGAATCGACCAGGTTTTTGGGGCAACCCAAGGAGACGAATCCTACTTTGGGGGCCTGTTTTGTGTTGGACATCGCTCAATCACTCTTAGGTGGCTCTTATTCAAGGGCGCGGATTTTACCGGAATGGCTAACCAAAAACTATACAGCCGACACGTCGGAAGCGAACAATCTCTTTGTCCGGGGACGCGGGGTGGGGCGGGCGTGACATGACCACGGGCAGGGAGGGGGCCGTCGCCGGTGCGGGCGGGATCACGATCCCTGTGCGCCGTCACCATTTGGCAGGAGGGGCAAAAAGGGTGTCACTATACTCCCAACAGGCCTATCAGAAGGATGTGCGGGATGGAGAGTTCATTTGGTGAGAAAGTGCAGAACGTGCACGCCACCCTCAGACAGCGCTTTGACAAGTTGAGCCGGGTGGCGATCGCCATCTACGACCCGCAGACGGACCAGCTCAAGACCTTTGCCCACAGCACGGACGGGGGCTCGCCGCTGTTGCAGTACGAGGTCAGGCTGAGCGAGGTGCCTTCCCTGCGCTACCTGGCCGAGCACCAGCGGCCCAGGGTGCTCGACACCCTGGATTCCCTGCTGGGCTCCCCCTCCGAGCACAGCCGCAAAGTGCTGGCGGCCGGGTACGCGTCGAGCTATACCGAGCCGCTGCTGCTCAACAGTCGCTTGTTCGGCTTTCTGTTTTGCGATGCCAAAGAGCCCGGTTACTTCGATGGCGCCATTTGCGGTGAGCTGGCGGCCTATGCCCAGATCCTGGCGGCCATCATCGCGGTGGAGTTCTTCTCCATCCAGACCCTGAACGGGGCCCTGACCACGGTGCGGGAGTTCAGCCGCTACCGGGACGAGGAGACCGCCAATCACCTGCACCGCATGTCGGCCTATTCGCGGCTCATCGCCCGGGAAGTGGCGGCCCATTACCCCTTGAGTGACGAGGAGGTGGAGTTCATTCACCTTTTTTCCGAGCTGCACGATATCGGCAAGATTGCGGTGCCCGACGCCATCCTGCTCAAGCCGGGCAAGCTCACGGCCGAGGAGTACGGGGTGATGAAGACCCACCCCTTCAAGGGGCGGGAGATGATCGCCCTGATGATCCGCGAGTTCGGCCTGGACGGCATCCATCACACCGACATGCTGAAGAACATCATCGCCTACCACCACGAGCGTTTCGACGGTCAGGGCTACCCGGAAGGACTGGCGGGGGAGGCGATCCCCCTGGAAGCCCGCATCGTCGCGGTGGCGGATGTGTTTGACGCCCTCACCAGCGAGCGTCCCTACAAGCAGGCCTGGCCCCTCGAAACGGCCTTTGAATACCTCAAGACCCATGCCGGCAGCCAGTTCGACCCTGTCTGCGTCGCGGCGGCGCTGCAAAGCCGGGAGGCGTTTTGTGCCATCCATCGGCAATATCGGGATCCCGTGATCACCTGATTGCGCCCCTCTCTCCTCCCCGGTTTCTCCCGGATTCCCCAGGCCCCGTCATCTGACGGCGGGGCCCTGGGGCCCTCTCTCGTTTCATCGCCTTTTGGTGCATCCGGCGCCGGGGTTGTTCTGCGGCATTGCGGCGGGGCAGGGCGCCGCGGTGAGCGGGGCGGCCAACGGGAGGATTGTCCGGGGTAAGGTCATAAGAGTGCCTTATAAAGAGAGGCCAGATATTAGCCATCATGTACAGAACCTTAAGCGGCAAGCGAATTAATAATACCGTCTAACGTGTTGTTTTGCTTGGATTTTCTCTGCCTACTCTTTTTGCCGTTTTTGGATAAATACACCATTGCCCACTCCAACTTCTCTGTTATTTCCTGCCACGCACCATGGATGATGCTCGCCAATATCGGCATTAACCAAAGCGCGCTGTTTTTGGCAATCTTCAGCATCGATAACTCCGCGCTGCCAATCAGCGTCAGCGCCAGCCGACGTTTGACCAGCAAGGCCAGCAAACTAGCCCAGATCAAGCCTTCCGCTATCGCTTTTTGTCGTGTCGCGAACGCCTTCAACCGGTTATGTGATTTCAGCTCTTTGAACAACAGTTCGATCTGCCAACGGCAACGATACAATGCCATCACCTTCTCGGCTGGCCATCGCTCACGCGGAAGATTGGTCATCCATATACAGAACCGTTTTTCCTCTGCAAACCAACGTCTTATGAGTCGATATTTATACTTTCCCGAACTCACATCCAGATCCAGAACCTCGGCTCTGCAGCTTCTCCGATCGATATCCTTGAGCTTTTTTCCGAGTAACTTGGGCATTTCCCTGCCGTCCTGTCGGTAAGCTGCCTGTACTTTGGGATTGAGATTTTGACTCCCTCTGACCAGATAGCTTCCTTTGGCTTTGGTCACATCAGCAAAGTACTCGCGGCTGATGTAACCGGCATCCGCCAATAACAGTTTGTTATTTAACGAATTTGCGGCCGGAAGATGCTTGCGCTCCGATTCGGTATCCGCCGTGATACTCATCGATATCGGCGACTGGTCCAGCAAGGACATGGTCATATGACACTCTACCGCAGCGGGGCTGTGCTTATTGAATCGGCCCGGGAAATGTTCTGCCAATTGCGGATGTAACGCGAATGACGACCCGTCCTGCAGCAGTACCTGCTCAAAGCCTGCCAGTCCGTGGGCGTCCGGTAGACACTCCTTGAGGCGTAAGGCGATGGCTCGTTCAACCAGTGCGCGCATGAACAAGGGAAAACCCTGCTTGCGTAACTGGTTGTGAAAGGGTTTATACGCTATTTGGTCAGTATCATGGAGCTGCAACGCATTGAAATGGCGATGCAAACCAGCAATACCATCCACCTTGTCGCAACCAAGCCCTGAGAGCAGAGCCGGGAGTAGTCTCGCAGGCTGGATATCCCGGAGTCGCTGACAAAAACCGGTAAATTTACCGATCCGGTTGAGTTCAGAAGAGCTAAGAAGTTGCTTGAGGTACTGGGTTGCATTGATAATAGTCATGGCTTCGGGCGTGTCGGTTTTTTTTTGCGATTAAATCAGATCACAAACGAAGCCTTTTTTCTATCTATTTCAATTGGTTGTAGCTAAAGATCCTGTACATGTATTAGCCATATGACTGGCATGAGGCCGCTGGCGGGCACGACATGGCCGGGGCGGCGCCTCTGGCGGCTCGTCCCGTCGCGATGTCGGCTCGGTGGTGACACTTTGATCATTTCAATAATTCTTGTATAGTTGAAATGAAGCATCCAAGGGGGGAGACCCATGAACAAAGAGACGGCCACCAAGGTCTTTGAATCGCTGGCTTCCGGGATCCGGCTCGAGGTGTGGCGGCTGCTGGTCAAGGCCGGGCTGGAGGGGCGGGTCGCGGGGGAGCTGGCCGGCGAGCTCGACATCGCTCCCAATACCCTCTCGTTTCACCTCAAGGGGATGCTCAACGCCGGGTTGCTGTCGGTGGAGCAGGAGGGGCGTTTTCTGCGCTATCGCGCCAACATCCCCCTGATGCTGGGGGTGATCGCCTACCTCACCGAGGAGTGCTGCGCCGGTCATCCCGAGGCGTGCGGCCTGCTGCCCGCCGGGCCCGGCAGCGCTTCCCGCGCCGAGGGGTCGTCGCCCTGCTGCGGCGAGTCGTAACGGGCCAGGGCTGTCTATGCCCATGTGCCGTGTCATTCATCTATTCAACCTGGGGTGCGAGCGTGGATCGCACCGGGAGTCATCATGTCTGCAAGCTGTGAGGCCAAGGCAGCCCCTGCCATCGGCTTTTTTGAACGTTATCTGACCGCCTGGGTCGCCCTCTGCATCCTGGTGGGCATTGGTCTGGGGCAGGGGTTGCCGAGCCTCTTCAAGGCCATCGGCGCCATGGAGGTGGCCAGGGTCAACCTGCCGGTGGGGCTGCTTATCTGGGTGATGATCATCCCCATGCTGCTCAAGATAGATTTTGGCGCCCTGCACCAGGTGAAGGGGCACCTCAAGGGAATCGGGGTCACCCTCTTCATCAACTGGCTGGTCAAGCCCTTCTCCATGGCCTTCCTCGGCTGGCTCTTCATCCGCGTGCTGTTTGCCGACTGGCTGCCGGCGGATCAGCTGGACAGCTACGTGGCGGGTCTCATCCTGCTGGCGGCGGCCCCCTGCACCGCCATGGTGTTTGTCTGGAGTCGCCTCACCAACGGCGATCCCTACTTCACCCTGTCGCAGGTGGCGGTGAACGACCTCATCATGGTGTTTGCCTTTGCCCCGCTGGTGGCGCTGCTGCTCGGGGTCTCCAGCATAGTCGTGCCCTGGGATACCCTGCTCACCTCGGTGGTGCTCTACATCGTCATCCCCGTCATCCTCGCCCAGCTGCTGCGCAAGGCCTTGCTGAGAAAGGGGCAGGCTCATTTTGACGGCGTCATGACACTCATCCAGCCCTGGTCGGTGGCGGCCCTGTTGCTCACCCTGGTGCTGCTGTTCGCCTTTCAGGGCAACGCCATCATCGAGCAGCCGCTGGTCATCGCCCTCCTGGCGGTGCCCATCCTGATCCAGGTGCTGTTCAACTCCGGGCTGGCCTACTGGCTCAACCGCAAGGTGGGGGAGAAGCACTCGGTGGCCTGCCCTTCCGCCCTGATCGGGGCCTCCAACTTCTTCGAGCTGGCGGTGGCCGCCGCCATCAGCCTGTTCGGCTTTCATTCCGGCGCGGCGCTCGCCACCGTGGTCGGGGTGCTCATCGAGGTGCCGGTCATGCTGCTGGTGGTGCGCGTGGTCAACGCCAGCAAACCCTGGTACGAGGCGGGGCTAAGCCGCTAACGGATGGCCACTAACCCATTTCTATTCACTTGAGTCATGAGAGACAGGTAAATGAGTGCAATCACTATCTATCACAACCCGGAGTGCGGCACCTCCCGCAACACCCTCGCGCTGATTCGCAACAGCGGTGTGGAGCCCACCATCATTCACTATCTGGAGACGCCCCCCTCCCGCGACGAGCTGGTGGCCCTGATCGCCGCCATGGGCATGCCGGTGCGCGATCTGCTGCGCAAGAACGTGCCCCCCTACGAGGCGCTGGGGCTGGCAGAAGATCGCTTCAGCGATGACGAACTGATCGATGCCATGCTGGCCCACCCCATCCTCATCAACCGGTCCATCGTGGTCACCCCCCTCGGCACCCGGCTGTGCCTCCCGTCGGAGGTGGTGCTCGATATCCTGCCCGACCCGCAGCAAGGGGCCTTTGCCAAGGAGGATGGCGAGCAGGTGGTGGACGGCCAGGGCAAACGGCTTCGTTGAGCCCCTGCGCGTCAGCGTCTGACCCGCGCCGGGGGGATGCCCTTAACGGGCAGGCGCCAGATCTGCTACTGTGACCTTCGACTCATCACAGAGGGTGGAAACAATGAAGATTCGATTCCTGGTGATAGCCACGGCACTGGCGCTGGCCTCGACCCCCGGTCTGGCCGACTGGGCAAAGCTGAAGGAGGCCGCCTCCGAACTCGGTACCGCGGTGAGCGATACCAGCAAGGAGGCGTGGAAGGGGATCACCGATTTTTCCAAGGAGACCTGGGAGTCGGTGTCCAGCTGGGGGGCCGAAGCCTACAACAAGGCGGGGGCCTGGACGGCAGAGAGCGCGGCCACCGGCAAGGAGTGGCTGACCGCCGCCGACAAGAAGCTCGACACCATGCTCGAGCCCAAGACCCCGGAGGAGGCGAGAACCGCCCTCGATACCATGGCCGATACCGCCCTGGTGCGGCTGTTCAACGAGCAGCCCTCGGCCAAGTTGCTGTTTGACAAGGCTTATGGCTATGCGGTGTTCGACTCGCGCAAGTTCTCCCTGATGATCCATACCAATCAGGGGGCCGGGGTCGCCGTCAATCGCACCAGTGGCAAGCACACCTACATGAAGATGTTCGGTGCCGGTCTTGCGGCCGGGATCGGCGGCAAGTTCTACCAGCAGGTGATCCTGTTCGAGGACAAGGCGAGGTTCGATGCCTTCGTCAGCAAGGGGTGGGAAGCCACCTCCGAGGTGGGCGCCGTGGCGGGCAAGGAGAGCGCCGAGCTCACCGCCAAGTACAATGGGGGCATGGCCATCTACCAGATTGGCGAGAAGGGGCTGTTGCTTGACGCCAACATCTCGGGCTCCAAGTACTGGCTGGATGATGACCTGAACAAGTGATCCCTGCCGATCTGACTCGTTTTTTCTTGGAGGAGATCGAGGTGCACTCTGTTTAATTGTCGGGACTTGCAGTAAAAAGAGGGCCTTGGGCCCTCTTTTTCATGGGCGCCGCACAGAGTCCAGCGACAAGGAGAGCAAGATGACCCATGAGGCCGAACAGGAGCGGATGGCTGCCCACCGCCGGGAGTGGGACAAGCAGAGCATCTATCTGCGCCTGCAGGAGGGGATCCCGGCCGCGTTCTGGGTCTGGGGGGATCTGGTGGCACCGCTCGAACCCTGCCTGACACAGGGTGATCAGGGGGCATCCTTCGGTTGGGGGGAGGCCGACGAGGCCAGCCTGGCGCTTTCCCATGCCATCATCGCCAGGCTGGTGAGCGTGGGGCTGGTGGCCCCGGAGCAGGCGGGGGAGAAGGCCCGCTACCTGCGCGACGAGGTGCTGGCCAAGCTGCCTGCAGGCGAGCACTACGATCTGCACCTGAGTTACCTGCGGCTGCTGCTGGGCGATCCCCCCGGATCGGCAACCTGATCCCCGGATGGCCGGTGCCCGCCGGCCTGATCGCGCCCCGCTTTTATCCCTGATCTCGAGATCTCGCTCTGGTTGGCACCTTTATTGCTTCAAGCCAGTCAGTGTCAATGATTTGTCTGGGAAGGGAAGATGGAAATTAGCGCAAGCAGCCTGATGCAAGAGATGCAGGCCCTCAAGGTGGAAGCCGGTGCCACGCCGTTGACCCAGCCCGGTCGTCCGGTCAGCTCCGATTTCGGCCAGATGCTGCAACAGGCCCTGGACAACGTCAACGAGTTGCAGGGCACCGCCAACGATCTGCGTACCCGCTTCGATCTCGGCGACAAGTCGGTGGATCTCTCCCAGGTGATGATCGCCGGCCAGAAATCCTCCATCGCCTTCGAGGCGACGGTGCAGGTGCGCAACAAGATGGTCGATGCCTACAAGACCATCATGAACATGCCGGTGTAACTCGGGCCCATGGCGACCGAGCATCATGAAGATGTCAGCAACAAGGACATAAACCGTGGCAACTGATCAAAACGGCGATCTGCTGATCAACAACGAGGGGGCGGCCGCCCTCGACGAGCACGAGCAGAAGAGCTCGGCGCTGGGCTTCCTGTCCAACACCGATGTGTTGCGCCAGATCACCCTGATCCTGGGGCTGACCATCTGTCTGGCCATCGCCGTCTTCATCCTCTTGTGGGGCAAGGAGCCGGAGATGCGTCCCCTCGGCACCTTCACCACCCAGGAGCTGGTCTCCACCCTGGATTACCTGGATCAGCAGAAGATCCCCTATCAGGTGGATGGCAAGAGCGTGCTGGTCAGTGCTGAAAACTATGCGGACATCCGGTTGCGCCTGACCCGCGCCGGTCTGGCCAACAACAGCGACGCCAGCAACGACGGCGAAGCCATCCTGCTCAAGGACTCCAGCTTCGGCGTCAGCCAGCGCATGGAGAGCGAGCGCCTGAAACTGAGCCGCGAGCGCCAGCTGGCGAGCGCCATCGAGCAGTTCCAGAACGTCGCCAAGGCCCAGGTGCTGCTGGCCATCCCGAAAGACAACGTGTTTGCCCGCAACGAACGCAAGCCCAGCGCCACCGTGGTCCTGAGCCTCAAGGGCAACGCCCTGGGCCAGGGTGAGGTGGACTCCATCGTCGACATGGTCGCCTCCGCCGTTCACGGTCTGGAGCCGACCCGCGTCACCGTGACCGACCAGAACGGTCGCCTGCTCAACTCCGGCTCCCAGGATCCCCTCTCTGCCCAGACCCGCAAGGAGTTTGCGATGCAGCAGAAGCAGGAGCTCGAATACAAACAAAAAATTGACGCCATCCTGATCCCGGTGCTGGGGGCCGACAACTATACGGCAGAGGTGGATCTCTCCCTCGACTTCTCCCAGCAGGAACAGACCCGCAAGACCTACAACCCGGACCTGCCGGCGGTGCGCTCCGAAATGACCATGGAAGAGAACAGCGCCAGCGGCAGCAACGGCGGGGTACCCGGCGCCCTCTCCAACCAGCCGCCCGCTGCGTCCAACATTCCCGAGCAGGCTGCCGGCGGGGAAGGAACCGCCTCTTCCGGCCGTTCCCGCAAGGAAGCGACCCGCAACTTCGAACTGGACACCACCGTCAGCCACATCCGGCGCCAGCAGGGCGGCATTCGCCGCATGACGGTGTCGGTGGCGGTAGATTACAAGGCCATCCCCGGCGCCGACGGTGCCGTGACCCGGGAAGCCCGCAGCCAGGCCGAACTCGATACCCTGCGCCGTCTGCTGAGCGGCGGTCTGGGCTTTGACGTGACCCGGGGGGATACCCTGGAGGTGGTCGCCATTCCGTTCAACCGCCCGGAACTCGAGACCGTGGCCGACATCCCTCTCTACGAGCAGCCCTGGTTCTGGCGCGCGGTGCGCATCGCCGCCTCCGTGCTGGTCATCATAGTGCTCATCGTCACCGTGGTGCGACCCATGCTCAAGCGCCTGCTCTACCCGGACGCCAAGCCGGAAGGGGAGCTGGACTTCGACAACCACACCGTGCTGGGTGGCGACGACGAACTGAGCCTGCTGGCCGCCCAGGCCGAGGCCGAACCGGTATTCGGTCTGCGGGATGGTCAGCTCAAGCTGCCTGACCTGCACCGTGACGAGGATCTGCTCAAGGCCGTGCGCGCCCTGGTAGCGAACGAACCTGACCTGGCCGCCCAGGTCATCAAAGAATGGGTAACCAAAGATGCCTGAAGAGAATAAAAGCCAGGTCACCGGTAACGACATCACCGAAAGCCAGCGTCTGATCCTGGATCAGATGGGCGGCATGGAGATGGCGGCGGTGCTGATGCTGAGCCTCAACGAGGAGGATGCGGCCCAGATCTTCCGCCACCTCGAGCCCAAGCAGGTGCAGCGGCTCGGCATGTCCATGGCCTCCATGTCGGATTTCAGCCACGATCGGGTGGCGGCGGTGCATCGTCAATTTATCGACGACATCCAGAAGTACACCAACATCGGCATCGGCAGTGAAGACTTCGTGCGCAAGGCCCTGGTGGCGGCGCTCGGGGAGGACAAGGCCAGCAACCTGGTGGATCAGATCATCCTGGGGTCAGGTGCCCGCGGTCTCGACTCCCTCAAATGGATGGATGCCCGCCAGGTGGCCAGCATCATCCAGAACGAGCACCCGCAGATCCAGACCATCGTCCTCTCCTATCTGGAGCCGGAGCAGTCCGCCGAGATCCTGAGCCAGTTCCCGGAGCAGGTGCGCCTGGATCTGGTGATGCGCATTGCCAACCTCGAAGAGGTGCAACCGGCGGCGCTGCAGGAGCTCAACGACATCATGGAGAAACAGTTCGCCGGTGCGGCCGGTGCCCAGGCGGCCAAGATGGGCGGCCTGAAGGCGGCGGCCAACATCATGAACTACCTGGATACCAACATCGAAGGCCAGCTGATGGACTCCATCCGCGAGTCGGACGAGGAGATGAGCCAGCAGATCCAGGATCTGATGTTCGTGTTCGAAAACCTCATCGACGTGGACGATCGGGGCATCCAGACCCTGTTGCGGGAAGTGCCCGGGGATCTGCTGCAACGGGCCCTCAAGGGGTCGGACGACCAGATGCGGGAAAAAGTATTCAAGAACATGTCCAAGCGGGCCGCCGAGATGCTGGCGGACGACCTCGAGGCCATGGGGCCGATCCGGGTCTCCGAGGTGGAAGCCGCCCAGAAGGAGATCCTCTCCACCGCGCGCCGCCTGGCGGATGCGGGCGAGATCATGCTGGGGGCGGGTGGTGGCGAAGAGTTCCTCTAAGCCATGGGCCATGGAATGTGCGATGATGTCGGCCCCTGTACCCGGCCCTCGATAGGAGTCTCTTCGGCACATGAATGACAAGAACAGCAAACTGCGCGGCTATCTGAGGCCCGAGTCCGACACGGCGCAGATTGAGACCTGGGGCTGGCCAGAGATGGAGACCGAAGCAGAGGTCGAGACCAATGCCCTGGGGCTGGCTCCTGACTGGTATCGTCAGGAGCAGGCCGATGCGGCCCTGCCGGAAGAACAACCCGAAGAACCCGCCCCCAGCATCACCGCCGAAGAGGTGGAGGCGATTCGTCAGGCTGCCTGGGAAGAGGGGATGCGTGATGGGCGCGAGGCCGGTTTTGCCAAGGGGCTGGAAGAGGGCAAGCTCGAAGGCTTGCAGCAGGGCCACCAGGCTGGGCTGGAGCAGGGCAGGGAAGAGGGACTCGCCATGGGGCGGGAGCAGGTGGAGCTGGAGATAGCCCGCTGGCAAGCCCTGGTCTCACGCCTGGCCACTCCCCTTGGCGAGATGGACGAGGCGGTGGAGCAGCAGCTCATCGCCCTGGTGCAGCAGCTCGCCCGCGCCCTCATCCGCCATGAGGCGCAAACCTCCCCCACGCTGCTGCTGGAGGCCCTCAAGCAGGGGTTGGCCCTGCTCCCTGCCGCCGAGCAGGGGGTCACCCTGATGCTGCACCCGGAGGATGTGACCCGGGTAGAGGCCGCCTTTGGCGCCGAGGAGTGCGCCAGGCGCCACTGGCGGCTGCAAAGCGAGCCGACCTTCTCCCCCGGCGATCTGCAACTGGCCACCGAGCTTTCCAGCATCGATCTCACCCTCTGTGGGCGCATCGATCAGCTGCTGCGCAACTTCCTGCGTGACAACGCGAGCTGAGCCATGGCCCGGTTCGAACCCGTCGTGCAGCGTCCTGCTGACGGCATCATCAGGCACTCATCGTCGGAGGCGACATGACGGCACCCCTTCTTGATCGGCTTAAAGGCTACCGGGTTCGCGAGCAGGCCCCCATACCGCCGGTGGCGGGCAAGCTCACCCGGGTGGTGGGGTTGACCCTGGAAGCCATTGGCTGCCGCGCCGCCATCGGCTCCCTGTGCCGCATCGGTACCCAGGATGGGGCCCTGGAGGCCGAGGTGGTGGGGTTTGCCGGGGATCGCCTGTTCTTGATGCCGAGCGAGCAGCTCAAGGGGGTCATTCCCGGCGCCCGGGTGGTGCCCGTCACCGAAGATCACGGCATTCCGGTGGGCATGAGTCTGCTTGGCCGGGTCATCGACGGCATCGGCCAGCCCCTGGACGGGCTCGGCCCCATCATCTCGTCCCAGACGGTGCAGTTCGCCCAGCACCGCATCAATCCCCTGGCCCGTCGCCCCATCCATCAACCCATGGACGTGGGGGTACGGGCCATCAATGCCGTGCTCACCGTGGGCCGGGGTCAGCGCATGGGGCTGTTCGCCGGCTCCGGTGTCGGCAAATCCGTGCTGCTTGGCATGATGACCCGGGGCTCGGTGGCGGATGTCGTCGTGGTGGGCCTCATCGGCGAGCGGGGCCGGGAGGTGAAGGAGTTCATCGAGGAGATCCTCGGCGCCGAGGGGCGCGAGCGCGCCGTGGTGGTGGCCGCCCCTGCCGATGCCTCGCCGCTGATGCGCCTCAAGGGGTGCGAGACGGCGCTCGCCATCGCCGAGTATTTCCGCGAGCAGGGGCTCAACGTGCTGCTGCTGATGGACTCCCTCACCCGCTACGCCCAGGCACAGCGGGAAATTGCACTGGCGGTGGGGGAGCCGCCGGCCACCAAGGGCTATCCCCCCTCGGTGTTTGCCAAATTGCCGGCGCTGGTGGAGCGGGCCGGCAACGGCAGCGACGGCCAGGGCTCCATCACCGCCTTTTTCACCGTGCTGACGGAGGGGGACGATCTGCAGGATCCCATCGCCGACGCGGCCCGGGCCATCCTTGACGGCCATATCGTGCTGGCGCGGGAGCTGGCGGATGCAGGCCACTATCCGGCCATCGACATCGAAAAATCCATCAGCCGGGTCATGCCCATGGTGACCTCACCGGAGCACATGGAGCTGGCGCGCACCTTCAAGCAGTTCTACTCCCTCTACCAGCAGAACCGGGACCTCATCACCATCGGCGCCTACAGCCAGGGCTCGGATCCGCGCATCGACCGGGCCATCATCCAGAAACCCTATCTGGATCAGTTCTTGCAGCAGAAAATGCGCGAGGTCATTCACTACGATGAAGGCCTGCAATCCCTGCAACTGGTGGCCATGCCCCTGATGCGTTGACCGGTGGAGAGCCCTTATGAGTAAAGGATTGACGTTGCTGGCGAGTCGGCTGGAGGAGGCCGAACAGCAGGCCGCCATGGCGCTGGCCAAGGCCCAGCAGGATCTCAAGCTGTTCATGGATCAGCAGAACGCCCTCAACCAGTACCGCCAGATCTACCACCAGCAGTGGACGGAGCGCGGTCTGCAGGGGATCAGCCCCCAGCAGAACAGCCAGTATCACGCCTTCATCAACAAGCTCGAAAACGCGGCGACCCAGCAGTACCAAGGGGTGTTGCAGGTGCGCGAGGCACTGGCCGAGTGCCGCACCCAGTGGCTCGAAGCCCAGCAGCGGCGCAAGGCGGTCGAGCTGCTGCTGGAGAAGAAGGCGGACAAGGTGCGCCAGAAGGCCCAGCGCCAGGAGCAGAAGATGCTGGATGACTACGCCATCCTGCGTCGTTATCACCAATCTGGCCTGTAATTTGCTTTCTTCCGGTCATGCGAGGCCGATGGGCCAAGCCATGACCGCACGTGCGGCCGTCACCGAATCGTCGTCAGGGATCCCAGCATGATACAGACCCCCTTGATTAGCACTCTCCCCCAGGCGCCTTCTGCCGATAGCAGCGCCACCCTGCTGGCTTCCACCGTCGGGGGCGAAGGGGGCGTGCAGCCGTCAGGCGAGGGCAAGGCCGCCTTCTCGCAAGCCATGGCCATGGCCCAGCTGATGGGCAAGGCGCCAGCCAGTCAGGGCAATCCACCACTCCAGGGCCCCGCCGAGGGCGCCCGGGAGGGGCTTGCCCCGGCTGCCAAATCTTTGGCGTCTGACGAGCCCGCCACCGAGTCTGCGTCTTCCTCGAAGGGGGCGGACGACGAGGGGGAGCTGCCTCCCGACGACTTCCTGCAACAGTTGCAAGCCTCCCTGCGCCAGGATGTGAGTCTGGTGGTGCCCCCGACATCGCCCGCCCTGGCCGGTGAGGCGGCGGCGCCTGTGGACGGCAACCCCTTGCCGCCTGGCGCCGCTGCGCCTGGGATGGCAGAGGGGGTGGGAATGGCAGAGGGCGTGGAGGCGGCAGAGGGGAGCGCCTTCCTGCCGCAGATGGCGCCAGAGCGTCAGCATGAAGAGAACAAAACGAAAGCCATCCACGGTGCGGCCCAAGGCGCCAGCGCCGTGCCGAGCGGTCAGGGTGCTCTGCCGCTGGGGGCGGAAGAGCCCCCCTTGGCCGATGACATTGCCGTGGCCGACCAGGGCGGAGCGACCCGCCAGCCCATGGCAGGCAAGGGAGCGGAGCCGGATGCCAAGGGGGTCGAGCCCCCTCTCTCGGGTCAGGAGCGTGCCGCCCTGCTCGCCAAAGTGGTGGCAGGAGAAAACGCCCTGGCTCCCACTGTCACCCGGGCTGACTCATCGCAAGAGGCACGGGTGGCCGATCCCCTGACGTCGGCCGGACAGGGGACAACCGCTTCCCGTGCCGCCAGCGCCTATGGCGATGGCGTGATCCGGACGGTGGCGCAGGGGCCGGCCTCTGCAGCCACACCGGAGTCCGCCCCGCCCGCGACGGCGGCAGGGGCAGAGAAGGAGGCCCCTGTCGCCGGTGAGGCCAGACAGGCCGAGGCCGCGAGCGGGCCGGGAGCCCGTGCAGGGGCCGAGCCTGCGGTGAATGCAGGGAGCAGCCAGCCCGTGACGACGGACGACCCGGCCCCAGTCCAGGCGGCGCCGCAGATCCTGGCCCGTCATGAATCCCAGGGGGCACAGGCCCCCCTGACGGCCCTCTCGGCGGGCCTGGACCAGATGGAGAGCGCCCCCGTGGTAGCCGCCGGCGCGGCCGTGTCGGTGAAGCCCGCAGTGGACAAGTCCCGGCTCGATGAGCTGGGCAAACAGTCGGGGATGGAGGTCAAGGGCAGTGAACCCGCCGTGGGGAGCCAGCCTTTGCATCAGGCACAGAGCCAGGTCGGCGAGAACCGACCGCTGGCCGAGGCGACCGTCAGACGGGAGCCTCAGAGCCTGCCCCACCTCAAGCTGGCGACCCCTGAGGCCCCCGAGCAGCTGCACCACAAGGTGAACCTGATGCTGGCGGACAAGCTGCAACAGGCGGAGATCCAGCTAGACCCCCTGGGGCTTGGCAAGATGAAGATCCAAATCCAGATGGATGCCTCCAGCCAGGCCAGCGTGCACTTCGTGGTGCAGCATGGCCAGACCCGTGAGATGCTGGAGCAGGCCATGCCGCGCCTGCGCGACATGCTGGCAGGGCAGGGGATCCAGCTCGGCCAGACCGTGGTGCAGCAACAGGCGCAGCAGCAAGCCTTCCAGCAGCAGGGGCAGTCATCCTCCCAGGGTCAGTCCGGTTTCGGTGACCAGGGGCGACAGGGGGGAAATGGTGGTGGCAGCGATGGCAGAGAGGCCGAGGGGAGCGCTCGCAACCTCACGCTGCTGGTGGAATCGGCAAACGATGCCGGAATCGATTTCTATGCTTGATGCATTCTTAAGTAAGTTTATGATACCGAACAAGTTTGAGACTAGGGTGGACAAGGGATGGCAGACGATAACGAACTGACGCTGAAGGATCCGGCGGCAGGCAAGAAAAAGAAGCTGATCATGATAGTCGCCCTGGCCGTCGTGCTCCTTGGTGGGGGTGGCGCCGGCGCCTGGTTCATGCTCGCCGGTGGGGATGAGCCCGCTGCCGAAAAAAGCGAGGCCAAGCCGGAGGCGAACACGCCCCAGCCCTCGCTCTATGTGGGCATGCCCCGTCCCTTCGTGTTCAACGTGGCGGGAGGCCAGCGGGATCGGCTGGTGCAGATCAAGATCCAGCTGATGGTGCGTGGCACCGCCGACGAAACCCTGGCCAAACAGAACATTCCCCTGATCGAAGGCACCTTGCTGCGGGTCTTCAGCTCGGCGACCGCCGAACAGCTGATGACCTTCGAGGGCAAGGAGAAGCTGCGTCAGGATTCGCTGGAAGAGTGCCGCCGGGTGCTGAACGACCTGGTCTCTTCTCCCGTAATCGAACAAGTGCTGTTTACCGGCTTTGTCATGCAATGAAAGGTGAAGCGTGAGCGATCTGTTAAGTCAGGACGAGATTGATGCCCTGCTGCATGGCGTCGACGATGTCGAGGAGGAGGAGCTGGGATCAGCCGGAGATCCCGGTATCGCCCAGTTCGACTTCTCCTCCCAGGACCGCATCGTCCGCGGCCGCATGCCGACCCTGGAGCTGGTGAACGAACGGTTTGCTCGCCACATGCGCATCAGCCTGTTCAACATGATGCGGCGCACCGCCGAGGTCTCCATCAACGGCGTGCAGATGCTCAAGTTCGGCGAATATGTCCACACCCTGTTCGTGCCCACCAGCCTGAACATGGTGCGTTTCCGCCCCCTCAAGGGGACGGCGCTCATCACCATGGAGGCGCGGCTCGTCTTCATCCTGGTGGAGAACTTCTTTGGCGGTGATGGCCGCTACCACGCCAAGATCGAGGGGCGGGAATTCACCCCCACCGAGCGGCGCATCATCCAGATGCTGCTCAAGCTGGTGTTCGAGGACTACAAGGATGCCTGGGCACCGGTGATGGACGTGGGCTTTGAATACCTTGACTCCGAAGTGAACCCTGCCATGGCGAACATCGTCAGCCCCACCGAGGTGATCGTGGTGAGCTCCTTCCACATCGAGCTGGACGGCGGTGGCGGCGACTTCCACGTGGCCATGCCCTACTCCATGCTGGAACCCATCCGCGAACTGCTGGATGCGGGGGTGCAGAGCGACAAGGGGGATACCGACGTGCGCTGGAGCAAGGCCCTGCGCGACGAGATCATGGACGTCAAGGTGGAGCTCAAGGCCAAGCTGCTGGAGACCGAGCTCTCCTTGCGTGAGCTGATGGAGCTCAGACCCGGGGACATCATCCCGGTGGAGATGCCGGAGAACCTGCTGGTGTTCGTGGAGGACTTGCCCACCTTCCACGCCAAGATGGGGCGCACCAAGGAGAACGTGGCGCTCAAGATCACCGACAAAATCAAGCGCCCTGACGGGGTCAAGACAGAGATGCATCTGGTGACCCGCGGGGGCGTGCGCATTGATGGCGAAGCCGAGCTGGAAGAGCTCGAGCGAAGCATCTCTGACAAACACCCTGATTGATCCTCCCCCCAGGGGAGGTGTTGCAACACTGAGGAATTGAAGATGAGCGGAACCGATGACGAGCAGGATTTGATGGCTGACGCCTGGGCGGCCGCACTGGAGGAGCAGGTCACGGCCGAAGCCAAGCCTGCCCCCCTGGAGGAGTTGAAGGACGAAGCCCCCATCAGCGCTGAAGAGCGGCGCAAGCTGGACACCATTCTGGACATCCCGGTGACCATCGCCATGGAAGTGGGCCGCAGCCAGATCAGCATTCGCAACCTGCTGCAACTGAACCAGGGCTCGGTGGTGGAGCTGGATCGGGTGGCGGGTGAGCCCCTGGACGTGCTGGTCAACGGCACCCTGATCGCCCACGGCGAGGTGGTGGTGGTGAACGACAAGTTCGGTATCCGCCTTACCGACGTCATCAGCCAGATTGAAAGGATAAAGAAGCTCAAATGATCCGTGTGCTTCCGTTGTGGCTGTTTTCCCTGCCTGCCCTGGCCAACCCGGGGGTAGGGGCCAATCCCCCCAGCCTCACCTCCTGGCTGCTCTCCAGCCTGATGGTGATCGGCCTTATTCTGGTGCTGGGCTTCCTGCTCAAGAAGAGCAAGCTCTCCCAGGTGATAGGAGGGGGCCAGATGAAGGTCATCGCCACTCTGCCCCTTGGCTACAAGGAGAAGCTGATGGTGGTCAAGGTGGGCGGCCAGCAGCTGCTGGTCGGGGTGACGCCGCAGCAGGTCAACTTCCTCTATCGCCTGGAGGAGCCGCTGGACGAGAGCCAGCCTCAGGCGTTCTCCGAGCAACTGGGCAAACTGATGGGCAAGCATGAAAAACGTTAACTGGACTCGGTGGCTGGCACTGCTCTCCCTGGTGCTCTCGCCCCTGGCGATGGCCCAGGACGGCATGTCGGCACTCACCGTCAAGACCATGGCGGATGGCAGTCAGGAGTACAGCCTGACCCTGCAGGTGCTGGCGCTGATGACCGCGCTCTCCTTCCTGCCGGCCATGGTGATCATGATGACCTCCTTCACCCGGATCATCGTGGTGCTCGGCATCCTGCGCCAGGCCATCGGTCTGCAGCAGAGCCCCTCCAACCAGGTGCTGATCGGCATCGCCCTCTTCATGTCATTTTTCATCATGTCGCCGGTGCTGGATCGCATCAACAACGAGGCGTTGCAGCCCTATCTGGCCGAGA
Organism: Aeromonas sp. WP2-W18-CRE-05; assembly: GCF_014168615.1. NCBI lineage: Bacteria > Pseudomonadati > Pseudomonadota > Gammaproteobacteria > Aeromonadales > Aeromonadaceae > Aeromonas > Aeromonas sp. WP2-W18-CRE-05. Next base: position 3,566,126 of record NZ_AP021917.1, on the reverse strand, counting down.
CCATCGGGGCCAAGGAGGCCCTGGAGAAGGCGGAGCTGCCCATTCACCAGTTCATGCTGGCACAGACCCGGGTCAAGGATCTCAATACTTTCATGGAGATAGCGAACGTGCAGGTGGCCGAGCCTGCGGACGTGCCGCTGCGGGTGTTGATCCCGGCCTTTGTCACCAGCGAGCTCAAGACCGCCTTCCAGATAGGCTTCATGTTGTTTCTGCCCTTCCTGGTCATCGATCTGGTGGTCGCCAGTATCCTGATGGCCATGGGGATGATGATGCTCTCCCCCATGCTGGTCTCCCTGCCGTTCAAGCTGATGCTGTTCGTCATGGTGGATGGCTGGAACCTCATTCTGGGCTCCCTGGCCACCAGCTTCGGGCTGGGCTCGGGTGGTTAGGGGAGGGCAGACCCTCCCCCTGGCTCTCCCCTTCACTCGGGGAGGGCGCGAGGCCTCTCTTTCTCTCGAAGGAGGAGGCCAGGAGGATGCGGCCTTGGGCAAACCCATCACAAGGAGCGAGCAATGAGTCCTGAAACCTTCGTCGACGTCTTTCGCGAGGCGCTTTGGCTGGTGACCATCATGGTGTGCGCCGTGATCTTGCCGAGCCTGATGGTGGGGTTGGTGGTCGCCATCTTCCAGGCCGCCACCTCCATCAACGAACAGACCTTGAGCTTCCTGCCCCGTCTGGTGGTCACCCTGCTGGCCCTGGGAGCGGGGGCCCACTGGGGATTGCAGAGTCTGATGGACTTCTTCCAGCTGATGGTGAGCCAGATCCCCGAGGTGGTGGGTTGATGCCAGCCAAGGGCCACTCTTTTGCTCTGGCCGAGGCAGACCGGGGCCTGCGTCCTCCCGTTGGCCTGTTCCTGCCGGGAGTGCCGCTGTCATGACCTACACCACGGCGCTCATCATGGAGTGGCTCTCCTCCATTCTCTGGCCCCTGGCCCGGGTGAGCAGTCTCCTGATGGTGATGGCGGTCTTTGGCAGCCGGCTCGCCCCTGCCCATATCCGCATCGGCCTGGCGCTGGCGATCACCCTCATCATCGCCCCCCTGCTGCCCCCCATGCCGAAGATCGAGCTCTTCTCCCTCGGCAGCTTCCTGGTGCTGGGGCAGCAACTGCTCATCGGCATCGCGCTCGGCCTCATGACCCAGTTCCTGCTGGAGACCTTCGTGATGGCGGGTCAGGTCATCGCCATGCAGACCAGCCTGGGCTTTGCCACCCTGGTGGATCCCATGAACGGCCAGTCGGCTCCCGTGGTGGGCCAGTTCTACCTGATGCTGGCGACCCTGGTGTTTCTTGCGGTGGACGGCCACCTGCTGATGCTGCGCATGGTGGTGCTGAGTTTCGAAACCCTGCCGGTATCTGACAGCGGACTCACCCTGCCAGCCATCCGCAGCCTGGTGAGCTTTCTCGGGGTCATGTATCAGGCTTCTCTGGTGATGGCGCTCTCGGCCATCATCGCCCTGCTGCTGATCAACTTCGCGTTCGGGGTGATGACCCGTGCGGCCCCCCAGCTCAACATCTTCAGCATCGGCTTTGCGGTCAGCATGATGTCGGGGCTCTTCATCCTCTGGCTCACCATCGGTGGCTTCATGGGGCACTTCGACGCGCTCTGGGAGCGGGTGCAGGAGACCAGCTGCGAGCTCATCAACGTCCAGTGCTTCGGGGGCCAGCATGACTGAGGCCCTCCCGGTTGCGGCCCTTTTGCCGCCACTCTGGCGGGCCGCCAGTCGGCTGATGCCGGCAGGAGACCAGCATGGCTGATACCGATCAGGAACGCACAGAACAACCCACGGGCAAACGACTGCAACAAGCCCGGGAAAAAGGGCAGATTGCACGTTCCAAGGAGCTGGGTACCGCCAGCGTCCTGCTGGCGACCGTGTTCGGCCTCCTGATGATCAAGGAGAGTCTGGCAGGGGCCATGATCAAGGTGCTCACCATGGGCTTTACCCTGGACCGGGATCAGGCGTTCGACCCCAATGCCATGGGGGCCATGGTGCCCGCCCTGCTGGGAGAGCTGATCCAGCCTCTGGGGCTGCTGTTCATGCTGGTGATCATCGCCGCCTTCGTCGGCAACACCCTGCTCGGCGGGATGAACTTCTCCTCCGAGGCCATGCTGCCCAAGTGGAGCAAGCTGAGCCCCCTGAGCGGCATCAAAAGGATGTTCGGGGTGCAATCCCTGGTGGAACTTGTCAAATCCATCGCGAAGGTGGTGTTTATCAGTCTTTTCGCCTGGTGGATGCTGTCTAGCCAGTTCAACCATCTGCTGAATCTCTCTCTTGAGGGCTTTCCCGGCGGCATCGTCGATGCCCTGGACCTGCTGCTCTGGATGCTGATCATCCTCTGCTGCGCCCTGATCCCCATTGTCGCCATCGACGTGCCGTTCCAGAGTTGGAACCACAATCGCCAACTCAAGATGACCAAGCAGGAGATCAAGGACGAGTTCAAGGACAGCGAAGGCAAGCCCGAGGTCAAGGGGCGGATACGCCAGTTGCAGATGCAGATGGCCATGCGCCGCATGATGGGGGATGTCCCCAAGGCCGATGTGATCATCACCAACCCGACCCACTACTCGGTGGCGCTCAAATACGATGCGGGCAAGCCGGGGGCGGCGCCCAAGGTACTGGCCAAGGGGGTCGACGAGGTGGCGATGAAGATCCGGGAGATCGGGCGCGAATACGACATCCCCGTCATGTCCTCCCCGCCGCTCACCCGGGCCCTTTACCACGCCACCGAGATTGGCCAGGAGATCCCGGAGGGGCTCTTCGCCGCCGTCGCCCAGGTGCTGGCCTATGTCTATCAGCTCAAGAAGTTCCGCCGTGGCCGCGGCCGGCGCCCGACCCCCATCGCCACGGATCTGCCCATTCCCCCCGAGTTTCGCAAATAACGCAGTGGTGGCAGCCTGATCCCGGGTGCTCTCCCTTGTGCCCCCCGCGTTTCGCAAATAAAGCGGTGGGATGGCCCCACCATCCGATCTTTCCCTTGTGTCGCAAACAAGGCCGCAATCTCCCTGTTGAGGCGCGGCGCCTCGCCCCATGGCCTGGGCTGGCCTTTGGCCGGCTTGGTGAAGGCAGCTTCCCCCTGTCACCATTCCCCCTGTCACCATTCCCCGTGACGCCAACGACGGACTTCTGACAGCGTGAAAATAAAAACCATATAGATCAATGCATTGAATCCTTGGCTTGATATTTGCTTTAATCCGCTATTGGCAGTTTATCATTGAGAAGCACGATGGGATTCAAAGCGGGACTGGGCCGTTTCAAAGAGTACAAGTGGCTGCTCAGCAGAGGGGTAGGGACGCCGCTGCTGGTATTGGCCTCTCTGGGGATGGTGGTACTCCCCATTCCGCCCCTGATGCTGGATATCCTCTTCTCCTTCAACATCGCCCTCTCCATCGTGGTGCTGCTGGTGGCGGTCTATACCCGCCGCCCCCTCGAATTTGCCGCCTTTCCCACCGTCTTGCTGATTGCCACCCTGCTGCGGCTCGCCCTCAACGTCGCCTCCACCCGGGTGGTGTTGCTGGAAGGCCACAACGGCAGCGCGGCGGCAGGCCATGTGATCGAGGCGTTCGGCAACGTGGTGATCGGCGGCAACTATGCCGTGGGCATCATCGTCTTCATGATCCTGGTGATCATCAACTTCGTGGTGGTCACCAAGGGTGCGGGCCGGATCTCCGAGGTGAGCGCCCGCTTCACCCTTGACGCCATGCCCGGCAAGCAGATGGCCATCGATGCGGACCTGAACGCCGGTCTCATCAATCAGGAAGAGGCCAAGAAGCGCCGTCAGGACGTGACTCAGGAAGCGGACTTCTACGGCTCCATGGACGGTGCCTCCAAATTCGTGAAGGGGGATGCCATCGCCGGCATCATGATCCTCTTCATCAACATCATCGGCGGCTTCATCATCGGCATGATGCAGCACCAACTCACTTTCGGCGAAGCGGCCCAGGTCTATACCCTGCTCGCCATCGGTGACGGTCTGGTCGCCCAGATCCCCTCGCTCCTGCTCTCCATTGCCGCGGCCATCATCGTCACCCGTCAGAATACCGACCAGGACATGGGGACAGCGGTACTCGGCCAACTGTTCGAAAATCCCAAGGCGCTGGTGATCTCCGCCGGCATCCTGCTGATGATGGGCAGCGTACCCGGCATGCCGCACCTGGCTTTCCTGAGCCTGGGGGCGGTGGCGGCGGCGGGCGCCTGGTGGCTGCTGCGCCGCGAGAAGCAGAACAAGGCGAAGGCGGCGAGCGGCGAACTCATGCCGGCCCAGGGGGATGCCCCGGTGGAGCAGAAGGATCTCAGCTGGGACGACGTCATGCCGGTGGACATCATCGGCCTGGAGGTGGGTTATCAGCTGATACCTCTGGTGGACAAGAACCAGGGGGGAGAGCTGCTCAACCGGATCAAGGGGGTGCGCAAGAAGCTCTCCCAGGAGCTGGGCTTTCTGGTGCCTGCCGTCCACATTCGTGACAACCTGGATCTTGCCCCCAACCAGTACCGCATCACCCTGATGGGCGTGAGCACGGGGGAAGCCACCGTCTATCACGACAAGGAGATGGCCATCAACCCGGGGCAGGTGTTCGGCCAGATCCACGGTATCGCTACCCAGGACCCGGCGTTCGGGCTGGAGGCGGTCTGGGTCGCCAAGGAGCAGGTCTCCCAGGCCCAGACCCTTGGCTACACCGTGGTCGATGCGGCCACCGTGGTGGCTACCCACCTGAGCCAGATCCTCTCCAACCATGCGGCGCTGCTGCTGGGTCATGACGAGGTGCAACAACTGCTCGACATGATAGGGAAGCATCAGAGCAAGCTGGTGGAAGGACTGGTTCCCGAGGTGATCAGCATGGGCAACCTGGTGAAGGTATTGCAGAATTTGCTCAATGAAGGCGTGCCAATTCGCGATATGCGCACTATCCTGCAGACCCTCGTGGAATATGCGCCCCGCAGCCCGGACCCGGAAGTGCTGACCGCAGCCTGCCGGATCGCCCTGCGCAGATTGATTGTGCAGGAGATTGCCGGCCCCGAGCCCGAGCTGCCGGTGATCACCTTGTCACCAGAACTGGAACGTATATTGCATCAATCCCTGCAAGCAGGTGGGGGAGATGGCGCCGGTATCGAACCGGGACTGGCGGAGCGGATGCAACGCTCCCTGGTGGAAGCCACTCAACGACAAGAACTGGAAGGCCAGCCGGCCGTGCTTCTGACATCGGGGATATTGCGCAATACCCTGGCGAAATTTGTCAAGAATGCCATTCCTGGATTACGCGTGCTGTCCTATCAGGAAGTGCCTGACGACAAGCAGATCCGCATCGTCAGTGCGGTGGGACAGGGCTAGTTAGCGGAGATGACGGGTGAAGATTAAGCGGTTTTTTGCCAAAGACATGCGCACGGCGCTGGCCGAGGTCAAGGAGACTCTCGGACCCGATGCCGTCATCATGTCCAACAAAAAGGTCACCGGTGGGGTGGAGATAGTCGCGGCCGTCGATTATCAATCCCAGGTACCGGGGCCCAAAGACGCGCCGGTTCGCCGTCAGTTGAATGAAGAGAGCGTCAATATCTCGTCTGCGGGCAAGCAGATGACGAGGTCGGCGCCACCCAAGGAACAGAACGAATACTACGCCGATACCCTGGCGGCCCTGCTGGCACGCCAGCAGAAGCTCAATCCGGCCAACCCGGCGGGTGGCAATGGCGCCCCGGGATCATGGTCTGGCAACGGAGGTAACGGTCAGCCAGCTTCGGCCTCCTGGCCCGCCAATGGCGCTGCCGGCACCCAGTCCGCCGGACTGGCGGGCGCGGCCAGTGCTCCCAGAACGCTGGCCGAACAGGGCCAGTGGGGCGCCGCTCCCGAGCCCGCCAAGCCCAAGGCCCGTCCTGCCGCCGCCCCGCGCCAGACCCAGTCCGCCCAGCGGGATCAGGAGATGGAGGGGATGCGCAAGGAGATGGCCAGCATCCGCAAGCTGCTGGAGCACCAGATCTCCGGCCTGATGTGGCAGGAGGTGGAACGCCGCGAACCCATGCGCGCCCTGCTCATCAAGGAACTCAAGAAGATGGGGTTCGACGATGCCTTCGCCGATCAGCTGGCGGGCCTCATCCCCGAAGACATGCCGATCCATCAGGCCATGGCCCAGCTGGCCGAGGTGCTGACGGCCCAGCTCAAGATCAGCGAGGACGAGATCCTGCGTCAGGGAGGGGCGGTGGCCCTGCTCGGACCGACCGGGGTGGGCAAGACCACCACCATCGCCAAGTTGGCGGCCCGCTTTGCCATGAAGTATGGCGCCGAGCAGGTGGCGCTCATTACCACGGACAACTACCGGATCGGGGCCCACGAACAGCTGCAGACCTATGGTCGCATTATGGGTTGCCCGGTGCGGCAGGTGCGGGACGCCGAAGAGCTGGCCAGTGCCCTCTATCAGTTCCGCCATCGCCGGCTGGTGCTCATCGACACCGCCGGGGTGGGTCAGCGGGATATCCGCCTGACCGAACAGCTCGACACCCTGGTAAAGAATGCCAAGGTGCGCATCCGCAGTTATCTGGTCATGTCGGCCACCTCCCAGCGACGGGTGATGCAGGAGGCGGTGGATCACTTCCGGCGCATTCCGCTCTCCGGCTGCATTCTGACCAAGCTCGACGAGAGCCTGAATCTGGGTGAAGTGATCAACGTGTGCATTCAAAACGCCCTGCCCATCAGTTACATCACCGACGGGCAACGGGTGCCGGAAGATATTCAAGTTGCCAACGCGGCGCTGCTGGTCGGTGCCGCCATGGGGTCGCTGGAACGGGAAGCAGAAGATCCCTATTTCTGGGGATCGGGTTTTGGCGAATCCGAAGATTCGGAGTTTTATGAGTAACATGTATATGGATCAGGCGAGTGGTCTGCGCAAAATGCGTCAAAACAATCGAGTGAAAGTGATCGCCGTGTCCGGAGGCAAGGGGGGCGTCGGCAAGACCAACGTGACCCTGAACGTGGCGGGAGCCATGGCCGCCCAGGGCAAGCGGGTGTTGGTGCTGGACGCCGACCTTGGCCTGGCCAACGTCGACGTCATGCTGGGGCTGAGGGTGCATCGCAACCTCTCCCACGTGCTGGCGGGGGAATGCACCCTGGATGACATCATCGTCGAGGGGCCCTACGGCATGATGATAGTGCCAGCCACCTCGGGTACCCAGTCCATGGTGGAGCTCTCTCCGGTACAACATGCCGAGCTCATCCGCGCCTTCAGCGAGATGAAGACCCAGGTGGACGTGTTGCTGGTGGACACGGCGGCGGGGATTTCCGACATGGTGCTGAGCTTCACCCGTGCCGCCCAGGACATCATGGTGGTGGTGTGCGATGAACCCACCTCCATCACGGATGCCTACGCGCTCATCAAGATCCTCTCCAAGGATCACGGTGTGTTCCGCTTCAAGGTGGTGGCCAACATGGTCCGCTCCCTGCGCGAGGGGCAGGAGCTGTTCGCCAAGCTGACCCGGGTCACCGACCGCTTCCTGGATACCTCCCTGGAGCTGGTGGCCTGCGTGCCTTACGACACCAACCTGCGGGCCGCGGTGCGCAAGCAGAAACTGATAGTTGAGGCGTTTCCAAAATCCCCTGCCGCCCTGGCATTTCGTGCCCTGGCGAACAAGGCGGCGAGCTGGCCCATCCCGAATCAGCCGGGCGGCCACCTCGAATTTTTCCTGGAAAACTTGTTGCAAAAGCCGGTCATAACACAGGAAGACTCCCGTGAATAAAGCCCAAGCATACTTGCGTCATCAGGATTCCTACGTGCTGGTCGAGCGACACGCTCCGCTGGTCAAGCGGATTGCCCAGCATTTATTGGCTCGCCTGCCAAGCAGTGTCTTGCTGGATGACCTGATCCAGGCAGGTATGATTGGGCTGCTCGAAGCTTCCCGCAACTTTGACGGCAGCAAGGGCGCCAGCTTTGAAACCTATGCCGGCATCCGCATCCGTGGTGCCATGCTCGACGAGATCCGCCGCGGAGACTGGGTGCCCCGCTCGGTGCACCGCAACAGCCGTGCCATCGCAGAAGCGATCGAGAACGTGGAGCAGGCCCATGGCCGGGATGCCAGAGACACCGAGGTGGCCGCCAATATGGGGGTGTCCCTCGGGGAGTACCATGCCATGCTGCAGGATGTTTCATGCGGCAAGATCATCGGCATCGAGGATCTGGGGGTCAGCGAGGATGTCATCGGTCATCCCGATGACGGCAACGGTCAGGGAGGATTCGACGATCTGGCGGCCGAGCGCTTCCAGGGCGCCCTGGCGGAGCACATCGCCCGCCTGCCGGAGCGGGAGGCGCTGGTGCTCTCCCTTTATTACGATGAAGAGCTGAATCTGCGCGAGATCGGTGAAGTATTGAGTGTGAGTGAGTCTCGGGTGAGCCAGATTCATAGTCAGGCCATGCACAGGCTGCGCGCCCGTTTGCGAGATTGGAATTTATAAGTGGTTGTACTGGCTACACTGGAGCACAACTCTAAGGCATAATCCGCACCATAAAACCTGCGATCTGCATCATGTAAGTGAGCCGTCTTGGCGGCTATTTAGGAGGAACTTTGGACAAGAACATGAAAATCCTCATCGTCGATGACTTTTCAACGATGCGCCGGATTATCAAGAACTTGCTGCGTGACCTGGGATACAACAATACCCATGAAGCAGACGATGGCAACACGGCGTTGCCGATGCTGAAAAATGGCGACTTCCAGTTCGTGGTCACCGACTGGAACATGCCCGGTATGCAGGGCATCGACCTGCTCAAGGCGATTCGCCTCGACGACAAGCTCAAGCACCTGCCGGTTCTGATGGTGACTGCCGAAGCCAAACGCGAGCAGATCATCGAAGCCGCCCAGGCCGGGGTCAATGGCTATATCGTCAAGCCGTTCACCGCTGCCACCCTCAAAGAGAAGCTCGACAAAATCTTTGAACGTATCGGCTAAGGAGCGGCAGGGATGAAGGCCAAAACGAGTGCCATGATCTCGCTTGACCAGGCAAGGATGCTGGTTGCCCACCTGGAGCGGGAAGAGTTTGAACAGGCCGATACCATCCTCGCCGATGTGTGCGCCCCCAACGCGGCGGCCCTGTTTGACAAGGTGGGGCAGCTGACCCGCCAATTGCACAATTCATTGCAGGACTTTCGCCTGGATCCCAGGATCCCCGACCTGGCCACCCATGAGATCCCGGATGCCCGGGAGCGTCTGAGCTATGTCATCGACATGACGGACAAGGCGGCCAATCGCACCATGGATGCGGTCGAGGCAAGCCTTCCCATCGCCGATCGACTCAACGACAACATTCAGCTGGTCATGCCCAACTGGAATGCCCTGATGAGCCGGGATCTCGAGCTGGGTCAATTCAAGGCACTGTGCCATCAACTGAATGATTTTATTAAGGCTTCTGAGACGGATGCCGATAAGTTACGACAACTGCTGACGGAAATTCTGATGGCTCAGGATTTCCAGGACCTGACCGGTCAGATGATCCGCAAGGTGATCAAACTGGTGCAGGAAGTTGAAACGAAGTTGATAGAGATGCTGACCATGTTCGGTGAGGGCGTTAGCGACAATTCGGCACGTAGCCTGCCAGCGAGCGGCATCGAGGCGGAAGGGCCCATCATGAACCCGCAGACCCGCTCAGATGTGGTCAATGGTCAAGATGATGTGGACGATCTGCTGTCTAGCCTGGGATTCTAATGGAGTGACGCATGGCCTTCGAAGTTGATGAAGACATACTGCAAGACTTTTTGGTCGAAGCATCAGAAATATTGGAACAGTTGTCTGAACAACTGGTCGACTTGGAAAAGCGGCCCGATGACAAGAACCTGTTGAACGCCATCTTCCGCGGCTTCCACACCGTCAAGGGGGGAGCGGGTTTCCTCTCTCTCACCGAACTGGTGGATGTCTGTCACGGTGCCGAGAACCTGTTCGACATGCTGCGCAACGGCAAGCGGACCCTCAGTGCCGAGCTGATGGATGTCATCTTGCAGGCGCTGGATGCCATCAACGTCATGTTTGCCCAGGTCCAGAACCGCGAAGAGATAAGCCCCGCCTCTCCCGATCTGCTGCACGATCTGCACGAGCTGTGCAAGCCGGAAGGGCAGGAGCAGCTGCGTACCGCCAGCGTGGCGGCCCAGCCAGAGCCGGAGCCTGAGCCCGAACCCGCACCAGAACCCGAGGTCATCGCCGAGGTGGCGCCTGTCGCCGTCAATGGCGGTGGCTCCATCGACGAGATCTCCGCCGACGAATTTGAACGCCTGCTCGATGAGCTGCACGGTGTCGGCAAAGCGCCGACGGTCTCTGCCGCCCCCGTGCTGAGCGGTTCAGGTGACATCACAGACGACGAATTCGAAGCCCTGCTCGACCAGCTCCATGGTCAGGGCCAGCACGGTGGTGCCCCCGATCTGGCACCTTTGCAGTCGGTCCAGAAAGAGGTGGACGAGCTCATCGACGACGACGAGTTCGAGCGCCTGCTGGATGAACTGCACGGCCGTGGCCAGGCGCCCCAGCACAGTCTGGCACCTGCTCCTGCGCCCGCTCCCGAACCCAAGGCCCCGGCACCCGCAGCCCCGGTGACGCCGCCCAAGGCGCCGGTGGCCGCCAAACCCGCGCCGGCAGAGCCCCCAGCGCCAGCCAAGGCCGCCCCTGCCAAGCAGGCCGCTCCCGCCGAGAGCAACGCAGTACAGAGCGATACCACGGTGCGGGTGGATACCAAGACCCTGGACGTCATCATGAACATGGTGGGCGAACTGGTGCTGGTGAGAAACCGCCTGGTGAGCCTCGGCATCGCCAGCAATGACGAAGAGATGTCCAAGGCTGTCGCGAACCTCGACGTCGTGACCGCCGATCTGCAGGGCGCGGTCATGAAGACCCGCATGCAGCCTATCAAGAAAGTATTCGGCCGCTTCCCGCGCGTGGTGCGCGATCTGGCTCGTACCCTCAAGAAGGAGATCGAGCTGGTGATGGTGGGTGAGGACACGGATCTGGACAAGAACCTGGTGGAGGCCCTGGCCGACCCCCTGGTTCACCTGGTGCGCAACTCCTGCGACCATGGCGTCGAGATGCCGGACGTGCGCGAGAAGGCGGGCAAACCCCGTCAGGGCACCATCACCCTGAGCGCCTCCCAGCAAGGGGACCACATTCTGCTCTGCATCGAGGATGACGGCGCAGGGATGGACCCGGAGAAGCTCAAGTCCATCGCCATCAGCCGTGGTGTGCTCGATGCTGACAGCGCGGCGCGCATGAGCGACAACGATGCCTACAACCTGATCTTCGCGCCCGGCTTCTCCACCAAGTCGGAGATCTCCGACATCTCAGGCCGTGGAGTGGGCATGGACGTGGTGAAGACCAGCATTGTCAGCCTCAATGGCTCGGTGCACATCGATTCCACCTGGGGCAAGGGCACCCGTCTCGAGATCAAGGTTCCCCTGACCCTGGCCATTCTGCCGACCTTGATGGTGGAGGTGGGTCAGCAGACCTTCGCCCTGCCCCTCGGTTGCGTGAATGAAATTTTCCACCTGGATCTGAAAAAGGCCAACGTGGTGGATGGCCAGCTCACCATCATCGTCCGTGACAAGGCGATTCCGCTGTTCTACCTGCACAAGTGGCTGGTACGCGGTGCCGGCAAGACGGCCCGCCAGGACCAGGGCCACGTGGTCATCGTCCAGATCGGCACCCAGCAGGTGGGCTTCGTGGTAGACAACCTCATCGGTCAGGAAGAGGTGGTGATAAAGCCCCTGGACAACCTGCTGCAAGGTACCCCCGGCATGGCCGGCGCCACCATTACCAGCGACGGCGGCATCGCCCTCATTCTGGATGTGCCCAGCCTGCTCAAGGCCTATGCCCGTCGCCACTGAGCGCCAGGCTCAAGGAGTTAAAAGAATAACAATGGCAGTCAAGGTATTAGTGGTCGACGATTCGAGTTTCTTCCGCCGTCGGGTCAGCGAAATCATCAATCAGGATCCCCTGATGACTGTGATCGACACGGCCCAGAACGGGCGGGAGGCGGTAGACAAGGCGCAGCAGTTGCGGCCCGACGTCATTACCATGGACATTGAAATGCCGGTGCTCGACGGCATCAGCGCCGTGCGCGAGATCATGGCCAAGTGTCCGACCCCCATCCTGATGTTCTCCTCCCTGACCCACGAGGGAGCCAAGGCAACCCTGGATGCGCTGGATGCGGGCGCCCTCGATTTTCTGCCCAAGAAGTTTGAAGACATCGCCCGGGACAAGGACGAAGCCGTCAACCTGCTGCAGCAGCGGGTCAAGGAGATCGCTCGCAAACGCTTCCTGATGGCGACCCGGCCCCGTGCCCCCGAGCCTGCCGTCCGGCCCGCCGTCACGGGGGGCCTGAATCGCCCCTTGGCCGAACGCCAGCCCGAGCCTGTGCGGGCAGCGGCGGCTCCCGCCGCGTTCAAGCGCAGTGGCAAGAGTTACCAGCTGGTTGCCATCGGTACCTCCACCGGCGGGCCGGTGGCACTGCAGAACGTGCTGACCAAGCTGCCGGGAGATTTCCCTCATCCCATTCTGCTGATCCAGCACATGCCGGCCACCTTCACCGCTGCCTTTGCCGCCCGCCTCAACGGGCTGTGCCAGATAGGGGTCAAGGAGGCGCAGGATGGCGACGTGCTCAAGCCGGGTCAGGCCTATCTTGCCCCCGGTGGCAAGCAGATGCTGCTGGAAGGGCGCGGACCCGGTGCCCGTCTTCGCATCATCGATGGCAATGACAAGGTCAACTACAAACCCTGCGTGGACATCACCTTCGCCTCCGCCGCCAAGACCTATGGCGACAAGGTGCTGGCCATCGTCCTGACCGGCATGGGCGCGGATGGCCGCGACGGTGCCCGTCTGCTCAAGGAGCAGGGGGCGACCATCTGGGCGCAGGATGAAGCCTCCTGCGTGGTCTATGGCATGCCCCAGGCCGTTGCCAAGGCGGGCATAGCAAGCGAATCCCTGCCGCTGGATCGGGTGGCCCAGCGCATTCTGGTCGAGTTGGGTCGCTGACCATGGGCATGCTCGGCCTGGTGCTGGCGCTGGGGGCCGTCGCCATCGCCCAGTGGTGGCATGGCGGGAGCCTGCTGACCCTGCTGGATGGCCCGGCCTTTGTCATCGTCGTCGGGGGAACCTGGGGGGCGGTGATCTTGCAGACTCCCCGCAGGTACCTGCTCAGTGCCCTGAGGCAGGCGACCTGGATGCTGTTTCCGCCGCAGCTGGATCTTGCGGAGCAAGCCGAGCGCCTGAAGGCGTGGGCCCAGTTCGCCCGCCAGCAAGGCTTGCTGGCGCTGGAAAACCAGGCCGAGGCCGAGCCCGATCCCTTCACCCGCCAGGGGCTTTCCATGATTGTGGATGGCGTCTCCATCGAGGATATCCGCAGCCTGCTGGAGGCGGATATCGACATCGAGCAGGAGCGCAACGAGCACTCGGCCAGGGTGTTCGAGTCCATGGGGGGGTACAGCCCCACCATCGGCATCATCGGGGCCGTGATTGGCCTCATCCAGGCCATGTTTCATCTGGAGGAGCCAGGCACCCTGGGGGCGGGCATTGCCGTGGCCTTCGTCGCCACCATCTACGGGGTGGGCTTTGCCAACTTGCTCTATCTGCCGATTGCGAATCGGTTGCGCGCCTTCCACTACCATTACGGCCTCTATCAGGAGATGACCCTGGAGGGGCTTCTGGCCATCGCCCACGGGGAGAACGGCCCGCAGGTTGAAAGGCGGTTACGGGCTTATCTGAAAGGGGAGTAGCCATGCGCAAGCGCTATCGTTTGCACCTGCAAGGGCGAGAGCATCTCGATCGCTGGCTGGTCTCCTATGCCGATTACATGACGCTCATCTTCGCCCTTTTCGTGGTGCTCTACTCCGTTGCCATCGTCAACAAGGAGGAGTACCGCGCCGTCATCGAGGGTATGACCCAGGCCTTCAACCAGGCGCCGCGCAGCGATGGCCTGCTGGAAGGGCGGGGTAATTCCTTGCTGGACAACTCGGTCTCGGCCGCCCCCAGCCTGCTGGAGAGCCAGGCCTCTGCGTCCCCCTCGCGTGCCCCCATCACGGGTACGCCCGTCTCGCAAGATGGCACGGCTCTTGCGCAGATCGACATGCAGATCCAGGAGTCCATGGGCGCCCTGGTCGATGCGGGGGTGGTGAAGCTTGCGCAGGATGACAACTGGCTGACGGTGGAGCTGAGTTCAGGTCTCCTGTTCAACAGTGGCAGCGCTTTTCTGGGGAGCAATGCCGCCCCTGTGCTCGATACGCTTTCAGGTATTCTCAAACCGGTCGATAACTATGTCAGGGTGCGGGGCTACACGGATAACCAACCGATAAACAACGAAATTTTCCGCTCCAACTGGACATTGTCAGCGGCCCGCGCCGAGGCAGTGCTCAATGCCCTGGTGGGCAAGGGGGTGGCTCCCGGTCGGCTCGCCTACGAGGCGTACGGAGAGTTTTCCCCCTTCGTCGACAATGGCACCGAGCAGGGACGATTACAGAATCGCAAGGTGGTGGTCGCCATATCCAGGTTCGCCTGGGTGCCGCCAGCCCCCGTCAAACCGCTGACGGGGGCACCGGTGCAGGACGCACCGCAGAGTGTCGACAGTGAAAAGATCAGGGTGATCGCGCTGCCCGGTGGGGGCATACGCATAACAACAAGGCAGGATTGATACAGTGATTGTTTGGACGGTTGCCAATCAGAAAGGTGGAGTCGGTAAAACCACCACGGTCGTCTCCCTGGCGGGCATTCTGGCCCAGCGTGGCCAGCGGGTACTGCTGATCGACACCGACCCCCACGCCTCCCTGACCTCCTATCTCGATTTCGACTCGGACAGGCTGGAAGGCACCCTGTACGAGTTGTTCCAGGCGGCCAAACCCAGCGCAGAGCTGGTCAACCGGATGACCCTCAAGACCCGATTCGAGAACATCAGCCTGCTGCCCGCCTCGATTACCCTGGCCACGCTGGATCGGGTGATGGGCAACCGGGAAGGGATGGGGTTGGTGCTCAAGCGCGCTCTGCTGCGGGTGCAGGATCAGTTCGACTACGTGCTCATCGACTGCCCGCCGGTGCTGGGGGTCATGATGGTGAACGCGCTGGCGGCCTGCGATCGCATCCTGGTGCCGGTACAGACCGAATTCCTGGCCCTCAAGGGGCTGGAGCGGATGATGAAGACCTTCGAGATCATGCAGCGCTCCAAGCGGGAGAAGTTCCGCTACACCATCATTCCGACCATGTTTGACAAGCGTACCCGCGCCTCCCTGATGACATTGCAGTCCATCAAGGAGCAGTATGGGGAGGCGGTGTGGAATGCGGTCATTCCCATCGACACCAAATTCAGGGATGCCAGTCTGGTGCACATTCCTCCCTCCATCTATGCACCGGGCAGCCGGGGCACCTATGCCTATGAGACCCTGCTCAACCATCTCGACGCGCTGGAGCGTCAACGGACCCAGGAGGTGATGCCGTGAGAGAGACCACCCAGGTTCGGGCCATGGACGACTATTTCCACTCCCTGCTGCTGGACGATGCCCTGCTGCGGGAAGATCCCGAAGACGAAGCACCGGCCCCAGCGTTGCAACGTCAGACCGTCGCCGTGCCGGAGGTGGCTGCCACCCCCTATCTTGAAGCCGATACCCGACTGGCCCAGCTGAGCGAGCTGCTTGCCCAGGTGGGACAGGTCCAGTTCGAGATGGATGCCCTGAGCCACGAAGAGGTGCATGTCGAGCCATTCCAGCTCGAGGCGGAGGTGGTTGGCAGTGAGCCTCTGGTCGCCCTGGCAGAGCCGGTGGTGGAAGCCGTGGTGGAGGAGGTCGAGCCCGTCGCCCTCGCGGTGGCGGAACCCGCGCCCGCCCTCGAAGCGGCGCCCGCACCATCGACCTGGGAGAACCTGGATACCGGCAACGAGTTTCAGGCGCTCTTCTTCGACGTGGCCGGGGTGACGTTTGCGGTGCCTCTGACCGAGTTGGGGGGCATCCATCAACTGGGGGAGGTGACCTCTCTCTTCGGCCAACCGGGCTGGTACAAGGGGATCATGACCTCCCGCGAGCAGAAGATGAACGTGGTGGACACGGCCCAGTGGGTCATGCCGGGCCAGCATCTGGAGATGGACGATTACAAATATCTGATTATGCTGGGAGAATCACCCTGGGGATTGGCCTGTCACCAGTTGAAGGGCACAGAACTGCTGCACCGGGACCAGGTGAAGTGGCGCCATCAGGAGGGCAAGCGCCCCTGGCTGGCCGGCATGGTCAAGGAGAAGATGTGTGCCCTGCTGCACGTCAGGGAGCTCTTGCTGCTGCTTGGCCGGGGCGTGAACATCGAAGGCCGCTGACAACATCGGCATCGCCATGGTTTTATTGCTAATTTTACCCGTTGACGGGTTCATACAAGGATCAAGAAGATGACAGAGAAGCGCAATATTGCACAGAATCTGGCCGAAGACGAAGTGCTGCAGTGGGTGACCTTCCAGTTGGAAAACGAGACCTATGGCATCAACGTGATGCAGGTTCAGGAAGTGTTGCGCTACACCGAGATCGCTCCGGTCCCGGGTGCACCTGACTACGTGCTGGGCATCATCAACCTGCGTGGCAACGTGGTGACCGTCATCGATACCCGCTCCCGTTTTGGCCTGCCGGCCGGGGACGTGAGCGAGAACTCCCGCATCGTCATCATCGAGGCGGAGAAGCAGGTGATCGGCATCATGGTGGACAGCGTGGCCGAGGTGGTCTATCTGCGTTCCTCCGAGATCGATGCCGCCCCGGCGGTGGGCACCGAGGAGAGCGCCAAGTTCATCCAGGGCGTCAGCAACCGTGACGGCCAACTGCTGATCCTGGTGGATCTCAACAAGCTGCTCTCCGACGAAGAGTGGGAAGACATTGGTTCCCTGTAACAGGGACGGGAACGTGCGGACGGGGGCGATGGCACCTGTCCGCCTCCCTGTGACGGTAAGGTGATGGTTTGATGATTGAATTTGCAGCCTTGGGGTTGTCCTTGCTCGCACTGGTGCTGGCCCTTTACGGGATCCTGGGGCACCGTCGTCGCCAGCGAGAGTCCGAGGCCAGGGTGGAAGCGCTGCAGGGGCAGCTCGAGAGTCTGCGCAAGCAGATGATGGAGTTGCACACGGGCGCCATCGGCATGGGTCAGCGTCTGCAAGCCGCAGAAGGGGCCATGCAGAAGATCCACGACAGCCAGCAGGAGCTGACGTTGCAGGATCCGGAGCGCCGCCTCTACAGCCGCGCCGCCAAGATGGTGGAGCTTGGTGCCGATCTGGACGAGGTGATGAGCGAGTGCGAGTTGCCCCAGGCGGAAGCGGAGCTGCTTATTTCCCTGCGAAAGGGACGCAGCTGACGGATGTGTCGCGGGGAGGCCGGTGCCTCCCCGCTTTCTGTTCGACCCGTGGCCGCCTCTTTCTCGATGCCGGGACGGTGGATAATACTTTGGCATCAATCTCTTTGGTGGGGGCGCGATCTTCCCCACAAATCCTGTTGATTATTGGCATCTTTGAAAAGACGCCTCCGGATCCTGTGTTAAGATGCAGGCCGCCTCATTTTCAACGATTACATCCCCATGCTGCTTCAAGCGAACAATCTGAGCTGCGTGCGTGAAGATCGCACCCTGTTTGAACATCTCTCCTTCGCGGTGCGTGCCGGGGATTTGATGCAGATTGAGGGTCCCAACGGGGTGGGCAAGACCAGCCTGTTGCGCCTGCTCACCGGCCTCTCCCAGCCCTTTGCTGGCGAGGTGTGCTGGAATGGGGAGAATATCCGCCATTGCCGGGATGAATACCACGCCAGCCTGCTTTACCTGGGCCATCAGCCCGGCGTCAAGGCGACCCTGACCCCCCTTGAGAATCTCTCCTTCTACCAGAAGCTCCATGGTCCTGCCGGGGACGGCGTGGATCTCTGGCGGGTGCTGGCCCAGGTCGGCCTCGCCGGTTTCGAAGACTATCCCGCGGGGCAGCTCTCCGCCGGGCAGCAGCGACGGGTGGCGCTGGCCAGGCTGTGGCTGAGCGAGCGACCGGCGCTCTGGATCCTGGACGAGCCCTTCACCGCCATCGACAAGCAGGGGGTCAGGGTGCTGGAGCAGTTGTTCCTCGCCCACGCGGACAGGGGGGGCATGGTGGTCCTTACGACCCACCAGGATCTGACCCTGATGCAGGGACGGCTCAAGACCCTCTCTCTGACCTCGCTGTTGCAGGAGTAGCCCAT
Source organism: Aeromonas sp. WP2-W18-CRE-05 (assembly GCF_014168615.1). Classification (NCBI taxonomy): domain Bacteria; kingdom Pseudomonadati; phylum Pseudomonadota; class Gammaproteobacteria; order Aeromonadales; family Aeromonadaceae; genus Aeromonas; species Aeromonas sp. WP2-W18-CRE-05. The sequence goes on along the minus strand of NZ_AP021917.1, from coordinate 3,547,959 downwards.
GCTGCGCGCCGTCATACACCTTATTCACCGCGAGTTGCTGATGGCCCTGCGCCAGCGCGCCGACATCTTCAACCCGCTCTGGTTCTTCCTCATCGTCATCACCCTGTTTCCGTTAGGGATCGGGCCCGAGCCCCAGTTGCTGGCCCGCATCGCTCCCGGCATTATCTGGGTGGCGGCCCTGCTGGCAGCCATGCTCTCCCTGGAGCGGCTGTTTCGTGACGACTTCAGTGACGGCGCCCTGGAGCAGATGATGCTGATGCCCCATCCCTTGGGGTTGCTGGCCCTGGCCAAAGTGATCGCTCACTGGTTGCTGACCGGTCTGCCGCTGTTGCTGGTCTCCCCCTTGCTCGCCATCCTGCTCTCCCTGGAGCTGAAGACCTATCTGGCCGTGGTGGCCACCCTGGCGCTCGGTACACCGGTGCTGAGCCTGCTCGGGGCGGTCGGAGTAGCGCTGACCGCAGGGCTGCGCAAGGGGGGCGTGCTGCTCAGCCTGCTGCTGCTGCCGCTCTATATTCCGGTGCTTATCTTCGCCACGTCCGCCATCGACGCGGCCAGCATGGGACTGCCCTATGCCGGTCAGCTCGCCATCCTGGGGGCCATGCTGGTGGGGGCATTGACCCTGACGCCCCTGGCCATCTCGGCGGCGCTGCGGGTGAGTGTCAACTGATTGATTTGGCGAAAAGATTTTCGTTTGAAGCCTTATTGGGGGCGAGATAGTTGAGATAGATCAAGGGGATGGCTGCTTATTGCTTTCGGGGGATATGATGTTTTTCCCCCATGGGTATGGTAGCCCTCGCCACTTAAAAATTAATAACTGAAAGGTTTCGTGAGCTATGTGGAAATGGTTGCACCCTTATGCCAAACCCGAGCGCGCCTATGGGCTGGCCGGCACCCTGCTGCCCTGGTTTGCCGTGACAAGCCTGCTCGCCTTCATCATCGGCACCGTCTGGGGGCTGGCTTTCGCTCCCGCCGATTACCAGCAGGGTGACTCTTTCAGGATCATCTATATCCATGTGCCCTCCGCCATCCTCTCCATGGGCGCCTACTCCACCATGGCGGTGGCCGCCTTCATTGGCCTGGTGTGGCAACTGCGCATGGCAGACATGACGGTGGCAGCCATCGCCCCGGTGGGGGCCGTCTTCACCTTCATCGCCCTCTTTACCGGCGCCGCCTGGGGCAAACCCATGTGGGGCACCTGGTGGGTGTGGGATGCCCGGCTCACTTCCGAGCTCATCCTGCTGTTCCTCTATCTGGGTGTCATCGCCCTCTACAACGCCTTCAGCGACAAGGTGGTGGCGGGCCGCGCCGCCGGCATCCTGGCGCTGGTCGGGGTGATCAACCTGCCCATCATCCACTACTCGGTGGAGTGGTGGAACACCCTGCACCAGGGGGCCACCATCACCAAGTTTGACAAACCCTCCATCTCCCCCGAGATGCTGTGGCCGCTGCTCATCATGATCCTGGCGTTCGCCGCGTTTCTCGGTGCCCTGACCCTGATGCGTTTTCGCAATGAGCTGCTGATGCGGGAGTGGCACCGCCCCTGGGTCGCCGACATCGCCAGGCAGGAGAAGTAAGCATGCACTTTGCCTCGTTCAGTGATTTCATGGCCATGGGAGGCTATGCCTTCTACGTCTGGCTCTCCTTCGGTCTGACCCTGCTCTGCCTGGTCGGCATCGTCATTTCCACCCGGTTGAAGACCCGCAGCCTGCTTGGCGAACTGCGCAACAAGCAGGCTCGGGAGGCTCGCCGCAAGGCGGCCCAGCAGATGGAGAACACCCTATGAACCCGCGCCGCAAGAAACGCCTCACCATCATCCTGGCCATCAGCCTGGGCCTTGCCAGCGTGACTGGCCTGGTGCTCTATGCCCTGAGCCAGAACATCGACCTCTTCTACACCCCGAGCGAGCTGGTGGAAGGGAAGGGGCCGGAGAAGGTCAAGCCCGAGGAGGGGCAGCGCCTGCGCATCGGTGGCCTGGTGGTGCCGGGGTCTGTGGTGCGGGATCCCCAGAGCCTCAAGGTAGCCTTCAAGCTGGTGGACAACGGCGGCCATCTGGTGACGGTGGAGTTTGACGGTATCCTGCCGGATCTCTTCCGGGAAGGGCAGGGCATTGTCGCTCAGGGCACCCTCAAGGATGCCACCACGGTCGCCGCCTTCGAGGTGCTGGCCAAGCACGACGAGAACTACATGCCGCCGGAAGTGGCCGACGCCACCAACGGCATGCACTTCAAGCCCGAATACACAGAGGCGCAGTTGCAGGGAGCCAAGCAATGATGCCGGTATGCGCCAAGAATTCACTTCTTTATACCGCCAAATCGGCAGGTTTTTCCGTGCAATCGAGAGGAAATAGTCAATGATCCCGGAATTAGGGCAGTTCTCACTGATCCTGGCCTTCGCCACCGCCCTGCTGCTGGGCAGTTACCCGCTGATCGGGGCCCATCTCGGTCGTCTTGGCATGATGTCGGCGGCCCGCCCGCTCGCCTACAGCCAGTTCCTGCTGCTGCTGCTGTCGTTTCTCTGCCTCACCTGGGCCTTTATCGACAACGACTTCACCGTGCAGTACGTGGCCACCAACTCCAACAGCCTGCTGCCCCTGCAATACCGCATCTCGGCGGTGTGGGGAGCCCATGAAGGCTCGCTGCTGCTCTGGGTGCTGACCCTGGGGGGCTGGACGGCGGCGGTAGCCCTCTTCAGCCGCCGCCTGCCGCTCGATGCAGTGGCGCGGGTACTCGGGGTGCTCGGCCTTATCTCGGTGGGCTTCACCGCCTTCGTGCTGTTCACCTCGGATCCTTTCACCCGCACCCTGCCGTATTTCCCGGTGGACGGGCGGGATCTCAATCCGCTGCTGCAGGATCCCGGTCTCATCTTCCACCCCCCCATGCTCTACATGGGCTACGTGGGCTTCTCGGTGGCCTTCGCCTTCGCCATCGCCTCCCTGATGACGGGGCGTCTGGACGCCACCTGGGCGCGCTGGTCCCGTCCCTGGACCATGGCGGCCTGGGTCTTCCTGACGCTGGGCATCGTGCTCGGTTCCTGGTGGGCCTATTACGAACTCGGCTGGGGCGGCTGGTGGTTCTGGGACCCGGTGGAAAACGCCTCCTTCATGCCCTGGCTGGCGGGCACGGCCCTGCTCCACTCCCTCGCGGTGAGCGAGAAGCGCGCCACCTTCAAGGCCTGGACCGTGCTGCTGGCGCTCTCGGCCTTCTCCCTGAGCCTGCTAGGCACCTTCCTGGTGCGTTCCGGCGTGCTGGTGTCGGTCCATGCGTTTGCCTCGGACCCGACCCGGGGTCTGTTCATCCTGGGCTTCCTGCTGGCGGTGATAGGCAGCTCCCTGCTGCTGTTCGCCTTCAAGGGCTCCCAGGTGAAGAGCCACGGCAAGCATGAGCTGTGGAGCCGCGAGACCCTGCTCCTTGGCAACAACATCCTGCTGGTGGCGGGCCTGCTCACCGTGCTGCTCGGCACCCTGTTGCCCCTGGTGCACAAGGAGCTGGGGCTTGGCAGCATCTCCATCGGCACCCCCTTCTTCAACCACATCTACAGCTGGCTCATCATCCCCTTCGCCCTGCTGCTGGGGGTGGGCCCCCTGTTCCGCTGGCGCCGCCAGGATCTCGGTGAGCTCAAGGGCAAGGTGATGCTCGCCCTGGTGCTGAGCCTGGCCGCGGCTCTGCTGTTGCCCAAACTCTTTGCCGAGGCGTTCAAACCCTGGGCTGCGCTCGGTATCGGGCTTGGCGTCTGGATCATCGTCACCAGCGTGCAGGAGACCTGGGCGCGGGCCACCCACAAACACGGTTTTGCCACCGGCGTGCGCAAGCTTGGCAACAGCCACTGGGCCATGATCCTGGGGCACGTGGGGCTCGCGGTCAGCATCATCGGCATCGCCTGCACCCAGAACTACAGCATCGAGAAGGACCTGCGGATGCAGGCCGGCGATCGCGTCCAGTTCGCCGATTACGAGTTCGTCTTCACCGGCATCAAGGAGAAGAACGGCCCCAACTACGACGGTTTCAAGGGCGTGCTGGAAGTGCACCGGGATGGCAAGCAGGTAGCCCTGCTCAAGCCCGAGAAGCGGATGTACACCGTGAGCCGCATGCCGATGACCGAGGCGGCCATCGATGCGGGGGTTACCCGGGATCTCTATGCGGCGCTCGGCGAGCAACTCGACAACGGCGCCTGGGCGGTACGGATCTACTACAAGCCCTTCGTGCGCTGGATCTGGTTTGGCGGCGTCTTCATGGCCCTCGGCGGCGTGCTGGCCATGTTGGACAAGCGCTACCGCTTCGGACGTCGTGACGAGGAGGCCAAGGCATGAGCAAGAAGACCTGGCTCTATCTGCTGCCCTTCATCATCTTCCTGATGGGGGCCGTGTTTCTGTTCAAGGGGCTCTACTCCGATCCCACCAAGCTCGAATCCGTGATGGTGGACAAGGAGGTGCCCGTGTTCACCCTGCAGGACATCTATGACCTGGGCAAGCAGCACGACAGGAGCATCCTCAAGGGGCGCCCCATGCTGCTCAACGTCTGGGCCACCTGGTGCCCGACCTGTTACGGAGAACACACCTACCTCAAGGAGCTGGCGGGGCAGGGGATCTACATCGTCGGCATGAACTACAAGGACGAGCGTGACAAGGCCATCAAGTGGCTGGCGGAGCTTGGCAATCCCTACCAGGTCAACCTCTACGATCCGGACGGCATGCTGGGGCTGGATCTCGGTGTCTATGGCGCGCCCGAGACCTTCTTCATCGACAGCCAGGGCATCATCCGCTATCGCCACGTGGGGGACATCAACCCAGACGTCTGGGCCAGTACCCTCAAACCCATCTTTGATGCCATGAAGTGAGGCCTCCCCGATGAAAACACTGATTGCATCCTTGTTGCTGCTGGCTGGTCTCGTCTGCGCCGGACAGGCCCGCGCCGCCATCGATGTCTACACCTTCGAGAGCGACGCCCAGGAGCAGACCTTTCGCGAGCTGACTAAGGAGCTGCGCTGCCCCAAGTGCCAGAACCAGGATATCGCGGACTCCAACGCCGGGCTCGCCAAGGATCTGCGGGACAAGACCTACCAGATGGTGCGCGAGGGCAAGGAGAAGCAGGAAGTGGTGGACTACATGGTGGCCCGCTACGGCAACTTCATTCTCTATGATCCCCCCCTGATGGCCTCGACCCTGATCCTCTGGCTTGGCCCCTTGTTGGTCATCGTGATTGGCGTCGTCACCGTGGTGGTGCGAAGCCGCCGCCATGCCCCTGCTCCCTTGCAACAGCCTGAAGGCACCCTGAGTGCAGAAGAGCAGGCCAGGCTGTCCGCCCTGCTCAAAGAGGAAGAGAAATCATGACCCCATTCTGGATACTGGGTGCGGCCCTGCTGGTGCTGGCGAGCCTGGCGCTGATCGTGCCGCTGTGGCGCGGCGAGGGCAGGCAGAGCATCAGTCGCTCGGCCCTCAACAAGCAGCTCTATCGCCAGCGCCTGCTGGAGATAGGGGAAGAGCGGGAGCAGGGGATACTGGCGGAGGAGCCGGAATCCCTGGTGGAGCTGCAGCGCAGCCTCCTGGACGACATTCCCGACGTGGAGCAGACCGCCCGTGGCGGCAAGAGCCTGATCTGGATCCCCGGTGTGCTGGTGCTGGCGGTGGTGAGCATCGGCCTCTACGCCAAGCTCGGCGCCTGGCAGGAGGTGAGCCGCTGGCAGGATGCCAGCAGCCGGTTGGGGGAGCTCAGCAATCGCATCCTGGTGGAGCGTGATGCCCGGGTGACCGAGCAGGATCTGCTGGACTTCACCCTGGCCCTGCGAACCCGGCTGAAAGAAGAACCGAACGACTACCGTGGCTGGCTGCTGCTGGGGCGCCTGACCCTGGATGGCAATGATCCCGAGATGGCCCGCGAGGCGCTGGAGCGTGCCTACGCCCTCGCGCCCCAGAAGGCCATGGTGGCGGTGCCCTATGCCCAGGCCCTGATGATGACGGGGGAGGAAGCCCGTGCGGATCAGCTGTTGCAGGCGGTCATTGCCGAGGACCCGGCCAACATCGAGGCCCGCTCCGTCCACGCCTTCATGGCCCTGCAAAAAGAGGATTTCCAGACCGCCCTCGACCGCTGGCAGGGGATGTTGCCGCTGCTGGAGCCGGGCTCGGCCCGCTACACCATGGTGGAGCGCTCCATGGAGTACGCCAGGCAGCAGCTTGGCCAGCGTGGCATCGCCGTGACCACCCCGTCTGCCGAAGGCCAGGCACAAGCCGAGGTGCTGGCGGTGAAAGAGGGGGAGTTCCCCCTGCACATCACCCTGGCGCCGGGAATAAAGATGCCGGAAGATGCCCATCTGTTCGTCTTTGCGGTGATCCCCAACGGTCCGCCCATGCCCATCGCGGTCAAGCGCATTGCTGGCCCGCATCTCCCGCTCACCCTCTCCCTGGGGGACGGGGATGCCATGATGGAGGGGAGCAAGCTGGCGGCCCATGCCGAGCTGCAGTTCAAGGCGCGCCTCTCCCGAGGTGGCAACGTCATGAACAAGGAAGGCGCCTTTGAAGGGGTTTCGGTCACCGTGCCGACCAGCACCATCCCCACAGCGCCGATTGACATCCGCATCGATCACGCCCTCTAATACGCTTTTGGCCCACCCCTTGGGGTGGGCCCCCTGTATAATTCATATCAATACCCAAAAAAATCTTAGGACTTTCATATGTATCTGCGTTCAGGAGCATTGGCGGTGGCATTGCTGCTCGCGGGCTGTGCGGGCGGCCCTCCCAAGCCGGGCCCGGAGAGCCTGGATCTCGGCGAGACCCCGAGCCGCCCCGGGGCATCCAGCACGGCCAGCGATCCTCGCGACCCCTTCCAGGGGCCCAACCGTGCCATGTGGGCCGTCAACTATGACGTGCTGGAGCCCTATGTGGCGCGCCCCGTGGTACACGGCTATGCCCGCTATGTTCCGCAAGGGGTGAGGGACAGCATCGAGAATTTCGTGGACAACTTCGACGAGCCGAGCAGCATGGTAAACCACCTGCTGGTGGGTGATCTGAAAGGGGCCGGTACCAACCTGGGTCGCTTCACCCTCAACACCACTGTGGGCCTGCTCGGTCTGTTCGACGTGGCCAAGCATGCGGGCCTGGCTCGCAACACGCTGGAGATGGATACCGTGCTCGGCAAGGCCGACATCGGGGATGGCGCCTATCTGATGGTGCCGGTCTACGGTCCCACTACCACCCGGCAACTGGTGGGGGATACCATCGATACCATCTACTTCCCCTATGCCCTGCTGACCTTCCCGCTGAAGGTGGTGCACTGGGCGCTGGATGGCCTCGGTACACGCTCCAAGCTGATCGATCAGGAGCGCATCATCGACAACGCGCTGGATCCTTACGCCCTGACCAAGGACTTCTACTTGCAGTACAACGATGGCAAGGTGACGGGCCGCAAACCCGAGCTCCAGGAGCAGAAGCCAGAGGCGGCGGATGATGGCAACCTCGACGATTACATGGACGAGATAGACCAGTAAGCACGGTCATCTTCCACAAGGCGCCTGCGGGCGCCTTTGTTGTCGATGGCAGGTGTTCGACCATAAAAAAACGCCCCGCAAGTGCGGGGCGTTTTGGCAAGAAAGGCTTATCAGGCAGCCAGGTTCTTGGCCACGAATTCCCAGTTGACCAGGGCCCAGAAGGTTTCCATGTACTTCGGACGCAGGTTGCGGAAATCGATGTAGTAGGCGTGTTCCCACAGGTCGACGGTCAGCAGCGGGGTGGTACCGGCTTCGGTCAGCGGGCAACCGGCGTTGGAGGTGTTGACGATGGCCAGGGAGCCGTCAGCCTTTTTCACCAGCCAGGTCCAGCTGGAGCCGAAGTTGCCGATGGCAGACTTGGTGAACGCATCCTTGAACTCGGCGAAGGAGCCGAAGGCCTTGGTGATGGCATCGGCCAGGGCGCCAGTGGGCTCGCCACCGCCGTTCGGGGAGAGGCAGTGCCAGTAGAAGGTGTGGTTCCAGATCTGGGCAGCGTTGTTGAAGACGCCACCAGTGGAGGTCTTGATGATCTCTTCCAGAGACTTGCCTTCAAACTCGGTACCCGGCACCAGGTTGTTCAGGTTGACCACGTAGGTGTTGTGGTGCTTGCCATGGTGGTATTCCAGAGTTTCCTGGGAGATGTGCGGTTCCAGAGCATTGATTGCATAGGGCAGAGCGGGAAGTTCGAAAGCCATTTTCTACTCTCCATTGGCTGGTCCGTGCGAAGGCGACGGTTGCAAGACATTGCGTACTCTTTTCTATCTTGAAAAGAATTGTTCTTGAAATGAGGGGGCCAGACGGCCCAAAGCCCGTCGATTGTAGCAGTATCAAAGATGGGCGAACAACCCTTGATTCTTGCCATGATCCGGATCAAGCTGCGGCGTATTGATGCATGACTTCTTTCATTAGCAACGGTTTGCCAGTTTGTGGTCTGCCCGGATTGCAGTAGAATGGCCGCCGAAATCGCTCCAGTGAGGCATTTATGGAAACTATTGAAAAGATCAAACAGCAGTTGGCTGAGAATCCCATCATCCTCTACATGAAGGGATCCCCCAAGCTGCCCAGCTGCGGTTTCTCTGCCCAGGCCTCCCAGGCCCTGATGTCCTGCGGCGAGCCTTTCGCCTATGTCGACATCCTGCAGAACCCGGACATCCGCGCCGAGCTGCCGAAATTCGCCAACTGGCCCACCTTCCCGCAACTGTGGGTCGAGGGCGAGCTGGTCGGTGGTTGCGACATCATGATCGAGATGTTCCAGGCCGGCGAGCTGCAGACCCTGATCAAGGAAACTGCCGCCAAGCACAAACAGGATGACGCTGCCGCCGAATAAGGCCGCATCCATACCATGCAAAAAGGGGAGCCACTGGCTCCCCTTTTCTTTGTGCCCACGACAGACATCAGGCGATGCGCTCGAGGCGCGCCATGTAGAAGCCGTCGAAGCCGGTCTCGGCCGGGCTGACGTTGTGATCGCCGATCAGGCGGAAGTGCTCGTTGGCGGCGAGGAACTTGTCCACCTGCTGGCGGTTCTCCTCGGGCAGGATGGAGCAGGTGGCGTAGACCAGCAGGCCGCCCACCTTCACCATCTGGCTGTAGCGCTGCAGGATCTCCTCTTGCAGGGCGACCAGCACCGGCAGGCGCTCGGCGGTGTCGCGCCACTTGGCATCCGGGTTGCGCTTGAGCACGCCAAGGCCGGAGCAGGGGACGTCCAGCAGCACGCGATCGGCGCTTTCTTTCAGGCGCTTGACGGTCTTGCTGCTGGTGATGACCCGGGTCTCCACGTTGTGGGCACCGGCGCGGCGGGCACGCTGCTTGAGGTTCTCCAGTTTCCACTCTTCCACGTCCATGGCCAGCAGACGGCCCTTGCCCTGCATCATGGCGGCCAGGTGCAGGGTCTTGCCGCCGGCACCGGCACAGGCGTCGATGACCCGCATGCCGGGCTTGACGTCGAGGGCCGCGGCCACCAGCTGGGAGCCGGCATCCTGCTGCTCGAAGCAGCCATCGGCAAAGGCCTGGGTACGGAACAGGGCGGCGTCCGAGGTCACTTGCAAGGCAGTCTCCACTCCGTCGACGAGCACTGTGGTGACATGCTCTTTGGCCAGCATGGCTTGCAGCTCGTCCCGGGTGCACTTGAGGGTGTTGACCCGCAGGTAACGCTTGGGCATCCAGGCCAGGGCGGCACGCTCGGCCGGCCAGGCGTCGCCCAGTTGCTCGCTGCCGAGCTTTTCCAGCCAGGCAGGGCAGCCGTCCATCAGCACCGGGTTCTTCTTGGCCTCGGTCAGGCGGCGGCGGAACGCCTCCTCGTTGAAGCGATCCAGGGTCGGGTGGTTGGGCTGATCTATCTTGTGGAAGGCGTGCCAGCTGTGCAGCAGCGGCCAGACATTCTTCTCCGCCTGACGGACCTGGATGCCGGTGAGGAAGCAGTAGAGGCTGAGGCGGCGCAGCAGATCGCCGGTGACCAGGGCAATCCTTGCCTGTTCTTGCGGTTTGAGTTCGATGCCGGAGAAGTGACGTGCATAGGCGCGGTCGAGGGTAAGACCCTGACCCAGCACATCGTCAACGATGGCAACGACCAGATCCCCGAAACGGGGCAACAGTGGGGACTTGAGCATGAGATTAACCTTGGCCAAAGAAAGAGTGAACCGGCCCCGTCGAAGAGGGGTTCTGGAACGGACAAATCCGCGCCATGATAGGGGCTAGTCTGCATTGGTGCAACCTTCCCCATTCGGGGAATGTACAGAGGATGTTGCTGGACTAATCGGACCAGCGGGCAAATGATGCCGTGGCAGTTCAGGTGAATCCGTTTAAAAAGGAATTAAAAAGATGCAGTTGATGAAATATTCTCCGCTGGCGGTGCTGGTGGCGGGTCTGATGACGTCCGGCAACCTGATGGCCGGCGAGTGGCATACGGTCACGGCGCGGGCCACCGCCGCCGATGGGTACGAGGTGAGGGCCAGCCAGTATCGCCTCGTCACCGTCTCCACCGATTACCTGGCTGCCCTGAAGGGGGGCGAGCGCCGCCTGACCCTGCCTCTGCCGGATGGCAAGGAGGTGACCTTCAGTCTGCAACCTTATGATCTGCTGCCGGCGGATCTGGCCGCCAAATATCCCGATATCCTGGCCTTCAAGGGGTACAACGAAGCGGCGCCGGGCGAGACCGGGCGCTTCGATCTCGGTCCCCAGGGATTCCACGCCATGTTCAGCCATGAAGGGAAGATGGTGTTCGTCGATCCCCTTCGCAATGGGGAAGGCTATGCCGTCTATTACCAGCAGGATGCCCACAGCCGGCTGGAAGAAGAGGCGGACAAGGTGATCGGGGGCGAGGCCAAAAAGCTGGCCCGCCAGGTGCTGGTGGATGGCAACGAGCGCAAGCGCTATGTCATCGCCATCTCGGCGGCGGGGGAGTACACCCAGTATCACGGCGGCACCGTGGAGGCGGGTCTTGGCGCCATCACCACCCTGCTCAACCGGGTCAACGAGGTCTACCAGCGTGACGTGGCGGCCGAATTCCAGCTCGCCAGCGGCAACGACACCATCATCTTCACCGACGTGGCGAACGATCCCTTCAACAATGATGACGGCGATATCGATGCCAACATGCAGGTGCAGGCCGATGCCCTGACCAAGGGGCTGGGGGCCTTCGACATCGGCCATGTGGTCAACACCGGTGGCGGCGGCCTGGCGGGACTGGGCGTACTCTGCACCCCTGACAAATCGGCGGGGATGACGGGCTCCTCCGAGCCGGTGGGGGATGCCTTCTTCATCGACTACGTAGCCCACGAGATTGGTCACCAGTTCGGGGCAGACCACACCTTCAACGGCACCACAGGCAGTTGTGGCGGCGGCAACCGGGAGGCAAGCCAGGCCTGGGAGCCGGGCAGCGGCAGCTCCATCATGGCCTATGCAGGGATCTGCGGAGACGAAGATCTGCAGCCCCACAGCGAGCCCTATTTCCACAGCAAGTCCATCGAGCAGATGCGGGCCCACATGGCCACGGAGCCAAATTGCGGCACCCCGTTGGCGCTGGTCAACAATGCGCCCCAGGTGGCGGCAGGCAATGACTACGTCATCCCTGCCAACACCCCCTTCGTGCTCAAGGGGGCGGGGGCCGATCTTGACAGCGATCCGCTGAATTACACCTGGGAGCAGATCGATCTGGGGACGGAGTCGAGCAGCCCGGCCACCATGGTGGACGACGGCAGCCGCCCGCTGTTCCGTTTCGTGGCGCCCACCAGCGTGCCGGAGCGCACCCTGCCGAGTCTCACCTCCCTGCTCACCAACACCCTGGCGATAGGGGAGGCCTGGCCTGCCACCAACCGGGACCTGAACTTCCGCCTCACGGCGCGGGACGGCAAGGGCGGATGACATGAAGATCCAGGTGGTCAACACCGGCAAGGCCTTTGCCCTGACCAGCCCGGTGGTGACCCCCCTGGGGGCGGGCAAGACGCAGACCATCAGTTGGGAAGTGGCCGGCACCAATGCCGCCCCCATCAACTGCAGCAAGGTGGATCTCTTCATGACCCGGGACGAGGGGGCAAACTGGACTCCCCTTGCCAGCGGCAAACCCAACTCGGGCTCGGCGAGCGTCACCATCCCGGCGGGCCAGGATGGCACTGCCCGCTTGAAGGTGGCGTGCAGCGACAACATCTTCTTCGCCATCAGTCCCCTCAAGCTCTCGGTCACCCAGCGCGGTGAAGAGGGGGGAAGCGGTGGCGGTGGTGCCCTCGGCTTCTGGACCCTGGCCCTGGCGTTGCTGGGCTGGCAGCGGAGGCGGGCATGAGACTGGCCGGGGTGCTGCTGCTCACCCTGCTCGGCGGTTGTCAGGCCGATGCAGACACCCTGGATCAGGCGGTCAGCGCCAGCCTCGCCAGGCAGGATTACCGGCTGATCGTGCGGGCCGGGCGCGGCGAGGTGGCGCCCGGGATCGCGGCGGATCAGCAGGCGGCGGCCAAGGCGCGCTGCGGCGTGCGCTATCTCGACGGATTCGGGGATGTCATCAAGCCGGATCAGAAGGAGGCCCACGCCAGGCTGAGCGCCTATGCGGCGGACTACAACCGGCGCATGCTGGCCCATTGCCCGCCGGTTGACGGCAAGCAGTAGGCTGACGGTCATCGGCATAAAGGGGGAGGCATGAGCCTCCCTCTCTTTTTGCTCCGCCATTTGGCCGCTCCGAGGCTTGTACCCATGGCGCGCTCGTCGCACAATGCCTGCACCCATCGCCGCACGGGCGGCAGAGAAAGAGAGAAGGAAAATCAAGATGATGGATGTGGCTGATCTGCGTCGCGAATACACCAGGGGTGGACTGCACCGGGCCGATCTGCCGGCCGAGCCCCTCACCCTGTTCGAGAAGTGGCTGGCCCAGGCGTGCGAGGCCAAACTGACCGATCCCACCGCCATGGTGGTGGGCACCGTGGATGCCGATGGCCAGCCCTGGCAGCGCACCGTGCTGCTCAAGCACTACGATGCCGACGGCATGGTGTTCTACACCAACATGGGCAGCCGCAAGGCGCATCAGCTGGAGGGCAACCCCCGCATCAGCCTGCTCTTCCCCTGGCATACCCTGGACAGACAGGTGCACGTGACCGGCCGGGTGGAGAAGATGAGCACCTTCGAGGTGATGAAGTATTTCCACAGCCGCCCCAAGGACAGCCAGATCGCCGCCTGGGTCTCCAAACAGTCGACCCGCATCTCGGCCCGTGGCGTGCTGGAGGCCAAGTTCCTCGAACTCAAGCAGAAGTTTGCCAATGGCGAGGTGCCGCTGCCGAGCTTCTGGGGTGGTTTCCGGGTGCGGATCGAGACGGTGGAGTTCTGGCAGGGGGGCGAGCATCGTCTGCACGATCGCTTCTATTACACCCGCGAGGGGGACGGCTGGCACATCGAGCGCCTGGCGCCCTGATGAACATCGCCCGGCTCAAGAACTTCACCGAGATAGTGAAGAACAACTTCAACATCTCGGCGACGGCGGAGAAGCTCTATACCTCCCAGCCGACCCTCAGCAAGCAGATGAAGATGCTGGAAGAGGAGCTGGGGCTGGCGCTGTTTACCCGCAAGGGCAAGAACCTGGCGGGCCTGACCCCCATGGGGGAGCAGGTGATGGAGCTGGCCAGGGGAGTGGTGGCCCAGGTGGAGCAGATTGGTCAGCTTTCCCTCGGGGATCAGCTGGCCACCAGCGGGGTGCTGCGCATCGCCACCACCCACACCATGGCCCGCTACAAGCTGCCGGCGGTCATTACCGAATTCTCCCGCCGCTACCCCGAGGTGAGCATCCAGCTGCATCAGGGAGCCCCTGCCCAACTGGCGCAGATGGCGCAAAACGGGGATGTGGAGATGGCCATCGCCACCGAGTCCATGCACCTGTTCGACGAGCTGGCGACCGTGCCCTGCTATCGCTGGGGGCGCAGCGTGGTGGTGCCCCACGGCCATCCGCTGCTGGACTGCCAGCCGCTGGCCATGGCGGATCTGGCCCGGTACCCCCTCATCACCTATGTGTTCGGTTTCACCGGCCGCTCCAAGATGGACAAGGCGTTCGGTCGCCATGGTCTCAGCCCCCGCATCGTGCTGACAGCCACCGACAGCGACATCATCAAGCACTATGTGCGCCTGGGGATGGGAGTCGGGGTGATCGCCACCTCGGCGTTCGACGAAGGGGACAGGGAGAGCCTGGTCTGCCTCAACATCGATCATCTGATCGCCTCGAGCGTGGCCCATGTGTGCCTGCGCAGGCACGCCCACCTGCGGGACTACATGTACGACTTCATCCACCTCTATGCCCCCCATGTGAGCCGGGAGACGGTGCAGCTGGCGCTGCTCAACCAGGGAACGCCCGCTCCGTCTGCGACTCTGCCCTGGCTCTGACGCCGAGACATAAAAAAGAGAGGCCGTCGGCCTCTCTTTGCATTGCTATCCCCTTGTACTGACCCCTCAGGCGGCTCGGGTCGCCAGATTGACGAAGATCTGGGCCCCTACCAGCAGGCAGTCGTCGTCCAGGTAATAGGGGTTCGCGTGCAGGTAGTTGCAGATCCCCTTGGCCTGGCAGCCGCTGCCGAGGAAGAACATGGCCCCCTTGCGCTCCGGGGTGGCGTTGATCATGTAGCTGAAGTCCTCGCTGCCGGTCATGGGCTGGCCCTGGGCATTGATGCCCTCGGCCGGCAGCACCTCGGCGGCGGCCTGTTGCAGTCGCGCGCAGGCCTCGCCATGGTTTTCCACCGCCGGGTAGCCGGCATAGACCATGGTGGTCTTGAAGCCGCGCAGCTCGCTCTGGGCGATGATGTCCCTGAAGCTTTTTTTCAGGATCTGATCCGTCTCGGCGTCCATGGCGCGGATGGTGCCGCGGGCCTGCACGTGATCGGCCACCGCGTTGGGGATGGTGCCGCCGTTGATCATGCCGCAGCCAAACACCGCCGGACTGAACGGGCTAGTGCGCTTGGCGACGATGTAGTCCATGTCCTCGATGATCCGCACCGCCTCCCGGATGGCATCCAGCCCCTTGTGGGGGGTGGAGCCGTGGGCGGAGATGCCGTGCACATCGAGCGTCCAGGCAGACCCCCAGGAGGACATGACCCCTTTGTTGAACTTGATGGTGCCCGTCTCCATGGCGCCGTCGTTGTGCAGGGCATAGACCTCGTCCACCCCCTTCATGCAGCCAAGCTCCACCATCTTTTCGGCCCCGGGGACGCGCATGTCTTCTTCCGCCATCTGGAAGATGAAGCGGACGTTGTACCGCAGGCGCTCGCGGTTGGCGGCCAGAAACCTGGCGGCGGTCAGAGCGATCGCCATGTGGGAGTCGTGGCCGCAGTTGTGGGCCATCCCCTCATGGGTGGATTTGAACGCCACCTCGCTCATGTCGTGCATCTCCAGGCCATCCATGTCGGCACGAAAGGCAATGGTGGGCAGGGCAGGGTCGACCGCCAGATCCCCGTGAAAACCGGTGAAGCCGGGATACAGGGTGATCCTGTAGCCGAACTCTTCCATCAACCCACGGCAGTAGGCAGAGGTCTTGAACTCGGCCCCGGAGTATTCCGGGATGCGGTGCAGGTGGTGGCGCACTTCGTAGCTGAAGTCGCGCAGGGCCAACAGGTCAGGTTCGATATGGTAGTGGTTCATCAGATGATCCCTTGAATGGAGAAACCGAGCTGGGCAACCAGGGAGGCGCCAAAGAAGCAGCAGGTGGAGACGATCATGAAGATGAGGATCACCTTCCACGACATCTTCTTGAGCTCCTCCAGCTGACCGCCCACCGAGAGGCCGGCGAAGGCCAGGAGCGGCACGCAGCAGGAGAGGAAGGAGATCTTGGCCACGGCATCGATGAAGAGGCCGCGCACCGGGGTCTCGGGCAGGCAGATGAGAATGCCGATGATGGTGGCATAGGCAAAGGCCGGCAGGGAGGAGGGCAGGTAGCGCTTGGTCACCAGGGAGACGAACACCACCAGGGACATGGCGATGAAGCTGTCCCCCATCTGCCACAGCGGCAGGCCCGAGGTCAGGGTCTGGGTGAACATGGCCAGCAGGATCGCCAGGAAGACGAAGCGCATATCCATCACGATGCTTTTCATGCTTTCTCTCCTTTGGCGGTCAGGGCATAGATTTTTTCTGCGAGCGGCAGACCCAGATAGGTGAGGGAGAGCGCTCCCAGGGCCGACGAGAGCAGGTTTGAGGCGGCGGCGATGCTGAGCACCTGCTGGGCCATCGCCTCATCGAGACCGTTGATGAGGGCACCGGAGGCGGCGCTCAGCATGGAGCCGGATCCCACGCCGGAACCGGCGGCCAGGGCCAGGGGATGCAGCCCGGTGAGGGGGGCGATGCTGCCAAGCACGCTGAACCAGAGGGTGCCGATGACGGAGCCGCACAGGTAGATGGCGAGCACGCCGATGTACTCCTGGGAGCCGGTGCCGAACTTGCCCTGGATCACCGCGACCGAGGGTTCACGGCTGATGGAGGAGCAGGCCCCGATGGCGCGGCGGCCAAAGCCGAACTTCACCGCCAGCGGAATGGCGATGAGGATGGGCAGGAGGTTGCCTATCTCCTGCAGGAAGAGCGGTACGCCGACGCTCAGGATCATCTTGAGGTTGGGGATGATCATCCCCGCATACTGGGTCCCGAGGATCAGCAGGCTGAAACCCACCATCTTGCCGCAGAAGCCCTCTTCTCGCTCGGTGAAGAGCCTCTTCCAGCCGGGAATGCGATCCTTGACGGGCTTGGCGGAGACGATCATGCCGATGATGACGGCAAAGAGCATGGGCAGGATGGGGATGATGGCGATGCCGAGTCTGATCTCCTGCTTCCCGATGAGGGATTGGGCCACGAAGATCAGCAGGGCGGTCGCCAGGGTACTGACTACTACCGTTTTGAGTGGGCTGGTTGGCTGCATAGTGTGTTCTCTTGTTATCCGTTGTCCTTCATGGGCGTCTTTGGTCGCGCCATGATGGGGGCATGATAGGAAGCGAGGAGGGGAAGGAATGTGACCGCCATCAAGTCAGCCATATGGCATTTTTTCATGGGGTATGCCGTTTAACCATGGTAAACATATGGTTTAACAACTCATTGGCAGCTGCTTATGCTGCCTCAGACAGGAGTGTGGTGCCGCCCGGGCACCCGGTGCCTGATCCGGGGGGGCGGATGTGGGGGAAGGAATGGATCTGTTGATCGAGGGTGCGCTCTGGCGCCCCTCCTGGCAAGCGGCGTTGCAGGCCTGGCAGCACCGGGGAAACCGCTGGTGGCTGCTGCTTGGCAAAGGGGAGACGAGGGAGATGGCACCCTGGTCGGTCAGCCCGCCAGATGGCATTCTCCGTGCCCGCGACCTGCTTGCCGCCTGGCTGGGTGAGGCCGCCTCCCCGCTGATGGCGACACAGCCGGACCGGCAGATCCTGATCGCTGCCTCCGGCTCCCTGCTGACCCTGGCCAGAGAGAGCGGCCTGCTCATCCTGGGGCCCGCGGGGGCGGATCATCGCCTCGGTGCCGATGACGACCTCGGGGTTGCCCTGCAACGCCTGCTTGCCCGCCGCCTGATGACCCCGGTGCTGCGCGAGCCTGGCGGGCAGGACGCGCTGGTGCTGCGCCCCCTGCTGCCCGGCGATGAGAGCGCCATCCTGCGTTATTGTTCGGATGCGGCGCTCGCCCGCTATACCCTCAACATCCCCCACCCCTATTCGCCGGAGGCGGCGCGGGACTGGCTTGCCCTGAGCGGGCGCAAGGCTGCTCTCGGGCTGGGATGCACCTGGGCCCTGACTCTGCCCCAGGGGCGTGAAGACGAGCCCGCTCCCCTGGTCGGTACCCTCTCCCTGCACTGGCACGGGGAGCTGGCATGGTGGGTCGGCGTGCCCTGGCAGAACAGGGGGCTGGCCACCCGGGCCGCGAGCCTGGTCAGGGCGTTTGCCTTCGAGCAGTGGCACCTGCCTGCCCTCACCGCCCGCCACATGCCGGGCAACCTCGCCTCAGGCCGGGTGATGGAAAAGACTGGCATGCACCATGACGGGCGTCGGCCAGATCCGGCCGATGGCGCCCTCGAGCTTGATCACTGGCGGCTGGATCGCCCGGCGCGCCTGACGGATGCACGCAAAGAGGCGCTGGCCCCCTGGCTGGATAACGAGGAGGTGGCTGTGGCCATACTGCACGGTGAGGGGGTGGCGCTCTTCATGGCGGGGGAGGCGACAGAGGGCGAGCAGACACTCAGCGGGCTGAAGGTGCGGCGCTATCCCCTGGCCATGCTTGCGCCAGAGGCGCCCGGGGTGCAGGCCCATGGTGGTGGCGTCCTGCTCAAGGAGTGCGGGGATCTGGGCCTCGCCTATCTGCGGCGATTACGACAGCCTGACGACGGACGCTGATGGCTTGCGCAAGCTCGGTCATCGCGAAGCCTGGTGCGGGGTCTGTCAGGCGTTTTCCTGAGTCCGTCCTCCCATTTTCAGACAAAGGCAGTGAAGAGGCGCACCACTTCTGTGGAATAATGGCCGCCCTGCTGTACGAGGAGTAACGCTGTATGTTGAGAACCGAGCGTCCCGGCGACATGCTGCCAGTCTATGAGCTGGTGAGTGCCGCCTTTGGTCGTCCCGACGAGGCCGAACTGGTCAACCGCCTGCGAGAATGTGGGGCCGCCGTGGTCACCATGGTCGAGGAGGAAGAGTACGAGTTCATGGGGCACCTGATGCTGAGCCCGATCACCATTGAGGGACAGGAAGGGCCCTGGCTGGGACTGGCACCCGTGGCCGTGCATCCCGACTGGCAGGGGCAGGGCATTGGCTCGGATCTGGTGCGGGAAGGGCTGGACACGGCACTGGAGATGGACTGGAAGGCGGTGGTGGTACTCGGGGATCCCGCCTACTACGCCCGTTTCGGCTTTCGGCCTGCCAGCGACTTCGGCCTGCACTGCATCTACGAGGTGCCGACGGAGTGTTTCATGGCGATGGAGTTGCAACCCGGC
This sequence comes from Aeromonas sp. WP2-W18-CRE-05, assembly GCF_014168615.1. Classification (NCBI taxonomy): domain Bacteria; kingdom Pseudomonadati; phylum Pseudomonadota; class Gammaproteobacteria; order Aeromonadales; family Aeromonadaceae; genus Aeromonas; species Aeromonas sp. WP2-W18-CRE-05. The sequence continues at coordinate 3,529,076 of NZ_AP021917.1, read as the reverse complement.
GGGCTCGACGGGGTAAGGGGCGAGGTGCTCTATCACCCCCTGTTCGATGAAGAGCCGGTGGAGTGACCGCCTGCCCATCCATGAAAAAGGACCCTGAGTGGGTCCTTTTTCGTGCCATGCCCATCGCTTGAATGGACGTCACTGGGCCAGTGATTTCAGCTGCTGCTTGCCCGGCGGGTTGTTCCAGTCGATGGGGCCGTGGGTGAAACGGTACTGAAGCCTCGGCAGACTCAGTTCCAGCCACTCCTCCCGGAAGTAGGCATAGCCCTGGTCCCAGTCTGGATCCTGCGCCCAGCCGGTCTGCAGGAAGTGGAGCCGGGTGCCCTGGCCCTCCGGCACGAAGCGCAGGCTGACCTGGGTCTTCTGCTGACGAATGTGGGGAAACTGGGGAGGGAAATTCCAGCTGAAGCTGAGCAGATCATGGGGCATGACCGCCATCACCCGGCACCCTTCGCTGCCACGCTCGCCGAGGGGAGCATCGGGTCTGAAATAGATCTCGAACGGTCCGTTGGGTTCCGGGACCATGAGGCACTCCGGCGCCAGAAAACTGCGCAGCCCGCTCTCCGTGGTCCAGGCCCGCCAGACATCGTCAATGTGGGCGGGTACCAGAATACTGCCTTCAATTTGCTTGTTATCCATAAATCAGTGAACCTCAAACCAGTCATGGACGGGACCTCGGCAGTATAGCCCCTGAGGCGATAAAATAGGCAGCTCTGTGTCACACGGTTACGTATTCAAGAGGGTCCACATTGCCGATTTGACAGCACGGCGGGATCCATCGAGAGTGGGAAGCGACAAGCACGCAACGCAAGGATGGTGTCATGATCAGAATGATGACGGAAGCTGACGAGCCCATGCTGGCGCAGCTCTTCCTCAAGGGAAGGCGCCAGGCCTTCCATTGGGTTGATCCCGCCCTGTTCCGGCTCGAGGATTTTGCCGAGCAGACCCGGGGCGAGGAGATCTGGGTGGCGGAGAAAGGGGGCAGCCCGTGCGGATTCGTCTCCATCTGGGGGGCCGAGAGCTTCGTGCATCATCTCTACGTGGTGGCGGACTGGCATGGGCAGAGCATGGGGCGGGCCTTGCTTGCCGCCGGCTTGGCCGGATACCCTTCCCCGGCCTCCCTCAAGGTGGCCATGCGCAACACCACGGCGATGGCTTTCTATCATCGCCTGGGCTGGGAGAACACCGAAGAGACGGGTCATTGCGACATCACGGGGCCCTGGCGCAGGCTGGTGTTGACGCCCGATGACGCAGGGGAATAAGCCGCTGGCAGACTGCGGCAACCGCACCGCACATTGATCTCCAGCCCTGGCAGGGCATAAAAAAGCCACTTCGCGGGAAGTGGCTCTTCAAGACATCCTGGGGAGGGCAGACCCTCCCCTAGTCAGCTGATGATCACAGGGCCGCCACGGCCTCTCTTACCAGGGCGGTCAGCTCTTCCCACCTGCCCTCGTCGATGAGCTTGGCCGGCACCATCCAGGTGCCGCCGCAGGCGATCACGGCATTCAGCCCCATACTCCTTCAGATTGGCCGGCGTCACGCCGCCGGTGGGCATGAAGCGCACCGGATAGACGGCGCCCAGGGCCTTGAGCATGGCGGTGCCGCCTGACTGCTCTGCCGGGAAGAACTTGAGGTGGCGCAGCCCCATCTCCATGGCCTGCTCCACCAGGCTGGGGTTGTTGACCCCGGGGATGATGGTGACGTCCTTGTCCAGGCAGTACTGCACCGTGGTCGGGTTGAAGCCGGGGCTGACGATGAAGTCGGCGCCCGCCGCAACGGCCGCGTCCACCTGTTCGCGGTTGAGCACGGTGCCGGCCCCGATCAGCAGATCCGGGTAGGCCGCGCGCATCTGGCGGATGGCCTCTGCGGCGGCGTCGGTGACGTCGGCCCCTTGCAGGCGTGCGGGGAGATAAGCGGCGCTGAAGGAGTCGCCCGCTGCCGTGGTGTCGATCACCTGTTCGGCGGACAACCGCAGGGCGGCGATTTCGATCCGCTGCGTTGCCATGACCACCAGGCAACCTCAGAGCCGCGCTTGACGACGATCTCGCCAACCCCGAAGCCCTGGCTCCCTGGCTGCATTGCGAGCGCAACTCCTACTGGCGCAAGCTCCACGAGCATATCGACGACAAGGCCATCTCCAGCTGGTGCGACGATCACGACCAGATCCTCAAGGCCCTGATGCGCAAGGATCCGCAGGCGGCCAAGCTGGCCATGTGGCAGCACCTGGAGAACACCAAGCAGATGCGCTTCCAGGCCACCATCTTCGATGACGAAATGGAGGATGACCGCTACCTCTTCTCCGAAAATCCCGTCGTTCATCTGACCCAGCCTTCCACAGCCAACGGCTAGTGGAAGGTTCTCGGGGGCGAACCCTCGAGGTTGTTTCAACCCCATGGAGGCGCTGGGCTGATGGCGTGGCCCAGAGCTCCCGGGCAAATTGCTGCTCCACTCGCCGGTTTTTGCTGGCGACGCCACCTGGAGCTGGCCCATGTCAAATGCAGCCACCCCCCGCAGAGCCTTTGGCCTCAGGTCTGGACATGCACTGTGCTCTTGGGGCGGTTACATCCTCTGAAAGCCAGAAAAATGATACAAAAAGGGCCACTTCTTGCGAAGTGGCCCTTTCCAAACGTTTGGTGCTGGGGACGTTTTATATCTTCACATATATATATGATATACATTGGTTTTATTGCAGTTAATGACTTGTGGCATACACACTGGCATACACGGAATTGATTGCTAGGTCGCAATCAGCTGAATTTCGCCTACAGCTGTAGGATCGGTCCAGATGATTATGCTCAGTTAAACAACCTTTGACCTTGGATGCCAAGTATTCAAATTCTTGCTATTTCATAGCGCAATATTGAGTCCCAATGCCTCCCTCATTAATGGGTGAACGCCACCCGCATCCAGTGTTGAGGCCCCAAAAACACGCCAGCGATCAAGCTGTTGATTGCCCTCCTAATGAGCCAAACACCAAAATCAAGATGGGTGTTAGTTGGGGCTTGCATTAAGGTCATGTTCCTCACCAGTGGTTCTTGAGCTAACTCAAACTGTTTCCTAGCGTCCCGACATGCCAGCCTGTCAGTCCAGCACCTTCTATTCTGGATACCGATCAATTCAGCTCCCTATTCAGAATCTGAATTCACGTCCAAAAAATGCATTTATGCCTCGTCCTCGGCTTCAGGTTTTTGTTGCCCACGGCCAACTTGAATCATTTCATTTTACAGAATCTGAGTCCTGTAAAAAACAGGTTATTAACAGAGGGTGCTGTATAAATAAACAGGTTGGTGGTTATAATGTGAGCTGTCAGTGGCAGGTGTCGGGAGCATAGAAATGAAGTATCAACCTGGGGAGTCTGGTAACACTGCTGGCCGACCCAAAGGCGCATTGGGCAAGCGCAGCCAGTTGCCGGCCAACCTCGTCGCCGAAGCTTTGCAGCAGTTACGGGCGGCCGTTGAGGCGGGCGAGATGCAAGCAGTGAAGTTGGTCATCGAGCGGGCTTTTCCTGCGCTTAAGCCCGTGACACCAGAGCACTCCATTGATGCCGAATTGTTGGAGCTCAAGATCAGCAGCCTGCGTGACGTTGAAGAGCGGGTGGCAAAGCTGGAAGCTTCTTTGCTGCCAGAGGGGAACGTATGACCAGCCGCACCTTGTCCAGTCGCCTGGATCGTCTCGAGCAACGTGTAGATCCCGATAAGCAACTGAAAATAAGTATTCGTGTGACTTTTGTCGCGCTGGTTGAAGCCGATGATCCACTGTGCGGTACGTCAACCATCCCGAAGCAAGAAATAAGTGGTAATTCTACGATTACTACCACAACCAGTTATTGGCCGAGACGTTACTCAGATTGAGGTACTTAACGACGAGTACTGGTCATAACAGGTGCCTAGATTGTGACACTGTTGACCAGTTATTTCATCAGTGAATCCAGCGCTGCAACCTCGTTCGGGACGAATGGGGCGGAGGTTTGAATCCTCGCACACCGACCAAATCCAGCAAAGGCTTAGCTTCGGCTAGGTCCTTGTGCTTTTCGGGTTTGCCTGTTTTGTGGGGCATATGTGGGGCATTTTGTTTTGCTACACCCTATTCCCCGGCCAGCAATGGGGATGATGGGGTGACAACGCGAGGCTAGGTGCACGTCGGTCACTGCGAAACCAGCCGATCTTGCAATTCAATTGGAGCATTCGCAGCCCTCTGTAAGAGAGGACTGGTGGGAACCTCAAAAGTCCCAATACCCTCCAATGAGTGCCGCTTTATCCTGTACTAACCCCACTTTGCAGGGACTATTACCATCATCGACCCGGAAGTACAAAGCGCCTGCACCGATGACGGTAATTTCCTCCTCACCTGAGAATCGGATCTTCTCTCCCCGTGGCTTTCCAAAGGCCATTATCCCCATACCTACCTGGATGCGGCGATCGGATGGGCATGCAACTGGGTATGTGGCCATTTTTTACACATACGTTTCTGCTCATTGCCAATCATCGCTTGCCACATCCAGGTAGTTAATTTGAGTTGGCATAGGTAGGCTCCTTGAACTGTACCGCGCTCTTCCAGGAGGTTTGGATACCTTGCTTAGTCGAGGAGAATGCCACGGGGTTGCTATCAAATTCGCGCAGAGGTCTCAGAAGTAAGGGGCCATATATTAGTAAGATACGAGCGGGATGCGTTTTGGACAGTTTCAGATTATCGACGCACAGGACCGAGAAGGTCAGGGATATGTGTTGACACAATGCTTTGTAAAAAATGAAGAAAGAGTTCGTAGTACCAGCAAATAAGCAAGCAACACACTCCGCGCAAAGGAAGACGTGACATGACTTCAATTGTTAGAACTACACCCGTCCATGACCGAGAACCTTCTCCTGCGGATGTAATCACTCAACTCATGCATCAGCGGCTCTCGAACTACTTGGCTGTGCGAGGCGAACCGAGCCTCTACCAAAGCGTACGTAAAATGTCGCAGTTCGTCTCCGACGACTACAGCAATCGCTTTCTCGTTGAGCTCATCCAGAACGCGCATGACGCTCATGACCCATCCCGTACCGATGGCGAGATCGCTGTAGTATTAGATGTTTCTGAAGGTGATGGATGCCTCTATGTTGCAAACCGCGGTGTCGGTTTCACCGGCAATAATCTAAAGGCTATCACCAACATAGCCCTGAGCAGCAAGCCCGTGAATGCGGGCATTGGCAACAAGGGCCTCGGCTTTCGCAGTGTGCTGCAGGTGTGCAATTGGCCTGAGATCTACTCAGTTCAGGGTGAGGGTGGAAGCGGTACCTTTGATGGTTATTGCTTTCGCTTTGCGAGCATCGATGACCTGCGTAACCTACTTAGAGACGAGCCGGAGGATCTAGTTGAGGAGATGGCACGCAACCTACCGTGTTGGCACGTGCCTATTCCCGCAGAATCAGGCCCCAATGTGGCGCGATTTGCTGAGGAAGGGTTTGCCACTGTAGTTCGCTTACCACTGAAATCGACCGATGCTCTTCAGGCTGTGAAGGCGCAATTCGAAGTCTTGAAGAGTCTCACGACACCGCTTCATATGTTTCTTGAGCGAGTTGGGCGCATCTCACTCGTTCTCGAAGAGGGTGAGCCCTTCGTATTGGAACGTTCAGTAGTAAAAACTTGGGATTTTGACCCACCGGGTTTCAAGGTTGATTCGCCAATCACTGTGGCACAGCTCCGGCTCGGTACAGATGAGTTCGTTGCTGCACACTGGGACATTGATGATCATCTGTTTAGGGGGGCGCTTCAATCGAGTTTAGATAAAGGTGAGGTCCCGGAAAGTTGGGAAGCTTGGGAGGGGGCAGCCCGGGTGAGCATCGCCGTCCCGCTTGGTGCATCTATTGAGGTAGGACGGCTATATTGTTTCCTCCCGCTTGGGGTGGAGGGCAAGGCCCCGTTCGCCGGCTACATCAACGCGAACTTCTACACGAAAATGGATCGTCGTGCCGTCGACACATCGATTCTTCTGAACAACCTCTTCATGCGAATGTCCGCGTGGTTGAGCTGCCAATTGCTCTGCTTTCTGGTTAAGAATAATTGGCTGCACGCACCGAGTGCGGTTGTCAGCCTCTTGTGCTGGAACGACGAGTATCTTGAGACGTTGAAGAATGCGATGGGCGATCATGGCCAAGGAATCTTGAACCGTGCCATTTTGCCCGTTCGCGGCCAGGATGGCACGGTTGCCTGGGCATCTCCTAAGGAGACCTATTCATGGTTTGCTTCGCACGATGCGTGTCTGTCGCCTAAGAGCGTATGCGAGGTCGGAGGTGGACAGATCTTGGTCGATTTGCTCACCTTGAACCAACGAGCGGCTTTGGACCGGCTGTACGTCCGTTTGCGCCAAACCGGCTTTACTCCCCCCGCCGACGTTGTAGCGAAATGGGTGGAAAAAATTGCCGTAAAGATGCTCGAAGGGAATGCGGCTCCAGAACGTTGGGCTGCGTTTTATGATGAGGTTTCCGTTGCACTGGCCGACCATGCCTCTACGCTCTTCGGAAAGCGCTTCTTGCTCAGTGTGAATAACGAGCTGATCTGCAGCGAACTGCCAGCAAGCGGGGTCACTGGTCGTAGTCGCCGAGCAGCGGATGTCTACTTTGCACCGGTCCTATCCGTCGACGCAGATGTCGACGACGATGACAGCAAGCAATCACTGCCCTTGGAGCGTCTGCCTGCGACCCTGCGCAAGGGGTTCGCATTGTTGAGCCGTGATGTGCCATGGCTAAAGGACGACGGTGGCTATCGTCCTGGCCGCACTTTCCTCATTGCAGGAAAGCTGGCACGCGAATACGACACTCGCGACGTATTGCGCACCCTTGCTGGTGTGACCCGTCGTACGTCAGATGCTGATAGCACCCGCCAACAAGCACTCGAATGGGCTTTTCGCCTATGGAGCAGCGGTCGGTCACTGTCCGAAAAAGAGACGAGATCGGCTGGGTTTTTCGTTCCTACGGATGACGGCTGGATTGACGCCGAGACCGCGATGTTTGGTGATGGGTGGGACGTTCAGAATGGCAAGAAATTACACGCGCTACTGCGGGCAACATCAGATGTGTCTGAGGATATGAGGAGATCACTGGCTCGTCTGCTGCCTGCGCATGCCGCATGGCCGATCAGTCATGGGGGGCAAGTTGATTGGGTACGATTTCTCACTGCTGCCGGGGTAATGGATTGCTTGCGCCCCGTCGGTGGTGAGAGTGTCGCATCGGATCTGTTTGGGTATCCAGCCAACTTGCCGACCGAAATCTCCCGCAGGGTGTCGGAAGTGCCTGAAGTACTGCGTTCACACTGGTGCAACCAACTCAGGCAGGACTGCTACAGCATGTACTCATCACGTCAGTATCGTTGCGAATTGCGGCCCTGGCGCATCCCTGGTCAAGGCGAGCATGAGTCATTTCAAGCCGAGGTGCGCCGGGACTATGCAGTGCAGGTCGTGATAGCCATGCGAGCGTTTGGTGATGAACATCGGTCATTCCACGCTGCGCGAGCGGATACTCGTGTGGCCACCGAGCGACGCAATTTATCGACGCCATTACATGCTTTCTTAACCGGCGCAGATTGGCTGCCTGTCATGCGGCCGGGTAGTCGGTGGCGGTTTGTCAAACCATCGGCCGCCTGGTACTTCAATGCTGACGAGGAGCGGTCTCCTCGCTTCATCGATTTTGTGGATCGCAGAGTGGCCGCTGTGATAAACGAAACAACGCTGGAGTGGCTTCAGAACAATGCACGATTGGGACTGTTCAATAGCGAGCAGCATGCAGAAAGAGCCCTTGTAGCGCTCTGCGAAGCAGCATCCTCGGGGCTCTCCGATATTCGCGACGTTCGCCGTTTTCAAGAGTTATTTAAGCGTCTTTGGGACATCGCCCGCAAAAAAGGGGGGCTTAAAGCCAGCCCGTGCGTGCCAGTTCTCGTGAGTGGTGAAATTAAGATTGTATCCGGAGCGGCGGAAGAGGCTGGTGTTGCTTACTTCGACGACGAGAAAGATGGGCTGAAGAAGCAGCTGCTAGAGGAAATTGGCGAACCGGTCTTCGATTTCATACTTGGAGATACAATCGCTGCGTGGGATTGGGTCAACACCAGCGCACCGGGAAGATTTCGCCGAATTTCTGACGAACCAACCGAGGTGTATATTGACGGCATCAAATTCGATGACGGTACGCCAAACCGCTTGCTGAGTGACATATTTGGGTCATGGATTATCGACTTCCTTGTCTGCGTGGCAGAGCACAAGAGCAGCGCATTTGTTCGAACAACGCAGAAAACATTGGGCCTGATTCGACGCTCGGCGATGGCGCTGACGGTAGTCAATGCTCAGCAGGTTTGCATCACGCATGACGATATGAAGGTCGCTTTGCCAGCTTCACTGCGTGGCTCGCTAGTTCTGAATCGATCAGTTGGCCCGGTATTGATAATTCAGACTGAGCAGGGATATCTAACCCTCGAGCATCTTGCAGGAGCATCGGGACAGCTCGCGGCAGCTCTTGGTTCGCGCGAGCTGGCTCATGGCCTCGACTCGGCGTTGTTGCGACTTGCAACTGCCATGCGCGACCTGGGAGAAGACACACCCAACGACATGATTCTGGCCGCTGCGCTGGGTATCGAACTCGATGCGATCCGTCAAACGCGTCGCCTTGCAAGTGGTGACCTGATTGGGATGCTAGAGTTCGCCATCCCGCTCTCTGCGCATTTTGGATCGCAGCAGACAACGTCGCACCTGCAGGAACTATGGATACAGGATGCGCCTCAAGATGAGGATCTGCGCGCCGCACTCGACACCTTGGCACTCTCTATTGGTATTCCACTGGCTGATCTTGAGGCGCGATTGATGTATCTAGTCGATTTACTGGATCTTAAGAGGGCGTTCTCGATCCCCATTGCTCAGTTCAATGCGGCTATTGCAGGTTTAGGAGGTCGCTACAAGCCTTTGAGCAATGAGCATATGCACCGCGATGCTTGGATGAGACATTTGCGTCAGCGTCAGTCTGCAAGTGTCGACCGGCTGCGTGCCCGTGCCACAGGGATGTTCGATAGGCGAGAACCGCTCAACATGTATGTGATTGCGAGAGACGGTGTCCTAGGTATATCACCGGACCCTACCTGGTTCACAACGTATGACGATTTGCCAGATGTTGTGATGGACGCGCACATCGATAAGTGGATTGATGAAAGTTTACCAGCTGAAACCCTTGAGATGTCACTGGACCTCACACTAACCGATTGCAGGTTGGCCAACGCTACCAAGCTTAACGACTTCCTGGTCAAATTCTCACCAATTCTGTCAGCGTGGGTTCGTGCGTCCGGCGCTGCTACCACCGCAAAAGTTCGTCAGGCATGGGATAACCTGGAGGTAACACGCGACGTCTGCATGGTGTGTGCACGTGACGGAGGATGGCTGGACTTCCGAGTACTCGATGAAGACCAGATCGCCGACTGGTTGACCAGAGAAGGAGTCTGGCCCGTTGGACACGCACCAAGTGCAGACTTGGCGTCCTGGGGTCTGTCCGCAGAGAGCATGGCCCGCGGCGAGGAGCGAGTGAGGTCAGATCGTGCTGAGCAGCAGCGTCGTCGAACGCAGGTGGAGTTCGCAGGTTTGACCATGTCGGCTCTTTCGGACGGGTACGCTGAGATCGCCGTTGCGATTGGTAATGCTGTCTCCCATGCCCCCGCCCTAAAGCACGTTTCATCTAAAGAAGCTAGGCTGCAGCCGATGGATTTCGAAAAGGCGAGCGGGGGTTTGGGTGGAGGCTGCCAACGTGGCACGACCAAGTTGCCAGAGACCAGCATGTCCGATGAACAGAAGTTGGCGGTAGGCCTGATCGGCGAGCTTTGGGCCCGCGAATGGTTACGCCGCCGACATAGACTCGAGTCAGTTGACGAAAGTATTTGGGTGTCCCGCTATCGCGACGCGGTACTCAACACAAGCGGAGGCTTAGACAGTCTGGGCTACGACTTCATCGTCGCGACGAAGAGCCGCACCTACTACTACGAGGTGAAGGCCAGCACCGGCGACCCACTGCGATTCGAAATGGGGCCCACCGAGATTGTCACAGCGCAACGCTATCGTGCAGATCGAGAGCATCGCTACCGGATTTTGTACGTGGCCAATGTCGGCGATCCAAGGCGAATGACGTTCACGCTGCTTGCCAACCCTTTCTCGGCCAAGGGGATGGGGGCGTTTAGAACCGTTGGGAGGGGCAGCGTAGTTTACGCGTTCGATCCAACCCCTATCGATATTGATTGACACTTTGTGGCAGCAACCACCGACTCTGGGCTGCTACCTGCGTGTAGCTAGTTGCAGCCTCGGTAGTTCCTCGGTTTTCGTGTCGTACTGGCGAGCATCTGCTGAGCAGTTATGCAGTAGACAGGTGGCCCGGTGGGGACCTCTACGTAAGCACGAGTGCATTGTTAGTGTGCTTCATGGCACATGGCAAGAATCGTCAGTCGCAATACATAACAAGTTCATCAATCAAATAGATACTGGTTATTATTCGCTGACGGGCTTCAAATGAGGTGTTGTGTGGTGGTGCCCAGCAACAAGTGTTAACCGTTTCATTAGTAGCCCTATGCCTAAACAGATCCAAAATTATAAGGTTTGATATGTCTCAATCACCTGAACTCGCTGGCGGCGAGGGTTTTACTTTTGAAGGCGATGCAGCTGCATTCTACCTCGCTGCAATGCTAGCCGAGGCATATGCTCCTGGCATGACTGATAGAACTGTTGTCGGCGTGTCGGTTCAACAGCGAGATTTTGGAGAGCCGCTTGATGATGTAATCGTTGATTTTGAAGATGCAGCTAAGAATCCTGCTCGCCTGAGTCTCCAGGTTAAGCGCTCACTTACCATCAGCGATGCACAATCGAATACCGACTTTCGCGATATAATCCGCGATAGTTGGGCCACTTTGAAAAAGTCAGACTTTCGTATTAACACTGATCGCTATGGAGCGGCAGTTGGCACGATCAGCCCTGCCAAAGAGCGAGCACTTAAGACCCTTTCTGAATGGGCTCGTGAAAGTTTAACGACTGAGCATTTTCAAGAACGCTTTACACTGAGCGGTAGTGCAAGTCAGGACATAAAAACGGTTAAAGAAAATGTAACCAGTTTGCTGCAAGAGACGAAAGAGGACCCGTGCACTTGTGAAGATCTGCATCAGTTTCTTGCACACTTCGTTTTAATTCAGTTCGATTTCCTGTGTGAAGGTGCCACTGATTCTTCTGTTGCCATTAATCACATAAAGGACTGCCTTGCACCCGATGATGCAGCAAATGCACCCCTTGTCTGGTCGCGGATCGTTCAGCTCGCGCGATCGTCAGCAGGCAAGTCTGGACAATTTGATCGCGCGCGACTTGTACGATTTATCTCATCAAACGCGCGTATTCGCTGTGCGGCCACCTATCGACTCGACCTCGACAAATTGACAGACCTCGCAAGGAGCTATGCTCGTCTCATTCCGGATGATGTAGGCGGAACAAAGCTGGATCGTACTTCACTCCTTGAGGAAGTAGACCTGAAACTAAACATGGCGAGAGTGGTTCAGGTTCGCGGCTTACCAGGATGCGGTAAATCGGTTGTAGTGAGACATTTAGTTGAGCGCGCGATTGAGTGTGGTCCAGCAATCTTCCTCAAGGCTGAGCTGCTAGAGGGTACCAGTTGGGTTAGCTATGCGGCTTCTCAAGGTCTTTCCGGGATCCCCCTGATGCCGCTGCTCTTAGAGCTCGGAGCTGCCGGTACACCCATCCTATTCATTGACGCGATTGTAGTGGTCAACTAAATCCGGACACTTGGTTAGGCCGATCCTCGGCTTTTGCTGGCGCGCTCCCGTCATTGTGTTGATGTGGACGCCGCCAGTTGTAGTAATCCATCAGGTAATAGCTGATATCCCGCTTCGCCTCCCGCAGGTTCATATATCCCGTTGTCGGGAGCCACTCTGTCTTCAGACTCCTGAACAACCGCTCCATCGGTGCATTATCCCAACAGTTGCCACGCCGACTCATGCTCTGGGTCATGCGATGGCGCCACAGCCGCTGCCGAAATGCCCGGCTGCCATATTGGCTGCCTTGGTCGGAGTGAAACAGCACACCTGATGGGCAACCCCGCTGCTGATAGGCCATCTCGAGCGCTTTTATTACCAGCTCTGCATCAGGCTTGTCAGACATCGCCCAGCCCACGACTCGGCGGGCATAAAGGTCGAGCACCACCGCCAGATAATTCCAACGACCACCTGCCCAGACGTAGGTGATATCGCCACACCACACCTGATTGGGCTGCTGGACATCAAATTCACGGGCCAGCAGATTGGGAATATCCGGTCGTTCAGACCGGGCGACCTGATAGCGATGAGCGCCCGGTTGCTTGGATACCAGACCGACCTCCTTCATCAGACTGCGCACTTTGAATCGGCCAATCTGATGCCCCAGCTCTCGCATCATCGACATCAAGGCGCGGCTGCCCGCTGAGTTCCGGCTCTCTTTGAACAAACGGCGCAACTCGCTGCGTTGCTGCATCCGCTCACGGTTAATCGTCCGCTTGCGGGCCAGATAGTCGTAAAAACAGGATGTTGGAACATCGAAAGCACAGCAGACCAGAGTGATAGGGGCTTGCTCTCTTAATCGGTCTATCAGCGCGTACGTTTGAACTCGTCCGTCATCAAGAGAGCCGTAGCCTTTTTTAGAATGTCCTTTTCGCGCTCGAGCCGGTTGATGCGGGCTTCCAGCTCCTGGATTTTCTGCTGCTCCGGGGTCAGCGCCTTGCCGATTGGGGTGGTGCCGGTTCGTTCGGATTGAAGCTGCTGAACCCATCGGCGAAGTATGGTTTCACCGACATCCAGTGAACGGCTGGCTTCGGGGACAGAGTATCCCTGGTCGAGTACCAGGGATGCGGCTTCGAGTTTGAATTCAGCAGTAAATGAGCGACGTAATCTTGTCATTGAACACCTCAAGTCATGGTGGCGACTGTACCACCTAAAATGGTGTCCGGGATGATTAGACCACTACACAGACTCCTTCACCAGAAGTAGACCCACGCCATCACAGGTTTCGTCTCTTTTGGTGACGCGGTGAAGTAAATCAATTTATAAAATATTTTTATAAGGTATAGGCATTATTTAACACCTATGTGTTGGCATCACAACGGCTAGGTAAGGGCTAGATGAACGGCACTATCGCTAGTACAAAAGAGTAAGGGCATGGATTAAGTGAGTTATTGGATTTGATTTATAACAAGTGTTTGAGCTTTGCTTAAGCTGAAAATAATTGATGCTCCTGAGTCAAAACCGCAGGAGAGCAGAACAGGAAAACAACGATGAGTACAGGTGATAATCAACTGCTGCCGGTATTGCGTAACGCATCTGATAGCGAACTGGCCCCGCTCGTGAAATACATCACGGCGGCATTCAGCAACAGCCTCGAGAGTGAGAACTACTACAAAACCCATTACCCAAAGCACGGTAAGTATACCGACTTGATTGCCCAAGAGCTGTGCGCGTTTGGCGGCAACACCTTCGTCAACCTGTTTCGCGGCAGCGGCCCTGAGTGGAAAGCTGTAGTGATCGACGTAGCAGACAAGCTTGACGCGAAGTACGAGACGAGCTGGGGCGTTGAGCGCATTGAACTGGCAGTGCTCGCGGCGATCACCCGCAAGGCTTGGTCCGACATGGATGCGGCGCAGCGCAAGACGTTGCTTGCGCAGATGGATCTCACCCTGGGCAGCTCCACGCTGTTCCCGGAAGAGCTACTGATGAAGCAGCTACAGTCCAGCCGTTTCTCCAGCCTACTGCTGGCGTCGCTGATCGCCAATGTGTTTGCTAGCCAGTTGCTCGGGCGCACGGTGGTGATGACTGCTACCTCGTTTATGGTTTCGCGGGGAGCCGCGTCGCTCCTCGGTCCGATTGGCTGGGTTATCACCGGACTGTGGACCGCTTTTGACCTGGCGGGACCGGCGTATCGCGTCACAGTGCCCGCCGTGGTTCAGGTTGCATTGCTGCGTCAGCGCATCCATGCCACGAAAGAAGCTGACAAAGCGTGGTGGGAATACCACCGCTGGCAAGATGAGAAAGATGCCGACAGCTGGGTGGCAAATCTGTTTCGTATGGCGGGGCTGTCTACTGCCGCCAGCATACGTCGCGAACGCAATATGGCTTTTGATCAGGGTGTGGCGGCCGGACAACAGCAGGCGACTGAAGATTACGCCGATCAGATCCTCAAAAAAATGAACGAAATCCAGTGTTTTGAGAAACGTTGTGAGGCGATGCTGGCCGTTGCCTTTGCCTGTGCGAGAGAGGAGAGCATCGCGCCGTCTGACGTGCGTAGCGGTATCGAAACCTGCTGTCTGGGGATGATGGGCGGACATCTCTCCCCGGCGTTACAAACAGCCGTCAATCGCCTGACGATCAACCCGCCTGATATCCGCGACGCGTTTGCACAGGCAGTGGAGCAGGGGATCCCTGAGACCGAGATCACCGCGCTGATGACGGTGCTTCGTGAGACATTTTGCCAACATGCAGGCGCGAATTAAGGGAGGCCGTGATGGACAAAAAAACACTTTTGCTGCGTCTGAACCAGCAACGCCTGCAGCAAGCGAGAGAACCCGTCCCGTCTGTTGCAACAGTGGAACTTATCGAACCCGATATCAGCCCGTGGCAGGCACAACAGCGGGTCTGGCAACATCAACAGCAGTGGCGAACGGAACAAACCACGCTGATGCTAACCGAGTGTCGTCAGCGTCTGCTGCACAGCATTATCGGCCCGTTCGGGCTGGGGACCATTGTCTCAGCATGGGACAAGGTGGGGGGAAATGTCGATACCCTCCACAATGCCCGCGCCGAGGTGTATGCCACAGAGAAGGAACAGGCGCGTTATGACAGCCGTGGCAAGTACGACAGCGACTCGTACCACAAGCACAAAAACTACAAGAAGACCAACGCTGAAAACAGCAAAAAGCAGGATGCGGGCGAAGCGGTGGATGCCTATACCGGGCAGCCACTGGGCAGGAATACCGATGCGGAGCAAGATCACATGATTTCCGCTGCTTCGATCCATAACGACCCTGCGGTTTCGCTGGCGGAGGCTAATGGTGTGGAACTGGCGAATCACGAAACTAACCTGCACCAGACGCACCACTCGATCAACGAATCGAAAAAGCAAAAAAGTGCGGAGGAGTACATTGCCTGGCTGACAAAAAACCGAGCTGATCGCGACGCCAAAATTGCCCGGCTCGAGGAGAAAGCTAAAACTGAGCCGCTGAGCAAAAAAGATCAGAACGCGCTGGAGAAGTGCATGCAGCAAAACGCCGTCGATCAGGAAAAGATGCGCGAGCTGGATAAGGTGGCCCGTGAGCAGTATGAAAGCAGCCTGCGCAGGGGCTACTACGGCAGCGCGAAGTTTGGTACGTACTTACTGAAAACCAGCGCCGTCGAGGCGGGTAAAATGGGCCTGCAGCAGGCGATTGGCCTGGTGTTGACGGATTTTGTCGACGGGTTGCTGCTGGAAGTGCACGACAGCTGGCATAACGGGTTTTGCGAGGGCGTGGACCAGGATCATGTATGGGAGGCGTTAAAAATCCGTGCCGAACGGGTGGCGAAGCATTGTCTGGATAACTGGCGCAACGTGCTGGTCGCATTTCGCGATGGGGCCATCAGCGGGATCATCAGCAACCTGATGACAACGCTCATTAATACCTTCTTTACCACCGCGCGCAACCTAGTGCGGATGATCCGCGAAGGGGTCTTTTCGCTGTTTCGCGCGGCCAAAACAGTGCTGATGCGCTCTGAGGGCTCGAACCGTGCTGAAGCGCTGGATGCAGGGCTGAAAATTGCCGTCAGCGGCGCGTTCGTGATCGGCGGTGTGATGCTTGAAGAATATCTCAGCAAAACCCTCGGTGCGCTGCTTACTGCTCTGCCCGGCAGTCTGATCACTACCTTGGTGGCGGTGCTAGCGGGTTGCATCACAGGCCTTGGCACTGTGCTGACGGTCTATATGCTTGACCGGATCGATCTGTTCGGCGCGCAGCATCAGCGGGAAGACAGCGCGGTGCTGGCGATGTTGCAGAAGGGCCAAGCGCAGGCTGATGCCCATTTACAATCGCTGCTGGGAGCAGAGCCGGAACCAGCCTGAATACGTACACAGCGGCGAGCCGCTTATGCTGGCCGTTCAACAAAAAGGCTCGCATCTCTGCGAGCCTTGCTATGTTTGGTGCCGGTAATAGGAGTCGGACCCACTACCTACGCGATACGAAAACTGGATCATTTTCGCGACATCTCAAGTAAGTCTCCCATTGGTCAAACAGTTAGGTGGTGGCCATCACTGGCCATCACTTTTCTTGGCCACCACTTACGTCGTTTTTTTGGGCAGGTGAAGGTCACTGCAGTCCAGTATCCATGACGTTTTCAGGTCGATTTCCCCTCGCACCATCACTTTTCCTATTTACACAAAAAAAGTGATGGCGGCGGGCCATTACCACTCCCTCGCCATCACTTGGCCATCACATTTTGCTAGCTAGGCTTTGTGATCGTCTGGTTGTCCTCATCCCACACAATCAGGCCATCTTTGGCGAGCTTCTTCCTCCACCGTGCGCCGTTGCCGCTGTCCCAGGTTCCCGCTCCGGTCATCCACTTCATGACGCTCGTCCACGTGGCAACACCACCACCGGTCTCCCACAAGGTCTTGATCGCCTGATACATGACTTTGTGGTTCGATGAAAGGTTACCAACCGTATCCAGCTCCTTGTCGCCGGGTACGACAGGTTCCCGCCCGCGGTCGATAACCACAAGGCTAGTGACCTCGACACCATTATCGTCATAGCAGACAATGTGCCTTTTTAGGTCATAGCTCTGTTTGGCTGCTTCCTCGTCGTCTTTCATCTTGGTACAGGTGATGGTGACAGCCTGGCTCTCGCTGTCTTCACGTTTCACGAGCAGCTCAACATCGAGTGCAGCACGGAGAGCGCTGCTTCCACGCGCACCATTTTCCTCGCTCTTGCCGGTATGGTGGATGAGCAACACAGTGGCACCGGTCAAGCTCTTGATGAGATCACAACCTTTGATGAATGCCCCCATGTCGGTGGCCCTGTTTTCGTCACCAGCACCAAAGCAACGGGCCACAGTGTCGATCACGATCAGTTTCACGGGTAGGCCAGTCTGCTGCTTCACGCGTCCAGCCGCGATGCTCAACAGGCCCACCTGTTGGTCGTCGGCCATGAATACCGGCATCGGTATCCTGGCAATGTTCGGGATGTCGTGGCCGCCGTTGTACTCATCGGCCCATGCTCTGAACCGGCGGGCCACACCTGCGCCACCCTCACCCACGATATAGAGCACAGAGCCCTGCTCCACGCGCTTCCCATCCCACTCTTTGCCCATCGATACATGGCAGGCTATTGAGACAGCCACGAACGATTTGAAGCTGCCCGAGGGGCCGTAGATCGAGCACATGCTATTGGTCGGCAACAGGCCTTTGACGAGGTAACTGCTCTGGTTGTCGAACCCTTCATAGCCAAAAATGAGCGGGAACCCCGCCGCAGTGCGTTCAGTCTTACACGGTGTCTCCGCTGACAAGGCTTCGGTCAGGCCACACCACGACTCAGCATTCACACCGTACGATCCCCGGTAGATCTCGGTGTTGGGAGCCTGTTTCATCAACTCCAGGCACAACCGCGACAGTTGGCTGAAATGCAGCGGTACCGGGGTGTGAATGATTACGCGCTTGGTGGCGTCCTTGTCAGCCATTTTGAAGAACTTCCCATCCTCCTCACACTGCTTCCCACTGACATAAAGTGACTGCTCTGGCTCTTCCTCCGGGTCCACAGGGTTCTGTTCTTTGATCGCGATGTTGTGTGCACGCTGCCAAATTTTGCGCGCCTCAGGATTCCACTGGGCAGCAGTGCCGGCGTGAATGACAACCACAGAGGGATCGTGCAGATCCTCGAACTTGGTCTGGCGGAACTGATTGATATTGGTGGCCACGGTCATTGCACCACCTCCGCATCGACGGCGTGAGAGTTATCGCGAATCACATGTTTCACGAGGCGGTCACTACAGCACTCGTAAATATTGTGCGAAATCACCGGGCGGGCGGCCCCATGCGGGTTGGTTGCCGAGACAATCGCGTAATAGTCATCACTGAGTTTGACCCTGGTAATGTACTTAGGATCACTGGACTCGGCACAGATGGTGAGAATGACTTGCTGGCGGTTGGCAGCAGAACTACCATGGTATTCGTTATTCAGCGCCACCTCAGATGCCTGCAAGCTCACGGTGGCGCATTTTTTTTTGCTCATTTCGAAATCCTTTTATCAATCTGCGCATCGTTTGGTACTTCAACGCTGCGCAGGACTTGAATGACATAGATCCCCATCTGATTAATCATCTGCATATCCCTTCTGCTGCTCGGAAAGTACATTGGTTTTTCGCGGCTTAGCAGAGGACGTACAGAGCAAGATGAATGGGGTTCTTTAGGCATCCCTTTCTTCGATCTTGGCGTCCAGCCAGGCATTCAGTTCGGCGATGACGTAGTACGCGGTGGCTTGACGGCTATCGCTGAATTTGATCGGTTTCGGAAAGGTCGGGTCCTTCTTGCGCAACTTATCCAGGCCGGAGCGGGTCTGGCTGATAATCTTGTAGACTTCGGTTTGGGCGATGAGGGCGTGAGGAATGGCGGGATGAGTTTGATGCATTTGAATGTCTCCGTATGAGGTACGGGACGATGATTAGGGATCTCAGCGGTGGGGACTAAATCACTATAAGTGGGGTTATGGTGATAGTAGTGATGCGTGATTTGGCCAGTTTGACACCAGATAGTCGCCGGCTCAGAGCGCTCTTTGTGCTCAGGGTCTAGATGACATCCGGAGCTCAAACGCAACTTGCTGCTGGCGGCTGATCGTTATGAACGCACTAGTGACGACCAACCTGACGTTCAGCGAATGGGGAAAGGTGCTTACGGATGAGAAAGATGACCATAGCGATGCAGAAAGATTTATCCATCACGGCAAGGTCATCGAGGCAGGAAACGACGGTTACCGCTTCAAGTTGAGGATGAAATCAGTCAGGTAACCCTGGTTAATTTTGGATGCTGATCCTTGGACATTTTCCGATACGAATTGACAGAGGAAGGCATCACACCTTCCATGTCTTGAGCCGTTTTACCGCACGAACAAGGGCTCGAATCCTCTTAACTGACCAGCATTTGGTATTTCACGGAGCTATTTATTACCGTGGGTGAAGTCATGACGTTACATGCATGCCAAGGCTAGCTGCTCCAGTTGTTCATCGGGTAAGTATTCGGAGCCCGCTCGGAAATCTCTATAGGCCCGTTGGATGGTGATGCTTGCAAGCTTCATATGCTCGGCCGTATCTGTTATGGCATCTTCCCAAGTTGCGCCTTGACGCATGTGCCAGACGACTAGGGTCGCAGCACGAACGTCGCGCTCGAAGGTATCCTCCCGAGGGTATTTTCCCTTACTGACCTTCAATCCAAATGCCTGATCGGCGTTCTTTCCCGCCATGATCTGTTCAAAAACAGGCTTAATCAGCTTAGTTAACGCCCCAGTATCGACATGCTCGTCATCTTGCATGCGCTCATTGAATATCTCGATCACCTGCATGGTTAAGTCGGGATCAAAATTACACTTAAGATATTCGATTTTTGTGTCTAGCTCTTCGGGTGTTATATGGTCCCATTTACGCATTTGCGTTTCCTCGAATAGCAGGTGAATGTCATGTCGGTGGTGCGTTATATTTTGTAGGGGCGTGGCTTGTCATTGCCGACGACCAAATCGTCCAAGTGATCTGCATACCACTGCATCATCGCTTTTCGCTGTTCCAGATAAGTACTTTTGTCATACACCCCCCGAACACCCTCCTTCACATGAGAGAGTTGGGCCTCGACGTGCTGTGGGTCGAAACCGTTCTCGTTGAGGATGGTACTGGCGAGGTGGCGGAAGCCATGGCCAGTCTGCCGACCTTCGTAGCCCAGGCGTCGCAGAGCCATCAGAAATACGGTATTACTGCGGGGTTTGGTCGAGTTGCCACGACCAGGGAATAGAAGCGGAAAATTACCGGTGACATTGCGCAGTTGCCGCAGTAGTTCAAGGGCTTGGTTGGGTAGTGACATCAGATGCTCTCGGCGGCGCTTCATCCGTTCGGCAGGGATCAACCAAAGTCCAGCGTCCAGATCGAACTCGTTCCAGCAGGCTTCGCGTAGCTCAGAGGGACGGCAAGCAAGCATGGCCAACAACTGCAGTCCAATTCGTACGTCAATTGCATGCGGGTAGCCACTGATAGCCCGTAGCAGAGCTGGTAGTTCTTCATGGGAGACATGGGCATAGTTCTCGATGGGCTTGGTGAGCAGGAATTTGTGCAACCCCTCGAGCGGATTATGGATTACTCGACCAGTCACACGGGCAAGGTCGTAGATTTCGCGGCACATGCCGCGTACGCGGCTGGTCTGCTCAACGATGCCGGTCCGCTCCATATTGCGCAGGAATTCCATCCATTCCATCGGCAGGATACCTGCATATGGGCGCTTGCCGAATACGGGAAACACATGCTTCTCAAGCGCGCCGATGGTGCGAACCGCAGTTCCTTTAGTCCAAGTCTTGCATTTCACCGCATACCACTCGCGCGCAAGGTGCTCGAACGTGGTGTTGGCGGCCTCGATCTCGGCGGCACGGATGGCACGTTTGGTCGCTAGCACACTCCCATCCTTCGCCGTCTTATCGCGCAGTTCGATGGCTCTCTTGCGTGCCAGGGCCCCGCTCACCTCGGGATATGCCCCCATGCCTAGCCATGACCATTTGCCATCCGCTTTTTTGTAGCGAAGTTCCCAGGACTTTTGCCCACTCGGCTTCACGCGAAAGTACAGGCCATTGCCGTCGAGCTCCCGGTAAACAGCATCTGCAGGTTCCAGGGTGGCCAGGACGGTGTCAGCCAATGGGCGACGTTTGATTTCACTGCGCTTCATGCTTGTATGCCTCGAGTTCAAGACAGTAGCAAGCATACACACGGGCATACAAGGTGGGCAATGCTATACGGCAATATTTGGAGGTATATGGAAACAAGAAAGCCCGCACTGGGCGGGCTTTCAGGGCGTTTCCGATGCATGTGGGAACATGTGAAAACTTACATTTGGTGGAGCTGGGGGGATTTGAACCCCCGTCCAAAATTACTACATCCTCGGTACTACATGCTTAGTCACTCTTTACATTCGCCAACACGCTGCGGAGAGACACGCCACGCACTGACTAGCTCGATTGGTTTTAATGCTTCCGCCCCGAGCAGGACTTCCACACGATCCTGTGAAGGATGACCTTCCATTTCCCTAGGACACAGGCAAGCTAGGGGAGAAGGGCTCAGCGCAGGTTATTAAGCTGCGAGTGCGTAGTTTTCGTCGTTTGCGACTATTTTTTTGCGGTTTATTAACGAGGCCTACCGCACCTCGGCATGCACCTTGGGTTTCGTGAATCTTGTCGAATCCAGAATCAGCCCCAGGTTGTCAAAAGGGATTGTACGCAAAAATCCTGTCATGGCAAGGCGTTGATGGCAATCGACCGGCCTTGGCCGGTCGATTGCTGGTTTATTGGTCGCCGCATGGGGGCCGGCGGCGCACAATCAACCGCGGTGCTTGTTCTTCATGATGCGGGCCTTCTCACGGTCCCATTCCCGTGCTTTGGTGTCTTCCCGCTTGTCGTGCTCTTTCTTGCCCTTCACCAGGCCGATCTCGACCTTGACCCAGCACGCTTTCCAGTAGAGGGCCAGCGGCACTATGGTGTAGCCCTGACGAGCGGTCAGGCTCTCGAGCTTGTCGAGTTCACGGCGACTGAGCAGCAATTTGCGGGTGCGGGTCGGATCGCATACCACGTGGCTGGAGGCGGCGTTCAGCGGCAGGAAGCTGGAGCCGAACAGGAAGGCTTCCCCCTGCATGAAGATGACATAGGCTTCGCTGATGTTGGCCTTGCCCGCCCGCAGGGACTTCACTTCCCACCCTTGCAGGGACAGGCCGGCTTCCACGCGCTCTTCGATGAAGTACTCGTGACGGGCGGTTCTGTTGAGTGCAATGGTGCTGGACCCGGCTTTGTTTTTACTGTTCTTTTTGCTCATGACGGGGGCCTTAGGCAATGTTTAGGAAGGCGCATTATACGTGGGTGGCGGCGGCTGTAAAACGCACAGCGCTCCGAGTGGCGGCTTTGTGAGCAGTTCGATGACGATTTTGAGGGAAGGGCGGGGCGAGAGCGGACCACACTGGCCGGAAAGTGTGCGATTGCCCTGCTTGGTGACCCGCGAACAGTTTCGGCGGTGATTTTGGCTGACAAGGTGATAAAATCGGGCCGATTGGATGAGGAAAACCCATGCCCCGTATTACTCGCAGTGCCCTGGTGATGTTCAGCGCGGAACAGATGTTCCGGCTGGTCAATGATGTTGATGCCTATCCTGAGTTCCTGCCCGGCTGTGTCGGCAGCCGTGTTCATGAGTCGGGTGAAGACTACATGATGGCCTCGGTCGATGTGGCCAAGGCAGGTATCGCCAAGACCTTTACCACGCGCAACCAGCTTGATGCCAATCGCACCATCAAGATGGAGCTGGTGGAGGGGCCTTTCAGCAAGCTGGCGGGTTGGTGGACCTTCACACCCCTGGACGTGGATGCCTGCAAGGTGGAGTTTGATCTCGACTTCGAGTTCACCTCCAAGCTCATTGAGCTGGCCTTTGGCCAGATCTTCCGCGAGCTGGTGAGCTCCATGGTGCTTGCCTTCTCCAATCGTGCCAAGGTGGTTTACGGTGTCTGAGCTCCTCAATATCGAAGTGGCCTATGCCCTGCCCGAGCGGCAGACGGTGCTGTGCATCCGGGTCGCGCCCGAGACCAGCGTGCTGGCGGCCATCGAACAGTCCGGCATCCTGCAAAAGCACCCGGAGATCGACCTGTCGGTCAACAAGTTCGGTATCTACAGCCGTCCGGTCAAGGGCGCAGAGCCGGTGCAGGAGGGGGATCGCATCGAGATCTACCGCCCTCTCATCGCCGACCCCAAGGAGATGCGCAAGAAGCGTGCGGAAAAAGCCAAGGAAGAGGGGCGCGCCGATGTGGTCACCGGCGGGCGACCCGATGTGCACCGCAAGCGAGACGATGCCGGCACCTGACGGGTGATGGGCTGTGACAAGGGGCGCCGTGGCGCCCCTTTGTGATCGTCTCGCCCGGCACAGGGCATCACAGGGTGAGCAGGCGCTCGTTTTCCACCGTCTCTATCCCGCTCTCCTGGATGGCAAGGCGCGCCATGGCGTGCGCCACCTGACTGGCCTCGATGGCACGCCAGCGGCGCAGCGACCCGCGCAGCAGGGGCTTTACCAGCGGATAGATGGCCTGGATGATCTGCTCCGAACGGCGCGCAGGTTCGCGATGGCCGAGCAGCATGGCCGGGCGCAGGATGACGAGCCGCTGCCACTCCTGGGCCAGCAGGGCCTGCTCCATCTCGCCCTTGGTGCGGGGATAGAGGGCAGGGGAACCCGGGTTGGCGCCCAGACTGGAGACCACCAGCAGGCGGCGGCAGCCGTGGCGACGGGCGAGCGCGGCAAAGGCCAGCACATAGTCGAGATCGACCCGGCGAAATGCCTCGGCCGAGCCGGCATCCTTGCGGGTGGTGCCAAGGCAGCAGAAGGCAATGTCCACAGGGGAGGGCAGCGTCAATCTGTCCAGCGCGTCGAACGAGGTGGGCAGCCAGGTGCGTCCCGGAGCGGGATCGCCGGGTTTGCGGCAAAGCAGGAGGAGGTCGTGCTCCGTCCCCAGCTCGCGCAGCAAGGCTTTGCCAATCAGACCGGTGGCGCCGGCAATCAGGAATCGACTCATGATGATCTCCTCGGGGCAATGAGGTATCCAGAGTGTGGCCCGGCGACATCGCCGGGGCCAGAGAGAACAAAACCGGCAGAAGCCGGTTTTGTGATGTCATCTAGAGCGGTGTGGTGAAGGCGGCAGGGAGAGGGAAATCACCGGTCACGGTGGCCAGTCTGTCACCCACGAAGTTGAGGGTCAGCTCCTTGCGCTCCTTGTCGCCCCGACCGGGCTGGAACTCATAGAGGTAGTACCAGGTGTTGGGGTCAAAGCTGTCGCGCAACATGGGAGAACCCAGCACGAACTCGACCTGTTCGCGGGTCATGCCCTGGCGCAGCTTGTCGACCTGCTTTTGTTCCACATAGTTGCCCTGGGGAATATCGATGCGATAGACCAGGCTGCAACCGGACAGGGTGAGGGCGGTCAGGGCCGCGGCAATCAGGTGTTTCATCCGCATATCGGGTTCAGATCATCCATACAGTCTTTTTAGCTCGGCAAATCATACCCACTCCCCGTGCGGAAGTAAAAAGCCATTGATCCATCAGCCAATAAAAAGGGCCGCGTGGCGGCCCTGGCAGGATCTTGCCCCCTTACATGGCGGCGCGGAAGATGGCGACGATCTCCGCGTGAGTCGCCTGCCTGGGGTTGGTGAGACCACAGGCATCATTGAGCGCATTGGTGGCCAGCACGTCTAGGTCGTCGGCCCTGACCCCGAGCTGCTCCAGACCGGTGGGGATCTTGACGTCGCGAGCCAGTTGCCGGATGGCATCAATGGCTGCCGCCGCACCCTGCTCATCGCTCATGGCGCTCACATCCACCCCCATATGACGGGCCACATCCTTGAGCCGACCGGCGCACACCCGGGCGTTGTAGGCCTGGACATGGGGCAGCAGCACCGCATTGCACACCCCGTGGGGCAGGTCGTAGAAGCCGCCGAGCTGGTGAGCCATGGCGTGCACATAGCCCAGGCTTGCGTTGTTGAAGGCCATGCCGGCCAGGAACTGGGCATAGGCCATCTGCTCGCGGGCATGGAGATCCTCCCCCTGATGCACGGCGGTGCGAAGGTGTTCGGCAATCAGTGCGATGGCCATCACGGCGCTGGCATCGGTGACCGGGGTGGCGGCGGTGGAGACATAGGCCTCGATGGCGTGGGTCAGGGCATCCATGCCGGTGGCGGCGGTGAGGCCGGCGGGCTTGGCCAGCATCAGTTCCGGGTCGTTGACCGACATCAGCGGCGTGACGTGCTTGTCGATGATGGCCATTTTCACCTGACGGGATTCGTCGGTAATGATGCAAAAACGGGTCATCTCGGAGGCGGTGCCGGCCGTGGTATTGATGGCGATGAGCGGCAACTGCGGCTTGGCGGAGCGATCCACCCCCTCGTAATCCTTGATGCTGCCCCCATTGGCGGCCACCAGGGCGATGCCCTTGGCGCAGTCGTGGGGTGAGCCGCCGCCGAGCGAAATGACGCAGTCACAGCCGTGGGCCCGGATCATCGCAAGACCCGCCTCGACGTTGGCCACGGTGGGATTGGGTCTGGTCTCGTCGAACACCACGGCACCGATGCCGTGCTCGGCCAGGAGGGCGGCAAGCCGGCCCACCACGCCAATCTGGCCCAGGATCTTGTCGGTGACGATGAGCGCCTTGCGATAGCCATGTCCCTGGATATCCGCTGCCGCTTCCTGCAGGCAGCCCGCCCCCATCAGGTTGATTGCGGGAATGTAGAACTTGAATGTCGCCATGATGGACTCCGTATGATTAGCCATTAAGTGGTATTCGGGCGCCAACATAACAGCGTCGGAGGGGATGAGAAGGGGTCAATGGTATCTCGTTTGCAACTTTGTGGACTCGATCGCGCTCTTTAAATGGACGGTCGATCAAGGCTTGACAAGGGACGGGAGAGCAAAAGGAGCGTAAAAACGTTTTTCAAGAAATTCATCATCTTAGCAAACGTTTCGCGCCATTTTTGTCAGCTTTGAAGCGCAGAAGTGTGAGGCGCATCAAGGAATTGGAAAGCGCTTTCGACCATAGTTGGCGCCTCCCCGGATGAGGGGACACCGGCTTGAAAGTACCGTAAAGAATCACCTTAACTGCACTCGGCTGCCATGCGGCGGGGCGCAACCAGGAGTCCACTATGTCTGATGTATTTCACTTGGGTTTGAAAAAAGCGGATCTGCAAGGCGCCACCCTGGCGATCGTCCCCGGTGACCCCGAGCGCGTGAAGCGCATCGCAGAGCTGTTGGACAACCCGGTGCACCTGGCCAGCCATCGTGAATTCACCACCTGGCGCGGCGAGATGGACGGCAAGGCCGTGATCATCTGCTCCACCGGTATTGGTGGCCCGTCCACCTCCATCGCGGTGGAAGAGCTGGCCCAGCTGGGTATCCGTACCTTCCTGCGCATCGGCACCACCGGTGCCATCCAGCCGCACCTGAACGTGGGCGACGTGATCGTCACCACCGGCTCCGTGCGCCTCGACGGTGCCAGCCTGCACTTCGCGCCGATGGAGTTCCCGGCCGTGGCCGACTTCGACTGCACCACCGCCCTGGTGAACACCGCCAAGGAGCTGGGCTCCAAGCTGCATGTGGGCGTCACTGCTTCTTCTGATACCTTCTACCCGGGTCAGGAGCGTTACGACACCGTATCCGGCCGCGTGGTACAACGTTTCCAGGGTTCCATGAAAGAGTGGCAAGCCATGGGCGTGCTGAACTACGAGATGGAGTCCGCCACTCTGCTGACCATGTGTACCAGCCAGGGCCTGCGTGCGGGCATGGTGGCCGGTGTCATCGTGAACCGTACCCAGCAGGAAATCCCGAACGCCGAAACCATGGCGAAAACCGAATCTGATGCCATCAAGATCGTGCTGGGCGCCGCCCGCAAGCTGATCTGATAGCCCTCTTTGTAACAAAGAGTACCGAGTGGGGGGTGGGGGCCGTTGCGAAAGCGCGGCCCCTATCTTTATCCGCCGTTTGCCCCTTTTGCCTTCCTGGCCCTGCTTTCCCCCTTCTTCGTTACCCCTGTTGCACCGTCATGGCCGCCAGTGCCTGCGCAAAGGGCGCTTCACAGCGGATCTGTACCGCTTCGCCGCTCACCGGGTGCACAAAACCGAGTTCACTGGCGTGCAGCATCAGTCTGGGGGGCCGTTCGCAGCCGGGCGGGAGCAGGCCGCCATAGAGATCGCATCCCAGGATGGGATGGCCCAGCCACTGGCTGTGGATGCGCAGCTGGTGGGTGCGCCCGGTTTCCGGTACCAGCCTGACCCGGGTCAATGGCACCGGCTGGCCTGCCCCCTCCAGGGTGAGCCGCTCCATTACCCGATAGCGTGAGCGGGCGGGTTTGCCGCTGGCGGCGCAGATGCTCATCAGCGGGAACAGCGCCGGATCCTTGGCGATGGATGCGTCGATGACGCCCTCATCCGCCGCCAGATGGCCGCAGAGCAGTGCCTCGTAAGCCTTGCTCACGGTGCGCTGGCTGAACTGGTGGCAGAGCAGGGCGTTGATGCTCTTGTTTCTGGCCACCACCATGACGCCCGAGGTGCCAAAGTCGAGGCGGTGCACCAGGGTGCAGCCGGGGTAATCCTGTACCAGCCGGTAATGGACCGAATCGAGGTTCTGCGGGTTCTTGCCCGAGAGGCTCAGCAGGCCGCTCGGCTTGTTGATGAGCAGCAGATGCGCATCCTCAAACAGGATCTCGATGGTGGCGGCGCAGGGCGGAGCAACAAAGGTGTCGATGATGGCGGACATGGAGCAACCGGACGATGAAGGAGGAGGGATCATACCCGAACGATGGCGGCGCGGCGAATCTGGGTGTCCGCTCCCAAGGCATATCGCCAAGTACTTGATCTCGTTGGTTGAGGCGTTTTGTGACTCCCTCCTGAGTTCATCTGGCCATCTCTTGCTAAGGTATGGCTCCCTGTCATGTTGTAAGGAGTCTGTCCATGGCGTTGCCCGTTATTCTCGATTGCGATCCCGGCCACGATGATGCCATCGCCCTCATTCTGGCGCTGGCGAGCCCCGAGCTGAAGGTGCTGGCGGTCACCACCAGCGCGGGCAACCAGACCCCGGACAAGACCCTCAACAATGCCCTGCGCATCCTGACCCTGCTCGGCCGCGACGACATCCCGGTGGCGGCGGGGGCTGCCAAGCCCCTGGCCCGTGAGCTCATCATCGCCGACAACGTCCACGGCGAATCGGGGCTGGACGGCCCAGAGCTGCCGGATCCCGCCTTTGCTCCCCGGGCGATGAGCGCCCTTGAACTGATGGCAAGATGTCTGCGCGAGAGCCCGGAGCCGGTCACCCTGGTGCCGACCGGGCCGCTCACCAACATTGCCCTCTTGCTGGCGGCCCACCCCGAGCTCAAGCAGAAGATCGCCCGCATTGTGCTGATGGGGGGCGCCGCCGGTGCAGGCAACTGGACCCCCGCGGCGGAATTCAATATTTATGTGGATCCCGAAGCGGCCGATATGGTCTTCAAGTCGGGGCTGCCCATCACCATGTGCGGGCTGGACGTGACCCACGAGGCCCAGGTGATGGACGAGGATATCGAGCGGGTACGCGCCATTCCCAACCCGGTGGCGCAGTGCGTGGCACAGCTGCTCGACTTTTTCATGATCTATCATCGGGATCCCAAGTGGGGATTTGCTGGCGCGCCGCTCCATGACCCCTGTACCATCGCCTGGCTGCTGGCGCCCTCCCTGTTTCACGGGGTGGAGTGCCGGGTCGATATCGAAACCGGCGGGACCCATACCCTGGGCATGACGGTGGTGGATCGCTACGACCTGACCGGCAAACCGGCCAATGCCCTGGTGCTGCTGGGGCTCGACAGGGTCGGTTTCATCGAGTTGCTGGTGCAGCGACTGCGCTCATTTGGTTGACATCCTGGACATCGGATAAGGGGTTGGGAATGTGGAAAGGGACGTTGGCGCTGCTGACATGCATGCAACTGACGGGTTGCGCGACCCCGTTCGAGAAGATGTGGCAGGGGCTGGCGACCTGCGAGCTGGACACCCTTCATCTCGACATCGAGACCGGGCGCCCGGCCAATCCGCAGCTCGCCATGTATACCCCTGACAAGGTGAGCGAGGGCTTTGCCTGGTACAAGGTCCATCAGGAGTTGCACGGCCTGCCCATCGTCGGTTTCCTGGTGCCAGCCTCCACCTTCGAGGTACATGCCCTCTTCGTGGATACCCCCATCGCCAATGCCCGCAGGCTGACCCACAACGCCTATGGCAGCGAATTTTCCGACGAGAGGCTGCATGACGAGGGGATGGCCCCCCTGTTGCTGCGCGACCCCAACAATCCCAAGCGCTCCATCATCGACTGCACCCGGGGGGAGTCGGCGGAACCTCTGCCGGAAGCGTCGTTCGGCGAAGGGGAGTGAGTCCGGGGGAGGGCAACGGGATATCAGGCCAGACAAGAAAGGGGCCAGCCGCAAGGCTGGCCCCTTCTCTATGGGAGGCAGAGCAGGGCCCGGGGTGTCAGGGATACCCCAGGGTCTGCCTGATAACGGGAAGCTGCGCGGCAATCCAGGCCGGATTGATGGGACCCCAGTCGTTGATGCGGTAGTGCCCCTGCAGATGGCGAGCCCCCTCGGTCTGCTCGAAGGCGCACTGGATGTCGAGCTCCGCCAGGGCGCTGAGGGTGTCCTGGGCGGTGCGGCGCGGCATGCCGGTCGCCTCCATGATGGCGGGCACGGTGTCCGTGCCCTGACTGATGAGGTGAGCCACGTAGAGCCGGCGATAGAAGCTGGTGCGGGTCTTGCTCGGCTCGCTCATATCTCGTCCTCGAGGCGATCGAAGTAGCGCCAGGTGGCGATGGCCGCCTTGCCCATCACCAGGGCCCAGACACCGAACCAGAACCAGCGGAAGAAGCTCCAGGTGGAGGCATCGGGCTCGGTGCTCGCGATCTTGGTGACGTTGGGGAACATGGAGAACATGTTCACGCGCCAGCCGTAGGAGGTGATGATGGCCAGGCGTTTTTCGAACTCCATGGACTTGGCCTTGGCCTGGACGTCGGCGGCGTTGAACTTGAAGTAGAAGGGCCAGCCCCATTCGGTGTCTTCATTGCGAAACACCCGGATCTTCTCGCCGGGGCGCTCGGTGTAGATGTAATAGACGTCGGTGGTGGGGCCGTCAGCCGGGTTCTTCTGGCTGATGGGGCCATCCTTGTCGGTGCGCTTCACCTCCACCCCGGTGATGGTGGCGATGGTGTGTTCCGGCAGATAGAAATCGAGCCAGAGTGCGGAGAGCAGGGCGATGAGGCCGAGCGTGATAAAAGCGGGTTTCTTGAACTTCAGGCTCATGATGATCTCTCGATGAGGGGGAGTGACGTGCCTCTACCATACCCACATTTGCGAATGCAGCCCAGCCCCCAATGACACCTTGATGGCAAAAACCCGTTTTAAACAGGAGGCGTGAAGGGGGAGGGGCAAGTGCGGGGCCTGCGCCGGGCCCCGCGGTATCGAAGAGACCCTCTCGGGATCAGAGCTGGAACTGGGCGAGCTGCCTGCGCTGCTGCTCGGCGAGCTGTGACAGTTCGTGACTGGCGGCGGCACTCTGGCTGATGCCGGCGGCGTTCTGGTTCACGATCTCATGGATGTTGGTGAGGTTGCGGCTGATGTCGGCGGTGACGCAGGATTGTTGTTCTGCCGCGGTCGCCACCTGGGCGTTGGCACCGTTGATCTGGTTGACCGCGTCCGTGATGCCCCCCAGCAAGGCCTGTACCTCGGCGGAGAGCTGCCGGTTGTGGCCGAGGATCTCCAGGGTCTGCTGCACGCCGCTGTTGGCGGAGAGGGACTGGCTCTGCAACTGCTCGATGATGGCCTGGATCTCCTTGGTGGAGTCCTGAGTACGGGCGGCCAGCAGGCGCACTTCGTCGGCCACCACCGCAAAGCCGCGGCCGCTTTCACCGGCGCGGGCCGCCTCGATGGCGGCGTTGAGGGCCAGCAGGTTGGTCTGCTCCGAAATGCTCTGAATGACTTCGATCACCTTGCCGATCTGCTCGGACTGGGACTTGAGCCTGGCCACCACAGTCGCGGCGTTCTCCAGACTGCCCGCCATGCGGCCGTTGGCCTCGATGCTTTCGGCAAACAGGGCTAGCCCCTGCTCGACCCGACTGTTGGCATCCCGGGCCAGCTCGTCGGCCAGGGCGGCGTTGTGGTTGACGTTGTCGGCGGTGCTGGCCAGCTCGGTGACGGCGGAGGCCACCTGTTCGGTCTCACCGCGCTGCTGCTGGGCATTGACCTCTGCCTGGGTCATCACAGCGGCAAGCTCGGTGGCGGCGGAGGCCACATTGCCGCTGATGCCGGTCAGGGTCTGGATGGTGTTGGCAAGCTGGCTCAGGGTCCGGTTGATATCCCTGGCGAGCTGGCCCAGCTCGTTGTTGCCTTCGGCATTGGCACGCACGTTGAAGCGGCCGAGGGCGACGGCGTGCATCACCTCCTGCAACTGGCCGATGGGCTGCACGATGCGCCCGGAGATCCACCAGCCGCCCAGCAGGGCCGCGATCAGGGTGCCCCCCATCAGCAGCAGGGTGCGCAGCAGGGTCGCGCGGTAGTGGGCCTGCTCCTCGGCAATCTCAGTCTGGGTCAGCTGATTGATGTGGACGGACATGGCATCGATCTGCTTGATGAGCGCCTCCCCCAGATCGCGAAAGTGCAGGCGGGCCTGCTCATAGGTGGCGGGATCGCCACTGCCTTGGTACTTGGCGGTCAGCAGGGGCAGCATGCTGCTGCGGGTATGGCCGAGGTAGGCCTGCAGGGCGGCCGCGACCTGACGGTTGTCCTGCTCGGCTCCGGTGACAACCAGTCTGGTCAGGATGGCGCCAATCTCCTGTTCGGCGGCGGAGAGCTGGGCCGGCAACTGGGCGAAGAGGGCCTCATCGTACAGGCCGTAGATGGCGTTGGTGCGCAGCCGGTAGGTGGCGTGGATCAGGGCCGCGATGTCGTCCTTGTGGCGGGTGACGCTGGCGGTGGTTTCATTCATGTCCTGAATGGCACCGTCGATTTCCTGTTTGCTGATCACGGCCATCAGCAGCATCAACAGGCTGGCGAGCAGGAGAGGGATAAGCACTTGAAGACGAATGGACAGATTATTCAATGACATGAAAGATCCTAACCCGAAAGAGGAGTGAGGCGGCATCTTACACAGGCGCGACAATCCTTGTCACAGGGTTTTTAATGCTGAATTCTTGCTGAATGAAAAGGTTTTTCTTGTGTTAAAAGAGTGTGATAGGCAAGATCGTCTGCTTGTTACCCTGGAGGTGTAGTGTGTCCGACTGGATTGATCCCGCCATCTTGGCGCTCTTTATTCCCACGTTCTTTTTTGTCTCAGTAACCCCCGGTATGTGCATGACCCTGGCGATGACCCTGGGCATGAGTCTGGGGGTGCGCCGTACCCTGCACATGATGTGGGGGGAGCTTGTCGGCGTCGGCCTGGTCTCCGTGCTGTCGGTAGTCGGGGTGGCGGCAGTCATGCTCAACTACCCGGCCCTGTTCTCTGCATTCAAATATGTAGGTGGCGCCTACCTGGTCTGGCTCGGCATCCAGATGTGGCAGGCCAAGGGCAAGATGGCCATCCCGGCGGATCTCTCGGCGGGTCAGCAGACCAGCCCAATGGGGCTGGCCGTGCAGGGTTTCGTGACCGCCATCGCCAACCCCAAGGGGTGGGCCTTCATGGTCTCCCTGCTGCCCCCCTTCATCAATGCGGCCAAGCCGATGGCACCTCAGATAGGGGCCCTGGTCGCGCTCATCCTGGTCATCGAGTTCTCCTGCCTGATGCTCTATGCCAGCGGTGGCCGCACCTTGCGCCATTTCCTCGCCAAGAGCGGGAATGTCACTCTGATGAACCGGATCGCGGGCTCTCTCATGCTGTTTGTCGGGGTCTGGCTGGCCTTCGGCTAGACACCCGCTCAATCTGCCGCCCTATGTGACGCCATGGGGCACCTGAAGAGACATCATGCAAAAAGGCCACCTCCCTGCCCGGGAGGTGGCCTTTTACATGGGCCCGTTTTTCATGGACTCATGGGGTCAGTCGGTCAGGCAGTCCGGATCGAACACGTATTCCCCGGCCAGCCAGCGCAGGATCTCGTTCACGCAGGCCTGATCCTGGAACGGCAGGTAGCGGCTCTTGAGGTGGATGACCTGCTCGGGGGTGAGCTGGGCCAGACCGATGTCCTGGAAGAGCGGCAGGTCGGCCTGGATCATGGCGGAGATCTGCGGCCCGCAGGTGGCGTTGAGGGAGGCGTGCAGCGCCTTGTCAGGATCGTACTGCTTGCCGAGCTTGTAGCTCATGGGCAGGGTGGCGAGCGGCAGGGCCGAGAGGGCCGCCTGCTTCATGGGATTGACCGCATGGCCGCTCACGAGATCCGCCAGCTCTGCCGGACGGTTTTCGAAGGCGCGCAGGTGCAGGAAGCTGCTCGCCTTGCTGCCGTCGTTGACCGGATAGTTGTCCCACAGGAAGGGCTTGCGATGGAGCCAGTCGGCGGCCTGTTTGAGGTGGGCAGCCGGATACTCGGTGGAGCAGACTTTGGGGCCGGTCCAGAAGACATCGATGCGCTTGTCGAGCCCCTGACCCAGATCCTGCAGATAGTGGGGGGGCATGGCACCGAACACCTTCTCCAGCACGGGATCCGTGCTGTAGTAGCTGGGGCAGAACAGCAGGCGGCCTGCGCCGGTGTGGGCCGCGATGTCGTGGGCGATGGTGAGCTGCCAGTGGGCGAGATCCGGGGTGTCCCCCTTCATGTCGTCAAACAGGATCGCCAGGATATCGGGCTTGAGCGCCTCCTCGATGAGCCTCACCTTCTCCAGCAGGGCGGGTCGCTGGCGGGCATAGTCGTGATGGGCTCCCATGGGGCTCAGGCCCACCCCGAAGGCCAGACCGTTCTCCCGGCACTGGCGGGCGAGCTGGCACAGGGCTTCAAGCTGGTCGGCGGGCCAGGGCGTAGCCCAGTGCTTGCGCAGGTAGCCGTCTTCCTTGGGGGCGTAGAGATAGAAGCCATAGCCGTGGCGGGGCAGCCACTGGGCGTAGCGGGCACGGGCTTCCCAGCTCCAGCCCTTGCCAAAGAAACCCTCGATGAGGCCCAGCTTGGGCGAGGGAGGATACAGACCGGACAACAGGGTTTGATAAGGCATGGTTCACTCCCTTCTCACACAAATGCGGGCTACGATGGCCGGCGCCTAGACGGGGTCTTCTTCCAGGAAGCGCACCCCTATCTTGCGGGGTTCACCCTCTTCCATTTCCGCCACCGTCCAGAGCAGTCCCTGCCAGGCGACATGGTCACCGACCACCAGATTATCGCCCAACTGATGGGCAATAAAATCGCCGAGGCTCTGATCCGCCACCTCGCTCACATCCAGCCCGTAGAGCGGGGCGAGATCCACCAGCCTGGCGTTGGCCTCCAGCAGGAAGTCACCGAAGAAGCGCGGGCCCAGATCCTGCTCCGGCGCCTGGCTGAAGAGCTGACCGAGGGCAGGCAGGTCGTGCTCGTGGCCGATGACGCAGAGGATGTCATCGGATTGCAGGCAGGTACTGCCCGAGGGGTGGAGCAGCTCCTGGCCGCGGAACAGGGCGCAGATGCGGGTGCCCTGGGGCATGCGCAGCTCTCGCAAGGGGGAGCCGATGCACCACTTCTCGGCGCTCAGGCGATAGACGAAGGTCTCCCACTGGCTGTCGAGATCGATTTCCAGCCCAGAGCGGTTGATGGGAGAGGGCGGTGCGGGCACCTCCACTCGCGCCAGCTTTGATGCCAGCGGCAGCGAGCTGCCCTGCAGGATGAGCGAAACCAGCACCACGAAGAAGGCGACATTGAAGTAAAGCTGGGCATTGGGCAGCCCCGCCATCATGGGGAAGACCGCCAGGATGATGGGCACGGCGCCGCGCAGCCCCACCCAGGAGATGAACCAGCGCTCGCGCGGCGCGAAGTTTTTGAACGGCAGCAGTCCAATCCAGACCGACACCGGACGGGCAAACAGGATCATCCACATGGCCAGGGCCAGCGCCGGCAGGGCGATGGGCAGCAGCTTGTGGGGAGAGGCGAGCAGCCCCAGCACCAGGAACATGCCGATCTGGCTGAGCCAGGTCAGGCCGTCCAGCACGGAGAGGGTGGTACTGCGGCTGCGCAGGGAGAGGTTGCCAAGCAGCAGGCCGGTGAGGTAGATGGCGAGGATGCCGCTGCCCCCCACCGCCGTGGTGAGGGCGAAGATGAGCAGGCCGCCGCTCACCGTGAGCAGGGGATAGAGACCGGGGGCGAGGCGAGCGGTGTTGATGAGTTTCCACAGCAGCCAGCCCCCGGCAAGGCCGATGCCAGCGCCCAGACCAAACTGCTTGACGAGTTGCAGCAGCAGGAAGCCGGCATCCAGCCCCTGCTGGGCGGTGGCCAGTACCTCGATCAGGGTGACGGTGAGAAAGACCGCCATGGGATCGTTGCTGCCCGATTCTATCTCCAGGGTGGCGCTGACCCGCTCGTTGAGGCTGCGCCCGCCGAGCAGGGAGAAGACCGCCGCCGCATCGGTGGAGCCGACGATGGCACCGATGAGCATCCCCTGCATCAGGTTGAGGTCGAACAGCCAGGCGGCGGCGAGGCCCGTGAGGCCTGTGGTGATGGCCACCCCGACCGTGGCCAGCGAGAGCGCGGGCCAGAGCGCGACCCGAAAGGAGGAGACCCGGGTGCGCATGCCGCCGTCCAGCAGAATGATGGCCAGTGCCAGGTTGCCCACCAGGTAGGCGACCGAGTAGTCGGCGAAGTGGATGCCGCCGGGACCATCCTCACCCGCCAGCATGCCGACGGCGAGGAAGATGACCAGGATGGGGATGCCGACTCTGGAGGAGAGCGCGCTCAACAGGACACTGGCGCCCACCAACAGGGCACCGATGAAGAAGAAACTGTTGACGGTGGTGGCATCCAATGGCGAACTCCTTATGGCGGGCTGCAAAACAGGCACATTATATGCAGATTGACCCCCTTTGTGTGGCTTAATTGTGCATTGTTTTGCAGTTTTTTACGTTTGTTGCGCAGTTTTCAAGCAGGGCGAGGGCGGAGTGCCCGCGCGGGAAAGCGCTGGGAAAGGGGTTCAATCGAGGGGGCTTTCAGGGCCGGCTCAGGGGGCGGCAGAGGGCGGAAAAATGCCGTGGACGGGAAGGGGGCAGGAGCGCCGACGGGCTCCTGCGAAGGGGTCAGTCGTCCTCGTCGTCCTTGACCTCCCGGATCTTGTCCTTGTACTTGGGCAGCTGTTTCTCGAGCTGCTTCATGTCCTTGATGGCGTTGAGAAACAGGCCGAGCAGAAACAGCAGCGGCAAGCCTATCCATAACCACAAGCTCATCAGAATCTCCTTTCGTGGTGTGCCGGGGTGACATAGCGGGCCAGGATCTCGTCGAGATGGGCCAGGATGCACTCCTTGCCTTCAATATCCGCCCGTTCCAGACAAAGCGCCAGCGCCGCCGGATCCAGGGCCAGCCCGTCGGATTCGGGCGCGAAGCTCAGGTGCCAGGGCTCGTAGGCCACCCCCTGATCCGGTTGCTCCCCTTTTGCATAGGGCAGGAAGAAGCCGAAGTCGTTCATGTGATCGTCCAGCCATTCGCGCAAATCGGCAAACCAGCCGCCCGCCTCGTACTCCCAGGGTTCCAGCGCGAGCCGGGTGCCGGCGGGCAGGCAGTCCGGATCGTAGATGTCGAGATCCGTGCCCCAGTGATGGCGGCTGGTGCCGGGCAGGGCGCTCCAGTGCAGGATGGCGTGCAGTCGTTCGGTCTCGCCCAGTTGCAGGGCATCGAAGGGCTGGTTGTGCGCATCCAGCAGAGGGCGCTCCCCGCGCCACTTGCCGTTCCAGATGGCGAGCTGGCGCTCGAAGCCGCGCCAGCTGGAGGCCGCCTGCAGGTTGAAACCGGCATGGGCGGCAGCCACCTGCATGTCGTTGAAGGCCGCCGCGGTGGCGGCGGTCAGACGATGGGGGCCGCGCCCCACCAGGATGAGGTGGCTCTCATCCAGCCCAAGCAGTTGATCCTGATTCATGGTCTGGTCTCTCTTGTCCGGAGCGCCGCTCATGCCAGCAGTCGTGCCAGCACCCCTTGGTACATGTCCGCCAGCAGATCCAGATCGTCCGCCTTCACGCACTCGTTCACCTTGTGGATGGTGGCGTTGACCGGGCCGAGCTCGATGACTTCCGCCCCGGTGGGAGCGATGAAGCGCCCATCGGACGTGCCCCCCGTGGTGAGCAGGGCCGGCTGCTGGCCGTTCACTGCCGCCACGGCGGCGACAGTGGCGTCCAGCAGGGCGCCGGTGTCCGTCAGGAAGGGCTGGCCGGAGAGGGTCCACTTCAGCTCGAAGTCCAGGCCGTGACGGGTCAGCAGCGCCTCGACCCGCTCGCGGATAGCCGCATCGGTGAGCTCGGTGCTGAAGCGGAAGTTGAACTGGACCTGCAACTCCCCCGGGATGACGTTGGAGGCGCCGGTGCCGCCCTGGATGTTGGCGATCTGGAAGCTGGTGGGGGGGAAGTAGGCGTTGCCCTTGTCCCACTCGATGGCGGCGAGCTCCGCCAGCGCCGGGGCCGCCTTGTGGATAGGGTTGTCCGCCAGATGGGGGTAGGCGACGTGGCCCTGCACCCCGCGCACCAGCAGATCGCCGGTGATGGAACCGCGACGACCGTTCTTCACCACGTCCCCGACCTGGGCGGTGGAGGAGGGTTCGCCGACGATGCACCAGCGGATCTTCTCGTTGCGTGCCTCCAGGGTGTCGATGACGCGCACCGTGCCGTTGATGAAGGGCCCCTCTTCATCCGAGGTGATGAGAAACGCGATGGAGCCCTTGTGGTCCGGGTGCTCGGCCACGAAGCGCTCGGTTGCCACCACCATGGCGGCCAGGGACCCCTTCATGTCGGCGGCGCCCCGGCCATGGAGCATGCCGTCCTTGATGGTCGGCTCGAATGGCGGGGTGTCCCACTTCTCCAGGGGGCCGGCGGGCACCACGTCGGTGTGGCCGGCGAAACAGAAGAGGGGGCCCTCGCTGCCACGGCGTGCCCAGAGGTTGGTGGTGTCCTCGAAGATCATGGGTTCGATGACGAACCCCAGGCGCGCGAGGCGCTCCGCCATCAGGGTCTGGCACCCTTCATCCAGGGGGGTCACGGAGGGGCGGCTGATCAGATCCTTGGCCAGTGTGATGACGTCCGACATCGGTGTTCCTTAACAGAAAAAGTTAACGGGAGAAGAGGGATTGATAGAGGTCTGCCTTGAAGCCCAGGGTCAGGGTACCGTCCTGGTCCAGCAGCGGGCGCTTGATCATGGCCGGGTGGGCCAGCAGCAGGTCACGGGCCTTGGCGGTGTCGAGCCCCTGTTTTTCTGCTTCCGGCAGGGCGCGGAAGGTGGTGCCACGGGTGTTGAGCAGGGCTTCCCAGCCCAGCTTGGCGAGCCAGAGATCAAGCTGCTCCGGGCTCAGACCGTCGGCGCGGTGATCGTGAAAGCGGTAATCGATACCCGCCTCCTCCAGCCACTTACGGGCCTTCTTGATGGTGTCGCAGTTCTTGATGCCATAGAGGGTGGTGGCCATGGGGGATCCTTTGTCTGCGGGCCGGCGGCCCTGAAATCGTGCAAGGGCCCGATTCTGGCATTGTGGTCTCCCCATGGCAACGCTCATGGCCGGATGGGCTGGTTTTACCAGTCAGGCCGAGTGGAGAAGGGAGGGGCCGCGCGCCAGCACACGCTGGTCTGGGACGGGATGCGCTGCGGTATCAAAGGGGGAGACCGGGGGCAGGAGGCCCTTATGCTGCACGCCTGGCCGGATAGGACGACAAGGGGGCAGGGCGCCTCACAGGGACACACACCTGGCCTGGGGCCGGGGAAGAAACGGTGGGGGCCAAAAACCAGAACGCGCCTGCTGGTATGGGCGCGTTCCGGTTTCAGGGAGCGGCACTCAGTGCAGGGTGGTCCACTCGTGATCGAAGACCCGTGCCCGCTCCCAGGGGGCATCCGGCAGGCTGGAGGAGAGGCCGGCGTATTTGCCCACGTCATCCATCACGATGGCGGAGAGAATGGGCAGGTGATTTTCGGTGCAATACATGCGGATGCGTTGCAGCAGGGTGCGCAGTTCATCCTGGCACTGCTCCAGCCCGGCCTGCCTGGCCAGTTTGGAGTAACGAATGGTGGTGCGTTCCTTTGCAGACTCGACGAGGATGTCCCACAGCTTGCAGTCGCAGGTCGGGGTGCCTGCGGTGGCTTGGTTTGTCATAACTCTCTCCGGTGCGAAATGGTCGCTCTGTGTCGACGGGCATCTTGGCCAGTTCACCCCGGCGGGATGTTGATCCAACGCAAACAAAGTGGCGGTTGTCGGTCAGGGATACCCTGGGGAGCATTCTAGATCCAGTTCCTTGATGTTAAATGTCGTTTTTAGTTTTATTTTTGGAGTAAAAATCTACAACCGTTTGCTTTTTCCATCTTTATTGATGGTGATCAAGAGGAAAGGGGAGATCCCCCACTAGATTGCGCTTCTCGATAATCTTGTCAGGAGTGCACCTTGGAACTCGTCTTCGTCTTGCTCGTGCTGATCGCCGTGGTCTACGGCATCGTCAAGGATTACAACCCGCAGGCGGTGCTGGCGCTGGCGGGCATGGCCCTCTTTGCGGTGGCCTACTGGCTGGGACTGCACCCCATTCTGCCCGCCGACAAGAGCACCGGCTTCGCCCTGTTCGACCTGTTCGAGGTGTTCAAGGGGATCTTCTCCTACCGTGCGGCGGGCCTTGGCCTCACCATCATGGCGGTGGCGGGCTTTGCCACCTACATGTCCCATATCGGCGCCTCCCAGGCCCTGGTGCGGGTGGCGGTCAAACCGGTGGCGGGCATCCAGTCCAGCTACCTGATGCTGGCCATCTGCTACCTGGTGGCGGTCTTCGTCTCCCTGTTCGTCACCTCCGCCACCGGCCTCGGCCTGCTGTTGATGGTCACCATGTATCCTGTGATGCGCAACCTCGGCATCAGCCCGGCTTCCGCCTGCGGCGTCATCGCCACCTCCCAGGCGTTCGAAATCGGCCCGACCCAGACCAACGCCATCTTCTCCGCCGGCCAGTCCGGCATGGATCCCACCAGCTACTTCGTCGACTACCAGATCTGGCTGGTGGCCCCCATGCTGCTGGTGACCATGGTGCTGCACTTCTTCTGGCAGCGGCACTGTGACCGCCAGGAGGGCTGGGATCCGGCCCTGCATCGCGGCGAACAGGCGGAGCTTGACGAGAAAGGGGCGGACGAGGTGGCCGCGCCAACCTGGTACGGCCTGCTGCCCATCATCCCCTTCGTGCTGATGATGACCTTCTCCAAGCTCCTGGTGACCAGCATCAGCGTCAGCGTGGAGGTGGCCATGCTGCTGTCGGTCTTTATCGGCATGCTGTGCGAGCTGCTGCGCACCCGCTCGGTGCGCACCGCCTTCGCGGGGCTGTCGAGCTTCCTCGACGGCATGGGCAAGGTGTTTGGCCCCGTGGTGGCGCTCATCGTCTGTGCCGAGCTCTTCGCCGAATCCCTCAAGGCCATCGGCGCCATCGACACCCTGCTCCATTCGGCCAGCAATGCCGGCATCGGCAGCGGTCTGATGACCCTGGTGATGGTGGGGCTCATCATGGTGGCGGCGGTCATCATGGGCTCGGGCAACGCGGCCTTCCTCAGTTTCTCCTCCCTGGCCCCCGCCGTGGCGGCCAAGTTTGGCGTGCCGGCGGTAACCATGCTGCTGCCGATGCAGCTCGCCTCCAGCATTGGTCGCACCGTCTCCCCCATCGCGGCGGTGCTCATCGCCTGTGCGGGCATCGCCAAGGTCTCTCCCTTCGTGGTGGTCAAGCGTACCAGCGTGCCCATGGCGGGGGCCCTGGTGACGGCGCTGCTCCTCAACTATCTGCTGTTCATGTAAAGGCTCTGGTGTAGAGGCGGCGGCCAGCTGATCCACGCTGGCCGACCGCCGTTGACGAGGCGGCGCCGAGTGCCCGCCCACTCTTATCGTTGCAAAAACAGTCTGTGTTTTACGCAGATTGTTCCATGGAGAAGACAATGAACGACCTCACGCGCCCGTTTTCACTCGATACCTATCTGGCGGATCTGGCCCCGCTCATCAACCTCGACTGCGGCACCCGCACCCCGGCCGGGGTGGCCCGGGTCGCCGACATCATGACGGAGAAATATGAGGCCATCGGCTGGCAGGTGACCCGCCACCAGTTCGCCGCCGAGTGCGGCCCTTGCCTGGAGGCAACCAATGCCCCGGGGGCGGAGCACTACGATGTCATGCTGGTGGGCCACATGGACACCGTCTTCCCCGAGGGGACGGCGGCCAAACGCCCGCTGAAAGTCGAAGGCAATCAGGCGTTTGGCCCCGGCGTGTCGGACATGAAGAGCGGCCTGCTCTCTACCTGGTATGCCTTGAAAGAGCTGGACCCGGCCGTGCTGGCCAGGCTCAAGGTGCTGGTCTGCTGCAACTGCGACGAGGAGATAGGCTCCCCCTGGTCCAAGGAGTGGCTGGTGGAGCGAGCCAGACAGAGCGGCTGCGTGCT
Source organism: Aeromonas sp. WP2-W18-CRE-05 (assembly GCF_014168615.1). Taxonomy (NCBI): domain Bacteria; kingdom Pseudomonadati; phylum Pseudomonadota; class Gammaproteobacteria; order Aeromonadales; family Aeromonadaceae; genus Aeromonas; species Aeromonas sp. WP2-W18-CRE-05. Next base: position 3,487,764 of record NZ_AP021917.1, on the reverse strand, counting down.
GGTGGCCGAGGCGGCGCGCCCGAGCGGGGATCTCATCAGCGCCCGCAAGGGCAATGCCAAGTACCGCATCACCTTCCACGGCAAGGCCTCCCATGCGGGCTCGGCCCTGGCACAAGGGATCTCCGCCATCACGGAGCTGGCCCACTGGGTGCTTGCCATCAACGAACAGGTCAACATGGAGACCGGCACCACCATGAACGTGGGGGTGGTGCAGGGGGGCACCGGCGTCAACGTGGTGCCCGACTTTGCCGAGGCGATCGTGGATTTGCGCTTCTGGCGCAACGAAGAGGCGCAGGCGGTGCACGACCGGCTCACCTTCATGGCCAACAACCCCTTCCTCGCCGGTTGCCGGGTCGAGGTGGCGCGCCAGAGCTTCAAGCCCGCGATGCGCCCGAGCGGCGACACCGAGGCCCTGATGGCACTGGTGGAGGCGGCAGGCAGGGAGGAGGGCGTCCCCTTCACCTGGCTGGAGGCCGGTGGCGGCTCCGATGCCAACTTCACCGCGGCCGCAGGCGTGCCGTCCCTCGATGGCTTCGGCCCCATGGGGGGCGGCTTCCACTCGGAGGCGGAGTTCCTGCTGTTGGACAGCATCGAGCCGCGCATCCGCCTGCTTAAGCGGGTGCTGGGCAAGCTGGCCAACTAGATCGGCGTTAAGGACAAGCAAAACGGGAGGCCAGCGCCTCCCGTTTTTTATGTGTCGCCCTCGTGAGAGGTCATTCCTCGTCCTCCAGCAGATAGGCGAGGTGCTCCTGGCGCGCCACCTGCCAGTGGCCGAGCGTCAGCGGTGCCGTAAACCCGGGGCCGTCGGTCACCATGGTGTGGTACTCCCCCTGCTCGCCGCAGGCATCGAAGCCATCCCGATCCGCCAGTTGCTGCAGATCGCTGAGGGTGCCAGCATCGAGCCTGCGCCCCACCCACTCGGGGGCCAGTACCCGGGTATCGACGCAGGATAGGTGGGCGACGATGCCGCGGGCCAGCATGTCCGCCAGCAACGCCTCGCGGGGTTGTTGCCAGAGCGGGGTGTGAACGGTGAGCCCCAGGGGGCGACAGCGCTCGCGGATCCAGTTCGGCGCGCCCCCCACGCTGTCGATGTCGCCGGTGACGACCCCATCGAGTTGCCACTCCTCTTTCAATGCCGCCAGGGCCCGCTCATAACCGAGATCGAACGGCGCCTCGATGGTGACCAGCCGATGGGGCAGTGCGAGGGCCGCCGCCTGACGGCGAACCTGTGACAGGGGATGGGCGAGAAAGCGGGGCGCTGGCGGGGCAAAGGTGATCAGGGCCACCACCTGATGGCCCGCTTCCCGGGCGTGGCAGAGGGCCTGCATGGCATCTTTGCCGCCGCTCCAGAGCAGGATGACGCGAGACATGGGGGATTTCCGCAAAGAAAAGAGGGGTCATGCTACCCAGAGTGGGGGGCGATGGCAAAGCGCGGGTCGGAGATGCGGGGATAAAAAAGCGGCTCCCACGGGGGAGCCGCTCGCACTGGATGCCTGTTACAGCAGGATGCTGGTCAGGATGAAGCCCAGGGTACAGGAGGTCACCACCCCGATGAGGCCCGGAATGATGAAGCTGTGGTTGATGATGAACTTGCCGATGCGGGTGGTGCCGGAGCGGTCGAAGCCGATGCAGGCGAGATCGCTCGGGTAGGTCGGCAGCACGAAGTAGCCGTAGCTTGCCGGCAGGAAGGCGATGAGCAGTTTGGGTTCGACCCCCAGCGCCAGCCCCATGGGGGCGATGGCGGTGAGCGCCGCGGCCTGGCTGTTCACCAGCTTGGAGATGAGGAAGAGCACCAGGGCGTAGGTCCAGGGCTGGGCCTGTACCACGTGGGCCAGGGTCTCCTTGAGCAGCGGCATGTGGGCCTGGAAGAAGGTTTCGCTCATCCAGGCGACCCCGAACACGGAGAAGATGGCGACCATGCCCGCCTTGAAGACGGCGCCGTTGGCGATCTCCCCTGGCTTGACCTTGCAGCGCATCAGGATGATGGCGCCGGCGATCAGCATCATCATCTGGATCACCAGGTTCATGGAGAGGGGGCCTGTCTTCTCCTTGATGGTGAAGACGGGGCGCAGCGCCTCATCGGCCCCCAGCAGCACCACGGCAGCGATGGCGGCGAAGAAGATCCAGGTGGACCAGTAGGCCTCTTTCGGGAACTTGGTGTTGAGCAGGGTTTCACCACCGCCGTAGATGAAGTCCCGCTGGGCAGGGTCCTTGATCTTGGCCTGGAACTCCTCGTCCTTGTCCAGATCCTTGCCGCGGCGCAGGCTCCACAGGGCAGCCATCATGACACCCATGAGAGAGGAGGGGATGGCGACCATCAGGATGTCGAGCAGACCGTAGGCCTGACCCACGCCGTGAGCCGCCGCCAGGATGGAGACCATGGAGACCACGGCCACCGAGACCGGCGAGGCGCAGATGGCCATCTGGGAGGCAACGGACGCCACTGCCATGGGGCGCTCCGGGCGGATGTTCTTCTGCAGCGCGATGTCGGCGATGATGGGGAACATGGTGTAGACCACGTGGCCGGTGCCGCACAGGAAGGTGAGGGTCCAGGTAGTGAGCGGCGCCAGCAGGGTGATGTACTGGGGGTGGCGGCGCAGCAGACGCTCGGCCACCTGCATCATCAGGTTGAGACCGCCGGCGGTCTGCAGGGTGGCGGCGCAGCCAATGACCGCCAGTATGGTCAGCATCACTTGCACCGGCGGCTCGCCCGGCACCAGGCCGAAGACGAAGGTCAGCAGGAACAGACCGATACCGCTGATAAGACCCAGCCCCATGCCCCCGAAGCGGGTACCCAGCAGCAAGCAGCCGAGTACCACCAAAAATTCCATCAAGATCATTCCATTACCTCGTGTGTTTTATCCATGTCCCCATCGGCCAGCTGCCCGGGATCCGCTGTCATTAATTACCCCTGAAGGGTTAATGGATATTTTGTCACCCCTAAAGGGGTAAAAAATTGCGTTGCTTCAACAACCGGCTTTTTTCCGATTTAAGTGCATAAAAACTACGGTTCAGCCCTTGAACAGGGGACCGCGTCCTGGCGCACACCAGATAAATGACGGGAAAGATGGGGGAGCGCACAGGGTTTGGAATGCAAAAGGCGGGAATAACGGGGGCGGGAAGAGCTAGGCGGGCATAAAAAAAGCCGACCCCGGGGGTCGGCTTTTGCACGGTGCGAGTAGGCGGGTCGCCTTAGAACTCGGCGGTGCGGGGAGTACGGGGGAAGGGGATCACGTCGCGCACGTTGCCCATGCCGGTCACGTAGACCACCAGGCGTTCGAAGCCCAGACCGAAGCCGGAGTGGGGCACGGTGCCGTAGCGACGCAGATCGCGGTACCACCAGTAGTCTTCCTTGTTCAGACCCATCTCGGCCAGACGGGCATCCAGCACCTCGAGACGCTCTTCACGCTGGGAGCCGCCGATGATCTCGCCGATCCCCGGGGCCAGTACGTCCATGGCGGCAACGGTCTTGCCGTCGTCGTTGAGGCGCATGTAGAAGGCCTTGATGTCTTTCGGGTAGTTCTTCACCACCACCGGGGACTTGAAGTGCTCCTCGGCCAGGTAGCGCTCGTGCTCGGAGGAGAGATCGATGCCCCAGGAGACCGGGAACTCGAAGCTCTTGCCGCAGTTTTGCAGCACGTCGATGGCGTCGGTGTAGTCAATCTGGGCGAAGTCGGAGGCGACGAAGCGCTCCAGACGGCCGATGGCGTCCTTGTCCACGTGCTGGGCGAAGAACTCCAGATCGTCGCGGCGCTCGGTCAGCACGGCGTTGAAGACGTACTTCAGCATGGCTTCGGCCAGGGCGGCGTTGTCTTCCAGATCGGCGAAGGCCACTTCCGGCTCCACCATCCAGAACTCGGCCAGGTGGCGGCTGGTGTTGGAGTTTTCGGCGCGGAAGGTCGGGCCGAAGGTGTAGACCTTGGACAGGGCGCAGGCGTAGGTTTCGACGTTCAGCTGGCCGGACACGGTCAGGAAGGTCTCCTTGCCGAAGAAGTCCTTGTCGTAGTCCACCTTGCCTTCGGGGGTGCGCGGCAGGTTTTCCATGTCCAGGGTGGAGACGCGGAACATCTCGCCGGCCCCTTCGGTGTCGGAGGCGGTGATGAGGGGCGCCGCGATCCAGAGGTAGCCCTGTTCGTGGAAGAAGCGGTGAATGGCCTGGGAGAGGCAGTTGCGCACACGGGTCACGGCACCGACGATGTTGGTGCGGGCACGCAGGTGGCCCTGCTCGCGCAGGTACTCGATGCTGTGGCGCTTGGCAGACATGGGGTAGGTGTCCGGATCTTCGACCCAGCCCACCACCTTGACCTCGGTGGCCTGCAGTTCGAACGCCTGGCCGCTGCCCTGGGACTCGACCACGGTGCCGGTCACTTCGACGGAGCAAGCTGTGGTCAGACGTTGCACTTCATTCTCGTAATTGGCCAGGGTATTGGGGGCGACGGCCTGCACCGGATGGAAGCAGGAGCCATCGGAAACGGCCAAAAATGAGATCCCCGCCTTGGAATCGCGGCGGGTCCGGATCCACCCTTTCACAGTCAGGGTGGTGCCGACCGAATACTTACCGGCCAGCACATCAACTACGGATGCGTGCGTCATCGAAATATTGTCTCCAGCTTGTTCTTGCAGCGCTATTTGCAACACTAGGGGTCTGGCCCGGGCGCAGTTGGCCCACCATGGCAGACTAAGCCGTTCATCTTACCCGCGCAGGTTTGATAAACAAGCAAAAATGTCGGACCCTTGCGGGGATTTCCCCATGCATCGTGCATGGATCATGGCGGCTGGACGGGGGTGAGGGTGAAGGAGCGCAGGCGGGGGCCGGATGGCTGGATACGGGTGTTGCAGGGGCTGGTGATCCTCTGCTGGGGCGGCTTTGTCGCCCTGCTCTCCCTCTATCACTTCGCCCGGCCAGAGGTGGCTTACGGCTTTCTGGTCTATGGGGGCGTCAAGGTGCGCCAGAGCTGGGACCCCCTGCTTACCCCCTGGCTGGAGCGTGGGCTCTGGGGTTGCTGCCTGCTGACCCTGGTGGTGCTGGTGCTGGCCCGTGGCCGCAGCCGTCGGCAGGAAGATGCCCGCCACGTCAATCTCTTCATCCTGCTGCTGATCCTGGTGGCCTGCCTGCTGCTTTACTACCGGGGCTGAGGGCCGTCGCCGTCATCCTTCCCCTGAGAGGCGGGGCGTTTGCCTATCTGGCGCTCCACGCTGTCGAGCATCTGGTTGTAGGCGAGCGCCACCCGGCCAATCTCGTCCCCTTCATCCCCCTCCAGCCTGTGGCCGAAGTCGTTGCGATCGGTGGCCTCCTCCATGGAGCGGGTCAGCTGGTTGAGGGGGCGGACTATCCAGGTGCGGATGACCCAGAGGGTGAGCAGGAGTCCCAGCCCGAAGATGAGGGTGAGGCTCAGGGCCGAGGTGAGGATGTTCTGCTCCACCCGGGTAAACAGGGTGTCGAGGGAGTAGTCAAAACGCACCGCCCCCAGCACGGTGTTTTCCGGCACCTGGTGGCAGCTGGTGCAGTCGGTACCGCGAAAATCCTTTCTGGCCAGCAGCGGGCGGGTCACCACCAGCCGGCTGTGCATGCCGTCATGCTCTACCTCCAGGCTCCCCTTGCCCGCCAGCGCCAGGGCATCGTACCTGTCCTTCGGGGCCTCGTCGTCACGGCCCGGCCCGTACTGCTTGTTGACCGCCGCCCCGCGCACGATGCGGGCATCTTCCACGTGGGCGTGATCGAGAAACTTGGCGCGCAGGGTGTCGCGGGCGTCCATCTTGCCGGTCAGCATCAGCATGTTGAGGCCGTCGAAGTAGGCCTCGGTCTGCTCGCGGCTCTGTTCCTTGATGAGGGTCAGGATGAGATCACGCTCGCGCACCGCCTGATAGGCCGCGGAAAACACCAACACCATGGAGAAGATGAAGAGCAGGAAGAAGTTGATCTTGGCAGCAATGGAGAGGCGCATGGGACTGGTACATCTGTTGGGTAAAACCCGCGCAGTCTACTCTCCTCGCCGGACGGGTTTTGGTGTCTTGCTCACATTCTGATGAAAAAGCGCCAAAAGGCCCTGCGTTCTCATGCAGGGCCCGTTCAGCCGGACTCAATATTCGCCGCTGGTGATGGCCTCGTGGATGGCGCCGGTCAATACCCGCAGCTCCTCGGGGGTGATGACGAAGGGGGGCATCAGGTAGATGAGCTTGCCAAAGGGACGGATCCAGGCGCCCAGCTCCACGAACTTGCGCTGGATGCGCGCCACGTCCACCCGCTCCTTCATCTCCACCACCCCGATGGCGCCGAGCACCCGCACATCCGCCACCGCCGGGTGCAGGGTCAGCTCCACCAGTTCGGTTTTGAGTTGGTGTTCGATGGCTTGCACTCGCGCCTGCCACGGGGAGGCGAGCAGCAACTCGATGGAGGCGTTGGCTACCGCGCAGGCAAGCGGGTTGCCCATGAAGGTGGGGCCGTGCATGAAGACGCCCGCCTTGCCGTCACACACGGTGCGAGCCACATGCTCGGTAGTGAGCGTGGCCGACAGCGTCAGGTAGCCGCCGGTGAGCGCCTTGCCCAGGCACATGATGTCGGGGCTGATCCCTGCCCAGTCGCAGGCAAAGAGCTGGCCTGTGCGGCCAAAGCCGGTGGCGATTTCATCTACTATGAGCAGCACGCCGAACTCGTCGCACAGGGCGCGCACCCACTGCAGGTAGCGGGGGTGGTAGAAGCGCATGCCGCCCGCCCCCTGGACGATGGGTTCGAGCACGATGGCGGCAATTTCCTCGTGATGATCCGCCACCAGGGTGGCCAGCTCCACCACGCTCTGCTCGTCCCACTGGGCGTGGAAGCGGCAGCTTGGCGCTTCGACGAAATGGTGTTCGGGCAGGAAGCCCTGGTAGAGCTCGTGCATGCCGCCATCCGGGTCACACACGCTCATGGCGCCGAAGGTGTCGCCGTGATAGCCGCCCCGAAGGGCAACGAATTTGGCGCGGGGCGTCCCTTTGGCATGCCAGTACTGCTGGGCCATCTTGAGGGCCACCTCCACCGCCACTGAGCCGGAATCCGCCAGAAAGACCCGATCCAGCCCCTTCGGGGTGATCTCCACCAGTTTGCGGCAGAGCTCGACCGCCGGTGCATGAGTCAGGCCGCCAAACATCACGTGGGACATCTTGCCGAGCTGGGCGGTGGCGGCCGCGTCCAGTTCCGGCACCTGATAGCCGTGAACGCAGGCCCACCAGGAGCTCATGCCATCCACCAGCTCGCGCCCGTCCGTCAGGGTGAGGGTCACCCCTTTGGCGCTGGCCACTTCATAGCAGGGCAGGGGATGGGTGAGGGAGGTATAGGGGTGCCAGACGTGGTGCAGGTCGAATTCTTGATTGGTCATTTTGTGTTCTGTTGTCAATTGATTTGATCTGGTCGGTGTTGACAGTCTACGCGTGCTCTCTACACTAGCCAACAATTTCAGCCACTTGGCTTCGCGAACGCCCTGGCATCGCGCTGTCCAGCTGGCGGGTCTTGCGGCGAACGCTCTCTTGAGCGCGGCGCAGGATCCCACCAATAACAACCGGAAGCCATGTATGAATGCTCTCACCGCGGGTGCCCACACCCTTCGTCACGACTGGACCCTGTCCGAGGTTCAGGATCTCTTTGCCCTGCCATTCAACGATCTGCTGTTCCAGGCCCAGACGGTGCACCGCGCCCATTTCGACCCGAACGAGGTGCAGGTAAGCACCCTGCTCTCCATCAAGACCGGGGCCTGCCCGGAAGATTGCAAATATTGTCCCCAGAGCGCTCGCTACCACACCGGGCTCGAGACCGAGCGGCTGATGGAGGTGGAAAAAGTGCTGGAGCGGGCCCGGGAGGCCAAGGCCAACGGCTCGTCACGCTTCTGCATGGGGGCGGCCTGGCGCAACCCCAAAGAAAAGGACATGCCCTACATCATCCGGATGATTGAAGAGGTGCGCGGGCTCGGCATGGAGACCTGCATGACGCTGGGGATGCTGACCGCCGATCAGGCGGCGCGTCTCGGGGCCGCGGGCCTGGATTACTACAACCACAACCTCGACACCTCGCCGGAGTTTTACGGCGACATCATCACCACCCGCACCTATCAGGACAGGCTCGACACCCTGGAGCATGTGCGCGGCGCCGGCATGAAGGTCTGCTCCGGCGGCATCGTCGGCATGGGGGAGCAGGCGAAAGATCGGGCGGGCCTCCTGATGGCGCTCGCCAACCTGCCGCGCCACCCGGAGAGCGTGCCCATCAACATGCTGGTCAAGGTGAAGGGGACGCCCCTGGAGAACCAGGAAAACCTGGACCCGTTCGAATTTATCCGCACCATCGCCGTGGCACGCATCATGATGCCGGCCTCCCACGTGCGCCTCTCCGCCGGGCGGGAGAAGATGAACGAGCAGATGCAGGCCATGTGCTTTATGGCCGGGGCCAACTCCATCTTCTACGGCTGCAAGCTGCTGACCACCCCCAATCCGGACGAGAACAGCGACATGCAGCTCTTCAAGCGCCTCGGCATCCGCCCCGCCCAGCGGGCCCAGAAGCCGGATCAGGTTCAAGAGGAGGAGCTGCTGGCCGAGGTGAACCGCCAGAGCGAGCCGAGCGAACTCTTCTACGATGCCACCCGTTCCCGCGCAGATGTCCTCCGTCCATGATGACGCCCGTTGTTACCGGCCCCTTTGCCCTGGGGGAGGCGCTGGCCGAGCGTGAACAGGCCACCCTGCTGCGCCGACGCACCCCGGTGGATGTGGCGAGCGGTGGGCGGATCCGGGTCGGGGGGCGTGATTACCTCAACGTCTCTGGCAACGACTACCTGGGCCTTGCGGGTCACCCCGCCATCAAGGCCGCCTTCACGGCGGGGGTGGCGCAATATGGCGCAGGGGCAGGTGCCTCGCCCCTGGTGACCGGCTACAGCCGCGCGCACCAGCAGCTGGAAGAGACGATTGCCGACTGGCTCGGGGTGGAGGCGGTGCTGCTGTTCAACTGCGGCTTCTCCGCCAATCAGGCGGTGCTCAAGGCCCTGCTCGGCAAGGATCACCTGCTGTGGCAGGACAGGCTCAACCACGCCTCCCTGCAGGAGATGGGGAGCCAGCTCCCCTGCAAGATGAAGCGCTTTTGCCACAACGACATGGCGGCCCTTGAGCGGCTGCTTGAGCCAAACCGGGGCCTGATCGTCTCGGAAGGGGTCTTCAGCATGGACGGGGATCAGGCCCCCTGGGCTGAGCTGGCCACACTCGCATCCCGAAGCGGCAACTGGCTGATGATTGACGATGCCCACGGCCTCGGCGTGCTGGGTGCCGAGGGGCGCGGCACCCTGGCGGCCCAGGGGGTTGCTCCTGCCAGCGTGCACATCCAGATGGGGACCTTCGGCAAGGCGCTCGGGGTGGCCGGCGCCTTTGTGGGGGGCAGTCGCGAGCTGGTGGAGTACCTGGTCAATTTTGCCCGCCACTATGTCTACAGCACCCATATGCCCCCCGCCCAGGCGTGCGCCGTGCACCAGAGCATCGAGCTGGTACGCGTAGCCGACGAGGCCCGTGCCCATCTGGCTCGCCTTGTCGCCCGGTTCCGGCAGGGGGCGCAGGCGCTCGGCTGGCGGCTTGGGGCAAGCGATACCCCCATCCAGCCGCTGCTGGTGGGGGAGAGCGTCGCTGCCCTGCAACTGGCCGAGCGGCTGCGGGAGTGCGGTGTCTGGGCCGGCGCCATCCGCCCGCCCACGGTGCCGGTCGGCACGGCGCGCCTTCGCATCACCCTGTGCGCCGCCCATGGCGAAGATGACGTGGATCGCCTGCTCGAGGCCCTGGGGCCCCGCCCATCCACTGACGAGAGAGGGGGCGCCCATGGTGCATGAGCGTTTCCAGTCGGTGGACAAGGCGCAGCTCGCCCGCCGCTTCGGGGCGGCGGCCCGCCACTACGACGCCCACGCCCGCTTCCAGCAGGAGGTGGGGCAGTCGCTGCTGGCGCGCATGGACGAGGGGGGCGTGAAAGAGGTGCGCTCAGGGGCCGGGCTGGATCTGGGCTGCGGCACCGGTTTCTTCCTGCCTGCCCTGGCGCCGCGCTGCGAGACGCTGACCGGGCTGGATCTCGCTCCCGGCATGCTGGCCCAGGCGGCCCTTCGCGGGAGCGGAGCCCGCCTGGTGTGCGGCGACGCGGAGGGGCTGCCCTTTGCCGACCAGAGCCTGGACTGGGTCTTCTCCAGCCTGGCCCTGCAGTGGTGCGAGCGGCCGGCCCAGGCCTTTGCCGAGCTCAACCGGGTGCTCAAACCCGGTGGACAGGTCTTCTTCTCGACCCTGCTTTCGGGGTCACTGTGGCAACTGCGGGAGGCCTGGCGGGCCGTGGATGGTCGTGACCATGTCAATCGCTTCCTGACGTTGCCCCAGTTGCAGCAGGCGGCCCGTGACGGGGGCTTCGAGGCAACGGAACTCTGCCCGCTGACCTGGTCCCTCGCCTACCCGGCGCTCAGCGGACTGCTGCGCGACCTCAAGGGGATAGGCGCGAGCCAGGTCAACGACGAGCGGTCTGCGGGCCTGGGTCATCGCCAGCGCCTGGTGCGACTGGGGGAGGCCTACGAGCGCCACCGTCAACCGGACGGCCTGCTGGCCGCCAGCTACGAGGTCTGCCTCGGGCGCCTGGTGCGGCGCTGACACAAAAAGACCCGGCGCACCCACCCCTTCAGCGGCAGGACGCGCGCCTGCCTTTCACCATGGATATCGGGGCGCCTCTGCGCCCCTGCACTGCATCGAGGAATCATCATGGGGACATCCTATTTCATCACGGGCACGGACACCGACGTGGGCAAGACCCTGGTGGCCCGCACCCTGTTGCTGGCGCTTGCCGCCAGAGGCATTCGCTGCGCCGGGTACAAACCGGTGTCGGCGGGCTGCACCCGCACCCCGGAGGGGCTTCGCAATCTGGATGCCTTGCTGTTGCAGCAGGCGGCCACGGTTGCGCTGCCCTACGAGCAGGTCAATCCCTATGCCTTCGAGCCGCCCATCGCCCCCCATATCGCCGCCCGTGAGCGGGGGGTGAGCATCCCCTTCGAGGGGCTGTCCGCCGGCTTGCGGGAGATTGAGGGAGCTGGGGCCGATCTCGTCATTGTCGAAGGGGCGGGGGGCTGGTTCCTGCCGCTGGATCATCAGCGTCTGCTCTCGGAGTGGGTCGCCCAGGAGCGGCTGCCGGTGATCCTGGTGGTGGGGGCCAGGCTGGGCTGCCTCAACCATGCCCTGCTCACCGTCAGCGCCATTCGTCAGCAGGGGTTGACCCTGGCGGGCTGGGTCATCAACCGGGTGGATCCGCACATGAGCCGCTACGAGGAGAACCTGGACACCTTGAAAGCCATGTTGCCGGCCCCATTTCTGGGGGAGCTCCCCTTCGTGGACGCGGTGAATGAGGTGGATTTGCACCACTGTCTCGATGTGTCGCCCTTGCTCTGAGGCCAGACATTCAGCAAACATTCATCGAGTCTGTCTATTATCTGGGGCAAGTGTGGCATCGGTCGCCCCTGGGGCGCCCCGAACCATGCATCCATATCTCACAAGGAGTCAATATGAAGCGAATTATGCTATTCCTGGTGACCAACCTGGCCGTCATGCTGGTGCTGGGGGTGGTACTCAATATCCTGTTCTCGGTTCTGGGGATCAACAAGTCCAGCATTTCCGGTCTGTTGGTGTTCTGTGCCGTGTTCGGTTTTGGGGGTTCCTTTATCTCCTTGCTGATGTCCAAGTGGATGGCCAAGCGCAGCTATGGCGTCCAGGTCATCGAGCAGCCCCGCAACGAGACCGAGCACTGGCTGGTGAGCACTGTTGCCCGTCAAGCCCGTGAAGCTGGCATCAAGATGCCGGAAGTGGGGATCTACGACTCCCCCGAGATGAACGCCTTTGCCACCGGCGCCCGCCGTGACGACTCCCTCGTCGCCGTCTCCTCCGGTCTGCTCTACAGCATGAGCCGCGACGAGGCGGAAGCCGTGCTGGCCCACGAGGTGAGCCACGTGGCCAACGGCGACATGGTGACCCTGACCCTGATCCAGGGGGTGGTGAACACCTTCGTGATGTTCTTCGCCCGCATCGTGGCCGGCGTCATCAGCAACTTCTTTAGCTCCAACAACGAGGAAGAGAGCAGCAGCACCGGCGGCTTCGCCTACATGATCACCGTGTTCGTGCTGGAGATGGTGTTCGGCGTGCTCGCCTCCATCATCGTCATGTGGTTCAGCCGTCAGCGCGAGTTCCGTGCCGACGCCGGTGCCGCCAAGCTGGCCGGCCGCGACAAGATGATCGCCGCGCTCCAGCGTCTCGCCCGCGGTGCCGAGCCGCAGATGGAGGGTTCCATGATGGCGTTCGGCATCAACGGCAAGCGCTCCATGAGCGAGCTGTTCATGAGCCACCCGCCCATCGAGCAGCGCATCGCCGCCCTGCGTGGCTGATAGCCAGTCATCTAAAGAAAACGGCTGCCCTCGGGCAGCCGTTTTGCATTCCGGGGACGGGGTTTTGCCCCCCGATCACCCTATTTGATCACCAGATCCGTCAGGGGCACGGCGCAGCAGGCGAGGATCTTGCCCTCGGCACGCTCGGCGGCGCTGATGGCGGGGGCATCGGGGTGATCCACCTCGCCCGAGACCAGGGTCTGCTTGCAACTGCCGCAGATGCCGGCACGGCAGCTCCAGGGCAGCTCTACCCCCTGCTTGTTGGCCTGATCCAGCACGGTGCCCTGGTTGTTGCCCGCAAACTCCCGCTCGCCGATACGCAGTTGCACCGCCTGATGGGGGCGGGCCACCGAGAGCAGGGCCCCGCCAAAGCTCTCCTGGCGGATGCGCCCGGCCGGTACGCCGAGGGCGGTCAGCCGGTTGGCTGCATCGGCCATGAAGCCGTGGGGGCCGCAGATGAACACCTCCCGCTCCTGCAAACCCCGGATCCGGCCCAGGTGATCGTCATTCAGACGGCCGCTGAGCCCCTGCCAGTGTTTGTCAGGCTGGCTCAGGATCAGGGTGAGGGTCATTCCCTGCTGCGCCATGGCGTGCAGCTCGCTGGCGGCAGGGATGTCTGCCTCGCTGCGACACAGGTGCATGAAGTGGACGTCATCGAGCTCCCCCCGTAGTGCCAGAGTGCGGGCGATGGAGAGCATGGGAGTGACCCCCGAGCCTGCCGAGAGCAGCAGCAGCCTGCGCTCGGCCTCTAGGTGAAACTCGCCGGCCGGGGGGGCGGCCAGCAGGTGATCGCCCACGCGCAGCTCATGGTGCAGCCAGGGGGAGAGGCGGCCATCGGCCAGCTTCTTGACGCTGATGCTGTAACGCTCGGGCCGCTCCGGCGTGGAGCTCAGGGTGTAGCGCCGTTGCAGCCGCTCCCCCTTGATGTCCAGGCTGATGGGCAGATGCTGGCCGGGCAGGTAGTCCGGCAGGGGCTCGCCGTCGGCCCCCTCGAACCAGAAGGTTTCCAGATCCCGGGCCAGGGGTTCCCGGGCGACGCACACCAGCTCCCGCTTTTTTGGGGCCGCGTTGGGGTAGACCGGCGCCCGGGCCCGCTCCAGCACCTCGATCTCGCTGCCCGCCTCAATCCAGCCCTCGTTCAGGGCCACCAGATTCTGGCCGAAATAGACCTCACCATCTTCGCCACGGCGGTAGCGGGTGAGGGTGGCCAGCGGCTCTTTCAGGGCATTGAAGCGCTCCGTGCCTGCCTCCACCGTGGTCATGATGCAGCGGCTGCACGGCTTGTCCACCCGAAACTCCACTTCGCCGATGCGGATCCGCTTCCAGCCATCCTCTTCGAAGGGGCGGGTGCCGCTCGCCACCAGGTTGGTACGAAACTGGCTCATCTGGTGCAAGGCATCGGATCTCAGGTTGAGATCCTCAAGGGAAGCCTGGCTGATGAGCAGCAAGGGGTAGCCGTCCGCAAAGCTCACCCGGGTGCCGGTCTTCTCCCGAAAACGATCGGATGCCTCCCCGAGCCAGAGCAGGCGCACCGGCTCCCTCGCCACCCGGCTCAGCCACTCATCGGCGTCGGGCCCGGTGTGCAAGGCGGTAAAGCGATCCCCCCAGACACCGGTGTGCTGAGGGGCGCGACTGAACGCCGCCTCCATGAGGGCAAGGGGGGGCAGACCCGGATAGCGCAGTTGCAGCCCCCCCTCGACGGGGGTGGCCACCACCTGCTGCAACTGGGGATGGGTGCGGGCGGTGATAAAGGTGCCATCCGGTTTGACCACCATGTAGCGGCGATCCCCGGCAAGCCCCTCCTGGGTCACCCGGGCGCGCTCCAGCGGCATGCCTGCCGTCGATTTGATGGGGTAGAGATGTATGCTGGCGAGGGTCGGCATGTCCTGGTCCTTGTGCTGTGGCGATTCCTGTGAAGAGGGGAAGATAACGATTCCTGTCCCGGGCGGCAATCTTCTCCTGCTGCCCACGTCGAGGGCGGCGAGGGGGCTCGGGCGACAGGCCCGAATGGCTGCGGGGTGTGACGGGGATCCGGTTGTGAAGGGGGCGACCCATAAAGCGCAACATTTATTGATCCTGATCCACCATGTCGTACAAAAAACGGCCCATCATCGAGCCAGCTTCCAGTTTCTGACGCTTTCGCTTCTTCCCTCTCCGGCCACCGTCTGCCCAGGCAACACGGTATCAAGCGCATTCGGATGGGGCCTGTCACACAAAAAGAAGAAAGCAATGTATGAGCAAACAACTGGATATGACCCCACAGCCGGATCTCTCCCAGAAAACGGGAACAGGCCCGGTCCGTACCCGGCTGCCCGTCTGGCGGCCGGCCCTGCCACCTTGCAACCACGCCTGCCCGGCTGGCGAGAACATCCAGGCCTGGCTTGCCCTGGCCGAAGCGGGCCGCTTTGAGGCGGCCTGGCAGCGCCTCATCGAAGAAAATCCCCTGCCTGCAGTCCACGGGCGGGTCTGTTATCACCCCTGCGAAACGGCCTGCAACCGTGCCCAGGTGGATGATGCCGTCTCCATCCACGCCATCGAGCGTTTCCTCGGCGACGAGGCGCTGGCCCGGGGCTGGCTGCCTGTGCCACCTGCCCCTGCCAGCGGCAAGAAGGTGCTGGTGATCGGTGCCGGTCCCTCCGGCCTCTCCTGCGCCTGGCACCTCAATCGGCTCGGCCATCAGGTGGAGATCCGCGAGGCAGGGCCGCTGGCCGGCGGCATGCTGCGTTTCGGCATTCCCGCCTACCGCCTGCCTCGCGATGTGCTGGATCGGGAGGTGGCCCGCATCGTCGCTGCCGGTGTCACCCTTACCCTCAACCACAAGGTGGAGGATGTGCTCAAGGCGCGTGACGAGGGGGGCTTTGACGCCGTCTTCATGGCCATCGGCGCCCATCTGGCCAAGCGGGTCGACATTCCGGCCCGGGAGGCAGGCAAGATCCTCGATGCGGTGAGCTTCCTAGAACAGGCGAGTCTGGCCGAAGAGAAAGGACTGCCACCGCCAAAACTGGGACGGCGGGT
Organism: Aeromonas sp. WP2-W18-CRE-05; assembly: GCF_014168615.1. Lineage (NCBI taxonomy): Bacteria > Pseudomonadati > Pseudomonadota > Gammaproteobacteria > Aeromonadales > Aeromonadaceae > Aeromonas > Aeromonas sp. WP2-W18-CRE-05. The sequence continues at coordinate 3,472,351 of NZ_AP021917.1, read as the reverse complement.
GGCCATCTACGGCGGCGGCAACACTGCCATGGATGCGGCCCGTACCGCTCGTCGCCTCGGGGTCGAGGAGGCGATGATCATCTACCGCCGCGACCGGGACCATATGCCAGCCCACGCCTTTGAAGCCGATGAGGCCGAGGAGGAGGGGATCAAGATCAACTGGCTGCGCACTATCCGCCAGCTCGACAGCACCAACATCGAGGTGGAGGTGATGATCCTCGACGAGCATGGCAAGCCGGTGCCCACCGGCAAGTTTGAAACCCTCGAAGCGGACTCCCTCATTCTGGCGCTGGGTCAGGAGGTCGACCTCTCTGTGCTGGAGAGCATCCCCGGCGTGCGGGTCAACAAGGAGGGAGTAGTACAGGTTGGCGAGAACCTGATGACGGATGTGCCGGGCCTCTTTGCCGGTGGCGACATGGTGCCCTCCGAGCGCACCGTCACCATTGCCACCGGCCACGGCAAGAAGGCGGCGCGCCACATGGATGCCTGGCTGCGCGGTCGCCTCTACCACAAACCGCTTTCCTATTCATTGGTGGGGCCGGAGCAGTTGCAGCTCTGGTTCCAGACCCACGCCCCGGCCAGCAGTCAGCCGGTCAAACCGCCCTCGGCGCGGGACGACTTTGGCGAGATCATCGGCGGGCTGGACGAGACGGCAGCCCGCTACGAGGCTGCGCGCTGCTACTCCTGCGGCAACTGCTTCGAGTGCGACGGCTGCTATGGCAGCTGTCCCGAGCAGGCCATCGCCAAGCTGGGGCCGGGTCTGGGGTATCAGGTGGATGCCGAGCGTTGCACCGGCTGCGGTGCCTGCCATGACCAGTGCCCCTGCCACGCCATCCTGCTGCGCCAACCGGAGGAGTCCCAATGAAACATGAACTGATCATGGTTGACGGCAACGAAGCCGCGGCCCGGGTGGCGTACCAGCTGAGCGAAGTGTGTGCCATCTACCCCATCACCCCGAGCTCGACCATGGCCGAACTGGCTGACGCCTGGGCGGCAGAAGGGCAGACCAACCTGTGGGGCAACATCCCCACAGTCGTGGAGATGCAGAGCGAAGGGGGAGCGGCCGGCACGGTGCACGGCGCCCTGCAGGCGGGGGCGCTCGCCACCACCTTCACCGCCAGTCAGGGGTTGATGCTGATGCTGCCCAACATGTACAAGATCGCAGGCGAATTGACCTCGGCGGTGTTCCATGTGGCGGCCCGATCCTTGGCGGCGCAGGGGCTGTCGATCTTTGGCGACCATCAGGATGTGATGGCGGCGCGCAGCACCGGCTTTGCCATGCTCGCCTCCGGCTCGGTGCAGGAGGCGCAGGACCTGGCCCTGGTCGCCCACAGCGTCACCCTGCAGTGCCGGGTGCCCTTTATCCACTTCTTCGACGGCTTTCGCACCTCCCACGAGGTGAACAAGATAGTCGCCCTGCACAAAGATGAAATTCGCGCCCTTATCGACAACGACTGGGTACGGGCCCACCGTGCCCGGGCGCTCAACCCGGATCATCCGGTGATGCGCGGCACCGCCCAGAACCCGGATACCTATTTCCAGTCCCGCGAGAGCGTCAACCCCTTCTACGAGGCGGTGCCGGCCCGGGTGCAGCAGTGCATGGAGAGCCTCGGTGAGCTGACTGGCCGCCACTACCAGTTGGTGGAGTACCACGGCGCGCCCGATGCCACCGATGTCATCGTGCTGATGGGCTCGGGGGCCGCCACCGCCCGCACCACCGTGGATTGGCTCAACCGGCAGGATCGCAAGACCGGGGTGCTGGTCATTCGCCTCTATCGTCCCTTCCCGGTGCAGGCGCTGCTCGATGCCCTGCCCGAGAGCGTGCGGCGCATCGCCGTGCTGGATCGCACCAAGGAGCCGGGGGCGGGTGGCGAGCCGCTGCTGCTGGATGTGCAGAGTGCGCTGATCGACGGCTTGCAGCGCGGCCTTATCAAGCGGCTGCCCTGGCTCAGTGGCGGTCGCTACGGCCTCTCCTCCAAGGAGTTCACCCCCGCCATGTGCGCGGCCGTGTTCGAGGAGCTGGCCTCCGATGCGCCACGCCCCCGCTTCACCGTGGGGATAGTGGATGACGTCTCGGGCCTCAGCCTGGCCTGGCACCCCATCGGCGATCTGGAGCCCCCTAGCCGGGTGCGGGCGCTCTTCTTTGGCCTTGGTGCCGACGGCACGGTCGGCGCCAACAAGAACAGCATCAAGATCATCGGCGAGCTGGAGGGCTTCCACGCCCAGGGCTACTTCGTCTACGACTCCAAGAAGTCGGGCTCGCGCACCGTCTCCCACCTGCGCTTTGGCCCCGAGCCCATAGACGCCCCCTGGCTTATCGAGCAGGCGAGCTTTATCGGCTGCCACCAGTGGGGCTTTGTCGAATCGGTCGATCTGCTGGAGCACGCCGCGGAAGGGGCGACCCTGCTGCTCAATGCCCCCCATGAGGCTGACCGAGTGTGGGGCCAGCTGCCCGAGCGGCTGCGGGCCCGCATTCGCGCCCTCAATATCCAGCTCTACTGCATCGACGGCGATCGGGTGGCCGAGCAAAACGGCATGGGCAATCGCATCAACACCATCATGCAGACCTGCTTCTTCGCCCTGGCCGGCATCTTGCCGCGGGACGAAGCCATTGCGCTTATCAAGGAGAGCATCGAGAAGAGCTATGCCCGCAAGGGGCCCGAGGTGGTCGAGCGCAACTTCGCGGCGGTGGACGACACTCTGGCCCATCTCCATCAGGTGGCCATCCCGGCCGGTGAGGAGCTGCTCAGCGACTATCCGCTGCCGCTGGCACCGGGTGGCAGCGAGTTTGTCCAGCGGGTCACAGGCCCGATGCTGGCGGGGCGCGGCGATCTGATCCCCGTCTCCATGCTGCCGGTGGATGGCACCTACCCCACCGCCACCAGCCGCTTTGAGAAGCGGGATATCGCCCGCGAGATCCCCATCTGGCACTCCGATATCTGCATCCAGTGCGGCAACTGCGTCTTTGTCTGCCCCCATGGGGCGCTGCGGGCCAAGTTCTACCATCAGGACTGGCTGGCGAGCGCCCCCGAGGCGGCGCAGTCGGTACCCGTCACCGCCAGGGGCTTCCCCGACAGCCGCTACACCCTGCAGCTCTATCCGGAGGATTGCACCGGCTGTGGCCAGTGCGTGCAGGCCTGTCCGGTGCGGGCCGGGGCTGATGAGGAACACGAGGGCGAGCGCGCCATCACCATGATGGACAAGGCCCCCCATCTGGCTGGTCAGAAACAGGCGCTGCGCTGGTTCGAGAGCCTGCCCTGGCCTGCCCGCGAGCGGGTGGACTTCTCCACGGTGCGAGGGGCCCAGTTCCTCGAACCCCTGTTCGAGTTCTCCGGCGCCTGCGCCGGCTGTGGCGAGACCCCCTATCTCAAGTTGCTGACCCAGCTGTTTGGTGATCGCATGCTGGTGGCCAACGCCACCGGTTGCTCTTCCATCTATGGCGGCAACCTGCCGACCACCCCCTGGGCCAAGAACGGTGAAGGGAAGGGGCCGGCCTGGTCGAACTCCCTGTTTGAGGACAACGCCGAGTTTGGCTTTGGTTTTCGCCTCACCGCCGATCAGCATCACGGTCAGGCGGTGGCGGCTTTGCAGGCGATGAAGGGGGAGCTGGGCCCAGAGCTAGTCGAGTCGCTGATCAGCGCCCCGCAGCGGCTGGAGTCTGAGATCCGCGCCCAGCGTACCCGGGTCGCGCAAGTGCGGGAGCGGCTGGAAGAGGTGAAATCCGGCAAAGCTCGCGAGCTGCTCTCCTTGATTGATCAGCTGGTGCGCCGCTCGGTCTGGATAGTGGGCGGCGATGGCTGGGCCTATGACATCGGCTCGGCGGGGCTCGACCATGTGCTCGCCTCCGGGCGGGATGTGAACGTGCTGGTGATGGATACCGAGGTCTACTCCAACACCGGCGGTCAGATGTCGAAATCGACCCCGCTCGGCGCTGTCGCCAAGTTCGCGGCGGGAGGCAAGACGCTGGCCAAGAAGGATGTGGCGCTGCAGGCCATCTCCTACGGCAACGTCTATGTTGCCCGCATCGCCTTTGGTGCCAACCCGCAGCAGGCGCTGCAAGCCTTGCGGGAAGCGGAAGCCTATCCGGGCCCGTCCCTTATCATCGCCTACAGCCACTGTATCGCCCACGGCATCGACATGGAGCAGGGATTGGCCCAACAGAAGCGTGCGGTCGATTCGGGCCACTGGCCGCTGATGCGCTACAACCCGATACTGCGCAGCGCCGGGCAGAACCCCTTCAGCCTCGACAGCCTGCGCCCCTCCATCCCCCTTGCCGAATATCGGCAGCAGGAGACCCGTTATCGGGTGCTGGCCCAGAGCCATCCTGAAGAGGCACAGCGGCTGATGCAGGTGGCGCAACAAGTGGCGTGGCAGAAGTGGGCCACCTACGAGGAGATGGCTACCCGCGAGGCCAGCCAGTTCCATCCGCCGGTGTGATCATGGGATGAAACAGGTAAGACAAAGCGGGCCATTGGCCCGCTTCGTTTTCCGGTGCCAAGGGAAGTGGCCGTTGCCGCGCCTTGGGGCGGTCAATAAAAAGCCCGGCGTCGGGCCGGGCTGGCAGGATAAGTTGCTTATCCAGGTATTCGTCGAGGCGTCTAGTGTGGATGTTGTTTGAGGATGTCGTATATCTCCTCTTTCAGTTTAAGTTTCTGTTTTTTCAGATCCTTCACCTCGGAGCTGTAGTCGCTGGCGTGGTGTTTCTCCAGCTTTCTGATCTCCGCATCCAGGTCGTTGTGCAAGTCAAACTTCTTTTGGAAATGGACATCACTGCTCTTCAGTTGCGAGATGAGCTCTCTGTACTCTGGGAACATGTAATGCGGCCTCCTTGGTTTCGTTTGATTGTGCCTGCAAGACCAAAGTACCCCTTACTGCCGGGGAGAAACGTGATCCCGATCCAATTCGGGGCCACGGATTTGCTGCATGGGAAGGGCGATTTTTAACTGTTTGAATTACAAGATGATTGCCTGCTGACCCTGGGGCAGCAGAGGAAAGAAGCGGGATCCGCTTCACATTCGGGAGAGGGGGTCTGCAACGGGGCGGGCAACAGAAAGGGGCGCGAGGCCCCTGACTGGAAACGGGTGAGCCGTTTACTCTTTTTTCTTTTTCTTCTCGGGCAGGGGCTTGCCGTCTCTGGCAATCACCTTGCCTGCCTCGAAACCGATCTGCGCCGCCAGCTCTTCCAGATCCGGCGCCTTGGCCTCGTTGCCGATGGCGTACTGGTAGTTGGCGATGGAGATCTTCTCCGCCACCGGTGTGCCCGGCACGATGGGTTCACGCCAGCCCTGACCGATGTGGGCCACGAGGGTGCCGTTCATGATGAGCTCGCCGACGATCTCCTGGGTGGGGATGCCCTTGCCGTAGGTGAGGCCCTGCGGGTGCTTCTTGCCGACCAGGGGCTCTTGGCTTGCGGGCATCAGCTTGGTGCGGATCAGCCACTTGGGCGATTTGGTCTTGCCCACCGCCTTGCCGGTCTGGTACTCGTTGATCTTGATGGTCTTGATCATCTGGGCCGTGAACTCCTTGGTCAGGGCCTTCTGGGCTTCGCTGGTCTCGTCGATGACGATGGGGGCCACATACCAGGTCTGGGGAGCCTGCGCCTTGGGGGTCGCCGGGGCGGTTTGCGCCATGGCGAGCGGGCTGAGCAGGATGGCCGTCAACAAGAGTCCGATTTTCTTCATGGTGATTCCGCTTATGTTTCGACAAGAATTTTGTTTTGCCAGCGACGACTGCGCCAGCGCCAGAACATGGCCAGACCGCGCACCCACTCGTCGCAGGCGAGGGCCAGCCAGATGCCTACCAGGCCATAGCCCTGCATGATACCAAGGAAATAGGCCAGGGGAACGGCAATGCCCCACATGGAGACGAGCGCCATGTAGAGCGGGAAACGGGCATCCCCGGTGGCGCGCAGGGCGTTGATCACCACCAGATTGAAGGTGCGACCGGGTTCGAGGATGAGGCTGATGAGGAAGAGCTGCGCCACCTGGGTGATGATGTCGGCGTCGTCGGTGAACAGGCTGATGATGGCGCGGCCGTTCAGGGCGGCGGCGATGGCGATGGCGGCGGTGACGATGAGGCCGAGTTTCAGGCTCTTCATCAGTTGGCGATAGGCTTGATCGAAGCGTCTGGCCCCCGCCAGGTGGCCGATGATGATCTCGTTGCCAAGGCCGATGGAGAGGCCGAACAGCAGGATGAACAGGCAGATCTGGAAGAAGTAGGACTGGGTCGCCAGCGCCTTGTCGCCGAGCAGGCCGACGAAGGCGGTCACCACCATGAACTGCAGCATCCAGGAGAGGTTCTCCCCCGCCGCCGGCAGCCCGATGTGCAGCACCTTGTCCAGCATGGCGCGGCTTGGGCGGACGATCTCGGGCAGACGCAGCCGGATGCCGGTCTTGCGTGCCACCAGCCACACCAGCAGCACCACCCCGACGATACGCCCGGCCACCGTGCTGATGGCGACCCCGGCGACCCCGAGCTGGGGCAGGCCGAACCAGCCATAGAGCAGCAGCAGGTTGCCGACGAAGGTGATGAGGTTGACGATGAGGGTCACGTACATGGCCTGGCGGGTGTGGCCGTGGGCACGCAGGGTGGCGGCCAGACAGAGGGCCGCCGCCTCCGGCAGCAGGCAAAGCCCGATGATCTGCAGGTAGAGGCTGCCGTCGCTCATCAGGTGGGCAGGCAGGTTCATCAGCGCCAGCATGGTGCCGGCCCCTGCCATGACGCCGACCGCGGCCACCAGTCCCACCAGCAGGTTGAAGCCGATGGCGGTGTGGATAACGACGCGGGCTTTTTCCTTGTCTCCCGCCCCCAGATACTGGGTGATCACCACGCTGGTGCCGATGCTGACAAAGCTGAACAGGGTGATGGCGAGATCGAAGACCTGGTTGCCCACCGCGAGGGCCGCCACCCCCTGATAGGAGACGTGGCCCACCATGAAGGTGTTGAGGGCCCCGGTCAGAAAGTGGAGGGCCAGATCGATGAACAGTGGCCAGGTCAGGGCGAAGAGGGAGCCCGGGCCCGCGTGGGATTGAGTCTGCATGGGATATCCAGGTGCTGGCGATGGCCCTCGTCAGGGCCAACTGGAGGGGCATTTAACACCAAGCGGGGGCGGGGTGCAATCCTGGTCGCAGGAGGAGGGGGCCTGCGACCAGAGGATGTGTCTCAGACCGGCGTGGCGCCGGCCTCCTGCTCGCTGGGGCGGGTGAGGCGCGCCGAGTCGGGCAGGTCGTCATCGTGCGGCCAGCGGGTGAGCAGGGCATCTGTGGTGCTCTCCACCCCCTCGTCGTCCCGGAACACCGGCTCCCGGTAGCAGCGGGTCATGCGCAGGGCCTGGTACATGTCGGGGCAGAGGATGATGCCATCCTCGCCGACCCGGATCCCCGCCTGTTTGAACCACTGGCTCATCTGGCCGTGCCGACCGGCCATCACCATGTGGATGCCGCGCCGCTTGAGCTCCTTGTGCAGCTCTCCCACCATGCTCATGACGCTGATGTCCTGATGGGTGAAGCAGGCCACCGCATCCACCACCAGGCACCTGGGATTGTGGGGATCCTGCACCAGCAGTGCCAGCACCCGCCGCTTGAAGTAGGGGGCGTTGAAGTAGGTGAGCGGGGAGTTGAAGCGGTAGACCAGGATGCCGGGAATCGCCTTGGCCTGCTCGTTGTCCCCCAGGGTGCGCACCACGCCCTCGTCGTCCATGCCGAGCAGCTGGTCGGTGGGGCGCATCACGTTGCGCAGGAACTGGAACAGCCCCAGCAGGACCGCGAGGGTGATGCCCGGAATGACCCCCATGGTGAGCACGCTGACAAAGGTCACCAGGGCGAGCCAGAAGGCGGCGCGGTCAGATTCGCGCAGGGCCCAGAGGCCGCGAAAATCCGTGAGCGACAGGGAGGCCATCACCAGCACCACCCCGAGGGCGGCGGTGGGAATGTATTGCAGCGGCGCCGTCAGGTAGAAGGTGACCAGGGCGATGACGGCGGCGGCGATGATGGAGACCAGCTGGCTCTTGCCGCCGTTGGCGTCGTTGACCGCGGTGCGCGAATCCGCCCCGCTGATGGCAAACCCCTGGGAGGCGGCGGCGGCCAGGTTCGCCATGCCCAGCGCCCTAAACTCCTTGTCCGCATCAATCTCGTAGCCGTTCTTGGCGGCAAAGCTGCGGGCGGTGAGCATCATGGAGACGAAGCTCACCATGGCGAGGTTGAGGGCGGGCAGCACCAGCTCACGGATAAGCCCGGGGGGAAAGTCCGGCATCTGGAAGGCGGGCAGCCCCGAGCCGATGGTCCCCAGGGTGGCGATGTCGACGCGGCCGAGATTGAACAGCCACACCAGGGCCGCCGTCACCACCATGGCCACCATGGAGGAGGGCCAGGCCGGCTTGTAGCGTTTGGCCAGCAGCAGGGTGAGCAGGGCCGTCAGGCTCATGGCCAGGGTGGGCAGATGGGTCTGGGTAATGTAGCTGGTGCCGTTCAGGATCCGCTCTATCAGGTAGCGCTCGCTGAAGGTGAAGCCGAAGATCTTGGAGAGCTGGCCCACCATGATGGTGATGGCCACCCCGTTGAGCAGCCCCATCAGGATGGGGCGGGAGAGAAAGTCTGCCAGCACCCCCAGTTTGAAGCGGCTGGCGATGAGGCACCAGAAGCCGGTCATGGCGGTCATGGTCATCACCAGTTGCCAGTGACGGGTGGGATCCCCGGCGGCGAGCGGCGTTACCACGGCGGCGATCACCGCGCAGGTGGCGGCATCCGGACCGACGATGAGCTGACGGGAGGTGCCAAAGAGGGCATACACCACCATGGGCAGGATGCAGGAGTAGAGGCCGACGATGGCGCCTACCCCGGCGAGCTCCGAATAGGCGATGGCCACGGGCAGGGCCACGGCCGCGACCGAGAGGCCAGCGCGAAGATCCGGCATCAGCCAGGCCCGCTGGTATTGCAGCAAGGCGGCGAGCCCCGGCAGCCAGCGCTCGAGAGAGAAGAAGTCGCGCATTATTTAACCCATTGAGTTACAAACATCTTTTTCTTAGTGTGCCCAAGGTTGTCGACCCTTTGCAATCCGCTCATGGCCAGTTCACCACAAGGTCAGGCCAGATGCGTTGCCACTCCTTGGCGCTGACTCGTTCGCTAAAGATACGGCTCTCCTGGCGACAGCGCGGATTGGGGCTCACCACCAGGGACCAGTTGGGGGCAAAGCCGTAGGGGGCCAGCCACTCGAACCCGTCATCTGCCAGCAGGCGGACCCCGATGCAGGTGGGTATCTCCACCCAGTGGCTGAGGGCCGACAGCGAGCTGGCAAAAGGAGGCACCTGCTGGCGCAGATGCATGCGGGCCTGGTTGCGCACCTCCCACAACTGGCCCGGCATCCTGGCGGCGAGCCAGGCTTCGTGATCGGCCTCCTTCAATCCAGTCGGATCAGCGCTGTCCAGATAGATAAGATCGATGTCGTTGAGCGGGGTGGGCTCGGCCTTGTGATGGAGGTGATCCCAGATGAGGTTGCGCACAAACCCCGCCCCCAGGGCCCAGTCGGGCAGGGCCAGCTCCCGCGCAGCCCGGAGGCAATCCATGCGCGGGTGATCAGCCCGCAGCAGGGCCTCGGTACAGGCCCGCAGGTGCGCCTCCCGCAGCGCCCCGGCTTCAACCGGCATTGCGGCGCAACCAGACGTCGATGTAGCTGCAGCTCGGCACTATGGTGAGCCCCTCGGAGAGGGTCCAGTCGTAGAAGCTGCGGGCCAGCTTGTCGGCGATCCCCTGTCCGCGCAGCTCGGGGGGAACCTGGGTGCTGTAGGCGTCCACTGTGGTGGCGTCCAGCCGGCGATAGGCAAGGCGGGAGAGCTTGCCGTCCACGGTGCAGACAAACTGCTGCTGATCGGCCTGGTGTAGGATGTCGCTCATCGGGAGTCCTCTCTGGGTGAATGGGAAGATCAGAACATGGCGGACAGGGTTTGCCAACGCCATTCTTTGCGCCCATGGCGGGCTCGCTTACACTGGCCGGCCTGCGAATGGTCGCAAGGCAAGGTATAGAACATTGAGAGAGGATGGATCCGTCATGGCCTTCGCCACCCTGGACGATCTGATAGGCAACACCCCGCTGCTGGCGCTGCGCCGCATCAATCCGCACCCCGGCGTCACCCTGCTGGTGAAGCTGGAGGGCAACAACCCCGCCGGCTCTGTCAAGGACAGGGCGGCGCTGAACCTCATCAGGCAGGCAGAGGCGAGTGGTCACTTAGCGCCAGGAGCCCGGCTCATCGAGGCCACCTCCGGCAATACCGGCATCGCGCTGGCCATGGTGGCGGCGTCCCGGGGTTACCGGATGCGACTCATCATGCCGAGCAACATGAGCCAGGAGCGGCGCGACGCCATGCAGGCCTACGGCGCCGAGCTGGTGCTGGTGGAAGAGGGCATGGAAGCGGCGCGAGACCTCGCCCTGGCCATGCAGGCGCGGGGGGAAGGGCTGGTGCTCGATCAGTTCAACAACCCCGCCAACCCGGATGCCCACTACCGCTCCACCGGCCCCGAGATCTGGCGCCAGAGCGGCGGGGCGGTCACTCACTTCGTCTCGGCCATGGGCACCACGGGCACCATCATGGGGGTCTCCCGCTACCTCAAGGAGCAGAACCCGGCGGTGGCGGTGATCGGCCTGCAACCGGCCGAGGGGAGCCAGATCCCCGGCATTCGCCGCTGGCCCGAGGCCTACCGGCCCGCCATCTTCGAGCCTGCGCGGGTCGATGAGGTGCTGGATGTGACACTGGAAGAGTCCCTCGTCATGATGCGCCGCCTGGCGCGGGAGGAGGGGATCTGCTGCGGTGTCAGCTCGGGTGGCGCCATGGCCGGGGCCTTGCGGGTGGCGGCGGAGATCGGGCAGGGGGTGGTGGTGGCGATCATCTGCGATCGGGGGGATCGCTATCTCTCCACCGGGGTCTTCACCCCCGATGTCTGACGGGCAAGGGGCCCGCTACTCCCAGGCCCGCTCCAGCAGGACCAGCAACTGGTCCCTGTCCGCATCCTTGCGGTTGTAGAGCAGGGCGCCATCGTTGATGGCGAGATCCCGGATCCCGGGCAGCAGCGCCTTGTCGGTGAGGCCCGCCTCCCGCAGGGTACGGGGCAGCTTGACCGTCTGCCACAGAGTATCGCGCAGTGCCTGCAACGCCTCGATGGTGGCCTGGGGTCGCCCCTCGGCCGGGGTCGCGGCAAAGCGCTCCGGCCCCACCAGGGGTAGCAGCAGGCGGGCCAGCTCGGGGTCGATGCCGGGCCGGTTGTAGTCGAGCACGGTGGGCAGGAAGAGGTTCATACAGAGGCCATGGGGCAGGTGGCAGCGCGCCCCCAGACTGTGGCCAAGGGCGTGTACCAGCCCCACCATGGAGTTGGAAAACGCCATGCCCGCCAGGGTGGAGCCCTCCGCCAGTTGCAGCCGCAGGCCCTTGTCCGTCGGGTGGGCCAGCACCCTGGGCAGGGCGGTGGCAATCTTCTCCACCGCCATCAGGGCCAGGGCGTCACTGACCGGGTTCTTGCCGTTGCCGATGAAGGCCTCGATGGCGTGGGTCATGGCATCCATGGCGGTGGCGGCGGTGATGGGCAGCGGCAGCCCCAGGGTGAAGCGGGGATCCAGCACCGCCAGCCGGGGCAGCAGGAAGGGGGAGGTGAAGGGCACCTTGCGCCCGCTCCCTTCGTCCTTGATCACTGCCACCAGCGTCACTTCGGAGCCGGTCCCCGCCGTGGTGGGGACCACCGCCAGGGGGTTGAGGGGACGGGTCAGGCAATCCGCTCCGGCATAGTCGAGCAGCCGCTCGCCCCCCAGGGTCGCCAGTATGTTCACCGCCTTGGCGGTGTCGATGACGGAGCCGCCGCCAAGGGCGAGCAGGCTGTCACAGCCCAGCTCCCGGTAGTGGCGGGCGATCCGCTCCACCACGGCGGTGGAGGAGTCCGCCGGGATCTCGTCCCAGATGGCGGCGACCGGCAAGGCCCCTTCGGCCATCACATCGGCCAGCAGGGTGGCGAGCCCGCTGCCGCTGACCCCCTTGTCGGTGAGAAGCAAGGGGCGGCCAGCTCCCAATCCCCTCAAGGCATCCGGCAACTGTTCCAGTGCCTGCTCCCCCGCCATCAGCTTGACCGGGCAGAAAAAATCGTAATAACGGCTCATCCCGTTCTCCTCGTGTTCAACCGGTCAGAAGACCCAGATAGATGTGGCAGGCCCGCGCGAGCTTGCGATGCGGGTCCGGGTAGTGGCGAAGCAGGGGCCGCGCGATGAAGGCGGGCAGGATGAGGCTCTGCAACTGCTCAAGCGCTCGCACCAGGTGCATGGCCGCGTCGAGATCCCCCTCCACCAGCAGCCGGTTTTCGCAAAAGGCCTGGTTGATGCCGAGGCGAAAACTGAGGGCGCGAAAGGCGACGGCGGGGTGCTTGAAGCGCACCCGCAGGGGGTGGGGGCTGTCATGGGCACAGGTCGAATGCGCCCTGCCAGCCTCCTCACCGCAGTGCCAGCGCCCCGCGAACTTGTAGAGACTCAGCCCCCGGGTCATGCCGTTTACCTCCAGCCTGATGGTGAGACCGTCCGGCAGGGGGGCAAGCTCGCGGCGTACCGCCTGGTCGACCCGGGCGGCGCGGCACAGGGTGCGGCCGATGATCCAGAGCAGGCTGCCAATCCAGAGGCGTCTGCCGGTGGCAAGTAGGGCGTCAGGGCGCATGGGAACCTCCGCTGATGGCGGACCAGAAGAGGGTGAAGGCGCTCTCCTGCCAGTGGGGGTCTTCTCCCAGTTCAGGCTGATCGACAAAGAGGGAGGCGCAGGCCAGAAACTGGCCCTGGCACACCTCCAGCATGAGGGCAGGCGGGGCCGACATCAGCTCGCTGCTGGCCTGGCCCCGGGCGAGCAGGCTCGGCAGAAAATGCAGGGTCTCAGCCAGGATCTGGCTGCGCAGGGGGCGGGCCAGCAGGGGGGAGTGGAAAAAGCCCAGCACGAACCTGAGCTCACGGGGGTGGGCCTGCATCCAGCCCATGGCCTGGTGCCAGTAGTGGCGGGCCTGCGCCTGGAGCGGCAGGGCGGCATCGGCCTCGGTGATGGCGGCGCCAAGGCGCAGCTTGATGTCCTGGTAGAGGCTCTGGATCAGCACCTCCTTGCTGGGAAAGTGATGAAACAGGGTGCCATTGGCCACCCCGGCCGCCTTGGCGATGCGGGCGGTGGCGGCACCCTGCAGGCCATCCTCCGCGCACAGGGCCAGGGCGGCATCCAGGATCTGGCGGCGTTTGTCGGTCATGGTTTCTCGCATCTCGCCTCCTAGCGCAGGAACAGGGCCATCATCAGCCGCTGGTACCAGCGCCGATAGGGGGGGTGAATGAGGGAGCCTGTGCTGAAGCGCCCGCGGCGCAGCACGGTTTTCGCTTTGGAGAAGGTGAGAAACCCCTCGCGGCCGTGATAGTGGCCCATGCCGGAGGGACCGATGCCGCCGAAGGGGGCATCGTCCGCCGCCACCTGGAACAGACTCTCGTTGATGGCCATGCCCCCGGCGTGGGTCTCCCGAATGAGGCGGCGCTGCAGCGTCTCGTCCAGGCTCATGAGATAGAGCGCCAGGGGGCGGGGCCGGGCCGCCACATAGGCCAGGGCCTCCTCGATGTCGTCATAGGGCACCAGGGGCAGCAGGGGGCCGAAGATCTCCTGCTGCATCACCTGGCAGTGGCCGGGTACCTCGGTCAGCAGGTGGGGCACCAGTTTGCGGGTGGCGTCATCCTGGGCGGGCGTGACGCAGGGGTGGATCTGGGCACCGGCCTGCCTCGCCTCCTCCAGCCAGGCGGTGAGCCGCTCGTACTGGGGGGCGTTGATGATGGCGCCATAATCCGGGCTCTCGAGCCCTTTGGGGTAGAGGCGGCGAAAATGGGCCTGATAGGCCTCGATAAAGGCCTGCTCCTGCCCCCTCGGCAGCAGCACGTAGTCGGGGGCCACGCAGATCTGGCCGGCGTTGAGGCTCTTGCCGAAGATCATCCGCTCCACCGCCAGGGCCAGGGGCATGTCGGGGGCGATGAGACAGGGGCTCTTGCCGCCGAGTTCCAGGGTGAGGGGGGTGAGCTGGGGGGCGGCCGCGGCCATCACCAGCCGACCCACCGCCGTGGAGCCGGTGAAGATGAGATGGTCGAAGGGGAGGGCGCTGAAGGCGGCCGCGATCCCCGCATCCCCCTCGATGACCACCACCTCGTCATTGCCGAGGGCCTCATCGAGCAGGGTGCGAAGCGCGGCGTTGGTGTGAGGGGTGAACTCGGAGAGCTTGATCATGGCGCGGTTGCCGGCGGCGAGGGCGCCGATGAGGGGCCCGAGGCTCAGCATCACCGGGAAATTCCAGGGCACCATGATGCCGACCACGCCGAGGGGCTGATAGTGCACCTCGACCCTGGCGGGTGCCAGCAGCAGGCCGGAATGACGGCGCTCCGGTTTCATCCACCCCTTGAGCCGTTTCAGGGTGTAGTTGATCTGCATGACGCAGGGGAGCACATCGGCGATCAGGCTGTCGTAATCGCTGCGCTGGCCGTAGTCCCGGGCCAGGGCCTGACACAGTGCCTGTTTGTGGCGCAGCAGCCCCTGCTTGAGGGCATCAAGTCTGGCGCGGCGGGACGCCAGATCCGGCATGGGAGTGGCCTGGCTGGCCTGCCTGAGCCGATGCAGTTGTTCGGGGAGGGAGAACTTGTCCGGTGAGGCGGGGGTGACGGTGGTGTCCATGGCATGCTCCGCACGAAAAGTGACCGACTGATTAGTCGGTCCAAATCTAGCGATTCGTTGCCGACTTGTAAACCGGGCGAGGGCAGAGGGTGGCTGCCAGTGGGCAGCGTTGCCCGGAACTGTGTCCGGGCTCCCATTTTTGAGGTATCTGGATTGGTCTTCTATCCAATAAGGGGTAATTGTGGGTCACCAACTCGGAGGGAGAACCGCACATGACCAGGGAATTGCATAGCCTGCTGGCCCGGCTGGATGACGTGATCGCGCGCATGCCGGACAGTTTCAACACCTATGAGTTTGCCCAGAAGCTGGCGCTGCAACATCAGCAGGAGTATTTCGCCGCGGGCCACTCCCTGGCGGGCCAGGAGAAGAACCTGCTGCGCCTGCTCCACGAGAAGATTGCCCTGGCGCTGGCGAGCCATGAGGACGTCATCGAGGGGGCCCTGCTGCCCTGCATGACCCCCTGGGGAGAGCGCGCCACCTCGCCCCGCTGGCACCGCAAGCACTGACCCGGCAACAACATGAAAAGGCCCCGAGGGGCCTTTTCATGTTTGGGGTCGCACCTACTGGACCAGCCTGCGGGCCTGCCAGTAGCGGCTGTTCCAGTAGACGTTGTCGAGGCGCGAGCGGATCACGCCTTTGCTGGTGGAGGCGTGGATGAACTCACCTGCCCCGGTGTAGACCCCGACGTGGTACTGCTGCCAGCCGGTCTTGAAGAAGACCAGGTCCCCGTGCTGGAGACGGTATCTGTCCACCGGGCGGCCGAGGCTCGCCTGGGATTCCGTGGTGCGGGGCAGGGTGAAGCCCAGCACCTGGCTGTAGGCGAGCTGGGTGAAGGCGGAGCAGTCGAGACCGGCGCGGCTGGTACCGCCCATGCGATAGGGCACGCCGCGCCACTGCTGATAGAAGTTGTCGAATGCGCCGCTCTGGCGCACGGGAGGGGGAGGCTCCGGCGTGCTGGAGCAGGCGGCGAGAAGCAGGGCCAGCAGGGGCAGCAGCAAGGTGCGAAACATCTCAACTCCTTGATAGGGCACGGGGTTCATCATAGACGATGATCCTGCCTGGAACCTGAATGACAACGGTATTGACGAGTGGCCGCCTGTGGGGGCAGCCACTGGATCACCCCGCCGGTTTGGGGGTAATGAGCGGCGTCAGCAGCTCGGCAATCTTGTAGAAGGTCTGCACCCGGGTGGTGCTGGGGCGCCATACCAGGCCTATCTCCCGATAGGGTTTCTCACCGGGCAGGGGAATGGCCACCAGGTCCGTGTTGTCGAGGATGCCCGCATCTATGGCCATCTGGGGCAGGAAGGTGGTGCCAAGACCGGCCCCCACCATCTGCACCAGGGTGTGCAGGCTGGTGGCGGCGAACGGGTTGATCTTGCTCTTGTCCCGCAGCCGGCAGGCGCTCACCGCGTGCTCCGTCAGGCAGTGCTCCCGCTCCAGCAGGAAGATGCTCTGGTTGGGCAGCTCCTTGTAGTCGAACGGCATGTGCAGGCCCGCAGCCATGTGGGAGGGCATCACCATGTGGAAGGGATCCTGGCCGACGGTCTTGCTGTGGAAGCCGCCGATCTCCACCGGCAGCGCCAGGATCAGCAGATCGAGCTGCCCCTGCTCCAGCTGCTTGAGCAGATTGGTGGTGGTGTCTTCCCGCAGCAGCAGCTCCAGATCCGGATAGGCCTTGCCGCACACCTGCAGCAGCTTGCTCAGCAGGAAGGGGGCGATGGTGGGGATGCAGCCCAGGCGCACCGTGCCGTGCATGACGCCCCCCTGCTGCTGCCCCAGCTCCATCAGATCCCGGGCGTCGGAGAGCAGGTTGCGCGCACGCGCCACGATTTCCATGCCGACCGGCGTCATGATGAAGCTCTTGTGATCCCGCTCCACCAGTTGCAGGTTCATCATGTCCTCCAGGGTCTGGATCCCGGTACTCAGGGTCGACTGGCTGACATGGCAGGCCTTGGCGGCGCGGTTGAAATTCTTGTGCTCGTCCAGAGCGACCAGATACTGGAGCTGCTTCAGGCTGGGCCAACGTTGCATAGGAGAAACCCGATCGATGCTATCTATTTGATTTGATTAATCTACCATCGAGAAGCCCCGTTGTCGTCGACAAATCGGTGCCCCCTGGCAGGCGCACTGTCTCACGCACATGGGGTGGCCTGCGCCGATGAGCTGGTCACCCCTCATTGGTCAGGAGCTTATCCCCTTGTGCCGCGCCATTGAAGGGGCGCCGCCATGGGATGTGACGGGGATCGGCCTTCCGGCGGGGCGCCCTGCGCGCAGGAGCGGCCATAAAAAAACGCGCCGGTGGGCGCGTTTTTGCAGAAGGGGGGCGGACTATTCGTCGAAGATACCGAAGTGATCCTTGGCGAAGTTGACCCGCTGCTCCACGTTCATCTTGACCTGACCCAGCTTCTCGATGGTCTTGAGGTTGGGCACCAGGCCGCGACCGTTGGCGATCTGGATGGCAAGGCCCGGTCGTGCGTTGAGCTCCAGCAGCATGGGGCCGCGGAATTTGTCCAGCACCATGTCGGTCCCGATGTAGCCAAGACCGGACATCTCGTAGCAGGAGGCCGCCAGGTTGAGCAGGGTGTCCCAGTGGGGCACCTTCAGATCATAGAGATCCAGGCCGGTGTCCGGGTGGTGGCGCAGCGGGTTGCCAAACTGCACCGCCCGCAGGGCGCGGCCGGTGCGCAGGCACAGGCCCACCCCCACGGCGCCTTGGTGCAGGTTCGCCTTGCCATCGGAAGCCGAGGTCGAGAGGCGCATCATGGCCATCACCGGGAACCCCTTGAAGATGATCACCCGGGCATCGGGGACCCCTTCGAAGGAGTAGCCGTCGAACACGTCGTCGAAGTTGATGAGCCCTTCCACCAGCGCCACGTCGGGCTTGCCGCCGAGGGAATAGAGTCCCGCCAGGATGTTGGAGACATGGCGCTCCAGATCCTGGCCGTTGGCGGCGCTGCCGTTGGGCTTGTAGAAGAGGCCGTCCTCCTGGCGCAGGATCACCAGGATCCCCTTGCCGCCGGAGCCGCGGGCCGGCTTGATGCAGAAGCCCGGCCAGTCCTTCACCAGCTCGGTGATGCGAGTCACGTCGTGCTGCTCTCGGATGGTGCCGATGAGTTCAGGCACCGTCACCCCCGCATCCAGCGCGATGCGCTTGGTCTTGAGCTTGTCATCCACCAGCGGATAGAGGCGGCGCGGGTTGTAGCGGCTGATATAGGAGTGGTTGCGCTTGTTCATGCCGAGGATGCCTGCCTGGGACAGGCTCCACGGACTGGTGTATTTCTGCCAGAACCACATCTGTTACTTGTCCTTACCCGGGGTGGCACCAGACTTCATCTCGTCCACCAGCGGCTTGAAGCGCTTGAGCTCGCTCAGCTTGTAGCCGGTGTAGTTACCCATCAACAGCACGGTCGCCATCAGCACCAGCTGCAGGCCGAGGAAGTTGAAGGTGAGGTGACGAATGAGCTCGTTGTCCATGGCCAGGTAGGCGATGACCGCCACCAGCAGGGAGCCGCCACCCTGGCGGAACACCTCTTTGGGACCCTCTTCTTCCCACAGGATGGACATGCGTTCGATGGTCCAGGAGAGGATGATCATCGGGAAGAAGGTGATCTTCATGCCGTCGGTCAGCCCCAGCTTGAAGGCGAACGCCGAGAAGATGCCGATCATCGAGATCACCATGATGATGATCGCCGATATTCGGGCGACCAGCAGCAGGTTGAGCCTCGAGAGGTAGGAGCGGATCACCAGGCCGGTGCCGACGATCAGCAGGAAGCCGATGAGGCCGGTGACCAGCGAGGTCTGGATGAAGGCGACCGCGATCAGCACCGGCATGAAGGTGCCGGAGGTCTTGATCCCCACGATGACCCGCAGGAACACCACCATCAGCACGCCGATGGGGATGAGCAGCAGACCCTTGAACAGGGCTTGCTCTTCCAGGGGCAGGCTGTGGATGGAGAAGTTCATCATCTCGGATTTTTCGAACTTCTGGGCCAAGGCCACGTTGACCGGTTGCTCCTGCTCGATCATCGAGAAGGTGACGCGGGAGTTGTGACCGCCGGTGACGTCCAGGAGGGCGCCGGAGTTGTACTCCCACAGCAGCAGGTTGGCCGGTTGACCCTGTTCACCGCTTTGCGGGTTGAACAGCTTGTAGTCGGTCGGGCTGTTGAAGACCTGCAGGTAATCCACCAGCTCCTGACGGCGGCGGCCATCTTCCAGACTGAGGGCGTGAACCACCCGGGCCGGGACGTCCGCGTTGTTGAGCAGCTCGGCAATCAGATTGGCGCGGCTCTTGTGGGACTTGAGCAGCTCGGCGTTCTGTTCCTGCTTCTCGATCTCCTTGATGATCTCGCGGGTCAGGGTGTAGCCGTCGGCGGAGCGCTCCTGGGCGCGCTCCAGGATCTGCTTCATGGCCGTGGCGTAGGGCTCGCTCTCGATCTGCTTCTCGATGGCGGGCGGCTGCGGGTTGGCGGCGGGCTTGGCATGGGCATCGGCCATCATGTCGACCCGGTAGTAAAGCTCCTGACGGCCGGAGGCGGTGCGGATGGACCACTCGGCGCGGGCATCCCCGTCTTTTTCCACGAACGACAGGCCATAGCCCGGGCTCGCGGCGTTCTCGTTCATCAGGGTGAAGCCGGGCTGGGTGCCCGGAATGGCCAGGGAGGCGATCACCGGCTCGCCGGTGGCCTCGAACTCGAGCTTGGCTTCGATGGACCAGATCTGGCGCTTTTCACCCGGCGTGAGCGGGACGTCCAGCGCGATGTGATGATAGAAGGTCATCCCCAGGCCGACGATGTAGAGCAGGGCGACCAGCAGATAGAACGGCTTACGGGAAACCATGGATTATTTCACATCCTTGAGCTTGGGTTTGGGTTGGATATATTCGCGGGCCACGTCGACCACGGCGATGTCTTTGAGGAATTCACGGCCCAGCAGCACGGGGAAGGTCATGTCGCTGCGGTCCTTCAGGGTAAATTCGGCCTTCTCGGTCATGTCGCCGATGCGCACGGCGAGGCGGACCACGGGGCGACGGTCGAGATCGTCGGCGGAAGCCTGACGGACCCGCACGTGACGCACCAGGGGCGCTTCAATCTGGATCTTGTCGTCCATCTCCTGGTGGCTCAGGAAGAAGCGCACCCAGTTCTTGCCGTTGCGCTCGAAGATGGTGATCTCCTGGGCGCTGATGGAGGAGGTGGTGGCGCCGGTGTCGACCCGGGCCTGGAAGGCGTCGTTGGCGGCGTCAACCCAGATCCACTCCGCTTCACCCACCAGCAGCTTGCCATCGACGGTGTGGCCCTGACTCGGCGCCGGGCACTTCTCGGTGGGAATGGGCATGGCCTTGGGCGGCTCGGGAGGCAGGGTAGCCAGCTTGCTGTCGACTTTCTTCACGGACTCTTTCATGTTGGTGACATCGGTGTTGAGCTGAACCAGCAGGTGCTGTTGCTGCACATACTGCTTCTGTTGCTGTTCCATGGATGTTTGCAGACGTTGCTCGCTCAACGAGATCTCGTTGCGCAGCTCGGCCAGCGTCAGGGTCGGGGCCGGGGGGGCTTTTTCCATACTGACACACCCGCCGAGACTGAGCAGGGAGAGCAGGGTCATTCCTTTTAATTTGCTTTTCATGTCATTCATTTAACTGTGCTTCCTGGAATTGGGTCAGTGTAACTTCCACAGCCGCCATCGGCTAGTCTTTGGCCTTTCTGGCGATCAGTACGGCACGTTTGGGTGCCGGGTATCCTTCGACCGTGAGTGCAGGATTGTGTGGATCCAGATAGTCACTCAGGGACTCGTTAATCATCCAGTCGGTACGACGCTGTTCGTCGGTGCTGGTCATATTCTCGTCGACGATGCGCACATCGGTGAACCCGCAGCGCTCGACCCAGCGTGTGAGGGCCGCGCTCGAGGGGAGGAACCAGACGTTGCGCATCTTGCCGTAGCGATCGGAGGGCATCAGCACCTGGTTTTCGTCGCCGTCCACCACCAGGGTCTCGAGCACCAGCTCCCCATCGTCTTTGAGCTGGTTGCGCAACTGCTCGATGTGCTCGATGGGGGACTTGCGATGATAGAGCACCCCCATGGAGAAGACGGTGTCAAAGGCCCGCAGCGCCGGCAGCTCCTGGATACCGAGGGGCAGCAGGTGGGCGCGCTGGTCGTTGCCTGCGAAGTGGCGAATGGCCTCGAACTGGCAGAGGAACAGCGGGCTCGGGTCGATGCCGACCGCCAGTTTCGCCCCTTCCCCCACCATGCGCCAGAGGTGGTAGCCGCTGCCGCAGCCCACGTCCAGCACGTAGCGGCCCTGGAGCGGGCTGATGTGGGGCAGCACCCGATCCCACTTCCAGTCGGAGCGCCACTCGGTGTCGATGTGGATGCCGTGCACATGGAAGGGGCCCTTGCGCCAGGGCATGAGCTGGCGCAACAGGCTCTCGGTCTTCTTGCGCTCACCCTCTCCCAGGCTATCGGGGCCGCCGATGGCGACCCGTTCTTTGAGCTCGATCCGGCCGGGGGCCACGACGGGCAGCTTGGCGAGGGCGCGGTTCCAGCGCGGCAGATCCCCGTGCAGGTTGTCGTGCTGCCAGGCGTGCAGCTGGGCGGGCAGGGTGTGCAGCCAGTGGCTCAACCGGTTCTTGGCGATCAGCTGATAAAAATGGGCGAAATCGATCATGGCTTAGTTGGTGTCGCTGGCTTTGATGGCAATCATGGAGCCGAAGTTGAAGCACTGGAACCAGAGGTCCAGGTGGGTGAAGCCGGCGTCCCGCAGGCGCGCCTGATGGACCGCCAGGGTGTCGGTGCGCATCACGTTCTCAAGGGCGGTGCGCTTCTGGCTGATTTCCAGCTCGCTGTAGCCGTTGGCCCGCTTGAAGTCGAGGTGCAAGTCGATGAGCAGCTCGTTGACCTGCTCGTCATCGAAGCGGAACTTCTCGCTCAGGATGAGGATGCCGCCGGGGCGCAGGCCGTCAAAGATGCGCGCGATGAGGGCGGCCCGCTTCTCGGGGGCGACGAACTGCAGGGTGAAGTTGAGCACCACCACGGAGGCGTTCTCGATGGGGATGTCGCAGATGTCCGCCTCCACCAGATCCACCGGTACCTCGGACTTGAAGCCCGAGAGGTGAGCGCGGGCCCGCTCGATCATGGGGTGGGAGAGATCCACCGCCGTGATCTGGCAGCCGGGCTGGGTGACGTGGCGGCGCATGGCCTGGGTCGCGGCGCCGAGGGAGCAGCCGAGATCGTAGAGGCGGCTCTGGGGCTGGGCGTAGCGGGCGGCCATCATGCCGATGGCGGAGATGATGTTGCTGTAACCGGGCACCGAGCGCTGGATCATGTCGGGGAAGACGTCGACGACCTGCTCGTCAAAGCAGAAGTCTCCCAGACGGGCAATGGGGGCGGCAAAAATCTGATCGTGCATGCTGACGCAACCTGACAGCCGGTGTGGTGGGCGGCTGTTTTATTCAATTGAATCTTGGGTGGACGGGCATCGAAATGGCGTCGTCACCGGTTGACGAACGGGGTGGCTTGCTCCGGGATCCGTCGGGCTGCCCCTGTTCGCAACGGGCCATGGTCCGGGCCCTCAGGGTGCCGGGCTGGGGTGGGCAACGCATTGCCATGCACCCAGGCCCGGGACCTTACTTGGGGCGCTAGTGTAGAGGAAAGGCGGGCGTTTGTCTTGACGCCAACCCCGGTGGGACCACAAAAAAAGCGGCTTTTTTTGGGGACGGAGAAGGGGCGGGGAGGGGGCCGCTCAAAAGGGCAGCACCCCCTGGCGGGCGCGATCGTTTTCTCCCGGCCAGGGGGCCATCTCCTGGCCGAGCAGGCGGCTGATCTGCCGTGCGAGTTCGGGGGCCCGGGCATTGTCGGCGGTGTGGACAAAGAGGTAGAGATCCTTGCCCTCCTGGAGCCATTGTTTCCAATGTGGCAACCATGGTGGCAAAAATGGGTGATTGTCCTCGATTTGAGGTAAACCAATCAGGCGTACCACCGGGGCACCCCCCGTGGCCAGCAGATGGACCGGCAACCTGGGTTTCTTGCCCTGGGCATCGATCATGGCGGCCGTGGTGGCGGGCACCGAGAAGAGCGGGCGGCTGTCGAGCATGATGCGATTGATGCCCCGCGCCATCAGCATCCGGTTGAGGGCCCGTTCCGCCTCCCCCTTGGCGAAGAAATCGGGGTGGCGCACCTCGAGGGCATAGGTGAAATCCTGGGGCAGCCGCGCGAAGAAGGCATCCAGACGGGCCAGCCCCTCTGGCCCGAAGCGGGCGGGCAGTTGCAGCTTGAGCAGCCCCAGCTTGTCATGCAGGGGGGCCAGCAGGCGGATGAAGGTCGTCACCTGTTTGTCCGCGCTCACCAGATCGCTCTGGTGGCTGATCTCCTTGGGAAACTTGAAGCTGAAGCGAAAGTGGTCGGGGACCGCATCGGCCCAGCGCTGCACCGTCTCCGGGGTCGGTGAGGCGTAGAAGGTGGTGTTGCCCTCCACGGAGTTGAACACCCTGGCATAGTCGGCGAGGTGCTCGGCGGGCCTGGCATTCATCCCCAGCAACTGGCCGGGCCAGGCCGGGTGTGACCACTGGGGCAGGCCCAAATAGAGGCTCATGATGGTTCCTGTCGGCAGGTTGGCGCACTTTTGCCCTCCTTTTTGCGCCAGAACAACAAAAAACAGGGTAACGGGGGCTGCGGGCCATTTTACCCAAATGGAGGTTTTCCTCTATAATGCCAACCCTTTTGTTTGCCACATTGTCGTAATGCGCGCGACCGAGCCCCCGGGTGACGATGATCGCGGCCCGGCAGTGGCCAGACAACGACGCCAGCCGATACCCCGGCGCCTACTCGTCATCCCGGTCGGGAGCGGGGGCCTGCCTGGGACGGCGGCAAGAATCCGGCTCGGGGAGCCGGATGACCCGAGACAGATTTCAAACCGGGCAAGAAGCAGGATCTGGCCAGCTGTGAGACAGACGGTGCTTGCCAGTCGTGCCCGGCGACCCAGGATGAACCGTCTCTCTACCATTTCGAAGGAAGAAGTCCATGCGCTCTATCTATTGCGGACAGGTCAATGAGGCCCATGCCGGGCAGACCATTACATTGTGCGGTTGGGTCCATCGTCGTCGTGATCTCGGCGGCCTCATCTTTATCGACATGCGCGACCGCGAGGGCATCGTGCAGGTGTTCTTCGATCCGGACAAGCCGGACGCCTTTGCCCTGGCCTCCGAGCTGCGCGGCGAGTTCTGCATCCAGGTGACCGGTGTGGTGCGTACCCGCCCCGACTCCCAGCGCAACAGCGACATGGCCACCGGTGCCATCGAGGTGTTCGCCCACGAGCTCACCATCATCAACCGTGCCGAGCCGCTGCCCCTTGACTTCAACCAGGTCAACAGCGAAGAGGTGAGCCTCAAGTACCGCTACCTGGATCTGCGTCGCCCCGAGATGGCCAAGTACCTGAAGACCCGTGCCAAGGCCAGTGCCTTCGTGCGCCGCTTCATGGACGAGCACGGCTTCCTCGACATCGAGACCCCGATGCTGACCAAGGCGACCCCGGAAGGGGCCCGTGACTACCTGGTGCCGAGCCGCGTGCACAAGGGCAAGTTCTACGCCCTGCCGCAGTCCCCCCAGCTGTTCAAGCAGCTGCTGATGATGTCCGGCTTCGATCGCTACTACCAGATCGTCAAGTGCTTCCGCGACGAAGACCTGCGTGCCGACCGCCAGCCGGAATTCACCCAGATCGACGTGGAGACCTCCTTCATGACCGCGCCCCAGGTGCGTGAAATCATGGAAGAGATGATCCGCAAGCTCTGGCTGCACATCCTGAACGTGGACCTGGGTGACTTCCCCATCATGACCTTCGACGAAGCCATGCGCCGCTTCGGCTCCGACAAGCCGGACCTGCGTCTGCCCATGGAGCTGGTCGATGTGGCAGATCTCTTGACCGAGGTGGAGTTCGCCGTGTTCGCCGGCCCCGCCAAGGATCCGAAAGGCCGTGTGGCGGCCCTGAAGGTACCGGGCGGCGCTGAGCTGTCTCGCAAGCAGATCGACGAGTACACCAAGTTCGTCGGCATCTACGGTGCCAAGGGCCTGGCCTGGATGAAGGTCAACGACGCCGGGAGCGGCCTCGAAGGGGTGCAGTCCCCGGTGGCCAAGTTCCTCTCTGACGCCATCGTGCGCGAGATCCTGGCCCGTACCGGCGCGATGGACGGCGACATCATCTTCTTCGGCGCCGACTCCAAGAAAGTGGTGTGCGATGCCATGGGCGCCCTGCGCCTGAAGGTGGGCCGCGATCTGGGCCTGGTGGAGAACGTCTGGAAGCCGCTCTGGGTCATCGACTTCCCCATGTTCGAGGAAGATGGCGAAGGCGGCCTGGCGGCCATGCACCACCCCTTCACCGCCCCGAGCAACCTGGGCCCGGCCGAGCTGAAAGCGAACCCGGTGGGCGCTTACGCGAACGCCTACGACATGGTGATCAACGGCTACGAAGTGGGTGGCGGCTCTGTGCGTATCCACAACAGCGAGATGCAGTCCACCGTGTTCGACATCCTGGGGATCACCCCGGACGAGCAGCGCCTGAAGTTCGGCTTCCTGCTGGATGCCCTGAAATACGGCACCCCGCCCCACGCCGGCCTGGCCTTCGGTCTGGACCGCCTCAGCATGCTGCTGACCGGCACCGACAACATCCGGGATGTCATCGCCTTCCCGAAAACCACGGCGGCCGCCTGTCTGATGACAGACGCCCCGAGCTTTGCCAACCCGGCCCAACTGGGCGAGCTGGCGATTGCGACCACCGTCAAGGGTGACGAATAAGCCGTTATCGGCAACAAAGGCCGCAGCGATGCGGCCTTTCCCGTTTCCCCCTGGGCGCAACCAGCGTTACTGAAATTTCCAACTATAACGGAGAGTCCCTATGGCAGGTCACAGTAAATGGGCCAACATCAAACACCGCAAGGCGGCGCAAGACGCCAAGCGCGGCAAGATCTTCACCAAGCTGATCCGCGAAATCACCACCTCCGCGCGTCTGGGTGATGCCGATCCTGCCAACAACCCCCGCCTGCGTGCGGCGGTGGCGGCAGCCCTGACCAGCAACATGACCCGCGACACCATCAACCGCGCCATCCAGCGTGGCGCCGGCGGCGGTGACGGCGAGCAGCTCGAGACCATCGTGTACGAAGGGTACGGCCCGGCCGGTTCCGCCGTCATGGTGGAGTGCCTGACCGACAACCGCAACCGTACCGTGGCCGAAGTGCGTCACGCCTTCAGCAAGTGCGGCGGCAACCTGGGGACCGACGGCTCCGTGGCCTATCTGTTCACCAAGAAGGGGGTGCTGACCTTCGTGGGTGCCGATGAAGACGCCCTGATGGACGCCGCCCTGGAAGCCGGTGCCGACGACGTGGTGACCGAAGAAGATGGCACCATCGAGGTCTACACCACCCCGAACGACTTCGGCACCGTGCTGGACGGTCTGGAAGCTGCCGGCTTCAAGCCCGAGAGCGCCGAAGTGACCATGATCCCCTCCACCGAGGCGGAACTGGATGCCGAGACCGCGCCCAAGCTGATGCGCCTCATCGACATGCTGGAAGATCTGGACGACGTGCAGGAGGTGTACCACAACGGCTCCATCTCCGACGAGATCGCCGCGACCCTGTAATTGCCTCTCGGGAACGCGGTGAGACCCAGGGCAAGGGGAGGGCGACCACAACGGTCCTCTCCCCCGGCTCCGACGAGATCGCCGCGACCCTGTGATCCCTCAGGGCAAAGGGGAGGGCGACCACAACGGTCCTCTTCCCCGGCTCCGACGAGATCGCCGCGACCCTGTGATCCCTCAGGGCAAAGGGGAGGGCGACCACAACGGTCCTCTCCCCCTGCTCCGACGAGATTGCCGCGACCCTGTAATTGCCTCTCGCGACCCTGTTCAGGTTCGCGAACACACAGGTGCAACACCTTGTTCACCTTCGCAAAAACGGCAGCCCGGGCTGCCGTTTTTTTATGTGCCAGACCGCGCACCTCCCCTTGTGGTTCGTTTTCCTCTCTTAATGTTCGCTTAAGTTTGCCGTCCTAGGATGACCCCGTATCTGGACCTCCCTGGCTCTTGTCCTGTTTTCAGGGCCGAGTGTCGGGATGGTCACCACGAAGCCTGCTGGCAGGTTGTTAGTTCCACTGGTTTGTCGGAGTCTCTCTATGCGTCTCACTCTGGGAGTGATGAAGGTCAATCTGTTGCTGGTGCTGCTGTTTGCACTGGTCTTCAACTGGCCCATTTTCCTGCACTTTTATCGCATTCTCAGCGCCCTTGAACACGTCAAGGCGGGGTTTGTCCTCTCCATACCCCTGGTACTGGTGGCGGCCCTCAACGCGGTGTTCCTGCCCTTTACCTTCCGTTATCTGCTCAAGCCCTTTTTCGCCTTGCTCATCCTGACCGGCTCCCTGGTCAGCTACGCCATGCTCAAGTACGGGGTGATCTTCGACATGGGCATGATGCAGAACATCATCGAGACCAACAGCGGGGAGGCGGGCTCCTACCTCAACGGTTCCGTGGTGCTCTGGTTCCTGCTGACCGGCCTGTTGCCGGTGCTGGTGCTGCTGTGGGTGAAGATTGAGTATCCCCGTCCCTGGTACAAGGGGCTGGGTCTGCGCCTCGGTTCCATCGCCCTCTCCTTGCTGTTTCTGATGGGGGCTGCCGCCCTCTATTACCAGGATTACGCCTCGGTCGGGCGCAACAACAAGTCCCTCGGCAAGGAGATAGTGCCCGCCAACTATGTGCACGGGCTCTACAAGTACGCCCGGGATGTGGTCTTCGCCACACCCATCCCCTACCAGCAGATCGGCACCGATGCCAGGGTGATCGGCCAGCACGAGAAGCCGACCCTGATGTTCCTGGTGGTGGGGGAGACGGCTCGCAGCCAGAACTACTCCCTCAACGGCTACAAGAAGGAGACCAACGGCTTCACCGAGAAGGAGGCCAATGTCGTCTCGTTCAGAGACGTGCGCTCCTGCGGCACCGCCACGGCGCTCTCCGTGCCCTGCATGTTCTCGAACATGACCCGGCGCGGCTATGACGAGGCCAGGGCCCAGTCCCAGGACGGCTTGCTGGACGTGCTGCAACATGCCGGGATCTCGGTGCTCTGGAAGGAGAACGACGGCGGCTGCAAGGGGGTGTGCAAAAACGTCCCCACCATCGAGATTGAGCCCAAGGCATTCCCCGCATACTGCTCCGGCAATGCCTGTCTTGACGAGGTGCTGTTGCAGGGGCTGGATCAGCAGATCGCCGACATGCAGGGCAAGCAGGGCAGCAAGCTGGTGGCCTTCCACCTGATGGGCAGCCACGGTCCGACCTACTATCGCCGCTACCCGGCCGCCGATCGCGTCTTCCTGCCGGACTGCCCGCGCAGCGACATCGAGAACTGCAGCAACGAAGAGCTGGTGAACACCTATGACAACACCATCCGCTACACCGACAAGGTGCTGGCCCAGCTCATCGACAAGCTCAAGAGCCTGGAGAGCCAGTACAACGTGGGGCTGGTCTATCTGTCGGATCACGGTGAATCCCTCGGTGCCATGGGGCTCTATCTGCACGGCACCCCCTACAAGTTCGCACCGGACGATCAGACCCGGGTGCCGCTCCTGACCTGGTTCTCTCCCCAGTTGCAGGCAGACCGTCAGCTCAATCTGGATTGCCTGCAACAGGAGGCAGCCAGCAAGCGCTTCTCCCACGACAACCTGTTCCACTCCATGCTCGGTATCATGGACGTGCAGACCCAGGTCTATGAGGGCAAGCTGGATCTGTTCAAGCCGTGCCGGGCGGGGTGAATGGGCCAGAACGGTTGAGCGGCACGACAACCTGTTGCCCCGCACCATGCTCGGCATCATGGACGTGCAGACCCAGGCCTATGACGGCAAGCTGGATCTGTTCAAGCCGTGCCGGGCGGGGTGAATGGGCCGGAACGGTTGAGCGGCACGACAACCTGTTGCCCCGCACCATGCTCGGTATCATGGACGTGCAGACCCAGGTCTATGACGGTAAGCTGGATCTCTTCAAACCGTGCCGGGCGGGGTGAACCGGCGAAAACAGACCATAAAAAACGGCAGCCACTGGCTGCCGTTTTCGTGTCCGAAGGGGTGGGCCTTACTTTTGCTCCATGATGATCTGCAGCAGATCCCCTTCCAGCAGGGAGCGCTTGACCAGGGCGAAGCCGCCGATGGTGGGCTGGTTCTGGAAACGCGCCTTAACGATGGGCAGGCCGCGATGGAAACTTGGCAGAGACTGGTGCTCGACACAGCGGCGGATGGCCGGGATCAGGATCTCTTCGGCGGCGGTGATTTCACCGGCGATGAGCACCTTCTGGGGGTTGAACAGGTTGACCGTGATGGCGATGGCGCGCCCCAGGTGCTCCCCCACGTTCTCGATCACGCTGCGGGCCAGCTCGTCACCGGCCACCGCCGCCTTGCACACCTCCTGAATGGTGATGTGCTTCTCTTGCAGCGAACTCAGGTGACCGCGGCTGATGAGCTCCTTCACCTTGTCGACGATGGCCTCGTTGGAGGCGATGGTCTCGAGGCAGCCGAAGTTGCCGCAGTGGCAGCGCTTGCCAAGGGGTTCGACCTGGATGTGGCCTATTTCGCCGACGTTGCGGTTCTGGCCAAGAAACACCTTGCCCTTGGTGATGATGCCCGAGCCCGTCCCCTGGTGGACACTCACCAGGATGGAGTCCATGCAGTCGCGGGACTCGCCGAAGAAGTGCTCGGCCAGCGCCAGCGAACGGGTGTCATTGCCCACGTAGCAGGGGAGGTTGAAGTGGTGCTCCAGGAGCTTGGCGAGCCCCAGGTTGCGGATCTGGTAGGTGGGGGTGTAGATGACCATGCCGGATTCCGGGTTGACCAGACCCGGCATGGTCAGCGCGATGCTGATGAGGTTGCGGCTGCGATCCTGATTGGCGTCGATGAAGGCGCCAATCTCCCGCAGCAGCATGTCCACCACCGGTTGCTGCTCGATCTCGGTCACCTGGGTGATGTGCTGATCGAGCTCCTTGCCGTCGAGGTCATACAGGGAGAGCTGCAGGTAGCCGCGACCCAGCTTGGCGGACACAAACTGGAAGCGATGCTTGATGGTGGTCAGGGAGATGGCGCGGCGCCCGCCGGTGGAGGCTTGCGGCGAGGTTTCCCTGATGAGACCGTGCTCGATCAGTTGCCGGGTTATCTTGGTCACGCTGGCCGGGGCCAGCTGACTCAACTCGGCAATTTTGACCCGCGAGATGGGCCCCTGCAGGTCAATGAGGCGATAGACGACCGCACTGTTTACCTGCTTGATAAGATCTACGTTTGCTATTTGTCCGCCAGTCATAGTGTCACTGTGTTGTGTAGTGTCCGTTAACCACGGTCCCGCAGACCGCGAAGGCCTGATCAAAGACGGTGAGGTTGGCAATTTTTCCGACCTGGATACTACCGAGACGCGAGTCCCATCCAATGGCGCGAGCGGGGTAAAGGGTGGCCATTCTCAGTGCTTCGTCGAGCGGCAATCCGACCTGTTTGACCAGATTTTCCAC
Source organism: Aeromonas sp. WP2-W18-CRE-05 (assembly GCF_014168615.1). Lineage (NCBI taxonomy): Bacteria > Pseudomonadati > Pseudomonadota > Gammaproteobacteria > Aeromonadales > Aeromonadaceae > Aeromonas > Aeromonas sp. WP2-W18-CRE-05. Next base: position 3,442,150 of record NZ_AP021917.1, on the reverse strand, counting down.
CCCTTCGATCATGGTGAGGGCGGAGCCGCCGAGTGTACCATTCTCATCGACGCACTGACCATCGCGGAAATAGACGGTTGCGCCGCAAAAATCAAATTTCTCAAAGCCTTCCGGTGCGCCCGCCGCCGCGGTGGCATCGGTGACCAGCACCAGCCGCTCCCCCAGCATCCTGTGCGCCAGGCGCACGTTGGCCCAGTGTACGTGGTGGCCGTCGACGATGATGCCCGCATAGACATCCTTGCGATCGTAGATGGCACCGACCACGCCGGGCTCGCGACCATTCAGGGTCGGGGTCATGGCGTTGTAGAGGTGGGTGGCAAAGCGCATGCCGTTGTCAAAGCCCGCCATGGCCTGGTCGTAGTTGGCGGCGGTGTGGCCGGCGGAGACCAGGATGCCGGCCTCCACCAGACGGCGGATGTGCTCGGGCTTGTTGCGCTCCGGCGCCAGGGTGATCTTGGCGATGGCGTCCGCGTTGTCGCAGAAGAAGTCGATCATCTCGTCGGCGGGCTGGCGGATCTGTTCGGCCGGGTGGATCCCCTTGCGCTTGAGGTTGGTGTAGGGCCCTTCCAGATGGACGCCAAGCACCTCGTTGGGGTGGGCGGCCATGTAGTCGCGGGTGACGGCGACGGCCTGCTTCATGTCCGCATCCGGGCTGGTGATCAGGGTCGGCAGGAAGCTGGTGGTCCCGGATTTCAGGTTGGCCGCCTGCATGGTGGCCAGGGTGTCCGTGGTGATGTGACCGTTGAACATGACGCCACCGCAGCCGTTGAGCTGCACGTCGATGAAGCCGGCGCTGAGGTTGGCGCCCTGGAGGTCAATCTGCTCGATGCCGGCGGGCAGTTCTGCCTGGCGGGAGATGGCGACAATCTTGTCGCCATCGATGACCACGCCATAACCGGTCAGCACGCAGCTGCCGGTGTAGAGAGTGCAATTAGTCAGAGCGTACATGGGAGCTCCTCAGAGGTGCTTGATATTGTCGGCTTCCAGTTGCTGGAAGTAGCGCACCGTCTTGACCTTCAACTCCATGGTGGAAGGTTCGTCGCACACCACAATCCCTTTCGGATGCAGTTGCAGGGTGGAGATGGTCCACATGTGGTTGACGCTGCCCTCCACGGTGGCCTGCAGGGCCTGGGCCTTGGCGTGACCGACCACCAGGATCAGGATCTCTTCGGCGTCCATCAGGGTGCCGACACCCACGGTCAGGGCCAGCTTGGGCACCTGCTCCATGTCGCCGCCAAAGAAGCGGGAGTTGGCGATGCGGGTGTCTTCGGTCAGGGTCTTGACCCGGGTACGGGAAGCCAGGGAAGAGGCCGGTTCGTTGAAGGCGATGTGGCCGTCATTGCCGACGCCGCCCATGAACAGGTGGATCTTGCCGTAGGACTTGATCTTGTCTTCGTAACGCTGGCACTCGGCCACCAGATCCTCGGCGTTGCCATTGAGGATGTTGATGTTTTCCGGGCGAATGTCAACGTGATTGAAGAAGTTGTTGTGCATGAAGCTGTGGTAGCTCTCCGGATGTTCCTTGGGCAGCCCCACGTACTCGTCCATGTTGAAGGTGACCACGTTCTGGAAGCTCACCTCGCCGGCTTTATGCAGCTCAATCAGGCGCTTGTAGGTGTTGAGCGGGGTACCGCCAGTGGGCAGACCCAGCACGAAGGGGCGCTCGGCAGTGGGCTTGAACGCATTGATGCGGTCAACGATGTAACGGGCAGACCAGAGACCCACCTGGCTGGCAGACTTCAACGGGATCAGGCGCATTCTATATACCTCAGTACGGTTGCCGCACAGGGAGTGACGGCAAGGGACCAGACACGGATTCAAGTTGTTTTATAGCGTAAATAAAGATTGCGAACTAAGCCACATCTATCGGCTACCTTTATCTCTGTTGAGTGATAATGATCACGAAAGCTGGTTTATTAATTTGCGCAGCGAAATAAAACACATAGACTGCCAATCAAGCCTTGATGGCTTATGCGTCGAACGTGATAAGCACTTAATTTCTAGAAAAACACCAACTAAGGAGAGGAACCGTGAACATTCTCGGTTATTTGCAAAAGATCGGCCGTGCCCTGATGGTGCCGGTAGCGGTATTGCCTGCCGCCGCGATCCTGATGGGGATTGGCTACTGGATTGACCCGAACGGTTGGGGTGGCGGAAGCCCTCTGGCTGCGTTTCTGATCAAGGCGGGCGCCGCCATCATCGACAGTATGCCCATTCTGTTCGCCGTCGGCGTCGCTTACGGCATGTCCAAGGATAAAGACGGTTCCGCCGCGCTGGCCGGTCTGGTCGGCTTCCTGGTGGTCACCACCCTGCTGAGCCCGGGCGCCGTGGCCCAGATCAAGGGTATCCCGGCCGACCAGGTGCCGGCAGCCTTTGCCAAGATCAGCAACCAGTTCGTCGGCATCCTGTGTGGTGTCATCGCCGCCGAGCTCTACAACCGCTTCAGCAGCGTGGAGCTGCACAAGGCGCTGGCTTTCTTCTCCGGTCGTCGTCTGGTGCCGATCGTGACCTCCGTGGTGATGATCGTCGTCTCCTTCATCCTGATGGCCGTCTGGCCGGTCATCTACGGTGGCCTGGTGAGCTTCGGTGAATCCATCGTCAGCATGGGCTCCACCGGTGCCGGCATCTATGCCTTCTTCAACCGTCTGCTGATCCCGGTCGGTCTGCACCACGCCCTGAACTCCGTGTTCTGGTTCGACGTGGCCGGCATCAACGACATCCCGAACTTCCTGGGTGGCCAGTCCTCCATCGACGCCGGCAAGGCTGTCGTGGGCGTGACAGGCATGTACCAGGCCGGCTTCTTCCCCATCATGATGTTCGGTCTGCCGGGTGCCGCACTGGCCATCTACCACAGCGCGAAGAAAGAGAACAAAGAGAAGGTTGCGTCCATCATGATCGCTGCCGCCTTTGCCGCCTTCTTCACCGGGGTGACCGAGCCGCTCGAGTTCTCCTTCATGTTCGTGGCGCCGGTACTGTACGTCATCCATGCCCTGCTGACCGGTATCTCCGTGTTCATCGCAGCCTCCATGCACTGGATCGCCGGTTTCGGCTTCAGCGCCGGTCTGGTGGATATGGTGCTCTCCAGCCGCAACCCGCTGGCGACCCAGTGGTACATGCTGCTGGTACAGGGTCTGGTCTTCTTCGGCCTCTACTACGTGGTCTTCCGCGCAGTGATCGCCAAGTTCAACCTGAAAACCCCGGGTCGTGAAGATGACGAAGCCGTGCCGGTACAGGCTCAAACCACCGACCGCACCGAGCTGGCCAAGCAGTATCTGGAAGTGCTGGGTGGTCAGGAGAACCTGGTGACCATCGATGCCTGCATCACCCGTCTGCGTCTGACCCTGAAAGACCGCAGCATCGTCGATGAGCGCAAGCTCAAAGCTCTGGGCGCGGCCGGTGTGGTCAAGCTCGGTGAGCAGAACCTGCAGGTGATTCTGGGCCCATTGGCCGAGATCATCGCCGGTGAGATGAAAGCCCTGCGTTAATCGAGCGACTCGCTCACCTCAAGTCTAAGTCCATTGTTGACATAACTAAGGGCCCCGCCTCGGGGCCCCATATAAAAAAAGCCAAGAAAATCCAACCTTTACTTCAAATGAGAGCAGCAGTTATGAACCTGAAACATTCTCTGTTAGCCATTGCCATGTCTACCGTTTTCGCCGGTCCCGCACTTGCAGCCGATGCTGCCAGGCAAGCGGTGGTCGACGCCCTCGCCAGCAACCTCGTCGTCAAGTACGAAGTCGTCACCAATGACGGTGCCGGCGCCGGTCTTGACTGCCAGGCGCTGGGCTCCGAGTGGGCGAGCTGCGGCGTTGCCAAGCTGCACCTGACCAACACCGGTGCCGACGTCACCTCCAAGGACTGGAGCATCTATGTCTCCTCCATCCGCCGCATCCAGCGGGTGGACAACGACCAGTTCACCATCACCCACCTGACCGGCGACCTCTATCGTTTGACGCCGACCGAGAAGTTCCAGGGCTTTGCCAAGGACGCCACGGTCGAGGTGCCCCTGGTGGTGGAATACTGGGTATTGTTCGAATCTGACATCATGCCGAACTGGTATGTCGCCAGTGAAGGGGCCGAGCCGAAAGTGCTGGCCAGCATGAGCAACATCGACGATGCCAGCACCTACGAGAAGCCGATGCCGGCCGATGGCTGGAAGCGCACCAAGGATGACAACAACATCCTGATGAACAGCGAGACCCGTTTCGCCGCCAACCAGACCAGCACCTTGCTGCCTGCCGGCAAGATTGACGACCGCATCCTGCCAAGCCCGATGAAGCAGGTGGTCAAGGCCGGCCCGCAAATCGACTTCTCCACCATCAAGCTCAATGCCCTTGACCTGCCGAGCGATCGCGCCGAGGCCCTGAAGGCGCAACTGACCAAGCTGGGTGTTACCCTCTCCGACACCGGCTACCCGGTCACCATCAAGCTCGGCAGCAAGCTCAAGCAGGCCGAAGGCTACGACATGACCATCGGCAAGAAGGGCACCGTCATTCAGGGGCACGACGTTGACGGCGCCTTCTGGGGCGCCCAGTCTCTGATCTCTCTGCTGGGGGTTGACGACAAGCTGGTGAGCCAGATGAGCGTCGAGGATGCGCCGCGCTTTGAATACCGGGGCATGCAGACCGACGTGGCCCGTCACTTCCGAAGCCCGGAGACCATGAAGAAGCTGGTGGATCAGATGTCCGCCATGAAGCTCAACGTGCTGCACCTGGGGCTGACCAACGATGAAGGCTGGCGTCTGGAGATCCCGGGCCTGCCGGAGCTGACCGACGTCGGCAGCCAGCGTTGCCATGACGAGTCCGAAACCAAGTGCCTGATGCCGCAGCTTGGCTCCGGCCCCACCAACGACAACCAGGGCTCCGGTTTCTACAGCAAGGCGGACTACATCGACCTGGTACGCTATGCCAAGGCGCGCGGTGTGACCGTGATCCCCGAGATCAACATGCCGGCCCACGCCCGTGCCGCCGTGGTCTCCATGGAGGCGCGCTACAAGCGTCTGATGAGCGAGGGCAAAGAGGCCGAGGCCAACCAGTTCCGTCTGACTGACCCGGCCGATACCTCCAACGTCACCTCGGTGCAGTTCTACGACAAGATGTCCTTCATCAACCCCTGCCAGCCGGGTGCCGCCACCTTCGTGGCCAAGGTGATGGACGAAGTGGCCCAGATGCACCAGGCCGCCGGCCAGCCGCTGACCGCCTGGCACTACGGTGGTGACGAGGCGAAGAACATCATGCAGGGCGGTGGTTACCAGGATCCGGCCGTCACCAAGAAAGAAGATCTGGTGGCCTGGAAGGGCAACGTCGACTCCAGCAAGCAGGACAAGCCGTTCGGCAAGTCCCCCATGTGCCAGAAGATGATCGACGATGGCAAGATCAAGGACGTGGCCGAGCTGCCGGTCTACTTTGCCAAGGAAGTGAGCGAGATGGTCAAGGGCCACGGCTTCTCCACCCTGCAGGCGTGGGAAGATGGCCTGAAGTACGCCACGGATGCCAGCGTATTCGCCACCGACAAGACCCGGGTCAACTTCTGGGAAACCCTCTACTGGGGTGGTTTCAACGAGGCGATGAAGTGGGCGCACAAGGGCTATGACGTGGTGCTCTCCAACCCGGATTACCTCTACTTCGACTTCCCGAACGAGGTACACCCGGCCGAGCGCGGCTACTACTGGGCAACCCGCTTCAACGACACCCGCAAGGTGTTCGCCTTCGCCCCGGAAAACCTGCCGCAGAACGCCGAGACCTCGGTTGACCGCGACGGCAACGCCTTCGTGGCCAAGGGTGACCAGGATCCGGTCAAGTTCAAGGGGATCTCCGGTCAGCAGTGGAGTGAAACCGTGCGCACCGATGCCCAGTACGAATACATGGTCTATCCGCGCATCTTCTCCGTGGCCGAGCGCGCCTGGCACAAGGGCGGCTTCGAGCTCGATTACGTGAAGGGTCGCGAGTTCTCCGGCACCACCAAGCATGTCAACAAGGCCACCCTGAACAAGGAGTGGAACCAGTTTGCCAACGTGCTGGGCCAGCGCGTGCTGCCCAAACTGGACCAGGCCGGGGTGGAATATCGCCTCTCCGTACCGGGTGCCAAGGTGGTGAACGGTGTGCTGGAAGCGAACGTGGATCTGCCGGGTCTGCCCATCCAGTACAGCCTGGATGGCAAGAGCTGGAGCGCCTACGACGCTGCCGCCAAGCCGACCGTGGATGGCAAGGTCTACCTGCGTACCACCAGCTTCGATGGCAAGCGCACCAGCCGCGTCACCGAGCTGAACTGATAGCTAGCCTTCAATCCATAACGCAAGGTGGGTCGCAAGACCCGCCTTTCCCAAGGTCGATGGCCATCGGGTTTGGGAAAGGTTGACTCTGCGTGTGAACCTTTGTTGTGTGTGTTTTGTCTGTTTTTCATCACTTGAGACCCCGCCCCGTGCGGGGCTTTTTTTGACCAGGATCTCTGCAATTTCTCCCGTTTCGCCGTTTTTGGTGCGCCAATGACCCGAATTGACCAAATTCAGGTTGAGGCAGGGCGCGTAATGAGGGATCATACCCGGCTTGACGGCGGGGGTATGAGGGTGCCAGCCGGCACAACGTCCGCCAGTGACGCATTTTTGAGGTGAGCCATGAGTCAGGCGAACAGCCCAACTAACTTTATTCGTCAGATCATTGATGAAGATCTGGCCAGCGGTAAGCACAGCAGCGTGCATACCCGTTTCCCGCCGGAGCCGAACGGTTATCTCCATATCGGCCACGCCAAATCCATCTGCCTGAACTTCGGCATCGCCCGCGACTATCAGGGTCAGTGCAACCTGCGTTTCGATGACACCAACCCGGCGAAGGAAGACATCGAGTTCGTGGAGTCCATCAAGCAGGACGTCCAGTGGCTGGGCTTCCAGTGGAGCGGCGAGATCTGCTACTCCTCCGACTATTTCCACAAGCTGCACGGCTACGCCATCGAGCTCATCGAGAAGGGACTGGCCTATGTGGACGAGCTCTCCCCGGAGCAGATGCGCGAATACCGTGGCACCCTGACCGCTCCTGGCAAGAACAGCCCGTTCCGCGATCGCAGCGTGGAAGAGAACCTGGCCCTGTTCGCCAAGATGAAGAACGGCGAGTTCGCCGAAGGCACCGCCTGCCTGCGCGCCAAGATCGACATGGCATCCCCCTTCATGGTGATGCGCGATCCTGTCATCTATCGCATCAAGTTTGCCCACCACCACCAGACCGGTGACGAGTGGTGCATCTACCCGATGTATGACTTCACCCACTGCATCTCGGACGCCCTGGAGGGGATCACCCACTCCCTGTGTACCCTGGAGTTCCAGGACAACCGTCGCCTGTATGACTGGGTGCTGGACAACATCAGCATCGACTGTCACCCCCGTCAGTACGAGTTCTCCCGTCTGAACCTCGAATACACCGTCATGTCCAAGCGCAAGCTGAACCTGCTGGTGACCGAGGGGCACGTGAACGGCTGGGATGATCCGCGCATGCTGACCGTCTCCGGTCTGCGCCGCCGTGGTTACACCCCGGCCTCCATCCGCGAGTTCTGCAAGCGCATCGGTGTGACCAAGCAGGACAACATCGTCGAGATGAGCATGCTGGAAGCCTGCATCCGCGACGATCTCAACGAGAACGCCCCGCGCGCCATGGCCGTGCTGCACCCGGTGAAGGTGGTGATCGAGAACCTGGCGGCGGACGAGGTGCTGACGGCGCCTGCGCACCCGAACAAGCCGGAGATGGGGACCCGTGAGCTGCATTTCTCCCGCGAAATCTTCATCGACGAGGCGGACTTCAAAGAGGAAGCCAACAAGCAGTTCAAGCGTCTGGTGCTGGGCAAGGAAGTGCGCCTGCGCAACGCCTACGTCATCAAGGCCGAACGGGTCGAGAAGGATGCGGACGGCAAGGTCACCTGCATCTACTGCTCTTACGACCCCGAGACCCTGGGCAAGGATCCGGCGGACGGCCGCAAGGTGAAAGGGGTGATCCACTGGGTCAGCGCCACTCACTCCCTGCCGGCCGAAGTGCGTCTCTACGATCGTCTGTTCAAGGTGCCGAACCCGGGCGCCGAGGATGACTTCGAAGCGGCTCTGAATCCGGAATCCCTGGTGATCATCGAAGGGGCCCGGGTGGAAGCTTCCCTGAAGGATGCCAAGCCGGAGTTTGCCTACCAGTTCGAGCGTGAAGGTTACTTCTGCGCCGACAACAAGCTCTCCAGCGCCGAGCGCCTGGTGTTCAACCGCACCGTGGCCCTGCGTGACGTCTGGGGCAAGGCCGAGGCCTGATAGAAGAGGGCAGGGGAAACCCTGCCGCTTCTGGTCCGGATTGCGGACATAAAAAAGCCAGCATCATGCTGGCTTTTTTATTGCGCCGACCCGGCCGAATCAATCGTCGTGCTTGCAGTCACCGTTGGCGCAGTGGCCATACAGGTAAAGGCTGTGGTTGGTCAGGCGGATGTTGTGCGCCTTGGCGATGTCGCGCTGGCGCTGTTCGATCACCTCGTCGGAGAACTCGATCACCTTGCCGCAGTCGAGGCAGACCAGGTGGTCGTGGTGCTCCTGGGTGGCCAGCTCGAACACCGACTTGCCCCCTTCGAAATGGTGACGGGTGACGATACCGGCATCATCAAACTGGTTGAGAACGCGATAAACGGTAGCGAGACCAATCTCCTCGCCCTGATCGATCAGCCGTTTGTACAGATCTTCCGCACTGGTGTGCTGGCAGTCCGGCTGTTGCAGGATTTCCAGGATCTTGACACGGGGCAAGGTGATCTTGAGCCCGGCCTTTTTTAACGCTTGGTTGTTGTCTGCCATTTCTATTTATTCGCATTCTCGAAGGTGTGGTTATTCTGATTGACTGCCGCTGTAATGGCAACCACGAACTCGCTTGGCCTGTCATTATAGGTCGTAGCCAAGTTAAAAATAAACCCAGCAATTCAAGGGCTTTAGCTCATCAAGCCCGTCATGGGAATATTCAGGCCCGCTTGCTCGACCAGAGAATGTTGATACTATGTGACTTCTTTATAGTCTGGTCGGATGAGATCCATGGATTGGCTTTTTGGCAACGCGGCCTGGGTGCGCTGCGCCCTCAACGCCTGGCCCCCCTTCTGGGGTGCAGGCATCAAGATAGAAACCCTGAGCCCCGATTTCCGCTTCTGCCGGGTCACTCTCAAGTCCCGCTGGTGGAACAAGAATGCCAACCGGACCCAGTTCGGTGGCAGCATGTTTGCGATGACGGATCCCATCTATCCGCTGATGCTGATGGGTCATTTCAAGAACCGCTATTACGTCTGGGACAAGGCGGGCAGCATCAACTTCATCAAGCCTGGCAAGGGCAAGCTGGTGGCGGAGTTCACCCTGACAGACGGCAAGCTGGCATCGATCGTGGCGGCGACCGAGGGAGGAGAGAAGCACTTTCCCGAGTTCGAGGTGCAGGTGCAGGATGGTCAGGGCGAGCTGGTGGCCCAGGTGAAGCGCACCCTCTATGTCAGATCCAAGCCCCAGCACAGGGGTGGCTGAATGCCTGCTGCAGATGCAACAAGGGCCCCGTCGGGGCCCTTGTTGCATGAAGAGGGAGGGAGATCAGATCACTCCAGCTCACCCAGGCACATCTCTTCATGCAACTGTTTGCACCAGCCCTTGACGCGCTCTGCAGTCAGCTCCGGCTGGCGATCTTCGTCGATGCCCAGGCCCACGAAGTGCTTGTCATCCACCAGCGCCTTGGAGGCTTCGAACTCGTAGCTCGCGGTCGGCCAGTGGCCGATGATGATGGCGCCCTTGGCTTCGACGATGTCACGCAGGGTGCCCATGGCGTCGAGGAAGTACTCGGCATAGTCTTCCTGATCGCCGCATCCGAAGATGGCCACCAGCTTGTTGTTGAAGTCGATCTCTTCGAGTTCGGGGAAGAAGTCGTCCCAATCGGCCTGGGCTTCGCCGTAGTACCAAGTCGGGATGCCGAACATCAGCAGATCGAAGCTGTCGATGTCGGCCTTGCTGCTCTTGGCAATGTCACGGACTTCAATCAGTTGTTTGCCCAGTTCTTTCTGGATCATCTTGGCGACAGCTTCGGTATTACCGGTATCGCTGCCGAAAAACAGACCTACACTAGCCATAGTGTTTCGTTACCCGTATCTGGTGTTGATGCTTGACGGTTCAGATTGCGATGCCTGCTGCATGAGCAGACTCGATCTGTTGCTTCAGGATAGATTGGATCAGCTCGGCTCGGCTGACGTTCTGTTGCAGCGCAAGTTGGTTCAGGCGCTCCAGCAACTCGGCTTCCACCTTTAACTCGACCCGTTTCAGCCCGTTCTCACGATCGCGCTTGAGCTGGTTGCGCTTGTTGATCTTGAGCTGGGTCTCGCGGGGGAGTGGATTGGTCTTTGGCCTGCCGGGGCGCTTCTCAGTTGCGAACAGATCCAGTGTTGTTCGATCAGTTTGCTGTTTGGCCATACATCACAGATGAAAAGTAGTTAGCCGATCCCTGAGCCTTCCCAGCCCATTTCGATCAGCCCCTTGGCGACAAAACCCGCGCAACCCAGAAACAGCACCAGCCAGACGATGAAGCGGCCGAAGCGGGGCACATTGCCCCGTTTGAGCACGTCCTGAATGGCCAGACCAATCAGCAGGAAGATGGCCACGAAGAACAGTTTCAGGCCCAGACTCTCGATGAGATCGATGTGTTCACTCAGCATGGATTGCGCGCACTCCTTAAGACGGTCGCACTATATCACAAAGGATTTGAAACTGTTAACCGCCTGTCGACAGGAAATCCACAACCAGTTTGTTGAACAAAACCGGCTTTTCCGCGTGCAGCCAGTGGCCGGTGCCGGCGATGACGCGGGCCTTGGCGGCCGGGAACTGGGTCATTGCGGCCCCGCTGTATTCGGGCAGCATATAGTCGGAGTCGCCCCCCTTGATGAAGAGTGTCGCGCCTTCGAAGCGGCGTTCATCGTCGGGCCAGCCCATGATGTTGGCGTAGTTGCGCTCAAGGGCCGGCACGTTGAAACGCCACCCCCATCCAGACTCCCCTTTGGCGAAGGATTTGAGCAGGAACTGGCGCACCCCGGCGATCTCGATGTGCTCGGCCAGCATGGCTTCCGCCTCGCTGCGGCTCTGGGGGGGCGTGGCCAGCGTGGCATTGAGCCCGGCAAACACGTTCTTGTGGCGGGCGTGGGGATAGGCCACCGGGGCGATGTCCGCCACTACCAGCTTGCTGACCCTGTGAGGGGCCTGCTTGGCGACCTGCATGGCGACCTTGCCCCCCATGGAGTGGCCCACCAGGGCCACCTGCTCAAGTCCAAGATGGTCCAGCAGGGCCAGGATGTCCGCCGCCTGGGCCGGGTAGCTCATCTCGTCCGAGTGAAAGGAGGCGCCGTGATTGCGCAGATCGACGCTGATGACCCGGTATTGTTCGCTGAGGGGGCGCGCCAGCAGGCCGAGGTTGTCCAGGCTGCCAAAGAGGCCATGGATCAGCACGACAGTCAGGCCTTTGCCCTGATCCTTGAAGTTCAATCGTGGGTATTGTTGCAAAATGACACCTTATCGGTCGTGGGCTCTATCGCCATAATTTTTAACACACTGAAAGAAAAGGATTTCATTCATGGTGGGGGATTTTTTTGTGGTTTTTTTTCAAAAATATCGCCCCGGGATCGGCTATCAGTGCGGGGGATCACACACTTGGCCCGTCATTATGCCGTATTCTCAAGGAGATTCATGCACATCTGTCCGCCCCTTGCTTGGGCTGCCGGGTCTGCCTATGTATAATCGCCGCATCCGAATTTCGACGAGTCCAGCGCATCCCTATGAAAACCATCGAGCTTGATGACGATCTCTACTTCTTTATCGCGAGCCAGACCCGGCACATCGGCGAGAGTGCGTCCGATATCCTGCGTCGCCTGCTGGAGCAACCCGCCCAGGCTGGCACGGCAACCGTGGCGGCCGCGCCTGCGATGCAACCGCAACCCGTGGCCGATGCCATGGGGCTGGAGGCGTTGCTGGATTCCGGCGAGCTTCAGAAAGAAGAGAAGTCCATCAACCGCTTCATGCTGGTATTGAGCACCCTCTATCGGGACAACCCGGAAGGCTTCACCCAGGCGACCGAGATAAAAGGGCGCAAGCGCGTCTACTTCTCCCGTGACCCTGAAGCGCTGCGTGCCAGTGGCAGCACCACCAAGCCCAAGCCGGTACCGGAGACCCCGTTCTGGGTGATCACCAATACCAATACCAGCCGCAAGCAGAACATGGTGGCCCAGCTCATGAACAGCATGGGTTATGACGAGGATCTGACGGCTCGGGTGTGCGGCGCCGTTTAACCCATCAATGACTTCAGGCCTTGCCGGGCAAGGCTCAGCTCAAGGAAAACGCCATGGCACAGCATTCCCACGCCGGTCAGCCGGCTCGTCTTTGCGATCTGACCAACATTCCCCGTCTGGTCAGCGCCTACTACCTCAACAAGCCGGACATGAGCCGCCCTGAGCAGCGGGTCGCCTTCGGCACCTCCGGTCACCGCGGCAGCGCCCTGCACGGCGCCTTCACCGAATCCCACATTCTGGCGGTGACCCAGGCGCTGGTGGAGTACCGCCAGCAGGCCGGTATCACGGGGCCGCTGTTCGTCGGCATGGATACCCATGCCCTGTCTGAATCCGCCTTTGCCAGCGCGGTGGAAGTGCTGGCGGCCAACGGTGTCGAGACCCGCATTCAGGCCGGCCTCGGCTTCACGCCGACCCCGGTCATCTCCCATGCCATCCTGCGCCACAACGCAGGCAAACCCGTGGCCCAGGCGGACGGCGTGGTGATCACCCCGTCCCACAACCCGCCGGAAGATGGTGGCTTCAAATACAACCCGCCCCACGGCGGTCCTGCCGAAGGCGAGATCACCAAGTGGGTGGAAGACCGCGCCAACGCGATCCTGGAAGCGGGCCTGGCCGGTGTGAAGCGGATGCCGTTTGCCGAGGCTCTCAAGAGCCCGTTCGTGGTGGAACACGACTATGTCACCCCTTATGTGGATGATCTCGAGAACGTGCTGGATCTGGCCGCCATCAAGCAGGCTGGCATCAAGATAGGCGTGGATCCGCTGGGTGGCTCCGGCGTCGCCTACTGGGACGTCATCGCCAGGCGCTACGGTCTGGACATCGAGGTGGTGAACTACAAGGTCGACCCGACCTTCTCCTTCATGACCCTGGACAAAGACGGCAAGATCCGGATGGACTGTTCCAGCCCGTTCGCCATGGCGAGCCTGATTGCCCTGAAAGACAAGTTCGACATCGCCCTTGGCAATGACCCTGACTACGACCGTCACGGCATCGTCACCAAGGCGGGCCTGATGAATCCGAACCACTATCTGGCGGTGGCGATCCAGTATCTGTTCACCCACAGAACCGGCTGGCCCAAGGGGGCGGCCGTCGGCAAGACGCTGGTCTCCTCTTCCATGATCGACCGGGTGGCTGGCGAGATCGGTCGCACCCTCAAAGAGGTGCCGGTCGGCTTCAAGTGGTTCGTGGACGGTCTCTACAGCGGCGAGTTCGGCTTTGGCGGCGAGGAGAGCGCGGGTGCCTCCTTCCTGCGCAAGGACGGTACCGTCTGGACCACCGACAAGGATGGCTTCATCCTGGCGCTGCTGGCGGCCGAGATCCTGGCGGTGACCGGCAAGGATCCCCAGGCCCACTACGATGCGCTCGAAGCCAGATTCGGCCGCTCCAGCTACCGCCGCATCGATGCCCCGGCCAACAGCGCCCAGAAGGCGGTGCTCTCCAAGCTGGATCCGGCCCTGGTGGAAGCCTCCACCCTGGCTGGCGAGCCCATCCTCGCCAAGCTGACCAAGGCGCCGGGCAACGATGCCGCCATCGGCGGCCTGAAAGTGGTGACCGAGAACGGCTGGTTCGCGGCGCGCCCCTCCGGTACCGAGTCCATCTACAAGATCTACATGGAGAGTTTCAAGGGGGAGGCGCACCTGGACCTCATCCAGCAGGAAGCCCAGCAGATTGTCTCCGCCGCCCTGGCCAAGGCCGGCGTCTGACCCTTACGGCAACAACCCATGTGAAAGAGGAGCCCTGGTGGCTCCTCTTCTTTTTGTGTCGGGTTGACTGCGGATCAGCCGTTGTCGACGCTGCCGGTGGCGGCCTTGCGGTTCTGCCAGCGCTTGAGGAAGGAGCGGGCCGGCAGCTTCATCAGGAAGAGAGAGAGCAGGATGATGCCGATGCCGAGCCACTGACGGCCATCCAGGGTTTCTCCCACCATCAGCACACCGCAGGAGACCGCCACCATGGGGTTGGTGAGGGCCAGCATCCCCATCACCTCCGGGCCATGGCGTTTGAGTCCCCAGAGCCAGGCCCAGTAGGCCAGGGCCGTGTTGAGGATCACCAGCCAGATAAGCCCGGGAGTGGCGTCAGCCCGGGGCAGGGGCATGGGGCCGGCCAGCCACCAGGCCAGCGGGATCAGCATCAGGCCGCCCAGCAGCAGCTGCCAAGCGGTCAGGGCCAGCAGATCGTCCACCGGCCAGCGTTGCATCCAGCGGCTCGACTGGCCGATGAGCAGGGTGGCGAGCAGGGCGCACGCCACGCCGACGGGATCCAGATTGGCAGAAGGATTGAGCAGCAAGAGCACCCCGACGAGCCCCATCACCCCCAGCAACAGCCACTTGATCGTCGGTCTGACACCGTCTTGCAGCCAGGCCAGCCCCATCAGGATGAGGGGCAGCGTCGCTCCCAACGTACCCGCCACGGCGCCGGGCAGGCGAAACGCCGCCACGAACAGCAGGGCGAAGAAGGCGGTGATGTTGCAAAACGCCAGCAGGAACTGCCTGCTCCAGACGAGAGGCGGCCTGCGGGGATGGAGCAACAGCAGCAGCACCCCGGCGGGGAGGGCGCGCCACACGGCCACCCAGTAGGGGGAGTAGTCGGTCAGGTAGAGACTGACGACGGCATAGGTGCTGCCCCAGAGCAGGGGGGCGAGCAGGGCGATCAGCAGTGGCATGGTTATCTCGTAATAAAGTATCTTTAAGTAAAGATACATTAGTCGCGAGTTGGTTTATTATCAAGTATCTTCATGTAAAGATAATGGAGCCCCAATGGAGAGTGATCATGTAGATCAGCTGCTGGCCCAGTGGGCCCGGCAGCGCCCGGACCTCGACTGCACCCCCATGGGGGTGCTGGGGCGGGTGGCGCGCATGGCGGCGATCGCCGGGCGCGAAGTGAGCGAGACCCTCAAGGAGTGCGGTCTGCTGGGGTCCGATTTCGATATCCTGGCGACCCTGCGTCGGGCCGGCGAGCCGCTGACCCCGACCGCGCTCTACCAGTCCGCCATGCTGAGTTCAGGGGCCATGACGGCCCGGCTCGACAAGCTGGAGCAGCGTGGCCTGATAAGACGTGAAGCCTCCCCCGATGACAGGCGCAGCCTGCTGGTCTGCCTGACGGAGCCGGGGCGGGAGCTGGTTGACCATGCGGTGGAGCAGCACGTGGCAAACGAGCGTCGCCTGCTGGCCCCATTGAGCCTGGCCGAACAGGAGCAGCTGGCGGCCCTGCTCAAGCGCTGGTTGCTGGAAAACGAATAGCAAAACGGGCCCATCGGGCCCGTTTTCGTTGGCATTGAGGCTGGCTCAGTAGCCGCCTCTGGCATCCCTGACGGCAAGGCCAAGCTGCCATACCGCCATGGCGTAGTGGGTGCTGTGGTTGTAGCGGGTGATGGCGTAGAAGTTCGGCAAGCCGTACCAGTACTGGTAACCGGTGCCGACATCCAGACGCAGCAGGCTCGCCTCCTTGTGGTTGCCCAGATTGCCGGTAGGAGCCAGCCCGGCACCGCGCAGGGTGGCCACCGGGTAGCGGGTCTGGAAGCCGTGCTCATAGCCCGGCAGCTGTCCCTGACCACGCACCGCCACCGGCTGCCCTTTCTCCCAGCCGTGGGCCTTGAAGTAGTTGGCCACGCTGCCGATGGCATCCACCGGATCCCACAGGTTGGTGTGGCCGTTGCCGTTGAAGTCCACCGCGTAGTTGCGAAAACTCGACGGCATGAACTGGCCGTAGCCCATGGCCCCGGCATAGGAGCCCTTGGGTTCGGTGGGATCCATCCCCTCATCCCGGGTCATCACCAGGAAGGCTTCCAGCTCGCCGGTGAAGAAGTCGGCGCGGCGCGGGTAGTCAAATGCCAGAGTCGCCAAGGCGTCGAGAATGCGGGTTTTGCCCATCACCCGACCCCAGCGGGTCTCCACCCCGATGATGCCGACGATGATCTCGGGTGGCACCCCGTAGATCTGCTGCGCCCGGTTGAGTTCACTCTCGTATTCACGCCAGAAGTTGACGCCGTTCTGCACGTTGTCCGGGGTGATGAACTTGGCGCGGTAGCGGTTCCAGGCGCCGGTCGGACCGGTGGGCGGTCTGGTGGTGGGGGCCTGGGCGTCCATCAGCTTGATGATCCAGTCATAACGCTCGGCCTGGGCCAGTACCCGGTGCAGCTCGGCGCTGTCGAAGCCGTGCTTTTGCACCATCCGCTGCACGAAGTTGTCCACGTTGGAACGATTGGCGAAGTCCCCCTTGCTGACCCCGGGCTGGCTCACCTGTCCGTAGAAGGGTTTGCTCGGCGGCGTCTGGTTGATGAAGGCGCTGTTGGGTTGGGGTTTGACCACGGGCTTGGGCGCCGGCGTGCTGCTGCAGCCGTAGATCAGGGGAAACAGGGAGAGGACACAGACAAGGCGACGCATAGGGTTCTCGTGAGCCTGAAAAAGAGTGCCGTCATGGTAAAACATTGGCGTGCAGGCGCAAGTGCTCCGTGCCGGCGCGCCCTCCGGGATCCCGTCAGCGCAGGGTGTGGTAGCCGCTCCAGATCCGGGTCAGGGTCGTGATGGCACAGAGCAGGGCGAAACCGTAGGCCAGTGGCACGAAGGCGGCGGGCCAGAGGCACATGAGCACGAAGAGGGCGATGGTTTCGCTCCCCTCGGTGAGCCCGCCCAGATAGTAGAGGGATTTGTGGTGGTAGACGGGGCTCTCGATGCCCCGTTTGCCCGCCATGATGGCAAAGGCCAGAAAGCTCGATCCCGTGCCCATGAAGGCGAACAGCAGGGTGGCGGCGGCCAGGGCGTTGGCCGGGTCGGCGAGGGCAAAGCCCAGCACCACGGCGGCGTAGAAGATGAAATCCAGCGTGATGTCGAGAAACCCGCCGCAGTCGGTGATGCCCGTTTCCCGCGCCACGGCGCCATCCAGCCCGTCCAGCAGCCGGTTGAGCAGAATCGCCGCCAACGCCCACTGATAGCAGCCAAAGGCCAGCAGCGGCAGCGCCAGCATGCCGATGAGAAAGCCGGCGAGGCTCACCTGGTTGGCGCTCACCCCGGCCCGGCACAGTGGGAGGGCGAGCGCGGCGAGGGGGCGGCGGATAACCGGGATCAGGTGGCGATCAAACAAGGTGGTGCTCCTCTTCGGGGATGGCTGGGGGGATCAGCTGCAAGATGGTGCCCGGCGCATCCTCTTCGTCGTGGGTCACCAGCAGGGCGGGGATGGCCTGCGTGCGCAGGCGCTCGAACACCAGGGTTCTGAATGCCGCCCGCAGCGGCTTGTCGAGGCGGGAGAAGGGTTCGTCCAGCAGCAATGCCCTGGGCTCGGCCAGCAGGGCACGCAGCAGGCTGACGCGGGCTTTCTGGCCGCCGGAGAGCGTCCCAGGCAGCTTGTCCGCCTGAGCCTCCAGCCCGACCTCGGCCAGCGCCTCACGGGCCCGGGTCTGCCTTGCCGCCATCCCCTTGAGATGCGCCGGCATGCCGAACATCAGATTTTCGGCCACCGTCAGGTGGGCAAACAGCAGGTCATCCTGAAACAGGATGCCGACGCCTCTCTCCTGGGGGGGGAGCGGGGTGAGGCGATGTGCGCCGAGCAGGATGTCCCCGGTCAGCCGGATGGGCCCCCCGGGTGGCAGCACTCCCGCCAGGGCCGCCAGCAGGGAGCTCTTGCCACAGCCGCTCTGTCCCATCAGGGTGAGCACCTCGCCCGGGGCCACCCTGAGGGGGGGGAGCGTCAGCAGGGGGGCGCCGTCGAGGAAGAGGGTGAGTGCGGAGGTGTGCAGCATCGGGTCAGGACCTCAGGGCGGGGTTGATGCGCCGCGGCAGCCAGAGCGCCAGGGCATAGATGAAAAGGGGCAGCAGGAGTTGCAGCAGGCCGTAGAGCCCCGCCAGCCGCCGGTTGAGGCCGCTACCGATGGCCACCGCCTCCGTGGTGATGGTGACGACCCGCCCGCCCCCGAACAGCAGGGTCGGCAGGTATTGGGCCAGACTCACCGCCGCCCCGACACCGAAGGCGAACAACAGGGGACGGGCGAGCAGGGGGCCCTTGACTCGCCACCAGGCCCCCCAGGGGCTGGCCCCGAGCGTGAGGGCCACCCGGGTGAGGCGCTCGTCGAACTGGCGATAGGGGCCGTGCAGGCAGAGATAGACGTATGGAAAGACGAAGATCAACTGGCTCCAGAGTACCCAGCCAGGGCCTATGCCAGTGAATCCCAGCCCGTCGGTCTGAAGGCGCAATCCAAACAGCAGGCTGGCCTGGGGCAGCAGCAGAGGCAGGCAGACAAGCCAGAGGGTGCGTGTGGCGCGGCGCGCAGGCAACGCCTCGAGGCAGAGCACCGCCAGCAGCAGGGAGAGCGCGGCGCAGAGCAGGGCCAGCCACAGACTCTGCCACAGCAGCGGGCCCAGGCTCGGCAGCAGAGCCAGCCAGTGGTGGCTGCTCCATTCGCTCGGCCAGAGGGCGGGAAAGGACCAGCGCCGGGTCAGGGACCAGAGCAGCAGGGCGGCGAGCACCAGCAGATTGGTCAGGAGCAGCCCCCACACGCCGATGCGGGCAATGAGTGCGGGCCAGGGCGAGGCGGGGGCGCGTCGCCCATCCAGCCAGCGTGCCTTGCCGAGGGTGAGGTGGGCCCGCTCCAGCAGCCTGAGGGCGCCAAGCAGCAGCAAGTTGAGGGCGAGCAGCAAGAGGGCGCCGCTGGCACTGGCGCCGCGCCAGGCGGGGTCGGCATCCTGATACCAGAGCCAGAGTCGCACCGCCAGGAGCGGCGGGGCATCCGGCCCCAGCAGCAGGGCGAGATCCACCACCGCCAGACCATAGGCGGCCACCGCGTAGAGGGGCAGTCGCAGGGCGGGCCAGAGGGCGGGCAGCAGCAGGCGCCACCAGATCCGGGGGGCACTGAAGCCGAGGCTGGCCCCCAGCCACTGCTGGCGCGCCACCTTGGCGGGATCCAGTGCCGCCAGCGCCATCAGCAGCAGGAAGGGGGTCTCCTTGAGGATGAGCACCACGATGAGGCCAAGGCCCCAGGGATCCTTGAGGGTTTGCCAGTCCGGGGGCTGATGGGTGAGGTCAAGCAGGGGGGCGACGAGGCGCAGCAGCCAGCCGGAGGGAGCGAGCAGAAAGGCGATGCCGATGGCAAAGGCGACGTGGGGAAGCGCCAGCAGGGGGGAGAGCAGGCGGCGCAGCCAGCGCATCCAGGGACGCCCGTCCCCCTGGGCGAGCAGCAGGGCGGTGACGGCCAGGGCCCCCAGAGTGGAGGCCCCCGCCACCCAGAGGCTCAACCCTGCGGAGTGCCAGAGTCCAGGCTGGGGGAGCAAGAGGGCGAGGTTGGCGGGGGTGAGCCCCTCGATGACCAGCAACAGCAGGCCCCCGGCGAGCGGGATCCCCAGCAGCAAGGCTCCCAGCATCAAAAAGGGCAAAAGGAGGAGAAGAGGGGCGCGCACCTGCATGATGGATCAGTGGCCGTAGCGCTCGGCCCAGGCCGCTTCCAGCCGGGTCTGCCAGCTGGGGTGGGGCTCTGCCACCCCCTTGAAGCGCAATGCCGGACGGGTCTGGCCAGGCAGCGCCTCCTGGCGCAGCACGCTGGGATCCCCCCAGAAGGCGGGGTCGCTCTTGCGCGCCTGGGCGGCGGGGCTCAGCAGGAAGTTGACTACCACCTTAGCCCCGGCCCGGGCGGAGGCATTGAAGGGAATGGCGAGGAAATGGCTGTTGGTGAGCGCCCCTTTTTCCATGGCGATGGCCTTGACGGTGGGGGGCAGGGTGCCGTTTTGCGCCGAACTCTGGGCTTCCCCCGGGTTGAAGCTGATGGCCATGGC
This sequence comes from Aeromonas sp. WP2-W18-CRE-05, assembly GCF_014168615.1. Lineage (NCBI taxonomy): Bacteria > Pseudomonadati > Pseudomonadota > Gammaproteobacteria > Aeromonadales > Aeromonadaceae > Aeromonas > Aeromonas sp. WP2-W18-CRE-05. Next base: position 3,422,096 of record NZ_AP021917.1, on the reverse strand, counting down.
CAGCTCGCCGTCATCGAGCAACTGTCTGGTCTCGGCGGCGCCGGTGGGGAAGAGCCTGCCCTTTCGCCAGAGCGCGGGGTGAAGCTGGTCGAGCCAGGCCCAGAGAGGGGCGGTGATGCGAAGGAAGTCGGCATCGGTCGCCTCCCGATAGAGGGGGGCGGGGTCGGGTGTCAGCTCCAGCAGGATCTGCTTGAGAAAGCTCGAGCCGTGAAACTGGGGAGGCTTGGGGTAGGTGAAGCGGCCGGGGTGAGCCTTGGCCCAGGCCAGCAGGGCGGCCGCCGAGGTGGGAGGTGCGTCTACCTGGTCGCCATCCACCATCAGATTGAGCTGGCCTATGCCCCAGGGGGCCTCCAGCCCCTCGACCGGCACGGTGAAGTCTTCACTCACCGGCAGGGCGGTGTCCACCAGGGCCATGTTGGGCAGCTCGTCGGTAAAGGGGGTTCCGAGCAGCCCCTGCTCCTTGAGCGCCTTGAAGTTCTCGCCGTTGACCCAGAGCAGGTCGATGGGGCCGTTCGACGTCTTGCCAGCCTGCTTGCCGGCCAGCAACTGGCTCACGCTCTGGGCGATGTCATCCACCTTCACCTGCACCAGCTCGACCTGGTACTGGCGAGCGATCTCCTGCCCCGCCCACACCAGATAGGCGTTGATCTCGGGGCTGCCCCCCCAGGCGTTGAAGTAGACGGTCTGCCCCCTGGCGGCCAGCAGGGTCTGCTGCCACGACGCGTCATTGGCGTGGAGCGGGGAGGCAAGCAGCAGGGGGACAGCGGCCATCAGGGGACGGAGCAGGGCGCGAAGTCGGGTCGTGAACATGATGGTTGCCTCGTCAGAGTCAGGCGCTGCGGCGCCAGCGGTGATAACGGGCCAGCAGCGCCAGCAGGCGCCCGGGCTGGCGGGCACGGCGCCAGGCGCCAGCCACGTACTTGTTCCCCTCCATCAGGGTGGGGTAGGGGTGAACGGTGGCGAGGATCTTGCCAAGTCCCAGGCGGTGGCGCATGGCGAGGGCAAACTCGACGATCCGCTCGCCGGCGTGAGCACCCACTATGGTGGCCCCGAGTATCCTGTCACGGCCCGGCACCGTCAGCACCTCGACAAAGCCCCCTGACTCGCCGTCGGCGATGGCTCTGTCCAGCTCGGCCATCTCGAAGCGGGTCGACTCGAAGGGGATGCCTCGGGCCCGAGCCTCTTTCTGGTTGAGGCCGACCCGGGCTATCTCCGGACTTGTATAGGTGGCCGCCGGCATGACCCTGTAGTCTGCCCGAAAGCGCCTGAACTGGCCAAAGAGGGCGTTGATGGCGGCATACCAGGCCTGATGAGCGGCAAAATGGGTGAACTGGTAGGGGCCGGCAACGTCCCCCACCGCCAGGATGCTGGGGTAGTTGGTGGCGAGGAAGCCGTCGATGGCCAGGGTGCCGCCGGGGGCCAGTTCAACCCCCAGCGCCTCCAGCCCGAAACCGCTCACGTTGGCCTCCCGGCCAAGGGCCAGCAGCAGCTGGTCCCCCTCAACCACCAGCGTCTCGTCCCCCCGGCGCAGGTACAGCCGGATGGGCAGGTTGGCGCCTTTACCGTCCATATACCCGGCCGAGGTAGCCTGCCAGCCGAGGTGCAGGGTGACGCCGTCGTGCTCCAGCTGCGCGGCCAGGGCCCCGGCGACGTCCCTATCTTCCCGGGGCAGCAGCTGAGGGCCTTGCTCCACCAGGGTGACGGGGATACCGAGCAGGGCCAGGCTCTGGGCCAGCTCGCAGCCGATGGGGCCTCCTCCCAGCACCAGCAGATGGCGGGGGGGCTCGCGCAGTCGCTGCCAGAGGGTGTCGGAGGTGAGGTAGGGAACCCTGTCCAGCCCCGGCAGTGCGGGCACCCGGGGGCGGGCGCCGGTGGCGATCACGATATGACGGCTGGTCAGGCGCTTGCCGTTGACCTCCACCTCCCAGGGGGAGGTGACTCGCGCCCGCCCCTGGATGCACTCCACCCCAAGTCCTTCATAGCGCGCCACCGAGTCGTGGGGTTCGACCTCCTCGATGACCCGGGCGACCCGCGCCATCACGGCGGCGAAGTCGGCGCGGCTCTGGCTCGGGGTAAAACCAAGCTCCCCGGCCTTGCGCTGTTCAATGGCGAAGCGGGCGCTTCGGATCAGCGACTTGGAGGGGACGCAGCCGGTATGGAGGCAATCCCCTCCCATCCTGTGCTGCTCGATGAGGGCCACTCTGGCTTTCACCGCGGCGGCGATGTAGCTGGTGACCAGGCCTCCGGCGCCGGCACCTATCACCAGCAGGTTGTAGTCAAAGCGCGCAGGCTTGCGGTAGGGGGCGTGCAACCGGTAGAGGGCGAGACGGCGCTGCAAGGCACGCATCAGCCAGGGCATCAGGCCGAGCAGGGTCAGGGCGGCCAGCAGGCCGGGGGAGAAGAGGTTGCCTGTGCTGGTGAGGGTAGCCAGCTCGCTCCCCGCCAGCACGTAGACGAGGGTGCCCGGCAGCATGCCGAGCTGGCTGACCCAGTAGTAGGTGCTGACTCTGATGGGGGTGAGCCCCATCACCAGGTTGACCAGAAAGAAGGGGAAGAGGGGGATGAGGCGCAGGCTCAGCAGATAGAAGGCCCCCTCCTTTTGCATGCCGGCCTGAACGCTCGCCAGCTTGTCGCCAAAGCGCGTCTCGACCCAGTCCCGCAGCAGGAAGCGGGCACTGAGAAAGGCCAGGGTGGCGCCGAGGGAGCTGGCAAAGGAGACCAGCAAGAGCCCCCACAGAATGCCGAAGACGGCGCTGCCCGCCAGGGTGAGCAGGGCCGCCCCCGGCAGGGAGAGGGCGGTGGTGAGCACATAGATCACCAGAAACAGCAGGCTGGCTGCGACAACATGGCGGTCGACCCAAAGGGTCAGGCGCGCCTGGTGTGCCTGCAACTGGGTGAGGCTCAGATAGTGGTCAAGGTCGAGGGCAAAGAAGGTGCCGACCAGGGCCCCCATCGCCAGCAACAGCAGCAGGCGTGCCCGGTTCATCCCTGTCCCTTGTCGAGGGGGCGCTCGGGTTGCACCGGCAACTGGCAGAACCCCTGGGGAGCGATGTCGAGAGCGGCATTGAACTTGGCGGACATGTTCTGGAAGGCGATGAGGCCGGTGAGCTCCACCAGGGCGTCGTCATCGAACCAGGGCTTGAGGCGGGCGGCCTGCTCGTCGCTCACGCCATCCAGCCCGGTCATGGCCTCGGCATAGTCCAGCACGGCCCGCTCCCGCTCGTCGAACAAGGGGCTGTCGCGCCACCGGGCCAGCGCCTCCACCTTGTCGCTGGAGCCTGCCCGCTTGACGAGGGTCATGGCGTTGATGTCGACACAGAAACGACACCAGTTGAGCTGGGAGACCCGCACCGTCACCAGGGAGCGCAGCACGGGGTCGATGGGGGAGCGCTTGCGGTTGATGACGCCGTAGAGGGTGGCGACCGCGGCGAACAGCCTGGGGGAGCGCCCCCAGCACTTGCCCGGGATCAGCACCTGACCGTAGTTGCGTTTCTGCAGCCAGAAGAAGGGGCGGATGAACCAGGCGTAGGCCCGGTCCGGTTTGACCTCAATGCGCATCTTGTTCCTCTTTGAGCTTCTCCATCTTGGGCTTGTAGGCCCCGCCCAGGCGCTCGTTCAACCGATTCAGGAAATCGATGATCCGTGCCCGGTTGACCCCCAAATCGCTGCGCCCCTGGCGCGAGGCGGAGCGCATGTCGATACGGGTCTCTTTGGGCCCGGCAAAGACCCGCAGAGCCACGTCATCCTGAAACCCGAACCAGCCGGTGGTGACGACGGCATCGATACCCTCGCTGCCCGGGCGAACCTGCCAGCCCAGCTCCGTCATCAGTTCCTCGGCTTCCGCGAGCACTTCGACCGGGGATGCCCGGGTATAGAGAGGACCGGGGTTGCCTGGAAATAGTTGCAGGGGCGGGGGGGAGACCGGGAGATCCTCCGGGCTTCTGAGCTGCTCGGCCCACTGGAGCCGTGGCGGATGGTAGGGATCCGTGCTGACGTCGTTGGTGAGGGGGGAGCGCAGCGCCTGGACGAGAAACAGCAGGGGCAACAGCAGGGGAGTTATGCCCCAGATATCCGGCCAGAGGTTGGTGGTGCGGCGATAGCGCCAGGGCAGGCGCAGCAGCAGCACGAGGCTGAGGAGGGCGCTGGCGAGACAGAGGATGAAGCCGAGCCACCAGGGCCAGAGATGGGCGCGGCTGCCAAGGGCCCCGCAAAGGGGCAATAGCCAGGTCAGCAGCGGCCACCACAAAGAGCTGTGCATATGAGGGATCCACGGGACAGGATGGAACTATGCCCAGAAGGATAAACTTAATTGCCTGATAACGTTAGTAAATGATCATCAATCCCGGGCGTGCGGCTCAGAGAGCCGATGGCCTCGTCGCCCTGGATCAGTTGCGATAGAGCACCTTGATGAGGTGGAAGCCGAACTTGGTGCGCACCGGCCCCAGCACGGTCAGCAGCTCCCCCTTGAACACGGCATCGTCGAAGGACTTGACCATGTCCCCCTTGGAGAACTCTCCCAGATCGCCGCCACGCTTGCCGGAAGGGCAGGTGGAGAAACGCTTGGCCATCTGGCTGAAATCGGCGCCCTTGGCGAGCTTCTCCTTGATCTCCAGACACTGTTTCTCGGTCTTGACCAGGATGTGCTGGGCACAGGCTTTTTTCATCGGAATGCTCCTCGGCGAGGGGAAAGGGGGCGCAAGATTACTGCAATTGCGCCTCCACGTCAGCCCCTCGGGCGCGAGACCCGGCTCCGGGGGCCGGTGGCCAGGGGGACCCTGGCCCGGGATTGCCAGAGGATCTCCAGCCCCAGCAGGGCATAGAGGCTCCAGATGGCCAGGGGGTTGAGCCAGTTGCCCCCCATCTGCAGGGTGGCCAGGGCTGCGCTCACCAGCAGCAGGACTATCCCGGGCAGGCGCCAGTGGACAGGCAGGGGAGCGAGCAGGGCCATGCCCAGCAGCAGGGCCAGGCCAAAGGGCAGATTGAGCGCAGTGAAGGCGAGGGCCTGCTGGCCGTTCATGCCGGTCAGCAAGGCCAGCAGGGCGCTGCAGCAGGCCAGGAAGGTGATGAACTCGAGTCGGTCGGCGATGTAGTCAGCCAGTTGTTCGCTACGTAGGTGCATGGGGTCTCTCCTGCGATGATTGGGATCAGTGTGGGACAGGCCGGAGCGCAGGGGCAGCGGGATAAATCGATTGAATTGAACGAAGCTTTAGTGCCATCTATTCAAGTGATTGATTTAAAATTATTTTCCTGTTCAATAGCAGGCAGGGCGGGGAAGAGGGCATTGAGCAAGTCGAGGAGGACGGGTTGACGAAACCCGCCGGATGCGGGCTGTCCGACAAGGGTTGTCGCGAAGAGCCGGACCCTGCTGCCAGCCCAAGGCTGCCAGGGGAGATCCGGCGTGGCGGGGCAGGTGGTGGCGTTTTGTTCGCCCCTTGCCCGGATAGTGCGCAGTTTGGCTCCTCACACCCGGCTGGCTCCTTGCAGGGCCGAAGCGATCCCCGCACCGGGGGCGGCAGAGCGGCACGCAAAGGGGCCCCGAGCGTGGGATTTCGCCGTCGCGATTATGCTAGGATGAGCGGCACTCGCCCGGGATGAGTCTCGGTATCGTACTAAATAACACAATCTTTAAATCATGTTATTCGGGGAAACTGACGTTTGACAGGATGCTATCCTACTTTTCTCACCGGGAGCACTTCATCCGGGCGATCCCGTCGCCCTGGGCCCGGTCTCTTGCTGCTCGCCCTCGTTCTCTGGCTGATGGCGATGCCCGCCATGGCGGCCAAGTTGACCTACCAGATCAAGGGGGTCAGGGGAGAGCAGAAAGACAACGTCGAGGCCTACCTCAACGCCCTGCCCGTCTACCAGGAACGCCAGTACCGCCCCGCCCGCGCCAAGATCACCGAGAGCGTACAGAAGGCGCTGCAGGTCTATGGCTACTACCAGCCCAAGATCACCCTGAACCGCGACAAGAAGGCGCCCGCCAAGGTGGTGATCGAGATTGAGCGGGGGGAACCCGTGATCATCTCGCGCCTCGACATCCTGCTGGAAGGGGATGCGGGGAGCGACGAGGTGTACAGCGAGCTGCTGGACAAGTTGCCCCTGAAGGAGGGAGATCCCCTCAACCACGGCAAATATGAATCCATCAAGGCGGATCTCGGCAGTCTGGGGCTGGCCCGCGGCTATTTTGACGCCAAGATCAGCAAGAGCCAGGTCAAGGTTTTCCCGGAACAGGGCAAGGCGGAGATCTACATCCTGTTTCGCTCCGGCCCGCGCTACCATTTCGGCGAGATCCGCTATGACGCGACGCCGGAGGCACTGCACCTTATTCGCCCGCTCATCAACATCAAGAGCGGCGACCCCTATCTGGCGATCCGTCTGGCGGAGATGTCCCAGGATGTCTCCTCCACCAAGCTGTTCAAGCAGGTGGACATCAAACCCCTGATCAGCCAGGCCGAGGGCAACCGGGTGCCGGTGCAGGTGACCCTCTCCAACCGGGTCGATCACGAGATTGAGACCGGTATCGGTTATGCCACGGACGTGGGGCCGCGCCTGAGTGCCACCTGGGAGAAACCCTGGGTGAACCGCTATGGTCACCGCCTCTCCAGCACCGCCAAGATCTCGGCGCCGGAAGCGGAGCTCAGCTTCGACTACCAGATCCCGGTGGGCAACCCGCTGCGGGATTACTACTCCCTGCAGGCGGGCTATCAATACACCGACAACAATGACACCCGCTCCGATCTGGCCACCTTCGGGGTGCACCGCTGGACACGCCGACCGGAGAGCTGGGACAGAGACGTCTTTGTGCGCCTGGAGAACGAGCGCTACGTCCAGGGTCAGGACGAGGGGAACAGCCTGCTGCTGATCCCCGGCGTCTCCTGGTCACGGCTGCGGGTGCGCGGCGGTCTGGTGCCGGATTGGGGGGATCGCCAGCAACTGACGATGGAGTTCTCGAGTCCCTACTGGGGGTCCGACATCAGCTTCATGCGGGTGTGGGGGCGCAGCAAGTGGCTGCGCACCTTGGGCGAAGATCACCGTTTCCTGATGCGGGCCGAACAGGGGGCCATCGTCGGGGATGATTTCTCCCTGGTCCCCCCCTCCCTGCGCTTCTTCACCGGCGGCGATCAGACGGTCCGGGGCTACGGTTACGAGACCATTTCGCCACGGGGGGACGATGGCAAGCTGACCGGCGGACGCTACGCCAGCGTCGGCAGCCTGGAGTACAACTACCGCTTCAGCGAGAAGTGGCTCGGTGCCCTGTTCGTGGACGCCGGGACCGCCACCGTCGACTACAGCGAGGCCTGGAAGATAGGCACCGGGGTCGGGGTGCGCTGGGTCACCCCCATCGGTCAGGTCAGGCTCGATCTGGCGGTGGGCATCTCCGAGGAGGACAAGCCGCTGCGGCTGCACTTCGCACTGGGGCCGGAACTATGACCCGGCAACCAGGCGCATATCCTCTTCTTTCTCTTTTCTGGCCGCTGCGGCTGCTTTCCTTGCAGGGGTCTGCATCGTGATCTGGGTAAAACGCATTTTCTTGTGGCTCATGGGCCTCTTCTTCCTGCTGCTCATCGGCGTCAGCCTGCTGGGCTTCACCCATCAGGGCAACAAGTGGTTGTGGCAACAGGCCAGAGCCGCGCTGCCCTCCCTCAAGGGGGAGCTGGTGGCGGGGCAACTCGGGTATGGCTGGACCTTCGAAGGGGTTGGCTGGCAGGACGAGCTGGTGGATGTCACCGTGGAGCGGGCCGTGCTGGACTGGGATCTGGGCAAGCTCCTGCAGGGCAAGCTCTGGATCAAGACTCTGGCGGTGACTCGCCCCGTGGTCCGGGTGGCGGAGTCCGAGCCGGTGCCGGAAGAGCCGTCGGAGCCATTCGTCTGGCATCCGTTGCCGCTCAAAATCCAGGTCGACAGCCTCAAGGTTGCCGATCTCGATGTGGCGGTGCCCGGCGTGACGATCACCCTCAAGGATCTGGACATTGGCGCCGCCCTGGATCGCGCCGGGCTCATCGTGCGCGGCCCCGTGCTCGATGGCCTGAACGTGGTGGTGGCACCCTCCCCGGTGGAGGCGGCCAGTGGCAAGGGCGCCAAACCGGCGGATGAGAAAAGCGCCACCCTGGCGGCCGGCGAGCGCAAGGCTGCCCCCGGTGACAAGACGCAGGCCGCAAACAAGCCCGAGCCCATGGTGCTGCCGGCGGTGCGACTGCCTTTCCCCATCCAGCTGGAGGGGCTGAAAGCCACGGCGTTCCGTTATCAGCAAGGTGAGCTGGTGGAGGGGCTTGACAACCTGTTGCTGTCGGCCACCGCCGAGGAGGAGCGCATCGACATCCGGGAGCTCTCCTTGCGCCATGCCATGGCGGATCTGGCCTTGAGTGGTCAGGTGCGCCTGCACGAGGATTATCCCCTCACCCTCACTCTGGATGCCAAGGCGCGTCAAGGGCTGCTGGACGGGGAGCTCAAGGGGGAGCAGGTCAATCTCGTCCTGGACGGTTCTGTGGGCAAGCTTGGGCTGGCACTCAAGGCCAAGGGGCCGGTGGGCGCCAATCTCAAAGGATCCCTTGCGGCCCTCGACCCGGATCTGCCCTTCGATCTGGCGCTGGACTGGAAGAGCCTCTCCTGGCCCCTGCACAAGCCCGCCAAGGATGAGCCCAGCTATCGGCTGGACAAGGGCACCCTGAGCGCCAAGGGCAAGCTCTCCGGTTATCAGTTTGCGCTCAACACCGCCGGCAAGGGGACCGATGTGCCCCCCTTCAAGGTGGCCCTCTCGGGCAAGGGGGATCTCAACCAGCTGAGCCGTATCGAGCTGCTGCTGGGTGTCCTCAAGGGGGAGCTCAAGGTCGACGGCAAGCTGGCCTGGAGCAAGGGGGTCCAGTGGCAGGGGACGACCGAATTCAAGGGGATCAACCCGGCGGAGCTGGTGCCCGAGATCAAGGGGGTACTGGCGGGCAAGATCGCCAGCCGCTTCGATCTGGATGAGGCGGGCCACTGGCAGCTGGCCCTGCCCGAGCTCAAGGTGGATGGCAAGCTCAACCAGTATCCCCTGGCCTTGCAGGGCAGGCTCAGCGGCAACGACAAGATGGAGTGGACCATCCCGGCCCTGGCGCTGCAAAGCGGCCCAAACCGGCTGCAGGCCAAAGGCTCGCTCACGACCCAGGCCTGGAAGCTGGATGCGGATCTGGATGCGCCCAAGCTTGGGGGTATCTACCCGGGTCTGGGAGGGGACATCAAGGGCCAGGTGCGCGTCACCGGCAACCAGCAGGCGCCGCGCGTGAATGCCGATCTGGTGTCGGGCCGACTCGCCTACGCGGGCACCGTCCTCAAGGAGACCGTCATCAAGGCCAACGCCCTGGTCGGGGAGAAGCCCGCCGGTGAGGTGGCGGTGACGGTGGCGAGCCTGGCGCAGGGGGAGACCAAGCTCTCGCAAATCGCCCTGAACCTGAGCGGCGATCTCGAGCGCCACGGGCTCACCTTGACCATGAAGGGGGATCCGCTGGCGGCAGACCTCAGCCTGAATGGCAGCCTGCGCGGTGACCGCTGGCGTGGCGCCCTTGCCGAGCTGAAGCTCAAGACCCCCCTCAAGCGCTGGGCGCTGACCGCCCCCTGGTCTCTGGACCTGGATCTGCCGAAACAGCAGCTGACCATGGGGGATCTCTGCCTCGCGTCCCAGAAGGCCAGTCTCTGCGTCAAGGGGAGCCGGATAGCTCAGTCCCAGGGCAATCTGGAATTTGCCCTGAACGAATTTGATCTCAAGCGGCTGCGCCCCTGGTTGCCGGACAATTTCCGCTGGCAGGCGGTGCTGTCGGCCGACGGGCGCGCCAGCTGGCGCGGCAACCAGCCGACCCTGCACGCCACCGTGCGCACCACGCCTGGGACCTTCGTCGCCGACGAACTCAAGACCGATTACCAGCGCCTCGAGCTCGGGATCGACTTCGAGCGCCAGCAGGCCGCCATCCGGGTCGATTTCGCCTCCGAGCAGATAGGCAACATCGACACCGATCTGCTGATCCGGGATCCCGCCGGCCGCGGCAACCTCGGCGGTCAACTCAGGTTTGACGATCTGAAGCTGGCGACCTTTGCGCCCCTCATTCCCGAAGTGCGCTCCCTGCAAGGGGTCATCTCGGCGGATGCCCGCTTCGACGGCACCCTGGCTGCCCCCCTGCTGTATGGCGAGCTGAACCTGAAGGAAGGGGAGGTTCAGACCCACTCCGACATGGTGACCCTCTCCAAGCTGGTGACCCGCCTCAAGATAGATGGCAACCGGGCCGAACTCGACGGCTCCATGATGGTGGGCAAAGGCCCCCTGGTGCTGGGGGGCTGGCTGAGCTGGGCCCAGCAGCCGGTGACCGGCAGCCTCACCATTCAGGGCAAGGAGCTGGAGGCCCAGTACCCGGGCATGGGTCGGGTCAGGGTGACACCTGACATCGCCATCTCTCTCGGGGAGGAGACCAGGGTGACCGGGCAGGTGGACATCCCCTGGTCGCGCATCCTGGTCAAGAGCCTGCCAGACAGCGCGGTAGCGGTCTCCGATGATGTCACCGTCATCTACGACGATCTGCCGCCGGTCCCCAAGGCGGCACCGCTGCCCATGGAGATCAGGCTCGCCATCCGGCTCGGGGACGACGTCCGCCTCGAAGCCATGGGACTCAAGACCAAGGTGGGAGGGGCCCTCAACATTCGCCAGGATCCCTCCAAGCCGCTCTCGGGCAACGGGCAACTGGAGCTCAGGGACGGGCGCTTCAAGGCCTATGGCCAGAACCTCATCATCAAGGAGGGGCGGATCCTCTTCTCCGGCCCCATCGATCAGCCCTATCTCAACATCGAGACCTATCGGGATCCGGATACCATCGAGGACAACGTGACCGTCGGGGTGCGGGTGACGGGGCCGGCTACCAAGCCGAAGATCACCGTCTATTCCGAGCCGCAGATGGCGCAGTCCGAACAGCTCTCCTATCTGTTGCGGGGCAAGGGATTGCAGACCAGCGGCGAGGATGGCGGCTTCAACGGCCTGCTGGTGGCGGGGGCCGTGAGCCAGGCGAGCGGCGTGGTCTCCAGCATCGGGGAGTCCCTCGGCATGAGCGACGTGGCCCTCGATACTGCAGGCAGTGGCGATGACACCGAGGTGACCCTGTCGGCCTACCTGCTGCCCGGCTTGCAGTTCCAGTACGGGGTCGGGGTGTTCAGCCCCATCGCCGAATTCAAGCTGCGCTACGAGCTGATGCCAAGGCTCTATCTGCAGGCCATGAGCGGGGTGGCCCAGGCGGTGGATATCTTCTATCGCTTCACCCTGTAAGGGGCGCGGATGACAAGACAGATGCCTGGGGAGACGTTTATCCCCCTCTGCCCGACCTGCTGATGACAGCTGTCGCCAGCAGGTTCGGGGTGAGAGCGTGCATATATTGACGGGAGGCCTGGCCTCCCGTTTTTTTGTAGAAGAAGGGGATTTGTGGAAGGCAGAAAAGCGAAAACCCGGCACAAGGCCGGGTTCTCTGAAAGATGGTGGAGGGAGAAGGATTCGAACCTTCGAAGGCAGAGCCGTCAGATTTACAGTCTGATCCCTTTGGCCGCTCGGGAACCCCTCCACGGGGTATGACCTGATTGTGCGCACTTGAATGGTGGAGGGAGAAGGATTCGAACCTTCGAAGGCAGAGCCGTCAGATTTACAGTCTGATCCCTTTGGCCGCTCGGGAACCCCTCCACGGGGTATGACCTGATTGTGCGCACTTGAATGGTGGAGGGAGAAGGATTCGAACCTTCGAAGGCAGAGCCGTCAGATTTACAGTCTGATCCCTTTGGCCGCTCGGGAACCCCTCCCCAAGTGCGAGGCGCATACTAACAGATCTGTCGCGCTTGTGAACCCCTCTGCCGGGATTTTTAATGCTTAAAGGATCGGGTTGATGGCCGATAAGCAATGAAACCTTCATTTCCAAGATTTATCTCATGCTGCCCAGTGCGATTCGTGACCGCTTGCTCGTGGATGAGGCCCAGTTGGGCCAACGGCTCAACCAGGATCTCCGTGCGGGGGACCGTGCCGACTTCAGGCTGCACCTGGCGCTGCTGACCGATGCGGTGGAAGAGCAGCCCTGGTTTGATGCCCCGCCCAAGCCTGCGTCGGGTGAGCTGGATTGGCGCTCCCGTTTCGGTCTGATGCCCCGGGCGTCCCTGCAAGGCGGGGTGGAAGAGAGCGATGCCACCAGCCTCAACGAGCGTCTGCAACAGGGCGGGTGCATGACGGATGTGAGACTCTGGCTGGCGCTGCGCTCCCCGCCACTGGTGAGCCGAACGCCCGCGCTGGATCCCGCGGTGTACGACAACCTCTCGGCACTGGGTCGTGAGCGATGGCAGACCCGACCTATGGGTGCTGACCCCAGGGAGGAGGCTCCGCTGATGATGCTGCCGCTGCTCGATGAGCTTGCGCAAGGGGTGGATGCCAGGCTGCGCTGGCTGGGGTGACGGCACGGTAGAATGCAAAAAGGCGGGATAACCCGCCTTTTGCTTTATGAGTGGTGAACCTTGTCAGGCGTCTGCTTCGTCCGGTTGGGGCACTTCCTTGCCGGCGGCACGACGGGCGATGGGTTTTTCCGTGTGACGGTTGAGCTGGCGTTCCAGCTTCTGGCCCAGGTCCGTGATGGCAGCATAGAGATCCTCGTGCTCTGCCTGCGCAAACAGTTTGCCGTTGGGAATGCCGATAGTGGCTTCGACGATATACATCAAACGCTCTTTGGAGATGATCACATGGGGTGTGATAAGAGGCACCTGAAGACGCTCGAGCTTTTCAAAACGGGATTCAATGCGCTCGCGGATGGCTGGGGTGATGTCGATGATTTTACTGGTCATTTCGATTTTCATAATGGCCCCCTTCGGGTCGTCTTGCTTGTGTCTTCACCTCCAGATTACCCATGTCGCCAAATCAAAATGTGATCTGTGTCACGAAAAATACCCTTGGGAATCCCGCTGTCCATAAATTGTGAGCTTTTCCCGTTTCATGCCAAAAACCGCTTGAGCTCAGTGAAACAGGCAGGCAGTATCAGCAAATAGGATCGTTTCTGTCCCCCCTCGGCAGCGCCTTGTGTCGACCCGATGTTTGGTTTTTGCCGCATAGTCTCGAATTTTCTCCACCCACATCGCCTCATCGCATCGCAAAATCATTGCCATGCGCCGGTGGAGATATGCGCGCAAACGGATATGCTTTTCTGCAGGAGTCGGGGTGGATAACGTGGTTGTAGTGGTTGGAGTCGTAGATGAAGCAGCAAGCCACCCAGATGATGTGGTTTTATGATCGGCAGCATGGGCAATGGAGCCTGTCTGATCATGTCTCTTGTGAACCCTGGGCAGGGGAGGGAACCCACCCCTGGGCCACCCAACTTGAGCGGGAAGATGAAGCGGGTTTCGCCGATTTTCTTGCAAGACTCCACGATTCCGGCCAGCCTGGCCAGTTCATCGGTCACCTGCGCGATGAGGACGGCAAGGTACACCACGCGCTCTGGTACGGTCAGTATGTGCCTGCACAGGGGCTCTGTTGTGGCTGGCTTGCCCCCCTCGAAATGATGCATCGCGAGATGGATCGCGCCGACTCCCCCGCAGGCGTGACACCGCCGCTCCCCATGTTACAAGCCCCCTTGCTGGCCAAGCTGGCGCAGGCGCTCTCCGCCAAGACGGGGCTCGATTTTTGCCAGACCCTGGTCAACGAGCTGGCCCATATCCTGGGAGCCACTGCCGTCTGGCTGACGGAGCGGGTCGGTCTCGACAGGCTCAGGGTGCTGGCGAGCCACGGCATCGACGTCAAGGAGTATGCTCTCTGTGACATGCCCTGCCAGCAGCTCTATCGCCAGGGGGCCTCCTGCGCGGTCCCCGTGAGTGAACCCCTGACCGGGTATCCCGACCTGCCCCCGGGCCAGCACTATTACGCCCAGCCGCTGCTCGATCGCAATGGTCAGATCCTGGGCCATCTCGCCCTGCTGTTCCCGAGCCAGACCCGGACCACGGATCTGGACTCTGTCCTGACCATTTTCTCGGTGCGCATGGTGGCCGAGCTGGAGCGCCTGCAGAGCGATGCCTTGATGCGGCTGTCTGCGGTGGCCTTTGAAACTCACGAAGGGATCATCATCACGGATCCCGAGTTCAAGATCCTGCGGGTCAATTACGCCTTCAGCCAGATCACCGGCTTTGACAACCAGGGGGTGATTGGTCTGCATCTTGGCAACGATCTCTGGTCGGGGCTGGGAGGGCTGGGTTACGAGCTCAACGCCCTGGATCGCTGGCAGGGGGAAACCCTGCGCCTGCACGCCGACGGTCACGCCTATCCCCAGTGGGAGATCGTCACGCCGGTGCAGGATGAGAAGGGGGGGATCAGCCACTATGTCATCTTCTTCGAGGATATTTCCGAGCGCAAGGCGGCGGAGCGCCGCATCCAGGATCTCGCCTTCTATGACGAGCTGACCGGCCTGCCCAATCGCCGTCAGCTGCACGAAACTCTGACCCAGGCGTTCACCGATGCAAATCGCAGTCACCTTATAGGGGCCCTGCTGTTCATCGATCTCGACCACTTCAAGACCATCAATGATTCCCTGGGTCACGCCACTGGCGACTGGCTGCTCAAGGAGGTGGCCAGCCGTCTCAAGCGGCTGGTGCGCCAGGGGGATTGTCTGGCCCGTCTCGGCGGCGACGAGTTCGTGTTGTTGCTGCCAGCGCTTTCCATCAGCCCGCCCCAGGCGGAGATGCAGGCCGACCTCATCGCGGAGCGGCTCATCGGGGAGATCGCCGCCCCCTATGATTTCAGAGGCCAGGTGCTGCACATCGGCGCCAGTGTCGGCATCACCCTCTTCCCCGGTCGGGAGCAGGAGGCGGGGGATCTGCTCAAGCAGGCTGACACCGCCATGTATCAGGCGAAATCGGCGGGCCGCAAGACCCGGCGCTTCTTCGATGCCTCCATGCAGTTGCAGGCCGACCGGCGTCTGCACATTCACAACGAGCTGCGCAGTGCCCTCGACAATGGGGAACTGACTCTCCACTACCAGCCCCAGCACATGGTGGCGGGGGGGGAGATCATCGGTGTCGAGGCACTGATCCGCTGGCAACCTCCCGGGCGTGCCCTGGTGTCGCCTGCCGAGTTCATCCCCATTGCCGAGGAAACGGATCTCATTGTCGACATCGGCAACTGGGTATTGCACGAAGCCTGTACCCAGTACGTCTCCTGGGAGGAGAGCGGGATCCACGTCCCCCAGCTCTCGGTCAACGTGAGTGCCAAACAGTTCCATGCTCCCGACTTTGTCGATCGCATTCACGACGTGCTGGCGGCCACCGGCATGGATCCCGCCTGCCTCAACCTAGAGATCACCGAGTCGGTGGTGCTGGGTCATGCGGAAGACACCATCAGCAAGATGGCGGAACTCAAGACCCTGGGCATCAGCTTTGCCATCGATGACTTCGGGGCGGGGTACTCTTCCCTGAGCTACCTCAAGCGGCTGCCGGCGGACGAGCTCAAGATCGACCGCTCTTTCATCCAGGACATTCCCAAGGATGGTGACAACATGGCCATCGTCGAGGCCGTGATCGCCATGGCCCGCCACATGGGGTTCAACGTGACGGCGGAGGGGGTGGAGTCCCGCCAGCAACTGGAGTTTCTGCAGGCACAGGGCTGCCATTTCTTCCAGGGATACCTCGCCTCCAAGCCGCTTCCTGTTCCCTACCTTGAACGCTATGTCAGCCGCCAGGTACGCGGTGATCGCCCCGTCTGCACCGATAAAAATAGTGTGGCGTAGCCCCCGTGCTTAGCGGGTAGAATGAAGGTATGTCACCACCGCACTTTGGCGGTGGTTATGTCTTCAAGGGGAGAATGCCATTCGTGAAAGTCGTGCAGGGAATCATCTTGTCTGCGCTCTGGATGCCGGGGCTGTTGGCTCCTGCCTTCGCGCAGACCATGGAGCAGTCTCTCTATCGCCAGGCCCATGAGGCCGTGCGTGCCAATGATCAGGTCAAATTCAGCCAGCTTCGGGCACGCCTGATCCACTATCCGCTGTTGCCCTATCTGGATTACTACCAGCTTGCGTTCCGTCCCGGGGCGGCAGACTACAACGATGTGACCCGCTTCATCCGCCAGCACGGGGACACCCCCCAGTCCAACCGGCTCGAGCGCAGCTATCTCACCTATCTTGCCCAGAGCCAGCAGTGGTCCCAGTTCCTGCGCTTCTATCCAGCCAAGCCAAGCTCCACCGATCTGCTCTGTCAGCACTATCAGGCCCGCTACTACACGGGGCACCAGAGTGAAGCCCTGCAGGAGGCAGGCAAGCTCTGGTTGAGCGGTCAGTCCAGGCCCGATGCCTGCGATCCCCTGTTCCAGCTCTGGCAGCAAGCGGGTCTGCGTACTCAGGAGAAGATCTGGGAGCGCATGAACCTGGCTTTCGAGGCCCAGAACCCCAACCTCATTCGCCACCTCGGTGCCCAGCTCGGCAGCGGCATGAAGGGGTATGGCGATCAGATGATCGCCCTGTATGACCAACCCGTGCGGGCGATGAATCCGGCCAACTTCACGGCGGCGCCCCCGTCACGGCATCTGCTCTCCCTGGGGCTGGCCCGCTACGCCAACCAGGAGCCCGACGCGGTTCTGCGCCAACTGGGGGAGATGGCCCGTCGCTTCGGCCTGAACCATGCCGAGGTGAATCGGGTGGAGAAGGCGGCCGCCCGCCGCCTGTTGTTGGACCGCTCTTCTGACCAGCGCGCCTGGCTGGATACGGCCCTGGTGCGGCTCAAGGATCCGGAGCTGGTGGAGCTGCGGGCCCGTCTTGCCATCTGGGAGCAGGATTGGCGCGGCCTCGAAGGCTGGGTCAAGCGGATGCCCATGGGGCTGCAAAAAGAGGATCGCTGGCGTTACTGGATGGCGCGCTCGCTGGAGAAACAGGGGCGGCAGAAACCGGCGCGGGACCTCTATCTCGAGACTGCGAGCCTGCGCGGCTTCTACGGCTTCATGGCGGCCCAGCGCACCGGTGTGCCCTATCGCATGAAGAACCAGAGCGTGGCGCACAAGGTGCCGGACTGGCAAAGTGCCAGCCGCCGCTGGCCCTTCCTGCTGCGGGTGCGTGAGCTGCTGGCGATGAACGAGATCACGGCGGCCCGCTCTGAGTGGATCCACAACATGGATCGCAACAGCGTGGCCCAGCGCCTGGAGTTTGGCCACATCGCCCTCAACCAGGGCTGGCACGAGCTGGCGATCCTCTCCAGCATCCGTGCCGAGGCCTGGGATGCGCTGGACCTGCGCTTCCCACTGCCCCTCAAGCGCACCTTCTCCCAGATGGCACAAGAGCGCACCATGAACACCAGTCTGCTCTACGCCATCTCCCGTCAGGAGAGCGCACTCTATCCCCTGGCCCAGTCACCAGTCGGGGCGAGGGGGTTGATGCAGCTGATGCCTGCCACCGCGAAAGAGACGGCCGGCAAGCTTGGGGTGCCCTATCGCAACGAGCAGCAACTGTTCGACCCGGCCATGAACATTCGTCTTGGCAGCGCCTACCTCAAGCGCCTGCTGGATGTGTATGACGGCAACCGGATCCTGGCGGCGGCGGCCTACAATGCGGGTCCTGGCCGGGTCAAGCGCTGGCGCGAGCAGAGCGACAACAAGCCGATGGATGTCTGGGTGGAGAGCATCCCCTATCGGGAGACGCGCAACTATGTCCAGAACGTGCTCTCTTTCGATCTCATCTATCAACACAAGCTGCAGCAGCCCTTGCGTTTCATGTCGGAACGCGAGCTGAATCACGCCTATTGAGTTCGGGGGCAGTCGTTGTCGCGGCTGCCTCCCATTCTTGCCCCAGAATGGTTATCATCCCTTAAGCTTTGTTACAAAAGGAAACCTGCCAGGTGATCGGGCGCCGCGTCTTGGTCTGTCAGGTTCGATACAATGCCCGATCATCACTGACAGGCTTTTCCAACAAAGGAATCGAGAGTGGCAACGATCAAAGATGTGTCTCAGCTGGCGAATGTCTCCATTTCGACAGTGTCTCGAGTGATCAACAACACGGCGCAGGTGGCGCCCGAGAAGCGCGAGGCTGTCCTCGCGGCCATGAAGGAACTCAGCTTTCGTCCAAACAGCTTCGCCCAGGCCCTGGTGAGCAAACGCTCCAACTGTATCGGTGTGCTGGTGGGGGATCTGTGTGGCGGCCCCTTCTTCGCCCAGATGATGCGCGGCATCGAAAGCATGGTCGACAAGGCGAACAAGTTCACCATCGTGGTGTCCGGAAACCACGACGCGACCCGTGAGCGGCACGCCATCCAGGCGCTGCTGCAGCGCCAGTGCGATGCCCTGATCCTGCACAGCAAGGCGCTGCCTGACGAAGAGCTCAGCGAGCTGGCGTCGGGCACGACCCCTATCGTCTTCATCAACCGTCAGGTGCCAGGCTGCGAGGATCGCTGCGTCTGGCTGGACAACCAGGCCGGCATCACCACGGCTTGCCAGCATCTGCTGGACGCGGGACATCGCAAGATTGCCTTCGTCACCTCCGATGACGAGGAGTTTGTGGATGGTCAGCAGCGTATGGCCGGCTATCGCTTCGCCCTGCAACGGGCAGGTATCGAGCTGGATCCGGCCCTCATCGGCCGTGCCTATGCCGACGAAAAAGGTGGCTATGTGGCCATGAGCGAGCTGCTGGCGCGCGGCGTCGAGTTCAGCGCTGTGCTTGGTTTCAACGATGCCATGGTGGCGGGGGCCATCTCCTGTCTGCTGGAGCGGGGTTACAAGATCCCCCAGCAGGTTTCTGTGGTCGGTTTTGATGACATCCCCTATGCCCGATACATCTATCCCAAGCTCACCACGGTACGTTACCCCATCGAGGAGATGGGAGAGCGTGCCGCTGAGCTGGCCCTGAGGCTGCTGGATCACAAGCCGGTAGAGGGATTGGCGCTCAAATTCGAAGCCGAACTGGTACGGCGGGAATCTGTGGCCTGAGTCATGAAGTTGGCCCCGTGCGGGTCGACTTTTTTGCAAAACAGTGAAAGCGCTTTCAGAAATCCTTTTCAACTGTGATCCGCTTCAAAGCTTTTTGACCGCGCTGCCACTAGGATAGGCCCACGAATTAGGAGCGTGCGCTCCCGATTTTCCCGCTGTGGGAGGTAACCGGTTAATCCGGCTATTTCCTTCGTTACTTTCGACGGTCATCATTGGATGGCCGTTTTTTTTTGTCAGGATCCGGGTATGACGAACGAATTTGAGTATCAGACGGGTATCGTGGGCGCCGGCTGGCTGGGGTTGCCCCTGGCCAGGGCATTGCAAGAGCAGGGGCAATCTGTCGCGGTGACGGTCAGTACGGCCGAAAAGGCTGAACGGCTGCGGGGGGAGGGCATCGCCGCCTGGCCGCTGTTGCTTACCCCTGAGATGGGATCACTGCCTTTTCGCTGTCATGACCTGGTGATCTGCGTGCCCCCCAGCAAGACCGGTGATTACCCGGCGTCTGTGGCCAGCCTGTGTCGACAGGCGAGGGAGGCGGGTGTTCTGAGGGTTCTGTTTATCAGCGCGACTTCGGTCTGGGGGGCCGGGCAGGGGGAGGAGGATACGCCCGCTCCAGCTCATGACAGAGGGACGCGGATGCGGGCGGCCGAGCTTGCCGTACTGGAAGGGCATGTTGACTGCGCCATGATCTTGCGCCCGGCCGGACTCTATGGTCCTGACCGTCACCCCGGCCGTTTTCTGGCGGGCAAGACGCTGGCCGGGGGAGGCCAGGCTGTGAACCTGGTGCATCTGGACGACGTGGTAGCCGCCTGTGAGCTGATGCTGGCCCGGGGGCAGGATGGGGATGCCTACAATCTGAGTGCCCCCGTCCACCCGCGCCGGGAGCAGCTCTACCCCTTCGCGAGCCGCCTGCTCGGGTTGGTGCCGCCGCAGTTCGTTGAGCCGGCGGGGGAGTTTGCTCCCATCGAAGGTCAGCGCATCTGCCAGCAGCTTGGTTTCGTCTATCGCTGGCCGGATCCGGCCCACTGGTTTGCGGACGGTGCGGCCTTGAAGGGCTGAACGGGTCGTCGCCATCCGGGCCCCGGAGTCGGTCATCTGGCGTGCAAACCAGATACGGCGCGCGCTCCGGGACAATTGAGGTTTGCCAAGGGGGGGATCGCCCCCTATCATGCCGCCATCCATGATAAAGAGAGCGGTAATGATGGAAGAGACCAAGCGCCACCCCGATGGGGAGCTGTTGCTGAGAACCCTGGCAATGCCAGCCGATACCAACCCCAATGGCGATATCTTCGGCGGGTGGATCATGTCCCAGATGGATATAGGTGGGGGCATCATGGCCAAGGAGCTGGCAAAAGGGCGCATCTGTACCGTCTCGGTGGAGGGGATGACCTTCCACAGCCCGGTCAAGGTGGGTGACGTGGTGTGCTGTTACGGTCGCTGCCTCAAGATTGGTCGCAGCTCCATGCGACTCAAGCTTGAGGTCTGGGTCAAGCCGGTATTGCGGGAGAACGAAGCCCAGCGGTACTGCGTGACCGAGGGTGTCTTCACCTATGTGGCCATCGACGATCAGGGCAAATCCCGCCCCGTCCCGGTCTGAGTCTGCTCAGATGAGCCGGGCATTGATGATGGATATTTCCTGCTCAAGCCCGGTTTTTTGCCGTATCATGCGCTCCAGCATCTCTTCCGACCCCACGCACTGCCGGGTGTCGAACAGACAGAGATCACATTGGGGATCCCGCCTGATTTGATAGACGGTGGAAAGCTCCACTTGATGACAGGTTCCCTGTTGATCGTAAAATGTCACGCGGTACTGGTGCTGTCTCGCCATCGTTGAATTCCTTCTGGATGAGTCGGGCCGGACACGAATAATGAGACTAGTCGGCGACCGTGGCCTGTGTGAGGGCCATGTCGTCTTGCAGAGGCAGGTGATTGTTAGCCAATGAAAAATAGTTATCGGATTCTGGGAACGTCCCTGCTGACGTTGGGGCTGGTCGGTTGCTTCGAGGTACCGGATCAAGATCATCTGGTGACTGCGGCAGGTATCATACCTGGCGCAAGCTGTGACAGACCGCCTCTGGTGGCGCTCGCCTCCACGGCCTTGCCGAGGGAGTTTGGCATCACCGTCTGGAACCTCTACAAGGGACAACGCAAGAACTGGCGGGAAGGGCTGGATGAGTATGCCAAGTCCCAGGATCTGGTGCTGCTGCAAGAGTCGGCGACCCGGCCCGAGATGCTGGACTGGCTGAAGAGAGGGGATTTCCAGTGGCAGCAGTTGCAGGCCTTCACCCAGGGAGGTGTCTCCTTTGGCGTGATGACGGTGGCGAAAACGCCGCAGGCGTTTGTCTGTGGCGTCCGTTCCCCCGAACCCCTGCTGCGTATCCCCAAGTCAGGTCTGGTCAGTCTCTATCCCTTGCAGGGGGATCCTGACGGCGTGCTGGTGGTGAATCTCCATGCGGTCAATTTCGAACTGGGCATGGCGACCTTTCGCGAGCAGCTCAACGATCTGACTGCGTTGATCCATCGCCACCAGGGGCCGGTCATCCTGGGCGGCGATTTCAACACCTGGAGCGACAAGCGCGCGTTCTGGTTGAACAAGCTGGTGGGCGAGCTTGGCCTGCAGGAGGCCATACCTGTGCCTGATCTGCGTCGCACTGCTTTTGGCCGCCCGCTGGATCACCTCTACTATCGCAATCTGGATCTGGTGGAGGTGAGTTCACCGGCTACCGATGCCTCTGACCACAACCCCATTCTGGCGCGCTTTGCGGCCCAGGCCATCACTCCCTGAGTCATCCCTCAGGGGAGAGCGGCGTCGCCGCTGGTTCATGCAGACAAAAAAATACCCCGCATCAAGCGGGGTATTTTTTGGATTGCGACGAGCGATCAGCTGTTGTTCTTCACGAACAGAGTCAACTCCTGACCCGGCTTGAGATAGTCACTCTTGCCGAGCTGGTTCCAGCGCATCACATCGTTGACGGCGACCTGGAAGCGGGCTGCGATGGAGGAGAGGGAATCACCGCGGCGCACCTGATAGACCATGGACTTGTTGCTGCTCTTGCCCTGCTTGGGCCAGACCACCAGCTTCATGCCAGGCTTGAGGGCCGACTTGGCGTTCAGGCCGTTCCACTTGGCCAGGTCGGCGTGGGTGACCCCGTGTGCCTGGCTGATGCTCCACAAGTTGTCACCGGAGCGCACCTGATAGTTCACCTTGCCACCACTGCGGCTGGCGAGCTGCTGCGGCTTGCTCTGGGCAACCTGGGTTGCGCGCCCACCATTGGGGATGATCAGGCTCTGGCCACGGCGCAGGTTGTTGCCGCGCATGTTGTTGGCCAGCTTGAGCTGTTGCACGGTCACCCCGTGATTCTGGGCGATCCGTGACAGCGTATCACCACTGGTGACCTGATAGGAGCGCACACCACGGGTACGTTCACGCTGGGGCAGATCGGCCAGGGCCAGCTCCAGGGTGTCGGCGTACTCGACGGGGACCAGCAGGTTGTAAGGGCCCTGCGGCGAGGTCATGCCACGCTTGAGCGCAGGATTGAGCGCCTTGAGCTGGGAGGCGGAAACGCCAGCCAGCTGGGCGGCCACGTTCAAATCAATCTGACCACCGGTATTGATGGTTCGCAATTGCGGCTTGTTGGCCAGCACCGGCAGGGTGACATTGTATTTGTCCGCATTGCGGATCATGTCGGCCATGGCCAGGATCTTGGGCACATACATCCGGGTTTCGCGGGGCAGGTCCAGCGACCAGTAGTCGGTCGGACGACCAGCCCGTTCGTTGCGGGTGATGGCGTTGCGCACCCGACCTTCACCGGCATTGTAAGCGGCCAGGGTCTGCAGCCAGTCACCGTCGAAGAACCGGTTCAGGTACTCCAGGTAATCCAGTGCGGCATTGGTGGATGCAAGGACATCGCGTCGACCGTCGTACCAGTTGTCGTGGCGCAGGCCGAAATTCTTGCCGGTTGCAGGAACGAACTGCCAAAGACCGACCGCATTGCTGCGGGAGCGGGCATTGGGATCGAACATGCTCTCGATCATGGGGATGGTAATAAGCTCCATTGGCAGCTCACGCCGTTCGATTTCCTCTACCATCAGATACAGGTAGGGCTCAGCCCGGCTGGCAATGGTCGCCATATGCTTATCATTGCGCAACAACCAATCACGCTGTTGGCGAACCCGGGCATTATCGTGCGAGTCCAGCTGCATATCATCGCTGATACGCACCCACAGGTTATCAGTGTCATCCAGCTCTTCTATCTGTTCGTCGCCGAACAGCATCCGCGAAGAGTGTTTTTTGTACGTTTTCTTGCTGACTTGGGGGGATTTGATCGGCTCGATTGCCGTTACCGCCCGGTCATCCTGATGGCTCAGGTTTTGACAGCCGCTGAGAAACAGCGCTGCCAATAAGGCCGTTCGTAGCTTCATCTCGCTCAGGTCATCTGTGGAAAAACAGCTCGCATCATAAGGGGCAATGCCCCCCTGATCAAGGTTTGTTCAAAAAACGTCCTTCCAGGCCCGCAGAACAGCGAAGGTATCCTCTGGATTTTCCAAGCATTTAAGGGCGTATTTCTCAGCAGAAAATTTTACCGAGTCCTGCTCGCAGCGCAGAAAAACATTGAAATTCCGCTCATCTCCCAGCCGGGAGGGCAGACTCGGGAGGCCCTGCTGACGCAGTTTGCTGATCACGCCGATCTGCCGCTGGATCGCCAGGTTGTCGGGCTCGACCGCATGGGCGAAACGCAGGTTGGAGAGCGTGTATTCATGGGCACAATAAAGGAGGGTCTCATCGGGCAATGCCGCGAGCCGTTGCAGGGAAGTGTGCATCTGTGCCGGGGTACCTTCGAACAGACGGCCGCAACCGGCGCTGAAGAGGGTATCGCCACAAAACAGCATGCCCTGGCCGTAATAGGCGATGTGCCCCAGGGTATGACCGGGTACATGGAGGACATCCAGACTCAGGCCATGCCAGTTGATCTGATCCCCGTCGTCGAGCCATTGGCCGTGATGGTCCGGCATGGGGTCATGCTTGGGGCCATAGAGGCGAGCGTGGGGGAAGTGTTGCAGCAACTCGGATACGCCCCCGACGTGATCGCGGTGGTGATGGGTCAGGAGGATGGCATCCAGCACAAGATCCAGCGCAGCCAGCCGTTCCAGCACGGGAGCGGCCTCGCCCGGATCGACGACCAGGCAGTGATTTTCATGACGGATCAACCAGATGTAGTTGTCGCTGAAGGCGGGAACTGTGATGACGGTATACATGGGTCGAGGTCTCTTGTGTTCTCTTTAAGGAAGGGATCTTATATAACTGGATGGCATTCGCCCCCGAGTTGGTCCCATTATGCAACTGGCACGTACCGAACAACAGATCGCGCTTCCGACCAGTTGGTCCGCACTGCCCATGGGGGACTGGGTGGCCGCCGAACTTCAGGAGCGCCTCGACAACTGGTGCCCCCACCTCTTTGGCTATCACTTGCTCAAGATAGGAGCCCTGAGCGCCGAACTCTCCTGCGGCTGTTCCACCATTCGTCATCAAATCGGTGTCGCCCCCGGCGGACGGCTGCTGGACATCCAGGGGGATCCGCTCGCCTTGCCGGTGCGATCGGGGAGCGTGGATGCCTGCCTGCTGGCTCACTGCCTCGATTTCTCGCCGGATCCTCATCAGGTGCTGCGGGAGGCAGAACGGGTGCTGACCGACGATGGCTGGCTCATTGTCAGCGGTTACAACCCGCTCAGCCTGGTGGGGCTGGGCCACTATCTGCCCTTCATGCGGCGGCATCTGCCCTGGTCTGCCCGCATGTTCACGCCCGCACGGGTGACCGACTGGCTGCAATTGCTCGGCTGCGAGGTGATGTTCGACGAGCGGTTCGGTTTCTCCTTCATGGGCAGGCAGAGCAAGATCGGCTGGTGGCGGGAGAGTCTGGGGCGGGACTATTGCCGCTCCCTGGCGTCTGTTTACGTGATTGCCGCCCGCAAGCGGCGTTTCCCCGTGACACCGGTGCGTCGCCGCTGGCGGCTGCCGGAGTCGATGGCCGCGCCAGGAATGGCGCGCCAGGGCGGCTAGCAGGCATCAGGGCTGGTAGCCGCTGTCTTCGGCAAGCTGCTTGCCGCTGGCGGCCTCACGGGCCAGCTCGTCACAGCGTTCGTTTTCCGGGTGGCCCGAGTGTCCCTTCACCCAGAGCCATTCGATCTGGTGACGGGCCACTTCCGCATCCAGGGCCTGCCAGAGATCGACGTTCTTGACCGGCTGACGGTTGGCGGTCATCCAGCCCTTCTTCTTCCAGCCGATGATCCATTGGGTGATCCCCTGGCGCACATACTGGCTGTCTGTGGTAAGCCGCACCTGGCAGGGTTCGTTCAGGGTCCGCAGCCCCATGATGGCAGCCATCAGCTCCATCCGGTTATTGGTGGTCAATCGAAAACCGGCGGAGATCTCCTTGCGATGCTTGCCATAGACCATGACGGCACCATAGCCGCCGGGGCCCGGGTTGCCTAAGCAGGAGCCATCCGTGAATAAATCAATCTGTTTCAACATGAGCAATCAATCTGTTTTAGCGAGAGGCTTGGGGTAAACTAGCGAGTAAAACCGAAGTTTGACATGGATTTGATCATGAGCACACCCCAACTGAATCGCCAGATCATTCTGGATACCGAAACCACCGGCATGAACACCGCGGGCGGCCCTGTCTATCTTGGGCACCGCATCATCGAGATCGGCTGTGTGGAGGTGATCAACCGCAAACTCACTGGCAACCATTTCCACGTCTACATCAAGCCGGATCGGCTGGTGGACCCCGAGGCCATCGCCGTGCACGGCATCACGGATGCCTTCCTGGCGGACAAGCCCTCTTTTAGCCAGATAGCGGACGATTTCATCGAGTTCATTCGCGGCGCCGAGCTCATCGCCCACAACGCCCCCTTTGACGTGAGCTTCATGGACTATGAGTTCAGCAAGCTCGGTCTGAACTTCAAGACGGCGGATATCTGCGGCATCACGGATACCCTGGCAATGGCGCGGGATCTCTTCCCGGGCAAGCGCAACAACCTGGACGTGTTGTGCGATCGCTACGGCATCGACAACTCTCACCGTACCCTGCACGGCGCCTTGCTCGATGCGGAGATCCTGGCGGACGTCTACCTCCTGATGACGGGTGGCCAGACCAAACTCAATCTCGCGAGCGAAACCAGCGAGAGCGAGACCAGCCAGGATACAGGCATTCGTCGTCTGGAGAGCAATCGCCCGCCGCTCAGGGTGTTGCGCGCGAGCGACGAGGTGGCGGCTGTCCATGAAGCGAGGCTGGATCTGGTACAGAAAAAAGGAGGTGCCTGCCTGTGGCGGCAATGAGATCGCTTTGGGGGCTGCTGCTGCTGGCCTCCCTCCCGGCCGCGGCCAACGAGGTGTTTGCGCCTTCCGACATTCCTCTGCTCGACAACCGCTTTCGCATCGATTATGGCGTGAAGGAGATCACCTTCATCATCAAGCGCAAGCCGGGGACGCCCTCGGTGATCCTGGTGCGACCCGATGGCAGCAAGCTCTATGTGGGCAAGGTCAAGCCGCCCGACGTGGGCTGGTTGCCCCTCAAGGATCAGGATCTCATCACCATCCGCGACCCCATGCCCGGCCCCTGGCAGGCGATCGGGGAGGTGGACCCCGACAATCGGGTGCGCCTGCTCACCGACATCCAGGTCGAGAGCGAGCCGCTGCCGGCCCGCCTCTATCAGGGTGAGCGGGTCAAACTGCAATCCCGTCTGCTGATCGATGGCGCGGCGCCTGGGGCGGGTTACTACCTCACCGATCTGGGCATGACCGTCAAGCTGCAGCAGTTCAACGATGCCAGCCAGAGCGGGGATCCCGTGTTCGAGGAGACCCTGGGACGCTACATGGATGATGGCAAGGGGGTGGACGAAGTGCCGGGGGACGGTATCTTGACCGCCGAGGCGGTACTGGACGTCCCTGCGGGAAAATACCGAGCCCTCTTCAGCACCGGCAATGAGGTCTTCTCACGAGCCCAGTCACAGCAGGTGCTGCTCTACCCCTGGCCGGTCAGCTATTCCCTGAATCCCCCCTCCGGGGAGGGGGGAGCCAAGCTCTCCCTGGTCATCGATGTGGATGAACTGGATCCCGCCTCCGTGGTCATCCAGGGCAAGGCCATCGACGGCGGGGGCAGTAGCATGACGTTCAACGAGGTGGCGACAGCGCCGCGTTTTGGCGTGGATCTCTCCGCCCTCAAGGCGGCAGGGCAGTACAAGGTGGAGGCCACCCTCTTTGGAACAACCCGGCTCGGTCGCGAGGTGCAACTGCAATTGCCGGCCAAGTCGTTCACCATAGCACCGCCTCCCCCCCCTCCCGCACCCTCTGCGGCCATGCCCGCATCCGCCGCCACCCCCGACCGGTTCGAGGAGCGGGAGAGTCCGGTCTGGCTGCCCTGGGCGCTGGGGGGAGGTGGCGTGTTGCTGCTCTTGCTGGGGGCCGGTGGTTTCATTCTGCTGCAAAAGCGCCGCACCCTGCACAAGGCGATGGCGGCGCAGAAGGCGCAACTTGAAGAGACGCCAGCAACCCCCAAACTGGATCTCAATCTGCCGGAGCAATAATTCCGCGCACATTGCAAAGAAGCCGCCCAATGGGCGGCTTCTTCATGGTGGCAAGTGGATGGGGTGAATCCGATATCAGTGAGCGCCGATATAGATGTCTTTGTACTGCTCGCGAATATCGAGGAATTTCTCCAGATTGGCCAGCATCAGGTCCACCAGGAGGGGATCGAAGTGCTCTCCTTTCTCCTCCTTGATCAGCGCCAGCACCTGATCCAGCGGCCAGGCCTGCTTGTAGCAACGATCCGAGCCCAGGGCATCGAACACATCCGCCAGGGCGACGATGCGTCCTTCCAGCGGAATGTCCTCTCCCTTCAATCCGCGGGGATAGCCGCTGCCATTCCACTTCTCGTGATGGTTGCCCGCGATGGTGGCGCCTATCTGGAACAAGGCCAGATCACTGCCGGAGAGCATGTCCTGCCCAAGCTGGGCGTGGGTTTTCATGATCTCCCACTCCTCGGGAGTGAGTTTGCCCGGTTTGTGCAAGATGGCGTCCGGGATCCCCACCTTGCCGATGTCGTGCAGGGGAGAGGCCCGCTTGATGAGCTCGCACCTGTCCTCATTCATGCCGAGCAGCTTGCAGAACAGTTCGGTGTAGAGGGCCACCCGCTTGACGTGCAAGCCGGACTCTTTCGAGCGGCTCTCCACCAGTTCGCCGATGCGATAGATGATCTCTCGCTGGTTGTCACCGATCACCTCGTTGAGCCGGATATTCTCCAGCGCCACTATGATGTTTTCGGTGAACAGGCTCAGCAGCCCGGTATCCATCTGGCTGAGCGGGCGAGTGGTCTCGATGTGGAACAGCAGGTGATGACGGGCATTCTGGCAATAGAGCACCATCTGGTTGCCATCGTAGACATTGGCTCCCTTGGCCATGGCACAGCGCAGGATTTCCGGCGCATCGACGAGGCGCAGCATGGGACCATCGCTGAGCAGAGGCTCGAGCACCTGATCCCGCACCTCATACGCCAGGTGCTTCACATCGTAAATCTGGGACTCTTCCAGATTGAGCAGGGCGCTGAGCTGGGTCTGGGCTCCTTCGACGAACTGGCGCAGGGCGCGCTGCTCGAAGATCCCCTTGGACGCCTCGATGACCTTCTCCAGCCCCTGTCGATTGCTCTCAAGGGTTCGGATGTCCCGGTAAGAGCGCAGGCTGGCGCGCAGCAGGGTGCGCAGTTTCTGGGAGGTGAGCTCGGTCTTGTCCTTGTAGTCGTTGATATCGTAGTTGGTCACCACGTCATCTTCCGGGGCCTGGCCGGGCTGACCGGTTCGCAGCACGATGCGCACCATCTTGTTTTGCAGCTCGTCGCGCACGAACTTGACCACCTCGAGACCGGCATGGTCGACCTCCATGACGACGTCGAGCAGCAGCAGGGCGACATCCGGGGTGAGGGCGAGCAAGGCTTTGGCTTCAGCCGCAGAGTAGGCGTGCAGAAAATCGATCGGCTTGCCGTCGAATTCAAACTTGTTCAGGGTGATTTTGGTGATGCGATGCACTTCGGGTTCATCGTCCACTATCATCACCTTCCAGCCGGCGGGACGCGGTGCTGATTGGGGAAGATCTTCATCATCAATAATCAGGATTTGATCATCCATTATGCAATCCTGTGTGTGATCCTGTGCTTACCTTAACCGCTTCATTCAATATAGGAAACGGATTGATATCCAAAATATGATCCAGTCGGTTTCTCTTTCTTCGTATCGAATGCCATCCACCAGCCCTTTCATGAAAAACGCCTCCACAAGGGAGGCGTTCTGGCATCAGAGGCATCAAGCTGCCCTGTGATAAGCGGAGGCTTCAAACAGTGCCTTGTTGGCCACCAGGTCGACGGGATCGAAATCATCGACGTTGATGGTGCGAAGGCGACTCTCCTCGGCGCGCCGCAGCAGGTCCGCTTCGGCCTGGTTGATGACACCGAGGCTCAGGCCCGCCTCTGCCACCTTGTCGAGCTGGGTGAAGGGGCGTTTGCTCCCTTCGGCTTTGCAGACCTTGTCAAACAGCGGCTCTGCGGTCAGCACATCGTCCAGCGCCTGTTCCAGCAGCCCGAAGGGGTTGCCCTCCTCGCGCGTCAGATATTGACCCTCGGCCAGACGGCTGCGAGTGGCACTTGGCACCTGGAGCAGGCGGGCCACCTGGCTGTCGAGCTTGTCGGAGGGACGCTTCTGGTCGCGACCAAGGGGTAGCACGATGGCGCGCAGGGCCAGACCAATCCAGCGATTCGGGAAGTTGCGCAGCAACTCGTCGATCGCTTCCTGAGCCTTGAACAGGGCGTCTTGCAGTGCCCAGTGCAGCAGCGGCAGGTCGGCCTGCTGGCGTCCTTCATCCTGATAGCGCTTGAGGGCGCTGGAGGCCAGATAGAGCTGGCTTAGCACGTCGCCGAGGCGGGCAGAGACCCGCTCCTTGCGCTTGAGCTCGCCACCCAGGGTGCCCATCGCCATGTCTGACAGGAAGGCCAGGTTGGCGGAGAGGCGGGATAGTTGCTGATAGTAGCCCTTGGTCTGATCCTTGTAGGGCGCGGCGGCGAAGCGGGCACCGGTCAGCCCCAGCCAGAAGCTGCGCACCAGATTGCTGATGGCAAAGCCCACGTGGCTGAACATCGCCTTGTCGAAATCTTTCAGCGCCTGCTCTTTGTCGGGGTGGCTGGCTGCCAGCATCTCCGGCAACACGTAGGGATGGCAACGGATGGCTCCCTGACCGTAAATGATCATGCTGCGGGTCAGGATATTGGCTCCTTCGACGGTCACGGCGATGGGCGCCCCCTGATAGCCACGGGCCAGATAGTTGTTCGGCCCCATGCAGATGGCCTTGCCGCCATGGATGTCCATGGCGTCAATGATGCACTTCTGGGCGCGGTCGGTGAGGTGGTACTTGACGATGGCGGAGATGACCGAGGGTTTTTCACCGAGATCGATGCCGGTGACCGTCAGTTTGGCGGCGGCGCCCATGATGTAGGCGTTGCCACCCAGGCGTGCCAGCGGCTCTTCAATCCCTTCCATCTTGCCAATCGGCAGCTTGAACTGGCGACGGATGCGGCTGTAGGCACCAGTGGCCAGGGCCAGCATCTTGACGCCGCCCGTGCTGTTGGAGGGCAGGGTGATGCCGCGACCGACGGAGAGACACTCCACCAGCATGCGCCAGCCCTGACCGGCCATGGCCGGGCCGCCGATGATGAAGTCGAGCGGTACAAACACGTCCTTGCCGCGGGTCGGGCCGTTCTGGAACGGCACGTTGAGCGGGAAGTGGCGGCGACCGATGTCGACTCCCTTGATGTGGGTCGGAATGAGGGCGCAGGTGATGCCGAGCTCTTCTTCCTCACCCAGCAGGTGGTCAGGGTCACGCAGCTTGAAGGCGAGGCCGAGTACGGTGGCGATGGGAGCCAGGGTAATGTAGCGCTTGTTCCAGGTCAGGCGCATGCCGAGCACCTCTTCCCCTTCCCACTCGCCTTTGCAGACGATGCCGAAGTCGGGAATCGAGCCCGCATCAGAACCCGCTTCCGGGCTGGTCAGGGCGAAACAGGGGATCTCCTTGCCGACAGCCAGACGGGGCAGGTAGTAATCCTTCTGCTCGTCAGTGCCGTAGTGTTGCAGCAGCTCACCCGGCCCTAAGGAGTTGGGAACGCCGACGGTGGAGGCGAGCACGGCGCTGGCGCCGCACAGCTTTTGCAGCACGCAGGACTGTGCGTAGGCGGAGAACTCCAGCCCGCCATATTTCTTCTTGATGATCATGGCGAAGAACTTGTTGTCCTTCAGGTATTGCCACACTTCGGGGGAGAGATCGGCACGCTCGTGGGTCACTTCCCAGTCGTTGACCATGCGGCACACTTCTTCAACCGGGCCGTCCATGAAGGCCTGCTCCTCGGCGCTGAGGGTGCTCACCGGAATGGCGTGCAGCTTCTTCCAGTCCGGGTTGCCGGCAAACAGATCCGCTTCCCACCAGGTCGTCCCCGCTTCGATGGCTTCCTTTTCGGTACGGGACATCTCCGGCATGATGGACTTGTAGATCTTGAACAGCGGCTTGGTCAGCTGGTTACGGCGAAACTCCACCAGATTGAGGGGCAGAGCTATCACCGCGAACAGCGCCCACACCAGCAGGGGTACATGGCCATAGAAGGTGCCGGCGACCAGGGCGGCGGCCGTGGCAAGCGTGGCGGTGAACAGGGACGCACGGCGATAGGCCATGGCGCCGATCACCAGGATCACCCCGAGCAGAGTGAGGGTCGTCGTCATTGTTTGCTCCTTGCATGAATTGCCGAGGTTGGGAAATTGGCGTTAACTGATCCAGAGGTCTGACCTGTTGGATATGGCCCCTGTTGTAATTCATACGCACAAACTTATCAAGCTGTTTACAAGCCTGTTACCTTGGCTCTGTGATCTCCATAACGCGCTGCCCGCCCCATCTTGGCGGGCGGGGGGCGACGATTGGACTGGCTTGTGCGACAATGCCGCCACCCTATGTTGGACGACGAGATTTCAAGAACCATGTACCAAGAACTGATCCGCAACGAGTTGACCGAGGCTGCCAGCGTGCTTCAGGCGTTCCTGGCAGATGAGCAAAATCTGAAAAACATCGAGGCGGCGGCCAGGCTGCTCGCCGACTCCTTCAAGCAGGAAGGCAAGGTACTCTCCTGCGGCAACGGCGGCTCCCACTGCGATGCCATGCACTTTGCCGAGGAGCTGACCGGTCGTTATCGCGAGAACCGCCCAGGCTATGCCGGCATCGCCATCTCCGATCCCAGCCACCTCTCCTGCGTCTCCAACGACTTTGGCTATGACTATGTCTTCTCTCGCTATGTGGAGGCCGTCGGCCGCCGTGGTGACGTGCTGCTCGGCATCTCCACCAGCGGCAACTCCGGCAACATCCTCAAAGCCATCGAGGCGGCCCGTGCCAAAGGGATGAAGGTGATTGCCCTGACCGGCAAGGACGGCGGCAAGATGGCTGGCCTGGCCGATGTGGAGATCCGTGTGCCGCACTTCGGTTATGCCGACCGCATCCAGGAAGTGCACATCAAGGTGATCCACATCCTGATCCAGCTGGTTGAAAAAGAGATGGCCAAGTAATCAACGATCCGGGATTGAGAGGGGGGATGGGTGACCATACCGGCCCTCTCGTCCAGCCGTGACGGTTGATTGACGAAACCAGAGTCAAGACATTCAGGGAGTGGATGGTATATGTGCGAACTGCTCGGCATGAGTGCCAATGTGCCGACCGACATCTGCTTCAGCTTTACCGGGCTGATGCTGCGGGGCGGCAAGACCGGTCCCCACAAGGATGGCTGGGGGATCACATTCTATGAGGGGCGGGGTTTTCGCACCTTCAAGGATCCCGAACCCAGCGCCCAGTCTCCCATCGCCAAGCTGGTCCAGGCACTGCCCATCAAGAGCCGTGCCGTGGTCAGCCACATCCGGCAGGCGAACCGGGGGTGTGTCTCCCTGGAAAACACCCACCCCTTTACCCGCGAACTGTGGGGCCGTTACTGGACCTTTGCCCACAATGGCCAGTTGACCGGTTACAAGAAGCTGCCCACGGGGCGGCACCGTCCGGTCGGCGAGACCGACAGCGAGCACGCCTTCTGCTGGTTGCTCGACAGGCTGGAGCACAAGTACCCCAAACGGCCGGCAAATTTCCCCGCCATGTTCCGCTACCTCGCGACCCTGTGCGACGAGCTGCGCGGGCTCGGGGTGTTCAACATGCTGCTGTCGGACGGAGAGTTCGTGATGACCTATTGCAGCAACAACCTTTACTGGTTGACGCGCAGGGCTCCCTTTGGCGAAGCCCGTCTGCTGGATGAGGATGTGGCCATCGACTTTCAGAGTGAAACCACGCCGAACGATGTGGTGACCCTGATCGCCACCCGGCCGCTCACCGGCAACGAGAATTGGGTGAAGATGGTGCCCGGGGAGTTCTGCCTGTTCAGGCTGGGCGAGCTGGAATATGGCAATGCAGCCAACTTGTTGAACCAGAAATAAAAAACACCAGGGTAGATGTCTACCCTGGTTCTTCGCAGCAGCCATACAGGCAAAAAGGGATGAGAGAGGTGTTGCTGAGCCGCATCATTCTCATGGGTTGCATTGTTACTTTAATGTTAATTTTGTGACAACCTTTATCTCTCTCCATTCTGACTGACATACCGATAACTTGAAGCTGCTCACATTCTGGTGTCCCAAGAGCATCCGGAGCGATACGGGCATGCCCGAAGGGCGGGTGACAGCGGGGCTGTGGGTCCGCTATATTGTGGTCTGTTTGAATACCATCATAGGGAAGAGAAGATGGAGTGGCTGGATCAGAAAGTGCTGCGACAACTGGCAGATGACATCGGTCACGAGATGATGCCGGTCGTCATCTCGGTGTTTGTCGAAGAGGTAGGCGAGCAGTTGGCCCAATTAAGACCGCTTTTTGAGCAGCGGGACTGGTCAGCCCTTGCGCGTGTTGCCCACAGCATGAAATCGTCCTGTGGCAGCTATGGCGCCAAACCCAGCTATCAGCAGGTGATGGATCTGGAGTCCGCCTGTCGCCGGGAAGATGAGCAAGAGGCCGGCAGACTGCTGGCTGAGCTGGAGCACTCACTGCCCCAGGTCTTCACCCATCTGGCCCAGTTTCACTGAGCCAGAAGGGCATCAGCCCGCCATGTCGCGCTCGCCAAGCCTGCTCAGGATCACGGTGTCGAGTGCCAGCCGCAGCTTGAGGCGGTCGTGGCGGTGGGGGAGGGCCGCTTCACCCAGCTCGGCCCGAACGAGGCAGTGCTGCAGCTCGGGTACCTGGGGGCCCTCGGGAGCCAGAATGGCATCGATCCGGCCGCTGCCTATCCGCTCTTCCAGCCAACG
This sequence comes from Aeromonas sp. WP2-W18-CRE-05, assembly GCF_014168615.1. NCBI lineage: Bacteria > Pseudomonadati > Pseudomonadota > Gammaproteobacteria > Aeromonadales > Aeromonadaceae > Aeromonas > Aeromonas sp. WP2-W18-CRE-05. The sequence continues at coordinate 3,387,766 of NZ_AP021917.1, read as the reverse complement.
ATGTTGACTGGGCAGTGACAACTGGCCTGCCGGACCCTCTTCGTCCACCAGATTGCTGATGAACACGACGATGGCGCGGCTGCTGCGTATCGCCTCCGCAATCTCGCGCAGCAGCAGAGGAGGCATGATGGAGGTGAGGAAGCTGCCCGGCCCCAGGATGATCATGTCGGCCTGGCTCAGCGCCTCGACCGCTTCGCGCGTGGCGGGCACGACCGGTTTCAGGCTCAGGGCCCGTGGCGGTGTGGTGAGCTGATCGATGGAGACCTCTCCCAGGATCTGATCGCCACAGACGGTGTGGGCGCACAGATCGGTGGGATGCTCGGACATGGGCAGCAGATTGGGTTCAATTTCCAGCATGTCACTGATGAGCCGGATGGCATCCAGGGGGCGCACGCAGAGGTTGTCGAGGGCCAGCAGCATCAGGTTGCCGAGGTTGTGGCCCGCCAGCTCTCCGCGGCCGGTAAAGCGGTGCTCGAACAGCTGGCTACCGATGCTGGGGGTGGTCACCAACTGGTTGAGGCAGTTGCGCAGATCCCCCCAGGCGATGCACTCCTGGCTTTTGCGCAGGCGTCCGGTGGAGCCGCCATCATCCGTGGTGGTGACGATGCCCGTCAGCCGGGATCCCAAGAACGACAGGGAAGAGAGCACCCGGCCCATACCGTGCCCGCCGCCGATGGCGACAACCCGGTCGAAGTCATTGATATTTTTCTGCCACATGCAGTGATCCCGTGGGAGGCCAGTGAGCACCATTCTAGTCTCCATGGCCAGGTAATTGTTTGATAAGGGTATGATTTTTGCTTGATGCCAGCATCCCGTACCCCTAGGAGACGATGTTGAACTTCCTGACGGCTCACTCGCTTGCCGAGACGACCCCACTGGCCGCCCAACAAGTTACAGAGCGGTTGCATGCCCAGTCATCCCATGTTCCATCGCTGTTGCTGGTCTATTTTACCCAAGCACACGAGGCGGCGGAACTGCGCCGTGCGCTCAAGGCACGTTTTCCCGATACCCGGCTGATCGGTTGCAGCTCCTGCGGCGGTATCCTGACCCAGGATGGCCATCATGGTCGGCATGGCTGGAGCCTGTCGGTCGCCGCCCTTTATGATGACAAGGGGGCCTATGGCGTGGCTGGCCAGATGGGGGATCAACCGGATGTGCGGGCATTGCTGCGCCGCGCCATCGCCGATGGTGGCCGACCGGGAGAGCTGCCGCAGCTCGTGTTGCTGCACACCAGCCCGGGGCTGGAGGAGGCTGTGCTCGCTGGGATCGACGCCGAGTTTGGCGCGACCGTTCCCGTCGTCGGCGGGTCGGCGGCAGACGATGGCGTGGCCGGGCAGTGGCAGCTGTGCTGGGACGAAGGGGAGGGATCACAAGGGTGCGTGTTGGCGGTGCTTTACCCGGACTGCCAACTGGCGTTCCAGTTTCACTCAGGCTATGTACCCACCGAGTGTCGCGGCATCATTACCGGGATAGACGGGCGGGAGGTGCTGACCATCGATCACGAGCCGGCGGCCCGGGTCTATGGTCGCTGGACCGAGCGTGCGACGCCCTGGCCGGTGGGCCCCATCCTCAGGGAGACGACGCTCTCGCCACTGGCCCGTCAGGTCGGCATGCTCGATGACCTGCCCTACTACAAGCTCTCCCATCCCGAGGCGGTGACGGCGCGGGAGGGGCTGCGCCTCTTTACCGAGACCCGACTGGGAGAGCGGCTGCTGCTCATGTACAGCAGCCAGGAAGGGTTGTTGCAGCGTAGCCTGAATGCGGTGAATATCGAGCCTGAATATGGCATGGCGAGCAATATGCGCCCCTTTGGCGCCCTGGTGGTGTTTTGTGCCGGTTGTCGGCTGGCACTGGGGGACAGGCTGGGGGACATCGTCAGTCAATTCAGTCAGAGGCTGGGTGAGATCCCCTTCATCACGCCCTTTACCTTCGGTGAACAGGGACGATTACCCCATGGTGAGCTGGCACACGGCAACCTCATGGTGTCGAGCGTAATCTTCCTCGAGAGCTGACACTGTGCTGGATTCAAGATGATAGGCAATAGCGAACTCGAAACCCTGGGTGACAAACTGCAAACCACGCTGGTGGAGCTGATGCGTTGCCGGGAGCGGGAGGCCAGATATCGGGAGGAGTCCCAAGCCCTGCTGTGCGGGGTGGCGACCCTGGCACAGGCCCAGAGTCTGGAGCAGGTACTGGAGAGTCTCATTCTTGCTCTCAAGCCCTTTATCGGATTTGAGCAGGCGGACGTGGTCGCCTGGGAGGCCGTGAGGGGCAGCACCCATCTGAGCACTCAGCCGGACGAGGTGGGCCGGACCTGGTCGCTGACACCGCTCTTCTCCAGGGCCATCGAGGGGGAGACCCTGGTCATCTATGATCCCGCCCAACTGCCTGAGCTGGCGCCGCTGGCGGGGGCGCCGGGCTGGGCCAGCGTCATGATGACAGGCTTGCAGGGACCGGGGTTTTCCGGTGTGCTCATCTGCCGGCACAGCGTGGCGGGCACCTTCGATCTCAAGAGCAAGGCGGCGATGCAGCGTTGTCGCCCGCTCATCTCCCAGGCCCTGGTCAACATCGCCTATCGGGCTCGCCTGCAAGAACAGGTTGACCTCAAGACCCTGGCCCTGCAGGCCAGCGAACAGCGTTTTCGCAGTTTTGCCGCCATGGCCTCCGACTGGTTCTGGGAGACCGATCCCCAGCACAGGCTCAGCTATGTCTCTGCCCCTGGCTATCAGGGGGAGGTGCTGGCCCGCCAGACGGGGAGAAGCCTCTATGATTTTGCCCACGACAAGCAAGACCCGGCCTGGAGCCACTACCGGCACCTGATCGCCCACCATCTGCCGGTGCGGGGAATGCGGGCCCAGGTGATGCTGGCGGGCGGGCCTTGCTGGATGGAGATCAATGCGGAGCCTTGCCATGATGCCGGTGGCCGCTTCCTCGGCTATCGGGGCACGGCGCGGGAGATAGGCAGCCAGATCCGCCGGGAGCAGGAGCTGGCGCGGGCGCGGGACGATGCCGAGACGGCCAACCGTGCCAAATCCCAGTTCCTCGCCATGATGACCCACGAGATCCGCTCTCCCATGAACGCCGTGCTGGGGATGCTGGATCTGCTGCAGCACGGCCGGCTCGACACTCCGCAACAGACCCTCATCGGCCATGCCACCCACTCTGCGCATCTGTTGCAGACCATCATCGACGATGTGCTCGATTTCTCGAAAATAGAGTCACATACCCTGACGCTGCACTGTGAACCCTTTCAGCCAGCCGAGCTGTGCCGTGCCCTGGTGGAGCCCTTGCAGGCACAGGCCAGTGCCAAGGGAATCACACTGCACTGGCATCTGGATGAGACGCTCCCCGAACGCCTTCAAGGGGATGCCGTCCGCCTCTCCCAGGTGATAGGCAACCTGCTTGGCAATGCCGTGAAGTTCACCTCCGCCGGCAGCGTGCGTCTGGCATTGACCTGGGAGGAGGAAAAGTTGGGGGTCATGGTCAGCGACACGGGGATCGGCATCTCCACCGAGGATCAGGCGTTGCTGTTCGAACCCTTCTATCAGGTCGACAGTTCGGCAACCCGCCGCTTCTCCGGCTCGGGGCTCGGACTGGCCATCTGCAGGCGGCTGGTGCAGCTGATGGGGGGAGATATTTGCGTGCAGAGCACGCCTGGGCTGGGAAGCTGCTTCTGGTTCGAGCTGCCCGGGATGGCCTCTCCCTGTGCTCCGGCCACCGCCCCCGGCAGTGAAGAGTGCGCCAGACTGGAGCTGGATGTGCTGGTGGTGGAAGATAGTCCGGTCAATCAACTGGTGGTATCCCTGATGCTGCAGAAGCTGGTGTGCAGGGTGAGGCTGGCAGGCAATGGTCTGGAGGCCCTGGCACAGGTGGCGAAGCAGCAGCCGGACCTTGTCCTGATGGATATGCGGATGCCGCAGATGGATGGGCTGGAGGCGACCCGGCGCCTACGGGACATGGGGTGCGAGGTGCCCATCGTCGCGTTGACGGCCAATGCCATGATGGAGGACAGGGCCCGCTGCCTTGCTCAGGGCATGAACGATTTTCTGGCCAAACCCATCAGTCTTGCCAGGCTGCGAAGCTGCCTGCTCCGCCATTGCAGGTGATGCCGGCCGATTTTGGGTAAAAAAAATGGTCAACCTGGTGGTTGACCAATTCTTCAGCAAATACTGAAGAGAGCACGGGATAAATCGGGTTGTACGGTTTTATATGAAAAAGTCGTGCCAACTTTTCAAAACCTGTTATTTGCGGCCTGTAGCTGAGTTGTGTGTTATTTATCGCTACCGTGATTGCAAAATGCAATTCTCATTTTTTCATTATAAGAATGCAGTGCCGAGAATTCGCGTTTTGCAAACCAACCGTTGACTCACTCTTTGACTCACTGTGCGATCAGTCGGCGCAAGAACTGGCGCGCCGCTTCACTGTTCTGTTTGGCAATCAACATCTGTTTTTCATAGATCGGCATGGGCAGGATCTCGAGCCAGCGTTGGCAGAGCCAGGCTGCATCGTCGAACTGCTTGTCCGGATAGAGCTCATCCAGTTCCGGGTATTGTGCAAAGACCTCTCTCAATCGGCTGACCAGCTGGTTGTCGCTGATATCAGAATCCGCACTCGGCCAGTTGGGCAACGGCTCGACCTGGGCGTGTCTGAGGCCTGCGCTATCCGTTTCCATCTCGTGGATGCAGAAGCGTTCAAGGCCGAGCACGGTGACCCCGAGCAAACCGTCGTTGAGGGTATAAAAATCAGTCACCTTGACGCGGGTTCCGACCGGGAGAATCCGTCCGCAGGTACCCGTGCTGGTGGTCTCTTCCATCACGATGCCAAAACCCCGATCCTCGAGGAAGGACTCCTTGAGCATCTGCAGGTGGCGCGGCTCGAACAGGCGAAGGGGGAGCTTGCCACCGGGCAGAATGTGGGACGGCAAGGGGAACAGTGCCAGTTGTTGAAGTTTCATGTTCCATCCTCCTAATCAGTCATTGCTGAATGTGACAATGCAGTGACCGTGCCAGAGAGAGGTGGCGTGGCGAAGGGGTGAGTCATTTCCCGTGGTTATTTTTAATATCCATTTAAAATCAATCTATTGTGATTTGATGTCGCGAATGCAGGCAAGGCAGTGCGAAAGGGATTCAGGTGAGGTGTAAGGGCGCCGAACATACCCTGTGTGCAGAATGAGTCTATTTTCGCATATTGCAAATTTGATTCATGCAAAATGCCTGTTACAGACCCATTCAGCGATTGGGGGCAAAGGCCAGGGGATCAGGTGGTGAATTCGGTGTGCTGTGTCATGCCGTCCAGCATCAGGGCGGCTATCTCGTCATACATCTGCGACCAGGCCTGTGCCAGTGCCGGGGTAAAACCACTGCCGAGACGTCGTGCCAGTACCTGGGTCAGCGCCTGCTTGAGCAGCGCAAACTGGTGGGGTTGAACGTTGAATCGCTGGTGACGCCTGCCGAGATCGCGAATGATGAAACCCAGTGCATCCAGCTGGGAGAGGCTGGTGATGACGGTGTTCAGGGTGTCCGACACCTTGGCAACAGGCAGCTCCTGATGTGGGGGAAAGAGGGCCCTGAGTTCGGGGGACAATCTGAACAGCTCTTCATACACCTCCTGGACATAGCTGTTGTTCAGGGCGCTCACCCTGCCCCAGGCTTTCTGGACCAGCTCTATCTGCTCAAAGGTCATGTCGATGTTTCCTTCCCGTGCGATGTCATGAAAATAATAATCCATCTACTCAATAGAGCACCGGGTTCCGCGCCATTTGGGGAAAAGGAGAGGGGGCCAGCAAGGGGGCACGGATGGTGACCCCTTGCTGGCAGGAGGCCGGGACCTCAGTTGCGCTGTTCCAGGTACATGACGGCTGCTTCGACGCGGCTTTGGGCCTCGAGCTTTTTCAGCAGGCTCTTGACGTGGACCTTGACGGTTCCCTCGGAGATATGGAGCACGGAGGCGACCTGCTTGTTGGACAACCCCTTGGCGATTTCACGCATGATCTGCATCTCGCGTCGGGTCAGGCTCTCCAGCTTCTGCTGCAGGTGGTCCAGCTCGTAGATGTTCTCGAGATAGGGACGTAGCGGCTCGCTCAGGATCTGCTTGCCGGTCATCACGTCAGCCAGCTGGGCCAGCAGCATGTCAGGCTCGGTGTCCTTGAGCAGATAGCCGTCCGCGCCTGCCTTGAGCAGGGCAACCACATCTTGGCGGGCGTCAGAGACGGTCAGGATCACCACGCGGGAAGTCACCTCTTCGGCCCGCAGCGCCTTGAGGGTATCGAGACCTGACAACCCCTTCATGTTGAGGTCGAGCAGGATAAGGTCCGGTTCGGACTCCTTGGCCATGGCCACAGCGTCGGTGCCGTTGGAGGCCTCGCCAACCACGTCGATGTTATCTTCCAACTCCAGCAGTTGCACAATTCCCTTGCGCATCAGGGGGTGGTCATCCACGACCAGAACACTGTATTTCATCTCGTCCATCAGGCGTCTCTTGTTAGGCTGGTGGGAAAGGTCAGGTGTATGCGGGTGCCCCCGGAGGGCGGTTCACTGATGGTCAACTGGCCGCGCAATTTGCTGGCGCGTTCATTCATGATGCTGAGACCGTAGTGATTCACCGCCGAGCTTGCGCCCCTTATTCCAACACCATCATCTGCAATCTGAACCTGGATGTTACCATCAGCCAGGGTCTCACAGCTAACGTCAATGTGCCGCGCGCTGGCATGCTTGATGGCATTGAGCACTGCCTCACGGATCAGCTGCAGGATGTGGATGTGCTGCCCCGCTTCAAGGTCGGTGTCCGTCAGTCCGTACTGGAGCCTGATGTCGGCGTGCGTCTGGGGTTTGAGCTGCTCGAGCATGACCGCGATGGCTTCACCCAAGTTGGCATCGCCGATGCTGAGGCGGAAGGTGCCGAGCAGTTCGCGCAACTGGGTATAGGCATTGCTGAGTCCCTCGTCGATCTGCTCCATGGCTGCCTCGGTCTTGGCCCTGTCCCCCTTGGCGAAGGAGCGCTTGAGCAGCGTGGCCTGGATCTTCAGGTAAGAGAGGGCCTGGGCGAGGGAGTCGTGCAGTTCACGGGCGATGACGGCGCGCTCTTCCATCAGCAGCAGGCGCTGGTGCTGCAGCAGGGTCTGATCCTTGTGCAGCACCTGGGCCAGCAACATGGAGAAGTTCTTCATCAGCCGCTCGTCGATGGGGTGGTCGCTTATCATGTCGAGCCGGCCGTACTCCTCGTCATCCATCTGCAGGTAGAAGCTCACCACGGCGTCCAGATCCCCCGGCCACCCCTTGCGACCTGTGATGTAGACCGGCATCGCATTGTGCTCGAAGCGGGTGAGGCGGATGTACTCGATGTGCTGGTGGGCGGCGGCCCGCTCCAGCAGCTTTTGCAGGGTGCGGCGGCTGAGGGGCGCCGCGTGCAGTTTCTGGGCGGTGGAATAGAGGAAGGAGAGGGTGTCGTTGGCCTGTTGCAGCTTGGCCGTTTTCTCCTCCACCTTGCTCTCCAGCTCCCGGTAGAGTTTGCCAAGCTCGTCGGCCATGGTCGCGAACGCTCCCGACAGCTCTCCCAGCTCGTTCTCACAGTGGGGGGGCAGGGTGAGATCGAATTCCTGACGCTGGATCTGGCGTGCGCAATAGACCAGCTGATTGAGGGGCGCCACCACCTGCTGGCGGGTGAAGCGCACCGTGCACCAGGCGATGGTGATGATGGCGAGCAGACCCAATCCCTCTGCCAGGGCCAGCATGCGCACCTTGAACTCCACGTGGTACTGCATCTGGTTGACGAAGTCATCGATGGCGGCGACGAACTGCTCCGTATTGTCGGTATAACGGCTGGGAGTGGCATTCTCGATGTGTTCGCGCATCACTTGCCATTGCAAGAGGACTTCACCATAGGTGCGGCGCAGGGAGGCGGGCGTGATCCAGCGCTGGGTCTCCTGCAGCTCGGGGGCATGAAGGGTCTGTTCAAACTGGGCGAGCCGGCCGAGGACGACCTGATCCTTCTCGATTTCATAGGCCATGCGGTAGGCCTGCATGCGCAGGGATCCCGACAGGTTGATGGCCTTGGCATCGGGAACCGAATAGAAGAGGGTGACCATGGCCACCACGGCGATCAGGCTGGCCATGAACAGGATCAGCACCATGGAGCGACCGATGGCGCTGCTGACCGACTGCACTCTGAACCATTTTCCCATGCCGACCGGCTCCCTTTTCACCCACAAAGACCCCACAAAGTAGCATGGGAGTGTACTCCAAGTTGTGCTAGCATCGAAAAACTAGATGAACTCCGAGCGATTTTGCCTAAGTCATTGAGATAGGGGGAGATCGCCGTCAGCCGATGTTCGAGCTGAAAGGGTCAGGAAAGAAATGCCCTGGCCTCCCGTATTTGGAAAGGTGTTTATGTTGCCACTTGAAGATGGTTTTTCCCGTCGCTTTTACTATTTGCGTCTGTCGGTCACCGACGTCTGCAATTTCCGCTGTACCTACTGTCTGCCGGACGGCTATCACCCGCCGAAAGGAGATGGTGAGGGGCGCCAGTCCTTCCTCTCCCTGGAGGAGATCCGTCGCGTCGTCTCCGGGTTTGCGGCCATGGGGACGCGCAAGGTGCGTCTGACCGGAGGCGAGCCCTCCCTGCGCCGAGACTTCACGGCCATCATCGAGACCGTGGCCAATACCCCCGGCATCGAGAAGGTGGCCATGACCACCAACGGGTATCGCCTCAAGGAGCGTGCCCGCGAGTGGTTCGATGCGGGGCTGACGGCCCTGAACGTCAGCGTCGACAGCCTGGATCCCCGCCAGTTCCACCAGATCACCGGCGAGAACAAGCTGGCGGAGGTGATGGCGGGGATAGACGCCGCCCTGAGTGCCGGTTTTCGGTCGGTCAAGATCAATGCCGTGCTGCTCAAGGGGCTCAATGATCATCAGCTCGAGACATTCCTCGCCTGGATCCGGGACAAACCCATCGAGCTTCGTTTCATCGAACTGATGCAGACCGGCGAGATGGACGCCCTGTTTCGCGATCACCATACCAGCGGTGAACTCATCAAGCAGCGCCTGCAAGAGAGCGGCTGGGTGCAGCAGCTGCGCGGCCTGGATGATGGCCCTGCCCAGGTGTTCACCCATCCGGACTCGAGGGGCGGGGTGGGGCTCATCATGCCCTACAGCAAGGATTTTTGCGCCGGTTGCAACCGGCTGCGGGTCTCCTCCAAGGGCAAGCTGCACCTGTGTCTCTTTGGCGACAACGGGGTGGAACTGCGGGATCTGCTCACCGATGACAGCCAGCAGGAGGCGCTGCAATGGCGTATTCGCCAGGCGCTGACCGGCAAGGCCGCCACCCATCGCCTCCATGAAGGCAATGCAGGCATGACCCCTCACCTGGCCTCCATCGGCGGCTGAGAGCCGCCGTGCACCTCAAATAACCTTCGATTAATTATCAATCCTCACATAGGGGTAATTTACCTTGCCCCTGCTGTGTCTAATTGCGCCAAGGGTTTGATCCAGCGCAAGAATCCCCCCTGTTTATCTCCCTGGTGGTATATCCCCTGACTTGTCAGGGCCGCAATATACACCCACGCTTATAATTGGTATTGAAAATGCCAGTCACGGGATCCGCGCGGGGGCATCCGTCCCCGAAAAGAGGAGTCGATATGACCGACGGGGTCAACTTGTCACGCAGAGGCCTGTTTCGGGGACGCCTGAGCGCCCCCAAGGCCGGGATCCAGTTGCCCTGGTCCGTCTCCTGGGACGAGTTCGTGGTCGGCTGTACCCGCTGCGGCGACTGTCTGGCGGCCTGTCCGGAGCAGATCCTGATCAAGGGAGACGGGGGCTTCCCCACGGTGGATTTTCACCGCGGCGAGTGCACCTTCTGCACCGAGTGTGTGAGCGCCTGCCAGGCGCCGGTGTTCAGGCCGACAACCCAGACACCCTGGGAGTATGTGGCCCATATCGAGGCGGGCTGTCTGGCCACTGCCCAGGTGTTCTGCCAGCGCTGTCAGGACAGCTGCGAGCAGCAGGCCATCCGCTTTTCCCCCCGGCTGGGGCGCGTACCCACCCCCAGCATCCATGCCGAGTCGTGCAATGGCTGCGGGGCCTGCGTGGCGGATTGCCCGGTGGGCAGCATCAGCATCGGTCTGTCTCGTGGCGAGGCTTCGCGATGACCCAAGAGACGAACAAGTTGGAAAACGGTGATATGACGCGAGAAGAGTTCCATGTATCCAGCCTGGTGGTGCTGACCCAGCCCGATCTGCGCCACGCCCTGGCAGAGCGGATTGCGACCCTGGATGGGGCCGAGATCCACGCCGTCAGCGAGGAGGGCAAGCTGGTGGTGACCCTGGAGGGGCCGAGCCAGCGCCCCATCATGGCGGCCATCGACACCATTCAGGGGTTGCCCGGGGTGCTCTCTGCGGCCCTGATCTACCACCAGTTCGATGAAATGGACGCCGAAGATGGGGAATAAGGCGTCATGTGGCAGAAGCGCAAGAGTCGTTCGCTGACCGCCACGGGTAATACACGGGATGCCGGGTCTGTTGTCTGCGTTCGATGAACGAAAAGCCCAGAGCAAAGGAATAAAGCGCCATGGAGCTGAGCCAGCGCGGCTCGTCACAATGGCTGTCATTGATGTGATTAAGCAATGCGAGGATATGTCATGAAGCTGAGTCGACGCGACTTTATGAAGGCCAATGCGGTGGCGGCAGCCGCTGCCGTGGCCGGTGTCAGTGCCCCCACTCTGGCGGCGAACCTGATCACCAGTACCGACAAGACCGCCATCACCTGGGATAAGGCGCCGTGCCGCTTCTGCGGGACCGGCTGCTCCGTGCTGGTGGGCTCCCAGGCTGGCCGCGTCGTGGCGACCCAGGGGGATCCCGATGCACCGGTCAACCGCGGCCTGAACTGCATCAAGGGCTATTTCCTCTCCAAGATCATGTACGGGGAGGATCGCCTGACCCAGCCCATGCTGCGCATGACCAACGGCAAGTTCGACAAGAACGGCAACTTCGCCCCCATCAGCTGGGATCAGGCCTTCGACATCATGGCCGAGAAGTTCAAGGCGACCCTGAAAGAGAAGGGCCCGACCGCCGTCGGCATGTTCGGCTCCGGCCAGTGGACCGTCTGGGAAGGCTATGCCGCCGCCAAGCTGATGAAGGCAGGCCTGCGCTCCAACAACCTGGATCCCAATGCCCGTCACTGCATGGCCTCCGCGGTGGTGGGCTTCATGCGTACCTTCGGCATGGATGAACCCATGGGCTGCTACGACGACATCGAGCAGGCCGACGCCTTCGTGCTGTGGGGCTCCAACATGGCCGAGATGCACCCCATCCTCTGGTCGCGCATCTCCGATCGCCGTCTGTCCCACCAGGATGTGCAGGTGCACGTGCTCTCCACCTTCGAGCACCGCAGCTTCGAGCTGGCGGACAACGGACTGGTGTTCACCCCCCAGACCGATCTGGCGATCCTCAACTACATCGCCAACTACATCATCCAGAACGACAAGGTGAACTGGGAGTTCGTCAACAAGCACACCCAGTTCCGCAAAGGGGTGACCGACATCGGCTACGGCCTGCGTCCCACCAACCCGCTCCAGCAAAAGGCCAAGAACCCGGACAGCGGCGACTCCACCCCCATGAGCTTCGAGGACTTCGCCAAGTTCGTGGCGGATTACGATCTGGAGTCCGTCTCCAAGCTCTCCGGCGTGCCCAAGGACAAGCTCGAGAAGCTGGCACAGATCTATGCGGATCCGGACAAGAAGGTGGTCTCCTACTGGACCATGGGCTTCAACCAGCACACCCGCGGCGTCTGGGCCAACAACCTCTGCTACAACATCCACCTGCTGACCGGCAAGATCTCCCAGCCGGGCTCCGGCCCCTTCTCCCTGACCGGCCAGCCCTCCGCCTGTGGCACCGCCCGTGAAGTGGGTACCTTCGCCCACCGTCTGCCGGCGGACATGGTGGTCACGGATCCCAAGCACCGCGCCATCGCCGAGAAGATCTGGAAGCTGCCGGAAGGCACCATTCCCGAGCAGGTGGGCTACCACGCCGTGCTGCAAAACCGCATGCTGAAAGACGGCAAGCTCAACGCCTACTGGGTGATGTGCAACAACAACATGCAGGCCGGCCCGAACATGAATGAAGAGGCGCTGCCCGGTTATCGCAACCCGGCCAACTTCATCGTGGTCTCCGACCCTTATCCGACCGTGACCGCCCAGGCGGCCGACCTCATCCTGCCCACCGCCATGTGGGTGGAGAAAGAGGGGGCCTACGGCAACGCCGAGCGTCGCACCCAGTTCTGGCACCAGCAGGTGAAGGCACCGGAAGGCGCCAAGTCCGACCTGTGGCAGCTGATGGAATTCTCCAAACGCTTCACCGTGGAAGAGGTGTGGCCGGCTGAGTTGATTGCCAAGATGCCGGAAGTGAAGGGCAAGACCCTGTTCGACGTGCTCTATGCCAACGGCCAGGTGAACCAGTTCCCGAAAGAGCAGAGCAAGGGGGCCCTGAACGACGAGGCCGAGCACTTTGGTTTCTACGTCCAGAAGGGGCTGTTCGAGGAGTACGCCTCCTTCGGTCGCGGCCATGGCCACGATCTGGCGCCGTTCGATCAGTATCACGAAGCCCGCGGCCTGCGCTGGCCTGTGGTGGACGGCAAGGAGACCCTGTGGCGCTATCGCGAAGGGTTCGACCCTTACGTGAAAGCGGGGGAGGGGGTGCGCTTCTACGGCAAGCCCGACGGCAAGGCGGTCATCTTCGCGCTGCCCTATGAGCCCGCCGCCGAGGCTCCGGACAAAGAGTACGACATGTGGCTCTCCACCGGTCGCGTGCTGGAGCACTGGCACACCGGCACCATGACCCGTCGCGTGCCCGAGCTCTATCGCGCCTTCCCGGATGCGGTGCTCTTCATGCACCCGGAAGATGCCAAGGCTCGCGGCGTGCGCCGTGGTGAAGAGGTGATCGTCTCCTCCCGCCGGGGCGAGGTGAAGACCCGGGTCGAGACCCGTGGCCGCAACCGTCCGCCCAAGGGATTGGTGTTCATGCCCTTCTTCGACGCGAGCCAGCTGGTCAACAAGCTGACCCTGGACGCCACGGATCCGCTCTCCAAAGAGACGGATTACAAGAAGTGCGCCGTCAAGGTCATGAAGGCCTGAGGCGGGGGAGCGCGAGATGAGTCGTAGTCGGCGCCAGTTTCTGGCCGACATGGCCAAGGGGGCCTGCGGTGTGGGCCTGCTTGGTGTGGGGCTTGGCGGCGTGGCGCGCCAGCAGGTGCAGGCTTTGCCTGCCCAGGCGCTGCGCCCGCCGGCTGCCCTCGACGAGGCCGAGTTTCTCGGCGCCTGCGTGCGCTGCGGACTCTGCGCCCTGGCCTGCCCCTACGACACCCTCAAGCTCGCCCGGCTGTTTGAACCCGTGACCACCGGCACCCCCTACTTCAAGGCGCGCGCCGTCCCGTGCGAGATGTGTGACGACATCCCCTGCGTGGCGGCCTGCCCGAGCGGGGCCCTGGATCGGGCCATGACCGACATCGATCAGGCACGGATGGGGGTGGCGGTGCTCATCGATCACGAGACCTGCCTCAACTACCTGGGGCTGCGCTGCGACGTCTGCTACCGGGTCTGCCCCCTCATCGACAAGGCCATTACCCTTGAGCTGCAACACAACCCGCGCACCGGCAAGCACGCCATGTTCCTGCCCACGGTGCACAGCGATCTCTGTACCGGCTGCGGCAAGTGCGAGCACGCCTGCGTGCTGGAGGAGGCGGCCATCAAGGTGGTGCCTCGCGGGCTTGCCAAGGGGGAGCTGGGTCACCACTACCGGCTCGGCTGGGAAGAGAAGGAGAAGGCGGGCAAGTCCCTCATCGGTGAGCGACTGACCCTGCCGACCCGCAAACCGGAGGGTCTATGAGTCGGTATCCGGGGGCCGAGGCCACGGCCAGGCTGGGGTGGTGGCGTGCCCATCGCTTCCTGCTGCTGCGCCGGCTTTGCCAGTTCGGGGTGCTGGGGCTGTTCCTGCTGGGGCCGCTCGCGGGCATCTGGATCCTCAAGGGCAACCTCTCCAGCTCCCTGCTGCTGGAGACTGTGCCCCTCACGGATCCCCTGACCCTGTTGCAGTCGGTGGCGGCGGGCCAGTGGCCCATCCCCACCCTGTGGCTCGGGGCCGGGCTGGTGCTCGCGGGTTACTGGCTGGTCGGGGGGCGGGTGTTCTGCTCCTGGGTCTGTCCGGTCAACCTGGTCACCGATGCCGCCGCCTGGCTCAGGGGGCGACTTGGCCTCAAGGGCAATGGTCAGTTCAACCGCGCTACCCGCTACTGGCTGCTGGCCATGGTGCTGGTGGCACCGGCCATCACAGGCGTGCTGGTGTGGGAGCTGGTCAACCCGGTGTCGCTCACCCTGCGGGGCCTGCTGTTCGGCATGGGGGCGGGCTGGGGCCTGCTGGCGGCGCTGTTCCTGTTCGACCTTTTTGTGGTGGAGCGGGGCTGGTGCGGCCACCTCTGTCCGGTGGGGGCCTTCTATGCCCTGGTCAACCGGGTCGGGTTCATCAAGATTGCAGCCTCGGGGCGCGAGCGGTGCAGCAACTGCATGGATTGCTATGCGGTCTGCCCGGAGCGTCCCATCCTGCGCGGCCCCGTTCACGGTGCCAGGCGTGGTCACGGGCCCTTGATTGCGGCTCAGGAGTGTACCAACTGCGGCCGTTGCATCGATGTCTGCGCGGAGCAAGTTTTTGAAATCACTGTAGGTTTTGCCGTCAAGGCAGAGAAAACGTCGGAGAACACATAATGAAGAAGCTGATTGGAGCAATGCTGGCCTGCCTGATGGCGGGTTCCTTGATGGCGGCCGTCCCCGAGATCACCAACAGCACGGGGGGCATCAAGTCGGAGCGGGGAAGCACGGATCTGGTGACGGATGCCGACGCGGCCCCCATGAAGAACTTTCGCAAGGATGGCGACCTCTACGATCGCCAGTACATGCACCAGCCCCCGCTGATCCCCCACGACACCCGCAACTATGAAGTGGACAACAAGGTCAACAAGTGCCTGGCCTGTCACAGCTTCAAGAACGCCAGTGCCATGAAGGCCCCCAAGATAAGCCCCACCCACTTCGAGACCCGCGACGGCATGACCCTGGGCGAAGTCTCTCCGCGTCGCTACTTCTGTCTGCAGTGCCACGTGCCGCAAGCGGATGCCAAGCCGCTGGTGAACAATACCTTCAAACCGGTTGAAGCGCTGAACTGAGGAACCCATAGATGAAATTACCCGGCTTTGTGAAGCGTCTGTGGACCACCTTCAAGTCACCGTCGAAGGCGGCCCTCTGGGTCATCCTGCTGATGGGCTTCTTCGGTGGCGTCATCTTCTGGGGCGGGTTCAACACCGCCATGGAAGCGTCCAACACCGAGGCCTTCTGCACCAGCTGCCACGAGATGAAGGACAACGTGTTCGTGGAGTACCGCGACACCATCCACTACGCCAACCGCTCCGGCGTGCGGGCCAGCTGCCCGGATTGCCACGTACCCCACGAGTGGACCTACAAGATCATCCGCAAGGTGCAGGCCTCCAAGGAGCTGTGGGGCATGATCACCGGCAAGGTGGATACCCGCGAGAAGTTTGAATCCCACCGGCGGGAGATGGCCGAGCGGGAGTGGCAGCGGATGAAGGAGACGGATTCGCGCGAGTGCCGCAACTGCCACAACTTCGAGTACATGGACTTCTCCCTGCAAGGGCGTCGAGCCGCCCAGATGCACTCCACCAACCTGGCAAGCGGGGCCAACACCTGCATCGACTGCCACAAGGGGATTGCGCACCAACTGCCTGACATGAAAGGGGTGCCAGGCTTCTGATGGGAAGGCCGCCGGATCCCCGGGATCCGGCGGCCTTCGAGATTAATGGGCAATGACGCCCCCCAGCCAGACATCTTTTGATAGAATCCCTTCCCGGCAACGCGGCGCCCACCGGCTCCTTTCATGGCTGGCACCACGGTGCGGCGCGTTCACCTCATCCTCTCGTGGTCAATGATTGACAGGAATGGTCCCAATGGCACCCAAACACAGCGAATTCATCCCTCTCAAGATCGCCGTCCTGACGGTTTCCGACAGTCGCACCGCCGCCGATGACAGCTCGGGGGACTATCTGGTCGAGGCCCTGACCCAGACTGGCCACGTGCTGGCCGACCGGGCGCTCTGCCCAGACAACCTGTTTCGCATCCGCGCCCAGGTGAGCGACTGGATTGCCGATGAGGGAGTCCAGGTGGTGCTCATCAACGGCGGCACCGGCTTCAACGAGCAGAACCGGGTGCCCGAGGCGGTCGGCGTGCTGTTCGAGCGCACGGTGCAGGGTTTTGGCGAGATGTTCCGCCAGCTCTCGTTTGCCGAGATAAAAGGCTCCGCCATGCAGAGCCGTGCCCTGGCAGGGCTCGCCAATCGCACCCTGATCTGCTGCCTGCCCGGCTCCACCGGCGCCTGCCGTCTGGGCTGGGAACAGCTTATCCGGGATCAGCTCGACGCCCGTACCCGGCCGTGCAACTTCGTGACCCATCTGTGATCTCGGGAGTAAACCCGGATCATCCATCTTATTTTTCGATAGGTGCATAGATGAACCTGACCCATCTCAACCAGAGCGGCGAGGCCCACATGGTGGATGTCACCGACAAGCAGGTGACCGAACGCGAGGCCCGCGCCGAGGCTTTCGTGACCATGGCCCCCGAGACCCTGGCGTTGATCCTGAGCGGTCAGCACCACAAGGGGGACGTGTTCGCCACCGCCCGCATCGCCGGCATCATGGCGGCCAAGAAGACCGCCGACCTCATTCCCCTGTGCCATCCCCTGGCTCTGACCCGGGTGGAGGTAGAGATAGCCCCCCAGACGGCGCACAATCGGGTCCATATCCGCACCCTGTGCAAGCTCTCGGGCAAGACCGGGGTGGAGATGGAAGCGCTCACCGCTGCCTCGGTGGCGGCCCTGACCATCTACGACATGTGCAAGGCGGTGCAAAAGGACATGGTGATCGAGCAGGTGCGTCTGGTGGAGAAAAAGGGCGGCAAGTCCGGTCATTTCCAACTGGGTGCGACCAAAGGAGAGCAGGCATGATCAAGGTTCTGTTTTTTGCGCAGGTGCGTGAGCTGGTCGGCTGCGACGAGCTCAGCCTGCCTTGCGACTACGCCAGTGCCGATGTCCTTCGCGCCGCCTTGAGCGAGCGAGGTGACAAGTGGGCGCTGGCGCTCGAATCCGGCAAGCTCCTGGTGGCGGTCAACCAGACCCTGGTGCCGCTGGATACCCCCCTCCATGACGGGGATGAGGTCGCCTTCTTCCCGCCGGTGACCGGAGGTTAAGGATGAACGAGATAATGACCGTAGATCGCGCCACTGAGCTGCGGGACTGTGGTGAGGCCGCCTTCTTCCCTCTCCTTCCAGTGACGACAGGAGGCTGACCATGACCGATCGCATCCTGGTGCAGCGGGAAGACTTCTCGCTGGCCGACGAATATGCCCGCCTTGCTGCCCGGCAGGACACAGGCGCGATAGTCAGCTTTGTCGGCAAGGTGCGCGACTTCAATCAGGGGGAGCATGTGAAAGGGCTGGCCCTCGAGCACTACCCCGGCATGACCGAGAAGGCGCTGACGAACATAGTGGCCGAGGCCCGCAGCCGCTGGCCCCTGCAGGAGTGCACCCTCATTCACCGCATCGGCGAGCTGCTGCTCGGGGATCAGATCGTGCTGGTGGTGGTGAGCAGCGCCCACCGCGAGGCGGCTTTCGAGGCCTGCCACTTCATCATGGATTTCTTGAAGACCCGGGCGCCGTTCTGGAAAAAAGAGCTGACCGCCGACGGGGTGCAACGCTGGGTCGAGGCCAGGGCGAGCGATGACGCCGCCCTGGCCCGCTGGCAACAAGGGGAGTGAGCCTCGGGCTCGTGTCAATCGATCCGGCCGTGCCGGAACATAAGGAGCAAAGGAATGAAGAGATGGGTATCCGTGTTGGTGCTGGGGGCCGGCGCCATGTACAGCGGTGCTGTGCTGGCTGACGAGGTCAAGGTGGCGGTGGCGGCCAACTTCAAGGGCACCATAGAGCGCATCGGCAAGGAGTTCACCGCCAAGACCGGCCACAGCGTCGTCATCAGTTCGGCGGCCACCGGCGTGCTCTATACCCAGATCACCCACGGTGCGCCCTTCGATCTCTTCCTCTCGGCCGACGTGGCGACCCCTCAAAAGCTGGAGTCGGAAGGCAAGGGGAGCGAACGCTTCACCTATGCCATCGGTCAGCTCGGCCTCTGGCAGAAGGGGGGGCCTGCTCCCGACGAGGCCACCTTGCGCCACTGGCAGGGGGAGCTGGCCATCGCCAACCCCAAGACAGCGCCCTATGGCGCCGCCGCCATGGCGACCCTGGCTCATCTCAAGATCGATCCCAAGCAGTATCGGGTGCTGACCGGCACCAACATCAGCCAGACCTGGCAGTTCGTCGACACCGGCAATGCGAAGCTGGGCTTCGTCGCCTGGGCCAACCTGGTGGAGGCGGGCAAGACCGGCGAAGCCTGGGCGGTACCGGCCAGCTTCTATCCCCCCATCGAGCAGCAGGCCCTGGTGCTGAAGAAAGGGGCGGCGGTGGATGCCCTGGTCGCCTGGCTCAAGGGGCCGGGACAGGCGCAGATCAAGGCGGCGGGTTACGCCCTGCCGCAGTGAGCGCCCGGTGTCTGCCGGGATCCGGCCAGCCCCGTGCTGGCCAGATCCGGTGCCTGGCGTGTCCCAAGGCGGCGCCCGTCATGACGGCGCCCTGTTTTTTATCGACACCCGAGAGGGGACCCTATGAGTGAAGGGGATCTGCTGGCGGTCTGGCTGACCCTGAAACTGGCGGCCAGCACCACTGCCATCCTGCTGCTGCTGTCGCCGCCGCTCGCCTGGTGGTTGTCTCGCAGCCAGCACCGGCTGCGCCCCCTGGTGGAGGCCATGGTGGCCCTGCCGCTGGTGCTGCCGCCCACCGTGCTCGGTTTCTATCTGCTGCTGGCCTTCTCCCCGGAGTACGGCCTCGGTGGCTGGTGGCGGGAGACTTTCGGGGCCCCGCTCGCCTTCAGTTTTCTCGGCCTGCTCATCGCCTCCGTCATCTATTCGCTCCCCTTCGTGGTACAGCCCCTCACCTCCGCCTTCGTCAACATGGGCAACAAGGAGCTGGAGGCTGCTGCCACCCTGGGGATGGGCCCGTTTGAGCGCTTCTTTCGCATCATCCTGCCCATGACGCTGCCCAGCTTCGTGATGGCGGCGGCGCTGGGCTTTGCCCACACCCTGGGGGAGTTCGGGGTGGTGCTGATGATCGGCGGCAACATTCCCGGGGAGACCCAGGTGCTCTCCATCGCCCTGTTTGATCACGTGGAGGCGATGGATTACCAGAATGCCCATATTCTGGCAGGCGGCCTGATGGGCTTCTCCCTGGTGATGCTGGTGCTGGTCTACGGCGTGCTGCAACGTCGGCAACGGAGGCTGTTCGGATGAGCCTCTACCTCAAGGCCAGACGTGATTTCGGCCCCTTCACCCTGGCGTGCGATCTGGCGCTGCCCCCCAGCCGCATCCTCGGCCTGTTCGGTCCTTCGGGCTGTGGCAAGAGCACCCTGCTGCGCATCATCGCCGGGCTCGACAAGGCCCCGGGCGATGCCCTGCGCTGGCAGGGGCGCGAGCTTGCAGCCCTGCCCCCCGAGGCGCGGCGCATCGGGCTGGTGTTTCAGGATGCTCGTCTCTTCCCCCACCTGAGCGTGCTCGGCAACCTGCAACTGGCGGCTCGCAAGGGGAGGGGGCGCTGGCAGCCAGAGGATCTGGCTGCGCGCCTCGGCTTTGCCGAGCTGCTGGGGCAACCGGCCCACGGCCTCTCCGGCGGTCAGCGTCAGCGAGTGGCACTGGCCAGGGCCTTGCTGGCCGAGCCCGACTTGCTGCTGCTGGATGAACCCTTCTCGGCGCTGGACAGGCGCAGCCGCATCCATCAGGCCCACGTGCTCAAGGGCTTGCAGCAGGAGAGCGGCATCCCCATGATCTTCGTCAGCCACGCCATGGAGGAGGTGAGCCTGCTCTGCGATGGACTGGTGCTGCTGGCAGAGGGGCGGGTGGAGGCCCAGGGCACCCCCGAGGAGATCTTCGCCCGCACCGACCTGTCGCTGGCCAGTCGCGACGACGTCGGGGTCATGCTCTCGGCGACCCTGGCCCACTACGACGAGCACGAGCAGATGGCGACCCTGCGACTCGGGGAGCAGACCCTGATGGTGACCATGGAGCATGCCCCCGATGAAGCTGGCCCCTTGCAGATCAAGGTGGCGGCGCGGGATCTGGTGATCGCCACCGAGCCCATCGTGCACTCCAGCCTCTCCAACTGCCTCGAGACCCGGCTGCTGGAGGTGCGGGAGGTGCGACCGGGGCAGACCCTGTTGCAGTTGGCTCTCGGGCAGCAGATACTGCTGGCCCGGATCACCAGCCGCTCCGCGCAGCGGCTCGCCCTGACGCCGGCCATGCGCCTCTACGCCTACATCAAGGCGGTGAGCCTGGTGGGAGAGGGGTAGACAGGGGACCGGAGTGCGGATGGGCTGGTCATGAGTGGCCGGCATGGCGTCGAGAAAGGGGGGACGGGTGCGTCGCAATCAGGTAATGAAATCCCATGGCTTGGCCCTGCGCAGTGCGGGGGAGGGGCCCTTGCTGCTCTTGCTGCACGGGCTGGGCTCTTCCAGCCTCGACTGGCAGGCGCAGATCGAGCGTTTTTCCGAGCGTTACCGGGTGGTGGCCATCGACTTGCGCGGCCACGGCCAGAGCATGCAGGAGGGGCCCTTTGACGTGCCCACCCTGGCGGCGGACGTGGCCCGCTGGCTCGACGAACAGCCCGAGCCTGCCTGGGTAGTGGGGTTGTCGCTCGGTGCCATGGTGGCGCTGGAGCTGGCGCTGCAACTGCCCCACAAGGTGCAGGGGCTGGTGCTGGTCAACGGCTTCAGCGAATTTCTGCTGGAGACGCCAAAGGAGCAGGAGCGCTATGCCATGCGCCTCAAGTGGCTGCGCTGGTTCGGCATGCGGCCGCTGGCGTGGTGGCTCGGTCGCGAGCTCTTTCCCGGCCCCGATCTCGCCCAGGTGCGCCACACCTTCCGGGGGCGCTTCGTGCGCAACAAAAAGAAGACCTACAAGGCGCTGCTGGAGGCGCTGCCCGGCTGGTCGGTGCGGGCTCGTCTCGGCACCCTCTGGCAGCCGGTGGCCATCGTCTCCACCAGTCACGACTATCTGCCCCTGGCGCGGCGGGTGGAGCAGTTCGCCTCCCTGCCCAATGCCACCATCCACACCCCGGATGGTCACCACGCCTGGCCGGCGGAAGATCCCGCCGGGTTCAATCATTTGCTTCACCGGATTTTAGAAACCCATTAGACTTGTCGCCTTTTGACCTTGATCCCCCGTGTATGTATTGGTCCGATCGCCTTGCCAGTGGCAGATGGCAAGGCAATCGGACCCATCTTGCCCTATTGAACAGGTATTTCCTCATGTCTGAAGTAATGAAAATGGCCATCGACGATGGTTCAACCAACGTCAAGGTGAGCTGGATTGAGAACAAGGTGCTCAAGACCATCATCTCCCCCAACTCCTTTCGCAAGGATTGGAAGAGTGCCGCCTTGCGCAAGGACAAGAAGATCTACAACTACGAGATAGGCAACACCAAGTACACCTACGACGCCACCTCCGACAAGTCCCTGGCCACCACCCACGTGGAGTACCAGTACGACGATCTCAACCTGCTCTCCGTGCACCATGCCCTGTTGCAGACCGGCGTGACCCCCTGCGATGTGGCCATCACCGTGACCCTGCCCATCACCGAGTTCTACAACCCGGATGACTGTCAGCGCAATGAAGAGAAGATCGAGAAGAAGCGCCGCAACCTGATGCGGGCCATCAGCCTCAACAAGGGTGAGCTGTTCAACATCGTCAGCGTGGAGGTGATGCCGGAAAGCCTGCCGGCGGCGCTCTCCCGCCTGATTGGCTCGGGCTGCAACGAGTTCACCAAGACGCTGGTGATCGACTGCGGTGGCACCACCCTGGACATGGGGATCATCGTTGGCGAGTTTGACGACGTTTCCGATGTGTATGGCAACAACGAGATCGGCGTCTCCATGGTAACCGACGCGACCCGCAAGGCGCTGGCGGCGGCAGACAGCGATTCGAGCTATCTGGTGGCCAACGAATTCATCAAGCGCCGCCACGACATGAGCTTCGTGCGGGACGTGGTCAACGACGAGAGCCAGATCCCGAAGATCCTCGAGAAGATGCAGAACAAGATCGACGAGCTGGGATCCCAGGTGGCCCACGAGGCGAAGAAGTTCGCCAAGAACCCGAACCGGATCTATCTGGTCGGTGGCGGCGCGTCCCTGATCGTCGATGCCATCAAGGCTGCCTATCCGACCCTGGGGGAGCGGGTGGAGCTGCTGGACGATGCCCAGTCCGCCCTGGCGCGGGAGATCTGCCTCTACACCACGGAAGAGGAAGAGGTGTACCGTGAGGCGCCCGTGATGGCCGAGGTCGGCGATGAGTAGTCAACTCAAGCGCATGACCTTCTCCATCTTCATGGATCCGGGTGCGCTGGAGTCTGATCGCTATGCGGCCGGGATCTTGCAAAGCTGGTATCAGCGGGCGCGCAAGATCCAGGACGATGTGGAGGAGTTCGACTTCTCCAAGAGCCGTTTTCACAAGGACATCTACCTGAGCGGCATGTTCCTGTACGTGCTGGCACCGAGCCTGTGCAAGGGGATGGCCAATGCCTTCGGCCCGGAGCAGGTGAACCTCTCGACCCTGCGCCATGTCTTCGCCAGTT
This sequence comes from Aeromonas sp. WP2-W18-CRE-05, assembly GCF_014168615.1. Lineage (NCBI taxonomy): Bacteria > Pseudomonadati > Pseudomonadota > Gammaproteobacteria > Aeromonadales > Aeromonadaceae > Aeromonas > Aeromonas sp. WP2-W18-CRE-05. Next base: position 3,365,003 of record NZ_AP021917.1, on the reverse strand, counting down.
GCGGCTTCGAGCTGGGGGAAGGGAGTGCGCCCGTGGCGACCGATACCCTGATCGATGAAATCGTGGCCAGGCTGGCTCCCCAGCTGGGGCAGGGGGACAACCGGGGGCTGGCGGATGAAATTGTTCTGCGTCTGGGTCAGCAGGCGGCGGCGCCACTTCCGGACAGCCTGGTGGACGAGATTGTGAGCCGCATCGGCGAGCAGCAGCCCACCGGGCTCTGGGACGAGCTGAAGCAGGGGTTGCCGGCCCCGCTCGATCACGATCTGCTAGCAGAGGCCATCGCGGGCAAGCTGCCGACGGCGGGGGGAGAGGCGGATCTGGCCCCCCTTGCGGGCAGCATCCAGCTGCTCTCCCGCCAGTTGGAGGAGCAGTCCCGGCTCATTCGCGAGCAGCACCGCCTGATCCAGCGCCTGATCCAGCGCCTGGCCAGCCAGCCCGCCCGGGGGGCTGGCTCGTCCGAGCTGGCCGAGCCCCTCATCGAAGATCTCTCGAACCAGGTGGCGAGCATGAAGAAGGTCAAGGCGAAGGGGATCTTCTAGGCCCTTTGTGACGACCCGTTGCCCAATGAAAAAAGCCGAACCCCGGGGTTCGGCTTTTTTGTGGGCGCAGCTCAGGGCCTCGAGCAGACCGGGCAGTCGGGGCGTTTGGGCAGTTTCAGCTCGCGAAAGCTGCCACCCAGACCGTCGATCATCAGCAGGCGGCCGCTGTAGCTTTTGCCCATGCCCGCCAGCAGCTTGATGGCCTCGAGCGCCTGCAGACTGCCCACCAGCCCCACCACGGGGGCCAGTACCCCCGCCTCGACACAGGTGAGGGCCTGATCGCCAAAGAGGGCGCTGAGACAGGCGTAGCAGGGTTCATCGTCCTGCCAGGTGAAGCTGCAGAGCTGCCCTTCCAGCCGGATGGCGGCGCCGCTGACCAGGGGCACCTTGTGCTGGCGGGCACGCTGGTTGAGGAGGTTGCGGATGGCGACGTTGTCGGTGCAGTCGAGCACCAGCTGATGGCCTGGCAGCAGGGCATCGAGCAGCGCCTCGTCGGCGAGGGCGGCGTGGGTCTCCACCTCGAGCCAGGGGTTGAGGGCGCGCAGGGACGTCGCCGCGGACTCCACCTTGAGCTGGCCGATGCGCGCGTCGCTGTGCAGCACCTGGCGCTGCAAATTGGAGAGCTCCACCCGATCGAAATCCACCAGGGTGAGGTGGCCGACCCCGGCCACCGCCAGATACTGGCTGGCGGCGCAGCCGAGGCCCCCGGCGCCGATGACCAGCACGCGGGATTGCTTGAGCGCCTCCTGTCCCTCGAAGTCGAAGGATTTGAGCACGATCTGGCGGTTGTAGCGAAGGAGCTCGGCGTCGCTCAGGATCTCGCTCACAGCAGCAGCCCCGAGAAGGGCTCGACGGTGACCGTCTCACCGGCGGCCACCTTGCCGCGCTCCTGCTCGAGCACGATGTAGCAGTTGGCCCGGGACAGGGAGCTGAACACCCCGGAGTCCTGGGAGCCGGTGCTGCGCACCTCGAGGCCATTGGGGCCCACGCTCAGGATGCCGCGCTGGAAGTCCAGGCGCCCCGGGCTCTTCTTGAGCGCCTCTGTCGCCAGGGCCTGGAGGGGGTGCGGGCGTGCAAACTGCTGACCGGCCAGTCTGGCCAGGGCCGGTTGCACCAGCTGATCGAAGGTGACCATGGCGGAGACCGGGTTGCCCGGCAGACCGAAGAACCAGGCGTTTGGCAATCGGCCAAAGGCGAAGGGTTTACCCGGCTTGATGGAGAGCTTCCAGAAGCCAATTTCCCCGAGCTCTTCGAGCAGTTGCTTGGTGAAGTCCGCTTCTCCCACCGAGACGCCCCCGGTGGTGATCAGGGCATCGGCCTCGCGGTCGGCCTGCAAGAAGGCGGCGCGCAGGGCAGCCGGATCGTCGGGGATGATGCCAAGGTCCAGGCACTCACAGCCCATGCGGCTCAGCATCGCCTTGACCCCGTAGCGGTTGGAGTCGTAGATGTCCCCGTGCTGGAGCGGGGTGCCCAGAGGCTTGAGCTCGTCCCCTGTGCTGAAGATGGCGACCTTGAGGGGACGGCGCACCGTGACGTTCGCGATGCCAAGGGAGGCGAGCAGCGGCAGCTCCCTGGGGCTCAGGCGCAGGCCGCTCTCGAGCACCCGGGCACCCTGCGCCAGATCCTCGCCGCGGCGACGGATGTTCTGGCCGGCAACGGGGCGGGTCAGGAAAGTGATCCCGTTGTCGCCGGCTTGCGTTTCTTCCTGCATCACCACAGCGTCTGCACCCGGGGGCACAGGGGCTCCGGTCATGATGCGGATGCAGTGGCCGGCGGGCCACTCCCCCTCATAGGGCTGGCCCGCAAAGGCCTTGCCCGCCACGGGGAGCGGCACCCCGGCGGCGAGATCCGCCAGGCGCACGGCATAGCCGTCCATGGCGGCGTTGTCGAAGGGGGGGACGAAGAGGGGGGAGCTTATCTCCTCGGCCAGGATCCGATCCAGCGCCTGGGGCAGGGGCAACTGCTCCGTCTCGCAGCAGCAGGTGAGTTGTTCCAGCATCCCTTGCAGGGCCTTGTCCAAGGGGAGGAGTGCACCGGTATCGAATCCCATCATCATGACCTCTCTGGTGTGTAGGGGGCGGATTATCCCAAAAATCCGCTCCGATGGGCAGGCCGAAGGTGCGGTAATGGGGGGCAGATGCCCCGGTGTGATCGGATTATGGGGCGCTATCCCGTTGAATTACCTCCTGATGGGTAACCAGAGCGAGGCTTGTGCGAGATGGTGGCTGGGGAAGAGGCGGCACGGCCGTGCGCCTTGCCCCCGAATGGGCAGGCCGGTGCGGACAAAACGGGGTGGTTTGGCATAAAGTCGGGCACCGGGCTTGAGTTAGACAGAATTATGACAATAATCGCCCTGTAAGATTGCGCCGCGGCACCATGCCGCAGGCCAGCACAGTCCCTGAGCGTGGGAGAGAAACACGATGACGAGCTTAAGCCAGGAAGCCCTGTTGGTCAGGGCGGCGCTCGAGGCCGAGGGCCTTGAGACACCTCTGGTGGCCAATGAATTGAGCGGCCAGCAGAAAAAGGAAAAAATCGAAGGTCATATGCGCGCCATCATGGAGACGCTGGGACTGGATCTGGCCGACGACAGTCTGGCCGAGACCCCGCACCGCATTGCCAAGATGTACGTGAACGAGATCTTCTCCGGCCTCGACTATGCCACTTTCCCCAAGGTGACGGTGATCGAGAACAAGATGAAGGTGGACGAGATGATCATGGTGAGGGACATCAGCCTCACCAGCACCTGCGAGCACCACTTCGTCACCATAGACGGCTTTGCCCACGTGGCCTACATTCCCCGCGGCAAGGTGATTGGCCTGTCGAAGATCAACCGCATCGTGCAGTTCTTCGCCCGTCGTCCCCAGGTACAGGAGCGGCTGACCCAGCAGATCCTGCTGGCGTTGCAGACCCTGCTTGGCACCAGGGACGTGGCCATCAGCATCAAGGCGACCCACTTCTGCGTGAAGGCCCGTGGCGTGATGGACTCCACCTCCTACACCACCACCACCTCCCTGGGCGGCGTCTTCAAGACCCAGCCCGACACCCGCGCCGAGTTCCTCGGTGGTCTGAAAGGGTAGTGCTCCCGGGGGCTGTCGCCGACAGGCCCCGTCTCCTTTCCCTCACTTTTTTTGAAAAATACCTAAAGTTGTGACCGTGTCGGTCGCTATGGCTCTCCGTGTTGTCGGACGGTCTGGTTGACGCCGACACCCCGGGCCCGCCCTTGTGCGCGCCGACAGGGACGAGATGTGCTGCCAAGGAGGGTAGTGAAGGCGCAGGCCAGGCCTGCGCCCAGCAATGCCACTTGTTTTCCCCCATGCAGGACATGCCATGAACACCATGACGATAGGCAAAAAACTTACCGCCGGCTTTGCCGTACTCGGCCTGATGATGGCCTTTATCGGCGGCTTCTCGCTGTTTGAATTCAGCAAGATGAACCGCGCCGCCATCGGCTTTACCGACAGTATCCTGCCCGCCGTCGTGCGCACCAGCACCCTCGGCGAGACCATCAATGCCCTGCGCCGCTACGAACTGGATGTCTTCCTGGTGGCGGACGATGCCCAGCAGAAGGCCCGCTATCGCAACGAGAGCGAGAAGAGCCTGCAAGAGGCTGCGCGCCAGATAGTGGCCCACGATGGCACCATCTGGGCGGAGGATCGGGAGGAGCGCCGCGCCTTTGACATCGTCAAGGCGGACTGGGAGCGATATGTCGCCCTGCACCAGCGCATCCGGCAGATGCAGGACTCGGGACAGATGGCCGAAGCCCGGCACCTCTTTATGGGGGAGGGGGTCACCCTCTACACCACCCTGAGCAAGTCGGTGGGGGATCTCATCCGCATCAACCACGGCTACTCCGTGGGTTCCCGCGCAGAGGTGATCGCCGCCTTTGACAGCGCCAAGCTGAGTGTGACCCTGGCCCTGGTGATCGGCCTGGCCCTGGTTGTCGCCCTCTCCGTGGTGCTGACCCGCCAGATCCGTGACCCGCTCATCATGCTGGCCCGTCAGGCCCAGCGCATTGCGAGCGGCGATCTCGGTCGGGGCGAGCTGCAGGAGTGGATCCGCGGCAACCGCTTCAACCGCGACGAGCTGGGCCAGCTGGGGTCGGCCATCGACCGGATGCAGGGGGCTCTGGCGGAGCTGGTGAGTGAAATCTCCGGTTCGGTGAGCCAGCTCAGCAGCGCGGTAGAGGAGGTGAGCGCCATCTCCGAGCAGTCCGCCAAAGGCATGGCAAGCCAGCAGGGAGAGGTCTCTCAGGTCGCCACCGCCATGAACGAGATGCAGTCCACCGTCAATGAGGTGGCTCGCAACACCACGGACGCCATGGGGGCGGCCAAGCAGGCTTCCCGCACCTCCACCCAGGGCAACCAGGTGGTGCGCAGCGCCATCGGCAGCATAGAGCAGGTTTCCCGCCAGATAGAGCAGGCCGGGGGCGTGGTGCAGCAACTGGAGACCGACAGCGCCAGCATCAGCATGGTGCTGGACGTGATTCGCGGCATCGCCGAGCAGACCAACCTGCTGGCCCTCAACGCGGCCATCGAAGCGGCCCGGGCCGGCGAGCAGGGCCGTGGCTTTGCGGTGGTGGCGGACGAGGTGCGCAGTCTGGCCCAGCGCACCCAGGCGTCCACCGCCGAGATCAGCAAGATGATCGAAGTGCTTCAGGAGCGTACCGCCGAGGCGGGCAGCGCCATGCAGCTGAGCCGTCAGCAGATGCAGGAGAGCGTGGAGCTGGCGCGGGAGGCGGGGAGCAGCATCGACAGCATCAATGGCGCCGTCACCCAGATCACCGACATGAACACCCTGATCGCCACCGCCACCGAGCAGCAGAACGCGGTCACCGAGGAGCTCAATCGCAGCATCGTCAAGATCCACACCGCCGCCGACGAGAATGCCCAGGGGGCGCAGCAGACCGCCCAGGCCTGTGTCGAGCTGAGCAAGCTGGCCAATACCCTGCACCATATGACCCAGCGCTTCACCCTCTGAGTCTTGCTGCCACCCGGCACAGCGCAGAAGGCCCCGCCAATCGGCGGGGCCTTGTTGTTTCTGGCTGGACCTGGGCGCCGTCAGCTCAGGCCGACAATCTCCCCGTCATCGTCGATGTCGATATGGTGTTCAGGGACGGCAGGCTGCCAGCCTGTACGTCAGCTCAGGCCGACAATGTCGCCGTCATCGTCGATGTCGATATGGTGTTCAGGGACGGCAGACTGCCAGCCAGCGCGTCAGCTCAGGCCGACAATGTCGCCGTCATCGTTGATGTCGATATGGCGATAGGCCGGCAGACTGCCCAGGCCCGGCATGGTCATGATGGGGCCCGCCAGGGCATAGACGAAGCCTGCCCCCGCGCAGAGTTTCACCTCCTCGATGGGCACCTCGAAGTCCGTCGGCACGCCCTTCCTGGCGGGGTCATGGCTGATGGAGAGCGGCGTCTTGGCCATGCAGACGGGCAGGTGATCCTGGCCCTCTGCCGAGAGTCTGGCCAGTTGCTGGCGCGCCTTGTCCGAGAGGGTGATGCCCCGGCCGCCATAGCCGCACTCCACCAGGGTGGCGAGCTTGGCGGCAAGGCTCATCTCATCGGGGTAGAGCAGCCTGACCTCACTGGGCTGCTTGCAGGCCGCCACCACTGCGTGAGCCAGATCCGCCGCACCCGCGCCACCGTCAGTGAAGGCCCGGGAGAGGGCGACCCCACAGGCACCGGCCTGGCGCGCCGCCTCCTCCAGCAGGGCCAGCTCGGCGTCGCTGTCGGTGGGGAAGCGGTTGATGGCGACCACCACGGGCACCCCGTAACGGCGGGCGTTGTGAATATGCCAGGCGAGGTTGGCGCACCCCGCTGTCAGGGTGGGGAGATCTTCCCCTTGCAGGCTGGCCGGCAGCGGCTGGCCCGGCCGGATGTCAAGCAGGCCGCTGTTGGCCTTGAGGCCGCGCACCGTGGCCACCAGCACCACGCAGGCGGGGGCGAGGCCGGATTGGCGATACTTGATGTTGAAGAACTTCTCCAGTCCCATGTCGGAGCCAAAACCCGCCTCGGTCACCACGTAGTCGGCAAGACCCAGCGCCATGCGATCGGCGATGACGGAAGAGTTGCCGTGGGCGATGTTGGCAAAGGGGCCGGCGTGGACCAGCACAGGGGTCTGCTCCGTGGTCTGCATCAGGGTGGGCTTGAGGGCGTCTTTGAGCAGCACCGTCATGGCCCCCGCCACTTCCAGCTGCTCGGCGGTGATGGGCTTGCCGCGCAGGTCAAGGGCGAGCTGGATGCGGCAGATACGCGCGCGCAAGTCCTTGAGATCCCTGGCCAGCGCCAGAATGGCCATCAGCTCGGAGGCGGCGGTGATGACGAAGCGATCGGGGCGCTCGACACCATCGGCAGCGCCGCCCTGGCCGAGGGTGAGGTGGCGAAGCGCCCGGTCGTTCATGTCCAGGGTGCGGGGCCAGAGGATGTTGGCCGGGTCGATATCGAGCCGCGCCAGACCGGTTCTGGCGCTGAACTGGTCACCGAGTTTGCGTTCATGGAACAGGCGGGCATCGAGGGCGGCAGAGGCCAGGTTGTGGGCGGCGGTGAGGGCGTGAAAATCCCCGGTGAGGTGCAGGTTCATCTCCTCCATCGGCACCACCTGGGCCATGCCGCCCCCGGCGGCGCCCCCCTTGACCCCGAAGACGGGGCCGAGGCTCGGCTGGCGAATGGTGGCGATGCTGGGCTGGCCGATGTGGTTGAGCCCCATGGAGAGGCCGATCGTGGTGACCGTCTTGCCCTCCCCAAGGGGGGTCGGCGTGATGGCGCTCACCAGCACCAGCTTGCCGGGCTCGCGGGTGGGGGCGTGATGGAGCAGCGCGAGGTCGAGTTTGCCCTTGTAATGGCCGTGGGGGTGGAGATGGGCGGCCGCTATGCCGAGCTGAGCTGCCACCTCGGCGATGGGCAGGCGGGGGGACTGGCGGGAGATCTCGATATCGCTTAGCATCAGCACCTCGTTGGCATGTCAGGTCAAATATGCGGCGAAGTCTAGAGGAATCAACAGGGTAATCCAATGAGCAATACTATTTTATCCGGCAGTCGTGAGCCCCATCAAAGCCCCATCCTGCTGGATCTCAACGCCCTCTATCACCCGCCCAAACGGCCCCTCACCGCCCTTGGCATCGTCAGCGCCTTCATCCCGCTCTTTGGCTACGGCTGGCAGGCGATGACCCAGGATCCCGAGACCCACTTTCGCCACGAGCTCGGCAAGCGCATCAACAAGCACAAGAGCGACGAGGCGAACCTCGCCCTGATGATGCAGTTGGCGGCCATGCTGGATTGCCACTGCCTGCACGTCACCCTGCCCTATGCGCTGGGGGAGGCCGAGCTCGCCGCCTTGCGCCAGCGCCTGCCACGCTGGCAGATGAGCCAGCAGGATCACCTGCTGGTGGCCGAGCTGATGCCCACCCCCTGAGCCCGAGCTCAGGTCTCCCTGTCCCAGTAGTGGGGCGCCAGATAGCGCTCCTGCACGAATTCGATGAAGCAGCGCACCTTGGCCGACACGAAACGGCGGTGCGGATAGAGGGCATAGAGCCCCACCTGCCCCTTCTCCCACTCCAGCAACAAGGGGACCAGCGCCCCCGAGCGCAGCGCATCCCCCACGATGAAGGTGGGCTGCAAGATGATGCCCTGGTGGTCGCAGGCGGCCCGGGTCAGGGCCACCCCGTTGTTGGCGCGAAGGGGCCCCTGGGGGCGGATGCTGTGCTCCTCCCCATCCCGTTTGAAGACCCAGTCCGGCTGGGTCAGGGTGTAGATGAGGCAGTCGTGCTGCTTGAGATCCTCCGGGGTCTTCGGCCTGCCCCGGCGGGCCAGGTAGTCGGGGCTGGCGCACACCACCATCTTCATCATGGCGAGCGGCTTGGCCACCAGGGAGGAGTCCGGCAGGTTGCCGATGCGCAGGGCCAGATCGAACCCCTCCTCCACCAGGGCCACCCGCCGGTCGCTGTACTCAATCTCGAGCTTCAAGTCCGGGTAGCGCTCGCGAAACAGGGGCAGGGCGGGAGAGAGGTGCAGGTAGCCGAAATCCATGGGCACCGAGAGCTTGAGGGTGCCCTGGGGCTGCTGGTTGTTGTGGGTGAGCTGGCTGTGGGTCTCTTCCAGCTCCGCCAGCAGGGCCAGGGAGCGCTGGTAGTAGAACTGGCCCGCCTCGGTGGGATTGACCTGGCGGGTGGTGCGCGACAGCAGCCGGGTGGAGAGAGACTCCTCGAGCTGCTGCATCAGCTTGGAGGTCATGGCGACCGAGATCCCGAGCTGATGGGCGGCCTTGGTGAAGCTCTGGCACTCCACCACCTTGATGAAGGTGCGCATGGCGGCTATCTGATCCATATTCCACTCTCGGTTGATAATTATTTTAATAAATCGATGATTATCTATTCTCGATAGGAGGTTAGCATTTTGGACACCGTTGTGAACCCCCAATGAAGGAACGATCGGAATGAAAATGACCAAGGCCCTGCTGGCCTCTTGCCTGTTTATGGCGGCTCCCCTGATGGCTGCCGATTACGATGTCGATGCAGCGCACACCACAGTCCAGTTCAAGGTGGGCCACCTCGGCTTCTCCGAACTGGTCGGCCGGTTCAACACCTTCAGTGGCACCTTCAGCATGGACGACGCCAACCCGGCGGCGGCCAAGGCGAGCTTCGAAATCGATGCCGCCAGCGTGGATTCCAACCACGAGGCCCGCGACAAGCACCTGCGCAGCCCCGACTTCCTGGACGTGAAGCAGTACCCCAAGATGACCTTCGTCAGCACCGGCTATGAAGGCACCAAGGACAAAGGCGTACTCAAGGGCACCCTGACCCTGCACGGCGTGTCCAAGGACGTGGCCTTCGACCTGGTCCACATCGGCGAAGGCAAGGATCCCTGGGGCGGCTACCGCAGCGGCTTCAACGCCACCACCACCATCAAGCGCAGCGAGTTCGGCGTGAACTACATGGTGCCGAACATCCCTGACGAGATGACCATCAACCTGTTCGTTGAAGGCGTGCGCAAGTAATGGGCGCAGCACTCCTGCTTCAAACCCTGGCGGCTCCTTTAGGGGCCGCTTTGCTGTCGTGGCGCTGGCCGCGGCTGGGCTATCTGTGGGGCGCCCTGGGGATCTGGCTGGTGGGTTGCCTGCTGGGCGGTGCCTATGGCCTGCCGGTCAAGGCGTGGCAGTGGCTGCCGCTGACCCTGCTGGTACCCGCCCTGACCCAGGGTACCAACAAGGGGGTCGCCCTCGCGCTGTTCGGGGTGCTGGGCGCCCTGGTGTGGTGGCAGGGGCTGGCCTCCGTGCTGGCGAGCGAGCCCGGGATCTGGCTGGCCCTGCTGCCCGCCATCCTCTGGTCTGGCTGGACGAACTGGCGTGGTGACAGCGAGGAGGGGCTCGGCTTCGCCCTGGCCTTCATCTGGCTGGCGTTGGTCATCGGCATCGATGGCAGCCTGCTCATCGCCCAGCTGACGGGGGCCCTGGCCGCGTTTGCCGGATTCCGTGCCCTGCTCGGCGCCTTTGCAGGGGTCAAGGTGACCCCGGCCGCCCTGGGGCTGGCACTCGCCTTCGTGCAGATGCTCGCCTGGCAGTACGTGGAAGTGCCCCTGCTGGTGCTGCTGCCGGTCTGGCTGTTGCCGCTGCTGGAACGTGCCCTGTACGGGCGCCCGGGGCTCTCTCGCTGGGGGGTCTTGATCCTGGTGGCGGCCGTCGGTGCCGGAGTGAGTCTGTGGTGGGTATGGCCAGAGGCGTCACTTTACTGATTTCTGCATGAAAAACAGGCTATTACCTTAGAAATTGATGGGCTTGTCAAAGTCTGGACAGATAAAGATTGAGACCCATGGTGCTTTCGGATAAAAAGGATTTTCAATTATCTGGATACACACAGAACCCGGCTATGCCGGGTTCTGTTTGCCTGCTTTCCCGCGGCACGCTAAGGAGGCCACAGTTGCACAGTCAGGGATCTGAGCATCTGTTTTTTCGCCATTTCACCGAACAGGGATGTCTTGGGGATCTCTGCATCCTGCTGGTGACCCACCTGCTTCCCGACAGACCCGACTTCATCCAGGTGCTCGATCGGGTGGGTCGGGTCGGTGCCATCCTGCCCAAACCCAAGTCCGTGCACGGGCCGACGCTGGCCTGGGCTCAGCAGCACTACCCCGTGCTGCCCCTCAATCGCCACTGGACCTCGGATCCCGGTGAGGTGATCGCCCAGATTGCCCCCCTGGTGATGTCTCACGAGCGGCTCATCATCCTCGACATCGGCGGCTACTTCGCCAAGAGCCAGGCGGTACTGGCCGAGCACTTTGGCGCACGCTTCATCGGGGTGGTGGAGATGACCGAGAACGGCCATCAGCGGTATGAACAAGAGTCCCTGGCGGCCCCCGTCATCTCGGTGGCCCGCAGCCCCCTCAAGCAGGCGGAAGATATCCAGATCGGCCTGAGCGTGGTCTACTCCGCGGAGTCCCTCGCGCGTACCTTGAGGCGTACCTTCAACGTCTGCCAGGCCGCTCTGTTCGGCTATGGCAAGGTGGGGCGCAGCATCGCCCGGGAACTGCGCTGTCGCAACCTGCATCTGGAGCTGGTGGAGACGGATGCCCTGCGCCAGGTGGAGGCGCTCTCCCACGGCTTCAAGCTGGTGAACAAGGCCGAGGCCCTGGGCCGCGCCGAGCTGGTGATCTGCTCCACCGGCAACGGCTCCCTCGACATCACCGATCTGCAGGCCCTGCGCCCCGGCGCCATGCTGGCCTCGGTCACCTCCGCCGACGACGAATTCGCCTTCAGCCTCGCCCAGCTGCCCTGGCCGAGCGAGGAGGTGTGTCCCCATGTGCTGGCCCTGACCCGGCCGGACGGCAGCACCATCTTTTTGCTCAACCGGGGGGAGGCGGTCAACTTCGTCCACGGTGCCGTCATCGGCGAATATGTCTACCTGGTGCTGGCGGAGATCATCGAAGGGGTGCACCAACTTGCCCATCAGGCATCCACCCCGGGCCTTCACGAACTGCCCCAGGCCACCATGCAGCGCATCGCTCGCCACTGGTTGACCGATTTTCACGGAGTCACCCCATGACAAACACCCATTTGCCCCTCGCGAAACCGCGCATCGAAATCCGTTACTGCACCCTCTGCCGCTGGATGCTGCGGGCCGCCTGGCTCGCCCAGGAGCTGCTCTCCACCTTCGACGGCGAACTGGGAGAGGTGGCCCTGGTGCCCGCCAGCAAGGGGGAGTTTCGCATCCTGGTGGACGGGGTGCTGGTGTGGGACAGGGTGGCCGACGAGGGCTTCCCCGAGGCCAAGGAGATCAAGCAGCGGGTGCGGGATGTCATCGCCCCGGAGCGGGATCTCGGCCATGCGGATCGCAAACCCGCAGCCGAGTAGGCGGCATCACCCATGATGTGAAAGAGGGAGGCGCAGGCCTCCCTCTTTCATTGCGGCGCCCGGTCAACGGTCGCCAGATGTGGCCGGCGCTTCCCCGGCGGGGAGGCCGATATAGCGGGCCCGCTTGTGGGGCTTGATGCAGCTTACGTCCACCCACACCAGGCCGTCGATGCAGTGGTTGAAGTCCGGATCGATGCCAAAGTCCATGAACTGCACCCCTCCCGGCTCGCACAGCTCGGCGTACTGCTTGTAGAGGGTGGGAATGGCACAGCCCAGGTTGTCGAGCCCGGCCTTGAGCACCTTGAGGTCGTCCCCGTAATCGCGCCCCTCGAACAGCGTCGGCGTGGCGGGATAGGGGCGGCGGGAAGGGGCGAGGGCAAGGGCGGGGGCGAAGTGCTGGCGATAGAAGCTCACCAGCAGATCCTTGGCCGCTGGCGGCAGGCTGCCGGAGAGGGTGACGGGCCCGAACAGGTAGCGGTATTGGGGATAGCGGGCCAGATAGGCCCCGATGCCGAACCAGAGGTAATCGAGCCCCCGCTTGCCCCAATAGGCGGGCTGGATGAAGCTGCGGCCAAGCTCGATGGCCTGTTCCAGCCGGGGCAGCAGCTTCTCTTCGAAGCCGAACAGGGTGTGGCTGTAGAGGCCATCCAGCCCCTTGCTGGCCAGCCGTTCGGCCACCGGGGCAAAACGATAGGCGCCGATGATGTCGAGGCGGGCGGGATCCCAGAGGATGAGGTGGTGATAGTCATCGTCGAAGGCATCGAGATCCCGCCGCTTGCCCGAGCCTTCCCCCACCGCCCGAAAGGCGATCTCCCGCAGGCGCCCCAGCTCACGCAGGATCACCGAGTGGCTCTGCTCGTGGCGGCGATAGAGCAGGATGCGCTGGCCGTCCGGGGTCTGGCCTAGCAGCTCGCACCCGTCGATGGCCTGTTTCAGCAGGCGGCGATCCTCCGGCAGGGCAATGGGGGCCTCGGTCTGCAGCCGTCCCGCCTTGCCCCGAGCGATTCGGTAGAGGTGGCCGCGCACCAGCCGGGCCGCCGTCTTGGCCGGCAGCTCCTGAAAACTGGCGAGGGGAATGCGCGCCCCTATGGTCACCGGCAGCGTCTGCCCCTGCTGGCGAAACAGCTGGCGTACCAGCAGCAGGGCGGAGGCGGGCTTGTTGAGCCAGGAGGCGAGATAGAACCAGAGGCTGTTGCGCCCTCCCAGGTGAATGGGCACCAGGGGCGTTCGGCTGCGCTGGGCCAGCTTGATGAAGCCGGCCTGCCAGGGGCCATCCTTTACCCCCTTGGGGCCGAGGCGGGAGACCTCGCCTGCGGGGAAGATAACCAGGGCCCCGTCGGCGGCGAGGTGTTCGTTCATGGCGAGGATGGCCTGCCTGTCGGTCTTGCCCCCCAGGTTGTCCACCGGCAATAGCAAAGGGCGCAACGGCGCGAGCTGGGCCAGCACCTGGTTGGCCACTATCTTGACGTCGGGGCGGATGCGCCCGATGAGGCGCAGCAGGGCCAGCCCGTCCAGGGAGCCGATGGGGTGGTTGGCGACAAGAATGACCCGGCCGCTGGCGGGAATGTGCTCGAGCTCGGCCTCGCTCACCCGGTAGTCGAAGTGGAGCTCGGTGAGGGCCTGCTCGACGAAGTCCAGACCGCGCAGGTGGGGATGGCGCGCGGCAAAGCGGGTGAAGGCCTCTTCGTGCAGCAACCAGCTCAGCCCCTGCCTCATCAGGGGACGGAGGCGGGGCTGGCTGGCGAGGCGGGGCAGGTGCTGCCCCAGCAGGGTATCGACGTCGAACATGGGCAAGGCTCCGCTGAACTTTGCCCCAGCTTGACGCCCCTGCGTGCCTTTCGTGTGTCGGTTGGGTGACGGTTTGATGACGGGGCGAGCCCCGTCCTTGCCCCCTTACTCTGCCCGCCAGGCAGAGGTGAGGCGCACCAGCGCCGCCAGGGTGGCGACCGCTTTTTCCATGGATTGCAGGGGGATGAACTCGTGCTTGCCGTGGAAGTTGTGGCCGCCGGTGAACAGGTTCGGGCAGGGCAGCCCCATGAAGGAGAGCCGGGCGCCGTCGGTGCCGCCGCGAATGAGTTTGATCTTGGGCACCACGTCGGCGGCCTCCATGGCGGCTTTGGCCAGCTCGACGATGTGGGGATGGGGCGCTATCTGGCTGCGCATGTTGCGGTAGTTGTCCACTATTTCCAGGGTGATGCGCGCTCTGGGGGCGTCCAGCTGAAGGGAGGCGACCCGCTCCTTGAGCTGGGCCTTGCGGGCGGCGAAGCAGTCATCGTCGAAGTCGCGGATGAGGTAGTGCAGGGTGGTCTCCTCCACCGTGCCCTCCATCCGGGCCAGGTGGAAGAAGCCTTCATACCCCTGGGTGCACTCCGGGGTCTGTTCGGCGGGCATGGCGGCATGGAAGCGGGCGGCCAGGGTCTGGCTGTTGATCATGCTGCCCTTGGCGGTGCCGGGGTGGACGTTGTTGCCTGTGATGCGCACCGTGGCGCTGGCGGCGTTGAAGTTCTCGCATTCGAGCTCGCCGAGCTCGCCGCCATCCACCGTGTAGGCCCACTTGGCCGGGAAGCGGTCCAGCGGGAAGCGGTCGGCACCGCGCCCTATCTCCTCGTCCAGGGTAAAGCCGACCCAGACATCGCCACGGGGGATCTCGGGGTGAGCCTGCAGGTATTCCACGGCGGTGAGGATCTCGGCGATGCCCGCCTTGTCGTCGGCACCCAGCAGGGTGGTGCCGTCGGTGGTGATGAGATCCTGCCCCAGGTAGTTTTTCAGGAAGCGGTACTGGCGGATGGCCAGCACCTCGTCTCCCTTGCCAAGGCAGATATCGCCCCCCTGATAGTTCTCGACTATCTGGGGAACGACGCACTCGGCCTCGTAATCGGCGGTGTCCATGTGGGCGATAAGCCCGATGGCGGGGGCATCCGGCTGGTTGCCCGGCAGGCAGGCGGTGAGGTAGCCATGCTCGTCCAGGGTGACCTGGCTCAGCCCCATCTGCGTCATTTCATCGCGCAGGGCCCGGGCGAAGAGGCGCTGTCCCTCGCTGCTGGGGCAGGCAGGATTGGTCGCATCGGAGCGGGTATGAAAGGTGAGGTAGTGGAGAAAGCGCGAAAGCAGGGTGTTCATGGGCAAGCCTCGGGTCACGAAAGAGGAGTCATTGTGGCCAAGACGGCGGCGCCGCTTATTGCGTCAGCGCAGTTTTTGATGACTTTGTGGGGGAGAGGAGGGCCATCGAGGGGGAGGGGCAGGGATCATCGCTCGGCACCTTGCATAAAAATTCCAAAATAAAAACTGGTTAAGCAATTGCGAAAAAGCTGAATTTCCCCTCGGCCCAGCGCTGGCAAGGGGTGACCCAAAAAGCGTGACGTGTTGGTTATTTTCATCGCCTCGCCCACGCACTCTCATCCCCCGCCATCCCAGAGCCCGCCTTGCTGGCAGCGAGATTTTGCCCCCCGATGAAAACCCGTTTTTTAACACGATTTTTTATTGTCACTGGCTGCGGTAAGTGTGTACACTCCGCGCCGATCCAAGGGCAACCCTGCGCAGGCCGTGTCCGCCAGACCCGCAGGATCATGACGCCTATAGGGCGAGGCACGCAGAAACGACAGACACTGCTGGGGAATGGTTTCTTTAATACCGGTTAGGCTCCGGTATCAGGGAGAACAACGGACTCTCATCTTTCAGCTGACCGAGTGGGCTTCGGGCTCATCATCTCCCTTGTCATGGGCGGTCACTGGCGTTGAGCGGGTCGTAGTGGTTGTCGTCCATCAACACGATGCGTGCTGACGTCTTCCCTTCTCTTCCTTGAAACCCTCTCCTGTCCGTCGGGATGGCTGCCGAATGATGAACAAACGGCGTGGCTGATGCCGATTGTCATCAAAGTACCGCGGTACGCCGGCAAGGTGTTACCGCATACCGTTGAGCTTGATGTAAAGCCACCAGCCCCACATCAAGACTCGTTACTTCCCAAGATCCACCAGGCAGCCTTGGCTTGCCGCGATGTGCAATGAACAGGATGTGGCGGAGCATGCTCCGTTGCGGGTCCAACGTCAGCAGGCCGCTCTGGCTTGCCGCATTTTGCAATCAATGGTCTGGATGTGATTGAGGGTAACGAAGGCGGCCCACGGCCGCTCATTTGCGAGGCATAGCCCATGACTAACTGGTCCAGCAAGGACTCCTTGAAGGTCTACAACGTTCCCTACTGGGGTGCGGGTTTTTTCAATATCAATGACGCCGGTCATGTGACCGTCTCTCCCGACAAGTCTCGCCCCGAGGCTCAGATCGTGCTGTCCGAGGCCATCGAGCAACTGCGCCAGTCCGGGCTGACCACGCCGGTGTTGCTGCGTTTCCCCGACATCCTCAAGAGCCGGGTCGATGCGCTGTTCAACGCCTTCGGTCAGGCCATCGAAAAGTCAGGCTATGAAGGGGATTACCTGTGCGTTTACCCGATCAAGGTAAACCAGCAGCGCCGCGTCATCGAGACCATCAGTCAGTCCTACAGCGACAAGCCCCGGCTTGGGCTGGAAGCGGGCTCCAAGCCCGAGTTGCTGGCCGTGCTGTCCCATCATCATGAGCAAGGGTCCGTGATCGTCTGCAACGGTTACAAGGACCGCGAATACATCCGCCACGCCCTCCTGGGCAACCTGATGGGCCACAAGGTCTACATCGTGGTGGAGAAGCCCTCCGAGCTGGAAATGGTGCTGGACGAGTCTGCTCGTCTCAACATCAAGCCCAACATCGGGGTGCGCGCCCGTCTGGCGTCCACCGGCTCCGGCATGTGGGAATCGAGCGGCGGTTCCATGTCCAAGTTCGGTCTCTCCGCCTCCCAGATCCTGGCGCTGGTGGAGCGTCTGCGCAGCCTCGGCAAGCTGGACTGCCTGCAACTGCTGCACTTCCACCTGGGCTCCCAGATCGCCAACATCCGCGACATCCAGGGCGGCATCCGCGAGTGCGGCCGCTTCTACGCCGAGCTGTGCCGTCTTGGCGCCAAGGTCGAGGTGGTGGACGTGGGCGGCGGCCTGGGTGTGGACTACGAGGGCACCCGTTCCCAGAGCCACTGCTCCGCGAACTACAGCCTCTCCGAGTACGCCAACAACGTGGTCTGGGGCATCGGCGATGTGTGCCGCGAGTTCGACCTGCCGCACCCGACCATCATCAGCGAGTCCGGCCGTGCCCTGACTGCGCACCACGCCGTGCTGGTCACCAACATCATTGGTGCCGAAGGGGTGGAGGTGAACGACATCAGCGCCCCGGACGAAGACGCGCCCACCATCTTGCAGAACATGTGGAAAGGCTGGCTGGACCTGCGCGGGGAAGACCCCTCCCTGCTGGAGATCTTCCACGACTCCGTGGCGGATCTCGGTGACGTCAACGCCCAGTACACCATGGGCCTCTTGAACCTGGAGCAACGTGCCTGGGCCGAGATGCTGCACCAGAACACCTGTCTGGCGCTCAAGGAGCTGCTCAACCCGGTCAACCGCAACCACCGCGCCCTGGCCGACGAGCTCTCCGAGAAACTGGCGGACAAGTGCTTTGCCAACTTCTCCCTGTTCCAGTCCCTGCCGGATGCCTGGGGTATCGGTCAGGTGTTCCCGGTGATGCCGCTGGCCGGCCTCGAGCGTCCGCTCACCCGCCGCGGCATCCTGATGGACATCACCTGCGACTCCGACGGTCAGGTGGAGCACTACGTCGACGGTCTGGGGGTGGAAAGCACCCTGCCGATGCCGGTCTACGGTGAAGACGAAGAGTGCCACGTCGGCTTCTTCCTGGTGGGTGCCTATCAGGAGATCCTGGGGGATCTGCACAACCTGTTTGGTGACACCCACTGCGCGGAAGTGTGGCTGGATGAAGAAGGCAAGATGGACATCCGCAACGTGGTGCGTGGCGACACCGTCGACCAGCTGCTGCGTTACGTCAACATCGACCCGTCCGTGATCCGCGAGAACTACCAGCGCATCGTCTCCCACCCGGCGCTGGACGACGAGACCCGCAAGGCCCTGCTCGACGAGCTGGAGCTGGGTCTGCAAGGCTACGCCTACCTGGAAGACGAATAAGCCAGCGGCTTGTTCCCCGTCGGTCAAATGACGGACATGAAAAACGGCGCCTTCGGGCGCCGTTTTTGTTGTGCTGTTGCCTGGCTGGGGCCGGTTGGTGGGCTCGGTCACCCTGGCTGGGGGCATCCGGCCCCGGCCAGATCCGGCCACTGCCCGCTTCTGCCCGCCACCACCCTTGATCCAGGTCAAGGGGGACTCGGGCCGCTTATTTTACGGTCAAGGGTGAGGTTGGTGAATGACACATAAGGATGTGCGTATGGAACTCAAGAGGGACCCGAGATGCTATACCGACGTCTGTATCGACGGTAAGTGGTATCACTACGATCACTGCAGCACTCACGTTTATATGCTGATGGGGGGCGCCGCCCCCAGCCTGCAGCTTGCCCATGAACCCGGCAGCGAAGAGGAGCTGGTGGAGATGCTCCGTCAGCACCCTCAACGCTGACTGCCTGCGGGCCATCGGGGGTATCGTCCCGGCGGCCCGCCTTGCTCAGCCCGCCTTGCGGCCCAGGATCTTCTTGCCCATCTCCAGCAAGGCCGTTGCCGCCGCATAGGCCTCGTCTGACTTGCCTATCTCGTCCGCCACGTAGAGAAAACCGGATCTGTACTTCTCCACCGCCTCGCGGGGAGTGGCCGCGTCGATGAAATCCTCTTCCACCTCGAACCCTTGCGTCAGCAGCGCTTCCTTCTCCGTGAGGAAAGTGGGGGAGGCCATGTCGACATAGGTATATTGCTGACGGCGGGAGGCGGGGACGCTGAAGAACTGGTATCTGGCCATGGATGTGGCTCCTTTGAATAGGTGATCTGCCATGGGGGCGCTCGATGCGCCCGGCAAGATAAAGGAGCATTCGAGTCTTGCAGCAGACTACCTTGAGTCGTGAAGGGACGCAATCGGGCTGGTGATGACCCTGGCGACACGGGCGCAGCGCCCCACCTTCTTGTCAGGCAAGCACACCTTCCAGCACCCGTTGGGGAGTCTCGGGAGCGCAGTGGACAAGCAGTTGCTCCCCGGTCATGGGGCGTCCGAGCAGGTAGCCCTGCAAGGTGTCGCAGCCCAGCTCGGTCAGCAGGTCGCGCTGCTCCGGGGTTTCCACCCCCTCTGCCACGATGCGCATCTCCAGGGCCTGACCCAGGGCGATGATGGCGGCGATGATGGTGGCATCGTCGCCCCCCCGCTCCAGGGTAGTGACAAAGCCCCGGTCAATCTTGAGCTCGTTGGCGGGGAAGCGCTTGAGGTAGAGCAGGCTGGAGTAGCCGGTGCCGAAGTCGTCGATGGAGATGCCAAGGCCTAGCTCGGCCAGACGGTTGAGGATGGCGAGGCTCTCCTCGGCCTTCTGCATGGCGGTGGATTCGGTGATCTCCAGGGTCAGGTGACGGGCCTCGAGCCGATGGCGGGCGAGGGCGCCCTGCACCTCCTCCAGCAACCCGGGGCTGGCGAGCTGGATGGTGGAGAGATTGACCGCCACGCTCCAGTCGTGATGACCCGCCGCCCGCCAGGCGCTCATCTGGCGGCACGCCTCGTCGATGACCCAGTTGCCGATGGGGATGATGAGCCTGCTCTTCTCCGCCAGCGGCAGGAAGCTGGCCGGCGAGACGGCACCATGCTCCGGGTGCTGCCAGCGCAGCAGGGCCTCGGCGCCGACCACCTGGCCGCTGCGGGCACAGTATTTGGGCTGGTAGTGCAGGGCCAGCTCCCCCCGCTCCAGGGCGTGTTGCAGCTCCTTGTGCAGCAGGAACTGCTGGTGGGCGTTGGCGTTCATGGCGCTGTCGAAGTAGTAGTAGTCGTTGCGCCCCTGCTCCTTGGCGTAATACATGGCGGCATCGGCGTTGAGGGTCAGCTCGTGCAGGCTGGTGCCATCCTGGGGATAGACGGCAATGCCGATGCTGGCGGTGATGTGCAGGCTGTGGTGCTCCCACTCATAGGGCTGGGCCAGGGTGGCCAGCAGCCGCTCGGCGAAGGCCGTGGTCTGGCTCACATCCCCCGGCGCCAGGGCCAGCACGAACTCGTCCCCGCCAAAGCGCGAGGCGGTGTCGCTGGCACCGAGCAGGCCGGTGATGCGCTGGGCCACCTCGGCCAGCAGCAGATCCCCGGTGTGGTGGCCGTGGGCATCGTTGATGATCTTGAAGCCGTCGAGATCGAGAAACAGCAGGGAGAAGCTGCGCTGGCTGTGCTGGCACTCCTGGATGCGCTGCTCCAGGCGGTCGGCAAACAGCAGCCGGTTCGGCAGCCGGGTCAGGCTGTCATGGAGCGCCAGCTTGAGCAGCTCGTCGTGGGCCTGATGCAGGGAGGTGGAGAGCCTGGCGGCGTGGGCATCCAGCATGGAGAGCACGAAGGCGATGGCGAACACCGCCAGGGTCACTATGATGACCACGGTTGCCAGCCACTGGGTATTGAGACCGGTGTAGAGGGCCCCGCACAGGCTCTCTGCGGGGAACTGGGCCGCCGCCATGCCGGTGTAGTGCATGCCGATGATGGCTGCCCCCATCACCAGGGAGGCGAAGGCCTTGCTGAAGAAGGCGCGGGGCGAGCTGTTGCGCAGGCGAAACGCTATCCAGAGTGCGGCACCCGAGGCGAATATCGCGATGAGGATGGAGAGGATGAAGAGCCCAGGGAGGTAGTGGATGCCGGGCTCTATTTTCATGGCCGCCATGCCGATGTAGTGCATGGTGGCGATGCCGGCCCCCATCAGCACGGCCCCGAACAGGATCTGGTGCCAGGGGAGCTGGGGACGACTCACCAGCCAGAGCGCAAAGGCCGAGGAGCCGATGGCCGCCACCAGGGAGAGACCGGTGAGGGTCAGATCGTATCCCAGCGCGATGGGCAGGTTGAAGGCGAGCATGCCGATAAAATGCATGGACCAGATGCCGAGCCCCATGGCGAAGGCTCCCCCCGCTAGCCAGAGCACGGCGGCCCGTCCCCGGCTCTGGCTCACCCGGCTGGTCATGGTCAGCGCCGTGTAGGAGGCGAGCACCGCCACCAGGATGGAGAAGAAGACCAGATCCTGGCTGTAATAACTGTCGAGCATGGGGTGGGTTGGGGTCACGTTCATTTACTCTGGGGTACATCATGGCCTGAGCCTGGGCCGGGTCAGGGGAAATCGGGTGGCAGATTGTACACCAGGCGTCCCTGTCGTGAGCCAGAGATACGTACCAAAATGGCCCCCGGATCAGAGCAAAAACTCTGTCTTTTCTGGCATTGGCCGCCATCCTGTGACCGATAAACCGGCACATCCCCATTTTATCCCGTCTGAACAACAAGATAGGGGAGCATGGGGCGCTTGCCACGGCGCTGGCGGGCCCGTGGCGAAGGCGTGTGGTATGCGCACAAGGCGCCTGTGCGATAAAGGCTCGCAGCCCCTGTCGTCCTTTCACGTATAGCCGCAGGCCATGCGCTCAAGGAGTCAGCACAAGTCTACATCCTCCGGGTCTTGGTTGACCCGGTACATCTGTTATCATCTTCCCCCTGTTTTTCTTATCTCGTTGACTCTGCTGGAGAAACCATGTCTCGAACCCTCTATTTGCTGCGCCACGGCCAGACCCGTTACAACGCCGAATTGCGGTTGCAGGGGCGATGCAACTCCGATCTGACCCCCAGGGGCGAAGCCCAGGCCCTCGCCATGGGGGCCCGCCTGGCTGACCTCCTGACCGAGCCCACCGACTGGACGATCTACGCCAGCCCCCTCGGCCGTGCACGGCAGACGGCGGAGCGAGTGTGTCAGCAGCTTGGCTTGGACCAGGAGCGCATCATCTGGGACGAGCGGCTGGTGGAGCTGGGCATGGGGGAGTGGGAGGGTCGCCGGGTGCCCGAGCTGCTGGCGGCCCACCCCGAGCTGGATCTGGAGGAGCCGGACTGGTATCTGCGGGCCCCCCATGGCGAGAGCTTTGAGAGCATTCAAGGCCGGGCCCGGCAATGGCTTGAGGACGAGCAGATTGCCGAGCAGGCCATCGTGGTTTCTCACGGTCTCTTTGGCGCCATGCTGCGCGGCGCCTATGTGGATCTTGACTACACCACCACCTGGCTGCAGGAGCTGCCGCAGGATGCCTTCTTCAAACTCAGTGGCGGCCGAATCGAGCGGATTGCCTGCTGACCACACGAAGGCGGCCCGCAATGGGGGGGGCGCTTTGAGGGCTGGGGATTATTCTCTCTTCAGCCTGGGTAGCTTTCGATAGAGTGCATCGCGTTTCTCTACCTGATTGGCGCCATAGTGAAGCTCGCGATGGCAGTTAGGGCAGAGCGCCACCGTATTGTTGATGGTATCCGAGCCTCCGTCAGCCAAGGTGCGCAGGTGATGCACCTCGAGAAAAGGTTCTCCGGTTGCCGTGGTAAAGGGGGCTTGTGCATCACAACCCTCACATTTCGCGGCTGCGGCCACCAGCACCCAGGCTTTGACCTGGGGATCCCTCACATAACTTGTTGTGGTCAGGTAGCGCAGGGATGGCTCTTCTATACCTGGGGGATGAGGAGAGATGGGTTTCTCCTTGTATTGGATGACCTGATGTTCGAATTCTGCTTGTCCGCTAAACGGTTGTCCGTCTAACTCACAGATCAGGCGTTCAATAATAGACGCATTCTGCGCCCCTACATTCTTGGCCGGTTTTAGCCCAGAGACCCAGGCTCTGCCCATCAAGACGCAGACGTAAGAGATATTTTGCATCCGATATTCAAACGACTTATCGGACCGTTGGAATCGAGCCGCTAACTCTGCGTAATAGTGCTT
This sequence comes from Aeromonas sp. WP2-W18-CRE-05, assembly GCF_014168615.1. Classification (NCBI taxonomy): domain Bacteria; kingdom Pseudomonadati; phylum Pseudomonadota; class Gammaproteobacteria; order Aeromonadales; family Aeromonadaceae; genus Aeromonas; species Aeromonas sp. WP2-W18-CRE-05. The sequence goes on along the minus strand of NZ_AP021917.1, from coordinate 3,342,354 downwards.
TTTGACAAAGGTAGTGCCTTCCAACTCCTTCTTGTACATCTCCAGATAGGCGGTCACCGTCGCCCTTAACTCTTCTTCTGTCCATGTGTTGCGCAAAGCCGACTCGTCCGAGTTGTATTTCATTGCGAGAATGTTAACTCAATCGAAGCCGCAATTCAGTAGGAAGGTTAATAAACCCTCATATTATCAATACATTGATGATGCCAAGCAGTAGTTGGGGCTTCATGGCCTCTTTCAGTTGGGCCATTAGGATAAAAGGCTTTGCGGGCCAAGGCACAGTCTCTGCCAAGGGAACTGGGTATGATGGTGCGGTAATCACCACCACAGGGAGAGACCATGATCAGCCATATCGACCATCTGGTATTGACGGTCAGCGACATTGAGCGGGCGGTGGCATTTTACAGCGGCGCCTTCAAGATGGAGCCCATCACCTTCGGGGCGGGGCGCCGGGCGCTGCGCTTTGGCAACCAGAAGATCAATTTGCAGTTGCTGGGGGAGGAGGTGCGCAACCGGGCGCAGGTGGGGTCGGGGGATCTCTGCCTCATCACCCGCTGGCCCCTGGATCAGGTGATGGCCCAACTGGCGAGCCAAGGAGTCGAGATAGTGGAGGGGCCTGTGATGAAAAGCGGTGCCTGTGGTCCCATCGAATCGGTCTATTGCCTGGACCCGGATCGGAACCTCATCGAGATCAGCCGCTATTGCTGAGCTCCTGGTACCTTGCGGTTTGTGTCACTGCGCCCTGGTGCGCCCCTTGCGCAGCAGAGGGATCAAGCTGAGAGCCATGCCGGTGAAGAGCAGCAGATAGCCCAAGGGAAGCAGGGCAAAGGGCTCGTGCAGGAAGCCCTGAGCATCGAGGGTGGAGCCCAGCAGGTTGAAGGCCACAAAGCAGCCGAGCCCGGCCAGGATCAGCAGGGCACCTATTTTCATCGTCATCTTGTCATCCTCGTCAGCGAGATGGAACGGATGGGAGACTTTCATGCCTGGGTGAAGCGAGTGTGAAGTCGCGCCAGGCACCAAACACAACGGCAGCCCGAGGGCTGCCGTTGTGTTGAGGGGGAAGCCCCGGGCCAAGGCGTTCAGCAGACCCCTTGCGCCAGCATGGCGTCGGCCACCTTGACGAAGCCGGCAATATTGGCGCCGCTTTCGTAGTTCACATGGTCATCATCCTGACCGTAACGGACACAGGTGGCGTGGATGCTGGTCATGATCCCCTTGAGGCGGGCGTCCACCTCCTCCCGGGTCCAGGAGAGGCGCTGGGCATTTTGGCTCATCTCGAGGCCCGAGGTGGCAACCCCGCCGGCGTTGGCCGCCTTGCCCGGGGCGAACAGCACCTTTGCTTCGTGGAAGAGACGGATGGCGGCGGCGCTGGAGGGCATGTTGGCCCCCTCGGCCACCAGCTGCACGCCGTTGGCAATAAGCTGCGCCGCATCTTCGGCATCCAGCTCGTTCTGGGTGGCGCAGGGGAGGGCGACGTCGGTCGCCAGGTGCCAGGGGGTGCGGCCGCTGAAGAACTCGAGCCCGAGCTCATGGGCGTAATCGGCGACCCGCTTGCGCTGCTCGTTTTTAAGCGCCATCAGGCGGGCCAGTTTCTCGGGGGTGAAGCCGTCCGGATCATAGACGGTGCCGCCGGAGTCGGAGGCGGTGATGACGCGGGCGCCGAGGGCCATCGCCTTCTCGATGGCGTACTGGGCCACGTTGCCCGAGCCCGACACCGAGACCCGCAGGCCATCGAGGGACTGGCCGCGATGGGCCAGCATGGCGTCGACAAAGTAGAGCAGGCCGTAGCCGGTGGCTTCCGGACGAATGAGGCTGCCTCCAAAGGAGAGCCCCTTGCCGGTGAAGACGCACTCGGCGCTGTTGGTGAGCTTCTTCATCATGCCCGCCATGTAGCTCACCTCGCGCCCGCCCACCCCGATGTCGCCCGCCGGCACGTCGGTGTTGGCCCCCAGGTGGCGATAGAGCTCCAGCATCAGGGCCTGGCAGAAGCGCATCACTTCTCCTTCGCTCTTGCCCTTGGGATCGAAATCGCTGCCCCCCTTGCCCCCGCCCATGGGCAGGGTGGTGAGGGCGTTCTTGAAGGTCTGCTCGAAGGCGAGGAATTTCAGCACCGAGAGATCCACCGAGGGGTGGAAGCGCATGCCGCCCTTGAAGGGGCCGATGGCGGAGCTGTGCTGCACCCGGTAGCCGCGGTTCACCTGCACCCGGCCCTGGTCATCCACCCAGCTCACCCGAAACTGCACCAGGCGCTCGGGCTCCACCAATCGCTCCAGCAGGCCGTGTTGCAGGTAGCGGGGGTGGCGCTCCACATAGGGCCAGATGGAGGCGATCACCTCGTTCACGGCCTGGATGAACTCGGGCTGGTGAGGGTTGCGGCTGGCGACCTGGGCCAGGAAGGCCTCCTGGGAGAGGGAATGACTCATCTTTAACTCCTGTCGTGAATGATGAAAGTGGCGTCCTGCCAGAGAGGGGATCATGCCCGTCCTCAGGGTTCGCGGGGCTCAAGGGGCCCGTTGTTGCGCCCCGATGGGGGTGTCATTTCCCGTCGTCGGCGGGTCAGAGCAGATAATTCGCGATGACCAAAATCTTTTTATGCATTTTTGCTGGATAAATATCAAGCGTTAGATCATCTGGCTATCTGCCAAAGGCCGCACCCTATCTTCGGCGGTGGGGGCCCGGCCCATGAAGTGAGCACCATGAAGTGAAAAGAGGCGGGGAGTGCGCGGTGCAGCCCAATCAGGGCCGCGGCGTCACCGCACGCTGGATAATGGGGGGCCTGCTGCTGCATCAGGGGCAGCACCCCCTGTGAGCCAGCAGCCAGGGTGCGACGGGGCCGGGCGCGGGCGCGTGCAATGTGCTACTGTAGCGGCGTTTTTTGCCGAACATGCAGGGCGCAGGCCCTTATTTCATGGAGTTGTATGCAGACGAACCCGACCACAGCGCGGCTGATCCAGCCTGCCATTCTCAAGGCCCATCCGACCCGGGAGGTGACCCATGCTGGCCGATGAATCCATGCGCCTGAACAAATACATCAGCGAGAGCGGCATCTGCTCCCGTCGTGAGGCCGATCGTTTCATCGAGCAGGGCAACGTCTTCATCAACGGCAAGCGGGCCGGGGTGGGGGATCAGGTGTTTGCCGGGGATCTGGTCAAGGTCAACGGCCAGGTGATCGAGCCGCGCGAAGCCGACAGCCTGGTCTTCATCGCCCTCAACAAGCCGGTGGGCATCGTCAGCACCACGGAGGCGGGGGAGAAGGACAACATCGTCGACTTCGTCAACCACAGTACCCGCATCTTCCCCATAGGGCGCCTCGACAAGGACTCCCAGGGTCTCATCTTCCTCACCAACCACGGGGATCTGGTGAACAAGATCCTGCGGGCGGGCAACGATCACGAGAAAGAGTACCTGGTGACCGTGGACAAGCCGGTGACCGACGAGTTCGTCCGGGGCATGGCGGCCGGGGTGCCCATCCTCGGCACCGTCACCAAGAAGTGCAAGGTGAAGCGAGAGGCGCCCTTCGTGTTTCGCATCACCCTGGTGCAGGGGCTGAACCGCCAGATCCGCCGCATGTGCGAGCACTTCGGCTTCGAGGTGACCAAGCTCGAGCGCATCCGCATCATGAACGTCAGCCTCAAGGGGCTGCCGGTGGGGGAGTGGCGCGATCTCACCGACGACGAGCTGATCGAGCTGTTCAAGCTGATTGAGGACTCCTCCTCCGAGGCCAAACCGGCCAAGGGGGCTCAGGTTGCCAAGCCCAAGGCGGCTGCGGCCGGCACCCCGGCCCAGGGCAAGAAGCCGCGGCGCAGCGACGATCACGAGATTGGCGGGCGGCCCAATGTGCCGGGCCCCGAGGCGTTCGAGAAGAAGAGCCCCGCAGGCAAGGGCGGGGCGGGCAAAGGGGCTGCCAGCAAAGGGGGGGCAGGTAAAAGCGCGCCCGGCAAGGGGGGCAAACCCGCCCCGGGCAAACCCCGGCCAGGGCAGGGCGGGCGCCAGAAGAAGGGGCGCTGAGCGCCAGGCCTTCCCGCACCCTGATGAACAACACCGGCCAAGGCCGGTGTTGTGCTTTCTGGCCCCCAAGGCCGGTGCTCGCCGGATCAGGCAGGCTTGTGGCCTGCCGTCTGCACAGCCATGGCCTGCTCCGGGGGCAGGCCCATGGCCCTTGGGTAGTGGCGCGGGTTGAGACGCACCACCAGCAGGCTCATCAGGACCAGGGCGCCGAGCTGCCACTGCCAGGCGGCGGCGAAGTCACCGCTTGCATGGTGCAGGCGGGCCGCCACCCAGGGGCCGGTAGCCGCCACCATGAAGCCAACCCCCTGCATCAGGGCGCAGAGGGCGCCCGCCCGGCGCGGGTCGGGCAGGTGATCCAGCGCAATCACCATGATGAGGGAGAAGCTCCCCCCAAGCCCGGCGCCGCACAGCAAACACCAGAGCAGGGGGGCTGTCTGGGGAGCGAGCCAGAGGCCGCCAAAGCCCGCCAGCTGCATGGCGATGGCCAGCGCCATCCAGGGGCGGCGGTCCAGCCGACCGGCTGCCAGCAGAGGCAGGCCAAGGCCGCTCGCGGTCTGGGCCAGGGCGAGCCAGGCCACCAGCTCGCCCCCTTGCTGGGCGCTCCAGCCCGCCGCCATGTAGGCCGGGGCCAGCCAGGCCACGACGATGCCGTAGCCGCTGTTGATGATGCCAAAGCAGGCGATGAGCAGCCAGGTGCGGGGCAGGGGGAGCAGCCGCTGCTCCCCGGTGGGGGCGGGCGTGCTGGCCGGGGCAGGCAGGGGCACCCGCCAGGCCAGCCAGCCGAGGGCCAGCAGCACCGGCAGGCCCCAGAGCGCCAGCGCCCGAGACCAGTCCAGATACTCGGCAAGGCGCGGGGTGAGCACGGCCCCGAGCGCCCCGCCCCCCATCATGCAGGCGGAGAAGATCCCCATCACCAGGGGCACCTTTTGGGCGAACCCCTCCTTGATGAGGCCGGGCAGCACCCCCTGCACCAGGGCCGAGCCCAGCCCGCACAGGGCGGCGCTGGCGATGAGCAGGGCGCCGCTCGCCAGATCGACGCGCAGGGCGCTGCCAAGGGCGAGCAGCAGCAGGGCCGTCCCGAGCAGGGGGCGCGGGCCTGTGCGACCCAGGAGCGCCGGGGTGAGCAGCACGCCGACCCCGATAAGCCAGAGGGGCAGCAGGGTGACCCAGGCCAGGGTATCCACCCCGAGGGCCAGCCTCGCGTCGATGCGAGGGGCCAGGGGGCCGATGGCGGTGAGGAAGGGGCGCAGGTTGAGGGCGATGAGGATCACCAGCACCAGCAAGGCGCCGCTGCCCGGGGGGAGGCGGCGCTTATGCATGGGGCAGGGGACCGTAGAGGGTTTCGGCCGCGATGGGGCTCGCCAGCTTGATGAGGGGCAGGGGCGGCGGACTCAGCGGCAGTCGCAGCGCGGCGTAGGCCGCGTGGCTGTCATAGCCGAAGGGGGCGGCATCGTCGTTGTCAAAGGCGTAGTAGACCGCCTGGATGCCGTTCATCACCAGGGCCGACAGGCACATGGGGCAGGGGTGCCCGCTGGCATAGACGATGGCCCCGGCCAGCGGCCCCTGGCGACTGCCTTCCCGCAGCGCTTCCAGCTCCGCGTGACGGGTGGGGTCCCCCGCCTCCAGCATGCGATTGACGGCGCTCGCCACCAGCCGGTTCTCCCTCACCAGCAGGGCGGCGAAGGGGCGCCCCCCTTGCTGGCGATGGGTCAGGGCCAGGTGCAGGGCCTGCTCCAGCCACTCCTGATGGCTGGGGGCCGAGGCGGCGGTGAGGGAGTTGAGGAGGCGGGCACCGGACTGGGAAGGGGGTGGCATGGTCATATCCTGGCAAAAAAGGGGGAGGACAGCAGCCTAGAGGGTCGCCGCATCATTTGGAAATTAAATGATAAAATGACTTCCAGTGGTTTTATAAATGGAGATTGCCCATGGAGCGCCCCCTGCTGGACCCCCAATTGCTGCAGAGCTTCGTCGCCATCGTCGAAACCGGCAGCTTTACCCGCGCCGCCGAGCGTATCCACCTCACCCAGTCCACCCTGAGCCAGCAGATGCGCCGCCTGGAGCAGCAGCTGGGTTGCACCCTGCTCGACCGATCCGGCCGCCAGGTGGTGACCACGGCCCAGGGGGAGACCCTGCTCGGGCTGGCGCGCCGCATCCTGGGGTTGCTGGTCCGGGCGGGGGAGCGGGTGAGCGAGGCGAGCCACCCCCTGCGCCTCGGGGTGCCGGAGGATTTTGCCGCGGGGGCCATGACCCCGGTGCTGGCCGCCTTCGCCCGCGCGCACCCGCAGGTGCGGCTGGAGGTGCAAAGCGATCTCAGCCATGCCCTGTGGCAGGCGTTCGAAGGGGGAGAGCTGGATCTGGCCCTCATCAAGCAGGGGCGCGGCCAGGGAGAGCCCATCGCCCGCTGGCGCGAGCCCCTGGCCTGGGTTGACAGCCAGGAGTGGCCCGCCGCCGGGCGCGACCCCCTGCCTCTGGTGGTGTTTCCAAGCGAGGGGCTCTACCGGCGCCAGATGACCGACGCCCTGGATGCCGAGGGGATTCCCTGGCGCATCGCCTACGTGAGCGGCAGTCTCGCCAGCCTGCAAGGGGCGGTGAGCGCGGGGATCGGGGTCAGCCTGCTGCCGGCGCGCCTGCTGCAACCGGATCAGGTGGTGCTGGCTCACTGGCCTGCGGTGCGCCCGGTGGAGCTGGCCCTGCACCAGGGGCCGGGCACGAGCGAACCCCTCGCCCGCCTGGGGGAGGCGCTGATCGCGCTCTGTGACGAGGTGATGGGGCCGAGGTAGCCCGGGCGGCCAGGGGTCAGGCCAGGGCCTGTTTTGGCACCACGGCGAGCCAGATTTCCACTTCGCCGCTGCCGGTGGCGGCGTCAAAGCGGGCGCCGTAGCGCTCGAAATTCGGCTGCTGGGCAGATTGATAGTCCGACTGCGCGAGCCACGCCAGGGCTTGGCGCCAGGTGTGCGGCAGGGTCGCGACATGCCCCTGATGCAAGAAGATGGCGTAGGTCTGGGGGGCGATGCGCATGCGGCCAAGCCCGGGAGGCAGCACCTCCAGGGCGGCGACCTCCACCCCGCAGAGGTATTCGCAGTGAGTGTCGGTGGCGGCGCAGATGACGCCATAGGCGTGCTCACCGAGTTGCCCCGGCAGGGGAAGCAGGGCGCTGAGGTCGCGCCACTGGCCGGCGAAGTCCCCCTGCTCGAAGGGGTGGTGACGGCGCAGCCCCCCGAGGAGCATGGCGCGGCCTTGTTCGATGCGAATGGGGGCTGACATGGTGCCTCCTGCGGGGGCGCTCAGGCCTCCCGACCTTCCTCGAGCTTGCGCTCATAATCCCGGCGAACGATGGCGAGTGCCGCCAGGGCCAGCGCGGGGGCGATGTGGTTGGTTTCCAGCAGTTCAATCAGATCCACCGCGAGCTGGACCTCGGGGGGGGCATTTTCCAGGTACATCTTGGGTTCTCAAGGGCAAGGGTGGTCGCCATTATAGCGCCCGGCGGCGCGAAGACACGCCCCGGCAGCCCGGGGCGGGACGGGTCACATGTGCTGGCGCATCTCCTTGTCCAGCTCCTCGCGCAGGGCCATCAGCTTTTTGGCGTACTGCTGCAACTGCAGATCGCTCTCGCTCACCGGCTGCCACTGGGGCACCGGAGTGGGTTTGCCATGCTCGTCCATGGCCACGAAGATGATGATGCAGTGGGTGGTCTTGCGCCGCTCCGGGTCGGTGGGGTGGCGGCTGTAGACATCCACCGCCAGGTGCATGCTGGTGGTGCCGGTGTGGATCACCTTGGCGTGTACCTCCACCAGTTGGCCTATCTGGATGGGACGCAAGAAGCGGATGCCCCCCACATAGACGGTGACGGCATAGCCGCCACACCAGCCGGCGGCGCAGGCGTAGCCGGCCTGGTCAATCCACTTCATTACCATGCCGCCATGGACTTTGCCGCCAAAGTTGACGTCGGCGGGTTCGGCGAGAAATTGCAGGGTCAGTTCACGGGCGCTCATGGTACTTCCTTATGTCGAGGCAAGGGGGGGACTCCTTGGCTGTCCCCCGGGGACAATAACAGTGGGCGGGGCCGACACTGATCCAACCAGCGCCTCCTCTTGCCTGCGCCGTCATTCACCTTGAGTTCAGCGCAGGCGGCCCAGCATGACTCATCACGCGAGGGAGGAGGCCCCATGAAACAGATGCTGGAGCAATTGATGGGAGCTGGCAAGGGCTGGCTCAACGACGGTGGTGACACGCGCAAGGCCCAGATGAAGGGCATGGCGCAGGGGGGATTGGCCGCCGGGGCTATGGCGCTGCTGCTTGGCAACAAGAAGATGCGCAAATATGGCACCAAGGTGGCGGCGGTGGGGGGCGCGGCGGCTCTCGGGGGGCTGGCCTACAAGCTCTATCAGGACTGGCAGACCCAGCAGTCCACCCCGGCCCAGCCGACCCAGCCCCTGGACACCCTGGAGGGCAAGGCCCTGGATGCCCGCGCCAATCTGCTGGTGCGCGCCATGGTGGCGGCGGCCCGGGCCGACGGCCACATCGATGCCGCCGAGCGCCAGAAGATCCAGGAGTACCTGACCGAACAGGGGGAGCGGGATGCGGCCCGCTGGATTGACGCCGAGCTCTCCCGCCCCCTCGACCCCCATGTCCTGGCGCGGGAAGTGACCGACATGGAGCTGGCGACCGAGGTCTACCTCGCCTCCCTGCTCACCATTGAGGTGGATCACTTCATGGAGCGCGGTTATCTGGACGAGCTGGCGCGCGCCTTGAAGCTGGATGACAACCTCAAGGGGAGCATAGAGCGCCAGGTGGCCCAGCTGGGGGCGCCGGGCTGAGCCCGGGAGTCTGCGGATGCACAAGGCCCCGTCATGGGGCCTTGTCGTTGCCGGGGGCTGTTGATTGCCGTGACGAGCCGATAAGATGCGGGTTCCAAAGGGTGACCGCCGAGCCTCTTTCCTCGCTGGCGACCCTCACTGCAAGGAGCATCAGGTGGACATTCGCAAGGCAACTGAACAGGATATCGACGCCATTCTGGCCCTGAACCGGCAGATAGGTCAGCTCCACTTCGAGCAGGTGCCCGAGGTGTTCTGCCCCCCGTCCCCGGAGGACAGGGCCTTCTTGCTCGGCGCCATAGCCGACGAGGCGCGTCTTTTCTGCGTGGCGGTGGTGGCGGGGGAGGTGGCGGGTTTTCTCACCGCCCGCATCGACCTCAACGAGAGCGTCCCCTTTCTCAGCAAGCTGCCCGTCTGCCGCATCACGACCGTGGTGGTGGATGAGGGGCTGCGCTCCCGGGGCATCGGCCGGGCGCTGATCGCCCACGGGGACCAGTGGGGCAAGGCACGGGGCGCAAGCCAGCTGCGCCTGGAGGTGATGGCTTTCAACGAGCGGGCCAGGGCCCTCTACGAGCGATTGGGCTTCAAGGCCCAGTCACAGACCATGGCCAGGTAAGGCGCACTCGCTTGCAAAAGGGCCCGTTACGGGCCCTTGTCGTGTGAGGCGTCAGGGGGGCTCTGCCAGGTTTCCCGTTGCCGGGCGATGAGGCTCGCAAGCCGGTTGAGCGCCGCGTCCAGTTGCGGGCTCCAGGGATGGGAGCTGTTGAGGCGCAGGCAGTGGTTGTGCTGGCCCTGGCTGGAGAAGAGGGCCCCGGGGGCGATGGAGACCCCCTGTTCGATGGCGCTGGCATAGAGCGCCCGGCCATCGAGGCGGGCGTCAAATTCGAGCCAGAGAAAGTAGCCTCCGTCCGGGGAGGAGATACGCGCCTCGGGGAAGAGGCGCATCAGGGCCGCCCGCATCTGCTGCTGGCGCTGGGCCAGGGTGTGGCGCAGGCGGCGAAAGTGGGCGTCCACCCCGCCCTGGCGCAGCATGTCGGCCAGCGCCAGCTGACTGGGCACATTGGTCGAGAGCGTCGACATCAGTTGCAGCCGCTGGATGCGCTCGGCGTGGCGCTTCGCCACCACCCAGCCGACCCGAAAGCCGGGCGCCAGACACTTGGTCCAGGAGCCGCACAGCAGGCTCTCTCCCCGCGCATCCCAATGGGTGATGGGCCTTGGCCGCTCGCGCCCGACATAGAGCTCCGCATAGACGTCATCCTCCACCAGGGGGACCTGATGGCGGTTGAGCAGCGCCATCAGCGCCTGCTTGTGCTCATCGGGCATGGTGTGGCCGAGGGGGTGCTGCACATTGCCCATCAGCCAGCACGCCTTGACGGGGCGCTGGGCGAGGGCCTCCTCCAGCAGGGCGAGATCGATCCCCACCCCGGGGATCACCGGGATCTCCACCACCTTGAGCTTGAGCCGCTCGATGGCCTGCAGGGCGCCGTAGAAGGTGGGGGACTCCACCACCACCCAGTCGCCGGGCTCGGTCAGCACCTGAAGACTGAGGGAGAGCGCCTCCATGGCCCCCGTGGTGATGATGATCTGCTGGGGATCCACCGCCATCCCCTCGCCGGCGTAGCGCCGGGCGATGGCGCGGCGCAGTGCCTCGTTGCCGGGGGGCAGATCTGCCACCGTGCTGAAGGGGTCGAGGCGGCGCATGCAACTGCCGAGGGCCCGACCGAGTTGGGGGTGAGGGAAGAGTGTCGGGTCCGCCACCGCCATGCCAAGGGGCACCAGCTCCCGTGACTTGCTCGCCTGCAGCACTTCGAACACCAGATCGTTGATGTCCACCGAGCCGCTGTAGCGGGCCTGCTGGGGCTGGCTCTCCCGCCGGGCCGTGCTCGCGGCCTTGACGTAGTAGCCGGACTGGGGCCGCGCCAGGATGAGGCCCCGGCTTTCGAGCAACTGATAGGCCTGGAGCACCGTCATGGGGCTGAGGCCGTGGGTCTTGCAGCTCTGGCGGATGGAGGGGATGCGCTCCCCCGGCTGCCAGAGGCCGCTCGTGATCTGCTGTTGCAGCTGGTCTGCCAACTGGCCGTAGCGGGACATGGTGGGCCCAAACTGTTATAGGTGTTTTTCACTATAACTGCATCTGTTATAGGTGTCATGGACCATGGTGTACTTGGCGGGCGAAAACCTGTCCGTTAAATGCAACATAGAGAGTCATGCATGATAAGCCTGGATGATGTGGTCAGCCTCTCCCGAATGCAGTTCGGGGCGACGGCGATGTTCCACTTTCTGTTTGTGCCCCTCACCCTGGGGCTGTCCTGGATCCTGGTGATCGCCGAGTCGGCCTACGTGATGACCGGCAAGGTGATCTACAAGGACATCACCCGCTTCTGGGGCAAGCTGTTTGGCATCAACTTCGTGATGGGGGTGACCACCGGGATCACCCTGGAGTTCCAGTTCGGGACCAACTGGGCCTATTACTCCCACTATGTCGGCGATATCTTCGGCACGCCGCTGGCGGTGGAGGGGCTGATGGCCTTCTTCCTCGAGTCCACATTGGTGGGCCTCTTCTTTTTCGGCTGGGACAAGCTCTCCCGCGGTCAGCACCTGCTGGTGACCATGCTGGTGGCGCTCGGCTCCAACCTCTCCGCCCTCTGGATCCTCATCGCCAACGGCTGGATGCAAAACCCGGTCGGCGCCGAGTTCAACCCCATGACCATGCGCATGGAGCTGGTGGATGTGGCCGCGGTCATCTTCAACCCGGTGGCCCAGGTCAAGTTCGTCCACACGGTGGCGGCGGGCTATGTGGCGGCCTCCCTGTTCGTGATGGGGGTGAGCAGCTGGTATCTGCTGCGCGGCATGGAGGTGCGCTTCGCCCTGCGATCCTTTGCCATCGCCTCGGGCTTTGGCCTCGCGGCCATCCTCTCGGTCATCGTGCTCGGGGACGAGTCGGGTTATCGCTCGGGGGAGGTGCAGAAGGTCAAGCTCGCCGCCATCGAGGCGGAGTGGGAGACGGAGCCCGCCCCGGCTTCTTTCACCCTGTTCGGCCTGCCGGATCAGCGTGCCGAGACCACCCACGCGGCCATCAAGATACCCTATCTGATGGGCATCATCGCCACCCGCTCCCTGGATGAGCAGGTGACGGGCCTCAAAGATCTGAAAGCGCAGCACGAGGCGCGCATTCGCAGCGGCATGCTGGCCCACGAGGCGCTCGAAGCGATGCGGGCAGATGGCAGCAACCAGGCGGCCCGCGCCACCTTCGAGCGCCACCGCGGCGATCTGGGCTACGGCCTCTTGCTCACCCCCTATGCCAAGGAGATTGGCAAGGCGGACGAGGCGGCCATCGCCAAGGCGGTGGAGGACTCCATCCCCCAGGTGGCGCCGCTGTTCTGGAGCTTTCGCCTGATGGTGGGCATCGGCGTGGCGCTGCTGGCGCTCTTTGCCGCCGCCTTCCTGCAGCTGTGCCGGGGCAGGCTGGTGCAATCCCCGCGGCTGCTCAGGGCCCTGCTCTGGTCTATTCCGCTGCCCTGGATTGCCATCGAGGCGGGCTGGTTCGTGGCGGAGTTCGGTCGCCAGCCCTGGACCATCAGCGACGTGCTGCCGGTGTCGGCCTCCGTCTCCCTGCTGCAACCGGGGCAGCTCTGGTTCAGCCTCATCGCCATCTTCCTCATCTACAGCAGCCTGCTGGTGGTGGAGTTGTTCTTGTTGCGTCATGTGATCCGCAAAGGGCCTGCCAGCCTGCAGACGGGTCGTTATCAAGGTGAAGTGTTGCAAAACGGGAGTCCTGCCTGATGGATTACGAAACCCTGAAAGTGATCTGGTGGGGGCTGGTGCTCTTCCTGCTGGTCGGCTTCGTGGTGATGGATGGCTTCGATCTCGGGGTCGGCATGCTGCTGCCCGTGGTCGGCAAGACGGATGACGAGCGGCGGGTGCTGCTCAACAGCGTGGGGCCGGTGTGGGAGGGCAACCAGGTGTGGCTCATCGCCGGTGCCGGCACCCTGTTTGCCGCCTGGCCCCTGGTCTATGCCGCCGCCTTCTCGGCGCTTTACGTGCCCTTCATGTTCCTGCTGTTCGGTCTCTTTTTGCGACCGGTGGGCTTTGACTATCGCAGCAAGCTGCCGGACCCGGTCTGGCGCCGCTGGTGGGACCGCGCCCTGGTGGTGGGCGGTCTGCTGCCGACCCTGGTGTTTGGTGCCACCCTTGGCCTGGTGCTGCAAGGGCTGCCGTTTCGCTTCGATGCGGCCCTTCGCATCCACTATGGCGCCTTTGCGTTCCACTGGCCGCTGCTGTTGACCGCCATGGGAACGGCGCTGGCGCTGCTCTTGCTGCACGGTGCCAGCTTCCTGCAGTGCAAGACCCAGGGGGCCATAGCGGCGCGCAGCGCCCGCCTCGCCCTCTGGCTCGGCCCCCTGGCGAGCGCCCTCTTTGCCCTTGGCGGCGTCTGGCTTGGAGAGATGGCGGGGTATCGCATCACGGCCATCGGCGATCTCAACGGCGCCCTCACACCGCTGATGAAAGAGGTGGTGGCGGTGCCGGCGGGCTGGCTTGGCAACTTTGTCGCCCATCCGGTGCTCTGGGCCGTGCCTGTGCTCGGGCTCCTGCTGCCCCTGGTGTGCGCGCTGGCAAGCCGCCTCGGCAAGTCCGGGCTGGCGCTCGTTGCCAGCGGCGGTGCCTGCGCCGCCATGATGCTGACCGTGGCCATCGCGCTCTTCCCCTTCGTGCTGCCCTCGTCCCTGGATCCGGCCAGCAGCCTGACCCTGTGGGACAGCACCTCCAGCGAGCACACCCTGCTTATCATGCTGGGGATCGTCGGGGTACTGATGCCGGTCAACATCGGCTACACCCTCTGGGTATACCGGGTGGTGCGCGGCAGGGTCAGCGCCGAGCAGGTGCGCCAGCACGGTCACAGCCTCTACTAATCCGCTTCAACACAAGGATCAACGCGATATGTGGTATTTCACCTGGTTGCTGGGGCTGGGGTTTGCCCTGCTCTGCGGGCTGGTCAATCTGCTCTGGCTGGAGGCGCGCTGGGCCGCCGATGAGGATCTCAAGGAGCCCTGAGCCTCGCATCTTGCCCATGAAAAAAGGCCGACACAGGATGTCGGCCTTTTGCTTGCCCGGGGTCAGGCAAGGGCGGCGCGGCGCTCGCCCGCTTCGCTGACATGGGTGAGGCCGTAGGCCAGCAGCACGATGAGGGCGCCAATCCAGGGGGTGTGCATCAGGCCGAGGTGCTCCACCACGAAACCGCCGACCACGGAGCCCAGCGCAATGCCGACGTTGAAGGCGGCGATGTTGAGGCCGGAGGCCACATCCACGGCATTGGGGGTGTAGCGCTCGGCCTGTTTCACCACCAGTACCTGCAGACCCGGCACGTTGCCAAAGGCGAAGGCACCCCACACCAGCACGGTCAGTACCGCCAGCACCGGGTGCGGCGCGGTGAAGGTGAGCACCAGCAGCACCACGGCGAGCCCGGCGAACAGCAGCTTGAGAGCGGGCAATGGGCCCATCCGGTCGGCGAGCTTGCCGCCCCAGATATTGCCGACGGCGACCGATACCCCGTACACCAGCAGAATGAGGCTCACCGCGCCGGCGCTAAAGCCGCTCACCTGTTGCAGGATGGGGGCGAGGAAGGTAAACGCCGTGAAGGCACCGCCGTAACCGAGCGCCGTCTTGGCGTAGACCAGCAGCAAGGGCTTCCTGGTGAGCACCGAGAGCTGCTCGCGAACGCTGGAGGCGGCCCCCTTCGGCAGGTTCCCCGGTACCAGCAGCAGGCTGCCCACCATGGCGACGAGGCCGAGCAGGCTCACCACCAGGAAGGTCTCGCGCCAGCCAAAGACCTGACCAATCCAGGTGCCAAGCGGGACGCCGGTCACCAGGGCGACCGTGAGGCCGCTGAACATGATGGCGATGGCGCTGGCCGCCTTCTCTTTGGCCACGAGACCCGTGGCGATGGTGCTGCCTACCAAGAAGAAGACCCCGTGGGCCAGCCCGGTGAGAATGCGGGCCACAATCAGGCTCTCGTACCCGGGGGCCTGCCAGGCCAGCAGGTTGCCGACGGTGAAGAGGGCCATCAGCCCCACCAGCAGCCACTTGCGCGGCAGCTTGCCGGTGAGCGCCGTGAGCACGGGGGCGCCGATGGCCACCCCAAGGGCATAGAGGCTGACCAGCAGGCCCGCCGAGGGGAGCGAGACATTGAGCTGCTCGGCGATGGTGGGGATGAGCCCCACGATCACGAATTCGGTGGTGCCTATGGCAAAGGCACTTAAGGTGAGGGCAAATAACGCCAGTGGCATAACAACTCCTTGGATTGGGACTCCCGACGGGAGAATGGCGCCAGTATGCCGAGGGTGTTTGTTGGTAAAAATGACGGCAACGTCAAATTACTTTTGCCAAATCAGCAGCAATGGGGCCGTGAAATGGGGTAGTGGGAGTGGTCGAGGCAACTGCGGCAAGAGCGGCTGTAGCGCGCGAGGTGGGTGCAGAGACAACGCGCACGGCGGCAACCCGTGCAGAGCGAGCCGGGACAGAGAGAAAAGAGGAAAGAGAAATGAGGTAAGAGGTAAAGGATTGAGGGAAGGTGTTGGAGGAGGACTCGGGCGGCGGTGACGCGCGGTATTGGGGACAAAAAAGCGGGAGGCACTGGGCCTCCCGCTGGTGTTCTCGTCGACGGTGTCGGGTTTTCTTTGCTCCCTTCTCCCCTTGCGGGAGAAGGGCTGGGGATGAGGGGGCTATCTGGTTTAAGGCCTGATGACCTGAATAGAAGAGCCTGCCCTCACCCTCTCCCTCTCCCTCTCCCATAGGGAGAGGGGATAGCCCGTGGTTGCAGTCTGTTCGTGAGGGTCGCCGCTATCCACCGCCGAATCGAGAGGCCATGGTTTAATCCCAATTCGGCGCAAAGTCCGGGTTGGCGCAGCGCTCGCCCCGATCCAGGGTGGCGATGGCGGCCATCTCGTCGCTGCTGAGCCGTACCTTCAGCGCGGCCAGGTTGGCGGCCAGATTCTCCCGTTTGGTAGAGCTCGGGATCACCGTCATGCCCTGGGCCAGCAGCCAGGCCAGCGACACCTGGGCCGCCGAGACGCCGTGGCGCTGGCCGATCTCCATCAGCAGCGGCTCGGCGAGCACCTTGCCATAGGCGAGCGGCATATAGGCGGTGATGGCGATGCCGTGGGCCTGGCAGAAATCGACCACCTTGCGGTTTTGCAGCAGGGGGTGGCTCTCCACCTGCTGGTGGGCGATGGCGCCCGGCCCCAAAATCTCGATGGCCTGTTTAAGCTGGGCCACGGTGAAGTTGGAAACCCCGATCTCCCGGGTCAGGCCCCGGGCTTTGGCCTCGGCGAGCTGCTCCAGATAGACCGCCATCGGCACCTCATCCTGGGGGGAGGGCCAGTGAATGAGCGCCAGATCCAGATAGTCGGTGCCGAGTTTTTCCAGGCTCACTTCCAGGCTCGGGATCACCTTGCCCGGACCGAACTCGCTGGTCCACACCTTGGTGGTCAGGTAGATATCCTGGCGGGGCACGCCACTCTCGCTCATCAATTGGCCGACGTCGGCCTCGTTGTCATAGATCTGGGCGGTATCGATATGGCGGTAGCCAAGTTCCAGCCCCTGGAGCAGGGAGTCGCGAAGGGGCTGATCTTTCAGGCGGAAGGTTCCAAGACCCAGATTGGGCATCTTCATCATCAAATTCCTCAGGTTAGTGTTTCTACGCTCAAATGATGGGCTTTGCCTGCGCCGAGGTCGGAGGCAGTCAGGCGCGCCGGTAGCGGCTCACGACCCGGTTGGCAAACCAGGGGGAGGCGAGGCTGGCAAAGGCGATGTAGTGGGGCTGCTGCTGGTGGGCGAGCAGGGCGGCTTCACTCTCCCACTCCTCGTACAGCATCCAGCTGTGGGGGCTCTCCAGGCTCTGGTGCAACTGGTAGCGAAGGCACCCCGGCTCTTGCAGGGTAGCGGCGATCAGCGGCTCGAGGGCAGCGCGAAACTGGGCGGCGAATTCGGGTTTGGCGTCAAGCTGGGCAATCACGATCAGGGGGGATGGCATCTGAACCTCCTCGTTAAGACGGGAGTCAGTATGCCCGCCCCAGACTGGGGGATACAGGGCAGCAGTCGCAAAACACTATTGAGGTGAGTGCAGCAATGTGGCCTCCCCATGGCTGGTCGTGGTGCAGGTGGGCCAGGGGGAGGGCGGAGTATTATCGGGCGCTGGCCGGTTCGGACCAGACCGCAAATTCATTGCCGCTGGGCTCGACAAAGTGAAAGCGGCGGCCACCGGGAAAATCGAACAGGGGGCGCACTATGGTGCCCCCTGCGCCGGCTACCTTGCTCTGGGTCGCCTCAATATCGGCGCTGTAGAACACCAGGAGCGCCCCGCCCTGAGCACTCTGGCTGCACAGTTCGGCGCGGTAGAAGCCGCCATCCAGCCCTTCCCCTTCGAAGGCGCAATAATCGGGGCCGTAGTCGGCAAACTGCCAGCCAAAGGCGGCGGTGAAGAAGGCCTTGGTGGCGGCAAGATCCCTGGCCGCAAATTCCACATAGTTCAGTTTTTCATGGGCCTTGGTCATGGGCTCTCCTTGTCGGTGATTATTTCGGTTGCCAGCGCTTTTGCGTGGGGCTCGTGGAGTGGGGCAAGGCGTCCCAGGGGGTTAGCTTGAGCTGCTTGCGCCGAAACCAGAACCAGGTCCCCATCAGCAGACCGAGCCCGATGCCAAACAGCAGGCTCTGGCGCAGGGCAAACCCCGGGCTCACCTCATCCTGCCAGCTGAGGCACCACATCAACACCCCCCAGATAGCGCCGATGGGGAGTCCCAGAGCAAGAACGTTGATCATAAAGCGTTCGTAGTGGGGCGGCCTGACGGTTAACCCCGCCTTTCGCAGCAGCCAGATGATCGGCGGGTTGTAGTTGAGGGTATGCACCCCCTTCTCGGCCAGCTCCCGATGGGCGGCGGCCAGCCTGTTGTCGAATGTCATGGATCGTCCCTGTCATAGTGTGGCGCCATACGGTGCCGGTTGGCGGCATTGTACTGGCAAGGGCGCAGATAAAACAGGTGGTGCGTCACGATATGAAGCGACGCCTGTCTTGCCAACTCCCGGCCATTGCACCTATAAAGACCCATTACTCTTGCCAGGATGACAACAATGAAGACCCATTCCGATGAATTGACCCTGTTTGTGGCGGTGGTGGAGGCGGGCAGCTTTCGCCAGGCGGCGGAGAATCTCGGCATGGACAATTCCGTGGTGAGCCGCGGCATCAAGCGCCTCGAAGAGAAGCTCGCCACCGTGCTCCTCAACCGCACCACGAGGCGGGTCAGCCTGACCGAGGAGGGGGGCTGGTTCTATCAGCGGGCGGTGAAGATCCTGACCGAGATGAGCGAGGCGGAAGGGTTGCTGCTGATGCGCCGGGAGCAGCCGGAGGGCATATTGCGGGTGGACGCCGCCACCCCCTTCATCCTGCATAGATTGGTGCCCATCATCGGCGAGTTTCGCCGCCGCTATCCCGCCATCGAGCTGCAACTGCACAGCTCCGAGGGCTTCATCAACCTGATGGAGCGGCGGGTGGACATGGCCATTCGCATCGGCGAGCTGACGGACTCCTCCCTGCGGGCCCTGCCGCTGGGCCGCTCGCGGCTGCGGCTGCTGGCCTCCCCCGACTATCTGAAGGCACGCGGTACCCCGCGCCAGCCGGCTGACTTGCTGGCGGGCCACGAGCTGCTCGGTTTTTTGCACCCCGATCACCTCAATCATTGGCCCCTATTGAGCGAGGAGCAGGGGGACAGGTTCGCCATCACCCCGACCCTGCGGGCCAGCAGCGGGGAAACCTTGCGTCAGCTGGCACTGGCGGGGCAGGGGATCGTCTGCCTGTCGGACTTCATGACGGGGGATGACAGGGCGAGCGGGGCGCTGGTGGAGGTGCTGGCCCGCAGCAACAGCGGTGCCTCGCGCCCCATCCATGCGGTCTTCTACTCCGATGCCCAACGGGACATCCGGCTGCGGGTCTGGCTCGATTTCCTGAAAGAGCAGCTCGGCGCTGAAGCGCTGTAGAGGGTATGCCGACAGTTCCAACCCCCCTCCCCCTCCATGAGGGGGAGGGGGCATTTTCTTCCACCCCTTGGCAAGGGGAGGGCTGGGATCGGGGGCGGTCAGAACAGTCGCGCTCGCCAATATAAAGAGGCCGACATCGCTGTCGGCCTCTTTGCTTTTTTCATCTCAAGGACGCGTCGGTTACCCCATCACTCCTCTTCGGCCCAGCGGCGTGAGCGTTCCACCGCCTTCTTCCAGCCGCTGTAGCGCTTGGCGCGATCGTCGCGGTCCATCTGCGGAATGAACTCACGGTCCACGCTGAACTTGTCTTCCAGCTCTTCGGAGCTCTTCCAGAAGCCCACAGCGAGGCCGGCCAGGAAGGCGGCGCCCATGGCGGTGGTCTCGATGCGGGTCGGACGCACCACAGGGGTGTGCATCATGTCAGCCTGGAACTGCATCAGGAAGTCGTTGGCCACGGCGCCGCCATCCACCTTCAGGGCTGCCAGCTTGATGCCGGAGTCCTGCTGCATGGCATCCAGCACGTCGCGGCTCTGGTAGGCGATGGATTCGAGCGCCGCACGGATGATGTGGTTGCGGTTGGCGCCACGGGTCAGGCCGACCATGGTGCCGCGAGCATACGGATCCCAGTAGGGGGCGCCCAGGCCCACGAAGGCCGGTACCAGGTAGACGCCGTTGGTGTCGCCTACCTTGCTCGCGAAGTAGTCGGTATCGCGGGCATCATGGATGATCTTGAGCTCATCGCGCAGCCACTGGATGGTGGCGCCGCCCATGAAGACCGCCCCTTCCAGTGCGTAGTTCACTTCCCCTTTCGGGCCGATGGCGACCGTGGTCAGCAGGCCGTTGCTGGAGCGAACCGGCTCGGTGCCGGTGTTCATCAGCATGAAGCAGCCGGTACCGTAGGTGTTCTTGGCCATCCCTTTTTCGAAGCAGAGCTGGCCGAACAGGGCGGACTGCTGGTCACCGGCGATACCGGCGATGGGGATGCGGGCGCCGCCGCCACGGGTGGTGTAGCCATAGACCTCGGAGGAGGGTTTGACTTGCGGCAGCATGGAGGCGGGGATGCCCAGCTCGTCCAGCATGCGCTCATCCCACTTCAGGTCGCGGATGTTGTAGAGCATGGTGCGCGAGGCGTTGGTCGGGTCGGTGACGTGCACCTCGCCGTTGGTCATCTTCCACACCAGCCAGGTGTCGATGGTGCCGAACAGCAGCTCGCCGTTCATTGCCTTCTCCCGGGCCCCTTCCACGTTGTCCAGGATCCACTTCACCTTGGTACCGGAGAAGTAGGCATCCAGCACCAGGCCGGTGTTTTCACGCACGTACTCTTCCAGGCCGCGCGCTTTCAGTTCTTCACAGATGGCGGCGGTACGGCGACACTGCCAGACGATGGCGTTGTAGATGGGCTTGCCGGTGGCCTTTTCCCAGACGACGGTGGTTTCACGCTGGTTGGTGATGCCGATGGCGGCGATCTGCTCGCTGTGCAGGCCGCTCTTGGCCAGCACTTCGGTGAAGACGGAGGACTGGGTCGCCCAGATCTCCATGGGGTCGTGCTCGACCCAGCCCGCTTTCGGGTAGTGCTGGGTGAATTCGCGCTGGGAGGTCGCGACGATGTTGGCGTCCTGATCGAAGACAATGGCACGGGAGGAGGTGGTGCCCTGGTCCAGCGCAACGACAAATTTCTTTTCAGCAGACATGATGTTCTCCACGTTTTTATTTTCCACGTTGTTACACGTAGGGGAGGGCCGCTCTCAGGCGGCGGCCTCTTCTTTGTTAGACAGCTTGGCGGCTTCTTCGGTGGCGACGCGGTTGCCCGGGACGCAGGGAGCCAGCACTTTCACATACAGGGCGGTACCGATCTGGGCGCCGACGATGGGGCCAAGGATGGGGACCCAGAAGTAGGGGTTGTCACGACCACCGGTCAGGGCCACGTCACCCCAGCCAGCCACGAAGGCGAACAGTTTGGGGCCGAAATCACGGGCCGGGTTCATGGCAAAGCCGGTCAAGGGGCCGAGGGAGGCGCCGATCACCGCGATCAGGATACCAATGAGCAGGGCGGCGGCGAAGCCTTTGGGGGCGCCGTTGTTGTTGTCACCCAGTGCCATGATGCCCAGCATCAGGACGGCTGTGATCACCATCTCGACCGCGAAAGCCTGCATGTTGGAGAGCAGGGCATTGGGGTAGGTGGAGAAGATGCCTGCGGTGCCGAGGCTCTCGACGCTGCCGCGCACCACGTTGTGGGTCAGTTCCCACTGGGTGAACAGGTTGCTGTAGAGGGCGTAGACCAGGGCGGCGGAGGCGAAGGCCCCGGCTATCTGGGCGATGATGAAGGGCACCACCTTGCGCTTGTCAAAGCCGCAGAAGGTCATCAGGGCCAGGGTCACGGCAGGGTTGAGGTGGGCACCGGAGATGCCACCGGTGACATAGATGGCGATGGCGACACCCAGGCCCCAGGTAATGGAGATTTCCCATTGCCCGAAGTTGGCGCCAGCCAGCACCAGGGCGGCCACGCAACCGACGCCGAAGAAGATCAGCAGGCCGGTGCCGATAAACTCGGCGAGGCACTCGCCAAGCAGGGTATTGGGTCTTTGTATGCTCATAGTTGTTATTCCTTATATCCACCCACAGTAGGTTTGATGTTCCGTTTTGTTATCTTTCATTCCCATTCATTGCGCCCGAAAACGTTTCTTCTTGTTTTTTGAGCTTGCGCAAACGTTATGCTCGTTTGCGCTCGTTCTTGGACGAGAGAGAAAATAAACCTTCTGCGTCAATTCACCATACCCCCGCCACCGGAAATGTGGGCAAGATCCCATTCATTGCTAAGAAAATGTGACGAAAAGCAACAGTTATCGGCCATATTACTCCTTAGTGAGTAGCTAAAGGCCACGCCATGCGTGGGCTGACCCTGGATGCGCGTTCACTCACAGCGTCACAATTTTTGTAATAAAACTGCAATAATTTAGCGCTCATCACAGATCAAATGTTCACAATTGAGCATAATTGGCTCGCTTGCGAATCAAGACGCGTCTGATCGCCGGCATGAGCGGGGCGTCCTCAACCGCCCAGAACAACAATAAAAGGAAGCAGAACATGCTTAGTCTCTTCAGGCCTGCACCCCATATCGACCGGCTGCCGGCCGACAAGGTGGATCCCTTCTACAAACGCATGCGTTGGCAGGTGTTCTTCGGGATCTTCTTCGGGTATGCGGGTTACTACCTGGTACGGAAAAACTTCAGTCTGGCGATGCCCTACCTCATCGAGCAGGGCTTCTCCCGCGGGGATCTGGGTCTGGCCCTCTCCGGCGTCTCCATCGCCTACGGTCTCTCCAAATTCCTGATGGGGAACGTGTCGGACAGATCCAACGCGCGCTACTTCCTCTCCGCCGGTCTGCTGCTCTCGGCAGGCATCATGTTCATGATGGGGACCATGCACTGGGCTACCTCCAGCATTGGTATCATGTTCGTGCTCCTGTTCCTGAACGGCTGGGCACAGGGCATGGGCTGGCCCCCCTGCGGTCGCACCATGGTGCACTGGTGGTCGCAGAAGGAGCGGGGTGAGATCGTCTCGGTCTGGAACGTGGCCCACAACGTGGGCGGCGGCATGATAGGCCCCCTGTTCATCCTCGGCATGGGCTGGTTCAACGACTGGCGCAGCGCCTTCTATGTGCCTGCGGCGGCGGCGGCGGCCATCGCGGTGATTGCCTTCTTCGTGATGCGCGATACCCCGCAATCGGTCGGTCTGCCCCCCATCGAGGAGTACAAGAACGACTACCCGAAGGATTACAACGAAAGCCACGAGCAGGAGTTCTCCGCCAAGGAGATCTTCATGAAGTACGTGCTGCACAACAAGCTGCTCTGGTACATCGCCATCGCCAACGCCTTCGTCTACCTCATCCGTTACGGCGTGCTGGACTGGGCGCCCACCTATCTGAAAGAGGCCAAGGACTTCAGCGTGGATCACTCCTCCTGGGCCTACTTCCTCTATGAGTGGGCGGGGATCCCGGGCACCCTGCTGTGCGGCTGGATCTCCGACAAGATGTTCAAGGGCCGCCGTGCCCCGGCAGGTATCCTGTTCATGGTGCTGGTGACCCTCTCCGTGCTGGTCTACTGGTTCAACCCGGCGGGCAACCCGACCATCGACATGATTGCCCTGGTCGCCATCGGCTTCCTCATCTATGGCCCCGTCATGCTGATCGGCCTCTACGCTCTGGAGCTGGCGCCCAAGAAGGCGGCCGGTACCGCGGCGGGCTTCACCGGCCTGTTCGGTTATCTGGGTGGCGCGGTCGCGGCCAACGCCATGCTGGGCTATACCGTTGACCACTTCGGCTGGGACGGCGGCTTCATGGTGCTCACCGTCTCTTGCGTGCTCTCCATCATCCTGCTGGCCATGACCCTCAAGCACGAGAACGAGTCGATTGCCGCCAAGGCGGCTGCCCATAAGGCATAAAACGTGATCCTGCCCTTATCGATTGGAAAAGGGATCAGGTACACTGCCAAAGGCCCCGCACCTGCCGGGGCCTTTTTTCGTCTCATCTGCGGAGTGCAAGCGTGAAGCAAACCCAACGACATCTGGAGATCCTGGACGTCCTGACCCGGCAGGGTTTCGTCTCGACCGACGATCTGGTGACCCATTTTGACGTCAGCCCCCAGACCATTCGCCGGGATCTCAACGATCTCGCCGAACAGAACAAGATCCGGCGCCATCACGGCGGGGCCTCACTGCATTCGAGCACCGTCAACACCGCCTACAGTGCCCGCAAGGTGATGCAGCTCAAGGAGAAGGAGCGCATCGCCCGGGAAGTGGCTGCCAACATCCCCGACGGTTCGTCGCTCTTTATCGACATCGGCACCACCACCGAGGCCATCGCCCGGGCCCTGCTCGACCACCGGGAGCTGCGCGTGGTCACCAACAACCTGAACGTCGCCAGCATCCTGACCGCCAAGGATGACTTCACCGTCATCATCGCCGGTGGCGAAATTCGCAACCGGGATGGCGGCATCGTCGGGGAGGCGACCCGCGACTTCATCGGCCAGTTTCGCATGGACTACGGCGTCATCGGCATCTCGGGCATCGACAGCGACGGTTCCCTGCTCGATTTCGACTATCACGAGGTGAAAATCGCCCAGGCCATCATCGCCCACTCCCGCCAGGTGTTCCTGGCCGCCGACCACACCAAGTTTGGCCGCAACGCCATGGTCAATCTCGGCAACCTCAACCAGATCCACGCCCTGTTCACGGATCAGGAGCCGCCGGAGAAGCTGATGCGACTGATGTCCCAGCATCAGATCACCTGCCATATCTGCTGAGCTTCCCCGCACAGGCATCAGGCCGCCTCGGGGCGGCCGCTTTTTTTTCTGCCCCCTCCCGGCCTGCGGCGTCTCCCTTGCGTCGCCTAAGCGGCCAGTTCCTGGCGCTGACACTCCTTCTTTGACCCCCTGATGTTGCCCCCGCACTCGGGCGCCCGGTTTGCACCGACGCCAGGCGCCTGCGAGGGATTCACGCCATCGCGTTCATCACCTTGCCCCATGGGCGCCCCCATCCGGGACTCTTTGTTCTCCTCCCTGCCCGAAATGGCTGTTTCCGGCAGACCTTAGCCTTGCCAGGCCGTCACCGACTGGCAGCATTTTTAGCATTGTGAAAACAATCGCGATCACATTTCTCTCACGAAATGTTCGTTTATTGGTTTTTCATGTTCTAATATGAGCGAAATCAAACATTGCTGTCATGGCAAACACAAAATAAGAAAGTAGGTGAACATGAGCGAACATTATGATCTGGTCGTCGTCGGCGGCGGCATCAACGGGGTCGGCATCGCGGCAGATGCGGCGGGGCGGGGGCTGAAGGTGGCGCTGTTCGAGGCGAGCGATCTCGCCTCTGCCACCTCGTCCAACTCCAGCAAGCTGATCCACGGCGGCCTGCGCTATCTCGAACATTACGAATTCCGGCTGGTGAAAGAGGCGCTGGCGGAGCGGGAGGTCCTGCTCGGCATGGCTCCCCACATCGCCCGTCCCATGCGTTTTCGTCTGCCTCATCGCCCGCACCTGCGTCCGGCCTGGATGATCCGAGCCGGTCTCTTCCTTTATGACAACCTGGCCAAGCGGGACAAGCTCAAGGGGAGCTGCGGCCTGCGCTTCCTGCCGCAGGACGGTCTCAAGAGCGGCATCAACAAGGGCTTTGAATACTCGGACGCCTGGGTCGACGACGCCCGGCTGGTGGTGCTCAATGCCATGCTGGCGCGGGACAAGGGCGCCGATGTGCAGACCCGTACCCGCTGCGTCAAGGCGGTGCGCGGATCCAAGCACTGGACCCTGACGCTGGAGCGGGAAGGGGGCGAGCAATTCACCGTCAGCTGCCGTGGTCTGGTCAATGCGGCGGGCCCCTGGGTCAAGACCTTCTATGACGAGAGCCTGAGCGAGAAATCCCCCCGCGGCATTCGCCTCATCAAGGGGAGCCACATGATAGTGCCGCGCATCCATGAGCGCGAAGAGGCTTACATCCTGCAAAACGAGGACAACCGCATCGTCTTCGTCATCCCCTACCAGCAGGACTATTCCCTCATCGGCACCACGGACGTGGAGCACAAAGGCAGCCCGCGGGAAGCCAAGATCAGCGATGCCGAGATCAACTACCTGTGCAAGGTGGTCAATGCCCACTTCACCAGGCAGATAAGCCCGGCAGACGTGGTGTGGACCTATGCCGGGGTGCGCCCCCTGTGTGACGACGAGTCCGATTCACCTCAGGCGGTGACCCGAGACTACACGCTCGAGCTCAGTGGTGAATCCGACGGCGCGCCGCTGTTGTCGGTGTTTGGCGGCAAGCTCACCACCTATCGCAAGCTGGCCCAGGCCGCCTGCAACAAGCTCAAGCCCTGGTTCAGCCAGATGGGAGAGGACTGGACCGCCTCCTGCCGGCTGCCCGGTGGCGAGTTCGACTGCTCGGTGCGTGAACTGGCGCGCGCCTTTGCGCTGGAATTCGACTGGCTCGACGATCGCAGCGCCCTGCGCATCGCCGAAGCCTATGGCGCTCATGCCCGCCTCTGGCTGAAGGAGGAGCGCGGCCAGCACTTTGGCGCCGGGCTGTATGAATCCGAAGTACGCTATCTCATCGCGCGCGAATGGGCCCACTCCCTGGAGGACATCCTGTGGCGCCGCAGCAAGCTGGGGCTGCGCCTGTCGGAGTCCGAACAGCAGCAGCTCGGTGCCTGGCTGCTCGAGCACCACCACGCCCTGCCCGAAGCCTGCTGATGACCCATGGCGGGCGGCCTTTGCCGCCCGCCGTCAAACTGCAATAAACCCCTGCTATAACAATTACCTGCATCCTACACACCATAACAACGAGATCTCTTGATGAAGCAACCTCACCGTACCCTGATAGCCCTTGGCCTCGGGGCTGCCCTGGCGCTGCCCGCACTGGCGGCCGACGAAGGCAAAATCGTGATCGCCCACCGTGGTGCCTCCGGCTACCTGCCGGAACACACCCTGGAATCCAAGGCCCTGGCCTATGGCATGGGCGCCGACTATCTGGAGCAGGACCTGGTGATGACCAAGGATGACCAGCTGGTGGTGATGCACGATCACTTCCTTGATGGCATCACGGACGTGGCCGAGCGCTTCCCCGGCCGGGCCCGCCCGGACGGTCGCTACTATGTGGTGGATTTCACCCTGGACGAGGTGCGCTCCCTGCGCATGACCGAGCCGTTCCAGCTGGTGGACGGCAAGCAGGTGCCGGTCTATCCGGCGCGCTTCCCGTTGTGGAAGTCCAGCTTCAGGATCCACACCTTCCAGGAAGAGATCGAGATGATCCAGGGGCTCAACAAGAGCACCGGCAAGCACATCGGTATCTACCCGGAGATAAAGGCTCCCTGGCTGTTCCGCCACGAAGGCAAGGACATCTCCAGGGCTGTGCTGAACGTGCTCAAGGAGTACGGCTACACCAGCAAGAGCGACAAGGTCTATCTGCAGTGTTTCGATGCCAACGAGCTCAAGCGCATCAACAGCGAACTGATGCCCGCCATGGGCATGGATCTCAAGCTGGTGCAGCTGATGGCCGAGACCGACTGGAACGAGACCATGGTCTATGACGCCAAGGGCAAGGCGACCCCCTACAGCTATGACTGGATGTTCAAGCCGGGGGCCATGAAGACCATCGCCACCTATGCCGAGGGAATCGGTCCCTGGAAACCCATGGTGGTGACCGAGCCGGGCACTCCCGGCAAGCCGGTCTTCACCGGCATGGTGAAAGAGGCCCACGCGGCCGGTCTCAAGGTGCATCCTTATACCTTCCGTCAGGATGAGGGGCAGATCCCGGCCTATGCGAAAGACTTCACCGACCTGCTCAACATCTTCCTCTATCAGGCCGATGTGGACGGGGTATTCAGCGACTTCCCCGACAAGGCGGTCGAGGCTATCAAGGCCCACGGCAAATAATAAAAGAAGAGCAACACGGGAATGCAAGCGGGGCCAGGTGCCCCGCTTTTTTTGTGCCCGGGGTCATCGCCGGGATGAGGGGTCGGATAAGGGGTCATGAGAGGGGGCAGAGAGATGATATTGAAATTGATGGGTGTAATTAAATCTTTACGATTTGGGTCTGGTTTGGCCTCGCGTGTCGCTACTTTTGAGTTGTTTCACTCTGCATTCTTGGTCATTTATCCATCTGTCAGCGTGCAAAAACGCTAGTTTCACTTGATTGTTTGTTTTTCCTTGGTAAGGTGGGGGCGGTTGCGTAACAAAGTGCTGACTTTCGTAAACAAAAATGAACGGTCAGCGCCCTTGGCTTGAAACAGTAGAGAGAATGAGAAGATGCAAAGAGATCCCCTGAACAACATCCATATCCAGTCCGAACAAGTGATGATCACGCCTGCCCAGCTCAAGGAGAAACTGCCCATCTCCGATCGCGCGCTGGCATTCGTGCAAGGGGCCCGCAATACCATCGCCGACATCATCCACCGTCGTGATCACCGCCTGCTGGTGATCTGTGGTCCCTGCTCCATCCACGACATGGACGCCGCCAAAGAGTACGCAACCAGACTCAAAGCGCTGCATGACGCCTATCAGGACACTCTCTACATTGTCATGCGGGTCTACTTTGAGAAGCCACGCACCACGGTCGGCTGGAAGGGCTTCATC
The DNA here is from genome assembly GCF_014168615.1 of Aeromonas sp. WP2-W18-CRE-05. Taxonomy (NCBI): domain Bacteria; kingdom Pseudomonadati; phylum Pseudomonadota; class Gammaproteobacteria; order Aeromonadales; family Aeromonadaceae; genus Aeromonas; species Aeromonas sp. WP2-W18-CRE-05. Next base: position 3,314,390 of record NZ_AP021917.1, on the reverse strand, counting down.
AACGACCCGAACCTGGATGGCACCTTCGACGTGGAGCTGGGGCTGCACCGGGCCCGCGAGCTGCTCTGCTGGCTGGCCGAACTGGAGCTGCCGCTGGCCACCGAGGCGCTCGACCCCATCAGCCCGCAATACCTGGCGGAGCTCTTCTCCTGGTCGGCCATCGGTGCCCGCACCACCGAATCCCAGACCCACAGGGAGATGGCGTCCGGCCTCTCCATGCCGGTCGGCTTCAAGAACGGCACCGACGGCAACCTGGGTACCGCCATCAATGCGCTGCAGGCCGCCTCCAGCCCCCACGCCTTCATGGGGATCAACCAGCAGGGCCAGGTCGCGCTGCTGCAGACCCAGGGCAACCCGGATGGTCACGTGATCCTGCGCGGCGGCAAGCACCCGAACTACGATTCGGTCAATGTATCGCTGGCGGAAGAGGCGCTGGAGAAAGCGGGCCTGCTGCCCGGCCTGGTGGTGGATTGCAGCCACGGCAACTCCAGCAAGGATCACCGCCTGCAGCCCAAGGTGGCTGACAACGTGATCCACCAGATCCAGGAGGGCAACCGCTCCATCATAGGGGTGATGCTCGAATCCAACCTGTTCGAAGGCAACCAGTCCAGCGAGCAGCCCAAGTGCGAGATGCGCTATGGCGTCTCCATCACCGATGCCTGCATCGACTGGGAGACCACGGATGCGCTGCTGGCCCGCTGCCACAGCCAGCTGGCGGCACCACTTTTGGCCAGAACATCGGCATAAGCCGTGGTATCTTGTTGTAACTGATTGAACCATCGAGGTATCACTGCCCACGCAGTGATACCTTGTTGCCTCTTGAATGACAGGGCGTCGCTGCGGGCGGCGCCAGCAGGGACTGGACATGGCGGAAGAGTTGAATGCCCTCAGGGACAAGATAGATGCGGTGGACAAGCAGCTGATTGATCTGCTGGCTGCCCGTCTCGCCCTGGTGGGGGAAGTGGGGGAAGTGAAGAGCCGGCACGGCCTGCCCATCTATGCACCGGATCGGGAGGCGAGCATGCTGGCCCGCCGCCGCGCCGAGGCCGAGGCACTGGGGGTGCCGGGGGATCTTATCGAGGATGTGCTGCGCCGGGTGATGCGCGAATCCTATATTCTGGAATCCGCCAGCGACAAGGAGCACCACTTCAAGTGCATGAAGCCTGAGCTCGGCAAGGTGGTGATCATCGGTGGCCAGGGACAGCTTGGCCGCCTGTTCGGCAACCTGTTCAGCCTCTCGGGTTACCGGGTCGAAACCCTGGGTCAGGCCGATTGGCCACGCGCCGACGAGATCCTGCACGGCGCCGGGCTGGTGATGGTGGCGGTGCCCATCGACGTCACCTGCCAGGTGATCGACCGGCTCGGCAACCTGCCGGCGGACTGCCTGCTGGTGGACGTGACCAGCGTCAAGAGTGAACCGCTTGCCCATATGCTGGCGGTACACCAGGGGCCGGTGCTGGGGCTGCACCCCATGTTCGGGCCGGACGTGGCGAGCCTCGCCAAGCAGGTGATCGTCTGCTGTCAGGGGCGCGAACCCGCCGCCAGCCAGTGGCTGCTGGAGCAGATGACCATCTGGGGGGCGCGTTTGCAGCAGGTGGAGGCCAGGGCCCACGACGAGGCGATGACCTTCATTCAGGCGCTGCGCCACTTCGCCACCTTCGCCTACGGCTGGCATCTCTCCCGGGAGCAGGCCAACATCGACCGCCTGCTTGCCTTAAGCTCTCCCATCTACCGGCTGGAGCTGGCCATGGTGGGACGGCTGTTTGCCCAGGATCCCCATCTCTACGCCGACATCATATTGTCGTCGCCCCAGAACCTGGCGATGATCCGCCGCTACTACCAGAACTTCGGCGAGGCGCTGGGCCTGCTGGAGCGGGGCGACAGGGAGGGCTTCATCGAGGCCTTCAGCCAGGTCTCCGGCTTCTTCGGCGAGCGGGCGGAGGAGTTCCTGCGCGAGAGCCGCACCCTGCTGGCGCAGGCCAACGACCGTCGCCATCACGGCTGATGCACAAAGACATCCATATAAAAGGGGCCTGATGGCCCCTTTTTCATGTTGTTTGTGCTGCACCGATAACCAGGGTAGATCAAAACACAGGTCTGGGCGTGAAATCGCCCTGTTTCATTCGGCAGGCGGTTGACGCAAGTCGGCGTCATGCCAGCCCAGCGGCAGGGTGAGCAGCTGATCGATCAGCTCCCGGCGGTCGGATTTCTCCAGATAGGCGAGGTAGAGCGGGCGGCTCAGGGATTGGCCCCCTTCCACCAGATGAAGCTGCCCCTGCTCCAGGAAGGGGCTCACCATGCGCCTTGGCAGGTAGGCGGCGCCGCCGTTGGCCAGCACGAATTGCAGGGCCATGCTGGCGGAGCTTGAATGCAGAACTGGGGTCTTCTGCAGGCTCTGCAATCGGCTCGATGGCGGTTCGAAGCTGGTGCCCCAGTCGAGATGAATGTGGGGCATCTGCATCAGGCTGTCGGCGTTTGCGGCCGGCTCCCGGCTCACCAGTTCGAACACCAGCTCGCCGATGGGGTGCAGGGCAATCTCGTCGATCTTGGTCGGCTCGGAGAGCAGGGCCAGATCGAGGGAGCGCTCCAGCAGCTGGCGACAGAGGTGCTCGCGGGAGGCCGTTTCGAGGCGCACCGCGAGGCCGGGGGCCAGGGCATAGACATGGTTCAGCCAGTCGTTGAAGTCGAGCTCCCAGAAGACGGCGGGGGCGCCGATGGCAAGCTGCTGGCTGAAACCGGGGGAGAGGGCCACGTCCTGCTTGGCGCGCCCCAAAGTATGCAGAATGGCGTCTGCGTAGGGCAGCAGACGCTCACCGGAGGCAGTCAGGCGGATGTTGTTGCGATGACGGGCAAACAGGCTGACCCCGAGTTGCTGCTCGAGCTGGCGGATCCGGAAGCTCACCGCCGACTGGGTCAGGTAGAGATTTTCAGCCGCCCGGCCAAAGTGCCGGGTCTTGCTGACCTCGATGAAGGTCCGAAGCAGCTCGGTATCCATTAATCGAGGGACTCGTCGCTGCCGCCACCGCCGCCTTCAAAGCTGCCACCCGCATCTTCATTGGCGCCGCCTGCGACGGTGCACAGACGGTGCACGCGCTTGGGACCAATCACCTTCAGGTATTTGAACCACACCTTGGCGTGGGGGTTGTTGCCGGCTGCGCCGGATTTGACCTGTTCGATAAAGGCACTTTCTACGTCATCGCGCGGGGCCAGGTTGCCCTGATAGAGCGCCAGCATCACGGTGCCATATTTTTCCAGACTGTCCGCTTCGGCCACGGTGAATTCGCCACTGCGACGCAGGCCACGGGGAAAATGTTTGAAGTCGTTGAAACGCTTGTCTGATTCGAAGCTCATAGTGCTCTTGTTCTGGTTAGTTTGACCTTTGCGGGCAAGTATCATCAGGCCGTCGCAGAGTGCAAAATCAATTTTCTTACTATGTTAATAAATATCTTTTATCGAACAGGGTTTGTCGCATCTCGAGGGGGCATTTTGCGGTGCGCTGCACAAAAAAGCCTGAAAAATAGTGGAGTTATGTCAGATTTTGTACAGGGAAAACCGCTCAAAAACGGGCTCGGAAGCTAAAAATAAGGCGCCGTATGGCGCCTTCTTGTCATCATGACTGAGCTGAACCCGAGTGCGCGGCACTCACTCAATCATGGCTGGCTGTGCCAGGTTGTCGGCACGCCACAGACGATAGCGCACCTCGTACTCCTGGGGCACATAGATGACGAAGGGCAGCTTGGAGTTGTAGTTCACGAAGAAGCCCTGACCGTAGATCTGGACGAAACTCTCCTTCTTCTGGCCGTCCGGGCAGGCCATCAGGGTACTGACGGGGCCGGTGACCTGGCCCAGGGTCAGGTAGTTGTAACCCCAGCCCTTGACGCTGTGCTGTTCCAGATTGCCCGCGAAGCGGGGCAGGTTGCAGTCGACCAGCATCTTCTTGCCGACTTGCAGCTCGACCATCATGTCGGCTTCGTTCTCGACTTCCGGCAGACGGATCACGACACGTTCCTGGTTCACTTCGGCGGCGGGGAACATGCTGATATCAAATTTTTTCGGTTCGGCGGCGAAGGCATGGCCACCCAATAACAAGGCGCCCAGCAGGCTAAAACGCAACACGGTTTTCATCTGTACCTCTTGGGATTGGTTCAACGCCGCTAGACTAACCGCTCTGCCGGTTTCATGCCAGCGCTGCGGCGTGCAAAACCGCCCTGAACAGGCATCACATGACGCAATTTGATGCTTTTTTGACGGCCAGGGTCACCTTGGCGCTTCTTGCCTCGTGTCAAACAGGGGGCCGGGTGGCCCCCATGGCCAGGCTGTCACCTCACCAGCAGAACCTGTTTCGCCCAAGAGCGGGGGGCGCGCTGGGCGACGGAGCCGCTGGTGATGTCCAGGTAGGCGACGCCCTGAAGGGCCGGCACCGGGGTGGAAGACCAGAGATAGACATAGCCGTCGTTCACCTCCTTGCCATCCCCGGCCATGGCGCGGGGGAAGATGGTTTCGTTCAATGCCGGTTTGTAACAGGCGGACTCCAGAATGCTGGCGAGCTCCTTGATGGTGGGCAGGCGCCAGTCGTGATGACCACCAAAGCCATACAGGGCATGGCTAGGTTCGGTACGGATCCGTTCCGCCGTCTGCAGTGCCTGTTGCCAGTAGAGGCGGGTGGGTTCCCCCTCGCAGCTCTGGTTGCGCCAGATCTGGCCGAGCTGGCAGCGCATCCAGGTCAGACCGGTGCCCCTGTCGGTGACGGTGCCGTTGCCGTGATCCTGGAAACGGGCGGTGGGACTGGTACGGGGCAGGGCGTCGTCGCAGATGGCGATGGCCAGTGCCAGGGGGCTGCACAGGGTGAGCAGCAGGGTCAGAAGATACTTGTTCATCGGGTTACCTCGGCCACCAGGCGCAGTTGCAGACCGTTGGCGTCATTGCTGTTTTGAACTGGGGTGGGATAGTCGGCACCGGCGTCCTCGCCGAGGAAGATGTGGGCGATGGCACTCAGAGGCGCGCTCTCCAGCCGACGGGACGGGGTCAGGGTCTGGCTCCAGTAATAGCCATCGAAGCCATTGAGTCCGGTGCCGACATCGGGGAAGTAGCGCACATCCAGGGTGACGAGCTGGCCATCCCGGCGGGCGAGGGAGCCGTAGTGCTGCAAACTCATCAGCTCACGGGCGTGGGGCAGGCGCCAGTGGGTGATACCGCACAGTTGCTGTGCATTGAGCCACTGACGGTACTGCTCCGTAGTGCAGATGGCCTCCCCCTCGGGACAGGCGTAATCCCGCTCCTCCTGGGTCGGGTGATATTCGTCGAACTCCCAGGCGAAGGTGCGGTGCAGATCCCTCGGACTGTCCGGATCCGCCAGCTTCTTCTCCCAGACGAGGCCGGTATTGAGATCCTCCACGCACTCCCACTCGTCGGCATTGTCCGCCAGGGGTTGCCCCTTGCCGTCCAGCTTGCGATAGCGCAGGGGCGCCAGGCCCAGGCTCGCCTCCTGGCCCGGGTGATCCGCAGGCTCCTGGGTCAGCAGATAATCCACCCCGTCCGTGTAGGTGGTGACGCCACCTGCGGTCACCAACGCCCGGGGTTGCTGCTGCTGCAGCACGGCGGCGAGTCTGGCCTGCTGGCTCAGTAGCTCGGGGCTGGCGGCAAAGTGCCGGGCGAGCTCGGGCAGCAGGGTGACCAGCCCCTGCCAGATCTGCTGGCGGCGCTCGCTGGCGGCAAAGGTGGGCAGGGTGGCCTCGTCATCGAAGGCGGTGAGGGCCAGCTCGGCGAGGGCGCGGTTGAAGTCGCTCAGCTGCGCCAGTGCCGCCAGGTCTGGGCCGGGGTGAAGGGGCGCCAGGGCGAGCAGTACGTCCGTCAGGGCCTGAGCCGGTGGCAGTCCGTCCGAGATACGCGTCTGCAGCAGGGTGCTGAGGGGGCTGGGGGTGAGGTGCTGGTTGTCCTGGCGCGCCGCCGGGTGGGCCAGGGGCAGGGCGGCGGGATCCGCCGGAATGAACAGCAGGGGAGTGGTGAGCAGATCAGGGTGGCGCCGGGTCAGGGAGTGGGCTCCGGCCTCGCCGCTGACGGCGGGCTCATTGGCTTCGCAGCCGTCGTTCTGGTTCAGGTTGATGCACAGGGTGCCCGCAGCGGGCAGGCTGACCGTCAGGCGGTAGTCCGGCGCGGTCAGGGGAGCCTCGTCCGAACCGCCGCCACAGGCGCTGAGCAGGGGGGCCAGCAGGCAGACGATCGGGGTCATTCTCATGGTCATGGTGTGTCCTTGGAGGGGCCTTGGCCCCTCTCTTCTTTATATAGGGAGAGTCAGAGGCGACGCAGACGGCGCCACAGGGCCAGCGGCAGCAGCCAGAGCAGGGGGAAGGCCCCACCGCCACTGCTGTCCGAGGTATCGAAGCGGATGATGCCGTCATCCGGCACGGGCACGATGTTGCCGCACTGGGCGCCGGTACGCTGACTGATGCTCCACCCGTTCAGGAAACCCTGATTGCCCGGTTTGCTGTCCACCACCTCCAGGGTCCAGCGACCGGCCAGGGGTTCTCCTTCGAAGGCGCTGAAGGGTTGCAGGGACTGCAACTCGGTGGGGAAGACCCCTTTCAGGCTCGGCAGGGGGCTGTAACCTTTGTCCCAGATCTGGACCCGGGTGCCGGTGGGGGAGCTGAGCCAGATCTCCAGCTCATCCAACGCCTCGTGCTGCAGATCCAGGCTCAGTTGCAGCCTGTCGCTCACACGGGCATCGCTCTTCTCCAGCAGCAGGCTGGTTTCGCTCAGGCCGCGCACCTCCTCGCTCTGGGCATCGTTCAGTCGCTGTGACCGACCACTGGCCCGGCTGATGACGGGGGTGCCGATGGGCAGGGTCAGGGATTGCTGCCACTGGCGCTCGGTGGGGCTGGTACCGCTCATGGCGAGATTCACCGAGAGGCTCGCCTCGTCGCCGCAGGCGAGCGGGCTCTGGGCCAGCAGGCGCAGGGTGGTAGTCATGCTGGCACCGGCGGCCAGGGTCGCTGGTTGCCAGTTGTCAGGATCGGCCTGCAACCCGGTTGGCAGGGTGAGGGCCAGCTCGTTGAGGGTCACTTCCCCTTTGCCCGGGTTGCTGAGGGTCAGCTGCACCGATTGGCGCTGCCCCAGCTGGATGGCGCTCCCCTCGGCGAGGGCGATATTGACGGGAGCTTGCAGCAGCCCGTGCTGGCGAAATGCCTGCTCCAGCAGACGGGCATAGGCTCGCGTCGGATAGAGACGGGCGGCAGTATCCACGGTGATCCGGGCCAGTTGCGGCATGCGAATGGCCGGCCCCAGGCCGAAGTGGGATTCGATGATGACGCGATCAAACTCGTCCCTGGCCGCCTCACCGTGCTCGGCCACCGCCGTCAGCAGGGCCTGGAACAGCGGGGTGCCCCAGAGCTGATCCCCGTTGCTGCCGTTGATGGTGCGGTGGGCGGGGTAGCGGTAGTCCGGATGGTAGCGGGCGCGCAGATCGTCGAGCTGGCGCGGGGTGCGGTCGGTGAAGCGGGCATCCCAGTTGAACACCATGGCGGGTTCGAACTGGCGACCGGCTTCGCTGCGCTGGCGATGACTGGCGGCCAGGTAGTCGCCAAAGCCCTCGCCAATGGCCCCCCAGTCTCCCTCTTCCCCGAGATCCGGCAGGATGTGGTGCTGCACCCCGTGGCCGAACTCGTGCCAGATGACCATGGGATCCTCGGCATCGGGTACGCCGCTGCGACCCAGCTCCAGCCTGCGTTCGAACGGATCGTAGAGGGAGTTGTCCTGATAGCCCGCGTCCGTGTCGATGTCGAGCGCCCCGGGGATGAGATCGGTGAAGCCGAGCGCCTTGAGGTGGCGCTGGGCGAGATCCAGATGGTAGTAGGCGTTGATGTCCGCAAAGCCGCGATCGTCACGGGTCAGGCGAAAACCCTGCACGTCACTGCTGCTGTAGGGGGCCGATTCGGGGGCCATGACATCCACCACCCTGGCATGGGGGCCGCTCAGGCGATACTGCCCGGCTTGCAGGCTCACCGGCAGGGGAACCGGATCCTGGTAGGCGGCCTCTGCCAGTACCAGCGCGTCGTGCCAGACCAGGCTGGCGTCCTGCAGGCGGGTGCGGGGATCGGGGTCGAACACCCGGGCCTGAACCTGCATATCGCCTGCGTCGGCGACATGCAGAGGGTGGGTGGTCGCCTGATCCCCGAGACGGCCAAGCTCCTGCTCCCCGTCGCAACGGGCAAACAGCTGCACCTGACTGGCCTTGGCATTGCCTGCCTTGTGCTCGCGCACCCGCTGGCGCAGGGCAGGCACCAGGGTATCGCCGTCTCGCCAGTACCAGGCTTCGACCGGCCCCAGCGTCTCTATCTGGTTGCCGTCGGTGCGCAGGGTGGCGAGCAGGGGATCCAGGGTGTCGCTGGCATCGCAGCCGGGCGCTGTGCTCTGCAAGGGGCGCAGGTTGTGATAGAGGCGCCAGGGGCGGCCGTCCCCGTCGACACTGACGGCGGCCTGGGTGGCGGCCACCGGCAGGCCGTTCACCAGCTGGCGAAAGCTGTAATGGTGGCCGAGCAGGCTGGCCCTGTCGTAATCGGGGGCGAGGAGCACACCGAGGCGCTGCTCGAGCCAGCGCTTCGGCGTCGTGGTCAAGGGTGGTTCATCGACAAACTGCAGATCGGCCGCCAGCAGCGGCGATGAGATCAGGGTTGCCGCTAGCCAGAGGGCCAGAGAAGAGGGTTTCATGGTTCACTCCAGAAAAAGAGGACAAGGGGTCAGTGGTTGACGCCCGCCAGGGTGAGCAGGAAGGCAAACTCCTGCGCCGCACGCAGCGCCGCCGTTCGGGGGGCGCCCAGGTGGCCGCCGTCGAGTTCGGTGCGCAGCAGATAGGGGCCTGTTCCCGTGCTATGGGATCGCAGGCGGGCTATCCACTTGAGGGGTTCCCAGTAGGGCACCTGACTGTCGTGCAGGCCGCCCGTCACATAGACGGGGGGATAAGGGGCCTTGTGCAGGTTGTCGTAGGGGCTCAGGCGGCGCATCGCGGCATAGTCACCCGGGATGGCCGGATTGCCCCACTCGGCGTACTCCTGCCGGGTGAGGGGTAGCTCGGGATCCTGCATGGTGCCCAGCAGGTCGACGAAGGGAACTTGCAGCACGGCCCCGGCGAAACGGGTGGGCGCCTGGTTGAGTGCCGCAGCCACCAGCAGGCCGCCGGCGCTGCCACCCATGGCAAACAGCCGGGCGGGATCGATGGCGGGATCCCGTGCCAGGGCATCGGCCACGGCGAGAAAATCATCCACGCTGTGCTGTTTGTCACGGCCACGACCCTCCCGGTACCAGGATTCGCCGAGCAGACCGCCCCCGCGCACATGGGCGATGGCGTAGACGAAGCCGCGATCCAGCAGGCTCAGCACCCGGGGCTGGTAGTAGGGGCGCATGGGGGTGCCGTAGGCCCCATAGCCGTAGAGCAGCAGTGCCCTGGGGTGGGTAATGCCCTTGCGCCAGACCAGGGAGACAGGCACCTTGACCCCGTCCTTGCCCGCGATCCAGCGCCGCTCGCTCTGATAGGGGGAGGTGTCCCTGCTCTCGGGTGTCCCCTCCCAGGTGCCGGAGGCGAGATCCAGCCAGCGCTGGTGAGGTGGCTCGGCCATCCCCTGGCGGCGAATGAGCACCTTGTCGCTGGCCGGTTCCTGGCTGCCCTGGATCCAGGCCGTGCCTGCGCCATCGGTGAGCGGCAGGCTGTGGGTCAACGCACCCCTGGCATCCAGCACATCGAGCCAATCATCCCCTTCCTTGCGGTATTGCAGCACGGTGTGCCGGGCAAAGAGGCGCCACTTCTCGAGTTCCCGGCCCTCGCCGGACCAGAGCCGTTGCCACTCTCCCTTCGCCACCAGGCTCAAGTCGGCCACCTGATAGAGGCCGAGGGCGCCGGCCCGGTTGCTCTTGAGCAGCACCCTGTCCCCCAGGGTATCCAGGTAGTATTCGAGGCCGCGCTCGCGCCCCTTGAGCAGGTCGGCCCGACCCGCGTCCAGCAGGTATTGCTCCGAGCTGTCGTGGTTGTTGCTTTGCAGCACCAGGTGGCGGCGATCCGTGGTGCGATAGAGGCCGAGCAGCCAGGCGGGATCGCGCTCCTCATACACCAGGGTCTCCTTGCCATCCTGCCAGGCCAGCAGTTGCCAGGGGCGCAGGGTCTGGTGCTCGTTGGCGAGGGTGTAGAGGGTCTTGCCATCCAGACTCCAGAGCAGATCGCCGGCGCGGTGAGGCAAAGAGGCCAGTGTCTCGCCACTCGCCAGATCCAGCAGGGTGATGCGGTAGTCCCGATCTCCCCTGCGGTCTTCGGCCAGGGCAAGCAGTTGCCCGCCCGGGTGCAGGGCCCAGGCGGCGAGCTCGTAATACCCCTCGGCCGGCTGGCGGGGAGCCAGCCGCTTTCGGGGGGCGGCATTGGCGTCGCTGCGTTGCCACAGGCTGCCGTCCGCCTCCATGCGCCACTGGCTGCCAGCCTGGCTCAGCCAGTCGTCCGGCACGGGTTCGCCCCGCTCCCGGCCCTGCCACTCCGTCTGCAGGCGCTGTACCAGTGGCGTCTGGTCGGCGAGCTGCTGCTCGGTCCAGCGGTTCTGCTCGCGCAGCAGCGTCAGGAGGGCGGGATCCTGGCGGCTGTCGTCACGCCAGCCACCATAGGGATCGAGACGGGCTATCTCCCCCTTCATCAGTTGCGGGCGCTCGGGGATGAGGGGCGCGGCCTCCAGGGTTGCCTCAGGCAGGGGAGAGGCGGGGACCGGCGTGGCCAGCAGGCTGGCCAGGATCAATAGGCTGTGCATCAGATCCCCACGAAGGTGTAGCGCAGGCTGGCACTCAGGGTGCGGCCGCTCTGGGTGAAGAGGGAAGCATCGGTCCCGGCTTCCAGCCCGGCCACATCCTGATAGCGGGTGTAGCGGGTGTCGAACAGGTTGTCGAGCTTGAGGTTGACCTTGAGGGCGTCGGTGACCAGCCAGTCGGCCGTCAGGGCGAAACTGAGCCAGCCGGCACTTTCGAGGCAGTCCCCCTGGCGGCCGGTCAGGCTGTTGCCGCAGGTGGGCACCCGGCTCATGGCGGCGGCATAGTCCGCCTGAATGCCCAGACTCCACTCATTGGCCTGATAGCTCAGACGGGTGTTGCCCTCGAGAGGCGTCAGGGTGCGCAGCGCTTCACCTTTGTTGTCCTCGCCATCGACCCAGCCGAGTTTGGTGGCGAGCTCCCACTCCTGGGTCAGCCAGTAGCTGGCGGCGAGTTCGGCCCCCCAGGTTTCGGCCTTGGCGACGTTGCGATATTGGCGCAGGATGACGCCATCGCTCAGGCGCAGCCCCACCTCGCGCCAGTCGATGAAGTTGTAGTAGCGGTTGTAGAAGAGCGCTGGCTTGATGCTCCAGTTGTCCCCCTCGCCACTCAGCCCCCACTCGATGCTGTGGCTGGTTTCCTCCTTGAGCCCGGTGTTGGCGATGATCTCGAAGGGCGGCAGAGCGAAGTAGTGGGGGATGTTGCCGTACACCTTGTCGTAGGAAGGCGCCCGGAACCCGTTGGCATAGCTGAGCCAGCTGCGCCACTGGTCGTTGAAGCGGTAGCTGGTGGCCAGGCTCGGGGAGAGGTGCCAGCTGTGGTTGCTGTCGTTGCTGCCGTCCAGCGGCGTGAGCCACTGGTGATCCATGCGCAGGGTGGGGGTGAACTGCCACTGGCCCAGGCTGGCCACGTCGCCGAGCCAGACCCCGGCCCTGTCGGTACGGGCGCGGCTGAAGGGGGCGGACTGGCCGGGTTGGGGAATGCCGGCCTCCAGACTCAGCTTCTCCACCGGCCGCTCGTGGGTGGTGCGCTCGAGCTCAATGCCGTAACTGAGCTGATGGGCGAGAGGGCCGGTGGCGAGATCCCGGCGCACATCCAGCTCGGTACCAATCCTGTCTTCGGTGAAGGTGGCGAGTTCCCGTTCGCTGCGATAGCGCGGATAACCGCTCAGCAGATCGTTTTGCAGCAGACTGCGCTTGTTGGCGGTGTTTTTCGAGTGATTGCCGTAGGCACTCCAGGTGAGGCTGTCGGCCAGCACGGTGTCGAGGTTGCTAGCCTCCCAGGCCAGCTTGCCCCCCTGGGTGCGTTGGCTGCCCTGCTCGTGGTACTGGCGCACCTGCCACTTGCCATCGGGCTGGGGCACTTCGCGCGGCCCCTGATCCCGCTCGGCGTTGTCCTCGAAGTAGTCGAGTTCGAGGCGCAGCAGATGATGTTCGTTCAGCTGTATGCGAGAGCTGGTGGAGGCGCTGAGGCCATCCAGATCCGCCGGGATGCGGCTCTCGTCGTAGTTGGCGGTCTCATGTCCCTGCCAGCCGGAGAGGCGCAGCAGGTGTTCGGTATCCCGTATCCGGGCGGCGCCGGTGGCGCTCAGTTTCTGCTTGTCACTGCTGCCATCGTGCAGCACCTTGCTGCTGAGATAGGCATCCTGGTTCTGAAGGTAATCTTCCGGCTGCTTGGTGCTGATGACGATGGTGCCGCCGATGGCATCGGAGCCATGGAGGGAGGAACCGGCTCCCTTGGCCACCTCTATCTGTTTGACATCGTCGAGATCGAAGCTGAAGCGGCCCACCTTGTCGTTGAGGTCGTCGGCGCCAAAGCCGTCGCTGACCCGCACCCCGTCCTTGATGATGAGCACCCGGTTGCCGCCCATGCCGCGGATGATGATGTTCTGGGGGCGCCCGGCGGAGCCGGTCACCGAGACGCCGGGTTCGTTCTTGAACACATCGGTGAGCTCGGTGGCAACCTGGCGATCCAGATCCTCCTCCGTGATGACGGTGATGGAACCCGACACGTCGGAGAGCTTCTGCTCGATGCGCTGTCCCTTGACCACGATGGTTTCCCGCCCCTTGAGTTCGGGGTGCATGTCCGTTGTGTCGACCCCGGCGGGATCGCTGGCAGCCAGCGCCGTACCGGACAGCAGCATGGGCCAGTAGTGAAGAAGTCGAATTTTCATATTTGAGAATAATTATTATTTAAGCCTGAGGGCGCGGATTATTGCAGAGGGAGTCAAGCAGATCAATAAATGACAATCATTATCATTTTGTTTTTATGATATTGATCGAATTGAATTTTTTGAGAGATAAATCAGTAAGGTGGTGGCATACGTTTGCGAATGACGCCATGAGAAACAGGAGTATGGGTGTGGTGCGGGCAAGAAAAAGCCCGCCATAGGGGCGGGCTCAAGGAGGTGGGCTGGCGCAGATCAGGGGGCGCGATAGAAGCGATTGAGCTCGTTCATCACCTGGATCAGGGTGCCCATGTCCGGGGTGCCGTGCTTGATGGGGCGATAGGTGTCGCGGTCCAGCAGCTCGAAGTCCCCCTGCTTGTTGAACTGGGTGATGGTGTTGCCCTGATAGATGGCGAAGTCATTCTGATCCCCCGCCAGCAGCCAGGTGCGTGTACTGGCTTCGAACAGGTTGCGCCCCGTGCTGTAGTCACGATAGGGGTTGCGTACACCCAGCATGTTCTTCATCAGGGTCGGTACCAGATCCAGGTGGCTGCTCGCCTGCGCCTGGGGCGCAGGTTCGGCGCCAGGCCAGGCCAGCACCAGGGGGACCTGTACCTGATAGGTCGAGTAATTGCTGCCATAGCCCCAGCTGTTGCTCTGGGTCTCGTTGAACTCCTGGCCATGGTTGGAGGTGACCACGACGATGGTCTGATCATCAAGCCCCTGCAATTGCAGTTGGGTCAGCATCTGCTCCAGCAGTTGATCCGTATAGAAGACCGCGTTCTTGTAGCGGTTCTCCAGCTTCTGCAGGTTCTCGGGCCGATAGGCAGTGGCCGGGTTGAAGCGGGTCAACTCGGGCTGGAAGGGGCCCTTGATGCTGGCGGGCACCTGATAATCCCCCGGGCTAGAGAGATAGACCAGAGAGAACCAGGGTCTGTCCGCGGTGCGCGTGCCAAGCCACTGCTGCCAGTCGTCGATGAGCCTGCGGTCATCGGTCTGGCGGGAGACGAAGACCTGCTTGCGCAGACCCGCAAGCAGACTTTGGCGATACTGCTTGGCATCTTCCAGTGCACCGAACAGGCCGAACTGGTAGTCCTGACGCAGCATCTCGTCGAACAGCACAGGGGGGCGCTTGTCGGCCCGGATGTCCCCGTAATAGTGGCCGGGCAGCCCGTAGAAGAGGCTGAACATCCCCATGGCTTCATCATTGCCACCACTCATGTGCTGGCGGAAATTGAAGTGGTTGTCCGCGTAGCGTTGCAGATTGGGCATGTTGATGTTGTTGAGCATGTCGGCTCGCAGGGAGTCGACCACCACCACCAGCAGGTTCTTGTGATCGCTGGGTGCGCTCACGCTGAGGGGGCGCAAGGGATAGAGCAGACGGTGCTCAGCGCTTCCCTGATCTTCGGCCTTCTTCTCATACTGCTCGAGGTCGAGCCAGCCATGCTTGGCCAGGAAGCTCCTGGCGGTCATGGGGTAGGAGAGGGGGAAGTTGGCGCGCTGCATGGTGATGGGTTGATACAGGGTCGCATCCGCCCAGCTGTTGACCAGATGGGTCAGGATGAAGCAGACCAGCAGGGCCAGCCCCACCTGATTGCCGTACTGGCGGCGTTTGCGCTTGTTGATCTTGCGCCACACATAGGCCGACAGCAGCAGTTGCAGCAGGAAGATGGCGGGCACCGCCACGAAGATGATGCTCCAGATAGAGCCCTCTTCGGTCTGCGCCTGATCCAGCAGCAGTTGCCACACCTGGCCATTCAAGTGGAACTTGAACAGCTGGAACACCTGGGTGTCGATAAGCAGCAGCACCAGCGCCAGGGTGGCGATGATGGATGAAATGAAGCGCAGCGGCTTCTCCCTGGGCAGGATGAAGCTCAAGGGGAAGATGGTCAGCAGATAGGTGACGAAGCTCAGGAACGAGAAATGACCTATCCAGCTGATGACGAGATAGGTCACGCCGAGCGTGGTCGACGGCCAGCTGATGGCGCCCAGGTAACGGGTCGAGATCAGCATGGCCAAGATGATGTTGAAGAAGGAGAACCAATGCCCCCAGGTGATCAGGCGAGAGACATTATCGCGATAGGGGTTGCCGGTTTCGACCATAATGATCCATCTGCTTGAAAAACATCAAAGAATGCGAAGAAACTCAGTGCGCATCGTGGCGATGGCCCACCGAGGCGGTGAGTGCCTGGATGAACTTCTCGGTGATCGCCTGGCGCTGGGCCGGGGCCATGCCGTTGATGATGTTGGTGGTCAGGTTGCCAAGGACCATCAGACTGAGATCCACCGGTGCCTTGTGTTTCTCCAGGGCGGTGATCAGGTCGTTCATCAGGGCGTCAAACTGCTCGTTATTGTACTTTGATACGATGGGCATAATCTTGGGTTCACCTCGGTTCAAAGCGCCTTATAATACTTCACCCTTTCGGCTAACACTATGGCTTTGTGACATGAGTCTCGATATCGACAAGATCATTCTTCACTCCCTGCGGGCGGGCAACGATGGCCAGCCCCACGCCGATACCCGCAGCCAGACCCTGCCTGCCGACGAGGCGGTACAAGGGCTGATGGCAGAACTGCATCGCATCTACAACGGCAAGGGGGGGAAGGGCTTTGGCTTCTTCGCCGATCCTGAGGCCGCCGTCGCCGAGCTGGCGGAGGGGGAAGACGCCCCCAAGCAGCCTTCCCCCGCCTTTCGCATCGCCCTGGAGCAGCTGCTGGCGGAGCAGACCGAGTTCGTCCCCTTTTCCGTCAACCTGACCCAGATGCTGGTCAAGCAGCTGGTGGAGCATGCCCTGGACGAGCAGGGGGTGTTGCTGATTGCCAAGTACAACTATGTGGGGGTGGATTACCTGATGATCGCCCTGCTGGAAGGCAAGGAGAGCGTCACCGTGAGCGAGGCGCTGGAGCTGCGCCACATCCAGTACCTGGATATCGGCAAACTCAATCTGGTGGCCCGCATCGATCTCACTGAGTGGAAAACCCAGGGGGATTCGCGTCGTTATATCACCTTCAGCAAGGGCCGGGTCGGTCGCAAGCTGGGGGATTTCTTCATGGATCTGCTGGGGGCCCGCGAGGGCATGGATGCCAAGATCCAGAACAAGGGGTTGCTGCAGGCGGTGGACGATTATTGCGACAGCCGCCAGCTCGAACCGGCCGAGCGCAATGACTACAAGAAGCAGGTCTTCAAATATTGCACCGAGCAGGCCAGCGCCGGCGAGGAGATCGAGATCAAGGAGCTGTCGGCGGAATTGCCCGGTGATGGGGACCTCGATTTTTACAGCTTCATCGGTCAGGAGTACGAGCTGGAGGAGCGCTTCCCGGCGGACCGTTCCACCCTGCGGGGCTTGACCAAGTTTGTGGGCTCCGGTGGCGGCCTGACTCTGAGCTTCGAGCAGAAGTTGCTCAACAGCCGGGTCTTTTACGATCCCCAGACCGACACCCTGACCATCAGGGGAGTCCCGCCCAATCTCAAGGATCAATTGCTGCGCCAGTCGTAATGTGATCCAGCCGTCATTTCTTGCAAAAAGGCACCGGAGTCCGCTCCGGTGCCTTTTTATTTAAGGGGGTGATGTAGATGGAAACCACCTCAGTACTTTTGTTAACACATTGAACAAAATATCGGGAATGAAAGGGTTTTCAGTGGGGTGAAATCCCTTTCAATGGCGTAAATTAATTTCCTTTCTGTAATTTAATTTCCATATCTTGGCAAAAATATGGGGATATCCCTTCCTAAGTCGCTGAAATAAGAAAATGTTTTCATAACTTTCTGGAAGAAAATACGTAATTGCATTTCAAAAATGCGAGGCGTGTCATGTGAGGCATTGACTGCTTGGGATAATATTCATCTGCACACAATGCTCTTACAGCGCGGAACTAATACAAGGAAAGGCTCATGAAAAAGAAATTGCTGTCATCCCTGATCGGTCTGGCTACCCTGGGCGTGGCCTGCTCTGCCACTGCTGCCATTGATGAAGGTCAGCTGACCATCTGGATCAACGGTGACAAGGGCTACAACGGCCTGGCCGAAGTCGGCAAGAAGTTTGAAGCCGAAACCGGCATCAAGGTCACCGTCGCCCACCCGGATCAGGTTGAAGTCAAATTCCAGCAAGCCGCCGCCACCGGCAACGGCCCGGACATCTTCTTCTGGGCTCACGACCGTTACGGTGAGTGGGTCAAGTCCGGTCTGCTGGTTCCCGTGACCCCGAATGCCGCCACCAAGGCCAAGTTCGAGCAATTCGCCTGGGATGCCATGACCGTCGATGGCAAGACCTATGGCTACCCGGTCGCGGTAGAAGCCGTCAGCCTGATTTACAACAAGGATCTGTTGCCCAACCCGCCGAAGACCTTCGAAGAGATCGCCAAGATCGACGAAGACCTGAAGAAAAATGGCAAGCGCGCCATCATGTGGGCCTATGACACCCCCTACTTCAGCTACCCCCTGGTAGCTGCCAACGGTGGTTATGCCTTCAAGAAGACCGCCACCGGCTATGACGTCAAAGACACCGGCGTGAACAACGCAGGTGCCAAGGCCGGCGTCGGCTACATCTCCGAGATGATCAAATCCGGTCACCTGGAGAAGGGCATCGACTACGGTGTGATGGACGCCAAGTTCAACAAGGGCGAAGTGGCCATGATGATCAACGGTCCCTGGGCCTGGAGCAACCTGGACAAGAGCGGCATCAAGTATGGCGTAGCCCAGCTGCCGACCCTGAAAGGCAAGCCCGCCAAGGCCTTCGTTGGCGTACTGGGTGCCACCATCAACGCCGCCAGCCCGAACAAGGATCTGGCCATCGAGTTCCTCGAGAACTACCTGCTGACCGATGCCGGTCTGGCGCCGATGAACGCCGACAAGCCGCTGGGTGCCGTGGCCCTGAAGTCCTTCCAGAAGACCCTGGAAGCCGACCCCAACATCAAGGCCACCATGCTGAACGCCCAGAACGGCGAACCGATGCCGTCCGTGCCCGAGATGAGCCGTTTCTGGTCCTCCTTCGAAACCGCCCTCAAGAACGTCACCTCTGGCCGTCAGGGTGTTGACGAAGCCCTGGATACCGCTGCCAAGCGTATCGTCCAGTAAGCATGCACTACCCGGGAGGCCTTCGGGCCTCCCACTCTCTCAATCTCTCTTGGCGCAATAAAGGTTAATTGGCATGGAAGTAGTACCTTCTATCGAATCCTATGCCGGTCCGAAGAAAGACAAGTACGTCTGGCTGAAATGGACCATGGCGGCACTGATCGCAGTGCTTAATGGTTATGCGGCCGTGATGATGTATGCCAGCGGCGAGTGGGTATTTGCCCTGCTCGATCTGGTGGTCGTATCCGTCGGTCTCTATGTCTTCATGAACAAGAAGACCTATGCCCACCGTTATATTTTCCCCGGTGTGGCAGGCATGGTTGTTTTTATCATCTTCCCTCTTGCCTACACGATCGGCATCGCCTTCACCAACTATTCGGGATCCAACTTGCTCTCCCTTGAGCAGGCACGGGATTACCATCTGAAAAAAACCTACAAGGTGACCGGCGGTGAATTCGATTTCACCCTCCTGGGTGGTGAGAACAATCAGTTTCAGCTGTTGCTGAAACAGGACGACCAATCCTTTATCAGTCAACCCCTTACCTTGCTGAACAACAAGGCGCGTACCCTGGCCGTCCGTGAAGGACGGGTCCGTGACGAGCCCCAGGTTGTTCAGTTGCAGCCTCTGGACGGGGCCACGGTCGGCGAGGCGGCACCCATTCGTGCCATCGTTGATCACCGCACCCACCTGAGTGCCCTGGATGTGGTACTGCCCGAAGGCAATATCCATCTGACCCTGAGCAGCCTGCGCAAGTTTGCCGCCCAGAAACAGCTCTATACCCAGCTGGTCGACGGCGCCGTGCTCAAGTCCGGCGTCATGATCAAGGACAGCAACCTGCTGCGTGACAACCAGAGCGGCGAGCTGATGCTGCCCAACGGTGACACCGGCTTCTACCAGTACATCGATGCGGAAGGTCACTTCGTCGGCAAGGGCGTTGCCCCCGGTTTCGTGGTGAGCGTGGGTTGGAAAAACTTCATGCGCATCATGACGGACCCGGGTATCCAGAGTCCCTTCATGCAGATCTTCGTCTGGACCGTGATCTTCTCCGCCTGTTCGGTGGCGTTCACCCTGGCGATCGGCATGGTGCTGGCGTGTCTGGTGCAGTGGGAGCAGCTCAGGGGGCGTGGTTTCTACCGGGTCATGCTGATCCTGCCCTATGCGATACCGGCGTTCATCTCCATCCTGGTGTTCAAAGGCTTGTTCAACCAGAACTTCGGTGAAATCAACCTGTTCCTGGAAGCGGCCTTCGGCATCAAGCCGGACTGGTACACCAATCCCTTCCTGGCCAAGGTGATGATCCTCATCGTCAACACCTGGCTCGGTTACCCCTACATGATGATCCTCTGCATGGGCCTGCTCAAGGCGATTCCGGAAGATCTCTACGAGGCGTCTGCCATGGACGGGGCGGGGCCGGTACAGAACTTCTTCAAGATCACCGTACCGCTCTTGATGAAGCCGCTGACACCGCTGTTGATTGCATCCTTTGCCTTCAACTTCAACAACTTCGTACTTATCCAGTTGTTGACGAACGGGGCGCCGGACATCATCGGGGCCACCACGCCGGCCGGGACCACCGACTTGCTGGTGAGCTACACCTACCGGATCGCGTTCCAGGGCTCGGGTGGTCAGGACTACGGTCTGGCCAGTGCCATCGCCACCGCCATCTTCCTCATCGTGGGTGCGCTGGCCTTGCTCAACCTGAAATTGTCCAAAGCCGACAAGCAACTGTAAGGAGGCTTCAACATGGCAATCGTACAACCCAAATCAGTCAAATACCGGGTGTGGGCAACCCACCTGGTGATGTGGGGCTTCCTGGCACTGATCATCTTCCCGCTGATCATGGTCATCGCCATCTCGTTCCGTAACGGCAACTTCTCGGTGGGGGAGATCATCCCCACCAATCCGACCCTGGATCACTGGAAGCTGGCGCTCGGAATGTCCATCACCAACGCCGATGGCAGCATCACGCCGCCGCCGTTCCCGGTGCTGACCTGGCTGTGGAACTCCATCAAGGTGGCGGGCATCACCGCCCTGATGATAGTGGTGCTCTCCACCACCTGTGCCTACGCCTTCGCCCGTCTGCGGTTCCGTGGCAAGTCCACCATCCTGCAGGGCATGCTGATCTTCCAGATGTTCCCGGCGGTGCTGGCACTGGTGGCCATCTACGCGCTCTTCAACAAGATCGGTGACTACATCCCCTGGCTGGGTCTCAACACCCACGGCGGCCTGATCCTGGCCTACATGGGGGGCATTGCCCTGCACGTCTGGACCATCAAGGGCTACTTCGAGACCATCGACTCTTCCCTGGAGGAGGCGGCGGCCATCGATGGCGCTACTCCGTGGCAGGCGTTCCGCCTGATCCTGCTGCCCCTGTCGGTGCCCATTCTGGCGGTGGTGTTCATCCTAGCCTTCATCGGCTCCATCACCGAGGTGCCCATGGCCTCCATCCTGTTGCAGGATGTGAACAATCTGACCCTGGCGGTCGGGGCCCAGCAGTACCTCTATCCGCAGAACTACCTGTGGGGTGACTTCGCCGCAGCCGCCGTGCTGTCAGGCTTCCCCATCACGGTCGTCTTCCTGCTCGCCCAGCGCTGGCTGGTGGGCGGTCTGACCGCAGGCGGCGTGAAAGGTTAACGGTTCATGGCCGGGGGAGCTGGCTCCCCCCGTCATCACGATTTGCAAAGATTCAAGAGCGGAGCTCGACATGGCTGAAGTAGTACTCAACAACGTTCGCAAAAATTACGACCCGGCTGTCCACAAGGACACCCTGCGCAGCATCAACCTCGACATCAAGGAAGGGGAGTTCATCGTCTTCGTCGGCCCGTCCGGCTGCGGCAAGTCCACCCTGCTTCGGATGATCGCGGGTCTGGAAGACATCACCAGCGGCGAGCTGACCATCGGCGGGCGCTACATGAACGACGTGCCGCCGGTGGAGCGCAACGTGGGCATGGTGTTCCAGTCCTACGCCCTCTACCCGCACATGAACATCTACGAGAACATGGCTTTTGGCCTCAAGCTCAAGAAGATGGACAAGGAGAACATCCACAAGCGGGTGATGCGCGCCGCCGAGACCCTGGGTCTCGAGCCTTTGCTGGACAGAAAGCCCAAGGCCCTTTCTGGCGGTCAGCGTCAGCGGGTGGCCATCGGCCGCTCCATCGTGCAGCAGCCGCAGGTGTTCCTGTTTGACGAACCGCTGTCGAACCTCGACGCCGCCTTGCGGGTCAAGATGCGCATCGAGATCGCCAAGCTGCACAAGGAGCTCAACTCCACCATCATCTACGTGACCCACGACCAGGTGGAGGCCATGACGCTGGCCAACCGCATCGTGGTGCTGAGCCCGCTCAAGGGCGAGGCGGCCACCAACCTGGAGCAGTTCGGCACCCCCCTCGAGCTCTACCACAACCCGGACAACAAGTTCGTGGCGGGCTTCATCGGCTCCCCCAAGATGAACTTCCTGGCGGGCGAGCTGGTGGAGATCGGCGAGCAGGAGTGCGTGGTCAAGCTCACCTCCGGCGATACCGTGCGTGCCCGGGTGGATGCCCGTCGCGGCGCGGTGGGTGACAAGGTGGAGCTGGGCATTCGCCCCGAGCACCTGGTGCCGCTGGGTCATGCCCATGCCGACAGCCGCGTGAGCGGCGTGGTGCAGGTAGCCGAACACCTGGGGGCAGAATCCTTCGTCTACATGGACGTGGATGGTCACGACTTCACCGTCAAGGCGAGCTCCGACATCGACGTGGCCACCGGCCAGGAGTACAGCGTCGGCATCCCGGCCGAAGCCTGCTACCTGTTCGATGCCAAAGAACAGGCGTTCCCGCGCACGGCCAAATATATCCGCGCCTGAGAGGGCGAGAGTGCCAGGTTTTCCTTTCTATACGTTCAATGCCTTTTGCCGGTCGCAAGACCGGCTTTTTATTGCCCGTCATCCGAAGCCCGGGTTCCGGCCAGCGGGTGCGGCTGGCCGGGGCCCGTCACTGCCCGTGCTTGTCTGACTCGAGGGCGGCGGTGACGTCCGGCACGAAGTGCTGGCTGGTGAGCGGCGGGCGCTCATAGCCTTCGGTCTTGATGGGGGGCAGGGTGATGGGCTCGTAGTGGATCGCCTCGTAGGGCACCTTGCCAAGGAGGTGGGAGATGCAGTTGAGGCGGGCGCGGCGTTTGTCGTCGGCGTCCACCACGAACCAGGGGCAATCCTCGGTATCCGTGTAGGTGAACATGTCATCCTTGGCGCGGGAATACTCCACCCAGCGGGAGCGTGACTGCAGATCCATGGGGCTGAACTTCCAGCGTTTGATGGGGGTGTTGATGCGCTCCTTGAAGCGTTTCTCCTGCTCTTCGTCGCTGACCGAGAACCAGTATTTGATGAGGGTGATGCCGGAGCGGATCAACATCCGCTCGAATTCGGGGCAGGCACGCAGGAATTCGCGATACTCGTCGTCGCTGCAAAAGCCCATCACCCGTTCGACCCCGGCCCGGTTGTACCAGGAGCGATCAAACAGCACCATCTCGCCCGCCGAGGGCAGGTGCGCCACGTAGCGCTGGAAGTACCACTGGGTACGCTCCCGATCCGAGGGGGCGGGCAGGGCGGTGACCCGGCAGACCCGGGGGTTGAGGGGTTCGGTGATCGCCTTGATGACGCCCCCCTTGCCCGCGGCGTCGCGCCCCTCGAACAGCACCACCACTTTGAGCCCCTCCTGCTTGACCCACTCCTGCAACTTGACCAGCTCCTCCTGCAGGTGGGCGAGGTGATGTTCGTAGGTCTTCTTGTCCAGACGGGGGCGTTTCTTGCTCTTTTCCTTGGCCATCATCCTCTCCTTGGTGACTCCTCGTTGTGAGTCTCTCCAGCTTGCACCAGGCGGGCACCCCTGCCAAGGGTGGCGTGTTACACTGCCGCCTCATCAGCCGCTGGCAACAGAAAAACAGGAAAGCCAGTTTCATCGCCGCTGGCAACAGGAGAAAACATGAAGCAGTTTATGGAGATAGCGGGCCGCCGCATGGCCTATCTGGACGAGGGGCAGGGTCCGGCACTGCTCTTTGGCCACAGCTACCTGTGGGACAGTGCCATGTGGGCACCGCAAATCGAGGCCCTCAAGGGGCAGTATCGCTGCATCGTGCCCGAGCTTTGGGGTCACGGGGATTCCGATGTGCTGCCCGAGGGGCCCTGCACCCTGGCGACCCTGGCCCAGGATCACCTGGCGCTGCTCGATGCCCTTGGCATCGACGAGTGCGTGCTGGTGGGGCTCTCCATCGGTGGCATGTGGGGCGTGGAGCTGGCGCGCATGGCGCCTGCTCGCCTCAAGGGCCTGGTGCTGATGGACAGCTTCGTCGGCCTTGAACCCCAGATCACCTGCGAGCGCTATCTCGGCATGCTGGCGATGATCGAGCAGGTCGGCGCCGTTCCTGCGCCCATCGCCGATCAGGTGGCGCCGCTCTTCTTCGCCCATCAACCGGACGCGGCCCTGATGGCCGGTTTCAAGGCCCGGCTGGCCCAATGGCCCGCCGACAAGGTGGCGAGCCTGGTGGCGGTGGGGCGCAGCTTCGTGACCCGGGAGGATCGCATCGACTGGCTCGAAGAGATGAGGCTGCCCGCACTGGTGATGACGGGGTGCGAGGACAAGGCTCGCCCTGTGCTGGAGGGGTATCTGATGGCCGAGGTGCTGGGGTGCCCGTTCAGGGAGATCCCGGGGGCTGGTCACATCTCGACCTTGGAGAACCCCGCGTTCATCAACCAGGCGCTCGCCGAATTTCTCGCCGAAGTGGCAGGGTGACGCTGCGCCGGATAGCCGTAAAAAAGGAGCCATGGGCTCCTTTTTTGTTGTCCAGTCCGGATGGGGCTACCAGATGTAGCCCACCCCGAAGCCTGCATAGAGTTCTCCCTGATGCTGGACGATGGGGCTGTCCGCAATGTCGTCGTCGTAGCGCTCGTAGTTGATGCCAAAGCCGCCAATCCAGTTGGCGCTGAAGCGATAGCTGCCGATGAGGGAGACCATGGGGGAGAGGGTGGTGCCCGTGTTCCACGCCGGCCTGTCCGCCCTCGCTTCGTCTTGCGAGACACCGCCGAAGTAGTAGTTGGCGAGGTTGTGGCTGCGCAGCATCACGCCGGCTCCCGGCATCAGCAGCAGGGGGCCGCGGATGATGGGGAAGTTGGCCCACAGCATCAGCTCCTGACCGTTGCTGGTACCGGTCACATCCGTGGTGGCCCGCACGCTCCAGAGGGCGTAGGGAGTGATGAGATCGGCCCCAACACCGGCCTCGAACTGCCCCTTGCGCTTCTCCATGCCATGGAGGAAGGGATCGTCGTCCGGGTCCAGGTTGCCAAAGCGCATCCGGCCGAAGGCATAGGTCGAGAGGTTGCCATCCCGGCTCAGGTAGTAGCGGGCCCGATCCCCCAGATACATCAGGTTGTCACCAAAATAGAGGGCCCCCGGGATGGGCATCAGGGTATCGTCCTGGTGCTGGTAACGGGCCTGACCGCCGATGACGGCCCCGCCCAGCACCAGCCCCTTGGGAATGGGGCTGTCAGGGCTGTCGCTGGAGAAGGCGCTGAGGGCCCCGATATCGAGGTCTGCCCGGACGGGAGAACAGAACAGCAGTGCCAGAAAGGCACCCAGAGAGGCATGGCGCAGGGCAGGGAGTGGGGGCATGACAGATCCTTGTCGGTGGGTGGGCGTGGGAACGAATCAGACCGGCGTAGCAAGTCAAACGGATGTCGGTTTTCAATTAAACCCGACAAGGCAAGCATGAGCCAGCGTCACGGAGGTGCTGCTGGTGGCCGGTATCTGGAAGGGGCGAGACCCGGCCTCGCCCCTTGCCAGGGTCAGGGGGCGGGGCGGGGGAGATCTTCCCGCTTGGGCCAGGCGTTGAGCACCGCTTTGACCAGTGTGGCGAGGGGAATGGCGAAGAAGACGCCCCAAAAGCCCCACAGACCGCCAAACACCAGCACGGCGATGATGATGGCTACCGGGTGCAGGTTGACCGCCTCGGAGAAGAGCAGGGGGACCAGCAGGTTGCCGTCTAGGGCCTGGATCACGAAATAGGCCACCATCAGCCAGGCGAAGTCGGGGGTCAGCCCCCACTGGAACAGGGCCACCATGGCCACCGGCACGGTCACCGCGGCGGCGCCGATATAGGGGATGAGCACGGAGAAGCCCACCGCGACCGCCAGCAGGGCGGAGTAGCGCAATCCCATCAGGGCGAAGGGCACATAGGTGGCGATGCCGACGATGACGATCTCGATCACCTTGCCGCGGATGTAGTTGATGATCTGGTCGTTCATCTCCACCCAGACCCGGTTCACCAGGGTGCGGTTGCGGGGCAGGAAGCGGCGCAGGCCTCCCATCAGCACCTGTTTGTCCTTGAGCATGAAGAAGACCATCAGGGGCACCAGGATGGCGTAGATGAGGATGGCCACCACGTTGATGAGGGAGCTCAAAGAGGCACTCACCAGTTGTTCACCGCCGGTCAGGATGCGCTGGCGAATGTTGTCGATGATGGTCTCCACCAGGCTGACGTCGATGATCTCGGGGTATTTTTCCGGCAGGGTGCGGACATAGTCCTGGGCATGGGCCAGCATGGCGGGCGCCTCCTTGGCCAGGTTGACCCCCTGGCTCACCAGCGTCGGGATGAGGCCCAGCAGCATCAGGGTCGTCACCGTGATGAACAGCAGCAGGACCAGGCTGGTGGCGACGGTGCGAGAAAGACCGCCCCGTTGCAGGCGACTCACCGGCCACTCCAGCAGATAGGCCATCACCAGGGCCACCAGCAGCGGTGCCAGCAGATCCCCAAACAGCCAGAGCACGGCAAAGCAGAAGACCAGCAGCAGGAAGAGGGTGACGGCATCGGGGTCGGAAAAACGGGTCTGATACCAGCGCTTCAATACATCTAACATCGAGGCTTCCTTGAATGGCGGCTCACGGGGTGGGTGGCATGGGCTCGGGGGTGAGCAGGGCGTCCCGGGGGGGACGGGCAACGACGAGCAGCAGGGAGAGGCGGGCAGCTGACTCTTCCCGGGTCTGGACATGGTGACCCTGACGGCGCAGATAGGCGGGAATGTCCTGCCGGGAGCCTGCATCCCCGAGCTGGATGCACACGGATTGACCGGGCCGGGCCTGGCGCAACCAGAGCTTGAGCCGGATGAGGGGCTCGGGACAACGCCAGGGGGTCAGGTCGAGCTGTTCCATGAGAACTCCATCGCGTGCGTGGCGGTCATTATGGCCGTGATGAGAGGATGAAACAACGCTTGTGGGCCTTGAATGGCAAGGGTATTCTGCCGATGCCCGCTGGGGTCTGATTGGAGATAGAGATAACGTGGCACGTTTTTCCCCCCTGATAGCATCGCTTCCCCTGTTGGTCACCCTGATGGGGGCGACCTTCCACGCCCAGGGGAGCAACCAGTTGCCCGACATCGGTACCGCCGGGGTCGCCGCACTGCCCATCGAGCAGGAGGTGCGCTACGGCAACGCCTTCATGCGTTTTGCCCGGGCGGGCCTGCCCATCATCGATGACCCCGTGCTCAACGAATACATCGACGATCTGGGCCAGCGGCTGCTGACCAATGCCGACGGGGTGCGCTTCCCGTTCACCTTCTTCCTCATCAACGATCCCAGCATCAACGCGGCGGCCTTCCTCGGTGGCCGGGTCAAGGTGCACACCGGCCTCTTCCTCTACGCCGAGAGCGAGAGCGAGCTGGCCTCGGTACTGGCCCACGAAATCACCCACGTGACCCAGCGTCACATCGCCCGTTACATGGAGGCACAGGCGAGCAGCTCCGCCATGACCCTGGCCGGCCTGGTGGGCTCCATTGCACTCGCGGTGATCAACCCCACCGCCGGCATCGCGGCCTTGCAGACCACGCTTGGCTTGTCGATGCAGTCGGCCATCAACTACACCCGGGACAACGAATACGAGGCGGATCGCATCGGCATGAAGACGCTGTATGACGCCGGGTTCGATCCCATGGGCATGGCCAACTTCTTCCAGAAGCTGGCGGCGGAGTACCGCTATGCCAGCAAGCCGCCGGAGATGCTGCTGACTCACCCCCTGCCGGAGACCCGGATCAGCGAAGCCCGTGCCCGGGCCGGGAGCTATGGTGCGCGCGCCCTGCCGCCGAGCCTGGACTTCTGGCTGGCCAAGGTGCGCATCCAGGTGCGCTATGGCACCGAGACGCCCCAGGCGCTGCTCACCTACTTCGACAGCCGCCTGCAGAAGGGGGATTACCCCCTCAAGGATGCCGCCATCTATGGCAAGGCGCTGGCCCTGTTGCAGCTCAAGCGCACCGACGAGGCCGACACCCTGATGCAGGAGCTGGCGACCCGTCACCCGGAGGATCTCTTCGTGGTGGATGCCCTGACCGACATCGATCTCGCCAAGGGGCGCAGCGCCCAGGCCATCGCCAGACTGGAGCGTTTCCGCACCCGGATGCCGGACAACGAGGTGGTGGTGGTGAACCTCGGCAACGCCTATCTGGAGGGGGGCAACTACAAGAAATCCATCGCCATCCTGGACCCTTATGCCCGGGAGCACGACGAGAACAGCCTGGCCTGGAGCCTGCTGTCGGACGCCTACCGCAAGGCGGGCAGGATGACGGACCTGCACATGGCACGGGCGGAGACCCTTTCCCTGCGCGGGGACTACCAGGCGGCCATCGACGAACTGATCGTGGCCCGGGGCACCACCAGCGACAAGCTGACCCTGGCCCGCATCGAGGCGCGCATCACCCAGCTGGAGCGGGCCAAGAAGGATCTGGACAGCCTCAAGGGCTGAGTCCGGAGCGGGTTGATGGCAGGCGGGGTGCTCCTTTGGGGGCACCCCGCCTTGTTTTGCAGGCTAAAATCGGGCCTTTCATCGGTTTCAACGCCTCTTGATGATGAAGAAATGAGAGTGATGGATAGCTCTGCTATGGGGCGTTCACCAGGCGGCGTTTTATCTCGCCTATCTTCTGCTCGTCCAGCTCCCCCACCAGGGTCTCCAGCAGCGTGCCCCTGGCATCGAGCAGATAGCTGGTGGGCAGCGCCCCGGGCCTTGGGAACGGGAGGCGGGCGTCGTCATCCGGGATCATCAGGGGAACCCTGATGGCGTGGCGCTGTGCCAGCTCGGTCAGTTCGGCGGGGGAGGCGGGGTCATAGTTGATGGCGATCACCCGGATCCGCCCTTCCTGGTGCAATGTTGCCAGCAGGGGCATCTCCCGCAGGCAGGGGGCGCACCAGGGGGCGAAGTAGTTGACCAGCAGCGGCTTGCCACCGAGATCCGCGAGGCTGACCTTCTTTCCCGCGCCGTCGGTGAAGTCGGGTGCCGGGCTGCAGGCCCCCAGCAGGGTTGCCACAATCAGCCAACAGATCCGTTTCATTTCCATAGCCTTCCCGCTTACCCTGACCATCCGTTTCCCCTACAATAGCGCCATTTCTTGTCCCATCTTGCGATTAATCAGGGAGTTATCATGAGCGAGACCCAAATCTACCACAATCCGCGCTGCTCCAAGAGCCGTGAAACCCTGGCCTTGCTGGAACAGCACGGGGTCGCCCCCGAGGTGGTGCTCTATCTGGAGCAGGCCCCGAGCGAGGCACAGATCCGCACCCTCCTGAGTCAGCTTGGCTTCACGGATCCCCGACAGCTGATGCGCACCAAGGAAGATCTCTACAAGGAGCTGGGGCTCGGCGAGGTGAGCGGCGATGACCTCATTCGTGCCATGCACCAGCACCCCAAGCTCATCGAGCGCCCCATCGTCATCAAGAACGGGCAGGCCCGCATCGGCCGTCCGCCCGAGCAGGTGCTGGAGATCCTCAAGTGAGCACCCGCTTCGCCCGTCTGCTGACCCTGGCCGGTTTTTTCGGCCTGCTGGCCTGGGTGCTGCTCTGGCACCTCTGGCTCTCGCCCCACCCCGACCTCAATCCCTGGCTGTTGCCGGTGATCTGGACGGTGCCGCTGCTCTTCCCCCTCAAGGGCATAGTGCAGGGCAATCCCTACACCCACGCCTGGGGCAATTTCGTGCTGATGCCCTACTTCCTGCACGCCCTGACCCTGATCACCACGGATGAGGGGGAGCGGTGGCTGGCGGTGGTGGAGCTGGTGCTCACCACCCTGGCGTTTGTGGGCACCATCTATTATGCCCGCCTGCGCGGCCGCGAGCTGGGGCTGAGTATCCGCAAGAAGGAAGGCTGAGCCCCTCCCTGTCCGCCTGCTGGCGGGCAGGGAATGTGTCTGAAATTGACGCAAGCCAGCGAATGGCATCTGGCGGTATCGCCCCGAAGTGGCTTGCTTATCTCTTTGATTAATTTATGGATATTGATCGCTGATTGGCAGGGAAGTGCCTCTGTTGGCAGATCTGTCACCTGGCTTGCCAGTCTCAGTCAGCCCCTGTTATGCAAAAAGGGGTATGCTTGTGTTTTCACCAGACTCGAGTGATCCACATGACAATCCTGCGTTCCCCCCTGTTGCACAAGACCCTGCTGGCCCTGACCGTCTCCCTCTCCGTCAGCTCCCTCGCCGATGCCTGTACCCGCGCCGTCTATCAGGGGGAGGGGGCGCTGGTGGTGACCGGTCGTACCATGGACTGGCGCAGCGCCATGCCGACCAATCTCTGGGCGCTGCCCCGTGGCATCGCGCGGGAAGGGGAGGCTGGTGCGCACTCCATGACGTGGACGTCGCGCTACGGCTCCGTGGTGGCGGCAGGCTTCGATGCAGGCACTGCCGACGGCATGAACGAGAAGGGGCTGGTGGCCAACCTCCTCTATCTGACCGAGTCCGAGTATGTGACCCCGAGCGACAAGGATCCGCGCAAGACTCTCTCCATCTCGCTCTGGGCCCAGTACGCGCTGGACAACTTCGCCACCGTGGCCGAGGCGGTCGAGGCCCTGTCGAAGGACGAGTTCTATGTGGTGACCACCCTGACCCCGGATGGCAAGCCGGGCCAGCTGCACCTCTCCCTCTCCGATGCGAGCGGCGATTCCGCTATCTTCCAGTACGTGGGGGGCAAGCTGCAGATCTACCACGACCGCAGCTATCAGGTGATGACCAACTCGCCGACCTTTGACAAGCAACTGGCCCTCAACGACTACTGGGAGGAGATTGGCGGTCTCACCATGCTGCCCGGCACCAACCGCTCGGCGGACCGTTTTGCCCGCGCCTCCTTCTACATCAAGACCCTGCCAAAGACCGACCAGGCCAACGAGGCGGTGGCCGGGGTGATGAGCGTGATGCGCAACGTCTCGGTACCCATGGGGATCAGCACCCCGGATCAGCCCAACATCTCCACCACCCTGTGGCGCAGCGTGGCGGATCAGCAGCATCGCCGCTATTTCTTCGAGCTGACCCATCTGCCCAACACCTTCTGGGTGAGCATGGACAAGCTGGATCTCGCCGCGGGGGCCCCGGTGCGCAAGTTGCCCCTGACCGAGCAGCAGCTCTATGCGGGGGAGACGGCGGAGAAATTCGTCCCGGCCATGGCGTTTCGCTTCCTGCCGGCCAGCCCCAAGGCCTGAGCGTTCCCCCGATGACAACGCCCCGCTCGGGGCGTTTTTTATGGCGGGGATGAGGTGGCAGTGCGGTGGGCGGCGATCTGCGCCTCGCAAAAGCGCATCAGCTCCGGGTAGAAGTGCAGGAAGGCGTGCTCGGCCTCGGTCCAGCGAGCCTGATCCAGGGTGTGGAGCGCCTCCCCGAGCGGCACGGGGCGGCGCAGCCGACGACCGATGCCGTTGAGGGCCGCCCCCACCCCTTCCCGGTACTGGTAGGAGGCCAGCCAGTCCTGCTCGGCCATGCGCCGCAGGGCCATCGGCAGGCCCTGTGGCAGGCTGTGATGATCCAGGAGAAGCTGACCATAGCTCTGCGCCAGAAAGCGGGGCAGGGGGGCTGCGCTGAACCTCTGCCAGTGCTGGCTGAGCCAGTGATCGTAGAGCATATCCACCACAATGCCGCCGAAGCGGCGCCAGGGGGGGGCGAAGCTCGCCACGGCGGCCCGATGGGCCGGGTGGGCATCGGTGAAGGCGTCTATCTTGCGGTGCAGCCAGATCCCCTCGTCGAAGTGGTCAGCCAGACCCGTCGGTAGCGGACCCTTGATGAAGTCCCCCAGCAGGTTGCCGGTGAGGGAGCTGCCGGTATGGGCCGCCAGATGGAGGTGGGCGAGAAAATTCATGGGATGGGGCTCGCGTGCCTGGGCGTGAACGGGTGATCCGAGCCTAACGAATCGTGGCCGGATTGACCATGGGCAGGATGTTTCATCCCCAAGTCCCCTTGCCGGGCAAATTTGAGGCGTGGTAAGGTGCTTGCCATCTTTGTCACAGGACGCGACAAATCACCATGATGCGCAAAGCCAGAGGTTTTTTTCTGGCCTTCTACTTCAAGCCTTTCTATCTCTCCGAGTGGTTCGACGAATAGGTCGAGGCCCCGGAGCAGTTCATTGACGCCCATGGCGGCGTAATCCCGCTCATCTGCAATTTGCCGTTTGTTGGCCATCGCTTGCCTCTGCCTGCGATGCCTTGACCGCGCCTGTGCGCTTTTTATGTAATGGAGTACTCACGATGAAGACCACACTGACCCTGTCAGCCCTTGTTGCTGCCTGTCTGCTCGCCACCCCCGTCACCGCCAAGGAGTGGAAGACGGTACGCTTTGGCGTGGAGGGGGCCTATCCACCCTTCTCATGGACCGATGCGTCCGGAGAGATCAAGGGATTTGACATCGATCTTGCCAACGCCCTGTGCCAGCAGATGGCCGTCAGGTGCGAACTGGTGGCCCAGGATTGGGACGGCATGATCCCGGCCCTGCTGTCGCGCAAGTACGACGCCATCATCGCCGCCATGTCGATCACCGACGAGCGGCGCAAGAAGGTCGACTTCACCGAGAAATATGCCCACATTCCCAACCGCTTCGTGGCGGCCAGGGGCACCGAACTGACGCTGACGCCGGAAGGGATGGCGGGCAAGCGCATCGGCGTGCAGCGGGCCACCACCCACGACAAGTACCTGACCGACAACTTCGGCTCCAGCGTCACCATAGTGCGTTACGGCAGTGCCGATGAAGCCTACCTCGACCTGAAGGCGGGACGGGTGCTGGCCCTGCTGGCAGACGCCTCGGCCATCGAACAAGGGTTGCTTGGCAAGGAAGGGGGCGACAAGTTCGACTATGTGGGGCCGGCCCTGACCGACCGTCAATGGTTTGGCGACGGCATGGGGATCGCGGTGCGCAAGGGGGATCAGGATCTCAGGGCCAGGCTGAACGACGCCATCAAGGCCCTGCGCGCCAACGGCAAGTATCAGGAGATCAACCGGAAGTACTTCAAGTACGATATCTATGGCGGTTGATGGGTAACAGTCGGAGGGAGCCTGCTCCCTCCTTTTTCATGCAGCAAGGAGAGATCCCATGTTGACCCTGATCGAGGGTGCGCAGATCCATAGTCCGGCCCCGCTTGGCCAGCAGGATCTGCTGGTGGCGGATGGTCGCATCGCCTGGATGGGCAAGGGACTGACGGTTCCGGCCGACTGGCCACTGACGCGGGTGGACGCTGGCGGCCGCTATCTGGTGCCCGGACTGGTTGACCCGCTCGCCCATATCACGGGAGGCGGCGGCGAGGGAGGCTTCGGCTTTCGCACGCCGGAGCTCTCGGCAAGGGAGGCCCTTGCGGCGGGGGTCACCACGCTCGTGGCGGCGCTCGGCACCGACAGCCTGACCCGCAGCCCGGCCCAGGTGCTGGGGAAGGTGCGCGAGTTTCGAGAAGCCGGGGTGAGCGCCTTCATGTACACCGGCTCCTACCACCTGCCGGTCAAGACCCTCACCGGCACGGTGGAGTCGGACATCATGCTGATCCCCGAGGTGCTGGGGGTGGGGGAGGTGGCCATCAGCGATCACAGATCCAGCGCCCCCACCCACGACGAGCTGGCGCGGCTGGCGAGCGAGGCGCGGGTGGCCGGGCTGTTGTCGGGCAAAAGTGGCGTCAGCTTCTTTCACCTGGGGGATGGCCGCGGGGCGCTGGCGCCCCTGCGGGCGTTGCGGGATGACACCGACATACCGCTTCGCCAGCTCTACCCCACCCACTGCAACCGCAATACCTGGCTCTTTGCCGAGGCCATCGAGTGGGGTCGGGCAGGCGGCTGGGTCGACCTCACCACGTCGAGCTTCCCGGACTTGCTGGACGACGGGGAGCGGCTCGCGGCCGACGCCCTGGTGGCGTTGCTGGCGGCCGGCGTGCCCGTGGATCGCATCAGCTTCAGTTCGGACGCCAACGCCAGTCTGCCGCGCTTTGACGGCGAGGGGCGACTCATCGAGCTGCGCTGCGGCCAGATAGGGAGCCTGTGGCAGGAGGTGGTGGCGGCCTGCGGCAAGGGGGTGGCGCTGGAGACGGCACTGGCGGTAGTGACGGCCAATCCGGCCAGGGCGCTGGGGCTTGCGAGCAAGGGTACTCTGGGGGTAGGGCAGGATGCGGATCTGCTGCTGATCGATCCTGATACGTTCGCCATCGAGCGGGTGATGAGTGGGGGTCGGTGGCGCACCTGAATACCGGCGCCTGTCATCCAGCCCGCTCAGTTCATCAACAAAAAGCCCGGCAGCAGTGCCGGGCTTTGTCGTGCCATGGGGCTCAGATAGCCAGGAACCCCAGGATCAGAATGGGGCCGAGCAGACTCAGGATAAAGCCGGAGACGATGGCCACCGGCACCACCTGGATGCCGCCGGATTTCTGGATGACAGGCAGGGTGAAGTCCAGCGCCGTCGCGCCGCCGTAGCCGATGGCGGCGCTGGGGTGGCGGCGCATCAGCACCGGGATGATGAGGATGGCGATAAGCTCGCGCCCCAGATCATTGATGAAGGCGGCGGAGCCCAGCACCGGGCCCAGCTTGTCCGCTACCAGAATGCCGGAGAGCGAATACCAGCCAAAACTGGAGCTCATCGCGAGGCCATGGGCAAAGGGCATGCCGAGCAGCTGGGCGGCCAGCAGGCTGCCGAGCCAGCTGCTGAGGATGACGGTGAGCGCGATCTTCATGCCCCAGGGATTGAGCAGGATCTGGCGCAGGCGCATGCCGGAGTTGCGCATCTGGATGCCGATGAGCAAGAGCAGCAGCATCAGGGCCCACTCGCTCAACTTGTCGATGGGCAGGGCGCGCAGGTCCACCACCAGCCCCAGCAAGACGCCCCCCAGCACCACGAAACAGAGCTGGAGGGATTCCCACAACAGGTGCAGCTTGCTCGGCATCTTGCCGTCACTGGCCTCGTGGGTGGGGGGGCTGCGCTTGTCCAGCCACCACAGGGCCAGCAGGTTGCAGAGGGTAATGGCTGCGAGCATCACCCCTGCCACCTTGAAGATCACTGCCAGGTTGCTGCCCAGGTTCTCCACATAGGCCAGCCCCAGACCCATCAGGAACAGGATGAGGTAGACCATCTTGCCCAGGGACTGGTTGACCAGCTTGATCAGACGGGCGGAAGAGAGGGGAACCAGATAGCCGATCACGAGCGGCAGCAGGATCAGCAACACATTGAGCAACATCGGGGCCTCGATCACAAAACGTGGAAAAACGGCACCTTATCACGACTTGTTGCACCTGTGTCACGGATCTGTGCATCAGCATGGCCCATACGGGACTTTTTTATCATATTGTTGTGTTTTTTGATGACAGTCGGCTCTGTACGCAAACGGGGAAAGAGGGCCACATCACCTGAGAAATC
Source organism: Aeromonas sp. WP2-W18-CRE-05 (assembly GCF_014168615.1). Classification (NCBI taxonomy): domain Bacteria; kingdom Pseudomonadati; phylum Pseudomonadota; class Gammaproteobacteria; order Aeromonadales; family Aeromonadaceae; genus Aeromonas; species Aeromonas sp. WP2-W18-CRE-05. The sequence continues at coordinate 3,279,743 of NZ_AP021917.1, read as the reverse complement.
AATTTCATCCCCATGAAATGACGAGAGAAGGGGAATCTGCCCGGGTGAATAAAGTCCTTTTGGATGACATCTGGCGGATATGGTGAAATATGCTTGCTACCAGTGCGCTGCGGGTATAAAAGAGCGGTAGGTAAGGTGCGACAAAAAATGGATTTTATGCAGACAAAGTGCTGAAAAATACTCAATAGGCCAATAAAAATACAGATAAAACACCAAATACCTCGGTTCTGTATTGTTTTTTCACTACCTCAATGATATTTTCGCTGAAGGTTGCCATCGGTTAACGTTTTGTTAAATGGACGATGGTGGAGTCACGCCGAAGCGGCGTCTAGGGACAGACAAGGTTGTAATGGATGAGCGACGTTGCCGCACTGGAAGTTCGTGATCTGCACAAGTATTTTGGCACCCACGAAGTGCTCAAGGGCATCGATATGACGGCCCACAAGGGGGATGTGATCTCCCTCATCGGCTCCTCGGGTTCGGGGAAGTCGACCTTTCTACGCTGTATCAATCTGCTTGAAACCCCCTCATCGGGCAGCGTCTCCCTCCATGGGGAGCTGATCCGGATGAAAACCAGCCGTTCCGGCGAGCGCCTGCCGGAAGACATGCGCCAGGTGGAGCGTATCCGCAGCCGGTTGGCCATGGTGTTTCAAAGCTTCAATCTCTGGTCCCACATGACCATCATGCAGAACATCATCGAAGTGCCCATCCAGGTGCTCAAGGTGCCCCGTGCCGAGGCCATCGCCAAGGTGGAGCATCTGCTCAACCGGGTGGGGCTGTGGGAGCGTCGCGACTATTATCCCGGTCACCTCTCCGGCGGTCAGCAGCAGCGGGCCGCCATCGCCCGGGCGCTGGCGGTGGAGCCCGAGGTGATGCTGTTTGACGAGCCTACCTCGGCCCTCGACCCTGAACTGGTGGGGGAGGTCCTTGGCCTGATGCGCGAGCTGGCGGAAGAGGGGCGTACCATGATGGTGGTGACCCACGAGATGTCCTTTGCCCGCGACGTGTCGAACAAGGTGATGTTCCTGCACCAGGGGCGCGTGGAGGAGGAGGGCAATCCCAAGGAGATCTTCGCCCATCCCAAGTCGGAGCGATTCAAGCAATTCATCTCGTCCATCTATTGATGGACGGGATTCAATTTCAACCATCCGTACTTTCAACGATCGACGTGTTTATCAAGGAGAGATACATGAACAAGCTGATGCTGGCGACTGCCGTGATGACGGCCCTGTGTTCCGGTAGCCTGATGGCCAAGGAGTGGAAAGAGGTGCGGATCGGGGTGGAAGGGGCCTATCCCCCCTTCTCTTGGACCGAGCCGAGCGGCGAGGTGAAAGGCTTCGACATCGACATCGCCAACGCCCTGTGCGAAGAGATGAAGGTGAAGTGCACCCTGATCAAGCAGGACTGGGACGGCATCATTCCGGCGCTGCTGTCGCGCAAGTATGACGCCATCATCGCCACCATGGACATCACCGAAGAGCGCAAGAAGAAGGTGGACTTCACCCAGAAGTACCAGCACATCCCGGCGCGCTTCGCCGCCAAGAAAGGGACCGAGATCCAGCTCGACAAGGCCTTCATGGACGGCAAGACCATCGCCGTGCAGCGTGCCACCTCCATGGATACCTACATCACCGACAACTTCCCCAATGCCACCATCAAGCGCTACGGCACTGCGGATGAAGCCTACCTCGATCTGAAATCCGGCCGTGTCGACTACGTGATGGCCGACTCCGCCGCCATCAGCGACGGCCTGCTGAAGAAGGAAGGGGGCGATGCCTTCGAGTTCATCGGCCCGAAACTGACCGATCCCAAGTGGTTTGGCGAGGGTGCCGGCATCGCGGTGCGCAAGGCTGACAAGGATCTGAAAGAGAAATTCAATGCCGCCATCCTGGCCCTGCGTGCCAATGGCAAGTACAAGGAAATCAACGACAAGTACTTCGACTTCGACGTGTACGGCGAGTAAGCCGACGTCAGGCGAACAACGACAGGTTGATCCCGTCAGTAGTCATCGGGCCCGTTGCCTTCCGCTGGGAGTGACGGGCCCGATTGCGATGGAGCTGCATTGCATATGTTTGATTTGAAAGGATACGAAACCTCTCTGCTGGAGGGGGCCTGGATCACCCTGGAGGTGGCGCTTGCCTCCCTGCTGCTGGCCCTGGTGCTCGGCATGCTGGGGGCCCTGGCCAAGCTCTCTCCCTACAAGTGGGCACGCGGCATCGCGGCGGCCTACACCACCGTCATTCGCGGCATCCCGGATCTGGTGCTGATGATGCTGCTCTTCTTCGGCGGCCAGGTGCTCATCAACGGGATCTGCACCTGGGTCAACGAGGCATACAACAACCACCTGCTGGCGAGCAACCCGAACCAGGAGTGGGTCTCCCTGCTGCCCGATTACATCGACATCAGCCCTTTTGCGGCCGGGGTCGCCACCATCGGCTTCATCTTCGGCGCCTACATGACCGAGACCTTCCGCGGCGCCATCCTGGCGGTGGACAAGGGGGAGCTCGAGGCAGCCCGTGCCTTCGGCATGCGGGCAAGCCAGGTCTTTGTGCGGATCCTCTTTCCCCAGATGATGCGCCACGCCCTGCCCGGGTTTGGCAACAACTGGCTGGTGCTGCTGAAAACCACGGCTCTGGTCTCCATCATCGGGCTCGATGACATGGTGCGAAAGGCGTCGCTCGCGGCGGGCTCGACCCAGCAGCCTTTCACCTTCTACATGGCGGTGGCGCTGATCTTCCTGGTCTTCACCGCAGTCTCTACCTCGGCGCTCAAGTGGGCCGAGCGTCACTACGCCATCAAGACGAGGTAAGCCATGGATTTCTCGATCATTCTCAAGGAGTGGCCCACCTACTGGGAGGGGCTCTATACCACCATCTGGCTGGTGGCCGCCTCGCTCATGCTGGGGCTCATGCTGGCGGTGCCCATGGGCATACTGCGCAACAGCCGCAACTGGTTGATAAAGGGGCCAATCTGGGCCTATATCTACTTCTTCCGTGGCACCCCGCTCCTGGTGCAGCTCTTCATCATCTACTACGGTGCCGCCCAGTGGGAGTGGCTCAAGAACAGTGCGGCCTGGTCCCTCTTCTCGGAAGCCTGGTTCTGTGCCCTGCTGGCGTTCACTCTCAACACCGGCGCCTACACCGCCGAGATAGTGCGTGGCGCCGTGATGAACATGCCCAAGGGGCAGATAGAAGCGGCAAGCGCCTTCGGCATGACCCGCTGGCAGACCCTCACCCGCATCATCCTGCCCAACTCGTTTCGCCGTGCGCTGCCGGCCTACAGCAACGAGGTGATCTTCATGCTGCAGGGGTCGGCGGTGGCGGGCATCATCACCATCGTCGATCTGACGGGGGCCGCGCGGATCATCAACTCCCGCTACTACAGCCCGTTCGAGGCGTTCCTGACCGCAGGTCTGCTCTACATGCTGCTCACCTTCGTCATCGTCTGGTTGTTCAAGAAGTGGGAAGCCCGCTGGCATGCCCACCTGCGCCCGCGCAGCGTCTGACTGCCAGCAGAGAAAAAGCCCGCAACTGCGGGCTTTTTTTATGGACCACGGGCAGGCTCAGCGCCCCAGGTACTCCCTGTCGAAGAAGGTGTTGACCCAGTGGGGGCGATAGACGGCGAGCAGGGTCATGGTCATGCCGTTGAGGAGCGCCTCGGGGAAGAGCAGCAGCGGCCAGATGGAGAGGTAGTCGGCGCTGATGGTGTGCCAGGAGTAGGTGCCGCTCACCCCCATCAGCAGGGCGCTGGCGATCACCTTGGCCGAGATGCTCAGCGCCCCCCCGAGAAATGCCGCCACGAACAGATAGACGAAGAGGTGGCGAGGCAGCCAGGCCCAGCTCCCCAGAAACAGCAGCCAGCTGGTGGCCACCGGCAGGGCGACGCCGATGAGGGCTTGCCAGCCGATGTCGGCCAGGGGGATGACCCCGAAGTAAGCGAGGAGCAGCAGGGTGAGGCAGGGGGCAAGCAGGGCGAGGCGCCAGCCCAGCAACAGGGTCAGGCTGGTGAGGCCGAGAAAGTGGATCTCGAGCCCCTCGTGCAACCCGGCCCGCAAGGTCCACAGCGGTACCAGCACGATGGCGCCGCCGAGGCAAAGATGCTGATAGAGCGGGTGGGCGCCAAGGGTGCGCAGCAGGGAGGCGTTCAGACTGAAGGCGAGCAGCACCAGCCAGAGCAGGAGGGCGGCGACTTGTCCTTCACTCATGAGCGGTTCCCCCGGATGCGGCTGTCGGTGATGGCGCCGTGGCGAACGCCAGCGCAATGAAAAGAGGCCGCCCTCTGCCGGGCGGCCTCCTGTCTCAATACTTCACGTTGGGGTGATACTTGCCAAGGATGCTCTGGACCCTGTCCATGGTCTCCTTGCTGGGGGGCTTGATGCCGACCAGATCATAGGTATCTCCCAGCACGTCCCACTTGTGCTTGCCAAGTTCGTGGTAGGGCAGCAGCTCCACCTTCTCGACGCACTCCCCCAGCTCGGCGATGAACTGGCCGAGTCCTTCTGCGCTCTCGTCATCGTCGGACCAGGTGGGCACCACCACGTAGCGGATCCACATGGTCTGACCGCGGGAGGCCAGGTAGCGGGCGAACTCCAGGGTGTATTTGTTGCTGACGTGGGTGAGGGGAATGTGCTTCTCGTCGTTGATCTGCTTGATGTCGAGCAGCACCAGATCGGTGTTGTCCAGCACCCGGTCGAGCAGTTCGTCGTAGTGACGCACGAAACCGTTGGTGTCGAGGCAGGTGTGGATCCCCTGGGCCTTGCAGGCGGTGAACAGTTCGGCGATGAACTCCTGCTGCAGCATGGCCTCGCCGCCGGAGGCGGTCACGCCACCGCCGGAGGCATTCATGAAGTGGCGATAGCTGGTGAGATCCTTCATCAGCTCGGGCACGGTGACCTCGCGGCCGCCCTGGGTGTCCCAGGTGTCCCGGTTGTGACAATACTTGCAGCGCATCAGGCAGCCCTGCATGAACACGATGAAGCGGATGCCGGGGCCGTCGACGGTCCCGCAGGTCTCGACGGAGTGGATCCGGCCAATGATGTCGGTAGTGCCGGTGTCGCTGGCTTCAACGGTCGGGATCCGCTGCGTGCCGGGGGTGGCAGGTCCCTTGGATTCAACGGCGGGGATCCGGTTAATGACTGACATAGACGACTCCAATGGTGCGGACAAGGTTCGAGCGGTCGTTATTTTATGACAGAAAGCCCTATAAATCCTACCAGTTTAGCCCGCAGGGGTGGCACCCAGCAGGCTCTCCAGTGCCTTGACGGGGAGCGGCCGGCTGGTGAGGAAGCCTTGATAATGCTGGCATCCCAGGGCCTTGAGCACGGCGAGCTGCTCCTCTTCCTCCACCCCTTCGGCGGTGACGGTGAAACGAAACACCCGGGCGAGATCCAGGATGGCCTTGACGATGGCCTTGTCCTGTTCGCTGTGGACCAGGGTCTGGATGAAGCTTCTGTCGAGCTTCACCTCGTCGGCGGGCAGATCCCGCAGATAGGCCAGGGACGAGTAGCCCGTGCCGAAGTCGTCGATGGAGATGAGCAGGCCGAGGGCCTTGAGCTGGCGGATCCTGGCGATGCTCTCCAGCCGGTTTTCCAGCACCACGGACTCGGTGATCTCCAGCAGCAGGCGCGACGGTGGCACCCCGGTGTCCCGCAGAATGTACTCCACCTGCTGCACGAAACCGGCGGTGTGGAACTGGCGGGCGCTGACGTTGACCGACAGATGGGGGATGGCGAGACCATTGTTGAGCCAGAAGCTGTACTGGGCGCAGGCGGTCTTCATCACCCAGTAGCCTATCTCCTGGATCAGGGTGGTCTCCTCGGCGATGGGGATGAACTCCCCGGGGGGCACCATGGTGCCGTCGGCCTTCTGCCAGCGCAGCAGCGCCTCTATGCCCGAGAGCGTGCCGTTGTCGACCCGGTATTGGGGCTGGTAGTGCAGCACCAACTCGTTGTTGCGCAGGGCATCGCGCAGCTGGTTGTTGAGAGAAAGCTTGCTCTTCTCTTTTTCCGCCATGGCTTCACTGAAGAAGATATGGTTGCCCTGGCCCGCGCGCTTGGCCATGTGGACGGCGGTATCGGCCTGCTGCATCAGGACAAGGTGATCCTTGTCGTCATCGCTGAACAGGCTGATCCCCACGGAGGCGCTGCAGTGCAGCTTGTGATCGCCGATGTCGAAGGGGGCACGGAAGATCCCCATCAGCTCCCGGGCAAAGTGCTCCGCCAGGATCTTGGCGGTGATATAGCCCTGGCCCAGTGCCGTGAAGAGCAGGGCAAATTCGTCACCCGAGGTGCGGGCGAGCACCAGGTTCTCCTGGGGCAGGGACTTGAGTCGCACCACCACGGCCTGGAGCAGCAGATCGCCGCAGGCGTGACCGAGGGAGTCGTTGATGGATTTGAAGTTGTCCAGATCCAGCAGCAGCAGGGCCCCCCACTGACCACTCGGGGCCTGCAGGGTGCGCTGCATGATGTCGGTCAGGCTCCGCCTGTTGTAGAGATCGCACAGGTCGTCGTAGTAGGCGAGGCGCTCAATGTGGCGGGCGGTCTCTTTCTCCTGGGTGATGTCGTGGAAGCTGCAGACGAAGTGACTGATCTCCTCCTCCTCGTCCTTGACCCCGCTCACCATGAGCCGCACCGGGAAGAGGTGTCCCTCCCTGTGCAGGCATTGTTCCTCCCCGAGCCAGTATCCCTGCCGGTTGACCGCCGCGATCACCTCCTCCTTGAGGGTGTCGCCATAGTAGGTGGGCCTCAGGGCGTCGATGTGCAGACCCAGCATCTCCTCGCTGGCAAAGCCGGTGATGCGGCTGAAGGAGGCATTGACCTTGAGGATGATGCCCCCGTGATCCATCACCAGCAGGCCGTCGTGGGTGTTGAAGGCCACTTCGGCCAGGCGCAGGGCATCGTCATTGGCCAGGCGCTGCAACTCGCTGGCGGCCCGCTCGCGCTGTTCGTAGAGGACGTCCAGCAGGGACGCGGGATCGGCCAGAGGGGTGGCGAGCAGCAGGGTGAGTTGTCCCAGGGGGAGACCGTTTGGCCCCGGGAAGGGGATGCCGACATAGGCCTTGGCGTCGAGAGCCAGCAGCTGGCTGGACTGGGGATAGCGCAGGGCCAGATCTTCCACGTAGAGGCTTTGCCCGTGCTGGAAGATCTCCCGGCCCGGGCCGATGTCCATGGGCATGGGTTTGACGACGGCGAAGGTCTCCCCCTCCACCACGCAGCGGGGAATGAGCCAGAGATCCTGGCCGCGAGGCTGAAACTCGCCGATCCAGCCCATGTGGGCACCGCTCAGGCCCATGGCCCAGCGCAGCAGGGCGCGGCAGTAATCGTTGCCGGTCAGGTTGGCAAGCCCCGGGGGAGGCGCGAGGTCCGGGGCGTCGGTCGCCACGGGGTCCGGCTGCCAGTGGCCGAGCAAGCGGGCGCAATGACGCACCAGTTGCAGGGTGTCATCGCTGATGAGGGTGCTCTCGGCATACTCCAGGCTGAGCACGCCGATGAGCTTCTCCTGTTCCAGTAAGGCGCCGTCCAGGCGGGAGCAGACATTGGCATCGGCCAGATAGTAGTGCTGGCTCAACATGGGCTGGTGGGCTGCCTCCGAGAAGCTCAGGGCGCCCCGGGCGCGCAGGGCCCGGATGTAACGGCTGTCTCCGCGAATGGCACCGAGCGCGTCCACCCCCAGGGTGAACACCGGGGTCAGCTGCTCGCCGCCCAGGGCGCCATGGGCCTGGTAGTGCCAGAGGATCAGGCGATCGGCCCCCAGGCACTCCTTGAGGCTCTCCAGCATGGCGTCATACTGCTGCTGGCTGGCCATCTGGCTCAGGCGCGGCAGTTGCAGGGACAGGCTGGCGGCGCTCTCCTGGGATTGGGTCTGCAGGCAGATGAGCCAGAAGGCGTCCTGCTCGTGGGAGAGGGAAATGTGCCAGAGGAGGGCGTCAAAGCGCAGCACCAGCTTGCCCCCCTTGCCGCTGGCCAGCCGCTGCTCGATGGGCTGGCGCAGGGCGTCCGGCAATTGGGCCGGCCAGGCACTGCGGGGCTCGTCGAGCCAGTGGAGCGGCGTCTGCATCACATCGGTCAGGGCGACCAGCCGTTGACTACGGGTATCCAGGCGGAAAAACAGGGGCGCCTGGCTGGCGGTCGGAAGATGGCTGAGCGCGGTAGACGACATGAACTGACACTATCCTGTTGAGCAATTGTCGGAGGGCAAGAATACTGCAAATCCGTGGCAAACAAAATTTCATTGAGTTCTAAATTAGATAAGTCTAATTTATTGGTCATTTCCTGTTGTGTGGAGTCTTGCAGATGAAACGGATCCTGATTGTGGGTGGTGTGGCCGGGGGGGCGTCCGCCGCCGCCCGTGCCCGCCGTTTGAGCGAAGAGGCGGAGATCGTGATGTTCGAGCGGGGCGAGTTCGTGAGCTTCGCCAACTGCGGTCTGCCTTATCACATCGGGGGGGATATCCCGGATCGGGATGCCCTGCTGCTGCAGACGCCGCAAAGCTTCAAGCGCCGGTTCAACGTGGATGTGCGGGTGTTTCACGACGTCATCGAGATAGACAGGGCCGGCAAGAGCCTGCTGGTGCGCAACCTGCTGACCGGCGAAGAGCGTCGCGAAGCCTACGACGTGCTGCTGCTGAGCCCGGGCGCCGCCCCCATCCGGCCTCCCTTCCCCGGCATCGACAGCCCGGGGGTACACACCCTGCGGAGCATTCCCGACATGGATCGCATCCTGGCGGCGCTGGCGCACGACAAGCCCCGCCACGTCACCGTGGTGGGGGGCGGTTTCATCGGACTGGAGATGATGGAGGCGCTGCACCAGCGCAAGCTGGCGGTCACCCTGCTTGAGCTCTCCGATCAGGTGATGGCGCCGGTGGACAAGGAGATGGCCAACCTGCTCCACGCCCGCATCCGCGAAGAGGGGGTCGATCTTCGCCTGCGCACCGGCCTCGCTGCCATCGAGAGCCTGGAGCTGCCGGCGGAGAAGGGCTCGGCGGTGCCTGCCGGCCTGCGTCTGACCCTCAATGACGGCTCTCATCTCGACACCGGCCTGCTGATCCTGGCGATTGGCGTCAAGCCCGAAACCCTGCTCGCCGCCAAGGCGGGGCTGGTGCTGGGCCCCCGCGGCGGCATCAAGGTGGATGCGGGCATGCGCACCTCGGATCCCTTCATCTACGCGGTGGGGGATGCGGTGGAGGAGACCGATTTCGTCACCGGCGAGTCCGTGCTGATCCCGCTGGCGGGCCCGGCCAACCGTCAAGGGCGCATCGCCGCCGACAACATGCTGGGGCGAGCCGAAACCTACAAGAAGACGCAAGGGACCGCCATCTGCAAGCTGTTCGATCTGGCGGTGGCGAGCACGGGGCTGAACGAGAAGCGGCTGGTGCAGTTGGGATTGCCGTTCGAGAAGGTCTATGTCCACCCGGGCAGCCACGCCGGCTACTACCCCGGCGCTCACCCGATCAGCCTCAAGCTGCTGTTTGCGCCGGACGGCAAGATCTACGGCGCCCAGGCCATCGGCAAGGATGGCATCGACAAGCGCATCGACGTGCTGGCGGTGGCCCAGCGTGCCGGGCTCACCGTGTTCGATCTGCAGGATCTGGAGCTCACCTATGCGCCGCCGTTCGGCTCGGCCAAGGACGCTATCAACATGGCGGGCTTCGTGGCGAGCAACCACCTGAAGGGGGACACCCTGCTCTGCCACGCCGCCGAGGTGCAGGCTCGCCACCCCCATCAGCAGGTGGTGGATGTGCGTAGCACCCCAGAGCTCGACAAGCTGGGGCGCATTCCGGGGGCGATGCACATTCCTCTGGACGAGCTGCGCAGCCGCCTCCATGAGCTGCCCAAGGATAAAGAGCTGCTCATCAGCTGCCAGGTGGGGCTGCGGGGTCACGTGGCCTGCCGCCTGCTGAGCCAGCACGGTTTTCGGGTCAAGAACCTCTCCGGCGGTTTCAAGACCTGGCAGACGGTGATCGCCGAGTAGATCCTCCAGGCTGACATGGCCCGATTGATCACTCTGTATGCAAACGGGCCACTCCAAAGAGTGGCCCGTTTTGTTGCCGCAGGGGTTTGCCGCAGGTGGCCCCTCGCTGTCAGGGGGTCACGTCATCGAACTGCTTGCGAATGTGGTGCTGCAAGACCGCGAGCATGGAGGCGCCGGAGAGGCCTATCATCAGGGCACCGTTGACTGCCTCCAGGGGGCCGAGCAGCTTCCACTGCGGGCTCATGACGATGTCGCCATAGCCCAGAGTGGCGAAGTTGACCCCGGAGTGATAGACGGCCTCCTGCAGGGTATCGAACTCCCCTAGCCACAGGAAGAGCCCGCCCCAGACGCCGATCTGGGCCAGGTTGCCCAGCATCACCAGGGTGATGATGCCAAACAAAGCCAGCATGCCGGCCAGGGCCCCCTCGCGTCGATTGAATCGCTTGACGTAGAAGCGGATGCACCAGACGGATACCAGGGATTGCAGCAGCATGTTGACCAGGATCACCGGGATGCCGACCAAAAAAATCGTTAACATATCAATCTCCTAGCTTGGCTTCTGCCAGTGGGCGGCCGGCCGGCCACCACTGCTCGAGCAGCAAGATACAGAGCCAGCCATAGCCGGCCACCACCAGATAGAGGCCGCAACGCATGGCGGCCGCCAACCACACATCCTTGCCGGTGGCGCTGTCCTCGATGGCCGGGCCAAACAGGATGAGCGCCGTGATCCAGGTGTTGCTCCAGAAGGATGGCGGGAAACGCCCCACCACCAGCCGCACCAGGCGCCGCGCCAGCCAGAGGGTCATCAGGACCAGCATCAGTACCAGCATCAGGAGCGAGGGCCAGAGGCTGAGCCCGAGCCAGAGTGCGAACGCCAGCAGGGCGCCCATCAGGGTCGAGAGCACCAGCTCCTGGCCCGCCTGTCTGGCGTTGAGGGAGGTACTCTGCTGGGCCAGGGTAACCGTCTTCATCACCGCCGGAATGTAGAACGCCGGATTGCCGAGGGCCAGCAGCCACACCGGCAGCACCATGGCGACGGCGCGCAGCGCCAGCCGCTCGGGGTGTTCGGGGGGGGGCGGCGGCGCCCTGGTCGCCGCCCCGGCCACCGGCAGGGGAGGGAAGAGCGCGTGGGCCAGGCGGTTGACCAGGGTGCCTATCAGGATCCCCAGTCCCATCATCTGGGCAAGGGCAATGGCAAGGGACTGCTCGATGAGACCGGCCACCGGGATCACCGTGATGGCCATGATGAGCAGCATGGCGGCGGCGCCCTTGCCGGCCATCGCCTGCTGCATCAGCAGGTAGAGCAGCAGGGCGACGAGCAGCACGGCCGCCATGGCATAGTGGGTCAGCAGGGGCACCAGCAGCACGCCGCCGACCATCACGGCCAGCAGCAGAGCGCCACCCAGCAACCCTTTGCCAAGGCTGAGCGGCTCGCCGGGTCGGCACAGCACCACCCAGGCCATGATGACCCCGAGGTGGGGCATGGGCAGCGCCAGGCCGTAACAGATCCCCGTCGCGAGCCCGATGCCCGTGCCAATGCGCAGTACAGCCCTGTCGGCGTTATGCATCTGGTGCCTCAATAGAGGAAGGAGAAGAGGCTCATCAGGCGGATATAGAGTGCCCCCAGGAGGTGCATCACCCCGCTCTCGCCGGTGTAGACCAGCACGTCGGCCTGACCACCGATCCGCAGCGCCTCGACCGGGGGGAAGTCGTCGCTCTGGAAGGCGACCTTGACCGGGAAACGCTGGGCCTGGCGCAGCCAGTCGCGGTTGTTGTCCACCGTGGGCAGGGTACCGGCGGGCTGGTTCTTGCCATCGCCCACCCCGTGGCCGACGCTGCGGACTTTCCCCTCGAACAGCTGTCCAGGCAGGCTGTCGAGCAGGATGGCGACCTTGTCCCCTGGTCGAATGTTGCCGAGGTTGTTCTCCGTCAGATCCGCCGATACCCAGACGTCGTGGATGGCGATCAGGGTCATGGCCGGGGCGCCGGCCCCGATAAACTGGCCCGCATCCGTGCTCAAGTCGGTGATGAGCCCCCGGCCCGGCGCCACCACGCGGGTGTTCTGGCGATCCAGCTCGGCCTTGTGCACCGCCGAGCGGGCACTGAGCAGCTGGGAGTTGTCATCGCCGCTCTCCCCGGCGGCCTCGATGGCGCGGCGAACGTCGGCTTCGGCCGCCGCCACCTGGCTCTTGGCTGTCTCGCGGTTGGCTTGGGCCACCTCCAGGCGACGCACCGAGATGGCCCCCGGATCTTCCCGATAGAGCCGCTCCTGGCGCTCCGCATCCTTGGCTGCGTTGTCGTAGGCAGCGCGCATGGCCATCAGGGAAGCCTCGGCCGCCTTGACCCCTTCGGTATTCGCCTTGACGCCGCTCAGCACCGTCTGGTAGTCGGATCTGGCCTTGGCCAGGGCGATGTCATAGGGCTCGGGATCGATCTCGAACAGGGGGGTGCCGGCCTCCACGTCCTGATTGTCGTGGACATAGACCCGCTTGATCTGGCCGGACACCTCGGCGGCGACGGGGACCACGAAGGCCTGCACCCGGGCCTGGGAGCTGTAGGGGGTCAGCCGGTCCGCCAGCAGATACCAGCTGAGCAGGAGGAGGATCGCGGCCAGCAGCCCGAGGGTGGCGCGGCGGCTGGCCTGGCCGGGAGAGGCTGTGTCAGTCATGGGAGCTTGCCTTCTGTGTCATGGGGGAATGGGCTGCGTCGAGCAGGGGGGCCCAGTCGGCGCGCGTGCGCAGCTGGGCCTCCACCTTGGGGGTCACCAGGGGACGTTCGCGCCCCTGTTCCCAACCGCCACCCAGTGCCTTGTAGAGGGTGATGAGATCGCGCATCCGGGCGCCGCGGCTGTTGACCAGGCGCTCCTGCTGGTTGAACAGGGCGCGCTGGGAGTCGAGCACCCGCTGGAAGTCCGCCATCCCCTCGCGGTACTGGGTGTTGGCGATTTCGAGGGAGCGACGGGCGGCCTCGCCGGTCTGGGTCAGCAGGGCGATTTCCTCCTGGCCGTTGGCGTAGGCCACCGCCGCGTCATCCACCTCGCGGGCCGCCTTGAACACGCTGTCGCGATAGCGTTCGTGCAGCTGCTGGAAGCGGGCGTCCTGCACCAGGATCTGGTTGCCGAGCCGGCCCTGATCCAGCAGGTTCCAGCTCAGCGAAGGGCCGACGGCCCAGGAGAAGGTGCCGCTCTCCCCATTGGTGGCGTTGACCCCCAGGGTGCCGAGCAGGGTGATGGAGGGGTAGAGCTCGCTCTCGGCCACCCCGATGAGGGCCGACTGGGCGGCCAGCTGACGCTCCGCCACCCGCACATCGGGACGACGGCGCAGCAGATCCGCCGGCATCTCGGTGACCAGGGCCAGCTCTCCCAGGGGGATCTTGCCGGTGTCCGAGGCCATCTCGGGCAGGGGACCCGGGGGTCTGGCGAGCAGGGTCGAGAGGGCGTTCTGGCTCTGGCGCAGGCTGGTCTCGAGCTGGGGAATGCCGGACAGGGTGCCCAGGTACTGGGTCCTGGCTTGCTGCACGTCCAGCTCGGCGCTGTTGCCGCTCTTGAACAGTCGCTCGGTGATCTCCAGGCTGCGCCGCTGGATGCGGGCATTCTCCCGGGCGATCTGGAGCCTGGCCTCCAGGGTACGGATGCTCACATAGAGCTGGGCCACCTGGGCGGCCATCAACACCTGGATGTCGTCATACTGGGCCAGGGTCGAGAAATAGCTGGCATCCGCCGCCTCGACTCCGCGCTGGAACTTGCCCCAGAAGTCGAGTTCCCAGCCGAGGTTGAAGCCGGCGCCGTAGCTGCTGCCCGCGCTGCTGTGGCCGCCCCGGGTCTGACCTGCCTGGAGGAATTCTGCCGTTCCCACCGTCGCCTGGGGGCCGAGCAGGCTCTCGGCGATGCCAAGCTGGGCCTGGGCCTCGAGGATCCGCAGGCCGGCGATCCGCACGTCCGGATTCTTGAGGAAGGCCTCCTCCACCAGGGCGCTCAGCACGGGATCGTGCAAGTTGTCCCACCATCGTCGGTAGTCGGTCACCGTCACCGCCTGCTGACCCTCGCTGGCGCTGTGCCAGTTGGCCATCTCCTCGACACCGGGGGCCTGATAATCGGGCCCGAGCAGAGTACAGGCACCGAGCAGCAGGCAGGTGCCCCCTGCAAACAGGGGGCGAAGGAGAGAAAGTGCGTCGGCCATGGGGTTATTTTTCCGCGTTGGCCAGACCGTCGTTGACCCAGGCCATGAAGATGCGATAGCCGATGGAGAGCAGGGTGGCACCGATGAACATGCCGAGGATGCCGTTGGTGGCCATGCCGCCGAGGGCCCCCAGCAGCACTACCGGCATGGGCGCATCGACGCCACGCCCCAGCAGCAGCGGCTTGAGCACGTTGTCGGCCATGCCGGCCACGACCAGCAGCACTGAGTAGATGACGTTGAGCAGGGTGCCGTGATCCCCCGCCATCCACATGAAGGCGATGGCCGGTCCCGTGACCAGGATGACGGGGACCTGGGCGATGCCCAGGATCAGCGCCAGGACGAAGAAGATGCCGACCGCCGGGATCCCGGCGAGGGACATGATGACGCCGGCCAGCAGGGCCTGGATGAAGGCGACCCCGATGACCCCCATGGCCACGGCCCGGATGGTGCTGGTGCACAGCTTGGTGAGGGCGAGGCCCTTGCGCTCATCGGTGATGCGCATGGCGATGCGCTCGGCGCTGATGGCACCCGGTGCACCCCAGGCCATGATGATGCCGGCCACGATGAAAGAGGCGACGAAGCCCAGCAGGCCGCCCCCCATGCTGGCGAGCATGGTGACAGTCTGCTTGGCCATGTCGCCGAGCTGCGGCTTGTAGCTGATGAGGAGGCTCGGCAGATCCACGGATGCCTTGGTCCATAAGGCGTGCAGCTTGGCACCGATCAGCGGGATGCTGGCGATGTCGGCGGAAGGCGCCGGAATCACCAGAGTGTTGTTGTTCACCTTGTCTATCAGGGCGCTGACGCTGTCTCCCAGGGAGCCCAGCATGGCAACGGTGGGGGCCACGATGAGCAGGATGCCCAGCAGGACCAGCAGGGTGGACGACTGGCCCTGTTTTCCCCCGAGTCGGGCGGCAAAGCGCTGATGGAGGGGGTAAAGGGTGACCGCCAGGATCAGGGCCCACAGCATCATGTTCATGAAGGGGGAGAACACGGTGAAGCAGAACGAGCCTAGCGCCAGAATAAGGCCAAATTTGATGAACATGTCCAGGAATCTGGCAACCAATCTTTTTTCGACGAGGGACAGATCGTTATTTTCCATGCTGATATGACTCCAGAGAGGGATGGATGCATGACCCCGCTGACCCTGTGTGAACTCAAGGTCGGCATTCTGGTCGATGGACAATTAATAAGTTTGTTTTCAATGGTTGAGGCATACATCGAGCGCACCTGCACGTTATGTATGGCACAGGTGTTCAAGGCTTAAAAAATATTTATCTGCTTGATATGTCGTTGATTGGAAGGCCTGCATTGAGCAGGGCCGAGCATAATGAATGGCCCGATCACGCACAAGTGAACAGTGGTGCCCGGTTTAGCCCGGGTTCAGAAAATCACGACAATCCTCTTTCATGGAACAGGACATCGCATGCAGGGTCTCGAATAAACCTCGCGGTTCACGGAGCGTCGCGCTCCCGTTCGAGGCGATGCGCCCATCTCTGTTGGCCGATGCCGCCCGATATGGCAGTTGGTGTTCCCGGGAGTGACGCTTTATTCTATTGGCTCCTGCGCTGCGGCGATCCAACCCGGGATGAACACCATGCACCTCTCTCTCTCCTGCCCCGTGACTCGTCTTCCCCGTGTGGCCTGGCTGGCGGCGCTGCTGCTGGCCGGTTGCGGCCCCGACAAGCCTGTCAGCCAGGTTCCGACCACCGAATCCACTGCCCGGCAGGAGGCGGGGGCGCCCGCCTCCGTGGTGCAGGCCAATGCCCGCCAGTATCGGGATGCCCCGGCGCTGGCGCTGGTCTTCTCCGGCCCATTGGCGCCCAAGGCAAACTGGCAGAGCTGGCTTTCTGTGAGTGAAGGGGGCAAGCAGGTGCAGGGGGAGTGGATCCTCGCCGACGATGGTCGCACCCTCTATTTCCCGAACGTTCAGCCCGACAAGAGCTATGAGGTGAGCCTCAAGGCTGGGCTGGGCCCATCCCCCCAGCGCTGGACCCTCAAGACCCGGCCGCTGGAGGCGGGGGCGTCGTTTACCGCGAGCGGCATGGTATTGCCGCTGCGCGACGAGCTGCGCCTGCCCATCAGCGCGGTCAATGTGGATGAGGTCAATATCGACTTCTTCCGGGTCGATGCGGAGTATCTGCCCCGTTTCCTGGCCGAGTATCGCCCCGGTGCCGGCATGGGCAACTGGGAGCTTGAGCAGATCACCAAGCGGGCCAAGCGGGTGTTCAGCGGCCGCTATGCGCTGGAGCTCGATGCCAACCGGCGCGAGACCCGCCTCATCAATGTGAAGGAGCCGCAGCTGGCGGAGGCTGGCGTCTACTTTGCGGTGATGTCGCCCCTTGGCAACTACGACTGGCGCAAGGAGACCACCTACTTTGCGGTGAGCGACATGGGGCTCAGTGCCCGCCGTTACCGCGATGAGCTGGAGGTGTTCGTCAGCTCCCTGGCCAGCGCCGACCCCCTCAAGGATGTGCAGCTCTCCCTGCTCGACCAGAAGGGCAACCGGCTGCAGGTGCAAACCACCGACCCCCAAGGTCATCGCCGCTTCGATCAGGTGCAGGGGGCTCGCCTGCTGCTGGCCGAGCAGGGCAACCATCTGGCGGTGCTGCGCCTCGATGGCGCGGCCCTCGATCTCTCCACCTTCGATCTCGGCACCCAGCCCTGGCAGGCCCAACAGCTCTATCTGTTCAGCGGGCGCGATCTCTATCGCCCCGGCGAGCGGCTCGACAGCGAGATCCTGCTCAAGGGGCAGGATGGCCAGCTGCTGCCGGGCATGGCGGTGGAGCTGGAGGTGAAACAGCCGGACGGCCAACTGCTCGAACAAAAGCGCCTGCTGCCGGACAATTTGGGCGCGGCCCACTACGGCCTGCATCTGCCGGATGATGCGCCGCTCGGGCGCTGGACCATCAACCTCAAGACTGCCGCCGGTAGCCGCTTCGAGTGGCCTTTTCTGGTGGAGGAGTTTCTGCCGGAGCGGCTGAAACTGCAGCTTGGCAAGGGGCCGGATGGGGAAGTGACGAGTCTGGACGCCGCCCTCACTCTGCCGCTGCAAGGGGACTATCTCTACGGCGCACCAGCCAGTGCCACCAAGGCGAAGGCGGAGGTGAAGTTAAGCCGCGCCACCATGCCCTTTACCCAGTGGCAGGAGTTCACGCTGGGTGACGTGCTGCTCGCCGAGCAGGCCAAGGATCTTGAGCCGCGGAGTCTCACCCTGGATGCGCAGGGGCAGGGGACTTTTTCGCTTGCTGATGAGCTCGATGGGGTGCGTGCCCTCGGGCCGCTGGAGGTGGCCTATCGGGTGTCGCTCTCCGAACCCGGTGGCCGCGCCGTCAATCGCAGCCGCACCCAGTATGGCTGGCCCGCGGGCAGCCAGTGGCCGGCGCTCAAGGCCGATTTCGTGGCGGAGCGGGTGGAAGGGGGCAAGCCGCTCCCCTTCCAGATCCTCAACCTCGATGAGCAAGGCCAGCCGGTGGCGGGGGGGGTGAAGGTGCGCCTTATCAACGAGTACCGCGACTACTACTGGCACTACGCCGATGGGGAGGGGTGGAAGTACGAGTTCAACAGCCAGCCCTATCTGGAACAGGAGCAGACCCTGCAGCTGGATGGCAAGGGGCCGACCCCGCTCACGCTGCAACTGGCGGCGGGCTGGTATCGATTGGAAGTGGAGAACAGTCAGGGCCATCAATCCAGCCTGCGGGTGGAGATAGGCAGTTACGCCTGGGGCGGCGGTGGGGAGCAGGCACGGCCCGACAAGATTGCCATCACTCTCGACAAGCGCGCCTATCAGGCGGGTGACAAGGCCAAAGTGACCCTGGTGGCCCCGCGCCCCGGCAAGGGGTTGCTGCTGGTGGAAGATGGTGACGGCCTGCGCTGGTGGCAGCGCATCGAGCTCAAGGGGGCCGGTGGCGATGCCAAGGATGCCCGCGGCGAGTTCGAGATCCCGGTCAGCCCCGAGTGGCAGCGCCATGATCTGCATATCTCGGCCCAGATTGCCGCGCCAGACAGTGACTCAAAGCCGGTGAGCCAAAAGAGTGTGCAAAGCCTGCGCTCGGTCGGTCTGGTGCCGCTCACCCTGGATCGGGAAGCGCGCCGTCTTCCGCTTACCCTGAGCGCGCCGGACAAAGCGGTGCCGCTTACCCGGCTGGAGGTGATCGCCACCTCTACCCCCAACAGTCAGGGGCGGGTGGTGCTGGCGGCGGTGGATCGGGGTGTGCTCAATATCAGCGACTACCAGCCCCTCGACCCGTTCGAGATCTTCTTTGGTCGCAAGCGCTTCGCCCAGGATTTGTTCGACAACTACGGTCAGGTGATCCCGCCGCAGGATGGCAAGCTGGCCCGCCTCAACTACGGGGGTGACCGGGCGCCGCTGAAAAAGGGCGGCGCGCTGGAGAGCCGGGTCGAGATAGCCGCACTGTGGAGCGGCGAGGTGAGTTTTGACGAGCAGGGCAAGGCGGTGATCCCGCTCGAGCTGCCCAACTTCAACGGCGAACTGGCGCTGATGGCGCTGGCCTGGAACGAACAGCAAGTCGGTGAGGCCGAGCGCGCCGTCAAGGTGGTGGCACCGCTGGTGGCCGAAATTGGCTGGCCGCGCTTTGGCGCCAGAGGGGATGAGACCCGGGCGCTGGTGCAGCTGCGCAACATGAGCGGCGAGGATCAGACCCTCTCCCTTGTCTGGACCCTCAACGGCGGACTCAAGGCAAACGGCGAGCTGCCCGGCACCCTTTCCCTTAAAAATGGCGAGGAGCAGTGGCTGACCCTGCCGCTCACCGTGACTGGGGCGAGCGGCGTGGCAAGCCTGCAGTTGGCTGCCAGCGGCAAGGATTTTGCCATCAGCCGCGACTGGACTTTGCCGCTGCGATCCCCCTGGCCGGCCGAGACTCGCCAGCGCTACCAGATGCTGGCTCCCGGCCAGCAGATGAGCTTTGCGCCAGCTGAGCTGGCCGGACTGGATCGCGCCAACCTGCAGGGGCTGCTCAGCCTCTCCGGCACTCCCCCCTGGGATCCGGCAGCCCAGTGGCAGGCGCTGGCCGACTACCCCTATGCCTGTCTGGAGCAGACCCTGTCCCGTGCCTGGCCTTACTTGCTGACCACGGCGGATGAGCGGGCCGCCTGGCGCAAACCCGCACAGGGCAAGAAAGCGGCGAGTGAGGCGGATGTGCAACGCGCCCTGCTGCAACGGTTGCAGCGGTTGCAACTACCCAGCGGCGGCTTTGGCCTGTGGGATGGCCGCTCCGACGAGGAGCAGTGGCTCACCGCCTATGCCGCCGACTACCTGCTGGCGCGCAAGGAGGCGGGCGATGCCGTGCCGGAGGCAATGCTCAATCAGGCTTTGAACCGGATGCAAAACTATCTCACCGACAGTCAGTATGGCGAGCGCTGGAGCAGTGCCCCCGAGCACAGCCGGCTGGCCTATCAGTCCTACAGCGCCTATGTGCTGGCCCGGGTGGGCAAGGCCCCACTCGCTACCCTGCGTCTTATCTGGGAGCAGCAGGCCGATCACGCCCGCTCCGGTTTGCCGCTCTTGCACCTCTCGCTGGCCCTCTCGGCCATGGGGGATGAGCAGAACGCCGCCAAGGCCCTCAGTCGGGCATTGGCGACCGAGCGCGGTGACGATTATCTGGGGGATTACGGCTCACCGCTGCGCGATCAGGCCCTTGAGCTCTCCCTGTTGCGCCAGCACAAGCTGGCTGCGGAGCGCTGGCCCGCCCTCAGTGCCAAGGTGGCCGATACCCTGGCCCATCGTCAGTGGCTCAGCACTCAGGAGCGGCTCGCCCTGTTGCGACTCGCCCGCGTCGATCCGGCCGTCGACTGGCAGGCCAGGGTAACCTCCTCTCTTGGCAGTGGATCCCTGAGCGGTTCGGTTCCGCTGCAGCAGGGTGCCCCCGAGGCACTGGCGGCGAGCGCCGTCACCAACGAGGGCAAGGGCTCCCTCTATGTGCAGCGCACCTTGATCGGTTACCCCGAGCAGGCTCCTACCCGGTTGAGTCAGGGGATAAGCGTGACCCGCAGCTGGTTCAACAGCGACGGTCAGCGTTTTGACCCGACCAAGGTGAAGGTGGGCGATCTGGTGGTAGTGCGGCTCAATGTCAGCAGTGAATCGGCGGTGCCCGATGCCCTGCTGGTGGAGATGGTGCCCGCTGGCTTCGAGCTGGAGAACCCGGCCCTTGGCAACAGCATCAAGCTCGAAGAGCTCTCCATCGAGGGGAAACCGGCGTGGCAGAGCGAGTGGAACGATTATCTCAAGCATCAGGAGTTTCGCGATGACCGCTACACGGCGGCGCTGGATCTGAGCGCCGGGAGCAACCAGCAACTGGTCTACCTGATGCGGGCGGTGACGCCGGGTCGCTATCAGGTGCCGCCGACCCAGGTGGAGGATATGTACCGACCCGAGATCCGGGCTGTGGGTGAGGATATCCACGAGGTGATCATCTCTGAGTAACAAACCCTCCCTTGAGCGGGTTCGCCCGCTCACTTTCTGGCAGCGTGGCTGGCTGAAATTGGGTCGCACTGGCCACGCTGGCTTGCGTTGGCTTGGTGGCCTGCCACGCTGGCTGCGCTTTTTGGTGCTGGGTGTTGTAGCACTGCTCCTGTCATTGCTGGCGCTGGATCGTATTTTCCCGCCGCCGCCGCTCGACCCGGCCTACGCACGGGTGGTGCTCGACATGAAGGGGCGACCGCTGCGCGCCTTTGCCGATACCAGCGGCGTGTGGCGTTACCCCGTGACCCTGGAGCAGGTCTCCCCCCGCTATATCGAGGCGCTGCTGGGCTACGAGGATCGCTACTTTTGGCACCATCCCGGGGTCAATCCGGTGGCCATGGTGCGCGGGGTCTGGCAGTGGCTGCGCTATGGGCGGGCCGTGTCGGGGGGCTCGACCCTCACCATGCAGGTGGCGCGCCTCATCGAGCCCTACCACAGGAGCGTGCCCGGCAAGCTGCGCCAGATGGCGCGTGCGCTGCAGCTGGAGTGGCACTATGACAAGCGCACCTTGCTTACCGTCTACCTCAACCGGGCACCGTTTGGCGGCAATCTGGAGGGGGTGCAGGCCGCAAGTTTTGCCTATCTCGGCAAGAGTGCAGCCAAGCTGACCTATGCCGAGGCGGCGCTCTTGGCGGTGCTGCCCCAGGCTCCCAGCCGCAACCGGCCGGACCGGCATCCCGAGCGGGCCCGCACCGCCCGTGACAAGGTGATGCAGCGGCTGGTGGCACAGGGTGTCTGGCCCGAACAGGTGTGGCTGGAGGGGCGTATCGAGCCTGTGCTGGCCCGCGGTCACTTCACGCCGATGGAGGCGCCACTGTTTGCCCGTCTCGCCGCCGACCATCAGGCCGGGGCCCTGGTGCATACCACCATCGACGGGGATCTGCAGCGCTGGCTGGAGGGACGGGTGGCAAGCTATATCCGCCGCTTCCCCGAGCAGACCTCAGCGGCGTTGCTCTTGGTAGATAACAAAACCATGGCGGTGCGCGCCTATGTGGGCAGCGCCGAGTATGGCAATTTGCGTCGCCACGGTTACCTCGACATGGTGCAGGCGATCCGCTCCCCCGGCTCCACCCTCAAGCCCTTCATCTACGGTCTGGCGATGGACGAAGGGTTGGTGCATTCGGCCTCCCTGCTCTCCGATGCGCCAAGGCTGGGCTCGGAGTATCGCCCCGCCAACTTTTCCGGTGCCTTTCAGGGGCCGGTGACCCTTGCGAAGGCGCTGCAGCAATCCCTCAACGTGCCGGCGGTGCAGGTGCTGGAGGCGCTTGGGCCGGACAAGCTGGTCAGCCGCCTCGACAACGCCGGAGTGCGGCTGGCGCTCGTAGGCAAACCCAATCCTGCCATCGCGCTGGGGGCGGCGGGCATTCGGCTCGAACAGCTGGTGGCGCTCTACAGCTCGCTGACCCGGCAGGGGCAGGTGGCCATGCCGGTCTGGCTGGCGGGGCAGCAGGCGGTGTCGCGTCCCTTGCTGAGCCCGGGAGCGGCCTGGATCATCTGGCAAATTTTGAGTGCCCAGGGACGGGCAGATCAACCTTTTGCCAGTGAGGCGACCGGCCGGGTCAACCGACTGGCCTGGAAGACCGGCACCAGTTATGGCTATCGCGATAGCTGGGCCATGGGGGTCTCCGGTCGCTGGACCATCGGCGTCTGGCTGGGGCGCCCCGACGGCACCCCCATGCCCGGCTTTTATGGACAGAGTGCGGCAGTGCCACTGCTGCTCTCTGTCTATTCGCGGCTCTCGGACAACAGCCCCCTGCCAACACAACCCAACACGGTGAGCGAAGCGGAGATCTGCTGGCCCTTGGGGCGCAAGGGGAGCGCGACCCTGCCTGAGGCCTGTTTGCAGCATCAGAGCGCCTGGTTGCTGGAAGGGCGCGACCCTCCCACCTTGCCGGACCCCATGGATTGGCCCTCGCCGCTGCGCCAAGTCGCACTGACCGCCGCGGGCAAGCCGACGCTGACCCGCTGCCACGATGCGGCACAATCCGCTTTTAGAGCGCTCTGGCCGCTGTCGCTGGAGCCATGGCGCTCACCGGGCGAGCGGCGTCAGGCGCTGCTTGCCAGGGGCTGCGCGGGGGAGGGGCAGAGCGCCGAGCAGCAGGCCCCCATCCGCATCCTGGCACTGGGGGAGGGCAACCTTATCCGCACTCAGCGCTATCGGTTGCAGCCCAGGGTGCTGGGCGGTGTCGGCAAGCCGGCATGGTTTCTCAACGGCCAGCGGCTGCGCTGGGACGGGGATCAAGTAGTGAGCAAGGCGGGCCGCTATCAGCTGGTGGTGGTGGATGAGGCGGGAAACAGCGATCGCATCGAGTTTCGGCTGGAAAACCCCTCCTGAGGGCGTGGTGAGCGCCAGAATATTGACGGCATCGGTGATGGTCCCGATGCCGTCAGTTGATTGTCGATTCCCCGGCAGAGGCGGGGAGTCAGGGCTTGACCTGCCCCAGCCGGGTGAAGAAATGCCGGCTCTTGCGCTGGTGGAAGTGGCTCTTCTTGATGGGATGAAACACCAGGTCGCTCTGTGGGTGACTCCCCTTGAGGTGGTGGATCATCGCCATGGCCGGTAAGCCAGTACTGACGAGCGTGGTGAGCGGCAGGGTGACGGTCTCGGGTCCCAGCAAGGGTGTGAACCCCTGCTGGGCCTGCTCGAAGCGGGTCAACACGGCGGGTTCGGCGTAGCCGCTGCCCAGCATGGCGAGCAGGGCATCGAGGGCCTGATGGAACTCGGCGAGCTGCTGACGAAAGCCGCTCCGCCCCCGCAGGGCAATGAGCTCTGCAAACGGGATGTCGGCCAGGTGAGTGGGCACTTGCAGCGGGATCTCGAGGTGGAAGCAATCCTGACCGCCGCGATTGTGGTAGCGAGATTCGAGCAGGTGGAGCAGGCGGTCGAGATAGTCGTGATCGGTAATCAGCGCCCCGTCATTGGCGAGTGCCCACTCACGGGCGAGGCGCATGGAGAGCAGGTTGGCAAAGCGGCGCGCCATTCTGATCCCCCCTTCATCCTGCGTCGCAAAGCCGTGGGTCAGACAAAACCCGTGTAGCCGCTCCAGTCCCGCCTGAGCCGGGCAGAAGCAGTCGTGGTTGGGGGCTGAACGCCAGCGGGCGATGAGCTCCCTGTTGCCAAACACCTTGTGACGTACGAAGTCGGGGGCGACCAGGCCGGCAATCTGGCTCTCCACCTGGGGCGTGATATGGGCGAAGAAGGCGGGTCGTGGCGGCTCGGCCAGCAGGTCGGTTTGCTGGCGCAGGGTCTCCAGCAGGGCGGTGAGACCGCTCTTCTCACTGACGGTGAAGACGAAGGCGAGCCGCTCCAGATAGAGCAGGGCAAACTTGAGCCAGAGCTCGTCGCGTACCTCCATGCCGGGGTAGTAGATATGGGTTTTCATGGATGCTGTGTTGCCAGGATGCAGGGGTGGGAATATACGCATGATTGCCCGGATGCGGCAAACTTTGCGTGGGGGAATGTGAGCGGCCGCTCATGCAGTAGGCGCTGGTCACAAAGTTCTGATATAATTCGCGCCCTTAAATCAAGGCCACCCGAGTCATTACCATGAAGTTCATTATCAAGCTGTTCCCTGAAATCACCATCAAGAGCAAGTCGGTTCGCCAGCGCTTTATCAAGATCCTGCAGGGCAATATCCGCAATGTCCTGCGCCGCTTCGACGACGATGCCCGGGTGCGGATGGATTGGGACAAGCTGATCGTGAGCTCCCGTAATGACCAGTTCCGCGAGCAGGCCATCGAAGCCCTGGCCTGCATTCCCGGCATTCAGGCCTTCCTCGAGGTGCAGGCCAGCAAGTTTACCGACCTGCACGACATCTTCGAGCAGGTGAAAGCCGTCTGGGGTGATCAGCTCGAGGGCAAGACCTTCTGCGTGCGTGCCAAGCGCCACGGCAAACACGAATTCTCCTCGCTGGAGATTGAACGTTACGTGGGCGGCGGTCTGAACCAGCACTGCGTGAGCAACGGTGTGCGCCTCAAGAACCCGGATGTGAAGATCAACCTCGAGATCGATGGCGAGGAGCTTTTCATCGTCAGCGCCATCCACCAGGGGCTGAGCGGCATGCCCATCGCCACCCAGGAAGATGTGCTGAGCTTGCTCTCCGGCGGGTTTGACTCGGGTGTCGCCTCCTTCCAGTTCATCAAGCGTGGCTGCCGGGTGCACTACTGCTTCTTCAATCTGGGTGGGGCGGCTCACGAGATCGGCGTCAAGCAGGTGGCCTATCACCTGTGGAACCGTTTCGGCTCCTCCCACCGGGTGCGCTTCACCGCGGTGGACTTCGAGCCCGTGGTGGCCGAGATCCTCGAGAAGATCGACAACGGCCAGATGGGGGTGGTGCTCAAGCGGATGATGATGCGTGCCGCTGCCAAGGTGGCCGACGAGTTCCAGATCCCAGCCCTGGTGACCGGCGAGTGCGTTGGTCAGGTTTCCAGCCAGACCCTCACCAACCTGAACGTCATCGACCGGGTGACCGACAAGGTGATCCTGCGCCCGCTCATCACCTGGGACAAGCCGGACATCATCAGCGAAGCCCGCCGCATCGGCACCCTGGAGTTCGCGGAGACCATGCCGGAGTATTGCGGCGTGATTTCCAAGAAGCCGACCGTGAAGGCCGAGCTCTCCCGCATCGAGGCGGAAGAGGAGAACTTCGACTTTGCCATTCTGGACAAGGTGGTGGCTGAGGCCCGTTACCTCGACATTCGTCGCATCGGTGAAGAGACCGCCGCCGAGGTGCAGGAGGTGGAGACCACCGCCGAGAGCGGTGACGACGAGGTGATCCTGGACATTCGCTCCATGGAGGAGCATGACGACAAGCCGCTGGTGGTGGAAGGGCGCGAGATCATGCATATCCCCTTCTTCAAGCTGGCCACCGCCTTTGGTGACCTGCCGAAAGAGAAGACCTACCTGCTCTATTGCGATCGTGGCGTGATGAGCAAACTGCAGGCGCTTTACCTGAAAGAGAAGGGCTTTGCCAACGTCAAGGTCTACCGTCCGTGATGTGACGGCAAGACGCGTATAAAAAATCCGGCCAAGGCGCCGGATTTTTTATTTCACTCGGATGAAGGTAGACGCTCAGGGGCAGGGGACCGGGGTGAAGGTTTCCTGACCCTGACAGCGCCAGCCCATCTCGGCCTGACGCATCTGCCACAGGTTGTTGCTGCGAAACAGGGTCAGGATGTAGAGCATGTCGCTGCGCTGGCCATCAAGGGCCACCGAGAGCACCAGATCGTTGTCCAGCTGTTGAGCATGGATACGGGTGGGTACATCTTTATGGCCGACGAAGCGGCGAGCCACTTCGCGATAGTCGTTGACCCAGCCTTGCTGACTGCTGCTTGCCTGACGGATCTGCTGGTTGAACTGCTGCACCGGGGTGGATGCCAGACGCCCGAACAGGGCCTGTGCCCCCGCATGAGCCGCTGCCACCATCATCAGAACAAGTGTGGTAATGAGCCCAAGTTTTTGCATGAGGTTTTCCGGCTTGAAACGACCCCTGTATGACAACAGAAAAGCCGACTTGGTTCAATCTTGTCCCTGCCGGGATGGGATCTCGCCCACTCTGAAGCTTCTCAGTTGCGCTGCAGCGAGAAGGTGGGCAGGGAGAGGTGCCAGTAGATGGCCGCCACCCGCAGACCAAACACCCCGAGCATGCTGATGAGCATGGCGCTGACCCTGTCTACCCCAATTTCCAGCGACAAGGTATAGAGGATGCCGCCCAGAATGCAGGCGGTGGCGTAGATCTCCTTTTGCAGCACCATGGGCACTTCCCGGGCCAGCACGTCCCTTATCATGCCCCCAGCGACCCCTGTCATGGTGCCCATCAATACGGCGATAAGCCCCGATGTACCAAAGTTGAGGGCTTTTTGTGCCCCGATCACGGTAAAGAGCGCCAACCCGAAGGCGTCCGCCACCGGCAGCACGTACCAGGGCATGCGGCGGGGCAGCTTGACCATCCACATGCCGATGAGCGCCGTGGCAATGACCACCCAGATATAGAGGGGGTCGCGCACCCAGAAGACCGGGGTTGCCCCCAGGATCATGTCACGGATGGTGCCACCCCCGATGGCGGTGACCGCCGCCAGCACCATGACACCGAAACCGTCCATCCTGAGGCGGCCCGCCACCAGTACGCCCGAAAACGCGAATACCGCAGTACCAAACATGTCGCTGATGTAAACAATCTGCTCAACCAGTGTCTGCATGGAGAACAACTCACGTCCAATAGATGATGGGGCGGCGATTTTAGGGGCAAGGTGTGGGGATGAGCAATGCTGGCGTGCAAAAGTGGGAGCCAGCGCCGGTTTCTGAAGGCTGGGTGAAGATCACGCTCCCGCCTTGTCTGATGCGGGCTGTGGCCACTATAGCCCGGGGGGCGGGCTGTCAGGTGACAAAAAATCCCGATTTTTTTCTCAAGGGAAGGGAATAGAGGCCGATATATAGGTTAGGCGGCGATTACTGCCAGAAAGGCAGAAAAAAGAAATTAAAGTCTTGTGAAAAGGCGCCGTTAACTAAACATATCAGGCACAAAACACAATAAAGCCTGAGTGAATTAAAGTTAAATTTTAATAGCTTAGGAGAAAAATCATGAGTCTGTATATCAATACCAACGTTTCATCGCTCAACGCTCAGCGTAACATGATGAACAGCACCAAATCCCTGGATACCTCCTACACCCGTCTGGCCTCCGGCCTGCGCATCAACAGCGCCAAGGACGATGCGGCAGGTCTGCAGATCTCCAACCGTCTGACCTCCCAGATCAACGGTCTGGACCAGGGCAACCGCAACGCCAACGACGGCATCTCAGTAGCCCAAACCGCGGAAGGGGCCATGGATGAAGTGACCTCCATGTTGCAACGGATGCGGACACTGGCTCAGCAGTCAGCAAATGGGTCAAATAATCAGGATGATAGAGATGCTCTGCAGGCTGAATACAAGCAGCTCTCTACCGAGATCAACCGTGTTGCCAACGATACCACTTTCGGTGGTCAGAAACTGTTGGCTGGTGGATACAAAGGTACCTTCCAGGTTGGCGCAGATGCAGGTCAGACCATCTCCTTCAAAATGACCACTGCTTTTACGATGTCTGGTATTGCCAGTGCCACAAAGGGGAGTGCTACAGTAGCTGCAGCAACAAATTCTGCTGCGAGTACAACGGCTGATGCTTGGGTTGTGACAGCTGCATCAACAGCAGTGACTTGGTCCACTATAAGCGACATATCTGGTTCAACAGACTCTAATGCTCAGCTGGCTTTTGCCAATCTGGACAAGATGATTCAGGTGGTGGATAGCAAGCGGGCGGAGCTGGGTGCTGTACAGAACCGGTTTGATTCCACCATTCGCAACCAGGCCAATATCTCGGAAAACGTCTCTGCCGCTCGCTCCCGTATCCGCGACGCAGATTTTGCAACCGAGACCGCCAACATGACCAAGCAGAACATTCTGCAACAGGCGGCTTCCAGTATCTTGTCCCAGGCCAATCAGCGCCCGCAGTCTGCTCTTTCTCTGCTGCAAGGCTAAGCCGACTCAGTGTAGAAAGTGTAAGAAAAGAAAAGGGCGGTTGTTCAGGCCGCCCTGGTAAACAAGATGGAACAATGGGGTGTTCGGATTTACGCCTTGTTCTATCGAAAGAGAAGTTCTCTTATTGGTATACCCCTCGAGTGTTGCGCAGATCGTTCACTCTGTCACCCTCGAGGTTGTTCTCCTGAGCGTAAGCTCTTCTTTGGCCGACATTGTCGGCCTTTTTTATGGGCGTCGGAAAAGCGACGTCACATCACACGAAGCACAAAATGTGCCAACTTAATGTGCTTGAAATGCTCTGCCAATAGGTATGGTTGTTAGCGGAGGGATAGGAGCTGTGCTCTGTCGTTCTCATCGCAAGCGGAGAGCGCTTGCCTCTTTACCGGTGAAAGCGGCAATAAATTTCCTAAAGCTTCTGGTAGAGATGCCGTTACAGAGTATGAAGCAAATTGAGGGGTGTTCGGAAATCCAGCATTTGCGCAACTGCGGGTCCTGTGTCTGTTCAAACAGAGGACCCGCCAGATGGTACAGTCCGTTCAATCTGTCCGTCTGAACGGTGGGTCCCTGGCTGTATAGATGCAAACAGAGCCCGCAGTTTCTTGTTCATCAGGAGATAATTTTTATGGCCATGTATATCAATACCAACACTTCATCACTGAACGCTCAGCGTAACTTGATGAACACCAACAAATCGCTGGATACTTCCTACACCCGTCTGGCCTCCGGCCTGCGCATCAACAGCGCCAAGGACGATGCTGCGGGTCTGCAAATCTCCAACCGTTTGACTTCTCAGGTTAATGGTCTGGATCAGGGCAACCGCAACGCCAACGATGGTATCTCGGTCGCTCAGACTGCCGAAGGGGCCATGGATGAAGTAACTTCCATGTTGCAACGGATGCGGACTTTGGCTCAGCAGTCTTCTAATGGTTCCAATAACCAGGATGATAGAGATGCCTTGCAGGCTGAGTACAAGCAGCTAACCACAGAAATAAACCGGATTGCAGGCGATACCACCTTTGGGGGGCAGAAGTTACTGGATGGTAACTACAAAGGCTCTTTCCAAGTTGGCGCCGATGCGGGACAGACCATTTCCTTCAAGATGACTACGGCTTTTACCATGTCAGGTATTGCTAGTGCTACCAAGGGGAGTGCAACCATTGCGGCTGCTACCAACAGTGCTGCCAGTACTACAGCAGATGCTTGGGTGGTGACATCAGCATCGACAGCTGTGACCTGGTCCACCATAAGCGACATTTCTGGTTCAACCGATTCCAATGCGCAACTGGCGTTTGCCAACCTGGACAAGATGATCCAGGTGGTAGACAGCAAACGGGCTGAATTGGGGGCAGTACAAAACCGCTTTGATTCAACCATCCGCAACCAGTCCAATATCTCTGAAAACCTGAGTGCTGCACGCTCCCGTATTCGTGATGCGGACTTTGCGACCGAGACAGCCAACATGACCAAGCAGAATATTCTGCAACAGGCTGCGTCCAGCATTTTGGCACAAGCTAATCAGCGACCGCAGTCTGCGCTGTCCCTGCTTGGCTAAGCATGTAGCTGGATTGAGATGGGAGATAAGAGATGACAACTGAACTCGCAAATCTGTCATCTGCCAGTGGTGCTTCCGTACAGCTAAGTGACAAGAGCGGCCAAGTGGCCGCTCAATTACTTTCTGGTACGGCTGAGGAGGCAAGAAACGGCGGGCAGCAGGAAAAAAATGAGAGTGCTCACCCAATACCGCAAAGTGCGACAGAACTTGCCAAGCAGGTACAAAACTTGCAAGACTTTGTTCAACAACAGGGGTGGACTGTAAATTTCAGTATGGAGAAGGAGCTGGAGCAAGTGGTTATCAAGGTAGTTGATGCCGATACCAGGACGGTGATCCGTCAGATCCCCAGCGAAGAACTCATTGCTATCAACAAGCGGATCCAGGCTTTGGTGCAAGGTGAGGCTGGCGCCAATCCCAGAGTCGGTTTGTTGTTTGATAGTGAGATATGAGCTGTTAATGACTAGTGAGGAGAACAGACAATGGCAACGATAACATCTGCTGGCGCAGGGTCCGGTATCGATCTGGAGAGTGTGATCTCTGCCAGTTTGAATGCCAGAAAGGCACAGCTCCAGCAGCCAATCACGACCAAAAAGACCAATGCCCAGATAACGCTCTCCGGGGTCGGTCAATTGAAATCTGCGATTGCCTCCTATGTCACGACTCTCAAAGATATGGCGAAGACGGATGCATTCAACAAGCGAGCCGTCAATATTACTCAAGATAAAGACAACCCCATTCTCAAAGTGGAGAGCAAGGCTGGTGCATCAAATGGCCAGTACAATATCACTGTCAATAAATTGGCGACAACCAGCAAATTCGAGGGGACTTTTGACAGTTCGACCACAGCGCTTGCAACGGAAGACGGTACTCTGACTTTTACCGCAGGGGACAAAAAGTTCAATGTAGAAGTCAAAGCAGGTGATTCGCTGCAAACCATTCGAAAGAAAATCAATAATAATGGCGATAATTTTGGATTGACTGCGAATATCATCAATACAGCGGATGGTAAGGCCAAGCTGGTAATGGATTCAGGAGTCAGTGGTACCGGAAAAGATCTACAGATTACGGGTAGTACTGCAGGCGTGAGCAGTTTTGCTTCCTCTCTTACCAAAACCCAAAGTGCCAGTAATGCAGAAATAACCGTTGATGGTAGTGTGCTCAGCAGTGATACCAATACTTTTGATGGCACTATCATGGGGCTAAAGGTCACCGTGCTGCGTGAATCAGACAAAGACACTGATGGTAATGCAAAGTCAAATAAGGTTGATGTCACCACGGATAAAGATGGCATCAAATCCATGATCAAGAGCTTCATCGATGGTTACAACACATTGGTGAGTAAGGCTGACGGATTAGGGAAGCGTAATAGCATCGTGGCAGGTGAAAGCCAGGATGATGGTGGTGCCTTGGCCGGGGATTCAGTAACACGCAGTGTGATCAATCAGATGAGTAGCATCCTTATCACCCCGTCTGAGAATTCGAACGTATTCGATACAATCTTCCAGCTTGGGATAAAGATGGACAACAAGGGGGTTCTCTCTCTTGATAGCGAAAAGTTTGATGAGGCGCTAGATAAAAACTTTGAACAGGTAGTAGCCATTTTCGGTGGTGAGAAAGGGGTTGCCGGTCAACTGGCAACATCTCTCGAAGATTATTCGAAAACAGGTGGATTACTTGCTCAACGAGAAGACTCCCTTAATACAGACTTACGCTCTTTAGCACAGAAAGAGTCAGATGCATCAGCCCAGTTAGTGAAATATGAGGCTAGTTTACGTGCTCGTTATGGTGGTCTTGATACTCTACTTGCCAAAATGAACCAGTCTGCATCTTATTTGAGCCTGATTAATACCTCAAACTCATCATCTTGATTTTTATTTTGGCGATTCCGAGTGAGGAGGATACATCATGTATCACAAGCATATTAAAGCTTACACAACCCAGAACCTTCAAGCCGAAATGGCTGTTGCTGATCCTTATCGTGTTATTCAGTTGATGATGCAAGGCTGTATTGAACGTGTTGCTCAAGCGAAAGGGGCAATAGAGCGCAAGGATTTCGAAAATAAGTCTATTGCGATTTCCAAAAGTATGGCACTGATTAACGGTTTACAGGACGCGTTGGATCTTTCATATGGTAAAGTACCTGAGGACTTGTTCGCTCTTTACGATTACATGAAACAACGCCTATTGGACTCAAGTCGTAATATGGACGTAGCGCCGTTAGATGAAGTCACTAAACTAATGCTTACAATTAAAAGTGGTTGGGATGCTATCCCAGAAGAAGAACGCAAGCAGGTTTTGGCAAATAAGGTTGCTATATGAATGAGAGTAGCCTCTTGTCTGAATTGAGCGATCAGCTTGAACAGGCAATCCTGTCTCAGGATATTGATTTGGCTCATCAGATTGCAGATAAGAGGCTTTGCTTATTGAAAAATATTATTGATGCAAAAAACATATCAGAGGAAATTATTAGTGTAGCGGTTGCAGAACTAGAGAGAGAAAATAAATTGCGATCATTAGTCGAAGATGAAAAGTCTAAGATGCAGCAACAAATTAAAAACATTCTGTCTGCAGAAAAAATAAGCAACATATACAAGGCAAACTCAAGGTAAGCAGGTTTAATATGGACTTCGAAAGCAAGATAAACTCTCTGGAAGTTGAACTAGGACGCCTGCGTGCTCAACAAGAACAAGAACAAGCGATGCTGGAGGTACTTCCTGCCAGATTTGAAATGAATATGACTGCATTTTCATATTATATCCCCGATATATATGAAAAATTCAAATCATATAATCCAGTGAGCGGGTTCAGTTTTTTCTGCGGTGAAAATGGCATTCCTAACTTACGCTGGAATGATTCTAACATGTCATTTTATGGTGACGATCCTTATAAAGAGTGTGAAGATCAGATTGGGGCAGTTTTAAATAGTCCAGGATCTATTCAGACGATAGAATTTTCAAAAGAAGATAATCCAATTGACTTTATTCATGTGGACTACATGAATAAAATGATGAAAGTTAGGGACATTGCCTCTGAGAAACTGCTGCCAATCAGCAAGGTTGGGGAAGATATTCCTCTGATGCTTATGTACGGAGTTGGGTTAGGGTATCAGTTATCTTACCTCTATGAGCAATGTCGCCCTAGAATTCTTTTTGTTATTGAGCCGAACTTCGATCTTTTTTATGCATCTTTATTTACCTTTGACTGGTACAAGCTGCTTGAGTATCTCAATGAAGAAGAGCTTGGTATTCATATTTTTCTTGGTCAAAACAAAGATGAAGTAATACAAGACATTACTGTTGCCTCTGCAAAAGTAGGTTCCTATCTTTCTGCTGCAACTGTTGGTTTCTGGCACTATAAGAGTGATGAAATAATTGAGCTTATTACCAGGACAAAACAGGAATTTTTCTTTTTGATTAGCGGATGGGGCTTTTTTGATGACAATGTTATTGCCTT
The DNA here is from genome assembly GCF_014168615.1 of Aeromonas sp. WP2-W18-CRE-05. Taxonomy (NCBI): domain Bacteria; kingdom Pseudomonadati; phylum Pseudomonadota; class Gammaproteobacteria; order Aeromonadales; family Aeromonadaceae; genus Aeromonas; species Aeromonas sp. WP2-W18-CRE-05. The sequence goes on along the minus strand of NZ_AP021917.1, from coordinate 3,246,602 downwards.
GTCGCATTGCGTTGAAAATATAAGGCAAAATATTCCTTTTCTTGTCAAAGGAAAGTTTTTGGATGATAAATGGAGAGATATTCCGGTATTTGTGATCGGTAATGGACCATCTCTTGATATCGCTATTGATAAGTTGAAATCCTGTCAACACCAAGTAATTATACTAAGCTGTGGTAGTGCACTATCTTCATTATATAAGGCAGGTATACAGCCTGATATTCACGTACAGGTTGAGAGAACTAAGGTCGTACCTGACTCACACTTATTATTAAAAGATGACCAATACTTGAAAGGAATATTGTTTTTAAGTGTGGACGTTATCCATCCTGATTGTGCCAAGCAATTTGATAGAGTTGGCCTAGCTTTCAAATCTTTTGAGCCTGGTTTCCCTCTTATTAAAATGCATTCTTCGGTTGCACGTACTAGAGACATTCTTAGTTCTGCTAACCCATTAGTGGGGAACACCGGCCTGGCAACAGCATGTCGTTTGGGCTTTAGGAGTATTTATCTAATTGGCATTGACAATGGATATAAAAGCAATGCACACCATCATTCTAAACTCAGCTTTTATTTTGACGAAACAGGCAATCAGAAAGACAAGCTATCAATTCAAGTTAATAAAAAAAGCAATCATCTTGTGCCCGGCAACTTTGGTGGTGAAGTAGAAACAACCAACATGATGATTAGTTCAAGGACGGTTATGGAAAATCTTATTGAAGCGTATTCTGATGTCCTTTTTTATAACTGTTCAGATGGTGCTAAAATAAAAGGTGCTGTGCCAAAAAGAATAAATGATATCTCCTTTAATAATTTTTATTGTGATAAAAATAGCTTATTAAATCATATCGTCAATGATATATACAAGCCTATGGATATAGATATTGATAAGTTGGAAGAAAACTTTCATATAGAGTTGTTTAATGACTTTATTGATATGTTCATTCGAGATTGGGATAAATGCTTTTCGACTAGGGAAGATATTGTGTCGAACATGTTGAAGGTTCGTGATTATCTTCTTGCTATGAGAGTGAATGGATATGAGCACATATATAGATGCTTGATTGGTTCAATCAATTATTCTTTTAGCGTTATACTTTCCACTCTGTATAGATTTGATGTTTGTGACGACTTATACAAAACAATAAATGATATTATAAAAATCATGGTGGAATACTTTGTAGCTATAAAAAATAAATATGTCCGTGCACTCAGCAGTGTTGATAGAAAAGAACATGGACTGTTTGATCACTAATATTCAAAGCTACAAAGGTGCTACTGACCTACAATATAAATGACATGCAGGTCAGTTAGCACATACATCACTTTCTTAGTTTTCCCATATAGATGCCATTTACCCACCCTGAAGGTGTCAAATAATGATCTTGCATTTCACCTTCAATCATATAATTATTTTTTAAAAAAGCTTTAATTGATGCTTTATTGTTAATATATGCACCAGCAGTGACCTTGTGAACCCCGAGGTTGGTAAAGCAATAGTTAGTGACGATTTCAATTGCTGCCGTGGCAATACCTTTCCCCCAAAATCTCTTATCACCAATAACAATACCTATGTCAACTCTATTGTGGTATGGGTCTACACTTGAAATTTTCACGTTGCCAATGTGAGTGGTTGTATCATCATCAATAATTGCAAGCAGTAATTCCTTCCTGCTTTTATCCTGGAAATATTTGAGGAGCGAGCTCATATCCCACTTTGTGAAGCGAGATTCAAGGTATTTATTGACTTCCGTGTCATTTAGCCAGTTGCAATATGTCTCAGTAACATCCGAGACTGTCAGATTTCGGATGGTAATTGATGACTTTTGCCCATTTAATATCTTTTTTAAGATGATGCTATCTGTATTCATATCTCAGACCTTTTAGAGATGAAACCTCCATCGGAGGTGATTCACGTTCAGACAGGCTTGCAGCCCAGATAGGCCAGCGCCATGAAGACATTTTTCTGATCCATGGGATGTTCCTTGTAGTCAGACAATCAATGACCATGCCAGCGGCGTGCCGGCCTGAATATCCTGGCTGGCATGGCGACCCAGCAGGGATGGAAGATGAACCGGGGGCAACCCATCGGCAGGGCGGATGGAGCGGACATTGCGTGACGTGAATGCATCCCCGGCTTTCATGTCCTCACAGACGAAGAGAGAGCGAGCGAATCGCCGGTTTCGCAGTGTCTTGTCGTTCAGGTGATAGCTGACATTCCCCAGTGCAGCCTCGACTTGTCGTACTCCCTCGACCATATGAGCGAATTCATCCGGTGTCATGGAGAAGGAGGCATCCGGCCCGCCCAGGGTGCGGTCCAGAATGAAGTGTTTCTCTATCACGCGTGCTCCCAGGGCGGTTGCGGCCATGGCCACGGCCTCTCCCAGGGTATGATCCGACAAGCCCACTTCGACTCCGAAAGTCTGCTTCATATTGGGCATGGTGAGCAGGTTGGCCTCGTCCACCGGCGCTGGATAGGAAGAAGTGCACTTGAGCAATGTGATGTCATGATTGCCCACGCGGCGGCATGCCTGCACGGCAGCATCAATATCGGCCAGGGTCGCGATACCGGTCGAGATAATCATCGGTTTTCCCTTGCTGGCGGTGTACTCGATCAGAGGAATGTCGGTGATTTCAAACGAGGCGATCTTGTAGAGAGGGACGCCGAGCGTCTCCAGAAAATCGACGGCACTGGTGTCGAAGGGAGTAGAGAAGAAGACGAGCCCCTCTTTGCGGGCCTCGGCCTGGATGGCTGCATGCCACTCCCAGGGGGTATAGGCCTCCTGATAGAGTTTGTGGAGCGTGGTGCCATCCCAGATGGTGCCCTGATTGATCTGGAAATATTCATTGTCACAATCAAGGGTGATGGTGTCGGCCGTATAGGTCTGGATCTTGATGGCATCGGCACCACACGCCTTGGCTGAGCGCACCGTTGCCAGCGCCGTCTCCAGTGAGTGGCCGTGGTTGGCAGAGAGTTCGGCAATGATGAAGCATCGCGTCGGATTGAAGGTGCGAGTCATGGTTTGGGTCATGAATTATTCCACTCCTGTTCAGTGATCCCCATGAGCACGAGGTCCACATAGTTTGATGTCTGAGGGCGATACACGGCTTCCCGCCAGACCCCTTCATGGCGAAAACCGGATCTCAGATAGGCTTTGATGGCCCTTTCGTTGTCTGCCGCGACTTCCAGCTTGAGGGTATGCAGACGGGCGATGTCGAAGGCGAGCTGGTTCACGGCGCTCAGCAGGTGTGCGCCCAGCCCCTTGTCGAGGCGAAAGGGATTGCGATAGATCCCGAGCCAGGCGAGGCGATTGTGCCAGTCCAGCCTGTGCAAGGAGATGACTCCGAGGGGGCCCGCGTTGTCCTGGCAGAGATAGTTGATGTTGCGGGTGTCCTGATGCTGGCGAGCCATGAAAGCGAGATGTGACTCCAGGCTGATGTCACCGCCACTGTTCATCCAGTGGGCAATGTCGGGATGTGTGCGCATCTGCCAGACGGCAATTTTCTGTTGTTCGTCCAGCATGGCGAAGGGGGTGAGTGTGGCACCGGACAGCGTTAGGTGGCGCTGCAGGTTCATCTCTGGTTGAGCCATGAAAGTGCCTCCAGAGTGCCGTTTCCTGTCATGAGTTGCTGCAGCCCCTGTGACCGCCTTGCCCGTTCGTCCGGTGCAGACAGCGCTGTCAATCCTTGCTCCAGCCGGGAGAGCAAGGCGGTATCGTGCCACCACCCAGCCGACATGAAAGCGTCCGGGCCGCACCAGCCAGCCAGCTGACGACGCTGGTTGTCTGCCACGCCGACGAGCATGCCGGGGAGACCGCAGCGTGCCAGTTCATAGGTCACCTGTCCGGCGGCGCTGATGGCCAGATCGCAGTGGGACATGAGCGCGATCATCTGCTCGGCATCCAGACGGTGATGTTGCCGGCATCCCGACAACCGGGTGTCCCGCTCCCGGTTGACAACATTCAGCTCCATGTCAGGGTGGGACTGGCGCAGCCTGCTCACCAGCCCGGGAGTCAGATCGCGCACGTCGGTTCCCCCCATGATGATCAAGATGCGTTCGACACGGTCGGCAAACCTGGTTCGGGTGGGGACCGACCAAAATGGGGGGCGCAAAGGTTGCCAGCCCGGCCCCCACCGCCAGATGGCGGCGCCGGACTTGTCACCATGGGGACCGGGGCTGGCATGGACCACCATCCCCTGTGGATAGTCCAGACGTTCGGTGTCATCGAGGTACATCACTCGCACAAATCCCGCTGCCATGCTCTGCAGCGTCTCCAGACTGGCCGAGTAGGAGTCGACGATGGCGACCGCCTGTTGCGGGGGGATGGATTGCTGCTGCCAGCGACCCCAGCTGACGGACTCCCCTTCGAGCAGGGTGCTGGCAAGCGCATCACCGTCCACCACCCAGTGGACGACGCCTCCCTGTTGTCGCCAGGCCTGCGCATAGGCGCTGCAACGGCTGAGGTGCCCCAGGCCCCGGACCCTGTCCCCTTCACTGAAGATCCAGAGTGGCAGCACTCAACGCACCTTGAACACCGGCTGGATGGGTTCGCCATCCAGGGCCTGATGAATGGCCTTGTCCGCATCCAGCCGGATAAGCGCCGGCAGGATATCGGCATAGACGGCCAGCAGGGTTTGGACGTCCTCTTCGCTGTGGGCAAGGTTCAGGTTGTGGCTGCCGAGACTGAGGATGCCCCGTTTGCACAGCTCCTGGATGAAGTAGCTCTTGAGCAGCCAGCTGGAATGGTTGGGGGAGTCGCCGATGAGCAGGAAGCTCCAGCTCGGATGACCCGCGCTTTGCAGCCAGCGTGGGGCGTTCACTTGTTCCAGCAGTGCGTTGAGCCCATCCAGCAGTTGCTGGCCTCGCTCGGCCAGCCTGGCTGGTACGTCGAGCCGACGCATCTTGCCGATCACGGCGTTCGCCGCCGCCAGGGCGATGGCATCGCCGCCGAAGGTACCGGAGAAGAAGATGTCCTCCATGCGGCGCATGTACTGGCGGCGACCCACCACGGCGGAGATGGGAAAACCGTTGGCCATCCCCTTGCCGAAAGCGGCCAGATCCGGGGTGACGCCAAACAGGGTCTGCGCACCGCCGAGGTGGAAACGAAAACCGGTGATAGTCTCGTCAAAGACCAGCAGGGCGCCGTGTTCATCGCACAGCTGGCGCAGACCGGGCAGAAAGTCCGGGGCGGGCCAGGCGACGTTCATGGGCTCCAGGATCACGGCGGCAAACTCACCAGGGTGGGCTTCCAGCTGGGCCTTGAGGGAGTCCAGGTCGTTGTAGTCGAAGCGGTGGGTGAGCTCGCGCACGCACTCCGGGACCCCCAGGTGGCGGGTGGTGGAGCCGATGTACCAGTCCTGCCAGCCGTGATAGCCGCAGACCGCGACACGCTCTCGCCCTGTGACGGCGCGGGAGAGGCGGATGCAGGCGGAGGTGGCGTCGGTGCCGTTCTTGCCAAAGCGAACCATCTCGGCGCAAGGGATGAGCGCGATCAGCTGTTCGGCGACCTCGGTCTCAAGGCGGTGGGGTAGAGAGAAGATGGAGCCCAGGTTGAGTTGCGCCATCACGGCCTGGTTCACATCCGGATCGCAATAGCCCAGGCTGATGGCGAGCAGGCCGCTGGCAAAATCCAGGTACTCGTTGCCATCCACATCCCACACCCTGGCGCCCTGGCCGCGCTCGATAAAGAGCGGGGCTGCGCCATAGGGAAAGCAGAGCCGGCTCTTGGAGAAGGTCTGGGACCCTAAGGGAATGCTCTGCTCGGCCCGGGCCGACAGGGTCAGTGAATGCTGGTAACGTGAACTCATGAGTGGTTCTCCTTGGCCAGCGAGCTTGCCAGCCCCTCATTGCGTTGATGTTGAGTGTTCAGGGTTGCCAACTGCGGCTCACGAGCCAGCAGGGCGAGAATGTCGTCGGTGGCAAAGGCTGGGTTTGACGGGTAGAGACGCTGATATATCTGCTCGATCAGGGCGAAGTCGGCGGGTTCGTCCACCGTCCAGCGCAGGTGGGCGAGACTGGGGGTGCGACTCAATGTGCCAATCTTGAACGCATCCGCATGCTGGCGGATGTAGTAGGTCACATGCTCACGCTCGGTCCGGGTGTGCGCACGTTCGGCGAGCAAATCGAGGGTGGCGGCACTCAAGATCTCGGCATCCAGCCCATCCGGGTAGCTGGGCTCCCAACAGTTGCTGCTGTAGTCGTAGCCACCGTCCAGATGAAGCGCGATAAGCTCGTCGATAAGGGCCGGATCCGCGAGGGGGCAATCCCCGGTGAGCCTGACAATCTGGCTGGGCCCAAAGGGCTGAGCCGCGAGATGAAAACGCAGCAGTACATCGTCCAGCGGGCCACGGAAACAGGGCACGTCCAGCTCGGCGCAAAGCGCCGCGATGGCCTCATCCTCGCGCTGATCGCTGGTGGCGACCACCAGTTGATCCAGCCTGGCGGAACGTTTGAGCCGCTCTATCTGGCGGGCGAGCATGGGCTCGCCGAGCAGAGGCTTGAGCACCTTGCCAGGCAGTCGGCTGGAGTTGGCTCTGGCCTGCAGGATCCCGAGGATCATGATGTTCTCCACATGGCAGGGTTGATGAGGGCCGGCTCGTCGCAGGCGAGGGTTGCGAGTTCGGCGTCCTGAGCAGGATGCAGATGGGCATAGGCAGATACAATCGCTGCCAGCTCGTGTGCGTGGCAGATGCCGACCACGAAGCGGCTCACCTGGGGCAGGGCCGGGATCAGGGCAAGCGCCTTGTGGAGGAGGGAGAGGTGGGGCTGCCACCCATCCAGTCGCGAGAGCGGTTCGCTGAAGGCGTCAAAATAAGGGGGACGAAGGGTTGGCTGCATCAATAACAGGCCTTGCAGGAAGAGGGAGCGCACATGGATTTCACACCCCATGGCCTGCAACCGATCGAGCCAGCCTGTGCGCAAAAAACGCTGATCGAGCAGATTGGCGGGGAGCTGCACCAGCTCCAGGGGATAACCCTGCTCGAGCCAACGCGTCAGCTCCTCGGGGGTGTAGACAGAGACGCCCACCTTGCCCACCTTGCCCTGATGCTGAAGGTCTGCCAGCCGCTCGAACAGGGCCGGGCTGGCGTCCTGGCTGCGGTGCAGCAGCAAGCCATCGACACGGGGACGAGCCAGTCGTTGCAGGCTGGCCTCCAAAGAGGGGGTCAGATCCGCGGCATCGATATTGGGTGAGAGCTTGGTGATGACCTGAAAGTCGGCGGTGTTGCACATTCCGAGCCTCGCCTCGGCCTTGCCGTAGGCCTGGGCCGTATCCAGGGTATTCACCCCCAGCTTGCGGGCGAGGGCCAGAATGGCGTCGAGCTCCTGATCCTGCACTTCGCCTGCGCGGTTGCTGATGCCGTAATCGAGCCCGAACTGGACCGTACCCAGTGCTAGGCGCATAGCACCGACTCCAGGGTCTGAACGACCTGATCCTGCTCGGCCAGGGAGAGGCCGGGGAACAGGGGGAGGCTGATGGCTTGTCGATAATAGGCCTGGGCACCGGGATAGTTGGCGGGGTCGTGGCCGAGATCACGGTAATAGGGTTGGGCCGGAATGGGCATGTAGTGCACGTTGACGCCGATACCGGCGTCTCTCAGGCGGGCAAACACCTCATCCCGGTCTTGCACCCGGATCACATAGAGGTGGTAGCCACTGAGTCTGTCATGCCCCTGGTGTAAGGGCTCGACCGGCAGTCGGGTCAGTAGCTCGTCGTAGCGGGCAGCCAACAACCGGCGCCTGTCAATGAACTGCGGCAGGCGGGCGAGCTGGCTGCTTCCCAGCGCCGCCTGGATGTCGGTCAGGCGATAGTTGAAGCCGAGTACCTGCTGCTCGTAGTACCAGCCCCCCGGAGTGTCGACGGTCAACTGCACCGGATCCCGGGTGATGCCATGGCTGCGATAGAGACGAAGCCTCGCGGCCAGCTCGGCACTGCGAGTCGTGACGGCACCCCCTTCCCCGGTCGTGATGGGCTTGACCGGATGGAAGCTGAAGACGGTCATGTCGCTGTGTGCACAACTGCCGATGGGCTCTCCCTGATAACGGGCTCCCAGGGCATGGCAGGCATCTTCGATGAGGGACACGCCATATTCTCGGCACAGGGCGCCTATCTCGGCGAGATCGCAGGGCTGGCCCGCGAGATGCACGGCGACCAGGGCCTTCGGCTGACGAGCGCTGCCCTGAACCCGTTGCAGCTTCTCGCGCAGCGCCGTGACGCAGAGGTTGCCGGTTGCGGAGTCCACGTCGACGAAATCCACCTGGGCGCCGCAATAGCGGGCACAGTTGGCTGAGGCGACGAAACTGATGGCGGAGACCCAGACCCAATCCTGTTCGCCGAGCGCCAGCGCGGCGCAGGCAAGGTGCAGGGCCGTGGTGCCGTTGCTGCAGGCGATCACGTGGGGAGCCTGGCAGTAGTCGGCCAATCCCTGTTCGAAGACGGGGACCGCCTCACCCTGGGTGAGGTAGTCCGACTTCAGCACGGCGACGACGGCTTCGATATCTTCATCTGTGATGGATTGGCGTCCATAGGGGATCATTCGGCGAGCACCTGCTGATTCATGACTTTCAATTCCTCTATCGACAGGAAGTGGCGATTATTGAGGGAATTGTATTCAAAGCCGTGCTCGACCCGCACCGCGGTGTCACCCAGGGCATTGACGGCGAAGTCATTATTTCGACTGGTGAAGGTGATGCTGGGAGCGATGACGTAATAGTCGTCAAATTCATAGGTGTGGTAGGAGTCGTCAGCCGGACACATCACCTCGTGCAACTTCTCGCCCGGACGGATACCGATGATCTCTTGGGGCAAGTCCGGCGCCATGGCGCTGGCGAGATCCGTGATGCGTACCGACGGGATCTTCGGAACGAACACTTCCCCCCCTTTCATGCGGGCAAAGTTGGTCAGCACGAACTCGACCCCCTGTTGCAGGGTGAGCCAGAAACGGGTCATCTCGGCATGGGTAATGGGCAGGCTGCTGGCCCCTTCCTTGATCAGGCGATCGAAGAAGGGCACCACAGAGCCCCGGGAGCCGACCACGTTGCCATAACGTACCACGGAAAAAATGGTGGGGTGCTTGCCCGCCATATTATTGGCGGCGACGAACAGCTTGTCGGAGCAGAGTTTGGTGGCGCCATACAGGTTGACCGGATTGGCCGCCTTGTCGGTGGAGAGGGCGATCACCTTTTCGACCCCGTTGTTGAGGGCCGCCTTGATGACGTTTTCCGCACCATGGATGTTGGTCTTGATGCACTCCATGGGGTTGTATTCTGCGGCAGGCACCTGCTTGAGGGCGGCGGCATGAACCACGAAGTCCACGCCGTGCATGGCCATGTCCAGGCGCTCGGCATCCCGTACGTCACCGATGAAATAGCGCATGCAGGGGTGATTGAAACGCTGCTGCATCTCGAACTGCTTGAGTTCATCACGGGAGTAGACGATCAACCGGCTTGGCGTGTAGAGGGAGAGGACAGCCTCGATGAACTTCTTGCCAAAGGAGCCGGTTCCCCCGGTTATCAGGATCGTTTTGCCGTTGAACATGTCATGGTCCCGTTATGAAGTGAGTGTCTGTTAGATTCAAAAGCATATTTTATGCCATAACCCACGATATGGGAGAGAGCATCGCCGTGACGCAGGCGCCATCAAGGAGTTGGCGTGCTAGTCCCGGCGATCGCCTCGCATATCTGCTCCACCGCGTTGAGGGCGCGGGGGGTGAAGCGGTGCAGTTCATCGGCGTTGATAAGGGCGAGCCGCTGGTGTTTGACGGCGTCCAGCATGGGCCACTGCCGCCAGTGATCCAGCACGGAAGGATCCCGGCCGCCAGCCAGGATGAGCCCGGGATTGGCCTTGATCACCTGCTCCAGCCCGACCTGGGGGTAGGCTGCTCCCGTCGTCGCCATGATGTTGCGTCCGCCGCAGAGGGTGATGGCCTGCCCCGGCCAGGTCGAATTATTGACGCTGGTGAGCGGCGGGTACCAGAGCTGATAGAAGACAGACAGGGGCTTGGGCTCGCCGTAGCGCGCCGCCAGGGCGTCGAGCCGGGTCAGATAGGCGCGGGCTTGCTCGTCGGCCCTGGACGTGAGCCCGAGAAGGTGCCCCAGGCTGCGCATCTCGGTAGCCAGGGAGGCAAAGTCGGTGGGCTCCGAGTAGAAGACGGGAATGCCGAGGCGCTCGACCGGGCCCAGCATGCGGGCCTGGGCGGAGCGCCAGGCCACTACCAGATCCGGCTTCTGGGCCAGCAGCGCCTCGAGGTTGATGCTGCGATAGTTGGCCACCCTGGGGAGGTTGGCCACGTCGGCGGGGTAATCGGAGGCATCGTCGGTGGCGACCACGCGATCCCCGGCGCCGATATCGAACAGCAGTTCCGTCAGATGGGGAGTGAGGCTCACGATGCGCAGCGGCGGGGTGGCCATGGCGCACAGTGAGGTGCCCAGCAGGCAGACAAACAGGCCCAGGGCACGAAGGGAAACGCGATCAGCCATGATTGAGCGCCATCCATGTCAGGAGCAGCGAGAGCCCGAGCCAGCCCCAGCCGGTCAGTTGCAGACGCTGCAGCAGGCGCAGGGGCAGGTTGGCATCGGGTTCGCTCCCTTCATCAAATACCGGAAAGCGCACCAGCTGGCCCTGATAGTAGCGGGGGCCGCCGAGTCGGCTGCCCGTCGCCCGGGCCAGCAGCGCGAGCAGGACCCCCATGGCGGGATGGGGCCAATGCAGCGCAGGCCGCACTCTGTTGCCCAGCCCGCGCATCTGGGTCAGGCACAGGGGGAGCGCCAGCAACAGGATGGCGGGGGCGCAGAAACCCTGATAGAGCGCCGCAGCCGGGCGGCCGAAGTGGACGAACGCGTTCTGCTTGGGGTTCCACGCCAGATGGGTCAACTGGGCGAGCCGCACCAGCAGGGCACCCTGTACCCCGGCCAGAGCAAAACCCAGCAGGGGGGCGGCCCACTGACCGACGAGGCGCAGCACGCAGGTCTCGCTCACCGCCTTGTTCAACCCCATCACCGAGAGCTTGCCGGTCTCCCGCTTGAGCCAGGGGGCGACCTGCAGCCTCGCCACGACCAGCGTCTCCTGGGTCGCCAGGGCGCGGCTCCCCTGGGCGAGTTCCCGCAAGGGGCGGGATTCGAGCATCAGCAGCAGGAACAGGAGGTCGAACAGGGGCTCGGACAGGGAGAGATTGCGCACCGCCCAGAGACCGGCAGCGCAGGGCACCCAGACCACCAGCAGGGCAAGGAGCCCGGCCTGGCTCTGCTGGCGCGGTGTGCCGTCGGGGCGATAGACCTTCTGGCCGAGGCGGGTGAGCAGAGGCACGGCTGCGCCGGGTCTAAAGCGTACGGGCCAGGGCAGCAGGGCCTCCAGCAGGGCGGCCCCCACCATGATGGCCGCCGTCGTGGAGGCGAGGGCGGTCATCAGAGCATCCCAGGAGGGGGCGTCGATCACAGCTTGCCGAGCAGCGCGATGATCACTTCGGCGGAGTGTTGGCCCGCCACCTCGATGAAGGCATCGAAGGATTCCACCTGCTCCTTGCCGGCGATGTCCGACATGGCCCGTACCACCAGATAGGGCACCTTGAACATGTGGCACACCTGGCCGATGGCGGCACCTTCCATCTCCACCGCCAGCATCTGCGGGAAGTCGGCACGGGCTTTCGCGATGGCGTCCGGCTTGCACATGAACTGATCGCCGGTGCAGATGAGCCCGACCTTGGTCTGGTGCTTGCCTTGCTCGGCAATGCAGGTCTGTGCCAGGGCGATGAGTTTTTCGTCGCAGGGGAAGGCGGCGGGCTGCTGGGCCATCTGGCCCATCTCGTAACCGAAGGCGGTCACGTCCACGTCGTGGAAGCGCATCTCGCTCGCGATGACCACGTCACCGATGTGCAGATCCTGGGCGAAGCCGCCGGCGGAACCGGTGTTGATGACGCAATCGGGAGCAAACTTCTCCAGCAGCAGGCTGGTGGCGACGCTGGCGGCGACCTTGCCGATGCCGGAGCGGGTCAGGATCACCTCTTTACCGGCCAGCTTGCCCTGATAGAACTCGCAGCCGCCCAGTTGCAGGGTGGTGGGCTCGCTCAGCTGGCTGCGCAGCAGGGCCACTTCCTGCTCCATGGCGCCGATAATACCTACTTTCATCATCTACCTCGTCTCGATGGCCGCTGGGCCGAAAAAGTTGGCGTGGATGATAGCAAAACTTGGCGGTGGCGCCGAGCATTGCGATGGCGCGGATGGGGGGTCAGGGGTAGCGTCTGGCCAGGGCGGCCAGTTCACCACTGTCTGCGAGCCGTTGCAGGGTGTTGGCGAACAGGGTCAGGCGCTCTGGGGCACTGTGGCGATGGAACAGGATGTAGAAGGGAGTCTCTTCCATCACGGTGGGGAGGATGCGGATCTTGTCGGCCAGCCCCTGTTCGCGCAAGTCGGACTCAAACCCCGGGGAGCGGTAGTAGACGAAACGGCCGCGCTTCATCAACAACTTCTCGTAGTTGGCCTGGTTGCTGATCCCGCCGCTGTCGATGATGAGGCCGCCGATGTCCTGGAGCCGGGCGATAGCACCGCTGCCATGGTTGATGAGGATGATGCCCCCCTGGCCGAGGGCCCTGACATCCTGCCAGCTGCGTATCTCGACGGGATCGTCATGGCGCACCGCCAGGTGGTAGCGCACCGTGAAGATGGCGGGGGTCAGGACGATAAAGTGATCCCGCCTGGCCGGGCTCTCTCCCACGCCGCAGATGAAGTCCAGCTGGCCGTGCTGCACCTTCTTTTCCAGCCGTCGCAGCGGCAGGAAGCGCTGATCTCCCTCAATGCGAAGGGCAGGCTCCCTCGCTTCCATGAGCCGGAAGAGATCGACGCAGATCCCGCCGACATGCCCGTCGGGGAGCGTCACGTACTTGGGGGACGACGCCTGCTGCGCGGCCGTATGAAAGACCTCGGTGGCGCCAATGGTCCTGGCGGTGAGGACAAGCAGACACAGCAGCAGGATTATCCTGGGGGTCATCCGGGCAGGCTTCCGATGGGATTCAGGCGCCGTACATCAACCAGTCAAAGGGCGCCGGGTGCTCAACATTAGGCGATTTCCCCCTCTTATTTCAAGGGGTTCGCGCTGTCGTCACCGGGCGCACGGGGCTTGAGGGGGGTGATCAGCCGAGTGCGGTGTCGAGGGTCATCATCAGGGCGAAGCCTGCCATCAGGCCCAGGGTGGCGTGGGTCTGGTGGCCGTTGCGATGGGTTTCCGGGATCACCTCGTGGGAGACAACAAACAGCATGGCACCGGCCGCGAGCCCGAGGCCGATGGGGTAGGCGATGGCCATGCCGCTGGCGAGTCCGACCCCGAGCAGGGCGCCGAGCGGTTCCAGCAGGCCGCTGCCGATGGCGACCAGCACGGCCACCGGCGGGCGAAAACCGGCTGCGCACATGGCCAGCGCCACCGCCAGCCCTTCGGGAATGTCCTGCAGGGCAATGGCGGTCGTGAGGGGCAGTCCCACCGTCATGTCCCCCTGGGAGAAGCTGACCCCGATGGCCATGCCTTCGGGCAGGTTGTGCAGGGCGATGGCGAAGACGAACAGCCAGACCCGTGAGCAGCTCTCATGGCCGGGACCACAGGGGCCGGTCTTGTCGTGTTCGTGAGGGGTGAATTGATCCAGTCCCAGCATCAGCAGCACCCCGAGGGTCATGCCGGCCACCACCACGGCGGCGGCGAGGAAGCCGTCATCCGTGATCCCCTCGGCGGCCTCGAGCCCCGGCAGCAGTAGGGAGAAGGCGCTCGCCGCCAGCATCATGCCGGCGGCGAACCCCAGCATGGCATCTTCCACCCGTTGGGGAACGGCGCGCAGGAACAGGGCAGGCAGGGCGCCCAGCGCCGTGGCGGCAAAACCCGCAGCGCCGCCGATGAGGCCATAGCGTACCCCGGGCGTGATCTCTCCTGCGGCCAGCATGACGAGACTCTGCACCAGGAGCAGCAGCACGGCGACCAGGGCGAGCAGCAGCCCCAGGGCGATGAGGGGGCGATCCGCTATCTGCTCGCGCAGTTGGACAGACCAGGAAGGGGAGAGGGTCGATACGTTGTCCATGGGGCCTCTGAAGACAGGAATGGGGAGAGACGAGCGGCCATTACATAACCTGGCCCCTGCTTTGTCCATGACGGCGGACCGATTGTGGCAATCGGCTCAAGTTTTGCGTCGAGCTGGTCGCTACTGTGCTGGCAGCCTCGTGGCGGGCACAAGGCCCGGCGTGGGGCGAGCGGGAAGCAAGGGATCCCCTCTCTTCGCTCCCATCGTCATTTCCCGTCAGGAGTCTCGGGTCACCGCTTACACGGATGTGATCATTGTGTCACTGCACATCTGCAGTCGAGGATCACCAGCCAACATGTCTTACAAGCATCTCTCCATCGGCAAGAAGATTGCCGCCGTCTTTGCGGTCATTGCCGTCATCAACGTCGTCTTCGGCCTGTTTCTCGCCACCGAACTGCGGGACATTCGGGATCGGGTATTGAACTTCACCGACTCCACCCTGCCAAGCGTGCTCTCGGTGGACAACCTGCTCTACGACGTCTCCTATGTGCGCCGTGCCCAGTTTGCCCTGCTAATGGTGGAAGATGCCGTCGACAGGCAGGTTCGCCGCGCCCGCATCCAGGAGAGCCTGGGCAAGGTGCAGCAGGTCATGGATGCCTACGAGGCGACCGTGGGGGCCGAGCATGAACGCCAGGCCTTCAACCGCGTCAAGCAGCAGTGGCTGCAATATCTGGGGGCCGTCAACCAGGTGGATGCCCTGTTGTTCCAGGGCAGCAGGGATGAGGCCAGGGAGGCGCTGTTTCGCTCGAATGGGCTCTACACCGAGCTGGAGCTGGCGGTGCGTGCCCTGGTGAAGGTGAATCTTGGCTTTGTGGAAGAGAACCGTGGCAGCCTGCTTGGCAGCGTCACCATGGTGATGACCTTTGCCGTGGTGAGCATCGCGACCCTGCTGATCTTCATGGGGGTCATGACCTGGTTCCTCACCCGCCAGATCTGCCTGCCCCTGCAAGCCGTGGTGGCCCAGGCCAATGCCATCGCCCTGGGGGATCTGACCCATCGGCTGGATCGCCAGCACATCGGGCAGGACGAACTGGGGATGCTGGCCAGCGCCTCCCTCAAGATGCAGGACAACCTGCGTGGGCTCATCGAGGAGGTGGCCGCCGCCGTGACCCAGCTGGGAGCCGCCATCGAGGAGGTGAGCGCGGTCTCCGAGCAATCATCCCAGGGGATCCAGAGCCAGCAGCAGGAGATAGCCCAGGTCGCCACCGCCATGGCCCAGATGAAGGCGACGGTAGCGGATGTGGCGGGCAACACCGAGGTGGCCTCGGAGTCGGCAAGCTCCGCCAATGCCCTGGCTCGTCGCGGCAGTCAGGATGTGCAGGGGGCCCTGGATGCCATCACCCGGGTGGCCGGTGAGATGGAGCAGGCGGGCAACCTGGTGAGTGAACTGGAGAAAGAGTCCGCCCAGATCAACCTGGTGGTGGATGTCATTCGCGGCATTGCCGACCAGACCAACCTGCTGGCACTCAATGCCGCCATCGAGGCGGCCCGTGCCGGTGAGCAGGGGCGCGGCTTTGCGGTGGTGGCCGACGAGGTGCGCACCCTGGCGGGGCGTACCCAGGCCTCCACCGGCGAAATCGTCGCCATCATCGAGACCCTGCAGGCTCGTGCCAACCGGGCGAAGTCGGTGACCGGCCAGAGTTGCGAGATGATCCGCCAGTGCGTGAGCCAGAGTGAGCGCACCAGTGCGGGCATTCGTCAGATTGAAGAGGCGGTGGCCCAGATAGCCGACATGGCGATCCAGATTGCCAGTGCCTGTGGCGAGCAGGATGCGGTCTCCAATGAGCTGGGCCGCAACGTGGCGCGCATCAACGACTCCTCCAACGAGGTCGCGACCTGCGCGGATCACACCGCCAAAGCCTGTCTGGAGCTGAGCCAGCTGGCGGCGGGTCTGCGCCAGAGCATGGGGCGCTTCCGCCTGGCCTGACGGTGGCTGCAGGCAATGAAAACGGGGCCCTGGGCCCCGTTGTTTTTCTCACCGCCAGGCGGCGTGGGCTCAGGCGCCCAGGCCGGTACCGGCGTCTTTCTTGGCAATCAGCTCAATCTTGTAACCGTCCGGGTCTTCCACGAAGGCGATGACGGTGGTGCCGCCCTTCACCGGGCCCGGTTCGCGGGTGAGCTTGGCGCCGGCGGCGCGCAGCGCCTCGCAGGTGGCATAGATGTCGTCCGCTTCCAGGGCGATGTGACCATAGGCGGAACCGAGCTCGTACTCGCTCACCCCCCAGTTGTAGGTGAGCTCGATGACGGCTTCATCCTTCTCGTCGCCGTAGCCGACGAAGGCCAGGGTGTACTTGTATTCGCTGTTCTCGCTCTTGCGCAGCAGTGTCATGCCCAGCACTCGGGTGTAGAAGTCGATGGAACGTTGCAGATCGCCGACGCGCAACATGGTATGCAGAATTCTCATTGCTCAATTCTCCGGGTTGGTGGATTGGTACTGCCTTGAATCCATGGCCCGAGACCGGATCCGCAGAGGCCTGCAGATCAACTCTCGGGATAGACCTTCTCTTTGTATTCGCATAAATCTTCGATGATGCAGGAGCCGCAGCGGGGCTTGCGGGCGAGACAGGTGTAACGTCCGTGCAGGATGAGCCAGTGATGCACGTCCAGCTTGAACTCGGCGGGGACCACCTTGAGCAGCTTCTCCTCCACCTGATCGACGTTCTTGCCCACGGCAAAGCCGGTGCGGTTGGAGACCCGGAAGATATGGGTGTCGACGGCGATGGTGGGCCAGCCGAAGGCGGTGTTGAGCACCACGTTGGCCGTCTTGCGGCCGACGCCGGGCAGGGCCTCGAGGGCCTCGCGATTCTCCGGCACCTCGCCGCCGTGGCGCTCCAGCAAAATGGCGCAGGTCTTGATGACGTTCTCGGCCTTGGTGTTGAAGAGGCCAATGGTCTTGATGTACTCCTTGACCCCGTCCACCCCCAGATCCAGCATGGCCTGGGGGGTGTTGGCCACCGGATAGAGCTTGTCGGTGGCCTTGTTGACGCTGACATCGGTGGCCTGGGCCGAAAGCAGCACGGCGATGAGCAGCTCGAAGGGCGTGGTGAAGTTGAGCTCTGTGGTGGGATGGGGGTTGTCATCGCGCAACCGCTCCAGGATCAGCCTGCGTTTCTGGTTGTTCATGGCTCTCTCTTGTCTCAGAGCTGGGTAGTGCGGGCGCCCGCCGCCGGCACGGTGCAGTGGGCCTTCTCGGCACTCTGCTTGCGGCCCATCCAGTCGTTGATGGCGTTTTTGCCGGCGATCATCAAACCGAGGCCGATGAAGCCGCCGGGGGGCAGGATCGCCAGCAGCAGGCTGGCGTCGGCGTGGAACAGCTCGACGCGCAATGACTTGGCCCAGTCACCTAGCAGCAGCTCGGCACCGTCAAACAGGGTGCCCATGCCGATGATCTCGCGCAGCCCACCCAGCACCAGCAGCACCAGAGTAAAGCCCAGCCCCATCATGAAGCCGTCGAGGGCCGCCAGCAGCGGCGGGTTCTTGGAGGCATACGCCTCGGCCCGGCCGATGATGACGCAGTTGGTGACGATGAGGGCGATGAAGATGCCGAGCGCCTGATAGAGGCCGTAGGTGTAGGCGTTCATCAGCAACTGCACGCTGGTCACCAGCGCCGCGATGATCATCACGTAGACCGGGATGCGAATATCCTTGGGCACCCAGTTGCGCACCAGCGAGATGGCGAGGTTGGAGCTGACCAGCACCGCCATGGTGGCAAGGCCGAGCCCCAGCGCGTTGGTGAAGGTGGAGGAGACCGCCAGGGTGGGGCAGAGCCCCAGCACCTGCACCAGGGAGGGGTTGTTCTTCCACAGTCCCTGCAGCATCAGCTCCTTGAGCTCTTCGCGGCGGCCACTTTCCCCGGCGGGTTGGCTGGCCGTGTCAATCACGTCGACTTGTTCCATTGCGTGTGCTCCGGCGTTAGGGGTTGGTATGGCAGGAGGGGGCATCGTGCAGCAGTTCGGGGTGCTCCTGTTGCAGCCTCAGCAAATTTTTCACCGCCTTGACCACGGCCCGCGGGGTGATGGTGGCTCCGGTGAAGGCGTCGAATTCGCCGCCATCCTTCTTCACCGCCCAGGTGGCGTCGTTGTCGGCCGTGAGGGACTTGCCGGTGAAGCTGTCGATCCAGCTGGATTTCTTCAGCTCTATCTTGTCACCAAGCCCCGGGGTTTCCTTGTGGGCCAGCACCCTGACCGCGCTGACGGCCCCCTTTGCATCGGTGCCGACCACCATGCGAATGGCTCCACTGTAACCATCGGGGGCCACGGTTTCCAGCGCGTAGCCGGTATGCACCCCCTTGAGGGTGGCGGTATAGAGGGGCATGGGCTCATTGCTGCCCAGGTATTCCCGGCTGCTGACCAGCTTGCAACTGGCCACCAGATCATTGTCATAACTCCCCTCGGGCAGCAGGGCCTGCAGGGTGCGCAGCTTCTCCAGCTCTTGCTGGTGGGCGATGCGATCCCGGGTCAGTTCGTTGGTCAGC
Source organism: Aeromonas sp. WP2-W18-CRE-05 (assembly GCF_014168615.1). Lineage (NCBI taxonomy): Bacteria > Pseudomonadati > Pseudomonadota > Gammaproteobacteria > Aeromonadales > Aeromonadaceae > Aeromonas > Aeromonas sp. WP2-W18-CRE-05. The sequence goes on along the minus strand of NZ_AP021917.1, from coordinate 3,228,079 downwards.
ACCACCATGGCGGTGCAGCCGAGGGCAAAGAGGGCCAGGGTCAGGCCATTCTTGCGCATGCTTTTCAACATGGGAGGCTCCCTGTCTCGCGTCTGCGGCAATTCAGATGTGGGTTCATTTGCGACGGGCTCCATAGACCTTGGGGCGGGTCAGACTGTCAATCAGGGGAACGCACAGGTTGGCCAGCAACACGGCGAAGGCGAAGGCATCCGGATAGCCGCCAAAACGGCGGATGACATAGACCAGCACGCCGATGAGCACACCGTAGACGAGGCGCCCCTTTGCGGTGGTGCTGGCACTCACCGGATCGGTGGCGATGAAGAAGGCCCCGAGCATGGTGGCACCGCTGAACAGGTGCAGCATGGGGGTGGCGGTGGCATCCGGGGTGGCCAGATAGCCCAGGGTGGCAGCGAGCAGCAATGCGCCCAGCACGGCAGTCGGAATGCGCCAGTTGATCACTTTCTGCTGGAGCAGGAAGAGGCCTCCCAGCAGGTAGCCGAGGTTGACCCAGCTCCAGCCGATGCCACCCCAGCCCTCGAAGACCTTGTGGGTCATCACTTCGGTGGCGGTCAGCCCCTGGGTCAGCCCGGTCTTTAAGGTATCCAGCGGCGTGGCCATGGTCAGGCCATCCACCCCCTGCTTGAGCTGCAGCATGCTGTAGCCGTCGAGGCTGAAGCCGGTGAAGATCACCGAGGCCGCATCGGCGAAGCCGATGTCGTAGGCGGCGATGCTGGAGGGGGGCAGCCAGCTGGTCATCTGGACCGGGAAGGAGACCAGCAGCAGCACATAGGCCACCATGGCAGGATTGAACAGGTTCTGACCGAGCCCGCCATAGAGATGCTTGGCGATGATGATGGCGAACGCCGTGCCCAGCACCAGCATCCACCAGGGCAGCAGGGGGGGCAGGGAGAGACCGATGAGCACGGCGGTGAGCGCCGCGCTGCCATCCAGCAGGGCCGGTTTGACGGGGCGGCCGCGCAGGCGAAGGACCAGGGCCTCCGAACCCAGGGCCGTGACCAGCGCCAGCAGGATCTGGATCAGGGTCCCCCAGCCGAAGAACCAGGTCTGTGCCAGGAAGCCGGGCAGGCAGGCCAGGATCACCAGCACCATCAGGGTCTGGGTCTGTTTGCGGTTGTGGGCAAAGGGCGCACTCGCGATATTGAACATGGATCAGTGGCTCTTGTCGGTCGAAGGGGAGGAGGCAGCCTCGGCCGCCAGCTTCTTGGCTTTGGCCCGGGCGATGGCGGCGGCAATGGCCGCTTTCTTGGGGTCCACCTCGGCGGCGGGCCCGGATGCGGCGGCAGGGGCCTCAACGGCGTTATCGGTTGTGTTCACGGATGTCTCACCCGCGACCACCGGCCCATCACCTTGCGCCTGAGCAGCCTTCTTGGCCTTGGCCCGGGCGATGGCGGCGGCGATGGCCGCCTTCTTGGGGTCCACCTCGGCGGCGGGCTCGGATGCGGCAGCCGGGGTCTCAATGGCGTTATCGGTTGTGTTCACGGATGTCTTATCCGCGTCCAGCGGTGCGTCACCTTGGGCCTGGGCGGCTTTCTTGGCCTTGGCCCGGGCGATGGCGGCGGCAATGGCCGCCTTCTTGGGATCCACCTCGGCGGCGGGCTCGGATGCGGCGGCAGGGGCCTCGGCGGTGGCGGTATCGCTTGTGTTTGCGGAGATGCCACCTGCGTCCAGCGGTGCGTCACCTTGGGCCTGGGCGGCTTTCTTGGCCTTGGCTCGGGCGATGGCGGCAGCAATGGCCGCCTTCTTGGGGTCCACCTCTGCGGCGGGCTCGGATGCGGCGGCCGGGGCCTCAACGGCGTTATCGGTTGTGTTCACAGATGTCTCACCCGCGACCACAGGCCCGTCACCTTGCGCCTGAGCAGCCTTCTTGGCCTTGGCCCGGGCGATGGCGGCGGCAATGGCCGCCTTCTTGGGGTCCACCTCGGCGGCGGGCTCGGATGCGGCGGCCGGGGCCTCAACGGCGTTATCGCTTGTGTTCACGGATGTTTTATCCGCGACCACCGGCCCATCACCTTGCGCCTGGGCAGCCTTCTTGGCCTTGGCCCGTGCCAGGGCAGCGGCGATGGCGGCCTTCTTGGGATCCAGCTCTGCCTTGGGAGGTTGCTCCCCAGGTGCCGGGGTGTCAGTCAGTTCATTGCCCTCGCCATTGGCGGCCTTGGCGGCACGACGGGCGATGGCCTCCTGCTTGCGCGCCTCACGGGCGGCAATCATGGCCTCGTTGTCCGGTGCGGGTTCACTCACGGCCACCTGGGCCGTCTCCTGTTTGGCCTTGATACGGGCCAGGGCGGCGGCGACCGGATCTTCGCCCCCGGCCGTCGTCATGGCCTGGCGACGCTGGGCTGCGGCCTCGGCGTGGCGGGCTTCGCGGGCCGCCTTCTCACGCTCGAAGCGAGCCTGCTTGGCCTCGAAGCGCTGCTTGGCACGTTCGGCCTTCTCGGCCTCGGCACGGGCCTCGCGGATGTCATCCTTGGCGATCTTGTAGTACTGCACCAGGGGGATTTCGCTCGGGCAGACCCAGGCACAGGCGCCGCACTCGATACAGTCAAAGAGGTTGAGCTTCTCGGCCTTGTCGTACTCCTTGACCCGGCTGTACCAGTAAAGCTCCTGGGGCAGCAGGGTGGCGGGGCAGGCATCGGCGCAGGCACTGCAACGGATGCAGGCCTGTTCCGGGCCGGGGGGCGGCAGCTCGGCGCGGGTGGGGGAGAGCAGGCAGTTGGTGGCCTTGACCACGGGGACCATGGCGTGGGGCAGGGTGAAGCCCATCATGGGGCCCCCCATGATGACCCGCTGATCCGCCTCCGGTTGCAGCTCGAAACGCTGGAGCAGCCAGCGTACCGGCGTGCCCAGACGCACCCAGGCATTGCCGGGTTTCTTGAAGGCGTCGCCGGTGAGGGTGACGATGCGCTCGATGAGCGGCTCCCCATCGATGATGGCGCGCTTGATGGCAAAGACGGTGGCGACGTTGAGCACCATGATGCCCATGTCCACCGCCCGGCCTCCCTTGGGCACCTGGCGTCCGGTGAGCAGCTCGATGGTCTGTTTGGCGCCGCCGGAGGGGTACTTGGTCGGTACCGACTTGACCAGCACGTCGGCGTCGCTGGCATGGCGGGTCAGGGCCTCGATGGCCGCCGGTTTGTTGTCTTCCACCCCGATCAGGGTGAGCTTGGGCTTGAGCAGGTGCTTGAGTACCCGGATGCCGTCCATGATCTCGTCGGCGTACTCCTGCATCAACCTGTCATCCGTGGTGATGTAGGGTTCGCACTCCAGCCCGTTGACGATGAGGATCTCGGTGAGCTGGCCACGGCCGTCGAGCTTGCTGTGGGTCGGGAAGACGGCGCCGCCGAGCCCGGCGATACCGGCCTGCTGGATGCGCTCGAGCAACGCCCCCCGCTCCAGGTTCCAGTAGTCAGGCTGGGGTGTGCGCTCGCCCCAGGCATCGTCTCCGTCCGGGGTGAGGAGGATGCAGAGATCGTCAAGACCGGAGGGGTGCGCCACCGTGTGCTGCTCGATGGCGGTGATGGTGCCCGAGGTGGAAGCGTGCACCGGCACGATGCGCCCCTTGTCAAAACGGGTGAGGGGTTGCCCCTTCTTGACCTTGTCCCCCACCCGCACCAGCAGTTCGCCGGCCGGACCCGCGTGCTGGCGCACCGGAATGATGAGCTGGGGGGGAAGGCCCGCGTCAACGACGGGGGTCAGGCTGGACTGGTGCTTGTTCTCGGGAGGATGGATGCCGCCGTGAAAATCCCACAGAGTGCCGGCTTTGATGCGTTCGAGCAGATGCTGCATGGTTACTCCGCTGTTTATTCCACTATCTTGACCGGAATGGCGACCTTGGCCAGATCCCATTTCCAGTTGTCGACCGTGGTCGGCACCGGGATCATTTCGATACAGTCGGTCGGGCAGGGGTCGACGCAGAGATCGCACCCGGTGCACTCGGCCGCGATGACGGTGTGCATCGCCTTGGTGGCACCCAGGATGGCGTCGACCGGACAGGCCTGGATGCACTTGGTGCAACCGATACACATGTCTTCGTGAATGAAGGCCACCTTCTTGACGGGGATTGCCGCGTCTTCACCGCCGTCCAGAGACTGGGGCTCGACCCCCATCAGGTCGGCAATCTTGCGCATGGTGGCGTCGCCACCGGGCACGCACTTGTTGATCTTGTCGCCATTGGCCAGGGCTTCGGCGTAGGGTTTGCAGCCCGGGTAACCGCACTGGCCGCACTGGGTCTGGGGCAACAGGGCATCGAGCTGATCGACGATGGGATCGGCCTGCACATGAAACTTGACGGCGGCAAAGCCGAGAATGATGCCGAAGGCCAGGGCAAGCAGGGCCAGCACCAGAATGGCAAAGAGTATGTGAATCATAGCGTTATATCTTGATGAGGCCGGTAAAGCCCATGAAGGCCAGCGACATCAGGCCAGCGGTGACCATGGCGATGGAGACGCCACGAAACGGTGCCGGCACGTCGGCGGCCACCAGCCGCTCACGCATGGCGGCAAAAAGGATCAGCACCAGGGAGAAGCCGACGGCGGCCCCGAAGCCGTAGATGATGCTCTGGATGAAGTTGTGGCGCTCGTTGATGCTGAGCAGCGCCACGCCGAGCACGGCACAGTTGGTGGTGATGAGCGGCAGGAAGATGCCGAGCAGGCGATAGAGGGTCGGGCTGCTCTTGCGGATCACCATCTCGGTGAACTGGACCACCACGGCGATCACCAGAATGAAGCCCAGGGTGCGCAGGTAGGCGATCTCCAGCGGGATCAGGATGTAGTGCTCCATCAGATAGGAGCAGGCGCTGGCCAGCGTCATGACGAAGGTGGTGGCCAGACCCATGCCGATGGCGGTTTCCAGCTTGCCGGAGACACCCATGAAGGGGCAAAGGCCGAGGAACTTCACCAGCACGAAGTTGTTGATCAGCACGGTGCCGACCAGTAAAAGCAGGTACTCAGTCATTGACGATGGGTTATCCGGTATGAAGGCGGCCGTATTATCTGATGTTAGGTGCCTTTAGACAACCGCAAGGCCGTATGGTTATTATTCGGATGCCCAATTCATGGAGGCATTGTGCGCCTTTTACCCGTCCTGACGCTGACTCTGGCCATGCTGCTCTGGTCCAGCTCCTTCATCGCCCTCAAACATGTGCTGGAAATCTGGTCCTTCGGTCAGGTGCTCTTCATGCGGATGGGGGTGGCGTCCTGTTGCTGGCTGCTCTGCTACCGCCAGCTTGGTCGCGTCACTTACCAGAAGGGGGATTGGCGCTGGTTGGCCCTGATGGGGGCGCTTGAGCCCTGCCTCTACTTCCTTCTGGAAGTCAACGCCCTGCGTTACACCAGTGCTGGCCAGGCTGGCATGGTCTGTGCCCTGCTTCCCCTGATGGTGGCCCTGGTGGCCTTCGTCCTGCTTGGAGAGCGGGTGAGTCGCCGCCAACTGCTGGGCTTTGCCATCGCCATCGTTGGCATCGCCCTGCTGGGGTTGGGGGAGGGCGCCGACGAGTTCGCTCCCAACGCCCTGCTCGGCAACAGCCTGGAGATGGGCGCCATGCTCTGCGCCGCCACCTATTCTGTGGTATTCAAGAAGCTCTCCAGCCGCTACGGCGTGATGACACTGACGGCGTTGCAGGCCTTCGTCGGCATGCTCTTCTTCGCGCCCTTTGCCTTCAGTGCGCCCTGGCCCGCGAGCTGGGCCTGGCAGGACATGGGGGTCATCCTTTTCCTCGGCGCCTTCGTGACCCTGGGTGCCTACCTGCTCTACAACTGGTCGGTGACCCAGGTGAAGGTGACCCTGGCGGCGGCCTATGTGAACCTCATACCGGTCTTTACCCTGCTGCTCGCCTATCTGCTGCTGGGAGAGACGCTCACGGCCCTGCAATGGGTGGCCTGCGCCGCCGTGCTGGTCGGCATCGGGGTGGGCCAGCTGCCGTCCGGCAGGAAGCGTGCGCAGGCAGTCGCCACCGGGGGATGAGTCGCCGCCATTGGGCTACAGTCTGGGCAGGGAAACACGCTGTCGAAGAAGGAGCCGACCGATGAGCGACATGCACTTGCTGGCCGCTGCCAAAAGCCTGTTGAGCCATCCCCCCTTTACCCTGGCCGATGCCAGAGCCCTGGAGGCGCTGGAAGAGGAGGCTGTGGGGGAGGAGGGGCTCTGCATCGCCGCGCTATGGGACATCGCCCTCGCGCTGGCGGACGAGGAAGCCAGACACTATCTCCTGGGGGATGGCTGAGCGGGTTTCGGGTGGGCGGACAGCAATGACAACGGGGGGCCTGGACCCCCCGTTGTCATTGGCAGCTGTTGCTCAGATGGAGAGGCTCTTGACGGTGTCCGACACCGAGTTGGCGTCCTCGATGATCTCCTTGATGACATCGGCGATGATGGTGGCCTGCTCCTGACCTGCCACCGCCTTGTCGGAGACGACGGAGACGGTCTGGGTGATCTGGGAGGTGATCTCCGAGTTGTGCTTGATGACGGTGACGATCTCGCTGGTGGAGCTGGAAGTGCGCGCCGCCAGTTGCCTCACCTCGTCGGCCACGACCGCGAATCCCCGTCCCTGTTCCCCGGCGCGGGCCGCCTCGATGGCGGCGTTGAGGGCCAGCAGGTTGGTCTGATCCGCGATGCCGCTGATGGTGGAGATGATGGATTCGATGCTCCTGGATTGCTGGTTGAGCTGCTCTATCTGCTTGCTGACCGCATTGACCGAGGTGTTGATGTGAGAGGAGGTGTCGAGCACCCTGTCGATGACCTCCCGTCCCCTGGCGGCGCTCGCGACGGTTTCGCTGGCGATGGCACACGCCTTCTGGGCCGCTTCCCGGGTGGAGATGGATTTCTCAACCCGCTCGGTGATGTCGCTCGCCAGCTTGATGATTTTGACCACCTTGCCCTCGTGGTTGAAGATGGGGTTGTAGGTGGCCTCCAGCCAGATCTTCTCCCCCCGGTGACCCAGGCGCATGAAAAGCCCTGATTTGATGTCACCCGAGCCGAGATCCTGCCAGAAATTGGGGTTGTTCTGGTAGAACTCGCTGTCACAGAAGAGGTGATGATGCTTGCCGACCACCTCTTCCAGCCGATAGCCAAAGCAGTTGAGGAAATTCTGGTTGGCGGTGATGACGGTGCCATCGGGTTGGAAATCAATGACCGCCAGGGACTTGTCCAGGGCTGCCAGCAGGGCCTGGGTGCGCTCCAGAGTGGATTGCTGCTGGGTCACGTCGGAGGCAACCTTGGCGATCCGCACCACCTTGCCGTCGATCACGATGGGGAAATAGGTCGCCTCCAGCCACACGGCCTTGCCGGATTTCGACTGGCGAATGAAGCGGCCGCTGCGGGAGACGCCGTGGCGCAGATCCTGCCACAAGGTCTCGTAATCCCGGGTATTGACGTCGTCGGGGAAGCAGAGGGTGCTGTGATGCTTGCCAATCACCTCGTCACGCTCAAATCCCACGATCTTGAGAAACAGTTCGTTGGCGAAGGTGACCACTCCCGCCGGGGTGAACTGGACGAAGGGGACCTGCAACTGGATAGCCTGTTCAAATGCCCCCAGCTCCACCACCCTTGCCGCTTGCTCACTGGCTTCCTTGCTTGCTTTTTGATTCCAGAACATGACAGCGCTCCTCCATGAGACCCTTGAATGAGATAACGACCAAATCTGAGTAAATTAACAATAGCATTGCGTCCTGATGAGTCGTCATCGAACTCAAATTAACTTTTTATTTTTCAATGTTGATAAATGGCTTCTTAATTGTAGGGTCTCGTACCAAGGTTATTTATCTCGTGGACCGCTTTGGGCCCCAGGGAATATTGGCATGAAGGCGCCTCTTTTGGCACTGACTATTCTATATATCGCCTTCATATGAACCCAGTGGCGCGCCATGTGGCCTATGTGGGGATTCAATGAGTCTTATATGGGCACAGTGAAATAGGTGGAGGCGGGGATCTGGAAATAGCCGCTATCTGACTCTCTGGTGTGAGAAATAAACGGCCAAGGGTGTGAGCTTTTGGATATGCGGCATGTGTGAACCCGTGACGACATTGCCGCTTCGGTATATTTTTTGTCCCGAAACAGGGAGTGTTTATTTTGCCTGCAAGGTAGAGAGTTTCTGGTTCAGGGACTCAATCTCTTTCTGATATCGGGTAGTGACCGACTGCATCTCTGCCGAGACATTGCGGGATCTTGCCTTGTTCTCCGTGATCTGGGTCATCTCGTTGTTCATCTTCTGCTTTTTGGCCTCGATCTCGGTGCGCAGCGCCTCGGCCTGGCGTTGTTTCTGGCCGTTCGCCAGGCTCTGCTCTATCTCCCGGGTCTGGTTGGCCGCCTGCTCCACCGCCTCGGGGGAGGGGGTATAGACATTGAGTGCCATGGGTTTGGCGTCGCTGCTGCAGGGGATGTCGCTGAAGGTGATCTGCCCATCGCGGGCGCATTGATAGACAGCCGCCTGGACAACGGGGACGGTGGCAAGCCCCAGGCAGGCGAGAGAGATGACCAGCATGCGTGACATAGACTCCTCCTTGAATCCTCTTCCTTGCACACTAGTACATGGCGCAAGGTCAGACAACGGCCTCGTTCCGGGTGTGACATTCCGGTCCTCACGTTGCCTCTCTCTGGTCCATGGCGGGGAGATCTCCTGCGCAATGGGTGTGCCATGGCGGCACAAAGCGACGGATCCCTGCCTGTTTCCCCGCAGTTCAACACATCAGAGCACCATAACGGGCCGCAATGAGGTATCTTATGCCCCGATTTCATCCATCAAACGGATAAGAGACAACACATGATCATCAAACCCAAGGTTCGCGGCTTTATCTGCACCACCACCCACCCGGTCGGTTGTGAAGCCAATGTTCGTCGCCAGATCGCTTACACCCAAGCCAAGGGCGCCATCGAGAATGGCCCCAAGAAGGTGCTGGTGATCGGCGCTTCCACCGGCTATGGTCTGGCTTCCCGCATTGCCGCAGCCTTCGGCAGCGGAGCTGCCACCATCGGTGTCTTCTTCGAAAAGCCGAGCTCCGAGACCAAGACGGGCTCCGCCGGCTGGTACAACTCCGCCGCCTTCGACAAGGCCGCCAAAGAGGCCGGCCTCTACGCCAAGAGCATCAATGGCGATGCCTTCTCCCACGAGTGCCGTGCCAAGGTGATCGAGCTCATCAAGCAGGATCTGGGTCAAATCGATCTGGTGGTCTACTCCCTGGCCTCTCCGGTGCGCAAGCTGCCGGACACCGGCGAAGTGGTGCGCTCCGCCCTCAAACCCATCGGCGAGGTCTACACCTCCACCGCCATCGACACCAACAAGGATCAGATCATCACCGCCACCGTCGAGCCGGCGAATGAGGAAGAGATCCAGAGCACCATCACCGTCATGGGCGGCCAGGACTGGGAACTGTGGATGGCGGCTCTGCGCGATGCGGGTGTGCTGGCTGACGGCGCCAAGTCCGTGGCCTACTCCTACATCGGTACCGACCTGACCTGGCCCATCTACTGGCATGGTACCCTGGGGCGCGCCAAGGAAGATCTGGACCGCGCCGCCACCGCCATCCGTGGCGATCTGGCTGCCAAGGGGGGGACCGCCCACGTGGCCGTGCTCAAATCCGTGGTGACCCAGGCCTCCTCTGCCATTCCCGTGATGCCGCTCTACATCTCCATGGCCTTCAAGATCATGAAGGAGAAGGGCATCCACGAGGGTTGCATGGAGCAGGTGGACCGCATGATGCGCACCCGCCTGTACGGCGCCGACATGGCGCTGGACGAGCAGGCCCGCATCCGCATGGATGACTGGGAACTGCGTGAAGACGTGCAGCAGACCTGCCGTGATCTCTGGCCCTCCATCACCACCGAGAACCTCAGTGAACTGACCGACTACACCGGCTACAAGCAGGAGTTCCTGCGCCTGTTCGGTTTCGGTCTGGACGAGGTGGACTACGATGCGGACGTGAATCCGGACGTGCAATTCGACGTGATCGAGCTGTAAGTCGGTCGTCAGCACAGACAGGGCCCTGCGGGGCCCTGTTTTTTTGCAGCAGACTCAACCTGTTGCCTCAGGTTTATTATCCGCGATCACCTTTTTCCCCGAACAAACCCGCTAGGCTTGCGCTGTCCGGATCACAGACGGCACCGCCGAGGTACGAAAGTCATGACCACAACCCATGAGGCGCCCAAGAAGCGCCAGCTCCCCACGGTTTATACCCTGCTTTTCATCATCATCGCCCTGATGGCGGCCCTCACCTGGGTGCTGCCGGCGGGCAAATACAACTATGTGACGGCCAAGACCCAGCAGCCGGTTGCGGCGGCGGCCGTGGCCGACTACAGCGGTGACGAGCGATTGCTGCCGGTACCCGGCAGTTACACCGAGCTCCCCTCCCAACCCCAGGGGGTATTCGATGTGCTCAAGGCGCCCATCCAGGGCTTTCACAAGGCGGCGGACGTGGCACTGTTCGTGCTCATCATCGGCGGCTTTCTGGCGGTGACCATGCAGAGCGGGGCGCTGGATGCCGGGGTCGGGGCCATAGTGCGTACCTTTGCCGGGCGCGAGCTCCCGGTGCTGATTGCCCTGTTTGCTCTTGGTGGCTCCACCTTCGGCATGGCGGAGGAGACTGTGGCCTTCTGGGCTCTCATCGTGCCGGTGATGATGGCGGCGGGCTTTGATCGTATGGTGGCGGCGGGGATTATCCTGCTTGGCTCCGGGGTCGGGGTGCTCGCCTCCACCGTCAACCCGTTTGCTACCGGCATCGCCTCCGGTTTTGCCGGCATTCCCATCGGTGAGGGGATTGGCCTGCGGGTCATCCAGTGGCTGCTGCTGGTGATCTTCGCCTCCTGGTTCGTGATGCGCTACGCCAGGCAGGTGCAGCAGGACAAGTCCCGCTCCGTGCTGGCCGACATCGTTTATGACGACGAGTTCTCCCAGATGAAGAGCGGCAACCTCGCCTTCAGCGGCAAGCAGAAGCTCACCATGCTGGTCTTCTTCGGCACCTTCCTGCTGATGATCTATGCGGTGGTGCCCTGGTCCGATCTGGGCATCGATCTGCTGCCCACCCTGGGCTGGTGGTTCGACGAGCTCTCCACCCTCTTCTTCAGCGCCTCCATCCTGATTGCCCTCATCAACCGGATGCCGGAGTCCAACTACGTGGCGACCTTCCTGAACGGGGCGCGGGATCTCATCGGGGTTGCCCTGGTGGTAGCGGTGGCGCGCGGCATCTATGTGGTGATGGAGCACGGCGTCATCATCGACACCATACTGCACTGGGCCGAGGGACTGGTGAGCGGGCTGTCGTCGTCGGTCTTCATCCTGATGGCCTATCTGGTGCACATCATCCTGAGCTTCTTCATTCCCTCCACCTCGGGGCTCGCGACCGTCTCCATGCCGTTGATGGGGCCGCTGGCGGACTTCTCCGGCATCTCGCGGGATCTGGTGATCACCGCCTATCAGTCCGCCTCCGGCTGGATCAACCTGTTCGCCCCCACCGCCGCTCACCTGGTGGCGGGGCTGGCGCTCGCCAGGATCCCCTACGATCGCTTCGTGCGCTGGGTGCTGCCCTTCATCATCGGGGTGGCCCTCATCACCATGGCGGTGCTGGTGGCCGGGGCCTTGCTCCACGGCTGATGGCGCGAATAGAAAACGACAGACAACAAAAAGGCTCCCGCGGGAGCCTTTTTCATGAGCCTTGCTTACTGCTTGTAGCCCTTGAGGAAGCGGGCGAGGCGACCGATGGCCTCTTCCAGCTCCTCTTCCCGGGGCAGGAACACCAGGCGGAAGTGATCCGGTGCCGGCCAGTTGAAGCCGGTGCCTTGCACCAGCAGGAGCTTCTCCTGCTGCAGCAGGTCGAACACCATCTTCTGGTCATCGCGAATGTCATACACCTTGGGGTCGAGGCGCGGGAACATGTAGAGCGCCCCCTTGGGCTTGACGCAGGAGACACCGGGGATCTCGTTCAAAAGCTCCCAGGCCTTGTCCCGCTGGCGACGCAGGCGGCCCCCCGGCAGGATCAGCTCGTTGATGCTCTGGTAGCCCCCAAGGGCGGTCTGGATGGCGTGCTGCATGGGCACGTTGGCACACAGCCGCATGGAGGCCAGCATCTCCAGCCCCTCGATATAACCCTTGGCACGCCCCTTGGGACCGGTGATGACCATCCAGCCCTGGCGGAAGCCACAGGCGCGGTAGGCCTTGGAGAGGCCGTTGAAGGTCACCACCATCACATCGTCGCATAGGGTGCAGACGCTGGTGTGGGAGATGTCGTCGTAGAGGATCTTGTCGTAAATTTCGTCGGCGAAAATGATGAGGTTGTGCTGGCGGGCGATCTCGATCACTTCAAGCAAAAACTCGCTGCCGTAGACGGCACCGGTCGGGTTGTTGGGGTTGATCAGCACCAGGCCGCGGGTACGCGGGGTGATGCGGGCGCGGATGTCGTCGAGATCCGGATACCAGTCAGCCCCTTCGTCACAGCGGTAGTGCACCGCATGGCCGCCGGAGAGGGTGACGGCCGCGGTCCAGAGCGGGTAGTCGGGGGAGGGCACCAGCATCTCGTCGCCGTTGTTGAGCAGCGCCTGCATCGCCATCACGATGAGCTCGCTGGCGCCATTGCCGATGTAGATGTCGTCGATGTCGACCTTGCGCATCCCTTTTTGCTGGTAATACTGCATCACCGCCTTGCGGGCCGAGAAGAGCCCCTTGGAGTCGCAGTAGCCCTGGCTCTGGGGCATGTTGAGGATCACATCCTTGATGATCTCCTCCGGTGCTTCGAAGCCAAACGGGGCCGGATTGCCGATGTTGAGCTTGATGATGCGGTGACCTTCGTCTTCGAGACGGCGAGCTTCTTTGTGCACCGGGCCGCGGATGTCATAGCAGACATCGTCGAGCTTGTGCGACTTGTCGATAGTGAACATGGTGAGCGTGATTCCTTCCCCGTGGGGCGCGTTGGCAGAAAAGCTGTTTTTAGTATCAAATTTCTCTGCCCCTATTCTTCACAGAATTGAATGCTAGAACAATCTAATTTATGGAATAAATCCCTGATATTTACCCCTGAAATAGGGTTGTTGAAATGTTAAATTCGGCATGATCGTTTGCCTCTCTTTGGTAGATTAGTGAAAGATGAGGGGCAGATTCATAAAGCAACATGAGTGTATTGAAATATCTCCCCCATCTGGCACGATTGGCTGGGGTAAAAAAGGCCCCGACCCGTCGGTCTGCCAGGGGAGCACGCAGGCACGGGGGCTCATCTTCCCGCTCTCGAGGTTCACTCATGCAGGCACCCGCCACCGGTCGCTACCGCCATTTCAAGGGGGGCTATTACCAGGTTCTGGCCCTGGCTTTGCACACCGAAACCCAGGAGCAGCTGGTGATCTATCAATCCGAACAGGATGGTCAGGTCTATGCCCGCCCCGTCGCCATGTTCATGGAGTGGATTGAACATCAGGGGCAGGTGGTGAGCCGCTTCACGCCGGTGGCCTGAGGCAGGCTTGGCGACATGAAAAAAGGCGCCAGAGGCGCCTTTTTTCATGGTGTCGGGGCTTACAGACCCAGATTGGCTCTGGCATAGGCCTCAAAATCGGTGCAGCCGCCGATGTGCTGCTCATCCAGGAAGATCTGCGGCACAGTGGTGACCGGCTTGCCCGCCTTGGCGGCGAGATCGTCCTTGGTCAGCCCGGCCACGTTGATATCCACGTAGCGGAACTCGAAGTCATCGCGCTCCTCGGTCAGTTGCTCGGCAATCTGCTTGGCACGCACGCAATAGGGGCAACCGGGACGACCAAAAATCTCTACAAACATCTTTTCTCTCCATTAAACAAGCCGTTGAAGAAGGCCATTGAGATGAGGCTGGGCACAGCATAGCCGTGGCGCCCTGTCAGTCAAAGCTGAAAATAGCGATGCTTACGTTCGCCATCTCCGATTGCGCCCGCTGCTGATGACGGCGCCAGCGCCCCTGTTTCGCCCCAAGGCCGGGGAATCGGGCCGCCTTGCCGGCAAGGCAGCCCGTCTGTCTCACTGCTCGACGATCTGGATGGGTTGCTGCTGGTAGATGCTCTCCAGCACGCCTTTTTCGAAGACGGTCCAGGGCCAGGGCGCCTTGCTGGCGCGGTAGCGCTCGTGGGTCGCCGGATCCTGGGAGAGACCGCGCTGGAACATCACGAAGGCCTTGCGCTGGCCACCGGCGGTGTCGATGAAACCGGCGAGGTTCGACGTACCTGTGATGGTACCGGTCTTGGCGTGCACCTTGTTCTTCATCATGGGAGCGGTGACGCTGCGTCGCCAGGCCAGGGTGCCGTCCACCTGGGAGCTTGGCAGCAGCTTGATGAAGTCGAGCTCGGCATCGTTCTTCTGGATGAAGTTAAGCACCGACAACATCTGGCGCGCGCTGATGAGATTGTGGGCGGAGAGGCCGGAGCCGTCGGCCAGGGTGGCGTTGCCAAGGTCAATGCCGTGCTTGGTCAGGATGGCGCGCACCGCCATGGTGCCGCTGCGATAGCTGCCCGGCTTGTTGTAGTAGTGACGCCCCACGGTTTTGAGGAAGGTATCGGCGTAGAGGTTGTCGGACTTTTTCAACATCTTGGCGAGCATCACCGGCAGGGAGACAGAGTAGTGGGTCGCCAGGGTCTGGGCACCGACTGGGGCCTGATGGGTGACCCGCAGCAGGCCGTCGTGGCTGATCCCGGCGCGGTTCATGGCCCAGCGGATGTTGTCCCAGCCCCAGGCCTCCACGTCATGGATGGCAAAGCGCAGCCCTTGTGGCTCCTTGTTCGGGGTGATGCAGCCCTTGAGCTCGTAGAAGTTGCCCTTGGCCATGTCTACTTCCAGGGCGCAGAACTGACGCGCCATGTCGCCATAGCTCATCACCTCCACGTTGTCGGCGCCGATGCCGATGGGCACGCCGGTGGCCACGTTGCCCACCGCAGGCTTGCCAATCTGGGTGGCGGTGATGGTGCCGTAGGCGCAGTTCTTGTCGATGATGACCGAGGAGACGGGAGCGGCGAAACAGAGGGTCTGATCCCCCCAGGACCAGCCGTTGCCACGCTCATAACCGTTGTAGGCACCGGTGTTGACATAGACGTTGCCCTGAATGCGGGTGACGCCCAACTGTTTGAACAGGGCAACCAGATCCATGCGCGACAGGGTCGGGTCGCCCACGAAGTTGATCCAGATGTCGCCGTTGATGGTGGTGCCCTGTTTGGCGCCGGGCTGGGCCTGGATGTCGGTGGCGAAGCGGAAGTCGGCGCCGAGTTCGAGGCGGGCGGCGAGCGCGGTCAACACCTTCATGGTGGAGGCGGGGGCTATCATGTCATCGGCGTGACGGGCAAATTCCACCCCGTTGTTGCCCTGTACGATGACGGCGTACTGGCCCCCCTTGGGCGGGGTCAGCGGGGCGGCGTGGACCGCCAGAGAAAAGAGAGCACAAAAACCAATCAACAGCCGCTGCATAGGATCCTCTAACTGAACGAAAGGGCGGCATCAGAAACCGCCCCGATAATCAAACCGGGTGACTGCCGGGTATCGCCTGCCATGGGGTCAGGCCGGGGCGTTGGCAGTCCGGTAACGCCCCTCGTAATCGAATATTTTTTCCTTCACCTGCCAGAAGCGTCCCGACTTGCGGGCGATGACGAAATCCGGGTGACGGAACTGGTCTGCCGCGAGCATCACGCTCGCCAGGGTCGTGAATTCGGGCTCCAGGCCCGGGGCGGGCCAATGATGACGCACAAAGCGTTGTTGAAACAAGCGCTGTGCACCCCGGGAGTGAAAGGGGAAGTACTCCGTCAGGGTCAGGCCATTCTCGTCGTGGTAGGTCACCTCCAGCCGCTCCCCCTGCTTGCCGCGCCCAGGGCTCAGGGTCAAACCGGCGCAGCGGATCACCATGCAGTCCTTGAGATTGAGAGCCTCCTTGAGCTTGTCGTCAGGGTCCACCAGCAGCTGGTCACAGCGTTGGCAGCGACGGGCGGCGATGTCGTTTTCAGCGCCGCAACCGGGGCAGATCTTGGCGCGAAAGCGGTAGTCGCACTCCTCGCGGTTGCCCTCGTCATCTTCAAACAGTCCCTGACAGCGGCGGCCATAGTGCTCGATCACCTTGCCTTCCTCGTCGGTCTTGCCCCAGAAGGTGTTGGCAAAGCCGCAGGCGGGGCAGGGCACCTGAACCGGCTCGGTGCCGGCGTGGGGCCTGGGCTCCCCCACTTCGGGGGCAAACAGGTTGAAGTTGTTGCCTGCGTAGTCGAGCACCAGGCAATCGCTCTTGCCGGGTGAGAGGCGCAGGCCCCGTCCCACAATCTGCTGATAGAGCGACACCGATTCGGTGGGACGCAGCATCACGATGAGGTCGACGTGGGGGGCATCAAAACCGGTGGTGAGCACCGCTACGTTGACCAGAAACTTGAGCTCGCGCGCCTTGAAGGCACTGATTAGAGCGTCGCGCTCCGGTCCCGGCGTCTCGCCGGTGACGAGGGCGGCCTGCTGGCCTCTGGCACCGAGCAGGCCATGAATTTCCCGGGCATGCTCGACGGTGGCGGCGAAGATCATCACCCCCTGCCGGTCGGCCGCATACTCCAGCACCTGGCTCAGGATATGGGGGGTGACCCGCTCCTGGCGCTTGATCTCGCCGTTGAGCTGCGCCTCGCTGAACAGGCCGTTCTCCCGCGGCACCAGCTTGCTGAAGTCGTAGTGGACGATGGGGGCGTCCACCAGGCGCGGCGGGGTCAGGTAGCCGTTTTTGACCATGAAGCGCAGGGGCAGTTCGAACACGCAGTCACCAAAGAGCCGCTCGCCGTGGCTCTTGACCATGCCGTGGTAGTGGCGCCGGTAGATCCAGCCCAGCCCCAGCCGATAGGGGGTGGCGGTGAGCCCGAGGATCTTGAGGGCCGGATTGGCGGCCTTGAGATGCTCGATCACCTGATGGTATTGGCTGTCGTCATCGAGCGAGACCCGGTGGCACTCGTCGATGATGAGCAGGGAAAAAGCCCCGTCGAAGGCATCCAGATTGCGGGCCACCGACTGCACCGAGCCGAACACCACCTGGGCGCTGGCCTCCTTGCGAGCCAATCCGGCGGCGAAGACGTCGGCCTTGAGTCCCCAGGCCTCGTACTTGGCGTGGTTCTGCTCCACCAGCTCCTTGACGTGGGCCAGCACCAGCACCCGGCCACGGGCCTTGCGGGCCAATTCGGCGATCACCAGGCTCTTGCCGGCGCCGGTGGGCAACACCACCACGGCGGGGTCCGGGTGCTTGCGAAAGTGGTTGATCACGGCGTTGACCGCGTCTGTCTGGTAGGGTCTGAGGACGAACATGAGGAGACTGGTAGCTGCAAGATGGCGTCATTATAGGGATCTTGCGATGAAAATGCAGCGAGGGGAGGCTGCGGCGCCACCACCAGACGAAAACGGGCCGGCATGATGCCGGCCCGCAGGTACCACTAAGGTGCGCTTAGTGGAAGGGGAACAGGTAGTTGAGCCAGCTACCCATGCGCATCAGGATCTTGCGCATGATGGCCACATGGTGGACATGCTCGGTGTAGATGGCGGCCTGTCCGCTGGAGCCCGCGATTACCTGATACTTGGCCCACTCGGGGTCGGTGATCTCGAGCACGATGGGCAGGCGACCCGGTACCTGGGCCGAGGTCTGATCGATAAGACCCGCCTGTGCCTGGATATTGCCCGGTGCCATGGCCGGGATAACGGACTGCACCTTGGCCTTGAAGATGCGACCCGGGATGCCGTCGAGCACGACTTCGGCCTCGTCACCCGCCTTGAGCCGCTGCATGCTGTTCTGCCAGAACCAGCCGACATAGGCATTGGCATCTTCATGAATGAAGGTCATCACGGGGCGGAACATGAAGGGGGCGGCAATCATGCCCGGGCGCAATGCCAGTTGCACGACATGACCGTCACTCGGGGCGTAGACCACGGTCTGCTCCAGATCGTACTTGGCGATGTTGAGCTGGGCACTCAGGTCATTGAGGGTCGCTTTCTGCTGATCTATCTGGGCGACGATGTCATCCACGTTGGCCTGGGTGACGTCGAGGTCGCGCTGTTTGCCGATGCCCCGTCGCATCAGCTCCTGGGCGCGATCCCTGTCCAGGCTGGCGGAGCGAAGGCGGGCGTCCAGAGCCTTCAGAAAATCGGTGTTGGAGGCGAGGCGCGCCGTCAGGCTGGCGACCTTCTCCTGGAAGGGCTCAGCGTCGATGCGAAACAGCACATCCCCTTTTTTGACCGGCTGGTTGGGCTTGACCGGGACGTCGGTGACACGCCCCTTGACCAGGGGAACGACGGGGGTGGAGACGTAGTAATTGCGCGCCAGCTCGGAATAGGGGTGGTTGTAGTTCATCAGGACGATGAGGGCGCCGATGATGAAGACGCCGCCGAGCACGGCGGTCGGTACAGTCCACTTGTTGAGCGGGATCTTGAAGATCTTGAAAATCCCTACACAGATGGCCGTATAGGTGAGGATAAGTAGCAAGTCCATGAAAGATTACCTATTTGTCGGTCTGTTCGAGCGTGGTCATGCGGGCTTGCAAGGCGGCAAGCTCTTGCTTGAGCGTCTTGATCTCATCTTCGTCTTTGTCCAGACGGTGATTGAAGCCCCAGCCGCGATCGGGGCGATACACGGTGGCCCAGATCCAGAGGAAAGGCCAGAGCACATGCAGGGTGAACAGGCTGACCCAGCCGGCTACGTGAATGGCATCCTGGTGGGGGTGATTGCGATGCTTGGCAATCTCATACGGAATGTCGTGGATGACGATGATCCCGTAGAACATGACCAAGACGACGAACACCAATATTCCCAGGGCAATGTAATCAAGTACCATCGATTTCTCCCATCTTAGTCGCGAGGTAATGCCTTGTTTCGTCTAGACAAGGCATCCGGCCATGATGACAGCATATTAGCTGAGTGCAAGAGTGCAACCGGGGAGTTGATATTCCGGTACAGGCTCGGTTAAACGCTTGGTTATTTATCATGCACCTCGAGTTTCCTTCTATAAAATCAATCAGGAAAGAGATTCGTATGTCTCGCAGCATATAGAAAGGTGGCGCTATGGAAAGGCGATGCAGGATTAGCCGCTGGTTGGCGGTGTTGCTGTTGTGCAATATCACGCTGAACGGCAGGCCGTGGGCCGCCGAGCCCAGGCTGGAGCCGACCGTGCAGGAGAAGGCGCAGACCCTGGTCCTGCTTCATGAACCCATCGTCATGCTGACGGCTAAATATGGCAACCTGGATGGGGCGGCCAGGGTACGGCTGGCCCATGAGCGAGTCCAGCGGATGGAGCCAAGCGACCTCATGACGCCTGTGGCCGTGGCGAAAGGCAGCCGGCACGGCCAGGAGAGCCGGGAGTTTCTGGTCAATGGCAAGCGCATTCTGGTGTTGCTGGAAGGGGACCTTGATGAATTCGACGAGCTGACCCTGGATCAGGCGGCCGAACGCGTCCTGCATCGGCTCGACGGCGTGCGCATCAAGTATCTCGAGCTGCACTCGACCCCCTATCTGGTCAAGGCCGTCGGCTTGGCGGTGGTGGTCAGCCTGATCTTCTTCGGCCTCATCTGGCTGTTGCAGCGGGGGCATCGGCGAGTCAGAAAGTGGCTGGCCAACCGCCTGTTGCTGCAGAAGGGGCTGGTCCCCCACTCCTGGCGCCAGGTCACCGGGAATGTCGAGGTCCGCATGCTCGGCCTCATCACGCTGCTGCTCATCTTCATGCTCACCTATGGCTGGCTGACCTATGTGCTCGGCCTGTTCCCCCAGACTCGGGCCTGGAGCGATCGGCTTGGGGAATCCCTGTTTGCCCTGTGTGGCGACATGCTGGAAGGCATGATTGCCGCCATGCCCGGTCTGGTAACCGTGCTGCTTATCGTGGTCATCACCCGTTTCTTCATCAAGATGCTGGCCATCCTCTTCGACCGCATCGAGCGTGGCCAGTTTCGGGTGCAGGGTTTGCACGCCGAGACCATAGGCGCCACCCGGCGACTGCTGTCAGTGGTGATCTGGCTGTTTGCCCTGACCGTGGCCTACCCCTATCTGCCGGGGGCGGATTCCGATGCCTTCAAGGGGATCAGCGTCTTCTTCGGTCTGATGGTGACACTGGGATCGGCCGGTATCATGAACCATGCCATGAGCGGCCTGGTGCTCATTTACTCCCGCGCACTGCGGCCAGGGGATCTGGTGCAGATCGGCGAGGTGGAGGGGATGGTGAGCGAGCTCAACGCCCTCTCGACCAAGCTGGTGACGCGCCAGGATCACGAGGTCACGCTGCCTAATGCGGTGGTGGTGGGTGGCAAGGTGGTGAACCTGACACGGCTGGCGGGCGAGAAGGGGGTGGCCCTGTTGACCAAGGTGACTATCGGTTATGACACCCCCTGGCGTCAGGTACATGCCATGCTGGAGCTGGCGGCGAGGCGCTGCACCCGGCTCAATCAGGATGAAGCTCCCCTGGTGCGGCAGTTGAATCTGCAGGATTGGTATGTGGAGTACGAGTTGCAGGTGAGGATGAAGGCAAGCGAACTCCCTGCGGTGGTCAAGACGGAGCTCCATGGCCATATTCAGGATGTCTTCAACGAGTTCGGGGTGCAGATCATGTCCCCCAACTTCATTGCCCAGCCGGAGCAGGCTGTGCTGGTGGCCAGGGAGCAGTGGTATCAGGCGCCGGCCCGGGCGCCCGATCCCGCCGAGCCCCCCGTCAGGGAGTGACCACAAAAAGCAGAGGCCCGGCAGCAATGCCGGGCCTCTTGTCATGAAGAGAAGCTGATGCCTCAGCTCTCCTTGGCCTCTCTCAGTTGGGAGGGCCTGAATTTCACCAGGAAGGCGAGGGTGATGAGGGCGGTGCTCACCAGACCGATGATGGTGGAAACATTCATCTCGAGGCCGAAACCGATGGGGGCGTTGGCCAGGTAGGTGATGACCACTGCGGTCATGAAGATGGCGGGAATGGTGCATACCCAGTGCAGCTTGCCTTCCTTGATGAGGTAGGCGGCAGCAGCCCACAGCATGACGACGGCGGTGGTCTGGTTGGCCCAGCCGAAGTAGCGCCAGATCACCCCGAACTCGGCCTTGGAGATGATGAAGCCAAGGATGAACATGGGGATGGCGATGAGCAGACGTTTGGCCATGGGCTTCTGGGTCAGGTTCAGGAAGTCCGCCACGATGAGGCGGGCGCTGCGAAATGCGGTGTCACCGGAGGTGATGGGCAGGATCACCACGCCGAGGATGGCCAGGATGCCGCCCACGGTACCGAGCAGGCTGGTGGATACTTCGTGCACCACGGCAGAGGGGCCGCCGCTGGCCAGGGTGGCGTTGAGCGCCTCGGTGCTGTCGTAGAAGGAGAGACCCAGGGTGCACCAGATGAGGGCGATGATCCCTTCCCCTATCATGGCTCCGTAGAAGATGAAGCGACCGGAGCTCTCGTTCTGCATGCAGCGCGCCATCAGCGGGGACTGGGTGGCGTGGAAACCGGAGACGGCACCACAGGCGATGGTGATGAACAGCAGCGGCCAGAGCGGCAGATCCGTCGGGTGCAGGTTGGAGAAGTCCATCCCGGTGTTGTAGAAGCCCTTGCCGGAGACGATGAGGCCGATGATGAGGCCGACCGACATGAACACCAGCAGCGCGCCGAAGATGGGGTAGAAGCGGCCGATGATCTTGTCGATGGGGACGATGGTCGCGAGGATGTAGTAGGCGAAGATGGCCGCAATCCAGTAGACCAGGTCGGTGGAGGTGAGGTTGGCCAAGAGGCCCGCCGGGCTCAGGACGAAGACCACGCCCACCAGCATCAGGAGCACCACGGCAAAGAGGTTCATGAAGTGCTTGGCGGCGGTGCCGAGGTGCTCACCGACTACGGTCGGCACCGAGGCGCCCCTGGCGCGTACCGACAGCATGCCGGAGAAGTAGTCGTGGACCGCACCGGCGAAGATGCAGCCAAAGACGATCCAGAGCATGGCGACCGGACCATAGAGGGCACCCAGGATGGGGCCGAAGATGGGGCCGACGCCGGCGATGTTGAGCAGTTGAACCAGGTAGACCTTCTTGTCCGACATGGGGACATAGTCCACCCCGTCCGCCATGGTGATGGCGGGGGTCTTCAACTCGGGTTTGGGCCCGAATATCCGTTCGATGAATTTGCCGTATATGAAGTAGCCGGCTATCAACAAGCCGACACAGAGGAAGAACCAGATCATTGCTACGCTCCTGCTTTGTTATTTTTTGGTGTGCGCAGCCAGTGTAGGGGGGGACTTCTGTTAACGGCAGGTGAAAGGGGGTGAGCGGCGACATGGCGACCCGAGCGGTTGTCCGCTGTGATCCGGCGCACATCGCGCCCCGTTTTATTCCAGTCCCAGCTCGTCTTTTAGCTCCTTGAGGTAGCGGCGGCTGACCGGTACCCGGGCCCCGCTCGGGGTCACGATCTCCGCCAGCTGATTATCCAGCAAACGGATTTCGAAGATGGCGGCCGGGGCCACCAGATACTGGCGGTGACAGCGCAGCAGCGGGGTCTTCTCCTCGAGGGACTTGAGGGTGAGCTGGGTGTGAAACAGCTCGCCCTGGCAGGCGACATGGACGCCGCCGAGATCGGAGAAGGCGTACTCCACCTGTTCGATGGGCAGCAGCCGTACCCGGTTGTGCAGGTATCCGGGGATATGGTGGATGGTCGGGGCCAGGGTTCCGACCGGTTGCGGGGTGATGTCCTGCCTGAGCCGCGCCAGGGTCTTGGCGAGGCGCGCCGGCTCCACCGGCTTGAGCAGGTAATCGAAGGCGTTCTCCTCGAACGCCTGGATGGCGTAGTCGTCGAACGCGGTGACAAAGACGATGCGGGGCAGGGGATCGAGCATGGCCACCAGCTCCATGCCGCTGAGCTTGGGCATCTGGATATCGAGAAACACCACATCCGGCTTGAGTTGCTGGATGAGGCCGATCGCTTCGATGGCGTTGCCCGCCATGCCCAGGATCTCGATGTCGGGATCGCTGGCCAGCAGCTCTGCCAGCTCTTCGCGGGCATAGGGCTCGTCATCGACGATCAGGGTGCGGATCATGTCATCTCCTTGGCGGTGGTGCGGGGTTGTCGTGGGAGCGTCAGGGAGACCCGGGTCCATTGCTCTGGCTCCCACTGGACGTCAATGCCATAGCGCTCGCCAAAGGCGCTCTTGAGGCGCTTGTCCACCAGGCTCATCCCCAGACCATCCCCCTGGCCGGATGGTTGCCAGGCTCCGGCATTGTCTTCGACGCAAAGGGTGATCACCTCGGGGGTTTCCCTCGCGAAGAGGCGAAGTCGCCCCTCTCCCAGCAGGGAGCAGATGCCGTGTTTGATGGCATTCTCGATGAGGGGCTGCAGGGTGAAGCTAGGCAGTTGGACCTCGGCAAGGTGGGGCGGGATCTCGTTGATGACGGTGAGCCGCTCGCCAAAGCGGGCCTGCTCTATCTCCAGGTAGGAGAGGCAGTGCTCCTGCTCCTCCCGCAGCGTGGTCAGGCCGCTCTGGCGCTTGAGGTTGTTGCGAAAGAAACGGGAGAGGTGCAGCAGCAGCTCCCGTGCCCGTCCCGGATCGCGGCGGGTAATGGCGCTGATGGTGTTGAGGGTGTTGAACAGGAAGTGGGGGTTTATCTGTGCCTGCACCAGCTTGAGCTCGGATTGCACCAGCAGGCGCTGCTGCTGCTCCAGGCGGCCTGCCAGCAGCTGCTGGGACAACAGGTTGGCGATCCCTTCTCCCAGGGTGTGATTGATCTTGAGGAAGAGCCGCTTCTTGGGCTCATAGAGTTTGATGGTGCCGATCACCCCCTCGTCACCCTGCAGGGGGATCACCAGCACGGAGCCGAGCTGGCACTGGGGGGAGATGCTGCAACGATAGGGCTGGCTGTTGCCATCGGCGAACAGCACCTTGTTCTGGGCGATGGCTTGCAGGGTGATCGCCGAGGTGATGGGAGTGCCCGGCTTGTGGTGATCTTCTCCTGTGCCGATGAAGGCGAGGATCTTGTCGGTGTCCGTGATGGCGACGGCGCCGACGCCGGTCTCTTCCTGAACGATATGGGCTATCTTGCCGCTGGCCTCCGGAGTGAACCCCTGGCTCATGATGCCGACGGTGCGGTTGGCGATGGTGAGCGCTTTGGCGGAGAAGACCCGGGAGAACTTTTCGTACATCCGCTGCTGGTCGCGGATCATGCTGATGAAAAGCGCCGCCCCGCAGGAGTTGGCGAGGATCATGGGGGTGGCGATGGTGCGCACCAGCAGCAGGGACTTGTCGAAGGGGGTGGCGACCAGCAGGATGATCACCATCTGCATGATCTCGGCAACGAAGGTGGTAAAGAAGGCGACCCTGGGCGCAAAGAGGTCATTGACCCTGCCTGCCCGCATCAGCCGCCAGTGGACCAGCCCCCCCAGCAAGCCTTCGCAGGTGGTGGAGATGGCACAGGCGAGATCGGTGAACCCCCCCAGGGTATAGCGGTGCAGGCCGCCGGTCAGCCCCACCAGGCATCCCACCAGGGGGCCACCCAGCAGTCCCCCCAGTACGGCACCGACCGCCCGGGTGTTGGCAATGGCGTCATCGATGTCGAGGCCCACATAGGTTCCCAGGATGCAAAAGCAGGAGAAGATGACATAGATGAGCACCTTGTGGGGCAGCCTGACGGAGTAGTTGGCCAGGGGACGCAGCAGGGGGCTTTTGGAAAAAAGGTAGGCGATGACCAGGCTGACGCTCATCTGCTGGAGCAGAGAGAGGACTAGTTGCATAAAAAAGCTTCCTCAAACACCACGCCGGAGCCGGGCGTTGTCATGACGCAGGGTGAGCCGGAGCCCGTCCTGATGCGGGCTGCGGGCGGAACGCTGCGGCAGTTTGCCAGAATGGAGAAATAAAACCATATAAAATCAGCACGTTAAATTGATATTTGTGTAATCGGTGCCCGCTTGATATTGCTGATGCGAGCATGAAGGTATCCACCGGATACGCCACACGGAGGTGGCATGCTCCGCCCGGCCATCGGCTGGGCGTTTTTTATCCAGCTCCAATGGTGGACGATTTCGAGGGGACCTGAGCAATTATTCAGGTTTGTCCAATGAGTTATCCCCAGCTTCTGGGGATAACTCAGAAGGCGAAATAGTAACAGACCCGCCGACCCAGACCGAAAAAGGCGCGTTGCGCGTCGTCCAGCTCTTCCTGTCTGAGGGTGGCGACGATGCTTCGCGTATCTTCCCGCAGATCGATCATGGCCACCCCTTCCGGTCGCTGTCCCTTGAGGTAGGGCAGCACCTTGGGTCTGAGGGGCATGCTGGGCTCGGTGGAGAGCACCAGGGCCAGGGCATCGTCATCCAGGCGCACCAGGGAACCCGGCGGATAGACCCCCAGCACTTTTATCAGCAACCTGACCTGGGTTTGCTCGAACTTCTTCTGGGAGAGCTTGTAGAGCTGGCCGATCACCTGGCTGGGTCCCGGCGGGTTGAGGCCGCTGCGCGGGTGAAGCAGCTCGTCATAGTGGTCCACCAGCCCGATGAGGCGGGCGAGGGGGGGGATCTTGTCGCCCTTGATCCCGAGGGGAAAACCGCTGCCATCGAGGCGTTCGTGATGCAGGTAGGCGACCTCGCGGATCCTGGGTTCGAAAGCCTGCAACTGGTTGAGCATCTCCAGTCCGTACTGGGGGTGCATGTTGAGGAAATTCTGCTCCGCCTTGCTGAGCTCCCCCCGCTTCTGGATGATCTGGCTCGGGATCCTGAGCTCGCCGATGTCGTGGAGCAGGCCCGCCAGACCGGTCTCCTCGATCTCGACGGGATTCATGCCAAGCTCCCGTGCCATCAGCATGGCGATGAAGGCCACGCTCAGGCTGTGTTGCAGCAGGGTATCCGTGTTCTGGCTGCGGATGAGGTGCAGACCGAGCGGCCCCTGGTGTTCTGCCAGACGGGCGGCGGTGCTGCGCACTATCTGCGCAGTATTGGCCAGGCCTTCGTCCGGTTTGAGGTTGAGGGCGCCAAGGGCGTCGCGAAGATCTGACAGGGATTGACCGAACGCCTTGTCCGCGATGCGAAGGGAGCGCCTGAACGCCTTTTCGTCGAAGGTGGGGCCCTCAGAAGAGGAGGTGGTATCCCCGGTGTCGCTCATCTCAAGCGAGGGGACGGGTTCGGCCCGCAGCAGGGGCTCGACCGGCAGATCGCTCTTGTCGGGATCCACCATCAGCAGGGTCAGGTCGAGGTGGCGGATGATGTCGAGCTGTTGCTGGTCCTTGATTTTGAAGGCGTTGAACATGAAAGGGTGGCTCGTCCATCCCGTGGGAAGATGGATGTAGTGGCCGACTCTCAACTGCTCGATGGAGGCCTGTATCAGCGCCATGGACTAGCTCTTCTGTCGAATTTGCCTATCAACAAGCTAGCAAAATTAAACAGATAGACAAACAAAAAAGCCCGCGCATGTGCGCGGGCTCTTGTCATCCGTGGCGTTTATCAGGCCTTGGATTTTTTCTTGTTGTCCACCTTGGTGTCGACCTTGGCTGCAACCGGGGCGGCAGCAGGGGCTTCCTCGATGAAGGGACGGCCGTAGTAGGTGTCCATCAGGATGGCTTTCAGCTCGGTGATCAGCGGGTAGCGCGGGTTGGCGCCGGTGCACTGATCATCGAAGGCTTCCAGCGCCAGCTGGTCTACCTTGGCCAGGAAGTCCGCTTCGTTCACGCCGGCTTCGCGGATGGAGGCCGGGATCCCCAGGGTGGCCTTCAGCTCGTCCAGCCAGGTCAGCAGCTTCTCGATCTTGGCGGCGGTACGGTCACCTGCAGCGGTCAGGCCAAGGTGGTCAGCCACTTCGGCGTAGCGACGGCGAGCCTGCGGACGGTCGTACTGGGAGAACGCGGTCTGCTTGGTCGGGTTGTCGTTCGCGTTGTAGCGGATGACGTTGCTGATCAGCAGGGCGTTGGCCAGACCGTGGGGGATGTGGAACTCCGCACCCAGTTTGTGGGCCATGGAGTGGCACACACCCAGGAAGGCGTTGGCAAACGCGATACCGGCGATGGTGGCGGCGTTGTGCACCTTCTCGCGGGCAACCGGGTCGTTGGCGCCGTTGATGTAGCTGGAGGGCAGGTAGTCCTTCAGCAGTTTCAGGGCTTGCAGCGCCTGACCGTCGGAGTATTCGTTGGCCAGTACGGAGACATAGGCTTCCATGGCGTGGGTCACGGCGTCGATACCACCGAAGGCACACAGGGACTTGGGCATGCCCATCACCAGGTTGGCATCCACGATGGCCATGTTCGGGGTCAGCTCGTAGTCGGCCAGCGGGTACTTCATACCGGTGGCGTCGTCGGTCACGACCGCAAACGGGGTCACTTCAGAACCGGTACCGGACGTGGTGGTGATACAGACCAGTTCGGCCTTCACGCCCATTTTCGGGAACTTGTAGATACGCTTGCGGATGTCCATGAAGCGCATGGCCAGGTCTTCGAACGCGGTGTCCGGGTGCTCGTACATGACCCACATGATCTTGGCGGCATCCATGGGTGAACCACCACCCAGGGCGACGATCACGTCCGGCTTGAAGGAGTTGGCCATCTCGGCACCCTTGCGGACCACGGACAGGGTGGGGTCGGCTTCCACTTCGTAGAAGATCTCCACTTCCATGTTCAGTTTCTTGAGCAGGCGAACCACTTCATCGGCATAGCCGTTGTTGAACAGGAAGCGGTCGGTCACCACCATGGCGCGCTTCTTGCCTTCCAGGTCGCCCAGGGCGATCGGCAGGGAACCACGACGGAAGTAGATGGATTTCGGAAGTTTGTGCCACAGCATATTTTCTGCCCGTTTTGCGACTGTCTTCTTGTTGATCAAGTGCTTGGGACCGACGTTCTCGGAGATGGAGTTACCACTCCAGGAGCCGCAACCCAGGGTCAGGGACGGGGCCAGCGCGAAGTTGTACAGGTCACCGATACCACCCTGGGTGGAGGGGGTGTTGATGAGGATACGGGCGGTCTTCATCTTGTCGCCGAAGTACTTGATGCGGTCGGCATTGCGATCCTGGTCGGTATAGAGACCGGAGGTGTGGCCGATACCACCGATGTTGACCATGTCGCAGGCCATTTCGACGGCTTCTTCGAAGTTCTTGGCACGGAACATACCCAGCGTCGGGGAGAGTTTCTCGTGAGCGAACTCGTCTTCTGCGCAGAGTTCCAGACCTTCACCGATGAGGATCTTGGTGGTGGCAGGCACGGTCACACCGGCCATGGCGGCGATCTTGGTAGCAGGCTGGCCCACGATGTCGGCGTTCAGGGCGCCGTTGATCAGCAGCACTTTACGCACCTTGTCCGCTTCGTCCTTGGAGAGGATGTAGCCGGCGTGGGTCGCGAAACGCTCCTTGACCTGGTTGTAGATGGAGTCGACCACGATGACAGCCTGCTCGGAGGCACAGACCACGCCGTTGTCGAAGGTCTTGGACATCAGGATGGAGGCGACGGCACGCTTCACGTCGGCGGTTTCGTCGATGACGATGGGCACGTTGCCCGCACCCACGCCGATGGCGGGTTTGCCGGAGGAGTAGGCGGCCTTCACCATGCCCGGGCCACCGGTGGCCAGGATCAGGTTGATGTCGTCGTGACGCATCAGGGCGTTGGAGAGTTCGACGGAGGGTTGATCAATCCAGCCGATGATGTCTTTCGGCGCACCGGCAGCCACGGCAGCATCCAGTACCAGCTTGGCAGCGGTATTGGTGGAGTTCTTGGCGCGGGGGTGCGGGGAGAAGATGATGGCGTTGCGGGTCTTCAGGGAGATGAGGGCCTTGAAGATCGCGGTGGAAGTCGGGTTGGTGGTCGGTACGATACCGCAGATGATGCCTACCGGCTCGGCGATGGTGATGGTGCCCATCTCGTCATCTTCACTGAGGATGCCGCAGGTCTTCTCATCTTTGTAGGCGTTGTAGATGTATTCGGAGGCGAAGTGGTTCTTGATAACCTTGTCTTCGATGATACCCATGCCGGATTCAGCCACGGCCATCTGGGCCAGGGGGATACGGGCGTTGCTGGCGGCCAGAGCGGCGGCGCGGAAGACCTTGTCTACCTGCTCTTGCGAGAAGCTGGCGAATTGACGCTGTGCTTCTTTGACGCGGGCAACCAGTGCATCCAGTTCAGCCAAATTGGTTACTGCCATGTTTATCTCCTGATGATTTGAAAACTGTTTAGTAAGACCTTGGCAATGCCCGGCAATTATAGCCACCTTGTCAAGGCGAGAATCACCATAACGGGGTATTTACATGCCTTAGTAAACTGTTTTCTGACTCGATTATAGGGTCGGGATGTGTCAGAAAAGATTGATCTGGATCATATGTAACAAAAGAACAAAAGAAATTTTGTTTCACCCCTTATCGCACCACTATGTTACGGGAGTGTGTCATCCTTTCTTGGCATCACGAGCTGCTGTCACGCGCCCTGGGAATATCTGCTCAGGGAAGGGGATCCGATGAATTCTCGCCTTGACCGGGATGGGGGGAGGCGGTATCGCCGTGATGGTGGCAGAACGTCCACTCCCCTGACGTTTCATTTATGTTGAGAAAGGGGTTGTTGTTTTCATCCAGTCGCCCTGGCGAAACAGCACATCTGGCGGTGGCTGGGAGCTTGTCACCTCTGCACAGCCGGCCCCACTGGCGCCGCACCAGGGTGAGAAAGGCCAAAATCGGGGTCACAGGAGCGGGTGGGGGCGGCAAGCAGGCGTGGTGAGAAGCAAGGGTGCCATTTACCGAAAATATCGTTTCTTGGCTGAGGGTTGATATAACGCGCTGCCATGGCACCCGGCGATGTTAATGACGACCTCTCTCCCTTAACAACCCGATATGTTGAATTTTTTCGATACATTAGCGGAACTAACTGAAAAGCCCCGGTAAGGGTGAGATTATTTGATTGGAGAAGGGAAAAGCCATGGTGTAAATTTACGCGCAGTTTGGGGGCTGGCCCCTTGTGGCTCGTATTGGTTCTGGATGGCGCCTATGGCAGCAATAGACTTCTCTTTATACCTGAAATTTTTCGTCGGCCTGTTCGCGATCATCAACCCGCTGGGTCTGTTGCCGGTCTTTGTGAGCCTGACGGGCCACATGTCGCCGGAGGAGCGACGCAAGACCAACACCACCGCCCACATTGCCGTGATGATCATCCTGATGGTCTCCATGTGCATGGGACAGCTCATCCTCGACAGTTTCGGCATCTCCCTGGCGTCGTTTCGCATTGCCGGTGGCTCGCTGATTACCCTGATCGCATGGTCCATGCTGCAGGGCAAGCTGGGGGAGGTGAAGCACAACAAGCAGGAGAAGGGTGAACTGGCTGCGCGTGAATCCATTGCCGTGGTGCCCTTGGCACTGCCGCTGATGGCCGGACCCGGTGCCATCTCCTCTTCCATCGTCTATGCCAGCCAGAAGACCCTGCCCCAGATGGCCGGCATGTTCGTGGTGGTGGTGGCGTTTGCCTG
Organism: Aeromonas sp. WP2-W18-CRE-05; assembly: GCF_014168615.1. Taxonomy (NCBI): domain Bacteria; kingdom Pseudomonadati; phylum Pseudomonadota; class Gammaproteobacteria; order Aeromonadales; family Aeromonadaceae; genus Aeromonas; species Aeromonas sp. WP2-W18-CRE-05. The sequence continues at coordinate 3,197,733 of NZ_AP021917.1, read as the reverse complement.
CTGCTCCTGGCTCATCTTCCGCGCCGCTCCCCTGCTGTTCAAGCTGATGGGCAACACCGGCATCAACGTGGTGACCCGTATCATGGGTCTCATCATGATGTCCCTTGGCATCGAGATCATCGTGGCGGGCATCAAGGGAGTCTTCCCCGGTCTGGTGTGAGCCAGGTCCGTTTTTGTCGGAGCCGGTCCTTGTGACCGGCTTTTTATTGTTTCTTTTTTGTTGGTCATTTCCTAGAATCGAGCGGCCTTGTACGAAAAACGACCGCTACGGGATATTTAAATGCTGAATAAATGGTTTTAAGTTGTTTTTTTGACCATGAAAGCGGCCTGTTCCTGATGATATCTATTGCATTATCAGAATTGTCAGGGAATTATGCGGGCAGCGAGGTGTTTGTCTCGTGGATAACAAATGCATGGAATGTTCTTGTTGGAGTATGGAAATGACTCATAGAAAAACAATTATTAATACCCTTTTATTGACTGCACTTTTCGGTGGCGCCACCCTGGCTCACGCCGCCGATGTCCCCGCCGGTACCAAGCTTGCTCCCGAGCAAACCCTGGTGAAAGGCAATGGTTCCGAACCCGCCACCCTGGATCCCCAGAAAGTGGAAGGTACCCCCGAATCCAACGTATTGCGTGACCTGTTCGAAGGTCTCGTCTCCTCCGGCCCCAAGGGCGAAACCCTGCCCGGCGTCGCCGAGTCCTGGGAAACCAAGGATAACAAACATTACGTGTTCCACCTGCGCAAGGATGCCAAGTGGTCCAACGGGGATCCCGTCACCGCTCATGACTTCGTCTTTGCCTTCCAGCGCGCGGTGGATCCCAAGACGGCCTCTCCCTACTCCTGGTACATGGAGATCCCGACCATCATCAATGCCTCCGACATCATCGCGGGCAAGAAGCCGGCCGACACTCTGGGCGTGAAGGCGGTGGACGATCACACCTTCGAGGTGCAGCTGGAGAAGGCGGTGCCTTACTTCGTCAGCATGCTCTCCCACACCACCACCTATCCGGTCCCGAAGAAGGTGATCGAGAAGTTCGGTGACAAGTGGACCCAGCCCGGCAACATGGTATCCAACGGCGCCTACGTGCTGAAGGACTGGGTGGTCAACGAGCGCGTCGACGTCGAGCGCAACCCCAACTACTGGAACAACGGCAAGACCGTCATCAACAAGGTGACCTACCTGCCCATCCAGTCCACCAACGCCGAGCTGAACCGCTATCTGGCTGGCGAAGTGGATCTGACCTACAACATGCCCATCGAACGCTTCAAGCAGATGAAGAAAGAGCTGCCGGACGAAGTAAAGGTCAGCGGCTATGTGGGCACCTACTACTACCAGTACAACTTCAAGCACAAGCCGTTTGACGACGTGCGGGTGCGTACCGCCCTCTCCTATGCCATCGATCGCAACGTGATCGCCGACAAGGTGATGGGCAAGGGCGAAACCCCGGGCTATACGCTCGTGCCTGACTTTGTAGATGGCTTCAAGCCGGTGGCGCCGGCCTGGTCCAAGCTGACCCAGGCAGAGCGCGATACCAAGGCGAAAGAGCTGCTGACCGAAGCCGGTTACGGCCCGGGCAAGCCGCTCAAGTTCGAGCTGCTCTACAACACCGACGACAACCACAAAAAGGTGGCCGTGGCCGTCGCCTCCATGTGGAAGAAGCTCGGCGTGCAGGTGAGCCTGGTGAACCAGGAGTGGAAGACCTACCTGGAGACCAAGAAGCAGGGTAACTTCGACGTGGGCCGCGCCGGCTGGATTGCGGACTACAACGAAGCCTCCTCCATGCTGGATCTGATGCAGACCACCCACGGCAACAACGACGGCAAATACTCCAACCCGACGTTCGACAAGCTGATGAGTGAGTCCCGCAACCAGGTGGATGCCGAGGCGCGCAACAAGCTCTATGTCCAGGCCGAAGAGATCCTGGCCAAGGACATGCCGATCGCCCCCATCTATCAGTACGTGACCTCCCGCATGGTCAAGCCCTACGTGGGTGGCTACCCGGCCAACCCGCTGGACAACATCTACAGCAAAGACATGTACATCGTTGCTCACTGAGTAAAGAAACAAGTCGCATAACAAGCAGGGCCCGCCAGACGGCGGGCCTTTATTACAACCGCGACCCTTTGGAAGCAGTACAGGACAGGAAATGTCTATGTTGAAATTCATCCTTAAACGTCTATTGGAAGCGATCCCGACTCTGCTGGTCTTGATCACCGTCTCCTTCTTCATGATGCGCTTCGCCCCGGGTAACCCCTTCACCAGCGAACGCGCCCTGCCGCCGGAAGTCCTGGCCAACATCGAAGCCAAATATGGCCTGGACAAGCCCATCGGCATGCAATACCTCACTTACCTCGGCAACCTGGTCCAGGGGGATCTGGGGCCCTCCTTCAAATACAAGGACTTCACCGTCAATGATCTGGTGAGCCAGGCCCTGCCTGTCTCCGCCAAGATAGGCTCGGTCGCCTTCCTGCTGGCGGTGACCCTGGGGGTCACCTTCGGCACCATTGCGGCCTTGAAACAGAACACCCTCATCGACTACCTGTTGATGTCGTCGGCCATGGCCGGGGTGGTGATACCCGGCTTCGTGCTGGCACCGCTGCTGGTGCTCTTCTTCAGTATCTATCTGGGCTGGTTCCCGGCGGGGGGCTGGCAGGGGGGCGGCGCCCAGTTCATGGTACTGCCGGTGTTCGGCATGATGATGTACTACATCTCGGCCATCTCCCGCATCATGCGCGGCAGCATGATCGAGACCATGAACTCCAACTTCATCCGTACCGCCCGCGCCAAGGGGCTGCCCCTGCGCCACATCATCCTCAAGCACGCGCTGCGCCCGGCCATGCTGCCGGTGGTCTCCTACCTGGGACCGGCCTTTGTGGGCATCATCACCGGCTCCGTGGTCATCGAGACCATCTTCGGCCTGCCGGGGATTGGCCAGCTGTTCGTCAACGGTGCCCTCAACCGTGATTACTCCATGGTGCTCGGTCTGACCATTCTGGTCGGGGCGCTGACCATCACCTTTAACGCCGTGGTCGATATTCTCTATGCCGTCATCGATCCCAAGATCCGTTACTAAGCCGGGAGTGCATCATGGTAGTCACAACTGAAAAGCGCGAAGCCGTCGAGGCGTTCGCCCAGCAAGTGGAAGTGGTGGAAGGACGCTCCCTGTGGAAGGATGCCCGTCGCCGTTTCCTGCGCAACAAGGCGGCCCTGACCAGCCTCATCATCCTGACCATCATCGGTCTGGCGGTGATCGTGGGGCCCCACCTGTCCCAGTACACGTTCGATGACCCGGACTGGGGGGCCATGCAGAGTGCCCCGGACATGGAGACCGGCCACTGGTTCGGCACCGACAGCCTGGGGCGCGACCTGTTCGTGCGTACCCTGCTCGGCGGACGCATCTCCCTGATGGTCGGCATCATGGGGGCCCTGGTGGCCGTCATCATCGGCACCCTCTACGGCGCCGCGTCCGGCTTCATCGGTGGTCGCGTCGACAGCCTGATGATGCGCGTGCTTGAGATCCTCAACGCCTTCCCCTTCATGTTCTTCGTGATCATGCTGGTGACCTTCTTCGGTCGCAACCTGGCCCTCATCTTCCTCGCCATCGGGGCGGTGAGCTGGCTCGACATGGCGCGGATCGTGCGCGGCCAGACCCTGAGTCTCAAGAGCAAGGAGTTCATCGAGGCGGCCCACGTCTGCGGCGTCTCCAAGTGGAAGATCATCACCCGTCATATCGTGCCCAACGTGCTCGGCATAGTGGCGGTTTACGCCACCCTGCTGGTGCCGGGGATGATCATGTTCGAATCCTTCCTGAGCTTCCTGGGTCTGGGCGTGCAAGAGCCCATGACCAGCTGGGGCGCCCTGCTGGATGAAGGCTCCAAGTCGATGGAAGTGGCCATCTGGCAACTCCTGTTCCCCGCCGGTTTCATGGTGGTGACCCTGTTCTGCTTCAACTTCCTCGGGGATGGTCTGCGTGATGCCCTGGATCCCAAGGATCGCTGATACCCAGGGACCGGCAAGACGCCAAGGGGCCATCAGACCCGTTCAGGGAACGCACCGCGTTCACCACGGGCAGGCCCCCATCACGACAGCGCGATAAGGAGTACTGAGATGAAATTACTGGATGTGAAAGATCTGCGGGTCGAGTTCAAGACCCCGGACGGCAATGTGGTGGCCGTCAACGACCTCAACTTTTCTCTTTCTGCCGGCGAAACCCTGGGGATCGTCGGGGAGTCAGGCTCAGGCAAGTCCCAGACTGCCTTTGCCATCATGGGGCTGCTGGCCAAGAACGGTGTCATCACCGGCTCGGCCAAATTTCAGGGGGACGAGATCCTCAATCTGCCGGAGCACAAGCTCAACAAGATCCGCTCCGAGAAGATCGCCATGATCTTCCAGGACCCCATGACCTCGCTCAACCCCTACATGAAGGTGAAGGATCAGCTGATGGAAGTGCTGATGCTGCACAAGGGGATGACCAAGGCTGCCGCCTTCGAGGAGTCGGTGCGCATGCTGGACGCGGTGAAGATCCCCGAGTCGCGCAAGCGAATGAACATGTACCCCCACGAGTTCTCCGGCGGCATGCGCCAGCGGGTGATGATCGCCATGGCGCTTCTGTGCCGGCCGCAGCTGCTCATCGCCGACGAGCCGACCACGGCGTTGGACGTGACGGTACAGGCCCAGATCATGACCCTGATGAACGAGCTCAAGCGCGAGTTCAACACCGCCATCATCATGATCACCCACGACTTGGGCGTGGTGGCCGGCATCTGCGACAAGGTGCTGGTGATGTACGCCGGCCGTACCATGGAATACGGCAAGGTGAACGACATCTTCTATCGGCCGAGCCACCCCTACACCGAGGGTCTGCTGCGCGCCATTCCCCGTCTCGACACCGAAGGGGAAGTGCTGCCCACCATCCCGGGCAATCCGCCCAACCTGCTGCGTCTGCCCACCGGTTGCCCCTTCCAGGAGCGCTGCCACCGGGTACACGAGATTTGCGGCCAGCAGTCCCCCATCCTCACCCCGTTCAATGACGGGCGGGAGCGGGCCTGCCACTGGGTGTCGGATGCCATCATCAAGGGAGTGAACTAAATGGGTACTGACAAGAAACTGCTGCTGGAAGTGTCCGACCTCAAGGTTCACTTCCAAATCAAGAGTGACAAGGCCTGGCCCTGGGCCAAGCCCTCCGCCCTGAAGGCGGTGGACGGGGTGACCCTGCGCCTCTACGAAGGGGAAACCCTTGGCGTGGTGGGGGAGTCCGGTTGCGGCAAGTCCACCTTCGCCCGTGCCCTCATCGGCCTGGTGCCGGCCACCGACGGCAAGGTGGTGTGGCTCGGGCAGGATCTGACCAAGCTCGAACAGGGGGCGCTGCGGGAGAAGCGCAAGGAGATCCAGATGATCTTCCAGGACCCGCTGGCGTCGCTCAACCCGCGCATGACCATAGGCGACATCATCGCCGAGCCCCTCATCACCTTCTACCCGGCTCTGGGCAAGGAGGAGGTGAAGGAGAAGGTGCGCACCATGATGACCAAGGTGGGTCTGTTGCCGAACCTGGTGAACCGCTACCCCCACGAGTTCTCCGGTGGTCAGTGCCAGCGCATCGGCATCGCCCGGGCGCTCATCCTCGAGCCCAAGATGATCATCTGTGACGAGCCGGTCTCGGCGCTGGATGTCTCCATCCAGGCCCAGGTGGTGAACCTGCTGAAATCCCTGCAAAAGGAGATGGGGCTCTCCCTCATCTTCATCGCCCACGACCTCTCAGTGGTCAAACACATCTCGGATCGGGTGCTGGTGATGTACCTGGGCAACGCGGTGGAACTCGGCACCGGCAAGGAGATCTTCGCGAACCCCTTGCACCCCTATACCAAGGCGCTGATGTCGGCAGTGCCCATCCCGGATCCGGACGTGGAGCGCAGCAAGACCATCCAGATCCTGGAAGGGGATCTGCCGTCCCCCATGAACCCGCCGTCCGGTTGCGTATTCCGCACCCGCTGCCCGGTGGCAGGCCCGGAGTGCGCCAAGACCCGGCCCCAGCTCGAGGGCAACTTCGACCACGCGGTTTCCTGTCTCAAGGTGGACCCGCTCTGAGGATGGGAGCGTGACAGGGGCGCCCGGGTGGCGCCCCTCTTTTTTGCCTGCCCATCAAATCCTCTCTTGGCGCCAGCGGTTGTCGCTGCTACTATCCGCCTCACAAGGGGAGTAACTTCTCGCCGGTTTGTCGTCATTACGGTGCACCCATATCCTGCAGTGCACCCGGCAGCCGGGCAGTTGACGCAAGTCGGCTGTAAGTGAGACCTTGCCGAGAGGCAAGGTGTATCTGCTCCAAACGCGAACCCACTGCCTCCCGGCCGTGGGTTTTGTCGTTTTGGGAGAAGTGAAAATGGGTGAATGGTGGATGTGGACCGGTTTCTTCAGCATAGTGCTGGTCCTGTTGTGGATTGATATCCGCTTTGTCGGTGGCGGCAAGGCGCACAAGGTGTCGCTGAAAGAGGCGGGCATCTGGTCTCTCATCTGGGTCAGCGTGGCGCTCCTGTTCAACCTGGCCATCTGGCTCTGGCTGGATCACAGTGCCGGGCGCGAAATCGCGAACCAGAAGGGGCTGGAGTTTCTCACCGGCTACCTCATCGAAAAGGCACTGGCGGTGGACAACGTCTTCGTCTGGCTGATGCTGTTCGGCTACTTCGCCATCCCGGCGGAGCTGCAGCGCCGGGTCCTGCTCTACGGGGTGCTGGGGGCCATCGTGATGCGCGCCGGCATGGTGTTCGCGGGCAGCTGGCTCATCGAGCAGTTCCACTGGATCCTCTACCTGTTCGGGGCCTTCTTGCTGCTGACCGGTGCCAAGATGCTGTGGGCGGCCGACAAGGAGCCGGATCTCGAGAACAATGCCCTGCTCGGCTGGATGCGTCGTCGCTTCAAGGTGACCGAGACGCTGGAGGGGGAGAAGTTCTTCGTCTGGCGTGACGGTGTGCGCTACGCGACCCCGCTGCTGCTCATCCTGGTGCTGGTGGAGGTGAGCGACCTCATCTTCGCGGTGGACAGTATCCCGGCCATCTTCGCGGTGACCACGGATCCCTTCATCGTGCTCACCTCCAACATCTTCGCCATCATGGGGCTGCGCGCCATGTACTTCCTGCTGGCCGGGGTGGCCGATCGCTTCGCCCTGCTCAAATACGGCCTGGCGCTGATCCTGATGTTCATCGGGGTCAAGATGTTGCTGCTCGATATCTTCAAGATACCGACCGGCATCGCCCTTGGTGTGGTGGCGCTGATCCTGCTGGCCTCCATGGGGCTGAGTCTGCTGATGACCCGCAAAAAGGTGGCGTGAACGGTGCAGTAAAAAGGGCTCCCTCGGGAGCCCTTTTTCATGTCAGCAATTTGCTTAGCGCTTGATCTTCTTGGGGTTGGTGTAGCCCCAGACGGTGTACATGTCCGCCAAGAGGGCACCGTTGTACTCCTCCAGATCAGATTGTTTCACTTCGGCATCACCCTGGCGTCCGAACAGGACCACCTCGTCACCGGGTTTGATCCCCTTGATGTCGGTGACGTCCACCATGGTGGTGTTCATGGAGGTCTTGCCCACGACGGGGGCCTTCTGGCCATGGATCAGCACATAGGCCTTGTTGCTCATGGCGCGGCGGTAGCCGTCGGAGTAGCCCATCGGCAGGTTGGCAAGCAGGGAGTCGCGCTTGAGGGTGAAGGTGCGGTCATAGCCGACGGTGTTGCCCGCCGGGTAGTGGTTGACGGAGGCGACCTGGGTCTTGAACGCCATCACCTTCTTGTACTCGGTGTAGGAGGGAATGGTGTCGCCATAGATGATGCCGCCCGGGCGCACCATGTCAAAGTAGGCTTCCGGCACTTCCAGGGTTGCGAAGGAGTTGGCGGCGTGGATGGTGAGCTTGCTGCGATCCAGCTTGCCGGCGTCGATGAGCCACTGGTAGTCCAGCTTGAACTGGGCCAGCCCCAGCTTGACGTCCTCTTTCTCCTCCACCGGGAAGTGGGTCATGATGCCGACCGGGGTGATCCCCTTGAGCTTGAGCATGGCCAGGGCATCGGCCTTGGCATCGTCCTGGCGCAGATCGATGCCGTTGCGGCTCATGCCGGCGGAGTTCAGGCCGATGTGCACCGGGATGTTGGTGTCATGGCGCTGGGCGATGTCGGCGATCCCCTTGGCGCTCTCCAGGCTGCCGATGAGCTCTTCCAGCTTGTAGGGCAGGGCCTGCTCCACTTCATCCGGGGTGGCGGCACGCACCCGCATCAGGCGACCTTCGAAGCCCTTCTCGCGGGCAACACGTGCTTCTTCGTTGCTGGCGATGCCGATGCAAGGGATGCCTGCCTTGACCACGGAAGGGACCAGCAGGTCGATGCCGTGACCGTAGGCGTCCGCCTTCATGATGGCGCAGATCTGCGGGCCCTTGTCACCGAGGCGATTCTTCAGGGTCTGGATGTTGTGCTCGAAGGCACCGAGATCCACTTCCAGCCAGGCGTTGGCGGCGGTCTGTTCCTGACCGTTGCGGTGGTCGTCGGCGAGCGGCAGATAGGGGGCGGCGACCGCCTGGCCGGCCAGCAGGCCAAAGATCAGGGTCGCGAGCAGTGTTTTCTTGTGCATGGGGCAAGTCCTTTCTTATTGTCTTGAGTTGAGGCTGGGCTCATCGCTGAGGCGAGCTGCGGCAGGGCTGGTCATAGCATGTTGCTATGCTAATGATATATTTCACTTTTTATCCAGATGCCGACTCTGGGAGTGTATCTCAACGGCGTCAATCGTGGCACGTGTTGCAGGAAGAAAATATGAAGCTGACGTTGCGGATTCCACCGTTGCTGCTGTTCGTCGTCATCGTGCTCGCCATGTGGCTGGGGCGGGGCGAGGGGAGGGCTGCGCCCCTGTGGCTGGTGCTGGTCGCCACGCTGTGGCTGGCGGGAGCCCTGCTGGGGGGCGGCGCGCTTCTGCATTTCTGGCAGCAGCGCACCACCGTGCACCCCCAGCGGCTGGAGAGCAGCCGGGTGCTGGTGACTCGGGGCGTCTATCGCATCAGCCGCAATCCCATGTACCTGGGGCTGCTCTGCTGGACCCTGGCGCTGGCGTGCTATCTGGGAGGCATGGCAGTGTGGCTCGGGCCGCTGCTGCTCTGGGGCTGGCTTACCCGCTTCCAGATCCTGGCAGAGGAGCAGGCGCTGCGGCGACAATTCGGCGATGCCTATGACGACTATTGCCGGCAGGTCAGGCGCTGGTGTTGAGGCGCGGCGTGCCCATCAGGCATATGACAACGGCCCGCAGAGGCGGGCCGTTGTCATGGGGGTCAGGGGATCACGCCTTGGCGGTGTCCACCTCGCCGAGGGGGGCGGTCTCACTCAGGCTGTCTTCGCTCTTGGCCACCACGCTCGCGGCGATGGCGTTGCCCAGCACGTTGGTGGCGGAGCGCCCCATGTCGAGGAAGTGGTCGATGCCGAGCAGCAGCAGGATGCCCGCTTCCGGGATGTGGAACTGGTTGAGGGTGGCGGCAATCACCACCAGGGAGGCGCGGGGCACCCCGGCCATTCCCTTGGAAGTAACCATCAGCAGCAGCAGCATGGTGATCTGCTGGGCCGTGGAGAGCTCGATGCCATAGGCCTGGGCGATGAACATCACCGCGAAGGTGCAGTACATCATGGAGCCGTCCAGGTTGAAGGAGTAGCCCATGGGGAGCACGAAGCTGGCGATGCGCTTGTCACAGCCAAATTTCTCCAGCCTGTCCAGGGTCTTGGGGTAGGCAGCCTCGGAGCTGGCGGTGGAGAAGGCCAGCAGGATGGGCTCGCGGATGAGGGCGAGCAGGGTCAGGATGCGGCGGCGGATGAAGAGGCTGCCCATGGCGATGAGCAGCAGCCAGAGGCAACCGAGCGCCAGATAGAACTGGGCCATGAAGGTGCCATAGGTGGCGAGGATGCCGAGCCCCTCCTTGGCGACCATGGCGGCGATGGCGCCAAACACCGCGAACGGGGCGAAGTTCATCACGTAGCCGGTCACCTTGAGCATGATCTCGGCGCCGCTGGCCATCAGCTTGACCACGGGCTTGGCGTCGTCCCCCAGGGCGGCGGCGGCCAGCCCGAAGAAGAGGGAGAAGACCACGATCTGCAGGATCTCGTTGGTGGCCATCGCCTCGACCACGCTTTTCGGGATGGCGTGGGTCACGAAATCCTTGAGGGAGATGGCAGTGGCAACCACGCCGGAGCTGGCGCCGTCATCGGGCAGGGAGAGGGAGAGCCCCACCCCAGGTTGCATCAGGTGGACCATGACCAGCCCCAGGGTCAGGGACATCAGGGAGGCGAGCATGAACCAGGCCAGAGTCTTGACGCCGATGCGGCCCACGGTGCGGGTGTCGCCCATCTTGGCGATACCGACCACGAGCGTGGTGAACACCAGGGGGGCGATGATCATCTTGATGAGGCGCAGGAAGATGTCGGTCAGCAGGGTGATGTCATCGGCAAAGCCTGCGGCCTGTGCGGGCGCGAGCAGGCGATAACCCTGCCCGGTCACGATGCCAAGCAACATCGCAATGAGGATGGCAACGGTCAACTTGTTCATTTTCATGGGGGAGTTCCGGTTTCGATAGGTGCAATGCCTGTGCAGGCGGCGAGGGGCCGCCTCAGTCCTTTTTTGTGATCCGGGCAGTGGAATCCAGACAGCCGGTGTGCTGGAGCATGCCTAATCGCGAAGGGGAAATCCAGTGACTTGTTTCGGAGTTTTGCGCTGTTGTTAGCTGCATTTGATATGCATCTTGTGATTTATTTGTATTAATCGCTGTTTATTTTAATTTTTGCGAGATAAACGGCTTCCATGCTCTGCGCGTCCCGGGGGCTGGCCTCCAGGGTGAAGACGAGCAGGGCCGAGGTGCGATGTTCCACCTGCATGTCGTCCATGAAGGTGTCTGGCTCGTACTCGTCGAACCCGAATTGGGGGCGGGTCGGGGTGACCCTGACGGCATCCCGCGACAGGGTCAGCGTCTCGACCCGAATCCAGGGGTATCCCTTTGCCAGTGCCACCTCACCGGCCCGCTTGAGCACGTATTTGCGCGCCGTTTCCCTGTCCACCAGATCGTTGCCCACAAACTCCAGTTGCCAGCGGGCCGGGCCAAGCTGGGTCTGTGAAAAACCGGTCTGGCCATTCCAGAACGATTTTTCACTGTCATAGGCGGTGGCGCAGCCCGCGAGCTGGCCGACCAGCAGGGCGCTGAGGGCAAGGGTGCAGAAAGTACGAAGGGAAGGCAACATGATGCGGGCCGCTTGGCAAAGGGGGTTTTACTACAGCACAAAGGGATCGGAGAGACAATCGCGGTGGAAGACCATAAAAGAAAAGGCCTTGTCGTCTGACAAGACCTTTCTCGGGGAATTTGGTCGGTGTGAGAGGATTCGAACCTCCGACCCTCTACACCCCATGCAGATGCGCTACCTGGCTGCGCTACACACCGACGGAGTCAGCTCGGCTGACGGGGGGGAGTTTATGGAGATGCCCCGACCCTGTCAACAGGGGAAATTCAGGTTCGAGATCGTTTGCCTGCTTTGCGAGCAACTTCGGATCAAAGTGCGACCAGTGGTGCATTTTATCGGCACCTCACCGCTGTCTTGCATGAAAAACGGCCGCCCGGAGGCGGCCGTTTGGCGTGATGCTCTCAAGCCGAGATCAGCGGTTGAAGGTCAAGCGCTTGCCCAATACCTTGCCGGTGACCTGACCGTGCTGCCAGGCTATTTGCCCATTGACCAGGGTCATTTCAAGCAGGGCGCGCTGGAAGCAGTCATCATCCAGATCAGCGGTTGAAGGTGAGACGCTTGCCCAATACCTTGTCGGTGACTTGGCCATTCTGCCAGGCTATTTGTCCGTTCACCAGGGTCATCTCGATGGTGCTCTGGAAGCGGTAGCCGTTGAACGGGGACCAGCCGCACAGGTAGAGCAGGTTGCTGTCGGTGACCACGTAGGGCTTGCCGAGATCCAGCAGCACCAGGTCGGCGAAGTAGCCTTCCCGGATGTAGCCGCGATCCTGCACCTGGAAGCGCTCGGCCACCGCGTGGGAGGTCTTCTTGACGATGGTTTCCAGGCTGAAGACCCCGTTGTGGTAGAGCTCCAGCAGCGCCTGCAGGGAGTGCTGCACCAGGGGCACGCCGGACGGCGCCTTGAAGTAGCTGTTCTGCTTCTCTTCCCAGGTGTGGGGGGCGTGGTCGGTGGCGATGATGTCGAGCACGTCGTTGCGTACCGCATCCAGCAGGGCGTGCTGGTCGGCAGCGCTCTTCACCGCCGGGTTGCACTTGATCTGGCTGCCCAGGGTGTCGTAGTCCGCCTCGTTGAAGAAGAGGTGGTGGACGCACACTTCGGCGGTGATGTTCTTGTCCTTGAGATCCTTCAGATCCGGGGTGGCGGTAAAGAGCGAGAGCTCTTTCGCCGTGGTCAGGTGCAGCACGTGCAGCTTGGCGCCGTACTGCTTGGCCAGGGAGACCGCCATGCTGGAGGATTTGTAGCAGGCGTCCGCGCTGCGGATGCGGCCGTGCTCGCGCATGGGCACGTCTTCGCCCCACTTGGCGCGGGCCTCGTCTTCCAGCACCTTGATGGACGGGGTGTCCTCGCAGTGGGTGACGATCATCACCGGGCTCTCGCGGAAGATGGCTGCCAGGGTCTCCTGGTTGTCCACCAGCATGTTGCCGGTGGAGGCCCCCATGAAGATCTTGATGCCGCAGGACTGCTTGGGATCGAGCTTCTTGATCTCTTCCAGGTTGTCGTTGGTGGCACCCAGGTAGAAGCTGTAGTTGGCGGCGGCGGAGTTGGCGGCGATCTGGTATTTGGCTTCGAGGGCGTCGATGGTGGTGGTCTGGGGATTGACGTTGGGCATTTCCATGAAGCTGGTGGTGCCACCGGCCACGGCGGCCCGGGATTCACTGGCGATGGTTCCCTTGTGGGTCAGGCCGGGCTCCCGGAAGTGGACCTGATCATCGATCATCCCGGGGATGAGATGACGGCCCGTTGCATCGATCACCACGGCATCGGGGGCACTGATGTCCGGGGCGACGCGGGCGATCCGCTCACCCTCGATCAAGACGTCGGAAGCATAGATGCGGCCTTCGTTGACCAGGGTGGCATTCTTGATAAGCAATTTGTTCATGGGGGGTTCCAGTTCCTTTGCCGATAATCCGGGGTCATAATATCGCAAACTGCACTTTCTCTGTAGCAAGGCCTGAGTAATGAAGTTATTTGTTAGAGATTTGACTGTGATCGATTCCAGCTATTTATGCGAGCGCCGCGGCATGGTGGGCGAGAGCTGGCTGGTGGACATCGAGATGAGTGGCGAGCTCAACGAGATGAGCATGCTGCTGGACTTCGGTCGGGTGAAGAAGCTCATCAAGTCGATCATCGATGAAGAGGTGGATCACAAGCTGCTGGTGCCGACGGAATGTCCCCTGGTCCATGTCCACGCGCTGGACAACGACGAGAGCACCGTGGATCTGCTGCGTCCGGGTCGCGCCATTCACCTGCGTTGCCCGACCCAGGGCATTGCCTTCATTCCCGCCCCCCAGGTGGATAAAGAGTCGGTGACCCGCTATCTGCTGGGGGTACTGGCCAAGCGGCTGCCGGGCAACATCAAGGATCTCTCCCTGACGTTGCGCCAGGAGCGCATCGAGGGCGCCTTCTACCACTACAGCCACGGCCTCAAGAAGCACGATGGCAACTGCCAGCGCATCGCCCACGGCCACCGCTCTCCCATCGAGATAGAGGTGGACGGGGCGCGCAACGAGGAGCTGGAGCTGAACTGGGCCGAGCGCTGGGCCGACATCTACCTAGGCACCGAAGAGGACAGGGTGGCCCTTGGCGAACTCGCCCTGAGCGAGCGGGCCGAGGCGTCACTGAAAGAAGGGAACGCTCACTACATCGGCTTCAAGTATGTGGCGCCCCAGGGGCTGTTCCAGCTTGCCATGCCGGCGGCGGAGGTGGAGATGATCGACACCGACACCACCATCGAGCTGCTGGCCCATTACATCGCCCGCGAGGTGAAGAAGCAGGTAGGGGACAAGTTTGTCAAGATTGTCGCCTATGAAGGGGTCGGCAAGGGCGCCATCGCCTACGCTTGATCCAGGTTCTTCGCTGCCATGAAAAGGCCCCGCCAATGCGGGGCCTTGTCGTATCGGGTCGTGGCCATCAGGCACTGAGGCGGAAGCGCTGGACCAGCCCCTCCTGCTGCTCGGCAAGGGAGTCGAGCTGCTGGCTGGTCTCGGCGACCCGCTCTATGCCCTGATAGTTGAGATCCGAGATGTCGGAGATGCGGTTGAGGTTGGTGGCGATGTCGGCGCTGGTGGCCTGCTGCTGCTCGGCGGCGGAGGCTATCTGGCTGGACATGTCGCTGATGAGCACCACGATGCCCTGCACCTCTTCCATGGCGTTGTTGGCCTGGGAGCTCTGATCCACGCAACTGTCCATCTCGCGGGAGCACTCCTGCATCACGTTGACCGCCCGGGCGACGCCTTGCTGCAGGTTCTCGATCATGGTCTGGATTTCGCTGGTGGACTGGGCGGTGCGACCGGCCAGGTTGCGCACCTCGTCGGCCACCACCGCAAACCCGCGTCCCTGCTCGCCGGCACGGGCCGCCTCGATGGCGGCGTTGAGGGCCAGCAGGTTGGTCTGCTCGGCGATGCCGCGGATGACGTCGAGGATGTTGCCAATCTGGCCGCTCATGGCGCTCACGTCGCCAATCACCTTGCCGGTCTGCTGCAGCTTGCCCGCGAGCTGATGGGTGGTGGTGATGTTGCCTGCCATTACCTTGCGCCCCATCTCGGAGGCCTTCTCCACATCCTGCACCCGCTCCAGGGTCTGGTTGGCGGCCTGGGCCACCTCCCGCACCGAGGCCTCCATCTGGGTCATGGCGGCGGCGACCGAGGCGGTCTCCTGACGCTGTTTTTCCAGATCCGCCCGCACCGATTCGGTGGTGTGGCGGTTGTCGTGGGCGGCGCTGTTGAGCTGGGTCGACGCCTGGGAGAGCTGCTTGAGCACATCCCCCATCTGGTGGATCAGCAGGTTGATCTGGCTGGCGAGCTGGCCGAATTCGTTCTGGCTCTTGAAGCCGACCCGCTGGGTCATGTCACCCTGGGTCACCTCGGTCAGCACCCGCAGCAGCTCTTTCAGGGGGCGGCGGATGGCCTTGCCCAGGGTGAAGGCCACCAGGATGGCGACGAAGATGGCGATGGCGATGCTGATCCCCTGGGTCAGGGTACTCTGGGTCTGCACCCGATCGGAGGCCTGGATGCTGGCGTTCATCAGCTGCTGGCTCTGGGCGGTGATCCCCTCCAGCTTGTTCTGGATGCTGAGGATGAGCTGGCTCGCCTGCTTGCTCTGCTCGCGCATGGCCTGCTGTTGCTTCATCAGGGCCAGGTATTGGGAGAGCACGCCGTCATTACCCGTGGTGTCGCGCACGAAGCCATGGACGTAGTGGCCCATGTTGTTGTCGAAGTCCTTGAGCTCCCCCTGGAGATCCTTGATGGTGCTGTTGAAGCCCTCGATCTGCATCTTGTTGCGCTTGAGCGCCGCCTCGATGGGGGCGGGGATGCTCTGGTTGAGGGCATCCATGGTGGAGAGCTCGATGGCGGAGAGCTTGGTGGTCAGGGTCTCGGAGAGCATCTTGATGAAGCTGTCGTCGATGGTGACCATCATGTCCCCCAGGTTCTTCTTGAACTGGGGCAGGCTGACCTGGAACTGGCCCTTGGCCTGATTGACCTTGTGCAGCCGGGTGAGCAGGGCCTCGTGTTCGCCGGGCAGGGTCTGGGTCAGTTGCAGGTAGTCATCCACCAGCTTGACGAGGGCAGTCATGTCCGCCTGCAACTGGGGATGAACCGCCACCTGCTGCTTGAGGCTGGCGACCATCTTGTCGACCTGGCCCTTGGCCTGTTGCAACTCGGCCACTTCCGCCGGCAGTTGCTTGAGATCCTGCTCGGTCAGCACGTCGGTGAGCCATTTGTTGGCGCTGAGCAGGCTTATCTGGGTCTGGCTGCTGGCGAGTACCAGCGGCATGGACTCCTGGGTCACCTGATCCAGGGCGCCGCTGAGTTCGCTCTGGCCGCGAAAGGTCAGTACCGCACTGGCGACCATGACGGCGACCAGGATGGCAAAGCCCAGATAGACTCTCTGTAAGATCGAGAGGTCTGACATTGTTTGTTTCATTATTGTCCCGCTGTCTGTGCAAAAGTCCCTTGCCTGAGTACCCCGTCCCTTTGATACCCTGCATGCCCCGAAGGGGATGCCGTTGTGGTTCGCGGGACGTCTCCTCGCTATCGGTATTCTTCACAATAACTGAAGCGATTGGGACAACGGCTGTGCCAAATGTCGGCTTGTGTCACACTTGGCGCGTTGCGGCGGCCTGTTTGGGAGCCGCTTGAGCTTTGTATTGAATTTTCTTTTTCCTATAAAGGAGTTACCCATGGCGCAAGAAACCATTTTCAGCAAAATCATCCGCAAGGAGATCCCCGCCGACATCCTTTATCAAGACGATCTGGTGACCGCGTTTCGCGACATCCAGCCCAAGGCCAAGACCCATATCCTGATCATTCCCAACGTGCTCATCCCCACCGTCAACGACGTGGAGCCGGATCACGAGCTGGCGCTGGGCCGGATGTTCACCGTGGCCCGCAAGCTCGCCAGCGACGCGGGCATCGCCGAGGACGGCTACCGCCTCATCATGAACTGCAACCGCCACGGCGGGCAGGAGGTCTATCACATCCACTTGCACCTGGTCGGTGGCGAGCCCCTGGGACCCCTGCTGAGCCTGTGATGCGCCTCGTCCCGTCGACCGGCCTGCTGTTGGCCGGTCTGCTGCTGGGGGGCTGTGCCTCCCAGTGGAAAGACATGTTCGTCTCCTACTCGGATCAGATGGTGCCCCTGCGCAACCAGCTGCTGCTGGGCCATGCCGCCGAGGCCCTGCCCGAGGTGCGCGAATCGACCTCGGGGGACGACACCTTCGTGCTCGACCAGCTGGAGAAGGGGCGCATCGCCTGGCTGGCGGGTCAGGACGGCCCCAGCAAGCAGGCCTTTGCCGCCGCCGACAGCCGGCTTGCGTGGGAAGACAATCAGGCCGAGTACCGCCTGAGCCGGGGACTGGCCCAGGCGGGCAGCCTGCTCACCAACGATCAGACCCTGGCTTACCAGGCGCCCGATTACGAGCGCACCATGCTGCACCACTATCTGGCGCTCAACTACTTGCAGCGCGGGGATGCCGACGGCGCCCTGGTAGAGGTGCGCCGTGCCAACCAGGTGCAGGAGCAGGCCCTTAAACGGTGGGCCGACGAGGTGCGCAAGGCCGCGCAGGAGGGGGAGCAGGAGGACGAAGCCGGGGAGATGCGCCAGCTGATGTCGCGCGGCGCCCCCGAGCTCGATCGCCTGATAGGCCAGGTGAAAAACGGTTTCCAGAACGCCTACACCTTCTATTTCTCCGGCGTGCTCTACGAGGCGGCCGGGGATCTCAACGATGCCTGGGTCGATTACCAGCGCGGCTACCAGATAGCGCCGGACAACCAGAGCCTGCAGGATGCCCTGCTGCGCCTGGCCCGGCTTCGCGGCTCTCCCGAGGAGCTCAAGGAGACCGAGCAACGGATGGGCCGCAAGGCGCCGCCCTTGGCCAAGGATCAGGGCCAGCTGGTGGTGCTGTTTGAAGATGGCCTGATCCCGGCGCGCCGGGAGCTCTTCCTGCCGCTGCCCATCTCCACCTCCAGCGGCGATTTTCGTACCTTTACCGTGGCGGTGCCCTATTACGACAATCGGGCCAGCGACGGCGCCCCGCTTACCCTGTCGGTGGGCAAGGGGGTGGCACAGACCAGCGAGCTGGTGAGGCTGGAGGCGCTGGCGGCCAAGGATCTGCAGGAGCGGCTGCCCGGCATGCTGACCCGGCAGGCCCTGCGGCTGGTGGCCAAGGAGCAGGTACGGCGCACCGCCGCCAAGGAGGGGGGGGATGTGGGCAACATCCTGGTGGGGATCTTCAACACCCTCTCGGAGCGGGCGGATACCCGCAGCTGGCTGACGCTGCCCGCCAAGGCCTCGAGCTGGCAGGGGATGGTCCCGGCCGGGAACGTCACCCTGACCCTGGGGGCGGGCAGCGCCATGCGTACCCTGCCACTCAGCGTCCACGCCGGGCGCACCACCCTGGTGTGGGTACAGCGCCTGGGGAGCGGGCTCACGACCCGGGTGATGCCCCTCTAGGGGGAACCGGATATGGCAACTCAGATGAATGACCGGTCAGGCCGACGGCCACCGGCAAGGAGAACAAGATGAAAGCACAAGGGTTGGCCCTGGGCCTGGTTCTGCTGCTGACGGGCTGTGCCACCAATACTTCCGGCGTGGCGCTCTATGGCGCGGCCGGTTCGGCGGCGGTGGCCGAGCAGCATCAAAACGTCAACGTCACCCTGACCGAACTCAGCCGGCGCCAGCAGAACGGCCTGTTGCAGGTCAACGTGGCGGCGGCCAGTACCCAGCGTGGTGACAACAGGCTGCAATATCTCTTCTACTGGTATGACGACGCGGGGCAGGAGGTGGCCAGCGATGGCCGCGGCTGGACCCCCTTCAAGCTGCATGGCTACCAGACCCGCACCCTGTCCGCCCTGGCGCCGAGCCCGGCTGCACGGGGTTACCGGATTTACGTTCGCGAAGTGATGGAGGAATCCTACTGATGAAAATGAATCATGCCCTGCTGATCCTGACCGGCGCCCTGCTGCTGGGCGGCTGCTCCAGCACCACCGTCAGCTATGGCGATCCCACCGAGACCGAGACGGTGACCGTCGATTACGGCTCCTCCGACTTGCAGGCCATCGCCGACAAGATGGCGGATTCCATGCTGGCGTCCCCGGCCACCAGCGAGATCACCGCCGGGGGCCGCCCGGTGATGTTCATGGACTCCATCCGCAACAAGACCTCGGAGCACATCGACACCGAGGCCATCACCGACACTATCCGCACCAAGCTGCTGCGCTCGGGCAAGTTCCGCTTCGTGGACATGAGCAAGGTGGCGGCGGTCAAGCAGCAGCTCGAATACCAGCAGGGCAGCGGCATGGTGGATCCCGCCACCATGGTGCGGCTCGGCAAGCAGACCGGTGCCCGCTACATGGTCTATGGCAACCTCGCCAGCATCGTCAAGGACAACGGCAAGGTGAAGGACGTCTACTACCAGATGACCATGAACCTGATGGATGTGGAGAACGGCGAACTGCTGTGGGCCGATCAGAAAGAGATCCGCAAACAGGCCAAGAAGTCCACCTTTGGCTGGTGAGGACCCGCGGGGGCAGGGGGATCTGGCGGAGCTGGCGCTCCTCGCCAGCCTGCCGGCGCCTTGGGATCAGGGGCGCCTTGAGCCGCTGGGTCAGGGCCTGACCAACGGCAACTACCGGCTTTGCCTCCCCACTGGCGAGCAGGCCTTCCTGCGCCGCGGTCATCCTGATCCGGTGCGCCTTGGCATCGACCGGGCCACCGAGTGGCAGCTCTACCAGGGGGCGGTGGGGCAGGGGCTGGCGTTGCCCTGTCATCACGGCGATCCCGCCACCGGCCTGATGCTGCTGGCGTGGTGCGACGAACCCAACTGGGCCGAGCAGGCGCCGCCTCTCGCCGCGCAACCCCGCCTGATGGCGGAGGTGCTGGTACGGCTGCACCGCCTGCCGGTGCCGACCGTGGTGATGGCGGTGCGGGCCCACAGCGGCGGTTATCGGCAGCGTCTGGCCCATATCCCTCCCTGGCTGCCCGCGCTGGAGCGGGCCCTGCTCGCGAGCCGGGAGCCGGACGACTGCTGGCTCCCTTGCCATCACGATCTCAATCCGGCTAACTTGTTGGGGTCGCGACCCTGGGTCATCGACTGGGAGTACGGCGCCGCCGGTCATCCTGGGTTCGAGGTCGCCAGCATCCAGCGCACCCACGGCTGGAGCGAAGAGCAGCGGTGCCAGTTGGAGAGCTGCTATCTTGAAGCCATGGACGGGGCACCGACGGGGCTGGGGCCCCGGGGATTCCAGGCCGATGCCTTCCTGCCCTGGGTCGATTACATCGGCCTGCTGTGGGCGCTGCTGATGGCCGAACAGCAACCCGGGCCCGAGTATCAGGCCCTGATCGACATCAACCGCCAGCGCCTGGAATGAATCCGGCAACGGCCCGCGCGACGCGTGTATTCAATGAATGGGAGGCATGCATGGTGACCACATTCTCATGGCGTCAACCGCGTAGCTGGAGCCTGCTGCTGCTCTGCCTGCTGCTGACGGGTTGCGCCACCCGGGTGATCTACTACTGGCTCGACTCGGCCATCGTCTGGCAACTGGACGACTACTTCTCCCTGGACCGCAGCCAGAAGAAGCTGCTTGACCAGGAGGTGAAGGGGCTGATGGCCTGGCACCGGCAGCATGAGCTGCCCATCTATGCCCGGGATCTCGACGCCCTGGCCAAGGCGGTGGCCAGCCCCATGAGCCCGGCCCAGGTGACCCTGCATCTGGACAGAACCCAGGCGAGCCTGACCCGTACTCTGGAGAATGCCATTCCCCGCACGGTGCGCCTTGCCAAGACCCTGACCGACGAGCAGGTGGCTCGCTTCATGGCCGATCGGGTGAAGCGCCAGCAGGAGCGCCAGCACGATTTTGCCACCCAGTCGAAGGCCGAGATGATCAAGGGCTTTCGGGAGAAGATGAACGAGCGCCTGGTGTTCTGGATTGGCAAGGTGAAGCCGGCCCAGGAGCCCCTCATCACGCAGTGGGCCGAGTGGCAATACGAGATGATGGCCCCCTGGCTCGACTTCCAGGAGGCCTGGACCAAGGAGCTGGATCGGCTGATGAAACAGCGCCAGAGTCCGGATTTCGGCCAGGAGCTGACTCGCTTGCTCCAGCAGGGGGACGGCCTGATGGATGGCCGCTTCACCGGCTACACGGACCAGTCCCGCCAGCGCACCATCCAGTGGCTGAGCGATCTCAGCCACTCCATGGATCTCTCCCAGCGGGCCCACCTCTACACCCTGCTCAAGGACTATGCCGAGGACTTCGAGGGCATGACCCGCAGCCGCTGAGGACGCGGTGAGACAACACAAGGGCGGCGGGCACTGGGCCTGCCGCCCTTGTTCTTGTGGGGCAGGCTGTGGTAGCTTGCCCTTTCTATTGTGTGGGAATTAACTTTTGAACCTGACCGACAACGTGAAACTGGCGGCGATGACCCTGCTCATCACCCTCGCACTGTTGTTCTCTACCCTCTCGGTGGAGGGGGTCAAGGTACCCGCGTTCCAGCCCTCGGCCCAGCAGGCCCACTCGCTGGCGGAGGGGGCGGCGCCTGCCGACGCAAGCCCGGCGGCCCACGGCGTCAGCGGCGGTGACGATGGCATCGTCAAGTTCGTCGGCTCCCACCAGAATCACCTGCTGCGCCTCGAGCACTCCCTGAGCCGCGATCATCAGCCCGGCAGCGTGGTCTACGAGCTGGTGATGAGCTGGTCCCAGCAGGCGATCCTGCTGCTGCTGTGCGGCCTGCTGTTCTATGCCGCCCTCTTCTACCCGGGGACGAGCTTTCGCGATCACTTCGCCGGCATTCACAGGCGCCGCCTGCAGCGCCGGCATCTGCAGTACCGCTTCGCCCAGAGCTTCCTCGCCTGACCCCGATGGGGTCAGCTTGCCACCTGTTGCCTCATCTTCTCTCTGTTGCTGTTCACTTTTAGTGAACGGCTAGGCTGTCTTGTTTCATTTTTTTGCACGGTGCGACCCCGGTGTCGCCCCTTGCCATCGCCTGACAGAGGCCGATTTCATGAGAAAAAAGAGTCATACCGTGTTGAACCGCATGAGCCTGTGGCAGTACGCCCTGTTGCTGCTGATGCTGGTCACGTTCGCGTTCTATTCCCTGCCCACCTTCTTCGGTGAGCAGCCCTCCCTCGGGCTGCACGGCCAGTCGCGCCTGAGCGACGCGCAGCGTACCCTGCTGGCCGAGAACCACATCGACCCCCTCAAGCAGATCGCCCAGGGTGGCCGGATGGCGCTGGTGTTCGCCAGCCAGGGGAAGCAGCAACTGGCCAAGCAGTTGCTGGAGCAGCAGGGGCTGGACAGCGCCGCCCTGACCCTGGAGTTCTACTCCAACGCCCCGGCCTGGATCAGCCGGCTCGGCGCCGATCCCATCAAGCTCGGGCTGGACCTGCGCGGTGGCTCCCAGCTGCTGATCGGGGTGGACGTGGATTTTGTCATCGACAACCAGACCAAGAACCTGGTGGATACCCTGCGCACCCGTTTTCGCGAGGCCAACCTGCGCGGCGCCAGCGTGATGCGCACCGCCCAGGGGAGCGTGGCCGTCACCCTGCCCGACGTGACGGGGCAGGAGGCCTGGCTCTCCATCATCAAGGAGAGTGCCGGTACCCGCCAGGATCAGTGGACACTGAGCCGCTCCGGCAATGCACTGACCCTGGTGCTGAGCGACGCCGAGCGCACCCTGCTGGTGAACAACGCCGTGACCCAGAACCTGTCGATCCTGAAAAAGCGGATCAACGAGCTCGGCATCGTCGAGGCCTCGGTGGTGCGTCAGGGGCAGGACGGCATCCGCATCGAGCTGCCGGGGGTGCACAACCCCAAGCAGGCGAAAGAGGTGATCGGCGCCACCGCGTCCCTGGCCTTCTATGAAGCCAAGGCCGACAGCCGCTTCTTCATGGCGGATCGCAGCGGCCAGGCAGTGGGGCTGGCCCGCCAGCCGGTGCTGAGCGGCGAGCACATCGTCGATGCCCGCGCCAACATGGGGGAGATGGGGCAGCCCCAGGTCAACATCGTGCTCGACACCCTGGGGGGGAGCAAGATGAACCAGTTCAGCCGCCAGCACGTGGGCAAGCCCATGGCCACCGTCTTCACCGAGTACAAGACCAACGCCGAAGGCAAGCTGCGCGCCCGAAGCGAGGTGATCAACGTCGCCACCATCCAGACCGCCCTTGGCAACCAGTTCCGCATCACCGGGATTGGCAGCCTGCCCGAGGCCCAGGAGCTTGCCATGCTGCTGCGGGCCGGGGCCCTCACCGCGCCGCTGAAGATCCTGGAGGAGCGCAGCATAGGCCCGACCCTGGGTCTGCAGAACATCGAGGCGGGCTTCACCGCCCTGGCGTTCGGCATGGCGGGCATGATGCTGTTCATGATGGCCTGGTATCGCAAGTTCGGCTGGGTCGCCATCACGGCGCTGGTCGCCAACCTGCTGATGCAGGTGGGCATGCTGGCGGTATTGCCTGGCGCCGTGCTGACCCTGCCGGGGATCGCCGGTCTGGTGCTCACCGTCGGCATGGCGGTGGATACCCATGTGCTGATTTTTGAGCGGATCAAGGACCGGCTGCGGGAAGGGGGTTCGTTGGCCAACGCCATCGACTTTGGTTATCGCTCGGCGTTTCGCACCATCTTCGATGCCAACATCACCACCCTCATCTGCGCCGTGGTGCTCTATGCCATCGGTTCCGGGCCGCTGCAGGGCTTCTCCATCACCCTGATCCTGGGGCTCATCTCCAGCATGGTGACCGGCATCTGGGGCACTCGCGCCATCATCAACCCCCTGTGGGGCAACAGCCGCGCCAAGCTGCTGAGGGTATGACCATGAACCGACTTCATCACCATGGCGCCGCGCCCGTGAGTCTGCATGACCTGCGCACCGACCGCTTCCTGCCGGGAAGCCTGTACCACCTGACGTCGAGGGAAGAACAATGCTGAGAATGATCCTGGCCATGGGGCTGACCCGCTGGCGCTATATCGGGCTGTGGGCCTCTGTGCTGCTGACCCTGGCCTGCGTGGCCGTCCTTGCGACAAAAGGGCTCGCCCTCGGGCTCGATTTCACCGGCGGGATCCTGCTGGAGTTTCGCATCCAGACCCTGAAAGAGGCCCATGAGCTCAACGCTCTGCTGACGGCGCCCCTGGCGGGGGTGGTGGAGCTGCACGGCGCCGGTGTGCCCGGCGAGTGGCTCATCAAGCTGCCCCCCCACGCACTGCCCTGGGCGGCGGAGGATCTGGCGACCATGCTGGGGCAGCAACTCGCCCTGCCGGTGGAGCTCTTGCGCACCACCATCGTCGGGCCCCAGGTGGGCGCGGAGCTGTTCCAGCAGGGGATGCTGGCGGTGCTGGTGGCCTCGCTCGCCATCTCCGCCTACCTGGCGGTGCGCTTCGAGTGGCGCCAGGCAATCGGCATCCTGGTGTCGGTGCTGCACGACGGTCTGGTGGCCATCGGGCTGCTCGCGCTCTTTGACATCGAGTTCGACCTCAACGTCATCGCGGGCCTGATGGCGGTGATAGGCTACTCCCTCAACGACAGCATCGTCATTTCGGACCGGTTGCGGGACTTGCTGGGGTCGCGTACCCGCATGGGGATCCACGAGTGCTCGGACGTGGCCATCAAGGCCACCTTCAGCCGCACCATGATCACCTCGGGCACCACCCTCTTCACCGTGGGGGCCCTGCTCCTGTTCGGCGGCGACGCCCTCTACGGCTTCTCCTTCACCCTGTTCGCCGGCATCCTGGTGGGGACGCTCTCCTCCATCACGGTGGCCTCCACCGTGCAGGAGCTGCTGGGGCTCTCCCCCCAGGCCTACCAGAAAAAAGAGGAGGAGCTGGCCGAGGCGGCGTGACCGGCGAGCGCCCCGTCACGTGGCACATGGGCGGCCAGTGCGGCCGCCCCGGGCAAAAAAGGAAGGCGAATGCCTTCCTTTTTCCATTCTGCCAGAGGGGGCGCGGCGGTCCCGAAGGCCGGGCTGGGGCGGCGTGTGTGACGCGGCCGAGCAGAAGTTGAAAAGTGTAATGAAATGCATGTTTTAGGCGCTATTTTCGGGGCCCGCTTCGGCTACACTGGCAGGGAGTCTATGGATGGAGTAAGCACTCATGAGTATCGCTCGTCGGCTTCAACTCATTGCCCTGCTGGTCATGCTGGCCCTGGGGTGTCTCAGCTGGTTCAGTATCAGCAGACTCTCCTCCGCCAATGCGGATCTCAGCTATGTAACAGACAACACAGTCCCCAGCATTTCCACGATCAAGGAGATACAAACAGACTTCTACGCCCTGCATTCATTGATCCAGGCGCACGTGCTCAACACCGACGACGGCAAGATGAGTCAGATAGAGCAGAGCATTGCATCCCTTCACACCAAGATGGACGCCCTGCTGAGTCAGTATGAAAGCGGGATGATCTCCAATGAGGAGGACAGGCAGCTCGTCGCCGATGATCGGCGCTTGGTTGCCCAGTACGGCAAGGCCTCTGAAGACGTCCTGCGCCTGTCCCGCGAGAACAAGAATGTGGAGGCCAGAGAGGCGATCGACAAGGAGCTTGCCCCCTTGTTTGAGCAGCTTTCCCAGGCCATCGACAAGCACGTCCACTTCAACATCCAGCAAGGTGACGCCGTCAAGCTGCGAGGCGAGCAGAATGCCGATAGCAGCATGCAGGCCCTGTTGTTCATCTCGGTGGGCGCGGGTGCCCTCACGCTGGTGCTCTTTCTCTGGCTGTTCAGGCAGGTCGCCAATCCCCTCCGTCTGGCCATGGCGACCCTGTCCGAGATCCAGCGCGACCTGAACTTCACCCTGCGGGCCAATGTGAGCCAGCAGGACGAGATCGGCCAGACGCTGACGGCGGTCAACCGCCTGCTGGACACCTTGCAGCAGACCTTCACCGAGTTCTCGGTGGGCAGCCTGCAAATCAAGAGCACGGCAGAGTCCCTCTCCCAGGCGGCCCAGCACATGGCGGAGTCGGCGAGTCAGGCCAATGACGCCACCAGCCTTATCGCCGCCGGGGTGGAGGAGATGAGCGTGAGCATCACGGACATCTCCCAGCGCACCCAGGAGACCAGCCGCATCACCAATGAATCCGGCAAGCTCGCCAGTGACGGCGGGGCCACCATAGAGCGCACTGTGCTCGCCATCAACGACATCGCCGACGCCATTCGTCAGGCCTCCCGCGATGTGACGGCGCTGGGGGAGGGGATCTCCCGCATCGGTGGGGTGGTGAACGTCATCAACGATGTGGCGGGGCAGACCAACCTGCTGGCGCTCAACGCCGCCATCGAGGCGGCGCGGGCCGGTGAGCAGGGACGCGGCTTTGCGGTGGTCGCCGACGAGGTGCGCAAGCTGGCGGAGCGGACGGCCCAGTCGACCCAGGAGATCTCAAGGACGGTGGAGGCTATCCAGCAAGGGTCCGAGGCCACGGTGGCCAGAATGGTCCTGGTGGAGGAGAAGGTGGCGCAAGGGGTGGCCATGGCGACGGAAAGCGGGGCCATCATCACCCAGATCCGCCAGGCCTCCCATCGCGTCATGGATCAGGTCGGCGAGATCACCCTGGCCATCCGCGAGCAGACCTCGGCGGCGGAATCCATCGCCCTCCAGGTCGAGCAGATAGCCCAGGTGGTGCAGCAGACCAGCAGCACGGCGGAGGAGACCTCCGCCGCCGCAGAGGAGCTGAACGTGACCACGGAGAATATCCACCAGCAGATCTCCCGCTATCGCATCCAGTGAGGTGCGGATCGGTTGTTCTCTCCCCGCCATGCCCATGGCGGGGATTTTTTTATGTCAGAACCCCGAACCGGGCTGTTGCAGGAAGGCGGCCTCTTCCTCCGTGCTCGCCCTGCCCAAGATGGCGTTGCGGTGGGGGAAGCGGCCAAAGCGATCGACGATCACCTGATGGCGGCGGGCAAAGTCGGCAAACCCTTCGAAGGTGGCCCGGGCCGGGCCTGTGGCCTGCTCGTCGGCCAGCGCCTCGAACAGGGCGACGCTTCTGGCCTGCTGCTCTCTGGACTCCGCGTGCTCGAGGGGCAGATAGAAGAAGACCCGGGCCAGCGGCGAGAGCCCCTTGTCGACCCCGAGGGTGAGCCCCTTGAGGCACAGCGCCCTGGCCTTGTCGTCCTGGGCGAAGGCGGCGGGGGTGTGGCGGTGAAGGTTTCGCGGCAGCTGGTCCAGCAGCAGGATGAGGGCCAGGCGCCCTGCGGGATCGTCCTCCCAACGGGCGAGCTCGCCTGCTGCGGCACGGGCCGCCAGTTCGCCGAAGCGTGAGGCCAGCAGGGCATCGGTCTCGCTGCTCTTGCCCCACCAGAGGGGGGCCTGACGGGCGGCACGGGGAGCGTCGTCTGCGTCATCGCCAAACCAGAAATCGAGCAGAGGTTGCCAGGGTTGCATGGGAACTCCTTGGGCCGGTGGCCGTAAGGTGAAAACGGAGCAGGGGATCTGCCATGGGGGGCTGCCGCCGTGGCGGCTTCCCGTTACACTGTGCCATCTTTTGCCCCAAAGGGTGATCCCTGGATGGGCCCATGGTCCCCTGATCTCCTCATCACCCTGACCGGGGCAGCCCGGATGTGTCCCACTCAATAGAAGGAATGCCAGATATGGCCGGAGCCAGTTTGTTGACCCTGCTCGATGATATTGCCAGCGTGCTCGATGATGTCGCCCTGATGACCAAGGTGGCGGCGAAGAAGACGGCCGGGGTGCTGGGGGACGATCTCGCCCTCAATGCAGAACAGGTCTCCGGGGTGCGGGCCGAGCGTGAGCTGCCGGTGGTGTGGGCGGTGGCCAAGGGGTCGTTTCGCAACAAGCTCATCCTGGTGCCTGCCGCCATCGCCATCAGTGCTCTTATCCCCTGGCTCATCACCCCGCTCCTGATGCTGGGGGGGGCCTACCTCTGTTTCGAGGGGGCGGAGAAGCTGGTCCACAAGTTCCTGCCCCACGAGGAGGAGGCGCATCAGGCGGCGCCGGTGCCCGAGGATCTGGCGGCCTATGAGCGCCAGAAGGTGAAGGGGGCCATTCGCACCGATTTCATCCTCTCGGCAGAGATCATCGTCATCGCCCTCGGTACCGTGCAGGGGTCGAGCCTGGGCCTGCAGATCGCCGTGGTAGCGGGCATCGCCCTGCTGATGACCGTCGGGGTCTATGGCCTGGTGGGGCTCATCGTCAAGCTCGACGACATCGGCCTGCACCTGCTGCAAAAGCCCGATGGCGGCGCTGTGCGCCGGGCGGTGGGGCAGGGGCTGCTGGTGACGGCGCCCCGTCTGATGCACCTGCTTGCCCTAGTGGGCACCATCGCCATGTTCATGGTCGGCGGCGGCATTCTGGTCCATGGCTGGCCCTTCCTCCATCACCTCATCGAAGGGACGGCGGGTACGGTGGCCGCCCTGCCCGGGGTCGGCGGGGTACTGGCCGTGGTGACGCCCACCCTGCTGAGCGCCCTGGCCGGCGTGGTGTCAGGGCTGGTGCTGGTGGTGGCCATGACCCTGGTGAGCAAGCTTCAGCCCGCCAAATAGGTCGCTTGTCGGGGGAGGGCCGACAGGGGCCGTCGCACCCGGGGGCGCTCTTCTGCTGGTTGCCTCGAATGGGGGCTAGGCAAGTGCCTGGCCCCCTTCGTACTATCCGGTTTCACCCGCCCGCAGAGGCGGGGTGACCCGATATGGACGCAAACAGACAAGGACAACCATGAAACCACCCGTTTGGCGAGATGATCACATCTATGCCGCCCCCGACGATCCTGCCATCGAGGCCGCCTTCCAGGAGGCTGCCCGCGCCCTTACCCGGCTTGACGCCCTCCTGGCGGACCTGCCGGATCCCGCCCATCCCGTTGCGGATGCCAATGCCCTGCGCCACCTGCTGCGGGCCATCCGCCGCGAGGCCAACGGGGTGAAGACCCTGGCCTGGAAC
Organism: Aeromonas sp. WP2-W18-CRE-05; assembly: GCF_014168615.1. Lineage (NCBI taxonomy): Bacteria > Pseudomonadati > Pseudomonadota > Gammaproteobacteria > Aeromonadales > Aeromonadaceae > Aeromonas > Aeromonas sp. WP2-W18-CRE-05. The sequence continues at coordinate 3,169,129 of NZ_AP021917.1, read as the reverse complement.
AGCCAGGTCTATGGTTACAACCGGCTGAGCCAGAACGGGCGCGACGAGGAGGCCCGAGTACTGCTCTCCCGGGGCCAGCAGCTGGAGGCGACCCTGGCCCAGCGCAGCAAGCCGGTGGACCTGTTCTGGGTTCGCGCCCCCGAGTCACTGGTGCGCACCCTGCTGCAAGATCCCGAGCTCTTCGAGCTGGCCTACCACATCCATCACGACAGAGCGCTGCAGGATCAGTGGCTTTCGCTCGAGAGCGAGCAGCTCATCGAGGGGTTGGCGGTGGACGGCCTGCAGGGGTGGGGGGATCTCTACGACAACCTGGTGGGGCGGCTGCTGCCGGTGGTGGAGGGGGTGCCCATGGGGCTTGCCCAGGCGGACAACCTGCTCGCCCACCCGGACAGGGCACGGCGCGCCAGTGCCTGGCACGCCATCCAGGGCGCCTGGGAGGCGGAGCAGGAGACGGTGGCCGCCATTCTCAACGCCATCAACGGCTGGCGCAACGAGCTCGGCCGCCAGCGCGGCAAGGGGCGCAGGCTGGATGCGCTTGAGGTCACCTGCCATCAGGAGCACATCACGGGCGCGACCCTGGAGACCCTGATGGCGGCGGCCGGGGAGCACAGGGAGCTCGGGCGCCGTGCCTTGCGGGCCATGGCCTGTGCCCAGCAGATCACCGACTTCGCCCCCTGGGATCTCTTTGCTCCGGCGCCCCAGGCCATGCACGGCAAGTTCGGCTTCGAGCAGGCGCTGAATCTGGTGATGGAGGCCTTTGCCGCCTTCGATCCCGAGATGGGGGCGTTTGTCCGCATGATGGCCGACAAGGGGTGGATCGATGCGGCCCCGAGCGAGCACAGGCGAAGCGGCGCCTATTGCACCGAGTATGCCGATCCGCCCGAGCCAAGGGTCTTCCTCACCTTCGAGGGGACCATGGACAACGTCATCACCCTGGCCCATGAGCTCGGTCACGCCTGGCACAGCTGGTTGCTGCGGGATCTTCCCTTCGAGCAGCGGGGCTACCCCAAGACGCTGGCGGAGACCGCCTCCCTCTTTGCCGAGATCCTGGTGCGCGATGCCCTGCTGGCCGCCACCGACAAGGTGGAGCAGCGCCGGGCCATCGCCTGGCTGGACGGGGAGCGGGCCGCGAGCCTGCTGCTCGACATCCCCGCCCGCTTTGCCTTCGAGCACGCCCTGGTGACGGCGCGGGAGGCGGGTTACGTGGGGGCGAGCCAGATGCGGGAGATGATGAAATCGGCGCAGCAGCAGTGCTATGGTGACGCCCTCAGCCAGTATGACGAGCTGTTCTGGGCCAGCAAGGGTCACTTCTCCATCGCCGAGTCCGGGTTCTACAACTACCCCTATCTGTTTGGCTATCTCTTCAGCCTGGGGCTCTATGCCCAGCATGCGCGGGCCGGGGGCGAGTTTGTGCCCGCTTATCGCGCCCTGCTGCGAGACACCGGCCGCATGAGCGCCGAGGCCCTGGTGGAGAAGCACCTGGGGGTCGACATCCGCGAACCCGGGTTCTGGCAGGAGAGCCTGCGCTATGTGGAAGAGGCGGTGGTGCGCCTCGAGCGGCTGGTGTGATGCCTGCCCGCGAAGGTGGTGGCTCTGGCCACCTGGATTTCACGACGGGCCAGGCCCGTCCCTGACGATGAGCGTTCGATGCAACAACGAGTCTATCCACAGCAGTGGCAAAATGATCACATCTACCCCTCCCTCGACAGCTGTGTCCTCGAGGCGGACATGAGTCTGGCCCGCGCCAGCCTGGCCGAGCTGAGCGGTTTTATCGAGGGACTGGCCGAGGTTCCGCGCACCCCAGGCGCCTTGCAGGACTTCCTCAGGGAGGTACGCCTGCGGGCCCGTCGCATTCGCGACATCGGCTGGAACATCGCCGTGCTGGCCGCCTGCAAGGGGAGCCAGGACGCCCGGGATCCCCTCGCCAAGCAGGTTGCCTCCCGGGCCCGTGCCCTCAATGCGGATCTGTTCAAGACGCTTGCCCCCATCGAAGATCTGATGCTGGGGCTGCCTGCGCCCGAGTTTGAACAGCTGATGGCCGACCCCCTGCTCGGGGAGGAGGAGTACCGGCTGCGCCACGAGCGCCGCCTGCAGGATCAGCGGCTGCCGGTGGAGGCGGAGCAACTGGTCATCGGCCTTGGCACCGATGGCCTGCACGCCTGGGGCAACCTCTACAACGATCTGGTGGGCAAGATAAGGCTGGTGATCGCGGGTCGCGAGATGGGGCTGGCGGAGGCGAGCAACCTGCTCTCCAGCCCGGATCGGGCCCTGCGCAAAGAGGCCTTCGATGCCATCAGCGCCGGCTGGGAAGGGGAGCAGGAGACGGTGGGGGCCATCCTCAACGCCCTCAACGGCTGGCGACTGGAGCTCTCGCGCCAGCGCGGCAAACACCGGCGCCTCGATGCCCTGGATCTCTCCTGCCACCAGAGCCACATCGAGCGGGCGACCCTGGATACCCTGATGGCGGAGACCTGGCAGGCCCGACATCTGGGCCAGCGAGCCCTGGGGCTGATGGCCGGTCACCTCGGCCTCGAGGTGCTGGGGCCGGAGGATCTCTTTGCGCCGCCCCCTGCCGCCAGCCGCCGGGAGATCCCCTTCGAGGAGGCGGTCGACATCATCGCCCAGGCCTTCGCGCGCTTTGACCCCGAGATGGGGGACTTTGCCCGCATGATGGCCGAGCGCGGCTGGATTGATGCCGCCCCCACCCCCAACCGGCGCACCGGGGCCTATTGCACCAAGTTTGCCGAGCCGGTGGAGCCGCGGGTCTTCATCACCTATGCGGGCACCATGGACAACGTCATTACGCTGGCCCACGAGCTCGGTCACGCCTGGCACAACTGGCTCATCCGCGACTTGCCCATGAGCCAGCGCAGCTACCCCATGACCCTCGCGGAGACCGCCTCCATCTTCGCCGAGACCCTGGTGCGCAGCGCCCTCTACGAGCAGGCCCGAAGCGCCGAGGAGCGTCTGGCCATCGCCTGGGCGGATGCCGACGGCGCCGCCACCTTCCTGGTCAACATCCCGGCCCGCTTCGACTTCGAGCGGGCCCTGGTGGCCGAGCGCGAGCAGGGCTATGTGTCGTCGGCCCGGCTCAAGGGGCTCACCGACGAGGCCTGGGGGCGCTGGTACGAGCAGAGCCTCGACCGCTATCACCCCCTGTTCTGGGCCGCCAAGGCGCACTTCTCCATCGCGGGCTTCGGTTTTTACAACTACCCCTACCTCTTTGGCTATCTGTTCAGCCTCGGGGTCTATCAGCAGCTGATGAGCCGCCAGGCCGCAGGGGAGGCGGGGGTGGCAAAGGCCTACCGCGCCCTGCTGCGAGACACCGGTCGCATGAGCGCCGAAGAGCTGGTCGAACGGCATTTGGGGCAGGACATTCGCGAGCCCGCCTTCTGGCAGGGGAGCCTGGCCCTGGTGGAAGCGGCGGTGGCGCGCTTCGCCCAGTGCGGCGGTTAACCTCGCCAGACCCGGTTTGCGCCATGTCCCGCCGGGGCATGGCGCTGCCACAGCGGCCCCGACGCGCGGTTTGGTGGCCCGAAGGGGCGTGATCCAAAGCAAGAAAGTGGGATGTTTTGGTGGCGCAAGGCCCTGTCGCTGGGGTAGTTTCGATAGAACCGACACAGTTTTTGAGGTCTTGTCCATGATCATCTATCTGCATGGCTTTGATGCCACCAGCCCCGGCAATCATGAAAAAGTGCTGCAGTTGCAGTTTATCGATGATGATGTGCGTTTCGTGCACTACAGCACGGTTCACCCCCGCCACGACATGAGCCACCTGCTCAAGGAAGTGAAGAAGCAGCTCGACATGAGCACCGATCCCAAACCCCTCATCTGCGGCGTGGGCCTGGGTGGCTACTGGAGCGAGCGGATCGGGTTTCTGTGCGGCATCAAGCAGGTGGTCTTCAACCCGAACCTGCACCCGGAAGAGAACATGCAGGGCAAGATCGACAGGCCGGAGGAGTACGAGGACATCGGCACCAAGTGTGTAACCGAATTTCGTAATAAAAATTCAGGAAACTGCCTGTGCATCCTTTCCGTTCAGGATGAAATCCGCGATAATCGGGACACTGAACGTGAATTGAAGAACTATTACGACATCGTATGGGATGAGCGCGAGACCCATAAGTTCAAGAACATCTCGCACCATCTGCAACGGATGAAGGCCTTCAAAGAAGCCTGAGCCATCACGTCAACCGATTTCGTTTTAGGGAGCCAATGGCTCCCTTTCGTTTTGAGGAACCAAGGAAAATCATCATGATGAATATTGTCGTTGTAGGCGGTGGCGCCGGTGGTCTCGAGCTTGCGACCAGCCTGGGCCGCAAGCTGGGCAAGAAGAACAAGGCCAGGATCACCCTGGTGGATCGCAATCGCACCCACCTGTGGAAACCCCTGCTGCACGAAGTGGCCACCGGCTCCATGGATGCGGGCATCGACGCCCTGAGCTACCAGTCCCACGCCAAGAACCACGGCTTCGAATTCCAGCTCGGCAGCCTGACCGACATCAAGCGCGACGAGAAACGCATCGTGCTGGCCCCCATCCACGACGAGAGCGGCGCCCTGGTGGTCAACGAGCGGGAAGTGGCTTACGACATCCTGGTGATGGCCATCGGCTCCGTCTCCAACGACTTCAACACCAAGGGCATCAAGGATCACTGCATCTTCCTGGACAGCCCCTCCCAGGCACACCGCTTCTACAACAGCATGATGAACCGCTTCCTGCAGTTCGCCACCGAATACCAGCCCGGTGACAAGGTGAAGATCGCCATCGTCGGCGGCGGCGCCACCGGCGTCGAGCTCTCCGCCGAGCTCTACAACGCGGTGGAGCAGCTCTACGCCTACGGCTTCAAGAACCTCACCACAGACAGTCTCAAGGTGACCCTGGTGGAAGCGGGCCCCCGCATCCTGCCGGCCCTGCCGGAGCGCATCAGCGGCTCCGCCCATCAGGAGCTGGTGAAGCTGGGCGTGGACGTGCGTACCGCCACCATGATCACCGAGGCGACCGCCGAAGGCCTGCACACCAAGGATGGGGAGCTGATTGAAGCAGACCTCATGGTGTGGGCCGCGGGCATCAAGGCGCCGGACTTCATGAAGGAGATCGCGGGCCTGGAAACCAACCGCATCAACCAGCTGGTGGTCCACGAGACCCTGCAGACTACCCGGGACGAGAACATCTTCGTCATCGGCGACTGCGCCGCCTGCCCGCAGCCGGACGGCAAGTTCGTGCCGCCCCGCGCCCAGTCCGCCCACCAGATGGCGACCCAGGCGTTCAAGAACATCCTGGCCAAGATGAACGGCGGCGAGATGAAGCCCTACCGTTACCACGATCACGGCTCCCTGGTCTCCTTGAGCCGCTTCTCCACCGTGGGCAGCCTGATGGGCAACCTGATGCGCGGCTCCATGATGGTAGAAGGCTACATCGCGCGCATCGTCTACATCTCCCTCTACCGGATGCACCAGGTGGCCCTGCACGGCTACATCAAGACCGGCCTCATCATGCTGGTGGGCCGCATCAACCGGGTGCTGCGCCCGAGCATGAAGCTGCACTGAGTGCATGGCGGCTGCCGCTGCGAACATCAAAAAGGAGAGGCTTGCCTCTCCTTTTTTTATGGCCGACGCGGGGCGACGCTAGAAACGTCTGCCGTAGTTGAGGGCGAAGAAGTAGAGGGCCGGGGTGGGGTAGCGGCCCGAGAGATCCCGCTCATCGACGCTGGCGCTCTCCATGTGGATGTACTCAAACCCGGCTCCCAGGGTCTCCTGAGGGGTGAGCGCATAGGTGACACCGGTGCCGAGCCGCAACGCGCTGCCGCTTGGCGCCGTGAGGGAGGTGTGCTCTTGATCCCGGTAGGCACTGGTGTCGTACGCCACGCCGCTATTGAGGGTCCATTGGGGCGTCAGCGCGTGCTGGAGCCCGAGCGCCAGGTGGTAACTGTCCTGATAGAGCCCCTGCTGCGGGGCGGTGCGGTCAAAGATGGTGACTTCGTTGTCGTTGTAGCGACTCCAGTCCTGCCAGCCCAGATTGCCCATGATGGCCCAGTCGTGGGCCAGAGTATGAAAGGCGCTCACCATCAGCTGCTGGGGGCTGTTGACCATGCCGGACAGGGGCAGGGTGGCGCTGATGCCGGGCAGGTTGGGGCGCGAGAAGGTGATGGTGCGGTCGATGGCGAAGTGGTAGGTCACCTCGCTGGCATAGCCGAGCCCGAATCGGGTCTCTGGATTGTGCTCATAGAGGAGCCCCAGCTTGGCATTGAGGGCCCAGTCTCCGTCGTCCTGCTTCTGCTCCCCGCCACTGCCCTCCCGGGTGAGGGAGAACAGGCCGTAGTTGATGCCGACCCCGGCCCCGAGAGACCAGTGCTCGTCGAGGCGATAGGCAATGGATGGTTGCAGGGTGAGGCCGATCAGGGTGGCCTTCTTGATGAGCTGCTTGCCAGCCCAGTCGCCAAAATCGAGCCCCAGCCCGAAGTTGCCATAGAGCGCCAGGCCCGCCGACCAGCGATCATCGAGCTGCTGGCTGTAGTAGGCGGAGGCCGCGGGGAACCAGCCGACGACGGTATCGACATCCCCCTTCGCGGGATCGTCCAGATCGTAGGGCAGGTCCCCGTAGAGCAGTTGCCCGCCGAGAGTGAGGTGGCGCCCCTCCAGCCGGGTCAGGCCGGCGGGGTTCACCAGTTGCACGGTGGCATCCTGGGTCCTGGCGGCCATGCCGGCGGCGGCCAGGCCGAGATCATTGGTGCCGGTTTCGTACAGGTAGAGCCCGGCCCCCTCGGCGGGGGCGTTCAACATGGCGGTCAGGGGCAACAGCAGCAGTGTCCGTTTCATCAAGGTCCCTCTTTCATCGTGGCTGAGAAGCCCTCTCCCCAGCGTCGGTGCCCATCCTTGCATTCCCGGGGAAAGTGGCACGACACAGGCAGTATAGATGGCACCTTGATGAGCGTGGCGGGCACGATGCACGGGGCGCCCCGCCACACCGGGCTTATGCTTTGGCCAGCGCCTTGCTACCATGACGGCAACGGTGCTTCGCGCACCCAGCCCAACTCACAGGAGACCTCATGATCCTCTCAACCACCCCCACCCTGGAAGGCAAGACCATTCGCGAGTACCGCGGCATCGTCGTGGGCGAAGCCATCCTCGGCGCCAACATCTTCAAGGATCTGTTCGCCGGCATCCGCGACATCATCGGCGGTCGCTCCGGCGCCTACGAAAAAGAGCTGGCCCGGGCCCGGGAGATCGCCTTCGAGGAGCTCAAGGAGCGTGCCCAGGCGCTGGGGGCCAACGCCGTGGTGGGCATCGACATCGACTACGAGGTGGTGGGCCAGAACGGCAGCATGCTGATGGTCAGCATCAGCGGCACCGCCGTGGTGATCTAGCCCGCCAGTGCCCGGCCCTGCATGGCCAAACGCCCCGTCACAAGCCGACCCCGAGGTCGGCTTTTTGTCGGGTGTGACGCGCAAAGGTGGGCGCAAGTGAGTGGGGCTCAAGGCCTGAACGTATCGAACGCTCCGATGGTTCTGGGCTGGCCGGGAATGAGGGAGAAAATGGCCCGGCCCGGAGAAGGTGCGGGAACATGGGGGGGCACGGGGCCTGAAGGTCGGCAAGGTTGTTCAATTTTACTATTCGATAGTGAGTTATCGTTTGATATATCTAAACAAAAAATGACCTGGCAGGGGTCGTAGAGCCCAGGTCGGGACGAACATGGCGAGGTGCAGGCGGCACTGTACTCGCATCCCGCCCATAAAAAGAGGCCGCCCGGGCGACCTCTTTGTCGTCTGCGACTTCGCTGCGGATCAGGGCAGGGCATCGGGCCGGAAGGTGTTGCAAGGATCTGTGTCCCTCGTGTCTCAATCGATCAGGGCAATGCATCGGGCCGGAAGCTGGCGCGGATCTGCGGCACCAGGGGAGAGGGGTCGAAGCCTTTCTCCTCCCCGAGCACCGGGTGGAGCAGGGGTTGGTCCCGGATAGGGGTGAGGTCCCCCGCCAGCAGCTGCCTTGTGGCCTGGCCCATCTGGTAGAGCTGGCGCACCGGGTCGAACTGGCGGGCGAGATCCAGCCCGTCCCCGGCCCGGGTGAAGGCCATCATGGGGATCTGGTAGCTGGCATCCCGTGGCGGTTTGGCGCCGTGGATACCCTTGCCGGCCGACATCAGGAAGGGCTGGTGGTCCCCGAAGGCCACCACCAGGTAGCGCTTGCCGGAGCTGTCCAGGGTCTTGAGCAGCCGCTCCAGGGAGGCTATGGCATCCACCACCCCGGTGTAGTAGGTGTTGAGCAACTGGGTATCCGCCGGGCTCTGATCCGGGCAGGCGCCGCTGCGCTGCTGGGCCCGGTAGCGATCCCCGTCGAAGGGGCCGTGCCCCTGCATGGTGACCGCGTAGGCGAACAGGGGCTGATCGTCCTGGTTGCTGCGTTTGAGCAGGTGATCGATGAGGGCATCGTCGGAGATATAGAGCCCCTTGTGCTCGAGGGCGGTGAAGCGGGTATCGAACCAGCGCTCCTGGTAGCCGAGGGCCGGGATCGCCTTGGCGCGGCCCCAGAACTTCTCCACATAGGGGTGGGCGAACAGGGTCTGGTAGCCGCTTTGGGCTGCACTGCGCGCAAGGCCGGGCACCTTGTCCGAGAGGTAGTAGTAGGGCACCACCCCCTGTTTGAGCAGGCCCACCGGCAGGCCGGTGTTCATCTCGAACTCCGCCAGCACCGTCATGCCGCCCGTGGTGGGGGAGTGGATGGTCTTGCGCCATTGGGCCACGCTGGCGGGCAGGCTCAAGGTGGGGGCGGGGGCGCAGAGACGGCCCTGCCAGTCAAGCCAGAGTGACTCGTATTGCAGCACGATCACCAGATCGAAGCGGGGAGCCCTGGGCTGGGCGGGCAGGCTCAGCTCCGGGGTGCGCTCGTTGATCTGCAAGGGGTAGCGAAACACGTTGCCGCTTTGCAGCATCTCGTCCACCAGGTTGAACAGGTAGAGGCCGGGGCCGGCGCGGATGATGTCCCTGTGGTAGTTCACCGCCCTGTCCACGTAGCGGATGTTGGCCCCGAGCAGCTTGTTGCCGGTCTGGGTGGCGAACACGCAGAGGGCGAAGAAGGCGGCGGTGGCGGCGGCGGTGCGCAGCAAGCCCCGCAGGATCCAGCGGGAGAGGGCAAAACGCCACACCAGAAAGAGGAGCCCCAGCACGACGAGCACCGGCACCACAGGGTGCTGATCGAGCAGGATGTGCAGCAGGGCCAGCAGGTTGCCCAGATCGTCCCCCCCCAGCGGCACCCCGTAGATGGCGATCTTCATGAAGTTGGCGAGCAGCCCGATGCCCGAGAGGGCGGTGAAGAGCAGCCCCATATAGAGGCTGAAGCCTGCGAGGGCGCAGAGGCTCCAGCCCAGCACCATGCTGCCCCAGGCGAGGTAGTAGTGCTCGGGCCGAAAGCCCGACCAGAACAGGAATTCCCCCAGCTTGAACACCACGAAGCCGTGGAGCAGCACGAAGGTGAGGTTGCCGAGCAGCAGGCTGCCTGCCACCCGGGCGCGGTAGCTTCGGCGCAGCCGCGGCAGCAGGGCCTTGAGCACGGCGGCGCTCACCAGCAGCACCAGCAGCAGGCTGGTCATCAGGTAGAGGAGGTTGAAACCGCGCTCCGGCAGGGTCTGGAGGATCTGGCTGTATTCGGCGCTCTCCGGCCTGTCTGCCAGCAGCAGCCCGATGCGCAGCTGGTAGCGGCTGTCCAGGGCGTCGTCGGGGGCGCGCAGGGCGCTGTTGAGGCTCAGGGTGCAGCGCTCCTTTCGGCACTTCTGGCGCTTGTCCACCGCCTGGCTCAGCTGGTCGATGCGCACCCCTTTGTCGTTGAGCAGCTCCACCCGCACCTTGTCCCCCTCCTGCAGGGGTTTGAGCAGTTGCCACTGGCTGCGCACCACCAGATAGAAGCCCCGGTTGTCACTTTTGTAGAGCAGGCTGTAGCGATGGAGGGTCGCGATGGGCTGATCCGCCGGGCCCAGAATGAGGGGGGCGGCACGCCCGAGCCAGCTGACGGGGTTGAGCAGCGGCAGGGCGAGGGTCAGCAGCAGCAGGGCGGTCAGCAGACCCAGCAACAGCCCGGCCAGGGGCTGGGAGGCGGGGCGGTGGCCGGTGACGGGGGCATTCATAAGGGCTCATCCTTGGAGCGGTCATGGCAGCGACGACTGCCTCTATTTTGACCCGATGGTGCGTGGCTTGTTCCTTGATGTCAATTTAATGACAACAAGATGAATATTCCGTGATGAGCACTGTGAAGCAATTTGTGATCCCGATCCGCCAGGGGCACTCATTCTGTGATGAAAGCGTCATCATGAGCCTTTGCCGCTGGTCTGGGAGGGGGGCGCTGTTTAGTCTCTCAGTAACGGTTGGAGGTACATGTATGAATCCCAAAGTTGCGGCGCGTCAGGCCAGATTGCTCCAGATGCTGGAGAGCAAAGAAGAGATCCGGATCGGGCGGGAGCGGGACTGCCCCCTGCCGCTGCCCCAGCTCGTCCGGCTGACCGAGGATCACCCGGACGTCGTCAAGGTCTACGGTCACGGGCTCACCGCCGAGGTGTTCCATCTCAAGGTGGAGGGGCACCACTGGTGCCTGAAACGCTGCCGCCAGGACTCTCTGGTGGCCAATGTGGACGGCAAGACCGCCTTTCTCACCGAGCTGGAGCGCCGCCGGGAGATAGAGAGCCTGCGGGAGCTGCACCCCACCATCCTCTCCAACGTGGTCTGTACCAGTTTCGGCTCCGCCCGGGCCGGGGTGCTGGTCTCCCCCTGGCTGCGGGGGGAGCCGGTGCGCACGCTCTGCGAGCGCAACCTGGCGCAGATGCTGGCGGTGGAGGCGGAGCTGGCCCGCTGGGGCTGGTTTGACTGGGATCCGAGCCCGGGCAACCTGCTGGATGACGGCCAGCATATCTCGGTGTTCGATTTTGGCTACATGTGGCCCTTCGATCCCCTGCACGAGTTCAATTCCAACGGCCTCACCGATCCCGATTTCCATGTGCCTGAGCGGCTGGAAACCCGCACCCTCTCCGGGCTCTGGCTGGACGAGGCGGATCCCTTGCCGCTGTTTCGCCGCTGGCGCGAGCTCTGCCTCGCCTGGGCCAGGGGAGAGCTGCAATACCTGTCGCGGGAGGGGGCGAGCGCCCCCGTGCTGGCGCGGATGCAGGGACTGGTGGGGGAGTGGAGTGCGGCGCTGGCAAGCGACGAGGCGCTGGCGGCCAACTGGTGGCGCGACATGTACCGCAGCCATCGGCTCGACATCCTGGACGATCTCAGCGGCAAGAGCTGCGGCCCGCTCACCCTGCGCCGCCTCGACTGGCTGGAGCAGGCGGTACGGGAGCACTTCCCGGCCCTGGTGGACAATCTGGCCCCTGACGAAGCGGGGCTCGGTCAGGCCGGGTTGCTGCAACGGCTGGGAGGGCTGCGCGAGCAGATCCGGGCCAATCTGCTGCCCACCCGGGCCACCCTGGTCACCAGCTGATGGTGAAAGAAGAGTGACAAGAGGGGCGCCGCGGCGCCCCTCTTTGCTGAGTGGGGAAGGCCGCCCCGGGTGTGATGGGGCGGAGGAGGCTCGTTGTGTGCCAGCGCCGGGGCAACTCAGTCGAGCAGTTCCCGGTGCAGGCAGTTGACGATGTGGCCCGCCTCGTCCTCTTTGACCAGGAAGCAGAGGTTGTGGGCGCTGGCGCCGTAGCAGATCATCCGGATGTTGTGCTCGCGGATGGCGTCGAACACCTGGCTGCCCACCCCGGCCGCTTCGCTCATGCGGTTGCCGATGAGCGCCACCAGGGCGAAGCCGGTCTCCACTTCCACCTTGCACAGCTGGCCGAGCTCCGCCAGCACCTTGTCGTTCAGGATGGGTTCGCCGTTGCTCTGACTGCCGGTGTGATCCAGGGTCAGGGAGACGCTCACCTCGGAGGTGGTGATGAGATCCACCGAGATGCGGTGACGGGCCAGGATGCCGAACACCTCGGCCAGGAAGCCGTAGGCGTGGAACATGTTGAGGCTGTGCAGGGTCACCAGCACCTGCTGGCGGCGCAGGGCCACGGCCCGGAACAGCGGGTTGCTGCGGGTGGTGGCGCGGATCCAGGTGCCACCGGCGGCGGGATCCTTGGCGGAGCCCACGAACACCGGGATGTCCTGGCGCAGCGCGGGTTGCAGGGTGGCCGGGTGCAGCACCTTGGCGCCGAAGGTGGCCATCTCCGCCGCCTCCACGAAGCTGATTTCGGGGATGGGGCGGGCGCGGGTAACCAGGCGGGGATCCGTGGTGTAGATGCCGGGCACGTCGGTCCAGATCTCGATGCTGCCTGCGTCCAGGGCCTCGGCCAGGAGGGCCGCGCTGTAGTCGGAGCCGCCACGGCCGAGGGTGGTGGTGCGGCCATCGCCGTCGGCACCGATGAAGCCCTGGGTGATGACCAGGCTGTCACCCAGCAACGGGCCCACCGCCTGCTGGCAGAGGGCGCGGGTCGCCGCGAGATCCACGGTGGCCTTGCCAAAGCGGCTGTCGGTGCGCAGCAGTTGGCGCGCATCCTGCCACTGGGCCTTGACCCCGCGCTGGTGCAGGAGTTCGGTAAAGAGACGGGTGGACATCAGCTCGCCGCAGGCGATGAGGCGATCGGCGAGTTCGGCGTCGGTGTGCTGACTGGCCTGACGGGCCATGGTGCGAATGTCGCCGAGCTGGGCATGGATGAGGGCGCTCACGTCGCTCGGGTTGCCAAGGGCGGCCAGAATGGCCAGCTGGATGTCGGCAAGCCTGGCGAGCTGGGCATCCTGTCCGGCTTCGTCCAGTTCACCCTGAGCCAGGCTCACCAGCAGGTTGGTGACGCCGGCGCTGGCGCTCAGCACCACCACCCGGGTCGCCGGATTGGCCAGCACCACGTCGGCGCAGTGGTTCATGGCCGCGGCATTGGCGACGCTGGTTCCGCCAAACTTGGCGACATTGATCGGGTTCATTGCATACTCCTGTCTCAAGGTGAAAATCCGGTTTCATCGGGCAAATAGAGAGGAGGAGGCAAAAAATGGCAGGAAAACGCGAGGATCCCGGCCAGAAGCACTCCACCTGCAGAGCCCATCCCGTACCCGCCCCAAGGTGGGGCGCGGTGTGGGATGACCACTACCGATGACAACCCGGGGGATTCAGCCCCCGCAGCCGACGTGGCGGTGTCCAGTCACTCGCCTCGTCTCGGCGCTGCTCCCCCTGACCCAAGTTCACCGGACACTGGTGTCCTCCCTTGGGCTGCCTGGGCAGCGCTCCTCTTCTGGTGCCACCTGTGACAGGTGGCGTGCATGTACAAATACCTTGGTCTGGATTGCACTGTCAATCGAGTTCGTAAAAAAGAACAAAATTGACGGTAACCAGGCACAAGATCAATCAGTTACGAAATGGTCTTGGACAAAACCTTGGAGCGACGCTGCCAGTTGTAGAAGCGCTGGCGCTCCACCGGCAGATCTTCGACTTCCAGGGGATCGAAGCCCCGCTCCCGGAACCAGTGGATGGAGCGGGTGGTGAGCACGAACAGGCGACGGATGCCGAGCCGCTTGGCCCGCTCGGCCACCTTGGCTATCAGGGTGTCCCCCCGGTTGGAGTTGCGATACTCCGGGTGGATGGCGACGCAGGCCATCTCGGCCATGGCTTCTTCCATGAAGCAGTAGAGCGCTGCGCAGCCGATGATGAGGCCGTCCCGCTCGATGATGGTGAACTTGTCTATCTCCATCTCCAGCTGCTCCCGGGAGCGGCGCACCAGGATCCCTTCCTCCTCCAGCGGACGGATGAGGTCCAGGATGCCGCCGATGTCCTCAATGGTGGCGGCCCGGGCCCGCTCGGCGCTTTCGCGCACGATCTGGGTACCCAGCCCCTCGCGGCTGAACAGCTCCTGCAGCATGGCGCCGTCGTCCTGATAGCTCACCAGGTGGGAGCGGGGCACGCCACCCCGGCAGGAGGCGATGGCCGCGCGCAGGTAGCGGGCGGTGCCTGACATCTCTTCCCCCGCCTGCTCCAGCGCCACCAGCAGCTCTTCGGCCTGTTCGGGGAAGAGCTCGGAGATGGCCTCTCCGTGCCTGTCCATTACCCCCTGGGTGCTGCTGAAGCAGATGAGCTTGTCGGCTTTGAGATCCACCGCCACCCGGCGGGCTACCTCTTCCGAGCTCAGGTTGAAGCTCTCGCCGGTGACCGAGCAGCCGATGGGGGAGATGAGCACCAGGCCGTGCTGATCCAGCTGGCGGGTGATCCCCTCCACATCGATGCGACGCACCCGGCCGCTGTGGCAGAAGTCGATGCCGTCATCCACACCCAGCGGCTGGGCGGTGACGAAGTTGCCGCTCACCACGCTGATGCGGGCCCCCTGCATGGGGGTGTTGGCGAGGCCCATGGAGAGCTGGGCGGTGATGTCGTATTGCAGACCGCCGCACACCTGCTTGATGATGGCGAAACTGGCATCGTCGGTGACCCGGATCCGCTTGTGATACTGGGCCTGGATGCCGGCGCGGGCCAGGGCCTCGTCATTTTGCGGACGCGAACCAAACACCAGTACCAGGCGGATCCCCAAGGTCTGCAGCAGGGCGATGTCGCTGACGATGTTGGCGAAATTGGGGTGACAAATGGCTTCCCCGCCGATCATCAGGACGAAGGTGGCACCCCGGTGCACATTGACATAGGGGGTGGATTGCCGAAAGGCATGGACCAGGCTGGGTTCGCGTTCACGCACGTGTTTCATTCCATAAAAAAGCAGCAATTCGCCCAATATATGAAAATAAATTCACAAATCAAGACTAAATATCGACTTGATGTTTTTTTGTCGCCATTTTGACCAGTGCTGGTGGGGAGGGGAAGACGCAGGCGAGGGCGGGAGGGTCGCCCCGGGGGCCGCTCCCTGGTTGATCCGGGCTAATAACCTGATATCTTCGGTGTTCCTTTTCGTCAGCCGCATTGCGCGGGGTTTTATACAAGGACAGGGCATATGGAGCAGATTATTTCACCGGCAGAGGCGCTGCCGGGACGGCGGGAAGCGCTGGAGATTGGCCAGGTGCACGCAGTAAACGGCCACCCGACCCAGGGGCCCTGGCCCGAGGGGATGGAGCTTGCCTGGTTCGGCATGGGCTGTTTCTGGGGGGTGGAGCGTCTGTTCTGGCAGCAGCCCGGGGTCTATTCCACCGCCGCCGGGTATCAGGGGGGGCTGACCCCCAATCCCACCTACAAGGAGGTGTGCAGCGGCCTGACCGGCCACGCCGAGACGGTGCAGGTGGTGTTCGATCCCAAGGTCATCAGCTATGGGGATCTCGTCAAGCTGTTCTGGGAACACCATGATCCGGCCCAGGGGATGCGCCAGGGTGGCGACATCGGCACCCAGTATCGCTCCGTCATCTTCGTCGGGGACGACACCCAGGAGGCGATTGCCCAGCAGAGCCTGGCCGCCTACCAGCAGGCCATGACGGCGAGCGGTGACGGGCGCACCATCACCACCCGCATCCTGCCGCTGGCCCCCTTCTATTACGCCGAGGATTATCACCAGCAATATCTGGAGAAGAATCCCGAGGGGTATTGCGGCCTGGGGGGCATCGGCGTCTGCCTGCCTCCCAGCCTGAATCGCTGAGGCGTCATTGCATACCACGGGGGCCATCAGGCCCCCGTGTCATTGTGATGAAAAATAATTGAAAAAAATGCGTCAGGTGGGGAACTAAACTGAACCCTGGCTGACCAACAGGGTAGCGACCACGGATGGTTGCCAA
Organism: Aeromonas sp. WP2-W18-CRE-05; assembly: GCF_014168615.1. Taxonomy (NCBI): domain Bacteria; kingdom Pseudomonadati; phylum Pseudomonadota; class Gammaproteobacteria; order Aeromonadales; family Aeromonadaceae; genus Aeromonas; species Aeromonas sp. WP2-W18-CRE-05. The sequence goes on along the minus strand of NZ_AP021917.1, from coordinate 3,153,428 downwards.
GACCAGACACATTTTTTTGCCCCGATATTCATTACTCTGACAAGCGCGATGAATTGACAATGCTAGCAAGCAGGGCTGCCCGATGAGGCGGCCCTTTTCATTGGGCCCCGCCTCACTCCTCGCCTCATTGCATCTCGTCCCATTGCCGTCACGGCAGGGGTGGGGTCAGCTGATGGTGCTGTCGAACAGGTTCTTGATGAGGTCGATGAACTCGATGAGGAAGGCTTGCTGGGCTTCGCTGGGGGCGGACAACCAGACGGCGGAGAGCACCTCTTCCAGGTCGGCGACCACGGCATCGGCCTCCTGCATGATCAGGAAGCGCACCTTGGGGTCGAGCTGGGGGTTCTGCTCGCAGATGGCCATCAGGTTGTCGGCCACCCGGCTGCTCACCAGATCCTCGATGGTCTGGGCGCCGCCGCCTTGTTGCTGGCTCTCGAACAGACCCAGACTCTCTACCAGATACTCGATCAGCGCAATGTAACCGTCGCTCTCTACCACCATGATGGCTGCCCTTTCTTCATTGCCTTGGGGAAATGGTGCGTATTTTAGTGGCTGAACCCGTCATGGCAAGCGGCAGTGGAGCCGATGGCGGATAAATTGGACACCGCCGCGCTCCACAGTCTCCAATCCGGTCAGCAGGAAGCCGTGACGCAGGAAGAGGGCGAGGCTGAAGGCGCTCGCCTCCGTGGTGAGGCTGCCAAGTCCCATCTGGCTGGCGGCTGCCAGCACCCGCTCCAGCAGCAGGGTGCCAAGCCCCTGGCGCGGATGATCCGCGCTCACGTAGAGCAGGCTGAGATGACCGTCATCGCTCAGGGTGGCAAAGCCAAGGGGCACATCGTCTTGCTCGATGACCCAGCCATGGTGCTCGCGCAACTGGCTGGCAAGCCCCGGGTGATGGGTGCCCCTGGCCCACTGCTCAACCTGCTCCGGGCTGTAGTGTGCAGGCCCCAGGCGGCGTACCGACTGCTCGAACAGATCCAAAAGTCTTGGAATGTGCGCCTCCTCGAGGGGGACGATGCGAGGAGAAGAAAGAGACGGCATGGGTCAATCCTCCCTGATGGTCGCGCGGGGAGCCTGGGGCCGCTTCGCCCTGGGCAGACCCGCCACCACCCGCTCATAGGAGTGGACTATCCAGCCCTGCCAGAGATCGTCAGACAGGCCTTCGCTCAGTGTCACCGTGTTCCAGTGCTGCTTGTTCATGTGCCAGCCCGGTTTCACCTCGGGGTGGATCTCCCGCAGCAGCAGGGCGAGCTCGGGTTCGCACTTCAGGTTGATGGAGAGGGGCTCCGCCTGCCAGTCCACCAGGGCAAACATCTTGCCGGCGATGCGGTAGACCAGGATCTCCGGGCCGAAGGGGGTGTCCTCGGTGGCGCCGGGCTGGCTGAGCAAAAATTCACGCAATTGAACGAGGGTCATGGGGACTCCAGGCTGGTCCGATCATGGTGGAAGCATGTTCACCGGGGTGAGCCTTCTGTTAATATGCGCGCCGAGTATACCCCCCATCACCCCGGGAGCCCATGAGATGTTGTACCACAAGACCTTTGAACTGGGTCCCGATCGGGATTGGGTGGTGTTCGTGCACGGTGCGGGCGGCAGCTCCTCCATCTGGTTCAAGCAGTTGCGGGCCTACCGGGAGCACTTCAACGTGCTGCTGCTGGACCTTCGCGGTCACGGCCAGTCCAACCAGCTGCAGCAGGTGGTAAAGGGGCACTACAGCTTTCGGGCCGTGACCGAGGATATCCTGTGCCTGCTGGATCACCTGCGCATCCCCCACGCCCATTTTGTCGGCATCTCCCTTGGCACCATCCTCATCCGCCACCTGGCGGAGCTTCGCCCCGAGCGGGTCAAGAGCATGGTGCTCGGCGGCGCCATCCTGCGTCTCGACATCCGCTCCCGGGTGCTGGTGCAGCTTGGTCGCCTCGGCCAGCACTTCCTGCCCTACATGTGGCTCTACCGCCTGTTCGCCTTCATCATCATGCCGCGCCAGCACCATCAGGAGTCCCGCAACCTCTTCGTGCGCGAGGCTCGCAAGCTCTGCCAGAAGGAGTTCAAGCGCTGGTTCCGTCTCGCCACCGAGGTGAACCCCCTGATGCGCTACTTTCGCGAGCGGGCCCTGCCCATTCCCACCCTCTACGTGATGGGGGAGGAGGATCACATGTTCCTCGCCCCGGTGCGCGAGCAGGTGGCCCGCGACCCTTACAGCCGCCTCGAAATCATCGAAAAGTGCGGCCACGTCTGCAACGTGGAGCAGCCGGATCACTTCAACCGCCAGTCCCTGGCGTTTCTCTCCCGTCAGGCGGCGTCATCCGCCCTCTGAGGCCCGACAAGGGCCTCAGAGGAAGTAGTGGCCAATCTCCAGATAGCGCTGGCGGATGTGCTCGATGAGCAGCCTTATCTTGCGCGGCGGCTGGCGGGTGAAGGGGTAGACGGCGTAGATGCCGAGCTTCTTGCCCACCTGATCGGGGAAGAGATCCACCAGCTCGCCGTTCATCAGATCGTGATAGACCAGACAGCGCGGCACATAGACGATGCCGCGCCCCCCCAGCGCGGCCTTGCGAAGGGCTCCGGCGTTGTCGGTTGAAAAGCTCCCCGACACCGACACCAGATAGTTGCCCTCTTCCCCCTTGAAGGCCCACTCCGAGGCCCCCGTGCTCTGGTAGGCGTAGCGCAGGCAGTTGTGGGTGAGCAAATCTGATGGCTCCCGCGGCGCCCCGAAGCGGCGCACATAGGCGGGGGCGGCGCAGATGACCCACTGGGAGTCGAGAATGTGGCGGGCAATCAGGCTGGAGTCATCCAGATAGCCGGTGCGAATGACCAGATCGAACCCCTCTTCCACCAGGTTGACGAAGCGGTTGTCCAGCGACATCTCCACCGTGAGCCCCGTGTGCTGCTGGCAAAAATCGGCCACCGCATCGGCGAGCAAGAGCTCCCCCGAGATGGTGGGCACCGACATCCGCACATGACCGCTCACCTTTTCACCAAATCCCGCCACCGCGTCGAAGGCGTCCAGTGCGGCGGCCTTCACATTTTTGGCACCTTGATAGAGCGCCTTGCCCGCCTCACTCAGGGTGAGCCGGCGGGTGGTGCGATAGAGGAGCTGCACCCCGAGCTCCTCTTCAAGACGCCCGATCCGTTTGCTAACCACTGAATTTGTCAGGGAATTTTGTTCAGCCACCTTGCTGAAGGAGCCGGCCTCCACCACCTGGGCGAAGAGGATGAGGTCGTCGGTACTGGCCATATTGATCAACTTTTGGAACGAATGTTGTTCATTATTTCCATATATCGCGAAAAAGGAACAGGGTAAGGTCACGTCCGCTTAACAAAACAACAACAAGGTGCGCCTCTGCACCCCTCTGGACAAGGACGCAATGATGACAGACACCCTGCTGGCCCTGGTGGCCTTCTCGCCGATCCTGGTGGCCGCCGTGCTGCTAGTCGGCCTCAACTGGCCCGCCAAGCGCGCCATGCCCGTCGCCTTCCTGTTGACCGTGTTCATCGCCCTCTGGGGTTGGCAGATGAGCCCGACCCGGGTCTTCGCCTCCACCCTGCAGGGGCTGGTGATCACGGTGACCGTGCTCTGGATCGTGTTCGGCGCCATCCTGATGCTCAACACCCTCAAACACACCGGCGCCATCACCGCCATTCGTGGCGGTTTCACCAACATCTCGCCGGACCGGCGCATCCAGGCCATCATCATCGCCTGGTGCTTCGGCGCCTTTATCGAAGGGGCCTCGGGCTTTGGCACCCCCGCCGCCATCGCCGCGCCCCTGCTGGTGGCCATCGGCTTTCCGGCGCTCGCCGCCGTGCTGCTCGGCATGATGATCCAGTCCACCCCGGTGTCGTTTGGCGCGGTGGGCACCCCCATCCTGGTGGGCATCAACAAGGGGCTGGATAACCAGGCCATCGGCCAGACCCTGAGCGCCGGTGGCAGCAGCTGGGACATCTACCTGCAACAGGTGACCACCAACGTGGCCCTCATTCACGCCACCGTCGGCACCCTGATGCCGGTGCTGATGGTGATGATGCTGACCCGCTTCTTTGGCCGCAACCGCAGCTGGACCGAAGGGCTTTCCATCCTGCCCTTCGCGATTTTCGCCGGGCTCGCCTTCACCGTCCCCTATGCCCTCACCGGCATGCTGCTCGGCCCCGAGTTCCCGTCCCTCATCGGCGGTCTGGTGGGGCTGGCCCTGGTGGTGACGGCGGCGCGAGCCGGTTTTCTGGTGCCCAAGAACTCCTGGGATTTCGCCCCCGAGAACGAGTGGCCCGCCGAGTGGCTGGGCTCCTTGAAGCTCGATCTCAAAGAGGCCGCCGGTCGCCCCATGTCGCTCATGCTGGCCTGGCTCCCCTATGTGGCGCTGGCGTTCCTGCTGGTGGCGAGCCGGGTGAGCCCGGAGTTCAAGGCAAGCCTCCTGTCGGTGAGCCTCGCCTTCACGGATCTCTTGGGGGAGAAGGGGGTCAGCGCGTCGATTGAGCCGCTCTACCTGCCGGGGGGGCTGCTGGTGCTTTGCGCCCTGCTCGCCACCTGGCTGCAATCGCGCTCCCTCGCCCCCTTCGGTCGGGCGCTGGGGGAGTCCAGCCGCACCCTGATCGGCGCCGGCTTCGTGCTGATTTTCACCGTGCCCATGGTGCGCATCTTCATCAACTCCGGCGTCAACGGGGCGGATCTCGCCAGCATGCCGGTGACCACCGCCAACTTTGCCGCCGGGCTGGTGGGGGAGTTCTTCCCGGCGCTCAGCGCCACCATAGGTGCGCTGGGGGCCTTTATCGCCGGCTCCAACACGGTATCGAACATGATGTTCAGCCAGTTCCAGTTTGAAGTGGCCCAGACCCTGGGGGTCTCCACCGCCGCCATGCTGGCCCTGCAGGCAGTCGGTGCGGCGGCCGGCAACATGATTGCCATTCACAACGTGGTGGCGGCCTCGGCCACCGTGGGGCTGCTCGGTCGTGAGGGGGCGACGCTGCGCAAGACGGCGCTGCCGGCCCTCTACTACCTGCTGGTCACCGGCCTTATCGGGCTGGCGCTCATGTACAGCTTCCACATCTCGGACGCACTGCTGCAGCTCAAGTAAGGAGAGCAAGTGATGAAGGTAATGCGGGTCTACCCGGCCAAGCCGGCCGATGTCTATCTCTACGCCACCTGTCTGGTGGACCTGTTCGACCCGGTGGCGGGGCTCGATGCCATCGCCCTGATCGAGCGGGAAGGGATAAGGGTGCACTTTGTCGAGAAACAGACCTGCTGCGGGCAGCCGGCCTACACCTCGGGTCACGAGGAGGAGGCGCGCAAGGTGGCGCAAAGCCAGATGGCGCTCTTCCCCGAGCCCTGGCCGGTGGTGGTGCTGTCGGGCTCCTGCGGCGGCATGATGCACCACCACTACCGCCGCCTCTTCCCCGAGAGCCCCGAGGTGGCGGATTTTTGCGATCGGGTGTTCGAGCTCACCGAGTTTCTGGCCCGGGTCTGCCGGGTGCGCTGGCACGGGGTGGGGGAGGCGAGCATCGTCATGCACACCTCCTGCTCGGCCCGGCGCGAGATGCAGGTACACACCACGGCCCGCAGCCTGCTGGGGCAGCTCGATGGCGTCACCTTGCATGAACAGGCCTACGAGAGCGAGTGCTGCGGCTTTGGCGGCACCTTCTCGGTGCGCCACCCCCACATCAGCCAGGCCATGGTCGAAGACAAGACCCGCCACCTGCTGGCCACCGGCGCCGACACCCTGGTGAGCGCCGACTGGGGGTGCCTCTTGAACATCAAGGGATCCCTGGCCTATCAGGGCAGGATCTTGCCCGCCATGCACCTGGCGAGCTTCCTGCTCGCCCACAGCCGCCCCGACAGTGACGAAATAGCTCATAACGGCGCCGCTATTAGCGATTTGGCTCATACCAAAGAGGCCCAGCCCCATGTCTGATCACGCCAAGTATTCGCCGCGCCGCTTCCATCCCCAGGCCGAGGCGGCCCTGGCCGACCCGGTGCTGCGTCAGAATTTTCGCGGCGCCATGGATTACCTGCGCGCCAAGCGCCGGGATGCCTTCGCCGACCCGCAGGAAGAAGCGGCGGTGCGCGATGCGGCGGAGCAGATCCGCCAGCGCTGCCTCTCGCGCCTGCCCGATCTTTTGGAGCAGCTCGATGCCAACTGTGAGCGCAACGGCATCCGGGTGCACTGGGCCCAGACACCGGCCGAGGCCAACACCATCATCCTTCGCATCGCCCAGCAACATGGGGTGAGCAGCATCGTCAAGGGCAAGTCCATGGTGAGCGAGGAGGTGGGGTTCAACCACGAGATGGCGCGCCACGGCATCCATTGCCTTGAGAGCGACATGGGGGAGTTTATCGTCCAGCTCGACGGCGACACCCCGTCCCACATCATCATGCCCGCCATCCACAAGAACAAGCAGGAGGTGAGCGACACCTTCGCAAGCAACCTGGAAGGCTTCACCCCCACCACGGACGTGGATGCCCTGATCCAGACCGGGCGGCGGGCCCTGCGCGAAGAATTTCGCCGCGCCGGCATGGGGCTCTCCGGCGTCAACTTCGCGGTGGCCGAGACCGGCAGCCTCTGTCTCGTGGAGAACGAGGGCAACGGGCGCATGTGCACCACTGTGCCGAAAGTCCACGTGGCCATCACCGGCATCGAGAAGGTGGTGGAGTGCCTATCCGATGTGCCGCCCCTCTACAGTGCCCTGACCCGCTCGGCCACCGGACAGGCCATCACCACCTACTTCAACGTCATCAGCGGCCCGCGCCGGGCTGGGGAGCTGGACGGCCCGGACGAGGTGCACCTGGTGCTGCTGGACAACGGCCGCAGCCAGGCTTATCGGGACGAGGAGCTGCGCAAGACATTACAGTGCATCCGCTGCGGTGCCTGCATGAACCACTGTCCGGTCTACACCCGCATCGGCGGCCACGCCTACGGCACCATCTACCCGGGCCCCATCGGCAAAATCATCTCCCCCCATCTGCTGGGGTTGGAGAGCACGAGCGATCTGGTGACGGCCTCGAGCCTGTGCGGTGCCTGCGGCGAGGTGTGCCCGGTGCGCATCCCCATTCCCGACCTGTTGCAGCGCCTGCGCCGGGAGGCCAAGCACGACGCCCAGCCCGGCCACGAACCGCTGGCGGGGCAGGGGGCGGCCAAAAGCCGACTCGAAACCCTTGCCATGCAGGGCTTTGCCTTTGCCGCCACCCACCCGCGCCTCTACCACGCCGCAACCGGGGTGGCCGGTCGCCTGCGGGGCTTGATGCCCAAACACCTGGGCCCCTGGACCCAGTGCCGCGAAGCCCCCAAACCCGCCCCCCAGAGCCTGCACGCCCTGCTGCGCCAGAAGAAGAAGGAGTCCTGAGATGTCGAGCAAAGAGGCCATATTAAGCCGCCTGCGCGGCGCCGCCACCCCCATGGCCCACGCCCCCCATGGCTGGCAGCCCTGGCGCGGAGAGGATGAACAGGCGCGGCGCGAGCGCTTTGTTGTCGGGATCAGCGCCAGCCACGCCGAGATCCTCACAGTCCAACAGGTAAACCTGGCCCGGGATCTGGCCGCCTGGCTGGATGAAGAAGGCGTGACGCATCTGGCCTGTGGCCAGGGCGGCCGCTGGCAGGAGGAGGTCGCGGCCGCCTGCGCCGGGCGATCTGTGTTGACCCCCGCAGGCGAGTTCGCGAGCTGGAAGGACGATCTGTTCGATGCCTGTCAGGCGGGCATCACCCACTGCGCGGGGGCCATCGCTGATACCGGGACGCTCGTATTGCTGCCCGATGGCGGCGAGCCGCGCACCCTCTCGCTTGTGCCCCCCTGCCATATCGCCCTGCTGGCGGCCTCCACCATCGCCGACAACCTGGTGGGGCTGGTGGCGGCCGGGCGCTGGCAGCAGGCCATGCCCACCAACCTGCTGCTGGTCTCCGGCCCCTCCAAGACCGCCGACATCCAGCAGACCCTGGCCTACGGCGCCCATGGCCCGAGCCGCCTCTTGGTCGTGCTGGTGGAGGATTGCTGATGCGCTGGAACCAGTTTGACGCCGCCGTGCTCTCGCGCATCCCGCCGGAGCGGCTGGTGAGGGACCCGGACTTGCGATTGGCCCACGGCACGGACGCCAGCTTCTACCGGCTGGTGCCCGAGCGCATCGTGCGCCTCGACTCTTTGGATGAAGTGCGCTTCGTGCTGTCGGTGTGCCGCGAATTGAATTTGCCGTGCACCTTTCGCGCCGCCGGCACCAGCCTCTCGGGCCAGGCCCTGAGCGATTCGGTGCTCATCACCCTGACCGACAGCTGGCGCGGCCACCGCATTCTGGACGAGGGGGCCCGCATCGCCCTGCAACCCGGGGTGATCGGCGCCGATGCCAACCGCTATCTGGCGCCCCTGGGGCGCAAGATTGGGCCGGATCCCGCCTCCATCAACGCCTGCAAGCTCGGCGGCATCGCCGCCAACAACGCGAGCGGCATGTGCTGCGGCACCGCCCACAACAGCTACCACACCCTGCACGCCATGACCCTGCTGCTGGCCGATGGCACCGTGCTGGAGAGTGGCGACCCCCAGAGCCGCGCCGCCTTTGCGGCCAAGCGCCCGGAGTTGCTGGACGGGCTCGCCGCCCTGCGTGCCGAAGTGCTGGCGAACGCCGAGCTTGCCGCCAAGATCCGCCACAAGTACCGGCTCAAGAACACCACCGGCTACGCCATCAATGCCCTGCTCGATCATGAGGATCCCGTCGATATCCTCACCCACCTGATGATTGGCTCGGAGGGGACTCTCGGCTTTATTGCCGAGGTGGTGCTCGACACCGTGCCCGAATACCCCCACAAGGCCTCGGCCCTGCTGGTGTTTCGGGACGCCGAGCAGGCCTGTCTGGCCACCTCGCGCCTGAAAAGTGCGCCGGTGGCGGCGGTGGAGCTGATGGATGGGCGATCCCTGCGCTCGGTGGCGGGCAAGCCCGGTCTGCCGGACTTTATCAAGACGCTGGATCTGGCCGCCTGCGCCCTGCTTGTGGAGGTGCATGGGGAATCGAAAGAGGCGCTGGTGGATCGCTGCGAGCAGGTGACGGCCATGGCCGCCGAGTTCGCCCAGGTCGCCTCTGTGCCTTTTACCAGCGACAGCGCCGGGCTCTGGGCCATTCGCAAGGGGCTTTTCCCGGCGGTGGGGGCGGTGCGTACCACAGGCACCACCGTCATCATCGAGGATGTCGCCTTTCCCATCGAGCGTCTGGCGGAAGGGGTGGCGGGGCTGCAAGCCCTGTTCGATCGCTTCGAATACGGTGAAGCCATCATCTTCGGCCACGCGCTGGAGGGGAACCTGCACTTCGTCTTTACCCAGGGCTTTGACGATCCGGCCCAGGTGGCCCGCTACGGCGCCTTTATGGATGCGGTGGCGGAGCTCGTCGCCGTGCGCTTTGGCGGGTCCCTCAAGGCCGAGCACGGCACCGGCCGCAACATGGCCCCCTATGTGGAGCTGGAATGGGGGTCGGAGGGGATGGCGCTGATGCGGCGCATCAAGGCGCTGCTCGACCCCGATGGCCTGCTCAATCCTGGCGTCATCATCAACGATGACCCCAAGGCCCACCTGGCCCACCTCAAGCCCATGCCGGCGAGCGATGCCATCGTGGATCCGTGCATCGAGTGCGGCTTTTGCGAGGCGGTCTGCCCCTCGCGCACCCTGTCGCTGTCGCCGCGCCAGCGCATCGTGCTTTACCGCGAACTGGCCCGCCGCAATCGTGCCGATGAGCCCTCCAACCAGCTGGCCCAGCTATTTGACTATCAGGGCATCGATACCTGCGCCGCCACCGGGCTGTGCGCCGATCGCTGCCCGGTGGGCATCAACACTGGCAGCCTGATCAAGAAGCTGCGTAGCGAAAAGTACCAGCGCTTTGTGCCCATCGCCCGCTGGAGCGCCGATCACTTCGCCGGCGTTACCCGCACGGCCCGTGGGGCCCTCGGCTTCAAAGCCATAGCGGGCAAGGTGTTGGGAGACAAGGCGCTGGCAGGATTGGTGAACGGGGTTCGCCATCTGAGCGGCCAGCGCACACCCGCCTGGCTGCCCACCCTGCCGGGGCCGAGCCGCTACCTGTGGCCGCAAGGGGAGGGGAGCCATGGCGGATCCAGCGAGGACATTGGAGAGGATCGCGCCGTGGTCTACCTGCCGTCGTGCGCCAGCCGGGTATTCGGCCAGCAGGAGGAGGCCCCGTCACTGCCGGACGTGGTGTTATCCCTGCTCAAGAAGGCGGGCTGCCGGGTGATAGTGCCGCAAGGCATTGAGGGGCTCTGTTGCGGCATGCCCTATGACAGCAAGGGGATGGTCGAGGTAGCGGAAGCCAAGCGTACTGAGCTGGCGGCGGCGCTGTGGCAGGCAAGCGAGCAGGGGCGCTGGCCCGTGCTGCTCGACACCAGCCCCTGCGTGCAGCGACTGCTGTCGGGGGCGCTCGGCAAGGGGCTTCGGGTGTTCGAGCCCTCCGCCTTTGTGCTGGAACATCTGCTGCCCCACCTTGAGCTGACCCCCATCGATGAGACCGTGATGCTTCATATCACCTGCAGCAGCCGGCGCATGGGGCTCGGCGATAAGATGCTGGCGGTGGCCCGCGCCTGTGCCCGCGAGGTGATAGTCCCTGAGCATATCCAGTGCTGCGGCTTTGCCGGTGACAAGGGGCTGATGACCCCGGAGCTCAACGCCGCGGCGCTTGCCAGCCTGCCCGCCCAGGTCCCCAGCGATTGCCGTCAGGGATTCAGCAACAGCCGCACCTGCGAAATGGGGCTTAGCCAGCACGCCGGCATTCCCTATCACAGCATCCTCTATCTGGTGGATCAGGCGGCGAGATAGGGGAAAAAAACGGCAGGATAACTATCCTGCCGTTTTCAATGGGGTGAACAAGGTGGCTTAAAAACGGGACTTGTCTGGTGCTACGTGCTATGAAAGGGGCCGATACTGATACGAACGATGGTAAGGAAAAATTGATTACGCCGCTAAACCACTATCTGCCTGCCTATCACTTCTGTGAAGAGCACGCCCGCGATATTGCCGCCGACCCGCACACCGTCATCCAGGCGGCGGCCAACTATCGACCGGAAGCGGATCCGACCTTTCGCCACCTGATCGGCTTGCGGGAAGTGCCGATGCGCCTTGGGCATCTTCTCGGCCGCCAACAGAGCGCCAGCCCGCCTCCCTTTGGCCTGCACAGATTCGTGCCGCTCGACAGCCAGGACGACAACACGCTGCTCTACGGCCTTGTCGGCCGGTTCTGGCGGCCGGACTTTGGTCTGGTGACCATGGTGGACAGTCAGGCGTATCTGGACTTTGCGGCGCCAGGCGTCGCCAAGCTCGCCCTGGGGTTTTCGGCCAGCCGCCAGCCAAACGGCACCACCCGGTTGACCACCCAGACAAGGGTGTTCTGCCCGGATCTGGCCTGCCGCCTCAAGTTCGCACCTTACTGGTATCTGATCCGCCCCGTCAGCGGCCTGATCCGGCGCCGGATACTGGGCGCCATCAAGGCAGAGAGTGAAAGAGGGTTGTAAGGCCATGCCGGAGTGTTCACCTGTACTTTCACTTTTTGGCACAAACAGAAGATGAGGGATTAATGACTTCTGAGTTCCCCATTGCCGTGCCTGCAGCCATGGAATACAGCTGCACCTGAGAAATGAGGTGGTAACAGTATTCCCTATCACAGTATCCTCATCTGGTTGATCAAGTGGTGAGATAAAGAAGTAGGTACAAGAGTCGGGAGTTTATCTGGCCATTAACTGCTTCACGACAAGTTCCCATTAAGTAATGTTCAACTCAGCCAAGATGCGATAGACACTAACCCTACTGGAATAACGATCATCATTACTAGAACACCAAGGCAGCCGCTACCCCGGTTTGATGATGAGTGGAAATCATTATTTGTTGTTTCTCGGTTACTCAACCATTCAGCATGGCAATTTGAGCAATAGAGTTTCATTGTTCCCGTATTCCAAGCGCGAATGGTGCGATTGTCAAACGGGGCATTGCAGCGACAACGAGAACAGGTAAAGAATTTTTTTGAAGGTTTTTTGGGACGACTGAAGAGAGCAAGTAATATCATTGCAAACAATGCAATAGGAAGTGATATCGCAAGGTCTTTTTCTTTATAATATTTAAAGCCAGTAAAAGTTATCAAAACTATAGCCAAGATTAAAAAAACATAATCCAGAGGTGTTTTTTTGACAGGTTCAAGTATGATTTTTTTATCACTTGGCCCTCCCTTAGAAAGAGAGCTTTGTTTGGAAGGTTGTTTGATAGGACTAAGAGTCCAACCTTCATAGTAAACTTCTGTCGCTCTCACCCGTCGCTGACTATCGGTGTCAGTCTCAAACAACACCTCGTCATTAATCTGTGGCCTTCTGTCATTAGGGTTCACAGCAGAGATATGGAAGAATATTTTTTCTGAACCATCCTCTGGCGTAATAAATCCAAAGCCCTTGCCATCATTCCATTGAGTAACTTTCCCTTTCATTTTCTTCCCTGGGTATCAAATGTTGAATTGACTGTGTTAATGAACAAGAGATTGACAAAGAAAATGATTTTTTATTCTTGTATCCCTAGGTGCTTTCTACATAGAGGAGGATCTCACTGAGATTGTCATGTCGTATAACACACTCAATCTCGATTTTATAAACCCTGCCTAACTATAAAACAATGGTGTTTACTGGTATCCAGTTATATTTCATTACTCACTAAATCACACGACTACCGCACGGAATATAGCCTCCATTGTGCTGTGGTTAACTGATTGAGGATGTACGAACCGTAGTCGCTCCCTGGCTGCCTTTAGGGCTGGCGCATAAACAGGGTACCAAGTACAGCAGCATATGTTGAGCAAAATGTTTTACTTTGGGTGTGGGTTGGTGAGTATTTTTGATGGGGATCAGAAATTGGATAGGGCAGGATATTGGGTGCTGGCTGTTATTGGGAAGTTGCCTCAGAACCAAACCGTAGAGATGGTAATGGGGCGTAGACTTCGCCCCGCAACACACAAAGAGACGCAGCGAGAAATGAGGCAGGCCTTGGGTTCAATACCCCGTCATCTCCAGATAACCGACGCCTTTTGCATCCCCCGAGACGGATACCGCCCCCTCCCAGTAGTCAAAGCGCCCCGTCATGGCCTGATTGGGTTGACGCGCCTTAATAACGAGATTCAAATCAGCGGCCTTAAGCTGCCACTCGACGGGATAGGGCTGCCCTTTGGGGCCGCGCCAGGTCTTGCCGGGGGTGAGGCGGATGCGATCTGGGCTTAATACCCGACTGCTGCCGTCCCGCTCGATCAGGATGCCGTAGTGGTTCTCAGGCTCGGTGCGTCCTGCCTTGGTGCGCAGGCGAAACAGCATCAGCTCGCGGCCATCCTCAAATTGCAGCGAAAACCAGTCCCAACCCGATTGCCACTCGGCCAATACCGAGCTGCTCCACTCGTGATCGAACCAGCCCTCACCGCTGACGTGGCGGGTCTCCCCATCCAGGGTCAAAGTGCCGCTGATGGTCAGGCGCGGGTAGGAATAGTAGAAGGAGGCGTTGCCCGGGCTCTTCTCGCTGTAACCCGCTTTGCCTTGTAGTACCGCCGGCTTGGCGGCACTCACCTGCAAATCAAGATCCCCCGCCTTGCTCTGCACCTTGAGGGTGGCGGGAAAGAGCGCTTCTCCTTGAGAGGCCAAGACCCACTCTTTCAGCCAATACTCACCGCCGCTGGCACCGGCGAGCCCCGGCCCCTGGCGGCTGGTGCGCTCGTCCTGCTGGTGGCGGCCTTTGCTCACATCCGTGATGGCGAACTGGGCCAACCAGAGCTGGGGGGTGAGCCAGGGGTTGTCGGATGTTATCTCCTGCTCGATGCCTTGGCGAAACAGGGTCCACTGCATGCCGTAGCCGCGCCCTTGCTCGTCTTTGAGGTTGCCGGTGAGATACCACCATTCGGAGCGGTAGTCGGGGTGGGCACCGTGATCCGCGGGCAGGAGGATGGATTGACCCGGCAGAGCCTTTTTGAAGTGATCGCTACCGCCACCCAGGATGGTCCCCAGATCGCTGGCCTGCGCGTGGCCGCTTATGGCAACAAGCGGGATCAAGCGGGCTGCAAGCCACAGGGACCGTAAAGAGGACAAGATTCCCCTCACCCTGGCCCTCTCCCGAAGGGAGAGGGGATGGTTCGCGGCAGCTCTGTGCGCTTCTCTGCGCTGAATCAAGTGCGGTGACAGAGATCTGGTCAATGGGAACGTCAAGCCATGGCCGAGCCAGAGCGCCAACCAATATGTCATACCACTCTCCTTGCGGCGTACCAGGAGGCCAGCGCCCCGCACACCGGCGCCAGCAGAAGCGCCGTGACGGCGTGCAGGGGGGCGGCCTCGAAGGCCAGCCGCCAGCCGAAGGCGCGGGGGTTGACCACCTCAATCAGCACCCAGGCGAGGCCATAGCCCACCGGCAGTGCCAGGAGCGCGGTGAGCAGCCCGAGGCCCGCCCCTTGCCACACCAGCAGCTGGCGGCAGTGCCGCGGGCTCAGGCCAAGGCTTTGCAGGGTCTGCAACTCGCCGCGCCGGGCCAGCCCCAGCACCATAAAGGCCGAGCCGATGCCGACAAAGGCGATCCCCAGGATCAGCAACTTCAATAGTTCGGTCACCACGAAGGTCTGATCGAACACCTTCAGCGCCGCGGCGTGGATGGCGGGGGCGGGCAACAGGTTCACCTGCTCGCCAAACTGGCTCCTGAGCCTGTCACCAAGGTGCTCGGGATCCGGGCTGAAGAGGGCCAGGGATTGCACCTTGCTCCCTTCGAAGGCGTGCAGTATCTGCCCCTTGTCGCTGCCGTAATCCTGATAGACGCCGGTGACGGTGAAAACCCTCGGCCCCCCTTCGCTGGTTACCTCTAGGCGCTGGCCTACCCTGACCCCGAGGCGTACTGTCAGCGGTTCGCTCGCCAGCACCTCGTCGGGAGCAGCGGGCCAGCGCCCGGCCAGCAGGGGATAGGCGGCTTTGAGCTCGGGAATAAAGTCCATCTGCGCCCACTCGATGGGCTGACCCTGCCAGCGGGCGGGGAGCACGGCGCGGCGGGAGGCGGCGCGCACATCTGGCGAGGCGAGGATGGTGTTGAGGGTCTGCTCGCCCAGGGCGCCCCTGCTGCCTGCCACCCCCTTGGGGGCGGTGACGTAGAGATCGGCGGCCAGGCGCTGGCCGAGCCAGATCTCCACGCTCGAGCGAAAGCTCGACACCATGACCCCGATGCCAATGGCCGCGGCGATGGCCAGTTGCAGCGCCATCACCGCGATGGCGGTGCGATCCAGGTGATAGA
Source organism: Aeromonas sp. WP2-W18-CRE-05 (assembly GCF_014168615.1). Lineage (NCBI taxonomy): Bacteria > Pseudomonadati > Pseudomonadota > Gammaproteobacteria > Aeromonadales > Aeromonadaceae > Aeromonas > Aeromonas sp. WP2-W18-CRE-05. The sequence continues at coordinate 3,138,179 of NZ_AP021917.1, read as the reverse complement.
GGGTTTCTGCCACCCCGAGCCGGGCAGTGAGGGGGCCGCGTGCACGCAGTCGCCCCAGCAAGGAGCGAAGGGCATCGGGCAGCAGGAGGGCCATGGCGAGCAGCCAGCCCCCGGCCACGAAGAGGGCGCCGCCAAGGCCGGTGGCGGGCTGCCACAGACACAGGGCGCACAGCAGCAGAATGGCGATGGCAAGCCCCCGGCGTTGCCAGGGGTGAGCCGGTGGGCGACTGTTGCCCTCTCGCAGCGCAAGGGGGGATTGGCGCAGCAGTTGCCACCAGCCGGGCAGGTTGGCGGCAAGCATCCCCAGAAGGCCAATGACCAGCGCCTTGCCAAGGCTCGCGGGGGAGAGGCGCAGCAGGTCGATAGGGTTGGGGCCATAAAGGTCGGCCAGCGCCTGGGTGAGCTGCCCCATCAGGGCGAGGGCCAGCAGGCTCCCCAGCAGCAGCCCGAGCAGGGTGCCGAGGGTGGCGAGGATCAGGATCTCCAGGGTCAGCCAGCGCAGCACCCGGCGCGGCGGCATCCCGAGGATGATGAGCTGGGCGAGCAGGGGGCGGCGTACGCTCTGCACGAAGCGCTGGGCGTTGAACACCAAAAACAATCCCACCGCCATGGCGAGCAGGGAAAGGGCGCTGAGGTTCAGCGCCAGCGCATCCCCGAGCTGGCTGGCATCGAGCGCCGGGCTGATGGGCTCAAGCCAGAGGGGCTGATGGGGGGCATAGGATTGCAGGGCTGCCTGCAAGGCTCTTTGCAAGGTATTGGCCTCTTGCTCGCTGAGCTTGAAGACGATGCGATCCAGTCTGCCTTCCTTGCCAAGCAGGGGCTGGGCGAGGCCGATGTCGGTCACCAGCAGCCGCTCCATGTGGACGGTGCCGGGCTCGAAGGTGCCCGCCAGGGTCAGGGTCAGGGGGCGTTGTCCCTCATCCCCCAGCACAAAGGTTCGCGACTGGCCCGGTTGCCAGTCAAGGCGTCTGGCCTCGGGGGCGGCCAGCCAGACGCTGTCGGCGCGATTCAACGAGACATCGGGTTGTCTGTCTGGCGCATCGCCAAAGAGGCGGCGCAGGGGGCCGGGGTTGAAGAGATCCATCCCCAGCAACTGGAAGCTGCGCCCCTGCTCGTCCTTGAGCCAGGCGTGAAGCTCTGGCATGGCGTCAAGGTTCGGCTGGCTTCGCACCAGCCTCACGTAGACTTGTTCATCCAGGCCACCCTGGGGGGCCAGGCGGTAGTTGGCCTCCCCGGCGAGCTGGCTGCGGGCGGCGACGAAGTTGGTGCGGGCGCTGTGGTTCAAGAGCTCGATGGCCACCACCAGGGTGACCCCGAGGGTGAGCCCGGCCAGGCTCATCAAGAGCAGCCAGGGGTGAGCGCGATAGAGGCGCAGCAGTGCCTTGAGCGGCAACATCAGCAGGCCCCCCGGCAGACGTCAGCCATGGCGGCGCCCCTTGAGCTCGACCAGCTGCCCCCCTTCAAGGCGCAGCACCCGATCCGCCAGGTCGCCATAGCCCGGGTTGTGGCTCACCAGCAAGAGACCGGCGCCGGTATCGCGCACCGCGCCCATCATCAGGGCCATCACCTGCTCGGCGTTGTGTTCATCGAGACTCCCGGTGGGTTCGTCGGCGAGCAGCCAACAGGGCTGATGAATGAGGGCACGGGCCAGCGCCACCCGCTGGCGCTGGCCGCCGGAGAGCTGCTCCGGCCAGGCGTGGCGTTTGTGGCCCATGCCAAGGCGCGCGAGCAGGGCATCGAGGCGCCCATCGTCCTGGGGCAGGTTGTTTATCTGAAGGGGCAGAGCGAGGTTCTCGGCCACGGTCAGGGTCGGCAGCAGGTTGAAATCCTGATAGACGATGCCGAAATGGCGGCCACGCAGGCGGGCCCGCTCATCTGTCGGCAGGGTGTCGAGGCGGGTCTCTTCCAGCCAGATCTCCCCCTCGTCCGGGGCGATGAGACCGGCGATGAGGTTGAGCAGTGTGGACTTGCCACAGCCGCTTTGCCCCAGCAGCAGGCAGGTTTCCCCCGGGGTGAGGGCGAGATCCAGCCCCTCAAACAGGGGGAGCGTCTCGCCGCCGTTGGCGAAGCGTTTACTGAGGTTGCGCAGGCTAAGCATGGGATAACCGTTTGATGGTCAATGGCTTTCACAATGTCCGTCACTATGCCAGTTAGTGATCGCGCCTGCAAAAGGGATGGGGATCCTCGCTGGATCCCGCTCGCCTGAGGTGGTTAGAATAGGGCCTTCCATGGGTCACAGGATGAGCAAGGATGTTACACAAGCAAGTCAGTTTTATCGTCGACAGCAAGGGCGTCAAGCAGGCTGCCGTGGTCCCCATCGATATCTACAACGAGCTGATGACCCTGCAAAAGGCCCTCTCCGACAACAAGCCGGGGGAGCGCGAGCTCTACCACTTCAATGGCAAGGGGGCAGAGGCCCATGGTTATCCGGTGGGCAAGCGGCAGAACCCCGGTTTCATGGTCCAGGCGGGCTCCACCGCCAACGGCGAGGATGCGGCCTCCCTGCGCGAGGCGGTGATCGAGCTGCGCCAGGAGCTACTGGGCAAGGGGGTGCTCGTTCCCCACCCCGAAGGGGGCTTCATCTTTACCGCCGATCAGCTCTTCAACAGCCCGAGCCTGGCCGCGAGCCTGGTGGCGGGCAACAACCGAAGCGGGCTGGATGCCTGGCAAAACAGCGCAGGCTACACCCTCAAGCAATCGGGTTTTGGCAAGAAGACCTCCTGATGACGGGGCCCGGCAACGGGCCTCGCTCATGTTTGCCTGAGTGCCCGCGGCGGGCCGCTCATCAGGATGACAAAGAGGCGGCTTCCCTTTGCGCTGCTAGCCTCAATGCCAGACGCCTGCCAGGAGATGCCGCCATGTCTGGACTCCTTCACCTCGTGCCCGGGGCGGCCCTGCTCAGTGCCCCCGCCGCTGCGGGCAACGGCCCCCTCGATCTGACCCACAGCGGGGTCGGGCTCTTTGCCCTCGCCATCTTCGCCCTGGCTTATGCCCTGGTGATGGCCGAGGAGTACCTGAAGCTGCGAAAGTCCAAGCCGGTGCTGGTGGCCGCCGGCATCATCTGGATAGCCATCGGCCTGGTCTATACGGGGCAGGGGCACAGCGAGCTGGTTCAGGCCGGGTTTCGGCACAACCTGCTGGAGTATGCCGAGCTGATGCTCTTCTTGCTGGTGGCCATGACCTATGTGAACGCCATGGAGGACAGGCTGCTGTTTGCCGTGCTGCGGGTACGCCTGGTGCAAGCGGGCTTCAGCCTGCGTACGCTCTTCTGGCTCACCGGTTTTCTCGCCTTTTTCATCTCCCCCGTGGTGGACAACCTCACCACGGCGCTGCTGATGTGTTCAGTGGTGCTCAACGTGGCCAACGGGGAGCGCCGCTTCATCAACCTGGCCTGCATCAACATCGTCGTGGCGGCCAATGCGGGCGGCGCCTTCAGCCCCTTTGGCGACATCACCACCCTGATGGTGTGGCAGGCGGGCAAGGTGCCGTTCCAGCAGTTCTTGCTGCTCTTCATCCCCGCCCTGCTCAACTTCCTGGTGCCGGCCACCCTGATGAGCCTGATGGTGCCCCGTCTGGTGCCCGCCATGCCGGGCGAGATGGTGGTGCCAAGGCGCGGCGCCCTTGTCATCGTGTTGCTCTTTGTGCTCACCATAGTGACCGCCGTCGCCTGCCATCACTTCCTGGGGCTGCCCCCCGTGCTCGGCATGATGATGGGGCTGGGCTACCTGCAATTTTTCAGTTTCTATCTGCGAAAGACCCAGCCCGTTACCTTGGCCCGGGCACGGGCGCTGTATGAGCGCACCGGGGACGAGGCCAGGCTGCTGCGTCTGGGCTCGGTGGTGCCGTTCGATGTGTTCAACAAGATTGCCAAGGCGGAGTGGGACACCCTGCTCTTCTTCTACGGGGTGGTGATGTGCGTCGGCGGCCTCGGGTTTATGGGGTATCTGGCGCTTGCATCCCATTTCCTCTATGACGGTGGCGATCCAACCCTGGCCAACGTCACCATCGGCCTGCTCTCCGCCCTGATCGACAACATTCCGGTGATGTTCGCCGTGCTCTCCATGGAGCCGCAGATGAGCACGGGGCAGTGGCTGCTGGTGACATTGACCACCGGGGTGGGGGGCAGTCTGCTTTCGGTCGGCTCCGCCGCCGGGGTGGCCCTGATGGGGCAGGCCAGGGGCATGTATACCTTCGTCGGGCACCTCAAGTGGTTGCCTGCCATTTTGCTTGGTTATATGGTCGGCATAGGGGCGCACCTGTGGCTCAACAGCGCCCTGTTTTAGGGAATCCGGTTCCAGGCACCAGGGAGAGGCAAGATGGGACAACTGTTCGAGGCGCTTTCGCCGCGCCATGTCACCTTTATCGAGGGGCAGAAGATCTTCTTCGTCGGCACGGCAGCCGCGAAGGGATCGGTCAATCTCTCCCCCAAGGGCGGGGATTCGCTGCGCGTCCTCGATGCCCACACCCTGGCCTGGCTCAACCTGACCGGCAGCGGCAACGAGTCCGCGGCCCAGGTGCTGCAACAGCCGCGCATGACGGTGATGTTTTGCGCCTTCGAGGGGGCGCCGCTTATTCTGCGGGCCTATGGCCAGGCACGGGTGCTGCACCGCTCTGATCCGCAGTGGCCGTCGTTGCTGGCGCTGTTCCCCCCAAGCGTGGCGGCTCGCCAGATCTTCCTGCTGGACATTGAACGGGTCCAGACGTCGTGCGGCATGTCGGTGCCTCTGTTTGATTATCAGGGAGACAGGGAGGATCTTGCCAACTGGTCGGCACGCCAGGGGCAGGAGGGGATAGAGGCCTACTGGCGCAAGAAGAACCAGCTAAGCCTGGATGGGCTGGAGAGCGAGATCCTGGCGCGCAGCGGGTTGCAGGCCGATGACTGAGGCCTGCGCCCCGATGCAAAAAGCCCTGTCCATGGACAGGGCTTTTTCATTGCAGGGCATCAGGGGACGCGCTTGCCGCTCAGCAGCCAGTAACTGAGGGCCGACCCCAGGCCGCAACCGGCGATGGCGATGGCCATGGGGAGCGGCGATTCGGGGGGATTGAGGTTGACCAGCACCCCCACCAGGGCCCCAAGGCCAAAGCGCAGGGTACCCGCCAGCGCCGAGGCGGTGCCTGCGGACTGGGGGAAGTGGCCCATCAGGCCGGTCATGGCGTTGGCCCCCACCAGGCTGATGTGGCCGACGAAGAGCACGACGGGGATGACGATGCCCCACAGGCCGCCGGTCTGGCTCCAGGCGTTGTAGATGAGCAGGGCCCCGGCGAGCGGCAGCACGGTCAGGCCGTATCGCAGCATGCGCTCGGCACCCACCCCTTTCACCAGCCGGCTGTTGGCGAAGGTGACCACCATCATCAGCAGGATATTGAGGCCAAAGAGCCAGCCGTAGTGCTCGGTCGGCACCTTGAAATACTCGATGTAGACATAGGGGGAGGCGCTCAGGAAGGCGAACATGCCGGAGCTCGACAGGGCGCCGCACAGCACATAGCCCATGGCACCACGGTGGGAGAGCACCCCCCAGTAGTTGCGAAGCACCTGCCCGAGTCGCAGGGGCTGCTTGTGCTCGGGTTTGAGGGTTTCCTCAATCTTCCACTGCATCACCAGGCAGATGAGCAGGCTGATGACCACCAGCAGCCAGAAGATGACCCGCCAGTCGCTGTGAGCACTGATGTACCCCCCCACCACGGGGGCCACCAGGGGGGCGAGGGTCATCACCAGGATGACGAAGGACATGGCGCGGGAAAACGCATCCTTCTCGAACAGGTCGCGCAGCAGGGCGTTGACCACCACGGAACCCGCGGCGCCCCCTGCGGCCTGCAACATGCGCCAGGCGAGGAGCTCAGGCAGGGAGTCCGCCATGGCGCAGCCCACGGAGGCCACGGCAAACATCGTCAGGCCCGCCAGGATCACCGGCTTTCTGCCGAAGCTGTCGGCGAGCGGCCCGTAAAAGAGCTGGCCGATGGCAAAGCCCCCCAGGAAGGCGCTGATGGTGAGCTGGGCGCCGTCGATGCTGGTAGCCAGATCCCGGGCGATGGCGGGAATGGCGGGCAGATACATGTCCACCGCGAGGGGAGTCAGGCCCGCCAGGGCACCGAGCAGGATGAAGAGGAAACGGGGGGAGAGGGAGCTGGCTTGGGGCATAGGGTATCCGAGTCGTGGGCTGGGCCGGGTTAAGAGGCAGGTGTTGAGTCTATCAGTTTTGGCGGGCGCGATCAGGTGCATCCTGCCCGATGCCCTTTTGTCGGGTGCGGTGCCAGAGCTGCCAGAGCCAGGCAAGCCATCCGAGCAGGGAGAGGGCATTGCCGGTGCGCTCCGGCCAGCGTGCCGCCAGGGTCAGGGTGAGGCTGTGGTGGCCTGCCGGAACCCAGAGTTGCATCAACCCCTGGCGATTGGCGCTCACCGTCAGCGTCAGGTGCCCGTCGAGGCGGGCCTCCCAGCCGGGGTAATGGTATTGGTGCAGGACCAGCCGGGTCGGTACCCGGGCCTTGATCTCCAGCGCCAGGGCGCGGGGTTGCCAGCGGGTCAGGGTCCAGCTCGCGCCTGGCGGTTCGGCGCTGACAGGCGGCTGGAACTCCTCCTTCCAGGCGAGCAGGGTCGGGGCGAACATGCCTCCCGGTACCTGCCTTGGTCTGTATTCCCGGGCACTGCGCTTGCTGTCGAACTCGAATGCCATGGCCTCCCGTTCGGGGGCCTGGGTGAGGGGGGCGTGACGCACATAGGCCAGGGTGGAGAGGAGGGTCAGCAGAAATACTCCCCACCAGAGCCCCTGCCAGAGACGATGGGGCTGGGTGCCGAGCGCCACCACGGCGACCGTGGCAAGGGCGAGCACCAGGTTGAGCCGCCAGGGAAACTGCACCCGCTGCAAGGGGGGAAGCAGGCTCCAGAGAGGCTGGCTCGGGGGCAGCATCATCAGGAAGGCGACGACGCCGATCGCCCCCCAGCACAGCAGCTCGGGGTGGCGCGGCTCCCGGGCGGCGGCCCAGGCGATGAGCAGCAGGGCCAGGGTCAGCATGCTTTGCCACGCCAGGTGACCGCGAAAACGCCAGTCCTCCCAGGCGCTGGGCAGGCGGTCGAGAAAGTTGCGCCTGTAGTCGAACATGCCGCCGCGCATCAGCTCCATGGAGATGGCCCCCTGATCCGCCATGGCGGGCAGCAGCAGGGCGGCTGCCATGCAAAGCCCCACCCCCTGGGCGACGAGGGCTTGCCAGCAGGGCGTCAGAGTGCGGGTGCGTCTGGCGAACCAGAAGGCGCGCAAGGTGACCAGCCCCATCATGAGCAAGAGGCTGGGGAGGTGGGAGAAGGCCAGCAGCGCCAGCCCCAGGATCAGCAGGGGCAACCCCTGAGGTCGTCCGCGGTGGGCGAGATCCTGCCCCAGCAGGATAAGGGGGGCCCAGGCGAAGGCCCAGAACTCCGCCAGGGCGAAGCGGGCATAGAGATCCATGGCGACATGATAGGGCAGCGCCAGATAGAGCAGGCTGGCGGCCAGGGCCCGGCCAGGGGACGTGGTGGCACGCAGCCACAGATAGGCAAACACCCCGGAGAGCAGCAGGGCCAGGGTGGCGCTGCCAAGCAAAGGGTAGATGGCCTGCTGGGGGTGGGCACCGGGCCCGGCAAAGAGGGCGCTGACGTAGTAGGGGAGCGGGGGATAGAAGACGAAGGTGGAGCTGCCGAAGCCGCCGTTCATGGCCATCAGCCAGCGGGGATAGAGTTCCCCCTGCCAGAGCTGACGGGCAAAGTAGTGGCCGGAGAGCAGGTGATGAAACAGATCGTGTCCCTGGCTGCCCCCCTGCCACCAGAGCGGCAGCATCAGCAGGGCGCAGGCCAGCAACAGGGCCAGCGCGACCCGTATCCCCTCCCCGGTTCCGCTCGTGTTTCTTTCCATTGCACTGGTTCCTGACAGACCCGGCTGTGAGTGTAGACGAGTCGTGCGATGCCCTCGCAAGTGCCCGGTTCAGCGGGGCAGGGCGAGCCAGAGGCCGGGTTCGGCGTGAAAGCGGGGGGCAAACCAGAGGGTGTCATAAGGGCCTGGTAGCGCCTCTGCCCCCAGGGGACGGCGGCTGAGGCGGCAGGCCCCCTGGGTGAGCGCAAGGGCGGCATCCCCCCGGTACCAGCCGTCGGTGACGGGCAGGGTTGTGGTTTCCCTAAGCAGCCTCACTCCCCACTGGGTCACCAGCGCCGGGCACGTTTGTTCGGCCAGTCTGGCGGCCCGGGTCATGGCTGGTGCCACCGGTGGGGTGAGGGTGCATAGCAGCAGCAACAGGGCTCCCAGCATGGCTGGCAGCTCGCCCCGGCGCGGCAGCCAGCCTACTAGCAGCACGAGGCCGAGCAGGGTGATGGGCGCGAGATGGCGGGGATTGTCCGGATTCTGGCCAAACAGGGTCCACAGCAGCAGAACGAGCCAGTAGAGGGGCCAGAGCACGGAGGGGGCTGGATTGTGATCCTTTGAGCGTTGCCAGAGTGGCAGTATCAGCAAGGCTCCCATCAACAGGGGCCAGAGCGGGGTCAGCTGATCGTTGAAGGTATTCGCCCAGCTCAGCAGTCGATCCCCGTGGGCTGCCGCCGTGTTGCCCCAGAGGGTAAAGTGGCCGTCGGTAAAGCGCCGCCCCTCGCTGAAATAGGCCCAGCCATCGGCCTGCCAGACAAACAGCAGGCAGGCTAGCCCCACTAGCGCTATGGGGAGCACAAACCTGACGCGCGTGCCCTGCTGCGCCATCCCCAGCCAAAGGGGCAGCAGGGCCAGCACGAAGTAGGAGGGGCGCAGCGCCAGCATGAGGCCCAGCAGCAGACCCGCCAGCGCTATCTTGCGCTGTTGCAAAGCCAGCAGCGCTGCCAGCCAGGCGGCGAGCGCAGGCCCGTCGGACAGGCCGGAGAGGGCGAGCGTCGGGGTGAGCGGCAGGGCCAATACCAGCAGCCAGACCGGCACCAGCAGGCTGGGCCGCTGCCACAATCTGACCGCGAGGAAGGCGGCAAGCGGCGCCAGCAAACTGCTCCCCAAGAGGCTGGTCCACTGCACCGCCCGGGCCGGATCGTCCACCGCCAGATTGATCAGCCGCGCCAGCCAGATAAAGGCGGGGTAGCCTGGAAAGTGGGGGGAGAACTCCAGCACGCTAAAGCGAGTCACCCCGTGGGCGAAGTTGAGGGCATCGTCGGAATCGAGCGCCACGGGGAAGGTCAGCAGCCAGCCAAGCCAGGCCAGTTGCAGCAGGGCAAGCAAGTAGAGTCGATTGGCGAAGCGTAATCGGCCGTGACGACGCCCCCCTTCTCCCCTTGCGGGAGAAGGGTTGGGGATGAGGGGGGCCGTCGTCATCGATGAGAGGTCATCAAAGCGGCGCCAGCACGGCCATCAGCGCTTTTTCGGCATCGCCAAAGGCGGTGGCATCGGCGGGCTTGGCGCCCACCCCGAACACCCCAGGGTTGCCGATGGCATCGAGCACCTTGGCCAGCGCCTGTTCGGCGGCCTTGCGATCCCCTTCATCGAGGGAGGGGAGGATCAAATCGAGGAAGCGCTTGCTCTTGACCACCAGCACCTTGGCGGTCTGGTAGTCGCCAAGGTTCTGGCTGGCCCCCTCGAGGCGGCGCTCGATCTCCGCCTTGTAGGCCCGGTTGAGCAGGGCCGCGGTAGCGGCGGCGTCTTTGGCCTTGATGGCGGCGGCCAGCGGTGCTTGCAGCTTCACCTTGTGGTGCTCTTCCAGATAGGTCAGCTCCTCGGCAATCTCGCTCAAGGTGGCGCTGGCATCCTTGCCGTCGGTGGCGGCGCCCAGCAGCGCCTCGCGGGCATCGATCAGCGGCTCCTTGCCGGCTGCGGCGTAGGAGTAAGCCTGCGCCTGCCCGCTCAGGGTCAGCAGCAGGGTGAGGGCAAGTAAACCCGGGCGGATGGTCATCCTGTTCTCCTTACTTATGCCAAGAGGTTATGCCCATGGCGCGGCACTCAGGCCACGCTCTGGGTCTCGATCACGGTATTTTCGTTGCGATGATTGAAGGTGTTGCGGCGTCTGTCTGCCTGTTGAACACCAGTCATCGTGCTCACGCCACGCTCTGGGTTTCAATGACGGTATTTTCGTTGCGATGATTGAAGATGGCGTGGCGTCTGTCCACCCCGTCGATCACCATGTCGGCGGCCATCATCCCCATCTCCATGGCGGTGTCGGTGAAGATGTAGCGGAATGTCCCCTGACGGCCGGTCATGATGAGGTTGCCTATCGGCATCAGCGCCTTGATGGCTTCGTTGCGACGGGCCTGATAGCCCAGATCCATCAGCGGATAGGCGTACTCGCTACGTGCTTCAAAAGTCTCATCGCCGAGCTTCTGGGTATCGACGCCGAGGCTCGCCAGATCGGCGGTGACCCGACCGCGCAGATCAGAGAGCGGTGCCTGCCAGGTGGCATCCCCCGGATTGCAGGGGATCTCCAGCATCACTGAGGTCTGGCCCTGAGGCGCCATAAAGGGGCTGCGCCGGCGCGGCTCCTGCAAGCGGGTGGCCAGAATATGGGGGTCGGAGAGGTACTGCCAGGTGTTGTCCGACAGGTTCTCCTGTTTGAGGGGCATATTGACGAAGCGAAGCGACCGGTAGTGGAGATCGCACGGCAAGCCCAGGTGCTGGCAGGTGAGCGGCAGCGGCAGGGTGGAGATCACCTGATCAAAGCGCTCGCTCTGCTCCACGTCATCTTGTTTCCAATACACCCGTTCAATGCGGCCATCGGTCTGCTCGAGACGGGTGATGGTGGCGCCGGTCTTGAGTGTGACGCCCTCTGTCACCAGCCGCTCCCCCAGGGCGGTGAAGATCTGGCCAAAGCCATACTTTGGATAACGATATTTGCGGGCATAGGTGCGCACCGACATGCTGCCGTTGCGCCTTGGCAGCAGGCGGCGCGCCACGTCTTTGAGATCGATCAGGCTGATGCGCTGGCCAGCCCAGTCGGCGGAGAGCTTGTCCGGGTTGATGCCCCACAACTTGCCGGTGTAGCCCTCGAAGAACTGGCGGTAGAGGGTGCGACCGAAGTGGCTCTGGATCCACTCGGCAAAGCTCGCCTTGGCAAAATCGGTGGGCTTCTTGGCAAAGGGCAACAGAAGCAGATCCTTCACCGCACCGGCCATCAGGGCCAGCGGCGCCGTCTTGAGCAAGTTGGGCAGGTTCAGGGGGTAGTCATAGGTACGCCCGCCAAAGCGGATGACGCTCTTTCGCTCGGCGTGGAGCAGATCGTCCCCCATCAGCTCGTCGATAAAGGCGAGCAGCTCGGGGTTCTTGGTGATGAAGCGGTGGCCGCCGTAGTCGAAGCGATACTCGCCGTCGCGCCCCTTGAAGGTCTGGGTGGCGCACATGCCGCCCACCACGCTCTCCTGCTCGAACAGGGTGACCGCAAAACCGGCCTGGCGCAGGCGCCAGGCGGCCATCAAACCGGCAGGGCCGGCGCCCAGTACCGCAATGTGCTTCTTGTTGTTGTCGTTCATGAGTGTTCCGAAACGGCGTGATAGCTGGGGGAGCGCGCCTGTGCGCGGCTCCCGAACAGAGTGTGATCCCCGGGCTCAGCCCCTGGTCGGGGCGGCGCTCCCCTGGGGGCGATAGCTGCGATGCCAGAGGGTGACAAAGATGATGAGGTAGCTTGCCCAGGTCAGCAACTGCAGGCCGGCCGGTGAGGCGTTGTAGCCAAACAGGGCGCGCAGGAAGGTGCCGAATACCCCCTGATCGTCGAGGATGTGGCTGATGTTGAAGACAGGCGTGGTCCAGAAGGTGATGACGTCCGCTGCCTGCAACATGTTGACGGCGGACGAGAGCAAGCCTGCGGCGATGATGATGATGAGCAGGCCGGTCCAGCGGAAGAAGGGGGCCAGCGCCACCTTGCGGGTGGAGCGCAGCAGCCCCCACACCAGCACCACAGAGACCAGCAGCCCCGCCAGCGCGCCCATCAGCCCCTGGTGCAGATCCACCCCTTGCCCGGAGTAAACCAGGGCCGAGAAGAACAGCACGGTTTCAAAGCCTTCGCGCATCACCGCCAGGAAGGCGAGCAGCACCAGACCAAACAGGTTGCCACCGTCGATGGCCGCATCGATACGCGCCGTCATGGCCCCCACCTGGGATTTGGCCTGTTTTTGCATCCAGATAGCCATATAAGTGAGCACCAAGGTGGCGAAGATCAGGATCCCCGCCATCAAGAGGTGGTTGTAACGTTCGCTCTCGAACTGGCTCACCACCACCTGGAACAGGAAGGCGACGACAAGGGAGGCGACGAGACCGAGGCCCACCCCCAGATAGATGAACTTGTTGTAGCGGCTTGCCCCCAGCTTGGCGAGGTAGGAGAGGCAGATGCCGACCAGCAGGAAGGCTTCCAGCCCCTCGCGCAGGGTAATGAGAAAACTTGCGAACATCAGGATTGAGGCTCCGTATCGGGCGTAACGGGGAGGGGCTGCAGGGTCAGTTGCAGCCGATTGAGTAGCACTATGGGTGGCTCCGGCAAGCTCGGCTCGGCGGCGCGCACCGCATCATTGACCCACTTGGGGTAGGTGCGGAAATTGAGTCTGATATCGGCCTTGAAGGGCCCCCGGGCATCTGCGGGTAGCGGCCAGGCTTCATCGCGCCAGCCATCGGCCGGGATGCGGGTGTCTTCAAGGAGCTTGGCGTAGCGCCAGAACTTGAGCCCCACCGGCTTGCCTTCGGCATCGCCAAACACTTTTCTAAATAGCCGCGCATCCTCAGGGACGGCACCGTTCACCGGCTGGCCGCTTTGGAGCACCAGCTTGCCGCTGGCGTCGGTGACGGTCAGCTCCAGCCAGAGTTCACGGAAATCGGCGACCCCGGTGGGCAGGGCGTGGCCGGCGCCGGTATTGGCGACTCTCACCACCAGCGCGGGTTGGCCACTCTGGTTTTCAATGCGGGCCGAGAGGGTGGCGCTTGAACGCAGCAGCGCCAGGCTCTCCTGCTCGAGCGCGGGATTGCGCAGCCCCACCAGCTGGTGCTGGGCACCGGTAAAGTTGTGGCGATAGAGCCGCTCTTTCACGGTGCCGTTTTCGGTGGACTGGCCCGCCACCGGCGCGCCGCCATTGCCCGGCTCGGGGTTCATATGGCAGTCGATGCAGGTGCGCCGTTTGGCGGGATCTTCGGCTTTGGCGAAGCTGGATTTTTCCCACTCGTCCCAGGTGTTGACGATATTGGCGCCGGTGCCCGGGGCAAACTCGTTGTGGCACGACTTGCACAGGGCCGCGTCCCGGTAGAAATCCTTCTGGTAGGAGGCCTTGTGCATGGCGGGGCGGGCGTTGATCTGCCGCTCTGCCAGCCAGTGCTGGAGGCTGCCACCGGCGGCATCCTCGAACACATAGCTCTCGCGGTCTTTCAAATTGACCGTAAAGGCGCTGTTGCCGCCTGCATCCTCGAGCTTGGTGATGCGATGACAGAGCACACAGCCGGTGCCTTCTTCCACCACGGGCTCGCCTTTCTGGTGGGCCGCAATGAGCGAAGCGCCGCCCTGCTCGAACATGTGGGAGCCCTTGGGCAGATCAGTCTGGCCGTTCATCACCTGCTGGGGCATGTGGCAGCCCTGGCACCACTGGCCGAAGGCTTCCCCTTCGGTTTCGCGGGCCAGCGCCTGCACCACCTTGTAGTAGGGGTGAGAGTTGCCCATCAGCCGGTGGTTGCTCTCGCTCCAGTCCTGGAACGCCTGTTGGTGGCAGTTCTGGCAGGAGGCGGAGTTGAGCCACTCTTTCGGGTGGGTGGTCGGCGCCTTGGCAGGATCCCTGCGCGGGGCATCGAGCCTGAGCCAGTTGGCCAGATAGGGGAGGTTGCCATCGGCGGTGACGAAAGCGTGCAGATCCTCCATCATCGCCTGCACCTCGGGCTGGGGCCTCGCGGGGTCGACCGACTCGGCCCCATCACGGGTGTCATGGCCCATGCCGCCCTGGGTCTGCTGGGTCATGCGCAGGTATTCGCCGATAAAGTCCCCCGCCACCATGTTGGCGAGGTTGGCGTGGCCGTTGATGGCGTTGTCGCCGCTCTGCTGGCGATGGGCCGCCATCAGATAGCGGTTGGTGAAGTTGAACCCGTCCAGATGGCAGGAGTTGCAGCTCATCCAGTTGTCCCCCGCCATGGGGAAGCGGCTATTGGCGGCAGTATTACCCAGGTTGAACAATCGTTCACCGCGCTTGAGGGCTTTGGGGCGGGGATCGGTCTCTACCAGCTTGGCGAAGTGGGGCACATCGACGGTGACCCGGGCAAACGGGCCGCTGCCGCCGCTATTGAGGCGGGTGAGATCCTGCCCCATGGCGTTGTGCACCAGAATGTGGTCACCATCGATCAGCAGATCCCGCGGATTCTGGCCCGGCAGGTGACGCAAGAGCTGGGTCGCCTTGGCGCCCCCCTGAAACTTCTTGCGGCGGTGGCGGTTGCTGTTTTGCTTGCCGCTGCGCGACAGGTCGAACACCAGCAGATCCTCCGAGCCCGCCAGGGTCAGGTAGACCCGCTTGCCATCGGCGGCGAAGCGCGCCGTGAACGGGTTGGAGACGATCTGGCTGCGGTTGCCGACGCTGGGCAGGTTGATCTGCAAGAAGAGCTGTTTTCTTTCATCGACCCGCTCCTTCTCTTCATCGAGATCGATGATGGAGACGGCCGGGAAGACGGTGCTCTGAAACTGGAAGGGGTGATCGAAGCTCCAGAGCACGTGGGGCAGCCAGGCTTCGCTGCCATCGGGGGAGAGGGCGATGCCGTCCAGCAGGCGCGGCAATCCCTGGGAGTCGCTCGGGGTATCGCTGTGGGTTTCCGCCAGGGTGATGAGCTTGGGCTTGGGGAGGGTAGCGCCCTTCTCAAGTTTGGCGAGATCATATATGGCGAGCTGGCCTGTCATGGCGTGGGTGAGCAGCAGGCGATCGTCGTCGGTCAATGCCAGCCCGCGGGGAGTCTCGGCGGTTTTTGCATCCAGCTGGAGGTTGCCCGCCCTGTCATAAGCCTGAAGGCGCCCTCCCTCGAACAGCGTGACCCAGAACCAGCGCCGCTTGGGATCGAAGATAACGCCATAGGGTCTATGGCCGGTGGGGATCGCCTTTTCCTGCTCGAGATCATCATCCAAGAGCAGCAGGCGATCGCCGCTGTAATCGGTGACCAGCAGGGTGCCGTCATCGGCGCGGGCCAGCTGGCGCAGATCGCCCCCCAGTTGTGCCTCTTTAAGTCGCTTGCCGCTATCGCGCTCAAGCAGGGTGACCGAGCCGGCACTCTGGTTGGCGGTGACCAGGCGCGGGGCGCTCCCCTCGTCATAGGCAATCATGGCGGCGCCCATCTCCCGGGCCGAGGCGGTCCCCAGCAGCAGGGCGGCCAACATCAGGGATAACAACAACTTCAACATAAGATCAGGTGCGCCATTTCAAGATGGTCCAGCGCCAGGCGTGGCGCAGCACCAGGGGCGTCAACGCGAGGGCGCTCAGCCAGTGGGCCCAGCTGGCAAGGTTGCCGAGGCTATCCCCCGGGGTGCCGTGCAGCACCAGCACCAGTCCGCTGGCCAGACAGATCAGCAGCAAGGCTTCGATGATGCGCCCGGTGGTGCGCAGAAAAGGCTTGCGGCTCTTGCGCAGCAGGCTGCGATGGGAGAGCCAGAAGGCGCCAAACAGCAAGGGGAACAGGGTGAGCGAGAGGGCGACGTGCAAAAACAGGTTCCAGCGCGCCAGGGACCAGGTCGGCGTCAGGGGTTCCCACAGCAGCAGACCGGAGAAAAACATCAGATAAAGGGCACCCTCGGCCGCCTGATGGTGATAGGCCAGCCACTGCCAGCAGTGTCGTGGTGAGAGGGAAAGACTCGTCATGGGTGCTCCAGCTCCCGGGCGGTTCAGCCCGGGGCGAGCAAGTTTACAATGCAGTAAGGGTAATGAAAAGAGTTATCAATTCGGCTCTTGATGAATAGACCCTGAATGGCGCCGGGCCCTATTTGTGCTCCGCCAGCCGCTCGGTCACCGCATAGATAAGTGCCGCGGTGGAGAAGGCGAGGAAGACGATGACCGACCACTTCATCTCGATCTCGTTGCCGGTGCCGTCGTCGAGGAAGGCTTTGAGCACCTCGATGCCAGCGATGGTCACCAGGGAGTTGATGACGATGAGCTTGAGGGACGCGAAGTTGATCTTGCTGAGCCAGTTATCGCCAAGGGCCGCTCGCTGCTCCGGGGTCTTGATGAACTGCACGTAGCCGCAGATGGCCACCAGGATCAGCATCTGGGCCACCAGCACGAAGTCCACCAGGGTGAGTACCCCCGTGATGAGATCCAGATAGTGGATGTCGATGATGTCGCGGCACAGCACATAGAGCTGCATGGCGAACTTCACCATCAGGAGGGCGACACAGATAAGGATGCAGACATAGAAGGGGAACATCATCAACCGGCTGCCGTTGAGCATGACGTTGAAGCGGCGCATGGGAAACTCCATCGAAAAGGAAGGCAGCCAGAATATCCGGAAAGAAAGGAGCGGGAAAGCGCCTTGGCGCCTCCCGCCCGGCCTAGAGGGGGAAAGTGGGCAGGCCCTGGAACAACTGCTGCAACCCCTCGCCCCAGGCCTTTCGCAGCGCCACGAAATGGGGGTTCTGTTCGGTGATGCGGTGCTGGTTCGTCGCCGAGAAGCTGCCCTCGTGATAGACCAGGGCATCCAGGGGCAAGCCCACCGACAGATTGCTGCGCAGGGTCGAGTCGATGGAGATGAGGGCGCACTGCAATGCGGTCTGAAGCGGCGTCTCATGGCTGATGATGCGATCTATGATGGGCTTGCCGTACTTGCTCTCACCAATCTGGAAATAGGGGGTGTCGGCGCTCGCCTCGATGAAGTTGCCCTCCGGATAGATGTGGAACAGGCGGTGGCGCTCCCCCCGGATCTGCCCCCCCAGCAGGATGTTGCAGCCGAAGTTGATATGGCCCTGCTGCTGACCCCCATCCCGGCTGATGACGGTGCGTATGGTCTGGCCGATGAGGGCGGCAGCCTCGTAGAGGCTGGGGAGGGCAAGGAGCTCCTGCCCCTCCGTCAGCAGGCTGATGACGCTCTGGGTGGTGGCCAGATTGCCCGCGCTTTGCAGCACTATCACCCTGTCCTCCCGGGTGAAGAGGTGCAATTTGCGAAAGGTGGCGATGTGATCCACCCCCGCATTGGTGCGCGAATCGGACGCAAACACCATGCCGTCTTGCAGGCACATGGCGACGCAATAGGTCATGACCGCACTCCCGCCAGGACTCTCCCGGTCTTCATTGCTGCTGTCCATCCAGGCGGGTCACCTGCGCCTGGCTCTGCAACTGTTCGCACCCGCCGCCATAGCGCACGCCGCGCACCGGACAGGCATCCAGATAATCCATGCCGACTGCGAGCTTGAGGTGCTCGCTGGTGGAGCTGGTGAGGTTGGTGACGTCGAACGTGTGCCAGCGCTCCTCGATCCACACCTCGGCCCAGGCGTGCATCGCCACGTGGCTGTTGTCCTGGCTGTAAAGGTAACCGCTCACGTACCGGGCCGGCAGGCCGGCGTGGCGGCAGCAGGTCAGGAAGACATGGGTATGGTCCTGACAGACGCCGCTGCCCGAAGCAAGTGCCTCGTCGGCGCTGAAGGTGGCATCCGTGCTGCCGGGCTGATAGGGCATCAGCACCAGGATGCGTGCCATCAGGCTCTGCAAGTCGGCCAGGGTCGGCGCCTCTGGCAGGCAGGCCTTCGCGAGATCCTGCAGGGCCGGGGTCGGGCGGGTGAGGGGGGTGGGCCTCAGGTAGCTCAGGGGAGAGATGAGGGAGGACTCCTCATCTTCCGGGGCGTCGTCGCAGATCTCCACTTCCCCGTGGGCGCGGATCAGGATCCCCTCGTGGGGGGACTCCAGGCTCAGCACGTGCAGTATGTTGCCGTAACCGTCCGTGGTGCAGGTGGCCTCCCCCGGCAGCTCCAGCTCCCAGGAGAGGATCTGCTGGCGAGCCGTGCTGTGGGGAGTCAGGCGCAGGTACTGGGTGCTGCGGCGCACCACGTCGGCATAGTGGTAGCGGGTCTGGTGATCGATGATGAGTCTCATAATACCTCCAGGTAGGCGGCGTGGATGCTCTGGCCGATGGCGCCGATGTCGCTGAGGAAATCACTCAGGTACGCCTGCATGCCGAGGGCAAAGACATCGTCGATGGCGCCATAGGTCAGATGGGCGTTGAGTATGGTGGTCAGGCGCCGGGGCGTCTGACCGGCGTTGCCCTCGATCTGGGCCAGGATCAGCTCCATCTCGTCGAGACAGGCCCGCAGGGAGCGCGGCACGTCATTGCGCAGGATCAGCAGCTCGGCGATGGAGGCATGGGAGAGCGTCTTGTAGAGGGTCTGGTGGGCCTCGTAAGCGCCCACTGACCGCAACAGGGCGTTCCAGCGGTAGAACTCGCGCACGCTGTCCTCGTCCTCCCGGATCACCTGATACTTCACGGTCAGGATGCGTGCCGTGTTGTCGGCCCGCTCGATGAAGGTACCAAGGCGCAGGAACCAGAGCACGTCACCGCGCATGATGGTGCCATAGGTGGCGCCGCGAAACTGGTGGGAGCGCTCCTTGATCCAGTCGAAGAACTCCTGGGCCTGACCGCTGGAGAGCCCCGCCTGGCGGCGCCGGCGGATCTCTATCCAGGCGGCGTTGATGCTCTCCCACACCTCACCGGGGATCTTGCCCCGCACGGCGTGGGCGTTGTCCCTGGCCATGCGCAGACAGCTGAAGATGCTGCTCGGGTTCTCCTCGTCGAAGCAGAAAAATTGCAGCAGGTTCTCCATGTTCACCTGGCCGTAGCGGGCCAGGAAGGGCTCATGGGTACCGCTGATGGTGAGGGGCGCCACCAGCTCGCTGTGATCGGCGTCGATGGAGGGCATCAGCGACATGGTCTGGGTGACGTCCAGCATGCGCGCCGTGTTCTCCGCCCGCTCCAGGTGGCGGGACATCCAGTAAAGTTCGCTTGCGGTGCGGCTCAGCATGGGCTGCCCTCCATGACCCAGGTGTCCTTGGTGCCACCACCCTGGGAGGAGTTGACCACCAGGGAGCCTTCGGTGAGGGCGACCCGGGTCAGGCCGCCCGGCACCAGGCGCAGCTCCTGCCCCGTGAGGACGAAGGGGCGCAGGTCGATGTGGCGAGGGGCGATGCCGGCGTCGACGAAGGTAGGGCAGGTGGAGAGGGAGAGGGTCGGCTGGGCGATGTAGTTGTCGGGCCGCGCCTTGAGCAGTTCGCGAAAACGGGCCAGCTCCTCGCGACTGGCGCAGGGGCCGATAAGCATGCCGTAGCCGCCGGCGCCATGGACCTCCTTGACCACCAGCTCCTCCAGATTGGCCAGCACGTGGGAGAGGGCAGCCGGCTCGCGGCACTGCCAGGTGGGCACGTTGTTGAGAATGGGATCTTCCCCCAGATAGAAGCGGATCATCTCCGGCACATAGGGGTAGATGGACTTGTCATCCGCCACCCCGGTGCCGATGGCATTGGCCAGCACCACGCCGCCGGCGCGGTAGACCGAGAGCAGCCCGGGCACGCCGATGAGGGAGTCCGGGTTGAAGGCGAGGGGATCGAGGAAGTCGTCGTCGATGCGGCGATAGATGACATCCACCCTTTTCAGCCCCGTGGTGGTGCGCATCAGCACCTGACCATCCTTGACCACCAGATCCGCGCTCTCCACCAGCTCCACCCCCATCTGCTGGGCGAGGAAGCTGTGCTCGAAGTAGGCGCTGTTGAAGCGTCCTGGAGTCATCACCACCACGCAGGGGTTGTCCACCGGGCTGCTCTCGCGCAGGGTCTGGAGCAACAGGGCCGGGTAGCGCTCCACCGGGGCGATGGGCTGGTTGTGAAACAGCTCCGGGAAGAGGCGCATCATCATCTTGCGGTTCTCCAGCATGTAGGAGACCCCGGAGGGGGTGCGCAGGTTGTCCTCCAGCACATAGTACTCACCGTCGTGGTTGCGGATGATGTCGACCCCGGTGATGTGGACATAGGTGTCCCGGTGCAGGTCGACCCCCTGCATGCAGGGCTGGTACTGGGCATTGGTGAGGATCTGGGCAGCCGGGATCACCCCCGCCTTCAGGATGCGCTGATCGTGATAGATGTCGTGCAGAAAGGCATTGAGGGCGGTGACGCGCTGGCGGATCCCCTTGTCCAGATGTTGCCACTCCCGGGCGGGAATGATGCGGGGAATGCTGTCGAACGGGATGAGGCGCTCGGCGCCGTCCCCGTCTCCGTAGACGTTGAAGGTGATGCCGACCCGGCGAAACAGCAGGTCGGCCTCTTCACGCTTGCGCTCTATGCTCTTCTCGTCGGTCTGGTGCAGCCACGCCAGGTAGGCGTGGTAATGATCGCGAAACTGGTTGTCGGTGAGCAGCATCTCGTCGTAACAACCGGGTCCGGGGGGCTTGATGGGCAGCATAGGCAACTCCTTGTGACGTCCCTGCGTACATCACAAAGTGCAAGGGCTGTGCCAGCCAATTGAGTCGCTATCGAGGCCAGTGTCAGTAATTTTTTATTGAAAAATCATATGGATGACTTTTATGTCATCAAGGGGCAAGGCAGGGCGCACCAGAGTGGTACCCCATAGAGGGTAAGCCTGCGCCATCTTGTGGCAACAGGCCATGAGGGCAAGGGACGGGCGCATCGGGATGCGGGGCCGGAAGGCGAGCGCCCTTGCCCCGAGGTGGGGCAGGGGGATAAGAAAGAACCCGACCGATGGCCGGGCTTTCAGGCGCAAGCCTATCCTGGGTGAGGTGTCGGTGGACTGGGGTCAGCCGCGTTGGTGCGGGATCCCTGTAGCAAGGCGCATGAAGCGGTCAAATGCACGATCCGGCAACAAGCGGCGCAGGAAGATCATCGGCCTGGCACCAAAACCAACGGCATAGCGGGTCTTGGGGCGACGGGTCTGGACCGCCTTGGCGATGGTATCCGCGATGAGTTCCGGCGGGGACTGGCGCTGGCGGCTGGCGCGTCCGATCATGGACTCCGCCATGGGGAGGGCCTGGTGACCATAAGGCCCCTCGCCGGAGACCTCGCGCAGTTTTTGCGCGGCAATGTCGGCCCACTCGGTCTTGATGCCACCCGGTTCTACCACTACTACATTGATGCCAAAGGGTTCCACCTCCATGCGAAGGCAATCGCTGATGGCCTCCAGTGCGAACTTGGTTCCGTGGTACCAGGCTCCTAGCGGGGTGTGGATCTTGCCGCCCATGGAGGTGATGTTGACTATGGTGCCAGTCTGTCGGGCGCGCATGTGGGGCAGCACCAGCTGGATGAGGCGAACGGCGCCAAACACATTGACGTCAAACTGGGTGCGACCCTCCTCGAGAGAGACTTCTTCAACCGAGCCGTAGGAGCCATACCCGGCATTGTTGACCAGTACGTCGATCTTGCCGGTTTCGGTGATGATTCTCTCAACTCCTGCCTGCATAGATGCATCCTGGGTCACATCCATGGCGATGACGCGGATCCCCGCGTCTGTCAGGCATTGCATGCGTTCGATGCGCCGCGCTGCGGCATACACGGTGAATCCTAGAGCCTTCAGTTTCATGGCGGTGGCCGCTCCGATACCGGAGGAGGCGCCGGTGACGAGCACAACGTTTGAGTTCATATGGAAGATCCTTGAGCAAAATGAATCGCATGCGAGTCCAGAATCGGCTTGCCTGCGGTATCGATACCATACCCGACCCGTGATGCCATGGTTCTGGCAAACGGCGCCATGACGCCATCGAACTGCGCCATCCCTATTGCTTTCGAGTCAGCCTGTGCGGCGATCACCGTCCTTGACCGCGGCCCTGGCGGCGGCCAGATTGGCCGTGAAGTCGACGGCGCTAAATGCCTCCCGGCTGCCAGCGACGGCGAAGGTGGCCCCGGCGAGCAGCACGCGACGGGATTGATATGGGTGGTCATGAGGCTGACCTCAGTTGAATCGATATGACTGGCGAGTGCTTTCCAGCGTCCGCCCGGTCCAATCCTGGAATGCGCGGTAGAAGGAGTTGGGATCTTCGAAGCCAAGCAGAAAGGCTATCTCCCCTCCAGACAGGGTGGTGTGCTCAAGGTAGTGGCAGGCGAGCCTTCTTCGCGTCTCGCTGACCAGGGCTCGAAAGTTTTCCCCTTCCTCTTCCAGCCGGCGTTGCAGGGTTCTCTTGCTCATGCCCAGGCGACTTGCCGCCACCTCAATGGTGGCCGAGTTGCTTGGCAAGAGCTCGAGCAGAACGGCATGCACCCGCTCCGCCGTGGTGGCGGCAGAGTCCATTTCGCACAACTGGCGACGCAGCTCGGGCTCGAAGGCTCGCCACATCCCCTCGTTGCTCGTGAGAAAGGGGCGCAGCACGTCCACGGCAGAAAACGTAATGCTGGCATGGGTTCCAAGTGTGATGGCGGTGCCGAAGAAGCGCTCGTAGCGCTGCAGTGCCTTTCCAGCAGGGAGCGCAGGCAGTGTCACTCGCACGGCACAGATCGCCTCACGTGTGGCGATCTGTGCCAGTCGGACAAAGAAGGCGAGTTCCACCACCTGCAGGGAGACCGGGACCTCGGTGTGCCCTCCTTGCCAGCGAGGGGAGAGCGTCATATCTCCCCAGGAGCCTACCGAGATCTCGAGGCTCATGGGGGCAACGAGCGCCTTGTATTTGGCCAGCCGCTGGACAGCCCGCATCAGATCCGGGCTGCACAGGGCGGCAAACAAGGGGGGACTGAAGACTTCGCTGGAAACGGTCTCGATGAGCCGCAAGGGAAACAGGAGGTCATTGGCTTCCTGCTCCAGCGCCCGCCAGAAACGGAAATACTCATCGGTGGTCAACCCATGATTCTCGCGCGACAACGTGTCTTCCGGCAGCAGTGCCCTGCGCAAGACATGCCTGGATGGCAGGCCAAGGTCTTTGAGCTGTAGCTGCCATCCGACGTCCAGGGAAAAGTGAGATTTGTGTGCCATGCGTGCGCCTTTGCCGTGCGAGGTGAAGTCAGTGCTAGCGGAATGAGGACCAGTATAGGGGGCAGGGCGAGAGCATTGACATGCAAAAGGCGCCAATGTGGTGGCATTGGATGCCAGAGACAGGCAAAACAAAAAGGCCCGATCTTGCGATCGGGCCTTTGAGGCATGGAATATGGCTCCCTCGACAGGACTTGAACCTGTGACATACGGATTAACAGTCCGCCGTTCTACCGACTGAACTACGAGGGAATTGGCTCCTCCTACTGGACTTGAACCAGTGACATACGGATTAACAGTCCGCCGTTCTACCGACTGAACTAAGGAGGAATTGCCTGTCTCGTCGAGACGCAGCGGATATTAATGATCCCCCGGACGGGTGTCAACCCGCCACTCCACGGAAAAAGGGCTTTTCGGCCCGTTTGCCCAAAACTTGGGCGCTGTGGACTATTTTCAGCACAATCAGCAGCTTGAGATGCTTCCGCCTGCGGCCACGGTCGGGCTGGCGATGAAGGTGCCATCGGCCTGGATAGGGCGAGGCAATGGATAAGCCGATCATGGCGGGAACCGATGAAAATCGGCGATGTCGCCCCTGTCGATGGGCTTGCCTCTGAGGTGGTGGGGGGATGCGAGGGAGGTGACGGTTCGCGATGACCGGGGATCTATTAAGGGAATGGCAGGGAAAATCGGCGATATCCCGGTTGTCGATGGGTTTGCCTCCGAGGTGATGGGCGAGGGATTCGAGGGAGGTGCCGGTTCGCGATGAGCAGAGAGATGAGCAGAGAAATGAAGGGATGGCTGGGAAAATCGGCGATATGCGAGCTATCGATGACAATAATGCGGGGTAATGGCCATTTCTTGATCCTGCCCATCGAATTATCGGGCCGGCTCGGGTATGGTTGCTCTGGATACCATCGCCGCGTCGACAGCTCTGCCGGCCCTTGATGATGATCGGGTGCCGGTTCACCCCGGCCTTTGTCTCCCTCTTCTGGTATTACCCTAGACATGCACAATCAAGCTTCCTTACAAGGCGTGAAGCTGGCCATCGCATTGCGCCAATCCTGCATCGACGAACCCTACAGCGTGGCGCGCTTTGGCCGCGACCTCATCGCTGGCATCACGGTCGGCATCATCGCCATTCCGCTCGCCATGGCGCTGGCCATCGCCAGTGGGGTGCCGCCCCAGCACGGCCTTTACACCGCCATCATCGCCGGCATCGTCATCGCCGTGGCGGGGGGATCCCGCTTCTCCATCTCGGGCCCCACTGCCGCCTTCGTGGTGATCCTCTATCCGGTGGCCCAGCAATTCGGGGTGGGGGGTCTCTTGATGGCGACCCTCATCTCCGGCTGCTTCCTGGTGGCCATGGGGATGGCACGCCTCGGTCGCCTCATCGAATACATTCCGCCCTCTGTGACCCTGGGTTTCACCGGCGGTATCGCCATCGTGATCGCCACCTTGCAGATCAAGGACTTCTTTGGCCTGCAGGTGCCCGAGATGCCGGAGACCTATGTCGGCAAGGTGCAGGCGCTGGTCCATGCCCTGCCGAGCTGGCAGTGGGGTGATACCCTGGTGGGGGTGGCGACCCTGGCGGTGCTGCTGCTCTGGCCCAGATTGCGGCTGCCGGTGCCGGGTCACCTGCCGGCCGTGCTGGTGGGGGTGGGCCTGGCGTTTGGTCTGCACCAGTTCGGGGTGGAGGTGGCCACCATCGGCAGCAAGTTCAGCTATACCCTGGCCGATGGTACCCAGGGCATGGGGATCCCCCCCATAGCCCCGACCCTGGTGATGCCCTGGGCCCTGCCCGGGCCGGACGGCGCCCCCGTGGTCTGGGATCTGGCGGCCATCGAGGGGCTGCTGCCCGCCGCCTTTTCCATGGCCATGCTGGGGGCCATCGAATCCCTGCTCTGCGCCGTGGTGCTGGACGGCATGACGGGGCGCAAGCACAGCTCCAACGGCGAGCTGGTGGGGCAGGGGCTTGGCAACATCCTCGCCCCCTTCTTCGGCGGCATCACGGCGACGGCCGCCATCGCCCGTTCCGCCGCCAACGTGCGGGCCGGTGCCACCTCGCCCATCTCCGGCATAGTCCATGCGCTGGTGGTGCTGGCCGCCATTCTGGTGCTGGCCCCCTGGCTCTCCTGGCTGCCGCTCTCTGCCATGGCCGCCCTGCTGCTGCTGGTGGCCTGGAACATGAGCGAGGCCCACAAGGTGGTGGATCTGGTGCGCCGGGCGCCTAAATCCGATGTACTGGTGCTGCTGGTCTGCCTGTCGCTGACCGTCATCTTCGACATGGTCATCGCCATCACCTTCGGGGTGATCCTGGCCTCTTTGCTGTTCATGCGCGAGATAGCCAAGATGACCAGGCTGCACAACCTGGCGGATCACAAACGCTATGCCAGCGAGGTGTCCCCCTCGACCCTTGTCTACAAGATCAACGGGCCACTGTTCTTTGCCGCCGCCGAGCGGGTCTTTGACGAGTTGCTTGCCCAGGTGAAGGACCACAAGGAGTTGATCCTGCAAATGGAGGCGGTCTCCATCCTGGATGCTGGCGGTCTCACCGCCTTCCAGCAGTTCGCAAAACGCATGGCCAAGGCGGGGATCCGTCTCAAGGTGGCTGAATTGCAATTCCAGCCCCTCAAGACCCTGGCGCGGGCCAAGCTGCGTCCGGTGCCGGGAGAGCTGGAGTTCTACGGTTCGCTGGAAGAGGCAATTCGAGGAGAACATTTGCACGAAGCGGTTGAAAATTGATGGAAAGGGATAGGAAATGGCATATTTTTAGTCACTTGGTTCGCTTATTGAGCAAACAGTGGCAAAAGATAAAAAATTGCATTGACCGCCTCGCGCCTATCCCTTACATTACGCCCCGTTCCAGCGCAACGGCGCAGCGAATTCGTGTTGGCTGAACACGTTAAAGCACAGACCAAAATTGGGTGAGGTGTCCGAGTGGCTGCCCACCGACGAAGTCGGCAAGATGCACGCGCAGCGTGCTCCGAAAGCCACTTCAAGCAGTGAAAATTTGGTGAGGTGTCCGAGTGGCTGAAGGAGCACGCCTGGAAAGTGTGTATACGGCAACGTATCGAGGGTTCGAATCCCTCCCTCACCGCCAAATATAACCCGTTGAATTTCAACGGGTTTTTTCATTTCTAGACTTACGTGATTTTTTTCCTGGATCAACTGGGTGGAACAATCATGTATCTGAGTAAAAATGCCTCCGGCACCTACTACACTCGTCTCCCGCTGCCTAAGTCATTACGTGACCGTGGCTTGCCCTTCGCTATCCGTACTTCCCTTTGCACCAAAGATAGGCAGCTCGCTGTAGACCGAAACCTGGCTGTGGCAGCTCGCACTCGCGCACTGATCGCGGCTACCCCTGCGGATACTGCTCCCCGCAGCTTCTATCGCTGGATCCGCGCCGATCTAGACGCGTTCAAAGCAGCGGGGTTCATCCCTCCTCAAACACCTTCCACACCTCGTGAACCTTCTGTTGATGCCCCAGCTTGCCCCAGCAGTGGGATCATGCTCACCCACGCATTGGCGAGATTCATCGAGACTAAAACCAGTGAGGGGATCCAGCATAGGTCGGTGGGCCAGCTCCAACTTCGGATCAACGCCTTCGTCACCTGGGCCAAAGGGGTTAAAGTCGATGAGGTGACGCCCGCTCTGGCGCAGGAGTACCGCAACAGCTTGCTGCGCAAGACCAACCTCAGTTTCAAAACCAAAGGAGATTACCTCGCCGCCCTGAAACAGTTCTTCCGTTGGTGCGTGGCGCTGGACTATTGCAGCCGTAACCCTTTTGATGGGTTGACGGCAGGCAAGAAGCCGCACAAACGGGCGGATGAGGAGCGAGTGCGCTGGCATCGCCCTCAACTGGCTCAGCTGTTTGCCAGCCTGCGCAGCAAACAATCCCAGAAAGGCAAAAAATTGAGAGTTCAAGACTGGTGGGTGCCCCTGCTGTGCCTGTATGCCGGGCTGCGACCCTCTGAGGCCTGTCAGCTCAAAACTCTGAACGTCAAACAGGTCGAGGGGATTTGGTGTCTGATGGTTGATGCGGGAGAGGTGGATCAGCAGCTCAAGAGTGCCAATGCGTACCGTACCGTGCCGCTACATAGTGCGTTGATCGGACATCAATTCCTGGACTATGTGGAGAGTCGTCGCGGTCAGGGGCAGGTATTTTTGTTCGACGACAAACCATCAGGCAAAGACGACGACTGGGCGCATAACATCACCTGTCGCTTCCAACGCCACCTCAATGAGGCTGGCATCGTAGGTCAGGGCCGTCCCACGCTTTACGGGCTGCGGCATACCTTCATCGATGAGTTACAGCAGGCGGATGTCGCTGAGCATGTTGTAGCCGAACTTGCGGGACACAGTAAAAACGGCCTGACGTTTGGCCGCTATGGCAAACGTGTGAACATTAGGCTGCTGAATGAGAAAATCCAATCCCTTCCTACCGACCTGATACCCCACCACCTGCTGTCAGGGGGAAAATCACCGTAAAGATGACGCATATTTTTTGGGTAACAGGGCTGTCTCCCCCCCATGAAAAAACCAATATGAGGCATTTCTCGGCGGTTTAATGGGGCGGGTATGGCCCTATCTTCATGATTTATAATGATTTTAAGCACATTGGAAAATATTTAAAAAACCTAATAAAAATATGTTGACATTTCTTTTTCTTTGTGGGTTATTTTCATTGACGAGTGGTCCTCAATCGTTGTAGTATGCTGATAAAGCTGCTAACAAGGACATAACAACGACAGTAAACACGAAGGATCGAAACGAAATGAATATGGCGTAGAACACACCGACACGTTTATCTCGTTCAAACAAGGGTTATCACCCCTTCAGATTTAAAAAATACCACCAATATCACAGCTATCTTCGATACGCTGAACGGGTTTTTATTACCCAAATTCGGGTGAAGTGAATAACACATGGTATTTGCTTGATGCAATGTTGAGTAAAAATCTGACGGGAACATTTGATTATATCGATTAAATGACATCAGCTATCGCTAATGTATACTTGGCATTTGACAAATTAACAGGATTTTGAGGTGAAACTTATCTGTTTATAGCGTCACAGAGTAATTTATATCGCTGTTTTTAGGTGCACTATTACCCTCTCGGTATCGATGCGTGAGCATCACGTTTTGCTATTGCTGTTTTTGTAATTGAAGGAGTATTTATAACTGTAATGAGGGTAATTATGAACAAACAAACCAATAAAAGGACCGTTCAAAAACAAAAAACTAAACACAACACTGTGCGTTCAGTCATTGTTGATGAGCATTCACTGGCGGCAGCCATTCGTCAGCACCTGGAAATCAAAAAATACCAGTATGCGCAGACAACCTATGACATTTCGAAGCGTAAAGCAGAACAGTTGATAAAATGGATTGGTGATAAACCGCTGACGTCATATCGTGCGAGTGACATTGAACTACTCGTAGTGAAATTTTGCAACAAAAAATATAAAGGAAATACCATTAACCAATATTTGGATATATTGAGACAAGTCTTTGCACGAGCTGTCAGCGATGGTGTTATTCATACCAGTCCAATGGATGGCATTAAAAAATGTAAATTTGAGGTGGACGAACCTGATCCATTTTATCAATACGAAATTAAGGCATTTCTCGCCCTGAAAAGCACCCATTTGCTGGAGGTGTCACTCATCCAACTCGGTATCTCTACGGGTCTGCGCATCAGTGAGTTAATGGCGGTCAGTGCGGAGGCGGTCAATCTCGACAAGCAGACCTTATTGGCTGACCTTGCGTTGGTTGATGGGCAGTACAAAACGCCCAAAACCAGGGGATCTATTCGCACGATAGAGCTGTCAGAACAGGCTGTTGGATCTCTCAAGACCCTGATGAGGCTAGCGGAGCATCGTAAGGCTAAGAAGATTACGGTCACGAGGTCGGACAATCGCACTCAGATGAGTGAACAACGCACCCTGCTGGCTTACTACAGCGCCAAAAGGCGCAGTTATGCCTCGGTTGATGAGTTCCGTGAGCGGTTTTTCAGGCCGTTCTGTCAGGCTGCTGGGGTGCGTTATCGGGGGCCATCTCAATTTCGGCACACCTATGCAAGCCAACTGCTCTCGGCGGGGATCAGCATCGAGTGGATAGCCCGTCAGATGGGGCACACCGGTACAGAAATGGTGGTACGCCATTATGGCAAGTGGTTGATGGAGGACGCCCCTGATTATAGGGGTAGGGCTGACACGGTATTTAATGCCTGTATGGCTGGTCAGCAGGCTCAAGTTACTGTGCCGAGCTGTAATCAAAAAACTGAAGATAAAAACACAGAAAGCGAATTCGATGTCGACGCATTACTGGCAACTCCTGCTGTCATGCAGAGATTGATGAGTGTTTTAATGCAGCGAATTTCTGTGGCGCAGTAAATCACTGTCTACATCACGCATTCAGCATTAATTTAAAACTAAATCGCACCTTTAATAAAGGGATCCACGTCGTGGGTGGGGAAATCCTGCCCACTATCTAAAGAAGGCGTTATTCAAGCGCTCTGGGAGATGACCGAATGGCTACACAGGCAACGGAAAAGGAATATGAAAGACTGGCAAAAAATCATTATGAAATCCTAAAGGAAAAGGGCCTTAATATCACAGCAAAAAACATTGCGGATGAATTGTTGGCTCGCGCTTCAAAATGCAGTCCTGGCTATTGGCGAAAACTGCGCTGTGCACTGGTATATCATCAACAATTGTTGAATTTTCCCGACGCGGCCGAGCGAATTCAGGCCCTGAGTAGGCCAGATATACCGGTTAAGGCAAAACAAAAAAGAGTTAAAAAGGTCGATAATGATGATCTCGTTGCACTGATTCAGTATTTTAAGGCGCGTAATGACAGCGCTATGTTGGCGGCCATATTGTTGTTTATGCGCGCGGGGATAAGACCTGCTGAACTAGCCACCATAACTGCGCAGGGTAATCGGCTCACCGTTATCGGAGCCAAAAAAAGTCATGATGGCAAACGTGGTGCAGATAGGGTCTTACAGTTTGACACGCTGTCGCCAGAGAAATTGCAACTCATGGTGACCGAGGCAAAGAAAGCAAAAATTGGCTCATTGCAGGACAGGCTGCGTGCGGCGGGCAAAAACCTCTGGCCGGCGCGAAAATCGCTGCCGACCTTTTACAGCTGGCGCCATCAGATGGGCTCTGAGCTCAAAGCGTCTGGGCTCGACCGGCAGCGCATTGCCTACATCATGGGTCATCAGGCAACGTCTTCTGTGGACAAATACGGCAATCGTAAATCCGCTAATGGTAACGTGTTACCCACTTGCCCAGCGGATGCTGACCTGAGCCATATCAGGACAACGCACGCCGAGCTTTCTGTGGATAACAAAACTCATGTACAGAACCTTAAGCGGCAAGCGAATTAATAATACCGTCTAACGTGTTGTTTTGCTTGGATTTTCTCTGCCTACTCTTTTTGCCGTTTTTGGATAAATACACCATTGCCCACTCCAACTTCTCTGTTATTTCCTGCCACGCACCATGGATGATGCTCGCCAATATCGGCATTAACCAAAGCGCGCTGTTTTTGGCAATCTTCAGCATCGATAACTCCGCGCTGCCAATCAGCGTCAGCGCCAGCCGACGTTTGACCAGCAAGGCCAGCAAACTAGCCCAGATCAAGCCTTCCGCTATCGCTTTTTGTCGTGTCGCGAACGCCTTCAACCGGTTATGTGATTTCAGCTCTTTGAACAACAGTTCGATCTGCCAACGGCAACGATACAATGCCATCACCTTCTCGGCTGGCCATCGCTCACGCGGAAGATTGGTCATCCATATACAGAACCGTTTTTCCTCTGCAAACCAACGTCTTATGAGTCGATATTTATACTTTCCCGAACTCACATCCAGATCCAGAACCTCGGCTCTGCAGCTTCTCCGATCGATATCCTTGAGCTTTTTTCCGAGTAACTTGGGCATTTCCCTGCCGTCCTGTCGGTAAGCTGCCTGTACTTTGGGATTGAGATTTTGACTCCCTCTGACCAGATAGCTTCCTTTGGCTTTGGTCACATCAGCAAAGTACTCGCGGCTGATGTAACCGGCATCCGCCAATAACAGTTTGTTATTTAACGAATTTGCGGCCGGAAGATGCTTGCGCTCCGATTCGGTATCCGCCGTGATACTCATCGATATCGGCGACTGGTCCAGCAAGGACATGGTCATATGACACTCTACCGCAGCGGGGCTGTGCTTATTGAATCGGCCCGGGAAATGTTCTGCCAATTGCGGATGTAACGCGAATGACGACCCGTCCTGCAGCAGTACCTGCTCAAAGCCTGCCAGTCCGTGGGCGTCCGGTAGACACTCCTTGAGGCGTAAGGCGATGGCTCGTTCAACCAGTGCGCGCATGAACAAGGGAAAACCCTGCTTGCGTAACTGGTTGTGAAAGGGTTTATACGCTATTTGGTCAGTATCATGGAGCTGCAACGCATTGAAATGGCGATGCAAACCAGCAATACCATCCACCTTGTCGCAACCAAGCCCTGAGAGCAGAGCCGGGAGTAGTCTCGCAGGCTGGATATCCCGGAGTCGCTGACAAAAACCGGTAAATTTACCGATCCGGTTGAGTTCAGAAGAGCTAAGAAGTTGCTTGAGGTACTGGGTTGCATTGATAATAGTCATGGCTTCGGGCGTGTCGGTTTTTTTTTGCGATTAAATCAGATCACAAACGAAGCCTTTTTTCTATCTATTTCAATTGGTTGTAGCTAAAGATCCTGTACATGTAACAAAACTCATCGCCAGGTAGCTACACCCACAACAGTGGCTGAGCCTTCGCCGAGCGCAGATTCAACTGCCCCAACAACGCCGAGAGGCATGGCGGCATTCATCAATCGGCATCGCGATGCCGATGACGACTTATCCCGATAAGGGAGCGGCTACAGGGGGACAGCCTTGCTGCTATCACTGCATCATGTACAGAACCTTAAGCGGCAAGCGAATTAATAATACCGTCTAACGTGTTGTTTTGCTTGGATTTTCTCTGCCTACTCTTTTTGCCGTTTTTGGATAAATACACCATTGCCCACTCCAACTTCTCTGTTATTTCCTGCCACGCACCATGGATGATGCTCGCCAATATCGGCATTAACCAAAGCGCGCTGTTTTTGGCAATCTTCAGCATCGATAACTCCGCGCTGCCAATCAGCGTCAGCGCCAGCCGACGTTTGACCAGCAAGGCCAGCAAACTAGCCCAGATCAAGCCTTCCGCTATCGCTTTTTGTCGTGTCGCGAACGCCTTCAACCGGTTATGTGATTTCAGCTCTTTGAACAACAGTTCGATCTGCCAACGGCAACGATACAATGCCATCACCTTCTCGGCTGGCCATCGCTCACGCGGAAGATTGGTCATCCATATACAGAACCGTTTTTCCTCTGCAAACCAACGTCTTATGAGTCGATATTTATACTTTCCCGAACTCACATCCAGATCCAGAACCTCGGCTCTGCAGCTTCTCCGATCGATATCCTTGAGCTTTTTTCCGAGTAACTTGGGCATTTCCCTGCCGTCCTGTCGGTAAGCTGCCTGTACTTTGGGATTGAGATTTTGACTCCCTCTGACCAGATAGCTTCCTTTGGCTTTGGTCACATCAGCAAAGTACTCGCGGCTGATGTAACCGGCATCCGCCAATAACAGTTTGTTATTTAACGAATTTGCGGCCGGAAGATGCTTGCGCTCCGATTCGGTATCCGCCGTGATACTCATCGATATCGGCGACTGGTCCAGCAAGGACATGGTCATATGACACTCTACCGCAGCGGGGCTGTGCTTATTGAATCGGCCCGGGAAATGTTCTGCCAATTGCGGATGTAACGCGAATGACGACCCGTCCTGCAGCAGTACCTGCTCAAAGCCTGCCAGTCCGTGGGCGTCCGGTAGACACTCCTTGAGGCGTAAGGCGATGGCTCGTTCAACCAGTGCGCGCATGAACAAGGGAAAACCCTGCTTGCGTAACTGGTTGTGAAAGGGTTTATACGCTATTTGGTCAGTATCATGGAGCTGCAACGCATTGAAATGGCGATGCAAACCAGCAATACCATCCACCTTGTCGCAACCAAGCCCTGAGAGCAGAGCCGGGAGTAGTCTCGCAGGCTGGATATCCCGGAGTCGCTGACAAAACCGGTAAATTTACCGATCCGGTTGAGTTCAGAAGAGCTAAGAAGTTGCTTGAGGTACTGGGTTGCATTGATAATAGTCATGGCTTCGGGCGTGTCGGTTTTTTTTTGCGATTAAATCAGATCACAAACGAAGCCTTTTTTCTATCTATTTCAATTGGTTGTAGCTAAAGATCCTGTACATGACAGGTCACTGCAGCGGCCAAACTGTTGCCACATCTCAGTTCAGGAGGAAACGCAATGACTCAGGAAAGGATCCAGACCCGCTACCCACTCGGCGGCCCCTTCGCCACCCAGGCTGAGCTGGAGCAGGCCATCACCCAGGCCATAACGACCCACAGACAAGATTTCTTCCCTCTGCTGGAACGGCTGGTGGACGTGGGGGACACCCGGGTCAACCTCAGTCAGGAGAACCCGCTGCGGGTGCTCAGCATCGAACTCGCTGACGGCCGTGAAGGAGTGGCCCATATCAACTACGAGTCCAACTTCGCCGAGAGCTGCCTGATTATCAACGAATACGACCAGCACCAGACCAGCCTGGCCTTTCGCCTCGACGGGGATGCACTTATCTTCGACGTCGAACTGCCGATCGCGTGGAATTTCAATAACTGAAGATTCAGCGGTGTAATGCCGCCTGGTTGCTACACCCGGTCAGCCAGCTCCCCTCACCCTAACCCTCTCCCAAAGGGAGAGGGGATCAGCCCGTGCCAACCTCCAGCCGTGGTAGTCACTCCATACTCTGCTGTTATTTCAGGCGCCTGTAATCTTCCCCATATGGCTGTCATCTGAATAGCAATATCCAGCATATAGCCACCATAACCCTCACTCATGTACAGGATCTTTAGCGGCAACCAATTGAAATAGATATAAAAAAGGCTTCGTTTGTGATCTGATTTTATCGCCAAACAAAATCAACACGCGCGAAGCCTATGACTATTATCAACGCTAATTACTATCTGGAGCAACTCTTGGCTCCCGCCGCACTCGAGCGCATTGCTCGGCTCTGCAAGTTTTGTCTGCGTCAGCGTGCCATTACCCCAGCCATGCTCGTACCTGCACTGCTGCGGGCCATGGGAGGCGACCAGGTCAATGACATTGCCGGTTTACACCGCCATTTCAATGCCTTGCAACTGGTAAACACCCATCAGGTTTCTTACAAACCGTTTCACAATCAGCTGCGCAAAGAGAGCTTTGCCCTGTTTATGAAAGCCCTGGTCGAGCGGGCCATCGCCTTGCGTATCGACCATCAACTCAAAGCAGCCTCCCTCGGCGCGTTCAAGCAGGTGTTACTGCACGATGGCACCTCCTTTGCGGTGCATCGGCGCCTTGCTGCTGATTTTCCCGGCCGGTTCAAGACCATCAGTCCGGCAGCTATCGAGTGCCATATGACCATGTCACTGTCGGAGCAGAGCCCGTTGTGCATGAGTGTGTCTGCCGATACCGCAGGGGAACGGCAATTTCTGCCTGAAGCCCACACGCTGACCAACTGCCTGCTGCTGGCTGACGCAGGTTACATTGACAGGGCTTGGTTTGAGCAGGTGAACGACGCTGGCGGATTTTATCTGGTGCGCGGCACGAAAAGCCTGAACCCCAAGATAATCCAAGCCTGGCGCGGTGATGGACGGGAAGTACCCAAGCTGGCGGGACTATCTCTGAGAGAGGCCGGACGGCGACGCTGTCGGGCCGAGGTACTGGATATGGTGGTGAAGTCCGGCCAGGTCGAGTACCGGTTGATCCGGCGCTGGTTTGCTGAGGAAAAGCGGTTCTGTCTGTGGATGACGAACCTACCGCGAGCAGCATGGTCAGCAGAGCAGGTGATGAGCCTGTATCGCTGCCGTTGGCAGGTGGAGTTGTTATTTAAAGAGTGGAAATCGCACAACCGGCTCAAGGGGTTTGTGACGGGCGAGAAAGCGATTGCCGAGGGGTTGGTGTGGACGAGCCTGCTGTCGCTGGTGATGAAGAGACGGGTCGCGCAGAGTGTGATGAGTGGGGCGCTATCGATGCTGAAAGCGTCGAAGAACAGTGCGACGTGGTGGCTACCGCTATTGGAAGCAGTGGCCCATAGGGCGCTGACAGAAATAAGGGAAAGATTGGAATGGGCTGCCGATTATTTGGCCAAGAACGCCTGCCGAACCAAGCAGAGAAAGTCGATACAGAACAGGACCTTGGAAGGCGTTTTAAATGGACTCGCCGCTTAAGGTCCTGTACATGTAACAGCTTTACCTACCATTGAGTCCAAGAGATGTGGCCGTGAACCCACGGTAGAAAGAAGTATGTCGTTTTCACCTAGAATGTATTGCTCCAAGCCAAGAGCGTCTTGTTCACATAAATAGACTGGATTTTCAGAATGAATTGAGTTTCGAGTTGTATCCGAAATCCGCACAATACGTATACCCTGATTCTTGTAAGAACCAGAGTTAAAAGCAAAACCCTTCTTGTGGCTAACTACATCCCCCAAGTGAATCTCTTGCCATCCCTTAGGCACCATAACCGAGCTCCTCAAGATAGTTGGCCATCTCGCTTTCCAGCGCGGCAAGTTGGGTTTTCAGTTGTTCGCGCTCGGCACGCACAGCCAGCAGATCGATCTCCTCCTCTTCTTCGAAGGTATCCACATAGCGGGGGATATTGAGGTTGTAGTCGTTCTCCTTGATCTCTTTGAGCGAGGCAAGGTAGGCGTATTTATCAACATTGCCGCCATTGCGATAGGTGGCAACGATCTTGGCGATATTGTCCGCACTTAGCAGGTTCTGGTTTTTACCCGCCTTGAACTCGCGGCTGGCGTCGATAAACAGCACATTGTCATCCACCTTCTGCTTTTTAAAGATCAGGATGGCGGCGGGGATGCCGGTGCCGTAGAAGAGTTTCTCCGGCAGGCCGATCACCGCATCGAGCAGGTTCTCGTCGATCAACTGCTGACGAATCTTGCCCTCGCTGGAACCCCGGAATAACACGCCGTGGGGCACCACGACCCCCATGCGGCCGCTCTTGGGTTTCAGGGTCTCAATCATATGGAGGATAAAGGCGTAATCCCCCTTGGTTTTGGGCGGGATCCCGCGCTTGAAGCGACCGAACTTATCGTTGCCCGCCTCCTCATAACCCCATTTATCCAGCGAAAAGGGCGGGTTGGCGGTCACGATATCGAAGCGCATCAGATCGCCGTTTTTATCGAGCAACTTGGGGTTGCGGATGGTATCGCCCCACTCAATCTTGTGGTTGTCTTCCCCGTGCAGGAACATGTTCATCTTGGCCAGCGACCAGGTCGAACCGATGGCCTCCTGCCCGTAGAGGGCGTAGTGCTTCTCGCCATGGTTTGCCACCACCTTGCGGCCGCACTTCATCAACAGTGACCCGGAGCCACAGGCCGGATCGCAGATGGTGTCGCCCGGCATCGGCTCCAGCAACTCGGCGATAAGATCGGAAACTTCGGGCGGGGTATAGAACTCCCCCGCCTTCTGGCCGCCGCTGGCGGCGAAGTTCTTGATGAGATACTCGTAGGCGTTGCCGATCACATCCAGGGTGCCGACCCGGCTCGGTTTGAGGTTGAGCTCATCCTTGGCAAAGTCTTCCATCAAATGGCGCAGTATGGTGTTCTTCTGCTTCTCTTCGCCGAGGCGGTCGGTGTTGAAGCTGATGTCCTGAAACACGCTCTTGCCCGCGTCTTTGAGCTTGGTGCCATTGGCCTCTTCGATGGCGTGCAGCGCCTGATCGATCCGCTCGCCGTTGCCCGGCTCGTGACGACGCTCGAACAGGCTGTAGAAGCTGGCCTGTTTGGGCAGCACGAAGCGCTCGTTTTTGAGCATCTCTTCAATGAGCTCCGGCTCATCGCCATATTCGGCCTTGTAGCCATCGTAGTGATCCTGCCAGACATCGGAGATGTATTTCAGGAACAGCATGGTGAGCACGAAATCTTTATAGGTATCGGCACTGATGGTGCCCCGGAAGGTATCACAGGCAGACCAGAGGGCCTTGTTGATATCGTCCTGGTTTATCGAGGTAGTCATAAGTCACAATTCCTTGGGTATTTCTTGGAAAAATGGGCTGCTCAGCGAAACTATTTCGCTGGCTGATCGGATTGTTCGAGCAGGTTGGCAGCGATGGCCTGCATCATCTGCTCGCCGTTACGTTGCAGTTGTTGCATCAGGCTCCGTTCTTCACGCAGGCTGTGGGCCAGCTTCATGATGGCGGCCTGTCTCGCAAGAGATGGGATGCCGATAGGGGCCTCCTCCAACACCTGACGGCGAATACTTTTTGCCGCGCTGCCTTCGGCGTGCAGTTCGAAGTAGCGTTGGCAAGGGGACTGATTGAGCTGCCAGGCCAGAAATTCGGGACTGAGCGCCTCGCTATGCAACCGCACCACATAGAAGTGGGGGGCGGCTACGGCGGGCAATGATGCAAGCCCGGTATCAACCAGCACGGCATAGTTAGTACTGCCACGGGCAGCCACCAAGATATCGCCGGTTTGCAGCCAGTCAGGCTCCTTCTTGCTGGTAGGCTCAGAACGAAGGCAGGCAGACCAGTCAACCCCCCCTTCTGGCGAGGCATCTCTCATCTGCACCACGGCCATGCAGCCGGAATCGATCTCCGGGATCTTGCCGCGATAGGGGTGCCCAGCACTGATGGTGGCAATTTGGTTCAGCTTCACAAAAATCTCTTCATCGTTAATGATGCAGTTACAGTGTGTCGCATCTGACGCTACTGAGTCAATATCAATGCCCGTCATTTTGCATCAATAGGAATGATGCTTTTATGTGTGCCATTGACAAGAGGTAGACCCTGACCTGCCTGAAAGATCCAACCGAGATCATTTTGTAATTTAATTACAGTTAATCACCGCAAAAAATAAAAAGGCCCTGCTGTTGCAGGGCCGTTGAGTTTCCAACTCAATTGTCGGTTTCCAACTTAATTGTCCGTGATCAACAACGCAGTGAATTGCCACAACCTATGTGGTTGACATTTAATTAATTTTCTATATAAAAGTACAATAAGTCTCATAGCAATTACCTGAGACAATTACATAGCTTTTATAGCTACCGATAATTGCGTAAGTTATTGAAATTGAAGGTTATATTTGTGCTGCAACATGTGAGAATGAGGGTTCGAATCCCTCCCTCACCGCCAAATAAAACAAAAAGCCCCGTCGAAAGACGGGGCTTTTTGTTTTATCCGGTGACGGGCGGCTTGGTTCGGGCCCTGGTTCGACAGGCGGGCAGGATAGCCCGCATGGACGGCCAGAGGCCGCCCGCAGGGCGAGCGCCAGGGACGGCGCGAGTCAATCCCGACCCATCCTCAGATGTTAAAACCGACCTCATGGTCGGTTTTTTGCTTTGGGGAAGCGTCATCAGCTCATCTCGAAGAGGGGGGGGGGGTGAGAATCCTCGCCGGGTTCGAGCAGAGCAGCTTGCCGGGATGAACGGCCGCAGGCCGCCCCGAAGGGGTGAGCCACGCAGTGGCGAATCATCCCTCCCTCACCGCCAAATAAAACAAAAGGCCCCGTCGAAAGACGGGGCCTTTTGTTTTATCCGGTGATGGGCGGCTCGGTTCGGGCCCTGGTTCGACAGGCGGGCAGGATAGCCCGCAGGGCGATCGCCAGGGATGGCGCGAGTCAATCCCGACCCATTCTCAGATGTCAGAACCGGCCAGATGGTCGGTTTTTTGCTTTGGGGAAAAGTCATCAGCTCATGTCGAAGAGGGAAGGTGAGAATCCTTGCCTGGTTCAAGCAGAGCAGCTTGCTGCGATGAACGGCCGCAGGCCGCCCCGAAGGGGTGAGCCACGCAGCGGTGAATCATCCCGCCCATACAGCCAACTAAAACAAAAGGGCCGTCGCGAGACAGGCCCTTTTGTTTTAGTTGCCGACAATCTGATCTTGCCTGTGATGGGGGTGGCTCGCAGGCGAAGCGGAGATGCCGCTGGTCTGGTTTGGGGAAGCAGCTTGGAGGCAGAGATAAACTCCGCCACGCGCAATATGTTGCATTCATACCAGTCATTTATGCTGCATGTGCAAGGTTTAATGGGTAAATGCATTGATTGCGCAACTTGTTGCGTCATGGTGTAGGTGCGCGAATCGGTTTTCTATTCAACTATTTGTTTTAAAACAAAAAAATGTATTGGCATGGTCACTGCTAACGGATTCGGACGAGTGTCATAACCGTTCAACCATCAGGAGCAATTCCATGCCAACTCCATGTTATATCAGCATCGAAGGTCAAACCCAGGGCAACATCACTGCCGGTGCTTTCACCTCCGATTCCGTCGGCAACATCTTCGTGCAGGGCCATGAAGACGAGATGCTGGTACAAGAGTTCCAGCACGTCGTCACCGTACCGACCGATCCGCAATCCGGCCAGCCGGCGGGTCAACGTGTCCACAAGCCGTTCAAGTTCACCGTTGCCCTGAACAAGGCCGTGCCGCTGATGTACAACTCCCTGGCCTCCGGCGAGATGCTGCCGAAAGTGACCCTGAAGTGGTACCGCACCTCCGTCGAGGGCAAGCAGGAGCACTTCTTCAGCACTGTGCTGACCGATGCCACCATCGTCGACATCGACTGCCAGATGCCCCACTGCCAGGATCCGGCGAAGTCCGACTTCACCCAGCTGATCCAGGTCTCCATGGCCTACCGCAAGATCGACTGGGAGCACACCGTTGCCGGCACCTCTGGTGCGGATGACTGGCGTGCGCCGATCGAAGCGTAATTCCGAGCCAAAGGGCACTGCTTGCGGTGCCCTTTTATCGTCTCTGCAAGGACAACCTGCCCGGAGACCGTATTTCCGATTTTTCAACCCACGCATTTTTTCTTCTGTCCGTTTGCCTGGTGTGAGCGGGTGCAAGAAAAAATCCGAGTTTACGTCTTGCCGCACGCCGTCAAGGGCGTGCGGCAGCCATGGTGAAAGAAAAATCCAGGCGATGGCGAAGCTCTCACACGGCTTGATGTGCCCCACCTGATGGGGCCGCACGATATTTCAGGGGCGCGCAGCGATGGCAGACAGCACAGGATTACAATTTACCGTCAAGGTGGGGGCCCTGCCCGAGAGCACCTTCGTGGTGGCCGAGTTTGCGCTGGATGAAGCGCTCAACCGGCCGTTCAATCTGCGCCTGGAGCTGGCGAGTGCCCAGCCCGACATCGACGTTGGCGCCGTGCTGGACCAGCCGTGCGAGCTGATGGTGTGGTACAACGGCGAGCTGCAGCGCCGGGTGTGCGGGGTGGTGAGTGACTTAGCGCAGGGTGACAGCGGCTTTCGCCGCACCCGCTATCAGCTCATGGTGCAACCGGCCCTGTGGCGTCTGTCACTTCGCCAGAACTCCCGCATCTTCCAGGCACAAAAGCCCGATGAAATCCTCAGTATTCTTTTGCAAGAGCATGGCATCACCGACTATGCCTTTGCGCTCAAAAACGAGCATGCCCAGCGGGAATACTGTGTTCAGTACCGGGAAACCGACCTCGACTTTGTGAACCGCCTCGCCGCCGAAGAGGGGATGTTCTACTTCCACGAGTTTGAAGCGGGCAAGCACCGTATCGTGTTTGCAGACGACGCGGCTGCCCTGACTGCCGGCCCCGAGCTCTTCTTCAACCTCGGCAACCGCTCGCTGGAGCAGGGCCCCTATGTGCGCCAGTTCCACTACCGCGAAGCGGTGCGTCCCTCGGATGTGGAGCTCAAGGACTACAGCTTCAAGACCCCGGCCTATGGTCTCTCTCACAAGAAGCAGGGCACAGAGCTCGAGCACCAACGGGATACCTACCAGCACTTCGATTTCCCGGGCCGCTACAAACAGGATGGCAGCGGCAAGGCCTTTGCCCAGCATCGGCTCGATGCCCTGCGCAACGATGCTGTGGAGGGCCAGGCTAAGTCCAACTGCGCGGCCTTGCAGCCGGGGCAGACCTTCTCGCTCACCGAGCACCCTAACGGCAGCCTCCACACCGACTGGCAAATCGTGCGCATCCAGCACACCGGCTTGCAGCCGCAGGCGCTGGAAGAGGAGGGGGGCAGCGGCCCCACCGTCTATCACAACGAATTCGGCGTAGTGAAAGCCAGCACTACCTGGCGGGCACGCATCGGCAGCCCGGAGGCCCCTCACAAGCCGATGGTGGACGGCCCGCAAATCGCCATGGTGGTGGGTCCCGAGGGGGAGGAGATTTACTGCGACGAGCACGGCCGGGTGAAGCTGCAATTCCCGTGGGACAGATATGGCAGCTCCAACGACCAGAGTTCCTGCT
Organism: Aeromonas sp. WP2-W18-CRE-05; assembly: GCF_014168615.1. Taxonomy (NCBI): domain Bacteria; kingdom Pseudomonadati; phylum Pseudomonadota; class Gammaproteobacteria; order Aeromonadales; family Aeromonadaceae; genus Aeromonas; species Aeromonas sp. WP2-W18-CRE-05. Next base: position 3,096,970 of record NZ_AP021917.1, on the reverse strand, counting down.
GGGTGCGCGTATCCCAGGGCTGGGCCGGCGGTCAGTACGGCATGATGGCCATCCCGCGTATCGGCCACGAAGTTATCGTCTCATTCCTGGAGGGGGACCCCGACCAACCCATCGTGACCGGTCGCACCTATCACGCCACCAACCGGCCGCCATACGAGTTGCCTGCCAACAAGACCCGCACCGTGCTGCGCACCGAGACCCACCAGGGGGAGGGTTTCAACGAGCTGCGTTTTGAAGACCAGGCGGGTCAGGAAGAGATTTATATCCACGGTCAGAAAGACCTGAACGTGCTTATCGAGAACGACGCCGCCTGGCACATCAAGCACGACGAACACAGGGACATCGACAATGAGCGGGTGACCCGCATCAAGGCCAATGATCACCTCACTGTGAACGGTGAAAAACGGGATCACATCAAGGGGGACTACTCACTCGGCGTTGACACCTCCATGCATCAAAAACTCGGTCAGCGCTGGCTCACCCAGGCGGGGCAGGAAGTGCACGTCAAAGCCGGTGCCAAGGTGGTGCTGGAGGCGGGCTCAGACATTACCGTCAAGGTGGGCGGCTGCTTCATCAGGGTCGATGGCGGCGGCGTCACCCTGGTGGGGCCCACCATCAAGATGAACTCGGGCGGCAGCCCGGGTGCCGGCTCGGGATGGGGCGGCAAGTCACCATTGGGCCCTCTGGGTGTCAGTGTTCCCCCCAAACCCAAGGTACCGCTCACGCCTGCCCAACTGGCCACCATGAAGAGTGCCGCCCCTTTCTGTGAAGAGTGTGAAAAATGCAAGGAGGGTGGCTGTGAGATTTGAGAGCACACCGCTGGAAGCGTGGATACAGAGGCAATCAGCCCCTCTTTATGCCGTGCTGGCGGGGGCCTGCGATGCGGCTCCCTTGCAGCACTACTACCAGCTCGATGGCCGCGAAACGCCACGCGGGCTCTATCTCGGCACCCCTTATGAAGACTGGCATCCCGTCATGCCCTATCTGGTGGCCCTCGACAAGGAGAGCCCCTTTATCGAGTGGGCGCAGGGCGCCGAGGCGAGAGACTGGGGCTGGATAGTGGCGAGCGAGCAGCCTGTCGATGCCCTCTATGCCCATCTGCAGGGGCTGACCCAGATCTGGCACCAGGGGGAGGCGGTCTTCTTCCGTTACTGGGATGGCGTGTATCTGAAACGCATTCTGGTCCAGCTGGGAGAGGGCTTCACCGCCCTGCTGCCTGGAGTGAACGGGATCTGGGTCGGGGGGGACGGCTTCGAATGGGCTGCGTCAGAAGCCGCAGCATCACGCGCATTCCCCTGGTGGGAGCTGCCCCCTGCCATTGCCGCGACCTTGGCGAGACAGGATCCCGCCCCTCTTATCAACAACCTGATGCAGCAGTTGGCGGATCACAACGGTCAGCTCTACTGGGCGTTTCCCGAGGCGAACCTGCGCTGCAAGGTCGCCCGCTTTGTTTCCCGTCATCCATCCCCCGATATCGATCTGTTTCCGGCGCTGGAAGCGGCGCTGATCAATGAGGTTCAAGCATGAGCAATGTCGGCCAGGCCGTCTTCAACGAAGTGATCGCCGATTATCGCAACGTCCTAAGTGCCTATCGCAAGGATGCCGAGAGTTTCTTCCTGGGTGACATGCTCAGCATGGACATGGAGCAGACCATCAAGGTGGGCGACAAGACCATCACGGCATCGTCCGGCAGCAAGAAGGCGCAGTCCGTGGTGACGCAGTGCCCGCTAAGCGGCACGCTGCGGTTGGTTCATCTGTTCGAATCCGTCAGGTTTATTCCCATCGGCAATACCCCGTACAAGGTGGAGGCGGGGAAACTGGTGCGCGGACGTTTTGTCAGCGAGGCGGTAGCCAAGGAGGGAACCCTGGATGCCAAGGGTATTGCCGAGGTTGGTAAGCTGACCCCGGGCAAGTCCTATCGGGTGACCTTCTACCCCAATGTGAAGAAGAGCGACCTGGATACGCTGTTTGCCTCTTATGCCCCGGTTCAAAAAGATCTGGAGGCATGGCTTACCAAGGAGTGGAACAGTGAGCACAAGGCGGCCTGGGCCCGTTACAGCGGCACTGGTGGCGGGTTTGGCGGCCATGCGCTGGCGGCGGCAAGCGGTATCGGCAAGGCACTGGTCGGGGTGTGGGACGATCTTAAAACCATCTACAACCTGCTGGCCGATCCGGTAGGCAACGCCAAAAAGCTGGCCGAGTTCGGCGTGGACGCAGCGGCCATGGCCAAGGCCGGAGCCTCCCAGATGGAAGCTGCCATGCTGGTACTGCAAGATGAGGCGCTGCTTTATCTTTATGCCTATGCCCTGGTGTGCTGGGTCAAGATGCTGCCCCCGGATCAGCAGACCGAGTTTGGTGCTCAGGTAATTTCGTCGGTACTGATTGACGTGATCATCGGGGTGGTGCTGACCGGCGGGGCAGGCCTGGCTGCACGCTATGGTGCCAAGGCTGCCACCATGGCCAAGAACAGTGACCGTGTCATGCGACTGGTCACCTCCCTGGTCAATCTCTCCAAAAAGCACAATTTGGCCCTGCACGCCCAGCAGGCGAAGAAGGTGCTGGTCGCCGGGGCTGCACCGTTGAGCCCGGCCAAAAAAGCGGATCTCAAGCTGGTCGATGGCAATGCCAACACGCTGGTGGAAAAAGGCACGGCGGCCAAACGCCGATTCCAGGGGCACACCGAGATCAAACAGGTGAACAAGACACCTGATGCCTCCAAGCAAGCAGTTACCCCGAATAACCGGCCCCATCAACCGGAAGCCAGCACCTGCAAGAACAACTGCCCGGTCTCCATGGTGACGGGGGAAGAGTTGCTGGCACTGCAAGATGGCGAACTGCCGGGTCTGCTTCCCTTTGTCTTCGGGCGCCTCTATCGCACCTCTGCCGTCGCGCAATCCTGCGGCATGGGGCTTGGCTGGACGCATGCCCTTGCGCACCGACTTGAACGTCACGGCGATACCCTGACCTGGTGGGATGAGGAGTCCCTGGCAACGGAACTGCCGTTGCCATCAGCCGCCAGACCCATGGTGACCAATCTGCTGTCGGAGGCGGCGGTCTACCTCGGTGACGAGGCTGATGAAGTGATCCTGGCCAAGGCCGGTTCGCCATTCCTGCATTTTACCTGGCATGGCGAGATTGGACGGCTGACCGGTTTTTCCGATCCCTACGGCAATCGACTGACAGTGCGTTCTGACCGTCAAGGGCGCCCCGCCTGGGTTGAAAATGACGCTGGGCTGGCCCTTCGTCTCGCTTACGAGGGCGACCACATCATGGCGCTCGAGTTGCAGCGCTTTGATGGCATTGCCTGGCAGCCCCAGGCCACGCTGCAACGCTACCACTACGATGACCATGGTCACCTGGTGGCGGCCGAGAATGGGGCCGGGGAGTGCGAGCGGTATCGCTATCGTGATGATGGGGTCATTGTTGAGCGCCGTCTGGCTGGCGGTGCCTGTTTCTTCTGGGAGTGGGAAGGGGAAGGCAAGGCTGCCCGCGCCATCCGCCACTGGAGCGATGTGGCGGGTTTTGATGTCACCTATGGCTGGGATGATGACAAGGGCGAGGTGACGGTACTCAATGCCGATGGCAGTCAGGAGGTGTATCAGCACGACAGCCAGGCACGTCTTGTCCGCCAGCAGGATCCGGATGGGGCTATAACCGAGTTTACCTACAACGACAAGGGTCAGAAAGTACTGGCCCGTGATCCGCTGGGGGCCGAGACCCATTATCACTACGACGAAGAGGGGATGTTGGCCCTCGAAGTGGCTCCCGACGGCAGTCAGACTGCCTATCACTACTGGGATGGCCGGGTTCGCAAGGTAGTGCAGGGGGAGCGCGAATGGCGCTTTGAGCACAATCCGCAAGGGGATCTGATTGCCAGGCGGGATCCCCTGGGGAACGAAACCCGTTATGGCTATACCCCTCAGGGCAAGCTGTGCTCTGTGGTTCACCCGGACAGCACCCGCACCGAATTGGTATGGAACCGCCTTGGCCAACTGATCGAAGAAAAAGGGGTCGATGGCGGGATAAGCCGCTGGCGCTATGACGAGCGGGGCCGCCAGACCGTGCGGCAAGACCCGCGTGGCGCAATCACACGCTATGAATGGGACGCGGCAGATCGCCTCAGTGCCGTCCATTTGCCCGGGGGCGGCGTTCGCCGCTATGAGTACAACGCCTATGGCAAGGTCACGGCGCAGTGGGACGAGCTGGGTCGCGAGACACGTTTCGAATATCACCCCGGCCTGCATCTGGTGAGTCGGCGCATCAACCCCGATGGCAGCGAGCTCAAATACCGCTACGACAACGCCAAGCTCTTTCTCAGCGAGATCGAGAACGAGCATGGTGAACAGCATCGTATCCATTACCATCCCAACGGGCTGGTGGCACGGGAAACCGGCTTTGATGGTCGTACCACCGCCTACCGATATGATCTCAACGGACGCCTGAGCGAAAAAGTGGAGTTCGGCAAGCAGGGGACCGAACTGGTCACCCGCTATGAGCGCGACCCCATGGGGCGCTTGCTGAAAAAATTCCTGCCAGATGGTCGCGAGATCGCCTTCGAGTATGACGGCCACGGTCAGCTCATCCGGGTCGACGATGGTGCCTGGCCCCTGGCATTTGACTACGATGGTGCTGGTCATCTGGTGGCCGAGCATCAGGGGTGGGCCTCAAGCCATTTCCGATACGATGCCATGGGACGGTTGTCACACTGGCAACTGCCCGACGGCAACTGGCTTGGCTATCACTATCAGCACGGCGCGCTTGGCGGCATTGATCTCAACGGCGCCGAACTCACGCGCCACCAGGTGGTGGGTGGGCTTGAGCTGCGCAGGCAGCAAGGGGCACTGACCCAGCAGTACGAATATGACGAGCAGGGGCGCCTCTCGGCACTGCGTCTGCAGCGGGGCAAGCAGGTCGCCCGCGAGCGGCGCTATGGCTATGACAGAACAGGCAACCTGCTGCGCATCGATGACAGCGTGCAGGGGGAGCAGCACTACCGCTACGATCCGCTGGACCGCTTGCTGGAGGTGCGGGGCGAGCTGACCGAGCGCTTCTTGCATGATCCGGCCGGCAACCTCCTGGGTGAGCGTTCGGGTGGTCAGTTCGATGGGGCTCGCACCCAGGGGAATCGGCTGCTGTTGAGTGGCGATCGCCACTTCGAGTACGACGAATTTGGCCGCTTGGCGCTGGAGCGGCGCGGCAAGGGTCAGCAACTGGTGACCCGCTATCACTACGACTGCCAGCACCAGCTGGTGAGGGCCGAACTGCCCGATGGCAACACTGCCTGTTATGACTACGATGCCTTTGGTCGCCGCATTCGCAAGACGGTAAAGGGAGCAAAAGGCGAGCAGGTTACCGAATTCCTGTGGCAGGCCAACAACCTGATTGCCGAGAGCAGCTATCAGCTAGGTGATGATCTGCGCCGTACTGACGAGCGGTACCGCAGTTTTATCTATGAACCCGGCAGTTTCAAACCCCTGGCACAGCTGGAAGGGGAAGGACAGGAGGCCGAGGTATTCCACTACCAGCTTGACCACCTGGGCACTCCCTTGGCACTGACCCGCACAAGCGGGGCCACCGCCTGGCAGGTGCGCTATCGAGCCTATGGCAATGTCTGGCGTGAAGAAATTGCCGAGGTGGCAACGCCCTTGCGTTTCCAGGGGCAGTATTTTGACGCCGAGACGGGGCTTCACTATAACCGCCACCGCTACTACCAGCCCGATACGGGTAGATTTATCACCCCTGACCCGATAGGTTTGGCCGGTGGCCTTAACAATTATCAGTATGCTCCTAACCCGACTGGCTGGGTGGATCCACTGGGGCTAAGCAATGTGCCGGGACAGTGTCCATTGGATACACCTAGAGCTCGGATCCCAGTTGAGCAGCAAGATGTATTCAAACAATTTGAGCAGCATCATACTGGCCAGTTTAACGATGACCATGCATTGGTTAGCGCATTTGAGAATGTGAGGGACAATGAGTCCCCATGGCCTGTTGGGTTTACTCCTAAGACGCGAATTATTCAGCCTGGAGAACGTTTTAATATGATCACTAATGAGGGCAGAGCTCAGTTTCCAGGTCAATTTGGTACTCAAAGTGAGATCCCTAACTCTAGCTTTGGTAGAGCAAATCTCGCAATCAAAGAAGAATGGAAAGGAACACTTGATAGAAGAGTTACCTATGAAGTACAACGTCCATTTGACATAGAATATGGTCCCGTTGGACCACAAATAGAAAAAATGTCTGATGGTTCATACAAGTATTATCCAGGGGGAGGAGAACAGATTAGACTTCTTTACAAAGATTTCGAAAATGCTGTTCCCAGTAAGAAAAATAATTATACAGATAACGCTTACCTAAAAATAATCTCTGATATAGCTTTGCCACAGGAGTGAAAATGAGGGTTGACTTAAATGAGAATGATATTTCTTGGATTTATGATGGTAAAGAAATAAAAGTGATAGGTGATTATGTTGACGCTGCTTATGATAAGAGGTTAGATGGTGTGGCGGCTTTAAATGCCTCTGGCATTAGTTTTTTTGATAAGGAGGGAGATTTACTTTTCATTACCCGTTTTTCATTTAAAGAACCTGGTAGTTGCATATATTGCTTAGCAAACCAATCAGCTTCCGCAGAAAAAACAGTGAGAGTTGTTCTTGCACATGAACCGTCATTTAAAGGTGAGCGTTTTTGGCAACATGATATTAATATTGAAAATGGAACTATTTCAGAGCCACTTGCAAAATGGCGATGAATGAAAGAGTAGCTCCCCTCCGGGGATACATAATGCAAGGATGAGGTGATAGTCGGTTTAAATATAAAGTGCTACTGGTAATGAACCAGGGGCAATTTCTGGTGAGTGGGTTCCTGGCGGGAAAACTAAAGGTGGGGCAAAATAAGCCGCATTGCATGGTGCGGAAAACATAAAACATGATGGATATATTGTATGGAGATGGTATTCACCTGACAGTTGCCCACAAAAGGGAGTGGTCATACGGCTTCAAACCGGATAACAAAACGGTACCCCTACCGTGTTATCTGGAGTCACCGTATGACCACCAACGAGAAAGTAGCACGTCGTAAACTCAGCTTGCTAGAGCTCGCCAAAGAGCTCAATAACGTCAGCACAGCCTGCAAGCTCATCGGCTACAGCCGCCAGCAGTTCTATGAGATTCGCCGTAACTACCAGACCTATGGGGCTGAAGGCTTGCTCGACAAACTCCCCGGCTGTAAAGGGGCGCATCCCAACCGGGTCACTCCCGAGATTGAACAGGCTATCCTCGATTCATGTACAGAACCTTAAGCGGCAAGCGAATTAATAATACCGTCTAACGTGTTGTTTTGCTTGGATTTTCTCTGCCTACTCTTTTTGCCGTTTTTGGATAAATACACCATTGCCCACTCCAACTTCTCTGTTATTTCCTGCCACGCACCATGGATGATGCTCGCCAATATCGGCATTAACCAAAGCGCGCTGTTTTTGGCAATCTTCAGCATCGATAACTCCGCGCTGCCAATCAGCGTCAGCGCCAGCCGACGTTTGACCAGCAAGGCCAGCAAACTAGCCCAGATCAAGCCTTCCGCTATCGCTTTTTGTCGTGTCGCGAACGCCTTCAACCGGTTATGTGATTTCAGCTCTTTGAACAACAGTTCGATCTGCCAACGGCAACGATACAATGCCATCACCTTCTCGGCTGGCCATCGCTCACGCGGAAGATTGGTCATCCATATACAGAACCGTTTTTCCTCTGCAAACCAACGTCTTATGAGTCGATATTTATACTTTCCCGAACTCACATCCAGATCCAGAACCTCGGCTCTGCAGCTTCTCCGATCGATATCCTTGAGCTTTTTTCCGAGTAACTTGGGCATTTCCCTGCCGTCCTGTCGGTAAGCTGCCTGTACTTTGGGATTGAGATTTTGACTCCCTCTGACCAGATAGCTTCCTTTGGCTTTGGTCACATCAGCAAAGTACTCGCGGCTGATGTAACCGGCATCCGCCAATAACAGTTTGTTATTTAACGAATTTGCGGCCGGAAGATGCTTGCGCTCCGATTCGGTATCCGCCGTGATACTCATCGATATCGGCGACTGGTCCAGCAAGGACATGGTCATATGACACTCTACCGCAGCGGGGCTGTGCTTATTGAATCGGCCCGGGAAATGTTCTGCCAATTGCGGATGTAACGCGAATGACGACCCGTCCTGCAGCAGTACCTGCTCAAAGCCTGCCAGTCCGTGGGCGTCCGGTAGACACTCCTTGAGGCGTAAGGCGATGGCTCGTTCAACCAGTGCGCGCATGAACAAGGGAAAACCCTGCTTGCGTAACTGGTTGTGAAAGGGTTTATACGCTATTTGGTCAGTATCATGGAGCTGCAACGCATTGAAATGGCGATGCAAACCAGCAATACCATCCACCTTGTCGCAACCAAGCCCTGAGAGCAGAGCCGGGAGTAGTCTCGCAGGCTGGATATCCCGGAGTCGCTGACAAAAACCGGTAAATTTACCGATCCGGTTGAGTTCAGAAGAGCTAAGAAGTTGCTTGAGGTACTGGGTTGCATTGATAATAGTCATGGCTTCGGGCGTGTCGGTTTTTTTTTGCGATTAAATCAGATCACAAACGAAGCCTTTTTTCTATCTATTTCAATTGGTTGTAGCTAAAGATCCTGTACATGATCCTCGATTACTCTCTCACCAGACCAACCCATGGCCCGCAGCGGGTCGCGCAAGAACTGGCTCTGCAAGGCATCAACGTCAGTGCGGGCGGTGTGCGTGGCGTGTGGCAACGTCACGACTTGCTCTCCAAGCATGACCGCTTGTTGCGCCTCGAGAAAACCCACAGGGAACAGACGATTGAGCTCAATGACGAGCAGATCCGCCTGCTCGAGCGCTTCAGCCCCGAGTTCCGAGAACGTCAGATAGAGGTCCACTACACCGGGGAACTGGTGGCGGTCGACACCTTCTTCGTCGGCGCACTCAAGGGGGTGGGCAAGGTGTATCTGCAAACCGTACTGGACTGCTACAGCCGCCACGCCTGGGGACGGCTCTATATCAGCAAGCTGCCGGTGACCTCGGTCCATGTGCTCAACGAAACGGTCCTGCCGTTCTTCGAGGCTCACGAGGCTCACGAGGCGCGGGTCTATACCATCCTGTCGGACAACGGGCGCGAGTTCTGCGGACGCCCTGACCATCACCCCTACGAGCTGTTCCTGCAACTGGAGGGGATTGAGCACCGGACCACCAAGGTACGCAGGCCGCAGAGCAACGGCTTTATCGAGCGGCTACATCGCACCCTGCTGGATGAACATTTCCGTATCAAGGGGAGGACAACCTGGTATGAGTCGGTAGAGCAGATGCAGACAGACCTGGACAGCTATCTGGATCACTACAACACCCAGCGGCCACATCAGGGCAGGATGATGGAAGGACAGACTCCCTACAGCATGTTCAAAAAGGGTCTGAAATTGATACCGAAGGAAGTGCGCACTAAAGTAGCGTAAACAAGACACCGGTTTGAGGCCGGTGTCAGGTGATAACTAGATCTGTACAGATATATCGAAAATCTGCTTAGTTATTTTGATGAAACGATGAGATGGCAATAATGAAGCCATATAGTGAAATTGAGTTCATATCAGAGTTCAAAACAAAACCATGGAATTTCTTTAGAGGAAATGAGGGATTCTTGATTATGGACCGAGATTGGGGAGAGCATGGCCATTATCGTTCAACTGGGCGTCTTCTAACCTATATTGAACGGGGGATTCTATCACTAGAAGATCTTACGAAAGGAATGAATGCGTTTATCGGCACGCTAGATAAAGATAGTAAAGAAGATTTCTTTCAATTTACCGCTAGTGCTTGCTACATCTATTGCTCCATATATGATGTGGATTGTTATCCATATAAAATAGAAGATGACTTTTTTTACCAGGTCATGCTTGCCACAGTATTTCAAAAGAATATATTGATGGTATAACTTTTGACTACCATGTTCAACATTATGCATCTTTGATAAAAAAGGAATGCCCTAAATCAGGCTTGGCAAATCTTTTGCTGTGATACGTTTAATTTTATCTAGATTATAGTTGAGTGTTTTTTATTATGTGCTTTTGGTATTTTGGGTGTCTCTACTAAATTTCTTATTATCCTCTTGTTTAAAACTGCGGGTGTTATAGATGGTATATCGAGCTTTACTATCGATGTTATTAGCTAGTTTGCTTATTGCATGTTCTACAACTACACGACTCACCGAGTCTGAACTCTCCCAAGCCGCCCAGCAGGGCCAGGGCAAGGCGCAATATGAGCTGGCCAACCGTCTGGCGGCCAAGCCGGATTATCCTGAGGCGATGCGCTGGATGAAGCAGGTGGTCGAGCAGACGGGCCCCATGGCGGCAGATGCCGATATTCGGGGCAAGGCTGCACTACAGGTGGGAAGTTGGTATCAGGCGGGGTTGGGAGAGCCCAAAAATCCTGTACTGGCCAGGCAGTGGTGGCAGCGCTCCGCCAAGTTGGGCAATGCGGAGGCCAGCTATCAACTGGGTCAGGAGTGCCGGCAACGGCACAAGGGCAAGCTTACCAGTGAGTGCCTCGACTGGTTCGAGCAGGCCGCCAAGCGGGATCATGGAAATGCCCAACTGGTTCTGGGGCAGTGGTATGCAGGTCAGGCGGGGGCCGATGAAGAGGCCGTCAAGTGGCTGGAGAAAGCCGCTGAACAGGGTAATCGTGATGCACAATTCCAGCTTGGCGCTCGCTATGAGCAAGGGAAAGGGGTGATCAAGCGCGCCGATCTTGCCCTGCGCTGGTATGAGAAAGCCGCAGCCCAGCAACAGCCGGACGCTTTGCTGGTACTGGCGAGCAAGGCGCCCTCTGAAGAGGCATTCAGCCTCTATCAGCGCGCCGCCAATGCAGGGGCTGCTCCTGCCCAGCTGTGGTTGGGGCAGGGCTATCTGAGGGGGGATCTGGTTGCCCAGGATCTGGCGCTTGGCCGTTATTGGCTGGAGATGGCGGCAGGCAATGGTTCCCATGAAGCCGAATATCAATTGAGCCTGCAGCAAAGCGATATCACCGCACGGGAGCACTGGCTGAACCTGGCTGCTGCGGGGGGTGTGAGTCAGGCCCAGCTTGAACTGGCGACCCTGCAACAGGAACGGGGGGAGTTGAAAGCTGCGCGCAAGAGCCTCTCTCTGGCGGCCTCGCAGGGCAATGTCGAGGCTCGATATGCCTACGGCGAGATGCTGCGACTGGGGCAGGGTGGTGAGGCTGATTATACCGAAGCCATGAAACAGTATCGGGCAGCAGCAAACGCCAATCATCGGCAAGCACAATATCGCATGGGCATCATGCGTGAGCAGGGATGGGGAGCCCCCCGCAATAGATTGCATGCTTATGCATGGTATTTATTGGCCGCAACGGATGGCAATATTGATGCAACCGCCGCCAGCCGTGAACTTGAAAAAGGCATGACGGCACAAGAAAAAAGTGCCGGTCAAAAACTGGCGCAGCACTGGTTCATCAGACTGGATAAACACGGTGAAATGGGGCAGACGTCAGAGGACATATGATGTCATTCCCATAACATGAATGAGACATAGTGATAAAAATAACAGTGAGTGGATAAAGCCATTTCCCACTTATTATCGCCATCCAATACCGCCTTGATAATACATCCTGGCGGTTTTTTTGACAAAAATAACATCGGATGTTGTCAGAAAAATCTCTTTTTGTGTTCGGAAAGTGAGCACGGGTTATGGCTTATCATGAGAGGTCATGAAGATTTAAAATCAGATTTTTCCTATTTAACTCTTCACTAAATACAACTTTCCTACACTTCTTGTCTCAAGTTTACATTTTGATGGGTTGATTCTATCTCGTTGTTTTTATTGATATTTGTGCATTTATTTTCATTTTGATACATTTGCATATATATTTGTCGTTGACGTTATCATCATCAAAAATATACCATTCGCTACAAATGGCTCTTAAGCCAGATATGATCTCTAACGAAGAGTAGAGACGTAATCGGATTGTATTGAATAACAAGCTGAATGCTGCCTTTTGGATATCCAGGCTCTCTCCTGGAATATATCGAAAAGGCGTGGTTGGTTGGTGCTTTTTTGTTCATTTTCGTCCTGAGCACGTCAACTGTCATTTTTTACAGTTGCCGACAAAAGCATTGGCTATAAGCTTTTGGGTCTTCATGGATCCTCAACTTGGTATCTAGAGCATGGGAAAAGGGATTGATGGCGCCACTGTTGCGCCCAAAGAACGTATCAATATCAAATATGTGCCGGCAACCGGTGGCCAACAGGCGGAAATAGAGCTTCCGTTGACCATGATGGTGGTCGGAAATATGAAAGGGCGCTCTGAAGAAACCCCCATCGAGGAGCGTCAGACCGTCTCTATCGACAAGAATAATTTTTCTTCCGTCATGAAAGAATCTGCACTGGAGCTGAATTTTTCGGTTCCCAACCGCCTGGAGGAGAACAGCCAGGACGAGTTGCCCGTGTCGATCAAAATCCAGTCCCTGGAAGACTTCACCCCTGACAGCGTTGCCCAGCAAGTGCCCGAGCTGCGCAAGCTGCTAGAGCTGCGTGAGGCGCTGGTTGCCCTGAAGGGGCCGCTTGGCAATATCCCCGCCTTCCGCAACCGTCTGCAGGATCTGCTGTCCAGTGACGACGCTCGCGAGCAATTGCTCAAGGAGCTGGATTTGATTAAGCCTGCCGAGTGATCAGCAGATTAATTGACTGACTTATAAGGAAAAATTATGTCTCTGGTCGAAGAACAGGTTCAAGCGGGGGCGAGTGCAGCCTCCTCGTCCCTGCTGGACGAAATCATGGCGCAGGCCCGCATCACCCCGGTGGATGAGGGTTATAGCGTCGCCAAGCAGGGCGTTGCAGCCCTGATTGCCAACATTCTGGACAGCGGCACCACCACAGAGCCGGTGAACAAGGCGCTGGTGGACAGCATGATCGTCGAGCTCGACAAGAAGCTCGGCAAGCAGATGGACGTCATCCTGCACGCCAAGGAGCTGCAAGAGCTGGAGTCCTCCTGGCGCTCCCTGAAGCTCCTGGTGGATCGCACCGATTTTCGCGAGAACATCAAGATCCAGGTGCTGCACGCCACTAAGGAAGAGCTGCTGGAAGATTTTGAATTTTCTCCTGAAATCACCCAGTCCGGCCTCTACAAGCACGTCTATTCCAGCGGTTATGGCCAGTTTGGCGGACAGCCGGTCGGCGCCGTGATTGGTGACTACGCCTTCACCCACAGCTCCCCTGACATCAAGCTGATGCAGTATGTCAGTGCAGTGGGCGCCATGGCCCATGCCCCCTTCATCTCTTCCGTCGCCCCCGCCTTCTTCGGGGTCGACAGCTTCACCGATCTGCCCTCCATCAAGGACCTGAAATCGGTATTCGAAGGGCCGGCCTACACCAAGTGGCGCTCCCTGCGCGAGTCGGAAGATGCCCGCTATCTGGGTCTGACTGCACCGCGCTTCCTGGCGCGTCTGCCCTATGATCCGACCGAAAACCCCATCAAGGGCTTCAACTATCAGGAAGAGATCAGCTCGAACCATGATCACTACCTGTGGGGCAACACCGCCTATCTGATGGGCACCTCCCTGACCGACAGTTTCGCCAAGTACCGCTGGTGCCCGAACATCATTGGTCCGCAGAGTGGTGGCGCCATTCACGACCTGCCGGTGCACGTCTATGAGGCCATGGGTCAGTTGCAGGCGAAGATCCCGACCGAAGTGCTCATCACGGATCGTCGTGAATACGAGCTGTCGGAAGAGGGCTTCATCACCCTGACCATGCGCAAGGACAGCGACAACGCCGCCTTCTTCTCCGCCAACTCGGTGCAAAAGCCCAAGGTGTTCCCGAACACCAAGGAAGGCAAGGAAGCGGAGACCAACTACAAGCTGGGTACCCAGCTGCCCTACATGTTCATCATCAACCGCCTGGCCCACTACATCAAAGTGCTGCAGCGCGAGCAGATCGGTTCCTGGAAGGAACGCCAGGATCTGGAACGGGAACTCAACAACTGGATCCGTCAGTTCGTGGCCGACCAGGAGAACCCCCCTGCGGACGTGCGCAGCCGTCGTCCCCTGCGTGCCGCCCAGATCAAGGTGCTGGACGTGGAAGGGGAGCCGGGCTGGTATCAGGTCGCCATGGCCGTGCGCCCGCACTTCAAGTACATGGGAGCGAGCTTCGAGCTCTCTCTGGTAGGTCGTCTGGACAAGGAATAAAGCCCGATGCCGCATCTCTCATCCTGGGATAGAGGCAATGCGGCCAGTCTGTTTGATCGCATCCGGGGGGAGGGGCTTGGCTCCTCCCCCCGTTCGGAAGTGGATGAACTGGTGGACTCTGTCAAACGGCAGCTCGATCAGATCCTCAACACCCGTCCCGGCAACTGTCGCAGTGCCCCCGAACTTGGCGTCATCGATCTCAATGACGCCACCCAGGGGAGTGCCGACATCAAGGGGCGGATCCGGGAGGCGATCCGGCAATGCATCCGCCGCTATGAGCCGCGGATCGTGCATGTGGAAGTCCGTTCACCCGACTATCAGGCGAGCCCGCTTGAGATGACGTTTCAGGTGACGGCCCACGTGCGGCTGGAGCAGCTCGAGCAAGTTACCTCGTTCAACGTCCACATGGACAGTCACCGTCACTACCGCATGGTCTGATCAATGTCGCTGGAACATTACTTCAGGGATGAGCTGGCTTTTTTGCGCCTGCAAGGGCGCGAATTTGCCGACGCCTATCCCGAGCTCACCCGCTTTCTGTCGGAGCAGAACACCGATCCGGACGTGGAGCGCCTGCTGGAGGGGTTCGCCTTTCTCACGGGCAACCTGCGCGCCAAGATTGAGGATGAGTTTCCCGAGCTGACCCATGGTCTGCTCAACATGCTCTGGCCCAACTACCTGCGTCCCGTGCCCAGCATGACCATCATGCAGTTTTCGGTCATTCCGGGGGCCATCGCCCAGCCGGCGCTGGTCAGTCAAGGTTGTCAGCTCGACAGTCTGCCCCTGGACGAGGTGACCTGTCATTTCCAGACCTGTCACGATACCTGGGTCTATCCGGCCGATATCCGCCACATCGCCGCCCAGAGCGGTAACGACCTCTCCACCATCTCGCTGGATATCGCCCTGCATGCCCCTCTGCCGCTTAGCGAGCTGCAGCTGGACAAGCTGCGCTTCTTCCTTGGTGGTGACAGCTACACCGCCTATGAGCTCTACTTCTGGCTCTCCAACCAGCTCTCCCATATCGAGCTGGAGATCGACGGCAAGCGCTTTCGCCAGGAGGCCAAGGCCCTCAAACCGGTCGGCTTCGAGCGCGGCGATGCGCTCTTGCCCTACCCGAACAACGTCTATTCCGGCTACCGGATCCTGCAGGAGTACTTCTGCTTCCCGGAAAGCTTTCTCTTCTTTGATCTCTCCGGTGGCGACTGGCCCAAGCAGCCGTTGCCGGTGAACGAATTCAAGGTGCACTTCTGCTTCGATCGGCCGTTGCCGGCGGAGCTCAAGATCCGTCCCGACTCCTTCATGCTCAACTGCGTGCCGGCCATCAACCTGTTCCAGCACGACAGCGAGCCGGTCAACCTCAATGGCCGTCAGGCGGAGTATCCCCTCAAGGCAAGTTATCGCCACGCCGACAGCTTCGAGATCTTCTCGGTGGATCAAGTGGAAGGCTGGGTCGAGGGGAACCTCGGTCGCTCCCGCGGCACGCCGCGCATCTATCAGCCATTCGAGAGCTTTCAGCACCAGATCGAGCGGGCCAAGCAGCGGCTGGCGCTCTACTACCGGGTGCGGGTCAAGGAGGCGGTGAGCGGGGATGGTTTCGAACACAGCCTCTCGTTCGTGCGTGGGGATGAAACCACAACGGTCGAACTGGATGAATCCATTTCGGTGACGCTCACCTGCACCAACCGCTCCCGCGCCGCCCGCCTCAAGGTGGGCAGCGTCTGCGTACCCACCGGCAGCTCGCCCTCGTTTGCCACCTTTCGCAACCTGATCCGGCCGACTCGGCCGCTGCGCCCGGCCCTGGACGGCAGTCTGCACTGGACGCTGATATCCAACCTGTCGCTCAACTATGTCTCCCTGCTGCGCCGCGATGCCCTGGTGCAGGTGCTGCGCACCTACGATTTTCCGGCGCTGCACGACAAGCAGGCGGAGCAGGCCTCGCGCAAGCGGCTGGCGGGGATCGAGGAGATCGAAACCAGTCCGGTGGACCGGCTGGTGCGCGGCATGCCGGTGCGGGGGCTCAAGTCGGTGCTCTCCATCCGCCAGTCCGCCTTTGGCAGCGAAGGGGAGCTCTATCTGTTCAGTACCGTGCTGGCCCACTTCTTCTCGCTCTATGCCAGCGTCAACGCCTTCCACCTGCTTGAGGTGGTCAATCTCGACAACAAGGAGCGCTACCAATGGCCAGTCCAGATCGGTCAGCACTCCCTGATGTGAGCGCCGCCCGGGAGGCGCCCCGTTTCAACTTCTTCCAGCTGGTTGAGCTGCTCAACCGGCTCGATGGCGCCGATCAGGAGCGAGGGCTCGACTACCTCCCCGGTGACGAGAACATCCGCTTCAAGGCGACCGCCTCCTTGGGGTTTCCCACCAGCGACGTGCTGCAGATTGGCCGGGACGGGCAGGGGCGCCACGAGCTGGAGGTGGCCTTCCTCGGCCTGCACGGCAGCCAGTCGCCGATGCCCGGTTATTACCTCGATTCGTTGGCGTGGGAGTACGCCCAGGGGGAGCAGAAGCTCGGCCTGTTTCTGGACTTCTTCCACCACCGTCTGCTGACCCTGCTGCACCGGATCTGGCGCAAGTATCGCTACCACGTGCGGTTTCAGGACAACGGCGAGGATGGTTTCTCCCGCCTGATGTTCGCCCTGGTGGGGCTCGGCAATGAGTCGGTCTGCCAGAGCCTGCCGGTCAACCGGGCCAAGATGCTCTCTTATGCGGGCATGCTGGCCAGCCCCAGCCGCTCCCCCGAGGTGGTGGCCGGTCTGGTGGCCCACTGCTTCGATCTGGCCGACGTGCAGGTGAGCGCCTGGCAGTGGCGCAAGGTGCCTATTCATGAGGATCAGCAAAATCGCCTCGGCGGCGCCTGCGCCACCTTGGGGAGCGATTTTGTCATCGGTGACAAGGTGAATGACTGTGCCGGCAAGTTCTTGTTGAAGATCAACAACCTGAGCTTTGGCCAGTTTCTCGGCTTTCTGCCGAACGGGGAGCACTTCCAGGCTTTGGTGACCTTCGTCTCCTTCATCCTGCGCGATCAGCTGGCCTGGGATCTGCGCCTGGGTTTCGGCCAGGAGCAGGCGAGGGGACTGAGGCTCGGTGAAGAGCAGAGTGCCCGCCTGGGGTGGAGTACCTTTCTCGGCCAGCCGCCGAGTGATCCGTTCGTGACCATCTGCGTGCAGGAATAAGTGCAGAGATCAGCAGCGCAGAAAATTTAACTACAGGAATCAGTGCAGGAGTAACTGTGGACGATTTTAACCAGCAACTTTCCCTGGTGGTGCTCAACAGCGAACAGCTCGATGGCAGCCAGCAGGTGCAGTACCGCTTCGACGAGATGGGGGGGACCCTGGGGGCCTCCGAACAGGATGACTGGCAGCTGCGCGACAGGCTGGGGGCCGTCATGCCCGCCCACGCCCGCATCGAGCTCAACGACGGTCGCTTCTGCCTGTGCGATCTGAGCGGCCAGACCTATATCAACGGTGCCACCTCGCCCATCGGGCGGGCCCGCAAGGTGCATCTGGAGCAGGGGGACGAGCTCGTGGTCGGCCCGTTCCGGCTGCGCGCCTACCTGGGGGCCATCACCCCCGAGCAGAGCCTGCAACAGGTGCTGGGCAACCGCCCCACCGAGCAGCTTGACGAGTGGCTGACCAGCGATGAGCCCGTTGCGCCCGCAGACGATCCGCGCACCCTGGCGGCCGATCCCTTGCTGGCATTGCAGCAGGAGCGCAGGGCGCCCAATCCGTTGATGGATGGCCCGCTGGCGGACGGTCGCCTGCAGGCTTCACTGCGTTCACAACCGGATGTGGACGCCCCCCCTCTTGCCCCTTTTTCTGCTGTCGAGAACACCATGAACCAAGAATTTCTGGATATGCCCGCCATCGAGAACCATCCCGATTATCAGCTGTCGCTGGACGGCGTCGATCACGTCGCCCTGACCCCGCTGATGCGTGGCCTAGGTCAACCCTTGCAATTGCAGGACACCCAGCAGGCCCACGACATGCTCGAAGAGATGGGCAAGACGGTGCGAGCCATGGTGGAGGGGCTGCTGCAGTTGCAAAACGAACAGGCGGCGCTGGCGGACAAGCACCTGCGTCCCATCGAGGACAACCCGCTGCGCCTGGGCCTTGATTATGACGAGACCCTGGCGGTGCTATTTGCCGAGCAGAAGAGCCCGGTCCACCTGAGTGCGCCGGCGGCGGTGGCCGAGAGCCTGCACAACGTGCGCATCCACCATGTGGCGAACCAGCAGGCCATCGGCGCGGCGCTTGACAGCATCCTGCAGGCGTTTTCGCCGCAGGCGCTGCTGGGGCGCTTCGAGCAATACCGCCGCAGCGGTGCACCGGGCACGGCCGACGAAGGCTGGGCCTGGGACATGTACCAGCACTACTACCGCGAGCTCACCTCCGCCCGTCAGCAGGGGTTCGACAAGCTGTTCCACCAGGTGTATGCCCAGGCCTATGACCAGGCCGTGCGTCAGCAACAGGGACTGATTGGATGATACGAGCGCTGATGCTGGGCGCCGCGCTGCTGGCCCTGGCAGGTTGTACCACCATGGGCAAGATGGCCGATGTGGCCATGAACCCGGATATCCAGGTGGGCAGCAACAATGATCAGCCCTCTACCCTGGGGCTGAGTCTGCTGGCGGAGCCTGACGTCAACCCCAACGAGAGCGGGGAGGCGGCGCCCATCGAGTTTCAGGTGGTGCTGCTGGCGGAAGATTCCAAGCTGCTCGCCACCGACTATGACCAGGTGACTGCGGACGTGGAGAAGGCCCTTGGCAAGAACTACCTGGACCATCAGGACTACACCCTGCTGCCGGGCCAGTTCAAATACCTGCCCCCCATCAAGCTCGACGAGAAGACCCGTTACATCGGGGTGATCGCACGCTACGCCGACCCCGACAGCGCCGAGTGGCGCAAGGTCATCAAGATCAAGAGCAAGGGAACGGCTTATCAAATCCTGGTGCACCTGCGCCTGGATGAAGTGGAACTGCAAAAAGAAGAAGAATAACCATGTCGAGTCGAAATCGGGTTATCTGGCGTGAGGGGCTGTTCATCAAGCCCCAGCACTTCCAGCAACAACAAAGACATTCGGATTACGCGCTGCACGCTCGCCTGAGCGCGCTGTCCGACTATTTCTATGGCTTGCAGTCGCTCGCCATCAACGAGGACTACCTGGGGTTTGGTCGCATCGCCCTGGTGGGGGCCACCGGCATCCTGCCGGACGGTACCGTATTCAACATCCCCAATGACGACGTGCTACCGACCCCGCTGGAAGTCACCGACGCCTCGGTGGCCAACCAGAAGGTCTATCTGGCGCTGCCGCTCTCGGTGAGCGGCGTCAACGAGGTCAATCAGGGCGGTCAGGTGGCCACCCGGTTGCAGGCCCATCGCCACGACGTGCGCGATCTGCACAGCGAAGGGGGGGACGTGGTCTCCCTCGAAGTGGGGCGGGTCAGCCTGCGGCTGATGCTGGAGCGGGAAGATCGCAGTGCTTATGCCTCTTTGGCGATTGCCCGCATTCTGGACAAGCGTCCGGATGGCGGCCTGGTGCTGGATCCCAACTTCATGCCCTGCAGCATCAGCGTCTCCGCCATCCCGACCCTCAAGCGCTTCCTCGGCGAGTCGGCCGGCCTCGTGGCCGAGCGGGCCCGCAGCCTCTCCCAGCGCATCGCCGCGCCGGGTCAGCAGGGGGTGGCCGACGTGGCCGAGTTCATGATGCTGCAACTGCTCAACCGGGCCCAGCCCCAGCTCTCCCATCTGGCGCGCCTTGGCACCCTGCACCCCGAGCGGCTGCATGAGGCGCTGGTGCAGCTGTGCGGCGAGCTGATGACCTTTACCGACGAGTCCCGCCTGCCGCCCGAGTTCCCCGCCTATCGCCACGACGATCAGCAGGTGAGCTTCGAGCCGGTGATGCTGGCCCTGCGCCAGGCGCTCAGCACAGTGCTGTCGCCGCGCGCCGTCTCCATCCAGCTGCGCAAGCACCAGTACGGCATCATGGTGGCCATGGTCAACGAGAGCGAGCTGATGACAAGTGCCGACTTCGTGCTGGCGGTGCGTGCCCGCATGCCGCAGGAGCAGCTGCGCAAACAGCTGCTGCAGCAGACCAAGGTGGCCTCCAGCGACAAGATCCGCGAGCTCATCAGCCTGCAACTGCCCGGCATTCCGCTGCTGCCGCTGCCGGTGGCGCCGCGCCAGCTGCCCTACCACGCCGGTTACAGCTACTTCCAGCTCGACCGGCAGAGCCCGGCCTGGCAGATGCTGGCGGTGGGCAACACCCTTGCCTTCCACATCGCCGGCGACTTCCCCGAGCTCGACATGCAGCTCTGGGCCATTCGCAGCCAGTGATCGCACCAAGGAATAAGCAGAGATGACCACGGACATTATCAAGAACGAGCAACTCAGCGACCTGCTGTTCGATCATGCCGAGCAGCTGGACATGGATTCGGACTACTGGTTCCGCCTGCGCGGCCAGAGCATCAACCCGATGATCGATGCGGTGACCCCCTTGCTGGGGCTGGTGCAGCGGGTGCGCCTGCTGTCCCGTTACGACCGGGTGCCCGAGCTCTACCAGCGGGTGGTGACCGAGATCCAGGCGAT
Organism: Aeromonas sp. WP2-W18-CRE-05; assembly: GCF_014168615.1. Classification (NCBI taxonomy): domain Bacteria; kingdom Pseudomonadati; phylum Pseudomonadota; class Gammaproteobacteria; order Aeromonadales; family Aeromonadaceae; genus Aeromonas; species Aeromonas sp. WP2-W18-CRE-05. The sequence goes on along the minus strand of NZ_AP021917.1, from coordinate 3,076,150 downwards.
CGAACAGGAGCTGATGGCCCAGGGCTACGAGAACGGGGTGGTGCTGTCGTTTCGCTACATCCTCTGCACCTTCATCGACGAGGCCGTGATGGGCCGCGACTGGGGCAGCCAGAGCGAATGGTCCGAGCACTCCCTGCTGACCCGCTTTCACAACGAGACCTGGGGCGGCGAGAAGGTGTTCGTGCTGCTGGCCCGCCTGCAGGAAGACCCGGTGCGTTATCGCGACATTCTGGAGTTCATCTACCTCTGTCTGTGCCTCGGTTTCGAGGGGCGTTACAAGGTGATGAGCAAGGGACAAGGGGAGTTCGAGCGCATCGTGCGCCAGCTGCACAAGCAGTTGGCCCCCGAGGCCGGTGGCGAGGCGCCCAGCGTGTTTCACCTCGATCTGGGCCAGCAGGCCTCCCGCTACCAGCTGCGCAAGCAGGTCTCCCTGCGCAGCCTGTTCATGGGCGGCGCGCTGATCCTGGCGCTGATCTTTGGCCTCTATCACCACCAACTCAATAACCAGACCCAGGACGTACTGCGTCAACTGGGCGAATTATTAAAATAAATACCTAAGGAGAGCACGCCTTGATTCGTATAGAGCTACCGGTACTGGTGGAAAGACTCAACCCCATCTGCCGTCACATGCTGGAGGAGGCCGCGGCCCTCTGTGTCAATCACCAGGGAGCTGAGATCCGCATCGAGCACCTGCTGCTCAAGATGCTGGAGACCCCGCTGAGCGACGTGCGCCAGATCCTGAAGGTGGCCGAGGTGGAGGTGGAAGAGCTCAAGACCCTGCTGCAACCGTCCGCTGCCGACGGCAGCTATGGCCAGGGTTACCCCTCCTTCTCGCCCATGCTGGTGGAGTGGCTGCAAGACAGCTGGCTGCTCGCCTCTGCCGAGCTGCAACACGCCCAGCTGCGCAGCGGCGTCATGCTGCTGGTGCTGCTGATGACCCCCCAGCGCTATTTGCCGGGCTCGGTGACCCGCCTGCTCGCCAAGGTCAATCGCGAGCTGCTGCGCCAGCAGTTTGACGAGTGGGTCAAGGAGTCTGCCGAGACACAAGTCACCACTACCCCCGGCGGCAAGACGGCCCAGGCCTCGCTGCCGGCCGATGCCAGTCTGCTGGCCCGCTTTACCGTCAATGTGACTGAACAGGCCCGCCAGGGCAGCCTGGATCCCGTGCTCTGCCGGGATCACGAGATCGATCTGATGATCGACATCCTCTCCCGTCGTCGCAAGAACAACCCCATAGTCGTGGGGGAGGCCGGTGTCGGCAAGAGCGCCCTCATCGAGGGGCTGGCTCTGCGCATGGTGGCGGGCCAGGTGCCCGAAAAGCTGCGCGGGGTCGAGCTGATGACCCTGGATCTGGGTGCCATGCAGGCCGGCGCCTCGGTCAAGGGGGAGTTCGAGAAGCGCTTCAAGGGGGTGATGCAGGAGGTCAAGGACGCCGTGCAACCGGTCATCCTGTTCATCGACGAGGCGCACACCCTGATCGGGGCCGGCAACCAGGCCGGCGGACTGGATGTTTCAAACCTCATCAAGCCGGCGCTGGCCCGGGGCGAGCTGCGCACCATCGCCGCCACCACCTGGGGCGAGTACAAGAAATACGTGGAAAAAGACGCGGCCCTGTCGCGCCGCTTCCAGCTGGTGAAGGTCGGTGAACCCGATGCCGACGAGGCCACCGTGATCCTGCGCGGCCTGCGCAGCATCTACGAGAAGGCCCACGGGGTGCTGATCGATGAGGAGGCGCTGCAGGCTGCCGCCCAGCTCTCCGCCCGTTACATCTCCGGCCGTCAGCTGCCGGACAAGGCGATTGACGTGCTCGATACCGCCTGTGCCCGGGTGGCCATCAACCTCACCACGCCGCCGCGCGCGGTCAGCCACCTGCAAAATGCGCTGCGCCAGCGCGAGCTGGAGATCCGCCAGCTGGAGCGCCAGAGCCTGATTGGTCTTGGTGACAACGCAGAGCGCCTGGCCGAGTTGCAGGCGGCCCAGCAGGCTTGCCGTGAAGAGCTGGCCGAGCAGGAGGCCCGGTGGCAGCAACAGCAAGGGTTGGTGCACCAGATTGTCGAGCTGCGCGCAGCTCTCTTGGCCGATCAGCAGGATGAGATGCTGGCCAGAGAGGCGCTGGATCTCGCCGATGCGCCCCTCGATCCGCAGGCCGCTGCCGAGCAGCTGGCTACCCTCGAGCGCGAGCTGGCCGAGCTGCAGCAAGGAGAAGTGCTGGTCTCCGCCCACGTCGACAAGACCCAGATTGCCGCCGTCATCGCCGAGTGGACTGGGGTGCCCCTCAATCGCATCTCCCAGGGGGAGCTCGATGTGGTGACCCGTCTGCCGGAGTATCTCGGCGAGCTCATCAAGGGGCAGGATGTGGCGGTGGCCCACCTGCACAAGCACCTGCTCACCGCCCGCGCCGATCTGCGTCGTCCCGGCCGTCCGCTGGGGGCCTTCCTGCTGGTGGGCCCGAGCGGGGTCGGCAAGACTGAAACCGTGCTGCAGATTGCCGAGCTGATGTTCGGTGGTCGCCAGTACCTGACCACCATCAACATGTCCGAGTATCAGGAGAAGCACACCGTCTCCCGCCTGATCGGCTCGCCGCCCGGCTACGTCGGTTTCGGCGAGGGGGGCGTGCTGACAGAAGCCATTCGCCAGAAGCCCTACTCGGTGGTGCTGCTGGATGAAGTGGAAAAAGCGCACCCGGATGTGCTCAACCTCTTCTATCAGGCGTTCGACAAGGGCGAGCTGGCGGATGGGGAAGGGCGCATCATCGACTGCAAGAACGTGGTCTTCTTCCTCACTTCCAACCTCGGTTTCCAGACCATCGTCGACCATGCCGAGCAGCCCGACGTGCTGCTCGATGCCCTCTATCCGGAGCTCGCCGCTTTCTTCAAACCGGCCCTGCTGGCGCGCATGGAGGTGATCCCCTATCTGCCGCTGGGTCACGACACGCTAGTACAGATTGTGGGCGGCAAGCTCAACCGGCTGGTCAAGCTGCTCAAGGAGCGCTTTGGCGCCGAGGTGGTGCTGGACGACGAGGTGGCCGAGGAGATCCTGCTGCGGGCCAATCGCAGCGAGAACGGCGCCCGCATGCTCGAATCCGTCATCGACGGCGCCCTGCTGCCGCCGGTCTCCCTGCAACTGCTGCAGCGCCTCTCGGCCGGTGACCCCATCAAGCGCGTCCACTTTTCCGTGGCCGATCACCAGTTCGTGGCCGAGGTGGGGGCTTGAGTATGGAGCAAGCCCTCGCATTTGCCCTGGCCCTCACCGCTCAGCGCGATGAGCTGCACCTGTGCCACTGGTGGAGCTCGACCCTTCATGCCAGCTTCCAGCCCAAGGGGCTGCTGCTCGGCATGCTGGATGTGAGCGGCCGTCAGCTGGAGTGCCAAGGCTGGGTCAGGGGGAAGGAGGTGGCGCTGGGGCTGGCGGTGGACGATTTTTCCCACCCCCTTGCCTATGTGCTGCACAAGGCCCAGTCCCGCACCTGGGACTCCCTCTACGGCGGTGCCCGCATCGAGCACGCCGGCTTTCGCGCACTGCTGGCCAACCTTGGCCAGCAGTGCGGGCTGCACGCGTATCCGCTGCTGGATGGCAACGGCAAGCCGTTTGCCGTGCTGGCCCTGATGGATGAAGGGGAGGTGCTGCGGGCCTGGGCCGACGGCCCCGAGCTGGCCCAGCTCTCCCAGGTCTTTTGCAACCAGCTCACCCTCATTCGCGATCTCGGTCGCAGCCGGCGGGATCAGGGTGTACTGCGCGACTCCCTGCGCCAGATAAAGGGGGAGGGGGAGCGGCTGCGTCAACACGAGAAGCTGCTCGGCGATCAGCTGGTCGGCCAGTCGGCGGTGATCCGCGGGCTGCGCGAGCAGATAAGCCAAGCCGGCCAACACAAGCTGACCGTGCTGATCCAGGGGGAAACCGGCAGTGGCAAGGAGGTGGTGGCCCGGCTGGTGCACCAGTGTTCCGATCGCGCCAACAAGCCCTTTGTGGCCATCAACTGCGCCGCCATTCCGGAGAACCTCATCGAGAGCGAGCTGTTCGGTTACCAGAAAGGAGCCTTCTCCGGCGCCCTTGCCAACAAGACCGGGCTGGTGGCCCAGGCCAACGGCGGCACCCTGTTTCTGGACGAGGTGGGGGACATGCCCGCCGCCATGCAGGCCAAGCTGCTGCGGGTGCTGGAAACCCGCAGTTACCGGCCGCTTGGGGCCGAGCAGGAGTATCACTCCGATTTTCGCCTCATCGCCGCTACCCATCAGCCGCTCACCCGCCATGTGGAGGAGGGGCAGTTTCGGGCGGACCTCTATCACCGCCTCTGTCAGTGCCTGCTGCTGATCGCCCCCCTGCGCGAGCACATGGATGACGTGCCGCTGCTCTGTCAGCACTTCATGGCCCAGTTTGCCGCCCAGGATGGCAAGACGCTCGCCGGCTTACAGCGCAAGTTCTTGAAACAGCTGCAGACCTATGACTTTCCCGGCAACGTGCGCGAGCTGCGCAACCTGCTGGAGGTGGCCTGTGCCCATACCCGTCACGGGGAAGAGGTGGTGCTGGAGGCGCTGCCGCCGGAGCTGCGCGAGCGGGTCTGCGTCGAGTTGCCCAGCACCATGGACGATTACAACCACATCCGCGATCTGCGCCGGGCCATGCAGCAGTACGAGGCCTCGGTCATCGAGGCGCGGCTGCGCCACTTCCAGGGCAATCGGATGCTGGTGGCCGAGAGCCTCAACATTCCCAAGCGCACCCTGGATCACAAGTGCCAGAAACTGGAGGTGAACTGATGAGCATCCTCGGCTTGTTACCGCTGCTGCTGGCCACCAGTGCGGCCGAGGTCCCGCTGGACATGGCGCGCTGGCAGGTCTGCCGGCAGGAACCCTCACCGCTGGTGCGGCTCGCCTGCTACGACGCCATCGGCAATGGCGCGGCCAGTGTCGCCGAGGGAACTGCCCCCAAGTCGGCGGCCTGGCAGGCCATCTGGGCTCAGGAGCAGGCCCGCACGCCAGCGAGCGCCCCCTTCCTGCTGCAGAGCGACGCTGGCCGTGGCAGTGAAACCCTGACCCGCCCGGCACTGCGCGGGGCGACCCTCTCCATCGGCTGCGTCGACAGCATCACCCATATCCGGCTGCGGCTGGATCAGCCCTGGAGTGGCGAGAAAGTGCAGGTCGAGCTGGATGGTCAGCCGAGTGCCGGCTCCCAGAGCTGGTTTATCCGGGATCAGGGTCTGTTGCTGGAATATGGCCGCGGTCTGCCCGCCATCGAGGAGCTCAAGCGCTGGCTGGGCCATCGCGAGCTGCAGGTGCGGGCCGACAACGGCGCCCTCTTGCGGGTTGACTTGAGCGGCCTGAAAGAGGCGCTGGCACCGCTGCGTCAGCAGTGCCGCTGGTAGGGGGGACGATGAGCTATCAACACCCCTGGTGTGCACGCCTGCTCACCAGCCTGCCGGATGAACAGATAAGAGGCGCGGTGCTGGCTGACGAGCCGCGCTGGGACTACGTGGAGACCGAGCTGGTCAAGCTGGGATCCCTCGCTCACAGCCAGGTGGATCTCAATGCGGTAGCCGAGGCCTGCCTCGGCTTGCTGGAGAGCCGCACCAAGGACATGCGGGTGCTGGCCCAGCTGCTGCGCTGCCTGCAGCACCCGGCCAAGGCGACCCCGCTGGGGGCGGCGATCAGCCTGCTGGAGGCCTGGATCCAGGCTTACTGGCTGCTGGCCTGGCCCGGCAATGCCAGCCAGAAACAGCGGCTGATGGTGCAGATCGTCAGGCGCTTTGAAGGGGCCCTGCCGCGCATTTGCGAGAGCGCCTCGGCGGCCGAGCTGGCCCAACTGCTGGCCCAGGCAGAGCAACTGGAGCGGGTCTGGCTGGCCCAGTGTCCCGACAAGGGGGAGCTGCTCGACCCGCTGGTGATGGGTCTGAAGCGGGCCCAGCGCCAGCAGGTGGCACAGGCCGAGGCCAATGCCGCCGGGCAGCCCCAGAGCAGCGGTGCGGCGGCAGCGGGCTCCCCGGCCTCGGTGGCGTCGACCGCCAGCGGTGCCGGCGCCATGGTGCTCAGCGGCGGTGGCAGCAGTGCCGGCGTCGACATCGACAGTTCCAACGATCGCGCTTGGCGCCAGACCCAGCTCAAGGTGGCGGAGCTCCTGATCGAGCGTCAGCCTGATGCCGCGGTTGGCTATCGGCTGCGCCGTCACGCCGTCTGGGCCGGGATCACGGCGGTCCCCATGAGCGGGGCGGGCAATAAAACCCCGCTGGCACCCATGTCGGCGGACATGGTGGACGAGTACCGCGCCGCCATGAACGCCCCTGATCAGGGGCTCTGGCAGCGCATCGAGCAGAGCCTGACCCTGGCGCCTTACTGGTTTGAAGGACACAGGCTCTCGGCCGAGGTGGCCCAGAAGCTCGGCTTTGGGGCGGTGGCCCAGGCGATCGCCGAGGAGCTCGGCGCTTTTCTGCAGCGTCTGCCGGCCCTGCGGGACCTCGCTTTTAGCGACGGCTCGCCGTTTCTCTCCCCCGAGTGCAGCTGCTGGCTGCAACCGGCCAAGGGCGGCAGTGCCGGCAGTGGCGAGGCGGGGCTGGCCGAGGAGGTAGCCCAGCGCCACGGCGAGCAGGGGGTCGCGGCGGCACTTGCCCTGCTCGATGAGCGGATTGCGCAGTTGAAAGAGCCAAGAGATCGCTTCCACGCCTTGCTGGTGCAGGCGGAGCTGTTGGCGCAGGAAGGCATGGAGGCGCTTGCGCGCCAGCACTATCAACACTTGTGGCAAGAGGCCAGTCGCCTTGGGTTGTCGCACTGGGAGCCCGGGCTGGTCAACCGCCTGGAGAGCCTGGCGGCGCCGTTGTCGAAATGAGTGCCGAAATGAGTCATTGAGTCGGAGTTGGATCACATTTTATGTTCAAAACCATTTTTACTTTTCTGCGGCAACAGCTGCCGAAATTGAAACCCTCCTGGCCCCTGCTCGGTGCTGTGCTCTGGGTGCTCGCTCTCATCCTGGTGTGGTGGCTGGCCCCTCGTCTCGAGCTGCGCGGCGCCAAGCCGTTCGCGCCGCTGTGGGGGCGGGTGGTGTTCACCCTGCTCTGGCTCTGGCTGCTGCTGGGAGTGGTCTCCTGGCGGGTGTGGCGCAAGATGCAGCAGCTCAAGGCCGAGCGCCAGCACGAGGTGGTGCTGGAGCAGGATCCGGTCAAGGGGCTCATCGACAGGCAGGCGCTGTTCCTCGATCGCTGGCTGCAGGCGTTGAATACCCATCTGGGCAAGGGGGCGCTCTACGCCATGCCCTGGTATCTGGTACTGGGCCTGCCCGGCAGCGGCAAGAGCAGCCTCATTCACCGCGCCAACCCGGCCAACAAGCTCAACCCGAGACTCGATACCGAGCTGCGGGACGTGGCGCAGGATCAGCTGGTGGATTGCTGGCTGGGGGAACAGGCGGTGATGCTGGATCCCGCCGGTGTGCTGCTCTCCCAGAGCGAAGCCGAACTGGATCCGCAGGCGCGCAAGCATGAGCGGCTCTGGCTGCATCTGCTTGGCTGGCTCAATGAACACCGTCGTCGCCAGCCCCTCAACGGCCTGGTGCTGACCGTGGATCTGGCCTGGCTCTCCCACGCCAGCGTGGCCGAGCGCAAGGCTTATGCCCAGCTGATGCGCTCACGCCTGCAGGAGGTGTCGGCCACCATGAATACCCGGTTGCCGCTCTATGTCACCTTCACCAAGCTCGATCTGCTGCGCGGCTTTGAGGTGATCTACCAGCAGCTCGACAAGGAGGCCCGGGAGGCCGTGCTGGGGGTGACCTTCAAGCCGGGCGCCGACTGGCAGCAGGATCTGGCCCTGTTCTGGGATCAGTGGGTGGACAACCTCAACCAGAATCTGCCCGAACTGATGCTGAGCCGGCTCGATGCCGCCCAGCGCAACGCGCTGTTCTCGTTCGTGCGCCAGCTGGCGGGCCTCAAGGATTACGTGACCAGCCTGCTGGCCGAGACCCTGGCCATCGAGGAGAGCAAGCCACTATTGGTGCGCGGGGTCTATGTCAGCTCCGTCTATCAGCAAGGGGTGCCGTTCGATGCGTTTGCCCAGGCGGCCTCCCGTCGCTACAACCTGCCAGAGCCCATCCACTCGGCCCTGCGCGGGGAGTCCAACACCTATTTCGTGCGCCAGCTTTTCTCCTCCATCATCTTCCCGGAGGCCCATCTGGCTGGCGAAAACCGGCTGCACACCCTCTATCGCCGGCGCCGCATGGCCATCGGCCTCAGCTGCCTGTCGCTCTTCTCGGCCGCCCTCATCGGTGGCTGGCACTACTTCTACCGGGTCAACGAGGAGGCGGGCCGCAACGTATTGACCAAGGCCCAGGCCTTCATGGAGACCAACGAGGTGGCCGATGCCCACGCCTTCGGGGTGAGCCAGCTGCCGCGCCTCAACCTCATTCGCGAGGCGACCCTCTCCTTTGGCAACTACCGCGAGCGGATGCCGCTGGTGGCGGACCTCGGCCTCTACCAGGGGGACCAGATTGGTCCTTATGTGGAAGGCTCCTACCTGCAACTGTTGAGCCTGCGCTTCCTGCCGGCCCAGATGCAGGGGTTGCTTGAGGATCTCAACCAGGCACCTGCCGGCAGCGAGGAGAAGCTTGCCATCCTGCGGGTGATGCGGATGCTGGACGATGCGTCCGGTCGCAACAAGGAGCTGGTGGCGCAGTACATGGCGAGCCGCTGGCAGAAGGCCTTCCCGGGGCAGGGGGCGGTGCAGGAGCAGCTGATGGGGCACCTGGACTATGCCCTCGACCACACCAACTGGTATGGCGCCAGGGCCGAGCGGGATCAGGCCGCCATCACCGCCTTCGTGCCGTTCAAGGAGCCGGTTTACGGTGCCCAGCGCGAGCTCGGCAAGCTGCCCATGTATCAGCGGGTCTACCAGAATCTGGTGGTGAAGGCCGGTGATGTGTTGCCGCCGGATCTCAACGTCCGTGACGAGGTGGGCCCCACCTTCGACACAGTGTTTGCCCTGCGCAGCGACAACGCCGGCCAGGTGCCGCGGCTGCTCACCTGGCCCGGTTTCAACGACTTCTTCCTGAAACAGGACAAGGCGCTCATCGATCTCACCGCGATGGATGCCTGGGTGCTGGGCCAGCGCAAGCTGAGCCAGCTGAGCGAGGCGGATCGCAAGGAGATCACCCGTCAGGTCAACGACCGTTACGTCACCGATTACGTCAACCAGTGGCAAAAACTGCTGACCAATCTGGACGTGCAGACCCTGGAGAGCCCGGTGCAGGCGCTGGACGTGCTCGCCGCCATCACCGGCAACGATCAGCCGTTCCAGCGGGTGCTGGCCTCGCTGGATGACAACACCCGCATTCGCAAGATCTCCGATGTGGAAGGGGACCCGGCCCAGGCCATCAGCGCCCGCATCGGTCGTCCCTTTATGGCCACGAATGGAGTATTGGCTGGACGTGGTGAGCAGGGGCCGCTCATTCAGGAGGTCAACCAGAAGCTGGTGGAGCTGCAGCACTATCTCGAGCTCATCGTCAACGCCACCGAGCCGGGCCAGTCCGCCTTGAAAGCGGTGCAGCTGCGCATGACCAACAAGTACGCCGATCCGGTGTTCGCCCTGCAGCAATATGCCCGCAGTCTGCCGGCCCCGCTCGATCGCTGGGTGGGTCAGCTCTCCGAGCAGAGCTCGCGACTGGTGATCGACCTGGCTATGTCCTCCCTCAACCAGGAGTGGCAGGACAAGGTGCTGACCCCCTTCAACAGCCAGCTGGCCGGCCGTTATCCGTTTGATCCAAGCTCGAACAAGGACGTGCCCCTCTCCGAGATGGAGCGTTTCTTCGCACCCAATGGGACGCTGGACAGCTTCTATCAGGTCAACCTCAAACCCATGGTGGAGAGCGGCCTGATGGAAGGGGAGTTCAGCTCGCCCATCCAGGCCGAGCTGGTGAAGCAACTGGACCGTGCTGCCCGCATCCGTCAGATCTTCTTCAGTCAGCAGGGCAACCTGGAGGTACAGTTCGCCCTCGAGCCCATCGAGCTCACCGCCAACAAGCGGCGCAGTGTGCTGAACCTGGACGGCCAGCTGCTGGAGTACGCCCATGGCCGCCGTACCAAGATCCCGTTGGTGTGGCCCAACACCATGCGCGACGGGGCCGAGAGCAAGATCACCCTGGTGCCGGCCGCCCGCGAGCGCTCACCGCGCAGCGAAGGCTTCGTCGGCCCCTGGGCCATGTTCCGCCTGATGGACAAGGGGGAGCTGACCCAGGTCAATGACGCCACTTTCGATGTGCGCTTCCCGGTGGATCAGGGGGCCATGACCTATCGCGTCTACACCGACAGCGCGCAAAACCCCTTCACCGGCGGCCTGTTCAGTCAGTTCAGACTGCCCGAATCCCTCTATTGATCGCGTCGGGGGCACGTTGTGCCCCCTTCCTGCGTTGGAAGTTCATATGTCACAGAATCAGCAAGGTCAGCAGGCCCTGAAAGTGGGGCGCGACCCCAGGATGTTGCCGGAGTACGAGGCGCTGCGGGCCGAGATCAACAAGCTCAGCCACGCTTCGCGCCCCGAGGTGGACTGGCAGCGGATCCATCAGCTTGCCAGCCTTATCTTCGAAAAACACGGGGTGGATCTGCAGACCGCCATCTACTTCACCCTGGCCCGTTCGCGCCTGCAGGGGCTGAGCGGTTTTACCGAAGGGTGCGAGTTTCTCGCCAACCTTATCGTCACCCAGTGGGAGAGCTTCTGGCCGCCGGTCCATCAGGAGCGGGCCCGCATCGAGATGCTCGACTGGTTCATTGCCCGCATCAGCGACGTCATTCGCCAGTACCAGATCAGCCACGAGGACAAGCGGCTGATCTATCGCTGCGAGCGGGCGCTGCAGCTCATCAGCGAGAAGCTGCACAACGCGGATCTGAGCCGCATTCCCCGGGTCGAGAATCTGGTGCACTTCATCGAGGGGTATACCCACCTGTTCGATGAGACCGAGATCGTCATCGTCTCCGACGAGCCGGGCCTCAAGGAGGATCTGCAGATCCCGCCCATGGTGTTCTTCAAGTCAGACATGGAGAGTGATCACGGCGGCACGGTTTCGGCATCGACCCCGCACCTGCCCCAGGGCAGCATTCTGGTGGGGCGCGAGAAGGGGCAGGTCAAGCCCACCGTGCTGAAGATTGAGCAGCACCGAAGGCAGCGTCCCGCCTGGTTCTGGTTTGGGTGCGGCCTGCTCAGCTGTGCCCTGCCGGTGATGGGCTGGCTCGGCTGGCAGCAACATCAGCAGGAGAAAACCGTGGCGGCCCAGCGTCTGGTGCAGCCGGCCGCCGAGCTGCCCCGAGCCCTCAGCTATGACGACATTCGCCAGGCCCGCATCGTGCTGGGGGAGCAGACCCTGCAGAACATGGAGAGCGATCTGGTGGCCCGCTATCAGAACCAGTTGACCCGGCTCGAGCAGACGTCGCCGCTCTACTGGTATCGCTACGGCGAGGGGCTGCGCAACTCGCTCTTGATGCTCTATCCCGACTCGTTGGCGGTCAAGGCGATGGACAAGCAGTGGCAGGCGCAGCTTGGCGGCCAGCAGGGGGATGTCATCAGCGTGCCCACCTACCTGGATGCCCGCGCCGGGGTGGATGCCCTGCTCGATCAGCTGCTGGAGCTGGAGCGCCAGCGCAAGACGGTGACCATCTCCTACCTCAAATCCCAGCTCTACGAAGTGCAGAAGAACCTGATGCAGAACATCCCGTTCAGTCTGCGCCTCGGTGAACTGGAGGCGAGAAAAGCCTCCCAGGAGCCCATCACGGCTGCCGAGCTCAAGAGCCTGGAAAATGATCTGAAAGCGCTCAATATCCGCCTCTATCAGCTGCAGCAGGGCGCTTCCGGTAGCTGAACGTGCTGCTATGAGCAAAAAATTGCGCAAGACGTGGTGGGTTTGACTGGCAAGGCAAAGTTTGACGGGAAACTTGCCCTGTCTTGCGCAATGGATTGCAGCAGATTGGTCAGGCTCAACGAGATTGAATCGTAATTGACTGATTTTTAATGTGATTGTGGGCGACTTTGCCATGGCATGGAGGCTGCTGGGTCGCCGTTCCAACTGTCTCTGCACCAGGCTGCGCTTGCACCATGGTTGCCCCACGGAGAATCCAGATGTGTCCTTCTATTGCATTGCTCGGTGATATCGGCACCGACCACGAGGGTTTCCACCCATCCCCCGTGATTGCCGCCAGCCCCGATGTGTTCCTCGATGGCAAGCCGGTGGCCCGGCAGGGTGATCCGCTGGCTCCCCACGACAAACCCAACAATCCACCTCATCCGCGCAGCATCTCGGGCGGCGTCGGCTCTGTGCTGGTGAACGGCAAACCCATCGCCGTGACCGGCACCGCCGTCGGCTGCGGCGGCGTGGTGATTGGTTCAGGCAGCGGACAGGCAGGTTAAGGAGCGCTTCATGGCAGACAGCACAGGATTACAATTTACCGTCAAGGTGGAGGCCCTGCCCGAGAGCACCTTCGTGGTGGCCGAGTTTGCGCTGGATGAAGCGCTCAACCGGCCGTTCAACCTGCGCCTGGAGCTGGCAAGCGCTCAGCCCGACATCGACGTTGGCGCCGTGTTGGACCAGCCGTGCGAGCTGCTGGTGTGGTACAACGGCGAGCTGCAGCGTCGGGTGTGCGGGGTGGTCAGTGACTTCGCGCAAGGGGATAGCGGCTTTCGCCGCACCCGCTATCAACTCATGGTGCAGCCGGCCCTGTGGCGGCTGTCACTTCGCCAGAATTCCCGCATCTTCCAGGCGCAGAAGCCCGATGAAATCCTCAGTATTCTTTTGCAAGAGCATGGCATCACCGACTATGCCTTTGCGCTCAAGAATGAGCACGCCAAGCGGGAGTATTGCGTCCAGTATCGGGAAACCGACCTCGATTTCGTGAATCGCCTCGCCGCCGAAGAGGGGATGTTCTACTTCCACGAATTCGAGCAGGGCAAGCACCGCATCGTCTTTGCCGATGACTCAGCCGCCCTGACCGCTGGCCCCGAACTCTTCTTCAACCTCGGCAACCGCTCGCTGGAACAAGGGCCCTATGTGCGCCAGTTCCACTATCGGGAGGCAGTGCGCCCCTCGGATGTAGAGCTCAAGGACTACAGCTTCAAGACTCCCGCTTATGGTCTCTCTCACAAGAAGCAGGGCACAGAGCTCGAACACCAGCGCGATACCTACCAGCACTTCGACTATCCGGGCCGCTACAAAGCGGACCCGAGCGGTAAGGCGTTTGCCCAACATCGGCTGGATGCGCTGCGCAATGACGCGGTGGCGGGCCAGGCTAAGTCCAACTGCGCCGCCTTGCTGCCGGGGCAGAGCTTCTCGCTCACTGAACATCCCAACGGCAGCCTCAACACCGACTGGCAAATCGTGCGTATCCAGCACACCGGCTTGCAGCCCCAGGCGCTGGAAGAGGAGGGGGGCAGCGGCCCCACCATCTACCACAACGAATTTGGGGTGGTGAAAGCGAGCACCACCTGGCGAGCGCGCATCGGCAGCCCGGAAGTCCCTCATAAGCCGATGGTGGATGGCCCGCAAATTGCCATGGTGGTGGGCCCCGACGGTGAGGAGATTTACTGCGACGAGCACGGCCGGGTGAAGCTGCAATTCCCGTGGGACCGCTACGGCAGCTCCAACGACCAGAGCTCCTGCTGGGTGCGGGTCTCCCAAGGCTGGGCCGGCGGTCAGTACGGCATGATGGCCATCCCGCGCATCGGCCACGAGGTCATTGTCTCGTTCCTGGAGGGGGACCCCGACCAGCCCATCGTGACCGGTCGCACCTACCACGCCACCAATCGGCCGCCCTACGAGCTGCCGGCCAACAAGACCCGCACCGTGCTGCGCACCGAAACCCACCAGGGTGAAGGCTTCAACGAGCTGCGCTTTGAAGACCAGGCGGGGCAGGAAGAGATTTACATCCACGGTCAGAAAGACCTGAACGTGCTTATCGAGAACGATGCCGCCTGGCACATCAAGCACGACCTGCACACCGATATCGACAATGAGCGGGTGACCCGCATCAAGGCCAACGACCACCTGACGGTGGAGGGCGAGAAGCGCGACCAGATAAAAGCCGACTACTCGCTGACGGTGGATGCCAGCCTGCACCAAAAGCTGGGGCAGTCCCTGCTGGTGGAAGCCGGTCAGGAAGTGCATATCAAGGTGGGTGACAAACTGGTGCTGGAGGCGGGTTCTGAAATAACCCTCAAGGGAGGCGGCAGCTTTGTGAAAGTGGATCCTAGCGGCATCAAGCTGGTGGGCCCCGCCATCAAACTCAACGCCGGCGGCAGCGCAGGCTCAGGCTCTGGCTGGGGTGGCAAGGCCCCCGTGGTTCCCAAGGGGGTAGAAGTGGTCAAGGCTCCCGAACTGGTTGAACTCATCAAGGCCATTCCCACCGAGAAGGCGATGGAGGCGCTCTTGAAAGAAGAGAAGCCTGGCGCGTTTTACCTCTTTTCTGAATAAGGAAACAGCATGAAGTTTGCATTTCCCATCCTCACTGCCAAAGGGGAAGAGTTCAAGGACGTCAAGGCACTGACGGCGCTGATCAATGGCGAGCAATCGGGTCACTATCTTCTTGGCAATCACAACAAATGGCATGGCGGCATTCATATCAGCGACAAGAGTGCTCCTTGGTGCAAGGATAAGTACCCTGTCAGAGCCATGGCCGATGGCAAGGTGGTGGCCTTCCGGATGATGAAGGATTACCTGACCTCTGAATTTCAGGGGGAGTCCTTGCGTTATTCCAACTGTTTCTGCCTGGTACAGCATGAATATTGTGAAGTGAATGCAGAGACCAAGGCGAAAAATGAGTTCACCTTCTACTCGCTCTATATGCATCTGCTGCCTTGGGATCAGTACCAAAGCACCGAGAAGCTGGTACTGAAGAAGGGGTGGAATGCGCGCAATTCCGTTCCCCATGCCAATCCCGATGCCGAGCAGCAGCGTGTTGATGCCGCCTTGCCGCGCTTCACGCTACCTAAAGATACCGAACTGGAAATGGACAGCAGTGTACCATCCCAAAAGGGGAATGTCGGGGGCAAGGTGTATGACTTCATCAAGGTGATCATCAAGAGTCAGCTGTCCAATACCCAGATGAAAGAGGCTGAGAAGGCCGGTGTTGTGGTCAGTCAAGGGAGTTCGGTCTGGATCGCCAATAGCCCGGAAGCAGTGACCTTTATCAAGCCCAATGTGCCAACCTGGCTATTCGATCAGATAGAGGCGGAACTGCTGACTAATATGGTTGGTCGTGCGGATCCTGTTTTCAATGGGCCTACAGGTCGTCTGAGGGCAGGAGACCGAAGCGTTTCTCTGCCCGCAGGAACAAAAGTGACGTATGATGCCCACCAACTCGAATTCCATTGGGTGGGTGACAAAGCACGCAAGATGGCCAAATGCGAATATGTGACACCGAATGCAGATGGTGCTGCGGGTAGTTGCGGTATGGCCTGGGTGTGCGTCGAAGATGAATTTATCAAGGTAAATGCGCGTACACCTTCTCATCTTGGTGAGCTATATGTGTTGCCATCTCCCGTGGCTATTGCCGCAGGTGAGACCATCGGCTATCTCGGCCTGGTGGAAACGCCTGGCTCTTTGATTGGTGGCAAGAAGAGCAAGCATCAAGTCCATCTTGAAATCTTCACCCAGGATCCCAGACTGGACGAAGTATTGGCCAACAAAGCGGGAACAAAAGGTGGTGCCACCTATGCCAAGGTCCCGGCGGGACTCATCTTGCACGAGAAGAAAAAGCAGGATGGTAAAGATCTCTGGGTGGCAACCGGTGACAAGAGTCTGGAAGCGCTGGTTGAATCACCAACGTTTGAAAAAGATGCCACCAAGCAGGAGTGGGTCAGCATTTCGTCAGGAAAATATGTCAAGAAAGAGCAAGTGGAGCTATTGAGCCAGCATGACTGGCTTAAGATTGGCTTTAAAAAGGTCGATGGTTCAGGATCAGATGGTTATCTGGACCCGGATGCGCCGCCTACTTTCTTTACCGAATTGGTAAACAGTTTCGATACCGACAAGAGCGGTGAACTTAGCAGTGAAGAAATACAGACCGCGCTGCAAAATAGCAGCAATGCAGAGCAACTTCACAAGCTTATTGTCAAGCATCCCAGCGAGTGGTATGAAAAATCGTCGGCCAGCAGTTATCTGTGGCTGGAAAAACTGATGGCTAAAATTGGCTTGCCTGATTTTGACCTGCTGGTGGATCACGAGAAACAGCGTATCGATAAGCTGGAGTGGATGCAGAGTGCAGCGAAGCTAAAGCTTGATAAGGCAGTTTGGCATATTCAGCCATTAACATTATCACGGCTAAATGGCAATCAGTGTTTGTGTGGTCGAGATATTGAACTGAAACATTTAGAAAGTGCAATCGAAGGGAAGGCTTCAGTGGGAAATTTATTTTCACGGTCATCATATGCTGGTATTACAAGTATTTCTGCAGATATCTTCCTCAAAGAGCTTAATGCGGCTATGAATTTCTATGGTGTTTCAACATGCCTTGATAAAATGCATTTCTTGGCACAATGTCTTGTTGAGACTGACTTTTTCAGAACAACGGAAGAATATAAGAATAAAGACGGCACCACTCCATCTAAATGGGACGAATATGGTGGTGGAAGTTTCTATCATGGTCGAGGACTAATACAGATAACACATAAAAAAAATTACGAGAAATATTTGGCGTCAATTGATTTACTGCCTATTGATAGTGATAAGGTCGAGATGCTTGCAAGTAAAATCCATCATGCAGTGTACTCTGCTGTATGGTATTGGGTTTCTGGCTCGGCATGGGGCGATATAAGAGGTTTCACGAAAAATAACGATTTCTTGAAAGTAACTATTGCTGTAAATGGTGGTTTTAATCATGTAAAAGAGCGAAATGAGTCACTGCTGAGATTAAGCAAGAGCATAGATTGTAGAAATGTAGACTTTTCCAAATTGAAATTTAAAAAGTTTGAGTTTTCTGAAAGTGCTCTTAAAGACTCTAAATGGTATAGCGCGTATAAAGATGGTTCAATGGTTAGGAAAGCGAATCAAGATCTGGAGTCTGTTAATGAATAATCCACCTCTCTTTTTTTTATTGACTATTTGTGGTCTTTTACCTTCATGGGTAAACGCTATTGAAGGCTGCTCAGATGAAATATCTCATCAAGTTGAAACTAAAACTGAAAACGGTGAGCCGATTAGCATGCTTTCTATAAAATATAATGAGGAGGTGGAATCATTTACGGTACCTTTTACATCGGAAAATAGTTCATGTAAAAAAGTAAGCGATAATGGAGTTATAAAAATTTCAGTTGTTGCTGATAGGCCTAATGTGAGCGCAGTATATTATTTTGATATTACTGGGAAAATTAATTATATAGGTAGTGCATCTATATTTACAAGCGCTGGCGAGGAGCGAGTAAGTGGTATTGGTGAGATAAATAAAGGTAATGATATTACTAAAATAAATTTGGAAGGGGTGGCAAATGAGGATTCTGCCATCATAAGCAAAATAATAGATGTCCCATATATTCATGTAAATAGTGAAGTGCCTGACTTATACAGTAAAATGCGATATATTGAGATAGATGAACTGTCAGAAAGCACAGGAAGCAAAATTTGTGACAGTGGAGACCGCGTTTTTTATTATTGTAAGACCACGTCAGGGCGTTATTTAAATTTATGTTACTCTCCATTTTCAGGAGATATAACCTATGCTTATGGTAAGCAGAAAAAAGAAATATCTCTCAATGACTACTCCTTAGTTGGTGATAGGTTTATTTTCAAAAATAAAAATACTAGCTACAATGTATCTCCTGAAAAGGGCGAAATTTCAGTCACACAGAATGGAAAAGAATTGGCTGTTATTTCATGCAGGTGAAGATTAATATTAAATTATTATGCGTGACACCGGCTTAAGGCCGGTGCTTTTACAAAATTACAAAAAATCTATTATAACATTACCTCTATTTTTTTCCTGAGACAGGGGGCCGATCTTGGCAGCATTTATCTCCTGAGGGTCATTGGACATGGTGGTAGAAACTCAGTGAAATGTGGTATTTGCAAACGAGGTTGTCGGATGCGATCACCTGCAACTTATGTTCAGTAATCTAGCATGATGATTAATTTTTCATGTCTTGCTACATTTCCGCTTGTTTCCCAAGCAAGCAATGATCATAATTTCATGAGCCGCCTTATCATTCATGGGGTAAGGATTCTGTGACAATGCTTTCATTTTTATAATTTCATGCCGAAAACAAAGACGTAATTTATATGGTGTTAATTAGGTATTTTCTTGAAATACCTCTTTGTGGGGGTTTTCGGGGCTCAGCAAATAATAAATGCATGTGGCATATAGCTTTTTTAATTTCATTCTCCAGTTCGACAGAGGCATTAATAGGGTTCAACTTGATGGAGATCAACATAAAGGGGGAAGGGGAGGCATAGCATTCCCGCAATTAAGCATTTGTCAAACAATGCTCACTGACGGGAATAAGAAGAATGGTCGAGGATACTTTTTTATCGGCTCATGGAATTAATCGCCGTGACTTTATGAAATTGTGCGCCGGGATGGCCGCAACCCTTGGATTAAGCCAACACGCCGTCGCCAAGATGGCCACGGCGCTCACCAGCCCCGAGCGGCCACCGGTGATCTGGATAGGGGCGCAGGAGTGTACCGGTTGCACCGAGTCGCTGCTGCGCGCCACCCACCCCACCATCGAGAACCTGATCCTCAACACCATTTCGCTGGAGTACCACGAGGTGCTCTCGGCGGCCTTCGGCCATCAGGCCGAAGAGAACAAGCACAATGCCATCGAACGCTACAAGGGCAAGTATGTGCTGGTGGTGGACGGATCCATCCCGCTTAAAGATGGCGGCATCTACTGCATGGTGGCGGGGGAACCCATCGTCGACCATATTCGCCGCGCGGCTGCCGATGCGGCTGCCGTCATCGCCATCGGCTCCTGCGCCGCCTGGGGCGGGGTGCCTGCCAGTGGTGGCAACCCGACCGGTGCCGTCAGCCTGGAAGAGGCCCTCGGCAACCTCGGCACGCCGATTATCAATATCCCGGGCTGCCCGCCCAATCCCCACAACTTCCTCACCACGGTCGCCTACTACATCACCTACGGCAAGCTGCCGGCGCTCGATGCCAAAAAGCGGCCGCTGTTTGCCTATGAGCGGCTCATCCACGAAAACTGCGAGCGTCGCCCGCACTTCGACGCCGGCCGTTTCGCCAAGGAGTTTGGCGACGAGGGCCACCGTCAGGGCTGGTGTCTCTACCATCTGGGCTGCAAGGGGCCGGAGACCTACGGCAACTGCTCGACCCTGGAGTTCTGCGACGTGGGCGGCGGCATCTGGCCGGTGGGCATCGGCCATCCCTGCTACGGCTGCAACGAGCAGGGGGTGGGTTTCAGCAAGGGGATCTTCCAGCTCGCCAAGGTGGAGAATCCCACCCCGCGGGTGAACAAGCCCGACGTGGCCATTCAAGAGGGGGGGCACATGTCGCCCACCGCCACCGGCCTTATCGGTGGGGCGCTCGGGGTGCTGGTCGGGGTGAGTCTGATGACGGTGCGCGAGCTCGGTCGCCAGCAGAAGCGCCATGAAGCCGGACAGCACTCATCACGGGAGGAGTGACCGTGAACAGACGCAACTTCCTCAAATTCGCCTCCGTCGGTGCGCTGGCGGCGGGCACCACCGTCTCCGGCACTGCCCTGGCAGCGGCCGAGAACAAGCCGCCCATTCCCGGCGCGCTCGGCATGCTCTACGACTCCACCCTCTGCATCGGCTGCCAGGCCTGTGTGGCGGAGTGTCAGCGCCTCAACGGCAACCCGGCCAATCCGGCCGGGGAAGCGACCTGGTCCAACAACGACAAGCTGAGCCCCTACACCAACAACATCATTCAGGTGTGGAAGAGCGGCACGGGTGAGCACAAGGATCAGCTGGTGGATGGCTATGCCTACATCAAGAAGCAGTGCATGCACTGCGTCGATCCCAACTGCGTCTCCGTCTGCCCGGTGCAGGCGCTGACCAAGGATCCCAGGACCGGCATCGTCCATTACGACCCGGACGTCTGCACCGGCTGCCGCTACTGCATGGTGGGCTGCCCGTTCGACGTGCCCAAATATGACTACGACAACCCGTTCGGGGCGATCCACAAGTGCGAGCTCTGCAACCAGAAGGGGCTTGAGCGGATCGATCAGGGCAAGTTACCTGGTTGTGTACAGGTCTGCCCGACCGGCGCGGTGATTTTTGGTACCCGCGAGGAGCTGATGGCCGAGGCCAAGCGCCGGCTGCTGGCGACCCCGGGCAGCGAATACGCCTACCCGCGCCAGACCTTCAGCGCCAACGATCCCTATCTGCACGAGGTGCCCAACTACCAGCCTTACGTCTATGGCGAGAAGGAGGGGGGCGGCACCCAGGTGCTGGTGCTGGCCGGGGTGCCCTACACCAAGCTAGACATGCCTGACTTGCCGGAGCTCTCCTCCGGGGCGCGCTCCGAGCACACCCAGCACACCCTCTACAAGGGGATGGTGCTGCCGCTGGTGGTGCTGACCGGGCTCTCGGTGCTCATTCGCCGCAACACCAAGGACCATCAGGATGGCGACGATCATGACTCGCACGCGGGCCATGACAAGCAATCGGGAGGCAAGGATCATGAGTAATCACAAGGCACATCCGCTGGGGGGCAGGCTGGTCAGCTGGCCGGTCATGGTGCTGGCGCCGTTCGTCATCCTGTGCGGCATGCTGATCCTCAAACGCCTCATCTTCGGGCTGGGCTCGGTCACCGATCTCAACGGCGGCTACCCTTGGGGGCTCTGGATCTCGTTCGATCTGCTGATCGGCACCGGTTTCGCCTGCGGCGGCTGGGCGCTGGCCTGGGCGGTCTACGTCTTCAACCGGGGGGAGTATCACCCCCTGGTAAGGCCGGCCCTGCTGGCGAGTCTGTTCGGCTATTCGTTGGGCGGCCTCTCCATCACCATCGACGTCGGCCGTTACTGGAACTTACCCTACTTCTACATTCCGGGTTTCTTCAACACCTCCTCGGTGCTGTCCGAGACGGCGGTCTGCATGACTATCTACATCGGGGTGATGGCGCTGGAGTTTGCCCCCGTGCTGCTGGAGAAGTTCGGCTGGAAGGCCTCCATGGCACGACTCAACAAGATCATGTTCTTCATCCTGGCACTGGGGGCCCTGCTGCCCACCATGCACCAATCCTCGATGGGCTCTTTGATGATAGTGGCGGGGGAGAAGATCCATCCGCTCTGGCAAAGCTACGAGCTGCTGCCGGTCTTTTCGCTTCTGACCGCCTTCATCATGGGCTTCTCCATCGTGGTGTTTGAAGGCTCCCTGGTGCAGGCAGGGCTGGCGGGGCGCGGCCCCAACGAGAAGTCGCTGTTCTACAAGCTGACCCAGGTGATCGACATCTTCCTGATCCTGTTCGTGGCGCTGCGCTTTGCCGAGATCGTCATCAACGACAAGTCGGAATATCTCTCCCAGTGGAACCGCTACGCCTTGATGTTCTGGAGCGAGATCGCGCTGATGATCTTCCCGCTGCTGGTGTTCCACTGGGACAAGAGCCGCCGCGATTCGCGCATGTTGTTCCTGGGGGCCCTCAGCATGCTGCTGGGCGCCGCCCTCTGGCGACTGGACTACTCCCTGCTCGCCTTCAACCCCGGCAATGGCTACCACTACTTCCCCTCTGCGGCGGAAGTGCTGATCTCCCTGGGCTTCGTCGCCATCGAGGTGTGTGCCTATTTGCTGCTGATCCGGCTGCTGCCGGTACTGCCATCACTTGAACGTGTTCACCAAGATTATCAGGCCCGAGGGAAAGCCAACGTATGAGCCAACGTATCACCATAGACCCAATCACCCGCATCGAGGGTCACCTGCGTATCGACTGTGAAATCGAAGGCGGCGTCGTCACCAAGGCCTGGTCGTCCGGCACCATGTGGCGCGGGATGGAGGAGATCGTCAAGGGCAACGACCCGCGCGATGCCTGGATGATAGTGCAGCGCATCTGCGGGGTATGTACCTCCATTCACGCCATCGCCTCGGTGCGGGCGGTGGAGAACGCCATCGGCGCCAAGGTGCCGGTCAACGCCCAGTACATCCGCAACCTCATCATCGCGGCCCACAACATCCACGATCACATCGTCCACTTCTACCAGCTCTCCGCGCTGGACTGGGTGGACATCACCGCGGCCCTTGAGGCCAATCCGCAAAAAGCGGCGGACATGCTCAAGGGGGCATCGACCTGGTCCCTCAACAGTGCCGACGAGCTGACCAAGGTGCAGGATAAAATCCGCGCGTTGGTAGCCAGCGGCCAGCTCGGCATCTTTGCCAACGGCTACTGGGGTCACAAGGCGATGAAGCTGAGCCCGGAGGTGAACCTCATCGCCGTGGCCCACTACCTGCAGGCACTGGAGTGCCAGCGCGATGCCAACCGCATCGTCGCCATCCTCGGTGGCAAGACCCCCCACATCCAGAACCTGGCGGTGGGCGGCGTGGCCAACCCCATCAACCTGGATGCACCAAGTGTGCTCAACCTGGAGCGGTTGCTCTACGTGAAGAGCTTTATCGATCGGCTCGGCGAGTTCATCGAGCAGGTCTACAAGGTGGATGCCGCCATCATAGCCGCCCACTACCCCGAGTGGCTGAACCTGGGGCAGGGGGCCAAGCACTACCTGAGCGTGCCGGAGCTGCCCACCGACGGTGACGGCGGCAGCTTCCTGATGCCGGGTGGCTACATCGAGAACGGCGATCTGGCCGGCTATCGTCCCATCGAGAGCCATCAGGATGCCTGGTTGATGGATGGCATCGCCGAGAGCAACAAGCACGCCTGGTACAAGGATGACGCCCCCCTCAAGCCCTGGGAGGGCAAGACCGAGCCCAACTACACCGGCTGGCAGGATGACGGCAAGTACTCCTGGGTCAAATCCCCCACCTTCTACGGCAAGGTGGTGGAGGTGGGGCCGCTTGCCGACTTGCTGGTCAAGCTCGCCGCCAAGCACCCGGAGACGGTGGCGCATTTCGATCAGCTGAACGGTCTCTACAAAACGCTCACCGGTTCAGCCATCAAGACCGAGCAGCTGCACTCCACCCTGGGCCGCATCATCGGCCGGGCGGTGCGCTGTTGCGTGCTCAAAGACACCCTGTCTCACCAGTGGAAGGCGCTGGTGGACAATATCGGCAAGGGGGATGTCAGCGCCTACATCAAGACCGAGATCCCGGCGGACAAGGAGTTTCGCGGGGTGGGCTTTGAAGAGGCGCCGCGCGGCATGCTCTCCCACTGGATCGTCATCAAGGGTGGCAAGATCGAGAATTATCAGGCGGTGGTGCCATCGACCTGGAACTCGGGCCCGCGCAACTTCAACGACGAGCCCGGCCCCTACGAGCAATCTCTGGTAGGCACCCCGGTGGCGGATCCTGCCAAGCCGCTGGAGGTGGTGCGCACCATCCACTCGTTCGACCCCTGCATGTCCTGCGCGGTGCACGTGGTGGATACCCAGAGCGGTGAAACGACTCAAGTGAAGGTGCTGTGATGAACACCCTGATCCTGGGCGTGGGCAACCTGCTCTTGAGTGACGAGGCCGTCGGCGTGCGCATCGTCGAGGGGCTGGAGCGCGACTACCGCTTCGCCCCCGGCATCGAGCTGCTCGATGGCGGCACCGCCGGCATGGAGCTGCTCGAAGCGATGGCCAGTCGCGACCACATCATACTGGCGGACGCGGTGCGCAGCGGCAATCCACCGGGTACCGTGGTGACCCTGAAGGATGAGGCGATCCCGACCCTGTTCGGTCGCAAGATCTCCCCCCATCAGCTGGGGCTGGCGGACGTGCTCTCGGCGCTGCACATGACGGGGGAATCCCCCAGGCGGCTCACCCTGATCGGGGTCGAGCCCGCATCCCTCGAACCCCGCATCGGCCTCACTCCCGTGGTGGCGGCGGCGTTGGGGGAGGCGACGGATCGGATCCTGACCCTGTTGGCCAGTGTCGGTGCCCCAGCCATCCCGCTCTCTGAGCAGGAGAAGGCCGAGCGAGCGCGGGAGGGCCTATGGCGCAATCCATTGTGAATGAGGTAGTGAACAAGACAGTGAACGAAGCCGCGACAGAGCCGGCGCAGGAATTTGCCGGTTTTGCCACCAATCCCGCGCCCCTGCTGGTAGCCCAGTACGAGCGGATCGCTCGCGAAGAGATGCAGGCGTTGCCCTTCTATCACCCGGCCATGCCCATCGTGGCCGAGTGCACCCTGTTTGAAGGGCAGTGGCTTGGCTGCGTGCTCACCCCCTGGATGTTGAGCCTGGTGGTGCTGCCGGGGCCGGATCAGCTCTGGCCGGTGCGCAGCAGCAGCGATCGGCTCGCCCTGCAGCTCCCCTGCGGCAACCTGACCTTTATGGTGGGGGCATTGCCCGAGACGGGGCAGTTGCTGGCCTGCTCGCTCATGTCCCCCATCGACCCGCATCTGGGGGCCGACGAGGGCCGGGCGCTGGTGAGCAGCACCCTCAAGATGCTGCTTTCGCTTCCGGTGCAGCAGGGGGAGGGCGGCGTGGATCTGGGGCGCCGACGACTGTTCGGGGGACGAAAGTCCTGAGACCAAGGCGTGCCGACAACCGGGCGCGTCAGTTTGACACAGGGGCCGGCATGGGCCCCTCACTCGCCTCATTGAGGTGGCGTTGCATCTCTGCGAGTGAATCCTGGGAACAAGGATCATGATGAAGATTGAACATGGCCGTATCGATGGCCTGCTTGGTGCGCCAGTCTTGGTGCGGGCACTACCCCTGCTGGCCCTGCTATCGGGCGGTTTCTCTACCATGGCGCTGGCTGCCCAGCCCGTCCCCGCCGAACTCAAGCTCGCCATCGGCAGTGAGCCCACCGAAGGGTTTGACCCGCTGCTTGGTTGGAGCCACGGCAGCTATCTGCTGCTGCACAGCCCGCTGCTCAAGCAAAACGCCGACCTCAGCTGGCAGAACGTGCTCACCCAATCGGTGACCCCGAGCAAGGATGGCAAGGGGTGGCTTATCCGCCTCAAGCCGGATCTGACATTCTCCAACGGTGCACCGCTTACCGCAGAGGATGTGGCCTTCACCTACAACAGCGCAGCCCAGGGCGGCGGCAAGATCGACATGGGCAACTTTGTCTCGGCCAAGGTGCTCTCGCCCACCGAGGTTGCCATCACCTTGAGTGCTCCCCAGAGCACCTTCGTCAACGTGCTGGGATCTTTGGGGATAGTGTCGAAGCGGGATTACGACGCAAAAGCTTACGCCCAAAAGCCGGTCGGTGCCGGCCCTTACCGGTTGGTGAGCTTCCTGCCCGGCCAGCAACTGGTGGTGGAGGCGAACCCCTATTACGCCGGTGGCAACAATGACTTCAAACGGCTGGTCTTTGTCTTTATCGATGAAGAGAGCGCCTATGCCGCCGCCCAGAGCAGCCAGCTCGATGTGGTGCGCATCGCCCCGTCGCTGGCGCCTACCGTGCCTGCCTCCCTCAAGCTGTGGGTGCGCCCGAGTGTCGAGAACCGCGGTATTGTCTTCCCCATTCCGCCTGCGGGCGGCAAGGATGCCAAGGGCTATCCCATCGGCAACGACGTGACCTCGGATGTTGCGGTGCGCCGCGCCATCAACTACGCCATCGACCGCAAGTTGCTGGCCGACCAGCTGCTGGAGGGGCACGCCATCCCCGCCTACAGCGCGGTAGAAGGCTTGCCCTGGCTGAACAAAGCCACCGCCTTCAAGGATGGGGATGCTGCCCATGCCAACGCCCTGCTCGACGAGGCCGGTTGGAAGATGGGCAGTGACGGCATTCGCCACAAGGGCTCCCTGCGCGCTGCCTTTACCCTCTGGTACACCAGTGGCGACAGCACCCGCCGGGATTTGGCGGAAGCGGTGCGAGCCATGCTGGGGCCCATTGGCCTTGAGGTGAGCCTCAAGTCCGGCAGCTGGGAGCAGGTGGAGCGGGAGATGCACGCCAATCCGGTGCTGATGGGGTGGGGGAGTCTGGATCCCATGGAGCTCTATCACCACTACCAGAGCGGCTCCGGTGGCGTGGAGTTCTACAATCCGGGCTACTACAGCAATCCGGTGGTGGATAGCCACCTCAAGCAGGCGCTGGATGCCCCGAACTGGCAGGCGGCCGTGCCGTTCTGGCAGCAGGTGGAGTGGGATGGCAAGACCGGCGCCGGAGTGCAGGGAGATGCCGCCTGGGCCTGGCTGCTCAACGTGCAGCATACCTATCTCGCCAACCGCTGCATCGACCTTGGCAAGGGGGCGCCGGAAATCCACGGTAGCTGGTCCCTGCTCAACAACCTGCAGGATTGGCGGTGGACGTGCCGTTAAGTTCGCCCTTGAGTCACTCTGGTTATTTGTTGCTAAAAGCCCTGCTGCGTCTGGCAGGGCTGTTATGTCTGGTCTCGGTCGCCACCTTTGTGCTGCTGAGCTACTCCCCTATCGACCCCATCAAGGCCTATATCGGCAACGATCTGCTCCATGTGCCGCCGGAGCAGTACGCCCACATCGCCGCCCGCTGGGGGCTGGATCAGCCGCTCTGGCTGCGTTACTGGCACTGGTTCAGCCAGGTGCTGCAAGGAGATCTCGGTTACTCCATGCTCTACAACGCGCCGGTGAGCGAGGTGATTGGCCAACGCTTTGCCGCCTCCTTCCTGCTGCTGGCGGGGGCCTGGCTGCTCTCCGGCTGTTTCGGGATTTTGCTGGGCCTCTGCGCCGGTCGCTATCTCAATCACTGGCCCGATCGCCTGATTTGCCGCTTTGCCTACCTGCTTGCCTCCCTTCCCACCTTCTGGGTCGGCCTGTTGCTGCTCGCCCTGTTTGCGGTGCACTGGCCTTGGCTTCCGGTCTGCTGCGCCTGGACGCCGGGGCTCGCTGCCGATGAGGCGGATTGGGCCATGCGGTTGCGTCATCTG
Organism: Aeromonas sp. WP2-W18-CRE-05; assembly: GCF_014168615.1. Classification (NCBI taxonomy): domain Bacteria; kingdom Pseudomonadati; phylum Pseudomonadota; class Gammaproteobacteria; order Aeromonadales; family Aeromonadaceae; genus Aeromonas; species Aeromonas sp. WP2-W18-CRE-05. Next base: position 3,049,291 of record NZ_AP021917.1, on the reverse strand, counting down.
TTGCTGCCGGTCACAACCCTAGCCCTGCTGGGGCTTGGCAATATCGCCCTGCACACCCGGGCGCGGGTAGCCGAGGTGCTGGCGAGCGACTTTATTCGCTATGCCCGCGCCCAGGGGGATGGCGGCTGGCCCATGCTGCGCTTTCACGTGCTGCGCCATGCCCTGACCCCGGCACTCTGCCTGCAGTTTGCCTCGCTGGGTGAGTTGATTGGCGGATCGCTCTTGGCAGAAAAGGTCTTCTCCTATCCGGGGCTCGGTCAGGCCACCGTGGATGCAGGGCTGCGGGGCGATATCCCCCTGCTGATGGGAATCGTGCTCTTCTGTACCCTGCTGGTCTTTATTGGCAACACGGTGGCGCGGGTGCTGCTGGCCCGCATCAACCGCGGCTGGGAGGGCGATCATGATGTTTAATCCGCTCCCCTCCTTGCTGCGGCTGGGCTTTGCGCTGATCTGCCTGCTGCTGCTGGCCAGCTACGGCTGGAGCCTCTCTCATCAGGATGTGCCGATGGATCTGCTGGCCCGCCAGCAGCCCCCCTCGCTGGTGCACTGGTTCGGGACCGATCAGATGGGACGGGATCTCTGGCTGCGGGCCTTTCAGGGCACCCTCACCAGTCTGGAGCTGGGCATCAGCACGGCCCTGTGCAGTGGCCTGCTGGCCATGGCGGCGGCAAGCGTGTCGCTCATTCATCCCAGGTGCGATGGGGCGGTGCGCCTGGTGATCGACGCCATGCTGGCGCTGCCCCATATGCTGCTGTTGATCCTGATCTGCTTCACCGCAGGGGGCGGCATGCGTGGGGTGATCCTGGCGGTGGCGCTGACCCACTGGCCCAAGCTGGCGCTCATTCTCTGCGCCGAGGCGCGGCGGATCGCCAGCAGCGACTACGTGGTGCTGGCCCGCTGTCAGGGGATGGGAGCGCTGCGCCGCTGGCGCACCCACCTGTTGCCGGGGCTGTTGCCCCAGTGGTTTATCGGCACCCTGCTGATGTTCCCCCATGCGGTGCTGCACAGCGCGGCGCTGAGCTTTCTCGGCTTTGGGCTGGCGGCCCACGAGGCTTCGCTGGGTCTGCTGCTGGCCGATGCCCTGCGTTATCTGGCCGGCGGCGGCTGGTGGCTGGCCCTCTTCCCCGGTCTGATGCTGCTGACCTTGGTTTTACTGTTTGATCAGGCTACCCGTGCCCTGCAACAACTCTGGTTTGGGGGAGAACCATGCTGAGCTTCGACCAGTTGACCATAGAAGCGGCCCACTACTCCTGGCTGGGTCGGCGCAGCTGGCGGCCGCTCTTGACCGATATCAGCCTGCAACTGGCGCCGGGGGAGATAGTGGCGCTGGTGGGGGGGAGCGGCGAGGGCAAGAGCCTGTTGCTGCAAAGTGCCCTGACCCTGCTGCCGGACAACCTGCGGATGCGCGGCACCATCTTCCTCGATGGCGTGCCCCTGTGCGACGCCAGCCGGGCCGGACTGCGCGGCCACACCCTCTGCTATGTGCCGCAGGGGGTGAGCGCTCTCAACCCGCTGCTGACGGTGGAGCGCCAGCTGGGGCGTGCGGCGCGTCTCTGCGGTCAGAGCGGTTCTCGCGAGCGGCTCGGCCAGCAACTGCTGCGCTACCAGTTGCCCGCCACCACCCTGGACAGCTATCCGCGCCAGCTCTCCGGCGGCATGGCCAAGCGTATTCTGGCCTGCACAGCGGCGCTCGGCGGTGCCCGCTACATTCTGGCGGACGAGATCACCGCCTGGCTCGACGAGGGGCTGGCCTGCCAGCTGCTCGGCCAGTTGCGTGAATTGGCCAATCAGGGCAGCGGCATCCTCTGGGTGACCCACGATCTGGCACTGGCGGCCCGTTTTGCCGATCGCATCGTGGCGCTGCATCAGGGGCAGGTGAGCGACACCTTGAGCTGCCACCATCTGCGCCAGGGGCAGGGGAGCGAGATGCTCCGTGCCCACTGGCAGGCGCTGCCGGAGTTCAACGCGCTCTTCTCTGTGCCGGAGGTTTCCTGATGTTGGAAGTACAAAACCTCACTATCGCCCAGGGGGAACGTCCCGTTTGGCAGGGTTTATCGCTGACGGTGAAAGCGGGGGAGCGGCTCGGCATCTCCGCCCCCAGCGGCCATGGTAAGACCACGCTGGGGCGGGTATTGGCCGGTTGGCAACCGGTTGGGGCCGGCGGGCAGATCCTGCTGGATGGGCAGCCGGTGCCTGAACAGGTAAAAGGTTATAACCCTATCCAGCTGGTGCCTCAGCACCCGGAACTCACCTTCAATCCCTATCGCACCACCGGGCAGGCGCTCTGGGACGTATGGCGCCCCGATGACGCCATGCTGGCCCGCTTTATGGTCAAGCCTGAATGGCTCGGTCGTAAACCCGGCCAGCTCTCCGGTGGTGAGCTGGCCCGTATCGCGCTGCTGCGCGCCCTCGATCCTCGCACTCGTCTGCTGATTGCCGACGAGGTGACAGCCCAGCTGGATCCGCAGATTCAGCGCCAGCTCTGGCGGGAGTTGATGATTGAGTGCGAACAGCGCGGGCTTGGTATGCTTGTCTTCAGTCACCAGCAGGCACTGCTGCGCCAGATCTGCCATCGGGTGCTGCGCTTTGGTGAGATGCCTGCGGAGCAGGAGGCGATGGCCCGTAGCGTGGCCTGAGGATTGGCTTCCCCCTCATCCCCAGCCTTTCTCCCGCAAGGGGAGAAGGGAGCAGAAGGTGCCATTTCGCCAGGCTCGGGGTTTAGGGTTTGGAGAACCTCTGGGTTTGAAAATATGGCTGGTTGTTATGCTCGAAGCTCCCCTGAGGGGTTTGAGGGCGTCGTATAGTCGCGGCATCCACGAACCGGTCCCCTCTCCCTGGGGAGAGGGCCAGGGTGAGGGGACGCTGGCTACTCCGAACAGATAGCACGGCCGACAAGGTTCATAGACAAAAGAGAGGGAGGCATCAGCCTCCCTCTCTTGTTTTCTACCGTTATCAGCGGCGTTTAACCGGTTCAGGCACTGGCCAGCCAGTTAAGCCAGGCATCCATCCCTTCACCCGTGGTGGCGCTGACCTGGATCACCTGAATATAGGGGTTGACCCGTTTGGCGTTCTCGATGCAGCGGGCCACGTCAAAGCTGACGTAGGGCAGCAGATCGATCTTGTTGATCACCATCAGCTGGGCGGCGGCGAACATATCCGGATATTTCAGCGGCTTCTCTTCCCCCTCGGTGACAGAGAGGATCGCTACCTTGTACTTCTCGCCGAGATCGAAGCTGGCGGGGCAGACCAGATTGCCCACGTTCTCGATAAAGAGGATGCCCCCTTGATGGGCGGGCAGCTGGTGGCAGGCGTCGTGAACCATTTTGGCGTCCAGATGGCAGCCCTTGCCGGTGTTGATCTGCACGGCAGGGACGCCAGTAGCACGGATGCGATCCGCATCGGCGCTGGTCTGCTGATCCCCTTCGATCACGGCGCAGGGGCGTTTTTCGGCCAGCAGGCGCAGGGTTTCGCACAGCAAAGTGGTCTTGCCTGACCCCGGGCTAGAGACGAGATTGAGCACCAGTTGGTCGGCAGCTGTGAAGTGCTCACGGTTGTGGGCCGCCAGCGCGTTGTTCTTGGTCAGCACATCCATCTCGATGGCGATCAGCTGGCGCTGCCCCATACCGGGCACCGACAACCCCGCTTCCCCTTTGCCGTAGTGCAGATCACCCTGCTGGTGGTCATGGTCATGGTCATGGTCATGGTCATGGTCATGGTCGTGGCTGTGATCATGGGGATGTGCGTGAGAATGGCCGTGGTCATGAGAGTGGACATGATCATGATGATGGTCGTGGGGGTGATCATGGTGGTGCTCATGGGGGTGATCATGCCCCTCATGGCTTATGGGAGCCCGCACCCCGTGGTAGTGGTGATGGACATCCCCCTGATGGTGATAGTGGTGGTGAATGATCAGGGTGCGCGGCGCGCTCTGCTCGTGATCATGATGGTGATGGGCGTCATGAGCATGATGATGGTCGTGTTCATGACCATGTTCATGGTGATGTTCATGTTCGTGATGATGCTCATGATCGTGCTCATGGCCGGCGATCCGCGCCTGGCCGCATCCGCATACGCTACACATATCAACTTACCTCGATGTCGGTGATGCGCAGGCTGTTCCCTTGCGCGACTCGTAATTTGTATCCGCCACACTCGGGGCAGGCTTGCCCGCGCTCGGTGAGGGTGACCGTCTGGTTGCAGTCGTAACACCAGGCCTCTGCCGCCTGGTGCAGGAAGTGAAGTTGGGCGCCTTGGGCCACAGTGCCCTTGGCGGCCGCCTCGAAACAGAAGGCAATGGTGTCCGGGTCGACGCAGGAGAAGCTGCCAACCTCGAGCCAGAGGGCGGTCACCTTGGTAAACCCCCGCTGGGTGGCCTGCTCGGCCGCCAGATCGATGGCTGCCATGGCCAGAGACATTTCGTGCATGGTGGCTCCTTAACCGATATGGGGAGGAGCAGTGACTCCTCCCTGTCATTGACGGAACGGCATGGCCGCTCAGCAGATCCGCGGCAGCAGCTCCCCTTGCGGCAGCTCCAGATAGCGGCGGCTGCCCCAGGGGTTGTTCAGGATCACCTTGTGGCGATCGCTCGCCTGCACCACGCCGATCTGGCTGGCTGAGGGGTTGAATTGCCGCAAGATGCCCAGTGCGTCCTGTGCCTGTTCGGCAGGCAGGGCCAGCACCATGGTTCCCTCGTTGGCGAGATCATGGGGCTCGAAACCGTAGAGCTCGCACAGGCCGCGCACCGGATCGCACACCGGAATGGCGGACTCCTCCAGCTCGATGGCCACTTGGGAGGCACTGCTCCACTCGTTGAGCACGGCGGCAAGGCCACCGCGGGTGGCGTCGCGCAGGGCGTGAGGGGTAATCCCCGCTTTTAGCAGCGCTTCTACCAGCGGCCAGAGGGTGGTGCAGTCGCTCTTGAGATCGGAGCCCAGTTGCAGGGCGTCGCGGGCCATCAGGATGCAGGCGCCGTGGCTGCCGATATCCCGCGACACCAGAATGGCGTCACCGGCTTTGAGGCTCCGCACCGAGATGCCCCGGCTCTGCTCAGGCAGCGGGAAGGTGCCGACCCCGCTGGTGTTGATAAAGATCTTGTCGGCGGCCCCCTTGGGCACCACCTTGGTGTCGCCGCAGACGATGCGGGCACCGCTGTTGGCAAGTTCGGCGGCCATCGACTCGACGATGCGGGCCAGATCGGCGTAGGGAAAGCCCTCCTCGATGATAAAGCTGCAGCTCAGATACTCGGGCTGGGCACCCATCATGGCGAGATCGTTGACCGTACCGGCGATGGCCAGCTTGCCGATATCGCCCCCCTCGAAGAAGAGCGGCGAGACGGTAAAGCTGTCGGTGGTGAAGGCGACGGGGCCCTCTACCGGCAGCAGGGCGGCATCTTCACCGCGCAGCAGGATCTCGTTGCCAAAGTGGCGAAAGAAGAGGTGGCTTATCAGCTGGTTCATTTCCACGCCGCCGCCACCGTGGCTAAGTTGGATTTCTCTCATCGTGATTGGATCTCCACAAGGTTGCCGAAGCAGACTGATTCATCTCCACTCATCACCCGACCACCGTGGCTTAACTGAATTTCTCTCATTGGATCCCCATATATCGGTAGTAGGCATTGCAGGCCCCTTCGGAGCTGACCATGCAGCTGCCCATGGGCTGGGTCGGGGTGCAGCCCCGGCCAAAGACGTTGCACTGGTTCGGCTTGGCCAGCCCACGCAGGATATCGGCGCACTGGCACGCCTTGTGGTCATCGATGGGAGTCTGATTGAGTTGAAAGTGACGTTCCGCATCGCGCTTGGCAAAGGTATCGCGCAGGCGCAGGGCCGAGGCGTTGATGTCCCCAAGGCCTCGCCAGCGAAAGTGCTCGCGGGTCTCGAAAAAGCGCTCGACCAGCCGCTGAGCGGCTTTATTGCCACAGGCGGTGACGGCGCGGCTGTATTGCACCTCCAGCGCGTAGCGACCCTCCACCTTCTGGCGCACCATCATCAAGAGCGCCTCCATCACATCCACTGGCTCGAAGCCGCTCACCACCACCGGCACCTGATAACGATCGACGATGGGCAGGTAGATATCGGCGCCAGTGATGACGCTGACGTGGGAGGGGCCGATAAAGGCGTTCACCTTGGCCACTCCGTCGGCCATCACCGCATGAATGGCGGGGGGCACCAGCACATGGTTGATATGAAACAGCAGATTCTCGACCTCTTGCTCTTCAGCGGCAGCCAGCAAGGCGGCCGTCATGGGGGTGGAGGTCTCGAAACCGATGGCGAAGAAGACCACGGTTTTCTCAGGGTTCTCACGGGCGATACGCAGGGCGTCGAGGGGGTCATAGACCGGGCGGATATCGCTCCCCTTGGCCCGTTGCTGGGCCAGCGTGCCCCTGGAGCCCGGCACCCGGATCATGTCCCCCAGGGTGACCAGAATGACGTTCGGTTGGCGGGCGAGCTCAATGGCCTGATCGATGCGCTCTTTGGGCATGATGCAGACCGGGCAGCCGGGGCCGTGGACAAACTCGATGCTGGCCGGCAGCAGCTGGTGCAGGCCGTATTTCATGATGGTGTGGGTATGGCCGCCACACACCTCCATCACCCGCAGCGGCTCGGGGAGTAATTTGGCCTGTTCGGTGATCTGGGCGGCGAGGGCGCGGATAACCTCGGGCTGGCGAAAGCCCTGAAAGAGATCATTCAAGGTCAGCATGGCAAGATATCCTGCGCAGGGATAAGGGCCACCATCTGGCGGAAGCTCTCGAGGCTGGCCTGCGCCTCCTCTTCGTCAATCTTGCTCATCACAAAGCCGATATGGAGCAGCACATAGTCGCCCACCTGGAGAGGCTCTTCGAGCAGCATGCAGCTGACGCGCCGCTGCACTCCCAGGGTGTCGACGGTGACGCAGTTATCTTCGGGGTGCAGCTGCACCACCTGAGAGGGGATGGATAGACACATGAATTTCAGGACTCCGACAAGGTGGCACAACCGGTGGTGACAGGCTGGTGTGTGGCAAGATGGTGGATGGCAAACCAGAGCTGACCGGCGGCGATGCCACCGTCATTGAGCGGCAGGGTTTCAGAGGTGAGTACCTGCCGGCCGGCGGCTTCGAGAGCGGGCACCAGCTGGTCCATCTGCACCCGGTTTTGAAAAACGCCGCCCCCGAGCGCCACCGGATAGCCGGGGAAGCGCTCGGCCAGGGCAACCACCAGATTGCTGATGGCGCGGATAAAACCGGCGGCCAGGCGGGCGGTGGAGGTGCCTTTGCGCCGCTCGCTGACAAGGGTATTGATGAGCTCTGCCCACTGGATCTGCAGTGGTCCCTCTGTTGCTTGGCTGAGATCAAAGGCAAGGGGGAAGGGATGTTCATCGGGGGTCAGCTGCAAGGCGGCTGCCTCCAGCAATAGCCCCGCTTCGCCCTCGTAATCGGGGGTGTCGATCACTCCCAAGAGCGCCGCCACCGCATCGAACAGCCGGCCGATGGAGCTGGTGTAAGGGGCGTTGCGACCCAACTGCCAGAGCTGGTGCAGGTTGCTGATCCGCTCAGCGGGCAGTTGTTTGATCGCCGGAATATCGAGGGCGCTGATCTCCTCCACGCCATAGGATTCAAACAGTAGCCCCAGCAGCTGGCGCACCGGCTCGCGAATGGCCGCTTCGCCGCCGATCAGCTTGAAGGGGGCAAGGTGGGCAACCCGCTCAAATCCCTGAACGTCTGCGATCAGCAGCTCGCCGCCCCAGAGGGTGCCGTCATCGCCAAGGCCGGTGCCATCGAAGGCAACCCCCAGCACCGGGCCCGTGATGTCATGTTCGGTCATCACTGCCAGCAGGTGGGCGTGATGGTGCTGCACCTCGAGGTGGGTGGCACCCTGATGGCGGCAATAGCTTTTGGCCCACTGGTGGCTGAGATAGCCCGGGTGGCGATCCGACACCAGCACTTCGGGCTTGAGATCGTAGAGATCGCGAAAGGTCGCCAGGGTCTGCTCGAAGTGCTCCTGCATCGGCAGGCTGTGCAGAGCGCCGATATAGGGGCTGTAGATGCGCTGGCGGCCGAAAGCCAGCGCCAGCTGGTTCTTCTGCTGCGCCCCGACCGCCAAGAGCGGCACCCTGACCGCCTCTTGCAGGCTGGGGGTGCAGGGGGCATAGCCCCGGGCCAGCCGCAAAGTCTGGCGTCGCCCACCGGCCCACTGCACCAGACTGTCGTCGCACGGGTGCAGTATGGGGCGGTTGTGATCCAGGATGCCGTCAATCTCGCTGCCGAGTTCCCTGACTACTGCCTCGCACTCGATCAGGATCGGGCTGCCGCGACCATTGGCGCTGGTGGCTACCAGCGGCATGGCGCAGGCGTCCAGCAGCAGCTGGTGGAGCGGGGTATAGGGGAGCATGACGCCAAGGTAGGGGATGCCGGGGGCGATCCCCTCGGCCAGCGGCGCGGTTGTCAGTTGGGATTCTGAGTGCCGATCATCGTTCTTTCGCTTGCGCAGCAAGGTGATGGGTCTGGCCTGAGAGGCGAGCAGTTGCCACTCGTCTTCGCTGCCGGTGACATACAGTTTGGCCTCGGCAAGGGAGCCCATCATCACCGCCAGCGGCTTGCGCGCGCGTCGCTTGAGCTGGCGAAGCCGCGCCACGGCGGACTCACAGCGGGCATCACATATCAGGTGATACCCCCCCATCCCCTTGACCGCAATCAGGGCCCCCGCTTGCAGGGCGCGAGCAGCTGCTTGCAAGGCATCCTCGCGCTCGGCCAGGGCATCGCCGTGGCCGCTGCGCCAGGTCAGATGGGGCCCGCACTCGGGGCAGCTCACCGGCTGGGCGTGGTAGCGTCTGTCCAGCGGGTTTTCATAGGCCGCAGCGCAGGTCGGGCACATGGCAAAGCCCGCCATGGCGGTATGGGGTCTGTCGTAGGGGAGGCGGCGGATGATGGTGTAGCGCGGGCCGCAGTGGGTGCAGTTGGTAAAGGGGTAGCGATGGTGGCGATCGTTGGGGTTGGCCACATCGTTGGCACATGCCTCGCACATTCCCTGATCCGGCGAGATGGCGACCGTGGCGGCGCTCTGCTGCTGGCTCGCTTTAATTCGAAACTGGCCATCGAAGTCGGGATCCTGATCTCGGGGCAGTTCCCGCTCGCTGACATGATCGATACGGCTCAAGGGCGGCGCCAGTTCCCGCAGTTGGCGGGCAAAGCTGGCCAGCTGCTCAGGGGATCCTTCGGCACCGATGGTGACGCCGCTCGCGTCGTTCAACACATAACCGGCAAGGCTGTGGCGCAGCGCCAGCCCATAGACGAAGGGGCGAAAGCCGACCCCCTGCACGATACCGTCGATATGAAATTCCCGGCGCAGTCGAAGGCGTGTCGACGTGGTCATGGCGCCATCCAAAGAGGGGCCAGCGCCCCTCCCTGATAAACGGGGGGCAGGGAACCCTCCCTCATGACAGGGGGGCTGGGGAGGGCCGACAGGGGCGGCCATCCGGCGATCATCCTGGGGGATGTCATGCGATATCGAACTCCCATCTGCTGGCCTGCCGCCACGGCATGGGCCATCGGGTGCAACGAACGGGGGGCAACGGGCTGCGTCGCGATAGAAGGGGCGTAGCCTTGACAGGCAGAGGAGGCCCTCGCCCTGTCACGGGGGCCAAGTTTACCGGGGCCCCGGTCCCCAATACCTTGATCTCGCCCCGGTTTGAGTGCCAGATGCGGCGCTTCTTTGCGATCCTGTGAGGGGCGCCACGTCTCCTGGCGGCTCGAGATCCCGTGGGAAAACCCAGGCTTCCAGACACGCAAGAGGGAGGCGGTTGCCTCCCTCTTGCGTTCCATGACCTTGGGCCCAGCGCCCGCCATCAGATATCCACCTGGGATCCCAGCTCGATGACCCGGTTGGGCGGGATCTCGAACTGATCCGGCGCCCGCAGGGCGTTGCGCTGCAGCAGCATGAAGAGCTTGCCCCGCAGATAGAGGTACCAGGGGCGCTCCTTCATGATGAGGGACTCGTGGGCCATGAAGAAGGAGGTCTCCATCATACGGCAGCTCAGCCCCTCGGCGTTGCAGCGGTGGAAGATCTCCTCCACGTTGGGGGTCTCGCGCCAACCGTAGCTCGCCACCACCCGCCAGAAGGTGGGGGAGAGCTGCTCGATGCAGACCCGACGCACGTTGTGGACATAGGGCACATCCTCCACCTTCAGGGTGAGCAGGATGACGCGCTCGTGCAGCACCTTGTTGTGCTTGAGGTTGTGCAAGAGCGCATGGGGGATGACGTTGACCACCCGCGACAGATAGACGGCGGTGCCCGCCACCCGGGTCGGCGGGGATTTTTCGAGGGACGCTATCATGGGCTCCAGGGAGTTGCCGTGCTCGTTGAGGCGGCGAATAAGCTGGAAGCGCTCGCTCTTCCAGCTGGTCATCAGGGTGAACATGACGGCCCCCAGGGTGAGCGGCAGCCAGCCGCCGGAGAAGATCTTGGCGAGGTTGGCGGCAAACAGCGGGACGTCGATGGCGAGCAGCAGGGCGAAGAGGGTGGCCACCAGCGGCTTGCGCCAGTGCCAGCTGTGGCGGGCCACCGAGCACGACAGTATGGAGGTGAGCACCATGGTGCCGGTGACGGCGATGCCATAGGCCGCCGCCAGGTTGCTGGAGTGCTCGAAGCTCATGATGACGATCACCACAGAGAGATAGAGCAGCCAGTTGATGACCGGAATATAGATCTGGCCGGACTCCTGCTCCGAGGTGTGCACGATGCGGATGGGGGAGAGATAGCCGAGCCGCACCGCCTGCCGGGTGAGGGAGAAGACCCCGGAGATGACCGCCTGGGAGGCGATGACGGTGGCGAGCGTCGCGAGCAGCAAGAGCGGTAGCAACGCCCACTTGGGCGCGAGCAGGAAGAAGGGATTGGCGATGGCCTCGGGATTGCCGAGCAGCAAGGCCCCCTGACCGAAGTAGTTGAGCACTAGCGATGGCAGCACCACCATGAACCAGGCGCGGCGAATGGGGCTCTTGCCAAAATGGCCCATGTCCGCATAGAGCGCCTCCACCCCCGTGATGGCCAGCACCACGGCGCCCAGGGCAAAGAAGGAGGCGCTCTGATAGGTCATGAAGAAGCGCAGCGCCCAGACCGGGTTGAGCGCCCCCAGCACCTCGGGGTGCTGGAGGATGCTATTCAGGCCAAGCACCGCCAGGGTCAGGAACCAGATCAGCATGATGGGGGCAAACAGCTTGCCCACGGCGGCGGTGCCGTGTTTCTGGATGGCAAACAGCAGGGTCAGCACCAGCACCGAGAGCGGCACTATGTAGGCGTCCAGGGAAGGCGCCACTATCTTCAGGCCCTCGATGGCCGACATCACCGACATGGCCGGGGTGATCACCACCTCGCCATAGAAGAAGCTGCCGCCAATCAGCCCCAGGATGATCAGCACCGGCGTCCATTTTTCCGGGGTGTTGCGGGTCGCGAGCGACATCAGGGTGAGTATGCCCCCTTCGCCCGCGTTGTCCGCCCGCATCACGAAGGAGAGGTACTTGACCGAGACCACCAGGATCAGCAGCCAGAAGATAAGCGAAAGAAAGCCCAGGATGGAGGCGGGCTCCACCCCGAAACCGAACTGGCCGGAGAGGCACTCGCGCAGGGTATAGAGCGGGCTGGTGCCGATGTCGCCATAGACCACGCCGATCGCCGCCAGCATGACGCCGGACAGGGCGGGTTTGTTAGTACAGTTCATGAAATTATCTTGTCAGATTGCCGGTGGCATGGCTGCCAACACAGGGGCCCCGTACTACCGGGAGTTCACGGATAGTCGTTCGGGAGGATCTTCAGGATTGCGATGGGAGCGGGGGTTAGCTGGATATAAATAGGAGGCTCATCATGGACACAGTCTGTTTATCTGCGATTCAGCTTATGATGACACAGAGTCTGTGGGAGTATGTTCAGGTATAAATAATCAAAAAAGACTTTTGAACGAGGTTATTAATTACTCCTTGATTGAAATAGACCCCCGTGCAGCGAGCAAGTGTTTGTTTTTGCTAAGCAGCCATTTTTAGCCAGTTTTTTCAATCAAACGGGTTGAAAAACGAGCGATAAAATGTTGACCAATAAATTATCGGCAGGAGCGACAGAGAGGGAAGGCTTGGGTAGCAATGGAGTCTTTATTTCATCGGCTGGATGGAGAATGGTCGGGAAGAGAAGTGACCGCAGTAAAGACAGCCACTATAAAGTGAGGGCATAAATAGAGGGTGGGAATGTAGGGGGCAATGAACGAAGTGAAATGCACCATTATTAGCGCTGAAATGAAATTCACTTATTACACTCCCAAAAACATCAATTATTATACTCTTCAATCTTAGATATCAAGAATTTTGCAAATACTTCAGAAAGCTGAACCTTATCACTACCCATGTTAATAGTTCCAAGAGTTAATCCTCCAGCGTAAGTTACAGACTTTCCTGGGTATTTATCATGGAATTCGGATAACATATCTTGTCTTCTTAAATTATACTCCCACCATTTTCTTCCAAAATTAACGCTGTTGTTTTTCCCCTCTAGGTACCATGGCCAGCGTTCCATCCATGGATTAATTTTAACCTGAGAGTCAGTTACACTTTGCAAGCCGCTAGTAACTTTAAAATAGGACAATAATGATCCAGCTCCGATAGCTGTTGTAATGATGACATCACCTTTCTTTATTCCTTTGGGTTTCTTTTTTGAAAAGTGTAAATTTTGATGTAAATCTGAAAAATCACGTCTGTCATCCAACGTGATTGGGGAATCTTTATGGCCGATAGGTTTCAGATAGTATTTTGTTTCGTAGTTATTTGAATCGGAATCTGAGTATACAGAGCTTAATATATCATAGCTAATACTATCTTTTTCTATCCAATGAGGATTGTTTCCTAAATACACATCTGCAAATTGGCATGCTCGTTCAACTTGGAAACGAGTAACATCGGGGTATTCAATCAAATCGAATACTTGGTTCAATGCGTCTTCTATTAGGCTAGCATCTTTAATAAGCACTCCCCATTCATGGTTGTTAAATATACCGTTAGTGGTGAAGTTTCCTGATGTTAGTATTAGTTCTTTATTTATGCCAAGTGAAAAATATAATTTACCATGTAGATTGTTATCAATATGTACTTTGCAGGTAATATTCGGATGTTTCTCATCGAAAAAACTATAGAAGTCTCTTAGTTGAAATGGTTTTTTTATTTGTTCGATATCTCTTGGCTTGAATGTGGTTATTAATTCTATTTTTTTGGTTGATGAAAAATCAAAATGGTTGAGAAATGACTTCATGTCATCTGCAAGATATGGCGAAACGATAATAACTCGGTCACCACAGTTTTGAATGATACGTTTTAGATGCTCCGCTTGAAGATTATTTGTATTTGATAACAGCAATTTTCGTTTCCTTATTAAATATTTTTAATGGTTGTATATTATGAAGAAAGGAAGTAATGATGGTGTCCAATTTTTACTATTGCTCCTAAGTTCATTCCCACAGCCCGCGCCTTTAGTCTGCACTGCAAAATCTTGCCGTTCCCTAGTAACGGCCTCAACGGAGCTGGTTGTCGTGTGAGTCATACTAATCGGCCGGTGAAAAAACAGAAGGGGGAGCCGTTGAAAACCGGCGCAACGTCATAAATCGGGACCTCAAGAGGGCATTTATTGTTTGGTTTTGTTAAACGATAACTGGTTTTTCGAATAGAAAAACCAAACAATGTGGGCCTGGTTTCTGGCCGTGCTGGCTTGTCTGGAGGCTGGTGGGGAGTGAGTTGGGGCAATCTGGGAGGGTTTCCCGGTTTCCCCGGAATTGGTTTGGCAATCATGGCGTGATCTGGGTTGTGGGAAGAGGGGAAAGGGAGGTTGCCGCTCAGTGCTGCGCCCCGACCGGGGTGATGTTGGGCCGTCAGGCACTGTGGCGGGATCGGCCATTGGCGCCCGGGGCCGGCTCGGGTATAGTCCTGCGCCAACAAGATAGGTTCGGATGGAGGAGTCGGTACCGCTTCAGGCAAGCGGGCCGAATCACTCCTTCGGCGCGGCGTTAAAGGATATCCCCATGAAATTCAGTCCCCTGCTCGATGAGATGATGAAGGCGCTGCAGGTCTTGCCGGGCGTGGGCCCGAAATCGGCCCAGCGCATGGCGTTCACCCTGCTGGAGCGCGAGCGCAGCGGCGGTCTGCGTCTGGCCTCCCTGCTCAACCGGGCGCTCACCGAAATAGGTCATTGCAGCCACTGCCGCACCTTTACCGAGAACGATCGCTGCGATATTTGCGCCAATCCCAAGCGAGAGGAGAACGGCCTGCTCTGCGTGGTGGAGAGTCCCGCGGACGTGGCCGCCATCGAGCAGACCGGCCAGTTCTCCGGCCGTTATTTCGTGCTGATGGGCCACCTGTCGCCCCTTGACGGTATCGGCCCCGAGGAGCTGGGGCTCGATATCCTGGAGCGCCGCCTGCAAGAGGAGCAGATCAAGGAGCTGATCCTCGCCACCAACCCCACCATCGAGGGGGATGCCACCGCCTGGTACATCGCCGACATGGCCCGCACCGCCGGGGTGGAGGTGAGCCGCATCGCCCACGGTGTGCCGGTGGGCGGGGAGCTGGAGCTGGTGGATGGCACCACGCTCTCCCACTCCCTGATGGGGCGCCAGCGTCTGAGCTAAAGAGGCCACGGACCCCACCCCGGCCCTCCCCTTGGCAGGGGAGGGAGCAATGGATCTTGCCCCACTCCTCCCTTTGGCAGGGGAGAAAGCAAGAACCCCACCCCGGCCCTCCCTTTGATAGGGGAGGGAGCAATGGATCTTGCCCCACTCCTCCCTTTGGCAAGGGAGAAAGCAACGAACCCCACCCCGGCCCTCCCCTTGGCAGGGGAGGGAGCAATGGATCTTGCCCCACTCCTCCCTTTGGCAGGGAAGAAAGCAACGAACCCACCCCGGCCCTCCCCTTGGCAGGGGAGGGATCAATGGACCCCACCCCAGCCCTCCCCTTGGCAGGGGAGAGCAAGGCTGACCCCGCTATATGTCACCCCTCTTGATTCCAGTCTGACCCCTTCGCCAGACAGGGGATGGCAGTGCACCTCCCCCTTGTGAAGGGGGAGGCCGGGAGGGGGTTGCCTGTGTGGGCCAAGCGAGGGGCCGGTGTGCAAATTTGCTCTCAAGTTTGCACGCAAGCCCCTTGATATTTGAAAGGCCAACCCCATCTAGCTTGGGAATCTGTTCAACCCGACGTTTTGAGGACTGGTCGATGACCCAAAGTGTTCACGCCGAAACCCACGGCTTTCAGACTGAAGTCAAACAACTGCTGAGCCTGATGGCTCACAGCCTCTACTCCAACAAAGAAGTATTCCTGCGCGAGCTGATCTCCAACGCCTCCGATGCGGCGGACAAGCTGCGCTTCAAGGCGCTTTCCGATGCCTCTTTGTTCGAAAACGACGGCCAGTTGCGCGTGCGCCTGGTGGTGGACAAAGAGAACAAGACCCTGACCATTTCGGACAACGGCATCGGCATGACCCGTGACCAGGTGATCGAGCACCTGGGCACCATCGCCAAGTCCGGCACCGCCGAGTTCTTCAAGAACCTCTCCGGTGACCAGGGCAAGGATTCCCAGCTGATCGGCCAGTTCGGGGTGGGCTTCTACTCCGCCTTCATCGTGGCCGACAAGGTGACCGTGGTCTCCCGCGCCGCCGGCACCGCGCCGGAGCAGGGCGTGCAGTGGGAATCACAAGGGGAAGGCTCCTTCACCGTGGCTGACGTGACCAAAGCCGGTCGCGGCACCGACGTCATCCTGCACCTGCGCAGCGATGAAGAGGAGTTCCTGGACGACTGGCGCCTGCGCTCCGTGGTCAGCAAATATTCCGACCACATCAGCGTGCCGGTGGAGATGTTCAAGGAGGGCACGCCGGATCGGGAAGAAGACGGTGAAACCATCGTCGGCACCCCGGGGGAGTGGGAGCAGGTCAACCGCGCCACCGCGCTCTGGACCCGCAACCCGAAGGACATCAAGGACGAGGAGTACCAGGAGTTCTACAAGCACGTCGCCCACGACTTCGAAGATCCGCTCCTGTGGGGTCACAACCGGGTGGAAGGGGCCCAGGAGTACACCAGCCTGCTCTACATCCCGGCCCGCGCGCCGTTCGATCTCTACAACCGCGAACAGAAGCACGGCCTGAAACTCTATGTGCAGCGCGTCTTCATCATGGACGACGCCGAGCAGTTCATGCCGACCTACCTGCGCTTCGTGAAAGGGGTGCTGGACTCCAATGATCTGCCGCTCAACGTCAGCCGTGAAATTCTGCAGGACAACAAGGTGACCGCCTCCCTGCGCAAGGCCTGCTCCAAGCGCGTGCTCACCATGCTCAACAAGCTGGCGAAAGAGGATGGCGAGAAGTACGCCAAGTTCTGGAGCGAGTTCGGCAATGTGCTCAAAGAGGGCCCGGCCGAGGATTACGCCAACCGGGAAGAGATCGCGAAGCTCTTGCGCTTTGCCAGCACCGCCGGCGAGGGCGAAGCCCAGACCGTGTCGCTGGAGGATTACGTTGGCCGCATGAAGGAAGGTCAGCAGAAGATTTACTACATCACCGCCGACTCTTATGCCGCTGCCAAGAACAGCCCGCACCTCGAGATCTTCCGCAAGAAGGGCGTCGAAGTGCTGCTGATGTGGGAGCGGGTGGACGAGTGGCTGATGAGCCACCTGACCGAGTTCGACGGCAAGCAGCTGGTCTCCGTCACCCGTGGCGAACTGGATCTCGGGGATCTGGAAGACGACGCCTCCAAGCAGGCGCAAGAAGAGGCCGAAAAAGCCAACGCCGGTCTGGTTGAGCGGGTCAAGAAGAGCCTCGGGGAGGCGGTGAAAGAGGTGCGCGTCACCCACCGTCTGACCGACTCGCCGTCCTGCATCGTCACCGACGCCCACGGCATGAGCACCCAGATGATCAAGCTGATGCGCGCCGCCGGTCAGCCGGTGCCGGAGCAGAAGTACATCCTGGAGCTCAACCCCGACCATGCCCTGGTGAAGAAGCTCGGCACCATCGAGGATGAGAGCCTGTTTGGCGAGTGGGTCTCCCTCCTGCACGAGCAGGCCCAGCTGGCGGAGCAGGGTGGCCTCAATGATCCGGCGAGCTTCGTCTCCCGTATCAACCGTCTGCTACTCCAGGCGTGATGTGATTGTGATTGGCCCACTGCATGACAGTGGGCTTTTTTTTGGCCGTTCCCCTCTGGTGCGCTGCTGCATTTTCAATCATTTTTCGTGGTCGTCGTCTGCGTCTTTGGTCGCAGAGACGGGGCGGGAGTGTGGTGATAATCTGGCCACTCACACGGGGCGAGCTTGTTAATACGGGCGAAAACGTGTAGTTTTTTGCCTTCTCAAGAATTGAATAACCAATCAACTAGGAGCGTGTATGCGCATTGTTCTGTTGGGAGCTCCGGGCGCCGGCAAGGGTACCCAGGCTCAGTTCATCATGGAAAAACACGGTATTCCGCAGATCTCCACCGGCGACATGCTGCGTGCGGCGATCAAGGCGGGTACCGAGCTGGGCCTCAAGGCCAAAGCCGTGATGGACGCAGGTCAGCTCGTCTCCGACGACATCATCATCGGCCTGGTCAAAGAACGCATCGCGCAACCGGATTGCGCCAACGGCTTCCTGCTGGACGGCTTCCCCCGCACCATTCCCCAGGCGCAAGCCATGAAGGATGCCGGTGTGACCGTGGACTTCGTGCTGGAGTTCGACGTGCCGGACGAAGAGATCGTCAAGCGCATGAGCGGCCGCCGCGTGCACTCCGGCTCCGGCCGTACCTACCACGTGGTGTTCAACCCGCCGAAAGTGGAAGGCAAGGATGACGTGACCGGCGAGGATCTGGTGATCCGTGCCGACGACGAAGAGACCACAGTGCGCAAGCGTCTGGATGTCTACCATCAGCAGACCGCGCCGCTTATCGGTTTCTACGGCAAGGAAGCGGAAGCGGGCAACACCCGTTACGTCAAGATCGACGGCACCCAGCCGGTGGATCTGGTCAGCCAGCAACTGGCCGCCATTCTCGGTTAAGCCATTCAGGGCCGGCAGGACGCAGCCGTTCGCCGGCTGGCTACGAGAGTGAGAAAAGGGTCCATACCGGGCCCTTTCTTGCATTCCATTCCCACGACACAGAACGACAGGATGCTAACGTGACCACGAAAACCGGGATCTTGCTGGTCAATCTGGGTACCCCGGCCGCGCCGACCACGGCGGCGGTCAAGGCGTTTCTCAGCCAGTTTCTGCACGATCAGCGGGTCGTCGACCTGCCGCGCTACCTCTGGTGCCCCCTGCTTCACTTCATCATCCTGCCGACCCGCTCCCCCAAGGTGGCCAAGCTCTATCAGCAGGTATGGACCGAGCAGGGCTCCCCCCTGATGGTCATCAGCCAGCAGCAGCGCGCGGCCCTGGAGCACGAGCTCAAGCGGGAAGGGGTCGAAGTGCCGGTGGCGCTCGCCATGACCTATGGCGCTCCGTCGCTGGCCGATGGCTGGCAGGCCCTCAAGGCCCAGGGGGTCAACCGGGTGATCCTGCTGCCGCTCTATCCCCAGTATTCGGTCAGTACCACCGCCTCGGTGTTCGACGCCTGGGCCAGGGCGATGAAAACCGAGCGCAATCTGCCGGTGGTGCGGCTCATCCGCGATTACCATGCCCACCCGGAGTACATCCAGGCGCTGGCCATGAGCGTGCGTCGCCACTGGGAGCAGCACGGCCAGGGGGAACATCTGCTGATGTCCTTCCACGGCATTCCCGAGCGCTACGAGCGGGAAGGGGATCCTTATGGTCATCAGTGCAGGCGCACCGCCGCCCTGCTGGCGGAGGCGCTGGGGCTGGCCCCGGAGCAGTGGACCGCGAGCTTCCAGTCCCGCTTTGGCAAGGAGGAGTGGCTCAAGCCCTACACGGACCTGACCGTGGGCGACTTGCCCTCTCGCGGCGTCAAGCGGCTCGATGTGATCTGCCCGGCCTTCTCGGCGGATTGCCTCGAGACCCTGGAGGAGATCCAGGTGCAGAACCGGGAGATCTTCATGGCCGCCGGTGGCGAGCAGTTTGAATACATCCCGGCCCTCAACAGCGATCAGGCCCATATCCGCATGATGGTTTCCCTCATCTGTCGCGAGCTGGCATGATGGCCGTTCTCATCCGGTGCCCGACGTGGCGGACGTTCGGATTCAACGATAAAGGAGTGTCCTGATGATGCATATCACGCTGATTTACGCCGGCCTGCTCGGGCTCTTGTTCCTGCTGCTCTCCTTCTGGGTGGTCAAGCGTCGCGCCCAGTTCAGGGTGATGATAGGGGAGGGGGAAGCCCCCGAGATGCTGGCCGCGATCCGCGCCCACGGCAACTTTGCCGAGTACGTGCCCCTCACTCTGCTGCTGATGGCCCTGTGCGAACTGGCGGGGGTCGGGGCGCTCTGGCTGCACCTGGGCGGTGTGCTGCTGCTGGTGGGGCGCATCCTGCATGCCATCGGCATCCAGATCCCCAGGGCTCCCAACATGCCGCGCCTCTTCGGCACCCTCTTCTTCTGGCTGTCGCTGGGGATTTTCTCGGTGCTGGCCCTGGTGCAGGGGCTCTCGGCAAGCTGAATGTCATCCCGCAACACCACCCCGCCAAGGGGTGGTTTTTTATGGCAGACAAGTCAAACGTTTTCCTCGCAAACCCTTGTCTATACTGACCTCAAAATTCAATCGTGCGACTTTTCGGCGTGGTGGATTGTGTTAAAATCCCGCCCCTCTTTTCCCCAGAGCACAGAAGATTGCCATGAAATTTCCCGGTCAGCGCAAGTCCAAACACTACTTCCCGGTCGACAGACGTGATCCCCTGATCCCGCAGAATTCCCAGCTCACCGAACTGGGCAAGGCCTATGTAGTGGGCATCGATCAGACTCTGGTGGATATCGAAGCCCATGTGGACGAAGACTTCCTGAACCGGTACGGCCTGAGCAAGGGCCACTCCATGCTCATCTCCGACGAGGTGGCGGAGCTGGTCTACGACGAGCTCAAGGCCAACAACATGGTGGTGAGCGAATTTGCCGGCGGCACCATCGGTAACACCATGCACAACTACTCCGTGCTGGCGGACTCCCACTCCATCCTGCTTGGCGTCATGAGCCAGGACATCCGCATCGGCAGCTATGCCTACCGCTATCTGTGCAACACCTCCTCCCGGGTCAACCTCGACTACCTGCAGCCGGTGGACGGCCCGGTCGGGCGCTGCTTCACCTTCATCACCGAAGGGGGAGAGCGCAGCTTTGGCATCAACGCCGGCAAGATGGATCACCTGGATGTGGACCACATCCCCGAGACCATCATCAAGGAGGCCTCGGCCCTGGTGATCACCGCCTACCTGGTGCGCGGCGCCGACGGCACCCCCATGAAGGAGGCCGCCATGGCCGCGGTGCGCTATGCCCGCGAGGCCGGGGTGCCTGTGGTGCTGACCCTGGGCACCCGCTTCGTCATCGACGAGAATCCCCAGTGGTGGCGCGATTTCATCAGCGAGAACGTGACCGTGCTCGCCATGAACGAGGACGAGGCGGAGGCCCTGACCGGGATAAAGGATCCCCTCGGCGCGGCCGACAAGGCGCTGGACTGGGCGGACATGGTGCTCTGCACCGCCGGCCCCATCGGCCTCTACATGGCGAGCTACACCGACGAGGACTACAAGCGCGAGACCACCCACACCCTGCTGCCCGGCGTCATCCCCGAGTTCAACATGTACGAGTTCAGCCGCCCCATGGCCCGGGACAAGTGCCGCAAGCCTGCGCGTATCTACTCCCACATCTCCCCCTACATGGGCGGCCCGGAGAAGATCAAGAACACCAACGGGGCAGGGGACGGGGCGCTGTCCGCCGTGCTGCACGACATGGTGGCGAACGCCTACCACCGCATGAACGTGCCGAACTCCGCCAAGCATCTCTCGGAATTCCTGACCTACTCCTCTCTGGCCCAGGTGTGCAAGTACGCCAACCGGGTGAGCTACGAGGTGCTGGCCCAGAGCAGCCCGCGCCTCTCCCGCGGGTTGCCGGAGAAGGAAGACAGCCTGGAAGAGGTGTACTGGGAGCGGTGATACCTCTTCCTGTCGACCACAAGAAAGGGTGCCACTGGGCACCCTTTCTTGTTTTTAGGGCTGGATCATGTTTTTGGCATCGCTTTTGCTGACATCGTGGACAGCCCGCGTCGCGGCGGCATACCTTGTGTTAAGGATATGTAGCTGCTGCGGGGCGAGGGTATGTTGAGACAATGGAGTATCGGTCGGCGTCTGTCGCTGGTGACCCTGATGGTGCTGGCGCTGCTGGGACTGCTGCTGTTCTTCTGCCTGCAGATCTATCAGCAGGGGCTGATGGGTGAGAAGAGCCGCCAGACCCAGGCCCAGGTGGAGACCGCCTACAGCCTGGTGGCGGGGCTGGAAGCCAGGGTGCGCAAGGGGGAGCTGGACGAGGCGAGCGCCAAGGCCGAGGCGCTGGCGCTGATCAAGGGGTTGCGTTACGGCAACGATGACTACTTCTGGATCAACGACAGCCACCCCACCATGGTGATGCACCCCATGAAACCCGAGCTGGACGGCAAGGATCTCTCCGGGGTGGAGGACAAGCAGGGGCTCAGGCTGTTCGTCGCCTTTGCCGATCTGGCCCGGGCCCAGGGCGCGGGGGAGGTGGCCTACTACTGGCCCAAGCCGGGGGTGGACGAACCGGTACGCAAGATCTCCTACATCAAGCGCTTCGCCCCCTGGGACTGGATCATCGGCACCGGCGTCTATGTGGACGACGTCGAGGCCCAGTACCGGGAGGTGCTGCACACCCTGCTGGGGATCGGGCTGGTGCTGGCCCTCCTGCTGTTTGCCGTGGTTGGCCTCATTGTGCGCAGCATCGTCGTGCCCCTCTCCCGCTCGGTCTCGGCCCTTGGCAACATCGCCAGGGGGGAGGGTGATCTGCGGGTACGTCTGCCGGAGTCGGGGCGTGACGAGCTGAGCCAGCTCAGCATCAACTTCAACCTCTTCGCCAGCCAGATGGCGCAGCTGGTGGCCCGCAGCCAGCAGATAGCGGATCAGAACCGGGTGCATGCCCACCAGCTGGCCGAGGTGGTGGAGCGTACCGGCGCCATCGTCACCGGCCAGGAGCAGGATACCCTGCGGGTGGCCAGCGCCATGGAGCAGATGACGGTGAGCAGCCGCGAAGTGGGCCAGCACGCGGCCCAGGCCGCCGACGCGGCGGACTCGGCCCTCAATCTGGCCCAGCATGGCCGCGAGGTGGTGGTCCAGACCCGGGAGTCCATCAGCCAGTTGGCGGACGAGATGGTGGAGACTGTGCAGGCGGTGAGCCGCCTCGAGCAGGAGACTCAGCAGATTGGCTCCGTGCTCGACGTCATTCGCGGGGTGGCGGAGCAGACCAACCTGCTGGCCCTCAACGCCGCCATTGAAGCGGCACGGGCCGGGGAGCAGGGGCGCGGCTTTGCGGTGGTCGCCGACGAGGTGCGTACCCTGGCGACCCGCACCCACAGCTCCACCGACGAGATCCGGCAGATGATCCAGCGGCTGCAGGAGGGGGCCGGCAAGGTGGTCAGCGGCATCAGCCAGTTGCAGCAGCTCTCCCGCGCGACGGCGGACAGGGCCGGCGATGCGGATGTCGCCATCAATGCCATCGATGGATCCGTCCACACCATTACTGCTATGAATGGGCAGATTGCCACGGCGGCGGCGGAGCAGAGCCGGGCGGCGGAGGAGATCAACCAGCGGCTGGTGGCCATCACCCAGCTGGCGGCGGATGCCCTGGCCCAGAACCGGCTGACCGAGCAGGCATCCGGGCAACTGGCGCTGGCCTGCGACGAGCTGGGGGCCCTGGTGGCGAAATATCGCATCTGACGGCCTTTATCCCCGCTTTTTCGGGATAAGGCTTGAGTCTGGGGGGCTTTTGGGACACCATCTGCCCCATTCTCGGCCAGCCCTGGCCGACAGCCTGCCATTGCTTTGCAAGAGAGAGACCCCATGAGCAAACTAACTGACAATCTTGACGCCAATTTCCAGCTGTTCATCGAAGAAGTCCGCGAGTCGGGTCAGGTGTGGGGTCTGCGCTACGGTGAAGACTGGGTGGTGTGCCGCTCCGCCGAGTTCGAAGATGCGGACGTGATGCCGCTCTGGTCTGCCGAAGGGGATGCCCGCCTGCACTGCGTGGACGAGTGGGCGGATTACGAGCCGGAAGTGATCGAGCTCGAAGAGTTCCTGGACATCTGGATCAACGATCTGGACGAGGACGACGTGCTGGTCGGCCCGAACTGGAACGCCGATCTGGAAGGCCAGGAGCTCGAGCCCATCGAGCTGGCCAAGGCGCTGGTGGAACTGGACGCCTGAGTCTGCCGTCCTGCCGGATTGTGATGAACCGGCCCCCTTCGGGGGGCCGGTTTTTTTATGGCCGCCATGGGCCATGAAAAGGCGATTTGCCTTTGCACCCGTCCCGGGGATGGGTCATCATCAACCCTTTGCCGATCGGGAGGTGCCATGTTTGTCTTTGACGTGACCACGAAGGCGGGGGCGCAGGGGAGGATCCAGGTGCAGGCGCTGGACTGGAGCCAGAGCGGCCCGGTGAGCTTTCAGTGTGACAGCGACGAGCTGGCCCTGGTGCTGCTGAGCGGGTGCCGCTGCGATGCCGTGGGGTACTTCAATCTACTGGGGGGCTGCAAGCCGCTTTACGTGGAGCAGTGGCTCACCTATTTGCAGGAGCGTGGCCAGCTGGAGAAGGTCACGGCCCGCCAGGAGAGCCCGTCCCAACCCGATTACCTGACCCGGGCCGGGCTGGCGGACGACGAGCTCAATGCCCTGCTCGGCCAGATCTACAAGGTGGCCGGGTTCAACCGCCTGCAGATCAACCGCTACCTCAAGCATCGCCACAACCCGACCATGCTGGCGACCCGTTACGATCAGAAGGAGCTGGAGCGCTATCGCCAGCTCAACGACATCATTCTGACCCTGTTGAAGCTGAAACCGTCTCCGTGAAGATCCCCATCTGACCGATCTCCGGCCCCAGCTCCTGGGGCCGGGCGATGAGGTAGCCCTGCAAGCCGTCCACATACATGCTCTGCAGCATCTGCTTCTGGCCTATCTGTTCCACCCCTTCCGCGATCACCAGGCAGCCCATGCGATGGGAGACGTCGACGATCATCCGCACGAACTGCTGATTGGTGAGATCCTGCTCCAGCTCGGTGATGAGACCGGGGTCCAGCTTGATGTAGTCGGGTTTGAGCTCGCGAAACAGGCTGAAGGAGCCGATCCCCTTGCCGAAGTTGCAGATGGCCGAGCGGCTGCCGTGGCGCCTGAGCAGCTCGAACAGCCGCCTGGACCCGGTCAGGTTGCGCTCCAGGTGCTCCTCGTCGAGCTCGAACACCAGATTGGCCCCGATGTCGGGGTCTTTTTGCAACTGGTGATCCAGCCAGATGAGAAAGGCGCTGTTTTGCAGCAGGGAGCCCGGCAGATTGAGACCCCATCGGCTGTTGTGGCCTCCGAAGGCGCGGTATTGGCGGATGACATGGCGGATCACCATCTGGGTCAGGCGCAGTACCATGTCCAGCCGCTGCGCCATGGCGAGCAGGGTATCGCTTGGCAGCACGGTGCCGTCGCTGCTGCTGAAACGGGGATAGATCTCGTGGTAGGCGAGCATGCCGCGATGCAGGGGCTGGATGGGCTGGCAGGTGAAGCTGATGCTCTCCTGCTCCAGCAGATCGGTCAGCACCTGGGTCCAGTGACGCTGACCCTGCACCTCGACCACCTCGTCGTTCTGCTGGATGGCCCAGCCATTGACCACCTCTGTCTGGGCACGGGCCAGCGCGAGATCCGCCCGGGCCAGAATGGCCTCTATCTTCTGCTCGCTGCTTAAGCGGGTCATGCCCGAGTAGGCGGCACTCTCGAGCTCGTGATCGTGCTGATAGCGATCGAAGGCGAGCTTCAGATCCCGTCCCAGCAGATGGGGCGGGATCTGGGCCAGGGGGGGCAGCAGGACGGCAAAATCGGCCCCCGAGATGCGATAGACCCGGTGGCCCGGGAAGCGGCTGACGGTGTGGCTGATGAGGGCGGCGATGTCCCGGATGTAGGCATCCCCGGACTGGAAGCCGCGCTGGGCGTTGAGGGTCCCGAGCTCGGTGGCGCGGATGAGCACCAGGATGGCGGTCTGGGTATTTTCCTGTTGCAGCAGCTCGGTCAGATCGCGCCGGAAGGCGTGGCGGTTGCCAAGGCCCGTCATCTCGTCCCGGGTCGCCTGATTGTGCAATTCGGTGATCTGGCGGTGGGCATCGATCTCGGCCTCATTGAAGGACGCAAGGAGCTGGCGCAGAGCCGTTTGTGCCTGTACGCTGTCGAGCATGGCGGGATCCCGCTGCTGCAGCGCCAGCAGCCAGCGTTGCTCCTGCCTTGCCTTTTCCCCACGGCGCACGCTGTGGGTGAGAAAGAGCAGCAGGGCGAATCCCGTCAGGGTGGTCATCAGGACCAGCAGCAGGGTGAGCGGTGAGGCGGGGGGGGCGAGCAGCACTCCCTGCAACAGCAGCATGGGAATGCAGACCAGTGCGCTGACCAGCAGCAGGTTTCCCTCATGTTTATTCAACATCGTTTCATCCTTGATGATGTTCATGATGTAGAAATTCTAACCAAGTCGCTGGCGCAAAACATGAGTACTCACGCAACTCCACGATAAAGCGCCGGCGGAATGCAACTAAATGTGAGTGAAAACACTTTCATGGTCTGTAAAAAAAAGCGAAGATGGGTTGAAAACAGCCCCAACAGAGCAGAGGTAGATATGTTGCTAGAACCCGTAGACACCGCCAAAGCACGGCAACTATTGAATCAGAGTATGGCCTTGGTGCTCGCAGGGGGACGGGGCAGCCGCCTGAAGCAGTTGACCGATAACCGCGCCAAGCCCGCCGTCCACTTTGGCGGCAAATTCCGTATCATCGACTTCGTGCTCTCCAACTGCATCAACTCCGGCATCCGCCGGGTGGGTGTGGTGACCCAGTACAAGTCCCACAGCCTGTTGCGCCACCTGCAATCGGGCTGGTCTTTCCTGCGCTACCAGATGAACGAGTTCATCGACTTGCTGCCCGCCCAGCAGCGGGTGGACGAGGTGCACTGGTATCGCGGCACCGCAGACGCCATCTACCAGAACGTCGACATCATCCGTGACTACGGTCCCAAGTACATCGTGGTGCTGGCAGGGGATCACATCTACAAGATGGACTACGCCGCCATGCTGCTGGATCACGTGCGCCTCGGTGCCAAGGTGACGGTGGCCTGTATCGAGGTACCGCGCTGCGAGGCATCGGCCTTCGGCGTGATGGACATCGACGAGCAACGCAAGATCCGCGCCTTCGTGGAGAAACCGGCCAATCCGCCCGCCATGCCGGGCTGTGAGGATCGCTCGCTGGCCTCCATGGGCATCTACATCTTCGAGGCGGAGTACCTCTACCAGTTGCTGGAAGAGGACATCCACAACCAGGAGTCCAAGCACGACTTCGGCATGGACGTGATCCCGCGCATCGTGGGGGAGGGCAAGGCCTTTGCCCACCCGTTCAACATGTCCTGTGTCGGGGCCAAGGAGGGGCAAAAACCCTACTGGCGCGACGTGGGGACCCTGGATTCGTTCTGGGAGGCGAACATGGACCTGGCCTCCGTGGTGCCCGAGCTCGACATCTATGACGAGAACTGGCCCATCTGGACCAGCCAGAACATGTCGCCCCCGGCCAAGTTCGTGCAGGACAGAAACGGCCAGCACGGTATGACCATCAACTCCATGTTCGCGGGGGGCTCCATCGTGAGCGGCTCCTTCGTGCTCAACTCGGTGCTGTTCACCAACGTGCGGGTGCACTCCTTCTGTACCCTGGATCAGGCGGTGATCTTCCCCGGGGTCGAGATCGGGGCTGGTTGCCGCTTGCGCCGGGTGGTGGTGGACAAGGGGTGCAAGCTGCCAGACGGCCTGGTGGTGGGGGAGAACGCGGACGAGGATGCACGCCGCTTCTACCGCTCCGAGCAGGGCATCGTGCTGGTGACCAAGCCGATGCTGGCCAAGCTCGGCTAACCTTGTCGACACAGACAAAAAAAGGGAGCCCTGGGCTCCCTTTCTATTGGTGGTCGATTTATTTCTCGCTGACCAGGGCCTTGCCGGCCATCACCATGGCGGTGCCATGCTTGCCACCGGCGGCGGTCACTTGCGGGACGCCATCTTCGTCGGTGTCGCTGCCGGCACCCTCGATGACGTTCTCGCCGGAGTCGCCGATCCACTCGGCCATCTGCATGCCGCCGTTGACGGTGCCGCGGAACCAGCTCACGTAGCGCTGGGTCAGCTGGGCCAGCTCCAGCTCGGGTGCCTTCTCGGCCCCTTCGTTGCGCAGGTTCAGCATGGCAGAGCGCAGGGCGCCGGAGATGGCGGCCTGGGTCCAGGGGGTGTATTCACCCTGCTTGCCGGCGAGCCAGGTTCCGGCCTTGGCATTGAAGTAGGCCTTGTCGGCGGCGATGAAGAGCTCGCGCGCCGCGGTGCGGTACTTGGCATCCGAGGTGGCCAGGAAGGCGGCGGTCAAGCCGCGGATGGCGGCGAACTGCGCGTCGATGGACTGACCGGCGTCAAGCTTGCCGCCCAGGGTCAGACCGTCATGGACCAGGCCATTCTTGCCCTTGAGGTTGGCGAGGATGAAATCGGCCTGCTTGCGGACCAGTGCGATCGCCTGCTCACCCTGTGGGGTCTTGAGGTTCAGCTCGCCATTGTCACCGGCGGCGTAACCCACCGGCAGCGCATCCTGGGCGCGCTGGAAGATCTGCAGGGCGACCAGGGCGTAGGCGGCGTCGAAGGTAGTGACGTGCCCGGCCTGTTTGCCAGCTTGCCAGCTGTCGACCAGGGTGCCGGCCTTGGGCTCGAAGTGCAGGGCCTGCAGGTTTTTGAAGGTGAGGTTGGAGAGGTTCAGGGCCAGGGAGAAGGCATCGCTGCCCGCCACCGCCTTGCCCAGATCGTTGGTCTGGTTGGCAGCCGGAGCGGCGGCGAACGGAGCACCGTCAAACACGGCGTGGAAGGCCGGGTTCTGATTGGTGTTGGCCGTGCGCTGATCGCTGAAGGCGTAGAACTCGGAGAGGGGCCACAGCAGCATCCAGGCGTCGCGCAACTGGGCGGAGCCGTCCACGACCTCCAGCTTGCCGATGGCACCGGCGTCGTTCTTGCTGGTCTCGGTCACCTTCACCTGATGAGGGAAGTAGACAACCCCCTTGGCCGGATCGTACTGCGGGGTGATTTTGGCGCCCAGGGTCTTGCCGTCAAAGCCGAGCTGACCCTGCAGGATGGCGAGCTTGTCGATGGACTGCTCGGTCAGCATCATGCCGTTGAAGCCGTCGGCGGCAGAAACCCCCAGCTTGTGCTTGCCGTCCTGATCCATGGTGGCGGACGCGGCTTCCACCTCTTCATCGGTCTCGGCCACGTGCATGCCCCCCAGGAAATCCTGGGACCACATCACTTCCTTGAGCAGGATGCCGCCCACGGCGGCCGGGACCAGCAGGTTGTCACTGCCGCTCCAGCGCAGGGTGGCGTAGTCGCGGAAGTAGGCGGGGACCTGGGTCTTGACGCTCTTCTCGTTGCCCTTGGCGGTCTTGATGGTGATCTGGTCACCGTTGACCGGGGTGGCGTTCACGGCCTGGGCGAACTCCGGGTTGGCGGAGGCGTAGGGCAGGGAGAGGGGATACATGCCCTGGGGAATTTCATCGGCGGGGAAGCCGACGGCCTCGGCCATGGCCAGTACCCGTTTGCCCAGGTCGGCCAGGGTGCCGCCACGGGCCTGGTTTTGCGGCCCGTTGACCAGATGGGGGCCCATGCCGGACTGGTAGTTGAGGGCGTACATTGCCTCTTCGGAGTATTCATAGGATTCGATGCCGGCGGCGAAGTCGAACGGGGTCGGCTCGTCGGCGCGGTTGGCGTCCAGCACATCCAGATCCAGACCGAGGGCCTCGGCCAGCGGCTCGCCGGAGAGCTCGAATTCGGTGTAGGCCAGCATGTTGGCGGCGGTGTTGAACGTCTTGTCCTCCACCTTGACGGCAGCCTGTGCGGCGCTGCTGAGGAGTGCGCAGGCGATCGCCTGCACCAGTACGGTTTTTCTCATGTCCTTCTCACCATATTGTTGATTTTATTATGACGCTTCTCATGAATCTAAATGAGAATGGTGTGCATTATGGGGCAAAGGGCGGGGCTTGAGAAGAAAAAAACCGCGCCCCGGTGGGGTGAAGAGGAGAAGCGCGGCGGCAGGTGTCACATCAGTTTGAAGGGGATGACCAGTCGGCCCGGCTCCACCTTGAGGGCTTCGACCTTCTCCTTGATCCGCGCCTCGTTCTGGCGGCTGCCATCGAGCCGGTAGACGGGGGTCTGGGAGAGGAACAGGGAGAGGGACTGGTTGAAGGTGGGCAAGAGCGGGGAGAGGGCGGTGCCCACGTCCGCCGGCTCGGTCTTGACGGAGAGCAGCTCGAGATCGCGCAGATAGATGGCGCCTTGCTCCGCCACATAGTCCGGGCGTGCCCGCAGGGAGAGGCGGATCTTCATCTGCTGGCTGCCAAGGGGGCTCGCCACCTGCAGCTCGCCGGCGGCATCCAGCTCGACCTTGTCGGCCTGGCTGCGGCCGATGCGGCTTTGCATGTCATCGAGTCGGATCTTGCTCGACATGATGCCGGGGATCCCCAGCTGTTTCTCGAAGGCGACTCGCTCCTTGAGGTACTGGTTGATCTCCCCTTCGCTGACGCTGTACTGGGTCAGCGAGCAGGCCGCCAGCAGCAGGGCGAAGGGAAGCAGAAGCAGGTGTTTCAACATGGGAGGGTTCCATTTTCGGGGCTGTCACAAGAGGTGGCGCCATCTTAGAGGCAAAGCGGGTTGGCCGCCAGTGGGGCCGCCCTGACCGGTTTCTGTCGCATCCCCCATATGGGGATGGCAATCCGTTTTCATTCGAGTAGCTATTTCCCTTCACCGCCAGCAGGCCCGCCCTGGCGTCATCCCCGACATACCCACAGACAAGCTCCTGTTTTAACGATGCAAAATCCCATTGACCCCGCGATTTCAAAGCGAGTATTTTACCGCCGCACAAAGTCAAACTGATAATCATTATCATTTTGAATCTTTTTTGAGGGTGTTACGTGAAGACTCGAGTAATGGACAATGGCACACCTGCCGAGGCGAAGATGTCGCCTGATTTCTTGTTTACCTCGTGTCAGGGCACGATCAGTGCCACTGACCTGGGGCAACCCATCACCACCCCCGCCTGCGAGTGGCCCCTGCTGGCACAGCAGATAACCCTGGCCCTCGATGCCGCCAGGGCTGCCGGCCAGACCAACCCTCTGCTGATCGGTGCTTTTGCGTTCGACCCGGCAGAGGCTTCCTGCCTCTATGTGCCCGGCCACTATGAGCGGGGCGATCGCCCCATCCCGGCAGCACAGGCGCCGGCGACAGCGGCGATGGCAGAGCAGGCCGTCGAGGCCAACCGGGTCATCTCGGTGCAGAGCACCCCGCCGGCCAGCGAATTCCAGGCCTCGGTCAGTGCGGCGCTGGATGCGTTTGCACAAGGTCGTCTCGCCAAGGTGGTGTTGTCGCGCAAACTCACCCTTACCCTGCACCAGCCTGCCGACCCTAAGCAGGTGATGGCCCGTTTGATGGCCCAGAATCCCCACGCCTTCCACTTCTCTCTACCGCTCGGCCAGGACCGCCGCCTGCTGGGCGCCAGTCCGGAGCTGCTGCTGCGGGTCAGCGGGGGAGAGGTGTTCACCCACCCGCTGGCGGGCTCCGCCAGACGGGCGAGCGAGCCGGCGCAAGACGAGATGGTGGCTCGGGATCTGCTGGCCTCTCGCAAGGATCAGCATGAACACAAGTTGGTGATCGACGAGATCCGCCGGGTGCTGACCCCCCACTGCCGCGAGCTGGCGATCCCCGCTCATCCCTCGCTGATGAGCACGGATACCCTCTGGCATCTGGGCACCCCCATCGCCGGGCGGCTCAATGGCGGCGAGGCATCGGTGCTCTCCTTGGCCTGCCAGCTTCATCCCACCCCGGCCCTGTGCGGCTATCCCACCGAACTCGCCCGCCAGTTTATTCGCGAGCAGGAGCCCTTCCGGCGCGCCCTGTTCAGCGGCATCGTCGGCTGGTGCGACAGCCAGGGCAACGGCGAGTGGGCCGTGGTGATCCGTTGTGGCGTGCTCGATGGCCATCAAGTGGAGCTGTTTGCCGGCGCCGGCATCGTCGCGGGCTCGGATCCCGCCATGGAGTGGGCCGAGACCGGCACCAAGCTGGGCACCATGCTCAAAGCTCTGGGCCTGGATTTGGAGGTGGCGCAATGAGCGATACCAACCGCTTCCTGCCCTATACCCGCTGGCCCGACGAATTGGCCCAGCAGTACCGCGCCAAGGGCTATTGGCGCGGCGAGCCGCTGACCGCCATGCTGGCGCGTCAGTGCGAGCTGGCCCCCGACGCCGAGGCCATTCTCTGCGGCGGGCGTCGCTTCAGTTATGGCGAGCTGGACGCCGCCTCGAGCCGGCTGGCCGCAAATCTGGCCCGCCACGGCCTGGGGGTGGGGGATACCGCGCTGGTGCAGCTCCCCAATGTGGCCGAGTTCTATCTGGTGTTCTTTGCCCTGCTCAAGGCTGGCATTGCGCCGGTCAACGCGCTCTTTAGCCACAACCGACTGGAGCTCCTCTCTTATGCCGAGCAGATCACACCGCGCCTCTTTATCGGCTCGCTGGCTCATCCGCTGTTTGCGAGCAAGGGACGCGAGAGCGAGCTGCTGACAAGCATCGGCACCGAGCTGGTGCTGCTGGATGGTGACGCGGGGGGGCTGGGGCTGACCCGCTGGCTTGGCGAGGGGGATGAGGGGGATGAGGGGGTCACCCCATCCGTCTCCTTTGCCCCGACTCCGGCAGACGAGGTGGCCTTCTTCCAGCTCTCCGGCGGCAGCACCGGCACTCCCAAGCTTATCCCGCGCACCCATGACGACTATTACTACAGCGTGCGCCGCAGCAATGAGATCTGTGGCCTCGGCTCCCATACCCGCTATCTGTGCGCCCTGCCGGCGCCCCACAACTTCCCCCTGAGCTCCCCGGGCGCCCTGGGGGTGTTCGAGGCGGGCGGTACCGTGGTGCTGGCGCCCGATCCCAGCCCCATCAGCTGTTTCCCGCTGATTGCCCGCCACCGGGTCAATCTCACCTCGCTGGTGCCGCCGGCGGTCTCCCTCTGGCTGCAGGCCGCGGAAGCGGATCCCACAGCGCGCACCCAGCTCGAGAGCCTCGACTTGCTGCAAGTGGGCGGCGCCAAGCTGGGGGAGGCGGTGGCCAGCAAGATTGGGCCGCTGCTCGGTTGCCGGCTGCAGCAGGTGTTCGGCATGGCGGAAGGGCTGGTCAACTACACCCGGCTGGACGACCCCGACGAGAAGGTGATCCATACCCAGGGCCGCCCCATGAGCCCGGACGACGAGGTGCGCATCCTCGATGAGGCGGGCAATCCGGTTGCCCCCGGCGAGCCTGGCGCCCTGCACACCCGTGGCCCCTATACCTTCCGCGGTTACTACCAGAGCCCGGCCCACAACGCCCGGGTGTTCGATGTCGAGGGTTTCTACTGTTCCGGCGATCTGGTGGTACAGGATGCCGATGGTTACCTCACCGTGGTGGGGCGACAGAAGGATCAGATCAACCGGGGCGGCGAGAAGATCGCGGCGGAAGAGGTGGAAAACCAGCTGCTGCACCATCCGGCCATTACCCATGCGGCCCTGGTCTCCATGCCCGACAGCGCCATGGGGGAGAAGAGCTGCGCCTTCATCGTCAGCACGGATCCCGCCTTGAAGCCGCTGGCCTTGCGCAAGTTTCTGCGCGAGCGCGGGGTGGCGGACTTCAAGCTGCCCGACCGCTTCGAAACCCTGGACGCCCTGCCCATGACGGCGGTGGGCAAGATTGACAAGCAGGGGCTGCGGGCACGCATTGCGCACGCCATCGCCGCCAACCAGCCTCTACAGCATAAAAACTAGTAAGGAATCATGACGTTATGGCTATCCCAACCCTGAACAATTACGCCATGCCCAGCCAGTGGAAGGCCAACAAGGTCAACTGGTCTCTGGATCCCAAACGTGCCGCCCTGCTGATCCACGACATGCAGGAGTACTTCACCGCCTTCTATGGCGAAAACAGCCCGCTGATCGCGGCGCTCACCGAGCGCCTGGCCGCCGTGCGCAAGCAGTGCAAGGCCCTCGGCATCCCGGTCTTCTACACCGCCCAGCCCAAGGATCAATCCCCTGAGGATCGCGCCCTGCTCAACGACATGTGGGGCCCGGGGCTCAACAAACGGCCCGAGCAGCAGCAGGTGGTGGCAGCCCTGCGCCCGGAGCGGGACGACACCGTGCTGGTCAAGTGGCGCTACAGCGCCTTCCAGCGCTCCGAGCTCGAGCAGATGCTCAAAGCGCTGGGGCGGGATCAGCTGATCATCGGCGGCATCTACGGCCATATCGGTTGCATGATGACCGCCTGCGACGCCTTCATGCGCGACATCCAGCCCTTCTTCCTGGCGGACGGGGTGGCGGACTTCTCCCTGGCCGACCACCAGATGGCGCTCGACTACGTGGCGACCCGCTGCGGCAAGGTGATCCGCTGCGAGGAGGTGCTGGCCCTTGCGCCGGTTGCCGCTTCTGCCGTCCAGAGCAATCCGTTGCTGACGTATGAGGGGCTCAAGGCGCGGCTGCTGAGTCATATCGACGAGGACGAAGATGAGTTTGACCCCGATGAGAACCTCATCGACTACGGTCTGGATTCGGTGCGGATCATGGCCCTGCTCACCGAGTGGCGCGCCGCCGGGGTCGAGCTCGGCTTCGTGGATCTCGCCAAGTTGCCGACCCTCAACGGCTGGTGGCGCCTGATCGAGGCCAGGCTGGCAGCCCAGGCGCTGGAGGTGACCCCATGAACCGCTTCCCCTTGACCATACCTCAGCAGGGGCTCTGGTCCGGACATCTGCTCAACGACGACAAGGCGATGTTCAACACCGCCGAGTGCATCGCCTTCGACGGCAAGGTCGAGGCGGCCGTGCTGGCCGCGGCCCTTGCCAAGGCGGTAGGGGAGTGCGAGGCGCTCAAGGGCCACTTCGAAGACGATAAGGAGGCGGTCTGCTTCGTCTCGCATGAGCTGCCCCTGGCCTATGAAGAAATCTCCCTCGAGCACGATGACGAGACGCTGGCCCGCGCCTGGGCCTGGGCCGATCTGCGCCGCCCGTTCGAGCTGACCCAAGAGGCACCCTGCCGTTTCGCCCTGCTGCGCGGCCCCGGCCGCGATTATCTCTACAGCTGCGTGCACCACATCGCCCTCGACGGCTTTGGCACCACCTTGCTGTTCCAGCGCATCGCCGAACTGTATGCAGAGGGGCTGGCCGGTGAGATGAACTCCCCATCCCCCTTCGGCTCGTTGGCTGAAGTGCTGGCAGAAGAGGCGAGCCGCGAGCAGAGCGGCAAGAACGACGCCGCCCGCGCCTTCTGGCAGGAGCAGCTGCAAGGCTGGCCCGAGGTGAAGTCCTTTGGCGAGACCCGCGCACCCATCGCGGCCGAATTTATCCGCGAGAGCCGCCCACTGCCGGCGGCGCTCTGGCAATCCCTGACCGGCTTTGCCGACGAGCACAAGCTGGGTTGGCCCGATCTGCTGCTGGCCGGTATCTCTGCCCAGCTGTCGCTGTCGAGCGGCCAGGATAAGACCCTGCTCGGCCTGATGATGATGAACCGCATCGGTTCGGCGTCGCTGACCGTGCCCTGCATGCAGATGAACATCACCCCCCTTGCTCTGGAACTCGAAGAGGGGTTGAGTCTGGCGGGGGCCGCCGGCGCCGTGGCCAAGGCCAAGCGCGGGGTGCGCAAACACCAGCACTACCGCTACGAGCTGTTGCGCCGCGACCTTGGCCTGGTGGGGGGCGACAAACGCCTGTTCGGCCCGCTGGTCAACATCATGCCGTTCGATCACGCTCGCCGCTTCGGGCCGCTATCTGCCCATATTCTCAACATCAGCGCCGGCCCGGTGGAGGATCTCACCATCGAAGTGCAGGTCGGCGTCGATGGCCAGCCCAGACTGGATCTGGACGCCAACCCCGGCTGCTACCAGCAGGGAGAGCTGGCGGTCATCGCCGATACCCTGTTTGCCCTGCTGGGCCGCTGGCTGGCCGAGCCTGCTCAGACCCTGGGAACGCTCAAGGCCGACTGGCTGGCCGAGCAGCGAGCCAGGGCCCTGATCGCCGGCCCCTCCCATGAAGTGATCAAGGCACGGCCTGTGCTGGAGGCGATCTGCCACTTCGCCGCCCAGACACCGGACAAGATTGCCTTGATTCAGAGCACGGCGCAGGGAGAGGCCCGCTTCAGCTACGAGGCGCTGCTGGCCAGATCCGAACAGATGGCGGCTGCCCTGCAGGCCGCAGGCGTCGCCCCCGGCGACAAGGTGGGGGTCATGCTGGCCCGCACCCCCCAGGCCATCTTCGCCCAGCTGGCTGTGCTGCTGGCGGGCGCCGTCTATGTGCCGCTCGATCCCGAGCAGCCGCTGGAGCGCCAGGGCCATATCCTGCGACTGGGGGAGGTCAAGACCCTGATCACCCAGGCCGAGTACCGCCACAAGCTGGCCAGCCTGTTTGAGGGGCGCACCCTGCTGGCGGGGGATCTGGTGAGCGGTGATCGGCTCAACCAGCCGGCCGCCGGCCGCGCCGTCGCCTACCTGATGTTCACCTCGGGCTCGACCGGTCTGCCCAAAGGGGTGGCGGTGAGCCACGGCGCGCTGGATCACTTCGCCGCCGCCGCCCGCTGCCGTTATCACCTGGATGAAGAGGCGCGGATGCTGCAATTCGCCCCCTTCAACTTCGACGCCAGCATCGAGGAGGTGTTCGCTACCTTGAGCGCCGGCGCCACCCTGGTACTGCGCACCGACGCCCTGCTCGAATCCATGCCCGCCTTTGCGGCCGGGGTGGAGCAGATGGGGATCACCCACCTCGACCTGCCCACCGCGTTCTGGAACGAGTGGGTGGTGGCGCTGACGGCGGGTCAGGCCCACATTCCTGCCGAGCTTACCACTGTCATCATCGGCGGCGAGGCGGTCTATCCCGAGCAGCTGGCCCAGTGGCAGCGTCAGGGCCGCTCCGATGTGCGCCTGTTCAACACCTACGGCCCCACCGAGACCACAGTGGTGGTGACCACTCAGGAGCTGCAGCAGGAAGATCCGAGCCAGGCCCAGCTACCCATCGGCCTGCCGCTGCCCGGCATGCAGGCGCTCATTCTGGGGGCGGGGGAGCAACCCGCCAACGAGGGGGAGCTGGTGCTGCTCGGCCCGCAGCTGGCCAATGGCTATGTAAGGGGCGTGCAAGGGAGCTTTGGCACCCTGCGGGTTGGCGCGGAGCTGATGCCCGTCTATCGCACCGGCGATCGGGTGCGCCTGGTGGATGGCCGGCTGGTCTATCTGGGTCGGCGCGACAACGAGTTCAAGATAAGTGGCTATCGCATCCAGCCCGGCGAAGTGGAGGCCCAGCTGCTGGCCCTGCCGGGGGTGGACGAGGCCTGCGTGCAGGGGGTGAGCATCGGCAGCGTGCGCCGGCTGGTGGCCTTCGTGGCGGGGCCGGAGCGCGACAGCAGGGTCATCAAGGCGCAGCTGGCCAGGGTGCTGCCTGCCGCCATGATCCCCACCGACTATCGCCACTATGACCAGCTGCCCCGCACCGGCTCCAACAAGCTGGATCGCAAGGCCCTGCTGGCCGCCTACCAGGCGGGCGGCGAAGCCCTGACCCTGGGCAGCGAGACCGAGAACCGGGTCGGCGCTATCTGGCAGCAGATCCTGGGGCTCGCCACCATGGCGCCCACGGACAACTTCTTCGAACTGGGGGGCCAGTCCCTGCAGACCATCCAGATAGTCAACCGGCTCGGCGCCGAGTTCGGGGTGCAGGTCAAGGTCTCCGACGTGTTCGATCACCCGCGCCTGGATGATTTCTGCCGCTTCCTCGACGGCCTGCTTGCCGAGGACGAAGAGAGCGTGGAGATGGTGTGGTGATGGATAAGGAGCAACAAGCAATGGCCTTTGATTTCACTGGCAAGCGGGTCTGGGTGACCGGGGCCGGGCGCGGTATCGGCCGCGAGGTGGCGACGCAGTTCGTGGCGGCCGGTGCATCCGTGGTGGGGCTGGATCTGGCGTTTCCCGAAGCCGACTACCCCTATGCCACCCGGCGGCTCGATATCGGCGACTCGAAGGCGGTCAACGCCTGCTGCGCAGCGCTGCTGGCGGACGGCGGGCTCGATGTGCTGGTGAACGGGGCCGGAGTGCTGCGCCTCGGCCCCACCGAGACCTTAAGCGATGATGACTGGCACGACTGCATGACGGTCAACGCCAGCGGCGTCTTCTATCTGCTGCGGGCCCTGGTGCCCCACTTCAAGGGGCAGCGGCGCGGCGCCATCGTCACCATAGGCTCCAACGCGGCCCATGTGCCGCGCATGCAGATGGCGGCCTATTGCGCCTCCAAGGCGGCGGTCACCAGCCTGACCCAGACAGTGGGGCTGGAGCTGGCCCCCTTCGGCGTGCGCGCCAACCTGGTGTCGCCGGGCTCGACGGATACCCCCATGCTGCGCGGCATGCTGCCAAGCGAGGAGGCCATGGCCCGCACCATTGCCGGGTTGCCGGAGCAGTTCAAGCTCGGTATCCCCCTGCGCAAGGTCGCCACCCCGGCGGAGATCGCCCATACCGTCCTCTTCCTGGCCTCGGATCTGGCCAGCCACATCACGCTGCAGGATCTGGTCGTCGACGGCGGCGCCACCCTGAGTGCCTGAGGCTTGAGATACAGATGAACAATATGATTTTGCTGTTGAAACAGCTGGAACGGCAGGGAGTGAAGCTGGCTTTGAACGAGAAAGGCCAGCTTATCTCCCAGTCGAGCAAGGAGGCGGTGACGCCGTCCATCGGCGCCACCATCAAGGCCCACAAGGATGAGCTGGTGCGCTGCCTGGCGGCCCGTGCCGCCTTTGAGGCCCCTATCGCCTCAGAGGGGGCCTTGCAGGGGCCGCTCTCGTCGTCCCAGAGCGGACTCTGGTTTATCGAGCAATACGAGGAGGCCTCCCACCTCTACAACATGCCGGTCTATTTTCGCGTCAAGGGAGAGCTGGACACGGCGGCACTGGAGTTTGCCTTCGACCACCTGTTTGCCCGCCACCCGAGCATGCGCACCCGCTTCATCAAGGACGAGGCGGGCAGGGGGGCCCAGGAGATCCTGCCCCACACGCCCTTCAAGCTGCAGATAGAGGATGTCAGCGCAGAGCCCATTGCTGAGCGCGAGGCCTATGTGGCTCGCCGGGTGCGCGAGGAGATTGGACGTCCCTTCTCCCTGACCCAGGGGGATCTGAGCCGAGTGCATCTTATTCGGCTGGGCAGCCGCGAGCACGTGCTGCTGATCACCCAGCACCACATCATCTCCGACGGCTGGTCGGTCAAGAACATGTTTGCGGATCTCAAGCGCGCCTTTCTTGCCCATCAGAACCGCGAGCCCTTGCAGGTGAGCGAGCTGCCGCTCACCTACATCGACTATGCCCGCTGGTTCAACTCACCGCGTTTTCTCGATTATCACGCCGAGTTCAAGCCGTTCTGGGTCGACCGGCTCGGTGGCAGCCCCGAGGTGCACGGTCTGCCGCTCGACAAGCCGCGCCCGGCCCATCAGGACAGCGGCGGCGAGCTGGTCTTCTCCACCATCGAGAGCGATCTGTGGGAGAGCTTCAAGCGCCTCTGCCAGCGCCACAGCACCTCCAACTTCATCGGTCTGCACGCCCTGTTTGCCCTGCTGATGGTGCGCCAGAGCGGCGAGAAGGAAGTGGTGATCGGCACCCCGCTCGCCTATCGCGAGCGCCACGAGATCGAGTCGCTGGTGGGCTTTTTCGTCAATACGCTTGTGCTGCGCACTCAACTCAGCGGCAAGCCCAGCTTTGTCGACTATCTGCAGCAGTGCCGGGAGGAGGATCTGGCGGCCTTCGATCACCAGCTCTACCGCTTCGAGGCGCTGGCCGAGGCCATCGGCGCGGATCGCACCACCGCCATCAACCCCATCTTCCAGATCATGCTGGTCTATCAGGCCAAGGTGGACTTCAACGATCTCATCCCCGGCTGCCAGCTGGTGGAGGAGACCTCGCCTGTGTTGCCGGCCAAGACCGACATCTCGGTCAAGGTGACCGAGCTGATGGATTCGGTCAGGGTGGACTGGCTGTTTGCCACCGCCCTGTTCGAGCGAGAGACCATCCAGGCTTATGCCGATCGCCTGCTGCACCTGATGCGCGCCGTGGTGGCGGCCCCCGAGACCGACATCTGGCAACTGCCGCTGGAGGCGGGCACCGACCAGGCCGCCCTGGCCGCCGAGCTTGCCGACTTGCCGCCTGACTACCCGAGCCGCGACACCCTGCTCTGTCATATCGAGCGGCGCGCGATTCAGTTGCCGGACGCGCTGGCGGTGAGCGACGGCGCGCAATCGTTGACCTATGGCGAGCTGGAGGTGCGTGCCAATCGGTTGGCTCACTGGCTGCTGGCTCAGGGCGTTACCCCGGGCGCCGCCATCGGCATCCAGGCCAGACGGGATGTCGCCTTCGTGGTTGCCCTGCTCGCCTGCTGGAAGGCGGGGGCGGCCTACGTACCGCTGGATCCTGCCTATCCCGCCGAGCGGCTGGCCCATATCCTGGGCGATGCATCCATCAGCCTGGTGCTGGGCGGCGTGCCGGACCCGCGCCTTGGCGAGGCCCTGGCGGGCACGACGGCCGCGTATCACGATCTGCACGGGCTTGCGCTGGACAAGATGCCAGCCAGCACGCCCGCACTGCTCCGGGACGCCGCCATGCTGGCGCAGATCATCTACACCTCCGGCAGCACCGGCCTGCCCAAGGGGGTCATGGTGGAGCAGGGCAGCCTGGTCAACCTGATGGCGGATCACGGCGAGCGCATCGCCCTTGGGAAGGGTGGCGCCATGTTCAACTGCATGTCCCTCTCGTTCGATGCAGGCAACATGACCAGCTTGCTGCCGCTCTACTGCGGCGCGGCCCTGCACTTCGGCGAGCCGGGCGAGGGGGCGATCGGTGCCGCGATCGCTCGGGGCGCCAGCCACATGATTTTGCCGACCGCCTTGCTGGCGAACCTGCTGCCACCGGCGGATCTCGGCTCCCTCAAGGCCATCGGTTTTGGCGGTGAGGCGTGCCCGAGCAGCCTGGTGGAGCGTTGGGGGGAGCGGGTGGCGCTGTTCAACATGTACGGCCCGACCGAGTGCACCGTCACCGCGCTCTGCGCGCGGCTCACCCCGGGGGCGCCCATCACCATAGGTCGTCCCGTCAACCACCTGAAGGCGCTGATCCTGGACGAGGCGGGCAACCTCTGCCCGGTGGGGGTGCCCGGCGAGCTCTGCCTGGCGGGGCTGGGGCTGGCCCGCGGCTACCTCAATCTGCCGGAGCGCACTCAGGAGGCCTTTATCGAGCTGGCGCTGGCGGCACGAACCCATCGCCTCTATCGCACCGGCGATCGGGCCCTGCTGCGCCGCGATGGCAACATCCAGTATCTGGGTCGGATAGACGAGCAGATCAAGCTGCGCGGCTATCGCATCGAGCCGGGGGAGATAGAGACCCGGCTTGCCGAATTGTGCCCGGCTATTCGCCAGATCAAGGTGGTGGTGCAGGAGGGGCGCCTGCTCGCTTACGCCTGTTTGCAGGCCGGGGCAAGGGAGCCCGACGGCGATGCCCTGCTGCAGCGGGCCGGCGAGTGCCTGCCCGAATACATGGTGCCGGCGCGCCTGTGCTGGCTGCCCGAGATGCCACTCACCCCCAACGGCAAGCTGGACTTGCGCCGACTGCCCGCCATCGTCTGGCAGCAGAGCAAGGGCGAGCCACAAAACGAACTGGAGCAGACCGTGCTCGCCATCTGGCAAGGGGTGCTCAAGCAGCCCCTCGGGGTGGAGGATGATTTCTTCCGGTTGGGCGGTGACTCCATCCTCAGCATCCAGCTCACCACCCGGTTGCGGGATGCGGGATTGCACTGCAGCGTGAAGGACGTGTTCGAAGCCAAGACGGTGCGCCGCCTCTGCCGCCAGCTCGGCCAGCAGCAGGCGGTCAGCCACAGGAGCGAGCAGGGCAGCCTGACCGGCGAGTTCCCGCTCCACCCCATCCAGCACTGGTTCTTCGAGCAGGGCTTTGCCAAATCCGGTCACTGGAACCAGGGGGTGATCCTGCGCCTGCCGGCCGGGGTGGACGATGAGGACCTGCGCGGCTGGCTGAATGCCCTGCGCCAGCACCACGATGCCCTGCGCTTGGCGGTGACCCCGACCGGCCAGCGCTACCTGGCCGAACTGCCATTGCCGCCGCTGCCGACCCTGGATGCCGCCAATCTCGATGAGGCTGAGCTGCAAGCCCGCCTGACCGAGCTGCAGGGAGATCTGGATCCTGCCAGCGGCCACACCCTGGCCTGGGCCCGCCTGCGCAATCTCTCCTTGGAGGGGGATCGGGAGGGCGAGACGGTGGAGGGGCTCTTCCTTGCCTTCCACCACCTGGTCATCGATGCGGTCTCCTGGCGCATCCTGGCCGAGGATCTGGCCCGGGTGAGCAGGGGTGAGCCGCTGCCCGCCAAGGGCAGCAGCTATCGCCAGTGGGGTGAGGGGCTCGCGGCCTACGCCAAACGGGAAGAGGATCAGCTTGGCTTCTGGCTGGCGCAGGGGGAAGGCAGCCAGGGTCACCTGCTGATCGCTGCGCGCGCCACCGATGGCCGTGCCGCCGCCAGCCTGCTGCAACTGAGTCAGGAGACCACGGCTCGTCTTATCGACGCCGCCAACCAGGCCTACTTTACCCGGGTGCCCGACCTGCTGCTGGCGGCCCTGACCCGTACCCTGAGCGAGCTGGGTTACGGCAGCCGTCACTGCGTGATGCTGGAAGGACACGGCCGCGAGGCCATCGATGCTGAACTGGACGTGAGCCGTACCCTCGGCTGGTTTACCAGCACCTACCCGCTGGCGCTGGCGGATGCCAAGGAGTGGGATGCGCTGGTGTGCGCCACCAAGGAACAGCTGCGCGCCGTGCCGGACAAGGGGGTGGGCTTCAACGCCCTGCGACTGCACCACCCCCGTGGTTGGGCACTGCCCGAAGCCCTGATCGTCTTCAACTACCTGGGGGTCAGCCATCAGGGCGAGGCCGCTCAGCCCTGGCAGCCCCTGCCGCTGGCGCCGGGGGCACCTACGTCCCCTGACAACCTGCCGCGGGAACTGGTCAGTCTGCATGGGGGCGTGTTTGATGGCCGCCTCACCCTGCGCCAGGTGGGCGCCCTCAACCAGCAAGGGAGCGACGCTCTGATGGCGCGGCTGGCGGACAACCTGACGGCGCTGGTGGAGCACTGCTGCAACCTGAAGGCGCCGCGCCATACCCCGAGCGACTTCCCGGGGCTTGACCTCTCGCAAGCTGGGCTCGATCGGGTGCTGGCCAGGCGCGAGGTGGAGACCCTGCTGCCCATGACCTCGCTTCAGCAGAGCATGTTCCATCACAGGGCGCTGCTGCCCCGGGATCACGCCTATCACCTGCAGACCGAAATCGACTATCACCAGCCGCTGGACGTGGCGGTCTACCGTCAGGCCTGGCAGGGGCAGATTGCCCGCTGGCCGGCCCTTCGCAGCGAACTGGTACTGGCGGACGGGGTGGCGCTGCAGCGCATTCTCAAGCACGCCGAGTTGCCATTCCACTATGAGGACTTGTCCGAGGTGGGAAATGCAGAGACACGGGTCCAGGCATACCGCGAGCAGGATCTGGCCCGCCCGATCCCGCTGGAGCAGGCCCCCCTGCTGCGCCTTGCCTGTTTCAAATTGGCCCCCGATCACCACAAGGTGATCTTCAGCGCCCATCACGGCGTGCTGGATGGCTGGAGCGGTCCCGTGTTGCTGGGCTCCCTGCATCGCGCCTATCAGGCGCTGATGAACGGCCTGCTGCCACAAGCCGAGCCGGATACCGCCTGGCTCGAATTTGGCGGCCATATCGCCAGCCAAGCCCGCAGCGCCGAGGCTTACTGGCAGGGGCGTGGCGAGCTGCTAACAAAGCCTAACGATCTCGCCTGCCTGTTCGGGGTGACGCTGGACGCTCGCGCAAGCGGGCGCCATACCCAGCAGCGACCGGCGGTGTGCGCCACGGCGTTGTCGGCCGAGGTGGCGACCTTGCTCGCGCGCCGTGCCCGCGACCTTGGCGTGACTGCAGGCCTGTTGGCCCAATATGCCTGGCACCGTCTGCTGGCACGCCGCTCTGGCGATGCCGTCACCCTGGTGGGCAACGTGACCCCGGGCCGGGATTACCCCATCGAGGGGATCACCGCGAGCGTCGGGCTCTATATCAACAGCCTGCCGTTGGCCCTGGCGTGGCGCACCGAGCTGACCCTGGCCGAGCATATCGCCCGGTTGCAGGCCGATCTGATGGCACTCAACGAGCACGGCACCCAGTCGCTGGCGGCACTGACCAAAGGCCGGGCGCGTCTGTTTCAGAGTCTGTTCGTGTTCGAGAACTACCCCATACCGGCGGCCCCTGTCGCCCCCGAACCCCACCAGCTGGTGCCACGCTTTGGCACCGTGGTGGAGAAGGTGGAGCTGCCGCTCTCCTTGGTGGTCAGCAGCCGGGGTGAGACGCTCCAGCTGCGCCTCGAGTTCGATGGCGAGCAGATCCCCGAGGCACGGGCAGAGGCGGTGCTGGCTGACTGGCTGGTCGAGCTCGGCTGGCTGGCGCAGGCGGATCTGAGCCAACCGGCCAGTGTGGTGGCGACGGCACTGCCCCCGGTGATGCCGCAGGTGGCCGCCACCAGGGCGGAGCCCAGCCTGGCTCAGCCGCCGGCCGAGGCCCGCGTGCTGGTGGCTCTGTGGGAGCGTCTGTGCGGCGTGCCCGGCATCTGGCAGCAGACCCTGTGTGAACTCGGGGTGGATTCGGTGCAGCAGCTCGCCCTGCTGGCGGCCCTCAACGAGGCGTTTGGCCAGGAGCGGGCGCCGCTCACCCTGCAGATGCTCAAGGCCCATCCATCCCCCAGCCGGCTCTACCGACACTGGCTGGTGCGCCAAACGGAGGCCGCGCTATGACCGTGACCATCAAGCATAAGGCTCCGCTCGTGCAAACCCGGCCTGCCCCCCGTGAGGGGGCGGCCAACCTGGGGGCGCGGCTGGCGGCCTGTCTGGCCGCCAGCCCGCTGGCCCCCGCCACCCGTATGGGCGGGGAGGGCATCAGTGAGGGTGGATCAGATGAGCAGTGGCTCAGCTACGGCGCGCTCAATGCCAGGGTCGGCGAGATTGCCGCCCGCTTGCAGGGGCTGGCTGTAGGGGAGCGGGTCGGCCTCTATCTTTCCCGCAGCCCCGATCTGGTGGCCAGCCTGCTGGCCTGCCTGCGGCTCGGCCTCACCTTCGTGCCCCTTGAGCCGGACTTTCCGGTGGAGCGGCTGCAGGGGATCGCCCGCCAGGCGCGCCTGTCGGCGGTGATCTGCGACGGCGACAGGCCGGCTCCCGCCTTCGGCTGTCCGCTGCGTACCCTCGATGGCCCGGCAGCGGCAGGGCTCGTCTCCTGGCCCCAGGTGGATGATGCCCTGGCCGCCTACATGATGTTCACCTCGGGCTCCACCGGCGAGCCCAAGGGGGTGGTCATCAGCCGGCGGGCCCTGCTCTGCTTCCTCGACGGGATCCGCGAGCGGCTCGGGC
This sequence comes from Aeromonas sp. WP2-W18-CRE-05, assembly GCF_014168615.1. Classification (NCBI taxonomy): domain Bacteria; kingdom Pseudomonadati; phylum Pseudomonadota; class Gammaproteobacteria; order Aeromonadales; family Aeromonadaceae; genus Aeromonas; species Aeromonas sp. WP2-W18-CRE-05. Next base: position 3,004,648 of record NZ_AP021917.1, on the reverse strand, counting down.
TTTCACCTGGCTGCCACTGGCTCTTCATCACCACCCCGGCCTTCGACATCTCCCTGCTGGAGATGCTGGGGCCGCTCTGGGGCGGTGGCCGGCTGACGGTGGCCGGCGGTGAGCACAACAAGGATCCCCTGGGGATGCTGGCCCTGCTCGAGGCCGACCCCTCCATCAACTGGCTGCAGGCCACCCCGGCCTGCTGGCGCATGCTGCTCAAGGCGGGCTGGCAGGGGCGCAATACCCTCACCGCCCTGTGCGGTGGCGAGGCGCTGGACCCAGGTCTGGCCGAGCAGCTCTGTGCCCGCACCCGGCGGCTGTGGAACTGCTACGGGCCGACCGAGGCCACCGTCTGGTCCCTGGTGAGCGAGGTGCGCTGGCCGCCGGTTGGCGGGCAGATCACCATCAGCCACAGCCTGCCCGGCTATCGTCACTGGGTGCTGGACGAGGCGGGGCAGCGGGTGGCAGAGGGGGAGTGCGGCGAGCTCTGCATCGAGAGCCCGGCCCTGTGCGAGGGGTACTGGCGCAAGCCGGCCTTGACCAGCGCCGCCTTCCTGCGCCTTGCCACCCATCGCCTCTATCGCACTGGCGATCGGGTGCGCCTCCTTGGGGCGGACCGCTTCCTCTATCTGGGACGGCGCGACGATCAGATCAAGCTGCGGGGCTTTCGCATCGAGCTCGGCGAAGTGGAGGCGGGACTGCGCCGCCAGGCCGGGGTGCAGGAGGCGGCGGTGCGTCTGGTGGGCGAGGGGGACGAGGCCATGCTGGTGGGCTACGTGGAGGCGAAAAGCGGGGTGACCCTCAATCGCCTCGCTCTGCGCAAGGGGCTGCAGGCGACGCTGCCACACTACATGGTGCCGGCGCGGCTCATCCTGCTGGATGCCCTGCCCAAGACTGGCAGCGGCAAGCTCGACAGAAAGGCGCTGCCATTACCGGGGTGACAAAGGGCTTGCAGGCTCGATGCCTCAATAACAGGGTGCTGGCACGGATCCTCTTGCTGGATGCCCTGCCAAAGACTGGCAGCGGCAAACTGGACAGAAAGGCGCTGCCATTGCCCGAGTAGTCGCCTTGCCGGATGGTAAGAGCGATGGATAAAAAGAAGCCCGCATCATGCGGGCTTCTTGTTGGCCGTAAACCGAGGGGGGATTAGTGAGCGATGGGGGCGGCATCCGGTTTGGTCAGCAGGCGCTCGACGTCGTCGATCACCTTGAGGGCCGCCTGGGGACCGCCGGTGGAGGTCCAGAGCGACCCGTCCACGGCGCCGAAGCGCTTGCTCTTGATGGCGCCGAGCTGCTGGAAGGCCGGGGTCTGCTCGGCTTGCTTCATGGCATCCACCGCATCCCCGCTGGTGCTGAGGGTGCCGATCACCAGCCAGTCACCGTCCAGCAGGTTCAGGGATTCGAGGCTCAGGGCCGGGGAGTGGGGGCTCTTGTCGCCAATCTGGTGGGAGGGGCGGGTGAGCCCCATCTCGGTGACCACGCTGCTGGCAAAGGTGCCGCCGTGCATGTAGCTCGGCCCCTTGGGGTTCCAGCGCACTATGCTCATCTGTTCCCCCTGATGCTGGGCGAGCTTGCTGCGGGCCTCTGCCAGGCGGGCCTCATACCGGGTGAGGAACGCCTTGGCCTCGGCCCCCCGGTTCATCGCGTCGGCACTGCGACCGAACACGGTTTTCCAGGGCTCGCCCCAGTTGCCGGTGACGACGGTGGGGGCGATCTCCTTGAGCAGGGCGAGCAGCTCGGGCTTGGTCTGGCCGGTGAGGATGAGGTCCGGCTCCAGATCGATGAGGGTCTCCAGATTGGGGTTGTCCAGATCCCCGACCACGGCGATCTCCTTGCCCGCCTTGTCCAGCAGATAGCGGGGCAGGGTGGACTGGCCGCGCCCATTGACGGTGCCCACCGGCTGCACCCCCAGAGTCAGGGCGCTGTCGAGATCGAGTTCGCTCAACACGACGACCCGCCGGGGCGCATCGGGGACGCTCTGGGGCTGGCCGTTGGCATCGATGACCTGGCGGCTGCCCGCCTGGGCCTGGAAGCCCGTCAGGCTGGCCAGCATGAGCAAGGTGGCCAGCGGGGAGAAGATCTTCATGGTGACATCCTTATGGGTGAAATCGGTGGGCCGGAGTCTTTGGAAAGTGCCTGAGAGCCGCCCGGCCAGCCCCGAATGGGCGGGGACATGCTACCACAAAGCAAGTGAGAAGCGTTGTCATTTGTATTTGTGGCATGGCCTCGGCTTGCTTTGGTACCATCGCAGGCCCCTGTCAGGAGCCTTGCATGTTGCCTCGTTGTCCCTCACTCGATGGATCCTTTGTCCGTCAATTCGATGCCTTGTACCTGCCGGGCCTGGAGACGCTGCCTCTTCATCGGGTCTGTTTTGAGCCCGCCGCCTTCTCGCCGGAGTGCTTTGGGGCCCAGGGCATCATCCTGCCTGCTTCATTGCAGGGGGCTGCCCCCAAGCGCCTCGGGGAGTTTCTGGCAGGGCGTCTCGCAGCCCGTGAGGCCCTGCGTCCCTTCGGTCTTGCAGGATGCAGCGTGGCCATCGGAGCGGCCCGGGAGCCACTCTGGCCTGAGGGGGTGGAGGGGAGCATCAGCCACAGCCGGCTGGCGGGAGAGGGGGTGGCCCTGTGTGCGGTGCGTCCGGGCCAGGAGGGAATAGGGCTGGATCTGGAGGCCTGGCTCGATGGCGACCAAGGGGCGCAGCTCTGGCCCGGCATCATGGATGGGGAGGAGTGGGGACGGCTGGAGGCTGGGGCTCACGACGCCCAGCTGAGCCTGGCAGAGGGACTGACTCTGGTGTTTTCCGCCAAGGAGAGCCTCTTCAAGGGGCTCTATCCCCGGGTGGGGCGCTACTTTGACTTTCTCGATGCCCGCTGGCTCGCCATGACGGCGCAGACTCTCACTCTGGAGCTCAAATGCCCGCTGACGCCGACCCTGCCCGCCGGCTGGCGCGCCACCCTGCACTGGCAAGCCCTGCCGGGGGGCGTGCTTACCGTCTTGCTGCTGTGAGCACGATACCAGCGCCCGGATAACGCCAACGCAAAGCCCAGAGAAAGAAACCGCCATCAGGCGGTTTCTTTCTCTGGCACAGGGTCTTGCTCAGGCCGACACGTCATGGTCGGTGCGCAGGCGGGGCACTTCGTCAGCGCGTCGGCGGGGCACGATGACAGGGGCCCCGTCGCCGGGGGCGTGCAGTATGTCCACATCGGTCTGGTAGAGGCGATCGATGAGGGGCTTGGTCACCACCTCCCGGGCCGGGCCCATGGCCTGGATGGCGCCATCCCCCAGGGCAATCAGCTCGTCGCAGTAGCGGGCGGCGGTGGCGAGATCGTGGATGACGATAAGCACCGTCTTGCCCTCGGCGGCGACCCGATGGATGGCCTCCATCACCTCGGTCTGGTGGCCGATGTCCAGCGCGCTGGTGGGCTCGTCCAGCAAGATGATGTCCGCATCCTGGGCCAGCACCATGGCGAGCCACACCCGCTGGGCCTGACCGCCGGACAGCGAACTGGCGCTCTGGTGCCAGATGGCATCGAGCTGCATCCGCTCCCGGGCCCAGTCCACCATGCGGGCATCTTCCTCGCTCCACTGATTGAACCAGCCCTGATGGGGATGGCGGCCATATTGCACCAGCTGCTCCACCAGGATACCGGGGGGGACCAGGGGACGTTGGGGCAGATAGGCGAGCTCCCGAGCCAGGGCTCTGGCGCCATAGGCACCGAGTGGCTTCTCCTTGAGCAGGATCTCCCCGGACCGGGGTTGCTCCTGTCCCGCAAGGAGCTTGAGCAGCGTGGATTTGCCACCGCCGTTGGGGCCGACGATCCCCACCAGCTTGCCCCGGGGGAGGGAGAAGGAGATCTCCTTGAAGATGGTCTTTTGCGGGTAGCCGAACTGGAGTCGGTTCACGGTGAGCGTCATCGGGCGGCCCTCGGTCTGTATTGAAAATGGATGAATGCCATGGTCAGTCGGCCTTCTGGCGATCTTTGAGCAGGATGAAGAGCAGCAGCAGGCCGCCGAGAATGCGGGTCATGATGCCGGTAGCCACTTCGTGGGGGCTGGCCAGCACCCGCACCAGGGTGTCGCTTGCGAGCAGCATCAGGGCGCCGCACAGGGCGGCAATCCAGAGCGGCACGATGCGATCCCGGCTGAGCCAGGAGGCAAGGATGGGGGCCGCCATGGCGATGAAAACCACGGGGCCGCCGATGGCGGTGCCAAGGGCTGCGACGATGATGGCCTGGGCCAGCACCCCGAGCTGCACCCGGTTCACGTTCACCCCGAGAGTTCGGGCGGTGACCGGTCCCAGGCGCAGCACGCCAAGGGAGCGGGAGAGACAGACGGTCCAGGGACAGATGAGCAGGAGCAGCAGGCTCACCGGTAGCAGGGTGCCATAGCCCTGACCGACGAAGTTGCCCATGTTCCACAGATAGAGGCTGGTGAGGTGCACCAGGGACTGGGTGGACATGACGAACTGGCCGAGGGCGTTCATCAGCTCCGAGACCCCGATGCCGATCACCACGAACAGGTAGCCCTGCTCCCCCGGCTTGTTGCACAGGACATAGAGCACGGCGGCGGCAAACAGGGCGCCGAAGGGGGCGGCCCACCAGGGCCAGGTACCCAGGGTCAGATAGAGGGAGAAGATGATGATGGCCAGGGATGCCCCCTCGTTGACCCCGATCATGTCCGGGGTGGCGAGGCGGTTTCGCACCAGGGTCTGCACCAGGCAGCCCGAGAGTCCCATGGCGGCGCCAGCCACCAGCACCGCCAACAGGCGCGGCAGTCGGATCTTGAAGACGGTCACCTGATCGAGTCGGCTTCCCTCCCCGAGCAGGGTCTGGATCACCCCCATCATGGTGATCTTGCCGGAACCCAGGGTGAGGGCCAGCAGGGAGAGCAGGGTGAGGGCGACCAGGAGCCCCAGGGTGATGAGCCAGGCGCGGCGGTGCAGCAACAGGGTGCGGCTGCCAAGGCGAAGGCAGAGGGTGCCGCTCGGGAGTGAGAGAGAGTTCTTCATGGGCGTGGCACCTTATTTGACGGCCAGCAGGGAGCGGAAGCCGCCGCTGCGCACCACCAGGATGAGCACGGGCGCCCCGATGAGCGCCAGAATGACGCCGTTGGGCAGCTCGTAGGGCTGGATCAGCCAGCGGGCCAGCACATCGGCACCGAGCAGAAAGAGCACCCCGAACAGGGCGGAGAAACGCACCTGGATGGCGAGGCGAACTGGCTCCACCAGGCGGGCGCAGTAGGCGGCGAGGAAGCCGACAAAGCCGATGGGACCGGCGATGGCGATGGCGCAGGCGGTGAAGAGCGTTGCGGCCAGGAGCACGCCGATCCGCACCCGGGTGGGGCGGATGCCGAGGGCCCTGGACTGGTGATCCCCCATCTGCATCAGGGTGAGAGGGCGACAGAGCGCCAGGGTCAGCAGCAGGGCGGCCAGGGCGAAGGGGACCACGGTGAGTACCGCTTCCAGACTGGAGGCGGCAAGGGACCCTAAGTTCCAGAAGCGGAATTGCTCCAGCACCACCCGGTTGGAGAGCAACAGGAAGTTGGAAAGACCGCCGAAGGTGGCGGAGAGGGCGACCCCTACCAGGATGAGCTTGAGGGGGTTGGAGCGCCCCACCATGAGGCCGAGGCCCAGCACGATGAGGTTGCCGAGCAGGGCCCCCATGCCGGACCAGAGCAGATACCCGTAGGCGGATTCGACGCCAAACCAGGTGAGGCCGATCACCAGAGCAAAGACGGCGCCGGCATTGACCCCGAGCAGGCCGGGTTCGGCCAGAGGGTTGCGGGTGGCACTTTGCAGCATGGAAGCCGCCAGGGAGAGTGACGCCCCCACCACCAGGGCTGCCAGGGTGCGGGGCAGGCGCAGGGTATGGACTATCATGGCGAGCTTTTCATCGGCCACAAAGGCGGGATCGCCCAACAGGAAACCGGCGACCTCGCGGCCACCATAGACACCGGCCCCGGTGGCCAGTGACAGACAAATCAGCAGGAAGAGGAGCAGCACGCCGAGCCAGAACAGCTGAGCTTGGTATCTGAGCACTCAATGACTCCTTGAATTCGGGGAGGCAGAAACGCAAAAAGGGAGCCCCGCGACCGGGGCTCCCGCATACAGGATGGATTACAGCTTGTAATCGACCCCTGCGTAGACGGTGCGACCTTCCAGGATGAAGTCGGCGTCGGTCGCCACCTCGTCACGCTGGGTGTTGGTGAGGTTGGTGATGCCGAGCTTGAAGTCCAGGGCCGGCGTGACGGTCCACTTGGTGTTCACGTCCAGGGTCTGGTAGTGCTTGGAGGTGAATGCCTGGGCGTTGCGGGCCGGCACCTTGATCACCTGGCTGCCGACATACTGCCAGGCCAGGTTGGCGCTGACGACGTCGCTCGCCTTCCAGTCCAGGCCGATGTTGCCGGTGTGATCCGGGGTCTTGGCCAGATCGTCACCCGTGCTCTTGTCTTCGGAGTCCAGCAGGGTCAGGTTGCCGGTCAGCTGCACGTTGTCCAGCACGTCGAACCAGCCGGTCAGCTCCAGCCCCTTGATGCGGGCCTTCTTGACGTTGAGGTAGGTCATGACGGTCGGACGGTAGCCCGGGCCCCACTGATCGCTCTGGATCAGATCCTCGATCTCGTTGTGGAAGCCGGTCACCCCTGCGCCGAAGCGATCGGCGTTGTAGGCGGTGCCAAGCTCGTAGCTGACGGAGGTTTCCGGCTTCAGATCCGGGTTGCCTATCACCTTGCAGGCGCCGCGGCAGGCGGTGGTGGCGAACCCTTCGCTGGACTGGGCCAGGGTCGGGGCCTTGAACGCCTTGCCGGCGCCGCCCTTGATCACCCACTCGTCACTCAGGGAGTAGAGGGCGTAGGCACGGGGGCTGAACTCGTTGCCATAGGTCTCGTGGTGATCCAGACGGCCGGAGAGCGTCAGGGCCAGATCCCCAAAGCCGAACTCGTCTTGCAGGTAGAGAGCGCTCTGGCTCGCATCCACGCTGCCGTTCTGGATGCTGCGGCTGTGCTCCAGCTCGGTCTTGCGGAACTCTGCACCTGAGGTCAGCAGGTGATCCCCGAGGTAGCCGCTCAACTGGCCATCCACCGTGTTGTTGGTCTGGGTGATGTCGGCGGCGCCACCGTTGAGCTGGGAGTCATCCATCAGATCGGTCTGCTCGAAGTAGTAACGAGCGCGGCTGTCGAAGTGTTCCCAACGGCCGTTGTGGGTCAGCCCCAGACTCAGGCGATCGAGTTTCTGCACGTTGTGGGGAGTGGCCGGTGCGGTCGGGGCACGGGGCACGTTGTTGAAGTAGCTGTCCATGTCGTTCTGGTTGTAACCCAGATCGAAGTCGATGTCCTGGTTGTCGGCCACCAGCCACTTCAGGCTGGAGAGCACGTTGACCACTTCCCGTTTCTCCAGGGCGTCGGCATCCGGGTTGTTGGACTGCTCGCTCTTCCAGCGATCCCGCTGATAGCCTTCCACCACCACGCTGCCCAGCAGCTTGTTGTCGATGAGGGCGCCGGAGACGAAGGCGCTACCCTGGTTGGCATCCCCGCCATCCCCCTTGGTGGGCATGGTGTGGGTGTAGCCGACGGCCGCTTCGGTGTTCTCCTTGGCCTGGCGCAGGATCACGTTGACCACGCCGCCGAGGGCATCGGCCCCGTACAGGGAGGAGACGGGACCGCGGATCACTTCGATGCGCTCGATGGCGGCCATGGGGATGGAGCTTAAGTCGAAGTCGTTGCCAAAGGAGCTGCCCAGGGTCTCGCGGGCGTTGACCCGCTTGCCGTTGACCAGCAGCAGGGTGTAGTCACCGCCCATGCCGCGGATCTTGATCTCGTTGCGACCCGTGGGGTTGGTGCCGATGATGTTGACACCGGGAACGTGCTTGAGGGCATCGCCGATGTTGTTGACGTTCATCTTGTCCAGATCGGCGCGGGTGACCACGGAGACGCTGGCCGGGGCGGTCAGCTCGGTGTGCTTGGTCTGGGTGGCGGTGACCACCACCGTCTCGTTGGCCTTGACGGACTCGGCCTGGGCCAGGCCCGGTACGGCCAGCAGACCGAGGGAGAGCAGAATGGGGTTCAGTTTAAAGAGGCCGTGCTGCAACTGCATTGTCAAAAACTCCATGGATATAACTGAGGTTATGGGGTCCGGATTCTTCTGATCCGGTGCTCACTGACTTCCTTGTCTGGCGGTGCCAGAGGCAGGATTATTGTTATCTCTTGTGCTCTTCAGGCCCCGGATGAGGAACCAGACACCGGCGCAGGCCACCAGGGTGCACGCAATGTTGATCCAGGCCAGGGTGGGGAAACCGTGCAGGGCGCCCCCCTCGTCGGAGACCAGATATCTGGCGGAGAACAGGCTGCCGAGGCCCGCCGCCACATTGGTGACCGAGCCCTGGAAAGACATGAAGGCGGCGCGCTGATGGGGGGCCGGAATGGCCGCCGTGACCGCGAGGGTGGTGCTGGCACGGGCGGAGCTCAGGGCCATGAAAAGGGTGAACAGCAGATAGAGAGGCAGGCCTGCCGGCAAGGCAAAGCCCACCAGGGTGATCAGGGCCAGGGCCAGGCTGGTGAGCAGGATGGCGCCCTGGGCGCGGCCCTGATCGATCCAGCCGCCGCACAGGCGCATGGTGGCCATGCTGGCAAGGCCGCCGCACAGATAGAGGCTGGCGATCTGCTCGCGCGGGAAACCCAGGTTGAACTGGAAGTAGTTGGCAAAGTGCGGAATGAGCAGGAAGTGGCCGAACATCTGCAGGCAGAGGATGAAGAGGGCTCCCTGGCAGAGCGGTGACCCCAGCAACTGGCGCATCCCCTGGCCTGCCGGGGCCCGGTTGACCGGCAGGGACGGCAGCCAGATGGCACACAGCAGGGCCAGCAGCAGGCCGCCAGCACCAAACAAGAGGAAGGGGCTCTGCCAGCCAGACCACTGGGCCAGCACGAGGGCCGCGGGCACGATCAGAATGGCGGCCAGGGAAAACGCCATGCCCACGTAAGCGAGACGGCGGCCCCGCTCGGCGGGCGGTACCAGATCCAGCACCGCCGCCATCAGGATGGCCCCCAGGGGGCCGGCGACGCAGCCGGACAGGATAAAGAGCAGCAGCAGGGTCTGGCTATCCTCGGCCAGGGCGCAAGCCATCAAGAGCAGGAAGCGCAGGACCAGCAGTACCAGCAGGGCGGGTTTGCGGTTGACCCGATCGAGCCAGGGGGCGGCCAGGAGGCCCAGCAGGGCGGCTCCCAGGGTGGCGCCGCCGCTGAAGTAACCTGTCTGCTCCGGCAGCATCCCCAGGCGGGTTACCAGTTCCGGGCCAAGGGGCATCACCATCATCATGCAGCCCATGGAGAGCATGTTGATGAGCAGCGCCAGGTGGATGGCGGCAGGGGTGGATGCGACGGATTCTGGCTTCATCAGAGGCTGACTCGAAAAAATGAGTCCGAATTGTATCCGAGGGTTTTTGTTGTGACAACAAATGATAACCATTTTTATTTGTATTGATTGGTATCTTAACGAGTCTTTATCAGGTGCCTCTGTGTGGGGTTGCATACTAGGCCCGTTGCAATCGGGGCGCCATGGACCATGATGGCAGGAAGCGAGAGGGTGGCGGTGAACGCCGGGAGGAGAAGATGCGCGCTGGATCAGGGTATTGGGGGCTGGGGTGCTGCCTGTTGCTGGCATTGCCCCTGAGGGCCGAAGTGAAGGTCATACCGGTATTCGAGGCGGATGCCGCGGTGCAGACGCTCAAGGAGATCTACCCGGATCTCGGGGTGAGCGCCATGGGCAACCAGCTGGTACTGAGCGGAACCCCCGCCCAGTTGCAGGAGGCCGAGCGTACCCTGGCGCAAGTGAACCAGCCGCCCCAAAGCCTGCTCATCGAGTGGCGGGTGGATGGCGCCTCCAGCCGTCAGCAGGCCGGAGTGGGGCTGGGCCTGGATGCCAAACGGCAGTGGCTGCTGGAGGGGGATGCCCGGCACTATGAACGCAGCCAGAGTGACAACTGGCAGGTGCGTGGCCTCTCCGGGCGGCCCGTGTTGTTGCAGATGGGGTCCTATCAGCCGGTCACCTTTTACCAGTGGCAGGGGGGAAGGGTGGTGGGCATGATGCCGCTGATGAACGGTCTCTACGCCACCGCGACCCTGATAGGGGACAGGGTGCAGGTGGCCCTCAGCAGTGAACAGGCAAGAGTGGAGCGAGGCAACATACACACCGGCCAGAGTGCCACCGAGGTGAGCGGCGCCCCGGGCCAGTGGCTGACGGTGGGGGAGCTTTCCACAACCCAAGGCAGCCGGGAGGCCGCGATCGCCAATCCATCAGGCATGGGCGGGGCCAGCGGCAGCGAACGCCAGACTCTGCAGATCCGGGTCACGCGCCAGTGAACCAGCCTGTCAGTGGGGCTGATCCAGGGCGTAATCCCGCAACTGGCGGCTTCTTAGCAGATACCAGAGCGCCCAGAGGCTGGCGATGAGCACCAGGGCGGTGGACCAGTTGAACGACCACTGCTGCAGATTGAGGCTGTGCAGTTGCATCAGCAGGCCACTGACGGCAGAGCAGAGCAGCAGCAAGGGGCTGTGGCGTCTGAGCCAGGCTCTGGCACTGTGGGTCTGGCGATGGGTGCCGCCGCAGGCGAGCAGCGCCAGCATGGCGGGCACGTCCGTCAGCAGGCTGATATAGAGGGTGAGCTTGTCCGGGTAGAAGAGGGTCAGAATGGCGCTGCCACTCTCCCGGGTGACCCCCGCCATCAGAAACAGCCAGACCGAGCGGGTCAGCAAGAGGGCGATGGGCCAGAACCAGAGCGGGGGGCGCAACTGGCCGTGATCGTCGTAACGGTGTTCGGGGTAGAGGGTCATGGTGGCCCGGTATCCATTCATGCAGTGCGAGTGATGAAGGGGATATGGGGCACCGGGCAGGCCATTGCAAGGCCGGCAACGGCCGGGAATTAATCGGGGGGCCATGCCCCCCAATCCGCAGTCTTTAGTTGCCGGGTTCCGGCGTCACAGCCAGCCTTTTCGCTTGAAGAAGAGACCGGTGCCCAGCGATGACATCACCATCAGCACCAGGGAGAGGGGGTAGCCGTATTCCCAGGCGAGCTCTGGCATGCGGCCAAAGTTCATGCCGTAGATGCTGGCGATAAGGGTCGGCGGCAGGAAGATCACCGCGGCTACCGAGAAGATCTTGATCACCTTGTTCTGCTCCAGATTGGTCACCCCCATGGAGGCCTCCAGCTGGAAGTTGATCTTGTCGAACAGGAACTGGGTATGGGGCAGCAGGGATTCCACGTCGTGCAGCATCTCGTCGATCCACTTGTTCTGCTCCCCCGTCATGCGCTGGCGCAGACTGCGTTTGAGAAAGCGCAGGGCGCGGCGGGTATCGTGCAGGGAGAGACGGATCTGGCCGTTGGCCTCTTCCTGGGCCATCAGCTCCTTGAGCATGGGGTTGATCTGGTCCGGCTCGAAGATCTGATCGGCGGTGTTCTCCAGGGTCTTGTAGCCATCCTCGATGAGATCCGAGAGATACTCCACCTTGAGGTTCTGCACCTCCAGCAGGATGTCGAGGGCGTCTTCGACCTCCAGCCTGTCCTGGCGCATGTAGTGGCGCAGCAGACGCACCAGGCCGATGTCATCCTCGCGGATGCTGATCAGCAGGTTGTTGCGCAGGGTAAAAGAGACGTGCACACCCTTGGTGTCGCGACCGATGCGCTGGGGAAACAGGGAGTGGATGTGCAGACCGTCGGTGTCCCAGTAGAAGCGGGCGGATGCCTCGATGTCATCGAGCTCCTCCTTGTCCGGCACCTCCTCCAGGAACAGGCCCGTCAACCATTCTCGCTCCGCTGTGTCCGGCTTGTAGGCATCCAGCCAGACGGTGTTGTCGGGAACGATGTCATCCGGCCCGAGCGTGACTATGTCCAGCACCTTGTTGTTGAGAATGTAGGCGGTGATCATCTGTCCCCCCTTAAGAAGTCATGGGTAATCAGGGATGGTTGCACAGGTTCATGCGGCCTTAGATCGCACGGAAAGCGATCCCATGAAATAGCATAACGAGGCCGATGGACAACCTGAATGCGGCGAACTATACAGGGGCGGGACCCGCTTGTCAGGGCCTATTCATCAGGGGTTCAGCCTGTTCGCTCAAAAAAGCGGCGAGGTCGGATCAGCCGTGGCGACCCCGATGCGGGCGATCCCGGCGTCGCCTCCTTTGTTCGCCCTGGAGTGGGGGAGGGCCCGGGCTCACCGGCGGGAATGGCGGGTTGCTGGTCGCCCTGCGACAGCCCCCGGCCAAGCGCAGGAAACGGTCTCCGGGCGGTGTTCCGGGGCTGCGTCTCCTTGTTATCTGCTCTGGTGTGCGTGGGCAAGCCTGTTACAGATTGGGGTAGTTGGGGCCCGAGCCGCCCTGGGGCGGCGTCCAGACGATATTCTGGCTGGGATCCTTGATGTCGCAGGTTTTGCAGTGAATGCAGTTGGCGGCGTTGATCTGCAGCCTGGGCCGGGTATCCCCATCGAGGATCTCGAACACCCCCGCCGGGCAGTAGCGCTGGGCGGGTTCCGCCCAGGTGGGCAGGTTGACCTCGACCGGAATGCGCGCGTCCTGAAGGGTCAGGTGACAGGGTTGATCCTCGTCGTGGCTGGTGCTGGCCAGATAGACGGAAGAGAGCTTGTCGAAGCTGAGCTTGCCGTCGGGTTTGGGGTAGTCGATGGGCTGGCAACGGCTGGCCAGGCGCAGCTGGCGGTAATCCGGTTCCTTGTCCAGCAGAGTAAAAGGAGAGGTCAAGGCAAAGAGTCGCTGCTCCAGCCAGTTGAAAGCGCCGCCGAGCCAGGGGCCGAAGCGGTGCAGGGCGGCCCCAACGTTGCGGGCCCTCTTCAGTTCCCGGGTCAGCCAGCTTTGCTGCAGCGCGTCCTGAAACTCGGCCAGATCCCGTCCCCCTTCATCCCCTCCTCTCAGTGCCATGGCGACCGTCGCGGCCGCCACCATGCCGGACTTCATGGCGGTGTGGATCCCCTTGATGCGGGAGAAGTCCAGGGTGCCCGCGTCACAACCGATGAGCAGGCCGCCGGGAAAGTGCATGCGCGGCAATGAGTGCCAGCCCCCCTTGGTGATGGCCCGTGCGCCGTAGCTGATGCGCTCGCCCCCCTGCAACGTTGCCGCGATGAGGGGGTGGTGCTTGAGACGCTGGAATTCGTCAAAGGGGCTGAGCCAGGGATTCTGGTAGTTGAGATCGACGATAAGGCCAACCGCCACCTGATCCTGGGCCAGATGATAGAGATAAAAGCCCCCCTGACTCTTGTTGCCCTTTCCCTCACCAAGGGGCCAGCCGCTGCCATGGAGCACCCGCCCAGGATGGGATTGTCCCGCAGGCACCTGCCACACCTCCTTGAAGCCGATGGCGTAATGCTGCGGCTGGGCGGTATTTTCCAGATGGAATCGGGCGATCAGCTGTTTGCCGAGGTGGCCGCGCGCCCCTTCGGCAAACAGGGTATAGCGGCCATACAGGGCCATGCCGGGCACGTGATCCGGCTTGGGGTTGCCCTCCTTGTCGAGACCAAGATCGCCGGTCACCACCCCGCGTACCCGGCCCTCCTCCACGATGAGGGTGCTCGCCGCAAAGCCCGGGTAGATCTCGACACCGAGGGCCTCGGCCTGCTTGCCGAGCCAGCGGCAGAGGGTGCCGAGGCTGATGATGTGGCTGCCGTCGTTGTGCATGCGGGGTGGCACCGCCCAGTGGGGCAGCTGCAGGGAGCGGCTGTCGCTTTGCAGCAGATGGACCTGATCATCCGTCACCGGCACGCCGAGGGGGGCCTCCTGCCAGCTCTCTGGCAGCAGCTCCCTGAGGGCGACGGGATCGAGCAGGGCGCCGGAGATGAGGTGGGCGCCGATCTCGGCCCCCTTCTCCAGCAGGCAGACCGAGAGGGCCGGGGCCTGCTGCTTCAATGCGATGGCGGCGCTCAGGCCTGCCGGGCCGCCACCGACGATGACGACATCAAATTCCATTGCTTCGCGTTCCATCTTGCCTCTGCGCTCGACTTGGCCTAGGGTAGTGCTGGTAGTTTACGTAAACGTAAACCACTTTGTCAGCAGAAAAGTGAGTGACGACAAGGTGGACCCACACAACAGGTATGAGGGATGACCGCCATGAAGCTGCTGGTCGCAGTCAAACGGGTCGTTGATTACAACGTCAGGATCCGGGTCAAGGGGGATGGCTCCGATGTGGAGCTCGCCAATGTGAAGATGGGCATCAACCCGTTTTGTGAAATCGCGGTGGAGGAGGGGGTCAGGCTGCGGGAAGCCGGCGTGGCATCCGAGCTGGTGGTGGTGACCTTCGGCCCCGAGGCGGCGGCCGAGCAGTTGCGCCATGCCCTGGCGCTGGGGGCGGATCGGGCGCTGCACTATGTCACCGACGAGACCCTGACCCCGCTCACCGTGGCCCGGGCCCTGCAAACGGTGTGCGGGCAGGAGCAGCCCGACCTGGTGCTGCTCGGAAAACAGTCCATCGATTCTGACAACAATCAGGTAGGGCAGATGCTCGCCGCCCTCAATGACTGGCCGCTTGCCACCTTCGCCTCCGCCATCAGGCTGGTGGAGGGGGAATTGCAGGTGACCCGCGAGATAGACGGTGGCCTCGAGACCCTCGGCATGGCGCTGCCCGCCGTGGTGACCGTGGACTTGCGCCTCAACGAGCCGCGCTTCGCCTCCCTCCCCAACATCATGAAGGCCAAGCGCAAGCCGCTGGAGAGCCAGCCGTTTGCCGCCCTCGGGGTGGTGCCGGCCGACCAGACACGGCAGCTCGGAGTGATGGCGCCACCGGTGCGCAGCGCCGGCATCAGGGTGGGCTCGGTGGACGAGCTGCTGGACAAGCTCAAGCACGAAGCCCGGGTGCTCTGATGGGCAGGGGCATGAGAGGGATGCCTCCCGCAGGCGTGAGCGCCATGCATGGGGCAGCGGCCCAGGGGAGCAAGGGATCAATGGATGACATGAAGGTGCTGCCATGAGCGTACTTGTGATTGCGGAACATCATCAGGGGCGGATCGCCGACAACCTGGCCCAGCTGGTCACGGCGGCGGGGCGCCTGGGGGGCGAGGTGCACCTCTTGCTGCTGGGGCAGGGGCTGACGGAGGCGGGGGAGCAGGCCGCCGCCCTCACGGGGGTAAACCGGGTGCTGCTGGCAGAACATCCCATGCTGGCGGAGGGGCTCAACGACGGGGTCGACAGACTGCTCGCCGAGGTGGCCAGGGACTACCAGCACTGCCTGATGGCGGCCAGCAGCCAGGGCAAGGATCTGCTGCCGCGAGTGGCGGCCAGGCTCGGGGTGGAGATGATCGCCGAGGTGACCGGCATCGAGGGGCCCGACACCTTCCTGCGTCCCATTTATGCGGGCAACGCCATCGCCCGGGTGGCAAGCAGCGCCCCCGTCAAGGTGCTCACCGTGCGGCCCACCGCGTTCGCCAAGGCCGGGTCCGGGGCGGAGCGTGCCGCGATGGAATCGCTGCCGGTGGCTGAGGTGCGCTGCCGTACCCGGCTCATCGAGCGGTGTGCGGTGCGCTCCGCTAGACCCGAGCTTGGGGCGGCCCGGGTGGTGGTCTCCGGCGGGCGGGCGCTCGGCTCGAAAGAGCACTTTGCCCTCATCGACGCCCTGGCGGACAAGCTGGGGGCTGCCGTCGGGGCATCGCGAGCCGCCGTGGATGCGGGTTATGTCTCCAACGACCTGCAGGTGGGGCAGACCGGCAAGGTGGTGGCCCCCGAGCTCTACATCGCGGTGGGCATCTCGGGCGCCATCCAGCATCTGGCGGGGATGAAGGAGTCCAAGGTGATCGTCGCCATCAACAAGGACGCCGAGGCCCCCATCTTCCAGGTGGCGGACTACGGTCTGGTGGGGGATCTCTTCACCCTGCTGCCGGAGCTCACCGCCAAGCTGTAAATTTGCCACAAAGGGGCGAACAAAGCCGTCCGTGCTGTCTCGCCCCCGTTTCCATGCATATTCTCTGCAAGCCCTGGCCCGTTCAGGGCTTTTGTCTGATGGGTGCCCGGTGGCGCCGGGGCAAAAGGTTGCGCTGGATCCCAAAAAGCCTTTGCCCCCACGGGGGGCTGTCGTGTAAAAACGTTCGAGTCACCGATCACACACATCCATTCACGGAAAGCGTCATGAGCAAACAGATTTACAACTTCTGCGCCGGCCCTGCCATGTTGCCGGTTGAAGTCATGGAGCGCGCCCAGCGCGAATTTTGTAATTTCCAGGGGCTGGGAGCCTCGGTCATGGAGCTTTCCCATCGCGGCAAGCCCTATATGGCGGTCGCCGAGAAGGCCGAAGCGGACCTGCGCGACCTGCTGGCGGTGCCGGACAACTACAAGGTGCTCTTCATGCACGGCGGTGGCCGCGGCCAGTTCTCCGCCGTGCCCATGAACCTGCTGGGTGGCGCCAACAAGAAGGCAGATTACCTGGTGACCGGCGTCTGGGCCCAGAGCGCCGTGGATGAAGCCCAGAAATACGGTGACATCCAGACCTTCCAGGGGGTGGCCAAGAACGAGCAGGGGGTCTCCCACCTGCTGCCGACGCCGGCGTTTCGCGCCGATGCCGCCTATGTGCACTACTGCCCGAACGAAACCATCGATGGCATCGAGATGTTCGACATCCCGGCCACCGGCGATGTGCCCCTGGTGGCGGATCTCTCCTCCACCATCCTCTCCCGTCCCCTCGACGTGAGCCGCTTCGGCATCCTCTACGCCGGTGCCCAGAAGAACATAGGCCCCTCTGGTCTGGCCATCGCCATCGTGCGCGACGACCTGCTGAACCAGGCCCGCGCCGATGTGCCGTCCATCTTCGACTACCAGCTCACCGCCAAGAACGACTCCATGTTCAACACGCCCCCCACCTACGCCTGGTACCTGGCCGGTCTGGTGTTCGAGTGGCTCAAGGAGCAGGGTGGCCTGGCGGCGATGGAAGCACGCAACAAGGAGAAGGCCGACTTCCTCTACGGCTACCTCGATCAGTCGAGCTTCTATGGCAACAAGGTGGATGTGGCCTGCCGCTCCCGCATGAACGTGCCCTTCCAGCTGAAAAACGAGGCCCTGGACAAGCTGTTCCTGGCGGAGTCGGAAGCGGCCGGTCTGCTGGCCCTCAAGGGACACCGCATCGTCGGTGGCATGCGCGCCAGCCTCTACAACGCCATGCCCCTGGAAGGGGTCAAGGCCCTGGTCAGCTTTATGGATGACTTTGCCAAACGCCACGGTTGAGGCGTGTCTCCCCATTGCCAGACGCCGGGGACTCCCCGGCGTCTGTTTTTCAGACCCATCCTGACCCAGGCTGCCCTCTCCCGCGGTCGTGCCACTGTCGAACTTGCCGCGGGGGACGCGGGCTGTTAACGTCCGGTCAGGTGATTTAATTGAGATCGAACAGGAAGTCTATGAATTCGTTGCGTTTGGAACCCATTTCTAGCGTGGCCGGGGTGGTCAATCTGCCCGGCTCCAAGAGTGTCTCTAACCGGGCCCTGCTGCTGGCGGCCCTGGCCCGGGGCACCACCCGGCTGACCAACCTGCTCGACAGCGATGACATCCGCCACATGCTGGCGGCGCTGACCCAGCTTGGCGTCAAGTACAAGCTCTCCGCCGACAAGACCGAGTGCACCGTGCATGGTCTGGGTCGCAGCTTCGCGGTCTCGGCGCCGGTCAACCTGTTCCTCGGCAATGCCGGTACTGCCATGCGCCCCCTGTGCGCCGCCCTGTGCCTGGGCTCCGGCGAGTACACCCTGGGCGGCGAGCCGCGCATGGAAGAGCGCCCCATCGGCCACCTGGTGGATGCCCTGCGCGAAGCGGGTGCCCACATCCAGTACCTGAAGAAAGATGGCTATCCGCCCCTGGTGGTGGATGCCAAGGGGCTCTGGGGTGGCGATGTCCACATCGACGGCTCCGTCTCCAGCCAGTTCCTGACGGCGTTCTTGATGGCGGCGCCCATGGCGGCCGGCGACACCCGCATCCACATCAAGGGGGAGCTGGTCTCCAAGCCCTACATCGACATCACCCTGCACATCATGAAGCAGTTCGGGGTGGTCATCGAGCACGACGACTACAAGGTGTTCTACATCAAGGGCAACCAGACCTATGTCAGCCCGGGCGACTTCCTGGTGGAAGGGGATGCCTCCAGCGCCTCCTACTTCCTCGCGGCGGGTGCCATCAAGGGCAAGGTGCGGGTTACCGGCATCGGCAAGCACAGCATCCAGGGGGACATCCACTTCGCCGACGTACTGGAGAAGATGGGGGCTCGCATCACCTGGGGCGATGACTTCATCGAGGCCGAGCAGGGGCCGTTGCACGGCATCGACATGGACATGAACCACATCCCGGATGCGGCCATGACCATCGCCACCACGGCGCTGTTTGCCGAGGGCACCACCACCATCCGCAACATCTACAACTGGCGGGTGAAGGAGACCGACCGCCTGCACGCCATGGCGACCGAGCTGCGCAAGCTGGGCGTGGAAGTGGAGGAGGGGCACGACTTCATCACCGTGATCCCGCCCGCACAGCTGACCCACGCGGCCATCGACACCTACAACGATCACCGCATCGCCATGTGCTTCTCCCTGGTGGCGCTCTCCGATACGCCGGTCACCATCAATGATCCGGGTTGCACCTCCAAGACCTTCCCGGACTACTTCGACAAGCTGGCCAGCGTCAGTCAGGCCTGAGCCCTTTCGGCCCGCTTCGTGCGGGCCTTTTCATCTCTGCCCCCCGCTTTTTTCATGCCTCCTAGCAGCATTATGCAAACTTGCAAGGTGCGATAATAAAATTCCTTGTCGAAGAATGTAATTTTCTATTTACACCGACCCGGCACAGGGCTAGATTGAGATCTCTTTATCGCAGTCATCTAGCAGGAAACTTGGTCATGCAGCATCAAACCGACGACGTTCGTATCAGTGAAATCAAAGAGTTATTGCCCCCGGTTGCGGTGCTTGAGAAGTTTCCGGCGACCGACACCGCCTCGGCCACCGTGTTTGAATCCCGTCAGGCCATCCACAACATCCTGGCCGGCGACGATGATCGCCTGCTGGTGGTGATCGGCCCCTGCTCCATCCACGATCCGGTCGCCGCCCTGGAATACGGCAAACGCCTCAAGGTGCTGCGCGACGAGCTGAAAGATCAGCTGGAGATCGTGATGCGGGTCTACTTCGAAAAACCCCGTACCACAGTGGGCTGGAAGGGGCTGATCAACGACCCCTACCTCGACAACAGCTGCCAGATCAACGACGGCCTGCGCCTGGGTCGCAAGCTCTTGCTGGATCTCAACGACATGGGGCTGCCGACCGCCTCCGAGTTCCTCGACATGATCACCCCGCAATACGTGGCGGATCTGATGAGCTGGGGGGCCATCGGCGCCCGTACCACCGAATCCCAGGTACACCGCGAGCTGGCTTCCGGTCTCTCCTGCCCGGTGGGCTTCAAGAACGGCACCGACGGCACCATCAAGGTGGCCATCGACGCCATCGGCGCCGCCAGCGCCCCGCACCACTTCCTGTCGGTGACCAAGTACGGCCACTCCGCCATCGTCTCGACCGCTGGCAACCCGGACTGTCACATCATCCTGCGCGGTGGCCGCGAGCCCAACTACAGCGCCCGTCACGTGGATGAGGTGGTGAGTGGTCTGGACAAGGCGGGTCTGCCCCAGAAAGTGATGATCGACTTCAGCCACGCCAACAGCAGCAAGCAGTTCAAGAACCAGATGCTGGTGGCCGAGGACGTGGCCGGTCAGCTGCGTGCCGGCAGCAAGGCGGTGTTCGGCGTCATGGTGGAGAGTCACCTGGTGGAAGGGCGTCAGGATCTGGTGGACGGGTGCGAGCTCACCTTCGGCCAGAGCATCACCGACGCCTGCATCGGCTGGGCCGATACCGAGGTGCTGCTGCGCAACCTGGCGGACGCCGTGGCCGCTCGCAACGCCCTCTGAGCCCAAGGCGCCCCGTTGGCGGGACAATAAAAAAGCGCGACCCTGGGTCGCGCTTTTTGTTTGGCCATCTCTCGGCTGGTCGCGGTTTACTTGGCCCGCTCCTGGTGGCTGCGCAGGCGGATGTTGATCATCTCCACCACCAGCGAGAAGGCCATGGCGAAGTAGATGTAACCCTTGGGAATGTGCAGATCCAGCCCTTCGGCCATCAGCGCCACCCCGACCAGAATAAGGAAGGAGAGGGCCAGCATCTTGATGGTGGGGTGGGTATCGACGAAGTCGCCGATGGCCTTGGCGGCAAACATCATGACGCCGACGGCGATGATGATGGCCAGCACCATGACAGGGACATGATCCGCCATGCCCACGGCGGTGATGACGGAGTCCAGGCTGAAGATGATGTCGAGGATGGCGATCTGCACCAGGGTGGACAGGAAGCCCGCGGTCTTGCTCACCACACCCGCCTCTTCGGCGGCCCCTTCCAGGCTCTGGTGGATCTCGTGGGTGCTCTTGGCGATGAGGAACAGACCCCCCACCAGCAGGATGAGATCCCGTCCCGAGATGGCTTCCCCCAGCACGGTGAAGAGGGGCTCGGTGAGGCGCATCACCCAGGCCAGGGAGAGCAGCAGCAGGATGCGGGTGCCCATGGCGAGCCCCAGCCCCAGGATGCGCGCTTTCTGGCGCTGGGCTTCCGGCAGGCGACCCACCAGGATGGAGATGAAAATGATGTTGTCGATGCCGAGCACGATCTCGAGCAGGGTCAGGGTGGCGAGCGCGACCCAGGCGGAGGGGTCAGCAATCCATTCCAGCATGATTGAACCTTGGTTGAACAGTGATTGAGGTAGAAGCCGCGCATTTTAGCAGGGGGTCATGGCTTGTCCCAGTGGCGGGAAAAGATAAAAATGGCGGCGATCCAACAGGAGGGAAACATGTTTCGATTAGGGCTCATCATCAACCCCGTCGCCGGCATCGGCGGGGCCGTCGGTCTCAAGGGCAGTGACGGCATGGTCGCCGAGGCGCTGGCGCGCGGGGCCGTCCCCAAGGCCCGGGAGCGGGCCCGCCAGGCCCTGTTGCCCCTGTGCGAGCTGACCACGTCATTCGAGCTGCTGACGGTGGCCGAAGAGATGGGGGCCGACCTCGCCGCCGAGCTGGGGCTGCCCCATCGCATTGTCCATCGGCCTGCCGGGGCGCAGACGAGCGCCGAGGACACCCGGGCTGCCGCCCTGGCCCTGCGCGATGCCGGGGTGGATCTGCTGCTCTTCGCCGGTGGCGATGGCACCGCCCGTGACATCTGCGCGGCGGTGGGGGAGTCCTGCCATGTGCTCGGCATCCCGGCGGGGTGCAAAATCCACTCCGGGGTCTACGGGGTGACGCCGGCGGCGAGCGGCCGGGTGGCGGCCAGAATGATCGCAGGGGAGCTCCTGAGCCTGGTGGATGCGGAGGTGATGGACATCGACGAGGAGGCGTTTCGCGCCGGCAAGGTGCGCGCCCGCCACTACGGCCAGCTGCTGGTGCCCGGGGATCTGCGCTATGTGCAGGCGGTCAAGCAGGGGGGACGGGAGTCCGAGGAGCTGGTGCTCGCCGATCTTGCCGCCGGTGTGGTGGAGCAGATGGAGCCCGATACCCTCTACCTGATGGGGTCGGGGAGCACGGTGGCCGCCTGCATGGGGGAGCTGGGTCTGGAAAATACCTTGCTCGGTGTGGATCTGGTGGAAAATGGCCGGCTTATCGGGCAGGATCTGTCCGCCGCCGAGATCCTGACCCGGATCCGCGGCCGTCGCTGCCGTCTGATCATCACCCTGATCGGCGGTCAGGGACATCTGTTCGGGCGCGGAAATCAGCAATTGAGTCCAGACGTGATCCGGGCCGTCGGGCGCGAGCATATCCAGGTGCTCGCCACCAAAGCCAAGCTGGCGGCGCTAGAAGGCCGTCCGCTGCTGGTGGACACCGACGATCCGGCACTGAACCGGTCGTTGAGTGGTTATCTGCGCATAACCACGGGATACAAGGATCAGGTCATCTACCCGGTGGCCAACCCGGAATAGGACATCAAGGATGCGGCTGGCCTGGCGCCAGAGAGCCGCGATCAACCGGATCGCGGTTCCACTCCCCGAATTTTTTGCCGGCAACCCCGGAAATGAGGCTGCGTTAAATGACGATTCACGATTTTGAACACAAGTTGTTGGGACTGATCGACGCCATGGTCGCCACGGCCAGCGAAGACGAGCTGTTTGCGGGTGGCTATCTGCGAGGGCACATCTCCCTTGCGGTGGCGCGCGCCGAGCTGGAGGGCAAGACCCTGGTGCGGGACGTCAAGAGCTATGTGCTGCGCAGCCTGAACGAGGCCATCTTGCAGGGTGAGCTCTCCGAGCAGGACGAGGTGCTGGTGCAAGAGATGTGGAAGCGTCTGCAGGCCCAGGCGGAAGCTTGATCCCATTCGCAGTTCAAACACAAGTTTAAGTAATCTGCTTCCCTGAGTGTTATCAAAAGGTTAATAATGAGGCTCGCCTTTTGTTTCAGGGATTAAACCATGGCCTCCACCTCACGCATTGCCACCAGACTGCCGCTCGAGATGCTCTATCACTGGGAGCGGCAGTGTCCCGACCGAATCTATCTGCGTCAGACCATCCACCGCGAATACGTCGACTTCACCTGGGGTGAGGTTGCCGACGAGGCGCGGCGCATGGTGACGGCACTGCGCGCCCTGGGCCTGGTGCCCGGTGACAAGGTGGCGCTGCTCTCCAAGAACTGCGCCCAGTGGTTCATCGCCGATCTGGCGATGCAGATGGGGGGATACGTGAGCGTGCCCATCTACCCCACCGCCAACGTCGACACTATCGAATACGTGCTGCGCCACAGCGAAACCAGGGCGATCTTCGTCGGCAAGCTGGACGACTGGAAGAGCCAGGAGGCGGGGGTGCCCGGGGATCTGCTGCGTATCGCCCTGCCTTACGACACCATGCCGGCCGCCCACCAGTGGGACGATCTGCTGGCGCAATACGACCCCATCCCGGACAGCCCGGTGCAGGCGCCGGATGCCCTGCTGAGCCTGGTCTACACCTCCGGCAGTACCGGCAAGCCCAAGGGGGCCATGCTGAGCGTGGAGCGCTACGCCTGGTCCTGCGAGAAGCTGGTGGAGGCGGTCTCCCTCACCGCCGAGGATCGCGGCTTCTCCTACCTGCCCCTTGCCCACATCACGGAGCGGGTCTACATCTACGGCGGCAGCCTGTTCAGCGGTGCCACCATCACCTTCCCCGAATCCCTGGACACCTTCATCGAGGACGTCAAGCGCTGCCGTCCCACCGTCTTCATCTCGGTGCCGCGGCTCTGGGCCATGTTCCGCATCAAGATCCACGAGAAGCTGCCCCAGAAAAAGCTGGCGCTTCTGCTCAAGATCCCCCTCGTCTCCAGCCTCATCAAGAGCAAGCTGCAAAAGGGGCTGGGGCTGGATCAGGCGCGGGTGCTGGGCTGCGGCTCGGCGCCGGTGGCCCCGGCGCTGCTGGAGTGGTATCACAGCATCGGCATCCATATCACCGAGGCCTGGGGCATGACCGAGAACCACGCCTACTCCACCCTCAACTACCCGTTCCGGGCGGACAAGATAGGCACCGTCGGCAAGGCCGGGCCCGGGGTGACCATCAAGATCTCCGACGAGGGGGAGATCCTCTGTCGCTGCGACGGCATGATGGTGGGCTACTACAAGGATCCCGAGCACAGTGCAGAGGCCATCGACGCCGAGGGCTGGCTGCACACCGGTGACATGGGCAAGCTGGACCGGGAGGGTTACCTCACCATCACCGGCCGCATGAAGGACGTCTTCAAGACCGCCAAGGGCAAGTACGTGGCCCCGGTGCCCATCGAGGGGATGCTCGGGCAGGAGCCCATCATCGAGCAGCTCTGCGTCATCGGCTACGGCATGCCGCAGCCGGTCGCCCTGGTGCAGCTCGCCGAGAGCGCCATGAAGGGGGACAAGGCCGGGGTGGAAGCCCAGCTGGAGGCTGCCCTCAATCGGGTCAACGGCCAGCTCGAGTCTCACGCCCGCCTGCGGGGCATCCTGGTGGTCAAGAGCCCCTGGAACATCGAGAACGGGGTGCTGACCCCCACCATGAAGATCCGCCGCCACCTGCTGGAACAAAAATACGCGGACATCGGCGAGCGCTGGTCCGGCAGCCAGCGCATCCTGTGGGAGTCCTGACAGGGACCGGCGCCGCCATATGGGCCATATCAATGACAGTCGGGGGAGCCAGTGGCTCCCCCGCTGTATTTAAGGGGGAAGCAGCCGACAGGGGCGGGGCTGAGGCATTGACCCCTTACCCGAGGTTTCCCGCCGCCATGCCGCCCCGCGTCGGGGGAATCGGCAGGGAAAGGTATTTGCAAAATCCATGGAGAGGCGGGATCCCAGTGGCTTGGCAAATGCATCTTGGGGTCACACACGGGGGCCGCCAGGGGCGGGGGCGGGCATTGACCCCTTCCCCGACGTTTCTCGCTGCCGCCATACCGCCCCTCATCAAGGGAACAGGCAGGGAAAGGTATTTGCAAAATCCATGGAGAGGCGGGATCCCAGTGGCTTGGTGAATGCATCTCGGGGTCACACACGGGGGCCGCAAGAGGCGAGGGCAGGGCATTGGCCCCTTCCCCGACGTTTCCCGCCGCCGCCATACCGCCCCGCATCGAGAGAACAGGCAGGGAAGGTATTTGCAAAATCCATGGAAAGGCGGGATCCCAGTGGCTTGGCAAATGCATCTTGGGGTCACACACGGGGGCCGCAAGGGGCAGGGGCGGGGTATTGGCCTTTTAACCTGGGCTTCCCGCCACCGCAGAGGAGGTCTGCCAATAAGGTCATCGGAGGGAGACCGCCCTCACATGGGGCAGGGGGCATCTGATGTACGGCGCCAGAGGCGCAGAGAAAGGGGCTGAGGGGCAGAGAGCAAGAAGGGGAGCCGCAGCTCCCCTTCCCGTTGGCGGATGCCGGGGTCAGACGGCTTTGTACTCAAGCTCGACTGAACCCAGCGCCTTCAGGGTGGACTGGGCGGAGTCCCGCTGGCTGATCTGGCCATCCTTGCTCTCCAGCAGCACGGCGCGGCGCACGGTGGCGAGATCCTCGCCACCCAGCACAGCGTGGGCGCAGGCCATCTGCATCGGCGGCAGGCTCGGGTTGAAGGCGGCGTTCTCGGCATAGCGGCCGCAGAAGATGCGCCCGTCCTCGAACTGCAGCGCCACCGCGGCATAGCCCTGGCTATAGGGGGCATAGCTCTGGCGGGCGGCGGCGAGCGCAGCCTGCCACAGGGGGTCGTCGCTCTCGAGCACCAGCTCGTCGTGAGCCTGGGGGCTCATCAGGGCATCGGTGATCTCGAGATCGGCGGGGCCGAAGGAGTGGGGCAGGAAGGATTGCAGCTCGCTGAGATCGTCCGGCAGGGAGACCTTCAGGGTCTTGGCGGTGCTCAGCTCGTTCATGAACTGGCGGCAGTGGCCGCAAGGGGTGTAGTTCACGGTGATCTCGGAGATCCCGGTCTCGCCACCCAGCCAGGCGTTGGAGATGGCGGACTGCTCGGCGTGGACCGAGTGGAACAGCCCCTGGCCCGCGAACTCCATGTTGGCGCCAAAGTACCAGGTGCCGCTCAGGCCGCAGGCGATGGCGCCGACGAAGAACCTGGAGATGGGGGCCACCGAGCAGGCGGCCGCCAGCGGCAGCAAGGCCAGACGCAGGGCCCTGTCATCCAGCCCGGTGGCGGCTTTCAGGGTCGCGACCTGGTCCGGGGTGAAACGGGCCTGGAAATCGTCCCCCAGCATGGGCAGCAGGGCGGCCTGGAGCGGGGCGGAAAGGGTCTCGAATGGCTTGGCAAAGCGGGGATGCATACTGTGTCCTCAAAGGCCAATTGGGGGGCCATTGTAGGGAGCAAGCGCGGCGAATTGTGTGAGCGCGCTCACGCCTTGATGGGCAAAGGGGCGGGGATGGTAAAGGAAACGTTTGTCTTTCGCAATCTGTGCGCCAGCTCCCGGCATCAGGGAGGTGAGGGTATCGGATGGAAACGGTGAAAGGGCACAGAGGCCATGGCCGCAGGGGTGGCCATGGCAGCGGGGATCAGGTCAGCCAGTGGTAGAGGGCGAACAGCAGGGGGGCGATGGCCGCGGTCAGCACGCCGCACACCACCATGGCCAGCGACGAGAAGGCGCCCTGGGTCACCCCCTGCTCGGCGGAGGCGGCGGTGCCGATGGCGTGGGCGCAGGCTCCCATGGCGAGCCCCTGGGCCTCGGGGTCGGTGACCCGCATCAGCTTGAGCAGGGGATAGCCCGCCAGGGCTCCCAGGATCCCCACCACCACCACCACGGCGGCGGCGATGGCGGGAATGCCGCCGAGGGACTGGCTGACGCTCATGGCGAGCGGCGTGGTGATGGACTTGGTGGCGATGGAGGCGAGCAGCGCCGGATCCGCCCCCATCAGGTGGCCGACCCCCAGGGTAGTGCAGACCGAGATGAGCACCGCGGTGAGGGTGCAGGCCAGGATGGGTGTGAGCTTGTCGCGGATCTGGCGCGCCTGCTGGTACAGCGGCAGGGCCAGGGCCACCACGGCGGGTTCCAGCAGGGCGGTCAGGGGCGAGGCCCCCTGCTGGTACTGATCCAGGGGCAGATCGAGCCAGAGCAGCAGGCCGATGATGACGGCAGTGGGGATCAGCACCGGATTGATGACGGGCCAGGGCAGGCGGCGGTAGAGGGCCCGGGTCATGAAATAGAGGGCCAGGGTGAGGGGCAGGGCGAACCAGAGGATCATGGCTTGTTCATCCTTTGATAGAGGTGGCCGACCGCGCCCAGGATGAGCACGATGCCGAGCACGACGCAGAGCATGATGAGACCGAAGGATTGGCGCAGGGGCTCGAGCCAGGCCACCAGGCCCACCGCCACCGGCACGAACAGCACCCCCATGTGGCGCAGCAGCAGGCCGCCCCCCAGCTCGACCCAGGAGAAGCGGACGATCTGCAAGGAGAGCAGCACGAACAGCAGCAGCATGCCGATGATGCTGCCGGGGAAGGTGAAGGGCAGGATGGCCGCCACGGCCTTGCCTGCCAGCAGACAGGCGATGATGACCAGAAAATCACGAAGGTAGCGCAGGGTGCGTTGCAGCAGCACGGGGGCCTCATCTTGGCAAGTGTGAGCGAGGTCGCAGTTTAACAGGCACGGGGGGGAGGGAACAGGGTCAACTGGCCCGCAGGGGATACAATGGCCCCGGCTTCATCCCCATTCACAAGAAGGAGTTCCCATGTCGACCCCCTCTCTCCTGGCCCGGTTGCGCCAACTGCCCGCCGATCCCGCCCTCCCTGACACCCTGCTGCAAACCCGCCAGTGGGAGGGGCCGCTTTGCCGGGTGAGGCTCGACAACACCGGGAGGCAGTCCGAGGCCGTCCACCACTGGCGGCTGTTTGAGGGGGATCTCGGACTTGCGCCCGACGCGGCCATCTACGGGGAGGGGTTCCAGATGCTGGCCCAGACCGGGGGACGCTGGAACGCCCCCGAGCACCTGGGCCGCTGCCCCGATGCGTCTGTCTATCGCATCACCGCCGACCATGGCTACCACACGGTGCACAACCTGCTGCTGGTGGCGCAGGAGGGGGGCTGGCTGCTGCTGGCCTTTGCGAGCTGCCAGCGCTTTGGCGGGGAATTTCGCCTCCATCCCGACGGGCGCCTCGAGATCGTGATGAACACCGAAGGGCGCACCCTGGCGCCGGGTGCGCACTGGCAGAGCGAGGCGCTGATCTGCCTGGAGGGGTCGGACAGGGAGGCCCTGCTCGCGACGCTGGCGCAGCATATCGCCGCCGAGCACGGCTCCCTGGTGGGGGAGGTGCCCACGCGCCCGAGCGGCTGGTGCTCCTGGTATCACTACTACGCGAACGTGAGCGCGGCGGACATTCGCGAGAACCTGGCGGTGCGGGCCGAGCGTTTTCCGGCCCTGCGCTACGTGCAGATAGACGATGGCTATCAGGCCAGGATGGGGGACTGGCTCACCCCTTCCGCCAAGTTCGAGGAGGGGGTGGCGGCCCTGGCAGGGGAGATCCGCGCCGCCGGTTGCGAGCCTGCGCTCTGGGTCGCCCCCTTTATCGCCGAGCCCGGCTCCCGGGTGTTCCAGCAGCACCCTGACTGGTTCGTGAAAGGGGAGGATGGCCTGCCGCTCCCCTCGGAGCGGGTCACCTACGGGGGCTGGCGCTGCACCCCCTGGTACGTGCTGGATGGCACCCACCCCGAGGTGCAGACGCACCTGGAGCAGGTATTTCGCACCCTGCGTACCCAGTGGGGCATTCACTACTTCAAGCTCGATGCCAACTTCTGGGGGGCCATCCACGGTGGTCGCTTCCACGACCCCGCCGCCACCCGGGTGGAGGCCTATCGGCGCGGTATGGCCGCCATCCTGCGCGGCGCCGGGGAGGGGGCCTTCCTGCTCGGCTGCAATGCGCCGCTGTGGCCGAGCCTCGGCCTGGTGCACGGCATGCGGGTGAGCGATGACGTGGAGCGCCAGGGCCCCCGTTTTCGCCAGATAGCGCGAGAAGCCTTCTGCCGCGCCTGGCAGCACGAGCGGCTCTGGGTGCTGGACCCCGACTGCGTCTGCCTGCGGGATATTCCGGGCCAGCACGGGAGCCGCGTCGAGTACGACTTTCACCTGGCCGCCCTGGTGGCGAGCGGTGGCATGGTACTGGCGGGGGACAGATTGCAGGATCTGGACGAGGCGCAAGGGGCGCGCCTTGGCAAGCTGCTGGCCCTGTGCGCCGCGCGCACCCCGGCGGCCCGCTTCGAGGGGATGGCATTCGAGCGCGGGCGGGTGGCGCTGCCCGGGGGCGGCGAGCTGCTCTGCCTGTTCAACTGGGGGGAGCACGCCTGTGAGTTCCCGTTGGCGCCGGGGGGCACGGACTTCTGGGACGAGACGCCCCTGGGGAGCACCCTGGTGCTGCAAGGGTGGCAGGGGGCGGTGATCCGCTACCCCTGATGGCGTTGCACTGCAAAAAGGCTCCCTCGGGAGCCTTTTTGCGTGGCGAAATGGTCTCTAGAAGTGCCACTCCATCCCGATGGCGTAATTGGCGGAGCCATAGCCCGGGATCTCGTTGCTGGAGGCGAGCGCCTTGACGGTGAGGCGGGTTGTCAGGGGGATGCCGAGCCCCATGCCGATGGCGATCTCGTCGCTCTGATCCCCCATCATGTCCACCCGCAGGGTGCGATAGAGAGAGAGATCCTGGCTCATCTGGGCATAGATCTGGGACGACTTGTTGTAGAGCTGGCCGAACACCTCCATCTGGAAGCCGTTTTGCGGCGTGATGGCCAGGGGAATGCCGGCGAAGCGGTAGAGATCCGAGTGGTTGAAATAGCTGTTGGTGATTTGCGGGGTGAAGTCGGTCTGCTGGTAGAGGGTGCTGAAATTGCGCTCGATGAGCCGGTAGGTCTGCTCCGGCAGGCGCAAGAGGTAGTCTGGCACCTCGAACCGGGCGCCAGCGAGGGCGGCCTGGGGCAGCAGGGCACAGGCGACGAGTGTCAAAGCAGGCAGAGCTGAACGCATAAAACGAGAGTTCCCCAACAGTCGAAAGCACGGCATCCATGCCGTCAGCGCATCTAAATATTCACACTATCAGGAGCTTGGGCTCCCTGCCCATTATGTCGCGAGCCGGGGAAACGCATCGGTTTTTAACTGTGAAACGGCTCACATCTCACAGATTTTCAAGGTAGTGATAGAGACTCTTTAGAATCGCAAAGTTCCGTTCGTTCCCCTGGTTCTGTTCCGCCAGGGCTTCCAGGCGCGGCACATAATCCGGCAGGCGGCGGCTGAAGTAGTCACTGCAATGCAGGCGCCAGCGCTTCTGCTCCGCTTCGCTCAAGGTGTGGGGCCAGTTGCGGGCGCGGTAACGGAACAGCATCTCGGGCAGACGGGGATCCGTGAAGGCAAACTCCCGCTCCCCCAGCAGATCCGCCGGAGTGGCGCGCACCAGGTCCATGGTGGACTTGTCGCCGTGGCCGAAGAAGCCGGCGTAGAGCTGGGTGTCGGGGTCGCCGTCGGTGCTGCCGGCAAACTCCTGGTTGAACACCTCCACCAGTTTTTCCCGCACCTCGGGGTGGGCCCGCAGCAGATCCAGGCTCTTGCGGCACTGAGCCCGATTGATGCCCAGCTCGTCCGCCCGCTCCGGCGTCAGGGTGGCGGCCGGGGCCAGCACCGGGCACTTGTTGATGTGCACCAGTTTGACCGGAATGCCGGCCAGATCCCCCAGCTCCTCTTTTTTGGTGTAGAGGCGCTCGCGGATCTCCTCGCAGGAGAGCTCGATGAGCGGAGTCGGGTCACGGGTCAGATCCACCATGATCACCGCGTTCTGGTTGGTGGGGTGCCAGGCGAGCGGCGACACCCAGCTTGCGCACCCCTGCCAGGGGGAGAACATGCCGGAGACGTGCACCAGGGGTTTCATGGTCACCACGTCGATGAGGGCCTTCACCTTGTTCTTGTTGCGAAGATCAAAGAGGTACTCGAAGAGCTTGGGCTGGGCATTTTTCACCAGCCTGGCCATCTCGATGGTGGCCAGCACATCCGAGAGCGCATCGTGGGCGTTGGCGTGGGCCACGCCATTGGCCACGGTGAGCTTCTCCAGCCTGAAGCTCGGCTTGCCCTCGTCGTCAAACGCCCACTCTATCCCCTGCGGGCGCAGGGCGTAGCAGGCCCTCAGCATGTCGAGGATGTCCCAGCGGGAGTTGCCGTTCTGCCAGGCGTAGGCATAGGGGTCATAGAAGTTGCGATAGAGGGTGTAGCGGGTCACTTCGTCATCGAAGCGGATGCTGTTGTAGCCGAGCACGCAGGTGCCCGGGGTGGCGAACTCTGCGTGGATCTGGCGGATGAAGTCCGCCTCGCACAGCCCGTCCTTCATCGCCTTTTGCGGCGTGATGCCGGTGATGAGGCAGGCTTCCGGCTCCGGCAGGTAATCCGCCGGCGGCTTGCAGTAAATCACCAGCGGCTCGCCGATGACGTTGAAATCCGCGTCGGTGCGAATGCCCGCAAACTGCGACGGCCTGTCTTTGGCCGGACTGATGCCGAAGGTCTCGTAGTCGTGGAAGTAGAATGTTGGCTGTGTAACTTGGTTCTTTGATGTGCTCATGCGTTCTTTGTTTTTCGCCCAGTAGCTTGATTTTATGGCTTTTTTAGATGTGTTCAGTCTTGCCTGAGCACTCATAATTCATTTGTTGTTCACAGCTGTCTAGTGTCGTTCACTCGCTCTTTAGTACAGCTTTAAGTACAAAATATGATATTTTATTAGTACAAAATTTTATTGGGTGAGCGATGGCAATTTCAGACAGCTGGCTGCGAGGCATCAATGGTAAACCATACACGGGTCAGAGCGAAGTCACTGACGGCGATGGCCTGGGTGTCAGGGTGTCACCCAAGGGGTTGATCACTTTCCAGGTGCGCCACATGCGTGATGGCAAACAGACCAGGACGTCTATCGGTCGCTACCCAGTTGTGACGCTTCGGGATGCCAGGGTTAAAGCGGCGGAACTCAAAGCCGGCCCCAGGCAAAATGTCGACACCAGCGAAGAGCCCACGCCCGCCGCCCTGTTCGACGAGTGGTTCGAGAAGTACGTGATGCGGGAGTGCCGTGAAGGTACCCAGAAGAACTACCGCTACACATTCGCGTCGGTGAAGAACCGCTTGCCTGATCGGCCGCTAAACCAGATCACCATGGACATGTGGTTGAGCTATTTCGATGCCATCAGTGAGCGGGCCCCGGGGGTCACTCGTTCTGTGATCACTGCACTCAAGGCCTGCTTCAATTGGCATATCCGCCGTGGCTCAATCCAACCTCCCTGCATGATGAGCCTGCGTGCCCGCGATGTGGGAGCTATGCCCAAAACAGGCAGTCGTGTGTTGACGGTTGCTGAGGTTGCCAATATCTGGCGTGCCATTGAGGCCAGCCGGGCAGGCACCGGCAACAAGGTGATTCATCTGCTGTGTCTGGTCTATGGGTGCCGGCTGTCTGAGGCCAGAACGCTCAAGCGCCAGGATCTGGATTTCGAGTCCATGGTCTGGACTGTGCCGGCGGAGATCAGCAAGACCGGCAGGCCTATCCGCCGCCCTATCACTTCAGTGGGTCAGCAGCTGTTCGAACGAGCGGCGATGGCGTCGGTGGACCCGGTCTATCTGTTCCCTGGGCAAGGGGAGGGGAATGGGCCGCTGGAGATCCACTCGTGCAACCGACTGGTGAGCCGGTTGCGCAGCAACTTGGGGATCCCCCATTGGCGGATCCACGATGCTCGGCGGACCTTGTCGACACGTTTATCGGAAATGGGGGTGGCACCCCATATCACCGAAGTGATGCTGGGGCACACCCTGCTTGGCGTGATGGCTGTCTACAACAAACATGACTGGCTGGAGGATCAACGCGCAGCGTATGAGCTGTGGTGGTCAGTCCTCCAGCGTGAGTTAGGAGTGGGTCTGGGTCCTGTTGTGGCTATCAATCCAGGCCATGATGTGTGACTTGATCCAGCGTAGCGGCTGATGGTCGATAGGCTTGGGAAAGGTCGCGTCTTTATTGCGCAAGTGGTAAAGCGCGGTTCGACCTTTTCCCAGCATCACCATCAGTTCTTTCTGCTCAATTTTCTCAATGGGCTCTAACATAAATCCTCCGGTGAATCCTAGAACGGCAGGTCGTCATCGTAATCAAATGGCGGCTCGTTGCTTTGCTGGCCCGCAGATGGGGTGGCGGCAGGCCTGGCTGGTGGCTGGGACTGAGCCTTCTGCGAACTGCCTTGCTGCGGCTTGCCGCCAAGCATCTGCAGTACCCCGGTGAAGCTGTCGACCAGGACCTCGGTCGTGTAGCGTTCCTGGCCGCTCTGATCCCGTCACTTGCGGGTCTGCAGCTTCCCTTCCACATAGACCTGCGCCCCCTTCTTCAGGTGCTGCCCGGCTACCTCGGCCAGCTTTCCCATGAACACCACCCGGTGCCACTCCGTGCGCTCCTTCTGCTCCCCTGTCTGCTTGTCGCGCCAGGTCTCGGAGGTGGCCAAGGTGATGCTGGTGACAGCGTTCCCGCCTGGCATGTAGCGTACTTCCGGATCCTGACCAAGGTTGCCGATCAGGATGACCTTGTTGATGCCTCTGCTCATATGTCCACCCGTTTGAACTCGACGGTCTTGTTGTCGTTGTCATCCAGGTCAACCAGCACCTGGTAAGTCGGTGCCGCCTCGCCAAGCTCGATCACATCAAATGTCGGATGCTCGGCGGTGTAGGTGGCCTTGTCGCGGTAGAGGTTGTGCTGAATGTCCAGCACCACCATGTCCTTCTGGATGGCGCGCATCAGTTCGTAATCCGCGTCTCTAAACCTGCCGCCATCGACTTCAAATTGCCCGATCCTTTTACCCATGGTGTCCTCCTAGCTATTCTGCTCTGTTGCGGCGGCCACCCATCGGTAGCCGCGGTGATGTTTCTGCTCGCCACGCAAGCAGCGGCGGATGCAATCCCCGATGAACCCGCCGACAAGCGACGCCTGGCGGATGCTGTCAAACCGGACAGTTCGGTTATCGCGGCAGTAGGTCCCCAGCACGGGCTGGCACTCCCACTGACTTGGCGCAACAGTGTCCACGTATATCCGTCGTACCGTTATTGCTCTGCCTGCCGCATCCATACCCTGGGCGTATTCGAACCTGGTGCTGAAGCGTGGCTCTCGTTGAATCGAACCAATGACCATGCTGGCCCGGGTGGTGCTGAGGGAGAATGCTGCAGCCACGTCGGCGCTGATGGCACCTTCCGGTCTGGCATGCACCCACTCGGCAACGTCCTGCACGATGCTCATGCTGCCCTACCTTCACCCTTGATAGCTGCCTCGAGCATGGCGCTTCCAGTCTCAGTTACCTCGTAATAACCAGCAGAGCGATGATGCAGCGCCCCCTTGCGGGCCAACTTGATCATCATTTCCTTGTCTACGTCATAACCCTGGCCATCCTCGCAACACTGTTTGAAGCTTGCCAGGGCTGCGTGCTCTTCATTGCTGAGCCGGGGAAGGGCAGGCTTCGGCAGCTTGCCAGCCAGCACGGCAGGGTCTGCCCCTCGCTGGTGGAGCATCATCGCCAGGTTGGCAATGTCCTCAAAATTGCCTGGGTTCCCCTTGCCAATGTGTCCGATCAATAGCTCGGCAAGGTGTTCGACTGAGCAGGAGGCCGGGTCATCCCAACCACCCCGGCCTTTGGCCCGTGCATCAGCCAGTTTCTCCTTCATCGCTATGGTGAATCGTTCAATAGCGTAGTCATCAGTGTGCTTGGTCATGCTGCCCTCCTGGCCTGCAGGTGCTTGTACGGATTGTTGGCTCTGGCAATGGCCGCCATCGGCGGCGGGCTGACGCTGTTGCCCACCATCAGCACCTGATCGGTGATGGAGAGTGGGGTGCCGTCGTGGCCACGGTCATGGATGTAGTGACGAGGCATGCCCTGGCAGCCATAGAGCTCCTTCGGTACCAGCATGCGCAGGCCGATATCCACGATCACCCAGGTGTTGCCGCACCATGTCACGGTCACCAGTGCCAGCCTGTCTTTGGTGGTGATTGTGTGCATCGGGTCGGTGACGGATCCCCACTGCCCGCCGCTCGAGTAGTAGCGCATCAGGAAGGCACTGACCCGCAGGGCCCCGGCCTCTTGCTCCGGGGTCAGGCCGAACTCACCCGGGCTCGCCATTACGGTCTGCACCAGGGCGTGGTGCTGGCCCGCTGAAACGATGGTGGGGAGCTGGCTTTCCGGAGTGCTCGGCGGCAGGTTCTTGCGCAGATGCACCATGAATGCGGAGGTCAGTTGCTGCTGGCTGCCGCTCGATGTGATGGTGCTGCATGGGTCAGCCACGGATCTGGCTGGCACGGTGTTGAATCCGCCATTGGCCTGCACCATCAAAGGGGCCGCCAGCATGGACTTGCCACCGCCGCCGGCCATGATGGCCGCAGCAGGTTCATCCACCCCGTGCTCACCTCCTTTACCGAAGTGGCGTACCACCAGAGGGGCCAGGCTCGGGTTGCAGACGGCGAACGCACCCCCCTTGGGCCAGCCGGTAATAGTGCGCAGCGGGGCATCAACCGAATCGACACCGCGCCCTGACCAGTTTGCCAGCTCGATGATGAAGGGCTTGGGATTGGTCAGCACCTCGCGGATCACCCCGATAGCCACACGCTCCAGGGTGGCATCGGCCAGCGGGCGTTTGATGTTGAGCCCCTGTGCCCGGGCTTCTTCCTTGGTGAGGAAAATGCTGGGGGTGGGGATCGACCAGTCGATGTGATCCGCCGTTACCCGATACGGCATGAGTCCGCTCCCTGGTGCTGGTGCCTTGCAATGGGTCGGAGCGGGCCAGCAAACTGACTCCCCGTCCCGGCGGGCAACGAGGTAGAGGCGCTGGCGGCTGGTGGCCGCTCCGTAATCGGCTGCATTCTTGACTGCATGATCCACCACATATCCCATGCGTTCGATGCTGGCCAGAAAGCGGCGCCAGGTCTGGCCTGCCCGCTTGGGATCCGGCACCAGGTATTGCTGCTGGCGTGGCACCCGCTCCCCGGGTTCGGCGATATGCTGTTCGATCTTGGTCTTCTTGCCGCGCTGAACTTCGACCAGCTTGATCACCCGGCCGGTTGCCTTGTCCCGCTTGGCGACAAGGGGCCCCCATGTGCGCATCTGCTTGACGTTCTCCATGGAGAGCACGGCAGGTTTGCCCAGCGCCAACCACTTTGCGATCACCCAGGCTAGGCTGCGGATCTCCTGCTTGCGCGGCTGACCGCCGGCGGCCTGTGAGTGGTGGGTGCAATCCGGGCTTGCATGCAGCCAGCCGATCGAGCGCCCCGCCAGTACCGCAACAGGGTCCACGGCCCAGATATCCTCCGGCAGGTGCAGGGCTTCTGGGTGGTTTGCCTGGTGCATGGAGAGTGCCTTGGGGTTGTGGTTGATGGCGATGTGAACCGGGCGCCCCAGACCGCGTTCGATCCCCGTGCTGGCGCCACCGCCGCCGGCGAACAGGTCCACGTTGATGGCAGAGTCCAGGTTGAGCGGGGCCCCTTTGACCTTGGCCCTGACAGCGCGGGAGCGGCGAAGTGTGTTGCTCATGCTGCCACCTCATTCACTCGATTAATGGCGTTGATCATCACACTCTTTTGCGTGACGGGGCTGAGGGTCGGCTCGTTATGCAGGGCGTTCATAAAGGCGATGACGGCCTCCTGGCGGTGCAGGTCGAGCATGGTGAAGGCCTCTGTGAAGTTGTATCCCTCAACCTGCTTCAGATTGGAGACAGCCTTGCGCAACAGCGCCTTGGTTTCCTCGTCCAAAGTGGTGTATTCGTCCATGAGCTGCTCGTCGCTGACCGAGATGGCGATCGCTACCTCCCGGGCGGTGTAGTGCTCCTTGGCGCCGTAGAGCACGGTCAGCACGGCGACAAAGCACGACCACTCGGCGCCGCCCAAATTGAGCTCGTTGTTCTGGTAGTCGAAGGCCCATTCCTCGAGCAGCTTGGTGCTGGCTTCCTCGGTTGGGTGGTGGGCATCCAGCAGCTCGAGCTGCCGCTCTGCATGGTTTGGCTCTGGGCTGGTGGCTTCGACACTCTGCACCAACAGCTCGGCGGCCTTGGCGGTGGCCAGTTCCAGCAGATCGCCTGGGGCCGTCAGGTTGTCGATGATCCAGGCGGCCAGCTCGGCGGTCCTGGCCGGGGTCAGGATGTCCGCATCGTCGATCTGGTAGATAACCCCCTTCACTGCGGGGTGGCGTTGCCAGTGGGGCAGGGTGGGGGAACGACTCTCTTCTGCGACAAAGCCCTGATGGATAGGCTCGCCGGCCAGCAGGTTGGCGACGGCCAGATCGAGCCGATAGAAGATCTCGGAGAGTGGATAAGGCTCGTCCAGCCAGCCTTGCACATAACCCCTGACCGTATCCTGTTGCTCTTCGCCGAGATCAACGCATTCAATTTGCTTGGCCATGATGCTGCTGGCATCGGCATAGCCCAGTTCGGCCGCCGCAGCGGCGCTGGCCTCGTTATCGTCGGCTGCTGGTGGTTCCCCCGCGGCCGGTTCTGTTTCGGCGGGTTGCTTCTGGGTGACCACGGGGGTCAGCTTGGGGTCGGCGTTACGGATAACGTGATCGGCGGCCAGGGTGAGCTCCACCGCTTGCCGGTGGATCATGTCGAGGATGATGGTGCCGGTGGTGATGAGATCGTCACGGCGCAGGCGTGCCTCGGGGCGGCGTTCGCCCTGCCAGCCGGCGTCGAAGATCACCACGGCTGAGGCAAAGCCGCTGGAGCTGGGCTTGTCCTTCTTCGGGTCGCGGGGCACGTACCAGCTCGGTACCTCAAAGCCGATGCGCCCGCTGATGAACTGGATGAAGTCGGCATCTTCCGGCCACCAGGTTTCGCTGGTGGCGGCCTTGATGAGCAACATGATCTTGGCGCCCAGCGCCCGTTGCTCGCGGCAGTAGTTGAGGATGGCCTCCATCCCGGTGATGGGGTTCCCCTCGCTATCCGTGCAGGGGCGCGAGTAGGGCGGGTTGGCGTAAGCTGCTCCACCGAGGCGGCGCAGGTCGGCGGCTAGCTCCTGGGTGAGGGCGTTGTCTTCGGCATCGTAGTAGTGCGGCACCAGGTGGTTGCAGTCGTCGGCGAACATGTCGAGCACCACCGGCCCCAGGGTGGGGGCGAACTGGTGGAACAGGCCCCAGGCCAGCGCCTTTGGGGTTTGCCATTGGTCGCCTATCTGCTTGAGCTCGTGGTCAGGCTGGGTCTGCAGTTCGGTCAGCGCTTGGGCGTAGTGGTTCATTGGGGTTTCACCTGATAGATGACGACGTTGGCTTGGCGTGGGTAGCAGCCGATGCTGCCCCGCACCTGACGGCGCGCACTG
Organism: Aeromonas sp. WP2-W18-CRE-05; assembly: GCF_014168615.1. NCBI lineage: Bacteria > Pseudomonadati > Pseudomonadota > Gammaproteobacteria > Aeromonadales > Aeromonadaceae > Aeromonas > Aeromonas sp. WP2-W18-CRE-05. The sequence goes on along the minus strand of NZ_AP021917.1, from coordinate 2,966,914 downwards.
CGTCTGGCGAGCTGGCCTGCATTCAGCAACTGGTTGAGGTGGTAGCGGGCGTTGTAGTTGTTGCAGGTGCAGCAGATCTGGCCCAGCCCTTTCGTCATGGCCTCGCTGACGGTCATGGGACCATGCTCGGCAAACAGCGCGATGATGTCGGCGTTCATGCTGTGCTCCTTTCCTGAGTGGGCTTGCCCGCCAACTGCTGAATGATGGCGCTGACGTAGCGGGCTTGGTGCTTGGCATCGTCCAGGGCGCAATGGCGAACTCCCTCGAAGGGCATCTCCTTCTTGGGGTTGAAGCCGAGCAGGGTACGACCGAGGTCAACGATGGTGCGCACATCACGGTCGTTCCAGTGTTTCCAAGGCACGATGAGGCCGCACGCCACATAGGCACTGCGCAGGATCACATTGTCAAAACCCGCTCCATTGCCCCACATCTGCACATCACGATCAGGGCAGCAGGCGACGATCCAGCGGTAAAAGTTGCAGAGGGCATCGGGCAGCTGGAACTGCTCCCCCTTGATGAGGCCTGCTCTTGCTTCCTCTCCTTGACCCAACCACCACAGCACGGTATCGGGGTCGATCTCCCCGGACTTGGCGCTGCTGCGCAGATCGATGGCAGCCTCGAACTCTGCGCCCAACTCGCCGGTCAGCGGGTCAAAGAACACGGCCCCTATGCTGACAATGGCCGCACGCGGGCCATTGCCCATAGTTTCCAGATCCAACATGACGTGCTTCATGCTGCTTCTCCTTCAGTGGTGGGATACCAGGCAAAGCCATCTTCGGCCTGGCGGATGACCTTGCCGCACTTCATGGCGAGGTTGAATTCGGCGGTGGCGCCTTGGGAGTTAATCCAGGCAGGCAGCATGATCACCTCATCGGCCATCATCACCATGGGGCAGCAGAGTTGCATGTATTGCTGCTGGGTGAGGCCGTCCGGCAGGGTTGCCGGGTTGAGTACGACGTGGCCTTTTTGCTGCTGGTGGAGCGCTTCGGTGTTGAAGGCAGGGCGGTTGTATTCCGGCAGGCCAGACATTGGCCCTGCGATGTAGACGATTTTGCGTTGTTGGTTCGACATGGTTCATCCCGTTTACTGGTGTAACTGGGATAAAGATATGCGCTGCACGCAAATGCGTCAAGCGCATATTTGCGGGTGTGAAAAATCCTACCGTGCTGGTGGGATGGGCCTCCGCCAGTAGAGTCATTTCGAGTCAGAATTGGCGGCTAGGTAAATACGTGATCTGCAGAGCATCTGCCACAAACCGTGCTGTCTGTTGTATCAGCAAGGTGATAGTGTTTAGGTTTTAACTGAGACCTTTATTGCGGGGGTGGGTATGGTTCGTTTGATGGCTGCTGCCATTGCATTATCTTTGTCTATGGGTGCATGGGCTGTTGATGGCTACAAGGATCTCAAGTTCAACATGTCGAAGGCAGAGGTGAAGCAGGCAAAGATCTGTTCGTTCAAAGAGGAAGAGCCGGAGTCATGGCAATGCAACGACATGAAATTTGGCAATAAAAAGACAGTCGCGTTTGCCTATTTCGTTGATAACAAATTCAAAAGAATTGGCATCCTAATCGACTTTAATAGCGTGATGGGTGTGGCTAACGGCCTTAAGGATAAGTACGGACCGGTATCGTCAATGTCAGAGCAAGCCGAGTGGAACGCGGTAGATACAACGCCTGGAGCGGCCGCCTACATGCGATTTGATGACGACACCGTCATTATCAAAGTTATGAAGCACGAGACACTCGGGCCGGTAGCCATGTTGATTTATACCACCCCTGATTATGAGGAGCAGGTAAGGAAAAGACAGGGCGCTGCGGTTTCTGAAGACCTTTAAATCCAGAAGCAAAAAGCCCACCGATTTGGTGGGCTTATCTTTTGGTGGTTACCGGCTACGCCTTGGCGTACTTCTCGGCAAACTTCTCATCAGACATGCAGATGTACATGATGAACTCGATGAAGGCGATAACGGCCGGGATAAACGTCCAGCAGAAGATCAGGTAGAGAAAACCCTGCAGGGCCTTACCAAGGTAAAACTTGTGAATGCCAAGCCCACCAAGGAAGAAAGCGAGTAGGGCCGCCGTGATCCGGCTCTTGCTCGCACCATACACCGCACCGCAATGAGGGCAAGACACAGCTGTTTTGTGAATTTCTTTACCGCACCCGCGACAAAAAACCATCTCTGACATATTAACTCCTTGTTGGTTTGACGATCTTGCTACTCATTCGCTGAGTGATTTTCTTCACGTTTGCGTCCTTGACGAAATCAAACTGCATTATCCCAAGGCTTGAGGTCTAGATCATAAACTCTGAAGCCAGCTAGAATGTTCCAGCACTTTCCACTGTGAATACAGTGGCTTTTGAATATGGCAGTTTAAAAAACTCAGCTTTTTAACCAGTTATCACTTGGCTATCGATAGAAATCAGGCGGCGATCAGTAGGTACGCCGTGAGGCGACAACGAATTGTTTTTATCGATCGTAGGTCTTGCCGCCAGTCGAAATACTGTAGAGCCATGAACTGTAAGGAAGCCGCCCCAAAATCGTGGCATTTTTCCCAACTGCAGCAATTGTCATTCCCCTGCATAGGAGGCTAACCCCACCTTGCATTCTCTCACACATAGCATCCGGGCTGTCGATGAACTCTGTCTTGTTCAGGCGAATGATAATAGCGGTCTGACCTTTCGGTATAGCTCCAATTGGTGGTATGACAAACAGGGTAAGTTGCGTGTAGCAAACGATTGTTGTCACTGCGAGAATTACTAGACCTGTGAGTGTTATTTTTTTCATCCTTGATTTCTCCTTTTCGCCAATTCCTAGATCAACTACTTATTGGCACTACGGCTTATGAAACGGCTACCAGCTCAGCTCTTCACTGCTGGCCTTCAGGTTTTCTTGGTACATCATCCAGAGGGTGTTGTAATTGCACATATCAATGCCGCCATCACAGTAGTCCAGAATCACTCGGTCCATGATGTCACGGTTTTTGGCTTGGGTGGCTTGCTTGAAGTCGGCGAGGTTCTGCTGTTCCATCATGCGCAGGGTGGTGGGCTGGCACATATCGAGCTGGCCGTCGCAGTAGTCGTGCTTGACACGATCCTTGATATAAGCGATCACCTCCTTTTTCTGGGCCTCGGTACCGTCGAAGTCCATGGGGTGGATAAATCCCGCCTGGGCAAGCAGCGGCACGCTGGCGATCAGCAAGGTGGCAAGTCGTTTCATGTATTTCTCCCATAAAAAAGCCCGACATGTCGGGCTATAGTAAGTTGTTTGTCATTATAATTGTGAGGCGAAGGTCAAAATCCTATCTTCATCATTTGCCGATACCGTCATAATATCATTTTGTTTGAAAATGCTATTTGCCATATTAATTGCCGTATCAATGCCTCTATCAATGCTCTCTTGGGGAAGCTCAAGCGGCATTATCACGTTTCGAGGCTCAAGTATGCCGGCTCCGAATAATCTATGAAGGCGGCTGGCCCATTGCTCGGCGGTCTCAACGATCTTGTTGGGGGCGCCGCTAGTCAAGCTAAGAGGGCGAATCGCCTTCATGGTTTTGCCATTTTTCTGGTGAGTGAACGGAATACTGGCTTTTACCAGCCCCATGTCATCTTCCAAGCTACGTTGTTGGTAGTGCTTGCGTAGATCGTGCTGCTCCAGCAGAGTTCGCATTGTTCTCTCCAACTGCTCGGTTGCCGAGGGGTGCTTGGAAAAGCTGTGGTGAACGTAGTGTTGGTACAGGCCGTCCAGCGCATCTTGCAGTTCGCCATCCATGATGGCCGGCCTGACATGGCTGTAGTAGATGAGCCCTTCCTTAACCTTGGTCACCTCCTGGAACAGCGACCGCATGCCTTCCGGTGTATAGCCACGCACAGTCATCGTCTTGACGCGTTCAAGCTCGCTGGCGATGTAGCTAGTCGCCCGGTTTGGCAGTTGGCGATCCAGGTCGCTGAAAAAAGATCTTACTCTTGAAAAACTTTTAGTTTCAATACGATAGTCAAAGAATCCCACTTTGGGGGCGCACATCACCACCCCTACGTTGGCAAACTCTTCAGTTTCTCGGTAGGGGCGGAACTGCACAGTGGCATAGAGAACTTCATGCTTCATGGCGTAATCCAGCTCCAAAAATCGGGGTCATTATACTTTCTCAGTATGGGGGAGATGACATCGTTGATCACCTCTTTTCCATCGCGTCTACTGCTGTTGGCTTCCTCAATCCAGCTCTCTGGGATGGTGGCGATGATGTGAGGCAACAGCTCCATACAGCGCTGTATTCGTGTTTCATACTCCGCTTTAGTCACCATATCATCTAGGCTAACCCCCGCATTTTCACCACAAAAAACATGGTGCGTCGCCAACTTTGCAAGATCTTCATCAGGGTTTAGCGCAAGGTTGTGATCAAAAACCCAAAGTTGCTGCGGATTGAGAATGTCTTGAAGCAGATTCACGTTACCGCCTTGCCCAGACAGGGTGCGGTCACCATTTTTTATCCAAGCATCGAAAACCAGAATATCCGTTTTGAGCTGAGGTAGAACTGATAAAGAGGCTTGCCTCGTTAATGTCACAGAGGTTTCTTGATAGAGGGATGCGAAGCCAACTGTATCATCGGGCTCGTTACAAATATCGCCGTTCTGTTTGATCAGACGCGGCATATCGATCACCAGTCTGCAAGGGGGAACCGGGAGACCGAAGGCGATGGCCAGATGACCACAAATCCATTCGGCAATTAGCTCATAAGGAGGTACTTCCCCTAGCGTCTTGATGACATAGTCTTTGCCGTCACTGCATCTGCATAACCTGGCTCCGGTTCTGCCGTCGTCCATCACACGATGAATGCGGATAGCCGAATAGTGATATGTATCTATTGCCAGTTCCAATATCGTCACTCGCTGTTAACGACGCTTTCTACGGCGGCGGTGTTCCACCATGGTGCCGATGATTTGAATGGGCTGGCGGTCTGATCGCATGGTGGCGTAGTCGTCATTGAGCGGGGCCAGCTCGAAGATCTCTTTGCCGTCTTCGCTGTAGCCGCGGGGGCGGTACTTCTTGAAGGTGGCCTCTTCTTCGCCGTTCTTGGCAACCACGAAGTCGCCAGGGTGGAGCGGTTCGTCCGGGTCAATCAGCACCAGATCACCCTCGGTGAATTCAGGCTCCATGGAGTTACCCCGGATCACGATGGCAAATGCCCGCGCACCAAGATCGAGATCGGTGGTGATGTAGGCCATATTGCCGTCGCACTCACGGATTTCGTTCGGTGCTGTCCATACCCCTGCCTGTACATAGCTGATCACCGGGATTCGGTGTATGTCCGGCTGGGCTATTTCCATGTTTTGGTGGGAAGAGACAGGCGAATCGTCAGAAAACAGCTCTGAAACAGGCACGCCGAGTGCGTCCGCGATCTTGGATAGCAGCTGTGGGCTGAAGCCCTGCAGGTCGCGCTCCAATCGAGAAATATTTCCAACGTCGCTGTCCACCTGGATGGCCAGCTCGTTGATAGTCATTTTGCGCTCTTTTCGAAGCGCTCTGATTTTGGCTCCAACTTTCATTTGTCCATGATGGCAATTTATATGCGGAGCGCGCAAAGCGTGACACGCATAGTTTTGTGTGCTTGAATATGCGTGTAGCGCATATAAGGGGGCGTTCATGCTTACACCTCTTCGTAAGTTGCGAGAGCAGCAGAAGGTAACGATCAATCAGCTGAGTCAGGCGGTAGGGATTGACGTTGGCAACCTGAGCCGCATTGAGCGCGGCCTTCAAAAGGCATCGTTAGAGCGAGCCCAACGGATTGCTGATTTTTTCTCTCAAGAAATCAGCGTCATGGAAATCATCTACCCAGAGCATCGCCAGTGATTTCAGCCCGGTAACTCTATGGAAACCATCATGACAGAAGCCAAAAAAACAACCACGAGAGTCAAGCGGGATCACTCCCACGCATCTGACCCTATTGACGCCGCTTATCAGTTAAGCCGCCGGTACAACATCACCGAGCGGGCCAAGCTGATGGGCAACAAGCGCCCGACCACCCTGAACAACAAGTTCAACCCGCAGTGCGAAGACCATCACCTGACCCTGTCTGAGGCCATGGCCGTTACCGAACTGACCGGTGACAACGCCATTCTGCAAGCCTGGGCGCTGTCTCGTGGCCATGTGCTGGTGGCTCTGCCGGATAGCACGGTGAGCGAGGAAGAGTTGGCCGACCAGGTGATGACTGTCACCTCAGTGGTGGGGGCGGTGTTCGGTGAGCTGCATCTGGCGCGTCAGGACGGGGTGATTGACCCGATCGAGCGTCAGGCGATTACGGCGGCAGTGCATCGCGCCATCAGGGAGCTGTTGAGTTTGGAAGAGTCAGTGGCAAGTCAGGTTCGCCCGTTGCCAGTGGCTGTGCAAGGAGGAGCGAAGTGATGAATGGAGTTCAAAAAGATTGGGCCGGCGCTGCGGTAACAGCCCGACCCGCGGTCAATTTTCTTGGAGAAAACAACATGGATAAGCGTACCGAAGCTGGCGCCAAAGCGCAAGGCAAGCGCCGCAACGTGATCCCGGCTGTGATCCCGCGTCTGGTGGAGAGTCAGGGCCAGTCCTATCTGGTCTATGGCGGTCTGCTGCGCGGCATCAAGATCCCGGCAACCAAAGAGCAGGCAAAACGTCACCTGAGCTGCCTGATGCAGCACCTGCAGGAGGTGGCTCATGGGTAACGTCGTTCGCCTGGCACCGGCCAGCGCACCCACCACACAGCGAGGCTGCAACGTGAACGAGAACCGCCGCAGCGGGTTTGTGCTGCTGTACAAGAGCATCAAGGATGCCACGTTTTACCGTGACCCTGCTCGCAAGTCCCTGTGGCTGCACCTGCTGCTCGAGGTCACCCATGAGCGCACCGAGGATACCTTCAACGGCAACCGCGTCACCCTGAACCGTGGCCAGCTGGTTGGCTCTGCTCGTTCACTGGGTGAGGCTTGTGGCATCTCCGAAGATAGCGCCCGCCGCTCCCTGGAAGCATTCGAGCGTGACGGGATGATCACCCGCACCAGCAAGCAGGGCACCAAGGGTTACACGTTGATAACTGTTCTCAATTACGACCAGTATCAGCGCGGAGTTTCAGAACACGATGGCGCGGAGTTAGGCGCGGAGTTCAAAGCCGCATCGGATATGGGGTTGCAGGTGGTATCGCAATCTGATTGCGCGGAGTTAGGCGCGGAGTTTCACGCCGAAGATCTAAACAATATAAACAATCAAACAAGTAATGATCTTAAAGACTTTTCGTCGCAACTCGCTGACGCGAATTTCGACAAGCAGAGTGAGCAGGGCACTGGCGATGAGCTGGTCGCTGCTGAACCAGCCACCACAGGGCCGGCATCCCCCCGGCAGAAGACCCGCACCATTGCTGGCGCCGCCGTCCAGACCCCGAACGGTAAAGCGTGGGGCACCGATGAAGACCTGGAAACCGCTCAGTGGATGTTCAAGCGGGTGCTGAAACTCAACCCGACCGCGCAGGAGCCCAACTGGCCACAGTGGGCCAACGTGGTGCGCCTGATGCGCGAGCTGGACAAGCGCACCCACCGGGAGTTCTGCGAGCTGTACGACTGGGTGAGCCGGGATCCGTTCTGGTGTGCCAACGTGCTTTCCCCGCAGAAGCTGCGCGAGAAGTGGGATCAACTCGTTGCCAAGCGCAGCGCCCCATCAGCCAAGCCGCAGCACCTCTCCAACCTGATGCAGGCCCAGAAGCAGGCGCAAGCCCTGCGCGAACAGGGGGTGACCTATGACCGCAACACTCCCCTGTAACCAGGCTGGCCTTCCCGCCACCCAGGAGCCGCTGCAGGTGAGCCCCGGCATGACCATGTTCTTGGCTGACGAGTTGCTCCCGCTGATGGCCGGCCTGTGGCCAGCCAGTGCCAACCAGCTGGACGGCAATGCCCGCGGGGTGGCGATGGCCTGGGGCCTGCAGCTGCGGGGTATGACCGCCGAGCAGATCTCGGAAGCGGTGATGGCGCTGGCCAACGATACCGACCGCCAGTTCGCCCCAAGGCCGGCAGAGGTCAGGGCAGCCGCGATGGCCCTGCTGGCGCCCGTCCAGTCAGCGGTACCGATCGGGCAAACCATTTCAGTCAGGGCCTGCGAGATGATCGCCGAGGCCAGGGTATTTATGCGCTGCGGGGCCGTACTGCCCGGCCAGCTGCAAGGCGAGATCGCCGCCGTCATGGGCGAGATGCGCCAGCGTGGCGCGGTGATCAGCGGGAGGGTGATGTGATGGCAGTGACATTCAGTGAAGCCTGCGAGCGGGATATCAAGGCTGCCAAGCATGTGCGGGTCGCGGTGTACCCAGAGGTGAAGGATTGGCTGCCGGTACAGGTGCGCCTTGAGGTGTCGGATTGCCCGCGCCAGCTGGGGTTCACCTCTGCACAACACCGTGCCGGGCACTACCTGGTGCAGGATGCCGATCTCGGCGAGTTAGTGACGGCGGTAAACGCCCTGCGCGGCCAGCAACAGCGGCCTGCCACGTTGAAGATGATCAAATGCGCGATTTCATGAAGAGCACCCTGATGGTGGTGGTGATGATTGGCCTGGCTGTGTATCTGGCCGCGAATGTGTCGATGGGGGTGAAGTGATGGCTAGTGAGATCTTGGTAAAAACCGAAGAGCTTGATGGTCACGCTCTTGATTGGGCTGTAGCAGTTGCGAACGGTCTTACCGCAGAAGAAAACGGATTGCGCTATGACCTTCGCGGTCGCCCAACAGTGGCAGGCGACTTCGCTGTTTATTACCAGCCGTCAAAAAACTGGGCGCAGTGTGGCCCACTGATCCAGAAGTACAACATCTGGGTCTCAGCGCAAGGCGAGCCAACTGAATGGTCAGCATCTGTTGGGCGCAGCACTGACGAAATGTTCGGTAAAACCCCAATGGTAGCCATATGCAGAGCTCTGGTGGCTGAAAAGATTGGCGATGAAGTCATGGTGCCAGCACTTCTGGTTGGAGGTGCCGCATGAACATGACCGCACTGACCAATCCGGTGATGAGCAGCCTCGAGATCGCCGATCTGACCGGCAAAGAGCACAAGAACGTGATGGCCGATATCCGCCGGATGCTGGTGGAAATTCAATCGGCTGAAAAGTTAGCTGATTACAAGGATGGCCTTGGCCGCACCCAGCCATGCCTGTTGTTGGACAAGGAGGAGACTATTTGCCTGGTCTCCGGCTACAGCGCCGCGCTGCGGATCCGCATCATTCGCCGCTGGCAGGAGCTGGAGCAGCAGGTCCACCAGCCCGCCATGATGATCCCCCAGACGCTGCCGGAGGCGCTGCGGCTGGCTGCCGAGCTGGCAGAGCAGAAGATGGCGCTGGAGCGCAAGATGGCGCTGGAGCGCAAGGTGGCGCTGGATGCCCCGGCCGTGGAGTTTGCTAAGCAGATCGCCAGCATCGAGAAGGGGATCACCCTGTCGGCATTCGCCAAGACCGTTGGCCTGGGACCCACCAAGCTGTTCGGCATGCTGCGCGAGCGCAAGATCCTGATGAGTTGCCGGGGGGAGCGCTGGAACCTGCCGATGCAGGAGTTCGTGGACCGTGGTTACTTCGCCACCCGGGAGAGCACCTTTGAATCGAACGGGGAGAAGCGGATCAGCTTTACCCCGCTGATTACCGGCAAGGGCCAGCAGTGGCTGGTGGAGCGGTTGATCCGTGATGGCGTACTGCGCGGGGTGGCGGCATGACATCAGAGCGAAAAGTTATCGCCTTGGTTGGCTGCAGAAGGTGGCGGGCTGGTGCGGGGTGTCTCAGCTCGATCTGGGTGTGCGGGATCTCTGTTGGTGGGCGACCGTCTACAAGGTGCAGCACTGCCTGCCAACCGCCGTGCTGCGCGATGCCTGCCGCTTGCCGCCGCTGGAGCCTGAGCGCGTGCTGGTGCCTGGGCGTGGCTACAAGGAGACCGATGCCCGCTATCGCGTCAACAAGGCCGATCTGCTGGCTGATGACCCGCTGGCCGATCTGCGCCCCCGCATCAAGGCCAAACCGGCCGTTCGCCATATCAACCCTGAACCCGACGCCCTGTTTATTGGCAAGCCTAAGCGCAAGCGCTGGGAGTGCGAGCCCTATCTTGCCTTTGTGCGTCAGTTGCCCTGTGTGATTACCGGAAGCCGCGAGGGGGTGGAGGCGCACCACGTAGTGGGCCACGGCATGAGTGTGATGGGCAGCAAGGCCCATGACCTGATGGTGTTCCCGCTCGCCCACCAGCCGCACATGGAGTTGCATCAGGTCGGTTGGAAGGCCTGGGAGGCCAAGCACGGTTCGCAGCTGCAGCATGTCATCAACACACTGGAGCTGGCCTGCTCCTTGGGAGTGTTCAATGAAAAAGCCTGAGTCATTCACCGTCACCCTGCCGTGGCCACCTTCAACCAACCGGATCTGGCGCAATGTGGCGGTGAAGGGCAAGCCGCGCACCCTGCTCAGTGAGGAGGGGCGCCGGTACCGCACCAATGCGGCCCAGATGTGCATGCTGGGCGGGGTCAATAACCGCCAGCTGGCCGGCCGCCTTGCGGTGTCGCTGGTTGCCTGCCCGCCCGATCGCCGGGCGCGGGATCTCGATAACGTGCTCAAGGCTACTCTGGACGCCATGACCCATGCCGGGGTGTGGCTGGATGACAGCCAGATCGATCTGTTGAGCGTGGAGCGTGCCCAGGTGGTGAAGGGTGGCGAACTGCGGGTGACCATTTCAGTGAGGGAGGCGGCATGAGGAGCGCGCTGGCCGAGTTGCCCCGCAGCGTGCGGGAGATCGCAGAGGTGATCGGGGTGGAGCAGGCGCTTTATCTGGTTGGCCAGTTGCCGCGCTGCTATGAGCGTGATCACCGCTACCCTGGTGCCAAGCGCTCTTGCGTGATCCTCTACGTGCCCAAGACCCTGCGCCCCGATCACCCGCTGGTGACCATTCTCGGCTGGCCGGATGCTGACAAGCTGGTGAAGGAGTTCGGCGGCGAGATCCTGCAGCCCGGCAACTGCATGGACATCTACCGCCGGTTTCGGGATCAGGCCATCGTGAAGATGCTCAAGGATGGCACCCCCTCTGCCTATATCGCTGAAATCATGGGGCTGTCTGAGCGTCAGATAAGAAATCTGGCGCGGGCAGAAATCCCCCAAGAGGATAGCAAAGCTGCAATTGGCAACACTCAGAGAGGTAAGAGCACCGGAGCTATACCAATGAAAAACAACATGTGGGCCCGCACAGCATGGGCCTGATAGAGCGAATCCTCACAAATGCCGAGTGGGCCCTCGCGGGCCTTATCGGCGCCTTGGTGGCCGTCCCTTTCCATGAAGAACTGCGCACCTGGAAGGGGCGCGTGGTCTTTATCGGTACCGGTGCGGCTTGCGCCTACTTCACCACGCCCCTGGCCATCAGCATGTACAGCATCGATCCCGGCCTCGCCGGTGGGGTCGGCTTTTTGCTGGGCGCCTTTGGCGGCTCACTGCTGGCGGCCGGCCTGCGCACCATCAAAGGGCTGGACCTGATTGAGCTGGTGAAAGAGCGCTTCAGTCGAACAGGAGGCGGTCAATGATGTTCCTCAACTCCATCGCCGTGACGGTCATTGTGCTGTGGGCCTTCTGGTGCTGGTTGTCGCCAGATATCCACGATGGGCTCATCGGCAAGGTGTTGTGCTTGCTGTTGATGCTGGCGGCGCTGGGGGTGCTGAGCAATCCCGGGCAAGAAGCTGAGGCGCTGCTGAATCTGTCGGTGGCTTCTCTGGCGATCCGCCATTGGTGGATGAAGACCTATTTCCCACGGGTACGTGATTTTGTCCTGCGTCAGCTCAGGTGCAAAGACTGCCCCAATAAGCCGGAGTGAGCATCATGAGACTGTCACAGCACGGCGTCGCCGTGGCCCATTACTTCGAGCAGTGCAAGCTGAAGGCATACCCTGACCCTGGCAGCGAGAACGGCGAGCCCTGGACGATTGGCTGGGGGCATACCGGCCCCGAGGTGAAGCCGGGGTTGGTGTGGACGCAGGAACAGGCCGATGCCGCGTTCTTGATCGACGTGACCCGCTTCGAGCGTGATGTGGTGGCGCTGGTCAAAGTGCCACTGACCCAGGGCCAGTTTGATGCCCTGGTGTTGTTCGCCTACAACGTCGGCCGCAAGGCGCTGGCAGGCTCCACTCTGCTGCGCATGCTCAACGCCGGCGCCTATGATGCTGCAGCGCTCCAGTTCCGCCGCTGGAACAAGAACGACGGCCGGGTAATGCGCGGGCTTATCCGTCGCCGTGCTGCCGAGGAATGCCTGTTCCGTGGCATGGGCGGCGCTGCTGCCATTCAGAAGGGAGTGGCGGCAGCATGATGGAGATACTGAAACACCTACTGGACCTGCTGGTGCAGCGCTTCATCACCGAAGACGTGGCGCTTGAGCTGTTGGAAGACGGTTGTCACCCGGTGTGCAGCATGGAAGACGTGCGCCCTGGTGAGGAGTTCGACGGCATCGTTGCCATGCGTTCGTTCACGTGGCTGAACGTGGCCTCTTTTCCCCGCATCGTCGGTGAGGTGCGGCCATGGGCAGCGAGATGATGCGCCGCGCCCTTCCATATCTCCTGGCGATCGCCGGTGTGCTGGCCTGTCTGTGGTGGGCCTACAGCCATGGTGTCAGCGTCACCACCACCGAGTGGCAGGGCAAGTGGGACAAGCAGGCGCGGGAGTTGGCCGAGGCGAAGACAAAGGCCCTGGAGCTGGTGCACGAGGAAGAACAGCGCCGGCAGAGAGCCATTGATGAGGTGAGACAACATGCAGAACAACAGATTGCCCGGGCTGAAGCTGATGCTGCTGCTGCCGATGCTGCTGCTGACAGCATGCGCGACACAGCCGAGCGCCTGGCAGCAAGAGCAGGTAAGTGCCCCAGTAATTCCGCCACTGCCCAGTCAGGCGCGCCAGCAGCCGAGCCCAGCGTGGTGCTCGCCGACGTGCTCGGCAGGGCTGACGCGAGAGCGGGGGAGCTGGCAGCAGCTTATGACCGCTCAAGAGCCGCAGGGTTAGCCTGTGAGCGGGCCTACGACACGCTGCGCAACCAAACCAAGGGGCTTCGACGTGCTGCATCAGGGCAGTGACGTGCCACAAAGGTACTTCCTCCGGGGGGCTCCCCTGCGGGGGCATAGTCTCCGCGGTATTTGATATCTGCGTGGGCCGCAAGATAAGAATTTCTAATTATAACTAAAGCCTCGATAAGGGTTCGTTATGGCAGTCAAGAACGCCGGCCAGAATGTCAACAAGTCAGAGCTGTGCGTGATCATGGGGGTTAGCCCCCCGACTGTTGACGGATGGGTGCGCAACGGCTGCCCGATCACTCAGAAAGGATCCCGCGGGGTTGCCGCCACTTTCAATACTGCCGATGTGATGAAGTGGCTACGCGACAAAGCCCGGGATGAAGGCCGCGGCACGGCGCAGGCGTCTGAGGAAGAGCTCAAGCTGCGCAAGCTGGCGGCGGAGGCTGAGAAGGCCGAACTGGAGCTGGCGAAGGCAAAGGGGGAGGTCGCCCCCGTCCGTGAGTTCGAGCGGGCCACCGCGGCATTGATGGCGGTGATCCGGCAGAACGTGATGCAGGTGCCAGGCCGCGCGGTGATGCAGCTGATCGGCTGCAGCGATGAAACCGAGTTCAAAACCAAGCTGAGAGCAGAGCTGGTGCTGGCGCTGGAGACTGCGGCAGAAGATGACCAACTGCTCGATGATGACGAGGAGCAAGACGGGGACGATGACTAAGGCGCACCAGTTCAGCAATCCGGTTGCTGTTGCCGAGGCGCTGCGCCGTGCGACGGTAAACCTGATCCCACCTGCGGATGTGCTGCCAAGCGTTTGGGCAGAGGATAACGTCCGCATCCCGGTCGGTAACGCCAAGCCAGGCCCGATCCGGTTTGATAACGCCCCGCCACAGCGCGGAATGATCGATGTCATCAAGCAACCCGGGATCCGCCGCGTCACCTACAAGCTGGGTGCCCAGATGGGCAAGACCACCATTCAGCAGTGCATTGCTGCCTACTTCATCAAGCACGAGCCGAAATCCCAGATCTTCGCCCAACCATCTCAGGGCGACATCCAGACATTTCAGGAGACAAAGCTGCGCCCGATGCTGGACGCCAACCCTGAGCTTTCCAGCGTCATGGCCAAGCAGCGCGGGCGGGAAGGGGTCAACAACAGCCGGATGATCTCCTATATCGGCGGCTGGCTGATGTTCTGCTGGTCAGGCTCACCGAAAACAGCCCGCGGCCGCTCTGCTCCTGTGATCCATCAGGACGAGATCGACGGCTATGATCCACTGCCAGAGGGGGATTTCAGTGAGCTGCTGGCCCAGCGGGCGGCATCGTTCGGGGATGAAGCGCTGCGCACCGAGTCAAGCACCCCCACCATTGAAGGCTCTAGCCGGATCTCCATCGCCTACGAAGAGGGTGATCAGCGCCGCTTCTATGTGCCGTGCCCGCACTGCGGCCACGCCCAGGTATTGAAGTGGGAAAACGTCACCTGGCAAGGCCGCCTATCCACTGGCATTGATGATGCAGAGGAGGATATCGGCAAGGAGCACCTGCCGGAGACGGCTGGCTATGCCTGCGAGGGATGCGGTGCTATCTGGACGGATGGCGAGCGCATAGCATCGATACGGGATGCCGAAAAGAACGGGGGAGGGTGGCGCGCAGCCAAACCATTCAGGGGGCATGCCTCATTCCACGGCCCAGAGATGTTGAGCACCTTCCGCAAGATGCGGGATATCGTCCAGTCCTACCTAGACAAGCTGTCAGTTGGCGACATGCAATCCTTCGTCAACGTCTCGCTGGCAGAGGTCTATGCCGAGAAGGGCGAGAAGGCTGATCCGTCCGGGCTGCAACTGCGCGCTGAAGAGTATCGCGCCGATGTACCGATGGGCGGCCTGTACCTGACCGCCGGGATCGATATGCAGATGGACCGCCTCGAGTGCGAAATCGTGGCATGGGGCGAGGCAGATGAAAGCTGGTCTATCGCCTACTACGTGCTGTGGGGTGACCCGCTGCAGCAGGATGTCTGGGACGATCTGGATGATGTGCTGGCAGGCACTTATCAGCACGAATCCGGCGCGATAATGTCGATCAGCTCGGCTTGTCTTGATACTGGCGGTACCAACGGTATGACCCAGGCGGCCTATGACTATGCCAAGGGAAAGACCGGTCGCCGCCTGTTCGCCATCAAGGGGATCCCGGGGTGGGGCCGCCCCATCGTTGAAAAGCCGCAGCGCAAGCAGTCAGGCAAGAACTCCCGCAAGGTCGATTTGTTCAGGGTAGGCGTTGATGAGGGCAAGCTGATCGTGATGCGCCGTCTGGCCGCTACGGTCGGAGCTGGCGAGAGAACAAGCGGCCCAGGCTACTGCCACACACCGACAGTTCGGGATGCCGAGTGGTACAAGCAGATCACCGCCGAAAAACTGGTCACCAAGTACGTGAAGGGTCAGCCATACAGGGAGTGGCACAAACCGGATCGGGCCCGCAACGAGGCGCTGGATTGCCGGGTGTATGCCTATGCTGCACTCAAGATAATGAATCCTTCATTCAAGCGGCTGGCCGAGCGTTTCGCCAATCCTGATGAAGACGCGGCGCCAACCCATAAACCAACCGCCAAGCGGCCAGCGCAGGGGGGCCACATCAAGCCGGAAGGGCAGAAGGAAATCCCCCAAGAGGAAGCAAAACCCACGCAAACCCAGACTAAACCCACGATCAAGCGCTCCAAATCCGTCTCGGGGCGCAATAAAGGCGGATGGGTGAGGGGCTGGTGAGCTGCAATTTTCCTGCAAAAATCGGAGCCGGGTTAACGTTTAACCTGTTGCTGACATTAACCGCATACCCTGCTCCCGCGTGGAGCGTCTTTGTCTCCCTGCGCGGCCCCGGAGCGATGACCATGACCGCCACCTCGGAAGGGTCTCAGCATCGCTTTCGTGCCGAAGTCACCGAAACTTCGGGCTGGGTTCCCGGTGATTACTGGTACACCCTGCGCGCCGTTGATGCCGCGACCAGTGAAATGGTCGAGGTGGAGTGTGGGCAAGTCACCATCACCCCGGATCTGATCAATGCCCCAGTCGGTTTTGATGGCCGGACGCCAAACCAGATCGCCCTCGATGCCATCGAGGCTGTGATCGCCCAGCGGGCCACGCTGGATCAGGAGCGGTACCGCATCAACAACCGCGAGCTCTATCGCACCTCTATCCCCGATCTGCTCAAGCTGCGCGACCACTATGTTCGACTGGTCAAGCGTGAGCAGGATCTCGCCTGCGGCCGTAACCCGTTTGGCAACACCGTCAGAGTGAGGCTCCGCTGATGTTCGCATGGTTCAAGCGTAAATTCGCCAAAAGCGAAGCTGCCCCGGCACAGCAAGAGCGCCACTTTATGCGCAACCGCACCGGCGCCCGCATGTTTGCAGCCGCCCGGCAAGACCGGCTCGGTACCGCATGGGGTGGCACCCCGCTCACCGCCGATGAAATTGTTGATCGCAATCAGGTTGTGCTGGTGGCCCGCTCCCGCGAGCAGTCAGCCAATAACGATTACGGTCGCTCCTTCCTGCGCATGTGTCGGCAAAACATCGTCGGCCCGAAAGGGGTAATGCTACAGGCCCAGAGCATGACCGCGCGCGGCAAGCTCGACAACGCCGCCAACCAGGCGATCGAAGATAGCTGGCTGGAGTGGGGCAAGCGCCAGAACTGCGATGTGACCGGCCGCCGCTCATGGCGCGCCATTCAGAACAACTGCATCACCAGCGCCGCCAAAGATGGCGAGTTCATGGTGCGGCTGGTGTTCGGTGCCGATGGCGGGCCGTGGGGATTTGCCCTGCAAGTGCTGGATCCGCAGCGCTGCCCAATCAACCTGAACGACCAGCGCCCGCGCACTGGTGCCTTTATCCGGCAAGGGATTGAGTTCAACCGCTACGGCCGCCCGCTTGCTTACTACTTCACTACCACCGACGAAAGCGAAGCCGATTACCACTGGGGCGGCAAAAGATATGTGCGGATCCCGGCGGAAGAGATCGTTCACGGCTTTCTCGAGGATATGGTGGGCCAGAAGCGCGGCCTGCCGTGGATGGCGACCGCCCTGTTCCGTATGCGCCAGCTCGGCGCCATGGAAGAGGCGGCCATCATCAAGGCCCGCACCGGCGCCAACCAGATGGGCTTTATCGAGTGGGATGATGGTTTTGGCCCAGAGACAAAAGAGAAAGACGATGAAGAGCTGACTATCGAGAGCGAGCCAGGCGAATGGCGAGTGCTGCCGTCCGGTGCCCGCGTTAAAGAGAGCAATCCGCAATACCCGACCGGTGAGTATGCCCCCTTCTACAAGCAAGCCCTGCGCGGCATGGCCGCCGGATTCGGGGTGCTTTACAACAACCTCGCCAGCGATCTGGAAGGGGTCAACTTCTCCAGCATCCGGCAGGGCACCCTCGATGAGCGCGAGCACTGGAAGGATCTGCAGGAGTGGCTGATCGAAAGCCTGATCGAACCTGTGTTCGAGGCATGGCTGCCCCGCGCACTGCTGGCTGGCTTGATCAAGGTCAAAGGCAAACCTCTTCCAGCAGAGCGCCTCGATCAATATCGAGTCGTTGAGTGGCAAGCCCGCCGCTGGCAGTGGATCGACCCGCGCGCCGATGTGAACTCCGCCGTCGAGGCCAAGAACAACATGTTGACCAGCCCGGGCAAGATTATCCGCGAGCAGGGTCAAGACCCGCAAACCGTCTGGCAAGAGTCGGCCCGCGATGTCGCCGCGATGATCGAGGCCTACAAATCGGAAGGGATCGACGAAGCCACCGCCAAAGAACTGGTATTGCTCTCCATGGGCAGGCCACAACCGAAAGTTGCACCCACCGGAGGGAACACCAATGAAGCCGCGTAGCCTGAGTAGCCTGATCGGCGCATACATGACCCGCGATGGCGGCCAAGGCAAGGCACTGCCTGACTTCAACGCCAAAGGCTCCATGCACCGCGACATGGAGGTTGACAGCTTTGACGTTGATAAACGCACCGTGTCGCTGGCTTTCTCTTCCGAGCTTCCCGTTGAACGCTGGTTTGGCTTTGAGGTGCTGGATCACTCTCCGAGCAGCATCCGTCTTGACCGCCTGCGTGATGGCGCTCCGCTGCTGCTTAATCACGACTGGGATGACCAGATCGGCGTGATTGAGTCGGTAACTATCGGAGATGACCGCCGGGGCCGCGCCATCGTCAGATTCAGCCGCAACAAGGATGCCGACGAGATTTTTCAGGATGTGATGGACGGCATCCGCCGCCATGTGTCCGTGGGGTACCGGATCCTGGCCGCGAAGCTAGAAGAGATCGAAGGTGGGGATGATACCTATCGGATTATCGATTGGGAGCCCTACGAAATTTCCATCGTCAGCGTTCCGGCAGATCCCTCTGTTGGCGTGGGCCGCTCACTGGAAATCCCCCAAGAGGATGGGAAACGGCACATTGGTGAAACTGCAATCACTGAAAGTGGCGCGACCGCTAAAGACTCAACTACTGAGGAAGTCAGAAAGATGGAAAAAACACTGCGTGACGGCAAGGGCAATCTGGTACGCGCCCTGGTTGATGCCGAAGGCAAGATCCTCGAAGTGCTCGAGGTACTGGAAGAGGCTGGCGCAGATGTTCGTGCGGCCCAAAACAACGCGGCCAAGGCCGAGCGCGAGCGTACCGCATCCATTCTGCAGATGGGCACCCAATACGACTGCCGAGAACTGGCCGAAAAAGCCGTTGCCGCAGGCGATACCGTAGACGTCTTCCGCGCTGCGGTGCTGGATCACATCAATACCCGCGGCGCCAAGAAGCCAGCAGGCCAACCGGCCCAGCCTTCCCAGCGCTCCGGCACTCCGCTTTCCGAGATGCAAAGCGCCGATATCGGCCTGACCGATCAGGAAGTGCGCAATTACAGCATCTTCCGTGCAGTGCGCGCTCTGCAACCCAACGCAACCCGGGCTGACCGCGAGGCGGCTGCATTCGAACTCGAGTGCTCCGAGACCGCCCAGCGTCAACTCGGCAAGACCGCCCAAGGCATCCTGATCCCGCAGGACGTACTGAACTCCCGCGCCTTCAATGCTGGCGGTGCAGCCAATACCCCGAACGGTGCGCAGTCCGGCCAGAATCTGGTCGATACCACCTTTATGGGTGGCAGCTTTATCGACATGCTGCGCAACCGCACCACCATCATGCGCCTGGCCACCACCATGGGTGGACTGGTTGGCAACGTGGATATCCCCCGTCAAACCGGTGGCGCGACCGCCTACTGGCTGGGTGAAGGTGAAGATGCGCAAGAAGGAACCCCGAACATCGGTCAGCTCGAGCTGTCTCCCAAGACCTTGGGTGCTTACACCGATATCACCCGCCGTCTGCTGATGCAGTCCAGCATTGATGCCGAAGGCATCGTGCGCCGTGATCTGGTCAATGCCATGGCGCAGGCCATCGACTTTGCCGGTTACTACGGCAGCGGAGCTGGCAACCAGCCGCGCGGCATCAAGAACTACACCGGGATCAACGCCGTTGACTTTGCTGCGCTGTGGCCTACCTATGCCGAGCTGGTGGCGATGGAATCCGAGATCGCGGCTGACAACGCCGATATCGGCCAGATGGGTTACATCGGTAACGCCCGTTTCCGCGGAAACTGCAAGTCAAGCGCCAAGTTTGGCACCGGCACCGAGGCAACAATCTGGGAGCCTGGTAACACCGTCAACGGATACCAATGCGAGATCAGCAACCAGATCGCCCAAGGCGATGTGTTCTTCGGCAACTTCGCCGACATGCTGATCGGTATGTGGGGCGGTCTGGATCTGACCGTTGACCCGTACAGCCTGAGCAAATCCGGCGGCCTGCGCATCGTGGTGTTCCAGGACGTTGACTTTGTCCTGCGCCGTGTTGAGTCGTTCTGCTGGGGCAGCCAGAACGTCGCGTAATTAAGGGGTGGCCGCCTTCCATTCAAGATGGCGGCCATCTTCCATCCAAGAGGGTGACCGGATGAAAAGTTATGTATTGAAACTGACCTGTGCGATCGCCATCGATGGCCAGATCCACAAGGCTGGTTCACTGGTGGAAGTGAGCGAGGCGGAGGCCAAAAACTTCCTTCATCGCGGCAAGGCGGTATTGGCCACCGAAGAAGATGGCGTGGAGCTGCAGGAAGAGCAGACCGGCACGGATTATTCCAGCTGGACCAAACCTGCCCTGCTCGAGTACGCCAAGACGCGCGGTCTGGAAGTGGCCAGCGGCATGACCAAGGATCAGATCATCGATGTTATCGAGGCAGCGCCTGCTGCTGGTGATGACACCGATCAGAAAGAGGGCGAGTAAATGCGCGGTGTAACCCGAATCGTACTGGCCGTATCGGCCTCCATCACCTCCTCCGGTAACGGCGCGGCGGTCAACGTCAGTGATTTTCAAGGCATCTGCCAGATCATCATGAACTCTGGCCCCACCAACGCTGGCACCAGCACCACCAAGCTGCAGCACAGCGATGATGGCTCTACCAACTGGACTGATGTGCCCAACGGCGCATTCCCGGCTGTCGGTACCACTGCCGCCGCCCCGTCGATCACCATGAACGCCGACGCACTGAAAAAGTTCGTGCGGGTGGTGGATACCCTGGCTGGCGGCGCCAACGCCGTGGTGCGCGGGGTGTCGCTGGT
Source organism: Aeromonas sp. WP2-W18-CRE-05 (assembly GCF_014168615.1). NCBI lineage: Bacteria > Pseudomonadati > Pseudomonadota > Gammaproteobacteria > Aeromonadales > Aeromonadaceae > Aeromonas > Aeromonas sp. WP2-W18-CRE-05. The sequence continues at coordinate 2,946,300 of NZ_AP021917.1, read as the reverse complement.
CGGCCGTAAGCAGTATACCTGATGCGCGGGCCGTCCTGGGAGAACCTGGACGCCTTCCTGCAATTGGATAGTAGCGGCGGGTTTGCAACACCCGCCGTTGTTCATTTTGGGGATGGCAGTACCAGAACCATTTCGGTGATCTTCGATGATCCCTACCTCAACGCCCAGCTTGGCGAGTATGAGGCCGACACCAGCGAGCCGCGCATCAGTGGCAAAGAGGTTGATATGGTAGGCATCAGCCGGGGTGATGAGGTGGTGGTGGCCGGAGAGCGGTTTGATGTGATGACCAGCCCGCAGGCAGACGGAACCGGCTGGGCGCTGGTGACGATGGCACGGCAGGGGCCACAGCATGCTGCACTTTGATATTGATTGGCAAGACCTGCTGCGCATTGGTGAAGATCTGCAGGCCAGCGACAAGCAAATCAAATTCGCGCTATCCAGAGCGCTGCGCCGAACAGAAGCAAGTTTGCGCAAACTCTCATCAAAAGGCTTGCCGAAAGTGCTTGGCTTGCGAGTGGCAGCGGCTCTGCGCAAGCGGTTACGCTCCATCAAGCTGAGGGCAACACCGGGATCTGATGGCGTGGCTCTCTGGTATGGGCTTAATCCACTGCCTGTCAGCAGCTTCAAGGGGCGAATTCAGCAGGACGACGGCGGGGCATGGAAGAAGGATTATTACTTTGATGATGCCTTTGTTGCCAAGAGCAGCAAGAAAGGCCAGAACACCATCTTCAAGCGCAAAGGAAAGGATCGACTGCCTATCGTTGAGCAGTCGATAACCATTGAAGATGCCGCATTTGTCTATATCGAGGATGAGGTTTTCGAGCAGACCCTCGATATTTTTTGGCGCCACTTTATGCGCGACCTCAAGGCCCGCGTCAAATTCCAGATAGGTGAGCGATGAACGCCAATACCAATATCGATCTTTCCGTTGTTCACGATGCCATCGTGGCCGATATCAAGGCCGCTTTCCCCAACCTGCAAACGGTCGAGTTCTACCGCGAAGATCGCAAATCACTGGTCACCCCGGCCTGTCTATTGGAGCTGACCGAACTGGAGGCCGATCCCGATAACGACCCCGGAACCGAGCAGCTGGCCGTGCTGGCAAAGTTCGAGGCGGAGCTGGTGATCGGGTTTCGGGCGCAGGCTGGTAGCATGGCCAAGGCCAAGCTCTCCATCCGGATGCTGGCTGCCGCATTGGAGGCGTGGCTGCGGATGCGCAGATGGACCAACCCTGCCGACCAAGCCAAGAAGCTGCCAACCGGCGAGGCGATGGTGATAGGCGCCTATCAGGATGACTTCTCGGTGATGGGCCGCCGGCAGGATCAGGATCTCTCACAGTTCGAGGTATGGCGGGTCGAGTGGCAGCAGCGGCTGCACCTTGGCGAAACCGTCTGGACTGATGAAGGCATCACACCTACCACCATTTTCAGCGGTGTTGCACCGGATATCGGCCTTGGCAACGAAGATAAATACACCCAGGTGGCACCATGAACGATTACAGCATTGGTGAGCTGTCGCGCCAGATTGCCAACCTGATCAGGGTAGGGGAGGTCATAGATAAAGATTTCTCAGACCCTGATGCGCCTCGAGTCAAGGTGGCCGTCTCCGGCTTCGAATCTGATTGGCTGCCGTTCGGTGCAGATCGGGCAGGGCACACCAAGACTTGGAGCCCGCTCAGCGTTGGCGAGCAGGTGCTTATCCTGTCACCGTATGGCGATCTTGGGCAGGCTGTCATCGTCTGCAGCTTGTACTCGGAGAGTAACCCCGCTCCGTCCAGCGGAGACAACGTTGAAAAGACGGTATTTCATGATGGCAGCACCGTCAGTTATGACAGCGTCAGCCACACCCTGAACGCCATTATCGACGGCACCACCATCGCCGCCGATCGCGGACGTATTGCCCTTGGCGTTGGCGGAGTGACCTTCGTCATCACCGCTGGCGGGCTTGATATTCAAGGTGGGCAGGTGACCCACAACGGCAAGAATATCGGGTCAGATCACGCCCACAGCGGCATTCAGCGCGGAAACCAGAACTCAGACGGACCAGTCTGACGGAAATCCCCCAAGAGGTGCTGAACGTGGTGGCTGGCAACAATGCAACCATGAACGGCACCAACTCACTCACAGGCAAGCGCCTGAGCGGGATCCAGCACCTGCGCCAAAGCATCACCGACATATTGGGTACCCGTATCGGCACCCGAGTGATGCGCCGCACCTATGGCAGCCGGATCCCCAGCCTGATTGATGCCCCCATGAATCGCGCCATGCTGATCGACATCTACGCCGCCACGGCGGAGGCGCTGCAGCAATGGGAACCCCGCTTCAGCCTTGAGCAGGTGCAGGCCGTTGCCGCATCCCCCGGTTATATCGAGCTGGATCTGTATGGCGAGTATCTGCCAGACGGTCAGAAGGTAACCATCGATGGAGTCGTTATCAAATGACCAGTGCATTTACTGCCGTGAATTTGTCACAGTTACCGCCGCCGGTGGTGGTGGAGCAATTGGACTTCGAAACCATTTTTGCCGAGATGCTGGCCGATCTGCAGAGCCGGGACCCGGTGTTCTCCGCGCTGGTGGAGAGCGACCCCGCATACAAGATCCTGGAAGTCGCCGCCTATCGCGAGGTGCTGCTGCGCCAACGGGTCAATGAATCCGCCAAGGCGGTGATGCTGGCCTTTGCGCAAGGGGCTGATCTTGACCAGATCGGCGGTAACTATAACGTTGCCCGGTTGGTGCTGGTGCCCGGCGATCCAGATGCCATCCCGCCCACCGATGATGTGATGGAGGCTGACGATGACTATCGCCTGCGCATCATCTTGTCCCTCGAGGGGTACACCACGGCGGGCTCCATCGGCAGCTATGTCTATCACGCCCTCAGTGCCAGCGGTGACGTGCTGGATGTGGGGGTAGATAGCCTGGTGCCGGGGCTGGTAAACATCGCAGTGCTCTCGCGCACCGGCACCGGCGTGCCGCCACAGGCAACGCTGGATGCAGTGATTGCAGCCACCAACGCCGAGACAGTGCGGCCGCTGTGCGACACAGTGGCTGTGTCTGCCGCCGACGTGGTGAACTTTCAGATCAATGCCGTGCTCGACTTCTTCCCCGGGGTGGGGCAACAGCAGGTGCTTGATGCTGCCACTACCAGCGCGCAAGCCTATGCCACCGAGATGCACAAGTTAGGGATGGATATCACCCTCGATGGAGTATATGCCGCTCTGCGCCGCCCGGGGGTGCAGAAGGTTAATCTCTCTTCACCGGCTGCTGATATCCCTATCCAGTGGAATCAGGCCCCTCACTGCACCGCCATCAATATCACCGCCGGGGTGATCCGTGAGTAGCTCATCACTGCTGCCATCAAGCTCCAGCGCCCAAGAGGTTGCACTGGCGCTGACCGTCCCCCGCCTGTCTGATGTGCCGATCCGCACCCGCGAGATATGGAGCCCTGACAACTGCCCGTCAGATCTGCTGCCGTGGCTGGCGTGGGCGTTCGGTTGCGATGAGTGGTCACCGGATTGGTCTGATGAGGCAAAACGCCAGACCATCCGCGAGGCGGTATCGGTACAGCGCCGCAAGGGGTCCGTGTGGTCTGTTCGCCGCGCCCTTGCCAATGCCGGTTACGGCACTGCGCAGATCATCGAGGGGATTTACGGGGCAACCTATAACGGCGCTCTCAAGTATGACGGCCTATCAACCTTTGGCTCTCCGGATGAGTGGGCCAAGTACCGTGTCATTCTTGACCGACCGATCACCAACAAACAGGCAGAGCAGGTGCGCCGCATCCTGAAATATACCGCGCCGGCACGCTGCCACCTGGTTGCATTGATTTACACCGAGGTTGCCAACCTGTATGACGGGGCACTTCGTTATGACGGCACCTATAACTACGGGACTGCATAATGGCAAACGTAACAGAGACCCCCAGCTATGATGCTGGCATCTATCAAATAGAAACCACGGATCCGGTGCTAGGCGGCCCTAATGGCATTGCCAACGTCCAGGCGAAAGGGCTGGCAAACCGAACCGCATTTCTGAAACAGCAGATCGATCAGCTCAATTCAGGCCAGTTAACCCCGGCATGGATCGCATCGCAAGACTATGTGCAGGAACAGTTGCAGAAGCTTGACGCCAAGCAGAGCGTGCGTGCTGCTACCACAGCCAATATCACCCTCTCTGGCGTCCAGACCATAGACGGTGTGACACTGACGGTTGGCGATAGAGTGTTAGTAAAAGACCAGACGGCTGCTGCGAAGAACGGTATTTATCTGGTAGCTGCTCAGGGATGGACGCGAGCTACCGACGCAGATAATGGCACCAAGCTGACCAGCGGCGCCCGTGTCTATATCGAAGAGGGCGCAGCCAACGGCGCGCGGGTGTGGTATCTGGCCACGGCGGGGGCAATCACCCTCGACACCACCATTTTGCAATTCAAGGACGAACACCCAGTGGCTAGTCAGCAGCTTGCTGGGGTGTCGCGCTTTGCGACGGAATCCGAGGCTATCTCAGGGATTCTCAGTAATATTTCCGTTGCCCCCAAAGAGATGAAAGCGGCGATGGAAGCGCTGCTCGATATCGTGGCCCCCATCGGCGTGCCCATCCCCTGGGTGGCTGCCACCCCGCCCAACAGCCGATTTCTTATCGCCCAGGGGCAGATCTTCGACAAAGCCGCCTACCCCAAGCTGGCGGCGCTATGGCCAGCTGGCGTGATCCCGTTCGATATGCGGGGTGAGTTCCCTCGAGGGTGGGATAATGGGCGGGGAATTGATGTCGAACGAGCAATTTTGAGTCATCAAGGCTCTCATGTGGGGTATATCAAATTCACATTGGGCACATATGGCGGATCATTCGAGCCTGGGACAGTTTTCGTGTCTGATGATCTCACCATCGCCGGCCAAAACCAAACTGGTTCCCCATACCAAATAAACAACGCTAATTCCCCTGCCGGTGGGGACGTTTATGTTGTGCCTCATGATAACCGTCCAACAAACATCGCGTTTAACTACATCATAAGGGCCGCCTAATGAACCAACCGAGAGCAATTTTGGGCCAAAACGGCTTTGCCGAGGCCGATGGCTGGGCGCAAGCCTACTGCGTCGATCACATCACGAGCGAATATCTGGGTGCCATGGATGCGTGGGTATCAACCGGCACCGGTCTTCCTGTCGGCGCCCATCTCGACCCCCCGCCCGCGCGCCAGCCGGGCAAGGCCATCATCCGTGCGGCGGGTGACTGGCAGCTTGTCGATGACTATCGCGGCCAAGCCGCCTACATCAAGCTCACCGGCGCAAAAACCGAGATCACCGAGCTCGGCGAAATCCCTCTCTCGCTCACCCTGCTCGCCCCCTCATCGCCATATGACATCTGGGATGACGAGGCCGGGGCGTGGATCAAAGATGAGGCCGCCGAAGCGGATGCGGCGATCGCCCAAGCCCAGGCTGCCCGCGCCGCACGGGTCAGCGAAGCCGCGCAGCACATCGCCATCCTCGATGACGCCGTCGATCTCGGCATCGCCACCGAGGCCGAACAGGCCGCCCACACCGCCTGGCGACAATATCGCGTCCTGCTGACTCGCCTCGATCTCAGCCAGCAGCCAATTGCGTGGCCTCCCAAGCCAGCCACTGCTAGCTGACCAACCACCCCGCCCCGTGCGGGGTGTTTGGCACTGGAAATCCCCCAAGAGGATGGGAATGCACCGCAAAGCCATGATGACGGCACGATCATAAACCGTGTCCATCGAGGCCAAGCACATGTCTGAACTGTTCCTTCATGGTATCGAGGTCATCGATATTGACTCCGGTCCCCGTCCTATCACCACCGTTCGCTCCAGCGTTATTGGCCTGATCGGTACCGCACCAAACGCGGATGTGACCAAGTTCCCGCTCAACACCCCTGTGCTGATCGCGGGCAGTCGTCGTGAAGCGGCTGGCCTGGATACGCTGGGCACCGGCGAAGGGACGCTACCGGCGGCCATCGACTCCATCTTTGACCAGTGCGGCGCGGTGATCATCGTGGTGCGGGTTGAGAAGGGCACCAGCGACACTGACACGCTTGCCAACATCCTTGGCGGCGTCAATGCGACGACCGGCAACTATGAGGGGGTTCACGCCTTCCTGGGTGCGAAATCCGCTGTTGGCTTCTCGCCGAAGATACTGATCGCCCCCGGCTTCACCGATAAGCGGGTCACCGGTGGCGTGACCGCCATCACTGTGACCACTCAGGGTCAGAACTACACCAGCGCCCCGACTGTCACCCTCTCAGGTGGCGGCTCCGGCACTGGCGCCAAAGCCAAGGCGGTACTCGGTACCGGTACCGATGCTGGCAAGGTGGTCTCTGTCATCGTGGAAGATGCCGGCAGCGGTTACACCGCCGCACCGACAGTTGCCTTCTCTGGCGGTGGCGGCACTGGCGCAGCCGCGACTGCCTCTTATGGCACCGTTGGCAACGCCGTAGTGGCCGAGCTGATCGGCATCGCCGAGAAGATGCGCGCGGTCATCATTGCTGATGGCCCCAACACCACCGACGCCGATGCTATCGCCTACGCTGGCGACTTTGGCAGCAAGCGGGTGTTCCTGGTTGATCCCAAGGTCATCAAGACCGACGAAGACGGCAACAACGTCACCGAATGGGCATCACCCTGCGTTGCGGGGCTTATCGCAAAGAGTGATAACGAGCGAGGATTCTGGTGGTCACCGTCGAACCAGAACATCAACGGCATCATCGGTACGGCTCGCCCCATCGATTTCACCCTGGGCGACACCAGTAGCCGGGCCAACCTGCTCAACGAGAAGAAGGTCGCCACCATCATCCGCGAGGGTGGCTATCTCCTGTGGGGTAACCGCACCCTGTCGAGCGATCAGAAATGGGCATTCCTCTGCGTGGTGCGTACCGCTGACATGATCAACGAGTCCATTCTGGTGAATCACCTGTGGGCAGTGGATCGCGGCATCACCAAGAACTACGTCACAGATGTGACCGAGGGGGTTAACGCCTACCTGCGCAGCCTGGTTAACAAGGGTGCCATTCTCGGTGGTGAGTGCTGGATTGACCCTGACCTGAACACTGCAGACCAGATCGCCCAAGGTAAAATCTATTTCGACTTTGATTTTACTCCGGTGTACCCGGCTGAGCACATCACGTTCCGCAGCCATCTGGTGAACGACTACATCACGGAGATCTTCTAAATGGCAGCCCGCGACATTCGCAAGAATTTTAACGCCTTCGTCGATGGCCGCGGCTATGCCGGGCAGGTCGATGAATTCAACGCCCCCAAGCTGACCCTGCAGACCGAAGAGTTTCGGGCCGGCGGGATGGATGTGCCCATTGATGTGACCATGGGCATGGAAAAGATGGTGACCGATTTCAGCCTGATGGCTTATGACCGCAACGTGCTGGCCTTGTTCGGCGTTACCGAAGGCGCCCGGGTGCCGTTGGTGCTGCGTGAACAGCTCGAGTCGTTCGATGGCACCACCACCGCAGTGGTACACACCATGCGCGGCAAGATCACAGAACTCGACCCCGGCACCAGCAAGCCTGGCAGCCTGCCGCCGCTCAAGGTGGCCATGAGCCTGACCTATTACAAGATGCAGCACGGCGATCAGGTGGTGCACGAGATCGACGCCGAGAACATGGTGCGCATCATCAACGGCGTAGACATTCTGGCCGCTGCCCGCAACGCGCTGGGCATCTAACCCTGCTGGCAGGCCAGCCCTGCCAGTTCATCCATTCAAACCGGTGAGACCATGGAAAAAGAACTCCCTGAATACCTGAAATTCAACGATGACGGCAGCGCCGATATCACCCTGTCACGCCCGGCAAGCATTAGCGGCACCAAAGTTGACGTGCTGCGCATGCGCGAGCCGACCGTTGGCGATCAAGAGATCGCTTTCCAGATGAGCGGAAGCGATGCAGCCAAAGAGATCACCTTGTTCGCCAACCTGTGTGGTGTTGCACCTGAAGATGTGCGCAAGTTCCCGCTGCGTGACTACGGCCGCCTGCAGAAGGCTTACGGCGTTTTTACCGACTAACACCTGACGAGTTCCGCCACTCGGTGTTAGCTCTGGCCTCCCACACAGGCTGGTCACTGGCGGAAATCAGCGCCCTGCGCACGTCACGGTTTATCTGGTGGATAAAGGGGCTGCCCAAAGACGATGGCTAATAAAAAACTCTCGGCAACCATCACCATCGGCGGGGCGGTTGCCTCCAGTCTCAAATCTGCATTTGGTTCGGTAAAGGGCGGGGTCGCCGAGGTTGGCTCCGCCATTCGCAATGCCGAACGGCAGCAAAAGCTCCTATCTCAGTCAATCCAGACATTCGGCAAGCAAGGCCGCAATGTTGACGGCATGCGCGAGCGTTACGCCCAGCTAACCCAGCAGATCGACAAGATGCGGGCAGCTCAGCAGCGCCTGAATCAGGTGCAGCAGGCACAGAAGGCCAACCTTGACGCCCGCGATAAATATCGCGGACAAATCCTCGATACCGTCGCGCTTGGCGCAACAGTCGCCTCTCCGGTGGTCATGGCCGCCAGATTTGAAACGGCCATGCTGGGTGTAGCCAAGCAGGTTGACGGAGCCCGCGACTCAAGCGGCAAACTCACCTCTGTCTATTACGAGATGGGCAAGCAGATCCAGCAACTCGGCCGCGACATCCCGCTCGCCACCAATGAGATTGCCGACATGGTCACCGCAGGTTCCCGTATGGGGGTTGCGCGCGACCAACTGATCGACTTCACCCGCACCTCGGCCATGATGGCTGACGCCTTCGAGCTGCCAGCGGGTGAACTGGCCGACAATATGGGCAAGATTGCCGGTCTGTTCAAGATCCCGATCCCGGTGATCGGCGAGCTGGCAGACTCCATCAACTACCTGGACGATAACGCCATCAGTAAAGGTGGCGATATCATCGAGTTTCTGACCCGCACCGGTGGCGTGGCCTCGGCCGTCAAGGTGACTGGGCAGGAGATGGCCGCCCTTGGCTCGACCCTGCTTACCCTTGGTGAGCGCACTGAAACGGCAGGCACCGCAGCCAATGCGATGTTCCAGAAGTTTGCCGCTGCTGACAAGGGCGCCAAGAAATTCAAATCAGCTCTGAAAGAAATTGGGATCTCAGCTGCGGAAGTTCAGAAGGGGATGCAGCAAGACGCCACCGGCACCATGATGAAGGTTATGGATGCGATCGGTAAGCTGCCGAAAGAGAAACAGCTTGGCGTCATGGTTGAGCTGGTGGGCCTTGAGCACTCCGACACCCTGGCCAAACTCGCCAACAACACCGAAGAGTGGCGCCGCCAGCTGGCGCTGGCCAATAGCGAAGCGGCCAAAGGCAGCATGTCGCGCGAGTTCGCAGCCCGCCTGCAGACCACCAACGCCCAGTGGACGCTGATGAAGAACCGCACATCAGAGGTAGCGGTCAATCTCGGGTCTGTGCTGCTGCCTGTAATCAATGATATTTTTGAGGCTGTTTCACCAATGGTTGGCGCTATTGCCGACTTCGCAAGGGAAAACAAAGAAGTAACAAAGGCCATTATTGGCACCGCTGCCGCATTTACAACACTAAAGGTTGGCACTTTAGCTGCAAAGTATGCATTCACGTTTTTTAAGGAGGGCGCGTTAGATGTTGTAGCCGTTTTAGCAAAGCTAAAGGCCGGATCTGTAATTTCTGATATTGCTGATTCTGCACCCGAGGCGGCATCTGGATTTAGCCTGTTTACGAGCGTAATTGGTGATACAAAAGAAAAATTTGATGAAGTAAAAGAAAGTTTCGAAAACTTTACTGGTGTGGTTGAGGCTGGAAAACAGGTTTGGAATTCCTCAATGGCAGGGTGGTCTTCTGGTGTCGGAGTTCTAGGTAGAATAAGGGGTGCAGCCCGCGGTGCAGCATCATCATTACCATTGGTTGGAGCAGCCTTTCGTGGTGTTAGTCTCGCCTTTGCTGCAACTGGGATAGGCGCCCTAATAGCTGGATTGGCTCTTGCTGGTCTTGAAATTTACAAACACTGGGATGGCGTCTCAGCTTTCATGGGGGGCGTATTCGACGGCATCAAAGTCGGACTGGAACCAGTCATTAATGCATGGAAGGGCCTTGGCGATGCGCTTGGCATTACTGACAAGGTAACCGCGCTATGGGAAGGGTTCAAAAAACTGCTTGAACCGGTTACCTACACCAAGGATGAGCTGGGCAAGGCCAGTGCGGCTGGCAAGAATTTTGGCATAGTGCTCGGCAAGGCGATTGACTCGCTGTATACACCAATCAGGTGGCTGATCGAGAGCATTACGTGGGTCATCAACAACATGAGCTCTATCGGATCAGTTCTTGGCTTTGCCAGCGACACATCAGGTCTGGCAACTCCTCGCCTTGACAATCTCGCTCCTGCATTGCCATCACTACCAGCAATGGCTTCTGCTCGTGGTGGAAACTCTTACACCGAGGGCAGCCATGTATTCAACATCACGCAGCGCCCAGGCGAGAGCCAGCAGGATTTGGCAAAGCGAATTCTTGACGAGCAAGAGCGCCGCCGTGGCGTTCGCCAGCGAAGCATGATGACAGACGGAGTTATCGCCCAATGATCGGCCTTTCCATTGGCCCCAGCGTGATGATGCAGCTCGGGGCCTTCCAGTTCAGCATCAGCACCGCAGCCTATCAGGAGTTGACCCGCCGCAGCGAATACCGCTGGGCATCACAGGATCGCTTCGGCAAGCAGCCAAACCTGCAATACACCGGCCCAGCCAGCGAGGCGATCTTGCTGGTGGGCGTCATCTATCCGGATTACAAGGGTGGTGGTGGCCAGCTCGACAAGATGCGCCAGCTCGCCGGAGGCGGTCAGCCGCTCAATCTGGTAGGTGGGGCAGGGCAGATGATGGGGCGCTGGGTGATCGAGAGCCTGGAAGAGAAGCAGGGCACCTTTGCCGCCGCAGGGGCCCCGCGCAAGCAGGAGTTCACCATTGCGCTCAAGCGGTTCCCTGATTCGGCTACCAACCAGATCGACGCGCTCGGCAAGCTGGCCAGCGGTACCACCGCCAGCTCAGGCCTTGGCAGCTTCGCAGATGGGGCCATTGCCACGGTCGGATCGGCGATCAGCTCGATGACCAGCGCCCTCGATGCTGTGCAGGCCAAAGCCGCCGAGATCGGCAATGCGGTTGGGCCGGTCATTGCCACGGTGCAAAACAGCATCCGCACCGCCCGGGATCTGCAAAGTCAGGTTAGCAACCTCAAGGAGGCCAGCAAAAATCTGAACTCACTGGAGAACGTGCAATCCGCTATCTATGGCGTGATGTCGGCGGCCTCTGCGGCATCCAATGCCGGTGCGGTGGCATCCGGCGCGGCCACCTTGCTATCCAGCACCATGACCACCACCGATCTGGAGGCGATCACCGCCGTTCGCAGCTGCACCAGCTCTTGCAGCCGGTCGGCCGTTGAGTCAACCCGGGTGCATGCCGAAACATCCAACTTTAATCAGACGCTGGGGGCATGATGCAGACCTATCGCACCAGTGACGGCGACACCCTGGACTACATCGCGTGGAAGTTTTACGAAACGCTCGAGGGGCGGGTGGTCGAGCAACTGCTCGATGCTAACCCCGGCATTGCCGATCTCGGCCCTGTTCTGCCAGCCGGTGTACTGGTCAAAATGCCTGACATCGCCCCGCAGCAGCAGGAGCAGGGAGTCAGGCTGTGGAGCTGACAGACCGCATCGCGCCGACATGGCAGATCATTGCCAACAAGTCAGACATCACAGCTCAGATAAGCGAGCACTTTGTCAGCCTGACCCTGACCGATGCGGTCGGGCTGGAGTCAGACATGCTGGATATCACCCTGGACGACTCCGATCCGGACAAGCCGTTGCTGATCCCTCCGGAAGGGGCAGAGCTTGAGCTCTACCTAGGCTATGACGGGGTAAACCAGTACATGGGGCTGTTTGTGTTCGATGAGGCAGAGCTGGCAGGCTGGCCGTCTCAGCTGATCATCAGAGCCCGCGCCGCAACATACGACAAGAGCAAGGGTGGCAAGACCAACCTGCAGACCCAGAAAAACCGCAGTTGGAAGAAGGGCACCACCCTGGGTGACATGGTCAAGACCATCGCCACCGAACACGGCATGGAGGCAGCTGTGGCGCCGTCACTGGCCGCTATTGCGCTGCCACACACCGATCAATCAGACGAGTCAGATATCAACCTGCTGGTGCGCATGGCCAAGCGCTATGACGCCATCATCAAGCCAGCCGCTGGCAAGCTGATCCTATCCAAGCGAGGGGAGTCCCGTTCCGTCAGCGGCAAGCCGCTGCCACCGGTGACCATCACCGCCGGAGACTGCTCGAGTTACCGCCTGGTGAAGTCGAAGCGGGAAATAGCCGGGATGGTGGTCGCCTACTGGCATGCTGTGAAGAACTCCAAGCGCAACGAGGTCAAGGTGGGGCAGGGGGAGCCAGTGCGCCGCCTGCGCCAATACTACCCGACCGAAGAGATGGCCTTGTCCGCCGCCCGCGCCGAGCTGTCGCGTAGGGAGCGGGCACAGGAGACACTGGCACTGTCAGCAGTCGGCGACCCCGGCTATCTGGCAGAAGCACCGCTGACCACCACAGGATTTCGGCCAGACATCGACAGCCAATGGCTGATCTCCCGCGTCACCCATTCGCTCGACTGCACTGGCGGCTACACCTGCGACATCGAGGCCGAGAAGCCGAACAGTGGTGATGTGCCAGAGGTAGAATTGGTGTAATCAGCGCCGAAAGAAGAAACAGAAAGCCCACATATCAGAATTAGTACAAAACCAAGTACAGATTAAAACGAATCCTTTTATTTTATATTTAAATCAAAGGCTTTTTGCTGTGTCTCATAAACGTGGAAGTAGAACGTGGGCCCGCTGGCCGGGTGCGCTGATGTGCTCATGTTGCTCGAAAGGAGTATCCGATGACGGCGGCGCCTGGCGCCTGGGTGGGGGTGCCATGCACCGCAATTGCCTGCATGGTAAACCATCGCGCTGGCAGAGCGAAGTCCGGGCGCCCTGGCTGCCGGTTTATTGGGCGGAAAGTGATATGTGGTGGGTTCAGGTCTGGTATGCATGGTTCATGCTGATATGTGCTTGAAAATGTGACATGTGAGTCTGTACAGTACTTAAAATCCAGATTACCAATCTATATCATCAGACCATCACAGATTTGGCATGTTCGTTCGTCCAAGAGCGAATGCGTAAGAAAATGTTATCAGAGTGTGTTTTTTGCATTAAAAATGAGCAAAATAAGGAAGAATAATGCACGAGAATAATATCGAGTTGTTGTGTCATGAAGCCGAAAGATTGTTAGAACTTAACATAGACTTGCTGCAAAAAATGCTCACAGAACCGAAAGTTCTGGGCGATAGCAATGCTCAATTGTTTGATCGCAGTAAAGCTGAAAAGAGAATTGAAGAGTTGCAGGGGGAGCAAAAAAAAATTCTCGGGAAAGAAATGGTCCTTGCAGTTGTGGGTACTATGAAAGCGGGTAAATCCACGACCATTAACGCGATTGTCGGCAAAGAGATCCTACCCAACCGCAATCGCCCGATGACATCGATTCCAACCTTGATTCGTCATGTGCCGCGTAAAATAATACCAGAGTTGCGACTCGATAATATTGAGCCTATCCAGAAACTGTTCGTGACGTTGCAGAAGAAAATCGATACTGAAGATGGTAAAAAACTACTCACTGAGCTGAAAAAAGATCAGGCACTATGGAAGTTGCTAGATATTATTGCTGATAATACATGGATTAAAGGCAATTACTATGGTGAAGAGGATATATTTTCTTGTCTCGCTTCGCTTAACGACTTGGTTCGTTTGGCTACAGCGTTACGTGTGGATTTCCCTTTTTCTGCCTACGAAGAAGTCCATAAACTCCCAGTAATTGAGGTAGAGTTTAGCCACCTTGTCGGAATGGATGATAGCCAAGGTACGCTGACACTCTTAGATACACCTGGCCCTAATGAGGCAGGTCAACCTCAGCTACAAGCAATGATGCGCGATCAGCTACAAAAAGCCTCCGCTGTTCTTGCGGTGCTAGATTACACCCAGCTGAAATCAGAGGCGGATCAGCAAGTACGTAAAGAATTAAACGCTATTGCAGAGGTTGCTGCTGGTCGCCTATTTGTACTGGTCAATAAATTCGATCAAAAAAACGCTAATAGCGACAACGCTGAGACCGTTAAACAGGCAATTCCCGCCATGCTAGATAGCGGCGCACTAAACAGTGATCGTGTTTACCCTGGTTCATCTCTTCGAGCTTATTTGGCAAACCGAGCGCGCAGTGTAGTAGATCAAGCAGGTAAACTCTCTGTCAGCGAAGAATGGGTTGATGATTTTGCCAAAATGGCATTTGGTCTCGACTGGAGAGAAGAGGAAGATGATGTTCTTGCTGATGTGGGCGTTGTGCTCAAAAAGGCAAACACAATCTGGCGTACATCACTATTTGAGAAACTGATTACTGAAGTGATCCAAGCTGCTCATGCGAAAGCCGCAGCGCTAGCAGTTGACTCTGCTGCAGCTAAGCTGGTACAGAATGCTGAAAATATCGACGAATATCTGTCGTTACGTCATCAGGGGTTGCAAGCTAGTATCCATACCTTACAGACACAAATTAAAGGCCTTATCAACGACATTGAGGAGGTTGCGGCTTGTCAGCAAGAAGTTGATAAGGAGGTGGAGTGTGTCATGGGGGAAATCACCCATGAAACTAAAAACTTGTTAAATAACGCTGAAAGCAAGTTGGAAAAAGAACTGGATAAGTACTTCCAAGAAGGGAAGCGCCAAGAAGAAGCGCTGAACAAGGAATTTGAACGTCATTCAAAACATGGCAAAAATAACAGTGGAGAAAGTGATAAACGAGGGGTTTTCGGCACTTTATTTGGGGCCTTGGCTGGAAGTGTTGGGCAGCAAACTCGTGATTTTGATCCAGAAAATCCAGAAGTTAAATTTTCTGAACATACTGAAGCAATGCAGTTTATTAAAAAGATTGAAGAGTCAGTGATTAGTATTTTAGCTGAAAAAGAAAAAGAAATTAAACCAATGTTGACCAAAATTGTGGGGGGCATTGAAGGCAGCTTTCATTCTAAAACAATGTTAGCAGTTGATAAGATTGCAAGCCAAATTAACTCACGTCTGGAGGAAGATGGTTTTACTGTGAAAATATCTTTCCCGAAAGTCAGTGAGTTGAAGACTCATCTTGCCACCGACACTCGTATAGCTAATCTGCTAGAGCAGAAAACATTTAGCGAAACACGGCATCGTCGATCCAGTGGCGTGTGGGGAACGTTATGCGGTTGGTTTAACACAGATGATTGGGGCTGGGAAACTTATAAAGAAGATGTCACCCGTAGTGTGGTGAATATTAATACAATTAAGAATGCTGTCAGAAATCAGACCAAAGAGCATTTTGAAAAACTGAATAACGCTATTGATCAGCAAGTCAACGCCCCAATTCTCAAAGAGATTGAAAGCTTCTTCATTACATTCAAAGGCAAGGTGGAGCAGCTTCGACATACTCTGATCCAGAGCACAGAAGATCATAAAAGTAGCCAGCAAGAACAAGAACAATTGACTGAGCGCCTTAGTGTTCTGAGAAAGCTAACACCGGAGATGATCAGTGACAGTAAGATACTCAAGAAAGAGTTGGAGCCGATGCTGTGATATCATCATTTACTGCAACATTTCCTAATAGTGAGGCATGCCAAATTCTGGCATGCCTGCCAGAGAAATTTATTGTTGACTTCGCCAATGGGATAGACGTGGTTCACGACCATGTGCGTCAACAAACGGATCAATCCTTTTTTCGGCGCATTAAAGAGGGATTCAGTGGACGATCATCCCAACGTCAACAAGCCATCAATGCATCGTTGCTAGATGGGGTGGAGGCCTCTCTCAATTGGCTTACCGAGTTAACGTCATCACTTGCTACCACTAACTATGCGCTTGCACAGGTGAACGATAGGGTCAGTTCGTTGATGCAGGATACCGCTACCATTGCGCACTATTCTGCAGACACTCGCGAACAGTTGAACATGTTGGCGACACAAGTTAATAAACAGTTACATCATCTGGAACAACAACTTCGTAGTGTCGATCGGCTGCAACGCGGCCAGCTGCATTTGGAACAAATATTTTCCATTTGGAAAGCAGGTCGATATTCACTCCTACCTCTGGCTGGACGTTGCTATGTTGCACTGGAAGAGCTGCGTTGGGGGGCATTTGGTGAAGTGATCCGCCATGGTGAACCGCAACAGGCAAAACAGTTACTGGATATTCTAAGAAATCGAGCAGTGGTTCAGCTTGCAGAAGACCATAACAGTCCAACATCGATGTGCCACGACACGCGTAGTTGGTTAACCTGGCAGGGTGAGCATGAGCAACACAGTGACTGGTCCGCAGCCATTAACTGGTTGGCGGACTGGTGTAATGAAGATACTCATCCCATCATCTGGTCTACTACACAGTCATACAGTGCTCTGCCTATACGTATGCCACGGTTGTGTTCTGCAGAACGCATTGCTGGTGCGATGGTCGATGAAATCTTCAGCAAGGAGTTAGTATGGATCAGCCGATGAAAGTAGGGCTGGCGCTTTCCGGTGGGGGGGCCATAGGTGCTTATGAGGTTGGTGTGGTCAGAGCCTTGGCTGAATCCGGTACAGATGTTCATGTTGTTTCTGGTGCTAGTATCGGTGCATTCAATGGGGCTATTTTGGCCTCTTCAGATACTTTGGCTCAGGCTGCGGAAAGGATGGCGGAAATTTGGTCGCATCTTGGCAATAGCAAGGTGCTAGCGATAAACAAATCTATCTATTTCTCACTACTGACACAGTTTGGCTTAGGGTTCGGCACACCAGTACTAAGCAAAGCGGGAGGCATTATATTCGAGGCTCTCAGTCGTGCTGCATTGGTTACGGGGGGGGTAGGGCAGCAAAGTGACTCGTTGTTATCTGATCAGCCACTTATCGACTTGATGAACCGCTATCTGGATATCGATGCCTTATCTTCTGGGTTGCCATTGTACGTTTCCTTATATCCTACAGAAGGTGGCATGAAAGATATTCTTAATTGCATAGCCACCGAGTTTGGGGTCGGATCGACTCGTATTTCGGAGTTCCATCACGTACAAAGTTTACCTGTCAATCAACAGAAAGAGGCGTTGCTAGCCTCTGCCGCGTTACCCTTATTGTTTAAATCACGCGAAATTAATGGTGTGCTTTACAGTGACGGTGGAATGGGAGGCTGGCATACAATGCAGGGCAACACACCAGTAAAACCTTTGGTTGACGCTGGTTGCAATATGGTGATTGTCACCCACCTGAGCGATGGCTCGCCGTGGGACCGCCACAATTTCCCAGACACTACTGTGTTGGAAATTCGCCCGCAAAGTTCCTTAAAACGTCATGATGGTTTATTTGGAGGTGGAAAGGATCTGCTAGGCTTTACTGCCCAGTATATCGGTTCATGGATTGAGCAGGGTTACCATGACACAATGAGTGTAATAGAGCGAATCCAGAAACCTCTTCAAGCTCGGCAGTCACTTCGTACTTCGGAAGTGATCGTTTCAGACAGCCAAGACAGGAATATTCAAACTGGTATGGCGATAAAAAGCGCTATGGATAGGTTGAAATAAACGCAAAAAGTTAATGTCGTTGAACTCAGGTAAATTGGGTCATAGCCCTACGACATTAAGACTAAAAATGTGAGAGGCGTCATGCCTCTCTTTTTTTGCCGTGGTTAATAATCTACATTTTTGAGCTTGAAGGTGCATCCTTGCTGAATTAGCTCCTCCCGGTTGGCCAGCACCAGCGGGTAAAGTAGGGGATGGTGCTCATGCTCGCCGTTGTAGCTAACCTGCATTCGCTCCAGTGCGTAGTGCATCAAGGGGATGCGCTGGCTGATCAACAGCTGGTTACCGGTCATGGCATAGTCTTTGGCGATGATGGCTTGCTGCCCTTCGCTGAGGCTAGGATTGGGGGTGACTAGGGCGGTGACCAGGGTGTTCCACTCCAGATCCTGATCCCGGCCGTGAGGGGAGGCATCCAACAGTTCCGGCTCTCCGCGAAAGCGGCTCATCACAAAATCCAGATATTCCCCTTTCTTTTCGCAATAAGCCCGTACATGCCAGCGGATCCCATCATAGACCAGGGTGTGGGGCACGATATTGCGACCGCTCTGCTCCTCTGAGCTCAGCGATACATAGTCCACATCCACCCGTAATTGGCCCCGAGCCGCTTGCACCAAACCACGTACGATCTTCGGATCGATATGGCGGTTTGGCACATCCAGGATCTCTATGTGACCGTAGCGCAGATCCATCAAGGGTAGGGTGAGAACCCCTGATTCGTGCTGGCGTTGATATTGCTTCTCCCGGTGCAGCAGCATCAGGTACTCGTCCACCTTGCCTTCACTAAAGTGGGGCACAAATTGCTCGGTGGGTTTGTATCCCTTCAGACTTTTGTCATAGACCAGTCCCTCTGGCGAGTAGCAGGTCAGGTAGTGGTTGATATCCCGCGAGGCCTGTTGGCGGCCAATATTGAAGGCTTTCATCAGGTGATTGGTAGTCAGCCTCCCCTCCCACTGCAGCACGATCTCCAGCAGGCGAAAACGCAGGGTTTGATCCCAGGTGAGTTCTTTGGGTGTCATATGTGCTCCAAAATGCGACATGTGTATGTAACCAGTATCGTCATGAGTATACAGGCTACATATAATGAGTCCATCTAAAGCGGCGTCAAGAGAGTATGTCATGAACGGCAAGCTGGTTTTCACCTACCACTGTCAAGCCTTGTGCCATATGCCATTGAGGGGGATTGTCGCTACAGCCATAGGCTCTTTGCTCATGCTTGGCAGGGGCAAGTATTACAGGGAGCAAAAAGTGCTTTACCTCAAGCATTTCGCGTTCAGGAAACCGCAAGCAGGAGGTGATCTGATACTCCAAAGTGCTAACACCCGCATCGCCACTACCTGATTTGGTCAGATAGCGACATCGTTACCATCAGCAACCACATCACTTATTCCAAACACCATCGTCACTGAGGTTCTATGAATTCAACGCTGATATTGGATCAGGCGGCAATGCCGCTGATCATGGGTATCTGTTGCCTGCTGCCAGCCGAGCAGGTCGGCGAAGTTGTGACTGTGATTGCAGAAGAAGAGGGTCGATTGGGCGTTATGTCATTGACGGAGGCCGAGGTAACTCCTCACTGTATTGAGCTGCGCAGATTGACGCGTTTGGCTTTGCATATTGATCGGCATCGGTTGGATCGTACTGTTCTGCCCATCTATCAAGGGCGGGAGCAACTGATGGCAGGGGCTGCTGCATTGTTGGATGACGATGTGACGCTTGCATGTGTTGATGCCATGCGGTTATTGGCATTGCAGCTCGACAAGCTGTTGAGGGGAGGTCGTGGCAGTACACAGGCCAAACTGGACGGGTTAACCCTCAGTGTGATGGAGCAAAGAGCGCTGGCCGCCCAGTCCCCCAACACCGGTGCTGTGGTGCGGGGGAGCTGGCGCCGAAAAACACGTAATCAGCTTGGCCGAGGCAATTGGCTCGATGTGGTCGAAGCGGCGCTCTGGTGTTTTTGGCATAGCGACACCCTGCAAGATGGCGAAGCCCTGCTTGGTGCACTGCTGGGCGCAGATATCCGAGTGCGCGTTGTCTATGGCATGTTGGCGGGGGCCTTTTACCTAGAGGATTAGGCCAAGCTACGTAACCCCTTGTGACGGACTAACTCGTCATTTCCACCACTGGATAACAGGCGTCCCCCCACAGGGTTTGTGGATGGGCCATCATCAGCGCGATGATCACCGGGATAAGCTTGCCTAACAGGTTTGCACAATCTTTAAGTTGCTTGCGATTGACCGAACTATTCCAGGTGGCGCCGCCATGCATTAGTTGATTTCGCAGAGTATAGAGACGGTTAAATACGACACCCAGCAACTGCGGTGTATTGCTGTTTGCCAGTGCTTGGGATGCCATTTTCTTGCCCTGTGCTAGTCGTTCCTTCCACAGTGTTTCGCTTATCTTGCCACTGTGAAAATCCCAGAAGCCTTGGAGTACAAAAGGGGTATCCAACAAAATACGGATACGCCCAGAAAATTCCTGCCATACGAGCTGCTCGATCTGCCTGTGCTCATCCAGCTCGCACAGTTTTTCCAGAAAGCCTTTGAAGGTTTCCTGCTCTGACAAGCGGCGATTGTCATCGATTTCGGTGGCATAGGCAGCGTTGAACGCAATCCAGAGAAAAATGAAGCGGCCATCTTCATCTTCTGCCATCTCTGCCCGCTGCAGCCAGCTCAATGCGCGATGCACACGCAAATTTAGGTTGGCAGGTGAGTGTTCACGTATTTCACGGTGACGATTTTTCAGTTGTTCGAAATTCAACAATGATCTCCTTCTCCATCGGGTGAATAGTCAGAATTCGAGGCCCTAAATTTGCTAACGGTATTGCGGGTGGGCCGTCTGACATGGGGCGAATCGGTTGGAATGGCAAACTTGAAATCAGGCTTACTTTCGGGCTGCATCCCGTATCTTGGCCATCGCCAGCTCCATCATAGTGGCAGGTGCTCTTTCAAGTGGTGAGTGACTGCATTTGGGGCATACCTCGAACCAGGAGAGGCCACACACAAGCGCGTCACTCTTGGGGACAACCGTCTTTTGCCAGCCGCATTGGGGGCAATGAAAGGTAAATGGAGGTACAGGCATGACATTCCCCAAAGAGGTTCCTTTGGGCCTAGCCTACCACGGTTCGATATTGATGGTCGCAGCCTTGGTCACAGACTTTCAGCGATATCTGCATCTTGAAGTGTGCTCATCATCCCGGACTGAATCGCCGCGGCTCCAATCAGTAGAAAGATCAACCCCTGATACAAAGGATCTCTGCTCAGGGGGAACCACTGGGTGGGAGAGCCGGCATCAGGGTGTGGAGGTCCAGCAGGGTGAAGTAGCCGCCCTCCTCGGGATACCAGCCGCCGGTGTCGATGTAGTGGACGTTGCCAAGGCGCACCGGCACCCTCACCGGGGTGTGGCCCACCACCAGGGCGGCGAGATCCGCGACCCCGCCCTCGTCCAGCCGTTCGATACGGCGCCTTGACCAGAGGCAGACGTTCTTGATGGCCCGAAGCTGTCCGCCGCTCACCCCGGCATCGAGTTGGTCCAGCAGCCCCTGCCAGGAGGAGAAGGGGCAATCGGCGTGAAGCAGCCCGACGGGTCCCTGGCTGGTCTGCACCTCGATGGCCAGGGGCAGGCTGCGGTAGTGGACGGCGAACGCCGCCTGCTCGGCAGGGGTCAGCTGCTGAAACCAGCCGCCGCCGTTTCGGATCCAGTTCTCCCGATCGCAGCTCTCGTAACGGCAGACGTAGTCGTCGTGATTGCCGCAGACCGGGTGAAACCAGGGCCTGGCCAACCAGTGGATCACCTCGCTGCACTCGGGCCCGCGATCCGCCAGATCCCCGACGCTGAAGAGACGGTCCCGGGCGGGATCAAAATCCAGGGTGTCGAGGGCCTGCTGCAACAGGGCGAAGTGGCCGTGGATGTCGCCGACGGCCAGATCGCGCCCCTGGGCGTTTTGGGGGAAGCGTCTTATCAGGGGGGAGGGTGTCATGGCGTCTCCTGCCTCTATTCCGGACGGGGATGTTTTGTCTGCCTGTACATAAGGTTACAGAAGAAAAGTGGCGAGCTGGCAGGGCCTGGTAAATCATAGGATTGCCCCCGTGAACGTGCGGCGTCACGCGCTGCTTGTGGGGGAGTCACTCCGGGAGGGCGCCTTGTCCGCCCGCTTTCGGAGCCTCTCTTTCTCCACGCTTTTTGACAGGAATCTTGAATGCGGCGTCAGCTGTTGATCTGGATAGGCCCCCTGTGCAGCCTGCTGCTGCTGGGGGCGGCCTTGACCGTCCTCTATCATTTGACCCACCTGTGGCACTGGCACGACATCCGCCAGGCCATCTGGTCACAACCCTTGCCGCAGTTGGGGGGCGCCCTGCTGCTCACCCTGCTCAGCTATGGCTGCCTCTGCTGCTATGATCTGCTGGCCCTGAAGGTGCTGGAAAAACGCCTGCCCTGGCAGCAGGTGGGGATGACCTCCTTCATCGCCTACACCTTCTCCAACACCCTGGGCTTTGCGCTGCTCACCGGCTCCTCGGTACGCTACCGGCTCTACTCCTCCCTGGGGCTTGGCACCGGGGAGGTGGCCAGGGTGATCCTCTTTTGCTCCATCACCTTCTTCCTCGGTCTGCTGGGCTGGGGGGGCAGTGCCCTGCTGCTGGGGCAGGGGGCGGCCCTGCTGATGGACTGGCCCCGCTGGGCGACCGGGTTGTTGCAACTGGCGGGGGGCCTGGCCCTGCTGACGGTGCTGGCATATCTGGTGTGGCCGGGGGCAGCCCTGGTCTGGCGCGGACACCCGCTGTTCCTGCCGCGCATCAGATACCGCCTGCTGCAACTGCTCATCGCCCTGCTCGACTGGATGGCCGCCGCCGCCGTGCTCTATGTGCTGCTGCCATCGGGCAGTGTGCCCTATCCGGTGCTGCTCAGTGCCTTCGTGCTCTCCAGCCTGCTCGGGGTGCTGGCCCATGTGCCGGGGGGCATCGGGGTCTTCGAGGCGAGCATGAGCCTGCTGCTCACCCACTATCTGCCGGTGGACAAGCTGCTCGCCTCCCTGCTTATCTACCGCTGCACCTACTACTTCCTGCCCTTCCTCTGTGCCCTGCTGCTGTTCGCAGGTCAGGAGCTGCTGCAACAGCGGGCCCGCCTGCACCGGCTGCAGGGGGTCATGATGGCGACCCGGGAGTTTGTGCCCGCCCTGGTGAGCATGGGTACCTTCGCGGCGGGCACCCTGCTGCTCTGCTCCGGGATGATCCCCACCATGAAGGGGCGGATCGAAGCCTTCCTGGAGGTGCTGCCCCTGCACTTGCTGGAGCTCTCCCATGTGCTCGGCAGCGTCAGCGGCGTGTTGCTGCTGTTGCTGGCCCACAGCCTCTATCGCCGTCATGACGGGGCATTCAGGATCACCCAGTGGCTGCTGGGGCTTGGCATGCTGTTCTCCCTGTGCAAGGGGTTTGACTGGGAGTCGGCCCTGCTGCTCGGGGGCTTCTTGCTCATCATCACCCCCTGCCGCCCTCTCTTTTATCGCAAGGGTTCCCTGCTTCACGCCCGGTTCACCCCTTCCTGGCTGATGTCGGTGGGGGCCGTGCTGCTGGGGGCCTTGTGGTCGCTGCTCTTCTCCTACCGCCATGTGGAGTACGACCCCTCCCTCTGGCTGCACGTCTCGGCCCACGGGCCCGGGGCCGCCTCCCGCGCCCTGCGCGCCATGGGGAGCGTCATCGGCGTGCTGGCGGTGGTCGGGGTGGCCCATCTGTTGGCCCCCTTGCGCCTCGCCGTCTGCAAGCCGGATGCCGAGGTGCTCTCCCGTGCCCATGGGCTGGTGATGCGGGCAGGGGGAGGCCACGGCTACCTGGCCCAGCTCGGGGACAAATCCCTGCTGTTCCACCCAAGCGGCGAGGCCTTCCTCATGTACGGGGCCGAGGGCAGCAGCTGGATAGTGATGGGGGATCCCGTCGGCCAGCCCTCCCTGGTGGAGGAGCTGCTCTGGCAGTTTCGTGAGCGCTGTGACGAGCACGACGTCAGCCCGGTCTTCTACCAGGTGTCGGCCCGTTATCTGCCTGTCTATCTGGATCTCGGGCTCATCCCCTTCAAGCTGGGGGAGGAGGCCATCGTGGATCTGCCGAGCTTCGATCTCGCCGGCAGTCGCCTGCGCAACCTGCGCCAGAGTCACGCCAAGGGCAAGCGGGAAGGGCTGCGCTTCGAGGTGGTGGCCCCCGGTGAGATTGCCGCCTTGCTACCCGAGTTGAAGGGGATCTCCGACAGCTGGCTGCACAGCAAGCAGGGCAGGGAGAAGGGCTTCTCCGTGGGCAGTTTCGATCCTGCCTACCTCACCCTCAACCCGATGGCGCTGGTGCGGCGGGAGGGGCAGATCGTCGGGTTTGCCAACCTCTGGACCAGCGACAACAAGGAGAGCCTCTCCATCGATCTGATGCGCTACAGCCTGGACACAGGGGCGGCGCCGGTCATGGATTTCCTGTTTGTCGAGCTCCTGCTGTGGGGCAAGCAGGAGGGGTATGCCAGCTTCAACCTGGGGATGGCCCCCATGTCGGGCTTCAACGACAACCCCCTCGGCGGTTACTGGGCCCGCCTTGGCAACACCCTGTTCACCCGGGGCAGCCGTTTCTACAACTTCCAGGGATTGCGGCGTTACAAGGAGAAGTTCGGCCCAAGGTGGGAGCCCCGCTACCTGCTCTGTACCGGCCATCTGGTGCTGCCCCGCACCCTGACCCACCTCGTCTCCCTCATCAGTCGCGGCCCCTTCGGGCTCATGAAGAAATAGGAGTTGGCCCATGAGAGCCATGTTGTTGCTGTTGATTTGCTGTTTCGTCTCCTCGTTCACCTTGCCGGCGGTGGCCGCCCAGCCGGGCCGGGTCGGCGCGGATCTGGGGCTGGTGGAGTTGCCCGTGGCGCAAGCCTCGTCTTCCCCCATGGTGGTCTTCATGAGCGGGGATGGCGGCTGGGCGGCGCTGGACAAGGGGCTCAGCGCCCAGTTGCAGGCCCACGGCATGCCGGTGGTGGGCTGGAGCTCGCTCTCCTATTACTGGAAGAAGAAGACGCCGGAGCAGACGACGGCGGATCTGGTGCGCATCCTCACCGAGTACCAGTCCCGTTGGGGGCGCCAGCGCTGGTTGCTGGTGGGTTTCTCCTTTGGTGCCGAGATAGTGCCCTTCGTCATCAATCGTCTGCCGCCAGCCTATCGCGACAGCCTGGCGGGCGCCGTGATGCTCTCCCCCTCGACGGCGTCGGATTTCGAGATCCACGTCAGCGACATGGTGGTGCACGACAAGGGGGGCCGCTATCCCACCCTGCCGGAGGTGACACGGATCCAGACTCTGCCGCTGCTCTGCGTGCAGGGGGCGGAGGATGACTCCCCGGTCAAACTCTGTCCGCGCTTGCAGCAGCCGAACGTGACGACGGTGACCCTGCCGGGCTCCCACCACTTCGACGACAACTACCAGACCCTGTACCAGCAGATTGCCGGGCACCTGGGCCTGGCCCAATAACGGCGAGAGGCCGGGAAAACGACACAGGGCGGCCAATGGCCGCCCTGTTGCCATGGCCCCTTGCAACTGTCCAGGGGGTTGGCATGCCGGGATCAGAGCAGATCTTCGAGCTGGTACTTCTTGAGCAGGGTGTTGAAGGTGCCGTCGGCCTTGACGCTCTCGATGGCGGCATCGAAGCGGGCCTTGAGCTTGTCATCGTGTTTGCGAAGGGCCACCGCCACCCCTTCTCCCAGGATCTTGTCCTGGGTGCCGTTGAACTGGGGACCGACGAAGGCGAACTGCTTGCCCATCTCCTTGTCGAGGAAGCCCACCTTCAACTGCACCATGTTGCCGAAGGTGTAGTCGGCGCGGCCGGACTGCAGATCCAGCATGGGAGACTGGGCGTTGACGTAGCGCTTGATCTTGGCCACCTCGCCATAGCGGGCGGTGACGAAGTTGTCCTGGGGAGTGCCCTCCTGCACCGCGATCACCTTGCCCTTGAAGTGGGCCGGATCGTCTGCAAAGTCGGCGGCCTTGTCGCTGCGCCCCACGAAGCGGTTCTGCATCATGTAGTAGACCTGGCTGAAGTCCACTTTCTGGCGCCGCTCGTCCGTGATGTTCATGGAGGACATGATGGCGTCGTACTTGCGCACCTGCAGGCCGGGCAGCAGGGCATCCCAGGGCTGGTTGATCACCTCGCACTCGGTCTTCATGGCCGCGCACAGGGCATAGGCGAGATCGACCTCGAAGCCGCCGAGCTGGCCGTTGCTGTCGACCATCTCGAAGGGGGGATAGGTGGCATCGGTGGCGATCACCAGGGGTTTGGCGGCGGCCTGGCCGGCGGTGGCAAGTGCCATCAGCATCATCAGTGTGTTGAGTTTCATGGTCAGTCCCTTGAAGTGTGGTGTCATTCCTAGCGTGCTAAAGGGTGCCGGCCTCAAGGGCCGACGGCTATCTTGCGATGGGTGAGGGCCGGCAACTGGCTGCGCACCGTGCGCTGTGCTGCCAGATCCAGGGTGGCGATGGCCATGCCCTGACCCTCCTCTACCTGGGCCAGTATCCGGCCCCAGGGATCGATGATCATGCTGTGGCCGAAGGTGCGCCGCCCACCGGGGTGGTGTCCCCCCTGGGCACTGGCAAACACGAAAGCCAGGTTCTCTACCGCCCGGGCCCGCAGCAGCAGCGCCCAGTGCGCGAGCCCGGTGGTGTGGGTGAAGGCCGCGGGCAGGGCGATGAAATCGGGGGCGGGCCCCAGGCGAAACAGCTCCGGGAAGCGCAGGTCGTAGCAGATCCCGAGGCGCAGCACGCCCCAGGGCAGGGGATGGCTCACCACCTCCCGGCCCGGGGTCATGGTCGCGGCCTCGTCATACTGCTCCTGCCCGGTGCAAAAGCCAAACAGGTGCAGCTTGTCGTAGCGGCTTGCGAGCTGCCCTTGCGGGTCGATGAGCAGGCTGCTGTTGTGCATCTTGCCGGGCTCGTGGCTGGCAAGCGGCAATGTGCCGGCCAGGATCCAGAGCCCGAGCTCCAGGGCCAGCCCCTGTACCCAGGCAAGCAGGGGGTGATCGTCAACGGGGGCGGCCAGGGCTACTCGCGCCCGCTCATCGACCGGCATCAGGTAGAAATATTCGGGCAGCAGGGCCAGCTCTGCCCCCTCGGCTGCGGCCTGACGCAGCAACGCTTCGGCCTGGGCCAGGTTGTGGTCAAGGTCATCCCCGGAGACCATCTGGAGGACGGCAACGCGCAGTGAATCCATGGTGCCCCCTAGACGGCGCACAGGCGCTCGGCGCCCGCCAGCAGGGTGTCGTCATCCTTGGAGAAGGAGAGGCGGATGACTCTTTGATCCGTGCCGTCGTGATAGAAGGCGGAGACCGGAATGGTGGCGACCCCGTGATCGCGGATGAGCCGTTGCACGAAGAGGCTGTCGGGCTCGTCGCTTACCCGCTCGTAGCTCGCCAGCATGAAGAAGCTGCCCGCCGAGGGGAGCAGGGTCAGGCGCGAATCCGCCAGGGCCGAGGCGAGCAGGTCACGCTTGCGCTGGTAGAAGGCCGCCAGCCCCTGATAGTGGGCCGGTTGCTGCAACAGGTGGGCGAAGCCGTACTGCATGGGGGTGTCGGCGGCGAACATGGCGAACTGGTGCACCTTGCGGATCTCCTCCATCAGGGGACGGGGCGCCACGCAGTAGCCCACCCGCCAGCCGGTGACGTGGAAGGTCTTGCCGAAGGAGAAGACGGCGACGGAGCGCTCCACCAGCTCCGGATAGCGGATGACGCTCTGGTGCAGGGCGCCGTCGAACACCACGTGCTCGTACACCTCGTCCGAGAGGATCAGGATGTCGGTGCCGCGCACCAGGCGGGCGAGGCGCTCCTGATCCCCTGCCTGCCAGACGGTGCCGGTGGGGTTGTGGGGGGTGTTGAGCACTATCATGCGGGTGCGGGGGGTGATGCGGGCGGCCACCTCGTCCCAGGGGATGGCGAAATGGGGGGCCTTGAGGGCGATCACCACAGGGGTGGCTCCCTGCAACTGGATCATGGGGCGGTAGCTGTCAAACGCCGGCTCGAACATGATCACCTCGTCGCCGGGGTGAACCAGGGCGGTGATGGCGCAGAACAGGGCTTCGCTGGCGCTGGCGGTGATGGTGATCTCCTCGCCCGCGTCATAGTGATGGCCGTAGCTGGCTGCAATCTTGGCTACCAGTTGTTCGCGCAGGGCAGGCAGCCCCGTCATGGGGGCGTACTGGTTTTCACCGGCCAGCATGGCCTCGTGGGTCACCCGGATGAGCTCGGGATCGCAGGGGAAGCTCGGCGCCCCCTGGGAGAGGTTGATGCTGGGGTGGCGGGCGGCCAGATCCCCGATCACGGTGAAGATGGTGGTGCCCACCTGGGGCAGTTTGCTGGAAACCTGGGGGATGGACATGGGGCCGTCACCTGCGTGTGTGAAAGAGGTCCCTTTTTAGCCCCCCCAAGGCTTGCCGGACAACGGATTATTCGGCATGGTACGCATGAGTTTTTCTCAAGCATGGAGGCTTGTCATGTTGTCTACCCAGCCGCGTACTCAGTTGCCTCTCTATGGCCTGCAGGTCTTCGAGTGTTCTGCCCGCCACCTGAGCTTTACCCTGGCTGCCGACGAGCTGTGCGTGAGCCAGGGGGCGGTGAGCAAGCAGATCGCCCAGCTGGAGGCGCGCCTGGGCCACCTGCTGTTCGTGCGCGGCACCCGTTGCCTCACCTTGACCCCCGCCGCCGAGCGGCTGCTGCCTTTCGTTCGTGAAGGGCTGGCCCGCATGGGGGAGGGGCTCAGCGCCTTGCAGGCCCTGCCCCACGAACAGGCGATCAGCATCAAGGTGCCCTCCTGCGCCAGCCGCTGGCTGCTGCGGCGGTTGCAGGCGTTCGAGGGGGAGGCGGTGGAGGTGCGTGGCAGCCACAGCCATGGCATCGACTTCTCCCGGGAGCCCTTCGATCTCGCCATCGTCTACCAGCCCTGCCTGGGGCGCTATCCCCACAGCCAGCCCCTGTTTCGGGAACGGCTGACCCCGGTCTGCGCCCCGGCGTTTGCTGCCAAGCATCGTCTGTTCGAGCGCGACCTGAACGAGCTGCCCCTGCTGCCCCTCATCCATGCCAGCGCCGATAGGCGGGACTGGCGCAACTGGTTTGCCGCCTTCCTCGACATCCCCTGGCAGCCCCAGGGGGGGCAGCTGTTCGATACCCTGGACTTGGCGATGAATGCCGCCTTGCAGGGGTTTGGCCTCTCTCTCGGGGATCCCACCATAGTGGCCGAGGAGCTGGAGAGCGGCGCCCTGGTCGCTCCCTTCGCCCCTGTGCTGGAGACGGATCACGAATACGCCCTGATCGCCCGGCCCGACAGCCAGCGCCACGGGGTACAGCGAGTCTGTCACTGGCTGCTGGAGGGGGAGGGTCATCCCTGAGGGGACGCGAAATGAAACAGCCCCGCGGGCGGGGCTGTTGTCATGGTGATGGCCGCTGGCCGATTAAAGGGTCACTGGCAGATCTTGTAGTAGACCTCGTTCCAGCGCAGTTGCTCCTTGAGCGCGGGGATGCGGGTGTGCTCGTCGATGACCACAAACTCGATACCCATGATGTCGGCGAAGGTGCGCAGCTGCTCGATGTCCACCGCCTGGGTGAACACCGAGTGGTGGGCGGCGCCCGCCAGGATCCAGGCCTCGGCGCTGGTCTGCAGGTCCGGCAGGGGTTTCCACAGGGCGCTGGCCACCGGGAGTTTCGGCATGGCCTCTGGCAGGTCCACCACCTCCAGCTGATTGACCACCAGGCGGAAGCGGTTGCCGAGATCGATGAGGCTGGCGTTGACCGCCTTGCCCGCCGGGGCCGCGAACAGCAGGCGGGCCGGATCGGCCTTCTTGCCTATGCCTAAGTGCTGGGCGTCCAGCACGGGTTTGCCTGCGGCGATGGAGGGGCAGACCTCCAGCATGTGGGCCCCCAGCACCAGGTTGTTGCCCGCTTCCAGATGGTAGGTGTAGTCCTCCATGAAGGAGGCGCCCCCCGCAAGGCCATATCCCATCACTTTCAGGGTGCGCAAGAGGGCCGCGGTCTTCCAGTCCCCTTCTGCCCCAAAACCGAAGCCTTGCTCCATCAGGCGCTGGCAGGCGAGGCCCGGCAGCTGGTGCAGACCATAGAGATCTTCGAAGGTGGTGGTGAAAGCGCCAAAGCCGCCGTCGGTGAGGAACTTCTTCATCCCCAGCTCCTGGCGCGCCGCCTCATACAGGGAGGCACGAAGCCCCCCGCCCGCCTGCACCGCCTCGGTCAGGGTGTAGGTCGCCTCATACTCGGCCAGCAGCGCCTCGATGTCGCTCTCGGGCACGGCGTCGATCACCTTGACCAGATCGCCGACCGGGTGGTAGTTCACCTGATAGCCGAACTGGATCTGGGCCTCAATCTTGTCGCCCTCGGTGACCGCCACGTTGCGCATGTTGTCGCCAAAACGGGCGATTTTGAGGTGGCGGCTGTCGTGGATGGCGGCGGCAACCCGCATCCAGTTGCCAATCTTCTGTCTGGCCTCTTCATCTTGCCAGTGACCCACCACCACGGTGCGGGGCAGCCGCAGGCGGGCCCCCATGAAGCCGAACTCGCGCCCGCCGTGGGCGGTCTGGTTCAGGTTCATGAAGTCCATGTCGATCTCGCTCCAGGGGAGATCCCGGTTGAACTGGGTGTGGAACTGCAACAGGGGCTTTTGCAACTGGCTCAGCGCCGGGATCCACATCTTGGCGGGGGAGAAGGTGTGCATCCACACCATGAGCCCGGCGCAGCGCTCGTCGTGGTTGGCATCCCGGGCCACCGCGCTGATTTCATCCAGGGTGGTACCGGTGGGTTTGAGCACTATCTTGAGGGGCAGGTTCGCCCCCTCGTTGAGCTGGCTGGCGATGGTGTGGGCGTGATCGGCCACCTGCTTCAATGTGGTGGCGCCATACAGGTGCTGGCTGCCGACCAGGAACCACACTTCCAGCTGTTTCATCAATTCCATGAGTTTGTCCTCTTTTAGGCTTTTGTCTGGCCGTAATAGGCGTGTTTGCCATGCTTGCGCTGGTAGTGCTTCTCCAGCAGGTAATCGGGCAGGGGGCGGGCCCCCGGGTTGATCTGGCCGGTGAGCCAGGCCATGCGGGCCACCTCTTCCAGCACCACGGCGTTGTGCACTGCGTCCTCGGCGCTCTTGCCCCAGCTGAAGGGGCCGTGGTTGGCCACCAGCACCCCCGGCATGGTGAGGATGGGGGTCTGCTTGAGGGTTTCGACGATGAGATGACCGGTCAGCCCCTCGTAGTCCTCCTCCACTTCGCCCGGGGTGAGCAGGCGGGAGCAGGGGATCTCGCCGTGGAAGTAGTCGGCCTGGGTGGTGCCGAAAATGGGGATGGGGCGCCCCGCCTGGGCCCAGGCGGTGGCATGGGTGGAGTGGGTGTGCACCACGCCGCCAAGCTCCGGATAGGCGCGATAGAGCACCAGGTGGGTGGCGGTGTCGGAGGAGGGGCGCAAGGCGCCCTCCACCTGCTTGCCCGCCAGATCCAGCACCACCATGTCCTCGACCCGCATCCGCTCATAGCTGACGCCGCTTGGCTTTATCACCACCAGATTGCGCTCTCGGTCGATGCCGCTCACGTTGCCCCAGGTGAAGGTCACCAGGCCATGGCGCGGCAGATCCAGGTTGGCGGCGAGCACCTGCTCCTTGAGGGTCTTGAGGTTCATGCCGGTACCCCCCGGTTGTAGAGGGGTTCGGCGGCGGCGCCCCAGGCGAGGTAGCGCTGGTAGAGGCGTTCATACTCGGCGACTCGCTCGGGGTGTGGCTGGTGGGTGCGCTCCACGGCGCTCGCCATGTGGCGCTGGGCCTTGGCCACATCGGCGTGGATCCCGGCCGCCACGGCGGCAAAGATGGCCGCCCCCAGGGCGCAGCACTGATCCGAGGCCACCACCTGGATGGGCCTGTTCATCACGTCGGCGCAGGTCTGCATCACGGTGGCCGACTTGCGGGCGATGCCGCCAAGGGCGATCACCTGTTCCACCGGCACCTGCTGACTGGTCATGCACTCCATGATGCTGCGAGC
Organism: Aeromonas sp. WP2-W18-CRE-05; assembly: GCF_014168615.1. Classification (NCBI taxonomy): domain Bacteria; kingdom Pseudomonadati; phylum Pseudomonadota; class Gammaproteobacteria; order Aeromonadales; family Aeromonadaceae; genus Aeromonas; species Aeromonas sp. WP2-W18-CRE-05. The sequence goes on along the minus strand of NZ_AP021917.1, from coordinate 2,914,679 downwards.
CCCGAAGGCGGTGGAGGCGACCAGGGCACCGAACAGATCGGGGGCATCGGTGCCGAGGTTGATCCCCGTGAGGGTACCCTGCAGGCGCTGGTTGGCATAGGGGGTGCGCCGGCCGTTGAACCAGTCGAGCACCACCGGCAGGTGCGCCAGGTCGCGCTGCTGATCCCAGGCGGCGGCGAGGCTGGGTAACAGGGCCTGCTTGTGGCGCTCGATGGCGGTGCGAAGCTCCGGATACTGGGCGGCGAGGTTGTCAAGGGGCCAGCCGAGCTGGCGCTGATACCAGGCATAGATGTCACCGAACGCGGACTGTCCCGCCTCCAGCCCCACCATGCCCGGCACCACGCTGCCGTCCACCTGGCCGCAGATCCCGGCAATGGCCCGATCACCTATGGTGGCCTCGTCGGCGATCAGGATGTCGCAGGTGGAGGTGCCGATCACCTTCACCAGCGCATTGTTGCCGGCCCCGGCTCCCACCGCCCCCATGTGGCAGTCAAAGGCGCCGCCGGCGATCACCACCTCGCAGGAGAGGTGCAGCCGCTCCGCCCACTCCGGGGTCAGGGTGCCGACCGGGAGATCGGCGGTCCAGCTGTCGGTAAAGAGGGGGAAATCGAGATCCTCCGTCAGCAGGGGATCCAGGGCATTGAGGAAGTCGGCGGGGGGCAGGCCGCCCCAGCTCGGGTGCCAGAGGGACTTGTGGCCGGCGGCACAGCGCCCGCGTTTGAGGGTGGCCGGGGCCTGGGTGCCGCTCAGGATGGCGGGTACCCAGTCACACAGCTCGACCCAGTTGCAGGCGGCGGCGCGCACGGCGGCATCGGCTCGGGAGACGTGCAGGATCTTGGCCCAGAACCACTCGGAGGAGTAAATGCCGCCGATGTAGCGGCTGTAGTCGGGGAACTGGCCGCCGTGGCACAGGGCGGTGATGGCCTCCGCCTCCTCGATGGCGGTGTGATCCTTCCACAGCACGAACATGGCATTGGGGTTGTCGGCAAACTCCGGACGCAGGGCCAGCACGCGCCCCTCTCTGTCGATGGGGGCGGGGGTGGAGCCGGTGCTGTCCACCCCGATGCCGCGCACGGCGGTACGCTGACTCGGCGTGAGCTGGCTCACCACCGCCACCACTGCCTGCTCCATGGACTCCAGATAGTCGAGGGGGTGGTGGCGGAACTGGTTGTTGACCGGTTGGCAGTAGTGGCCTGCCTGCCAGCGCGGGTAATAGACGACATGGGTCGCCAGCTCGGCGCCGTCCTGGCAGCGCACGGCGAGTGCCCTGACCGAGTCGCTGCCGAAATCGAGTCCGATGACGATGTGCTCAGACATAAGTGCTCCTGACCATCAATGAGGGGTGACTGGGGGGAACCATAGGAGATGGGCAGGAGGGGCGGTTAGCCATTGGCTGCTGGAAATATGGATTTTAACGCTGTCAGTGCGACAGGGTGACGGCTCTCTAAAATTCAATATGTGACGAAATTGCTAATTATATAGACGAAATGGCTGCAATCTCATGGCGTGATCCTGCTCTCCATTTTTAATTGTGAAAACGATTACAACTTGGTTCGCTCAACCAGCAACAACAATAACGTCCTGTTTAAGCATGTTTTTATATGGCTGCGACTTGATTGACTCAACGAGCAGCACTGCGTGGATACATGGATTGATAGAACCGTTGGAGACATTCGCATGAACAAAATCGTTAAAGGCATGATCGCGATGGGGTTCGCCCTTGGTATGGCAAATTCTGCTTTCTCGGCCGAAGCGCTGAAGCTGGGCTACCTGGTCAAGCAGCCGGAAGAGCCCTGGTTCCAGACCGAGTGGAACTTCGCCGACAAGGCGGGCAAGGATCTGGGCTTCGAGGTGATCAAGATAGCCGTCCCCGACGGGGAGAAGACCCTCAATGCCATCGACAGTCTGGCGGCGAATGGCGCCAAGGGCTTCGTCATCTGTACCCCTGATCCCAAACTCGGTGCCGCCATCATGGCCAAGGCCAACAGCATGGATCTGAAGGTCATCACGGTGGATGACCAGTTCGTCAACGCCAAGGGCCAGCCCATGGAGCAAGTGCCCCTGGTGATGATGGCCGCCACCAAGATTGGCGAGCGTCAGGGTCAGGAGCTCTACAAGGAGATGCAAAAGCGCCAGTGGGACGTAAAGGCGACCGGGGTGCTCGCCATCACCGCCGACGAGCTCGACACCGCCCGTCGCCGGGTCGAGGGCTCCCTGGGCGCGCTCAAGGCCGCCGGTTTCCCCGAGGGCCAGATCTTCCGCGCGCCCACCAAGAGCAACGACATTCCGGGGGCGCTGGATGCCGCCAACTCCATGCTGGTGCAACACCCCGAGGTCAAGAACTGGCTCATCGTCGGCATGAATGACAACACGGTGCTCGGCGGCGTGCGCGCCACCGAAGGGCAGGGCTTCAAGGCGGAGAACGTCATCGGCATCGGTATCAACGGGGTGGATGCGGTGAACGAGCTCTCCAAGTCCAGCGCCACCGGCTTCCTCGGCTCCCTGCTGCCCAGCCCGGACGTACACGGCTACAAGAGCATCCAGATGCTCCATGACTGGGTCGTCAACGGCGCCGAGCCTGCCAAGTTCACCGAGGTGACCGACGTGGTGCTCATCACCCGCGACAACTTCAAGGCCGAGCTGCAAAAGAAAGGGCTGTGATCCCCATCCCTTGATACCCATGCCGGCATGGCGGAGTGCGCCGTGCCGGCTGGCTGGAGTCATCTCATGAATCAAGTTCCATATCTGGAGTTTTGCGGCATCAGCAAGGAGTTTCCCGGCGTCAAGGCGCTGCAGAACGTCTCCTTCGCCTGCCAGCAGGGCACGGTACACGCGCTGATGGGAGAGAACGGGGCCGGCAAGTCCACCCTGCTCAAGATCCTGAGCGGTTTTCAGGCGCCCACCCGCGGGGTGGTGAAGCTGGCGGGTCAGGAGAAAGTGTTCCAAAACACGGTCGATGCCCTTGAGAGCGGGATTGCCATCATCTATCAGGAGCTGCACCTGGTCCCTGAAATGAGCGTGGCGGAGAACATCTACCTGGGGCAGTTGCCGACCCGGCGCGGCGTCATCGATCGGGAGAAGCTCTATCAGGATGCAGCCAGGCAGCTGGCACGCCTCGGGATGGATGTCTCCCCCGAGACGCCGCTCAAGTACCTGTCCCTGGGTCAGTGGCAGATGGTGGAGATCGCCAAGGCCCTGACCCGGGACGCCAGCGTCATCGCCTTCGACGAGCCGACCAGCAGCCTCTCGTCCCGCGAGATTGAGCAGCTGTTTCGGGTCATCCGCCAGTTGCGGGACGAGGGCAAGGTCATTCTCTACGTCTCCCACCGCATGGACGAGATCTTCGCCCTGTGCGATGCCATCACGGTGTTCAAGGATGGCCAATTCGTGCGCACCTTCGCTTCCATGGCCGAGGTGGACCGGGACCTGCTGGTCAAGACCATGGTGGGGCGCGAACTGACCGACATCTATGGTTACAGCCCAAGGCCGCTTGGCGAGGCGGGCCTCAAGGTGGAGCACCTGATGGGACCCGGCCTCAAGGCGCCGGTGTCGCTCGAGGTGAAACGCGGGGAGATCCTCGGCATCTTCGGGCTGGTGGGGGCCGGGCGCAGCGAGCTGATGAAGCTTATCTTCGGTGCCGAGACACCTCGAGGGGGCGAGATATCGGTGTTTGGCAAACAGGTGGTCATTCAGAGCCCCATCGACGCCATTCGCAGCGGCATCATGCTCTGCACCGAAGACAGGAAGGCGCTCGGCATCATCCCCATCCATTCGGTGCAGGAGAACATCAACATCAGCGCCCGCCGCCACCACGCGTGGGGAGGCTTCTGGATCAACCAGCAGTGGGAGGACGAGAACGCGAGGCTGCGGATCCGCGACATGCGGGTCAAGACCCCGTCTCCCCAGCAGGCCATCATGAACCTCTCCGGCGGCAACCAGCAGAAGGCCATTCTGGGGCGCTGGCTGTCGGAAGACATGAAAGTGATCCTGCTCGATGAACCGACCCGGGGCATCGACGTCGGGGCGAAGAACGAGATTTACAACGTGATTTACGATCTGGCCAAGGTGGGCATCGCCGTGGTGGTGGTCTCGAGCGAGCTGCCGGAGGTGCTGGGCATCGCGGATCGGATCCTGGTCATGCGGGAGGGGGAGATCGCTGGAGAGCTTTCCCACGACGAGGCCAACGAGGTCAAGGCGCTCAATCTGGCCATGCCGGCCCGTTGATCTGCTGACCGCAACGAGGTAGCACCCGGAATTTTCAGGAGAAATACCATGACAACAACGACCTCGGTCGGCCAAGCCGCCAACGACACCGCGGCGAGCGGTACCCGCCTGCAACTGACCCGCATCTGGGATCAGTACGGCATGCTGGTGATCTTCGCCATCCTGTTCCTGCTCGCCTGCGTGCTGGTCCCCAACTTCGCCAGCCTTATCAACATGCGGGGGCTCGGGCTTGCCGTCTCCATGTCGGGCATGGTGGCCTGCGGCATGCTGTTCTGCCTTGCCTCCGGCGAGTTCGACATGTCGGTGGGCTCAGTGGTGGCCTGCTCCGGGGTTGCCTGCGCGGTGGGCATCAACGCCACCGAGAGCATCCCCCTCGGCATTCTGGCCGGTCTCTCGGTGGGCCTTGTCTTTGGCCTCATCAACGGTATCGTCGTGGCCAAATTCAAGATCAACGCCCTCATCACCACCCTTGCCACCATGCAGATGGCGCGCGGGGTGGGCTACATCATCTCCGACGGCAAGGCGGTGGGCATCGTGGAGGAGGGCTTCTTCGAGCTTGGCAACTCCGCCCTGCTCGGCATCCCGACGCCCATCTGGCTGACGGCGGTCTGCTTCGTGTTGTTCGGTCTGCTGCTCAACAAGACCACCTTCGGGCGCAATACCCTGGCCATGGGTGGCAACGAGGAGGCGGCACGTCTGGCCGGGGTCAACGTGGTGCGCACCAAGATCATCATCTTCACCATGACCGGGCTCATCGCCTCGCTCGCCGGCATCATCCTCGCATCCCGCATGACCTCGGGTCAGCCCATGACCTCCATCGGCTTCGAGCTGGTGGTGATCTCCGCCTGCGTGCTGGGTGGGGTCTCCATGAAGGGGGGGATCGGCAAGATCTCCTACATCATCGCCGGGGTGCTGATCCTGGGGCTGATGGAGAACGCCATGAACCTGCTCAACATCTCCCCGTTTGCCCAGTACGTGGTGCGTGGCCTCATCCTGCTCGCCGCCGTGCTGTTCGACCGCTACAAGCAGGTGCGCAAAGCCCGTATCTGAGCGATGTGTTTCCTCGTCACCGGGCCGGCCTCGCGCCGGCCCGGTGTTTTCCCCGGCAAGCTGTGAGCCAGTTCAACAATTTCACAACGAACAGCTTGCGAACATAGGGGGTTCCTACGCCGGATCTCTACAATGGCCCATGTCGACTTTTTTACCGAAACCCTGTTTTCCGCCATGTCCTCGATGCAAAAAGAGAAGCCGAAACAACTCAATCCCCTGCTGCCCGGCTACGCCTTCGACGTCTTCCTGGTCTCGGGGATGACTCCCATCGAGCAGGGGAGCGCGCTGGATTTCACCATCGACAGGCCCCACGGCATGAAGGGGTTCATCGTCAATCTGACCATCAAGGGCAAGGGGCAGATCTTTCAGGGGGACAAGGCCTTCACCGTGGAGCCCGGGGACCTGCTGCTCTTTCCACCCGCGGCGGTGCACCATTACGGCCGGGCGCCGGATGCCCGAGAGTGGTATCACCGCTGGGTCTATTTCCGTCCGCGGGCCTATTGGGCTGACTGGCTCAAGTGGCCCCAGGTGACGGAGCAGGTGGGGCGACTGCAACTGGCGGACAACCAGCTGCTCACCGAATTCGACGCCCTCTTCCTCGACATCGAGGAAACCCACAAGCAGCTGCGGCCCATGTCGGAGCAGCTCGCCATGAACCTCTTGGAGCGGTTGCTCATCCGCTGCTACGAGGCATCGTCCCAGAATGCCTATCCCGCCATCGATCACCGGGTCCACGAGGCGTGCCAGATCCTGAGCGAGTCCCTCTCGGCCGAGATCTCGGTGGAAGCGCTGGCGGAGCAGGTGTTCTTGTCCCCCTCGCGCCTCGCGCACCTGTTTCGCGAGCAGGTGGGGGTGAGCATAGTGCGCTGGCGTGAGGATCAGCGCATCATGCGGGCCAAGCTGCTGCTGCAGACCACGCCGCTGTCGGTCTCCACCATAGGCCAGCAGGTGGGCTATGACGATCAGCTCTACTTCTCGCGGGTGTTCCGAAAGCGGGTAGGGGTCAGCCCCACCGAATACCGCAAGTGCGCCACCCCGCTGTGAGCAGAGCCCAGAGATGACAAAGCCCTCATGACGAGGGCTTTTGTTATCCATGAGGGGGCGGATGCGCAATCAGCCCTGACGAGCCTTGAACCTGGGATTGCTCTTGCAGATGACGAACAGCTTGCCGCGTCGACGCACGATCTGGCAGTCCGGGTGACGCGACTTGGCGGATTTCAGGGAGGCGAGGACTTTCATTGTTTCTCTTTTCCTTTGCTGAAGAACTGACCGAATCGCTGGCCGAAGCGAGCGACCTGACCTTCCTTGCCGACCTGCTTCTGTTTGCCGGTATAGAAGGGGTGGGACGCGCTGGAGACATCCAGCGTCACATAGGGGTAGGTGTTGCCATCTTCCCACTCTCTGGTGCGATCGGTGGCCAGCGTGGAGCCGATCAGAAAGTAGGTATTGCTGGCGAGATCGTGGAACAGAACCTTGCGGTATTCAGGGTGAATATGGGGGCGCATGATTGCCTCTGTTGTTATGTTATAACACGCCATTAATAATGCGATGGATGAGAATCAATATCAACTGTTTTTTCCATGATGACAGCGATGGGGGAAAATCGGGGCCGTTCGGCTGCACATCGTCAGCAAGAAGGCATGGGCGGTGAGGGCCTATGTGCAGCCACCATCTTTACTTTTTAAAATTACTGTATAAAAATACAGTAAACTATCATGGAGACGTACCCTATGCGCCTGGAAATCATCATCGACAGAAAACACCAGATCCCCACCTCGACCATGGAGGCCTTGCGCCAGGAGCTGCTCAAGCAACTGGGTGAGCGCTTTCCCGATCTGCATGTGCGGGTGGCACCGGGTAGTGCCATGGCTCTGACGGTCAGTCGCGCCAGCAAGGAAGACAAGGAGCTGGCCGAAGCCATGGTGCAGGAGGTGTGGGAAAACGCCGATAGCTGGATGCCGGAAGAAGAGGCTCTGGAGGCCTGAAGATAAGCTCTCAGCGGCAAACATCGTCGTGATCCACCAGGGCGCGAGGAGGAACCTCCAGTCGGGTGATGATCCCTGTATCGGCTTTGCCGAACCGCTCATCAAAACACGCAGCCTCGGGCTGCGTGTTGCGTTGATGGGGTAAGCGCATGACCATGAAGGCGAAAGGCGAAAGGCGAAAGGCGAAAGGCGAAAGGCGAAAGGCGAAAGGCGAAAGGCGAAAGGCGAAAGGCGAAAGGCGAAAGGCGAAAGGCGAAAGGCGAAAGGCGAAAGGCGAAAGGCGAAAGGCGAAAGGCGAAAGGCGAAAGGCGAAAGGCGAAAGGCGAAAGGCGAAAGGCGAAAGGCGAAAGAGTCGAAGAGTAGAAGAGTGACGGCGCTGCGTTCAGAGTCCCGCCCAGCGCTTGAGGCTGTCGACCTGCACCCGTTGGGTGGCCTGTGCGATGTCGCCATTGGCACGCAGTGCCTTGAGGGCCGCGGGGAGCGCTGCGCGCACCTCGTCCGCCGTCATCCCCGGTTGCAATGCCGGGTGGTAGGCAAGCTTGAGCAACACGTAATCGAGCCCGGTCAGAAAGCTGTCGATGCTGCTGTCATTGAAGATGGAGGGGAACACCTTGTCCGAGTCGTTGGGCAGCCCCATCACCTGGCTCAACTCTTCCACTACGCAATCCAGAAAACGGCCCTTTGCCCGGCTGTAATCCACCGGAATGATGATGGTGGCACGGGTGATCTCGTAGCGAGCGTTGGTGGCGAAATTGGCCAGGCAGATCCCCTCCTTGAGGGCGATGCGCACCGACTCGTCCTGGCGCATGGTGCGTGCAGCCCAGCTCGCCATCTGTTTGTGCCGGGTCATGATGAGGGTGAGATTGGGGTTGTCGCTGACAATCTCGATGGGGTGACCGGTGATCCTGCTCAGGTGACGGGTCTGTACCTTGACGACCTCGGCCTGTAGCGGCTTGTCGCCGAATTCGTTGACGAGCTTGAGACGCACGGGGCCCGGCCAGCGGGAGAAGTGCTCCTGTTGTTCATGGCCATACTCCCGTTTCATGGCGATTTCCATGAAGCTCTGGACAAGGTAGTCATCACGCTGCCAGCGTTCGGTGGCCGACAGCGGCAGGGAGAAGAGCCAGAGCATCAGCCCCAGGAGCAACCAGTGCCCATGGCGAACGGGCTGGACAGGTGTGTGCCATGGGCGCATCTTGCCTCCTTGCAAGGGGATCAGCGGGTGGTACGCTCGATATCACGCCAGGTGAGCCAGAGCCTGAGATCGAACTCCAGTTGATGATAGTCCGGTTCCATGTGCTGGCAGAGCTGGTAGAAAGCCTTGTTGTGATCCTTCTCCTTCAGATGGGCCAGCTCGTGTACCACTATCATCTTGAGAAAGGCGGGATGGGCCTCCTTGAACAGGGCGGCGATGCGGATCTCGTTCTTGGCCTTGAGCTTGCTGCCCTGCACCCGGCTGACATAGGTGTGCAGTCCCAGGGCATCCTTGATCACGTTGATCTTGCCGTCGAAGATCACCTTGGAAAGTGGCGCCGAGCTTTTCAGGTAGCGGTTCTTCAGCTCCATGGTATAGGCGAGCAGCGCCTTGTCGCTCTGGACGAGGTGGGTTTGCGGGTAGCGCTTGGCCAGCATCTCGCCGAGTTTGCCCGCCGCAATCAACTGCTGTACCTGAGCCTTGAGTGGCTCCGGATAGCCCCCCAGATAAGTCAGCTCCGCCATGATTCTTCCCTCTGCCGCAAAAAAGAGCGCCATTGTAGTCAGGATGGGGCCCCTTGAACATGGTCGGCCCCCCTCTTTAATGACGACAACGAAAAGGGGCCATCACCAGGATGGCCCCTTCTGTGTGCCTGATTAGCGGCGCCGGTACAGGCCCGGGTCCACCTCTTCATACTGGGCTGCCAGATACTGGTAGAAGGCAAGGTGGGAGGGGGAGGTCGGAGTCTTGAGCTCCTGTGCCACCCGCTCCGGTTTGGCGATGATGAATTTGGGTTGTTGGCGCTGGATGTCAGCCAGCACCCGCTCGCGCACATCGTAGGGCGGGTTGACGTTGGCAAAAAACAGATAGGCGGAAGCCGGCTGGCGATCGGTCCAGAGGTAGTATTGCGGCTGGATGCCATCGACCCAGATCTTGTCGGTAGGCGCCGTCTCGGCGAGGATACGGTCAACCCTGACCTGGGCGGGGGGATTGAACGGCCTGCCCTTGAGATTGCCTTCCCAGGCGTTGTTGACCAGCAGCGCCAGCATGGCCAGCGAGGCGAGCCAGGGGGTGGCGCTTCGCACATCCCAGGCGCGCCAGAGCGGGACCAGAATGAGCACGGGCAAGGCCCACAGCAGGCTGTTGCCGAGCACCTCGCGCACCCGCTCCAGAGACCACTCCTTGGTGCTCCAGCCATAGCCGAGCTGCTGGGCCAGCAACCAGCTGGCGGTCAGTACCACCAGGGAGATGCAAAGCAGCCCCAGTGCATCGGATCGCTGTTCGCTTCTATCCAGCAGGCAGGCGAGCGGCAGCAGGCCAAGCTGCAGATAGAGCACGTCATAGTGATCGAACACATGACCGGAGACCGAGTTGGCGATCAGGGTGAACAGCACACCCAGGAGGGTGGCGCACAGCGCGGGGAGATACCACTCCTGGCGGCGCCCGAGCATCAGGACGAGGAAGGCGGGCAACAGCATGATGAGGCCGGTGCGCAGCAGACCGACGGCGCCCACCTCAGGAGAGAAGCCGTTGCCGTAGCTCCCTTCGAAGAAGATGCCGAAGGCGTAGTATTTGAACTCGGCCAGCACGTCGTGGTGCTGGAAGTAGGCATAGAGCGGGCCGCCGACGAGGGCCAGTCCAAGCAGGCTGGAAAAGAGCAGGGCAAAGGCGCAGCGCCACTGCTCGCGCAGGCACCAGTGACAGAAGAGCACCAGATACCAGGCACCCCAGAAGGCGCCGTTGTTGGTGCGCATCCAGGCCACGATGGTGAAGGTGAGTGCGGCGACCAGGGCCGGTCCCCAGCTGAATCGCTTGTCCAGCAGCATGGTGATGAAAGCCCACTGGGCGATGAGGGCCAGATGGAATGTCCAGTCCTCTGTCATGTTGCCGTAGTAGTAGCGAGTGCTGTAGAGCGCCAGCAGGGCCAGCATGCTGCCAAGTCGCGCCCGCACCGAGAGCCCGAGCTGCGAAAAAGCCTGCCAGCTCGCCATGAGGCCCAGCCAGCAGAGCACCCACTCCAGCAGCCAGATCCCGAAGAAGCCACCAAGGCCATAGCCCAGTGCATCGAGGGCGAAGATCATGGGACCCTTGATGTCGATCATGTCCCGATAGAGTACGCCCCCCTCGCTCCACATCTTGCCCATCACCGCAAACAGGGAGGCATCAAATCCCGGGGCCATGCCGTGGAACAACGGATTGCGCAGACAGAACAGCAGAGCCATCAGGGCGGTGAGCAAGATGACCGACGGCCTGATCCCGGGATTGTGGCGGTGCGGGGTAAAGCGGATGGCATGATTCATGGGTGACCTGTTCCTGCGGGAAAGACTGAAAAAGCGGGCTTATCTTGCCGAGCCGGGCTGCACGATGCAATGGAAGAAGTGTAGGCACCTGAAATAATTCGTAAAAGTATCGTTTTCACACCTCTGGCTGCACTGGCAGGCCCCATCACAAGACAGGGCCGGCGCAGTCGGGCGTCACAGCCTGGGGTTGCATGGTAGGGGGCCTGCGCCTGGGAGCGGATCAGGATTCCCCTATGCGGGGGAAAGGCGGCACCGACCCGGGATGGGTCGGTGCCAGATTCACTGGCCGTGATACTCCACCAGGGCCGGCAGGGGGCTGAGTTCCGGCAGGTGGCGTGCCCAGCGCAGGAAGGCATCCGCCAGGGTGATGCCGAGCTCCTGATTGTGCTGGGTCAGGGTGCGGGCAAGGGCCGTGTAGCCCTCCTTGCCGGAGGCGGTATAGGCACTGGAGACCCCGCGATAGATGGCATCCGGCTCGACGTGCTGCCACTGACCCGGGCTGGCTTCCCATTCCAGGCGAGTGATCCTCTCCCCTTTGGGTCTGTCGGCCTGATAGCAGAAGCGCACCCCGGCGGTATAGGGGAAGCTGCCGCTGCCATTGCCCGTCACCCCGTTGTTGGTGGCGTTGTCGATGGCCCCCTCCAGCGCCTCGGCCAGTTCATGGCCGTGCACCCGGTAGAGGGTGAGGGGAATGGCAAAGGGCAGCAGGCGTCCGGCAACGTCTGCTTCGGTCAGGGGGCCGGGCTCGAGGGAGCAGCGTACGCCCCCGGCATTGTGCAAGGCAAAGTCCACCTGACCCACCTGTTCGCGGGCACTGGCCAGCATGGCACTCGCTACCAGGGGGGCGACCTGGCTGCCGGCGGGCAGGCTGGCATCGGGCAGGCGCTGGTGATGGAGCGGATCGGCGAGCCGGGTCACTACGCGCCGGGTCATGGTTTCGAGCTCGGGGCGATAGCGTCTGGCCAGATGCTGCTCGAGCTCGGGGGCCGGTTCGCAGAAGTGCAGCCCCGCAGGAGGCGGGGAAGCAAAGGGCCAGGGATCCCAGGGTAACCACTCCAGCTGGCCGCGGCTTTGGCACACGCGTCCCTGCTCGTCGAAGGTGAGTTCGCACACCCCGAGACAGAGGGCGCTGTGGGCGGCATGCAGGATGGCCACCCCGTTCACCATGAGGGGATAGCTGCCTTCGCTGTCGAGCCCGAGCGGCGCCAGATCCCCCAGCAGGCTATGGGTGTGCCCGCCGACGATGAGGCTGAGCTCGGGGAAGCGGGTCGCCAGTCGCTTGTCCTGCGCCAGACCCAGGTGGCTGAGCAGGATAATGTGCTGGATGCCGGCGGCCTTGATCTCGCCGAGGGCACGGCTCAAGGTCTCTTCGATACCGTGGAAACGGGTGTGTGGATCGGGGCTCGCGATGGCGGCCATCTGCGGCAGCGTGATGCCGAGCAGGGCGAAGGGCACGTCGTCGATGACGCGCTTGTGCCAGGGGCGGCTTGCGTCAAACAGCTGCGGCAGTCCCTGTAGCCGCAGCGGGGCATCGGCGGGCTCCTGACGGTTGTCGATGTTGGCGGCGAGCACCGGGAAATCGAGCTGGCGCAAAAACTCCACCAGCGGCCCGTTGCCCAGATCGAATTCGTGGTTGCCGATTACCATGGCATCCGGTCGCAAGAGGGCCAGCAGGTCCGCATTGGCCCGCCCTTTGAAGCGGTTGAAGTAAAGTGACCCCTGGAAGGTATCGCCGCCATGCAGCAGCAGGCAGGTCTGGCCGGCTGCCTCGGCCTGTTGGCGCAGGGCGGTGAGCCGGGTCAGGATGCGGCCATAGCCGCCGCACTGGGTACGCCATTCGGACTCGCCATTGGGGGAGAAGCGCATGGGGGCGCCATCGAAATGGGAGTGGCAGTCGCTGAAGTGGGCAAGTTGAACCGTCATACTCAAGGCTCGGTCCTCCTTAGGAAAAAAGAGCAACGAGTCTACTGCATGGGGTGGGGGGGATACCAGCCCGGCGGCAGCCGGGCCGGTAAAGAGTCAGGCGGGAACCATGATCTGGGTGACGAGGATCACTACCAGCAGCCCGACGGCCACCGGCAGCGAGGTACGTTTGACCACCTCGAACGGCGAGAGATTGCCCATGCCCGCACAGGCGACCACCACCCCGGAGACCGGCGAGATGGTGCGGCCGAGGTTGGATGCCTGCAGCATGGGGATCACCAGATAGGCCGGGTTGACGCCGAGGCTGGTGGCCAAATGGGGAATGAGCTCCACGAAGGCGTAGAAGGGGGCGTTGCCGGAACCCGTGGTGAAGGCCGCCAGGGTGGTGATGACCACCAGCACCAGCATGATGACGATGCCGCCGGTACCGAAGCTCTGGGCCAGATCAAGGAGGTTGGCGATGAAACCGAGCCCCATCAGACCCTGGGCAAAGACCCCGGCACCCACCAGCAGCATCACCACGCCGGCGAAGGCGTCGGCCATGTTGCGCCAGCACACCTGCAGCCCGTCCAGCAGCTCGCGGCCGTTGCGCTTGCGCACCAGCTCCAGCAGGGCGGCCAGCACCAGGCAGATGACGATGATGGTGACGATATCGAGCTTGGGCCCCAGTTTGCCGTCAAACAGCAGCACACCGATGATGGGGGTGAAGGGCAGGATGGCGTAGAAACCGGGGGCGTCGGTGACGAGATCGCTCGGGGCGACCGCGGCGTTGTGCTCCCCGGCCTTCTGATCCAGATAACGCTGCCAGAAGAAGTGGGTCACCGCCATGGCGGCGATGGCCACCAGGGAAATGGGCAGGGTCAGCTTGAAGGCAAACTCGATGAGCTCCATGTTCGCGGCCTGGGCGGCCATCACCACGTCCCCCGAGGTGGGGGAGAGGATGATGGCGGCCGGCGAGGCGCACACCGCCGCTGCCGCGCCACGGGAGATCCCCATGTTGACCATCAGCGGGAAGAGGGTGGCCATCAGCAGAACCCCGAGGCCGGTTGCGGAGCTCACCGCCAGCGACATGGCGCAGGCGACCAGATAGGCGGCCACCAGCAGGATGTAGGGGGACTTGATGACACCGAGGGGTTTGCTCGCGAGCTTCACCAGTATGGTGTTGGCGCCGATGTGGCTCATGTAGCCGGCAAAGCCGCACAGCACCATGATGAGCATGCCGAGGCCACCCCCCCTGTCGACCAGCAGGAAGCGCACGTATTCGAAGATGTCGGTGGCCATGTGGCCGGTGGAGGGGACGCTCGCCGGCAGCACCGCCTTGCCCATCAGGGCGGTGATCGCCAGCAGCAGCAGGCCGCCGCTGAGCAGTACCCCGGTGGCGGAGTAGCCCTTGAAGATGTAGCGACCCACGGCCAGGGTGACCAGGGTGCCGATCAGGAGTTCTATCATAAAATCTTCCCAAGAGTTGAAGTGAGGGGGTGGCCTGCCAGGGCTCACCAGAGGGTTGCGCTGGACTATCCGGCATCGGCCAACAAAAACACTGCGGATATTACCCACTAAGGAGTATTTCACCATCCGTTCGATGGCAGCTTGTGATCTCGACTGCAAATCCCCGCCTGAGCCGGGGTGATGACTCGCACGTTTGCAGCAACCGGGTGCCAAGAGCGGATGACAGGGGGCTGGATCAGGGGTAATCTCCCAATCGGGTTATTAATTCATTGATTATTAATTGAAATTAAGCCGGGACTCATAAGGAGCAAAGCCGCGGACAGATGGGACTCTTCAGCAAGACAGGGGTGACGGTGGCCCTCATTTATGCCGCCTCAATCGGTGCTGTACCTTCCCACTATGCCGGTGTGAAGGTCGCCCCCGATATCAAGGTCGACTTCCAGTTCTATCGGGTCTCCGGGGCCGATGTGGGGGCCGTGATGCGCCAGATCACCGCCTTGTCGCCCACCCAGGCGGACGGGCACATCGGCAAGGCCAGTTATCAGCTCTCCTGGCAGTTGCAGACGAAGGCGACGGCGACACGCTGCGAGCTGGAGCAGGCCAGCGTTCGTGCGCGCATCCAGGTCAGGGTACCCAACTGGATGGACAAGGCCAGTGCGCCCGCGAAGGAGCGCCAGAAGTGGGACAAGCTGGTGGCCGCCATGTTTGACTACGAGAGTCGTCACAAGGATATCCTGCTGGAGAGCGTGAGCCAGCTTGGCACGCGCCTCGCCCAGTTGCCGGTGACCCGGGATTGCCCAACCCTGGAGCATCAGGGCTGGCAGGCAGGGCAGGCGGTGCTGGACGCCACCCGGGCGCGGTTCGACACCCTGGCCAGCCAGACCGATCAGGGTCGCAAGCTGGGGGTCGTCTGGCCCAGGGCTGGCTGATAACACGTGTACAGGCCCATGGCCGCTCATGGGAAACATAAAAAACGGGCTGATTGAGCCCTTTTTTTTGTTGGTGCGCCCAATGGCGTGGAGGTGGGCAGCCCCGGCTCCTGGGTGGCTAGTCTCGCAGTGGCTTGCCCCTGCGCAGTCTTCGCACCCAGTAGCGTGCGGGGTGGAGCGCCTCCAGCAGATCGGCCGCCAGCGGCAGGGGATCGCCGCAGATCTCGCTGGCGACCAGCTCGCCGCACAGGGGCGCCGAGCACAGACCCCGGGAGCCGAGCGCCCCCAGCACGTAGAGGCCGGCGTGCAGGGGCAGTGCGATCTGCTGATCCGCGGGGGCGTTGACGTCATGATCCGCCAGCGCCGCCAACCGGGCGACGGGCCCGGCGACCGGCTGGTGATCCCGGCTGGCGCAGCGCACCCCGGTGCGGGCCTGAGCACCGCTCACATCCACCTCGGCAGGCCAGTGCTGATGGGGCACACAGGCTTGCAGCCGCGCCCTGTTCTGCTCCTGCTCGTCGGTGCGGTAGGCAAGGTCGGTCTGGTTGCGGCCATAGCTCGCCCCGATGCAGTGCACGCCATTGTGGGCCGGTGTGAGGTAGCCATCGTAGCAGAGCACGGTCTTGAGCTGGCTCAAGCCAGCCGTGGTCGGCACATGGTTCACCTGGCCGCGCACCGGATAGAGCGGCAGCTCGGCAAAGGGGAGAAGGGCTGGCAACTGATGCCCGGCTGCCACCACCAGATTGGGGGCGTGCCACTGGCGGCCATCCCGGCTCTCCAGGTGCCAGCCATCGGCCTCTTCGGCAATGCGGGTTACAGCGGCATTGAACACCACTTCCAGCCGCCCGCTGGCCTGCGCCTCCCTGATGGCGGCGCGGGTGAGATCCGCCGGACAGAGCCAGCCCCCCAGGGGATAGCTCACACCATCCGCATCGCAGGGCAGGCCGACCACCTGCTCAACCTCCGCTGCCGAGAGTGGGTGCATCAGCTCGGGGGGGAAGGGGCCCAGGCTCATCTTGGCAAGCTTGGCGGCGGATTTGTCGTCGTAGCCGAGTTGGGTGACGCCACACAGCGAGAAGGCGACGGGGTGGTGCTTTGCCAGGGCCAGCAGCCGGTTTCTGGCAAAGCCAAAGGCCAGCGAATAGAAGCGCGACAGGGCATCGTGCTCGCCGTTGAGCAGGGGGTAGAGGGCTCCTTGTCGATTGCCGGAGGCGCCGCTGGCCGGTTCGCCATCTTCGCAAAGCAAGGTGACGTGCCGACCCCGCTCCACCAGAGAGAGCGCCGTCATGGCGGAAGCGATGCCGCCACCGATGATGAGCACCTCTCCCTCCCGCCCTGCGGGGCGGGCATACCAGGGGGCGATGCTCTGCTGCGGCACTTTGCCTTCCCGAACACCCGCCAGCATCTCCCGCTTGCTGCCGTGGCCCTTCACCTTCTTCATGGCAAAGCCGGCGGCAATCAGCCCCCGTCGCACGAAACCGGCGCAGGTAAAGGTCGAGAGGGTGGCATCGGGGCGGGCGAGGCGAGCGAGATCGTCGAAGAGATCCTGGGTCCACATCTCTGGGTTCTTGGCAGGGGAGAAACCGTCCAGATACCAGGCGTCCACCAGACCGGTTGCAGGATGGGGCACCTGGGGCAGCATCTCCTTGATGTCGCCAAACCAGAGATCGAGGCGGATGCGGCCATCGGCAAAGAGCAGGCGATGGCAGCCGGAGACCGGCAACGGCCACTGGTCGATGAGAGGCTGGCTCAAGGGGGCAAGCTCGGGCCAGGCGGCCAGGGCCTTGCGCAGATCGGCCTGGGTAAGGGGGTATTTCTCGACGCTGATGAAGTGCAGCCGGGATCCGTTGCCGGACAGGGGGGCCTGTTCCAGAAAGGCGGCCATTGTGGCCAGAAAGTTAAGTCCTGTACCGAAACCTGTTTCACCAATCACGAAACTGTCACTATCGTGGTGCGAAAATCGCTCTGGCAGTCGATTTTGCTGCAAAAAGACGTAGCGGGTTTCACTTAGACCGTTATCATTGGAAAAGTACACATCCCCGAACTCACTGGAGACTGGAGTTCCCGCTTCGTTCCAGTCCAATCGGGCATGATGTAAGGATGTTTGACTCACGTTTTCCTCGGCTCGCGTCACAAAATCGCGGGCATTCTACGTGAAAGCAGACCAGTTTGGCAGCCGAAAGCGGGTAGACTCGGTGCCAGTTTTTCCAGACGAGATGAATTAATGAGAAGAGCAGTGATCACCGGTATCGGCGTCATCTCCAGTATCGGCAACAACAAGGAAGAGGTGCTGGCCTCCCTGAAAGCAGGTAAATCCGGCATCACCTATTCCGAGCAGTTCGAGCAGTACAACCTGCGCAGCCGTGTCTGGGGTAACATCAAACTCGATCCGTCTGAACTGATCGACCGTAAAGTCATGCGTTTCATGGGTGACGCCGCGGCCTACGCCTACCTCTCCATGCAGCAGGCCATCGAAGATGCCGGCCTGCCGGAAGAGATGGTCTCCAACGAGCGCACCGGCATCGTGACCGGTTCCGGCGGCGCCTCCGGCAAGAACACCTCCGAATCTGCCGATATCGCCCGTGAAAAGGGCGTCAAGCGGGTGGGTCCCTACATGGTGCCGCGTACCATGTCCTCCACCACCTCCGCCTGTCTTGCCACCCCGTTCAAGATCAAGGGTGTCAACTACACCATCAGCTCCGCCTGTGCGACCTCTGCCCACTGCATCGGTCACGCCCTGGAACTGATCCAGCTTGGCAAGCAGGACATCATCTTTGCCGGTGGCGGCGAGGAGCTGGACTGGTCTTCCACCATCCAGTTCGACGCCATGGGCGCGCTCTCCACCAAGTACAACGACAACCCGGAAAAAGCGTCCCGCACCTATGATGCGGACCGCGACGGCTTCGTCATCTCCGGTGGTGGCGGCATTCTGGTGGTCGAGGAGCTGGAACACGCCCTGGCCCGTGGTGCCCACATCTACGCCGAAATCACCGGTTACGGTGCGACCTCCGACGGCTACGACATGGTGGCCCCGAGCGGTGAAGGCGCCGTGCGTTGCATGAAGATGGCGATGCAGGGTGTCGGCAAGGTGGACTACATCAACACTCACGGTACCTCTACTCCGGTTGGTGACACCAAGGAGCTGGAAGCCATTCAGACCCTGTTTGGCAGCAATGCACCCAAGCTCTCCGCCACCAAGGCGATGACCGGCCATGCCCTGGGCGCCGCTGGCGTGCATGAGGCCGTCTACTCCCTGCTGATGATGGAACACGGCTTCATCGCCCCCAGCATCAACATCGAGAACCTGGACGAGAAAGCCGTGGGCCTGCCCATCGTGCGTGAATACGAAGCGGCCGATCTCAATACCGTCATGTCCAACAGCTTCGGCTTTGGCGGTACCAACGCCTCTCTGGTGTTCAGCAAGTTCAAGGCTTGATCTCCCCGTGGGGAGCGCAACGCGAAATAGAAAAAGGCGCCGAAAGGTGCCTTTTTTATTGAATTCTTTTTATTGAACTCTGCTGATGGTTCCCGGTTTGGGACCGCTGTCTGCCAGGGGCAACCGCATATAGACTGCCCCGTCACCATACTCCACCAGCGATTTGCCGGTGTCGGCGGGCACAAACCCCTGCTTGCGCCAGAAGGCGGGGGCATCCTGAACCGCCACCAGGCCTGCATGGCGATATCCTGCATGGCTCGCGAAAGTGAGCGCCCTTGCCAGCAGTCGCTGTCCGACACCCAGGCCGCGTGCCTTGCTCGAGACAGCGAGATCGTGCAGATAGAACTCGTCGTGACCGGCCAGCGCCTTCATCGGCACCGAGAGGGGCGGGGGCTGGTGGGCACGCCAGGGGTGGCAGAGCAGGTAACCCAGCACCTTGCCCTGACGCTCGGCCACCCAGCAGGAGGCGGGGGCCAGCTCGGTCTTGTTCTGCATCACCTCGAGGGGCTCGGGTTCGAACTGGTGATAACACTCGTGCTGGATGGCCATGATGGCGGGCCAGTCTGGCGTGCGGATGGTGCGGATGGTGATCATGATGCGGGTCGGGTCCGTACTCAAACCGTGGCAAAAAGGGGTGACAGCATACCCCAGAGAGCACACAAACGGAACCGGGTCACCTGTCAGCGAACCGGTTCCTTGCTCACGATCTTGACCAGCTGGTAGCGCAAGGAAGGGGCATCGGCCGGCACATCGGCAAGTTGCTCCTTGCTCACTTCGAGTTGATAGCGAAAGCCCGGTTCAAAGGTGAAGCCTTCGATCTGCTGATAGAAGAGGCTCCAACTCTCGCCCGGTTGACTGCGTACCTGCATGCACTTCATGGGGGCGACACCGACGCAGTCTGCCAGCTTGTCCTGGATATAGAGGGTTTCGGTGGTCGGGGCGCTCTGGCAGGCGCTGAGCAGGATGGCGGAGCTGAGGAGCAGGGGAGATTTCATGATGAGTGTCCTTGGCGTAAAAGGGCGCGATTAAACCTGCAAAAGAAAAGGCGGTCAATGACCGCCTTTGTAACAAACCATGACAGATTGGGCTCAGCGCTGGTCGAGGGGCACGAACTCGCGCAGGGGCTGACCGGTGTAGAGCTGACGGGGACGGCCGATCTTCTGATCCGGGTCCGAGTGCATCTCGTTCCAGTGGGCAATCCAGCCGATGGTACGGGAGATGGCGAAGATCACGGTGAACATGGACATGGGGATACCGATGGCCTTCATGATGATGCCGGAGTAGAAGTCCACGTTCGGGTAGAGCTTCTTCTCGATGAAGTAGGGGTCGGAAAGCGCGATGCGCTCCAGCTCCATGGCCACGTCCAGCAGCGGATCCTTGATCTGCAGCTCGGTAAGCACCTCGTGGCAGGTTTCGCGCATCACGGTGGCACGGGGATCGTGGTTCTTGTAGACCCGGTGACCGAAGCCCATCAGACGGAACGGATCGTTCTTGTCCTTGGCGCGGCCGATGTACTCGGGAATGCGATCCACGGAGCCAATCTCTTCGAGCATCTTGAGGCAGGCTTCGTTGGCACCACCGTGGGCCGGGCCCCACAGGGAGGCGATCCCCGCAGCGATACAGGCAAACGGGTTGGCACCGGAAGAACCGGCCAGACGCACGGTAGAGGTGGAGGCGTTTTGCTCATGGTCCGCATGCAGGGTGAAGATGCGATCCATGGCGCGCTCGACGATGGGGTTGACCTTGTACTCTTCGGTCGGCACGCCAAACATCATGTGCAGGAAGTTGCCTGCATAGGAGAGGGCGTTGCGCGGCTGCATGAAGGGCTGGCCGATGGAGTACTTGTAACACATGGCGGCCAGGGTCGGCATCTTGGAGAGCAGACGGAAGGCACAGATCTCGCGATGCTCCTCGTTGTTGATGTCGAGGGCGTCGTGATAGAAGGCGGACAGTGCGCTGACCACGCCGCACATGACGGCCATGGGGTGGGCGTCGCGGCGGAAGCCACGGAAGAAGAAGGCGATCTGCTCGTGCACCATGGTGTGGCGGGTGACCAGACGTTCAAATTCCGCATATTGGGTCTTGGTGGGGGCCTCGCCGTACAGCAGGATGTAGCAGACTTCGAGGTAGCTGGCCTGGGTGGCCAACTGGGCGATGGGGTAACCGCGGTGCAGCAAGACACCCTGGTCGCCATCGATGTAGGTGATGGAAGATTTGCAAGAACCGGTGGCCATGAAGCCGGGGTCGAAGGTGAAATATCCTTGCGTGCCCAGCTTTCTGACATCGATCACATCGGGTCCAACGGTACCGGAGAGGATCGGCAATTCAACCGGCTCTTTTCCGGGCAGATGTAGGGTGGCTATCTTATCAGCCATAGCACGTCTCCTTTGCTCTTTTATAATTTGGTTCCAGCCCTACTTTATTACGACTATTATGACGCTGGCAAAGGTTCTTACCCGTACCACGGCGGCTGGAGCGCCTTATTTGAACCAGAGAACCATGTCTTTGTCAATTTTGCTGGATGATCATTAATGACTTGTTAAAGCTGTTGTGAGATCTGGTTTACGGTTTTGGATTTTCTGTGTAGCTATTTGATTGTCATTGGTTAAGGCCGCCGATATACTGCGCCACGTGGGTGATGGTCGTCGGTGTTTGAAACGCTTTCGCAAAGCCAGATGTGATATCGAAAATGTTATTTTTGGCTTTCCTGAGTTGTTTTGGTAACAAAAACCTAACAAATGCCACTCCTCGCCCTCAAAGCGTGTGAAAACAATAACTAACGTGCTCAATGGAGCTGAGTGGGCAAAGCCGTGAAAAACAAACAGAGACCTGTAAACCTCGACCTACAGACGATCAGCTTTCCTGTCACCGCCATCGCTTCCATCTTGCATCGTGTCTCAGGGGTCATCACCTTTGTGGCATTGGCCATCTTGCTGTGGATGCTTGGTACTTCACTCGCCTCTCCCGAAGGATTTGAATCGGTCGTTGCCATCATGGACAACTTCCTGGTCAAGTTCGTGCTGTGGGGGATCCTGACCGCGCTGGCTTACCACATCGTGGGCGGTCTGCGGCACCTGGTCATGGACATGGGCTATTGGGAAGAGCTGGAATCCGGTAATCAGAGTGCCCGTGTGGCCTTCGTGATCACCGCGGTTTTGGCGGTATTGGCGGGGGTACTGGTATGGTAACCAATTCTGCAACTTTCGGGCGCAGCGGTGTTCACGATTACATCCTGATCCGCGCCACCGCCCTCATCATGACGTGCTACGTCCTCTATCTGGTTGGCTTTGTCGCGTTCAACGACATCACCTACGAGGTGTGGACCGGCTTCTTCTCCAACACCTTCACCAAGGTCTTCACCCTGCTGACGCTCGTATGCGTCTTGATCCACGCCTGGATCGGTCTGTGGCAGGTGCTGACCGACTATATCAAGCCGGTCGGACTGCGCGGTGCACTGCAGTTTGTGCTGGTGGTGGTGCTGTTTGTCTATGTGATGACTGGTTTCGTCGTGCTGTGGGGTGTGTAAGGTGACTATTCCAACTCGTGAATTTGATGCGGTCGTGATCGGTGCCGGTGGCGCCGGTATGCGCGCCGCGCTGCAGATTGCCCAGTCCGGCAAGAGCTGCGCCCTGTTATCCAAGGTTTTCCCGACCCGTTCTCACACGGTCTCCGCCCAGGGCGGGATCACGGTCGCCCTGGGCAATGCCCACGACGACAACTGGCAGTGGCACATGTATGACACCGTCAAGGGCTCCGATTACATCGGTGATCAGGAAGCCATTGAATATATGTGCAAGACCGGCCCCGAGGCCGTCTATGAACTGGAGAACATGGGCTTGCCCTTCTCCCGCTTCGACAACGGTACCGTCTATCAGCGTCCGTTTGGCGGCCAGTCCAAGAATTTCGGTGGCGAGCAGGCGGCCCGTACCGCGGCGGCAGCCGACCGTACCGGTCACGCCCTGCTGCACACCCTCTATCAGCAGAACGTCAAGAACAAGACCACCGTCTTCTCCGAATGGTATGCCCTGGATCTGGTGAAGAACCAGGACGGCCACATCGTTGGCTGTACCGCCATCGACATGGAGAGCGGTGAAGTCGTCTACTTCAAGGCCAAGGCCACGGTGCTCGCCACCGGCGGTGCCGGTCGCATCTACCAGTCCACCACCAACGCCCACATCAACACCGGTGATGGCGTCGGCATGGCGCTGCGTGCCGGGGTTGGCGTGCAGGACATGGAGTTCTGGCAGTTCCACCCGACCGGCATCGCCGGGGCTGGGGTGCTGGTGACCGAAGGTTGCCGCGGTGAAGGCGGCTACCTGCTCAATAAAGACGGCGAGCGCTTCATGGAGCGTTATGCGCCGAACGCCAAGGATCTGGCCGGTCGCGACGTGGTGGCCCGCTCCATCATGATCGAGATCCGCGAAGGTCGTGGCTGCGACGGTCCCTGGGGCCCGCACATCAAGCTCAAGCTGGATCACCTCGGCAAAGAGGTGCTGGAATCCCGCCTGCCGGGCATCTGCGAGCTCTCTCGCACCTTCGCCCACGTGGATCCGGTCAAAGAGCCCATCCCCATCATCCCGACCTGCCACTACATGATGGGCGGCGTGCCGACCAGCGTGAACGGCCAGTGCCTGACCCAGGACAAGGATGGCAACGACGTGCCGGTGGTCGGTCTGTTCGCGGTGGGTGAGATCGCCTGCGTCTCCGTGCACGGTGCTAACCGTCTGGGCGGCAACTCCCTGCTGGATCTGGTGGTGTTCGGTCGTGCTGCTGGCATGCACCTGGTGGAGACTCTTGGTTCGATGGAGCACGGCGTGGAAGCCACCGACGCCGACATCGCCAAGGCGCTGGAGCGCTTCAACCGCTGGGAAAACAACCGTGACGGGGAAGACCCGGCCCAGATCCGCAAGGATCTGCAGCGCTGCATGCAGAACAACTTCTCCGTGTTCCGGGAAGGGGATGCCATGGCAGAAGGGCTGGCCGAGCTGAAACTCATCCGCGAGCGTCTCAAGAACGCCCGTCTGGACGACACCTCCAAGGAGTTCAATACCCAGCGCATCGAGTGCCTGGAGCTGGACAACCTGATGGAGACCGCCTATGCCACCGCGGTGGCGGCGAACTTCCGTACCGAGAGCCGTGGCGCCCACAGCCGCTTCGACTTCCCGGAGCGTGACGATGAGAGCTGGCTGTGCCACAGCCTCTATCATCCGGACACCGAGTCCATGACCCGTCGCGCTGTCAACATGTCACCCAAGACCCGTGAGGCGTTCCCGCCCAAGGTCCGGACTTACTGATTGCGGAGCCAAGCACAATGAACGTCACATTCTCTGTCTACAGATACAATCCGGACGTTGATAACGTCCCGTATATGAAGGATTATCGTCTTGATATTCCTGAAGGTTCCGACATGATGGTGCTCGACGCACTGATCCAGCTCAAGGAGCTGGATCCCACGCTTGCCTTCCGCCGCTCCTGCCGCGAAGGGGTCTGTGGATCTGACGGTCTCAACATGAATGGCAAGAACGGTCTGGCCTGCATCACGCCGCTCTCCGATCTCTTGAAGAAGGGCAGCAAGGTCGTCATTCGACCCTTGCCCGGTCTGCCGGTGATCCGGGATCTGGTGATCGACATGACCCAGTTCTACACCCAGTGGGAGAAGGTCAAACCCTTCCTCATCAACGACGAAAAACTGCCGCCCGTGCGTGAGCACCTGCAATCCCCCGAAGAGCGCGCCAAGCTGGATGGCCTGTACGAGTGCATACTCTGTGCCTGCTGCTCCACCTCTTGCCCCTCCTTCTGGTGGAACCCGGACAAGTTCATCGGTCCGGCCGGCCTGCTCGCCGCCTATCGCTGGCTGGCGGACAGCCGCGATACTGCGGCCAGTGAGCGACTGGGCAACCTGGATGACGCCTTCAGCGTGTTCCGCTGCCACGGCATCATGAACTGCGTGAACGTCTGTCCCAAGGGCTTGAACCCGACCAAGGCCATCGGTCAGATCAAGTCGATGTTGCTCAACCGGGCCGTGTAGTATCGGGGCCAGGGCGCCTTGCGCCGGGCCCGACCTCTGGATAGCCATCCCGCCCCGGGATGGCTATGACCCTACAAGCTGCAGTGCAGCGAACAAGATGTACAAGGGATAGAAATGCATAACGGCGTGATGAAGGCCTGGTTGGAGTCATCTCACCTGGCTGGTGCGAATGCAAGCTACATTGAGGATTTGTACGAATCCTTCCTGGAAAACCCCGACTCCGTTGCCGACGAATGGCGCAGCCTGTTCCAGTCGCTGCCCCAGGTCAACGGACATGCAGTAGAACAACCCCACTCCCAGGTTCGCGACTATTTCCGCCGCCTGGCCAAGGACTCCTCCCGTTACAGCGCTCCCGTCTCCGATCCCCAGGTGGATGCCAAACAGGTTCGCGTACTGCAACTGATCAACGCCTTCCGCTTCCGCGGTCACCAGAACGCCAACCTGGACCCCCTGGGTCTGTGGCAGCGCGAGCCGGTCGCCGAGCTGGATCCGGCCTTCCACAACCTGCAAGGTGCAGACATGGAGGCCACCTTCAATGTGGGCTCCTACGCCATCGGTCGCGAGACCATGGTGCTCTCCGATCTGTATGCCTCGCTGAAGAAAACCTATTGCGGCAGCATCGGCGCCGACTACATGCACCTCACCTCCACCGAGGAGAAGCGCTGGCTGCAAGACAGGCTGGAATCCATCGAAGGGAAGGGCAACTATACCCTCGAAGAGAAGACTCGCTTCCTCGAGAGCCTGACCGCCGCCGAAGGGCTGGAAAAATACCTGGGTGCCAAGTTCCCTGGGGCCAAGCGTTTCTCCCTGGAAGGGGGCGATGCCATGGTGCCCATGCTCAAAGAGCTTATTCGCCGCGCCGGTGAGCAGGGTTGCAAGGAAGCCGTCATCGGCATGGCCCACCGCGGTCGCCTCAACGTGCTCATCAACGTGCTGGGCAAGCGCGCCCAGGACCTGTTCGACGAGTTTGCCGGCAAGCACGGCGAATCCTGGGGCACGGGGGATGTGAAGTACCACATGGGCTTCTCCTCCGACTTCGCCACCCCGGGCGGCAACGTCCATCTGGCGCTCGCCTTCAACCCGTCTCACCTCGAGATCGTCAACCCCGTGGTCATCGGCTCCGTGCGTGCCCGTATGGATCGTCGCGGTGACAAGGACGGCTCCAGCGTCCTGCCCATCACCATCCACGGTGACTCCGCCATCGCGGGGCAGGGAGTCGTTGCCGAGACCTTCAACATGTCCCAGACCCGTGCCTATGGCGTGGGCGGGACGGTGCGCATCGTCATCAACAACCAGGTGGGCTTCACCACCTCCTATATCCGTGACCTGCGCTCCACCGAATATTGCACCGACATCGCCAAGGCGGTGCAGGCCCCTGTGCTGCACGTCAACGGGGATGACCCGGAAGCCGTGGTGCTGGTGACCCAGATCGCCCTGGATTACCGCAACACCTTCAAGCGCGATGTGGTGATCGAGCTGGTCTGCTACCGTCGTCACGGCCACAACGAGGCTGACGAGCCGAGCGCGACCCAGCCCCTGATGTATCAGAAGATCAAGCAGCACCCGACTCCGCGCAAGATCTACGCCGATCAGCTGATCGCCGAAGGAGCCATCGCGCCTGAGCTGGCCACCACGCTAGTCAACGACTATCGCGATACCCTGGATCGGGGCGAGCGGGTGAGCAAGGAATGGCGCCCCATGGAGCTGCACTCCGTGGACTGGACCCCGTATCTGGGTCACGACTGGGCCATGGCCTATGACAGCACTGTGCCCATGGATCATCTGAAGGCCCTGGGCGAGCGCATCAGCCAGTACCCGGCCACCCATGTGCTGCAACGCCAGGTCGAGAAGATCTACGAAGACCGTCGCCTGATGGCCGCCGGTGAGAAGCTGGTGGACTGGGGCTTTGCCGAGACGCTGGCCTACGCCACCCTGGTGGACAAGGGCTCCCGCATTCGCTTCACCGGGGAAGACTCCGGGCGCGGCACCTTCTTCCATCGCCACGCCGTGCTGCACAGCCAGACCGATGCCAGCACCTACACCCCGCTGTGCAACCTGCATGACGAGCAGGGTCCGTTCGAGGTGTACGACTCCGTGCTGACCGAGAACGCGGTCCTGGCGTTCGAGTATGGCTACGCCAGCGCGGAGCCGGCCGGTCTCACCATCTGGGAAGCCCAGTTCGGTGACTTTGCCAACTGCGCCCAGGTGGTGGTGGATCAGTTCCTCTCCTCCGGCGAGCAGAAGTGGGGCCGGATGTGCGGCCTGACCATGCTGCTGCCCCACGGTTACGAGGGGCAGGGCCCGGAGCACTCCTCCGCCCGTCTGGAGCGTTACCTGCAGATGTGCGCCCAGCACAACATGCAGGTGTGCGTGCCCTCCACCCCGGCGCAGGTGTTCCACATGCTGCGTCGTCAGGTAGTGCGCCCGATGCGCCGTCCGCTCATCGTGATGACGCCCAAATCCCTGCTGCGCCACCCGCTGGCGGTGAGCAAGCTCGAAGAGCTGGCAGAGGGCACCTTCCTGAACGCCATCGGCGAGATCGATGCGCTGGATCCCAAAGGCGTCAAGCGCGTGGTCTTCTGCTCCGGCAAGGTCTACTACGACCTGCTCGATGCCCGTCGCAAGGCCGAGCAGCAGGACGTGGCTCTGGTTCGGATCGAGCAGCTCTACCCCTTCCCGGAAGAGGAAGTGCGCGCCATCCTGGCCGATTACAGCCATGTCACCGACTTCGTCTGGTGTCAGGAAGAGCCGCAGAACCAGGGCGCCTGGTACAGCACCCGTCATCACTACGACAGCGTGCTGCCAAGCCATGCCCGTCTGCGTTATGCCGGTCGCCCGGCCTCGGCCTCACCGGCCGTCGGTTACATGTCCGTCCACGCCAAGCAGCAAAAAGCACTGGTGGAAGACGCCCTTACCCTGGAATAACGAGTTGTGGATGAGAGGGCCCGTGTCGGGACCCTCTCTGACCTGGAACAAGCCTGCTGGCCAAGAAGTAACAAGGAACTGATTACATGACTATCGAGATCAAGGTACCGGACCTGCCGGAATCAGTGGCGGATGCCACCATCGCGACCTGGCACAAGAAACCGGGTGATCTGGTTGCCCGTGACGAAGTGCTGGTTGACATCGAAACCGATAAAGTCGTGCTGGAAGTGCCCGCACCGGAAGCCGGCGTACTGGGCGACATCCTGCAGAGCGAAGGGGCGACCGTGCTCTCCCGCCAGCTGATCGCCATGCTCAAGCCGGCCCCCGTTGCCGGTGAAGCGACCAGCGAGAAGCCGGTGGAAGCCGTGGCCGATGACGCTGCCGATGGCCTGAGCCCTTCCGTGCGCCGCATGGTGGCCGAGCACGACATCGACGTCGCCAAGCTGACCGGCACCGGCAAGGGTGGTCGTGTCACCAAGGAAGACGTGGAAGCCTTCATCAAGAATCTGGGCAAGGCTCCGGTGGCTGCGCCGACTGCTGCCGCTCCCGTGGCTGCCGCCCCGGTCGCGCCGCTGGCCGGTCGCACCGAGAAGCGTGTGCCCATGACCCGTCTGCGCAAGCGCATCGCCGAGCGTCTGCTGGAGGCCAAGAACACCACCGCCATGCTGACCACTTTCAACGAGATCAACATGGCGCCCATCATGAAGCTGCGCAAGCAGTACGGCGAGATCTTCGAGAAGAAGCACGGCATCAAGCTCGGCTTCATGTCCTTCTATGTGAAGGCCGTGGTCGAATCCCTCAAGCGCTACCCGGAAGTGAACGCCGCGCTGGATGGTGACGACATCGTCTACCACAACTACTTCGATGTCAGCATCGCCGTCTCCACCCCCCGTGGTCTGGTGACCCCGGTGCTGCGTGACTGCGACAACATGAGCCTGGCGGACATCGAGAAGGCCATCAAGGATCTGGCGGGCAAGGGCCGTGACGGCAAGCTGACCGTGGATGAACTGACTGGTGGCAACTTCACCATCACCAACGGTGGCGTGTTCGGCTCCCTGATGTCCACCCCCATCATCAACCCGCCCCAGAGCGCCATTCTGGGCATGCACAAGATCCAGGACCGCCCCATGGCCGTCGACGGCAAGGTCGAGATCCTGCCGATGATGTACCTGGCGCTCTCCTACGATCACCGCATCATCGACGGCCGCGAGTCCGTGGGCTTCCTGGTCTCCATCAAGGAGCTGCTGGAAGACCCGACTCGTCTGCTGCTGGATGTCTGAGCAAGCGTGACTGAAAGATAACGAGGGGCCGCCCAGGCCCCCATTCACAGGGGATTGAGAAACACGAGCCCCGGACGGAAATACCTACAACACGGATAGAGCATCTATGAATCTGCATGAATATCAGGCAAAACAGCTGTTTGCCGAGTATGGCCTGCCGGTCTCCGAAGGTTATGCCTGTGCCACCCCACAGGAAGCGGCCGAAGCGGCCGACAAGATTGGCGGCAACACCTGGGTCGTCAAGTGCCAGGTCCACGCCGGTGGCCGCGGCAAGGCGGGCGGCGTCAAGCTGGCCAAGAGCAAGGACGAGATCCGCGCCTTCGCCCAGAACTGGCTCGGCAAGAACCTGGTGACCTATCAGACTGACGCCAATGGTCAGCCGGTTACCAAGATCCTGGTGGAGTCCTGCACCGACATCGCCAAGGAACTGTACCTGGGCGCCGTGGTCGACCGTGGCTCTCGCCGCGTGGTCTTCATGGCTTCCACCGAAGGTGGTGTGGAGATTGAGAAAGTCGCCCACGAAACCCCGGAACTCATTCACAAGGCTGCCATCGATCCCCTGGTAGGCCCGCAGCCTTATCAGGCCCGCGAGCTGGCCTTCAAGCTGGGTCTGGTCGGCGATCAGATCAAGCAGTTCACCAAGATCTTCATGGGCTTGGGCCAGATGTTCCTGGACTGCGATTTCGCCCTGCTGGAGATCAACCCCCTGGTCATCACCGACAAGGGCAACCTGCACTGCCTCGACGGCAAGATCAACATCGACGCCAACGCCCTGTACCGTCAGCCCAAACTGCGCGAGATGCACGATCCGTCCCAGGATGACCCCCGCGAAGCGCACGCCGCCCAGTGGGAGCTGAACTATGTGGCGCTCGATGGCAACATCGGCTGCATGGTCAACGGCGCCGGCCTGGCCATGGGTACCATGGACATCGTCAACCTGCACGGCGGTTCCCCGGCCAACTTCCTGGACGTCGGCGGCGGCGCCACCAAGGAGCGCGTGACCGAGGCCTTCAAGATCATCCTCTCCGACAGCAAGGTACAAGCCGTGCTGGTCAACATCTTCGGTGGCATCGTGCGCTGCGACATGATCGCGGAAGGCATCATCGGTGCCGTGAAGGAAGTGGGGGTGAAAGTGCCCGTGGTGGTGCGTCTGGAAGGCAACAATGCCGAACTGGGTGCCCGTAAACTGGCCGACAGCGGCCTCAATATCATCGCCGCAACGAGTCTGACTGACGCAGCTCAGCAAGTGGTAAAAGCAGCGGAGGCCAAATAATGAGCGTTCTGATCAACAAAGACACCAAGGTGATCTGCCAGGGCTTTACCGGCGGTCAGGGTACCTTCCACTCCGAACAGGCCATTGCCTACGGTACCCAGATGGTCGGCGGCGTCTCCCCGGGCAAGGGCGGCACCACTCACCTGGGCCTGCCTGTGTTCAACACCGTCCGTGACGCCGTGGAAGCCACCGGCGCCACCGCCTCCGTCATCTATGTGCCGGCGCCGTTCTGTAAGGACGCCATCCTGGAAGCCATCGATGCCGGCATCAAGCTCATCGTCACCATCACCGAAGGCATCCCGACCCTGGACATGCTGCAGGTCAAGGTGAAGCTGCAGGAAACCGGCGTGCGCATGATTGGCCCGAACTGCCCGGGCGTCATCACCCCGGGTGAGTGCAAGATTGGCATCATGCCTGGCCACATCCACAAGCCGGGCAAGGTGGGCATCGTCTCCCGCTCCGGCACCCTGACCTATGAAGCGGTCAAGCAGACCACGGACGAGGGCTTCGGCCAGTCCACCTGCGTCGGTATCGGTGGCGACCCCATCCCGGGTTCCAACTTCATCGACATTCTGGAGATGTTCCAGAATGACCCGCAGACCGAAGCCATCGTGATGATCGGCGAGATCGGCGGCAACGCCGAGGAAGACGCGGCGGCCTACATCAAGGCTCACGTCACCAAGCCGGTGGTCTCCTACATCGCGGGCGTCACCGCCCCGGCTGGCAAGCGCATGGGTCATGCGGGCGCCATCATCGCCGGTGGCAAAGGCACCGCGGCCGAGAAATTTGCCGCACTGGAAGATGCCGGCGTGAAAACCGTGCGGTCGCTCGCCGATATCGGCAAGGCCCTGCGTGAAGTAACCGGCTGGTAAGTCAGCCTGTTATCTCTAATTGAAAAAGCCGCCCAATGGGCGGCTTTTTTATGGCTGACTATCTTAAATAGTAATCGGTGTTCGTGAATGTCAGAATAAGCAGTGTTACTCGAATCTATGAGCTAAGACCCATAAGGTGAAATGGTGGTTTCAACCTCTCTATTGCGGCCTCTTTCATCATCCCAAACCAGCTTGATTGTTACCGCAGATGGAGCTCCCATTGCAGTAGCAACAATCAGGTCAAAGTTTCCGCCTGGTTGTATGACATCAATAGGAAGCGCATCATCCATGATCGAAAACTCTCTAACAACAGGGCATTCTAACGTTATATTTCTAGCTGGTGACTTTCCTTTGTTGTAGATTTTTAAGCGATGTCCTTTGCCGATTTTAACAACACGAGCATTGAGAACTGCGCTGATAGCGTCTACTGCGTCATCTTGTTCTCTACGTAATAGCAGCTTGTTTAAATGATCAGCTGTGTTCGCAAACTCATTCTGACGCCGATTAAACTCCATTATTTTGTATGCAGAGTAAGCAGATAGGAGCAACGCCAGAACGCGAATTCAACTTCGAAGTGCGACACTCGCCTATGCCGCCTGACGGTACTCTTCGAATACCTTGACAGGCTGCCTGAATCCGAGACATTTCCGAGGTCGTAGGTTGAGCCACTGCTCCGCTCTCCTGACATCCTCGTCCGTGACCTCTCTCAGGTCTGTTCCCTTTGGGATAAACTGCCTCAACAGCCCATTGCTGTTCTCGTTCAGACCGCGCTCCCACGAAGAGTAAGGGTGCGCAAAGTAAGTCTCGGCACCCAGCGCTTCCTCTATCGCCTTGTGTTCGGCAAACTCGCCGCCGTTGTCAAAGGTGATGGTATGCACCTGCTCGATGTAGGGCGTTAACATCTCGATTATCGCATCCCGCACCACCCCAGCCTGTTTGCTCGCGACCCGCTTGACCAGATAGAGCCGGCTCTTGCGCTCCACCAGGGTGACCAGTGCACCTGTGCCTTGCTTGCCCAGCACCGTGTCCGCCTCCCAATCACCGAGCCGCTCCCGGCTATCGACGATAGCCGGCCGTTCATCAATAGAGCGGGCTTCCTTGATGGGAGAACGCAGGCTGCTCGCCCCCTTGCGGTAGCGCTTGTGGCCCTGGCGCAGATGGCGGTACAACTGGCCACCCCGGGCTTTGTCGGCGGCCACATGGCGGTATATCCACTCGTGACTCACCATGAGGCCTATCTGCTTGCCCACCGCGCTTATCTGCTCCGGGCTCCACCACCAGGCGAGTGTCAGCTCGACAAACTGGATGACATCGGCAGATAGCCGAGATTTGGCCGCACTGGCCCGTCGGTGGGTGGCGTGCTGATGCGCATTGTCTGGCTGGTAGCCCTGCGGCCCGGCGTTACGACGCAGCTCCCGGTAGAGGGTGGAGCGATGAACGCCAATGGCGCGTGCGGTGGCAAGGATGGACATCCCCTGTGCGCGAAGCACCGATAACTGGTATCGTTGCCCCTCGGTCAACTGCTGATAGCTCATGGTGATACTGCTTTTACTTTGGCGAGCAGAAGGGTACCACCAATCAGCAGTTGGCCACCTCTCGCCATTCATCCATGAGTGTCGCACTTATTATCTGAATTCCCGGAAGAGCAATTATATCGGTTAGAGTCATTATTTAGTTCCTTTAAAAAGCTTTTTAAAGTCTTTTTTTAAATCAGCTAAAAACTCCTGTTTTAGTTCCTCAATCGCCGTTTCTGTTGAGATGGTGTTCTGCTCGATTAGAGAGTCTTTATCGAACTAACTTTTGCAATCAGAACAAACGAAAAATAGATCTGAAACAGTTTCAAACTGAGTGTTCCCACATACAGGGCAAAGTATGACAACCTCGATCGAGTAATCTTTCTTCATGCAGTTATCCTTACGTTGCAGATTTTTAAAATGCAACGAAATAACAGTTATTGAGGCACCTATCGTAACTACTGGGTCAACCTATGAGATTCGATGAGTGCAGCGTAATCAGACGTTCGCAAAGATAATATCAAACTCTTACAAGTTATTTTCGAGTAAGGCTCAGGATCCAAATTACAAACTGTTATCTTACGTGCAGCTAAGCCCTACGTTTACTCGCAATTTCTGACCTTTCGCTTCTTTGACACTTTCCCACTCAACTTGAAAAATTGGGCCAAAAAGCGTATAACCACGCGCTTGTCAGTGTATTGAGTGAGCCAACTTTTATGCAGCAGAGTGAACCCGTGCAGAACGCCCCCTTTTGGCAGGTGAAGAGTCTGCAAGAGATGACCATGACGGAGTGGGAGTCCCTGTGCGACGGCTGCGGCAAGTGCTGCCTGAACAAGCTCATTGACGAGGACACCGAGGAGCTGGTGTTCACCAACGTGGCCTGCAATCTGCTCAATACCAAGACTTGCCAGTGCTCCGATTACGGCAACCGCTTTAAGAAAGAGCCGGACTGCCTGCAGATCACCCACGACAAGATTGCCGAGTTCAACTGGCTGCCCTCTACCTGTGCCTACCGCCTGCTGGCGGAAGGGCAGACCCTGCCGACTTGGCATCCCCTTATCACCGGCAGTCGCAGCGCCATGCACCAGGCTGGCCAGTCGGTGCGCGGCAAGGTAGTGCACGAGGCGCAGGCTGGTGACTGGGCCGACCATATCATTACCTGGGCGAGCTAAGCCTTAATCCGCCGTTTATTGCTTACTACAGGGGCAGGGGAGTGAGACTTCGCTGCCCCTGTTGTTTTTGGCATATAAGTGATCAGTTTTTTGCGATAAAGGCAGTTTGAAACTTCATGGTGAGATGAAAGCATCGTGAAGTCGTGAGAGGTCGCCCCTGACGCAGCCAGCCCCCGTTAAACCGCATCCATGACACAAGGGCTGCAGAGCACACTCTGCAGCCCTTGTAGCTTTCTGGCGCTTGCTAGCGATGTAGAGTGGTTTCCCCTCACCCTTACCCTCTCCCAAGGGGAGAGGGAATAGATCGAGGTTGCTATGCAAAACTCGTGGTGGTCGAGCATGGTTCTGCTCTGCTTTTCTGAGAACCTGAGAACCTGAGAACCTGAGAACCTGAGAACCTGAGAACCTGAGAACCTGAGAACCTGAGAACCTGAGAACCTGAGAACCTGAGAACCTGAGAACCTGAGAACCTGAGAACCTGAGAACCTGAGAACCTGAGAACCTGAGAACCTGAGAACCTGAGAACCTGAGAACCTGAGAACCTGAGAACCTGAGAACCTGAGAACCTGAGAACCTGAGAACCTGAGAACCTGAGAACCTGAGAACCTGAGAACCTGAGAACCTGAGTACCTGAGTACCTGAGTACCTGAGTGCCTGAGTGCCTGAGTGCCTGAGTGCCGGTGGCACATCCGTGCATCAAGCGCAGGAGGGGAGTGGAGAGGGGCATCATAGAGAGGGGCGTTAGGAGGCTAACGTCTGGTCGAGCCTGCGGGTCAGAGCCCACGAGCCAGCGGGCCTGGGAGGTGGGAAGCGGCTTGCACACTGCCAAACAGCCATAAAAAAACCGGCGCCTGGGCGCCGGTTTTGTTTCACCGAGACGCTATTACAGAGAAGCGGTGAAGGTACGGGTGATGACGTCTTGCTGTTGCTCCTTGGTCAAGGAGTTGAAGCGAACGGCATAACCGGATACGCGGATGGTCAACTGCGGATATTTCTCCGGGTTTTCCATGGCGTCCAGCAGCATTTCACGGTTCATCACGTTGACGTTCAGGTGCTGACCACCTTCCAGGTTGGCTTCGTGGTGGAAGTAACCATCCATCAGGCCGGCCAGGTTGGCTTTCTGGGCTTCCATGTCTTTACCCAGGGCGTTCGGCACGATGGAGAAGGTATAGGAGATACCATCTTTGGCGTAGGCGAACGGCAGCTTGGCGACGGACGTCAGGGAAGCAACGGCACCCTTCTGGTCACGACCGTGCATCGGGTTGGCACCCGGGCCGAACGGCGCACCGGCGCGACGACCATCCGGGGTGTTACCGGTCTTCTTGCCGTACACCACGTTGGAGGTGATGGTCAGCACGGACTGGGTAGCCACGGCACCGCGGTAGGTGTTGAGCTTCTGAATCTTCTTCATGAAGCGCTCGACCAGGTCGCAGGCGATGTCATCGACGCGAGCGTCGTTGTTGCCGAACTGCGGGTACTCGCCTTCGATTTCGAAGTCGATGGAGACGCCATCGGCATCACGTACCGGCTTGACCTTGGCGTACTTGATGGCAGACAGGGAGTCAGCGGCGACGGACAGACCGGCGATACCACAGGCCATGGTGCGATAGACGTCACGGTCGTGCAGCGCCATCAGGGAGGCTTCGTAGCTGTACTTGTCGTGCATGTAGTGGATGATGTTCAGGGCGGCGACATACTGCTTGGCCAGCCAGTCCATGAAGTGATCCAGTCTGTCCATCACGTCGTTGTAGTCGAGGTACTCGGAGGTGACCATTTCGGTCTTCGGACCGACCTGGATCTTGAGCTTCTCGTCCATACCGCCGTTGATTGCATACAGCATGGTCTTGGCCAAGTTGGCACGGGCACCGAAGAACTGCATCTGTTTGCCGACGATCATCGGGGACACACAGCAAGCGATGGCGTAGTCATCGTTGTTGAAGTCCGGACGCATCAGGTCGTCGTTCTCGTACTGAACGGAAGAGGTCTCGATGGATACCTTGGCGCAGTACTTCTTGAAACCGACCGGCAGCTTCTCGGACCACAGGATGGTCAGGTTCGGCTCAGGGGACGGGCCCATGGTGTACAGGGTGTTCAGCATACGGAAGCTGTTCTTGGTGACCAGGGTACGGCCATCAACGCCCATACCGGCCAGGGTCTCGGTGGCCCACATCGGGTCGCCGGAGAACAGTGAATCGTATTCCGGGGTACGCAGGAAGCGAACCATACGCAGCTTCATGACCATGTGGTCCATCAGCTCCTGGGCTTCTTGCTCGGTGATCAGGCCTTTTTGCAGGTCACGCTCGATGTAGATGTCCAGGAAGCTGGAGGTACGACCGAAGGACATGGCCGCGCCGTTCTGGGACTTGACCGCCGCCAGGTAGGCGAAGTAGGTCCACTGTACGGCTTCTTTGGCGGTCTTGGCCGGTACGGAGATGTCGCAGCCATATTTGGCAGCCATCACCTTCATCTGTGCCAGGGCACGGTGCTGCTCGGAGATCTCTTCGCGCAGACGGATGGTGGCTTCCAGGTTGACACCGTTTTCCAGGTCAGCCTGCAGGGACTTGAACTGAGCCAGTTTGTCGGCCATCAGGAAGTCGATACCGTACAGGGCAACACGGCGGTAGTCACCGATGATGCGGCCACGGCCGTAGGCATCCGGCAGACCGGTGATGACGCCGGACTTGCGGCAGTTCAGGATGTCTTTGGTGTAGACGTCGAACACGCCCTGGTTGTGAGTCTTGCGGTACTCGGTGAAGATCTTCTCGACCATGGGGTCAAGCTGACGACCGTACACTTCGCAAGAGGTCTTGACCATCTTGATACCGCCGTTGGCGATGATGGCGCGCTTGAGCGGCTTGTCGGTCTGCAGACCAACGATTTGCTCCAGGCTCTGGTCGATATAGCCGGCATCGTGAGCGGTAATGGTGGAGGGCAGGTCGGTATCAAAATCGACCGGCGCGTGAGTGCGGTTCTCGATCTTGATGCCTTCCATGACCTTGTCCCACAGCTTGGTGGTGGCTTCGGTCGCGCCAGCCAGGAAGGACTCGTCACCTTCATACGGGGTGTAGTTCTTCTGGATGAAGTCACGGGTGTTGACAGAGGTCTGCCATTCACCGGCTGCGAAGCCTTCCCATGCTTTTTGGAACTGTTCGTTAAGTTCTGCCATTTTCATTACCTCTCAAGGTATTTATGTGTCTGCCGCCATCCTTAATGATGGCGACGGAAGATAAACCAGTAAGTCAGCCCAACCATGACGCCACCACCAATGATATTACCGATGGTGACAGGAATGAGGTTGTGCAGGACGAAGTTGGATACGGTCAGGTCGGCAAAGGTTGCCGGATCCTGGCCGATGGCCTGCCAGAATTCCGGGCTCGCGACGCTGTGGATGGCGATACCGACCGGGATCATAAACATGTTTGCGATGCTGTGCTCGAAACCTGAGGCCACGAACATGGCGACGGGGAGCAACATCACCATCACCTTGTCGGTGGCGCTGCGGGCGCCGAAGGCCATCCACACGGCGAGACACACCATGAGGTTGCAGAGGATGCCAAGGGCCACGGCCTCGAAGAAGGTGTGATGGATCTTGTGCTGGGCCACTTTCATGGCGTTCAGCCCCCACTGACCATCCGCTGCCGTGTATTCCGCCGACATGATGATGAGGCCGACGATGATGAGACCGCCGATGAGGTTGCCGAAGTAGACCAGTCCCCAGTTCTTGAGCAGCTGGGCCCAGCTGATGCGATTCGCCGCCTTGGCTACCAGGGTGAGGGTAGTGGAGGTGAACAGTTCGGCGCCGAGCAGGACGCAGAGGATGAGACCGAGGGAGAAGCAGATGCCGCCCACCAGCTTGGACATGCCCCAGGCCATGCCGCTTGAGCCCGTGGTGACGGTGATATAGAAGACGAAGGCGATGGCGATGAAGGCGCCAGCGGTGATGGCCAGGGGAATGACCTTGTATGCGGGCTTGGTGGCCTTGGCATAGGTAATGTCTTCAGCCAGGGCGGCGATGGCTTCGGGCTTCAGACAATCAAAGGGAGATTCTGCTTTCAATTCTCAGTACCTGCATATTTTGCCTGTGGAAATCATAACAAAGGGACTGATCCCCAAAATTGACTCCGATCAAGAATTACAGATTGTGAATGTAATTTTACTACAGGATTTTTCGCCATCCGGAAGCGTTTCTTTACACCAGGTTTCAGGTGAAACAGAAATGGGTCTGTTATTAATTTTATGATTTTTAAGAACTTATAAAGGGCGCCCTGAAAAACGTACCGGCCAGGCACCTGTGCGGCCGCACTGCACCATGAGTGCCAAATTAACAACCCCCTAAGAGGTATTTTTTGTCTTTTATTTCATCTTTGTGGCACGGCCAGCCAAAGCGTAGACCATAAAACAGAAGGGGCCATAAGGCCCCTTCGTCACACTAGCATATCAGTTCCAGGTATGGATTCGTTTGGCTTTTTGCAATTTCTCGTAAGCGGCCAGCAGTTTCTGGTGCAGCGGGAACTGGGAGAGGGAGAGATCGGCGGCTTCCAGACCGTGGAAGCGCGCCTCGCCGCGGGCGTTGGCCCACGCCTGTGCCAGGGTCTCTTCCCCGAACATGCGGGCGAACACCGGGCGGTACTGCTCGGGGTCTCGATCCTCGTCGAGGAAAAGCTCGACGCAGGCGCGCAGGGCGCGGTAGTAAGCGGCGCGATCCGCCGGGAACACCGACTGGTTGAACTCCATGGTCCAGTCGATGAGGTCGAGGGCGCTCTCCAGGTCGCCTGCGGCCAGCGCCAGCATGGCTTTGAGCTCACCGACGCGCAGGGTGTGCAGGGCAGTGCCCTTGGCGGCGGCGATGCCGAGCAGCTCGCGCACCCGGGTCCGCTCGTCGTGACCCTCTTCATCCAGCTGGTCGAACAGGGCCATGTACTGCTCTGCGTCCCACTCGAGCGCCGGCAGCGCCAGGATGGTCTCCCGCAGGTGGGCCCCCATGGTGTTGTTGGCCAGCAGCAGATCTTCCACCGGATAGATGTCGGACATGCCGGGCACCAGGATACGGCAGGCGTAGACACCCAGGTGCTCGTAGTCGGCGATGTAGACCGGCTGCTCCAGCTCGTGGAAGATGCCGATCAGGTGGTCGAACTCTTCTTGCGAGGTGCCACGGAAGTCCCAGTCGGCAAACTCGAAGTCGGACTCTTCCTTGAACAGATCCCAGCTGATGAGGCCGGAGGAGTCGATGAAGTGGGTCTCCAGGTTGTGGTGATCCGCCACCTGCTCGTTGTCAAACGACGGCGGTACGAAGACGTCCAGATCCTTGAGGCTGCGCCCTTGCAGCAGTTCGGTGACGGTGCGTTCGAAGGCGACCTCGAAGCGCGGGTGGGCGCCGAAGGAGGCAAAGCAGGTGCCGTTGCTCGGGTTGAGCAGCACCACGCAGATGACCGGATAACGGCCGCCGAGGGAGGCATCGAAGCTGTAGATGGGGAAGCCTTCGGCCTCCAGTGCATCGATGGACGCCTTGATGCCGGGGTAACGGGCGATGACCTCGCCCGGGATCTGGGGCAGGCTGATGGCCTCGGCGATGATCTTGTTCTTCACGTGGCGCTCGAACACCTCCGACAGCCCCTGGGTGCGGGCTTCGGTGCGGGTGTTGCCGGCGCTCATGCCGTTGGAAACATACAGGTTGCCGACGATGTTCATCGGGATGTAGACGGTCTGGTGATCAGACTGGCGCTCGAAGGGCAGGGCGACGATGCCGCGTTCCTCGTTGCCGGATTGCAGGTCCACCAGCATGTCGGCGGTCACTTCACCGTCCGGGTTGTAGAACTTGCGGGTGAAGGAGTCGAGCAGACCAGTGGGAAGCTGATCCCCCTCGATGGGGAACCACTTCTCGTTCGGGTAGTGGACGAAGTCGCCATTGGCGACCTGCTCGCCCAGGTAGAAATCGGCGAAGAAGTAGTTGGTGGAGAGACGCTCGAAATACTCGCCAAGGGCGGAGGCGAGCGCCGCCTTCTTGCTGGCACCCTTGCCGTTGGTGAAGCAGAGGGCGCACTCCTTGTCCCGGATGTGCACGGACCAGACGTTGGGCACGGGGTTGAGCCAGGAGGCCTCTTCGATATCAAACCCCAGGGCTTGCAGCTTGGTCTGGAAGCGTTCGATGGAGTCTTCCAGCGCTGCGTCCTTGCCGGGAATAAAAGTGTGGTCGGTCATCACAATATCCTGATTTTATGGGCTCATGTTTGGACGCAGATAATAGCATGAGTGACGGGGAAAGCGGCCAGGGCAATGGTGTGGGCTTGCCCAGGTCTGCATTGGATGGGCGGGGTGTGGTAGTGGGGCCGGGCGGTGCGCTGCGGGGCGGCGATTTTTCATGGGAAAGAGGGTTGAGTCATCAGTTTTACTTAACATAATTAAGATAAAGTAAATTTTATTATGACCCTGTGCCCTTCATCATGGTGTCAACCGTTGGCGGGGGAAGGAAAAGAGGGGAGCGCCCGTGCCCGTTCCGCCCCCCCGTCTTGATGAACCTTGACCAGGAGTGCTGAATGTTCCCGATGATCCCCCGTATCGACCCCGAGATAGCCAGGTTGGCGCCGGGTTTTTGTGCCCTCAGCATCGTGGTGGAAGCCGCCCCCGTGATTGACACTCTGGTGGGGGAGCGGGCCCTGGCCCGGGCATGTGCGGCCCTTGGCACCGACGAGGCCCCCTGGGCCCTTGAACATCTGGCCGCCTGGGATCAGGTGTTCAAGGGGTTTGGCGCCAAGCCTGCCCGCACGCCCTGTTCGGCCCAGGCACTGCGCAAGCGGGTGCTGCGCGATGGCGTCTTGCCCGCCATCGATCCCGTGGTGGATCTCTACAACGCCATCAGCATCGAGTATGCCATTCCCGTGGGCGGGGAGGATCTGGCGGCCTATGTGGGGACGCCGCGCCTGGTGATTGCCGATGGCAGCGAATGCTTTGACACCCTCAAAGAAGGGCTGCCAATCCAGGAGGCACCGGCTCCCGGAGAGGTGGTGTGGCGGGACGATCTCGGCGTCACCTGTCGCCGCTGGAACTGGCGCCAGGGGATCCGCACTCGCCTGAGCCTCTCTTCCCCCCGGATGTGGTTCATTCTGGAGTGTCTGCCGCCGATGCCGCGCACGGCCTTGTGGGATGCCGGCGACAGGCTGATTGCCGGTCTCACGCAGATGATGCCTGGGGCCCGCATCGAGCAGACGCTGGTGGAGTGATTGAAGGAGCAGACGAAAAGATAAAAGGAGGCACCCCATGCTCGCCCGGGCGGTCATGGGGCAGATCTTGCTCGCCATCACGCGCCATGCCACGTCTGTGCCACCCGCCTTTACTCAACGCCTGCGAACACATCAGCAAGCAGAGGAACACAGCAACACGCCGGGCTGACATCGCCCCCTGGAGCTTGCCACGTCGGGGCCGGTGTACCCGGCCCTTTCAGCGCGCCTAACCGATGAATTTCAGACCCAGAATGCCGACGATGATGAGCAGCAGGCAGAGCACCCGGGCCAGGGTGGCCGGTTCGTTGAACAGCCAGATCCCCATCAGCACGGTGCCGACCGCGCCGATACCGGTCCAGACCGCGTAGGCGGTGCCAAGGGGCAATTGCTTGACCGCCATGGCGAGCAGCAGCACGCTCACCCCCATGGCACTCAGGGTCAGCAGGGTGGGGAGGGGACGGCTGAAACCGTCGGTGTACTTGAGGCCAATGGCCCAGGCGACCTCGAACAGGCCGGCCAACAGCAGGAGCAACCACGACATAAGGCAGATTCCGCAGGAAGCAGGGTCGTCCCTGCGTATCAGGAGGCCTCGGGGCCGTCCCCGAGGGGCAGCGGGGCTGCCGGTCGGTCTCAATGATGCCCCAACTGGAAGCAGGATGCCAACCGGCTGCCCGCAGGTCGGCCAGGCCGACGGATATTGCAGCGAATGGCACAGAATATTGCGCAATTCGACTTGCGCCCGCCGTCACAATCCGTAATGTGGACAGACGCATTTTTTGCAACTCATATATTGTGAATCCCTTGTAAACGGCTGGCGCCAAGGCAGGGGGTCACGGGTACCACACACGATTTCTATAAGCAGCTATCCAGGGTAGGACATTATGAAAAAAGTAGGTTTGGTCGGTTGGCGTGGCATGGTGGGTTCGGTCTTGATGAGCCGGATGCAGGAAGAGAAGGATTTTGCCCGCATTCAACCCACCTTCTTCACCACCTCCCAGGCCGGTGAGGCCGCCCCCAATTTTGGTGTCGATGCCGGCACCTTGCAGGACGCCTTCGATCTCGAGGCGCTGGCCGCACAGGACGTCATCATCACCGCCCAGGGCGGCGACTACACCAAGGATGTTTATCCGCGTCTGAAAGCCGCCGGCTGGCAGGGCTACTGGATTGACGCCGCCTCCTCCCTGCGCATGGAGAAGGACGCTGTCATCATCCTGGATCCGGTCAACGGCGACGTCATCGAGGATGCCCTGAACAACGGCATCAAGACCTTCGTTGGCGGCAACTGCACCGTCAGCCTGATGCTGCTGGCCCTGGGTGGCCTGTTCAAGGCCGATCTGGTGGAGTGGGTGAGCGTGGCCACCTATCAGGCGGCCTCCGGTGGTGGTGCCCGCCACATGCGCGAGCTGGTCACCCAGATGGGCATGCTGCGGGATGAAGTGGCGGTGGAGCTGGCGGATCCAGCCTCCGCCATCCTCGACATCGAGCGCAAGATCACCGAGAAGACCCGCTCCGGCACCCTGCCGGTGGACAACTTCGGTGTGCCGCTGGCCGGTGGCCTCATCCCCTGGATCGACACCAAGCTCGACAACGGCCAGAGCCGTGAAGAGTGGAAGGGCCAGGCCGAGACCAACAAGATCCTGGGCATCGAAAACGCCGCCATTCCGGTGGATGGTCTGTGCGTGCGCATCGGCGCCCTGCGCTGCCACAGCCAGGCCTTCACCATCAAGATGAAAAAAGACGTGCCGCTGGCCGAAATCGAAGCCCTGCTGGCTGCCCACAACGACTGGGTCAAGGTGATCCCCAACGATCGCGACATCACCGCCCGCGAGCTGACCCCGGCTGCCGTTACCGGCACCCTCAGCATCCCGGTGGGTCGTCTGCGCAAGCTCAACATGGGCCCGGAGTACCTGGCCGCCTTTACCGTGGGTGACCAGCTGCTGTGGGGCGCCGCCGAGCCGCTGCGCCGCATGCTGAACATCCTGCTGGCTCGCTGAGGTAGCGGCAGCAGGGAACAGGGAAGGCCTTGCCTTTCTTGTTCCCCTCTTCGTGCCTGTCCATAAAAAAGCGGCATCCCTTGGGATGCCGCTTTTTAATTTATCCAGTTTGACTCTTAGATGTTCTGTGCTTCGTTTGGCACGATGACAGAGGCATGATTTCCTTTCGGCCCCTGCTGCAGTTCAAAGTTGACTGCCTGACCTGCTTTCAAGGTCTTGTAACCTTCCATTTGAATCGTGGAGTAGTGAGCGAAGATGTCTTCACCACCGCCTTCCGGACAGATAAACCCAAATCCTTTTGCGTTGTTGAACCACTTGACTGTTCCGGTTGCCATACATCTACATCCTTTTATTGATTACCCTGAAGTCGTTGAGTAACCTGCGCCAGCCTTATATAACTAGGGCATGACCCCGTAGCAGACGGGCGCCGATTAGCAAGTAACCAATCTAGTCCAACTTTTAAGCGAGTCAAGAAGTTGTTAACAACCGATGTGATCTGGTTAACAAGTCTATTGACAATCTTGAGCGACACGGTAGTAATCTAGAGGTACCAAAGCGCAACTATGAGCAAGCAGAAAGAACTCTTTGCTAATGAAGAGATTGCAGAAGCAGAGAAAACGAAGCTGCAACCGCCACCCATGTACAAGGTCGTCCTGAACAACGACGACTACACACCGATGGAGTTCGTGGTGGAGGTGCTGCAAAGGTTCTTTGGTATGGATCTGGAGAAGGCCACTCAGGTGATGCTGAGCGTGCATTATAGTGGTAAGGGAGTCTGCGGCACATTTACCGCCGAGATTGCCGAGACCAAAGTGGTCCAGGTCAACACCTATTCACGTAACAACGAACATCCACTGCTATGTACCATGGAAAAGGCTTGAATCTGATGACTTGATGGCGATAACGACACCGCATTGTTGCTGTACTGAGGGGAGGTGCCTATGTTGAACAAAGATCTAGAAAAGACGCTGAACGAGGCTTTCAAGCTGGCCCGTGACGAGCGCCACGAATTCATGACCGTCGAGCACCTGTTGTTGGCCCTGCTGGATAACAGCTCAGCCCATG
Organism: Aeromonas sp. WP2-W18-CRE-05; assembly: GCF_014168615.1. NCBI lineage: Bacteria > Pseudomonadati > Pseudomonadota > Gammaproteobacteria > Aeromonadales > Aeromonadaceae > Aeromonas > Aeromonas sp. WP2-W18-CRE-05. The sequence goes on along the minus strand of NZ_AP021917.1, from coordinate 2,870,848 downwards.
AGGCGCTGAGTTCATGTGGTGCGGATGTGGAACAGATGCGCAAAGAGATCCGCGCCTTCATCAATCAAACGACCCCGCTCATCCCCCGTGACGACGAAGACAGGGAAACCCAGCCGACGCTGGGCTTCCAGCGCGTGCTGCAACGTGCCGTCTTCCATGTCCAGTCGTCCGGCAATACCGAGGTGAGCGGTGCCAATGTCCTGGTCGCCATCTTCAGCGAACAAGAGTCCCAGGCCGCCTACTTCCTGAAAAAAGCCGAAATAAGCCGCCTGGATGTGGTGAACTTCCTGTCCCACGGGGTGCGCAAGGACAACAAGCCCGAGAGTGGTGGCAACAATGCGGAATCTGATGACGAGGTATCCTCTGCCCAGATAGAAAGCTTTGCCACCAACCTCAACCAGCTGGTGCTGGAGGGGCGCATCGATCCGCTCATCGGCCGTGATCAGGAGCTCAATCGTACCATTCAGGTATTGTGCCGCCGCCGCAAGAACAACCCCTTGCTGGTCGGGGAAGCCGGCGTGGGCAAGACCGCCATCGCCGAAGGGCTTGCCTACCGTATCGTCAAGGGGGATGTGCCCGAGGTGATTGCGGGTAGCACCATCTACTCCCTGGACATGGGCTCCCTGCTGGCGGGCACCAAGTATCGTGGTGACTTCGAGAAGCGCCTCAAGGTGCTGCTCAAGCAGATCGAACGTCAGGAGGGGGCCATCCTCTTCATCGACGAGATCCACACCATCATTGGCGCTGGTGCGGCTTCCGGTGGCCAGCTGGATGCGGCCAACCTCATCAAGCCGCTGCTCTCCAATGGTTTGCTGCGCTGCGTGGGCTCCACCACCTACCAGGAATATGCCCAGATCTTCGAGAAGGACAGGGCCCTTGCTCGCCGCTTCCAGAAGATCGACATCGTCGAACCCACAGTAGACGACACCACTCGCATTCTGATGGGACTCAAGAGCCGTTATGAGTCTCACCATGGCGTGCGTTACACCGTCAAGGCGATCCGGGCGGCGGTGGAGCTCTCCGCCAAGTACATCAATGATCGCCATCTGCCTGACAAGGCCATCGACGTCATCGACGAAGCGGGGGCAGGGCAACGCCTCTTGCCCGTCAGCAAGCGCAAGAAGGTGATCAATGTGCCGGAAATCGAAGCCATTGTTGCCAAGATTGCCCGTATTCCCGAGAAATCTGTCTCCTCCTCCGACAAGGAAGTGCTGAAGAACCTGGAGCGTAATCTCAAGATGGTGGTGTTCGGGCAGGACAAGGCCATCGAGGTGCTGACCGATGCCATTCGGTTGTCACGTTCAGGGCTTGGCAACGAACGCCGACCTGTGGGCTGCTTCCTGTTTGCCGGCCCGACCGGGGTGGGCAAGACCGAAGTGACCCAGCAACTGGGCAAGGCGCTCGGGGTCGAGGTATTGCGATTTGACATGTCGGAATACATGGAACGCCATACCGTGTCCCGGTTGATCGGGGCTCCTCCCGGTTACGTGGGATTCGAGCAGGGAGGGCTGTTGACCGACTCCGTCCTCAAGCATCCGCACTCCGTCGTGCTGCTTGACGAGATCGAGAAGGCGCACCCGGATGTCTTCAACCTGCTGCTGCAGGTGATGGACAACGGCACCCTGACGGACAACAACGGGCGCAAGGCAGATTTTCGCAATGTGATCCTGGTGATGACCACCAACGCAGGGGTTCAGGAAACCCAGCGCAAGTCCATCGGCTTCCAGCAGCAGGACATGAGCCACGATGCCATGGCGGTGATCAACAAGACGTTCAGTCCGGAGTTCCGCAACCGGCTCGATCACACCATCTGGTTCAACCATCTCGACATGGGAGTGATCCATCAGGTGGTCGACAAGTTCATCGTCGAGCTGCAGGTTCAGCTGGATGCCAAGGGCGTTTCACTGGAGGTGTCTGAAGAGGCGCGCCACTGGTTGGCAGAGAAAGGGTATGACAGGGCAATGGGGGCAAGACCCATGGGCCGGGTCATTCAGGAGCACCTCAAGAAGCCCCTGGCCAACGAGATCCTGTTCGGTTCCCTGGTCGATGGCGGCATTGTGAAGGTCGAGCTGGTGAACAACAGCCTCAGCTTTGATTTTCAGGTCAACGTTGAAGCTGTCTCTCACTGACTGTGAGCAAGGCCGGAAATGACAAAAAACCCCAACCGAGAGGCTGGGGTTTTTTGCTGAATTCCTGGCTTAGCGAGAGCGGAAAACAATACGTCCCTTGGAGAGATCGTACGGAGTCAGAGCCACCGTTACTTTGTCCCCAGTCAGGATACGGATGTAGTTTTTGCGCATCTTGCCGGAAATATGAGCGATAACCACGTGACCATTTTCCAGTTCCACACGGAACATGGTATTGGGCAAGGTTTCGAGAATGGTACCCTGCATCTCAATACTGTCTTCTTTAGCCATTGAATCCTCTTGATAAGCCACAACAAAAAACCGCTGGATCATGCCGGATTTAAGGCTATGTGTAAAGTTTACTCGGGCTTGGTGTCGATTTTTTTCCATTCGCCCTGTACCAGCAGCTCATGGGGCAGGTATTGGCGCTTGTAATTCATCTTGCGGCACTCCTCCACCAGATACCCCAGATAGAGCCACTGACGACCGGTACGTCTGGCCAGTTCCAACTGGCTCAGGATGGCGAAGGTGCCGAGCGACCGGTCGGCATAGTCGGGGTCGAAGAAGGTGTACATGGCGCTCAGAGAGTGGGGAAGCAGGTCCGTGGTGGCCACGCCGATGAGGCGTCCCTCCTTGCGTATCTCCAGATAAAGGGGGGGCATCCAGTCGCAGTGCAGGAACCCCTTGTATTGGGTCCGGCTCGGAGGATACATGCTGCCATCCCGATGACGCTCACGGATATAGCGTTCATAGAGCTGGTAATACTCGGGCTTGTCGTCATAGCTCAGCACGAGTTCGAGATCCCGGTTCAACTGGCGGATGCGTTTCTGCCCACGGCTCGGGATGAAGCGTTCACTGTGTATGCGCAAGGATTGGCAGGCGCTGCAGGCGGGGCAGTGAGGACGATAGATGTCGTTGCCACTGCGCCGGAATCCTGCCGTCAGCAGCCGTTCGTACCCGGTGGCGTTGAGCAATTCATGGTCCATCAGGACCAGCAACTGCTCCTGCTCGTGACCGAGGTAGCTGCACGGGTGCCTGGGGGTCAGCCCGACCTTGAGGATCACTTCTTCACTCATAGGCTGATTCTCCTCGGTTGCCAGCATCCCTCTTGCAACGGTTGCCGGGTCAGGGTGGCCAGGGTGGTCAGAAAGCGCTGCCTTGGCCACTCCTGGACGCCCAGCGTGGCCAGAAAGTCGTTTTGCATCTGGCAGTCGATGAGGGCACCGCCATGCCCTGCAAAGTGGCGACAGAGGGCCACCATGGCCAGTTTGGCGCCATTGTCGATGCGGCTGAACATGGATTCACCACAAAAGAGTCTGCCCAGGGAGAGACCATAGAGACCTGCCTGCAACTGATCATCCTGCCAGACCTCGATGGAGTGGGCATGACCGAGGCGATGAAGGCGCCGATAGGCGTCGATCATGGGGGCACTTATCCAGGTGCCGCTGGCGGTGCGACGAGGCGCGGCGCAGGCTGCAATGACGTCATCAAAGGCGCGATTGATGTAAATCTCGAAGGGGGTGCGGCGCAAACACTTCTGCAGGCTGCGGCCGATGTGGAGTTCCTCGGGCACGATGGCTCCCCTGGGGTCCGGTGACCACCACAGCAGTGGCTGATGGGGTTCATTCCATGGAAAGATCCCGCTGTGGTAAGCTGCCAGCAATCGAGCGGGGGAGAGATCTCCCCCAATCGCGAGCAGCCCGTTGGGTTCTTCCAGCGCATGGCTGGGGGAGGGAAACCAGCACAGCTCATCATCCAGTTCGGTAAGATAGCGAGACATAAGGCAGAGGTTCATAGATGAAGGCCATTATCCTGATAGTATCCAGCTTGCTTGGCTTTGTCACGGCGCCGGCCTGGAGTGCAGTGTATGAACGCAACACGGCGCGTCCGGTGGAGCAGGTGGTCTTCGGCCAGGTGGATGCGGTGCGCAACATCACCCAGCGCCAGATGGTGGAATCAGAGCATTCCGGCTGGAAAACCCTGGGAGGGGCCGTGCTTGGCGGGCTGCTCGGCAACCAGTTTGGCGGTGGGCACGGGCGGGAAATTGCCACAGCGGTCGGGGCGCTGGCGGGAGCGGCGGCGGTGCAGCAGTTTCAGTCAGGGGGCAGCGTGGTGGAGAACAAGTTGGTGGAGCTGCTGATCCGCAACGAGCAGAACGGGCTCATCAACGTGATCCAGGATTACGATCCGGCCATGGTCTTTGCGCAGGGCGACAAGGTGCGCATCCTCTATTTCAACGATGGAGTGCGGGTCGACAAGACCTATTGAACGGTGAAGAAGGGATTGACCCGGCGGCCGCCACACAAGGGGCGCCGGGCGGTACTACACGGAGTGTCTCTGCTGATGCTTGCTCAGACGTCCTGACAGACTATCTTGTCTCGCCCGGTATTCTTTGCCTGATACAACTGGCGATCTGCCTCGCTCAGCGCCTCGTCCATGGAGAGCCGCCCGACATTGATGACGCCGAAACTGGCGCGCACAAAGAGCGATATCTCCCGCGACAGCGGTTGCTGGCGCATTTGCAGACGAAGCCCTTCCAGCCGCTTGAGCAGCACGGGAACGGGGCAGTGGGGCACCATCAGGGCAAATTCTTCGCCACCGAATCGGGCTATCATGGCATCCGGGAAGAACTGGGTGAGCAGCCTGGCCAGATGACAGAGCAGCTGATCGCCGATGGCGTGCCCCCAGTGATCATTGACCTGCTTGAAGTGATCCACGTCGAGCACGCACAGGGAGAGCTGCGCCTGATGGCGCTGATGCTCCTCGAACCACTTTTGACCCTCGTTGAACCAGTAGCGTCTGTTGTAAAGTCCGGTCAGGTAGTCTCGGTTGGCCGATTCCTGGATGTTGTTGAACTGCTCAAGAGCCTCCAGGTTGTGGCTGACCCGGCACTGCAGCTCCTCGGGTTCAAAGGGCTGATTGAGAAAATCATTCGCCCCTTGCTTGAGGTAGCGTGCCGAGAGGCCGTGCTTGTCCGACACCGAGATGCCGATGATGGCGAGCTGCTGCTTGCTGTAGCGCTCGCGCAGCATTCGCACCAGGCTGATGCCATCGATCTCCGGCATGTAGTAGTCCACCAGCATCAGGCGAATGGCGGGGTGCTGCTCGAGCTGCGCCAGCGCATCGCGGGCTGAATTGGCCTCGTGCACCTGCAACAACTGCTTGCGCAACTGGGCCGCGGTACGGTGACGGGAGGTGCGTGAATCGTCGACCACCAAGACTTCGATGGCCTGGTTGAGGTAGAGGCGGTGCACCAGACCGACGGCATATTGCAGGGAGTGACGTGAATCCTTCATCACATAGTCCAGCACCCCGGCCTCCAGCCAGGCTTCCCGCTTCTCTTCGCTGATGTCGGCCGTCAGGATCACCACCGGCAACCCACGCTCCCTCAGCACGTTGACAGCCTCTCCGCCGGGGGCGTCCGGCAGGGTGAGATCCACCAGGGCGACCACATAATCTTCCCCATGGCAATCGCGAGCCCCTTCAAGGGTATCGAACGCGTCGATTTCCAGTCCGGTCTGCTGCGCAATGGCCTGGGTCAGCATACGGCGTACCGTCAGGCTGTCTTCCACTATCATTATTTTTCGTTTCATCCTGCTCCTTGCAATAAAAAAGGGCATGCCAACTGGCATGCCCTTTATATCCTTCCGATTATTGTGCGTCCAGATATCGCTCTGCATCGAGGGCGGCCATGCAGCCGGTCCCTGCGGAGGTGATCGCCTGGCGGTAGACGTGGTCGGCCACGTCGCCGGCGGCGAACACGCCCGGGATACTGGTCTGGGTTGCGAACCCTTCCAGTCCGCCACGCACTTTCAGATAGCCGTTTTCCATCGCCAGCTGCCCTTCGAAGATCTGGGTGTTGGGCTGGTGACCGATGGCGATGAAGACCCCCATCAGCGGCAGCTCGGAGGTGGTGTCATCCCGGGTGCTGCGCAGGCGCACGCCGGTGACGCCCATGTCGTCACCCAGTACTTCGTCCAGGGTCTGATGGGTGTGCAGGACGATATTGCCGCTCTCGACCTTGTCGTTGAGGCGCTTGATCAGGATCTTCTCGGCGCGGAACTCGTCGCGGCGATGGATGAGGTGCACCTTCTTGGCGATGTTGGCCAGATAGAGTGCCTCTTCCACGGCGGTGTTGCCGCCGCCGACCACGGCCACTTCCTGATTGCGGTAGAAGAAGCCGTCACAGGTGGCGCAGGCGGAGACGCCGCGGCCCTTGAAGGCCTCTTCGGAGGGCAGACCCAGGTATTTGGCGGAGGCGCCGGTGGCGAGGATCAGTGCATCGCAGGTGTATTCACCGTTGTCGCCCTTGAGGCGGAAGGGACGCTCGGTCAGCGTCACTTCATTGATGTGATCAAAGAGGATGCGGGTATCGAACTTCTCTGCATGCTCTTTCATGCGCTCCATCAGGGCCGGGCCGGTCAGCCCTTCCGCGTCCCCTGGCCAGTTTTCCACTTCGGTGGTGGTGGTCAGCTGACCACCTTGCTGCATGCCGGTGATGAGCAGGGGATTGAGGTTGGCGCGAGCGGCATAGACGGCCGCAGTGTAACCTGCCGGGCCGGATCCCAGGATCAGCAGTTTGCTGTGAGTGACTTGGCTCATGATGTGATTTCCGAGACGTGATGAGTTTGCGCGATTGTAGGTAATTCGTGATCCGTGGTCAAAGGCCAGCGCATCGATTGGGGCAATCGCCAACAAGAGGGGTGAGCCGGGGATGGCAGGCATAAAAAAACCGCCCATCGCGGGCGGATTTTCACTCATCTACCTCCCTTTGCAGGGACGCGATCAGTTCAGCAGGGTCAGGGGATCCGTGTAAGCCAGGTTGTGGGCCACGGCAACCTCCTTGCAGGTGATTTTGCCCGCCATCACGTTCAGGCCGTGCAACAGGTGGGGATCGGCGAGCAGTGCGTTGCGATAGCCCTGTTCGGCCAGCTTGATGATGAAGGGGAGGGTGGCGTTGTTCAGGGCCACGGTGGAGGTCCGCGCCACCGCACCCGGCATGTTGGCCACGCAGTAGTGCACCACCTCGTCGACGATGAAGGTGGGATCTTCATGGGTGGTGGCATGGGAGGTCTCGACACAGCCGCCCTGATCGATGGCCACGTCCACGATGGCCGCACCGGGTTTCATGCGAGCAATGTGGTCACGGCTGACAAGTTTTGGCGCAGTGGCGCCAGGCACCAGCACGCCGCCGATGACCAGGTCCGCCGCCAGCAGATGACGCTCCAGGGTCTCGCGGTTGGAGTAGACCACCTTGGCAGCCCCTTGGAACTCGCTGTCGAGACGGCGCAGGGTATCGACGTTGTTGTCGAGGATGGTGACGTCGGCACGCAGGCCGACGGCCATGCGGGCTGCGTTGGAGCCCACCACACCACCACCGATGATCACCACCTTGGCCGGTTCCACACCGGGCACACCGCCGAACAGCACGCCGCTGCCGCCACGGGATTTCTCCAGTGCCTGGGCACCGGCCTGAATAGACATGCGTCCGGCCACTTCCGACATGGGGGCCAGCAGGGGCAGACCGCCACGACCGTCCGTGACGGTTTCATAGGCGATGCAGACGGCACCACTGTCGATGAGATCCTGGGTCTGGGCCAGGTCCGGCGCCAGATGCAGATAGGTAAAGAGGGTCTGGCCGGGACGCAGCATGGCCCGTTCCACTGCCTGGGGTTCCTTGACCTTGACGATCATCTCCGCCTTGGCGAAAACTTCGGCAGCGGAGGCCAGGATCTCGGCTCCGGCAGCCAGATAATCTGCGTCACTGAACCCAATGCCATTTCCTGCGCCGCTTTGGACGAAAACAGTATGGTTTCGTGCTGTCAGTTCACGTACACTGGCCGGAACCATGCCTACGCGATATTCATGGTTTTTTATTTCCTTAGGTACACCGATAATCATGCTATCCCTCGTCTATCGATTGGTGGTTTATGTTGCCTAGATGTTAAGCGACATTTGCGCCTAGTATATTCAGGTATTGACAGGATTTGTGACCATTATTATAAAATGACTGGTGATTCTTACCAAAAAATAGCCAAAGGATGGAATTAAATGATGGAAGCTAAGAGTCGGCTAAAGGATTTGGACAGGATTGACCGCAACATTCTGAATGAACTGCAAAAGGATGGCAGGATTTCGAACGTTGAGTTGTCCAAACGAGTTGGCCTGAGTCCCACACCGTGTCTGGAACGGGTTCGTCGCCTGGAGCGACAAGGGTATATCGAAGGATATGCCGCCATTCTGAACCCTCATTATCTGGACGCGTCTCTGCTGGTGTTCGTGGAAATTACTCTCAATCGTGGCGCCCCCGATGTGTTCGAGCAGTTCAACAAGGCTGTTCAGGTGCTCGAAGAGATCCAGGAGTGCCATCTGGTGTCCGGTGATTTCGACTATCTGCTCAAGACCCGCGTCAGCGACATGTCCGCTTACCGCCGCCTGCTGGGTGAAACCCTGCTGCGTCTGCCGGGCGTGAACGACACCCGCACCTACGTGGTGATGGAAGAGGTCAAACAGAGCAGTCGTCTGGTGATCAGCACCCGATAAGCGGGGTTGTGCTGTGACTTGCAAGTTCCATGACGAGTCACGATAGTCAGAAACGAGCGGCCGGTCCGCTCGTTTCTTCTTATAGAGAGTTTCAGGCCCGCCCTCAGGCACTGGCTGACAATCGGTGGGCTTTTCAGGGATACTAGGCCCCCTATCCCCGCATTCATGTTTTCACAAAGGAGCCGGAGTTTGGCCGATAAAAAGCTGTTTACTCCTTTATCAGGTACACAACGGATCTTCGAGGCCGTCTTGATCGCCATCACCCTGATGGCTGCCTATCTTTTGCTTGCCCTGCTGACCTACCATCCCGCCGATCCCGGCTGGTCGCAAACCTCCTGGCAAGGGGAGGTGAAAAACCTCGCGGGCAGCGCCGGTGCCTGGCTCGCCGACATCACCATGTTTACCTTCGGGGCCTTCTCCTATCTGGTGCCCCCTCTGGTGGTGCTGCTTGGCTGGAGCCTGTTCTGGCGCCCGAGCAAGCTGCTGGAAGTGGACTACCTCACCCTGTCGGTACGGATCATCGGCTTCGTGCTGACGGTGCTTGGCATGTCCGCCATCGCCAGCATGAACTTCAACGACTTGCAGAACTTTTCCGCCGGCGGCCTGGTGGGGGATGTGATCGCCTCCGCCGTGGTGCCGCTGTTTGGCGGCGTGGGGGCCAACCTGATGCTGCTCTGCTTCGTGGCGACCGGCATCACCCTCTTTACCGGCTGGTCCTGGCTCACCATTGTCGAGCGCATCGGTGCTGCCTGCACCGGCTCTGTCAGCGCCATCTACCATTTCCCCACCACTCTGGGCCGCTGGCTCACCGGTGGCTGGCGCCAGCCCCGCTATGAGGGGCCGGATCCCCTGCTGGAAGGGGGCGTGGGCAGCTTCCAGCAGGAAGAGGATGACGAAGACCCCCACGGCAGCTGGACACGCAACCCCAAGGCGAAGAATCGCGCTCAAAAGACAAAAGCTGACGAATGGCTGCCGGAGCTTGACGAAGACACCTTCCAGTTCGATCCGCAGTTTGACGACGAAGAGGACGAGGCTCCGGCGCCTGCCGCCAAGGGCAAGCGCGTGGCCAATGGCCGTCCGCGTCCTGCCGTGCGCCAGGAGGAAGATGACCTCGACTTGCCCTGGGCGGAGGGGGATGACGAACCCGATGCTCCCGTTGCCGCGGCGCCGGTGAAAGCCAAGCGCCGTCCCCAGCCCGGTCTGGCCCCTTTGCCGAGCATCGATCTGCTGGACAGGCCGCCCACCAAGACCCAGATGATGAGCAAGGACGAGCTGGAGCGCATGGGCCGGCTGGTGGAGGCGAAGCTCGCCGATTACAACGTGCAGGCCAAGGTGGTGGGCGTCTATCCCGGTCCCGTCATTACCCGCTTCGAGCTGGACCTGGCGCCGGGCATGAAGGCGAGCAAGATCACCAATCTTTCCCGGGATCTCGCCCGTTCTCTCTCTGCCAGCAGCGTGCGGGTGGTGGAAGTGATCCCGGGCAAGACGTTCGTCGGGATCGAGCTGCCCAACCGGGTACGCCAGACCGTCTACCTGCGGGAAACCCTCGACTGCGAGGCGTTCGCGGCCAGCCGCAATCCGCTCACCATGGGGCTGGGTCAGGACATCGCGGGGGAACCCGTGGTGGTGAACCTCGCCAAGATGCCCCACCTGCTGGTGGCCGGTACCACGGGCTCGGGCAAGTCGGTGGGGGTGAACACCATGATCATCTCCATGCTCTACAAATCCTCCCCCGAGGATCTGCGCTTCATCATGATCGACCCCAAGATGCTGGAGCTCTCGGTCTATGAAGGCATTCCGCATCTGCTGACCGAGGTGGTCACCGACATGAAGGATGCCGCCAACGCCCTGCGCTGGTGCGTAGGCGAGATGGAGCGTCGTTACAAGCTGATGTCCGCGGTCGGGGTGCGCAACCTCAAGGGGTACAACGACAAGGTGCTGGCCGCCATCGAGGCGGGGGATCCCCTGGTCGACCCCCTGTGGCGTCCGGGCGACTCCATGGATCAGATGCCGCCGGAGCTGGAAAAACTGCCCCACATCGTGGTGGTGGTGGACGAGTTCGCCGACATGATGATGATCGTCGGCAAGAAGGTGGAAGAGCTTATCGCCCGTATCGCCCAGAAGGCGCGGGCGGCCGGTATTCACCTTATCCTCGCGACCCAGCGTCCGTCGGTGGATGTCATTACCGGCCTCATCAAGGCCAACATCCCGACCCGTATCTCCTTCCAGGTGTCGAGCAAGATCGATTCGCGCACCATCCTGGACCAGGGGGGCGCCGAATCCCTGCTCGGCATGGGTGACATGCTCTACATGCCTGCCGGCACCTCCAACCCCACCCGTGTCCACGGTGCCTTCGTCGATGACCACGAGGTACACAAGGTGGTGGCGGACTGGAAACTGCGTGGCGAGCCGGATTACATCGACGAGATCCTCTCCGGCGAGTCGGACGGCGAGGGCGGCGGTGGCGACTTCGGCGGGGGCGGCGATGAAGAGCTCGATCCCCTGTTCGACGAGGCGGTGGCCTTCGTGGTGGAATCCCGCCGTGGCTCCACCTCCAGCGTCCAGCGCAAGTTCAAGATCGGTTACAACCGGGCGGCCCGTCTCATCGAGCAGATGGAAAACCAGGGCATCGTCAGCGCCCCGGGCGGCAACGGCCAGCGCGACGTGCTGGCACCGCCGCCGGTTCGTGACTAAGCCTAACCCCTGTATCATTCTGGCCATGCCCTCTGCGGGCGTGGCCTTTTATCGAGAACCTCCCTATGAAGAGCCTGATGAAAAAACAACTGTTGATGGGTTCCATTCTGCTGGTCGCCAGCAGCCAGGTATGGGCCGATGCGGCCAGCGATCTCAAGGAGAAGCTCTCCTCCGTCAATGTCTTCTCCGCGACGTTTGCCCAGACTGTCTATGACAGCAAGGGCAAGGAGCTGCAAAAGGCGAGCGGTTCCCTGCTGGTGCAGCGACCCAACCGCTTCAACTGGCACACTACCTCCCCGGACGAGAGTTTGATCGTGGCCGATGGCAAGGATGTGTGGGTGTACGATCCTTTCGTCGAGCAGGTCACCGCCCTCAAGATGAAGGATGCGGTGCTCAACACCCCCTTCGTGCTCATCGCGGGCAACGACAACAGCCTCTGGAAGAACTATGACGTGACCCAGGAAGGGGATGTCTATACCGTCACCAGCCGCAACAAGGACGAGCTGATCGCCTCCTTTCGCATCACCTTCGACCGTCAGAACAACATCAGTCGCTTCGACGTGAAAGAGGCCCAGGGCCAGTGGAGCGAGTTCACCCTGAGCAGCTTCAACCGCAAGCCGGTGCTCAAGGGCAACGAATTTGTCTTCAAGATCCCGAAGGGGGTCGAGCTGGACGACCAGCGCTGATGAGCCAGCCGTTACCGGCGTTATCGTCTGACCGGGTGTTGTTTATGACCGATCAGATGCAAGGTCAATGCAGATGAGCAATTTATCCCTGGATTTCTCCTCGGACTTTCGTCCGCTTGCGGCCCGGATGCGGCCGCAAACCCTCGAGCAGTACATCGGCCAGCAGCATATCCTGGGGCCGGACAAGCCCCTGCGAAAAGCGATCCTGGCGGGGCACTGCCACTCCATGATCCTCTGGGGGCCCCCCGGCACCGGCAAGACCACACTGGCAGAACTGGTTGCCCACTACTGCCAGGCGGAGGTGGAGCGGCTCTCGGCGGTCACCTCCGGCATCAAGGAGATCCGCGCGGCCCTCGACAAGGCGAAGGAGAACGGCTGGCGCGGGGTGCGCACCATCCTGTTCGTGGATGAAGTCCACCGCTTCAACAAGAGCCAGCAGGATGTCTTCCTGCCCCACATCGAAGACGGCACCATCACCTTCATCGGCGCCACCACCGAGAACCCCTCGTTCGAGCTCAACAATGCGCTGCTCTCCCGGGCCCGGGTCTATCTGCTCAAGAGGCTGGAGGAGCAGGACATCCTCGCCATGATCGATCAGGCGATGCAGGACCCGCGCGGTCTCAATGACCCTAGCCTGCGCTTTGCCCCCGGGGCCAAGGAGGCGCTGGCGAAAGCCGTGGACGGGGACGGGCGCAAGTCTCTGAACTATCTGGAGCTCCTGGCCGACATGGCCGAGGCCGACAGCTCAGGGGCGCGGGTGATCGACAGTACCCTGCTCGCCGCCGTGGTGGGAGAGCACGTGGCCCGTTTCGACAAGGGCGGCGATCACTTCTACGACCTCATCTCGGCGGTGCACAAGTCCATTCGCGGCTCGGCGCCGGATGCGGCCCTCTACTGGTATGCCCGCATGGTGAGCGCCGGCTGCGATCCCCTCTACATCGCCCGCCGCTTGCTGGCCATTGCCTCGGAAGATGTGGGCAACGCCGATCCCCGTGCCATGCAGGTGGCGCTCTCGGCCTGGGACTGCTTCCATCGCATCGGCCCGGCGGAAGGGGAGCGGGCCATCGCCCAGGCCATCGTCTACCTCGCCTGCGCCCCCAAGAGCAATGCGGTCTACACCGCCTGGAAGGCGGCGCTTCATGACGCCAAGAACCTGCCGGACTTCGAGGTGCCGCCGCACCTTCGCAATGCCCCTACCAAGCTCATGAGCGAGCTGGGCTACGGCGCCGAGTATCGCTACGCCCACGACGAGCCGGGGGCCTATGCCGCCGGCGAGCAGTACTTCCCCCCGGAGCTTGCCGGCAAGCAGTACTATCAGCCCACCGAGCGGGGGCTTGAGAAGCAGATAGCCCAGAAGCTCGACTATCTGCATGAGCTGGACAAGCAGAGTCCGCGCAAGCGATAGGAAAGACCTTCAAGCCCCTTGCCCGGAAAGCGCACGGCAGGGTTATCAGGGGAGGGGGGCCCGGCAAAAACGGGCGCAATAGTCCCTGTTCGGGCGGGGGGGCGGTCTGCTACACTGCCCGTCTGACCCCGGTTGTCTTGGCCTTGCACCATCTTCTTGATTTCGAAGGCCCGATTCCGAAGGCAAAGGGGTGCGCCAACCGATGTTAACTTCCGGATCTGTTTCCCAACCCGGTCACGATGACCCGGGCCCAGATCCCATTAAAAAAAGTAGGTAAACCATGCTGGATCCCAAATATCTGCGCAGCGACATCACCGAAGCTGCCGCTCGTCTGGCGACACGTGGCTACGTTCTGGACGTAGCGGCGGTCAATGTTCTGGAAGAGAAACGCAAGGATCTGCAGTCCCGCACCCAGGAGCTGCAGGCCGAGCGCAACGCCCGCTCCAAGTCCATCGGTGAGGCTGCCCGTCGTGGTGAAGATGTTGCCCCCCTCAAGGCCGAGGTGACCAAGATCAACGACGAGCTCGAGACCAGCAAGGTCGAGCTGGAGGCCCTGCTGGCCCAGCTCAAGGGGATCGCCGACGCCATCCCCAACCTGCCGAGCGAGACCACCCCGGTGGGCCGTGACGAGAGCGACAACGTGGAGGTCCGCCGCTGGGGTACCCCGCGTGAGTTCGATTTCCCGGTACGCGATCACATCGATCTGGGTGAGGCGGCCAAGGGGGTCGACTTCAAGAACGGCGTCAAGCTCTCCGGCGCCCGTTTCGTGGTGATGAAGGGCCAGATTGCCCGTCTGCACCGCGCCCTGGCCCAGTTCATGCTGGACCTGCACACCCTGCAGCACGGCTACACCGAGTGCTACGTGCCCTATCTGGTCAACCCGGACAGCCTGTACGGCACCGGCCAGCTGCCCAAGTTCTCCCAGGACCTCTTCAATACCGGCATCGAAGGGGAAGGGGAAGACGAAGGCAAGGTGCGCAAGTTCTCCCTCATCCCGACCTCCGAAGTGCCGCTCACCAACATGGCCCGTGACGAGATCTTCGACGAGCAGGAGCTGCCCATCAAGATGACCGCCCACAGCCCCTGCTTCCGCTCCGAAGCGGGCTCCTACGGTCGTGATACCCGTGGCCTCATCCGCATGCACCAGTTCGACAAGGTCGAGATGGTGCAACTGGTGCACCCGGAAAAATCCTGGGATGCCCTGGAAGAGATGGTGGGTCACGCCGAGAAGGTGCTGCAACTGCTGGAGCTGCCGTATCGCGTGATGGCGCTTTCCACCGGTGACATGGGCTTCTGCGCCGCCAAGACCTACGATCTGGAAGTGTGGCTGCCGGCCCAGAACACCTATCGCGAGATCTCCTCCGTTTCCAACTGCACCGACTTCCAGGCGCGCCGCATGCAGGCTCGCGTGCGCATCGACGGCAAGCCGCAGCTCATTCACACCCTGAATGGTTCCGGTCTGGCGGTGGGTCGTACCCTGGTGGCCGTGCTCGAGAACTACCAGCAGGCAGATGGCCGCATCGCCATCCCGGCTGCGCTGCAATCCTACATGGGCGGCCTGACCCACATCGGGTAAGCGCTCGTTGCAGACGACAACGCCATGGCATGCCATGGCGTTGTGCATTCTGGGCCCGGGAAACCCGCCGCAAGGGGAAGGGATAGCTCCCTTCGGGCCTGTAACACAATTTTATCAAGCATTGCGCAATCGTTTTTGTTAGACTGCGCCGCAATTTCGCAGGACATCTTTTTCTATGGTCTGGATTGATTACGCCATCATCGGCATCGTCGGTTTCTCCGCCCTCATCAGCCTGGTGCGCGGCTTTCTCAAGGAGGCCATGTCTCTGGTCACCTGGTTCGTCGCCTTTTTCATTGCCAGCCATTTCTATCCTGATCTCGCCGTCTATTTCACCTCTTTCTCCGATGCCATGGTTCGCAACGGTCTGGCCATCGCCGCCCTGTTCGTGGCGACCCTGATCCTCGGCAGCGTGGTGAACTACGTGGTGGGCCTGCTGGTGGAAAAGACCGGGCTTTCCGGCACCGACAGGGTGCTCGGGGTCTGTTTTGGCGCCATTCGCGGGGTGCTGATCGTCAGCGCCCTGCTGTTTTTCATGGATACCTTCACCAGCCTCTCCCAGAGCGACTGGTGGGTGGCGTCCAGGCTGGTGCCGGAGTTCAAGCCGGTGATCCAGTGGTTTTTCGGGTTCATGATGAACTCGTCCAGTTTTCTTCAACAGGTACAGTGACTTCGAGGTAGCAAAGACATGTGCGGTATTGTCGGTATAGTTGGCACCACCCCCGTCAATCAGGCCCTCTACGACGCCTTGACGGTGTTGCAGCACAGGGGACAGGATGCCGCCGGGATCGTGACCATTGACAGTGGAAACTTCCGGCAACGCAAGGCCAACGGTCTGGTGAAGGATGTGTTTGAAGTGCGCCACATGCAGCGCCTGAAAGGGAATATCGGCATCGGACACGTCCGTTATCCCACCGCAGGCAGCTCCAGTGCGGCAGAGGCGCAGCCGTTTTACGTGAACTCCCCCTACGGCATGGTGCTGGCCCACAACGGCAACCTCACCAACGCCAAGGAGCTCAAGGAGCAGCAGTTCAAGGTGGCCCGCCGCCACATCAACACCACCTCGGACTCCGAAGTGCTGTTGAACGTGCTGGCCCACGAGCTGGACTTGTGCGACAAGATGGCGCTGCGTCCGGAAGATATCTTCTCGGCGGTGCGCAAGGTGCACCAGCAGATCCGCGGCGCCTATGCCGTGGTCTCTCTGGTGATCGGCCACGGCCTCATCGGGTTCCGTGACCCGAACGGCATTCGCCCGCTGATCCTGGGTCGCCGGGTCGACGAGCAGGGGCAGGTGGAGTACATGCTCGCCTCCGAGAGCGTGGCCCTCGACGCCATCGGTTTCGAGACGGTGCGTGACGTCGCCCCGGGCGAGGCCATCTACATCACCGAGCAGGGCCAGCTCTTCTCCGAGCAGTGTGCGGAGAACCCGCAGATGAACCCCTGCATCTTCGAATACGTCTACTTCGCCCGTCCCGACTCCTTCATCGACAAGGTCTCCGTCTATGCCGCCCGCCTCAACATGGGTCGCAAGCTGGGCCAGAAGATCGCACGGGAGTGGGACGATCTCGACGTGGACGTGGTCATCCCCATCCCCGAGACTTCCTGCGACGTGGCGCTGGAAATCGCCCACACCCTGGGCCTGCCGTACCGTCAGGGCTTCGTGAAGAACCGCTACATCGGCCGTACCTTCATCATGCCGGGCCAGACCCAGCGCAAGAAGTCGGTGCGCCGCAAGCTCAACGCCATCAGCTCCGAATTCAAGGGCAAGAAGGTGTTGCTGGTGGACGACTCCATCGTGCGGGGCACCACCTCCGAGCAGATCATCCAGATGGCCCGTGAAGCGGGTGCCGCCAAGGTCTACTTCGCCTCGGCCGCGCCGGAAATTCGCTTCCCCAACGTCTACGGCATCGACATGCCCACCGCCAACGAGCTCATTGCCCATGGCCGTGAAGTGGAAGAGGTGTGCAAGCTTATCGGTGCCGACGGCCTCATCTTCCAGGATCTGGAAGATCTGGAAGAGGCGGTGCGGGAGATCAACCCCGAGCTGCGCCATTTCGAGACCTCGGTCTTCAACGGTCACTATGTGACCTCCGACG
Organism: Aeromonas sp. WP2-W18-CRE-05; assembly: GCF_014168615.1. Taxonomy (NCBI): domain Bacteria; kingdom Pseudomonadati; phylum Pseudomonadota; class Gammaproteobacteria; order Aeromonadales; family Aeromonadaceae; genus Aeromonas; species Aeromonas sp. WP2-W18-CRE-05. The sequence continues at coordinate 2,853,725 of NZ_AP021917.1, read as the reverse complement.
TGGATCAGGGTTATCTGGACCACCTCAATGCCCTGCGCAGCGACGACAACAAGGCCGTGCGCGAGTGGCAGGAAGGGACCAGCAACCTCGAGATCTTCAACGAAGGCAGTTAAACGTTTTCAGATTGCCAGCGTGATGAACAACAGGGGGGCCTCGGCCCCCCTGTTGCATGGATGCGCCTTGCGGCGAAACTGAGGGGGGCCTCAGGCCAGATCCTCCCCGTTGCTCGCGATCACCTTCTTGTACCACCAGAACGACTTCTTGCGCCGGCGGGCCAGGGTGCCATGGCCGGCGTCGTCCCTGTCCACGTGGACGAAGCCATAGCGCTTGCTCATCTCCCCGGTGGAGGCGGAGACGAGATCGATGCAGCCCCAGCTGGTGTACCCCATCAGGGGCACGCCGTCCTCGATGGCGTCCCCCATGGCCTCGATGTGGGCGCGCAGGTAGTCGATGCGGTAGTCGTCCTCTATCTCCCCTTGCTCGTTCACTTCGTCCACTGCACCCAAGCCGTTTTCCACCAGGAAGAGGGGCTTCTGGTAGCGATCGTGCAAGGTGTTGAGGGTGATGCGAAGGCCCAGGGGGTCGATGCCCCAGCCCCACTCGCTCACCTCGATGTGGGGATTGCGCAGGGACTTGACCACGTTGGCCTCGCTGGTGTTGCCCGCATTCATGTCGGCGGCGGCGCAGCGGGAGGCGTAGTAGCTGAAGGAGACGAAATCCACGGTGTGCCTGAGGATCTCGTCATCTTCCGGCTCCTTCACCAGAGTGACCCCCTTGTCACGAAACACCCTCTGCGCATAGGCCGGATAGGCGCCCCTGGCCTGCACGTCGATGAAGAGGAGGTTCTCCCGATCTTTCTGGAGGGCGGTCCAGACGTCGGCGGGTTTGCAGGAGTAGGGGTAGAAGTTGCCCCCCGCCAGCATGCAGCCCACCTGGTTGGCCGGGTTCACCTCGTGGGCGATCCGGGTCGCCAGGGCGCTGGCCACCAGCTCGTGGTGGGCGGCCTGATACTTCACCTGATCCTGGTGTTCCCCTTGCTCGAACACCAGCCCCGCCCCGGAGAAGGGGCTGTGCAGCAGGATGTTGATCTCGTTGAAGGTGAGCCAGTACTTCACCAGGCCGTCGAACTGCTCGAAGCAGGTGCGGGCGTAGCGGGTGAAAAACTCCACCATCTGGCGGTTGCGCCAGGAGCCGTACTCGGTCACCAGGTGCATGGGCACATCGAAGTGGCACAGGGTCACCAGGGGCTCGATGTTGTACTTTCTGCACTCCTCGAACACCGCACGGTAGAAGGCGATGCCCTCGGCATTGGGCTCGCGCTCGTCTCCCCTGGGGTAGAGACGGGCCCAGGCGATGGAGGTGCGAAACACGGTGAAGCCCATCTCGGCCATCAGGGCGATGTCCTCCCGATAGCGGTGATAGAAGTCGATGGCCCCGTGGCTTGGGTAGAACTCGTCATCTTGCAGGGTGATGCGCTTCTCCTGGCCCAGTTTGACCGCCATGCGGCGCGGGCCGTGGGGGATCATGTCCACCGTGGTCAGCCCCTTGCCCCCCTCGAGATAGCCGCCCTCCGCCTGATTGGCGGCCAGGGCACCGCCCCAGAGAAAGCCCTCGGGAAATCTTGTTAACGACATTGGTTACCTCTTGTCATGTCTGAATGGGGTGTCACAGCCCGGCCTGCGCCTGGCTGGTGGCGACGGGTTGCACGGGCTCGGCGCGGGGGGCCGGGCTCTCGACCGGGATGTCCTCGAACCCCATCACCAGGGTCAGCACGAAGGAGAGCACCACCGAGAGGGCCATCACGCCGAACACCCAGGCGATGGTCATGGGGTTGGCCGGATCGAAGAACTGCACGCTGGTAAAGAGCCCGGGGGCGGCCATGGAGTGGCTGGCGAGCCCCGCCATGCCGGCGACGGCACCGCAGACAAAGCCGCTGATGAGGCTCGCGATGAGCGGACGCTTGAGGCGCAGGGCCACACCGTAGAGCGCGGGTTCGGAGATCCCCGCCATGATGGCGGAGGCGGCCGCCGCGAGCGCCGTCTGGCGCAGTTCCGGGTTTCGGGTGCGCCAGGCCACCGCCAGGGACGAGCCGCCAAGAGAGAGATTGGCGCCGATTTCGGAGGGCATCACCATGCCTTCCTTGCCGGTCTCGGCGATGGTCTGGATGATGGTCGGGGTGAAGACGCGGTGCATGCCGGTCATCACCAGCAGGGGCCAGAGCGCCCCCATGATGGCCACCGACAGCCAGCCCAGGTAGTCGTGGACCGTGTAGACCAGGCCGGAGATGGCGGTGCCAATCCAGATGCCGACGGGGCCGATGAAGAGGATGGCCAGCGGCGCCGCGATCAGCACGATCAGCATGGGTTTGAGGAAGTTCTTGGTGACCGCCGGGGTGATGCGGTCGACCCAGCCTTCGATGTAGGAGAGGCACCAGGTCATCACCAGGGCCGGAATGACGGTGTAGGTGTATTTGACCGCGGTCACCGGGACCAGGGCGAAGGTCACCTGCTCCCCTTCGGCGGCTCTGGCCATCAGCTCGATGAAGCTGGGGTGCACCAGCACGCCTGCGATGGCGATGGCCAGGGACATGTTGGTCTTGAACTTGACGGCGGCGGAGGCGGCCACCATCAGGGGCAGGAAGAAGAAGGCCCCATCCCCGGCCACCGTGAGGATGGTGAGGGTCGAGGAGCCTTTCTCCAGCACGCCGGTCATCTCCAGCACCATGGCCAGCAGCTTGAGCATGGAGCCGCCGATGATGGCCGGGATGAGGGGGGACATGGTGCCAATCAGGGCGTCGAGGATGGCAGCGCCCATGCGGCGCAGGCTCCAGCCAGCGGAAGCCTCCGGAAGCGGAGTCTGCCCGCCGCCCTGGGGCAGCAGGGCCAGCACCTCGCGATAGGCGTGGGAGACGGTATTGCCGATGATCACCTGACACTGGTTGTCCGCCTGCACCACCCCGAGCACGCCCGTGATGGCCTTGAGGGCAGGGCCATTGACCCAGGCGGGATCGCCGAGCACAAAGCGCAGCCGCGTCATGCAGTGGGTCACGGCGACGACGTTGTCGGCGCCGCCGAGTGCGGTGATGACGGTACCGGCCAGAGCCGCATAGTTTTTTGACATCGAGGTAGATCCTTTTCACCAAGTGGGCCTGCTCGCCCCCGCCGCCGCGAAGGGCGGGAACGCGCATGAAACTGAATGTGGAACCGGTTCCACATAGAGTGCGCGGCCTGAGCGCGGGAGACAAGCACCTTGTGCAGCGAGCGTCCGGATCCGTGAATGGGATCACTGAACCCGGGCCAGCACACCATTCGTGCGACGACAAGCCGGGGGCGGTGCAGTACACTGCGCCCCGTTACGAGCAAGGGAGAACACAATGACGACGATGCTGGAGGTGGCAAGGCGGGCAGGGGTGTCGAAGGCGACGGTCTCCCGGGTGTTGTCGGGCAATGGTTACACCAGCCAGGAGACCCGGGACCGGGTGCAGCAGGCCATCGAGGAGTGCGGCTATCGCCCCAACCTGGTGGCGAGGCAGCTGGCGACCAGGCACACCCGGACCCTGGGACTGGTGGTCACCAACACCCTCTACCACGGCGTCTACTTCGGCGAGCTGCTCTCCCAGGTGGCGCGGATGACCGAGGATCGCGGGCGCCAGCTCATACTGGCGGACGGCAAGCACAGCGCCGACGAGGAGCGCCAGGCCATCCAGTATCTGCTCGATTCCCGTTGCGATGGCGTCATCATCTATCCGCGCTTTCTTGGGGTGGAGGAGATGGACGAGATCATCGAGCAGCATGAGCAGCCCATCATGGTGCTCAACCGGCGTCTGAGCCGCCATCCGGCCCACTGCGTCTATGCGGATCAGCAGGCGGCGGCGGAGGCGGTGGTGGACAAGCTGGTGGCCATGGGGCACAGGGAGATCGCCTTCATCGCAGGCTCTGCGGATTCCCCCACCGGCGCCGAGCGCCTGGCCGGCTACCGGCAGGCGCTGATCCGGCACGGCATTCCGGTGCAGGAGACCTTGATCGCCCCCGGCAAATGGACCCCCGCCTGTGGCGCGGCCGCCGTCTCGGCCCTGCTGGCGCGAGGCGCTCGCTTCAGCGCCCTGGTGGCCAGCAACGATGACATGGCGATCGGGGCCATCAAACGGCTGCACGAAGCCGGTGTGATGGTGCCTGACGAGGTCTCGGTGGTGGGGTTTGACGACATCCCCCTGGCCCCTTACGTCATTCCCGCGCTGTCGAGCGTCAAGATGCCGGTGAACGGGATGATCCAGGAGACCATCAACCGCCTGATCACCATGGTGGAGGAGGGGAGTCGGGACGCACTGCCCGCCTTCAGCGGCACCCTGATCCGCCGCGACTCCCTCAGGCGTCTGACGGGCTGAGCCATGATGGCGGTGGGCAGGCCGGGCGGGATCCGTTAGCATAGGCCCCCCGGCGCCAGGCGCCGCGTGTCGTATCAACAGATGAGAGTTCAGATGGATGACCTGTTAGCCCCCGTTCGCCAGTTCCTGCATTGCGAGACCCCGGATGAGTGGGTGGAAATGGCGCGGGATCCCGCCCAGTTGCCGACCCTGCTTATCGATCACGCCAACTGCGAGAACAAGGCGGCACTCACCGCCCACAGCCTGGTGCGCCGCTACTGCCTGCCCAAGGAGAAGCGTCACCTGCTGCCCAAACTGACTTTCTACCGGAAGCTCGATGCCTTGCCGGAGAAGGCGGAGATCCTCGGCAAGCGCACCATGGGCGAATCAGACAGGAGCGTGTTTGCCGAGCTGGAGCGCAATCCCCTGCTGTTCCCCATGGTGCGCCTCATCCAGGAGGAGCTGCACCACTTCGAGCAGGTGCTGGAGATCATGGCCGCACGGGGCATCCCCTATGGTCCCGTCACCGCCTCCCGCTATGCCCGCAGCCTGCTGACCCATGTGCGCACCTACGAGCCGGCGGCCGTGGTGGACAAGATGATCATCGGTGCCTATATCGAAGCGCGATCCTGCGAGCGTTTTGCCAGGTTGGCCCCTCATCTGGACGAGGAGCTTGGCCGCTTCTATGTCTCCCTGCTGCGCTCGGAGGCGCGTCACTATCAGGACTACCTGGCCCTGGCACAGACGTTCGCAGACGAAGACATCAGCGAGCGGGTGTCCTTCTTCGGTCGCCTGGAGGCCGAGCTCATCTGTTCGCCGGATCCGCAATTCCGGTTCCATAGCGGACTGCCTGTCAGATCTGACAGTTGTTGAGGTGACGGGGGCTGCCTACCATTCCCCTGTTCCTACTACGAGCGACGCAATCACTTTTTGAGCGCAATCCCCCGGCGACTGATGAGACATCAGGCCGGGTTTTTTTATGTCTGGCGCAAGGGAAAACGCGCCGCGGGATCAGCGGCGGTATTCGTTGTTGTAGTTCTGAATGAGGCGGCGGGTGACGTCGTGCTGGGGGTCGGCGAAGACCCGCAAGGTCTTGCCGCGCTCCACCACACGCCCTTCGTGCATCACCAGCACCTCATCGCTGATGTGGCTCACGATCCCCAGATCGTTGGCCACCAGCACATAGCTCAGCCCCATGGTCTCCTGCATCTCCAGCAGCAGGTTGATGATCTGGGAGCGTACCGAGATATCCAGGGTCGAGAGCGCCTCGTCCGCCACTACTATCTTGGGATTGAGGATGAGCGCCCGTGCCAGCCCCACCCGCTGCTGCTGGCCGGCGGAGAGCATCTGGGGATAGAAGAGGGCGTGGTCGGGCAGCATGCCCACCATGCGCAGGGTCTGGATCACCTTCTCCCGGCGCTCCTCCTCGCTCAGGGCCGTGTTGAGGCGAAGGGGGGTCTCCAGGATCTGGCCGACCCGGATTTTTCGGTTAAGGGAGGTGTTGGGGTCCTGGAAGATCATCCGCAGCAGCTTGCAGCGTGTCTGGTAATCGCCGTGGACCATGGGTTGCCCCTCGATGGCGATCTCCCCGCCGCTCGGTTCAATCATGCCCGCCAGAATGCGGGCCAGAGTGCTCTTGCCCGAGCCCGCCTCCCCGACGATGGCCAGGGTCTGGCCCACCTCGAGATCGAACGAGAGGGGCTTTATCGCCTCCACCGCGCGGCGCCTGAACAGGCCGGTGCGGTTCTGGTAGGTCTTGCACAGGCCCCTGACCTGCAACAGGGAAGGTTCGGTCACGACGTGGTCTCCTTGGGTGTGCTCGCCGGATAGAGGGGCTGACGGGGCGGGCAGGTGCCCCGGATCAGGGTCTGGTGCCGGTTCATTTCTTCGGTTCTTCCATGTTGAGGGGGAAGTGGCAACTGAACTGATGCCCCTTGACCTTGCTCATCAGCGGCGTCTGCACGCACTGCTTCTGGGCGTAGGGGCAGCGTGGGCCGAGGCGGCAGCCGATGGGCAGATGCTGCAGCGGCGGTATCACCCCGGGCAGGGTCTCGAGCCGGGACTTGTGGCGCACCAGTTTGTCAAAGTCCGGGATGGATTTGAGCAGGGCATCCGTATAGGGGTGGTGAGGGGATTCCAGGATCTGGTCCCGGGTCCCCACTTCCACCATCTGGCCGCAATACATGATGTTGAGGGTGTCGGTCAGGTTCGCGATGGCGGCGATGTCGTTGCTGATGATGAGGATGGTGGTATTGCCCAGCTTGTTCATCTTGTCCAGCAACCGCAGGATCTGGGAGTGGGTAGTGGACTCCATGGCGCTGGTGGGCTCGTCCGCCACCAGCAGGCGCGGCTGGTTGGCGATGGCCATGGCGATCATCACCTTCTGGCACATGCCGTCTGACAGCTCGTGGGGATAGGCCCGCATCACCTTGCGGTGATCCTTGACCCCGACCCGGTGCAGCAGGGCGATGGCCCGCTTCTTGCGCCACTGGAAGCGCTGCCAGAACTTGCCGGTGAAGGCGCTGGTGGGGATGGCCTCTTCGAGCTGGGTGCCTATCTCCTCCGAGGGGTCGAGGCAGCTGATGGGGTCCTGGAAGATCATCGCTATCTCCCGCCCCATGATGCGGCGCCGCTCCTTGGGCGCCATGGTCAGCAGGTCCATGTCGTTGAAGCGCATCCGGTCGGCGCGCACCGTCCAGTTGTCCTTCTGGATGCCAACGATCACCTTGGCCACCAGGCTCTTGCCCGAGCCGGATTCCCCCACCAGCCCGCGGATCTCCCCCTCGTTCAGGGTCAGGCTGACTCTGTCCACCGCCTTGACCTTGCCCTGGGGGGTGTCGATTTCGATGGTGAGGTTGCGTATGTCGAGCAGGGGCATCAGCAATGTCTCCCGTTCAGGGCGCAGCCGGGTCGCTCAGGGCGTCCGGGGGCGGGGATAGATAACAAGACTGGCAACATCAGTCGTTCCCCTCTTTGAGTGCTTCGCGAATGCCTTCGCCCACCAGGTTGGTCACCAGCACGCTGAACAGAATGGCCATCCCGGGCAGGGTCACCGTCCAGGGGGCCAGATAGATAAGATCGCTCGAATCGGCCAGCATGGCACCCCACTCCGGCTGGGGAGACTGGGCCCCGAGACCGAGGAAGCCCACCGCCGAGATGTCCAGGATGGCGGCGGAGAGGGTGCGTGTGGTCTGGGTCACCAGGGTCTCGACGATGTTCGGCAAGATGGCCAGACGCATGATCCGCTGGGGCGGAGAGCCGTCGAGGCGGCTGGCGATGATGTACTCCTTCTGCATCTCGGCGTGGACCGCGTTGTAGGTGGCCCGGATGAAAGGCGGTATCAACGCGAGCGTGATGGCGATCAGGGTGTTGAACAGACCCGGCCCCAGGATGGCCACGACGATGATGGCCAGCAGCAGGGACGGGATGGAGAGCAGGGTATCGAGCAGGTGATGGAGCACGCTCGACTTCACCCCCTTGCTCATGCCGCCGAGGATGCCGATGGCCGAGCCGATGACCAGGGCGATGAGCACCACCAGCAGGGCGTTGCCGAAGGTGAGCCTGGCCCCGGCCACCAGACGGGAGAGGATGTCGCGCCCCAGATCGTCGGTTCCCAGGAAGTAATCGATGTTGCCACTGTTGGCCCAGGAGGGGGCGAGCAGCAGGTGGTTGCTGTGCTGATCGTCGATGCCGTAGGGGATCACCAGGGGACCGATGAGGGTCACCAGCAGCAGCAGCCCGAAGCACCAGAGCCCCGCCATGGCCAGCGGGTTGCGTCGGTAGGAGGCCCAGGTCTGCTCCAGGGGGGAGAGGATCTTGAGCTCCGGATAGATGTTCGATTTATCGTGCATGATGCAGGCTCCCGTGCTGGTCGCAAGGGGATGGGCACGCCTGTGCGCCGGTGGCCCATGGGCCGCCGTGGCTCATCCACAGACCGCAATCAATCTTGTCTTGCATAGAGTTCTTTACGCCGTGCCGGATACATGATGGTGGTCAGCAGATCGGTGCTGACGCTGATGAAGATGACGAAGCTCGCCACCACCAGGAAGGCGCCGCGGATGGCGGCATAGTCCTGCAGCGCGATGCTGCTCACCAGCCAGCGGCCGATGCCGGGCCAGTCGAACACCACCTCGGTGATCATGGCGGAGGTGAGCACACTGCCAAGTTGCAGCCCCAGCAGCGGCAACACCGGGGGCAGGGCGTTTTTGAGCCCGTGACGCCAGACGATCTGGCGGCGGGAGAGTCCGCGGCTGGCGGCGGCCTTGATGTAGTTCTGTTTCATCACGTCGATGAGGGAGCTGCGCACGTGGCGGATCACCTCGGTGGTGGGCACCACGGCCAGCACCAGGGAAGGCAGTACCAGATGGCGCAGGGCGTCGTGCAGGGCCGCTTCCCGCCAGGGCTCCTGGCTCATCAGCACATCGACGATGGCGATCCCGGTGATGGAGGGCACGTCGTAGAGCAGGCTGATCTGGCCGGAGGAGGGGAGCCAGCCAAGATCCAGGGAGAAGAACATCACCATCAGCAGCCCCAGCCAGAAGACCGGGATGGCATAGCCGACGAGGCCGGCGGCCATGATGGAGAGGTCCGGGCTGCGCCCCTGATAGAGGGCCGCCAGGGTCCCAAACGGGATCCCCACCAGCAGCGAGATGGCAAAGGCCGCGAGACACAGGGTCAGGGTCGCCGGGAAGTAGTGACGAATTTCGCCCAGCACCGGCTGGCCGGAGACGCTGGAGAGGCCGAAATCACCGACGGCGATGCGTTGCAGGAAGTTCGGGTAGCCGTGCCAGAAGTCCAGCACCTGGCCGACGAGGCGAAACTCCAGCAGGTAGGCCCCCATGGTCAACACCAGCAGGGTGATCACCAGCAGGGTGATGCGGCGGAGAATATAAAAAAACATGCTTATGCCTCCGCGCCGGGGTGCGTCGATGGGAAGGGGGGCCAGATGCCACCGATGGGATGGATATCCGCCATGTTCACTCCCGATGGGCCTGGTTGAAGGTGGTGCCGCCAAAGGGCATCAGGGTCAGCCCCTGAATGTCGCTGCGGCTCACCTGGGTGCGCAGGGCATGGGCCAGCGGGATGAGTGGCAACTGTTCGTTGAGCAGCGACTGGGCATAGTAATAGTTGCGCAGGCGGAAGGCGAGCTGCGGGGTGGTCACCGCATCGTCCAGCAGCTGATCAAACGCCGGGCTGCACCAGCGGCTGTAGTTGTTGCCCCGCTCGACGGCGGCGCAGCTCAGCAACTGGCGGAAGAAGTTGTCCGGATCCGCGTTGTCGGCGATCCAGCCCGAGAGCAGGCTGTCATATTGTCCATGGGCGAGCCGGGTTTCGATGACCGGCCAGGCCTGCTGCACTATCTTGAGGCTCACCCCAATCTTGGCGAAATCGCTGCGCATCAGTTGCGCCGTCTTGAGGCCGTCCGGGTTGTAGGGACGGGCGCCGGGTTGCACCAGCACCTGCATCTCGAAGCCGTTGGGGTAGCCCGCGTCCTTGAGCAACTGGCGAGCGAGCTTGAGATCCGGCTTGCGCTGGGGCAGGGAGGGGTTGTAACCCCAGGAGAGGGGCGGCAGCAGGCTGGCGGCGCTCTGGCCGGTCTCGAAATAGACAGCCTGCAGCAGATTCTGCACATTGATGGCGCTGGCGAGGGCCTGGCGCACCTGCACCTTGTTGAAAGGGGCCTTGCGGGTATTGAGGGCGAGGAAGGCGACGTTCATCCCCGACTGCACCGACAGATCCAGGTGGGAGTCTTTGTCTATCACCGACAGCTGGCTGGCAGAGGGGGTGCTCATCACGTCGCACTCGCCGGTCAGCAGCTTGGCCAGGCGCTTGGAGGATTTGGGGGTGATGTCGTAGATGAGCTGCTCCATTCTGGCCTCGCCGCCCCAGTAGCCGGGGTGGCGCAGGTAGCGCACGAACTCGTTGTGGCGATACTCCTTGAAGCTGAAGGGGCCGGTGCCGATGGGGCGGCTGTCCAGCAGCGCCGGGGTGCCGGCCTTTAGCATCTGCTCCCCGTACTCGGCGGAGAGCACGATGGCGTAGTCGCTGGCCAGGGTGGCGAGGAAGGAGGCATCGGGGCGGTTCAGCTCGAACACCACCTCATAGGGCCCCTTCTTGTAGACCCGCTTGATGAGGTTGCCGAGCCCCAGGCTGTAAAAATAGGGGTACTCGCCGCCGGAGACGGCGTGGAAGGGGTGGTGTTCGTCCAGCAGACGCTGCCAGGTGAACAGGACGTCGTCGGCATTGAAGTGACGGGTCGGGCTGAACCAGGGGGTACGGTGGAAGGTCACTCCCTTGCGCAGGGTCAGGGTATAGGAGAGGCCGTCCTCGCTGCTTTGCCAGCGGGTGGCGAGCCCCCCTTCGATGCCGAGGGTGTTGGCATTGACCTCGAGCAGGCGATCGTAGATGGGACGGGCACTGGCATCCAGGGTCGCATCCGAATTGGCAAGCTGCGGGTTGAAGGTTCGGGGTGCCCCTTCGGCACAATAGATGAGCCCGGTTTTGGAGGCTTCATCGCGTTTCTGACAGCCGCTGACCAGGACCAGGAGACCAAGCAGCAGGGGGGTGAGCATTCTCATGTTGGAACCATGTTTTCAGACAAAGTTGCCCACCAGGGGGCGGGCGCGTTGCGGGGGGCGACCGGGCAGGCGCTCCCGTCGGGGGTGACGTGCGCCGCGTTATCCGCGCGCACAGACCCGGTGCCAGGCATCAGCCCGCCTCCTGGTTGCCACTGTTGTCATCCCCGTCCAGCAATTGATATTTGCGCAGCATCCCCCGGAACTGGTGATAGCTCAGGGCCAGCAACTGGGCTGCTTTGCGCTGATTATACTGGGATTGCTGCATCGCTTGCTTGAGTAAATTAATCTCGTACTCCGCCACCGCCCCTTTGAGATCCAGCGGCAGGGTCAGGGTCGGGACCGTTTCTGCCGAGGTCGGCGCGTCCGTGGAAGGGGCGGCGTCACCTCGGGCACGGGGGCGCCAGGGGGAGTCAAAGGGATTGAGCACCAGCTCCGCCAGCGGCAGCTGGGGGTTGCCCTGGCGATAGAGGCTGCGCTCCACCACGTTCTTGAGCTCCCGCACGTTGCCCGGCCAGGGATAATCTTGCAGCAGCTGGGTCGCCTTGCGCGAGAAGCCGGCAAAGAGCGGATACCCCAGCTCCCGGGTCATGCCGTGGGCGAAGTGCTCCGCCAGCATCAGGATGTCCTCGCGCCGCTCCCGCAGGGGGGGCAGGGTGATGACGTCGAAGGCGAGCCGGTCCAGCAGGTCGTGACGAAACCGTCCTTTCTCTGCCAGTGCAGGCAGATCCTCGTTGGTGGCGCACACCAGCCGCACATCCACCTTGAGGGGCTTGGCACCGCCCACGCGTTCGAACTCCCCGTACTCGATGACCCGCAGCAGTTTTTCCTGCACCCGGGCGCTGGTGGTGGCCAGCTCGTCGAGGAACAGGGTGCCGCCGTCGGCCCGCTCGAAGCGCCCCTGATGACGCTTGGCGGCGCCAGTGAAAGAGCCCGCCTCGTGGCCGAACAGCTCGGTCTCCAGCAGGCTCTCGCTCAAGGTGGCACAGTTGATGGTGACAAAGCTTTGATCCCAGCGATCCGAGAGATAATGTAGGCGGTGGGCGATGAGCTCCTTGCCGGTCCCCCGCTCGCCGATGATGAGTACGGGCTTGCGCAGCGGCGCGAGGCGCGATGCCTGCTCGATGATTTCTAGAAATGCGTTGGATTCACCCAACAGACTTTCCGTGGCCGTGGTCATCCCTGCCCCTGTGAGTTGAAAAATCTGGTTAATCTTACCAAAAGTTGGTTATTTTAATCATCACTTGTTTCCCCGGGACTTGAACTGCATTCTGAGTGCCCATATAAATCAACAAGTTAAATATTGTTCCAGATTGGCACACAAGTTGCCATTGTCAATGGAGACACAACCCGATGCCTATCACAGGAGTACAATCATGAGCATTTTTTCTCGCCTGGCCGACATCATCAATTCCAATCTGACGGCCCTGCTCGACAAGGCGGAAGATCCCCAGAAGATGGTGCGTCTGATCATCCAGGAGATGGAAGATGAACTGGTGAAGGAGCGCTCCAATCTGGCCCGCTTCCTCGCGAATCAAAAAGAGATCGGCCGTCAGGTGAGCCGCCATCAGGAGCGGGTCGCCGAGTGGCAGGGCAAGGCCGAGCTGGCCCTGACCAAAGGGCGCGAAGATCTGGCCCGGGCCGCCCTCATCGAGAAGAGCAAGCAGGCGGAGCTTGCCGACGCCCTGTCTCGGGAACAGCAGGCGGTGGACAGCGGCATCGAGAAGCTGGGGGAGGAGATCCGCCAGCTGGAAGCCAAGCTGGAAGACGCCCGTGCCCGCCAGAAGGCGATGGCCATTCGCAGCGAAGCCGCCAGCAGCCGTCTCAATGTGCAAAGCCAGGTGGCCCGTGGCGACAGCCAGGCCGTGGTGAGCAAGTTCGAGCGCATGGAACGCCGCATCGACGAGATGGAAGCCCGCGCCGATCTGGGGCAGTCCGACAAGGCGCTCGCCCAGCAGTTTGCCGAGCTGGAAGCGGACGACCAGATCAGCCGCGAGCTGGAAGCCATGCGCCAGAAGCTGGGCCAGCACAATCCGGCACCGAAACAGGGAGAGTAACAGATGGAAGATCTGCTGGGTGTATTGATGGTTCCCATGGTGGTCTTCATGGTGGTGGTGGCCCCCATCTGGCTGGTGCTGCACTACCGCGCCAAGGGACGCATTGGCGCCGGTCTTGCCGATGGTGAGCGTGAACAGCTGCAGGGTTTGCTGGTGCGTGCCGAGAAGATGCAGGAACGGGTCGGCGCCCTGGAGTCGATTCTGGATGCCGAGGTTCCTGGTTGGAGAAACAAGGTATGACGGTTTTCAATGAGAGGTGTCATGACCGTGGCAAAAAGCCGGAGCGGACCGGAACCGTATTGGCGTCGATTCTGGATGCGGAAGTCCCCGGTTGGAGGAACAAGGTATGAACAGTGTCAGTCGTGAAGGGCGCAACCTGTACCGGGATCCCCAGCGGGGCAAGATTGCCGGGGTCTGTGCCGGTCTGGCAGAGTACTTCGGGGTGGAGACCTGGATCGTGCGGCTGCTGGCCATCAGTGGTCTCATCTTCGCCGGTTTCATCACCTTCACCGCCTATATTGCCGCCTGGTTCTTGCTCGACAAGAAGCCGGTCACCCTCTACTCCCAGGAAGATGTCGAGTTCGCCGAGGTGCGGATGAAGGCGCGCAGCTGGCAGGCAGGCGTCACACCTCATCAGGCCCTTGCCCGCATCGGCCAGGAGCTGGATGCACTGGAGCCCAGGGTGCAGCGCATCGAGAAGCTGGTGACCTCCAAGGAGTTCACCCTGCAACGGGAGTTCAGCAAGCTCTAATCGTGCCGGGCCGCGAGGATACTGCCTCGCGGCCGTCTCTCTGATGTGATCACAAGGAGAAGAAGACCCGCCTTGATACGCAACAAACTCGAACACTCCTGGTCGGTGCTCCAGCACAAGGCCGTTGACGCGGTGAACCGGGCCCGGGATCGCCACATCCGGCTGGCGGTCACCGGCCTCTCTCGCAGTGGCAAGACCGCGTTTATCACGGCGCTGGTCAATCAACTGGAGCACGCGGCCATCGATGGTCGTCTGCCGCTCTGGGACGCCCAGCGCCAGGGACGCATCCTCGGTGCTCGCCGGGTGCCCCAGCAAAACGTCCACATTCCCACCTTTCCCTATGAACGGGGCCTCGATGCCCTGTTTGGCGATCCGCCCGCCTGGCCCGCGCCGACCCGGGGGGTGGCCGAGGTACGCCTCGAGATCCGTTATCGCACCCGCCATCCGCTGCGTCGGCACCTGGGGGAGATCTCCACCCTCTATGTGGATCTGGTGGATTATCCCGGGGAGTGGCTGCTGGATTTGCCGCTGCTGGATCTGAACTACGAGCAGTGGAGCGAGCAGGTGCGGGAGCAACTGTGCCGCCCCGAGCTGCAAGCCCTGGCGGCAGGCTGGTTGACGCCGCACTGGCAGGCGGATCAAGCCTTCGAGGAGCGCGCCGCCAGCGAACTGGCCGCCCGCTACACCGATTATCTGCACGCCTGCAAGCAGGGGCTCGGGCTTCACCTCATCCAGCCCGGGCGTTTCGTGTTGCCCGGCGAGTATGCCGGTGCGCCGCTGCTGCAATTCGTGCCCTGGGTGTGGGAGATGCCCACACACTCCCCCGAAGACGGCACCCTCTACGCCACCTTCAAGCAGCGCTTCGAGCAGTACAAGCAGCATCTGGTACAGGGCTTCTATGAGCAGCACTTTGCAGGCTTTGATCGCCAGATCGTGCTGGTGGACTGCCTGGCGCCCCTCAATGCCGGTGCCGCGAGCTTTGGTGACATGCAGCAGGCCATCGCCCGCATCATGGAAAGCTTCGCCTACGGCAAGAGCAACTGGTGGCGCCGCCTCTTCTCCCCGCGCATCGACAAGCTGCTGTTTGTGGCGAGCAAGGCCGATCACGTCACGCCGGAGCAGCACGGGCCTCTGGTGTCGCTCCTGCAGCACCTGGTGAGCCGTGGCCGGGGTCAGGCCCGCTTCGAGGGGATAGAGACAGAATGCCTGGCGCTCGCCGCCATCAAGGCCACTGAGGTGGGCAAGGGGGTGGCAAACGGACGGGAATTTCCCGCCATTCGTGGCACTACCCTCTCGGGCGAGCCCTTGCTGCTCTTCCCGGGGGAGGTGCCTGCCCAGATCCCGCCTGCGCAGTGGTGGAAAACTCAAGGGTTTGATTTTCAGGCCTTTCGCCCGCTGCCTATGAGCGCCCATCAGGCGCTCCCCCATATCCGGCTCGATGCGGCGCTGGAGTTCCTGCTCGGGGATCACCTCGAATAACGGGTGGGTGACCCGCTGTGCTCGAGGGGCGCCCACAGGAGAGAATGCGATGAACGATCAGACAAGATGGCGCACCGATGACGCCGCTCCCCTGCAAGGCAAGGTGACGCTGGAGCCCGCGCCCTCGGTGGCAAGCGAAGTGCAGCCACCGGCCCCGGCCCGGCGGCTGGAAGAGGAGAGCTTCGAGCCTCTGGACGCGCTGGACGAGCTCACCGAGGTGGAACCCGCGCTTACCGTCAGGCCTCGGCGCCGTCATCGTCTGCTGGCCTGGGGGCTGGGTGGGGTGGGGCTGCTGTCCCTTGGCCAGTTTGGCGCTTTTCTGGTGGATCAGTTTGCCGCCTCCCCCTTCTGGGGCGGCGCCTGGTTGCTTGCCTCCGGCCTGGTGGCGGTGGGGACCGCCGGGGTGGCGGGGAGCGAATGGCTGCGGCTGCGCACCTTGAAGCGGCGCCAGGATGTGCGCTCAAGAGCCGAGGATCTGCTGGCCCATCAGGGGGGGGGTCAGGGGCAGGCCTTCTGCGAGGCCCTGGCCGAGAAGAGCGGTGACAAGGGGCGGGAAGAGTATCGCACCTGGCTATCCCAGCTTGACGAGAGCCACAACGATCGGGAAGTGCTGACCCTCTACAGCCAGCTGGTGCTCACCGAGCGGGACAAGCTGGCCCAGGCCCGCGTCGCCAAATGGTCGGGGGAGGCCGCCGTGCTGGTGGCCCTGAGCCCGCTCGCCACCGTCGACATGATGCTGATGCTCTGGCGCAACCTGCGGATGATCGAGGACATCGCCGATGTCTACGCCATCGAGCTCGGCTACTGGAGCCGCATCCGCCTCATTCGTAAGGTGTTTCGCAACATGCTCTATGCGGGGGCCACCGAGCTGGTGACCGAGGTGGGAATGGATCTGCTGGGGGCCGAGCTGACCGCCAAGCTCTCCGCCCGCGCTGCCCAAGGGGTCGGGGCCGGGTTGCTCACCGCGCGCCTCGGGATGCGTACCATGGAAGCCTGTCGTCCGCTCCCCTGGTGTGCCGACGAGAAGCCGAAACTGGGCGAGCTGCGCAAGCGGCTGATCGGCCAGTTGGTGGGTTATCTCAACAAGTCGTGAGGTGGCTGGCACCCGACATGGATGTCACAAATTATTTACAATTGTCACAAGCAGCCGACCCCGGGGTCGGCTGCTTTTTTGAGGGGCAAACCGTTACAGTGATCCCATGACTCAACGGCCAGTGACCGCCCGGATGGCGGCTGGCACCCGAAGGATGGGAGCACTCATGGCAAGTCTCTACACGGCCCGCCAACCGGATGGGCAGGGCCGGATCCACTACACGGACGAGGAGCACGGCACCTGGCGGATCCTGATTGCACGCCAGCTTGCGGCGCTCGATGGCAAGGCCTGCGACGAATACCAGGCCGGGTTGGCACGCCTCGACCTGCCTCTGGACCGCATCCCCCAGCTAGGCGAGATCAACGCCGCCCTGATGCCCGCCACCGGCTGGTCGGTGGCGGCGGTGCCGGCACTCATCTCCTTTGATCACTTCTTCGCGCTGCTCGCTGATCGCCGTTTTCCCGTCGCCACCTTCATTCGCCGCCGGGATGAGCTCGACTACCTGCAAGAGCCCGACATCTTCCACGAGATCTTCGGCCACTGCGCCATGCTGACCAACCCGGCCTTTGCCCACTTCACCCACCTGTATGGTCGGCTCGGACGCCATGCCAGCAAGGAGGAGCGGGTCTATCTGGCGCGGCTCTACTGGTTCACGGTGGAGTTCGGTCTCCTGCAGGGGGAGGAGGGGCTGCGCATCTACGGCGGCGGCATTCTCTCCTCCATCGGCGAGACCGCTTATGCCCTCTCGGGCAAGCCCGAGCTGCAACCCTTCGATCTGCTGGAGATCCTGCGTACCCCCTATCGCATCGACATCATGCAGCCGACCTATTTCGTGCTGCCTCGTCTCGATACCCTCTATGGTCTGGAGGGGCAGGGGATCATGGCGGCCGTGGCCGAGGCCCGTCGTCTTGGCCTGCGTCCACCCCGCTTTGCCCCCGTTGCCGGCAAGCAGGCGAGCTGACCCGTATTCATTCCCACGATGTTTCATGAAAGGAGTCCCGAATGACTGAACTGGCGAGTCAACGATGCGAGGCGTGCCGCGCCGATGCCCCCAGGGTGAGCGATCAGGAGCTGGGGGAGCTGATGCTCCTCATCCCCGACTGGCAGCCCCTGGTGGTCAACGGCGAGCTGCAACTGCGTCGTGAATTTGTGTTTCGCAACTTCAAGGAGGGGCTGGCGTTCACCAACCGCCTCGGAGAACTGGCGGAGGCGGAGTTCCATCATCCGGCGATCTTGCTTGAATGGGGCAAGGTGACCGTGAGCTGGTGGACCCACAAGATAGGCGGCTTGCATCGCAACGACTTCATCATGGCAGCCCGCACCGACGGTCTGATGAAGTAACCGCCGTCTGGCGCCAGCGCAGACAGGGCCTGCCCGGTGAAAGCGGGGCAGGCCCGCATTTTTGTGGGGGAGCGCTCGCACTGGCGGGATCGAGTCTGTATTATCCCGTTATTCAGAATGTTAGCTAGGAAGTGTGTGCCGAATGCGTCTTGAAGTCAGCTGTGAAGACCGTCTGGGCCTGACCCGGGAATTGCTCGACCGACTGGTGGAGCACAACATCGATCTGCGCGGCATCGAAATCGATACCTCAGGCATCATCTATCTCAATTTCCCCGAGCTGGAGTTCCGTGACTTTCAGCATCTGATGCCGGAAATTCGCCGCATTCCCGGCGTCTATGACGTCAAGACGATCCCCTACATGCCCTCCGAGCGGGAACACCACGAGATAGAGGCCCTGCTCAAGGCCCTGCCGGACCTGGTCTTCTCCCTCGACAGCAAGGGGCGGGTGACCCAGGCCAACCAGGCCGCCCTCACCACCCTGGCGTTGCCACCGGACGAGGTGCGCGGCGTGGCGATCGCCTCCCTGGTCAAAGGCTTCTCGTTTGGCCGCTGGCTGGAGTCGGGGGAGATCAAGCCCCAGACCTGCAAGCTGAGCCTCGGTGGCGAAGAGTACCTGGGCGATCTGATGCCGCTGTTCGTGGCCGAAGAGAAGGGCAAGCAGGCTCTGGCCGGCGCCGTGGTGGTGCTCAAATCCGCCCGCCGGGTCGGCATGCACTTCAGTGCCCTGCACGCGGTGGAAGTGGGGGGCTTTGAGCACCTCCAGGCCGAGAGCCAGAAGATGAAAGAGGTGCTGGCCCAGGCAGCCAAGCTCGCGATGCAGGACGCCCCCTTGCTCATCGTGGGGGAGACCGGCACTGGCAAGGAGTTGCTGGCCCGGGCCTGCCACGGCGCCAGCCTGCGCTCCAGCCACCCCTTCATGGCGCTCAACTGTGCGGCCATGCCGGACAACGTGGCCGAGAGCGAGCTGTTCGGCTATGCCCCCGGCGCCTTTGGCAACAACACCGAGGGCAAGCGCGGGGTGCTGGAGCTGGCCAGCGGCGGCACCCTGATGCTGGACGAGATCGGCGACATGTCCCCCCATCTGCAGACCAAGTTCCTGCGGGTGCTGCAAGACGGCGTGTTTCGCCGGGTCGGTGACGAGCAGGAGGTGAGGGTCAACGTGCGCTTCATCTGCACCACCCAGAAGCAGTTGCTGGATCTGGTCCATGAAGGGAAGTTTCGTGAAGATCTCTACTACCGCCTCAATGTGCTTAGCCTCAATCTGCCGCCGCTGCGCGAGCGCAAGGCGGACATCATGGCCCTGGCCCAGCAGTTCGTGTCGCGCTTTGCCAGCGAACTGCAGCGTCCGCGCCCGCGCTTTACCCGCAACATGGCCGAGTACCTCACCGCCTACCGCTGGCCCGGCAACGTGCGCCAGCTGCGCAACTGCCTCTATAGGGCCATGACCCTGCTGGAAGGGGACGAGATTGGACCCGAGCACGTGGACTTGCCGGTGGCGGCCGATGCCATGCCGCTCATCGACGAGTGGTTCGAAGGGGGGCTCGACGAGGCGGTGAAGCGTTTCGAGAGCCGCCTGCTGGAGCGGCTCTACCCGGCGTTCCCCTCCACCCGCCAACTGGCCAAGCGGCTCGGTGTCTCCCATACCGCCATCGCCAACAAGCTGCGCGAATATGGGATTGGCAAGAAGTAGTGTCGATGGACGGTGTCTGCCAGGGGCATTGAGCGCCTTGCAGGCACGGCTGCGACATCCGGTGACGCAACCGTGCCACTTGCCTCTGGGGGCTGGCCACCCGGCTGGTAAGCTCGGTGCGGTGTCATGCAGGCACTCTCATCATGGGCGTCGGGTGACCCCGGCGCCGACCTGGACACTCTCGCGGGCACCATGCAGATGTTTTGTTACCTCCGGTTACTGATGTGGCTGGCGCCACTGTGCTGCATGCTGATGCTGGCAAACCAGACCATGGCGGCAACCTCCGCCGAGGCGCGCAGCGAAATGGTGCGCCAGACCGTGCTCGATATCCTCAGTTACACCCGCTGGCCCAGCGAGCCCGCCAGACTTCGGCTCTGCATCACGGCGCCGACGGAATATGCGTCATCCCTTCTGACCATCGAACGGCAGGCCAATGGCCGACCGGTGGAGGTCCATCACTACGACATGGACGACGAGTCGCTGATCCAGCGCTGCGATGTCATCTATCTGGGGGTGCTGGCACCGGCGCAGCGCCTCTCCCTGTTCGAGCGCCTGCGCGGTCACGCCATCCTCAGCATCAGCGAGCAGAGCCGCGAGTGCATCGCCGATGCGGTCTTCTGTCTACAGGCCGGGGAGGAGAGGGTGCGTTTTCGGGTCAATCTGGATGCGCTGGCCCGCAGCGGCGTGCGAGCACACCCGGCCGTGCTCAAGCTGGCGCGAGCCGATGAGGAGGTGCGATGACGGTCCATCACGCCACTCCCAGGCTTACCCTGCGACAGAGTCTGGGGCGCACCCACATGATGATCTCCCTGACTGCCGTCTGCATGGCCGGGCTGTTTCTGACCGTCACGGCGCTGCTGGCGCTGCGCCTTTATGCGGATCACAACCTCAAGCTGGTGGCGCGGGCCATCAGCTACACCACTGAGGCGGCCGTGGTCTTCCATGACAAGGAGGCGGCACTGGATGCCCTGGAGACCATCACCTCCCGGGAAGACATAGCCAGCGCCAGCATAGTGCTGCCGGACGGCCAGGTACTGGCGAGCTGGCGCCGGGACATCACTACCCCCTGGACCACCCTGGAGCAGCACCTGGCCCGCCTGATCCTGCCGGGGCCCGTGGCGCTCCCCATGGTGCGCGAGCACAAGGAGATAGCCAGGGTGCATCTGGTCGGTCACGGCCAGTACCTGCTGCGATTTCTGTTGCAGACCCTGCTGGCTACCCTGGTGTGCCTGCTCATCAGTATTCTCGGGGCACTCCATGTGGCGCGCCGGATGCAGCGCTCCATCACGGCCCCCCTCAAGGCCCTGACCGAGGTGGCTTACAACGTCAGCCGCCAGCGGGCCCTCAAGGAGCGGGTGCCGGCGGCCAATATAGCCGAGCTGCACGAGCTGGGGGAGGATTTCAATTCGCTGCTCGACGAGCTGGAAGCCTGGCAGGCCCACCAGAAGCGGGAGAACGCCAGCCTGCTGCATCAGGCAACCCATGATCCCCTGACCGGTCTGCCCAACCGCGCTCTGTTCGAGGCTCGCATGGGGCAGGCCATTCTGGCAGGCAACAAAGGGCATGAAGGTTTTGCCCTGCTCTATCTGGATTGCGATCGTTTCAAGCAGATCAATGACAACCTGGGCCACGGCATCGGCGACGAAGTGCTGATCGCAGTGGCGCGGCGGGTGCAGCATCAGCTCAGACCCCTGGATCTGGTCTGCCGGCTGGGGGGAGATGAGTTCGTCATCCTCCTGACCCCGATCCAGGGGGAGGACGAGGTACGCGAGGTAATAGGGCGAGTGCAGCAGGCCATGAACACCCCCGTGGTATTGAGTGACGGTCGCCATCTCGGGGTGGGGATCAGCATCGGCTCTGCTCGCTATCCCGAGCAGGGGAGGACGGCGGATGCCCTGCTGCAATGGGCAGACGACGCCATGTATCAAGCCAAACGACAACGCAGGGAGGAGAGAGAAACACGAAAAACGAGCACGTGAAGTTGAACCGGAAATAGTGAAAGGATGATAAGAATGCGCATGTTGAACCCGATCAAAGCGGGCCTGGTGGCACTGTTGCTGAGTGTGCTGGCGGCGTGCCAGAGCCCTCCCCAGGGGCTCACGGCGGAGCAGATCGCCGCCTTGAAGGAGCAGGGCTTTCACCTGACCGACGAGGGATGGACCCTGGATATCTCCAACAAGGTGCTGTTCGCCAACAATGTGGGGGCCCTCAACCCCGAGACCCGCCAGGTGGTGGAGAAACTCGGCAAGGCCCTGATTGAGGTAGGACTGAACCGGGCCCGGGTGGACGGTCATACCGACTCCAACGGTGATGAGGCCTACAACCAGCAACTCTCCCTCAAGCGGGCACGGTCGGTGGCCGATGTCCTGGTGTCGGTGGGTATGCCCCAGGGGAACCTGGATATCCGCGGCCGCGGAGAAGAGGCGCCCATCGCCGACAACGCGACCGCTGCCGGACGAGCGGAAAATCGCCGGGTTGCCATCATCATCGGCAATGGCTGACCCCCGTCAGCCGGTATCCGCGCGGCGCTCCCGTCGGGAGCCTTGAATCAACCGCCTGATCCCGTGTGTGCCACCACTCTCCAGTGGGAGAGTGGCTCTCTTCCCTTGTTGTTTCACGCCTTCCTTGCCTGACGCGCTGCTGCCCTGATGGGGACAGAGTGTAGGCTCAATCCTTCCCGACTTGATCCAGCACAAATACCTGCAACTGATATTCGTTATCATTTGTGTTATTTACGCAGGGTAACCCCAGTGACGACTCTCCAGCTTTCTTCGACCATGACGGGGCTTTGTACCCCGGATCCCCTCAAATTCGCCTTCACCGCCAAGACGTCGGCCCATGCCAGCCGGGGAGGGGCCGCCCCCCTGATGCTGGACGATGCCGGCTGGCAAGCCTGGTGGCAGCAGGAGAGCGAGGCCAAGGCCCGAGCGCTCTATATCCATATCCCGTTTTGCCGCAAGCGCTGCAGTTTTTGCAACTTCTTCGAAAACGGCGCCAATCCGGCGCGCATGAGCCGCTACATGGAGGCACTCTGCGGGTCGCTGCACCAGGCAGCCGAGACGCCGCTCGTCCAGAGCCGGCCTTTCTCGGCGGTCTATGTGGGGGGAGGCACGCCGACCGACATGGAGGCGGGCGATCTCGCCCGCCTGGCCAGCGCCATCCGCCGTTTTCCCCTGACCGTGGATGCGGAGCTGACCCTGGAGGGGCGGCTCAACGGCTTTGATGACGAGAAGTGGCAGACGGCCCTGGCGGGTGGCTTCAATCGTTTCTCGTTCGGCGTACAGAGTTTTGATACCCGCGTGCGCCAGCAGGCGGCCCGCTTCGATGACAGGGAGACCTTGCTGGCCCGGCTGGCGGCGCTGACCCGCCACAACGAGGCGGTGATCGTGGCGGATCTCATCTTCGGTCTGCCGGGTCAGGATGAGGCCGTGTGGCGCCAGGATATTGCGGATGTGATGGCGAGCGGGGTGCACGGGGTGGATCTCTATCAACTCATCTCCATGGCGGGCACCAATCTGGCGCGCGCCGACGAGAAAGGCACCCTGGGCTGGGCCGCCGATGGCCAGCAGCGGGCAGTCATGTATGCCGACGGGGCCCGGACACTGGAGGCGGGGGGTTGGGAGCGGCTCTCCTGCAGCCACTGGCGGCGCATCGATGCCGAGCAGAGCCGCTACAACCAGATGGCCAAGTGGGGCGCCGAGATCCTGCCCTTCGGCGCAGGGGCGGGGGGCAACATTCACGGCCACGGCCTCATGTATGGCCGGGAGCTGGCGCCCTGGCATGAGGCGCAGGCGAAGGGCGTGCGTGCTCCCGGCATGGTGATGAGGCCCAATCCTGATGCCCGTCTCGACGGGTTGCTGAGAGGGGGGCTCGACACCGGATGGCTGGCGTTGTCGCAATTGCCACAGGGGCTGGTCTCCCACCTGATGCCGCTCTTTGAGGCCTGGCAGCGACACGGGTTGGCACGGCTCTCGGCCGAGCGTCTCGCCCTCACCCTGGCGGGGCGTTTCTGGAACGTGAATTTGCAGGCCGGGTTGTTCGAGTATCTGAGGTGCAATCCACCGGGGGGGATCAAGGGGGGCGAGAAACCATCCGGCCACCCGGGCAAGATGGCCGGTCATGCCCTGGTATAACGGGCTATCGGAGCACAGAAAGGTGGCGGGGGCCTGGTGCAAGCCCCCACTTTTTGTCAGCAGTTGTCGACCTCGTCCACCCGTACCCGCAGCGCTCCCTCTGCGAGGGTGGTGATCAGGGTCTGGCCTGCATTGACCTGGGATGCGCGGCGGATCACCTCCCCGGAGGGGGTGCGCACGATGGCGTAACCGCGCCCCAGGGTGGCCAGCGGGCTGATGCCGTCGAGGCGGGCTCCCAGCATGGCGAGGCGGTGGCGGGCGAGATCCTGGCGTTTTGCGATGAGGGCATGGAGGCGCTCCTCGGCCAGCTGGTGACGACGTTTGCCGATGGCCAGCAGCTTTTCGGGGCTTCTGGCCTGCAGGCGCATGGCGAGGCCCGCGAGGCGCCGCTCCCCCTGGTGCAGGCGATCACGCAGGTGCTGCTGCAAGCGGCGGTCGAGCTCGTCGAGGCGCTGGGACTGCTGCTCCAGCCGTCGCTTGGGATCCTGATGATCGAGCCGCTTCTGCAGCAGGACGAAGCCATGGCGGGCGGCGACCTGGTGACGGCTCATGGCCTGGGTGAGCCGCTGGCGCAGGTGCACGAGGCGCTGGGCGCGGGTGCGCCTGTCCGGCGCCACCAGCTCGGCGGCGGCAGAGGGGGTGGGGGCACGAAGGTCGGCGGCAAAGTCGCTGATGGTGACGTCCACCTCGTGTCCTACGGCGCTCACCACGGGGATGGCGGAGCCTGCGATGGCCCGTGCCACCGCCTCTTCGTTGAAGCACCAGAGATCTTCAAGGGAGCCGCCGCCGCGTCCGACGATGAGCACATCCACCTCGGCGCGGCGGTTGGCAAGCATGATGGCCGAGACGATCTGGGCGGTGGCGGCGCTCCCCTGCACCTGGGTCGGGTAGATGAAAACGGGCAAGTCCGGGGCGCGGCGGCGCAAGACGGTCAGCATGTCGTGCAGGGCGGCGCCGGTGGCGGAGGTGACCAGCCCCACGGCGCGGGGTTCCCGGGGCAAGGGGCGCTTGCGCCCTTCGTCAAAGAGCCCTTCGGCCCCGAGGCGGCGCTTGAGCTCCTCGAAGCGCAGGGCCAGCATGCCATCCCCGGCGGGCTGCATGGACTCGATGATGAGCTGGTAGTCGCCCCGGGGTTCATAGAGGGAGACTCGCGCCTGCACCAGTACCTGCATGCCATCCTGGGGACGGAACGGCACCCGGCGGTTGTTGCCCTTGAACATGGCGCAGCGCACCTGGGCCGACATGTCCTTCAAGGAGAAGTACCAGTGGCCGGAACTTGGCATCGCCAGGTTGGAAAGCTCGCCGGTGAGCCACACCAGCCCCAGATCCTGCTCCAGGATCATGCGCACGGCGCTGTTGAGGCGGGTGACGGTGAAGATCTGCTGTTGTCTGCTTTGACTGGCGGGTTCGAGGTGATTCAAGGCTGGCCCTGCTGTGGTGTCCGCCGGGGCGGGAGAAACGATGGGGGTCATCTTACCCCAGTTGCGCCCATCTGCCGAGCCATGGGTCCGGCAGATGACGCGGAGCCTAGGCTTGTGCCTTGGCCGGCTTGACGGCTCTGGCGGGGCTGGTGACCAGCCAGACCGCGAGGCAGACCACGGCGCCGCCGAACACGAAGCCGCCGGTGAGGGTTTCCCCCAGCACCAGATAGCCCCACAGGATGCCGAAGGGCGGAATGAGGAAGGTGACAGTGAGGCTTCGCAGGGGGCCGATGTCGGCGATCAGCCTGAAATAGAGCAGATAGGCGAAGGCGGTGCAGAGGAAGCCGACCGCCAGCACGCTGGCCCAGACCCCAGGCTGGGCCCAGTCGACGGCGGGGCCGGTCGCCAGGGTGTAGCCGAAGAACGGAAGCAGGAAGAGGACGGCCCCTATCTGGCTGCCAAAGGCCACCAGTTTGGCGTCCAGGCCTCCCCGCTCGGTGACCCAGCGCCTCGTCAGAAAGCCGGCGCAGCCATAGCAGGCGGTGGCGATGAGGCAGGCCAGCACCCCGATGGCCAGTTGGCCGCTCAGGTCGACCTCCCCGGTGGTGGTGATGAGCCCGATGCCCACCAGCCCCAGCATCACCCCGGCCCACTTGCGCAAGGTCAGCGCCTCGTGAAAGAAGGAGAAGCCGATGAGGGCTCCCATCAGGGGCGTGGTGGCGTTGAGGATGGCGGAATACCCCGCGGGCAGCCAGAGGGCCGCCACGGCATACATCAGGAAGGGGACGCCGGAGTTGATGATGCCAAGCACCATGATGGATTTGAGCTTGCCCTGAAACTGCATGGGGGTGCGCAGCAGCAGGAGCATGGCGGCGAGCCCGACGAGGGCGAAGAAGACCCGCAAGAAGGTGGTGTTGACCGAGCCGAACGCCGGCGCCGCGATGCGCATGAACAAGAAGCTGGCACCCCAGATGGCGGCCAGCGCCAGCAGTCTCACGTAATCCGATGTTCTCATCTTCTCTCCTTGAAATGGCGGGGCGGCCTTGCATCATGCAGGGCAGTCCCGCCGCTGGCAACCGGGTATAGGGGCGGCCAATAAACAAGGCACCACCTGGCTGATGCCTTGTTACACGAGTTGCTCTCTTCCTGGCCATCACTCGCTTTCAGGCTGGCTGACGAACGCTATCTTGTGTAACCCGTGCTGGGAGGCCTGTGCCATCACCTTGGCGATGGCGCTGTACTCCACGCGCTTGTCGATGCGCAGCTGGATCTCGGGGATCTCCGGCTTGGCCTCGCTGGCCTTGACCATCTCGGCGAGCAGCGCCGTCTCATCGACCTGCTTGTCGTTCCAGTAGATCTTGCCGGCACCGTCGATGGAGAGGATCACATCCTCCTGCTTGGGCTGATTGACCTGGCTGCTGGCCTCGGGCAACTCGAGCTTGACCGCGTTGGTGAGCAGGGGGGCGGTGATCATGAAGACGATGAGCAGCACCAGCATGACGTCGATCATCGGGATCATGTTGATCTCACAGAGGGGCTGCTCGTCCGATTCCCCGGGAAGTTTGCCGAAAGCCATTACATCTGCCCCTGCTTGGCGCTGTCGACGGCGGCCAGTGGCGTCACCCTGGAGGCGCTCTGCTCCACGCCGGTCACCAGCAGGGTGAACAGGTCGTAGGCAAACTCGTCCAGCGCCGCGAGTTTGAGGCGGTTGCGGCGCACGAAGAAGTTGTAGATCAGCACAGCAGGCAGGGCGACGGCGAGACCGAAGCCGGTCATGATGAGGGCCTCACCGACCGGGCCTGCGACCTTGTCCAGGCTGCTCTGGCCCGCGGCCCCTATGGCCAGCAGGGCGTGATAGATGCCCCAGACGGTGCCAAAGAGCCCGATGAAGGGGGCCGCGGAGCCGACGGAGGCGAGGAAGGCCAAGCCGTGCTCGAGGCGGATCCGCTCCGCGCTGATGGTCTGGCGCAGGGCGCGCAGCAAGAAGTCGTCGGGGGAACCCAGCTTGAGGGAGGCGGCCCGTCCCTGGGATCGCTCAATCTGGGCAACCGCCGTCAGTGCCGCACTCGTTATCCTGCCGCAGGCTTCTTCAGGGGGCGTCTGGGCGAGCTGGTTCGCCATCGCCTGCACGCTCTCATGGTGCCAGAAGGCCCCCAGGAAACGGGCGTTCAGGCGCTGCTCGCGATGGTCAAGCCAGAGCTTGAGCAACCCGTAGTAGCAGGTGCCGAGCGACATCAGTACCAGCAGGATCAGCGGGATCAGGCCCACCCCGGTGTTTTGGCTGAGCAGATGCGTTATGCCCATCCCGCTTGTTTCGATTTCCGGATTCATGGTTAGTTTCCTAGCTTGAAAATAATGGTAACCCCTGTCCAGGCTGGGACGGCGGTATTGTTCTGTTTGGCTGGAATGAAGCGCCAACGGCTGACGGTCTTGCGGGCGACCATGTCCAGGCGTCGATGACCACTGCTCTGCTCCACGTCGACCGACTCGGCGGTGCCCTCCTTGCTGACTCGGACCTTCAATACCACGCGCCCCTCTTCTCCCCGTCGGCGTGACTCCGGAGGGTAGGGAGGCTCGGGGTTGTTCAGCCTGGCATCCCGAGCGATGGGCGCACTGCTGCCGGCCCCGGCCCCAGTCTGGCGGGACTTGGTCGGCGGCGCACTGGCGCCACTCGCGCTCTGGGTATTGACCGCCGCCTGCGGGGTAGCAGGCGCAGAGGGCGCGACCACCGGCTCGGCCTTGGCCACTGGCGCTGGTTTGGTCATCGGTACTGGCTTGGGCTTTGGCGGAGTGGGCGCCGGTTTGGGAGCCGGTTTCTTGACGACCGGCTTGACCACTTTCGGCGGCACAGGTGCCGGTTTCTTCACCTCCCGAGGGGGAGCCGGAGTGGCCGCTGGCGCCGCCGGCTTGGCCGGTGCGTCATCTTTGTCCGACTCGCCGGCCCAGCGGGCAGACAAGGTGATGGGCTCGGGGGGCGTGACGGGGGCGGGGCGGCTGCCTTGCATCAGCCAGAGGAGGGCGAGATGCAGGGCAAGGGCGACGGCCAGGCAGGCAAGGTGAACCGGGCCAAATGCCGGCTTGTCGCGGCCAAAGGTCGGCCTCATTGCGCAGGCGTCCATCAGCCTGCCTTCTCGCTGGTCGTCATATTCGTACTCGAATGTCGATGGGATTGGCCCCGAAATCGGGCCTCGGCGCCCAGCATGCGCCATCGGATAGCCTGCAAACAAGAAACATTATCAATCGCGTTTTAATCAGGTGCGTCAGCGCCAGGGCCGCCCCGAGCCATGATTGGAGGCGAGAAAGGGAGCGCCTTCGGGGCAGACACGCCCAAGGACTGTCCATGTCAGGGGGGCGCCACAGCGGGTCGCGCCGCTCTCTCCCTCGCTCAAGCAGAAATGAAAGCGCTATCAATCACATCTGCATTATCCACGGGGCGATTTCGGTCACATTTCATACGCATTGGCCATGAATCGACCAGTGCACGCCCTAGACTGGCGTGACTCATTCGAAGGCGGGACATCGCGGATGAGGAATGCCGGGACACACCGGCATCACACACAAACAATGAAAATAAAGGACTATCAATGGCTAGATGGATACTCGCGGCCGGATTGTTGGGAACCCTGATCACGGCGCCGAGCACGGCGGCGGAGTGGTTCTTCCGGGGCACCGCGAATGGATGGGCGGCGACCGCCATGACGTCGACGGACGGCGTCAATTTTGATACTTGCCAGCGCTTCGTGAGCGGGGATGCCAGCGGCGGCCCGCGCTTCAAGATAGACAGATACGGCAACTGGCAGCAGAGCTACCCGGCGGCCGACTACGGGGTCAATGCCAACACGGCGTACCAGATCCGCATCAACGCGAGCACCCAGGCGGTGAGCGCGACGGCGGTGGCCAGTTGCGAGGCCTCGGGGTTTGCCAGCACCTTGCCGCAGCTCAACGTGCGCGGCACCTTCAACGGCTGGGCCAGCCTCCCCATGACCCTGGTAGGGGATCACCTGTGGCAGGTGGAAGCCTACCTGGATGGCAAGGCGAGCCAGCGCCTCAAGTTTGATCAGGCTGGCGACTGGGCCGTCAACTTTGGCGACAGCAACGGCGACGGCGTGCTGGAGAAAAGTGGCGGCGACATCTTCTGGAGCGCCGTGGGCACGGTGCGCATCCAGGTCAACGATCAGACCCTGGCCTACAGCATCACCCCCATTGGGGATGACAACCAGCCGCCGCTCGCGGTCATCACCCCGGGGGGGACGGTGAACGTGACCCAGGGGGCGTCGCTCACCTTGAGCGGCAGCGACTCCACGGATCCCGACGGCCAGATCGCGAGCTATCTGTGGAGCAGCGGCGAGACCACGGAGAGCATCGTCGTCAACACCACCCAGACCGGCACCTTCACCTATGGCCTCACGGTCACCGACGATCAGGGCGCCAAGGGCAGCAGCAGCGTGAGCGTGGTGGTCGGGGCAGGACAGAGCAGCGACAGCTGGTACTTCCGGGGCACGGCCAACAACTGGGGGCTCACCCCCATGACCAGCGAGGATGGCACCATCTTCTGCACCGAGCAGGCCTTTGGCAGCAACAACCCCCGCTTCAAGATTGACCACAAGGGGGACTGGACCGAGGCGTATCCGGCCCAGGATTACCTGGTCAGCGCCAACACCAGTTATCGCATCTGCTTTGACAGCCTGCGCAAGGCCATCGAGGTGGAGACGCTGGCCGGGGCCGATCTGCAGGCCCCCACGGTGACGGCTACCCCGTCTCCGGGGAGTTATGTGGACAGTCAATCCATCACCCTGGGAGTGAGCGACGATCAGGACAGCGCCCCCGCCGTGCATTTCACCACGGACGGCAGCCAGCCCACCACGGCATCGGCCCGCTATGCAGGCCAGCCCCTGCTGGCGAGTGACAAGGGGAGTGGCACCGATCTGGTGATCCGCACCCTTGCCATCGACGCCAGCGGCAATCAGCGCGAGCAGCGCTTCGAGTACCGTATCGGCGAGCAGGGGGTGGCGAGCGGCGATTTTCGTGCCGAGAGCATCTACTTCCTGCTGACTGCCCGCTTCTATGATGGCGATGCCAGCAACAACTACTACAACCGGGATCGCTACAAGGCGGGGGATCCCCAGTGGCGTGGCGACTTCAAGGGGTTGATCGCCAAGCTCGACTACATCAAGGATCTCGGCTTCACCGCCATCTGGGTGACGCCGCCGGTGGAGAACCGCTCCGGCCTCGACTACCACGGCTACCATGCCTACGACTTCTACAGGGTCGATCCCCGTCTGGAGTCGCCGGGGGCGGGTTACCGGGAGTTCATCCAGGCGGCCCACGCCAAGGGGCTCAAGGTGATCCAGGATGTGGTGCTCAACCACTCGAGCCAGTACGGTCTGCGCGGCAAGACCTGGATCGATCGCCTGCCCGTCAAATACTACGTACCGGCGGGGTCGAGCCAGGGGCTCATCAACAATGGTCCCTATCAGGGCAATCTCGGGGACTACGCCAGTGCCAACCGCTGTGACGACGACAACCCGGCGGCTCCCGACTGGTACAAGGCTCGCTGCCAGTCCGATCCGGCGGGCACCCAGCCCCTGGTAGACCCCAAGACCGGCGCCACCGTGCCGAGCGCAGGCTACAACCCCAACCGCTTCTTCGGCATCGACGCCCAGACCCTGGATCCCGCCTGGTATCACCTGGACGGTTTCATGTCCGGCGGTGACTGGGAGAGCCCGCTCGCCCTGCAGCGCAAGCACATGGCGGGGGACTGCATCGATCTCGCCACCGGCAACCAGAACGTCAAGGACTACCTCAACGGCGCCATTCGTCAGTACCTCGACATGGGGGTGGATGCGATTCGCATCGATACCTTGAAACACATCGAGCGGGACGAACTGCTGACCTATGTCCATGACTGGCAGGCCCACAAGCCGGGGCTGTTCGTCTTTGGCGAAAACCTGGTCAAGGGCACCGGCTGGGGCTCTGAGCTCGCCAACGACAATGCCTCGGCGGTGATCCGCCCCTGGTGGTATACCCGCACCACGCCGAACCCGGCCGATCCCCGTGCAGGGGGCGATTCCGGCCTCTCTGTGCTGGACTTCTCGCTGTTCTCCACCTTCCGTGACAACGTCACCCGGGGGAACTTTGGCGGGGTAGGGGGGATTTTCGCCATGGACTGGGTCTATGGGGATGCCACCAAGCTCATCACCTTCTTCCAGAACCACGACGTGGGGCCGGACAACGACTTCAAGTACCGCTACGGCGGGGAAGAGGGGAATGCGGCCATGACCTACAACCTGCTCTGGACGGCGCGGGGGATCCCGACCCTCTACTACGGGGAGGAGGTGATGTTCCAGGCGGGCAAGCCCCAGGACATCGACGGGGCCACAATGACGGTGGATCAGACCGGTCGTGCCTACTACGGAGATGTGCTGGACAACCCCGCCACCCCGAGCCACCCGCTCTATCAGCACATCAAGCGCCTGAACCAGATCCGCAAGGCGGTGCCCGCCCTGCAAAAAGCGCCCATGAGCCAGGTGAACGAATGGGGGAGCGGCATCAGCTTCGTGCGTGATCTGAGCGCCCAAGGGAGCTACGCCGCCGTGGGCCTTGCGGCCAACTCGGCCCAGCAGATAAACCTGAGTGGCCTGAAGAACGGCACCTACACGGACGCGGTAACCGGTGCGAGCCAGAGCGTCAGCAACGGCAGCCTGAGCTTTGCGGTGCCCGCCTATTCGGCGCGGGTCTGGGTACTGAACGGCCCGGGCAAGGTGGGCGCAGACGGCAAATACCTCAAGTAAGGAAGCCCTGTCACAAGGTGCAGCGAGTCGGCCTTCGGGCCGACTTTTTTATTCTGCCTTCTGCCTCTGCCTGAATGGATGCCCCATCCTGATGGGACTCTGGCTGCGGAGGGGCTGGTGGATGGGCAGACCTGTGGACTCGCGACCAGCACGCTCATGGGAAGGGGGCTAGAGGGAAGGGAAGTAGTGCATCCGCCGCCCGAGTCACTTCATGCTCTGCATATTGCAGTGCTCATTGCAGTGCTCATTGCAGTGCTCATGGCAGTGAGCAAAGCGGTGCCCATGTCGCCTCTGCGCCGCGGTGCAAGGCAAACCGTGCCACTCGGTTGCTCCATATTGGTGCGACTGCACTTGATTGGTGCGCAATGTCCACATCCGCCCCTGGAGCCCGCCCCGAAGAAACACGCCGTATCGCCCTCGGGCTTACCCCATGACAGGCATCATCCATGCTGAAAAGCGGCATCGTATCGACATGATCTGCCGAAAAACCGGGCTGTGAAGGGGATACCACGAGGCCTTTCTCGGTGACTCGGGTAAACATGCTGCGCCACTGTGATGGCCGATCACTGAATTGGTGCATTCGACCTGCATATTGCGCATTTGTCGGAATTTAAATCCGATTATTTATGGTATCGCGGACTCTTGTTTTGATTGGCGCTCTTTTTGCTGTGCCTTGTCATCCCCATGATGGCGACATTAGGGGGCGGGGGAGCGCAAGATTGGGGGGGTGAGGACGGCAAGGTGATCGGGTCGCCGCCATCAGCCCCAATGCGGCCTGGTTGTCGGGCAACGGATGCCACCATCACATCGGATATAAGGAGTCATATGGAAGGTGAAATGACCATGCAGCCAGCGGCTGCGGGCAGGGGGCTGGCCCATACCCTCAAGGACGATGTCTACGGCATGGTGCTCGGGGTCATGTTTATCGCCGTGGGGCTCAATCTGCTCAAGTGTTCCGGCATGATCACCGGTGGCATCGCGGGCATCGCCCTGCTGATCGCCCATGTCAGTACCCTGCCCATCGGCGTGCTCTTCTTTCTGGTGAACCTGCCCTTCATGGTGTTCTGCTACGTCACCATGGGGCGCGCCTTCACCCTCAAGACGCTGATCGTCAACGTCGCCCTCTCGGCGGCCACCCAGGCGGTGCCGCTGCTGCTGACGGTGAGCTATGTCCACCCCCTGTTTGCCGCCCTGGTGGGGGGAACCTTCCTCGGCATGGGGGTCTTGTCTCTGGCGCGCCACAATGCCTCCGTGGGGGGCACCGGCGTGGTGACGCTCTGGCTGCAACGGCGCACCGGCATCAATGCGGGAAAGAGCCAGATGGTGCTGGATGTGCTGGTGTTTGCGCTCTCTCTGCTCACCCTGCCGCTTCCCCTGCTGCTCTGGTCAACCCTGAGTGCGCTGGCCATGAACGCCATGCTGATGAACTGGCACAAGCCGGGCCGCTATCAGGGGAACTGAACCCCGGTCTGGCTGACGGCTGTGAGTGGAAAAAAGGCCGTTCCGGGAGACTGGCGGCAGAAAGGGGCTCAACGGCAAAAAAGATCATCTTGTCGGGAAAAACGGCATGGTTACGGCTGAATTTATTGGTTTTTTGCCCTGTTGGTGGCGTTAAATCGGGCTACGCCATAAAAAATTCAAAAAACTTCTTTACCACTGCCCAATGCATGAGTAAAATTTGTCGGCAATATTTTACACCCCCACTCCTCAACGGTGAGATATTGCCATGCTCAGGATTGCCAAAGAAGCGCTGACCTTCGACGATGTACTGTTGGTTCCAGCCCACTCCACTGTTCTCCCCAATACCGCCGACCTGCGTACCAAGCTCACGTCTGCGATCACGCTGAATATCCCGATGATCTCCGCTGCCATGGACACAGTGACCGAAGCCCGTCTGGCTATCGCACTGGCCCAGGAAGGCGGTATCGGCTTCATTCACAAGAACATGTCCATCGAGCAGCAGGCTGCCGAAGTGCGCAAGGTCAAGAAGTACGAGAGCGGCGTGGTCAGCGACCCCGTTACCGTGCGCCCTGACATGACCATCGCCCAAATCAAGGAGCTGAGCCACAAGAACGGTTTCGCCGGTTACCCCGTGGTGACTGACGGCAACCAGCTGGTGGGCATCATCACCGGCCGTGACGTGCGCTTCGTCATCGATCTCTCCCAGACCGTCGAACAGATCATGACCCAGAAAGATCGTCTGGTGACCGTGCGTGAAGGGGCCCCTCGTGAAGAGGTGGTGGCCCTGATGCAAAAACACCGCATCGAGAAGGTGCTGGTGGTCAACGGCGACTTCAAGCTCAAGGGCATGATCACCGTGAAGGACTTCCAGAAAGCCGAGCGCAAGCCCAACGCCTGTAAAGACGAGCGTGGCCGTCTGCGGGTCGGTGCCGCCGTCGGTGCCGGTGCAGGCAACGAAGAGCGCGTCGCCGCCCTGGTGGAAGCCGGTGTGGACGTGCTGCTGATTGACTCCTCCCACGGCCACTCCCAGGGCGTGCTGGATCGCATCAAGGCGACCCGTGAAGCCTATCCTGACCTGCAAATCATCGGCGGCAACGTCGCCACTGCCGCTGGCGCCAAGGCGCTGGTGGAAGCGGGTGTCAACGCCGTCAAGGTCGGTATCGGCCCGGGCTCCATCTGTACTACCCGTATCGTGACCGGCGTGGGCGTGCCCCAGATCACCGCCATCTCCGACGCCGTTGACGCCCTGGAAGGCACCGGCGTGCCGGTGATTGCCGATGGTGGCATCCGCTTCTCCGGCGACGTGGCCAAGGCCATCGCCGCGGGCGCAAGCTGCGTCATGGTGGGCTCCATGTTTGCCGGTACCGAAGAGGCGCCGGGCGAGATCGAGCTCTATCAGGGCCGCTCCTTCAAGTCCTACCGCGGCATGGGCTCTCTGGGTGCCATGTCCAAGGGCTCCAGCGACCGTTACTTCCAGACCGACAACGCCGCCGACAAGCTGGTGCCGGAAGGGATCGAAGGGCGCGTGCCGTACAAGGGCCGCCTCAAAGAGATCATCCACCAGCAGATGGGCGGCCTGCGCTCCTCCATGGGTCTGACCGGCAGCGCGACCATCGACGACATGCGCACCAAGGCCGAGTTCGTGCGCATCTCGGGCGCCGGGATGAAAGAGTCCCACGTTCACGACGTGACCATTACCAAAGAAGCCCCCAACTACCGGATGGGCTGATGAAACGGGGCTCTGCGCCCCGTTTTTCCACCCTTTTTTTATCCCGTGCTTTTTGTGACAACATCAGCCTGATGCAGGAATAAAATGACTAAAGACATTCACGCCCACCGTATCCTTATCCTGGATTTCGGTTCCCAGTACACCCAGCTCATCGCCCGTCGCGTCCGTGAAATCGGCGTCTACTGCGAGCTGTGGGCCTGGGACGTAACCGAAGAGCAGATCCGCGAGTTCAACCCGAGCGGCATCATCCTCTCCGGCGGCCCGGAATCCGTGACCGAGGCGGGCAGCCCGCGCGCCCCCGAGTACGTGTTCAACGCCGGTGTGCCGGTGTTCGGCATCTGCTACGGCATGCAGACCATGTCCGAGCAGCTCGGCGGCAAGGTGCAGTCCTCCAACCTGCGTGAATTCGGCTATGCCCAGGTCGAAGTGCTGGGCCAGTCCGGCAAGACCAGCGCTCTCTTGCGCAACATCGAAGACGCCATTGCCGACAACGGCAATGCCCTGCTGGATGTCTGGATGAGCCACGGCGACAAGGTCACCGAGATCCCCGCCGGCTTCACCACCATCGCCCAGACCGCGACCTGCCCCCATGCCGCCATGGCCGACGAAGCCAAGCGCTTCTACGGCGTGCAGTTCCACCCGGAAGTGACCCACACCCGTCAGGGTGCCCGCATGCTGGAGCACTTCGTCAAGGACATCTGCGGCTGCGAGTGCCTCTGGACCCCGGCCACCATCATCGACGACGCCGTTGCCCGCATCCGCGAGCAGGTGGGTGACGACGAGGTGATCCTGGGCCTCTCCGGCGGCGTGGACTCCTCCGTGGTCGCCATGCTGGTGCACCGCGCCATCGGCGATCGCCTCACCTGCGTCTTCGTTGACAACGGCTTGCTGCGCCTGAACGAAGGCCAGCAGGTGATGGACATGTTCGGCGATCACTTCGGCCTGAACATCATCAAGGTCGACGCCGAAGAGCGCTTCCTCTCCGCTCTCGCGGGGATCGACGAGCCGGAAGCCAAGCGCAAGACCATCGGCCGCGTCTTCGTCGACGTGTTCGACGACGAGTCCAAGAAGCTCAAGAACGCCAAGTGGCTGGCCCAGGGCACCATCTACCCGGACGTCATCGAATCCGCTGCCAGCAAGACCGGCAAGGCCCACGTCATCAAGTCCCACCACAACGTCGGCGGCCTGCCGGAAGAGATGAAGATGGGTCTGGTGGAGCCGCTGCGCGAGCTGTTCAAAGACGAAGTGCGCCGTGTCGGCCTCGAACTCGGCCTGCCCTACGACATGCTCTACCGTCACCCCTTCCCGGGTCCGGGTCTGGGCGTGCGCGTGCTTGGCGAAGTGAAGAAAGAGTACTGCGACCTGCTGCGCAAGGCTGACGCCATCTTCATCGAAGAGCTGCGCAAGGCCGACCTCTACAACCAGGTCAGCCAGGCGTTCGCCGTCTTCCTGCCGGTGCGCTCCGTCGGCGTCATGGGCGATGGCCGCAAGTACGACTGGGTTATTGCGCTGCGTGCCGTCGAGACCATCGACTTCATGACCGCCCACTGGGCTCACCTGCCGTACGACTTCCTCGGCCACGTGTCGAATCGCATCATCAACGAGATCAACGGCATCTCCCGCGTGGTGTACGACGTCTCCGGCAAGCCGCCCGCAACCATCGAATGGGAATAAGGGTTAATCCCTCTCCCTGCGATCACGCAAAACTGTCAAAAAGGCGCCCTTGAGGCGCCTTTTCTTTTTCCAATCGTTTGCGAGAAAATTTTGCTCCTGGCGAAGGGGGTGAGACTCTGTTGCCAACGTTGTCGTGGTGAGTGCCCGAGTCGATCGGAAGAGCATCATCCATCGCGTCCACACAAGGCGGCAGGCTGTGGTTTCTCCGGGCAGGGGAGGGGGAGTAATCCTTGTCCGCCAGGTGCCATGCGGACAATAGAGCCGGATCTCCGCTGCTTGGATGCCCCATCTTGATGCGCGGTGGTGATGCGACCTGCTGATGCGCCCCCAAGATGGGGTAATTTCTTGATCTGGCTTGAGAAACGCCCATCTTCCGCTTTTTCTTGTCGCTCTCGCTCGCTAGGATAGTCGTCTGGGTATGGCCTCTTTGGAGTCGCCGATGAGTCAGGCCAGAGACACCGTGTGGGTCAAAGGTTGCAAACGGAAGACTGCCGGGCGGCAGCTTTGGTGTAATTCGGAAATGGGGCGAGCCCCCCGAACGGCAGTGGGTGCGGCAGTTGATGGAAGCGTATGTTGTCAAATACCAGCGATAACTTGGTAATGTGATAATTTAAAATGAGTTTTTAGGTGATTATGAAGATGAAACGGAATTATACGGAAGGCTCTGATATTGGATTAGTACCGCCTTCCATTTAATCACTCTTATGCCTGAAAGGAGTCAAAATTGAATTTCTTAAAATATGATCTCGGCAATCTCAAGAGAGGTGAAGTGGTTGAGGTTACGTTGTCTAGTGGCGCGAATGTTCGTCTGATGGATAGCTCTAATTTCAACAGCTATAAGAATGGTATGAAACATAGGTTCTATGGTGGGTTAGCGAAGAGATCACCAGCACGAATAGCAGTTCCGAACTCGGGGCATTGGTATGTTGCCATTGATATGCAAGGACTTCGAGGCAGCACAAATGCTTCTGCGGGAATTCAGATAATAAGTGCGACACTCATGGATGAATGGCGAGAGGTGGCCAACTGCTGATTGGTGGTACCCTTCTGCTCGCCAAAGTAAAAGCAGTATCACCATGAGCTATCAGCAGTTGACCGAGGGGCAACGATACCAGTTATCGGTGCTTCGCGCACAGGGGATGTCCATCCTTGCCACCGCACGCGCCATTGGCGTTCATCGCTCCACCCTCTACCGGGAGCTGCGTCGTAACGCCGGGCCGCAGGGCTACCAGCCAGACAATGCGCATCAGCACGCCACCCACCGACGGGCCAGTGCGGCCAAATCTCGGCTATCTGCCGATGTCATCCAGTTTGTCGAGCTGACACTCGCCTGGTGGTGGAGCCCGGAGCAGATAAGCGCGGTGGGCAAGCAGATAGGCCTCATGGTGAGTCACGAGTGGATATACCGCCATGTGGCCGCCGACAAAGCCCGGGGTGGCCAGTTGTACCGCCATCTGCGCCAGGGCCACAAGCGCTACCGCAAGGGGGCGAGCAGCCTGCGTTCTCCCATCAAGGAAGCCCGCTCTATTGATGAACGGCCGGCTATCGTCGATAGCCGGGAGCGGCTCGGTGATTGGGAGGCGGACACGGTGCTGGGCAAGCAAGGCACAGGTGCACTGGTCACCCTGGTGGAGCGCAAGAGCCGGCTCTATCTGGTCAAGCGGGTCGCGAGCAAACAGGCTGGGGTGGTGCGGGATGCGATAATCGAGATGTTAACGCCCTACATCGAGCAGGTGCATACCATCACCTTTGACAACGGCGGCGAGTTTGCCGAACACAAGGCGATAGAGGAAGCGCTGGGTGCCGAGACTTACTTTGCGCACCCTTACTCTTCGTGGGAGCGCGGTCTGAACGAGAACAGCAATGGGCTGTTGAGGCAGTTTATCCCAAAGGGAACAGACCTGAGAGAGGTCACGGACGAGGATGTCAGGAGAGCGGAGCAGTGGCTCAACCTACGACCTCGGAAATGTCTCGGATTCAGGCAGCCTGTCAAGGTATTCGAAGAGTACCGTCAGGCGGCATAGGCGAGTGTCGCACTTCGAAGTTGAATTCGCGGATCACCAGGGCAGCGAATCCCTCGACCTGCCGCTCACCGTCACCCTGACCGACAAGGATGGTGACAGGGTCTCCACCGATTTGCCGCTCACCATCAAGGATGGCCATGCGCCGCACTTCGTGGCGGGCAGCGGGGTGAGCCTGGATGAGCGCGGGTTCGACGGCAGCAATACTCTGACCGGCACCGGCTACTTCCAGGTCAATGCGGGCTCGGATCGGGTGAGCGAGGTGTCGTTTGCCGACATCAGCGAGCAACCGGCCCTGACCGCCCTGGGCCAGAGCGTCAAATACGAGCTGGTCGACGGCGATGCCAGCATCCCGGGCAATCAGGTGCTGAAAGGCTATGTGGAAGTCAATGGCCAGCGCGTCGAGGTGCTTCAGGTCGAACTGGTGGGCAAGCTGGACAACGCCGCCAGCAACGGTTTTGACTACAAGGTGACCCTGTTTGAGGGGGTTCACCAGAGCGGCAACACCGCGACCGACCTGCCGTTCAAGCTCAACATCGTCGACAGCGACAAGGGCAGCGGCAACAACGACAGCACCACGGGTACCCTCAACATCCGCATTTCGGAAGGGGACAAACCGACCCTCAGCCTGACCGGCGTGACGGTGAGTGAAGGGCGCTTCGATGGCGCCGGCAACAACCAGACCGGCGATGACCAGCAGGCCGGCGGCACCCTCACCATCACCGCGGATTCCGATCCCGTGGTGGATGTGCGGCTGACCCTCTCGGGCCAAGTCGTGGATGGGAGTGGCAAGGCCATCACCCACAACGGTGAGACCCTCACCTGGCAAGAGGTGGCGGGCAGCAACGGCCACAGCTTCCAGGCAGTGACTGCGAGCGGCACCCTGGTGCTGACGGTGACCCTGCCCAATGTGCCGGGGCGCATCGAAGCCCACACCCAGGCAACCCTCGATTACCAGGTGACGGTACACACCAACCTGGATCACGGTGCCGACGACAAGCTCAACCTGAGCCTGCCGGTGAAGGTGACTGACAGCGACGGCAGTGTGATCACCGGCAGCACCACGGCGGTGATCACCGATGCGGCGGATCCCGTGATCACAGCCATCGAGGGGGTGACCGTCAAGGAGTCGGACCTCAACGGGGGCAGTGGCCAGCATGGGGGCACCAGCCCGTCAGGCACGGGAGAGGTTGCCATCGGCCAGGTGACGATCGCCGCCGGGAGTGACCGGGTGGTTTCCCTGCAACTGGATGTGGCCCGCTTCAACGCCCTCAATACCCTGACGTCGGGGGGCAAGGCGGTCACCATTGGGGCAGACAGCCAGCCGGGTGTCTACCTTGGCAAGGACAGCGCAGGCAAGCTCATCTTCAAGCTGACCCTGGATGTGTCCGGCCGCTACACCTTCGAGCTGACCGGCAACCTGGATCACAGCGTCCAGGGTAAGGATCTGCTGGATATCCAGCTGCCATTGCAGGCACGGGACAGTGACGGGGATCTGAGCGCCGAAGTGATCGGTCATGTGAGCGTGCAGGACGACGTGCCGGTGGCCGTGGACGCGAGCAAGACCCTGAATGAAGGGGCGAAAGTGACCGGCGATCTGCTGGCCACTGCCAGCGAGGGGGCGGATGATGCGGTGGTGAGAGCGGTGACCATCAATGGTACCGAGCACCCCATCGCCGCCACGGGCAACACCACCATCTCGGTGACAGACGGCACGGGGCAGATCATCGGCACCCTGGTGATCAATGCCGAGGGTGACTACAGCTTCACCGCCAAATCGGGCATCGATCACAGCAATAGCACCCTGGTACAGCAGATAGGCTTCCACCTGGTGGATGGCGACGGAGATACCGACGACGGTCTTCTGACCCTGACCATCCGGGACGAGGCGGGCAAGCTCACCGTGAGCGCAGTCACTGGCCAGGAGGATGCGGGGGCGAGCGATCCGGGCCAGGGGATCCCCATCACCATGAACCTGGATGTGGGGGATTTCGATCGGGGCGAGCATGTGGAGCAGTTGCTTATCCAGGCGCCAGCCAACGCCCAGGGCACCTTCTATTTCAACGGCGTCGCACTGACCACCATCACCCAGGGGGGCAAGACCTGGTATGAGGTGCCGCCCGCGGCCATGGTGGCGGTGGCCAACACCGATGACAAGTTCCAGCTCACCGGTGTCACTTTTGTGCCGAACCACGACTACTCGAGCTACAACAACGGAGGTGCTGCGCTGCGCTTCCCGGTGCAGTTGCAGGTGGGGGTCACCGAGGGGAGCAAGCCCCCGGTGCTGACCGGCAATCTGGACAT
This sequence comes from Aeromonas sp. WP2-W18-CRE-05, assembly GCF_014168615.1. NCBI lineage: Bacteria > Pseudomonadati > Pseudomonadota > Gammaproteobacteria > Aeromonadales > Aeromonadaceae > Aeromonas > Aeromonas sp. WP2-W18-CRE-05. Next base: position 2,812,842 of record NZ_AP021917.1, on the reverse strand, counting down.
CACGGTGCAGGGCATTGCCGACAAACCCCTGTGGGATGCGGGCAGCACGCACCAGCACTACACCACGGACGAGGACAGCAGCGGCATCGCCCTCAACGTCAAGGCGGGCCTCACCGATACGGACGGCTCCGAGACCCTGAGCTACCAGATAGAGTGGGCCTCCGGCCAGGGCACGCTGACCCTGAATGGCAAGGTGCTCACCCCGGGGGCGAACGGCCTCTATACGGTGGCCGGTGGCGACATCAACAAGGTGACCGTGGTGCCCGGCAAGGACTACAGCGGTGACATCAAGCTCATTGTGACCCCGGTGAGCACGGAGAAGACCCCGGTGGTGACCGGCAAGGAGACGGCCCTCGGCGATCCGCTGGAGGTGATTGTCAACGTAAACCCGCTGGCGGACGACGCCAAGCTGACGGTGCGCGAGATCCAGGGCAAGGAAGATACCCTGATCGATCTGGGCAGCAAGATTGGGCTCGCCCATCTGGGAGACACCACGGATGGCTCCGAGCAGCTGTTCGTGCGCATCAGCGGCCTGCCCGCCGGTGCCACCCTGCTGCTTGGCGGGGTGGCGGTCACTCTGGATGCCAACGGCTACTACGAGGTGCCCTATGACCGCATCAATGACCTCAAGCTGCTGCCGCCCAAAAACAGCAACGTCGATTTCGATCTCACCATCAAGGGGGTGGTGAAGGACACCGCCATCCTGACCGATGCCAGCGGCCAGACCCACACTGTGGTGAACGAGAAGGAGACCGGCAGCCAGAGCCTGCACGTGGATCTGGTGGGGGTAGTGGATGAACCTCATTTCGATCTCAATACCACCGACTGGACCCAGGATGGCAACGGCTACAGCATCACCATCCAGGAGGATGGCCGGGCACCGCTGGACTTCAAGCTCACCTCGGGGGAGTGGACGGATACCCCGCTCGATCACTCGGAAACCCTCAACCTGGTGCTGGAAGGGCTGCCGGAAGGGGCCAGGGTATTCGACGGCAGTGGCAAGGAGCTGACCCTGACCTTCGCCGGGCTCGATGGCAAGGGCAATCCTCTCTATCAGGTGGATGTGACCAGCCTTGGCAACCTGCAGATCCAGCCGCCCCCCAACAGCACTGCCGATCTGCACCTGGTCGGCCACGTGGTGGTGACCGAGAACGACGGCGATCACAAGAGCTTCGACGTGCCCCTCACCATCAAGGTGGAGCCGGCCATCGACGCCACCGACTATGCCAAGACCAGCCATGGCCTGGAGGATCAGTTCACCGTCCTCGACTGGCAACCTGATCTGACCGATGGCGCCGAGAAGGTGACCCACCTCAGCCTCTCCGGTATCGAACCTGGGTATGAAGTCTGGATCCGCGTGGGTGGGGTCGAGACCCAGCTGACCGTGAGCGGCGGCGCCGTGGAGTTGAGCGACGCCGAGCTGCAAAGCCTGCTCGGCGGTGGCCAGCTGCTGGTGAAAGGGCCCGAAGACAGCGACAGGGACACCACCCTCCAGAGCCATGTCACGGTGACACAAGTGGATGTGGACTCCAGTGCCACTGCCCAGAAGGTGATCGACGGCACCCTGCATGTGGATATCCAGGCGGTGGTGGAGCCCGATGGCAACCTGGTGCAGACCGGTCAGCTGGAGAGCCCGGACGGGCACGACATCCCGCTGGACGGCGTCTTCGTGTTCGAGGATCTGGACCCCAGCAGCGATGAGGTCATCGACTACCTGGTGATCAGCGCTCTGCCCCCCGGCTTCGTGGTGGTGGGCGGCATCAACGATGGCAAGGGCAACTGGACGGTGCCCCACGACGCCCTCGGCAGTTATACCTTGCGCTCGCCGGATGGCTTCACCGGCACCGTCACCTTCAAGGTGAGCGCCAGGGTGGTCGACCTTGGTGACAACAACGAGGGGGATGTGAGCGCCCCGGCCTATCGGGAGATCACCGCCAGCGCCGACTTCCATGGCGCGACCCACTCGGGTCAGGTGGCCGCCGATGTCGATTTTGACAACAGTACCCCCATCACCGGGGTGGAGGATCACGGCGTCAACTTCGGCAGCCAGCTCAAGCAGATGGTGACCCTGGGCACGGCGGACATCGGGGATGACGAGCTCAGCATCGTCATCACAGGTCTCCCCCCGGGCGTCAACGTACAGGGGCTCACCTATGACTTCGTCAACGGCGAGTACCTCATCAAGTTGCCGGGCGGCCTCGATGATCTCGACCGCCTGACCCTGACCCTGCCGCAAGACTATGCCGGTGACGGCCTGCACTTCAATGTGCGCCTGGTCAACACCGACACCGTGAGCGGTGACACCAAGATGGTGGAGAAGGACGTCACCCTCTCCATCACCCCGGAGGTGGACATCAACGGCGGGGCGGACGGCCTGCCGGAGCTGCAACTGAACGTGAAGGACGTAAACGGCGACGGCCAGCCTGACAACCTGGAAGACACCGACATTCATCTCGATCTCTCGGTCAAGCTCGCCGACATCAGCCCCTCGGTGGCCGATGGCGGTCTCGAGACCGTGGAGCAGGTGGTCGTGACCGTGGATCCCCAATATGGTCACTTCCTCGACAAGAACGGCCAGCCGGTCTCCACCCTCACGGTGAACAACCCGGCGGATCTCAAGGATCTGGTGTTCGTGCCCAAAGAACACTTCAGCGGCAAGGTGCCGCTGGCGGTGACGGTGGATATTCTCGATACCGCCACCACGGGCACGGATCGGGGGAGCTGGAGCGGCAACGTGAGCTTCGAGGTGCTGCCGGTGAACGATCCGGCCAACCTCACGGTCCAGAACGTCACGGGCCTGGAAGATGGCAGCGTGAGCCTGGGGGGGCTGGGGGCCAGCCTCATCGACAACGATGGCTCCGAGCAGATCGTCGGGCTGCAGATCAAGGGGGTACCGGATGGCTTCACCCTGTCCGCCCCGGCGGTCAACAACGGCGGCGGGGTGTGGCAGGTGCCTGTGGGCACCGACTTCTCCAAGCTGACCCTGATCCCGCCTGCGGACTTCAGCGGCACCGTGGATCTGACCCTGAGCGCCTTCACCCTGGACAAGGGGCTGACCCTGCCCCTTGAAACCAGTGCGGGCTTCACCGTCACCGTCAATCCGGTGGGGGATGCGGTCATCACCGACATGCAGGAGCAGGCGAGCGGCACCGAAGGGGATGTGATCACCCTGAACCTGGGGGTGGAGACCCGGGATACCCAGGCCACCGGCGGCAATGCCGGCAATGTGCACGAGAACGGGCCCGAGCAGGTGCGGGTCACCCTGGAAGGGGTGCCGGACGGGGCAGAAATCCGCCTGCCGAGCGGGGTGAGCGGCACCGTAGTGGATCTCGGCGGTGGCCGCTGGCAGGTCACCACGGATGGGGGCAAGCTCGACGCGGTGGAGCTCGTGACCCATGACGCCAACGGCGCCATGGCGATCAAGGTGACGGCCCAGAGCCTGGACAACGGCGCCCTCGGCCCCGAAGTGAACGGCACCATCCATCTCGATGTGAGCCCGGTCAACGACGCCCCCGTCAACGTGCTGCCCGATGATCCCCAGGTGGCACAGGAGGACGAGCCGTTCGTCATCCAGGGTCTGCAGGTCAAGGACGTGGATGCGGGCAACGGCATCATGGAAGTGCGCCTCTCGGTGGAGCACGGCACCCTGACCCTGACGGCCGGGAGCGGTGTGACCCTGACCGGCAATGGCACCGGCGATGTGGTGCTGACCGGCACTCTGGCGGATCTCAATGCCCTGCTCTCGGGCGGCGTCACCTATCAGGGCGACCCGGACTTCCATGGCAATGACGCCTTGACCATGGTGACGGACGATCGGGGCAATACCGGCAGCGGTGGCGCCCTGAGTGACACCGATGTGCTGCCCATCCTGGTACAACCGGTCAACGATGCTCCCGTCAACCAGCTGCCGACGACGCCCCAGGTGGCGCAGGAAGATCAGCCCTTCACCATTCACGGGCTGCAGGTGAGCGATGTGGATGCGGGCAACAGCCCCCTCTCTGTCACCCTCTCCGTGCCGCACGGTACCCTGGAACTGGCGGCGGGCAGTGGCGTGACGGTGAGCGGCAGCGGCAGCAACACCCTGGTGCTGAGCGGTTCCCAGGATGCCATCAATGCCTTGCTCGCAGGGGGCGTGGCCTATCAGGGCGAGCAGGACTTCAATGGCCAGGATGCCCTGACCATGGTGACCAATGATCTTGGCAACACCGGCAGCGGTGGCCCCCTGAGCGACACCGATGTGCTGCCCATCGAGGTCGAGCCGGTCAATGATGCCCCTGTCACCCAGGTGCCGGGCTCATTGCAGGTGAAAGAGGATGGCTCCCTGTCGCTCACCGGGATCAGCGTGAAGGATGTGGATGCGGGCAGTGCGCCCATCTCCATGGTGCTGCGGGTGGAGCACGGTGTGCTGACCCTGCTGGGGGCGGCAGGCGCCGTCTCGGTGCAGGGGGCGGGTACCAGCGTGGTGACCCTGGTCGGGTCGCTCGATGATCTCAACGGCCTGCTGGCAGGCAACCTGCACTACGAGCCGGCCAGGGACTTCTGGGGTCAGGACAACCTGAGCATCACCACCTCGGATGAGGGCAACACCGGCGCCGGTGGTGTCCTGACCGACAGCGCCCAGATTGCCATCCAGGTGACGGCCGAGCCGGACGATCCCCAACTGGGGGTCGGCACCCACGATATCCTTGCGCTGCAAGGGGCCTGGGTGCCGCTCAACCTGAGCGCCAGCGTGGTCAATCCGGCCCCGGGTGAGCTGTCGGTGCGGATCCAGAACCTCGGCAGCGCCCAGGTGGTGGACGAGCACGGCCAGAGCGTCGGCCACGCGGATGGCAACGACTGGTTGCTGCCGATGGACCAGTCCGTGCCCATCTACCTCAAGGATCTGCCGGCGGGGGATCATGCCCTCACCCTGACTGCCGAATCCAGCCTGGGTGGCGGCACCCTGAGCTCGGCCACGGAGACCATCACCATCCACAGCCAGAGCGGCCACGATCTGCTGGGCTCGGATCAGGGGGACTGGCTGTTTGGCTCCTCCGGCAATGATCGCCTCCTGGGCGGCATGGGAGATGATGTGCTGCGGGGCGGTCAGGGCAACGACATCCTGACCGGTGGCGCCGGCAGCGATCTCTTCGTGTGGGGCAGTGGTGACGAGGGGACGACGGCCTCTCCGGCGATAGACACCATCACCGACTTCCGTCCCCAGGAGGGGGACAGGATCGATCTGGCGGACCTGCTCAAGGGGGTGACCGACAACAGCGTGGATGGCCTGCTGGGTCATCTCCAGGCATCGGTGACCAGCACTGGCAACGGCTTGAGTGACGTGAGCCTGTCGGTCTCCCCGGCGGGGGATGGCAATGTCACCCAGCAGATCACCCTGAAGGATGTGGATCTGAGTGGCTGGAACCTGAGCGGCTCCTCCTCTCACGACATCCTGCAATCCATGCTGGATCAGCACAGCCTGATCATCCAGCACCCCTGATGGGGTGAGATGATACAAAGAGCCGGCGAATGCCGGCTCTTTTTTTGGCTGAATATGCTGGCTTGATGTTTCCTGGTGGTGGTAATGGGAGATGGATTTTAACGGGGTGGGTGTTGTTGCTGCTTTTCACTGTGTGGGTGGTTCAAACAACCAAAGGAATTCGCCGCCCGGACCTCCCATCGGGCTGCCCGGGCGGCGTCAGGGCCTTGCCGCGCCGATCCCGGTCAATGCCGGCCAGAGGGGGCGCTGACATTGACCGGGGCGTGTCTCTTCCAAGCCGGTGCCCGTGATGATGGGCGGACCGGGGGGATGGCGGTCAGGCCAGCGCCCGTGCCAGCAGGTGCACCGGGTGTTCGCAGCGAAACGCCGTGCTCATCTCGATCTGCCACTTGCAGGTCTCGCAGTCGGTGATGACCAGATCGGGTTTGAGCCGGTTTATCTGATCGAACAGCCCCTGGCCGATGGCCTGGCTGGTGTCGTAGTTCTCCGACTTGAAACCGTAGGTGCCGGCGATGCCGCAGCACTGGGAGTCCAGCACCGTCACCTTGACCCCGGGGATGGCCCGCAGCAGTTCGAGGGTGTAGATGACGCCCCCCATCTTCTCCAGGTGGCAGGGGGTGTGGTAGGCGATGTGCAGATTGAGGGGCTTCATGGCCGGTTTGTTGCCCCGATCGAACTCGTTCCACAGGAAGCGGGTCACCAGGGAGATGCGATCGCGCACCTTGTGGTTGTCCTGCTCCAGCAGGTGGGGATATTCGTCCCGCAGGGTGAAGCCGCAGGTGGAAGAGGTGGCCAAGAGCGGCATCTCGTTGCCGAGCAGGGTGTTCTCCAGCTGCTGGATATTGAAGGCCGCCTGCTGCCTGGCCTTGTCCATGAAGCCGTTGGCAATCAGCGGCACGCCGCAGCACTTCTCCCGCGCAAGCAGCTGGACACCGATGTTCATGGCGTTGAGCACCTGCACCAGCTCCTTGCCGAGCTGAGGGTGGTTGTAGTTCACATAACAGCCGTGGAAGTAGGCGATCTGGCGCGCAAAGCGGGCCTGAGTCGTTTTCTGCTTCTTGTACCAGCCGCGGAAGGTGCCCTGGGAGTATTTGGGCAGGTCCCGGTGGGAGGAGACCCCCAGCGCCTTGTCCAGCACCTGCTTCATCGGCTTGAGGCCGGTGGTGAAGTTGACCACCGGGGCCATCAGGGTGGACATGCTGCCCATGAGATCCGTGTGGGAGAGCACGAACTCGCGGATCCCCGGTTTGAAGCCGCTGTACTGGTGCTTGGCCTTGGCGATGATGTCGCCGATGCGCACCCCGCTCGGGCAAGCCACTTCGCAGCGCTTGCAGTTGGTGCAGTACTTGAGGGCGCTGTCAAAGAGCTCCGGGCTCTTGATGCGCAGCCGCTCCCCATCCGGGCCCGCCTGCTTGGGGCCGGGGTAGGCCGGGTTGGCCTTGGCCACCGGGCAGTAGGCGGTACAGACGGTGCATTTGATGCACTGATCGAAAGTCTGGTTGGCATGATCCAGTAGCATGTCAGTTCTCCTCCCGTTGGGTGTGAAGGCACGGGATATGGGGCGAAATCATCATTGGGCTGAACTCAAAATGTGACCGGCGGCCTGCCAGCCGGTGGCGACCGCGACACCTGAGCCAGAGCCCTCCTTGGATTGGGCATCGTCGTGGGCCAGCACGCCGTGTCGTTGGAGTGGGAATATGTGATTCATCTCAGCCCTCCGCCAGAATATGGCCAGCGGCTTGCCAGCCGGTGGCAACGGCCACGCCGGAGCCGGAACCTTCTTTAATGGGGTCATAGTGCGCGAGCACGCTGCCGGCGCCGTAGAGGTTGGTGAGGGGTCTGCCGCCGCGCAGCACCCGCAGCCGCTCGTCGGTCTTGACCCCGAAGCCCATGAAGGGGTGGTGGTCGAACAGGCGGCGACCGGCCCAGGCGTCGCGCTCGGCAAGGCTCAGTACGTCGGCATCGAAGATGGGTTCACGAATGCCCCCGAGGCGCGACTCCAGCCCGCGGCTGAAGAAGCTGCCGGAGGCGAGCACGAAGTGGTCCGCCTCGAACAGCTGATCCTCCCCGTGCTGGCTGTGCACCCCGATCACCTTGTCGCCGTCATAGCGAGCGCCCAGCACCCGCTCGCTGGTGAGGAAGGTGCCGCCAAGGGCCATGAAGCGGCGCTTGAGGGCCTCCTGCATCCGCATGCCGATGAGGGACGGCGGCATGGTAGCCACCTCCTTGATGGTGCAGCCGGTGCGCCGTTCCAGCTCGCTCAGACGCGGGCCGACCAGCCCCAGCGACAGGCAGGCGGGCAGCACGATATGGCGACAGCCGGGCACGCCGCATCCCTGCACCATGCGGCTGATCTCGCGGGCCAGATCCGCCAGCAGGTCCTGCTGGCCAGGCCCCTGCTTGTCGAACAGGCGGGCGATGTCGGCGGAGCGAAACTCGTGGGGATTGCGGCTGAACTGGGCGAGCTGGGGCAGGCGAATTTCCCCGGTCAGGATGCGGCTGTGGGCAAAGCGGGCGTGGGTCGCGAGATTCGCCGCCGCGAGCGCCGGGTGAAAATCGCGAAACCCTTCCAGGGTGGCGAGCAGGATAGCGTCGGGAGCGGGGGCATCAGTCACGCAGGCACAAGTGTCGGGGGAGAGCCAGGTGGATTTCAGGGTGCCGATGGGGGTCAGGCGATGGTGGTTGTGCTCCTGGCGCATCAGGGGCAGCCCCTCTTCTGCGCAGTGGCGTTGCAGGTCGGCCAGACTCCCCTCGATATTCTGCATCCCCACCTTGCTGTAAGGGTGATCCGGATGGGCCGCCATGAAGGCGGGCAGGGCGGCGCGGGGATCCCCCTCGCTCTCCAGCAGATCCACCGAGCCGGAGGAGAAGTGCAGGGCGCTTTGGCCGGAAGCCATCAGCAGGGTCTTCTGGCCCGCCTCGGCGAGGCGTAGGGCTGCGGAGAGGCCCGCCATGCCGCCGCCGATCACGATGCTGTCAAATTTCATGGCTGCGCTCCTTGGTGGAATTGGCGGTGCTGGCATCGAGCGGGAAGGGGGGCTCGCTCACCAGGTGGGGGGCCGTCCACTCGCCAAGGCCGAACAGCCCCTCGTAGATCCAGTAGGTAAATTCCGCTTCCCGCAGGGCATCGCCCCAGAGCACGGGCCGGGTGCCCTTGTAGCGCTCCTCCAGGAACTGGCGCAGCATGACGCATGCCTGACGACCGTCCGCCTTGCCGTACTCTTGCATCAGGCCGGCGGCGCGATAGGCGCACAGCTCCCCCTGACAGGGGCCCATACCCAGGCGGGTGCGGCGGCGCAAGTCCACCAGGTTGTCCACGTCGAGCTCCCGCAGGGCGTATTCAATCTCGCCCGCGGTCACCATCTCGCACTCGCAGATGAGGGCGTTGGCCTTGGGGTTGTCGCGGAAAAAGGCGATGACCCGCTCGCCGTGGCGGTACTGGGCCGAGCCTTCGGCGGGTACCGAGAGGCCGGGGGCGGAGACCTTCTCCGGATCCCGCGAGCCGGGCAGGCTCAGCTCGGCGGTGCGGCAGGGCTTGCTGTTGCCAAGCTTTTTGGCCAGCAGATCGGTGGCCCATTCGGCCATCAGCCGGTAGGTCATCAGTTTGCCGCCTGTGATGGTGTTGAACCCCTTGAGGCCATCGCGCTCGGCGTGATCCAGCAGCACGATGCCGCGGCTGATGTTGCGGCCGGACTCGTCGCCATCCACCGCCACCAGGGGGCGCACGCCGGCGTAGGCCCGCAGAAGACGGGTGCGGGCCATGATGGGTGCGAGCTTGATCCCCTCGCGCAGCAGCACCTCCACCTCCTCGGGCTCGACGGTGAGCTGGTCAATCTTGTGGTAATCGATGCGACTCGACGTGGTGCCGATGAGAGAGATGGTATCGCCCGGCACCAGAATGTCCGCGTCCGCCGGTTTGCGGCAGCGGTTGAGCACCAGCTGGTTGAGGCGGTAATCCATGATGAGCAGGGAACCCTTGGCGGGGAACATGCGGATGCCGAGGTCGGCATACTCGCAGATCTGCTGGCCCCAGATGCCGGCGGCGTTGATCACCTCCTGGCACTCCACCTCGAACGCTTCGCCGGTGCGGGTGTTGATGGCCTTGACCCCGTGCACCCTATCCTGGGTGCGCAGAAGCCCCAGCACCTTGCTGTGGGTGAAGATGCGGGCGCCGTGCTCTTTCGCGTCCAGCACGTTGGCAGCGGCCAGGCGGAAGGGGTCGACCGTGCCGTCCGGCACCTGGATGGCACCGATCAGCGCCGGGTTGACGTTGGGTTCGAGGCGCAGCGCCTCGGCGGGATCCAGCTGGCGGGCGTCGATGCCTGCCAGGGCGCAGGCGTCCATGAAGGTATTTTGAAAATGGATGTCATCTTCCGGCAGGGTGATGAAGAGGCCGCCGGTGTCCTCGACGCAGTGGCTGGCGATCCGCTTGAGGATGCGGTTCTCCTGAATGCATTCGCGGGCGGACTCCTGATCCGTCACCGCGTAGCGGGCGCCGGAGTGGAGCAGGCCATGGTTGCGGCCCGTGGTGCCGGCGGCGATGTCGTCCCGCTCAAGTAGGATGCAGTCGATGCCGCGCAGCGCGCAATCGCGCATGATGCCGGCGCCGGTGGCGCCCCCCCCTATGATGACGACTTGTGTGGTGATTCTTTTCATTCTTGCCCGTCTCATCTCTTCCAGATGAGGCCAGTGTGGCGCCTTCACGACGTAAAATGTTTGATATGGGCCAAATTAATGTTCGTAAACGCTCATTAAATGTGGGGCGATGAGCGAAATGTGATGAACCTCACGTCACCGTCGAGGCGGGCAGGGGGAAGCATGGCGGGGAAAAGAAGGCCAGCCCGGGGGCTGGCCAGAGGGCGGCGTAGGGGAAACTTCAGCCGCAGCACTTCTTGAACTTCTTGCCGCTGCCACAGGGGCAGGGGTCGTTTCGCCCGACCCGCAGCGGCGCCGGATCCTGCTCGCCGTCGGTGTAGACCCAGCGCCCCTGATGGCGCACGAAGCGGGAGCGCTCATGGAGGCAGTGACGTTCGTCCCCCTCCAGGAACCAGGCCTTGAATTCCACCATGCCGTGGGTGTCATCGGGGCCGCCCTGGCTGGCGAGGATTTCGAGGCCATCCCAGCGGGTGTCGGTCGATGAGAGGTCGGCCGCAGTCAGCCCGTTCAGATAGTCCGGGTGCCAGCTGTGTACCAGATATTCTCCCAATCCCAGTACGAAGGCGCTGTAGCGGGATCGCATCAGCTGCTCCGGGGTGGCGGCGGGCTGACCTGCGTGGAGTACACCGCAGCACTTGGCAAGAAAAAGAGAGGAACCGCAAGGACATAGGTTCATGAGTCAGCTCATCTGGTCGATAATGAAAGGTGGCGGGATTGTAGCGAACGCACTTCCCTTTCGGCCAGCTTCCCATGCCGTTTAGGCAGACATCATGCAGCAATGAACACAGCACAAAGGGTGACACAATGACACTTAAGCAGAAGATCCTGTTACTGGGGGCCATCCCCGTGCTGCTGATGGCCCTGGTGGTCAATCTCAGCAACTACCTGGTGGCCAGGAGCGATCTGGAGTCGGATCTGGTGGTGGCGCGGGAGAGGGCAATCAAGGAGCGCAAGGCGCTGCTCAGCAGTTATCTGATGCTGGCCAAGACGGCCATCGAGGGCAGCTACGGCAAGCCTGACAGTCCCGAAGTGCGCCAGCAGGTGAAGGAGATATTGCGGCCGCTGCGCTATGGCAGCGACGGCTACTTCTTCGTCTATGACTATCAGGGCAATACCGTGCTGCTGCCGACCCGGCCCGAGATGGAGGGGAAGAACCGCTGGCAGGACAAGGATACCAAGGGTGCCTTCCTCATTCAGGGGATCATCAAGTCGGCGCGGGAAGGAGATGGCTTCTCGGAGTACTGGACCAACAAGCCCTCTATCGGGCGGGATGCCCCCAAGCTCTCTTTCAACCTGGTGCTCGACAAATATCAGTGGGTCGTGGGCACGGGCTTCTACATCGACGACATCGACAATGAGCTGGCCACCCTGCGCAGCGAGCGGGAGGAGACCATGTATGGCTCCCTGAAAACCGGGGTGCTGTTCATCCTGGTGATCCTGGGGGTGACCCTGGCGGCCACCGTGGTGATCGGCAACCGGGTCACCCGCCCGCTGGCGGATGCGGTTGCCGCACTCAACGACATCGCCGACGGGGACGGGGATCTGACCCAGCGCCTCAAGGTGCAGAGCAAGGATGAGGTGGGGCAGCTGGCCGCCGCCTTCAACCGCTTCGTCGAGCGGATCCAGTCGGTGGTGAGCCAGGTGGGGGAGACCAGTCACCAGTTGCTGGGGGCCGTGGATCGGCTGCATAGCCTGAGCGAGCATGCGGACAGGCAGATGCAGGGCCACGGCAAGGAGACGGATCAGGTGGTGACCGCGGTGACCGAGATGAGCTCCACCGCCCAGGAGGTGGCGGCTAGCGCCTCCAACGCAGCCAGCGCCACCAGCGATGCGGCCCGCGAGTCCGATGCGGCCCGGGGGGTGGTGAACAGCGCCATCGGCAGCATCAACCGGCTGGTGGACGAAGTGCATGTGGCGGCCGGGGTCATCGAACAGCTCGCCCACGAGACCGGCAAGATAGGCTCCGTGGTGGAGGTCATTCGCGGCATCGCCGATCAGACCAACCTGCTGGCCCTCAACGCCGCCATCGAGGCGGCCCGGGCGGGCGAGCAGGGGCGCGGCTTTGCGGTGGTGGCGGACGAGGTGCGATCCCTCGCGGGCCGTACCCAGCAGAGCACCAAGGAGATCAACGAGATGCTCCAGCGCCTGCAGGGCGGAGTTAAACAGGCGGTGGAGGTGATGCAGGCCAGCGAGGCACGCAGCCAGGAGACGGTGCAGGAGGCGAGCCACATCGCCAGCTCCCTGGACAGCATGGTGGCGGCGGTCGGCACCATCAACGACATGAACATCCAGATCGCCACGGCCGCCGAGGAGCAGCACGCGGTCTCCGAGGAGATCAACAAGAACCTGGTGGCCATCCAGCAGATCGTCAGCGAGCTGACCGAGGCGTCCGGGGAGTCCAGCACCACCACCCGCGCCCTGGCAGGCACGGGTGACAAATTGCGCCAACTCGTCTCCCGCTTCCGTTACTAATCACATTTTTGCCGTCTGGACAGGATTTCCAGACGGCAAATTTGGGGATCGGCGCAGAATGTGTGAAAATCGCGCCATTCGTTCCTTTCGTTAGCCCCAACCCTATGAATGAGATCGTGAAAGGCAGTATCGATTTGATCCGTCAGCTCAACTACGGCCTGGTCTATGCCAGCCTGGAGGAGCACAAGGAGCTGTCCCGTACCGATCTGTCCCGTCTGACCGGCCTGTCGCCTGCCAGCATCACCAAGATCACCCGCGAGCTGCTGGACGGCGGCCTGGTGGTCACCTGCGGCGAGAGCTCGGTGGGGCGTGGCCGTCGCCAGACCCTGCTGCGCATCAACGAGCGCCGCTTCCAGTTTCTCTCCATGCGCCTGGGGCGCGGCTATGTGGACATGGCCCTGTTCGATCTCGCGGGTCACTCCCTGGCGCGCCATCGCCATGTCTTCAACGAGACTGAGCGTGCCGAGCTGCTGGCCAGCCTGGTGCGGGCCATCGAGGGCTTTTTGCCCAAGAAGGCGCTGCGTCTGGCCTGCATCGCCCTCTGCCTGCCCGGCCAGGTGGAGCGCCACTCCGGCATGGTCAAGCATTTTCCCTATTACGATCTGCGCAACTGGCCCCTCGGTCCCACCCTGCAGGAGGCCTTCTCGGTACCCGTGCTGGTGAGCGGCGACGTGCGCACCTGGATCCAGGCCGAGCGGGAGTGGGGCGCCGCCAGGAACTGCTCGGATGCGGTGCTGGTGTTTGTGCACAACGACATCGGGGTCGGCATGGTGGTCAATGGCCAGCTCATCGAGAGCGAGTCGGCTCTGCTCGGGGATCTCAGCCACCTGCAGCTCGAACCTTATGGCCAGCGCTGCTACTGCGGTGGCTTCGGTTGCGCCTGCACCCTGGTGACCAATCAGGCGCTGGAGGCGCAATATCGGGAGCTGCGCGAACGGATGCAGGAGTTCGATCTGCCCGAAAGCGTCACCATCCGCGAGCTGTGCGAGCTGGCGTTGGCGGGCAACAGCCTGTGTCAGGACATCCTGCACCAGGCGGCGGGCCGCCTCTCCCGGGTACTGGCGAACCTCATCTGCTTGCTCAACCCGGGCAAGCTGCTGCTCGGGGGGGAGATCACCCGGGCCGATCGACTGCTCTTCCCCATGCTGCACCAGTCCCTGGCAAGCCAGTTGCCCGCCGAGTACCTGGTACGCCTGCAGATCGAATCCACCCACTTTTACGAAGATCCCACCAAACCCACCTCGGTGCAGGTGCACAAGGCCTTGCGCGATGGCAGTCTGCTGCTCGACTTGTTGCGAGGCGACAAGGAGGCATGAGGCTCGGGTTGCAAGGACGCTTCCTGCTCATTCTCTGTCTGGTCAGTCTGTTGCAACTGGTGTTGCTGAGCGGGGCCAGCTACTACTACGTCGCCGAGCAGCGCTACCGGGAGGTGGGGGATCAGGCCCTGGACGTGGCGCGGCTGGTGGCCCGTGAGCCCGGCGTCATCGCCGGGGTGAAGCGAGCCGATAGCACCCGCCTCAACGTGCTTGTGGAGCGGATGCGGGCCGAGGTCGGTGCCAGCTACATCGTCATCGGGGACAGGCAGGCCACCCGCCTGGTGCACCCCAATGCGGACAGGATAGGCAAACCCATGATGGGGGACGATCCCGGACGCGCCCTACGGGGGGAGTTCTACATCTCCCGCGCTCAAGGGTCCCTCGGGGTCTCGGTGCGTGGCAAGGGGCCCATCCGGGATGAGATGGGCAGGGTCATCGGCGTGGTCTCTGTCGGTTATCTGGTGCGGGACATAGAGGCGGACCTGCAGGGCTTCCTGCGCTTTGGCCTCGCAATGACACTGCTCATAGTGCTGCTCAACAGCGTCGCCGCGGCCTGGCTGGCCAAACGCTACAAGCGGGCCCTGCTGGGGTTTGAGCCCGAGCAGATCGGCCGCCTCTATGCGGAGCTCGACTGCACCCTGCGCACGGTGCGCGAGGGGATACTCACCATCGACGAGCAAGGCAGGCTCACCTCCCTCAACCCCAACGGCATCCGGCTGCTGCGCCTCGATGAGCGGGCCGCGCAGGCCGCCATAGGCCAGCCCGTCACCCGCTTGCTGCCCGGCAGCCGCATGCTCTCCCTCATTCAGGATCCCCGGCCCCAGTATGACGAGGAGATAGTGCTCAACGGTCAGTCCCTCATCGTCAACCGGCTGCCTCTGGTGCAGGAGGGTCGGCTGATCGGCGCCGTGTCGAGCTTTCGGCGCAAGGACGAGTTGGCCGAGCTCAGTGCCCAGCTCTCCCAGGTGCAGGCCTACAGCGATCTGCTGCGGGTGCAGACCCACGAACACAACAACCAGCTCGGCACCATCGCTGGTCTCATCGAGCTGGGGGCCACCCGGGAGGCGCTCGCCTTCATCGGCCGGGAGGCGGCCACCGAGCAGACCCTCCTGAGCTTTTTGATGGGGGCCATCGCCAAGCCCAAGGTGGCGGGCCTGCTGCTTGGCAAGTACCACAGAGCCCATGAGCTGGGACTGGTGCTGGAGGTGGATCCGGATTCCCGCCTGCACGACATCCCCGCCCGGGTCAGCGGCTCCCAGCTGGTGACCCTGCTTGGCAACCTCATCGACAACGCCTTCGAGGCGACCCGCGGCCATGGCGCCCCCTACCAGCCGATCCGGGTCTCTTTGAGCGATCTCGGCCAGGATCTCATTCTGGAGGTGGAGGACGGGGCCGGCGGCGTCGATCCCGCTTTGGCGGACACCTTGTTCGAGCGCGGGGTCAGCAGCAAGGCCGAACCCGACCACGGCATAGGTCTGGCCCTGGTGCGCAAGACACTGGATGCCCTGCAGGGGACCATCACCATCGAAGCCACGGCGCAGGGAAGTTGTGTCGTCTGTTACATACCCAAGGAGGTATGAGTGATCAAGATCCTGATCGTCGAGGATGATCCGGCCATTGCCGAGATCCACCGTCGCTTCGTGCAGCGCCTCGCCGGTTTCGAGGTGCTGGGGGTGGCGCTCACCCTGTTCGATGCCAGAGAGCAGATAGAGATCCTCAAACCCGATCTGGTGTTGCTGGATGTCTGGCTGCCGGACGGGGAGGGCTTCTCCCTGCTGCGGGAGTTGCGCCAGCGCGGGGCCCACCTCGACGTCATCCTGCTCACCGCCGCCCGTGAGGCCGCGGCACTGCAGGAGGCGATGCGCCTCGGGGTGGTGGATTTCATCTTGAAACCCGTGGTGTTCGAGCGGCTGCGCGACACCCTGGAGAAGTACCGTCAGAGCATCGCCGCCCTGGCGGCGTTGGCCGACATCGACCAGCAGGCGGTGGACACCCTGTTCGGTACGCCGTTGCAGCAGGTGGCGGCAGAGGGACTGCCCAAGGGCATCGATGCTCTCACCCTGCAGCGGGTGCTGGCGGCACTGACTCCGGAGGCCGCCAGTGCCGAGGAGATAGGCAGCCGGATAGGGGTGAGCCGGACCACGGCGCGCCGCTATCTGGAATTTCTGGTGGGGCAGCAACTGGCGAGCCCAGAGCTCGAATATGGCACCGTCGGGCGGCCGGAGCGGCGTTACCGCAAGCCGTGATCCGGTCGCCCGGAACCTGCTGTCCAGACAAGAAAAGAGCGCCTTTCGGCGCTCTTTTTATCAGGGTTTGCTTCCCGTGGGCATCAAGGTCTCTGCGCGTTATGGGCAGGGTTCAGAGGTGGCAGAGGCTCATCGATTCAGTGGCTGGTGGCAGGCTCCCCCTTGGGGGCCCGGCGAGCCTGCCACCACTGCCAGACGGGCAGCAGCAACATGGTCAGGGTGATCACCGTGAAGGCGAGGGTGATGGGGCGCTCCCACAGGAAGCTCAGGCTGCCGTCGTTGATCACCAGGGCCCGGCGCAGGTTGTCCTCCAGCATGCCCCCCAGGATGAAGCCGAGCAGCATGGGGGCCATGGGGAAGGTGAGCAGGCGCAGGCCGATGGCGATCAGTGCAACGATGGCCATCACATGGATGTCCATGGTGTTGAAGGAGACCAGATAGACCCCGGTCAGGGAGAACAGCAGCACCATGGGGATGAGCACGGGGCGCGGCACCGCCAGTACCCGGGCCAGGTAGGGGATGAGGGGAAGGTTCAGGATCAACAGCACCACGTTGCCCAGATACATGGAGATGATCACCGACCAGAAGACATCCGGATGCTCCATGAACAGACGCGGGCCCGGCTGGATGCCGTAGGCCACCAGGGCGCCCAGGATGAGGGCCGTGGTGCCGGAGCCCGGGATCCCCAGGGTCAGCAGGGGCACGAAGGAGCCGGTGGAGGCGGCGTTGTTGGCCGCTTCCGGGGCGGCCAGGCCGCGCAGGCTGCCCTTGCCGAACTGCTCCTGGCGCTGCTTGCCGGCGATGTTGCGCTCGGCCCCATAGGCCATGAAGGCGGCGATGGTGGCACCGGCTCCCGGCAACACGCCGATGAGAAAGCCCAGCACCGAGGAGCGGGCGATGGGAGGCGCGATTTCCCTGACCTCTTCCTTGCTGAGCTTGAGGCTGCCGAGCTGCTGCATCTGCCTTGCCTCTTCCTCGCTGTTGTCCTTGCCGGGGCGCAGCACCGCCATCAGGATCTCCGCGAGGGCAAAGGTGGCCATGGCCAGCAGCAGGAAGGAGAAGCCGTCACGCAGGTCCGGCAGCCCGAAGGTGAACCTGTCCACCCCGACGCTGCGGTCGATGCCGATGGTGGAGATCATGATGCCGAACAGCGCCATGATCAGCGCCTTGAGCACCTGCCCCTTGCCGGCAAAGGCTGCCACGGCGGAGAGGCCCAGCACCATGAGGGCGAAGTAGTCCGCCGACTGGAAGGAGAGGGAGACCTTGGCGAGCAGGGGCGCCGCCACCATCAGCATGATGGCGGAGAGGGTGCCGCCGGTGAAGGAGGCGTAGGCGGCGATGGCCAGCGCCTTGCCCGCCTGTCCCTTGCAGGCCAGGGGATAGCCGTCGAAGGCGGTGACCACGGTGGCGGAGCAGCCGGGGGCGTTGATCAGGATGGAGGAGGTGGAGCCCCCGAAGATGGCGCCGTAATAGACCCCCGCCATCAAGATGATGCCGGAGGCCGGATCCAGGCCATAGGTGATGGGGATCATCAGGGCGATGGCAGTGACCGGGCCAAGGCCCGGCAACATGCCGATAAAGGTGCCGATGAAGCAGCCAAGCACCACCATCATCAGGTTGACCGGCAGCAGTGCGGTGCCGAGTCCTTGCAAGATTCCGTCTAACATGGTGACTCCTTAGAAACCGAGCAGGGTGAACAGGCGACCCGGCTCCAGATAGACGTTGAGCCCCTTGGTGAGCAGGGCCCAGAAGCCGATGGAGAAGGGGACGCTGATCATCAGGCCGTAGCGCAGGCTGGGCTCACCGAGCACCCGGATGCCCACGCTCAGGAAGGCGATGGTCGAGAGCACGAAGCCAAACCAGGTGAGCCCCAGTCCGTAGATGACCATGAGCCCGAGCAGGATGAAGACCCGGCGCCAGTCCCCCTCTTCCCGGCGCAGGGGCTCGCCCCCGGGGAAGAGCACCAGCAGCAGGGAGAGCAGCGCCCCGATCCCGGCCAGGGCATAGGGCAGGGTGCTGGCGGTGAAGGGTTCGTATTCGTCGCCGGGGTAGCCCGGTATCTCGGTGGCGTAGTAGCCATAGGCGAGGGAGAGCAGCAGAAACAGCAGACCCCCCAGTCGCTCCTTGGTAATGTTCATCTTTTGACTCCAACATGAGCGGCGGGCCTGCGCCCGCCTGCGATGGGACAGCGAGGGTTATTTGATGAAGCCGAGCTCGCGCATCAGGCCGCCGATCTGCTGCTCCTGGCCGTCAAGGAAGGCGGTGAACTCGGGACCGGACTGGTAGAGGTTGGTCCAGCTGTTGCGGCTGCGGACCACTTCCCATTCCGGCTTGTCGTACATCTGCTTGAGCAGGGCGGCAAACTCGGCGGATTTCTCCGGGCTGATGGTGGGGGAGGCGAAGTAACCGCGCCAGTTGGCGAAGACGGTGGGGTTGTTCTGCTCGCTGAAGGTGGGGATCTGCTCCGCCCCCGGCAGGCGTTTGTCGGAAGTGACCCCGAGGATCCGCATCTGGCCTGACTTGACCGCTTCCATTGCCTCGCCAAAGCCGGTGGAGATGGCCTGGGTCTCTCCGGCCAGCACGGCGGCCATGGCGCTGCCACCGGCATCGTAGGCGACGTAGCGCAGCTTGCTGGCGTCAGCCCCGGCGTTCTTGAAGGTCAGGGCGGCGACCAGGTGATCCAGGCTGCCACGGGCGGAGCCCCCGGCGATCTTCACCTTGGCCGGGTTCTCCTCGTAGGCTGCCAGCAGCTGGGCCCAGTTCTGATAGGGGGAGTCCGCTTTCACCGCCAGTGCCTGGTAGTCGGCGATGATGGCGGCCACTGGCGTCAGGTCACGGAAGGACTGGGGCAGCTCCTTGGAGAGGGATTTGACGATGATGGGGGTGGAGTTGACCATCAGGGTCTTGTCGGACTGGGCCGAGGTCTCGATGAGGTGGGCGATGGCCTTGGCGCCGCCACCGGCGGACATGTTCTGGTAGGAGACGGTCTTGACCAGACCGGACTTGGCCAGCACTTCACCGGTGCCGCGGGCCGTGGTATCCCAGCCGCCGCCAGCGCCGCCCGGGATCAGGAAGTGGACTTCGTTGATCTGGGCGTGGGCGCCGACGCTCAGTGCGAGCAGGCTACCGATCAGGGTGCGTTTGAGGGTTCCTTGCAACATGGTGCTCTCCTTGTGATTGTTGCAAGAAGGTTAATTAATCATGTCTGGCTGGAAAACAATCTGACCGTAATGGCTATTAAGGCTGTTGTGACCATTGTGTTCATTCTGGTCATGGGCCGAAGAGGGGCGCGCGCATAGAAACGAGGCGCTCGTGAGCGCCTCGTCCGGCAAGGCTCACTGGGTCGGTTTCGCCGCCGATGTGCTGACGTCCTCCTTCGCCTCCTGTTTCAGGGCATCGCTCGCCTGCTGGCGCAGGGCCACCTGCTCCATCACCAGCTTGTAGGCGATGTAGTACTTGTAGATGTTGCCCACATAGGTGACCGTCTCGGGGCCAATCTTCTCCGCCGCTACGTACTCGACATTGTGGAACCAGACGTTGGGATCCAGCCCCCGTTTTCTGGCCTCGGCGCGGAGCCGCGCCACCCGGGCGGGGCCGGCATTGTAGGAGGCGAACGAGAAGAGGGCCTTGTCGAGGGCGGTCATGGGCTCGTCCGCATAGTAGTGATCGATCATCCAGCGCATGTATTTGACGCCGCCGTGAATATTGGGCTCGAGCTTGCGGATGTCGCCGACCTTCAGCCCCTTGCCGGTGGCGGGCATGATCTGCATGATGCCGATGGCGCCCACATGGCTGCGGGCCTGGTGGTTGAGGGCGGACTCCTGGTAGCCCTGGGCCGCCATCAGCAGCCAGTCCATGTCATAGCGTTCGCCATATTCACGGAACAGCTCGACCACCTGCAGGAATTTCTTGCGCTCCGCCTCGGCGGCGGCGCTTTTGACGAACTTGTTCTGCTTGAGATAACGGGCCAGGATCTCGTCCCCCGTCGCCTTGCCGCGCAGCGCCTTTATCTGCTCGTTGAGCATGGCGAGCAATTGGGGGCTCTCCTTGCGCACCGCCCAGGCGATGACGCCCCCCTCCCGGAACACGGGGGTGTCGTGAATGGTGATCCCGGGGAAAATCTTTTTCCAGAAGCGGGCCTTGTGCTCGTCCATGACGATGAAGGGGAGCAGGCCTGCGTTCACCATCTCCACCAGATCTTCATCTTCGAGCACCTCCGAGGCGGGTTGGAGGTCGATGAGGGGCTCTCCCGCCGACTTGCGGGCCTGGTTGTAGGCGAGCAGGCTCTCGTAGTAGCTGGAGGAGGGGCGTACGAAGACGCGCTGGCCCCCGAGATCGGCGGCGCTTTCCACCTTGGGGGAGAGGGGTCCGGAGACGAGCAGCTCCCGCACGTTTTCAAGCAGGGGATCGGTGAAGGCGATACCCTGTTGCCTGCGTTTGTCCGTGATGGTGAGGTTGGCGGCGGCGATGTCGCCTTTGCCTTCGATGAGGGAGGCCAGCAGGGCTTCCCGGGCCACGGGAATGAAGACGAAGTGCACCTTGAGGTGGCGTTTGATCGCCTTTTGCTTGCGCAACTGTTCGTTGAGGCGCTTTTCCACCTGCATGAAGGCATCGTAGGTGGCCCCCCGTTGCACGCCCTTGGTGATGAAAAATCCTGTCTTGTTGTAGGTGGTGAGCACCCGGATGGTGCGCTGCTCCAGCATGACGTCGAGATCTCCCAGCCTGGGTTTGGCAAGCTCGTCGTTTGCAAAGCTCAGGGCGCTTTTCTCCGTCTCTGCCTCGGGGGCCACCTGCTTGCCGGATTCGGCCCCCCAGGCTGGCGTCAGGGAGCAGAACCACCAGATCACAATCATCCATGCGCGTTTCATCACTTACACCTCGCTCGTTTTATTGAGTGTAAGTGGCACCTTGTAGAGGATTTAGCTTATTGGGTTTGATAGACCCGTCCCCATAGCACGATTTTCACTATTCCATCCAGGAGTGCCCGCCCATGAAAAAAGGAGCCTCGAGGCTCCCTTTTTTCATGGGCGGGCAGGTACTCGGCGGCTAGAACCAGAAGCCGATGATGAAGGAGCCCGCCAGGGTCAGCATGACGTTGGCCACCGCATAGGTGCCGGCGTAGCCGAGCGCCGGGATGGAGCTGTTGGCCGCCTCGTTCACCACGTCCATGGCCGGGGCGCAGGTACGGGCCCCGGTGATGGCACCAAGCAGCAGGGCCGGGTTCATTTTCAGCACCCAGACACCGAACAGGTAGCCTACCAGCACTGGCAAGGTGGTCACCAGCATGCCGGAGAAGAGTACCACCATCCCCACTTCGCTCAGGTGATCAAGGATGCCGCCCCCCGCCTTGAGGCCGGTACTCACCATGAAGACGGCGAGTCCGAGATCCTTGGCAAGGCGCAGGGCGCCTGGTGGCACATAGCCCACCGTGGGGTGGTTGGCACGCAGGTAGCCCATCAGGATCCCCGCCAGCAGCAGGCCGACGGCATTGCCGAGGCCGAACTCTATCTGGCCGAACACCAGGGAGACGGAGCCGATGAGCAGGCCCAGCACGAAGAAGGTGGCGAAGGCCACCAGATCCGTGGTCTGGCTGTGGATGCTGATGAAGCCTATCTTGTTGGCCAGCAGCTTGACCCGCTGCTTCTCGCCGCTGATCTGCAGCACGTCGCCCTTTTGCAGCATGATGTTGCGATCAAAGGGCATCTCTATCTGGGAGCGCACCACCCGGTTGAGGAAGCATCCCTTCTCGGTGAGGTTGAGCTCCACCAGATGGCGACCCACCACGGCGTCATTCTTCACCACGATCTCTTCGGTGACGATCTGCAGGTCAAGCAGGTTGCGATCGAACACCTCCTTGCCGTTGCGGTAGTTGACGTCGAGCTTCTCGTGGCTCTCGGGGTAGCCCACCAGGGCGATCTCGTCCCCTTCCTGAATGACGGCGTCACCATCGGGGCTGGCCAGAATGCCGTTGCGGCGAATGCGCTCCACATAGCAGCCTGTGTGGGGATAAATGCCGGTTTCGCGCAGGGTGCGACCGCCGATCCAGGCGGCGAGCTCCGGGCCGACCCGATAGGCGCGGATGATGGGCAGATAGGTCTTGCGGCTCTCGCTGTCGGAGAGCCCCCGCTCGCGGGCGATCTTCTGGGCCTCGGTGTTGAGATCCAGCCTGGCCAGGGAAGGAAGGTAGCGTACCACCAGCATCAGGCCCACCAGTCCCACCAGGTAGGTCAGGGCATAGCCTATCCCCATGTTGTCGAGCACCGACTGCATGTCGGTCTGGTGGGGCAGGTTGAGCAATCCGCTTCGCAGGGCGTCCTGGGCCCCCACCAGGGCCGGCGTGGAGGTGAGGGAACCTGCCAGAATGCCGGCGGCCATGCCGGGCCCCAGATTGAAGAACTTGGCGAGCCCCACGGTCAGCAGCAGGGCCGACAACAGGATCACCAGGGTCAGGGTGATGTAGTGGATGCCGTCGCGAAGGAAGACGCTGAAAAAGTGCGGCCCCGCTTCAATCCCCACGCAGAAGATGAACAGCATGAAGCCGACGTTTTCAGTGGAGGTGGAAAACTGGAATCCCATCTGGCCAAACAGCAGGGCGGTGAAGAGCACGCCTATGGTGTTGCCTATCTGGAAGTTGCCGATGCGTACCTTGCCCAGCAGCAGCCCGAAGGCCAGTACCACGAACAGCAGCAGGGAGTCGCTTTGATGTAGCAGTGTCACGAAATCTATGGTCATGCCCGGAAAAACCGAGGAAAAAAGTGGGGCCGATATTGTGCCGGATCCTGTATCAAGAAAGAAGCGCCAAAGCGGATTAACAGCCAGTTAAGTGCTGGTCTCTTCGGTGAAGATAGGGATGCGAGGGGGGGCTGGGGAAAACACCTCTATTTTACGCTGCAAGGCCCGCTGTCAATGAGTGAAATATGCTGTCGAGCAGGGAGGGGATGACACTCCTGTGGACAATTTATTACCTGCTGCATGGGGAGCAAACGGGCACGTTTTTCAGCATTTTCCACTGAGGAAATTGAAGGGTAACAAAAGAGACTCATGACTCATCCGGCGAGGGCTGACCCGCAGGACGCGGCATAGCGAAAAAAAATCACCCACAGGCAGCACCGCGAGTCGATTCATCCCATTTAGGGGGGAAGGGAAAAACAGCAGAAAATGGGGAAGAGCGGGGGCAGCCATCGCAAACCGGGGACAATGGCTGCCAGCCCAGATGAACCGTGGCTTTGGTCAAGTTACCCACAGAAACTGTGGATAACCCTGTTCATGAAACTTGGCGAACAGGCTGAAAGCCGCGCCAATACTGGGCTGCAAGGACTGTTCAAAAAATACCTGCAATAAATTGTTTCTATAAAAATCAAATAGTTATGCGCAGCAGAACAAAACGCTGCTGGTCAGTATCGGGAGATCAAAAGGGAGTCAGGCCGCAGGGAAGGGCTTGTGCATTAAAATTGGAAGAGGAAAGCACTAAAGTGGATAACTTGCACCGAGATGGTGAGGAATTGGCTCCCCCGACTGGACTTGAACCAGTGACATACGGATTAACAGTCCGCCGTTCTACCGACTGAACTACGGGGGAACATCAGGCAAGGAGGTGCATCATACAGAGGTCGTATTTCGGGGTCAATAGCCATCAGGGAGGGTGAGCGGATACCCAGCTCCTTCAACTCGGGGTACACTGCTCCCTTGCCGTTTTTTGCCGGGAGTCGTCATGAGCAAGTTATTCCAGTTGGCCAGCCAGTTTCAACCCGCCGGGGATCAGCCGAGGGCCATCGCCCAGCTGCTCGATGGCATCGAGTCAGGACTGGCCCATCAGACCCTGCTCGGGGTGACCGGTTCGGGCAAGACCTTTACCATGGCCAACGTCATCGCGACCCTCAATCGTCCCACCATGATCCTGGCCCCCAACAAGACCCTGGCGGCCCAGCTTTACGGGGAGATGAAGGAGTTCTTCCCCGACAACGCGGTGGAGTATTTCGTCTCTTATTACGACTACTACCAGCCCGAAGCCTATGTGCCGACCACGGACACCTTCATCGAGAAGGATGCTTCCATCAACGATCACATCGAGCAGATGCGGCTGTCAGCCACCAAGGCGCTGCTGGAGCGGCGCGACGTGGTGATCGTCGCCTCGGTATCGGCCATCTATGGTCTGGGGGATCCCCAGGCCTACCTCAGCATGATGCTGCACCTCAAAGTGGGGGACGTGATCAATCAGCGGGATATCCTGCGCCGCCTCGCCGAACTGCAGTACACCCGCAACGACATGGCCTTCCAGCGCGGCACCTTCCGGGTGCGGGGGGAGGTGATCGACATCTACCCCGCCGAATCGGACAAGCTGGCCCTGCGGGTGGAGCTGTTTGATGAAGAGGTAGAAAGCCTCTCCCTGTTCGATCCCCTGACCGGCGCCATCGAGCAGACGGTGGTGCGCTACACCATCTACCCCAAGACCCACTACGCCACCCCGCGGGAGACCATCCTGGGTGCCATCGAGCACATCAAGGAGGAGCTCAAGGGGCGGCGCGAGCAGTTGATGAGCCTCAACAAGCTGGTGGAGGAGCAGCGCATCAGCCAGCGCACCCAGTTCGACATGGAGATGATGCAGGAGCTGGGTTACTGCTCCGGTATCGAGAACTACAGCCGCTACCTCTCCGGTCGCGCGCCGGGTGAGCCGCCACCCACCCTGTTTGACTACCTGCCGGGGGACGGCCTGCTCATCATCGACGAATCCCACGTCACGGTGCCGCAGATCGGCGCCATGTTCAAAGGGGACAGATCCCGCAAGGAGACCCTGGTGGAGTACGGCTTCCGCCTTCCCTCGGCGCTGGACAACCGGCCCCTCAAGTTCGACGAGTTCGAGGCGCTGATGCCGCAGACGGTGTTCGTCTCGGCGACCCCGGGCCCCTACGAGCTGGAGAAGTCCGGCGGTGACGTGGTGCAGCAGGTGGTGCGTCCCACCGGCCTGCTCGATCCCGAGGTGGAAGTGCGACTGGTCACCACCCAGGTGGACGATCTGCTCTCCGAGATCCGCAAGCGGGTCGCCGTGGAGGAGCGGGTGCTGGTCACGACACTGACCAAGCGGATGGCGGAGGACTTGACCGAATACCTGGCGGATCACGAGGTACGGGTGCGCTATCTGCACTCGGACATCGATACCGTGGAGCGGGTGGAGATCATCCGCGACCTGCGCCTTGGCAAGTTCGATGTGCTGGTGGGCATCAACCTGCTGCGCGAAGGCCTCGACATGCCGGAAGTCTCCCTGGTGGCCATTCTGGATGCGGATAAAGAGGGCTTCCTGCGCTCCACCCGCTCCCTCATTCAGACCATCGGCCGGGCGGCACGCAACCTCAACGGCAAGGTGATCCTCTACGGGGATACCATCACCAACTCCATGAAGGTCGCGATTGAAGAGACCGAGCGGCGCCGCGCCCTGCAACACGCCCACAACCTGGAACACGGCATCGTGCCGAAGGGGCTCAACAAGGCCATCGGCGATGTGATGGACATGGGGGGCAGCCGCACGGCGGGCAAGGCCGGCAAGGGGAGTCGCAAGGCTGCCGAACCGCAAGGGGAGTACCATGCCCGCTCTGCCAGCGAGATCAGCAAGGAGATCAAGCGGATGGAAGAGCAGATGTTCCAGCATGCGCGGGATCTGGAGTTCGAACAGGCGGCGGCGCTGCGGGATCAGATCCAGCGGCTGCGCGGCGAGCTGATCGCGTCATGAGCACCAGACGCTGGCTCATCTGGCGGCGTTTGCGCCGCCTCTATCAGGGCTTTCGCCACCCAGGCACGCCCTGGTGGGTGAAGGGGCTGGTGATCCTTATCCTGCTCTATGGCATCAGCCCGGTGGACGTTGTCCCCGATGTGGTGCCTCTCCTTGGCTGGCTCGACGACGCGACCCTGTTGCTGCTCCTCTTGTGGGGCTGGGAGAAATGCCTGCCCGGCGAGGTGCTGGCCGCTCTGGACAAGGCCGAGTGAGCAGAACCCTACGTTCAGGGAAAGGGAAAAAGAAGGGGGATTGAATGACTCCCTTCATGGAGTTCGAAAAAGGGGACCATGGGGAGATTGTGAGCCAGGTCTCATTGGCGTAGACTCCACGCCGTTCACTTCATGGGTACCAAAAAATGGATCTGATCCTCTTTGCCATCGACTTTATTCTGCACGTTGACGTACATCTGAAAGAGCTGTTTGAAAACTATGGGATCTGGGTTTACGCCATCCTGTTTCTCATCATCTTCTGCGAGACCGGGCTGGTGGTGACTCCCTTCCTGCCGGGGGACTCCCTGCTGTTTGCGGCAGGAGCCCTCACCGTGGGCAGCGTGCTGGACGTGCACACCCTGGCCGCCGTGCTGATCATCGCCGCGGTGCTCGGCAACGTGGTGAACTACACCATAGGCCACTTCTTCGGTGAGCAGCTGTTTCGCAACCCCGATTCCAAAATCTTTCGTCGGGACTATCTGGTCAAGACCCATGCCTTCTATGCCAAGCATGGCGGCAAGACCATCATCATCACCCGTTTCCTGCCCATAGTGCGGACCTTCGCCCCCTTCGTGGCGGGCATGGGGGCCATGACCTATCCCCGCTTCCTGGCGTTCAACCTGGTGGGGGGGCTCTTGTGGGTGCTCTCCTTCGTCTATGCCGGCCACTTCTTTGGCAATCTGCCGGTAGTGCGCCACAACTTTACCCTGCTCATCTTCGGCATCATCGCGGTTTCCTTGTTGCCCATGGTGATCGGCATGGTGAAGGCCAGGAGAAGTGCCAGCAAGGCCACCTCCGAAGGCGCGTGACATCGCCGTGCACGACATGAAACAAGGGAGCCTATGGCTCCCTTGTTGTTGGTAGGCTGAGTGGCAGGTCGCCGCTGCGCCCTTTGACCCGCTTGTGGCCTGTTACGATGATGCACACCCGCAGGCAGCCACTTCATTGGCAGAACAGGGAGAAGGAGATC
Organism: Aeromonas sp. WP2-W18-CRE-05; assembly: GCF_014168615.1. Classification (NCBI taxonomy): domain Bacteria; kingdom Pseudomonadati; phylum Pseudomonadota; class Gammaproteobacteria; order Aeromonadales; family Aeromonadaceae; genus Aeromonas; species Aeromonas sp. WP2-W18-CRE-05. The sequence goes on along the minus strand of NZ_AP021917.1, from coordinate 2,785,725 downwards.
CGGCCCTCTGGGCATGGGGCCGTGAGGTGATAAAAGAGGAGATGAAAAGGGAGCCATGGGCTCCCTTTTATGGTCGAGTGAACGACTAGTTGCAGCAGCGCCCTTTTATCAGGTTGCCAGCAGCCACGATGACGAACACCAGCAGGTAGGCGGCAAAGATGACCACGAGCCACTGCGGCATGGAGAAACCGAGGAACTGCCAGCTGATCTCGCTGCAGTCGCCGTCCGGGTAGAACATCCAGGGAACCCACTTATCCAGTGGTGCCCAGGCAGGGAAGTCAACAAACCCTTCGCATACGTTGAAGGGGGAGGGGTTCATCTGGTAATCCACGTGCTTGAGCGCCAGTTTCAGGCCCCAGAAGGCGCTGTAACCCCACAGGAGCATGGCACTCCAGCGCAGGTACCAGCGCTCTGGCGCGACCATGCCGAGGAGGCCGGCCGTGAGCACGCCGAGGAGGGCGATACGTTCATAGATGCACATCACGCAAGGGTGCAAACCCAGCACGTGCTGGAAGAAGAGGGCGCAGAGTTCCAGCGCGAAAGCGGAGGCTGCCAGCAATCCCCAGGCCAGACGATGACTGGCAATGCGGCGAAGATACTCGATCATCTGATTGATCTCTCAGAGAAAAATAGTGGCTGAATTAGAGCAGAGCCCCATCTGAAAAGAAAGGGGCCGAACAGCCCCTTTCATGATCAGTGTGTGGCCGGGGTGGGCAGTGGCACTGCCCCATGATCCAGCAACCACCCTGCCTGATAGAACCATTCGGTTGCAGGACCGAGGAGCAGTTCCACGGAGAAAAAGCCGACAAGCCCCAGCACCAGGGTATAGGGCAGCGCCATCCAGACCATGCGGCCATAAGAGAGGCGCAGCAGGGGAGCGAGGGCCGAGGTGAGCATGAACAGGAATGCGGCCTGGCCATTGGGGGTGGCGACCGACGGCAGGTTGGTGCCGGTGTTGATGGCCACGGCCAGCAGATCAAAATGCTCGCGGCTGATGGCGCCGTTGATCAGGGCGGTCTTCACCTCGTTGATGTAGACGGTGCCGACGAAGACGTTGTCACTGACCATGGAGAGCAGACCGTTTGCCAGGTAGAAGAGGGCAAGCTGATCCTCCGGCTTGGCCGCCAGTACCCACTGGATCACCGGCTTGAACAGCTGTTGATCGATGATGACAGCCACCACGCTGAAAAAGACGGTGAGCAGGGCGGTGAACGGCAAAGCCTCCTGGAATGCCTTGCCAAGCGCGTGTTCTTCAGTCACGCCGGTGAACGCCGTCGCGAGCACGATGACCGTCAGGCCGATCAGCCCGACTGCAGCCAGATGGAGGGCAAGACCCGTGATAAGCCAGGTGGCAATCAGCGCCTGGACGATCAGCTTGGCCTTGTCCTGCGGGGTACGTTGTGCGTCCTCGTCGCGCTCGTAGGATTCCATGATGTGACGCACGGGCTCGGGCAAGCGGGCGCCATAACCGAACCAGCGGAATTTTTCGACCAGGATGCAGGTCAGCAGGCCGCAGATGAAGACCGGAATGGTGACTGGCGCCATGCGAATGGCAAATTCACCGAAGTGCCACCCGGCCTGTTCACCGATGATGAGGTTCTGGGGCTCGCCGACCAGGGTGCAGACGCCTCCCAGGGCCGTGCCGATGGCGGCGTGCATCATCAGGCTGCGCAGGAAGGCGCGAAACTCATTGAGGTGCTGGCGACTCAGCTCATCGATCCCCTCGTCATCCTGATGCAGATCCCCGGACTCATCGCTCGAGGCCACCTTGTGGTAGATGGCGTAGAAGCCGGTGGCGACGCTGATCACCACTGCGATCACGGTGAGGGCGTCGAGGAAGGCGGACAAGAAGGCCGACACCAGACAGAAGGCGAGGGAGAGCAGCGTCTTGGAATGGATGCGCACCAGCATCTTGGTGAAGACGTAGAGCAGCAGCTGTTTCATGAAATAGATGCCGGCCACCATGAAGACCAGCAACAACAGCACCTCTATGTTGGCCACCAGCTCATGCTTGATCTGGTCCGCCGAGGTCATGCCGATGAGCACGGCTTCGATGGCCAGCAGGCCACCGGGTTGCAGCGGGTAACACTTGAGCGCCATGGCCAGGGTGAAGATGAACTCGACCACCAGCAACCAGCCAGGAAGGGATCAAGGTGGAAGACGATCGGATTGATCAGCAGGAATAAGACGATGGCAAGTTTGTACCACCGTGGGGCATTGCCCAAAAAATTCTTTGCAAAAGCGCGCCCTAGGCTGATTGGCATAATGATGGTTCTCTGTGCTGTTGTTGGTATCTGCGTCTATGCAGTCGAGCCCGACTCGGCCCGAGCATCCGGATATTCACCTTTATCAAATTGATTGCACATGATTTTAATCAAGGGAGCGCTAACTATAAATAACGCCGCGATACTTGCCCAGCGAGCAAACGCTTATATCCCCATCATTTGGTGTTGGTTGACTCCCCACTTGTTGCTGTATACATATTCTTAACAAAAAGATCGGGGTAATGTGAGCAGAGGACCGACCTTCTGCTTGCCAGCATGACCGGCTTTGCTATTATTCGGGGGCCTTTTTACGCACTACAACAGAGTCATTACATGGTCATTAAAGCGCAAAGCCCTGCCGGGTTTGCCGAGGAATACATCATCGAGTCCATCTGGAACAATCGCTTTCCTCCTGGATCCATTCTGCCGGCGGAGCGCGAGCTGTCCGAATTGATCGGCGTGACTCGCACTACCTTGCGTGAAGTGTTGCAGCGCCTTGCCCGTGATGGCTGGCTCACCATCCAGCATGGCAAACCGACCAAGGTCAACAATTTCTGGGAAACCTCCGGTCTCAACATCCTGGAGACCCTGGCGCGTCTCGATCAGGACAAGGTGCCGGATCTGGTGGCACAGCTGCTCTCTGCCCGGACCAACATCTGCACCATCTTCATCCGTGGCGCCATTCGCAACAACCCGGAACAGGCCGCCGAGATACTGCGTGGTGCCGATGATGTGGAGAACACGGCCGAGGCCTATGCGGACTTCGACTACCGTTTGCATCACCAGCTTTCGTTTGCCTCGGGCAACCCCATCTATGCCTTGATCCTCAATGGTTTCAAGGGCTTGTACAGCCGGGTTGGCCGCTACTACTTCTCGGACAAGCAGGCGCGCGAAACCGCAGATGCCTACTACAAGACGCTGCGCAAGCTGGCCGAAACCAAGGATCACGAAGCCGTGTTCATGACGGTGCGCCAGTACGGCATCGAGTCTGGCAAGCTTTGGACCCGTCTGCGTCAGGACATGCCAAGCAACCTGTGTGACAACTGATTGCCCTGATCCAAGAAAAACGCGCCTGATGGCGCGTTTTTTTATGCCCGGTACTGACGTCAGGTCATGCTCTTGCGGTCCGGACAACGGCCGATGATATCTGCGGATAGCTCGCCATTGTCCTGCTCCAGCACCACATCGAAGCCCCACAGTTGATGCAGATGCTTGAGCACCTCGTGACGTGACTCGCCAAGGGGGATGCGATTGTGGGGAACATAGCGCAGGGTCAGGGAGCGATCGCCTTTCACTGCCACGTTGTAGACCTGAATGTTGGGCTCCAGGTTGCTCAGGTTGTATTGAGCGGACAGGGTGCTACGCACCAGCCGGTAGCCCTCTTCATTGTGAATGGCGGATACCTTGAGGTAGTTCTTCAGATCGTCGTCATCGATGGCAAAGAGCTTCATGTCGCGCATCACCTTGGGACTGAGGAACTGGCTGATGAAGCTTTCGTCCTTGAAGTTCTGCATGGCGAAATGCAATGTCTCGACCCAGTTGGTGCCAGCGTAATCGGGGAACCAGTATTTGTCCTCCTCGGTTGGGTGTTCGCAGATGCGACGCAGGTCGGTGAACATGGCAAAGCCAAGGGCGTAGGGGTTGATCCCCGAGTAATACCGGCTGTTGTAGGGGGGCTGATAGACCACGTTGGTGTGGCTGTGCAGCACCTCCAGCATGAAGCGATCGCTGATTTTTCCCTCGTCATAGAGGTGGTTGAGAATGGTGTAGTGCCAGAAGGTGGCCCAGCCCTCGTTCATCACCTGCGTCTGCTTCTGCGGGTAGAAGTACTGACTGATCTTGCGCACGATACGCACTACCTCGCGCTGCCAGGGCTCGAGCAGGGGGGCATTCTTTTCGATGAAATAGAGGATGTTCTCCTGAGGCTCGGCAGGATAGCGCCTGTCTTCCACCCCGGCAATCTTGTGCTGCTTGGGCAGGGTACGCCACAGCTCATTGACCTGGGTTTGCAGATAATCTTCCCGCGCCTTCTGGCGTCGCTTCTCCTCGGCCAGAGAAATCTTCTGGGGCCGCTTGTAACGATCCACCCCGAAGTTCATCAGGGCATGGCAGGAGTCGAGCAGTTTCTCCACCGCATCGATGCCGTGTTTTTCCTCGCACTCGGTGATGTAGTTCTTGGCAAACAACAGGTAGTCGATGATGGAGGAGGCATCGGTCCAGGCCTTGAACAGATAGTTGTTCTTGAAGAAGGAGTTGTGACCATAGCAGGCGTGGGCCATGACCAGCGCCTGCATCGGCATGGTGTTCTCTTCCATCAGATAGGCGATGCAGGGGTCCGAGTTGATGACGATCTCGTAGGCCAGTCCCATTTGGCCGCGCTTGTAGTTGCGTTCGGTGTGGATGAAGCGCTTGCCGAATGACCAGTGTTGATAACCGATGGGCATGCCCACGCTGGAGTAGGCATCCATCATCTGCTCTGCGGTGATCACCTCGATCTGGTTGGGATAGGTGTCGAGCCGATAGAATTTGGCGACCCGGGCTATCTCCTGGTGATAAAGCTCCAGCAGATCGAAGTTCCAGTCAGGACCATCGTCCAGCGGCGCTATCTTTCTTGCGGTTTCTACCATATGTGATCCCTCAAGCCGCTTGCTTCTTGAACAATTCCCGGAACACCGGATAAATGTCCTCGACCTTGCGAATGTGCTCCATGGCGAAGTGGGCGTATTGCTCTGCCACCGCCTCATATTCGTGCCACAGGGTCTGGTGGGCGCGGGTAGTGATCTCGATGTAGGAGTAGTAACGCACCTGCGGCATGATGTCGCGCATCAGGATCTCCCTGCACTGGGGTGAGTCATCGGCCCAGTTGTCACCGTCCGATGCCTGCGCCGCATAGATGTTCCACTGGTTGGCGGGATAACGTTCGTTGATGATGTCGTTCATCATCTTGAGCGCACTGGAGACGATGGTACCGCCGGTCTCCTGGGAGTAGAAGAACTCGTGCTCGTCCACCTCCTTGGCCTGGGTGTGGTGGCGAATGTAGACCACCTCGACATTCTTGTAAGTCCGGCTCAGGAATAGATAAAGCAGGATATAGAAACGCTTGGCCATCTCTTTGGTAGCCTGATCCATGGAACCGGAGACGTCCATCAGGCAGAACATCACCGCCTGGCTCGAGGGGACGGGCCGTTTGACAAAGTTGTTGAATTTGAGGTCGAAGGTGTCGATAAAGGGGACCGCATCGATCCGCCGTTTCAGCTCCCTGATCTCTTTTTCAAGTTGCGCCATTTCGGCGAAATGGTCGTTGGGCTCGCAAGCCAGCTGGGCCAGGCGCTCCTCCAGTTCACGCAACTGACGTTTCTTGCCTGCCTGCAGCGCCATGCGCCGCGCCAGCGAATTTTGCAGGGAGCGCACCACGTTGATGTTGGCAGGCACCCCGTTGGAGGTGTAGCCGGCCCGGTAGGTCTTCATCTCCATCAGCTGGTTGAGCTGGGTCTTTTGCAGCCGCGGCAGTTCCAGATCCTCGAACAGCAAGTCCAGGTACTCGTCCTTGGAGATCTGGAAGACGAAATCATCGACGCCCTCTCCTTGATCCGAGGCCTGGCCCTCGCCACTCCCCTGGCCGCCGCCACCCCCTTTGGGCCGGTCAATCTTGTCACCAGATACGAACTGGTCGTTGCCCGGATGCACCATCTCCCGTTTGCCGCCATGACCCTGATGAAAATGGGGTTCCCCGATGTCCTTGGTCGGGATGCTGATGCTCTCCCCCTTGTCTACGTCCTGAATGCTGCGCTTGGAGACAGCATCCGAGACCGCTTGTTTTATCTGCTTCTTGTAGCGGCGGATGAAGCGCTGCCGATTGACAGCGCTTTTGTTTTTGCCGTTGAGCCTGCGGTCGATAAAATGCGCCATAACTCCCCCTTGAACACGGCAGGGTCAGGATGACTTGCGTACCCTGAGATACCACTCGGAGAGCAGCCGCACCTGTTTGCGGGTGTAGCCTTTCTCCATCATCCGTTCGACAAAGTTATCGTGCTTCTTCTGCTCCTCAGCCGAGGTTTTGCTGTTGAAGGAGATAACCGGCAGCAGCTCTTCCGTGTTGGAGAACATCTTCTTCTCGATCACGGTGCGCAGCTTCTCGTAACTGGTCCAGTTGGGGTTACGGCCTGCATTGTTGGCCCGGGCACGCAGCACGAAGTTGACGATTTCGTTGCGGAAATCTTTCGGGTTGCTGATCCCGGCAGGTTTTTCAATTTTCTCCAGCTCGCTGTTGAGAGACGCTCTGTCAAACAGCTGGCCGGTTTCGGGGTCACGATACTCCTGATCCTGGATCCAGAAGTCGGCGTAGGTGACGTAGCGATCGAAGATGTTCTGACCGTACTCTGAATACGACTCGAGGTAGGCGGTCTGGATCTCCTTGCCGATGAACTCGACGTAGCGCGGAGTCAGGTAACCCTTGATGAACTCCAGATAGCGATCGTGCAGCTCTTGCGGGAACTGCTCGCGCTCTATCTGCTGCTCCAGCACGTAGAAGAGGTGCACCGGGTTGGCGGCCACTTCCGCGTGGTCGAAGTTGAAGACGCGGGAGAGGATCTTGAACGCGAAGCGGGTGGAGAGGCCGTTCATGCCCTCATCGACACCGGCATAGTCGCGGTACTCCTGATAGCTTTTCGCCTTGGGGTCCGTGTCTTTGAGACTCTCGCCGTCATAGACCCGCATCTTGGAGTAGAGGCTGGAGTTTTCCGGCTCCTTGAGTCGCGACAGCACCGAGAACTGGCCCAGCAATTCCAGAGTACCCGGTGCGCATTTGGCCTCGGTCAGCTCGCTGTTGAACAGCAGTTTTTCATAGATCTTCACCTCTTCCGAGACGCGCAGGCAGTAGGGCACCTTGACGATGTAAACACGGTCGAGGAAGGCTTCGTTGTTCTTGTTGTTGCGGAACTGCTGCCACTCGGATTCGTTGGAGTGGGCCAGCAGGATGCCGTCGAAGGGGAGGGCGGAGAGCCCCTCGGTACCGTTGTAGTTTCCCTCTTGCGTCGCCGTCAGCAGCGGGTGCAGCACCTTGATGGGGGCCTTGAACATCTCGACGAACTCCATCATCCCCTGGTTTGCCTTGCACAGCGCACCGGAGTAGGAGTAAGCATCGGCATCATCCTGGGCGAAGTGTTCCAGCATGCGGATATCGACCTTGCCGACCAAGGAGGAGATGTCCTGGTTGTTGTCGTCCCCCGGTTCGGTCTTGGCGATGGCGATCTGATCGAGGATGGAGGGGTTCACCTTTTCCACCTTGAACTTGGTGATGTCGCCACCAAACTCGTGAAGGCGCTTGGCGACCCAGGGAGACATGATGGGACGCAGATAACGGCGAGGGATGCCGTACTCCTTCTCGAGGATTTCGCCATCTTCGTCGATGTCAAACAGGCAGAAGGGGTGATCGTTCACCGGTGAGCCCTTGATGCGATAGATGGGCACTTTTTGCATCAGGGATTTGAGTTTCTCTGCTAGCGAGGATTTACCGCCGCCAACCGGTCCGAGCAGATAGAGGATCTGTTTCTTCTCTTCCAGGCCCTGAGCGGAATGTTTGAGATAGGAGACAATCTGTTCGATGGCCTCTTCCATGCCATAGAAGTCTTTGAAAGCGGGATAACGCGCGACGACGCGGTTGGAAAAGAGACGGCTGAGACGTGGATTGGTCGAGGTGTCGATCATTTCCGGCTCGCCGATGGCGGTCAGCAGACGTTCGGCGGCAGAGGCGTAGCAGGATTTGTCCTGTTTGCACATATCCAGAAACTCCTGGATGCTGTACTCCTCCTCTCTGGCCTTCTCATACCGCTGTTGATAGTGCTCGAAGATGCCCATAACTTAGCCCTCGTTATAGTCGCTTGCCCTGAAAAAGAGTGGATCACTACTTTTGTTCTGTTTACCTCATAAGCCTAGTCAACAGCCCCCAGTAATCCATCGCCATCATTGGTTTAAGTTTGTGCGGGAGCTTCCCGATCCTCGTGCGGGAAGAAGCAGTAAGTGACATACCTATGTTACTGACTGTTAAATTATTTTTGCCACGACAGTGATGCAAATGTCAAAGACATAAAAAATAAATCTTTGCGTGCCAGAGGGAGAAAATGGTGACGCTCTGTTTTGTCAGGGGGCGGTGCCAGCAAGGGCAAGGGCGGCAGGGAATAGAGGGTGAAAGTGCATGTCGCTTACGTCAACGTAATGTCATTTGTTTGGTGCTTTTGCTCTAATTTTTACATTGACGCTACATTCTGGCTGCTCTAGATTGGCCCTGTGTCGAGCAGTCATCGCTTTAGCAAGAGAGTGGGTGATTGTGCAGATACTAAGCTCTGTTTAAGCACGTTTCCGTTGGCTTGACCCTCGCATCCGCGAGGGTCTTATTTTTTCAGCGCCTGAACGGCGCCAAACCTGCAAGCTCAGGATTCGGCGGGATAGAGGGCTGACACCGCTGCCAGCACCTCGGCGAAGGGATGGTCCGCCAACTGGCCAAAACCGGCCAGATCCCTGGCCTTGAGACGGGTCGTCAGCGGGGTGGCGATGCCACACAGGAAACGGGTCAGGATCCTGGGATGGCGCTGATGGCACAGGGCGATCAGCGGATCGCACCAGGCGCGCAAACCGTGCTCGTTGGGCAAGCCCGGTGATGCAATCGGCGGCAACACGGCGATCTCTCCCCGGCAGATGGAACAGTGCCCGCACCGCTCGGGGGCCGCGTCGTCGGCAAAATAGCGGGCAAGCTCATGGCTGAGGCAGGTGGTCGAGGTGAAAAAGGCCAGCAGCGCCTGAAGGCGGGCCAGCTCGCTCTGCTCTTTCTTTTCAAACAATCCATGCAGCTCTTCAGCCAGGGTCGCGGTATCGATTTGCTGGCTCAGCACCCGATAGACCTCGGTCATCTGCTTGCTTTCAAGCTCGATCCAACCCTGCTGCTGCAGGTAGTCCAGCGCCGTCGCGGCGCGCTGGCGTTCCCCCTGGTATCCCTGCCACAGCGCTTCGAAGTCCATGGTGCACCAGGTGCGCGCCTGGGGGGCGCAGGCAAAGACCTGCTCCAGGAACTGGCGGCGTTCGGGATTGAAACGAGCGAGGATCGCCTGTTTTTCCAGTACGAACCTGAAACGGTACTCGGCAAAGTAGCTGTAGGCCGGTGCAATGACCCCTGCCATCTCCAGATAGACCAGCAGGGTCTTGAGGGGCAGTTGGCGAATGTTGGTCTCGTTGGAGAGGCGCAGCAGGCTGAATTCCCACTCGGTGCCGCTCTGGCGCACGATATCGAGCAAGTGCGCGATGGCGTCCCTGTCCGGCGTATCCCCATAGACGAAGTTTTCCAGTACCGGCAACTGGGCGCGGCTCGCCAGCACGGTGCAGCGGGAGGGAAGCCCGTCACGTCCGGCGCGGCCTATCTCCTGGCTGTAGTTCTCGATGGACTTGGGGAGGTCGTAGTGAATGACCCGGCGAATGTCGGCCTTGTCGATGCCCATGCCAAAGGCGATGGTGGCCACGATGCAGTCGAGTCTGCCAGCCATGAAGTCGTGCTGGATCTGGCTGCGCAGGGCGGGATCGAGCCCCGCATGGTAGGCGCATGCCCGGATGCCGCTGGCCTGTAGCTGCGCGGCGCACTGCTCTGCGCTGTGTTGCAGAGTCACGTAGACGATGGTGGGGGCGGCCGGATCCCGCTGCAGCTCCTCGCGCAGCCAGGTATCGCGGGCAGTGCCGGCCAGCGGGAGGACGGCCAGATCCAGATTGGGTCTGTAGAAACCGGTGACCACCAGATCGTCCCGGTCGATGGCAAATTTTGCCTGCATGTCCGCCATGACGGCCGGGGTGGCGGTGGCGGTCAGCAACAGCACCTGGGGAATGGCCAGTTCACGGCGATGATCCGGCAGCTTGAGGTAGTCGGGGCGAAAGTTGTGGCCCCACTCCGAGATGCAGTGGGCCTCGTCCACTACCAGCAGTGACAGGGGGATGTGGGCGATGAAGCGGCGAAAGCGCTCATTTTTGAGGCGCTCCACCGAGATCATCAGGATTTTGAGCTGGCCATCGCTGGCCTGCTGCATCACGCGCCTGCTCTCTTCCGCTGTCTGACTGGAGTCCAGAGTGGCGGCGGCGATCCCCTTGCTGCGCAGAAAGGCGAGCTGATCGTGCATCAGGGCCAGCAGGGGAGAGATGACCAGGGTCAGGTGGGGCAGTGCGAGGGCGGGCAATTGATAGCAGAGGGATTTCCCCGCGCCAGTCGGGAAGATGGCTGCGGCGCTCTTGCCGGCCAGCAGACGACTGATCACCGCTTCCTGCCCGGGCCGCAAGCGATCAAAGCCGAAGTGTCGGGTCAATAAAGAGGTGATCATGGCAAGGCTCCCTGAAAAAAGGGCGTCATCATATCACTTCTGGCCCAGTGGTGGCCGATGATCGGACTGGTTTGGTGACATTTTGACCGTGGTTGATATTGTGTTATCACATTGTTGTAGATTTTTTGTGAGGTAACCCTGATATTTTTCAGTGATTATGTGGAAAAAAACCATGGCAGATGGGATATTCCTGTCCGCAACCCCACGCGAACGGGACAGATCCACCAGAAGAGCTGCCCACGGCGTCACCGTCAACGGACCGGTGCCAATGCGCGGGGCTGGTTGCCAACAGGACTAATGATTCACGCACCATGAGTGCACAGGGACTACTTGATGACACAACAACACCCCCTCATTCGACTGGTCAACAGCACCAGTCTGGTTAGCCAGATCCTGGTCGGTCTGGTATTCGGTATCCTTCTTGCGATGTTCATGCCCGAGTGGGCCAAGGCGGCGGGTCTGCTCGGCAGTCTGTTCGTCGGCGCCCTGAAGGCCGTGGCGCCGCTGCTGGTCTTCGTGCTGGTGATGTCGGCGATCATCGGCCACAAGCACGGCCAGAAGACCAACATGAAACCGATCCTGCTGCTCTATGTGCTGGGTACCTTCCTGGCGGCTGCCGTGGCAGTGGTGGCGAGCTTCCTCTTCCCCTCCAACCTGCATCTGGTGGCAGGCGCTACCGAGATCACGCCGCCGGGGGGCATCACGGAAGTGCTGCAGACCCTGCTGTTCAACGTGGTGACCAACCCGGTGAAAGCACTGCTGGAAGCCAACTATATCGGCATCCTGGCCTGGGCCATCGGCCTTGGTATCGCCATGCGTCACGCCAATGAGAGCACCAAATCACTGATTTCCGATGTGTCTCACGGGGTTTCCGCCATCGTCAAGGCCGTGATCCGTTGCGCTCCGCTCGGCATCCTGGGTCTGGTTGCCTCCACCCTGGCTGAAACCGGCTTCGATGCGCTGTTTGGCTATGCCCAGCTGCTGGCGGTACTGATCGGCTGCATGCTGTTCATCGCCTTCGTGGTCAATCCGCTCATCGTCTTCTGGAAGATCAAGCGCAACCCCTATCCCCTGGTGCTGACCTGCCTGAAAGAGAGCGGTGTGACCGCCTTCTTCACCCGCAGTTCCGCCGCCAACATTCCGGTCAACATGGCTCTGGCCGAGAGGCTGCGCCTGCCGGAAGACACCTATGCGGTCTCCATCCCGCTGGGGGCCACCATCAACATGGCCGGCGCCGCCATCACCATTACCGTGCTCACCATGGCGGCGGTGCATACCCTGGGGATGGAAGTGGACATGGCGACCGCCATTCTGCTCTCCGTCGTCGCCACCATCAGTGCCTGTGGCGCTTCCGGTGTGGCGGGCGGCTCCCTGCTGCTGATCCCGCTGGCGTGCAGCCTGTTCGGTATCAGCAACGACATCGCCATGCAGGTGGTGGCCGTTGGCTTCATCATCGGGGTGTTGCAGGATTCCGCCGAGACGGCCCTCAACAGCTCCACCGACGTGCTGTTCACTGCGGCCGCCTGTATGGCCGAGGATGAGAGCCTGCTGGATGCCGCCCCGGTGCCCAGCCGCGAAGCCTGATCCCCTAAGACGTTCCGCTCTGCACAGGCGCCCTCTTCGGAGGGCGCTTTAATTATTTGCGTGCGCGTCAGGCGCCCTGCACCTTCTCGCCGTGTCATGGCATTGACAGTGCTCGGATCCCCCTGTGTGATTTCCCGGGAGGGGCCCGTTGGCCGCCTTCGTGTTCTCGCCACCGCCAACACGCCATTCCCTGTACCAACGTGCCCGGCGCTGCATTCGGCCGGGCATATCGGGCTGCTTATGCTGTCAGCATGGCGGCTTGTGGCATCCCCTCTGGTGACCGAAGGGGTCATCTGTTCTTCGGTCGCTGCACGAGAATCCCGGTCAAGGCCCTCTCGGCGGTTTGCCTGCGCCCTGTGGCCGGAATTTTCCTTGAATGCCTTGAAGAAAGGCTCCATTGGGTGGGGATGTCGGCTCTCTGGGCTAAACCCCGAAGAGCGGGCGTTCCTGGTAAGGGCAAGGGCTCTGGTGTTCTGCCTGGCAAGGCCGATGGCGCTCAGCAGATGACGGGATAACACAGTACGTCTTGGTCGTGTGTCATGGGGAAAGGAATATGAGCGGCAAGCTGTCACCAAGGGGAAAGAGAGTGGGTGAAAGGGCTGTCTCTGATTTGAGGGCTGGGGGCTCTGATCATCTGAGCCCAGTACCTGATGATCATAACGAACACAGCCCGGCAGAGGAGATCTGCCGGGCTGTGGGAGGCGCCGGGCCAGATGCTGGCCCGACGGTATCGCAGGAAGGCTTAGCCGACCAGTTGATAAAGGATGGCGGAGATGGCGATAAGGCCCATGGTCGCCACGAAGACGTTGCTGATCTGGCCCTGGTATTTCGCCATGGCCGGAACGCGCTTGATGGCGTACATGGGCATGAGGAACAGGATGGTGGCGATGATGGGGCCACCCAGGGATTCGATCATCCCGAGGATGGAGGGGTTGATCACGGCCACGCCCCACAGGGTCAGGATGAAGAAGGCGATGATGAATAGCTCCACCTTCTTGTGGTTCGGTGCCTTGCCGGAGCTGCGCATGTTCTGGACGATCATCCCTTTCAGACCTTCACGGGCACCCAGATAGTGGCCGAAGAAGGAGGAGACGATGGCCACGAAGGCAACCAGCGGACCGAAGTAGGAGATGATGGGGCTCGCATGCTGGTTGGCCAGGTAGGAGAGCACGGCGATGTTCTGGGACTTGGCTTCTGCCAGCTGGGCCGGTGTCAGGCTCATCACGCAGGAGAAGACGAAGAACATCACGAAGCCCAGCAGAATGATGGCGGTGCGCTTGAGGATGGCGTCGGACTTGGCGACGGCATGCTCACCGTGATCACGGCGCTGGGCCAGGGCGAAGCTGGAGATGGCCGGGCTGTGGTTGAAGGAGAAGACCAGCACCGGGATGGTCAGCCACAGGGTGGTGGCGAAGTCCTTGGTGCTCGGCATTTCATTCAGGGCCGCACCGGTCCAGTCCGGGATCAGGTACAGGGAGATGCCCGCCAGAATGGCGATGAGCGGATAGACCAGGAACTCGGTCACTTTCAGCATCAGCTTCTCGCCAGCCAGCATCACGGACATCATGGCCATGATGAGCACGATGGAGAGGATCCAGCGCGGGGGCGGCGTTATCTGCAACTGGTTGACCAGGAAGCTTTCCACCGTATTGGTGATGCCCACACCGTAGATCAGCACGATGGGGTAGATGGCGAAGAAGTAGAGCAGGGTGATCAATTTACCGGCACCCACGCCGAAGTGCTCTTCCACCACCTGGGTGATGTCGGCATTGGGTTGCTTGGAGGAAAGCACGAAGCGCGCCAGACCACGGTGTGCCAGGTAAGTCATGGGGCCGACCAGCAGCGCCATCACCACCAGCGGCCAGAAGCCATCCATGCCGGCGTTGATGGGCAGGAACAGGATGCCTGCACCGACGGCGGTACCGAACAGGCTGATCACCCAGGTGGTGTCTTGTTTACTCCAACCGCGAGATTGGACCGAGCTGATTCCTTGCTCCTGTGCGGCTGCAACATCCTGTGCGCCAGTGACAGTATTGGACATGTGTCTCACCCCGAATGTGTGGTTTTAATTAGTCGGCGCAAGAATACTTTCTTTTTAATCAAAAATGTTGATCAAATTCACCTTTGTGCGGCTGAAACCCGTACTTTCTTGTAGAAATGTGATCAAAAGAATAAAAAATCAAAATTTATTTATCAAATGCAGTGTTATTTGAATGTTAACTGGATAATTTTCCACCTCATTGTGTTGTCAAAATGTTATGTTGAGATGTGCTGGGCAAGCTGGCGGATCATGCTGGCAGTGGCTCCCCAGATGAAAGATTGCTCCCAAGGGATCCAATAGATGGTGTGACGTCCGTCCGCCCTTGGCAGGCTCAGGGCTATGTGCTGCCCCGGATCCAGCACGTGGGCGAGGGGGACTTCGAAGGCCTGGGCCACCTCGTCCTGGCTCAGGGTCAGCCCGTAGCCTGGGTCGAGCATGGCGAGGACCGGCAGCACATCGTAGCGCGAGACGGTATTGAGAGGGGTGAGGCTGCCGATGATCCGGATCTGGGAGGGGGGAATGCCAAGCTCCTCCTCGGTTTCCCTGAGCGCGGTGTGAATGAGGTCCCGGTCTTCCGGGTCCTGACGCCCGCCGGGAAAGCTGATCTGCCCCGGGTGGTGGCGCAGGGCGGCGCTGCGGCGCGTCAGCAGCAGGTGCAGGCCCTCGGGGCGCTCCACCAGGGGGATCAGCACGGCGGCAGGTTTGAGCCCGGCCAGTGCCAGGCGATGGGCGGGGGCGGGGCGCTGCAGCAAAAAGCGGGTCAGCAGCTCGGCACTCGTCATCTCCATGGGTCTCCTTGTGTCGGCCCCGCAGGGCCGGATGGGATCAAAGGGCATCAAGCAGTGGCAGGATGCGGGCCACCTTGTCGTAGGTCTCCTGATATTCGGCGTCGGGATCGGAGTCTGCGATGATGCCGCCCCCCGCCCAGCAGTGCAGCTGACCGGCTTCGGCGATCAGGGTACGGATGCAGATGCTGGTATCCATCCTTTCGTGCTGACTCAGATAACCGATGCTGCCGCAGTAGGCATTGCGCCGCACCGGCTCCAGCTCCTCGATGATCTCCATCGCCCGGATCTTGGGAGCCCCTGTGATGGAGCCGCCGGGGAAGCAGGCCCGCAGCAGATCCACTTCTTGCCAGCGCGCATCCAGTTCTCCGTGAATGGTGGAGACCAGATGATGCACCGCCGGGAAGGATTCCACGGCAAAGAGATGCGGGACCGTGACCGATCCCGGCCGGCTCACCCGGCCGATGTCGTTGCGCAGCAGATCGACGATCATCAGGTTCTCCGATCTGTCCTTGTCGGCGCTGGCGAGCGACTCGGCCACCCTGGCATCCTGGGCGGGATCCGGGTGGCGAGGCCGGGTGCCCTTGATGGGCTTGGTCTCGATATGGCGCTTGTCGAGCAGCAGGAAACGCTCCGGGGAGAGGCTCAGAATGGCGCTTTGCGGCAGGCGGATAAAGGCGGAGAACGGCGCCTTGTTGGCGGCGCTCAGGGCGAGATAGGCGGACCATTCATCCCCCTGATAAGGGGCGCTGAAGCGCTGGGTCAGGTTGATCTGGTAACAATCCCCCGCCGCCAGATAGGCCTGGATACGGGCAAACTTGTCGCCGTATTCGGCCCGCGTCATGTTGCTCTGCCAGGGGCCGGTCAGGCGAAGGGGGAGGGTGGTTCGTTCGCGTTGCGCCATCAGCCAGTCGAGCCTGCGGGCGAGGCCGGCTTCATCACCCCAGTGGGCCAGCTGCCAGTGTCCCGTTGCGACATTTCGCAGCAGCGCCCAGTCGTAGATCCCGACCGCCATGTCGGGCACCTGGATGTCCTGTTGCGCCACTGCGGGCAGACGCTCGAATCGTCGGCCCAGATCGTAGCCAAAGAGTCCCAGGGCTCCCCCGATAAACGGCAATCCCGAGTCATCCTCAACGCGCTCCCCGAGCAGGGCTTGCTGGGTCTTGGCGAGCAGGGCGAGGGGATCGCCGTCATGATGGTGCTGGTGGTTATCCTGGGTGAGGCAGGTGCTGGTACCCCGGGTTTCCAGGGTGGCAAGCGGATCGGCGCTGATGATGTCAAAACCGTTGTCAGCCCCCAGGGGGCCGGCGGATTCCAGCAGGATGGCCCAGTGTTGGTGTTGCAGGCAGGCGAACCAGGTGTGGAGCGAGACCTGCGGGTCGAAATGGTGGATATGCAGTCTTGGTTTCATTTTTTGTTACATAGGCAACAGTTTGCGCCCGGCTCCCTAGCCGGTTCGGGTGGTCAAGCGTATCATGGCCGCCGGCATTTTTAAGAAAAACACCGTTATAAAAACACGCCGCAGTCTGCCGGCTCCAGGTGCATTTGCCACCTGCCGAAGGCCCGGCTCATATGGAAGCCCTTGCTCGCGCAAGCGATAACAAGGACCAGTGAGGATGATATGAGCATCATTAGAAAACAGGACTTTATCGATTCCATTGCTGACGCCCTGCAGTACATCTCCTTCTACCACCCCCTCGATTTCGTGCAGGCCGCCAAGGCCGCCTATGACCGCGAGATCAACCCGGCCGCCAAGGATGCCCTGGCCCAGATCCTGATCAACTCCCGCATGTCTGCCGAAGGTCATCGTCCGCTCTGTCAGGACACCGGTATCGTCACCTGCTTCGTCAAGATCGGCATGCAGGTACAGTGGGACAGTGACATGACGGTCCAGGAGATGGTGGATGAGGGCACCCGCCGTGCCTACACCAATCCGGACAACCCGCTGCGCGCCTCCGTGCTGGCGGATCCGGCCGGCAGCCGCAAGAACACCAAAGACAATGCCCCCGCTGTCGTGCACATCGACATGATCCCCGGCGACAAGGTGGAAGTGAGTATCGCGGCCAAGGGCGGCGGTTCCGAAAACAAATCGAAGATGGTGATGCTCAACCCCTCCGACGACATCGTGGAGTGGGTACTCAAGACGGTACCGACCATGGGGGCTGGTTGGTGCCCGCCTGGCATGCTCGGCATCGGCATCGGCGGCACCGCCGAGAAGGCGGCGGTGCTCGCCAAGGAAGCCCTGATGGAGCACATCGACATCCAGGAGCTGATTGCCCGTGGTCCCGAGACCACCGAAGAGAAGCTGAGGGTCGAGCTCTATGACAAGGTCAACAAGCTCGGGATCGGTGCCCAGGGGCTGGGCGGCCTGACCACGGTGCTGGATGTGAAGGTGAAATCCGCACCGACCCACGCCGCCTCCAAGCCCGTGGTGATGATCCCCAACTGCGCCGCCACCCGTCACGTGCATTTCGAACTCGATGGCTCCGGCCCGGCGGAGCTGACACCCCCCAGGCTGGAAGACTGGCCGGAGATCACCCGTGAGTCCGGTGGCAATGTGCGCCGGGTCAACGTGGATGGTATCACCAAGGCAGAGCTTGCCAGCTGGAAGAGCGGCGATACCGTGCTGCTCTCCGGCAAGATCCTGACCGGCCGCGACGCCGCCCACAAGCGCATCGCCGACATGCTGAAAAAGGGTGAAGGACTGCCCGAAGGGGTCGATTTCACCAACCGCTTCATCTATTACGTGGGCCCGGTCGATGCGGTGCGTGACGAGGTGGTCGGCCCGGCTGGCCCCACCACGTCCACCCGGATGGACAAATTCACCGACATGATGCTGGGAGAAACCGGCCTCATCGGCATGATCGGCAAGTCCGAGCGCGGCCCCAAGACGGTCGAGAGCATCAAGCAGCACCAGGCTGTCTACCTGATGGCGGTGGGCGGCGCCGCCTATCTGGTGGCGAAAGCCATCAAGAAGGCGCGCGTGGTGGCCTTTGCCGATTTGGGGATGGAGGCCATCTACGAGTTCGAGGTGGAAGACATGCCGGTCACCGTGGCGGTCGACTCCCAGGGCAACAACATCCACGAGACCGGCCCGGCCTACTGGTCCGCCAAGATTGCCGAGCTGGAGACCAAGCTGGCTTGATCAATCGGGCTTCGGTGCAAACGCAGAGCGATTAGCCCCGTACAGCAGCATGTTGAAAGGCGACCCTCGGGTCGCCTTTTTTGCGGGCCTCATTTGACGGTCTGGACCTGAGCAAATTTACTGCTGCTGTGCTGCTGTGCTGCTGTGCTGCTGTGCTGCTGTGCTGCTTTGTCTTTGTCGCCATGACATCCCGGGTCGGAAGCCTGGATAACCCGGTGGGCAATGCCGGCGCATTGGCTGTCACGCCGAAGGGGCGATCAGTGGTTCAGGTAGACATCCTGGCCGCCGTAGCTCAGTGCCCCACCCAGAGGGGTTGAGGGCTCGAAGAAGCGGGTCAGGACACCGGCACGCTGGCCCAGGGTGCTCAATGTGCTCCGGTCCAGGGCGACCTGCTCGGGCAGCCAGGTCAGCACGGCGGCACAGTGACCATTGATCAGGCTCTGCTCCAGCAGGCGCTGCCAATTCTTGATCTTGGGGGCGTGCACGACAAGCACCCTGGCAGGATTGATCCCTCTGGCCTGCAATTGCGCGGCGACGGGCAGGCCTGGCGGGGCGACGAGCAGGATCCAGCCACTGTCGGACTGACTCAGTTGCCCCAGGGCATCCAGCAGCGGCGCTTCCTGATGGAGAGGGCCGCGCCGCTGCTCTTGTCCCATCTTGCTCTGATGGCGAGTGGGCCAGGTGGTGATCAGACCGGCAGAGGAGGAGGGGCAAAGATTCAGGGGCTGGCTCATATGTCGTTCCTGTATGAATAACCATGCTGTATGCGTATACAGTAGTTCTGTTCGCAAGGAGTGACAAGTCATTTGTGGCTAAAAGTGTGAGCCGATTAACAGGGGATGATTTTAACTACATGATTAAAAAGGATATTTATATCTTCCTTATAGAGGGTGTTTTTTAACCTGTAGACAAACTTCGGGTCGGCGCTCATGGTTATACAGTCCTGTATGGGGAGAGGAGGGAGCGAGATGGACGTCAGTACCTTGCAACGACTGGATGCCAACATTCTGCTCGGGATCATCAACGAAAAGCTGCGGCTGGAGTGTGATGGCCTGGAAGAGCTGCTGGCTTACTACGACATGACAGAAGATCAGCTGGCTACCCGTCTGCAACAGATCGGGTATCACTACGACCCCATGAGCAATCAGTTCAAGGCGCATGGTTAATTGAAATCAAAGGGTGCTCCGATGGGAGCATCCTTTTTATTACCTGACGAGAAGATATGAATTGAAAACGCTTTCAATTTCTCCCGTGTTGACGGTTATTTTCACGTATTTTCAGTCACAGGCAATCATTGAAAACCTATTCATGAAACTATCTTTTCTGTTTTCTTTTATCACTATGATTTAAAACGAAATTTATATTTCATTCAGGCGGACTAAAGGAAAGGGTTTTCATGGTGAAACTGTCATTTTTATGCGTTAAAGTGTGACTCACGTTAACTTTTAAACCCTTGGCTTTAGCTAGTATGCCCCCGCCGGAGCATATTCTGAGATAACAACAGCGCCGGTCCCCCCGATGGGATGACATTTTTTATTTGTAACGAAGGAAAATGGTTTATGGCTACCAAGAAGAAGACAGACCAGGATCTCCAACTGGATAAAGATCAGCTCAAGGCGAGTATCGTGCGTCACCTGCGTTCTACCTTGGGTACAAGCGAACAGAAAGCCTCTCCGGATGCCTGGTGGAAAGCGACCGCTGCCGCCGTCAATGAACAGGTGTACGAGCGCCTGACCCGTACTCAGCAGACTCACTTCAAGAAAGATACTCGTGCGATTCACTATCTCTCTGCTGAATTTTTGATGGGGCGTTTGACCTCCAACAACCTGCACAACCTCTCCCTCTACAAAGTCTGTGAAGAGGCGCTGGGTGAACTTGGTCTGGAACTGACCGATCTTTGCGAACAAGAGCCTGACATGGCCCTTGGCAACGGCGGCCTGGGTCGTCTGGCTGCCTGCTTCATCGATTCCCTGGCCACCCTGAACTACCCGGCGGTCGGCTATGGCATCCACTACGAGCACGGTTTGTTCCGTCAGGAAATTCAGGATGGCCGTCAGATCGAACGTCCGGACTCTTGGCGCGAATATGGCAACCCCTGGGAGATCTGCCGCCCGGAATCGGTGCAGGAGATCCCGCTCTACGGCTACGTGGAGACCGTCTTTGGTGACAAGGGTGGCCTGAAGAAGGTGTGGCACGCCGGTCGCAAGATCAAAGGGGTGCCCTGGGACATTCCGGTGGTCGGCTTCGGTGGTCACACCGTCAACATCCTGCGTCTGTGGGAATCCCGCGCCTCCGAGTTCTTCGACTGGGACGTGTTCAACGCCGGTGGTTATATCGACTCCCAGGCCGAAAAGGCCCAGGCCGAGACCATCTCCAAGGTGCTCTACCCGAATGATGAGACCGACGCCGGCAAGGAGCTGCGCCTGATCCAGCAGTACTTCTTCTGCGCCTGCTCCATCAAGGACATCATGCGTCGCTACAAGCGGGTGCATGGCAGTGACTTCAGCAACTTTGCCGCGCAAATCGCCATCCAGCTCAACGATACCCACCCCACCGTGGCCATCCCCGAGCTGATGCGCGTGCTGGTGGACGAAGAGGGGCTGAACTGGGATACCGCCTGGGGCATCTGCTATCAGGTCTTCTCCTACACCAACCACACCCTGCTGCCGGAAGCGCTGGAGAAGTGGTCCGTCAGCCTGTTCGAGAAGGTACTGCCGCGCCATCTCGAGATCATTTACGAAATCAACGCCCGTTTCCTGAACGAGCTGGTGGAGCCCAAGTGGCCGGGCAACGATGCCATCAAGGCCAAGCTCTCCATCATCGAAGAGGGTGACGTGCGCAAGGTGCGCATGGGCAACCTGTGCGTCATCGGCTCCTCCAAGGTGAACGGTGTGGCCGAGATCCACTCCAAGCTGGTGAAGGAAGATCTCTTCCCCGAGTATGCCGAGCTGTGGCCCGAGAAGATGTGCAACGTCACCAACGGCGTGACTCCCCGTCGCTGGCTGCTGGCCTGCAACCCGGAACTGGCCGAACTCTACAACGAGGTAGTGGGCAAGGAGTGGCCGCTGCAACTGGACAAGCTGCGCAGCGTGGTGAAGTTTGCCGACGACAAGGCGTTCCAGCAGCAGTTCATGACCATCAAGCGCCACAACAAGGAGAAGCTGGTCAAGGTCATCAAGGCGGAAACCGGTATCGACGTGAGCGCGGAGGCGATCTTCGATGTCCAGATCAAGCGTCTGCACGAGTACAAGCGCCAGCAACTGAACCTCATCCACATCATGGCGCTCTACCGTCGCCTGCTGGCGAACCCGGACTATGACATGCATCCGCGGGTGTTCATCTTCGGCTCCAAGGCGGCGCCCGGCTACAAACTGGCCAAGGACATCATCTACGCCATCAACAAGCTGGCGGAGCGGGTCAATAACGACGCCCGTATCCAGGGCAAGCTGAAAGTGGTGTTCATGCCGAACTACCGCGTGAGCCTCGCCGAGAAGCTGATCCCGGCGGCGGATGTCTCCGAGCAGATCTCCACCGCAGGTTACGAAGCATCCGGTACCGGCAACATGAAGATGGCGCTGAACGGTGCCATCACCATCGGGACGCTGGATGGAGCCAACATCGAGATCGCCGAAGAGGCGGGTGCCGAGAACTGCGCCATCTTCGGTCTGAATGTGGACGAGGTGAAGTCACTGAAGGCGCGCGGCTACAACCCGTATGACTTCTACTACGCCAACTCCGAACTGAAAGCCGTGCTGGACTGGTTTGATACCGACTACTTCACGCCGGGTCGCCCGGGGGAGCTCGCCTCCATCAAGCGTTCCCTGCTGGAAGGGGGAGACCCTTACCTGACCCTGGCCGATTTCGAGTCCTACTCCGAGGCGCACAAGCTGATCGACGCCTGGTACCGGGATCCGGCCCTGTGGGCGAAGAAAGCCATCATCAACTCGGCCACCATGGGCAAGTTCAACTCCGACCGCTCCATCCAGGATTACGTAGACCGGATCTGGAAATTGACGAGCTGCAACGTCGGTTGATGTCTGCTCCTGTGAAAAACCCCGCGATGCGGGGTTTTTTTTCATCTGTCGGGTTGAGGGAGGCTCAGGGCATGTCGACCACCCGGGTGTCCGCCGGCACCCGTTTCTTGCCGGTGATCATCGCCCTGACGAGATCGCCCCGTACCAGACGATCCAGGGCGATGACGGCCAGTACATGGACGAAGATGGCCACCTGCAGCCCCTTGGCAAAGAACTCGTGGATCTCTTCCATGCGATGGGTGCCGGAGAGCGGCCCGTATTCGGTCATGATCCCGCTGGCGGCGGTGCCGACAAGGCAGGTCAACAGCAGCAGTATCATCAAGGACCCCAAAGGATTGTGACCGGCGTAGTAGGGATGGCGCCCCTTGATCGTCTCCTTGAGATAGGTGATGACGCCGGTCGGTGTCGGCAGCCACTGGGCGAAGCGGGCATGATAGGAGCCGCTGAAACCCCATACGATGCGCAGTACCAGCAGTCCGGCCAGCGCATATCCCGCATAGCGGTGGTTGCGCGCTCCCTCTTCAAGGATGAAGAGATTCAGCACGCACAACAGCACAGTGGCCCAGTGAAATCCCCTGACCACCGGATCCCATACCTTGATTTCACGGTTGTTCTGCATCGTCTTTCCCATGAGGTGATCCCCTTGTCGTGATGTCCATGATCATCGCCATCGTCAGCCATGGCTGCGTGATGGCCGTTGTCAGCATCATGGAGGCGATTTCTTAAGTGCGAGTTAATGTCGCGGTGATGTCGCGGCGAGAAAAAGCCCCGGCGATGCGGGGCTTGTAGGGGCATTAGGGGGCGAACCTCAGTGGAGGATATCCCCCATGAAATAGGCCAGCATGGTCAGGATGACGGTGAACACCAGGTTCAGCACCAGGCCGGCCCGCATCATCTCCCGCTGCTGGATATGGCCGCTGGCGAAGACGATGGCGTTGGGGGGCGTGGCCACCGGCAGCATGAAGGCACAGGAGGCGCCGACGGCGATCAGCACGGAGACCACGATGGGGGAGACTCCCAGAGCCTCGGCCACCCCGGCGAACAGCGGCACCAGCAGCGCGGCGGTGGCGGTGTTGGAGACCAGCTCGGTCAGGAACACCACGAAGGCGGCCAGGCAGAGCAGGATCACGAAGATGGGCATGGAGGAGAGGCCGCTGGAGAGGTGCTCCGCCAGGAAGGCGTTGGCCCCGGTCTGCTTGAGGATGGCGCTCAAGGTGAGACCACCCCCGAACAGCAGCAGCACGCCCCAGTCGGTGTTCTGGTTGATGTCATCCCAGCTGGCGACCCGGCTGACGGCGATGGCCAGGATAGCGCCCATGGCGATCAGGGTATCGAACTGGGGAATGCCGCCCAGCGCCTTGGCAAGAGGCTGGGATCCAATCCACAGCAGCACCGTGGTCAGGAAGATGGCCAGGGTCACTTTGCGCTGACCTGTCCATTCGATGGTGACCTGCTCGGTGCTCACCTGGTGGGAGAGATTGGGACGGGTCACCCAGTAGAGCAGGCCGATGCCCACC
This sequence comes from Aeromonas sp. WP2-W18-CRE-05, assembly GCF_014168615.1. Classification (NCBI taxonomy): domain Bacteria; kingdom Pseudomonadati; phylum Pseudomonadota; class Gammaproteobacteria; order Aeromonadales; family Aeromonadaceae; genus Aeromonas; species Aeromonas sp. WP2-W18-CRE-05. The sequence continues at coordinate 2,762,004 of NZ_AP021917.1, read as the reverse complement.
GGCATGAAGATGATCACCACGGGGATGCCGAACTCCAGCCAGTCGGTGAAGCCCAAGCCCATCTGGGCGGCGGCGATGGCATTGGGGGGGCTGCCCACCAGGGTGCCGATGCCACCGATGCTGGCGCTATAGGCGACGCCAAGCAGCACGAAGACCAGGGTGCGGCGCTCCTTGTGAACGTCCAGCCCCTTCAGCATGCCGAGGGCCAGCGGCATCATCATGGCCGCGGTGGCGGTGTTGCTGATCCACATGGAGAGGGCGGCCGTGATGGTGAAGAGCACGATGGAAGCCCAGCCCAGGTGTCCCTTGGCGAGCTGCATCACCTTGCCGGCGATCTGGGTGTCGAGTCCCTGCTTGGAGAGGGCTGCCGCGAGGGCAAAGCCGCCAAAAAAGAGGAACAGGACGGGGTTGGCAAAGTCGGTCAGCGACTTGCTCATGTCGAACACCCCGAGCAGGGTGGCGAGCACCGGGATGGAGATGGCGGTGATGGTGATGTTCACCGCCTCGGTCAGCCAGAGGATGGCGATGAAGATCAGGATGGCCAGCCCCTTGTTGACCATGGGGTCAAACGGGAGCCATGCCAGCATGGCGCAGAGCAGGAGCAGATCCAGGATGACGATCCCGGACTTGATGTCCAGCCAGCGTGAGGGGGGAGTCGTAGGTACAGCCGATGTGTGCATAACGTTCTCTCGGTTAATTTATGGTTGTTGTTGTGATGCCGAGGTTACATTTATCCCCCTGTTTGAAACAGGGGGATATGGTCAAATCATGTGGCGACTCACAGAGTCAAGTGAAAATGGATCTTCAATCAAACAGAAATGAAACATTTCATTTTCATTTGACGGGGGAGGTGAAGGAGAGCAGCCACTCCTTGAACAGGCTCTTGGGCAGAGAGCCGCTGCGCTGTGCCAGGATCTCCCCCCGCTGGAAGACCATCAGGGTCGGGATGCTGCGGATGCCATAGCGACCTGCGATGGCGGCCTCCTGCTCGGTATCGAGTTTCACGAAGCGAAGGCGGGGCTCAAGCTCCCGGGCGACCTCCTGAAAGACGGGGGCAAACTGCAGGCAGGGGCCACACCAGCTTGCCCAAAAGTCCACCACCACCGGGATGTCGGACTGGATCAGGGCATCGAAGCTGGCCTGACGCCCCGCCACCGGGGTTTGTTCGAAGAGGGGGTGACGGCAGCGGCCGCACTTCGCGTTTGAGTCTGCTTTTTCGACAGGCAGGCGGTTGCGGGTAAAGCATTGGCTACAATAGGTGGTGACAAGTGACATAATTGCTTCCTTATTTCATGGCCCGGCAACATCTTTATTGCAATCAAAGCGCTGACTAACGGTAATATAGCACTCAGTGGTTTTTCACAGTTGGCCTCCGGCCGTGACCTGATGTCACCGGATGGCCGACCATGACATGAGAATCGAGACGGGATGAAGAGTGTTGCACGGGCCAATCGTGTTGTCTTTGGCCTTATCATCGTATCGCTGGTGGGCTTTTCTGCCTATTGCTGGCAGTTGCTCAGCCAGCAGCAGCGTGCCTTCGATTTGAGCGTGGCGGCTGAGATGGTGCTTAATCGGGTCAATACCGATACCGTCTATCTGCTGGGGCGCGAGAAGGCAAGCGATGGCAGCGTACAGCAGCGCCTGAGCCTGCTTTCCAGTCACCTGGACAGGTTCGTCAGGCTGGTGCACGAGGATCCGGAGTCGGTGGACGACCCCGGCTCCCAGGCGTTGCAGCGGGACATCGACGGTTATCTGCTGGATCTCGCCAGGCTCTACACCATGGAGATGACCATCGAGTATCTGGCTCCCCGCTTCCAGGGTCAGCTCAAGGCGTTGCAAGGCACTCTGCCGGTCGGTGAGGCGCAGTACCGCGACCTGACCGAACTCATGCGCCTGCACCACTACCTCAGACGCAGCTGGGATCAGAACGAGCAGCGGCAACTGCTGCAACTCCAGCAGCACCTGCTCGACCGCTATGGCGAGCAGCCGAGGGTCGCGGCCCTCGTTCGGCTGGGCCAGGAGTTCAATCAGCAGGTGATGGAGTACCATCGCCTGCGCAATCAGGTGGTGGAGATGAAGGGGCTGAGCTCGCTGCCTGCCTGGAAGCAGAGCAAGCTGGAGCGGGCCTCCTCCCTCAAGAGCCGCTTCTACCTGATGGTGCTGGGGGGGGCGCTGCTCTGCTTCTCGCTGGTGGCCGCGACCCTGTGGCGCCGCAACCAGAAGCTGAGCGAGCTCTCACGCCATGCCGCGCTGCTGGCCCAGGCCAAGAGCGACTTCCTGGCCAACATGAGCCACGAGATCCGCACCCCCATGAATGCCATCATCGGCTTCAGCGCCCTGGCACTGCAAACCAGCCTGGATCCCCAGCAGCGGGACTATCTCAACAAGATCAAATCCTCGTCGGATACCTTGCTGCTGCTCATCAACGACATCCTGGATCTCACCAAGGTGGAGTCCGGCAAGCTGACCCTGGAGGAGATCGACTTCGATCTCAGCGAGCAGCTCGACTCCCTCGCCGCCATGTTCGCGGATCTGGCGGAGCGCAAACACATCGAGGTCATCATCAACAAGTCTCCCGCCGTGCCCGACTTTCTGCGAGGGGATCCGCTGCGCCTCGGTCAGGTGCTGGTCAACCTGGTGAACAATGCCATCAAGTTCACCGAGCGGGGCGAGGTGGAGGTGGCCATCACCCTCACCAGCCAGCATCCCATGCGGGTCTGTTTCAGCGTGCGGGATACCGGCATCGGCATCGCCCCGGAGAAGCAGGCCCAGCTGTTCCAGCCCTTTACCCAGCTGGAGGCGGGCAATACCCGCAAATATGGCGGCTCCGGGCTTGGCCTCAACATCTCCCAGCGCCTGGTGGGGCTGATGGGCGGGGAGATCACCGTGCAGAGCAAGCCCGGGGTGGGCTCCACCTTCCTGTTCGAGATCCCCATCTCCCAGGCGGTGTACGGGGTCTCGGGGCGTAGGGTCTTCTTCGATCACCAGCCCCTGATCCTGATGATGGATGACAACGAGCTGGTGCTGGAACTGGCCAAGGACATCCTGGGGCGGGCGGGGGCGTCCGTCATCACGGTCAACAGCCTCTCCCGCGCCCGTCAGGTGCTGCGGGAAGAGGGGCATCACCTCCGCCTCGCCATCCTCGACTGGCGCATGGGTCAGGAGGATGGCCTGGACTTGGCCCTCGAGATGTACCAGCACAGCCAGTGGCGGCGCCTGCCTGTCCTGATGACCAGTGCCTGGTCCAGGGAGGGGCTGCACGGGCGGATGGAGAGCATGGGACTGACCCATTTCCTGGCCAAACCCATGACCGAAAACGCCTTGCTGGCCAAGGTGGACGAACTGCTCAACGGCAGCTCCCATGACAGCAAGGTCCGCCAGGCGGAGGCCCAGGGGGATCAGCAGCAGTTCCGGGAGCTGCTGCGCGGCACCCGGGTGCTGCTGGCCGAGGACAACCGGGTCAACCAGCAGCTCATTCTGGAGTACCTGCGCCGGGTGGAGGCCAAGGTCACCGTGGTGGACAACGGCCGCGAGGCGGTGGAGCAGGTGGCGGAGCAGCCGTTTGACGTCATCCTGATGGATCTGCAGATGCCGGTGCTGGACGGGCTGGATGCCACCCGCCAGATCCGCAAGATGGTGGACAAGCACGATGTGCCCATCATCGCCCTCACCGCCAGCGCCATGCCGGGGGACAGGGAGCGCTGCCTTGGTGTCGGCATGAACGGCTATGTCACCAAGCCGGTGAGCAAGCTCGATCTCTACAACAACCTGCTGCAATGGGTGAAGAGCAGCGGCGGGGAGCCCAAGGTGCCCATCGAGGTCAAGCCGCCGGCCCTCATGGGCGTGCTGGATCTGGAGGATGCCCTGCGCCGGCTGGAGCATGACAGGGAGGCGCTGCAGATCCTCTTCAAGCTGTTCCTCTCCGAGCACAAGGACGATCTGTGGGACATCCGCACCGCCCTGCGTCGCCAGCAGCCCGAAGTGGCGTGCCGGTTGCTGCATACCCTGAAGGGGGTCTCGGCCAACATCTCCGCTTCCCGCCTGCAACTGCTGGCCGGGGAACTGGAGTGGCGGCTGCGGCTGCAGGAGGAGCTGAGCGAGGGGGAGCTCAACCAGTTGCAGCAGGTCTTTACCCAGACCCGGGAGGAGGTCTCCCACTTCCTGCTCACCGGAGAGCAGCAGGAGTCGGTCGCCTTCCCCTTCTCGCCCCCCGACAAGCGGCTCTGAGGGAGGGCAAGATAGCAATCGTTCTCAAGTCACCCGCTTCAGGCTATGATGACCCACTCGTTCGCCCCCGTCAGGGGGCGATTGTATTGAGCTTCTCTTCACGATCACGCGGCAGCGCGCCGCGACCAAGGACTTCTCTGTGAGCGTATTTTTGCGGCTTGGCTGGTTTTTCAAGGATCAGTGGCGGCGTTATCTGGTGGCCATCTCCCTGCTGATGCTGGTGGCCCTGTTGACCGTGATCCCCCCCAAGGTGGTGGGCTGGGTGGTGGATGGCATTGCCAAGGGTGACCTGGACAGCGGCACCCTGACCGGCTATCTGGCGGGGCTTTTTGGCCTGGGACTGCTTATCTACCTGCTGCGCTATGTGTGGCGGGTCATGCTGTTCGGTGCCTCCTACCGGCTCGCCTACGTGCTGCGCAACCGGCTGTTCAGCCACTTCACCCGCATGAGCCCGGATTTCTACCAGCGCCACCGCACCGGTGATCTGATGGCCCACGCCACCAACGACATCCAGGCGGTGGAGATGACCGCAGGGGAAGGGGTGCTGACCCTGGTGGACTCCTTCATCGTCGGCATCCTGGTGCTCTCCATCATGTGCAGCCAGTACTCCTGGCAGCTGACCCTGCTCTCCCTGCTGCCCCTGCCGGTGATGGCCTTCTTCATGAACCGCTTCGGGACCCAGATCTACAAGGAGTTCAAGGCGGCGCAGGGGGCCTTCTCCCGCCTCAACAACAAGACCCAGGAGGCCCTCTCCGGGGTGCGGGTGCTCAAATCCTACGCGGTCGAATCCCTGGAGGACGAGGGCTTTGCCGAGCTGACCCGTCAGGCGGGGGAGCGCAACATGGCGGTGGCCCGCATCGACGCCAAGTTCGACCCCGTGATTTACCTGTGCATCGGCTGCTCCTATTTTCTGGCGGTCGCAGGGGGCAGCTCCCTGGTGCTGCAAGACAAGCTGACTCTGGGGGAGCTCACCAGCTTCACCATGTACCTCGGCCAGCTCATCTGGCCCATGTTCGCCATCGCCTGGCTGTTCAACATCATCGAGCGGGGCAGCGCCGCCTACTCGCGCATCGAAAGCCTGCTGGGGGAGCGCAGCGACATCGAGGAGCCGGCCCATCCCGTGGCGCTGGCCTCGGCCTTTCCCCTGCGGGTGCAGGGGCTGGGCTACCGGCTGGAGCAGCGCACCCTGTTGCAGGGGGTGGATGTCACCCTGCAGGCTGGCGCCATGCTGGGGATAGTGGGACGCACCGGGGCAGGCAAGAGCTCCCTGCTCAAGCTGCTGATGCGCCTGGCCAACCCCACGGCCGGGGAGATCCGCATGGGAGAGGTGCCCATCTCGCAACTGTCGCTGGGTGAGCTGCGCAGCCAGTTTGCCTATGTGCCCCAGGAGCCGTTTCTGTTCTCCACCACCATCGCGGCCAACATCGCCCTGGGCCGCCCCGAGGCGAGTCGGGAGGAGATTGAGCGGGTGGCGCGCATCGCCTGCGTGCACGACGACATCAGTCGCTTCCCCAAAGGGTATGAAACCGAGGTGGGGGAGAAGGGGGTGACCCTCTCCGGCGGTCAGAAGCAGCGTCTGGCCATCGCCCGCGCCCTGCTGCTGGATGCCCCTATCCTGGTGCTGGATGACGCCCTCTCGGCGGTGGATGCCCACACCGAGCAGCAGATCCTGCTGGCCCTCAAGGTCCACAAACGCACCCTGGTGCTGGTGAGCCACCGCATGACGGCGGTGGAGCAGGCGGACGAGATCCTGGTGCTGGAGCAGGGAGCGATCAGCGAGCGGGGCCGTCACGAGGCCCTGATGGCCAGGAACGGCTGGTACGCGGACATGGTCCGCTACCAGCGCCTGGAGCAGGACGTGGAGGAGAGCCTGTGAACAGGATGACAAGACCCCTGGTTTCCTTCACCCCCCGCCCGGCTCCCGCGATCGGAGAGGGGAGCAAAAAGAGTCAATTCCCGTGGAACGCTGCGCTGGAGGCAAGTCTGTGAATCCAACCATCAAACGGCTGCTCGCCTACTGCGCCAGCTACCCCCGCTGGCTGGTGCAGGCGGGCATCTGCCTGCTGCTCGCCACCGGCGCCGAGGTGGCGGGTCCCTTGCTCATCAAGCTCTTCATCGATGACTACCTGGCGCCGCGCCGGCTGGAGTGGGGCATCATCGCCGCCCTTGCCGCCGGTTATCTGGGGTTGCAGGTGTTGTCGGCGGCCGGCTTCTATCTGCAATCCCTGCGCTTCAACCGCATCGCCCAGGCGGTGGTGCAGCGTCTGCGCGAGCAGGTGTTCGCCACCGCCATCCGCCTGCCTGCCCGCTATTTCGACAAGCACCGCTCGGGCTCCCTCATCTCCCGCATCACCAACGACACCGAGGCGATCATGAACCTCTATGTCCAGGTGATCGGGCTCCTGGTGCAAAAAGTGGTGCTCCTGTGCGGCATCCTGCTCTCCATGGCGCTGCTGGACTTGCGCCTGATGCTGGTGTGCGCCACCCTGCTGCCGGCGGTGGGGGCCGTGATGTGGCTCTACCAGAAACTGAGCGTGCCCGTGGTGAGGGCGACCCGATCCTTGCTCTCCGACATCAACAGCCGTCTCAACGAGTCGTTGCAGGGGATGCCGGTGATCCAGGCCATGGTGCAGGAGCGCCACTTCGCCAACGCCTTTGCGGGGGTGAACCAGCAGCACTGGCAGGCGCGGATCAAGAGCCTCAAGATCAACGGCATCCTGCTGCGCCCCCTCATCGATCTCTTCTACATGATGGTGCTCATCGGTCTGCTGGCCCTGTTTGCCCACGAGGGGCTGAGCACGGCGGGGGCCATTCAGGTGGGGGTGCTTTACGCCTTCATCAGCTATCTGGGGCGGATGATCGAGCCCCTCATCGAGATGACCAACCAGCTCAACCAGTTGCAGCAGGCCATGGTGGCGGGGGAGCGGGTATTCGCCCTGCTCGATGAAACCCGCGAGAGCACCGACGGGGAGGTGCGCTCCCTGGAGGGACGGGTACGCTTCGACGGGGTGGGCTTCTCCTACGACGGGGAGCAGCAGGTACTGCAAGATGTGAGCTTTGCCACCCGGCCGGGCCAGATGCTGGCGCTGGTGGGCCACACCGGCAGCGGCAAGTCCACCATCATCAGCCTGCTGATGGGTTTCTACCCCCTGGATCGGGGGAGCATCCACTTCGATGATCACCCCATGAACGACCTGGCCCTCTCGGCGGTGCGTCGCAGCATCGGCCTGGTGCAGCAGGATCCTTTCATCTTCGTCGGCACCCTGGCCGAGAACCTGCGCCTTGGGCGTGACGGCATCGAGGATGGGCGGCTCTGGCAGGCTCTGGAGGAGGTGCAGCTGGCCGATTTCGTGCGCCGCCTGCCCGATGGCCTGGCCACCCTGATGGAGGAGGGGGGCAAGAACCTCTCCGCCGGCCAGCGCCAGCTGCTCTCCTTTGCCCGCGCCCTGGTGGGGGATCCGCGCATCCTCATCCTGGACGAGGCGACCGCGAGCGTGGACTCCCAGACCGAGCTCGCCCTCTCCCAGGCGCTCTCGGCGGCGCGCCGTGGCCGCACCACCATCGCCATCGCCCACCGTCTCTCCACCATTGTGGATGCCGATGAAATCCTGCTGCTCTCCCGCGGGTGGGTGAGCGAGCGCGGCACCCACGGCGAGCTGATGGCGCTGGGGGGGCATTATGCCCAGCTGTTCGAGATGCAGAGCCAGGGGGCCTGGCTTGAAGAGAAACGGGCCTGAGGCCCACCTAAAAAAACAGCCGGCATCTGCCGGCTGTTTTTTTGACTGGCGGGGTTACACCGTGACCTTGCTGCGGCTGACCAGCTTGGGCTCCAGGGGCGGGAAGTCATCGTTGAAGAAGGTATCCGCTTCTTCAATTTGTGCCTTGCGCTGCTTCTGGATGAAGCTGTCGAAGTCGCGCTTGATCTCGGGGTCCTTGAGGGCCTCGTAGTCGAACACGTTGGCGGCATAGAGGTAGTTGAAGTAGATGTCGACGAACTCGGCGCTGGCACAGGCGGAGGTGAACTTGCTGTTCTGGCGGTCGAAGTTGACGCGGTACTGCTTGATCTTCGGCACATAGACCAGTTCGTTGCCCACCTTGAACACTTCCACCGTGACCCCCACCGTGATGGTCTTGTAGAAGTCCTTGTTGTTCTCCACCCCGAAGCGGATGGCATCCCCCTGCTTTTGCAGGAACTTGTTGAAGCTGGCCAGCGCCGTGGTGCCCTGGCTCACCACCACGTCCATGATGAAGTTGATGAAGTCGGTGGCGATGCTGAGCCCCTTGATGTGGCGGCTGTAGCTCTGCTGATCGATCTTGCTCGGCCCCATCAGAGGGATCTTGGAGAGGGCCCTGGCCCAGAGATCCGCGTCCGTCTTGTACTGCTCGCCATAGGCTTCGGCGTAACGGTTGATGTAGGCGGTGACCACGGAGGTGATGGCGATGAGGTAGGCCTTCTGTTCCGCCAGCTTGGCCATGACGGCGGGATCGTCCAGCAGCTCGTTGGCCACGATGAACTCCACCAGGCCGTCCTTGTCGGCATAGGGATCAGTGCCCACCGCCCGGACGGTGTCGGGCAGATTGACGTCGTTGAAGAAGGCCTCGGCCTCGGCGAACTGATCATGGTTGCTCAGGCGGTTGGCCGGTGCCTCGCGCACCAGCTGGCAGAGCACCAGCTCGGCCTCGTAGTCGGACTCGCGCCACAGGGGGGCCTGCAACTGGTTGCCGAAGGTCTTCTTGTAGGCGAGGTTGAAGTCAAACAGCACCGAACTGCAGCCGCAATCCATGGCGAAGTCGACGGTGTAGCTCAGCGGCCCGGTGGGCAGGGGCTTGCTCATCTTCCCCTTGGCGCTGAGGTTGGCATAGCACTTGAGGTACTCCCGGCCAAACAGCTCGTAGGCACGGTTGTTGTTGAAGTTGAGCTGGAAAGTACCGGCGCTCTCGCCCCCGTTGAACAACTGTTGCACGTGACTCATCTCTCTATCCTTATGGTGAGATTGGTAGACGGGTTGACCCGGTGCCGAGTGGCTACTTCCGGGCCAGCAACAGCCTAGCGAGGGAGTGGGGGTTTGGTTACTGCGAATAATCCCAGTGGCGGGGGCGGGATCCTGGGCTAGCCCCCTGACGGGGAGTATTTCTCGTTGTGTTTCATTCGGATATGGCTGTCATGGTCCCGTCATCCGGTGCGGGACCTTGAAAAAAATCGGAAAAGGGAAAGAGAGGGGCGACCCGGGGTCAGGAAAGGCCGGTTTTATCATTTGCCAGACAAATAGAACCTGGCCATTGCATGAATTTTGCAAATACCCTTTGGGGGCCCGCTCACAGGGATGGCACGGGAGGCTTGTCTATCGGGAAGCAGGCTGGCAACATTTGCGTCACATTCACTCATCGGATCAGTTTGCAATGGACCTGCAACGCCTCAAAGCCAACCTCGCCCTGCGTCTGTTCGCCTGGCGCTACATTCCCGTCATTGGTTTCTGTGCCCCCGTCATCGAGCAGATGGACGCCAGGGCGCTGCGCATCCGCATTCCGCTGGGCTGGCGCACCCGCAACCACCTGGGCAGCATGTATTTCGGGGCGCTCGCCACCGGTGCCGACCTGGTGGGAGGGCTCCTGGTCATGGAGAAGGGGCGGGCGCGGCGCAAGAAGGTGCATTTTGCCTTCAAGGATGTGCAGGGGGAGTTTTTGAAGCGTCCGGAGGGGGACGTGCAGTTTGATTGCGCGGCGGGGGAGCTTATCGACGCCATGATCGACGAGTCCCTGGCGAGCGGTCAGCGCATCAACCGCCCCATCCAGGTGGTGGCCACCTGCCCGTCTCGCAACGGCGACGAGGCCATGGCCCGCTTCGTGCTGACCCTCTCCATCAAGGCCAGCTGAAGGCCCGAGGGCGCGCTGGCGCCCTTGTTCAAGCCGGGATCAGAGGATCTCGGGGCTGCTCCCTTCCTTCACGACCACCTTCATGCCGTTGAAGTTGACCACCTGCTCGGCGACTATCTTGCAGCGTTTGCGGGTCTCGACCTGACCGTCCACTTCCACCAGGCCCTCGGCGACCAGCGCCTTGGCGGCACCGCCGCAATCGGCCCAACCCTGATGCTTGATCAGGTCACACAAGGCAACGAAGGGGTGACCTTCGAGCAGAAACGTCTCCATGGGAAATCCTCTAGCTGGATGAATGGCTGAAACAGCGGGGGCTCATTCTAGGCAGTTAGGCGGGGCAGGGAAAGGGCCCGGGCCGAATTGCCCCGAAAAAGGGGCGAGCACAGGCAAAAAAACCAGCCCGACCGGGCTGGTTGTGTCTCTGGGTGCCACTGGCGCTCAAGGGAGCTTCACCACCGCTTCCCCCGTCACGGCGAGGGCGCCGCCCTGGGTGAAGATGCGGGTGGCCAGGGTGGCGATGGGCTTGTCGTCCCGCAGGGCGATGATCTCCACCTCCGCCGTCACCTCGTCCCCCACGAACACCGGCAGTTTGAAGCCGAGGCTCTGGCCCAGGTAGATGCTCCCCTTGCCTGGCAACTGCTGACCGAGCAGCCCGGAGAAGAGGCTCGCCAGCAACATGCCGTGGACGATGGGGCGCTCGAACACCGTCGTGGCGGCGAAGTCCGGGTCCAGGTGCAGGGGATTGAAATCCTCCGAGAGGCCGGCGAAGGCCGCCACCTCGGCCGGGCCGAAGCGCTTGGTCAGGCGAGCCTTCTGGCCCACGGCAAGGGGTTGTGTACTCATGCGGGTTCCTCTTCTTGCTTCCTGACGCCGGCAAACACCGGATTGAGCCGTACCTTGACGTAGCTGCCGGGGGCCGCCTCCAGCCCCTCGACAGGCTGCCGGGCGGGGACGGGCTCTGCCTCGTCACGGTCTTTGATAAAGCGCATCATCTCGGGCCACCAGGAGCCGCTCTGGTGGGTCGCCCCCGCCAGCCACTGCGCCGGGCTGTCCGCCTCGGCCCCGTTTTGCCAGAAGCCGTATTTGTTGGCATCCGGCGGATTGATGATGCCGGCGATGTGCCCGGATTCGGCCAGAATGAAGCGCCGCTCGCCCCCGAACAGCGCCATGCCCTGCCAGGTCCCCTGCCAGAGGGCGATGTGATCGTCCGCGGCGGACACCAGCAGCACCGGGGTCTTCACCTTGGCGAGATCGATGCGGGTGTGGCGGATCTTGAGCTCCCCCTTCACCAGCTGGTTTTCCAGGTAGAGTCGGCGCAGCAGGCTGTTGTGGGTCTTGCCCGCCACGTTGGTGCTGTCGCTGTTCCAGTGCAGCAGATCGAACGCCACCGGGCTCTGGCCCTTGAGGTAGCTGTCGATGTAGTAGTTCCAGTAGAGGCTGTTCTCCCGCAGCAGACTGAAGGAGACCGCCAGCTGGCGCCCGTCCATGATGCCCCTGGCCTCGTTCTGGGCCTCCAGCGCCGCGATGATGGGCTCGTGGATGAAGATGCCAAGCTCCCCGGGCTGGGAGAAGTCCAGCAGGGTGGTGAACAGGGTGGCGCTGCGTACTCGCTGTTTCTGGCGCCGCGCCGCCAGCCAGCCCATGGCGAGTGACAATGCAGTGCCACCGATGCAGTAGCCGATGCCGTGCACCTCCCGCTCGCCGGTGGCCGCCTCCACGGCGTCCAGGGCGGCGATGACCCCGTCCACCACGTAGTCGTCGAGATCGACCTGCCCCTGTGCCACCCCCGGGTTGCGCCAGGAGATCATGAAGACCGTCTGCCCCTGGGCGACCAGCCAGGCCACCAGGGAGTTCTGGGGGCGCATGTCCATGATGTAGTACTTGTTGATGAAGGGGGGCACGACCAGCACCGGGGTCTTGCCCACCGTCGCCGTGGTCGGGCTGTACTGGATGAGCTCAAAGAGCTCGGTGCGCAGCACTACCCGGCCCGGGGTAGTCGCCAGATCCCGGCCGAGCTCGAAGGCGGACTCGTCGGTCAGGCGGATGTTGAGGTGATCGGCGCTGCGCTCCAGATCTTCGGCCAGGAGCGCAAGGCCGCGCACCAGATTCTGGCCGTCGGACTCCAGGGTGAGCTTGAGCAGCTCCGGGTTGGTGGCCAGGAAGTTGCTGGGAGCCATGGCGTTGACGTACTGGCGGGTGAAAAAGCGCAGTCGCTCCCGGCTCTTCTCGGGCACGCCCTCCAGGGCATCCACCGCCGCCAGCAGGTGTCTTGCGGTCAGCAGATAGGATTGCTTGAGGTAGTCATAGAGGGGTTGCTCGCTCCAGGCGTCGGCCTTGAAGCGGCGATCGCTGCGATCCGGGGTGATCACCGGCTCGCTCGGCTGGCCTGCACTCTTGAGCAGGGTGTGCTGCATCAGCTTGAGCTGATCTTGCCACCAGTTCATCTGGGACTGGATCAGCTGCCAGGGCTGCTGGCTGCCCTGCTCCAGCACCTTGCCCAGATCGTCCAGACTGGTCTGCAGCAGGGCCTGGGCGGTGCGCTCTGTCTGGGCTCTGGCCATGGCCAGCAGCTTGTCGTTGTAGTGGGCCAGGGCCTCGAACAGCGGGCCGTAAGATGATTGGCTCATGTGTTCTCCTTCACCCACGCCCGGGGCGGGCACTTGCCCGTTCTGTCGAGTCGTGGGGAGATGTGGCTGCCCGCAAGACGGGCAGCCAGGGGTTATCAGGCCTTGCCCGTGCTCTTCTTGATGCCATCTGCGGTCAGGGCATCCAGCTCTTCCTTGAACTGCTGGCCGAGGGCGCTGAGCTTCTGGATGTCATCCAGCATCTGGCGGGAGAGCTGGCTGGCGCTCTCCAGCTGCACGGTGCCGAGGGCCGCCAGGCTCTGGGCATCCTGCACCTTGCCGACGGCCTGCAACTGGTTGAGCCCCAGTTCGGCGTAGGCATTGGCGGACGCCAGTTGCAACCGGGTCAGCTGTTCGATGTTGCTGGCCAGCAGCTGGTTGTAGCGGGTGAGGGGGGCGGCAAAGCCTTGCATCTGCTCGGTAAAGCTCTTGATCACGTCCATATTCATCATGGGTCTCCGGTTCGGCAGAACACTGTTTTTGCGGGTCAATCGACCCTTCTTGCGGGTACAGCACGTCATCCCTGTGTTACGTGTTGTTTGCTCTGTTCAAACACACGTTTGAGCATTCTGCAACCAATCCACCTTTGGTGTAAATGACATAAATGTTAGTTTCTGTTTGAATTTTCCAATCCACCGAGAGAGCCATCCCCGGATTCAGACGAGAGGTGACGCAGGGAAAGGGTCGGGGTCTCGTCCCCCGGGGCCTGCGCTGGTACCCTTGAGCCACACCCTCTTCACAAGGAATCCCCGATGAAACCGTTCGCCCTGCTGCTCGGCTGTGGTGCCCTGACCCTCGCCGGTGTCGCCCAGGCCAGCACGCCGGTCCAGATCTCCCTGCCCGGTATCAACCTGCCCTCGTCCAATCAGGTGGAAGGGGCACGGGCTTCCTTCCTCTACGGCCGCACCGGCCAGGTGAAGGGGATCGATCTGCCGGTGTTCGCCCTCTCCGACGTGGATCAGTTCACCGGCCTGCAGCTTGGTGTGTTCTTTGGCGCGAGCCGGGTGCGCCACCAGTTTGGCGGGGTCGCCATCAACGCCGTCAACTGGCATGAAGGGCAGGATACCGGCCTCAATCTGGGCTTCGTCAACCTGACCAACAATGTGAAGGGGCTCAACTGGGGGGCGGTCAACATCGCCCAGGGCAATGCCCTGGCCAACGTCGGCTTCGTCAACTATGCCGAACGCACCACCTTCCAGCTGGGGTTCGTCAATGCCACCAAGCACCTGGACGGCTTGCAGATTGGCCTGGCCAACTACGCCGAGAACGGCATCTTCCCCATTCTGCCCCTGATCAACTTCAAGAAATCCTTCTAGGGACCAACTTGCCCTTGCTTTAGGAGGGGCAGCCATTACCCTGTGCTCCATCAAGGCTGCACAGAGGTAACAGGGGCATGACAACGGAACACATGGACGCCATCGGCATCGGTTGGGACGTGAGGGGCTGGCAGGGTAATGCCCAGGCGGTGGCGGTGGTGGGTTGGCAGGCCCGGGAGTCCCGTCTGCACTGGCTCGGGATCTCCCCCTTGTTTCGGCTGAGCTCCCGGGTCGCGCCGGATCTGGATGCCCTGCTGCGCCCGGCCCTGCAAGACGAGGTGGCGCTGATGCAGGTGCTGGCCTGCCCGCGCCTTGCTCTCGGCATCGATGCGCCCCTGGCCTTTCCCCGCGCCCTCGCCGATCTGCTGGCGGGGCGGGGGAGCGGCTTTCCCGTGCCTCAGCGGGAGATTGACAACCCTTACGCCTACCGGGATTGCGAGCGCTGGCTCCATCAGCACTATGGCAAGAAGCCCCTCTCCGCAACATTCGACAGGCTCGGCAACAACGCCACCCTGGCCCTCTCCATGCTGCCGCGTCTCGGGGATCTGCAACTGGTGCCAAAACAGGCGAGGGCTGCCGGGCGCGCGGTGCTGGAGGTCTATCCCGCCTTGGCCAAAATGGGGGGCAAAGCCTCTGCGGTGCGGCCCGAGCTGCAACCCCACCTGCCGGTGTCCCTCATCCCTGGAACGGATCCCTATGATGCCGCGCTCTGCGCTCTGATGGCCCTGCAATTTGCGGCCGAAGGGGCCGTCACCTCGCTGCCTGCCCTGGTGGACCTGCCGGACGAGATGGCACCGGACGAAGGCTGGGTCTACCACTTCGCCCGGGATTGAGGCGCCCAAGGGCACTACGCTCCCTCTGATGAGACTGCTGGCGACTTGCTGTCGCCACTGTGTATGGCTTGCCGTTGCCACGGTGTCAGGCAAGGGTAGGCCGCGTTCGTCCTGTGATCTTCCGACGCCTCCTTGACCCTTGCCATTGTTGCCATATTTTGCGACTGCCGACTGCCGACTGCCGACTGCCGACTGCCGACTGCCGACTGCCGACTGCCGACTGCCGACTGCCGACTGCCGACTGGCGCCTTGTCATCGGACCTCATCCTTGATCCCGACTGTTCATGGTTGGTTGAAAAACCACCTTGTATGCCATCAGACAAGAGGCGTACAAGTACATTTATCACCCCGCAGCCGCGGGCAGATGGCTCCAGGGTTGTGCAGAAACTGGGTAGCGGCGGTCAAATATGCGGCAGGTTAGGCCTGCAGAAGCATAAATAGGGAGTCAGGGCGTTAATTGCTGGAAGAGCCGTCTCTTCATCCGATATATTGCCTCTTTTCCTCAGGTTTCTTGTGCGGTGGTGTCGATGAAACGCATTCTCTCTATCCAGTCCCACGTGGTGTTTGGCTGTGCCGGCAACAGCGCCGCCGTGTTCCCCATGCGCCGTCTCGGCATGGAGGTGTGGCCCATCAATACGGTGCAGTTCTCCAACCACACCCAGTACGAGGCGGGTTGGCAGGGAATGGCAATGCCGGCGGGCCACATTGCCGCCCTGTGCCAGGGGCTTTGCAATATCGAGGTGCTGGCGCGCTGCGATGCGGTGCTGAGCGGCTATCTGGGCTCGGCGGAGCAGGGGGACGAGATCCTGGCGGTGGTGGCGGCGGTGAAGCGAGCCAATCCGGCGGCCCTCTATTTCTGCGATCCCGTGATGGGGCATCCGGAGAAGGGGTGCATCGTCGCCCCGGGCGTCACCCGCTTTCTCACCGAGCAGGCCCTGCCGGTGGCGGACATCATGGCCCCCAATCTGCTGGAGCTGGAGACCCTGTGCGATGTCCATCTGACAACCCTGGCCCAGACCCGGGTCGCCGCACGCCAGTTGCTGGAGAAGGGGGTGAAGATGGTGCTGGTCAAGCACCTGGGTCGCGCCGCCAGCGTCCCCGGCCGCTTCGAGATGCTGCTTGCCACCCCCGAGGGAGACTATCTGATCGCCCGTCCCCTTTACGATTTCGCGCGCCAACCGGTGGGCGTGGGGGATCTCATCAGTGCCCTGATGCTGGCCAACCTGCAGGCGGGATATGATGGGGTGAGCGCCTTCGAGCGCACCAACGCCGCGGTGGATGCGGTGCTGCGACAGACCTGGGAGGCGAATGCCTACGAGCTGCAGCTCATCGCGGCCCAGAGCGCCTTTGCCGAGCCGCAGATTGCCCACAGGGCCGAGCGACTGGCCTGACGCCATTGATCAGTCCGTGACGGGACTGTCTGATCAAGGTTCAGCTTGCGGCACTGATCGGTGTTGCATCCTGAAAATGTTCGACCCTGGGGAAGGGGTCGTAGAAGTGGTGCAGCAGGGCCTTCCACTCCTGGTACTGGGGGGAGCCCCTGAACCCCCGGGTGTGATCTTCCAGCCGCGCCCACTGCACCAGCAGCAGATAGTGATGGGGATCGTCCAGGGCACGCTGCAACTGGTGGCCCAGGTAGCCGGGCATGGCGCTGATGATGTGCTGGGCCCGGGCGAAGGCCTGCTCGAAGTCAGTGGCATTGCCGGGAATGATCTGCAGATGGGCGACTTCCAATATCATGATGGCTCCTTGCGGATGAGTCTGATTGAACCAAAAACCTATGTACGCCGAGCTTTGGAGGGGGCAAGACCGGCACGCTGTCCGGTCTTGCCAGGCCGTCTGCCTCAGAGCTGCTTGTAGAAGAACTGGGTGGCGGCGAGGGTGCCGTCCCCATTGCGGGCGAAGTCCGGGATCTGGCCGGCCTCCTGATAGCCGAGCTGGCGATAGAGGCTGGAGGCCACGTCGCCGACCCGGGTATCCAGCACCAGCAAGGTACGCCTGGCGTCCCGGGCCCCTTGCTCCATGGCGTTCATCAGGGCGCGACCCACCCCCTTGCCACGGGCCTGGCTGTGGACCATCAGCTTTTCCACTTCGGCCCTGTGGCCCCCGTTGGCCTTGGTGCACAGGGAGAGCTGCAGGGCGCCCACCAGATGGTGCTGATCGAACGCCACCCAGAGCTTGCGCACTCCATCCGCCAGCTCCCCCTCGATGCCTTGCCAGTACGCCAGCCCCTGTTCTTCCTGCAGGGGAGGCAGAAAGCCCACCGAGGCACCGCTGGCCACGCAATCTTGCAGCAGGGCGATCAGCGCCGGTTTGATGCCTCTGGTGCTCTCGACCTCAAGGATCTCCATTGAATGTCCTCATCTTCTCTCTTGGCCCACGTGGGGGATTAACGTCTCGGGCGCGGACTCTCCTGCCGGTGCCATTATCATCCGGTCAGGTGCGCCGTCTCTTAGTGGATCAGTCCCTGCGCTGCCAGCCACTGGAACAGCAGGCGGGAGACGGGGGAGACTTCGGCCAGGTGGCGGCTGTCCAGCCAGCGCAGCTCGGCGATCTCCGCCGAGGCGACGGGCGTGCCGTCGGCGTCCCCCGTGTAGCAACGCAGATTGACATTCACCCCTTGCGGCTTGCCGTCCGCCTGGGCGCTGAACTCACAGGCAAACGCCAGGGTGTCGGGTTTCAGGGTGACCGCGAGCTCTTCCTCGATTTCACGAACGAGGGCCGCCTCGTCGCTCTCGCCCGGCTCGCGCTTGCCCCCCGGAATGTAGTAGATGTCCTTGCCGTGGGAGCGGGCACACAGCAGTTGTCCCTCCTTGAAGGTCAGCCAGGCGAGTTTGTCGATCATGGGCAGATTCCTCTTGTTGCCGCTTGTCAAAGGGGGGCTCGCTGCTCGCACAGGGTGCGATAGGAACGGGTTTCCCGCATCTCGGGCGCCAGTCCCAGCCGGCTAGCCAGCGCCAGCAGTTGTGCGCGGTAGGCGGGCAGGGCGGCCTCGTCGTCAGTCATGATGGCGAGCTCGGCAAAATCACCGACACCTGCCAGGTGATCCACCGTGACGTGGAAGGCCCCCAGAAAATAGATGCTACGCCGCTTGTCGATGGTCGATGGTCAGCACCGGCCGGTAGCCCAGGGTTCGCACCATGCTGGTCGCCTTGTCGGCGTCGGTGATGTTGACCGCCTCGCAGCGATCGGGTCCGGGCCCTTTGACTATCCAGAGCCGGATGCCGCTGGGGGCCATGGTGCGGATGATCAGGCTCTTCTCCTCCCGGGCCAGGGCGCCGTCAGCCGTGTCGAAGTAGCAGTCCTGCTCATGATTGTCCGCCACCATCACCTCGGGGCCGAGGGCCGTGAGGGTATGCAGAAAAGCGGCGCTGTCCGTCAGGCGGTATTTGAACTCCACCTCGAAGTGCCCCTGAAAGTGGGTGGTCATGGCCTTGCGACGGCTCCCTAACGGCAAATGAATAGGGCAGCCTAGCAAAAGTGCCGGGCTCTCCCAAGCATCGGGATCACAGCTTCGCATTGACTGCCGACTTTATGACCAGATGGTGAGGGAAAATCCGCCCTGGTGCACAGCTTGTGGCCCGGTGGCTGGGCGCCGTCCGGGGGCTGTGCTCTAATGAGCTCCCTCTTTGGCGGTATTGCCGCCCTGAACAACGACAACGAGGCGGCGGCCCCGGCCGCGCCAGTGGAGCCACAGATGCAGATCACCTCACAGACCCCCTTTATCGGACTGGGCGTGGCGGGCAACTTCGCCGGTCACCTGGAGCAGGCAGGGGAGGCGGCGGATTTCGTCGCCGTCAAGGTTGACGACAAGGTCGCCCCCAAGGCGCTGTTCCCCTTCTATGTGCCGAACCATCCCGGCCAGCTCGGGGTCTTTCCCCTGAGCGGCGAGGCCATCTTCCTGCCGGAGGCGGCGGTGAGCGGGGACGAAAAGGTGCAGATTGAACCCGAGGTGGCACTGTGGTGCGAGCTGGAGTACGCGGGGGAGCAGGTGGTGGCCATCCATCCCAAGGCGTTTGGCGCCTACAACGACTGCTCCATCCGTCGCCCCAATGCCAACAAGATCAGCGAGAAGAAGAACTGGGGTGAAGAGAGCAAGGGGCTGGCCGCGAACCTGCTGCCCCTGACCCACTTTGCCGCCGGATGCGAGCTCGATGACTACCGCATCGCCTGCTACCTGGAGCGCGGCGGTGAGCTGCACCCCTACGGGATCGACAGCGCGGCGGTGGATTACAGTTACTTCCACGGTCAGTTGCTGGCGTGGGCCATCGACAAGTTCAACCATCAGCAGGACGAAGGCCCGGCGGAGCATATCCAGGGGCTGCTGGCCCAGGCGGGGCGCCCGGCCCATGCGCTCATCAGCATCGGTGCCACCCGCTACACCCCCTTTGGCGAGACCCACTTCCTCGCCCCCGGTGATACCGCCTGCGTGGTGGTCTACCCCGCCAGTCGCTACGACGAGCAGGATATCCAGGAGGCCATCCGAGCCCGCCGCTTCGGGCCGGATGTCTCCGTGCTGCTGCAGGCGGTCAAGACCCGCTAATCCTGTCGTCAGGCCCGCTTCGGCGGGCCTGACTGTTTTTAAGCACAGCGCAGCCCGTTCCCTGTCGGCTTTCTACCCCCTGTTTGCATACCCTCTATACCTACCGCACGCCATGCCAAGCGCATGATGTTCCTCGATCCTGTTCGCGCTCCGCCATCTGCCTCCCGTGCCCTGAACCGTGCACCTCGAAAGCCGATTGCAGTGGCTGGATATAACAGTATGATTTGCCACAAGAAGTCCATTCTGCCTGCAAGGATCCCGAGTATTCATGGTTGAACTCAAGACCCTGGCCCTGTTTCTGGTGACTGCGGTTGCCGAGATCCTGGGCTGTTATCTCCCTTATCTCTGGCTGACCCAGGGCAAGAGCGTCTGGCTGCTGCTGCCCGCGGCCCTGAGCCTGGCCCTGTTCGCCTGGCTGCTCTCATTGCACCCGACCGCCGCTGGCCGCGTCTATGCCGCCTATGGCGGCGTCTACATCTTCGTGGCCATTCTCTGGCTCTGGGCCGTGGATGGCATCAAACCCAGCCTGTGGGATCTGGTGGGGGCCGGGGTGGCCCTGATCGGCATGGCCATCATCATGTTTGCCCCAAGACCCGCCTGATATCGATGCCAAGGGAGGTCAGCATGATGACGACAGTGGTGATAAGAGAGTGTGAGGCGCAGGACTTGGCCGGGCTGCTGGCCCTTTATCAGGAACTCAGGCCTCAGGACCCCGTGCTCGACGAGCAAGGGGCCCGCGAGGGATTGGCGGCGATGCTTGATCTGCCCCATACCCGCATCATGGTGGCCCTGGTGGAGGGCCAGCTGGCCTCCAGCTGCCAGCTCGGGGTGATCCCGACCCTCACCAACGGCGGCCGACCCTTCGGCATCATAGAGCATGTGATCACGGGTGCTGCGTTTCGCCGCCAGGGGCTCAGCCATCAGTTGCTGGAGCATACCCTGGCGCTGGCCTGGGAGCTGGATTGCTACAAGGTGATGCTGCTCTCAGGGGAGGGGCGGGAGGCCGCTCATCGCCTCTATGAGGGACTCGGTTTCAAGGCCGGCATCGAGAAAGGGTTTGTTATCAAGGCGCCGCAATAAGTCCCATGGACTGCTGCATCATCAAAGGCGTGGGCTGTTATCCGCAACATATTGAGGTAGCGATGAAAATTGACGCCGCACAAAAGTGCGATCACCCAACCCTTATCACCATCTGGGAGGCCTCGGTGCGCGCCAGCCACCACTTCCTGCAAGAAGCCGACATAGCGGCCCTGAGGCCCTTGATCCTGGAGCACTATTTCGATGCCGTGACGCTGAACTGTGCCAGAGTAGACAATGGCGAGATCGTCGGTTTTATCGGGGTGGCCGAGGGCAATATCGAGATGCTGTTCATCGCCCCCGCCGGGATGGGGCAGGGGGTGGGTCGCCAACTGGTGGCCCATGCCATCGCCAATCTCGGGGCGCGCCGGGTGGATGTGAACGAGCAAAACGAAGGGGCCTGTGGGTTTTACCGACGGATGGGCTTCGAGGTGACGGGGCGCTCCCCCCTGGATGGCCAGGGCAAGCCCTATCCGCTGCTGCACATGGCCTTGGCCGCCTGTTAAGGGCGCCAGAGCATAAAAAAACCGCCCGAGGGCGGTTTTTTGTTGTTCAGGAGGTTTGGCTCGCGCCCCCTCACTCCTCGTTGGAGTTGTCCTGATAGTCGCCCCGCTGGGCCTTGGGCAGGCGGCGCATGGGGGCGAAACCGATATCCTCGCCCACCACTTCCCGCTTGCGGGACTTGTTTTGCGCAGGCTGGGTCGGCTTCTTGGCGCCATCCCCCTTGCCTTTCCCGGCGGCGGGTTTGCCCTTGGCGTTGGCATGGCCACGGGCGCGGGGCGGGTTTTGCACCGGCTTGCTGCCCGGCAGGGTCTGGCGGCTCGGCTTGCCGCTCGGCTCGTACCCTTCCAGGATCTCCACGGTCAGGGATTGGCCGATCAGCGCCTCGATCTCCTTGAGCTGACCCAGCTCGTCCTGGCTCACCAGGGAGATGGCCTCGCCGCCGCGCCCGGCACGGCCGGTGCGGCCGATGCGGTGGATGTAATCCTCCGCCATCTGGGGCAGCTCGAAGTTGATCACGTGGGGCAGCTGATCGATGTCCAGACCCCGTGCGGCGATATCGGTGGCAACCAGCACCCGCACCTTGCCTTCACGAAAATCCGCCAGCGCCCGGTTGCGGGCCCCCTGGCTCTTGTCACCGTGGATGGCGACCGTATCCAGGCCATCTTTCTGCATTTGCTGGGCGAGCCTGTCGGCAATCTGCTTGGTGCGCACGAACACCAGCACCCGCTGCCAGTTGCCACGGCCAATCATGTGGGAGAGCATCTCCCGGCGGCGCTCCCGATCGACCTGGATGATGCGCTGGCTTACCTGCTCGGCGGCGGTGTTACTGGGATCCACCTCGATGAGGGTGGGATCCTTGAGCAGATCGTCTGCCAGCGCCTTGATGTCATTGGAGAAGGTGGCGGAGAAGAGCAGAGTCTGACGCTCCTCCGGCAGGGCCTTCATGATGCGGCGAATGTCGGTGATGAACCCCATGTCGAGCATTCTGTCCGCTTCATCCAGCACCAGCACCTCGAGGGCGCTCAGGGTCAGGGCGCCCTGGGTCAGCAGATCCAGCAGGCGGCCCGGGGTGGCGACCAGGATGTCGACCCCGAGCTTGATGGCGTCCAGGTTCGGCTTGATGCTGACGCCGCCATAGGCGATCAGAGTACGAAACGGCAGGTGGTGGGCATATTTGATGATGCTCTCGCCCACCTGGGCGGCCAGCTCCCGGGTCGGGGTCAGCACCAGGGCTCGCACCTGGCGGCGACCGCCACGGCCATGGTTGGCCAGCAGCCGATGAAGCATGGGCAGGGTGAAACCGGCCGTCTTGCCCGTGCCTGTCTGGGCGCCGCCCAGCACGTCCTGCCCGGCCAGGATGGCGGGAATGGCTTGCTGCTGGATGGGGGTGGGTTGTTCGTAACCCAGCTCCTTGACGGCCCGCAGGATGTGCGGTGACAGACCCAGTTCATTGAATGACATGTTCGAGGGACACTCCGAGCCTTGGGCTCAACGGGTGACGGCAGCCTTGGTCCGTCACGACATGGAAAATAGGGTGGGCCGCCATCGAGGCTGGGCCTGAGCCCGGCAAAGCGACCGCACAAGAGACAGTGGGCGCGTAATATAGCAGATGCGAGGCGCACGCGCAGCAGCCGTGTCGCGAGCAGGGTTGCCACGGCCATCCCGGCAGGGAAAGGCCAGGGGGGCGCCAAGAGGGGCCCGCTTCGCCTCGGCGCACGCCCGTCAGAGCAGTCCCTCGATGGCCTGCACCAGATCCTCCGGCCTGGTCTGGGGGGCGAAGCGGTCCACCACCCGGCCTTCACGGTCAATCAGGAACTTGGTGAAGTTCCACTTGATGGCCTCGCTGCCAAGGAGTCCGGGCTTTTGCTCCTTGAGCCAGCGATAGAGGGGGTGGGCCCCGGCGCCGTTGACCTCGCACTTGGCCATCAGGGGGAAGCTGACCGGGTAGTCGAGAGAGCAGAAGCGGGCGATCTCCTCGGCATCGCCCGGCTCCTGATGGCCGAACTGATCGCAGGGGAAGCCCAGGATCTCGAAGCCTTGGGGGCCGAACTGGCGATAGAGGGCCTCAAGCCCGGTGTATTGGGGGGTAAAACCGCAGCGGCTTGCCACGTTGACCACCAGCACGACACGGCCCTGCAGATCGGCGGTGGACCAGGCCGTGCCATCGAGTCGTTGCAGGGGGATGAGGGGCAGGGGCATGGTTTCTCCTGATGCAAGAGGGGCGACAAGGCGCCCGGGGACAATCCTTGCACGTTAACGGGCCGAGGGCCGGGGAGCAAGGGGGAGGGCGTCTGTGCCCCCCAGACTCCTATTGATGGCGGGACTTCTCAAGAGAAGCAATCCGGTTTGTGCCGATGGTCCGAAGTCGCTACAAAGCGCACTCTCTCCCCTCGCTGCGAGCCTATCTTGGACTATCAAGCCGTCATGGATGCCATCTACACCCGGGGTTGGGTGATAGTGGATGATTTTTTAACCGCCGCCGAGGTGGATGCCCTCAAGGCCTGCCTGCCGGACGAGTGGCGACCGGCGGGGATCGGGCGCGAGACCCTGCATCAGGACAACCGCGATATCCGTCGGGATCAGATCCACTGGCTCGACGCCTCCCTCGGCGCGCCGGTGGCCGATTATCTGGCCCGGATGGAGTCCCTGCGTCTGGCCGCCAATCGCAGCCTGATGCTGGGGCTGTTCGACTACGAGGCCCACTTTGCCCGCTACCGTCAGGGGGACTTCTACGCCACCCATCGCGACGCCTTCGCCGGGCGATCCAACCGCCGGCTCACCTCGGTGTTCTACCTGAACAACGACTGGCAGCCAGAGGCGGGGGGAATATTGCGGGTCTATGACGACAGCGAGCAGTTTCTGATGGATGTCTCCCCCCGGGGCGGGCGGCTGGTGCTCTTCCTGTCTGAAGAGTTTCCCCACGAGGTGCTGCCCGCAAGCCGGGAGCGCTACAGCATTGCCGGCTGGTTTCGGGTCAACGGCAATGGCGCCGGGCGGGTCGATCCCCCCCGCTGAGCGCATTTCATCCTGTTTCTGACACAGGAAGAGACTTTTATCTGTCCGGGCAGGGGGAGGTGCGCCCCATCGGCTGACAAGGCTTCCCCTCCCTTGCTACACTGCCCGCACTTATGTTCGTTTCTGGCTTCGTCCGGTTTTCATGCGGTTGGGTTTGACATGGTGATGACGAAGCCGCTTCTCCCAAGGGATCACATCTAATGAAGAACATGCATGTCTTGCTGCTGTGCGGCGGTGGCGGCTCCGAGCACGAAGTCTCGCTGCGCAGCGCCAATTTCCTCGAAAAACAGCTCGGGCTCCTGCCCGGTATCGAAGTGACCCGGGTCGAGATGTTTGCCGACCGCTGGCTCTCCGCCGACGGTCGCGAGTGCAAGCTGGGGCTGGACAAGCTGCTCTCGTTCGACAGCGTGGCCCGTCCGGTGGACTACGTGGTGCCCTGCATCCACGGCTATCCCGGTGAGACCGGCGATCTGCAATCCTTCCTCGAGCTGGCCGGCCTGCCTTATCTGGGTTGTGACGCCGAGGCGAGCAAGGTGTGCTTCAACAAGATCACCACCAAGCTGTGGCTCACCGCCATCGGCATCCCCAATACCCCCTACCTGTTCCTGACCGAGCAGGACGAGGCGAGCCTGTCCGAGGCAAAAGCGGCGCTGGCCAAGTGGGGCAAGGTCTTCATCAAGGCGGCCTCCCAGGGCTCTTCCGTGGGTTGCTACTCCGCCAGCAACGAGGCAGATCTGGTGAAGGGCATTGCCGATGCTTTCGGTTACTCCGAGCAGGTATTGATCGAAAAAGCGGTCAAGCCCCGCGAGCTGGAAGTGGCGGTCTACCAGTATGGTGACGAGCTGGTGGCCACCTATCCGGGGGAGATCTGCGTACCCCAGGACAAGTTCTACACCTATGAAGAGAAGTACAGCAGCGCCAGTCACACCGAGACCGCGCTCAAGGCCGAGGGGCTGACTCAGGCCCAGGCCGATGCCATCCACGAGTACGCCTTGAAGGCGTTCCGTCAGCTCAAGCTGACCCACCTGTCGCGCATCGACTTCTTCCTGACCGAAGAGGGGGAGATTTTGCTCAACGAGATCAACACCTTCCCGGGCATGACCTCCATCTCCATGTTCCCGAAACTGCTGGAGCACCACGGCCACAGCTTCGCGCACTATCTGGAGCAGATCCTGCGAAAGGCGGTCTGACGTCGCCAGACCCGGTTGCAACGGATGGTGAGTAGGGGCCTCAGGGCCCCTTTTTTCATGGGGGGAAGCGGGCAGAGCGCGGGGAGGGAAGGGGCAGGGCGCCGCCTGGCAAGCCTTGCCGCCAGGAGGGCGCGCCGTTACAATCAGCCCCCTTTTGTCCCGCCACAGGCACCGTCAGAGCCGCGTTCCATGAAGCCCATCCCCGATCACGCCGTCAACCGCCTGCGCATCTGGCGCAAGAGCGTCTCGACCCGACCCTTTCTTGCCCGTGGCGGCAGCGTGCCACGCTGCGATGCCTGCCAGCTGCGCCACGACTGGTGTGCCTGCGACTGGCGCCCGGCGCTCAAGGCCGAGGCCGGTTTCTGCCTCATGATGTATGACAGCGAGCCCATGAAGCCCTCCAACACCGGGCGCCTCATCGCCGACGTGCTGCCGGACTCCACCTGGGCCTTTCTCTGGTCGCGTACCGAACCCCATCCCGAGCTGCTGGCCCTGCTGGCGGATCCCGCCTGGCAGCCCTACGTGGTCTTTCCCGCCTGCGAGAAAGTGCCCGACCGCCTGACCGGCGAGGTGGTACTGGCCCCCGGCAAGAAGCCGCTGTTCATCCTGCTGGACGGCACCTGGCCCGAGGCGCGCAAGATGTTCAACAAGAGTCCCTATCTGGACGGCTTCCCGGTGCTCGCCATCAAGCCGGACGCGCTCTCTACCTACGGCATGCGCGTCGCCCACAGCGACGAGCACCTGTGCACCGCCGAGGTGGCCGCCTGCGTGCTGGAAGTGGCCGGGGAGCTGCGGGCGGGACAGGCGCTGCAGCTCTGGTTCAATCTCTTTAGCCGCCGCTACATGGCTGGCCGGGTGAGCCGTGCGCCCGGTGCGGATGAAGCGCCCCTGCTGGAGGGACTGGAGACCATCAAGGGCCAGAGCCGCGCTCTGGATTAATCCTCATCAGCAGCCGCTACATGGCTGGCCGGGTAAGCCGTGCGCCCGGTGCGGATGAAGCGCCCCTGCTACAGGGGCTGGCGGTTATCAAAGCACAGACCCTCTTGCACGCTGATTGATGAAAATAAGGAATCAGTTGGCTGCCATTGTTTCGTTGGCTTCATGAGCCCGCCCTCGCTAGGATAGCGACCTGTTGACTCCTTCAGGCTCCAGGCCATGCCGGGCGCCGCCAATCACACGAGGTCTATGGATGGAACTGGAACTGCTCACCCTGGTCGCCCTGTTCGGGGTGGCCCTCATCGCCGGCTTTATCGATGCCATCGCCGGGGGCGGGGGACTCTTGACGGTGCCGGCCCTGCTGGCCACCGGCATGCCGCCAGCCCTGGTGCTTGGCACCAACAAGTTGCAGAGCAGTTTCGGCTCCTTCTCCGCCACTTGGTTCTATGCCCGCAAGGGGCTCCTTGAGTGGGCCATCATCTGGCCGGCGGTCATCTGCACCTTCATCGGGGCGGCCATCGGCACCCTGGCGGTGCAGACCATCGATGCCGCCATCCTGGAGCGACTGCTCCCCTTCCTGCTGATGGCGTTTGCCTGCTACTTCTACTTCTCCCCCAGGGTGAGCGATGCGGAGAGCCAGCGCCGCCTCACTCCCATGGCGTTTGCCCTGCTGGTGGGAGGGGGCGTGGGCTTTTATGACGGCTTCTTCGGGCCGGGCACGGGGTCGTTTTTTGCCATCGGCTTCGTGGCCCTGGCGGGCTTTGGCATGGCGCGGGCCACCGCCCACACCAAGCTGCTCAACTTCACCTCCAACATCGCTTCCCTGCTCTTCTTCACCCTGGGGGGCAAGGTGGTGTGGAGCGTGGGGCTGTGCATGGCGCTGGGGCAGTTCATCGGGGCGCGCATGGGCTCCAAGCTGGTGCTCAAGAAAGGGGTGAAGCTCATCAAGCCGCTGCTGGTGACCGTCTCCCTGGTGATGTCCGCCAAGCTGGTGTGGAGCCAGTACCCCGAGCTCTTTGCCTGGCTGGGCTGAGCCAATATCCCCCATGACGAGGGTCCGATCGCAGATCGGGCCCTCTTGCGTTTCAGCCCAGTGCCGATAGTTGCCGGAAATGGGCTTGCAGCGCCTGCACCAGGCGGGCAATGCGATCGCGCTTGAGGCTGTTTGGCCGATAGACCAGGTGGAGCGGGCGGCCCAGTCCCGGCAGGGGGCGTGCCTGTGTCCCCTGCTCACCCACCAGCGCCAGCAGGCCGGCGGGCAGGAGCACGGGGCCAATGCCTGCCTTGGCCAGCTCGATCAGCGCCAGGTAGGAATCGAGCTCCATGGCGGGGATAAGCCCGAGGGCGGCCAGGGGCTCGCGCAGATAGCGGTTGGAGGGGTTCTCCAGATCCATGGTCAGGATCTTGCGCACCTTGCCCTGCATCCCCTTACTCACGTCGCCTTCAGTCAGTTGCTTGCTGGTCACAGTTTCTTGCAAGGCGCTCTGGTGATCCGGCTGCGCCGCCTCATCCAGAGCGTCCCCCACCAGATAGAAGGGCTCCTCCAGCAGCCGTTCGGCACACAGCCCATGGCCCGGCGGCAGGCGACCGGCGCAGATCCCGAGCAGGGCATCCCCGCCGCGCACCCGGGCCAGAATGACCGGGGTGTGGTGGGTAGAGAGGGCAATGTGGGGATCCCGTTCAAGGTAGGCGTGCATGAAGCGGGCGAGGTAGCCCGCCAGCAGGGTTTCGGAGCAGGCGATGGACAGAGGGGTCTGATCCGTGAGGATCTGGCTGTCCGCCAGCACCCCCTTCATTTCGGCGAGGCTTGGGGCTACCCGGGCGAGCAGCTCACGGGCCTGGGGAGTGAGGCGGATATGACGGCCATCCGGCTCGATGAGCTTCTTGCCAAGGCGCTGCTCCAGCTGGGCGATGCGCTTGCTGACCGCCGACTGACTGATATAGAGGCGGCTTGCAACCTTGGCCATGGTGCCCTCGCTTGCCAGCAGGCAGAGTGTCTCCAGCCCTTCCAGTAACATGCGTCCTCCCTCCTCGTGTGTTGGACGCGGTTACCTTAGGGGCTGGTGGCATCAGGGGCAAGTACCGTTTGCGGCCCTTGATAGCGGCCAGCGCCACGCCTTGACGGGGGGCGCGAAGATCACCAGGTTGCCGATAAGGCTCACCACCACGCCGACGATGGAGACCGTCTGCCAGACAAAGCCTTCATAGAAGGTGGAGAGTGTGAGGGCCACCAGGGGGAAGAGCACGGTGGCGTAGGCCGCCTTGCTGGCACCGATGCGCCCCACCAGAGTGAGGTAGGCGGTGAAGGCGATGACGGAGCCGAAGATGGCCAGATAGACCATGGCGGCGAGGTAGCGCGGGTCGGTGGGCAGGGTGAGTGACTGACCGAGTACCGTGACCCAGCCCAGCAGCAGCGCCACGCCGTAGACCATGCCCCAGGGTACCATCTGTAATACGTGATAGCCCTGGCGCTGTCCCCGGGCGGAGACCAGGTTGCCCAGGGAGAAGCAGAGAGTGCCGGCGCAGGCAAAGAGCAAGCCCTTCCAGCCGTTTGCACCCAGTTGCGCATCCGCCAGCACCGGCCAGAAGAGCAGCAGGGTGCCAAGCAGCCCCAGCAACGATCCTTGCAGCCAACGCAGGCCCGGTCGTTTACCTTCGAACAGCCAGAGATTGAGGCCGTTGAAGATGCTGGCGCTGGCGAAAATCACCGCCGACAGGCCGCTCGGGATATAGAGGGTGGCGTGGTAGAAACAGAGGAAGTTGGTGGAAAAGAGCAACGCACCGAGCAGGGCAGCATAACGCTGGCCCGCCCAGGGCAGGCGCGGAAACTTGCCGCTCACCGTGAGCAGGGCGAACAGGGCCAGGGCCGCCAGGGCGAAACGATAGAGCACCGAGACCTCGATGGGGATGGGGCCGAGCTGCCAGGCGATGGCAATCCAGGTGCTGCCCCAGATGAGGACGGTGGAAACATAGAGCATCAGATTCATGGTGTGATCCCATCAAGAGAAGATGATGTGATCAGCATGAACCGTGAGGCGGGGGGCCGGCTTGCACCATCTTGCGGTTTTTTCAACGGAGGCGCAGCCTTTGACCATGAGGCGCGATAAGATGGCGACAGGAAAGGGGCGGCAAGTGCCAGAGAGGGACGCAAGCGTGCAGCATGCCATGCAGCAGACAAGACAGGCAGGGGTCTTTGATGCCCTGGTGAGCACCGGTGCCAGGCTGGAGGACTCCTGCTGGCTGGAGCCCGGGCTCGGGGTGGCGAGCTGGTGCAACCGCTACGATCAGACCCGCTACCACAAGCCGGGCAACCACACCATCAGCGTCTACCTGCAGGGGGGCGAGCAGACCGAGCGGCTGGACGGCCCCGGTGGCCATGGCGGTGCCGGCAAGGTGTGCATCATGCCGGATCACCACAGGTCCGAATGGCTGGTGCGCGAGGAGTTTCGCTTCTTCCACCTCTACTTCACCCCCGGCCACTTCAGCCGTATCGCCGAGCAGGCGTGCGACAAGGAGGGGCGTCATCTGCAACTGGAAGACAAGACCTTCATCGACGATCCCCAGGCGGCGGCCCTGGTGCAGGGGCAATTGATGAAGCTGGACTGGCAGCACGGCATCGATCGCATGGCGCTCTCCCACGGTGCCTGGATGCTGATGCTGCACGCCTATCGCCATCACACCCGCGAGGCCCCGGCGCTGCCGGAGGTGCGCGGCGGCCTGGCCCCCGCCGTGGTGCGCCGGGTGCAGGAGTATCTGCAGGCTCACCTGGCCGAGCCGGTCACCCTGGGAGAGCTCGCCCGGGAGGCGGGTCTGAGCGAATACCACTTCGCCCGGATGTTCGGGCAGAGCCTGGGGTGTCCGCCTCACCGCTACCTGCTCGGGCTGCGGCTCAAGCGGGCCAAGCAGTTGCTGGCGGGAAGCGAGCCTCTGGCCAGCATCGCCGCCCAGTGCGGCTTCTCCTCCCAGGCCCATTTTGGTAACCGTTTTCGGGAGGCGTTCGGCCTGAGCCCGGGCCAGTGGCGAGCCCAGTTGTCATTCTCCTGTCACAGATAACCCTGAGACTCTGGGCAAAAGAGGTGTACCCTCTGTCTCTTGTCCATTGAAAGGAATGCCCATTGAATCATCGCAAACGTCAGACTCGTACTCGCCATCTCTGGTTCAACCACTGGAATGCCCCCCTCTATCGCGCCACCCAGCCGACGCCGCCCGAACCGCTCGTTCCTCACAGTTCCCGCTGAAAACGCCGTAACCCGATAGGATTTTTCCGGCAACTTTGCCACTATTGCGCCATCAGGATGGACTGGATATGGCCGCATGTTTCTGGAACGCATTGAAGTCAAAGGTTTTCGCGGAATAAATCGCCTCTCCCTCGGGCTGGACAACACCACTGTGCTCATCGGCGAAAACGCCTGGGGCAAATCCAGCCTGCTGCGGGCCCTCTGGTGTCTGCTGGGGGATGCCGAGCCCTATCAATTTGGTCAGGATGATTTTCACCGGCCCGAAGATCCCGAGCTCGAACCCTCGCGCACGCTGCAACTGGTGCTCACCTTCAGCGAGTATCGTCCCCAGATGTGCCAGCACTCCCGCCGTCTGGCCCGCCTCGGGGCGGCCTGGATCCCCCACAAGGACAAGTTCCACCGGGTGCATTATCGTGCCAGCGCCGAGTTGCAGGACGATGGCAGCGTGCTCACCACCCACGACTTTCTCGACGGCATCGGCAAGAGCCTGGCCATCGACAACAATGAGGCGCTGGTGCGTCTGCTCATTACCATGAACCCGGTGTTCAGGCTGCGGGATGCCCGTACCGCCCGGGAGGGCATCGAGCGGCTGCCCTGGGGGGATCTGTGCGAGCAGCGGCTGGACGAGCTGGCCGGCAAGCTCACCGACGAGCCCCAGCGCATCGGCGAGCCAGAACTCAAGGAGGCGCTGCAGGCGGTGCAGCAGTTGATGGAGCACTACTTCAGCGCCCTGGCGCCCATCAAGCACAAGCCTCGCAGCCAGCGGGATATCGTCAATCGCCCCATGACCCTGCGCAATCCCGGCAACCTGCAGGTGCTGCTGCGCAATGCGGATAACCGGGCGCTGCAACTGGCCATGGCGGGCATGGCGGCCATGCTGCTCCACGCCCGGGGCAACCGGGAGCTGGAGGAGGGGGCCAGACCCATATTGATGCTGGAAGACCCAGAGAGCCGCCTGCATCCCACCATGCTGGCCCTGGCCTGGGGTCTGCTGGAGCAGTTGCCCGGCCAGAAGCTGCTCACCACCAACTCGGGGGACCTGCTCTCCTCCTTGCCCCTCAATCAGGTGCGTCGTCTGGTACGCCGCCAGCAGGACATCCTCTGCCATCAGTTGGGAGGGGAGCGCTACAGCAGCGACGATCTGCGCAAGATTGCCTTCCATGTGCGCATCAACAGGCCCATGTCGATGTTTGCTCGCTGCTGGCTGCTGGTGGAAGGGGAGACCGAGATCTGGCTGCTCTCGGAGCTGGCCCAGATCTGCGGCTACAGCCTGCGGGCGGAGGGGGTGCGCATCATCGAGTTCGCCCAGTGCGGCCAGGCTCCCCTCATCAAGGTGGCCCGGGACTTTGGCATAGAGTGGCACCTGCT
The DNA here is from genome assembly GCF_014168615.1 of Aeromonas sp. WP2-W18-CRE-05. Lineage (NCBI taxonomy): Bacteria > Pseudomonadati > Pseudomonadota > Gammaproteobacteria > Aeromonadales > Aeromonadaceae > Aeromonas > Aeromonas sp. WP2-W18-CRE-05. The sequence goes on along the minus strand of NZ_AP021917.1, from coordinate 2,730,259 downwards.
CACCGACGGTGACGAGGCGGGCGCCAAGTATGCGAGCTCCGCCCGCTCCCTGCTCAAGGGGGAGCGCGAGCGGGATCGGCTGACCCAGTTGCCGGCGGCAGACATAGAGCACTACCTCTACCAGAACGGGTTCGAGGGGGTGTTCCGGCGCGAGGCGGGGGTCGGGGGGCGCTCCACCCTCAACGTCGGGCGCATCATCGCCAAGGCGATCCACCATCGCAGCAAGCCAGGCATGGCCCTGGCGGTGGTGGAGGAGGCGGAGCGCCTCGGCAGCGAGCACATTCCCCCTGTGCTCAAGCAGATGTTTGCCCGGGTGGTTGCCCTTGCCCGGGGACAAAGCTGACCGGCGACGTTGGGAAGACGGAGGGAGTTTGGATATACTCCCTGCCTCTTGTCCTTCCTTACCCTGTGATGGGTGCACCCGCACCCGGACTGCTGCCGGAGACCCTATGTTCGTCCAACTTCCTTTTTGGCTCTTTCCCCTGACCGGTCTGATGGCCCTGGGGGCCCTGATCGCCGTGGGGCTCGTCCTGTGGCGCGGGGATCTCTGCCCGGGCCAGCGCTCGCGGATCACTACCCAGCTCTTCTCGGTCTGGGTGATCACCGGGCTCTCTCTGATGCTGGCGGTGGAGGCCAAGGTTGCGGGCTGGCTCATCTGGAGCGGGGGGGCCGCCCTGGTGCTCGGTATCGTGCTCTCCCTGGTCCAGTCTCGCCTGGAGGGCAAGCGCGCCATCCCCGCCACCCTGCTGTGGTTGCCCGCCATGCCGCTCGCCCTCTACGGGCTGGGTCTGATGCAGATCCAGGGCTGGCTCGGCGGCCTGCTGCAGATGGTGCTGCTGGGGTCGGCCTTTGCCCACCTGATGCTGCTGCGTGCCCGCCACCGCCTGCAAGCCTTCAATCTGCTGCTGCCCCTGGCGGGGCTCGTCTCCGCCATCCTGAGTCTTATCTGGCTGGCGGTGCTGGTGGGTTGGCAGGGGAGCAGCGCCGGGCTCGACCCGCTGATCCCCGGGGTAGTGACCCAGGCCGGCCTGCTGGTCGCAGCCCTGCTGCTCTGGTTCAGCCCCATCTACCGTCAGCAGGAGACGGCCCCCGTGGTGGTCTCCGTGACCCTGTGCGGCCTCATCATCGCCCAGATTGCGGCGACCAGCGTGTTGCACCAGCTGGCCTGATCCCGGCGCATCCTTCCGCCCGCACCTTGTCGTGCGGGCTTTTTTTATGGCAAAGAGGGGCAAGGCGGGGAGGGGCCTGAGGGGCGAGAGATCGCTAGCTGCCTGAAAAAACTGCGATTTGTTGCAAAAGAGCGCAGTATGTGACGGTTTAATCCCCGAATAAACTTTTTTTAGGATATTTACTTGCAATCTCAGCGTTGGCGCCTATTATGGGCGACCTCGGACGCGGGGTGGAGCAGCTCGGTAGCTCGTCGGGCTCATAACCCGAAGGTCGTCGGTTCAAATCCGGCCCCCGCAACCAACTAATTTGTGTCCATGGCAAGCGCATAGCGCAGCGGTGGAGACGAAGACAGCAAGAAGCAACTGCTCTGCTTTTTGTGGTGGCAATACAATTCGGACGCGGGGTGGAGCAGCTCGGTAGCTCGTCGGGCTCATAACCCGAAGGTCGTCGGTTCAAATCCGGCCCCCGCAACCAACTAATTTGTGTCCATGGCAAGCGCATAGCGCAGCGGTGGAGACGAAGACAGCAAGAAGCAACTGCTCTGCTTTTTGTGGTGGCAATACAATTCGGACGCGGGGTGGAGCAGCTCGGTAGCTCGTCGGGCTCATAACCCGAAGGTCGTCGGTTCAAATCCGGCCCCCGCAACCAACCATTTGTATCCATGGCAAGCGCTAGCGCCTGTGGTGGAGACGAAGACAGCAAGAAGCAACTGCTCTGCTTTTTGTGGTGGCAATACAATTCGGACGCGGGGTGGAGCAGCTCGGTAGCTCGTCGGGCTCATAACCCGAAGGTCGTCGGTTCAAATCCGGCCCCCGCAACCAACTATTTGTGTCCATGGCAAGCGCATAGCGCGGCGGTGGAGACGAAGACAGCAAGAAGCAACTGCTCTGCTTTTTGTGGTGGCAATACAATTCGGACGCGGGGTGGAGCAGCTCGGTAGCTCGTCGGGCTCATAACCCGAAGGTCGTCGGTTCAAATCCGGCCCCCGCAACCAACTATTTGTATCCATGGCAAGCGCTAGCGCCTGTGGTGGAGACGAAGACAGCAAGAAGCAACTGCTCTGCTTTTTGTGGTGGCAATACAATTCGGACGCGGGGTGGAGCAGCTCGGTAGCTCGTCGGGCTCATAACCCGAAGGTCGTCGGTTCAAATCCGGCCCCCGCAACCAACTTCTGACTTATTTTCTTCTGCATTACCTCTCTGATCCCCTCCAGCATCTGTTGCTTGCACACAATAATGTGTGTTTTTCCGATCCCTCTCGCCATTTGTTCGGTATCATCCTGCTTTCTGTTCATGGATGAGGCCGCACCCTGTGATGACCCCTTTTAGCTATTCTTCTCCCCAAATCACGATGCAGAGCACCTCCCTCGCCGAAGTAATGGCAGGGCCGGCTGCCGTCAAACTCCTGCTCATTGCCGACTCAGCGCGCGATACCCTGCTGGCGACGCCTCCCTTTGCCGCCGTGGCAACCCAGATAGCCCTGGGTCAGAAGGCCCCCTATTCCCTTGACGACAGTCAGGGGCTGCAACGGGTGATCTTCATGGATGCCCGCCCGGTCCTGGATCATCGGCTCTACAAGCAGGTGCGCAGCTGGGTGGGCTCGCTGGCGGGCCTCAAGGCGACGCACCTGGCGCTCCATCTGGAGGGCTTTGACGATGAGCATCGCGCGCAACTGGCAAGGGTGGTGCTCGCCTGCCTGCTCGCCGCCGATGTGACCCTGCCGACCCAGAAACGGAGTGAGGCGACAGGACCGGGTTATCAGCAGTTGCAACTTTCCCCCCCTTGCGAGCTGGACATGGCCCGCCTGAGCGCAGAAACCGAAGGCAATGGTCTGGCTCGCCACCTGGCAGTGCTGCCAGCGTCCGAGCTCAATGCCCGTCATTACCGGGCCTATGCCCGGGAGCTGGCGCAGCAGGAGGGGTGGCAGTGGCAGGAGTTTGATGAGACGACCCTGGCACGGATGGGGGCTGGCGCCTTCCTGGCGGTGGCCCGTGGTTCGGCGGACGGTCAGGCCGCCATCGTCAGGCTCAGTTACTGTCCGGCCAACCCGGTGCGCCGCGTCGCGCTGGTGGGCAAGGGGATCTGCCACGACTCCGGTGGCTACAACCTGAAAGTCGGTGGCAGCATGTATGGCATGCACCTGGACATGGGGGGCAGCGCGGTGGCCCTTGGCACACTGCTGGCCATCAGCCGGGCGAAACTCCCCGTTGAGGTGCACTGCTGGCTCGCCATCGCTGAGAACCACATCGGCCCGCAGGCCTTCCGGCCCGGTGAGGTGGTGACTGCGCTGAACGGCACCACCATCGAAGTGGTGGACACCGACGCCGAGGGTCGCATGGTGCTGGCGGATGCCCTGACCCTGGCGGCCGGGGACAAACCCGACTTGCTGATCGACTACGCCACCCTGACCGGCGCCTGCAAACGGGCGCTCGGCAGCCGTTACAGCGGCGCCTTCACCAACCGCCCCGAGTGGCTCACCACGCTGATAGCGCTGGGACAGCAGAGCGGGGAGCGAGTCTGGCCCTTCCCTCTGGACGAGGATTACGATGACAACCTCGATAGCGAGTGGGCCGATCTGTTACAGTGCGCGCCGGGCGCCTCCCCGGATCACATCGATGCCGCCCGTTTTCTCACGCGCTTCGTGCCCGCCGAGCTTCCCTGGTTGCACCTCGACCTGAGTGGTTTTCGCAACAAGGGGGGCAATGGCGTGGTGGGCAGCGAGGTAACCGGCTTTGGTGTCAGGCTGACCCTGACCCTGCTCGACAGCCCTCTGGGGATGGGTGCGCCCGACGCATGACAACGTGGCCAAGCACAATCAATAAGGACAAGCGTGAAACAAGCAAGCTATGACTGGGTGCTGTTCGATCTGGACGAAACCCTGCTCGATTTTCCGGTCGCCAGGGCGCTGGAGCGGACCCTGCAGATCTACGGCGTGGCGCCGACTCCCCCCAAGATGGCGGAGTACCATGCCCTCAACCAGCGGCTCTGGCAGCAGTACAACTCAGGGGAGATTGACGCCACCTACCTTCAGCAGACCCGTTTTTCGCTCTTTGCCGAGCAGGTCAACGTGGCGCCCATGGCGATGAACGAGACCTTCCTGCAGCAGATCATCGCCCTGAGCGTGCCGCTGGAGGGGGTGGAGGAGACCCTCCAGACCCTGAAGAGCAAGGTCAGAATGGGGATCATCACCAACGGCTTCAGCCTGCCCCAGCGCGGGCGCCTCGACAAACTGGGCTGGAACAGCTGGTTTGAGCCTCTCGTTATCTCTGACGAGGTGCAGGTGACCAAGCCGGCGGCGGCCATCTTCCAGCATGCCCTGGCGCAGATGGGTCAGCCGAGCCCGGCGCGGGTGTTGATGGTGGGGGACAATCCCAAGACCGACATCGCCGGTGCCGCCGCCCAGGGGCTTGCCACCTGCTGGTACAACCCGGGACGGGAGACAGGCCCGTGCGAGGCGACCCACGAGATCCACCACTTCGCCCATCTCTGCGCGATCGTGCTGGGAGAGTAGGTCCCCATGTCCGCAAGGGTGTAAAAAAACAAGGCAGCCCATGGGCTGCCTTGTTTGCATCCGGCGTCTGCTAGCGGCCGAGGCGGGCGAGCAGCCAGGCTTCCAGCAAGGCCACTCCGGGGGCCAGCACGGCTTCGTCGAAGTCGAACTCGGGATGATGGTGGGGGGCCGCGAGGTTGGCTCCCAGGATGAGATAGGCGGCTTCGCCGCCGTGCTGCTGTACCCGCTCGATGAGGAAACCGGCATCCTCGCTGGCTCCGAAGCGGCGGGTGTGGATGGTATCAAGGGAATTCCCCTGTGCGAGAGGCACGATTTCCTCGATGAGGGCTGGGCTGTTCTCGATGCCGATCGCTTCCCCCTGTTTGCGGATGTGGTAGGTCGCGCCCTGCATCAGGGCCGCCCCTCCACAATCTGCTGCACCTGATTGAACATGTAGTCGTTGAGGGCCGGCGTCGCGCCACGGGTCTCCCCCATCAGGCGGGCATGGCCCGGGATGACGTTGCGTCCACTGCCGCCGTTGAGCTGACCCACGTTGATGCGGGTCATGCCGTCCCGATGGCGGGGAATGCCGAGCATGGCGGTGGTGGCCATGCAGGCCGCCGCCAGGGCATTGTGGCCCGCGTTGGGCTCGAGCCCCGCATGGGCGGCTTGCCCCATGAACTCCACGTCGAATTTGGTTCGGGAATTCAGATAATAAGTGCGACACTCATGGATGAATGGCGAGAGGTGGCCAACTGCTGATTGGTGGTACCCTTCTGCTCGCCAAAGTAAAAGCAGTATCACCATGAGCTATCAGCAGTTGACCGAGGGGCAACGATACCAGTTATCGGTGCTTCGCGCACAGGGGATGTCCATCCTTGCCACCGCACGCGCCATTGGCGTTCATCGCTCCACCCTCTACCGGGAGCTGCGTCGTAACGCCGGGCCGCAGGGCTACCAGCCAGACAATGCGCATCAGCACGCCACCCACCGACGGGCCAGTGCGGCCAAATCTCGGCTATCTGCCGATGTCATCCAGTTTGTCGAGCTGACACTCGCCTGGTGGTGGAGCCCGGAGCAGATAAGCGCGGTGGGCAAGCAGATAGGCCTCATGGTGAGTCACGAGTGGATATACCGCCATGTGGCCGCCGACAAAGCCCGGGGTGGCCAGTTGTACCGCCATCTGCGCCAGGGCCACAAGCGCTACCGCAAGGGGGCGAGCAGCCTGCGTTCTCCCATCAAGGAAGCCCGCTCTATTGATGAACGGCCGGCTATCGTCGATAGCCGGGAGCGGCTCGGTGATTGGGAGGCGGACACGGTGCTGGGCAAGCAAGGCACAGGTGCACTGGTCACCCTGGTGGAGCGCAAGAGCCGGCTCTATCTGGTCAAGCGGGTCGCGAGCAAACAGGCTGGGGTGGTGCGGGATGCGATAATCGAGATGTTAACGCCCTACATCGAGCAGGTGCATACCATCACCTTTGACAACGGCGGCGAGTTTGCCGAACACAAGGCGATAGAGGAAGCGCTGGGTGCCGAGACTTACTTTGCGCACCCTTACTCTTCGTGGGAGCGCGGTCTGAACGAGAACAGCAATGGGCTGTTGAGGCAGTTTATCCCAAAGGGAACAGACCTGAGAGAGGTCACGGACGAGGATGTCAGGAGAGCGGAGCAGTGGCTCAACCTACGACCTCGGAAATGTCTCGGATTCAGGCAGCCTGTCAAGGTATTCGAAGAGTACCGTCAGGCGGCATAGGCGAGTGTCGCACTTCGAAGTTGAATTCGCGGTTGAGCAGAGAAACTCGGTGGGGTTGACCACCAGCTCACCGCTGCTCGCGTGAATGCCGATGTGCAGTGCCAGCAGGGCGTCCACGTCATCGAGCTGCCCCCCTGCCGCCAGCGCCTTGCCGCCTCGGCAGCCCTCTTCAGCCGGCTGGAAGAAGAGCTTGATGCGGCCAGTGAGGCGATCGGAGAGGGCCGCGATCCGCTCGGCCAGCACCAGCCCGATGGCGGTGTGACCATCGTGGGCACAGGCGTGCATCCAGCCCGGGTTGGCGGAGTGCCAGCCTCCCTGGCCGGGCAGGTGTGACGCCTCCTGGCTCTCTTCGACCTCCACCGCATCGATATCGAAGCGAAACGCCAGGGTGGGGCCGGGGCGCCCGCTCTCCCAGAGTCCCATCACGCCGGTGAGTGCGTCGATCCGCGTCAGCCACTCCGGATGCGCCCCCTGGTGCAGGGCACGGGCCTTCTGGGCCTCGACGTCTATTTCCCGTCCCATGATGAGGGTGCTGGCGAGCAGTTGATCCCCCAGCATGATGGAGAAACCGAGTTCACTGAGGTGTTGGGCGATGAGGGTGGTGGTGCGAAATTCACACCAGGCGGCTTCGGGGTGACGATGAAGGTCGCGGCGCCAGTGGCGCAAGGCATCCTGAGTCATGGTGGTTCCTGCGTGGCAAATCCAGCGGCCATTGTGACGGGCAGGGGGGCAAGAGTAAATCCCGCAGGGGGAGATGCGACAAGGGGAGCCCGGGCTCCCCTTGAAAGATGGCATGGATGTCGACGAGGTCGTTTTGTGCGCGCAGATCGCATTCAATGATGGCTTGGCATCATTCTTTGCCAGAGCACGTCAAAAACCCATATCGCAGTCTGTTTTTTGAACCACCCCTCTGGTGCAGAGGTGGCAGATGGCTGATTGACCGACTTAGAGCTGTGCCAGCGACGGCATGGAGACGGCAACCAGAGTGAAAAACACGGTGAAAACGGCGGTAACTACGAACTCTTTCATGATTTTATCTCCCTTGGTTGGCTCATGATGGAACCAAGATACCACAACAGAACGATAAAACAACGAAAAATGTAATTATGAGGCAAAAATGGTTTGGTGGTTAAATATGGCCGCATTTTCCCAAGTTTAAGGGCGTTTTTTGTCCTTGTAAGGGTTTTATGGTGATGCCAGTTAAAGGGAATGCATATAAAGCCTTTAAATACATTGAGTTATGTTATTTTTATGACGCTCTCTTTAGTGGTTCCGATTGGGGTCCGTTAGGTGGTCTCCATTTTTGGTCAGCAAAATGGCCTGCGGGATGCGCCGATTTGTGTCGCCATAGGGAGTTTGGTGGCTGTCAGCCAGGTTTTGTCATCCCATGTCATGTTTTCTCACGACCTGTGTCCTAGCCCCAGTCTGCAAGGCTGTTGCCAGCCAGGGTTATCCGATGAAGGCTCAATTTTCTGCTCATCCCAAACAGGATGGGAGCAAAAAGAGTACGAAAAACGACAAAAAAGCCGTCAAAGGAGCATGGAAGGAAAGGGGGAAGGCGGGAAAATGGGGGGGGGCGATCTTCATGGGGCCTTGGGTGGCCGGAAGCCCCGTTTTTCGCTGTTTTCTTGGGGGGACGAGCCACTGGGCCCGCGCGCAGGGGAAGCGGGCGATATCGTCGGCCCACCCGGTTTGCTATATGGCGCCAGTGTGATGGGATGAAGGGCAGGGGAGCCCTGGCGCAGGGCCCTGGCTCTGCGGCACCAAGGCCTTTATCCAGACCCGTCGCGAACAAGGTGAGCAAGCAGAAAAGCGGGGGAAAGAAGTAAAGGAGAAGGTCGTGGGGTCAGAGGCTCAGGGCCGCCGGGCAAGGGGTAAGACATGGCGACAGTGGCCAGTGGATAGTCGGGCCCCCGCAGGGGGAGGAGGGGGTGAGGAGCCCGCATAAAAAAACCCTCCAGAGGAGGGTTTTTTGTCAGACCACAGCCCTTAGAACAGGGTGGTGGAGAGATCGTACAGCTCCTGGTTGAACGGGCGCTTCAGGTTCTCGATGCAGTCGATGATGTCGTGGTGCACCATCTCGTTGCCCTGAATGCCGACGCAGCGGCCACCCTGGCCCGCCAGCAGTTGCTCGACGGCGAAGGCACCCATGCGGCTGGACATGATACGGTCACGGGCAGTGGGAGAACCGCCACGCTGGATGTGACCCAGGATGGTGGCGCGGGTTTCGCGGCCGGTCATGGCCTCGATGTCTTTTGCCAGGGCGTTGACGTCGGTGACGTGCTCGCAGATGGTGATGATGGCGTGCTTCTTGCCCTTGGCTTCCCCTTCCTTGATCTGTTGCAGCAGCTTCTCCTTGTCGAAGGCCACTTCCGGCACGATCACGTACTCGGCACCACCGGCAACGGCGGCAGACATGGCCAGATCGCCGCAGTGGCGGCCCATGATCTCGACCACGGAGATGCGGTGGTGGGAGCTGCAGGTGTCGCGCAGGCGGTCGATGGCGTCCACGACCACGTTCAGGGCGGTGTCAAAGCCGATGGTGAAGTCGGTACCGGCGATGTCGTTGTCGATGGTGCCCGGCAGACCGATGCAGGGGAAGCCCTCTTCGGTCAGCTTCTTGGCACCCATGTAGGAGCCGTCACCGCCGATGACCACCAGGGCATCGATGCCGTGTTTCTTCAGGTTTTCGACCGCTTCGGCACGGACTTTCGGATCCTTGAAGGCGGGGAAACGGGCGGAGCCGAGGAATGTACCGCCACGGTTCACGACGTCGGAGACGCTGTGACGCTCGAGCTTGACGATACGGTCCTGGTGCAGACCGAGGTAGCCATCATAGATGCCGTAAACTTCCAGGCCATGATGCAGACCGGCGCGCACCACGGCGCGGATGGCTGCGTTCATACCCGGTGCGTCACCACCACTGGTCAAAACACCAATACGTTTGATTTGTTTGGTCATGAGTGCCTCTGGATCTGAGTTGTCGAAAATCAAGATTCTGAATAATACGGCTGGCCGCTTTTACTATATCGGCTTTCCTATGGCGAGAGGGTCCATAGGAAAGCGATATGCAAAGAGGGGCGGGGCCCCTCTTTGCTTGGCGCTTACTTGGCGGCGCCAGCGATGATCTGGGAGAAGTCGTCCACTTTCAGGGACGCGCCACCCACCAGGCCACCGTCGATGTCCGGCTGGCCGAACAGGTCGGCAGCGGTGGCGCCAGTCACGGAGCCGCCGTACAGGATCTGTACCTTGGCAGCCACGGCTGCATCAAAACCGGCCAGGTATTGACGGATGTGAGCATGCACGGATTGTGCGATCTCCGGGGTGGCGGTCTTGCCGGTGCCGATGGCCCATACCGGCTCGTAAGCGATGACGGCGTTCTCGAAGGAGGCGATGCCGCAGCGATCGATCACGGCCTTGAGCTGGGTCTCGACCACCTGGTTGGTGGTACCGGCTTCAAACTGGGCCAGGGTTTCACCGATGCACAGCACGGGGATCAGGCCGCCCTTCTGGATGGCTTCGTACTTGGCAGCCACCACGTCGTCGGTCTCTGCGTGCAGGGTACGACGCTCGCTGTGGCCGACCAGGGAGTAGGTGCAGCCGAAGGCTTTGAGCATGGAGGGGGCGTTTTCGCCGGTGAAGGCGCCGGACTCGTGAACGTCGGCGTTCTGGGCACCGTAGGCGATCTTGCTGCCAGCGGTCAGCTGTTCAACCAGACCCAAAAAGATAACCGGCGGGCAGACGGCCACTTGCACGGAAGGATGAGCGGCAGCGGCCGGGGTCAGTCCTTTGATCAGGGCTTCTACAGAAGCCTTGGTGCCGTTCAGTTTCCAGTTACCCATTACCAGGTGCTGTCTCATCTTCTATATCTCCTAGGCATTTGATTGCGCAACATTATATGAATTGAACCGAGCCCAAGATAGCTGACCCGGCGGCAAATGACGTAATTTTTTTTCGCTTTCCTGATCCAAATCAGGAATGCAAGGCGCGATTGCTCACTCGGTGACCTGCCCACGCAAACGGGCCCACCATACCCCAATCCACTCGTGAATGGCAGCCTCGGAATACATCAGATAACGCCCTTTGGGGAGGTAGCTGTAGAGGGGTTGTGGCTCCTGACTCTGCTTGGCGGTGTAATCGGTGGGAGCCGGCACCGCATCGAGTCCCTGACTGCGATAGAGGGCCATGGCCCGGGGCAGGTGGGTGGCCGAACTCACCAGCGCCACCCGCTTGCCGTTGAGGTGGGCGGCGATGCTGACCGCCTCGTCATGGGTGTCTTTGTTGTTTTCAAACAACGTCATGCGCGCTCGCGGGATGCCAAGGTTGGCCGCCATGCGGGCGTTGACCTCGGCGTTCGACAAGGGATCCCCGGCCACGGCACCGGAGAAGACCAGCTCGGCCTCTGGATAGGCCAGGGCCAGGCGAACTCCTTCCAGGGTGCGCGCCAGGGAGATGTTGTTTTGCCAGGCGCGCTCTGGGATGGCCGGATCGCTCACATGACCGTTGCCCAGCACGACGATGGCCTGGATGTCCGGATGCAGGCTCACCTCGAAGGGGGGATAGGTCTGCTCCAGGCTGCGGGCCAGCTCGTAGCTCACCGGCCGCGTCCCCATCAGGGCGATGATCACCAAGGAGAGGGTCGCCAGCAGCCTGCCGCTTTTTTGAAAGCGGGTGAACCAGAGCAGCACGAGCGCCAGCACCAACAAGGAGAGAGAGAAGGGGAGCGGCATCAGCAGATGGCCCAGCCATTTCTTGATGACAAAGAAGTTGAGCTCGAACACGACAGACACGTCCTTGAGTTTTCAGCAAATTCGGGATGTGACAGAATACCCCTCTTTTTTCCTGTGGCCCAATCCTGTGTGGTTCCTCCTGCGGCCCTCATGGCGGGGCGGTCGAAGATGAGTGTGTCTTGAAGCAAGATCAGAGTTTTGACGGGCGCGCGGACAAGTTCGCTCGCAACATTTACGACTCCACCAAGGGGCGCATTCGCACCACCATTGTCTGGAGTGACATCGAAGCCTGCCTGGCGCGCCTGGGCAACCGGCCGCTACGCATCCTGGATGCCGGCGGCGGCTTTGGCTACTTCGCCCAGAAACTGGCGGCCATGGGCCATCAGGTGGAGCTGTGCGATTTGTCGGCAGAAATGCTGGATCTGGCCCGGGAGCAGATCGCCCAGAAGGGCTTGGAAGACAGAATTCGTCTCATCCATTGCCCCATTCAGGATCTCAAGCACCAGGTGACCGGCACCTTCGATCTGGTGCTCTGTCATGCGGTACTGGAGTGGCTCGCCGAGCCGCGCCAGACCTTGCTGGGTCTGTTCCCTTTCGTCAAGGCTGGGGGCATACTGTCGCTGCTTTTTTACAATCGTCACGGCCTCCTGTTCCAGAGCCTGGTGGTGGGTAATTTCGACTATGTGCGCCTGGGCCTTCGCAAGAAACGCCAGACAGCCCTGACTCCCACCAACCCTCAGTTGCCGGAGCAGGTCTATGACTGGATAGGCCGGGGGGGATTGCGGATCATCGGCAAGACCGGGGTGCGCGTCATCCACGACTACATGCGCCACAAGCAGGATCAGGTCGAGAAGTTCGAGGACCTGCTGGCCATGGAGCAGCAATATTGCCGCCAGGAGCCCTTTGTTTCCCTGGGGCGCTACATCCATGTGATGGCCCAGAAACCGGCCGGTTGAGACACACCGGCGTGAATACGATGCGGGATCCAGCCGCCGGGGCGCCACCGACCCCGGCCTATATCACCACGGCGGGCGAAGACCTGCCGACTATAACAACGAGATGATAACGTCATGATGAGTACATCCCGTACCCTGCCAGAGACGGTGGGATGGGTCAGACAGGAGGGGTTGGCGCTGAACCTCCCCACCGACAGGCTGGCCTTTCTGATAGCGATCAAGACGCTCTCCGAGGACGAGTCTGATCTCTCGGAGGCCGCGCTGCACGATGCCTTTGGCTATGTCAGCAGTGCCTTCGGCCAGATGGACGAGACCCTCACCGGTCGCGCCAACAACGCCATCAACGATCTCATTCGCCAGCAACTGCTGTCGCGTTTCACCACCGACATGGTGGCGGGGGAGAGCCTCTACCGCCTGTCGCGCCTTGGCATGAGCATTGTCGATTTCTTCATGGATCAGCGCCAGGTGGACTCCATCAAGCTCTCCATCCTGCTCGAGCACCTGGCGGCCGAGCTCGACACCGCCCGCAAGGCGGCGCTCGAGACCAACACCCGGGAGCAGTGGGACGCCGAGGTGCTGCCGCGCCTCTCCTTCTCCCTGGAAGAGACGCTCGGGCGCATCGATCTCACCCAGCGCGCCATGGACGAGCAGCAAAACCAGGTCAAGAGCGAGATCGCGGCCCTGCTGACCCAGAACTGGGTCGATGCCATCCACAGCTGCGAGAAGCTCCTGCACGAGACCGGCCAGACCCTGCGCGAGTTGCAGGACACCCTGGACGCCGCCGGCCACCGCCTGCAGGCGGGGCTGCTCAACATTCAGGAAGCGGCCCAGGGGCGTGAGGATCTGTTCCACGTCGAGGAGCTGACCCACGCCCTGCAGGGGCGTCTGGACGTCATCACCGCCTGGGGCCAGCAGTGCATCGAGCTCTGGTCCCGTTATGACAGGCACGTCCACAAGTTCATCCGCAACGCCATCGACATGGACAAGAACCGCGCCTTCAGCCAGCGGTTGCGGGAATCCATCCGCAACTTCGAGCAGCACAGCTGGTTGTTGCGGGTGGCCGAAGAGCCCCGTTTGCTGGAACTGCGGGATGAAACCATCGCCATCCACGACGAGGAGGTGACCGGCGAGGTGCCCCTCGAGATGGAGTACGTGGAGATGGTGGACATCAACCAGGAGCTGGCGGAGCGCATCGAGCGCTACCTGGCCCGCTACCCGGAGCAGGGAGATCGGCTGGATCTTGCCGACGTGCTGCGGGAATACCTGCTGGACTACCCGGCTCATGCCCACTTCGACGTGGCGCGCCTCCTGATCGATCAGGCCGTGCGTCTCGGCCATGCCAGCGGTGAGCGCGAGCACCACCGCCAACCCGCATGGAAACCCATCAACCAAGCTGGATCCAAGGTTCAGGCCTATGTCATCGATCAATACTGAATTCCCCTTGCCCCTGCGCCTCGCAGAGGCCATCGCCAACCCCTTGTTTCCGCGTATCGACACCGCCCTGCGCTCCGGTCGCCACATCAGTGCCGACGAATTCGAGCAGCACTCTGCCCTGGTGGAGTACCACCAGGAGCTGGAGATCTTCTACGGCCGCTATCAGGTGGAACTCATCAAGGCGCCGGAAGGCTTCTTCTACCTGCGTCCGCGCCCGAGCGCCGACATCGGTACAACAGTGTTATCTGAGCTCGATATGCTGGTGGGCAAGGTGCTCTGCTACCTGTTCCTGAGCCCGGACCGCCTCGCCTCGGAAGGGGTGTTCGCCATGGGCGAGCTGCAAGAAGAGGTGCTGAGTCTGGCGGACGAGAAGCAACTGCTGCGGATGGTCAACAGCCGCTCCGGCGGCACGGATCTGGACAAGAAGAAACTCCTCGAGAAAATCCGCACCTCCATGCGTCGCCTCAAACGCCTCGGGATGATCACCCCCCTTGGCAACAGCGACAAATTCCGGGTCAACGAGTCCGTGTTCCGCTTCGCCGCCGATGTGCGCTCCGACGAGGATCCCCGCGCGGTGCAACTGCGGATGATCCAGGAAGGGGAGGCCATTTTCCACGACGACGAGATGCCGAGCAGCGATTCCCTGTTCGAGGATATCGAAGAGGATCTGGACGAAGAGCAGCTGGAGCTGGAGGTGGAAGATGATCTGCAACGTTAATGTGCCGGCACTGATGGAGTCGGCCGGTTTGATGGAGAGTGTGGCGTGAGAGGCAAATTCAAATCCCTGACCATGGTCAACTGGAACGGCTTCTTCGCCCGCACCTTCGATCTCGACCAGCTGGTCACGACCCTGTCCGGCGGCAACGGCGCGGGCAAGTCCACCACCATGGCGGCCTTTATCGCGGCCCTCATTCCCGACCAGTCACTGCTTCACTTCCGTAACACCACGGAGGCGGGCTCCTCCAGCGCGTCCCGCGACAAGGGGCTCTACGGCAAGCTGCAGCGCGGCCACTGCTATTCGTTGCTGGAAGTGATGAACAGCCGAGAGCAGCGGATCTGGGTTGGCGTCCACCTCGAACAGGTGGCCAACCGTGACAACAAGGTCAACATCACCCCGTTCGCCCTGGTGGATGTGCCCGAGCACCTGGCGCCCACGGATCTGCTGCTGGAGAAGCTCGACGACGGCAAGGGCCGGGTACGTGCCTTCGCCGATCTGAAGGGGGCGGCAGCGGAGCTTGGCGCCATCAAGGTCGCCAAGTTCAATACGGTGACCGATTATCACAACTTCATGTTCGAGTTCGGCATCACCCCGAAGAAGCTGCGGGATCAAAAGGATCGCGGCAAGTTCTATCGCCTGATCGAAGCCTCCCTCTACGGCGGTATTTCGTCTTCCATCAGCCGCTCCTTGCGTGAATACCTGCTGCCGGAGAACTCCGGGGTACGCAAGGCGTTCCAGGACATGGAGGCGGCCATCTACGAGAACCGCCGCACCCTGGAAGCCATCAAGGAGACCCAGGGTCAGCGGGATCTCTTCAAGAACCTGATCACCGAGACCACCCACTATGTGGCCGCGGAGTATGTGCGGGGCGCTGCCGAGAAGAGCCGCCTCTCCGAGCTGGCCCTCAAGGCACGCTCTGAGCTCGCCGGCAAACGCCGTCTGCTGGCCGAGGAGAAGCAGCGCGCCATCTATCTGGCGGACGAGGTGGATCAGCTCACCAACCGCGAGAAGCTCCTGACCGACGAGCTGGAGTCCGCCGCCGAGCACCTGGCCAAGGTGATGGCGGCCGTGGCGCTGCAAAAGAAGATTGCCCTCTATCGCGCCGATCTGGCGGAGCTCAACGACAAGCTGGAGCAGCAGCAGGCGGTGGTGGAAGAGATCCACGGCCAGTTGCTGGAGGTGGAAGAGCGCAAGGAGCTGGCCCAGGCAGAGGTAGACAGCCTCAAGACCCAGCTCGCCGACTACCAGCAGGCGCTCGATATCCAGCAGACCCGCGCCATCCAGTACCGTCAGGCGGTGCAGGCCCTGGAAAACGCCCGCGAGCAGTGCGAGTTGCCGGGGCTCGAGCCTGCGCAGGCGAGCGACACCCTGCATCAGTTCCGCGCAGCCGAGCAGAGCTTGACCAGCCGGGTGCTGGGGGCCGAGCAGCAGCTGGCGCTGGCCAAGGCGGCGGTGGCCGAGCACGAAGCGGCGTTGGCGCTGCTGCTCAGCATCGTCCCCGAGACAGTGCGCGAGGCCGCCTGGCCCACGGCGCAGGCGCTGCTCAAGCGCCACATCGAAGACAAGGCCCGCATTGCCCAGGGCCAGGGTCTGCGCGCCGCCCTGGCTCGCCTCGAGAAAGAGAGCGAGAGCCAGAAGACCCTCTTGCGGCTGCGAGACGAGCTGGCCCAGGCGTCTGGTCAGCACATTGCCAGCCAGGACGAGCTGGAGATCTTCCTCGAAGCCCAGCGCACCCGCCAGGAGGAGCTCGCCGAGCAGCAGGCAGAGGCCAATCAGCGCCGCGCCAGCCTCGAGCATCAGGGCACTCAGCTGGGCCGCGATATCGCGGAACTGACCAAGCTGGCGCCGCGCTGGCTCAAATCCTTTGAAAAACTCGAGCAACTGCGCGAGCAGAGTGGCTTGGACTTGGCCACCGCCGAAGAACTCTCTTCCGGCATGCAGAGCGTGCTCGACAAGGAGCGGGAGTTCGAGCAGGAGAGCAACCGCATTCAGGGCCAGAAACAGGCGCTGGAGATGCAAATTCGCAACCTGCAGCTGGGTGCCGGCGAGGCGGATCCCCGTCTTGCCCGCATCGCCGAGCAGGTGGGGGGCGTGCTGCTCTCGGATGTCTATGACGACATCTCCATCGATGATGCCCCTTACTACTCCGCGCTCTACGGCCCGGCTCGCAGCGCCCTGGTGGTGCTCGACCTCGAAGGCGCCATCGAGCGGCTGAAAAAGCTGGAAGATTGCCCGGAAGATATCTACCTCATTCAGGGCAACCCCGACTCCTTTGACGAGGATCTGGTGGAAGCGGACGAGCTGGGGGACGCCGTGCTGGTGCGCACCAGCAAGCGTCAGGTGCGCTTCTCCCGCTACCCCGAGCTGCCGCTCTTTGGCCGCGCCGCCCGGGAAAAACGGATCGAGCAGCTCGATCTTGAGCGGGAAAACCTCATCGAGGGCTACGCCAAGGCCGCCTTCGAGCAGCAGAAGTACCACCGCCTCTACGGTCACTTCCGCGACTTTATCGGCCAGCATCTGGATATCGCCTTCCGCCCGGACCCCGAAGCCGAGGTGCAGGCCAAACAGGCCGAGCAGCGCAAGCTGCAAGAAACCATCGCCGAGTGCGACAAGCAGCTGAGTGATGCCAAAGCCGCCGCCGCCCAGCTGACCCGCCATATCCAGCTGGTGCAGGGGATGCTGCCCTTTGCCCACCTGTTTGCCGAGGCAGACCTGGCGGCCCGCCTCGAGGCGGCTCACGCCGACGTGGAGGCGCTTAAAACAGCCGAAGCCTTTATCGCCAAACACGGCAAGGCGCTGGAAAAACTGGAAACCATGGTGCAGGTGCTGCGCCAGGATCCCCAGGATCTGGCGGCCCTGCAGGCGGCCTTTGACGAGGTGAGTGACCTGCTGGCCGAGCAGAAGCGCCGCTGCTACGCCCTCGATCAGCTGGTGGCCCGTCTGCCGCACTTTGCCTATCAGGATGCGCAAGACCTGCTGGGCAAGGCCTCCGAGATGAGCGAGCGACTCAAAGAGAAGCTCAAGGCGGCGGAGCTTGCCGCCCGCACCGCCGGTGAGCAGCACAAGCAGATCACCCAGCGCCACACCGAGGCGCTGCAACTGCGCACGGCGCTCGATTCCAGCGCCTCGGCCAAGGGGCAGACCCTGGCGGAGTTCGAGCAGGAGCTGGCGGCCATGGGGCTGACCCTGTCGGATGACATGGAAGAGAAGGCCCGTGCCCACAAGAAAGAGATTGAAGAGCTGCTTATCCGCACCCGGACCCGCCGCACCAGCGCCGAGGCCCAGCTGCAGGTGTGCAAGCGCGAAATCGAATCCCTTGGCGGTCGTCTCAAGCTCGAAGGCAAGGATTACTACAGCGCCCGCAAATCCCTGGTGGGTCACAAGGCGAGCTGGTCGCGGGTGGTGCGTCTGGCACGGGAGACCGACGTCGAGAAGCGTCTGAACAAGCGCGAGCTGGCTTATCTTGACAGCGACGAGCTGCGCTCCATGTCGGACAAGGCCCTCGGCGCCCTGCGGGTGGCGGTGGCCCACGACGAGGCCCTGCGCGATGCGCTGCGTCTGTCGGAAGGCAACCGCAGCACCGAGCAGAAGGTCGCCTTCTATGTGCAGGTCTACCGTTACCTGAAAGATCGCATCCGCAACGACATCATCCGCTCGGATGATCCGGTGGAAGCCATCGAGGAGATGGAGATCGAGCTGGCGCGCCTCGCCGACGAGCTCAAGCAGCGGGAAACCCATCTGTCCCTCTCCTCCCACGAGGTGGCGGCCAAGATCACCAACATCATCCGCCGGGAGCAGAACCGCATCCGGGTATTGAACCAGGGCCTGCAGAACATCGCCTTCGGTCTGGTGCGCGGGGTGCGTCTCAACGTCAATATCCGCGAGGCCCACACTCGCCTCCTGACGGCGCTGGCCGATCAGAGCGCCATGCACAACGATCTGTTCGCCGACAAGGAGCTCAGCTTCTCCGAGGCCATGGCCAAGCTCTTCCAGCGTCTCAACCCGCAGGTGGAGCAGGGGGAGCGCAACTATCAGGTGATGGGGGACGTGCTGCTGGATTATCGCAACTACCTGGAGCTGGAGATCGAGGTGCAGCGCGGGGCCGACGGCTGGCTGCGGGCCGAGAGCGGCGCCCTCTCCACCGGCGAGGCGATCGGCACCGGTCAGGCCATCCTCTTGATGGTGCTCATCAGCTGGGAGGAGGAGTCCCGCCGTCTGCGCGGCAAGGACATCGCTCCCTGCCGCCTGTTGTTCCTGGACGAAGCGGCGCGGCTTGATGGCAAATCCATCGCCACCCTGTTCGAGCTGTGCGAGCGCCAGGACATGCAGCTCCTTATCGCGGCGCCGGAGAACATCAGCCCCGAGAAGGGCACCACCTACAAGCTCATCCGCAAGGTGCAGGGCAAGCACGAACATGTGCATGTGGTGGGGCTGCGCGGCTTTGGCTTCGCCGACGACAAGCTCATCGCCTGACTCTGATGGGCAAATAGCAAGAGAAAAGGGAGGCATTCGCCTCCCTTTTTATTGGAAAAATATGGCAAAGTAGCGGCGCTGCCTGTGATGGGATAAGGCTACGGATGAACGGGTTTGCCCGGTTCTGGTTAATAAGTATCCCTCTTGTTGTGCTGGGTTGCGGACGCAGATCGGAGGGTGTTTGTGTGCGCGAGTTGGCAAACGCGAGCAGAGAAGTGGCACCTTGATTGTCTCTTGGGTGTAACAGTGGTGATTTAAAGCCTATGTTTATTGCAACAATCGCGGCGACCACTGCGTTGGCAACTGGGCTGGGCCCCATGATGGCAAGGGGCCGCCTACATTGCGGTGGCTTGCCGGTATGGGGAGAATCTACCCGTTACTGCGACGCGATATGATCAGCCGGGCTATCTATCCGGCAAGGTGAGCGAGGAGAAGTAGATGCGCGGCATCGGGAGAGAAGGAGTGGTGCAATCGGCCTGCAAAGGGGGGCTGTTGCTTGTCTGCCTGCTGCTGGCAGCCTGTAGCAGCCGTTATGACGAGAGCCACGGCGGCAGCTGGCGCGGCTAAAGCGAGACCGGTTACGCCAGCTATTATGCCGACCGTTATCACGGTAAAAAGACCGCCAGCGGCTAGAGCTATCTCAATAACCTCAGTAGCGCTGCCCATATGGAATTGCCCTTTGGCTCCATGGTGCGACGGGTCACCAACCTCGCCAACGGCAAGAGCGTAGTGGTCAAGGTCAATGATCGCGGCGCCTTTAAAAGCGTGCGAATTATCGATCTCTCCAAATCCGCCTTCGGCTCCATCGGCAATATTCGCGAAGGTGTTATCAAGGTAAATGTTGAGGTGTTGTGACCACTTACGATGTCGCAGAGTCTGGTGGAATATGGTGGGCTCTGCAGATCGTAATGTCCTTGCAGCAGATGGCAGCTGGAAACATACACAGGGATGAATAAAGCATGGCTATGGACACTTTCGCGTTTCGCAAACAATGGCGCATGACGAAGGCGCGCATTCAAGCCACCTGGTTCTGGCGTGTGTTCGGCATCCGTGCCATGCAAAAGGGGTGGACCAAGTTTCTGGTGGCGGTAGCCATCATGGCCGGCTTCTGGAGCGTGTTTTTTTACGTTGAATTGCTTAACCCCATCCTGCCGCTGGAACAGTTGACGAAAAATGAGGGGGTGCTTGTGCAGGTTTATAAGCCCCTCCGTACTGCACATAACTCCGCGATCAGGATCCTGACGGACCCGGGAGAGGAAATAGCCTATCGAGGTAGTATCTATAACAAAGCAGCGTTGCTTGCCGCAAAAGGAAAACGGGTCACGGTCTGGAGTCAGCCTTATTACAGATTTTGGTGGCCCTTTTATTTCGAACAGGCGTGGCAGGTGCAGGAAGGTGAGCAGGTCTTGATAAGTTATGAAAATACGTACAAAAGCCTACTGCGTTATAAGCCAAGCGACGAATGGCTGGCCCAGCACTTGTTGATATTGACCATCCTCTCCTTAGCTATTGTGGCTTTGGCTTGCCACAAGGGAGCGACAGCAGAGTAATTGTTATTTTTAAATCGTTCATCGCCAGTGATGGGGAAATGATCTCTATGAATCACACAATGCCGGGTGAATTTATCCAGTTTTACGGGTAACCAGAGGACGGTGCAGTTTTATGAGCGCCTTGGTTACAAGGTGGAGGAGGGGGATCAGGGATAAATACAGTATGACTATGGAATTTTTTGAATTACGCAAACAATGGCGCATGACGAAGGCGCGCATTCAAGCCACCTGGTTCTGGCGTGTGTTCGGTGTCCGTGCCATGTAAAAGGGGTGGACCAAGTTTCTGGTGGCGGTAGCCATCGTGGCTGGCTTCTGGAGCCTTTTTTCATACGTTCAATCACTTAACCCAGCCTTACCGCTGGAACAGTTGACGAAAAATGAAGGGCTGATTGTGCATGTTTACCAGCCCCTTCGTACTGCACACGGCTCCACGATCAGGATCCTAGCGGACTCAGGAGAGGTGTACAGATCTAGTTATCACCTGACAGGGGCTGACGGGTGAACACACAAACGGGAGGCCTGGGCCTCCCGTTTTCCATGGAAAATATGAGAGAGTAGGCCCCTGTTAACGGAAGCCTGACTGGCGATGCTGGTCGCTCTGTCCCATCGAGGAAGCAACGCATGACGACGCGACAAAAAGGGCTGCTGGCCTCCCTGTGCCTGCTGCTGGCGGCCTGCAGCAGCCAGCCTGATGCAGGCAGTGCGGGCAACTGGCGAGGCTATAGCGAGACGGGGCTCGCCTCCTATTACGCCGATCGCTACCACAACAAGCGTACCGCCAGCGGGGAGCCTTACCAGCGCCACGCCAACACCGCCGCCCACATGACACTGCCCTTCGGCGCCCTGGTGAGGGTCACCAACCTGGCCAACGACAAGAGCGTGGTGGTGCGGGTCAACGACAGGGGCAATTTCCCCCGCGGACGCATCATCGATCTCTCCAAAGCGGCGTTCAGCGCCATCGGCAATCCCCGATCCGGGCTTATCAAGGTCAGGATTGAGGTGCTCTAGTCGCCGGTTCTGCATGTGCCCGAGCCCCTCCATACCCGGGCCGCTGGAAGAGGATGCTTCCCAGTGATCGCGGGCCATCTTCTTCATTCCATTGGTGAGGTTGCCGACGCGGCTTCCCATTTTCCGGTGTGCCATTAAGATAGCCAAACGAAAAACAGGGTGTCTTTGCCATCTGGCGGCAACCGGGCATGACATGGTGTGTGAGACCCCCTTCAACCCCTGCCCATGTTTCGCCGCTAAGGAGCAGGCTATAAAGTGAGACGTCATTCACAGGGAGGATCAGAACATGACTGACAAACGCGCCATTCAGGCAACGGCCATCCCCGAGCACAAGGCAAAGTCCCTCTATCCGGAGCCCTTTGCCTCCCTGGTCAAGCACCGCACCCGGCGCAGGCTGGGGGATCATTTCGGCCTCGCCAATTTCGGGGTCAATCTGACGACCCTGGCACCGGGAGCCATCTCGGCGCTCAAGCACCATCACGGCCTGCAGGACGAGTTCGTCTATGTGCTCTCGGGCAATCCCACCCTGCGCCACGGGGAGGAGGAGTACCGGATGTCGCCGGGGGAGTGCATCGGCTTCAAGGGGGGCAGCGGCCTGGCCCACCAGTTGCTCAACCACGGTGAGGTGGACGCCGTCTATCTCGAGGTGGGGGACAGGCTGCCAGGGGACACCGTCGACTATCCCGATGACGATCTGGCCCTGGTACAGGGGGCCGATGGCGCCTGGTCAGCCAGACACAAGGATGGCAGCCCCTACTAGGGGCGCCTCTTCGCGCAATGAGAGAGACCTCCATGGTGTTCAGCCCCTTTTCTGCTGTCAGGGCAGAGGATTTTCTGCCGCTGCTCAACGACGAGACGCTGCGAAAGCACCTGATCCCTCACCCGCTTTTCGATGTGGCCGGGGTGCGCGACTGGATGGCGCACAAGCTGGGAGTCGACGCCCGGCCAGGTTGCCGCGTGCGCGCCATCTTCCTCGACGGCACCCTGGCGGGGTGGTGCGGCATCCAGCCCGATGACGAGGGAGTGGAGCTTGCCATTGTGCTCGCCAGGGGCGGCTGGGGAAGCGGCGTGGCGATTTTCAACGAGATGATGGGATGGGCGAGGGAGCTTGGCCATCGGACGATCCTCTTTCACTTGCTGGATACCCGCCCGCCTTATCGATCCCTCGCCAGACGGGCCATCTGGGTGAGGAAAACGCGCCTGGGCGAACACCCTTTCACCACCTATTGCCTTGACGTTGAGCGCTGGTCTGCAGGCCCTTAGCCTGGACCAGGGGGCAGCAAGCCGTGCCGCCTCCTGGCGGGTCCCGTTGCCACCCTTTGCGCCATGATCCCTCCCGCTCGTTTGTTCCTCTGTGCACGGCGTGGTTATCCACCCCGTTGAACACAGTGTTCATTCTGCCCCCCTATATGGCCTCCACCGTCCTGCCTACACTGGGCAACGTCTGATGGGGGGCATCCGGCAGTATAAATCGCTGTCCAGGTTGCACTCTCTGGCGTGTTGACGATGTACAACGGAGAAAACTGGATGAAAAAAGAGACAGACAAACTGGTATCGATCGCGGTGCTCAAGGCCCGTGACGGCATGGGAGAGCGCCTTCGCGATGCCCTGCTTGCCTTGATTGACCCCACTCGCCAGGAGCCGGGCAACCTCGATTACGTACTGTTCGAGTTGAAGGATGAACCCGGCACCTTCTACATGCGGGAAGCCTTCGTGAGTCAGGCCGCCCTGGATGCCCACTGTGAGACCGCGTATTTCCAGGCTTTCGCTCGCCAGGCGGACGAGCTGCTGGCCGAACCCCTTCGGCTTGTCTTCATGGAAGAAGTGAGCCCCTGATCCTTGCCGCAGAGCCCGATGATCCCCTCATCGGGCTTTTTGCCTTCAGCCTCGCTCCGGCAGGTTCATCTGCTCGCTCATGGTGTCGATGAAGTGGCGGATGGCGGTGGTCGTCGGCTGCCCGGCTAGGGGCGGAGCATGGAGCACGCAGAGATCGGCGGGGATCCCCTGCTCGAGGCGGATGAAGCGCACGTGGGGCCACTTCTGGCGGGCGTAGCTCGCGGGCACAAGGGCCACCTGCTGGCTGGTGGCCACCACGGCCATCAGGGTATTGGGCTCCACCACCTCCTGACGCAGGCGGGGGTAAAAACCCTCCACCAGGCAGGCGTTGATGATGAGATCCGTGGAGGCGGAGTTGGCGCGGCTCATCAGCACGAAGGGCTCTGCGGCGAGCTCAGGGAGGGAGACCCGCTTGCGATCCCGCAGGGGATGCTCGTCCGATACCACCAGCACCATGGACTCCCGATAGACAGTCTCGGCCTGCAGCGGGTGGATGTTGAGGGTGTCGGCGAAGCGGGCGAGGCCGATGTCTATCTCCTTGCTGGCCAGCGCCTGCTTCTGGCGCTCGGGGGAGAGCTCGGTGAAGGAGATCTCGCACTCGGGGTGGCGCTGGTGACACTGGCGGATCACCTCGCCAAAACCGGCCCAGAAGATGGAGCTGACCAGCCCGATGCGGATCTGGTTGCGCTCCATGCGCCCTGCCTGCACCACCCGGTTGAGGCCGCTCTCCAGCACGTCGAACAGGCGATCGCATTCGGCCTGCAACAGGCGCCCTGTGGGGGTCAGGTTCACCTGGCGGGTGTGGCGCTCAAACAGGGTCACCCCCAGCAGGGATTCGAGTTCCTTTATCTGGGCGCTGAGCGGCGATTTGGAGACATTGAGCCGTAGGGCGGCCCGGCTGAAGTGGCCCTGGCTGGCCACTTCATGGAAGTAACGCAACATCTTGAGGGTGACGCGATCGCGCCATTGGGTGTCCGGGAACATGGTCTCTCCAGGCTTGAGGGGTGAGATCGCCGTCAAAGTTCGGGCACGGGAATGGCGGGGCAGGGAGGCGGGTCCCTCCTGACACCGCGATCCGCATCACATCGGTTTTCCCCCTCCGGCGACCCGTTTGACGGAGAAATGGCATGAAGCAGCGGTTTTTGGGCCATTTCGGGTGCGTCATTACCCCATTACGCCGGTCATTGTGTTGTATATCGGGATAATCAGGCCGATTTTAGCGATTTTTGTCGTCCAATGCCTCCCCTAGAGTGAGCGTCATGTCTCATTCACAGCCTCAAGAGGTACAACTCATGCAACACGATCCCGTACTCAACGCCGTCGCCACCATTCTTGTCCGCAAGCCGGGGTTTGCCCCCCGCGTCGCCATGATCCTGGGCTCCGGCCTCGGCGTGCTGGCCGATGCGCTGGAAGAGAAGGTCACCATTCCCTACGAGGAGCTGGACGGCTTCCCGGTCAGCACGGTGGCCGGTCACAGCGGCGAGCTGGTGCTCGGCAAGCTGCACGGGGTGGACGTGGTCTGCATGAAGGGGCGCGGCCACTACTACGAACACGAAACCATGAAGGTGATGACTACCCCGGTGCGCACCTTCAAGCGCCTGGGCTGCGAGCTGCTGCTGGTAACCAATGCGGCCGGCTCGCTGCGCCCGGAGCGCATCGGGGTCGGCTCCCTGGTCATCTTCAACGATCACATCAACACCATGCCGGGCACCCCCATGACGGGCGCCAATGACGAGGCCTACGGCCCGCGCTTCTTCAGCCTGGCCAATGCCTATGACAAGGGGTTGCGCAGCGAGGCGCTGGCGCTGGCCGAGCGGGAGGGGATCGCCGTCAATCAGGGGGTGTTCGTCTCCTACAGCGGCCCCTGTTTCGAGACCGCCGCCGAGATCCGCATGATGCAGATCATCGGGGGCGACGTGGTGGGGATGTCGGTGGTGCCCGAGGTGGTCAGCGCCGCCCACTGCTCGCTGCCGGTGCTGGCCATCTGCGCCATCACCAACATGGCGGAGGGGCTCGGTGACGTGCAGCTCTCCCACGAGCAGACCCTCAAGTGCGCCAAGCTGGCGGAAGCGGACTTCATCCGCCTCATCAACGCCTTCATCCAGCACCACTTCCAGTAAGCAGGGAACGACCAGGAGGTCAGATATGTTTGCAGCAGGATTTCTCGGTATGGCGGCGCTGCTCCTCATCGCCGTGTTCGCATCGACCAACCGCAGGGCCATTCGCCTGCGCACCGTGGGGCTGGCGCTGGCCTTGCAGGTCGCCATCGGCGCTCTGGTGCTCTATGTACCGCTGGGGCGCCGGGCGCTGGAGGGGATGGCCCACGGGGTCGACGCCGTGCTGGCAAGCGGCAAGGCGGGTATCCACTTCCTGTTTGGCAACCTGGTCAACTTCTCGGTGGATGGCATCGGCTTCGTGTTTGCCCTCAACGTGCTGCCCCTGGTGGTCTTCTTCTCGGCGCTCATCGCCGTGCTCTACTACCTCGGCATCATGCAGGTGGTGATCCGCATCATCGGTGGCGCCATGGCGCGGCTGCTTGGCACCTCCCAGACCGAATCCATGTCGGCGGTGGCCAACGTCTTCGTCGGTCAGAGCGAGGCGCCGCTGGTGGTCAAACCCTACATGCCCAAGATGAGCGATTCGGAGTTTTTCGCCGTCATGTGCGGCGGCATGGCCTCGGTCTCCGGTACCGTGCTGGCGGGCTACGCCATGATGGGGGTGGACATGCAGTACCTGCTGGCCGCCTCCTTCATGGCGGCACCGGGCGGGATCCTGTTCGCCAAGCTGATCATCCCCGAAACCAGCCAGCCGGACTATGTGTTCGACAACAGCATCCAGTTTGATGGCAAGAAGCCGGAGAACGTGCTGGCGGCGGCAGGCGAGGGGGCCAGCAGCGGCCTCAAGCTGGCGGCGGCCATCGGCGCCATGCTGATCGCCATGATTGGTCTGGTGACCCTGGTCAACACCCTGCTGGGCGGGGTGGGGGAGATGGTGGGCATGCCGCTCTCCCTCGAGCTCATCCTGGGCTGGATCTTCTCGCCGCTCGCCTTCCTGCTCGGGGTACCGCTGGCGGACATCGGCATCGCCGGCGCCATGATCGGCAAGAAGCTGGTGGTGAACGAGTTCGTGGCCTACAGCGATCTGGCGCCCTACCTGAAAGACGCCAGCACGGTCACCGCTGCCGGTCTGCAGGTGCTGGAGGAGAAGTCCAAGGTGATCATCAGCTTCGCTCTGTGCGGCTTCGCCAACCTGGCCTCCATGGGGATCCTGATCGGTGGCCTCGGCACCCTCTGCCCGTCGCGCACCGACTTCATCGCCCGCTACGGTCTGCGTACCGTGCTGGCGGCCACCTGCTCCAACCTGATGAGCGCCGCCATCGCCGGTGTCTTCTTCTCCCTCGCCTGAGTCTCTCACCCTTTGTTTCGGGGCGCTGCGGCGCCCCTCTCTTATCCCGACAGGAGCTATTTATGAACGACGTGACTGCTTTTGAACCTGCCTGCGCCACCACAGAGGCGGCCATCCGGGCCATCCGCTTGATGGATCTCACCAGCCTCAACGACGATGACCACGATGCGCGCATCATCGCCCTCTGCCATCAGGCCCGGACCTCTGTCGGCACCACCGCTGCGGTGTGCATCTACCCGCGCTTCGTGGGGCTGGCCAGGCTCACCCTGGCGGCTCAGGGCACCCCCGAGATCAAGGTTGCCACCGTGGTCAACTTCCCCCACGGCGACGATGATCTGGCAACCGTGTTGGCCGAGACCCGCGCCGCCCTCGCGGATGGCGCCGACGAGATCGATCTGGTGATCCCCTGGCGTGCCTTGATGGCCGGGGACGAGGCCCCCGCCCGGGCGCTGGTGCGCGGCTGCAAGGCGTTGTGCGGCGCCCGGGTGCTCAAGGTGATCATCGAATCCGGCGAGCTGCAGGAGCCTGCGCTTATCCGCGCGGCCTCCCTGCTTGCCATCGAGGAGGGTGCCGACTTCATCAAGACTTCCACCGGCAAGGTGGCGGTCAATGCCACCCCGGCGGCGTGCCGCACCATGCTGGCGGCCATCGCCGAGTGCGGTGCGCAGGATCGGGTGGGGTTCAAGGCGGCGGGCGGGGTGAAAAGCGCACGGGAGGCGGCGGAGTATCTCGCCATGGCGGCCGCACTCTTTGGCGAGGAGTGGCTGGTGGCCGAGCGGTTTCGTTTCGGTGCTTCCAGCCTGCTTGGCCAGTTGCTGGCAACCCTGGGTGAGGGCAAGCTGTCCCCTGCGACCGACCACGGTTATTGATCTCTTCCGTCGGCGCCTGCGGGCGCCCTTGCTGACAGGTGTATCCCATGTCTTCACGTCCCCATGTTGCAAAGGCCCACGGCAAGGTGTTGCTGTTCACCCTGCTCATCAGCCTCTCGTTTCCCATCGGCAGCGCCCTCACCGCGGTGCTGGACCCGCTGGTGGTCACCTGGGCGCGCTACCTGCTGGCCTCCCTCATTTTCGTCGGGGTGCTGGGGTATCAGGGGGGGCTGGTGCAGCCTTCCCTGCGGGATCTGGGGCGCTACACCCTCATTTCGCTGCCAGCCCTCTGCTACTTCGTCGCCATGTTCGTGGCATTGCAGGAGACCAGTGCCCTCGATGCCAGCGCACTCTACACCACGGTGCCGCTGATCAGCGCCCTGGCCGGCATGGTGATCTTGCGCCGCGCCATCGGCTGGGGAATGGGGCTGGCCCTGCTGGGGGGCATGGTGGCTGCGGCCCTCATCATCTTTCGCGGCGATCTGGGATTGGTGGCGAACCTCAGCCTCACTCCCGGCAATCGCATCTACCTGCTCGGCTGCGTGGCCATGGCCCTCAACCCCATCCTGATCAAGCGCTGCTACCGGGGGGAGTCCTTCCTCCACCTGACCGGCTGGACCCTCATCTGCGCCACTGTGCTGCTCACCCCGGTGGCGCTGCCCGGATTGCTTGAAACCGACTGGAGCCGGGTCTCCCTGCCGGTGGGGCTGGGACTTGGCTATCTGGCTCTCTTTGCCACGGCGCTGAGCTTCTTGTTGTTCCAGCAGGGAAGCGTGGCGCTGCAACCGGAACAGGTGTCAGCCTATACCTACCTCATCCCGGTGATGGTGCTGCTCACCGGCATGCTGACCGGGGAGACAGTACACTGGGAACAGGTAGGCTGGGGGGTAGGGGGTGTGCTGCTGACCATGGTGGTCATGGTGCTGCTGCCCCTTCATGCTGGCAAACGGGGGGCGGTCTGAGGGGCTGCCTGTCGCCCTTATCAACCAGAGAGTGCGTCATGAGAAGAACCCTGATCCTGGTACGTCATGGCAAGTCGAGCTGGGAGGACGCATCTTTGTCTGACCGCGCTCGTCCGCTGGCGGCGCGCGGGCTGCGCGATGCGCCCCTGATGGGGGCTCGCCTGGCGTACCTGGGGGTGAAGCCCGATCTCATCCTCTCGAGCCCCGCCAGCCGGGCTCTGACGACCGCCCGGCTGCTTGCCGCAGAGTTGGGTTATTCACCAAACCACATCGCCATCGACGAGGGCCTCTACGAGAGCGATGCCGGGGCCCTTCTCGGGGTGGTGGGGGCGCTTTCAGATGATCTCGCCTGCGTGCTGCTGGTGGGCCATGATCCTGCCTTAACCGACCTGGCCCATGGTTTTTCCTCCGGTATCACTCGTATGCCGACCTGCGCCGTCGCCCGCTTTATCTTCGACGCCCCCTCCTGGTCGGCGCTCCCGTTCTGCTCGCCGGTGGTGGCCGTGCTGGACTTCCCGAAGAAAGGGTAGAGGGGGGGCAAGCAGGCAGAAACGACAAGGGGAGCCTCGGCTCCCCTTGTCGTGATGGTGACGGGGTCATTTGGCCGCGATGGGCCCCTTGGTGCCCGCGTCGTTGTCGACCCAGCCATCTTCTCCCTTGAG
This sequence comes from Aeromonas sp. WP2-W18-CRE-05, assembly GCF_014168615.1. Taxonomy (NCBI): domain Bacteria; kingdom Pseudomonadati; phylum Pseudomonadota; class Gammaproteobacteria; order Aeromonadales; family Aeromonadaceae; genus Aeromonas; species Aeromonas sp. WP2-W18-CRE-05. Next base: position 2,701,244 of record NZ_AP021917.1, on the reverse strand, counting down.
GCGGCGATCCCCCTGGATGGTGTAGATGACCATGCCCTCCTTGAACACCAGGGCCCCGTCGGATTTCCTGGCACTGACCTGCTTGTCGTTGACCCACACCTGATCCTTGTCATCGATACGGATGTTCGCGACCGTGGCGCCCGTCTCGGGGAAGGTGGCGACCCAGTTGCCGGCGTAGGGGCTGGCGCTGGCCGCTGCGGGGGCGGCGCCAAATCCGGCGGCGGCGTTCTCGGCCTTGCTCTTGTTGATGTCACAGCCGCTGAGTTCGCTCACCTGGGTACAGCCTGAGCGCTCCAGCTTCTGCTCATAGCTCATGTTCAATCCGCCGTCGGCGGCCGGGGCGGCGGTGCCAAATCCTGCCTTGGCGTTTTCCGCCTTGCTCTTGTGAATATCGCAGCCCTGGGCTTCGGTCACCTGGGTGCAGCCGGAGCGTTCCAGCTGCTCGGCGTATTTGTGGTTGATGGCGTGAACCTGGGCGCTGCCCAACAGGGTGAGGGTCAGGATAAGCGCGGTCTGTCTGAACATGATCAATACCTCTGGCAATGGGTCATTCGGGCTTGCTGCTCCCTGGGCGGCAAGTGGCTTGCGCTGGCGAGCTGCAGCCCTCTCTCACCATAGCAGGAGGGAGCGAAAGACGATGCCTGTATCAGCTCTGGGGGATGCGGACCCCCTTGTCGAGGTAGAGGCTGCTGTAGTGGGCGCGGTGGGTGACGAACATCACCTGATGGCGACTGCCATCGGAGAGAATGATGAAATCACCGGCCTGTGCCGGGCTTTGCAGGCGGATCTCGTGTTCGGGGGCCGTCAGCTTGTCGGCCTCCTCCCGGAAGGTAAGGGTGTAGGAATACATATGGCGCTCCACCGCAGGCTCATATACAGACACGCCTACAACTCTAGCCCCGGTGGCCGGGATCCGCGGCGCCCAAGCGGCGCCGATGGTGCAGATAATGTCAGCAGCGGTGAGGCACGGGGATCAGGGACGACCACTGAGCAGGATGGCGCCGCCCAGGGTGATGAAGAGCCCGCCGGTGATGCGGCCAACGAGGCGCTCGCCGCGACCTGGCTTGAAGTAGCGACCGGCGCGCCTGGCCAGGGCGACATAGCACAGATGCACCAGGCTGACGATGGCGCAGATGGTCAGGTACATGGTGATGAACTGCAGCGTCAGCGGACTCTGGTGATCGAGGAACTGGGGCAGCAGGGCGCAGAGGAAGACGATGGTCTTGGGGTTGCTGGCGGAGACCAGAAAGGCTTCTCGCAACAAGGAGAGGGTGGTTCTGGTGCGTCCCCGAGCGGTGGAGGGAGAGAGCCCTTGGCCACCGGTATTGGCCGCGCGCAGCGCCTTGTAGCCCAGATACACCAGGTAGCCACCCCCCGCCAGCTTGAGGGCGACAAAGAGGGGAGGCAGGGTTTGCAGCAGGGCCCCCACCCCCATGGCGACCAGACCGATGAGGATGGCCTGGCACCCCAGGTTGCCGAGGATGCTGACAAGGGCGGCGCGCCAGCCGTGTTGCAGACCGTTCTTGACCACCAGCAGCACATTGGGGCCAGGGGTCAGGGTCGCCAGCAGATAGGCCAGCGCAAACAGCATCCAGGTATTGGGGTTCATGAGCACATCCTTGGCGTCAAAGCAGGCATGATGCCAGCCTCTTTGACGAGTCGTCCAGCGGCGTCTCTCCCGGCCCCGAAGAGGAACCATACGAGAGCAATCCGGTGCAGCATGGTCTGCGGCAGGAAGTGCAATAGGCAAGGATGTGTATAAAAAAACCGCCATCAGGCGGTTTTAATGGTTGTCAGCCCCTATTTCAGGGCTTTTTTCAGCTTTTTGATCTTGCCTTCGTGCTTGGCGATTTTCGCCTGGCGGGCGGCGATCTTCTTCTTGATCTCTTTCTTGCTGGCCATGGGGCGGCTCCTTGTCTCGTGGGCGCCATGGGGATCAGGGTGCCCGGGGTCTTTCCATGCGTGCCGGGAAGGCCCTCTCCGTTGGCGCACTGGCGGCCAGGGGAGGGGGCATACCGCGGAACTGGTTTGCAGAATAGTCCAGTTTCTCGCGGGTGCCACCCGAACGGCAGGAAACAGGGGTAACAAAAAAGCGCCCCCGGGGGGCGCTTCTGGCTTGAAGGGGTCGGTATCAGGCCTTTTTCAGGTAGGCGGCCACCAGCACGATCTGCATGCCGTTGACCTTGCCCTCGATGTGCAGCGGGTTGTTGGTCAGGCGAATGCCCTTGACCAGGGTGCCGCGCTTGGCGGTGAAGCCGGCGCCCTTGACGTCCAGATCCTTGATCAGGGTGACGGAGTCCCCTTCCACCAGCACGGCGCCATTGGAGTCGACGGTCGGTACGCTGTCGTCATCGTCGCTGGTCACGCCGGCGTCTGCCCAGGCCTTGACCTCGTCTTCCATGTACATCATGTCCAGCATGTCCTGGGCCCAGAGCTCGCCCCGGGCGACGAGGGTCTTCAACTGGCGCCAGGCCATCACCTGCACCGCCGGCACCTGGCTCCACATGCTGTCACCCAGGCAGCGCCAGTGGTTCACCTCCGTGGTGTCCGGCTGCTCCAGCTGGCCGCGGCAGGTGGCGCAGAGGGCCACGCTGTGGTCGTCGTCGCTGGCGGGGGAGTGCGGCACCGGGAAGGCAGTCAGCGCATGTTCTGCGCCACACAGCTCGCATTTGGCGTTTGCACGGGCTTGCAGGATGGCATTGATGGTCATGATTGGGTTCCGTTTATAGGGGTAAAGCGGCTCGCCGTGGCGGGCTGCGCGAATGAGGGGGCGGAATATAGCACAAATCCCTGCTTTTTGTCAGGCTACCAGAGGCGCCCAGGCGAGTGCTTTTTGACGGCAGATCGCTAGAATGAGCCTCCCTTCTTGCGCCAAAGGACAGGTTCACCGTGCTGGCCCACCGTTTTCGACAACTGGACTGCTTGCTCACCGCCGAGCGACGCTGGTGGCAATACCAGCCCTATCACCACCTGGGGATCGCCTTTGCCCACGAGGCGCCAGCCCTTGCGAAGTGCCTGGCAGCCCTGACTCTTGACGAGATAGCGCACCTCGACGGGGACATGGATGCGCTCTGCACCCTGCTCGCCCCCTGGATCCCGGTGGGGGCCGAGTTGCAGGCCCTCGGCGAGCTTGCCCCTTTCGCCCCCGAGCCCGTCCAGTGCGCCAGGGCCATGGCGATGTACATGCCGGGACGCAAGCAGGGGCAGATAGAGGCCTTCACCGGCTGCCTGCCCCCCCACCAAGGACCCTATCTGGAGTGGTGCGCCGGCAAGGGGCATCTGGGGCGCCTGGTGTCGCTGCACCGTGGCGCCGAGATCCTGAGCCTGGAGTGGCAGGGGGCGCTCTGCGAGGAGGGGCGGCGGCTCGCCGCGCGCGACGGCGCCAACATGCGGTTCGTGGAGGCGGATGCCTTTGCCGCCGAGTCCGGGGCCCTCATCGCCCCGCACCATCACGCCATGGCGCTCCATGCCTGCGGCGATCTGCACACCCATCTGCTGACGCGGGTGGCCGAGGGGCGTGCCCAGGGGGTGACCCTCTCCCCGTGTTGCTACCACCTCATCAGGGGAGAGCACTATGCGCCCCTCTCCCGGGCCGCCAGGGCCAGTGCCCTGCGCCTTGGCAAGAGCGATTTGAAGCTGCCGCTGCAGGAGACGGTGACCGGCGGCGCCCGCATCGCCCGGTTGCGGGAGCGGGAGGTGGTGTGGCGCCTCGCCTTTGACTGCCTGCAGCGCCAGGTGCGCGGGGTGGATGAGTACCTGCCGGTGCCCAACCTGCAAAAGAGCCTGCTGACCGGGGACTTCGAGGATTTCTGCCACTGGGCCGCCGAGCGCAAGGGGATGGGCTTGCCCGCGGGGCTCGACTACGCCGCCTTGCTGGCACAGGGGGAGCGGCGTTTTGGCGATGTCGCCCGCATGGAGCTGGTGCGCCACCTGTTTCGCCGCCCCCTGGAAATCTGGCTGCTGCTCGATCGCGCCCTCTTCCTCGAGGAGCAGGGCTACCGGGTGGAGGTGGGCACCTTCTGCCCCAAACCCATGACCCCGCGCAATCTGCTGATCCGGGCGGTGCGCGCAGGGGGGATCTGAACAAGCGTCCGCACAGGTCGGATGGCTGCGCCAACAAGGCCAGGGGCTGGATCCCCCTGCAAACGAGCGCCATCTGAGTGCAGGGAGGCGTGGCTCACAATTTCGCCAAATTCTTAATTCTTGTCGTGAATTTAGTTGTCAGGATGCCTATGCTCGCCCTGACATTTTCAAGACAAGGATGGTTACCCATGTTCATGCTCACGCGCACCGCCTGCCTGGTTGCCCTCGTCTGGGCACTGCCCGGCCAGAGCGCCATGACAATCCAGCCCGATCCCCAGAACAGCGGCGGCTATGTGATGGCGGCGGCGGATCTTGCCAGTGCGGCCCAGGCCAAGACCGCCAACCCCATGTACGGGATCTGGTCCCACGCCCTGGCCACCCGGCCCAATTCGGTGGTGGAGGCCATCGTGGCACGCGCCCCCGGCAACCCGGACAACGTCAAGCGGGTCGAGCGGGTCTTCACCGAATCGGACTGGGAGTTCCTGACCCAGATGGCCGCCCCGGAGTACACCTACGAGCGCTTCCTGCGGGCGGTGGGCAAGTTCCCCGCCTTCTGCGGCGACTACACGGACGGGCGCAATGCGGACGCCATCTGCAAGAAGTCCATCATCACCGCCTTCGCCCACTTTGCCCAGGAGACCGGCGGCCACATCGCCAAGGAGAATGTCTCCGACAACCCCCTGGGGCTGGAGGAGTGGCAACAGGCCCTGGTGCACGTGCGGGAGATGGGCTGGTCTGAGGGGCAGAGCGGCTACACCACGGGGTGTGGTCAGAGTGACTGGCAGAACCGGCGCTGGCCCTGCAGCACCGGTCAGGGCTATTTCGGTCGCGGCGCCAAGCAGCTCTCCTACCACTTCAACTACGGCGCCTTCTCCGAGGCCATGTTCGACGGCGACGCCTCTGTGCTCCTCAACAACCCCGGGCTGGTGGCGGACTCCTGGCTCAACCTCGCCTCCGCCATCTGGTTCTTCCTGACGCCCCAGGCTCCCAAACCCGCCATGCTGCACGTCATCGATCGGACCTGGGTGCCCTCCCAGCGTGAGCTGGCGGCGGGCATCGGCTACGGCTTTGGCACCACCATCAACATCATCAACGGTGGCATCGAGTGCGGCGAGCAGAACAAGAACAAGGGCCAGCCGGTCAACCGCATCCGCTATTGGGAGGGGCTCGCGGCCCACTACGGGATCCCGCTGCTGGCGGACGAGAAGAACACCTGCTGGCAGCAGACCCCCTATGGCAGCCTCAACCTCAACGGCGCCACCGACGTGCTCTACACCAACTGGGACGGCAACTGGAAATACTACCCGGACAGACCCGGCGGCTACTCCTTCGAGTGCGATCTGGTGGGGTACCAGACCGCCTATTCGGCCCTGGTGCCGGGGGATTACGAGAAGTGCGTGACCAACTTCTACGGCTCCCACGCCAGCTGGCCCAAGATACGGGTGGTGGCCACGCTGGATCCGGCCCCGGTCGACCCCGGCACGCCGCCGGTGGACGGGGTACCGGCCTGGGAGGCAGGCAAGGTCTACACCGCGGGTAACAAGGTGAGCCACAAGGGGGTCATCTATCAGGCCAAGTGGTGGACCCAGGGCAACGAGCCGGGCAAGGGGGACCCCTGGGCTCCGGTGACCTGAGAGTCAGTACAAGCGCAAGCACCCCGGGGAGGCCGCGCGCCTCCCTTGTTGATCGCCGCGCTGGCTTGCTGCGCCTCTTTTGGCACTGATAGAGTGCGGATTCACACCGAGGGAGGATAACCATGAACATCGCCATTCATTTTGAAATTCCGGTACAGGATATGGAGAGAGCCATCCGCTTCTATGAGGGGGTCTTCGAGACGGTGCTGGAGCGGGTGCAGATCGATGGCAACGAGATGGCGCTATTTCCCCTGGAAGGTGGCACGGCGGGCTGCTCCGGCGCCTTGGCGAAGGGGGATAGCTATGTGCCGAGCCTGGATGGCACCCGGATCTATCTGCGGGTGCCTGACATCGAGGGGACCATGGCCCGGGCACTGGCATCGGGCGGAGCCTGTCTCTATCCCGTCACCCGGGTCGGGGAGGGCCTCCGGGTGGCGGAGTGTCGGGATTGCGAGGGGAATCGCATCGCCTTGCAGGAGGGAACCTGACCATTATTTATCCGGTGCATGGGGTGTGTTGAATCATTCACGCGATGAATAAAGAGGGGAATCTTCCCGCTCCGGGAGCCTCAGCCCCGCGGTGAGGCCCCGGAATGGTCAGTTGCCGCCCCCCGGATCCCGTGCTACTTCATCTGGTGCGGCAAGAAGGCGAGCACCCGTTCGCCCGGTCTGTCGCCCCAACTCTCAGGAGGCATCATGGAAGGACATTGTCTGTGTGGCGGGATCACCGTGTCGAGCGGCGATCACAAGGAGGTCAACCTGTGTCACTGCGCCATGTGCCGGCGCTGGTCAGGGGGGCCCATGTTCGCGGTGCACGGGGGCAAGGGCGTGCGGTTCACCGGGATGACCCCGGTGGCCTACCGCTCGTCGGAGTGGGCGGAGCGCGGATTCTGCCCCACCTGCGGCACCCATCTTTTCTACCATCTGTTGCCGACGGACGAGTACATCCTCTCTGCCGGCCTGTTTCAGGATCAGGGGTTCGAGCTCACCGGGCAGATTTTCATCGACGAGAAACCCGACTTCTATGCCCTCAAGAACGACACCCCGACCCTGACCGGGCAGCAGGTGTTCGAGCAGTTCGCCCCCAAACCCTGAGCCTGTACTCACCCCGAGGAGAAGCCATCATGGATGAACAACCGAAGGTGAAGGGGCCTGCCTCCTATTTTCCCGCCATCGAGCAGAAATACGGCCAGCCCATCGTCCACTGGCTGACCCTGCTGGCAGGGCGGGAGGAGCGCAAACACATGGCCCTGGTGGCCTGGCTCAAGGACGAACACGCCATGGGTCACGGCCATGCCAATGCCCTGGTGGCCCACTTTTTGGCGCAGCCCGATGCGCCCGGCGTGGCATGACAGTGCCACAGTGCAAAACCAGAGGAGCAGAGAGATGAAGATAAGCGTCAGCGTCTGGGTTGCCAGGCCGATTGCCGATGTGTGGCAGGGCTGGAACACCCCCGCCAGCATCATGGCGTGGAACGCCGCCTCCCCGCAGTGGCACTGCCCCCAAAGCCGGGTGGACCTGCGGGTGGGTGGGCGTTTTTGCCACCACATGGCGGCGCGGGATGGCAGCACGGGGTTTGATTTCGAGGGGACCTTCACCGAGGTCACCGCGCCGACGGGGCTCGGCTACGTCATGGACGATGGCCGCGAGGTGAGCGTGCGGTTCGTGGCAGAGCAGGGGGGCACCCGGGTGGAGGAGCGGTTCGATGCCGAGTCCCTGCACAGCGGCGAACAGCAGCGGGCGGGGTGGCAGAGCATCCTGGATAACTTCAAGCGCCATATGGAGGCCGCCGGCTGACCCCTGTGGGGCGCCAAGAAAAAACCACCGCAAGCTGGCGGTGGTTTTTTTATGGCGTTCGCCCGGAGCAAGGCGGGGCGGGGAAGGGGGTCACTCCTCGATGTCCAGCAGCACCAGGATGGCGCTCTCGCCCCCCCACTCCCGCGGCGCCTGGTGAAAGGCGCGCACAGCGGGGTGCTGGGCCAGCCAGCTCGGGATGCGCTGCTTGAGGATGTGCTTGCCGATGCCGTGCATCACCGAGGCGACGTGGATGTTCTCTTTTCGGCACAGGGTGAGCAGGGCCGCCAGCTCCTGCTTGGCCTGGTGCTGGTTCATGCCGTGCAGATCCAGATAAATCTCCGGCGGGTAGCTGCCGCGCTTGAGCTTTTTCAGCTCGAATTTTGACACGTCGTCGCGCACGTAACGGGTCGGCCCGTCCGCCTCGAGATGGGGCTGGTACTCGTCGCTGAAAAAGTGGTCAACCCCAAGCTTTTCGCGGCTCTCGCGCACTTCGCGTTTCTGCTTGACCGGGCTTGAGGAGGCCCTTATGGTATCTTGCTTAATTTTCCGGGTACCTTTGACAGCATCACGAAACAGCAGGCTTTCCTCGTCTGTGAGTGAGGGCGTTTTTTTCATCAGGTACTCGTCTTGCTCGCTGTATAAAATTCTCGGGCCGGATATTACTCGACTTGGAGGTGGATTTGGACAAGATATTTATCGATGAGGTGGTTGCCGAAATGCACACCATCCAGGACATGTTGCGCTGGGCCATGAGTCGTTTCAACGACGCCGGGATCTTCTACGGACATGGTACCGACAACGCCTGGGATGAGGCCGTGCAACTGGTGCTGCCCGCGTTACATCTGCCGCCGGACGTGGATCCCGCCATGCGCCACTCCCGCCTGACCACCAGCGAGCGCCACCGCATCGCCGAGCTCATCATCCGCCGCGTGCAGGAGCGCATTCCGGCACCCTACCTGACCAACAAGGCCTGGTATGCGGGCTGGGAGTTCTACGTGGACGAGCGGGTGCTCATTCCGCGCTCCCCCATCGCCGAGATGGTGGCCAACCGCTTCGCCCCCTTCCTGAAAGACGAACCGACCCGGATCATGGACTTGTGCACCGGCTCCGGCTGCATCGCCATCATCATGGCCCATGAGTTCCCCCATGCGGAAGTGGATGCCATCGACATCAGCGTCGATGCCCTCAACGTGGCCGAGCGCAACATCAACGATCACGGGCTGGAGCAGCAGGTCATCCCCATTCGCTCCGATCTGTTCCGGGATCTGCCGGCCGGTGACAAGTACGATCTCATCGTCTCCAACCCGCCCTATGTGGACTCCGAGGACATGTCGGATCTGCCGGAGGAGTTTCGCCACGAGCCGGAGCTGGCCCTGGCATCTGGCTCCGACGGCCTCAAGCTCACCAAGCGCCTGCTGGCCAATGCCGCCGACTTCCTGAAAGAGGATGGGGTGCTGGTGGTCGAGGTGGGCAACAGCATGATCCACCTGGAAGCCCAGTTCCCCGAGGTGCCCTTCACCTGGGTCGAGTTCGAAAACGGCGGCCACGGCGTCTTTGTGATGACCCGCGCAGAGCTCGAGCAGTACCAGGCCCATTTCGCCATTTACAAGAACTAAGCAGCAAGGAGCATCCATGGCAGGGAACAGTTTCGGCCAACTCTTTCGGGTCACCACCTTCGGCGAGAGCCACGGTCTGGCGCTGGGCGCCGTGGTCGACGGCTGCCCGCCGGGGCTGGAGATAAGCGAAGACGATTTGCAGGGGGATCTGGACAGGCGCAAGCCCGGCACCTCCCGCTACACCACCCAGCGCCGCGAGGCGGACGAGGTGAAGATCCTCTCCGGGGTGTTCGAGGGCAAGACCACGGGCACCTCCATCGGGCTGCTCATCGAGAACACCGATCAGCGCTCCAAGGACTACTCCGAGATCAAGGATCTGTTCCGTCCGGGGCACGCCGACTACACCTATCACCAGAAGTACGGCCAGCGTGACTACCGTGGCGGCGGCCGCTCCTCGGCCCGCGAGACCGCCATGCGGGTCGCGGCGGGGGCCATCGCCAAGAAGTACCTGAAACAGGTGCACGGCATCGAGATCGTGGGTTTTCTCTCCCAGCTCGGCCCCATCAAGGCGGAAGGGTTCGACGAGAGCCAGATCGAGCAGAACCCCTTCTTCTTCCCCGATGCGGGCAAGCTGGAGGCGCTGGATGAATACATGCGTGCCCTCAAGAAAGAGGGCAACAGCGTGGGGGCCAAGGTGTGCGTCGTGGCGCGCAACGTGCCGGTGGGCCTGGGGGAGCCGGTGTTCGACCGCCTCGACGCCGACATCGCCCACGCCATGATGGGCATCAACGCGGTGAAAGGGGTGGAGATCGGTGACGGCTTCGCGGTGGTGGAGCAAAAAGGCTCGGAGCACCGGGACGAGATGACTCCGGCCGGCTTTGCCAGCAATCATGCGGGGGGCATCCTGGGGGGCATTTCGTCGGGTCAGGAGATCGTGGTGAGCATGGCCCTCAAGCCTACCTCCAGCATCACGGTGCCGGGCAAGACCATCACCACCAGCGGTGAGGCCACCGAGATGATCACCAAGGGTCGTCACGACCCCTGCGTCGGCATCCGTGCCGTGCCCATCGCCGAGGCCATGCTGGCCCTGGTGCTGATGGATCACCTGCTGCGCCACCGCGCCCAGAACCAGGGCGTGCACACCCAGACCCCGCAACTGCGCTGATCATGCTGCGGGCAGGGTGAGTGATCACCAGGAACGACAAGGCGACCCCAGGGTCGCCTTTTTCATGGATTTTTTCCGGCGTCGGCGTCAGGGGGCCGATGGCGTCGAGAGCGATGGGGTCCGGGTTGCATCCAGGCGGCAGCGGGGCGGCGCAAAGGCGGGATCCGGTGAGGGCAGGGCGGCGATGGCGGCATCGATGCGGGCGAGCGCCTCATCGTTCACGGCCTCTTTGGCAAACATCAGGCGCACCGGCTGCTGGTGCAAGAGCACCTCACACTGTATGACGTCGCTCGCCCCGAGCTGGCCGAGCCGGTAGCGGGCGTATTGCCACTCCATGATGACGCCGTCGAGGCGACGCGCCAGCAAGAGGGTGAGCAGCCTGTCATCGCTGTTGTATTCGCTCGCCTGCCCGAGGGCTGGGCACTCCTCGCTCATCGGCAGGGGGCGGGTGCCCCGCAGCTTGCCAAGGCGCAGCCCCTTGGCCTGGCACAGGGTTGCCAGCTCCGTGATCTCTCGCCAGCCCTCGGGCTCCCCGGCCTGCGGGCGCTGGCTCAGCAGCACGAAGCTGGCGCGCCGATAGGGGGCGGAGAAGCGGGCGAACCGCTCCCGCTCGGGGGTTTTCAGGGCGCCCATGGCCACGTCCAGCTGCTGGCGCTCCATGAGGTAGAGGGCCCGGGCCCAGGGGAGATTGCGAAAGGCGGGCTCCACGCCTGCCTTGCCCAGGATCTGGCGGGTCAGGGTCACGTCCAGTCCGCCGAGGGTGCCGTCGGCAGCGATTTGACTGAAGGGGGGCCAGTGGCTCCAGGCCACCGACAGGGTCTCCCTGGCGACGAGGGGCTGGGCGAAGAGCAGGGGCAAGACGAGGCCCAGCATGCGCCGGGCGGTGGGGGTGAACTTCCGTTTCAATCAAAACCTCCTGTTCCGTGTATCGCGCCGTCCCCGGCAGGCTGTGCAGGGGTGTTGATACATACGGTGATTCGGGCCATTTTGTCCTGCCTTTGTCGCTATTTCCAGCCGTGCTGGGAGGCGCATCACATTTTCCTCGTCTAAGTGCGCCAACTCCGTTAGACTGCGCCTCTATTCTTTCCCCTTTGCTCTGCTCCCCGGGGAAATCGTTGTTTTCTCTATAGGCCCGGATCCTGTGAGATGGCATCGGCTCAGCAGAGGAGCCCCACCACGATCTTTGGCGCCCCTATCCCTAGCAGGTAACTATGAGTTTTACTTCCCTCGGTCTGGCCGAACCCTTGTTGCGTGCCGTTGCCGAGCAAGGCTACGACACCCCGTCTCCCATTCAGCAACAAGCGATCCCGGCGGTACTGGCTGGCCGTGATCTGATGGCCGCCGCCCAGACCGGGACCGGCAAGACCGCAGGTTTCACCCTGCCGATGCTGCAGCGTCTGACTGAAAGCAAGCGCAAGGTCTCCCCGAACCGCATCCGCGCCCTGGTGCTGACCCCGACCCGCGAGCTGGCCGCCCAGGTGGGCGAGAGCGTGCGCAACTACGGCAAGCACCTGCCGATCCGCAGCCACGTGGTATTCGGCGGCGTGAGCATCAACCCCCAGATGATGGCGACCCGCCGTGGTCTGGACGTGCTGGTGGCCTGCCCGGGCCGCCTGATGGATCTCTACAACCAGAACGCCGTCAAGTTCGACGAAGTGGAGATCCTGGTACTGGACGAAGCGGATCGCATGCTCGACATGGGCTTTATCCGCGACATCCGCCGCATCCTGGCCCTGCTGCCGAAGAAACGCCAGAACCTGCTCTTCTCCGCCACCTTCGCCGACGAAATTCGCGAGCTGGCCACCGGTCTGCTGGACAACCCGGCGGTGATCGAAGTGACCCCGCGCAACAGCACCGCCGAGCGCATCGAGCAGCTGGTGCACCCCTGCGACAAGGCCAACAAGATTGCCCTGCTGAGCCATCTGGTCACCAGCAACGACTGGCAGCAGGTGCTGGTGTTCACCCGTACCAAGCACATGGCCAACCGCGTTGCCGAGACCCTCGACAAGAACGGCGTCAGCGCCGCCGCCATCCACGGCAACAAGAGCCAGGGTGCCCGTACCCGTGCCCTGGCCGGTTTCAAGGATGGCAGCGTCAAGGTGCTGGTGGCGACCGACATCGCCGCCCGCGGCCTGGACATCGACAAACTGCCCCAGGTGGTCAACTTCGAGCTGCCGAACGTGGCGGAAGATTACGTGCACCGTATCGGCCGTACCGGCCGTGCCGGCGCGGCCGGTCACGCCATCTCCCTGGTGGCCGCCGATGAGGGCAAGCTCATCAAGGCCATCGAGCGGCTGACCAAGCAGAGCATCCCCTGCGAGCAGGTGGCCGGTTTTGAAGCCTCCCGCGAGACCCTCGACAACATCGCCCGTGGCATCGGCGCGCCGCTTCGCAAAGAGCCGCGGGATCCGAGCGAGCAGCGCCGTGCGCCGCGTCCGCAAGGCCAGGGCCAGCGTCAGGGGGCCGGTCGCTCCGGCAATGGCGCCGGTGGTAACGGCGGTGGCAATCGCACTGGCAACGGCGGCAAGCCCAAGCCTCAGGGCGGCCAGCGTCCGGCCGATGGTGCCGGCAAACCGGCCCAGGCCCGTCGTCCCCGTCGCGCCAGCCACAACCAGTAAGCGGTCAGGGAGCCAGGCTTCCCCACTGTTCGGTTGATGTAAAAAGCCCCGCCAATCTGGCGGGGCTTTTTTTGTCCTGGTAGACGCTATTCACCGTAGAGGCGGATCTCCAGCACATGGGTGATGGCCTCGCCGCTCCAGTGGTACTCCAGATGACGGGCGTGGTCCACCCGGCTGACCAGACGGGGGCGATAGAGCACGTGACAGTCGTGACCGGGGTGGCGCACCGAGCGGTAGTGGATGCCGTCCGCCCCGGCAACCTTCTGCTCCCGGGCGAAGGCCTGGGCGGGGCCGTAATCGGTGGCGTGATAGAGGGGGCCTGGCAGAAACGCCGGGCCCGTGATGTCGATGAGGCTGGCGCTGAACTGCGCCTGGATCACCCGCATCTGCACCTTCTGGGCCGGCTCCCGGGTGTACCCGAAGATCCGCTCCCTGTGGTAGACCGTCTCCTTGATGCCGGTGTCGAGGGAGGGGGCACAATAGTAGCCGCCAAAGTCCCCCGTGGTGAAACGGGCACCCTCGGGATTGAGGTGGGTGAAGGCGGCCATCACATAGCTGCCGCCGGGCAGCCCCACCAGCCAGTCTTCCCTGGGCACCCGCATCAGCTCGCCCGCCTCTTCCCTCAGCCTGTCGTTGGTCAGGGCCTCGACGGCCCAGACCGCCTCCAGCTCGTCGGCGGTAGCGACGTCTTCATAGAGGCAGATGGGGGGAAAGCGGCTCGGAATGATGCGATAGGCGCAGGCATTGTGGAAGGCGCGCAAGGGCGGGGAGGACATCAGGCCATCTCCCCGCGCCAGGCGTGCAGCCGGGTGGCCACTTCGTAGAGATCGGCCACCCGCCCACCCTGCATGACCTCCATGGCGCTGCGCCCGGCGAAGAAGGGGTGGCTGTTGGGTTTGCGCACCCAGCCATAGATGCTCTCATCCAGGCTGAACAGTAGCCGCAGGCTCTTGTGGATGTTGAGCAAATAGCTCATCCGCTCCTGGAGATCGGCGCTCAGCCGAATGCCGCCGCTGGCCTCCTTGTACTTGTTCAGGGTGGAGCGGGAGGTAATGCCAAGCAGCCTGAGCTGTTCATCCGTGCTGCACTGCCATTTGTCCAGGATGCGAAACACCACGGGCAGGGCCTTGCTGGGATCGACGGCGGGCTGTTGTCGGGGAAGAGATGCGGTGGCGACCATGTTGCCTCCCGGGTTGGCGTGCCAGACGGGCACGGGATCATGGGTTGTCTGCTAAGCAGTGTAGGGCAGGGGCGCAGTCATGTACATATCTATACATGGTTGCACTCAAATGTTCATTATTGGATGGATTTCGCGCTGAGTGGTGTGGGTCGGCCAAGTGAGCCCGTGCCAATGAAACGCCCCGCCAACTGGGTTGGCGGGGCGTGTCTCTTTGCGGCGTTTCTGCTTGTCGGGTCGGGGAAATCAGAGGGCGGGCAGCAGTCCCATGCTGACGCTGACCTGTACCCCGACGATCAGTACCCCCATGGCACCGGCCAGACCCAGGGCCAGTACGCCACCCGGGGCGCGGTAGTGGTGCGCCTCGGCCTGCTTGCGGCTCTGCCACACCAAGGCCACCGGCAGCAGCACCGCCAGCACCGCCAGCGCAATGGCGGCGTAACCGAGCGCCATGATGAAGCCTTGCGGGAAGTAGAGGGCGAACAGCAGGGGCGGCACGAAGGTGATGAGGCCGGTCTGGGTGCGCCCCTGCCAGTTGTCCTTGCGACGGGTCACCTTGGCCATGAAGTCGAACAGTCCCAGGGTCACTCCGAGGAAGGAGGTGGCGAGCGCGAGATCCGCAAACAGATGCATCGCCTGGTTGAAGGCGGGCCAGCTCACCAGGCCGCCGACGTTGGCCAGCAGGCTGTCCAGGGCGCCGCCGGTCTGGATCAGGGATTGCTGGCCCAGCAGCCCCAGAATGGCGACCTGCCACAGCACGTAGAGCACGAGTGGCAAGGCGGAGCCCCACACGAAGACCCGGCGTAACTGCCTGGGGTTGTCCCCGAGGTAGAGCATGACGCTCGGGATGGAGCCGTGGAAGCCGAAAGAGGTGAAGATGACCGGCAGGCCCGCCAGCAGCAAGCCTTCCCCGAGGGGCATGGAGAGCAGGTGCTGCCCCTGGGCGCGGGGCAGCAGCAGTGCCAGCACCGCCACCATGATCACCAGCTTCACGGTGAACATCAGGCGGTTGAGGTAATCCACCTGCCTGGTGCCGATGCACACCATGCCGCCAAACAGCAGGGTAAAGACCCAGGCCGCCTGCTCCTGGCCGAGGGGAAGGCCGGCATCGGCCAATGCCTGGGCCAGCAGGCTGCTGCCGCCGCTGATGTAGGCGGAGGCCAGGGCGTAGAACAGCATCAGGATGCAGAAGGAGGCGATGCCCTTGCCCCAGGGGCCGAGCAGGTGATCCGCCAGCTGGTGCAGGTACCACTTGCCGGTGCTGAGGCTGGCTTCCACCTGCAGCATGGCGGTGAAGGCCATCAGGGCCCAGAGGCCGATCATCAGCATCAGGGTGGCGGGGCCGCCCAGGGACGAGGAGGCCAGCGGCAGGGCCAGCATGCCGGCGCCTATGGTGGTGCCGGCAATCAACAGGGTACAACCCAGGGTCTTGGTATTCATGTCATCCATCCGAAAGTGAGGGCGCTGTTGCAAACAAGAGAGAGCCAGTTGGCTGTGTCGGGAGACGCCTCCGGGGAAAAGCCGGAGGCTAGCAATATCGGAGTGGAGACATCGTTACGAACAGCCGCAGGTTGTAAAACAGGGTTGCCACGTTAGCCGATTAAAATATCGAAAACAAGCGGGAGTGAGCGAAGGTTCTACTGTGAAAGGCGCTTGTGTGGAAATAAATGATGACAGTTGTCTGGAGTGGATGGCGTAAAAACACGCAAAGGCGACCGTGGTCGCCTTCGGCACGTCCGTTTCGCGTCAGCGGCGGCGTTTGAGGGTGCGGCTCACATAGTGCAAGCCGCTCTGGTAGTCGCCATTGACCGCCTTGAGGGCCAGCGCCAGGGCCTGGCTTGCCAGGGCGTCGTGCTGCTGGGGCAGGGAGTTGATGCCAAAGGGGAGGAAATCGAGCAGGCGGTCATCCCCGAAGGTGGCCATGGCGAGCTGGCTCATGTCGGCCTCCTGCTCCAGCAGGTAGTCGAGCACCCCCTCCATCAGGATGTAGGAGGTGGTGATCAGCGCCTCGGGCAGTTGGCCGAGCTGTTGATGGAGCGTCTTGATCAGGCGATACCCTTCGGTGCGCGAGAAGTGGGCCCCTTCACACAGGTGGCGGGTCGCACTGTGACTGGCAATGGCCTGCTCGAAGCCCGCTTTCCGCTCCTGGCTGATCGTCAGTTCCGGCAGAGCAGTGATCAAGGCGATATGACCGATGGCCGGGGTGAGCAGGGAGGCGGTGAGGTCCAGGCTCGCCTTCTGGTTTTCACTCGCCACGGTGACGAAATGCTCGGTGGCCATGGCACGGTCGATGGCGAGGATCTGCACGCCCCGGGACTGCTGCTCCAGATAGAAGGGATCCGCCGGGGGGAGGCAGCTTGCCACCAGGAGCGCGTCCACATGGCGGCTCACCAGCATCCGGGCCAGCTCCTTTTCGGTGTCCGGATCGTCCTCCGAGCATACGATGAGCAACTGATATCCCTGGGTGCGGGCCCCTTGCTCCAGGCGCTTGGCGAGCTTGGCGTAACTGGCGTTTTCGAGGTCGGGCAGGATGAAGCCGAGGGTGCGGGTCTGGCCGCCGCGCAGGGAAGCGGCGCGGCTGTCCGGCTGATAGTTGTGGGCATGGACCACGGCCATCACCTTGTCGCGGGTTGCCTGGCTGATGCGGTATTGATCGGCCTTGCCATTGATCACATAGCTGGCGGTGGTGCGAGAGACACCGGCCAGCGCGGCGATTTCATCCAGTTTCATCATGTTGGCTCTGTTTGAGTTGCAAGGCCCGCGCCGGTTCCTGGTTGGGGCGCCGAAAAGTGTGCGCGGGATCATATCATTGAAACGTACTTTCTGCGGGATCTTGAACAATGCGCTGAAACGATTCAGTCTGAGTGTAAGTGAAACGATTCAGCTTGTCAGTAACGGATGATTATCTGCACTTGGAAATGGGTTCCGGCTCACCAAAGCGAGAGATCACCGTCTATTGTCAGCAGGCAAGTTACCCAAAAATCGAGTTGAGTTGAGCCGGTACGCCGCGAGGCGAAGCCGGACCTGATGGAGAATCTCTATGTTGAAGTTGGCGCGACAGCAAATCCTGCTGGGACAATCGGTGACGACCAAGGCGGACGCCATCGCCCTGCTGGCAAGCAAACTGACCGACGCCGGTCTGGTTGAAGCAGGTTACGTGGACGGCATGCTGGCGCGGGAAGCGCAGCACGCCACCTATCTTGGCAGCGGTATCGCCATTCCCCACGGCACCACGGACACCCGTCATCTGGTGAAGAGCACCGGCGTCATGGTGGCCCAGTTCCCCCACGGCATCGAGTGGGACGAGGGGCAGATTGCCTACGTCGCCATCGGCATCGCCGCCAAGTCCGATGAGCACCTGGGGATCTTGCGCCAGCTCACCCACGTGCTGGGTGACGAGCAGGCCGCAGCCCAGCTCAAGGGGGCGACCGACGAAGAGACCATCATCAATATTCTGACTGGCGCGACTGGCGCCAAAGAGGTGCAATACCTGACCCTGGCGGACTTCCCGGCCGACGACCAGGACCAGTTGCTGCTGGGGGCTGCGGCCCGCGCCAAATCCGCAGGCTGGGGAGACGCCGCCATGGTGAGCGCCCTCCTGGCCAGTCAGCCTGTTCACCTGGGGGAGGGCATCTGGCTGGCCCGTGCGCAAGCGGCCCAGACCGGTTGGGTGCTGGCCACTCCGAGCACCCCGCTGAACGTCGGTGAATTGCCGGTCAGCGCCCTGCTGCTGCTGTGTGCCGCAGATAGCGGCCATTTGCCGCAACTCGAGAATCTGGCCAAGCTGGCCGCAGCCGGCCAGCTGGCCACCCTCTCTGGCAACGACGGTCTTGCCATGTTGCAGGCGGGTCCGGCGAGCGGGCTGTCCGAGACCTTCACCATCATCAACCCCCACGGTCTGCACGCCCGTCCGGGCGCCATGCTGGTCAAGGTGGCCAAGGAGTATGAATCCGACATCCGCGTCGCCAACCTCGATGGCAGCGGTGAAGCCGTCTCTGCCAAGAGCCTGATGAAGGTGATCGGGCTTGGGGTCAAGTGCGGTCATCGTCTGGCGTTTCGCGCCGAAGGAGCGGATGCCGAAGCAGCCCTCAAGGGCATTGGCGAAGCCATTGCCGCCGGCTTGGGCGAGGGGGCGCACTGATGGACATCGTCACCATCACCCTCAATCCCGCGCTCGATCTCACCACCCGTCTGGAGGTCATGCACCCTGGCGAGGTCAATCTGGTGAGTGAGGCCAACTTGCGCGCCGCGGGCAAGGGGATCAACGTCGCCATGGTCTTGAAAGATCTCGGCCGTGACGTAGGCCTGACCGGCTGGCTCGGTGAGGGCAACCAGCAGAGCTTTGTCTCCCTGTTCGAGGAACGTGCCCTTGCCGATCACTTCGTGCGCGTGGCGGGCGACACCCGGATCAACGTCAAGATCTCCGAACAATCCGGCCGGGTGACCGATCTCAATCTGCCGGGACTCGCCGTGCAGGAAGGCGATGTCAGCGCCCTGGAAGCGGCGCTGGAGCGACTGGCTCCCCACACCGACTGGTTCGTGCTGGCGGGCAGCCTGTCCAAAGGGGTGGCCCCCGATTACTGCGCGCGCCTCATTCGCCTGCTCAAGGCCAAGGGCAAGCAGGTGATCTTCGATTGCAGCGGCGCGGCGTTGAGCGAAGGGATCAAGGCGGCGCCGACCCTGGTCAAACCCAACCTGGAAGAGCTGAGCCAGTGGGCGGGTCGCCCCGTGAAGACCCTGAGCGAGCAGGCCGAGTGCGCCCGCGCGCTGCAGGCCAGCGGGATCCCCAACGTGGTGATCTCCAATGGTGCCGACGGCCTCATCTGGTTTGCACCGGATGCCACCTGGCAGGCGATTCCGCCGCGCATGGAGGTGGTCAGCACCGTGGGTGCCGGCGACTCCCTGGTGGCGGGCCTGGTCCATGGCATGAGCCTGGACTGGACGCCGGAGCAGACCCTGCGTCTGGCCACCGCCGTCTCGGCACTGGCGGTGAGCCAGGTCGCGGTCGGCTTCAACGATATCAATGTGCTCAAACCGTTACTCGAGCAGGTGCGCGTACAGCGTCTGGATGATCTGGCACCGACTCAACCCCAACCCCATTTGATGGCTAACTCAGGAGATGCCCAATGAAAGCAATTCTGGTTACGGCTTGCCCGGCGGGCATTGCCACCAGCTTTCTCGCTGCAAAACGGATAGAACAGCAGGCCAAACTGGCTGGCTGGGAGCTCACCCTCGACGTCGACTCCAGCGTGCAGCCCCGTCAGGTTCCCTCGAAAGAGCAGATTGCCGCCGCCGACCTGGTGCTGGTCGTTGCCAGCGCACCGGTGGATCTGGCCGCCTATGACGGCAAGTCGCTCTATCGGGGCGACATGGATCTGGCGCTCCAGGATCCCGCTGCCCTGCTGGAAGCCGCGCGAAGCGGTGCCAGCGTCTATCGCCATGAGGCGGCACCTGTGGTTGCCAAACCGGCCAGCGGTGCCAAGCGCATCGTGGCGGTGACGGCCTGTCCGACCGGGGTGGCCCACACCTTCATGTCGGCCGAGGCCCTGGAGACCATGGCCAAGCAGCTGGGTCACCAGATCCGCGTCGAAACCCAGGGCTCGGTCGGTGCCCAGAATGCCTTGACGGCGGACGAGATTGCCGCCGCCGATCTGGTGTTCCTCGCCACTGACATTGAGGTGGACATGGCGCGCTTTGATGGCAAGCCGGTCTATCGCACCAGCACGGGGGCTGCCCTGAAGAAAACCCGGGCCGAGCTCGACAAGGCCTGGACCGAGGCGAAGGTCTATCGCCACAGCGGCGCGGCTGCGGTCAAGAAAGAGGAAAAGGCGGGCCCCTACAAGCACCTGCTGACCGGTGTCTCCTTCATGCTGCCCATGGTGGTGGCGGGGGGCCTTATCATCGCGCTCTCCTTCATCTTCGGCATTGAAGCGTTCAAGGAAGAGGGGACGCTGGCCGCGGCCCTGATGAAGATCGGTGGCGGCTCCGCCTTCGCCCTGATGATCCCGGTGCTGGCAGGCTACATCGCCTACTCCATCGCCGACCGTCCGGGTCTGGCGCCCGGCATGATCGCCGGTATGCTGGCAAGCTCGCTCGGCGCCGGTTTCCTTGGCGGCATCGTCGGCGGCTTCCTCGCCGGTTACAGCGCCAAGTTCCTGAGCGACAAGGTGCGCCTGCCGGTCACCCTGGAAGCCCTCAAGCCCATCCTCATCATTCCGCTCTTTGCCAGCCTGTTCACCGGTCTGGTGATGATCTACGTGGTAGGTGGCCCGGTGGCGGGCATCATGAATGCCATGACCGAGTTCCTCAACAACATGGGCTCTGCCAACGCCGTGCTGCTGGGTGTCATCATCGGCGCCATGATGTGCTTCGACATGGGTGGCCCGGTCAACAAGGCGGCCTATGCCTTCGGTGTCGGCCTGCTCGCCTCCAAGACCTATGCCCCCATGGCAGCGGTCATGGCCGCCGGCATGGTGCCTGCACTGGGGATGGGGATCGCGACCTTCCTGGCCAGCAGAAAGTTCATCAAGGCGGAGCAGGAAGCGGGCAAGGCCTCCTTCGTGCTGGGTCTGTGCTTCATCTCCGAGGGGGCCATCCCGTTTGCCGCCAAGGACCCCATGCGCGTCATCCCGGCCTGCATGGCGGGCGGCGCCCTGACCGGTGCGCTCTCCATGCTGTTCGGCTGCGAGCTGGTGGCACCCCACGGCGGTCTGTTCGTGCTCTTCATCCCGAACGCCATCAGCCATGTGATGATGTACATCCTGGCGATCGCGGCCGGTTCTCTGGTGACCGGGGTGGCCTACGCCATGCTCAAGCGTGGCGAGGAGCAGGCCAAGCTGGCGACCGCCTGAGGAGATCACGGCGTGACACACCCTTCATTACAAGGCGGCCCTGGGGCCGCCTTTCTTGTTGAGGGGAGGGGCAAAGGGGGATTTAAAAATCCCAGCCCGGCGGGGGCGGCGGATCGGCCGCCTCTGCGGCCTGCGCCTTGCGGCGAGCGGCCTCGACCCTGGCCTTGCGGCTGCGGCACAGGCGCATCACCTCCTGCTGCTGGGCAGGGGTCATGGCAAGCCAGTTGAAACGCTCCTCGCGGCTTCGCAGGCATCCCTTGCAATACCCCTTGTTGTTCAGTTCGCAGACCCCGACACAGGGGCTCTGGAGCGGGAAGATTTCGAGCTGTTCCATCCATGACCTCTCACACCTTGTCACCTTGTTATAACCCAGAAGATCACGGCAGGAGAAATCCGTCGTCAGGGGCGTGAAGGCGTTTGCTTTCCCCGGGCAATTTTGGCATCTTCCCCGCCGTGCAAGACACTCGGTGTTATATGAGGACATATGAATAGACATGCGTACTGGTTGGCCGCCGCCGTGGTGGGGCTGGCCGGTTGTGCGGGCAACCCTGAACCGGTCAAGGTGCCCCAGAAGAAGGCGGAATCCGGATGTTTTCTGAACTGCGAGATCCCTGTGAATCTGGGCAAGCAGTATCTGGATGGTGCCCTGCCGGGGGATCTGGTGCGGGTGGAGCGGGTCAACAGCCGCGCCCGCGCCGATTACAGCAAGTTCGGTCCCCAGAGCCGGATGGTGATGGAACGCTCCGGCCGTATGGCGAGCCGCTATGGGGAGCTCTACCGTCAACTCTCACGCTGGGTCGCCAATGGGGGCAATCCCGCCCATATCACCCAGTACGGCATCAGCCTGGCGCAGCTTGGCGGTGCCGACCGCATGGGCAACGTGCTCTTCACCGGCTACTACTCGCCGGTGCTGGAGGTGCGCCATCGCCCGGACGCCCAGTACAAGTATCCCATCTATGCCATGCCCAACTGCGGCGGTCGCTGCCCGAGCCGGGCCGAGATCCACCGAGGGGCGCTGGCCAACCGGGGGCTGGAGCTGGGCTACAGCAAATCCCTCATCGACAACTTCCTGATGGACGTGCAGGGTTCCGGCTTTGTTCACTACGGCGATGACGACCGGTTGCAGTACCTCGGCTACAGCGGCAAGAACGGCCACGGCTATGTCAGCATTGGCCGGGTGCTCATCGACCGTGGTGAAGTACCCAAGGAGCAGATGTCCATGAAGGCCATCAAGGAGTGGGCCAATCGTCAGCCGGAAGAGAGCGTGAAGGAGCTGGTGGAGCAGAACCCCTCCTATGTCTTCTTCGAGCGCCGTCCCACCAACGACGTGGTGGGGGCCGCCGGCATTCCGCTCTTGCCGATGGCGGCGGTGGCTGCCGACAAGACTCTGCTGCCCATGGGCACGCCGATCCTGGCGGAAGTACCGCTGCTGGACAAAGAGGGCAACTGGACCGGCAAGCACCAGCTGCGGCTGCTGATTGCGCTGGATGTGGGGGGCGCGGTGAAGAAGGGCCACCTCGATCTCTACCACGGTATGGGTGAGAAGGCCGGTGTCGCGGCCGGTCACTATAAGCACTTCGGCCGGGTCTGGAAGCTGGGTCTGCACCACGGGCCGACTGCCGCCCCCTGGTTGTAACGCAAGAGGGTCATGGCCCCTCATTTCCCTCAAGAGACGGGACATTCCCATGAAAAAAGCCGCCGGAGCAATCCGGCGGCTTTTTGTTTGCGGGGCAGATCTGGCGACAAGGGCCGTCAGCCCTTTCGGATATCGAGCTTGATGGCGCCCACCGGCTGGCAGCAGCAGGGGAGGCACTCCCCCTGGGAGACAAAGGCGAGCGGGACGGCGGCGTAGTGCACCTTGCCCGCCAGCAGCGGGGTGCGGCAGGCGCCGCAATAGCCGCTGCGGCACTGGAACTCCACGTGATGGCCGTGGCGCTCCAGGGTCTCCAGCACGCTTTCGCCGGGATGGGGGTGCAGCACACCGTCCAGGGTCTGTACCTGGGGGGTTTGCCCCTCCGGCGCCGTGGTGGCGGTATGCAGGGGGGCGTTCAGGGTGGCGGTGGCGTCACTCACGGACGTCGCTCTCCCGCATCATGGTCTGCCAGCAGAGGTCGCCTTGCATCACAGCTCGAAGTCACCCAGATCGTCGGCGTGCACTTCACTGTCGATCTGACCCACCAGATAGGAGCTTACTTCCACTTCCTGGGGCGCCACCTGCACGTTGTCGGAGGAGAGCCAGGTGTTGATCCAGGGGATGGGGTTCTGCTTGGTGCCGGCAAAGGCCGGTTGCAGGCCGACGGCCGCCATGCGCAGGTTGGTGATGTATTCCACGTACTGGCAGAGGATGTCCTTGTTCAGGCCGATCATGGAGCCGTCCTGGAACAGGTACTCGGCCCACTCCTTCTCTTGCAGGGCCGCTTCCTTGAACAGCTCGAAGCAGGCCTGCTCGCACTCGACGGCGATCTCCGCCATCTCGGGGTCGTCGTTGCCGCTGCGCATCAGGTTCAGCATGTGCTGGGTGCCGGTCAGGTGCAGCGCTTCGTCACGGGCGATCATCTTGATGATCTTGGCATTGCCCTCCATCAGCTCACGCTCGGCGAAGGCGAAGGAGCAGGCGAAGCTGACGTAGAAGCGGATCGCTTCGAGGGCGTTGACGCTCATCAGGCACAGGTAGAGCTTCTTCTTGAGCTCCCGCAGGCTGATGGTGACTTCGCGATCCCCGATCCGGTGGGTCCCCTCACCGTGCAGGTGATAGACGGAGGTGGCCTCGATGAGATCGTCATAGAAGTGGCTGATGGAGCCGGCGCGCTTCAAGATCTGCTCGTTGGTCACAATGTCGTCGAACACCTGGCCCGGGTTGTTGACGATGTTGCGGATGATGTGGGTGTAGGAGCGAGAGTGGATGGTCTCGGAGAAGGCCCAGGTCTCGATCCAGGTCTCCAGCTCCGGGATGGAGACCAGGGGCAGCAGGGCCACGTTGGGGCTGCGGCCCTGAATGGAATCCAGCAGGGTCTGGTACTTCAGGTTGGAGATGAAGATGTGCTGCTCGTGGGGCGGCAGAGCCTGGAAGTCGATGCGGTCGTGGGAGACGTCCACCTCTTCCGGGCGCCAGAAGAAGGAGAGCTGCTTCTCGATCAGCCGCTCGAAGATGTCGTGCTTTTGCTGATCATAACGGGCCACGTTGACCGACTGGCCGAAGAACATCGGCTCCTTGAGCTGATCGTTTTGGGTCTGGCAAAAAGTAGAGTAAGCCATGGTTCGAATGCCGTGAAATAGGGAAAACAGGAGGGCGGGAGCTTGATGCTCCCGCCCGGTTTATCAGTGCGTTTCGCGGTTAGATCTTGCAAGCCCCGCCAGCGCAGCCGTCATCTTGCAGATCGGTCTGGGTGTCGTCGGCACCATCACGGGTGTTGTGATAGTAGAGGGTCTTGAGACCGTATTTGTAGGCGGTCAGCAAGTCTTTGAGCAACTGCTTCATCGGCACCTTGTTGCCTTCGAAGCGGGCCGGGTCGTAGTTGGTGTTGGCGGAGATCGCCTGATCCACGAACTTCTGCATGATGCCGACCAGCTGCAGGTAACCGTCGACGCTCGGCTGTTTCCACAGCAGTTCGTACTGATCCTTCAGGCGGTGGTACTCCGGCACCACCTGCTTGAGGATGCCGTCCTTGGAGGCTTTCACCGACACCAGGCCGCGGGGCGGCTCGATGCCGTTGGTGGCGTTGGAGATCTGGCTGGAGGTCTCGCTCGGCATCAGGGCGGTCAGGGTGGAGTTGCGCAGACCCACGGTCTTGATCTCTTCGCGCAAGGTTTCCCAGTCCAGGTGCAGGGGTTCATTGCACAGGGTGTCCAGATCCTTTTTATAGGTATCGATGGGCAGGATACCCTGGGCATAGGTGGTCTCGTTGAAGGCCGGGCAGGGGCCGAACTCGCGGGCCAGTTGCACGGAGGCCTTCAGCAGATAGTACTGGATCGCCTCGAAGGTGCGGTGGGTCAGGGCCAGACCGGAACCATCGGAGTAGCGGGCACCGTTTTTCGCCAGGTAGTAGGCGTAGTTGATGACGCCGATCCCCAGAGTACGGCGGTTCATGCTGCCCTTCTTGGCGGCCTTGAGCGGGTAGTCCTGATAGTCGAGCAGGGCGTCCAGAGCGCGCACGGCCAGCTCGGCCATCTCTTCCAGATCTTCCAGCTTCTCGATGGCGCCCAGGTTGAAGGCGGAGAGAGTGCACAGGGCAATCTCGCCGTCCTCGTCATCCACGTTGTTGAGCGGCTTGGTGGGCAGCGCAATCTCGAGGCAGAGGTTGGACTGGCGAACCGGTGCCACGGAGGGGTCGAACGGGCTGTGGGTGTTGCAGTGATCCACGTTCTGGATGTAGATGCGACCGGTACCGGCGCGCTCCTGCATCATCAGGGAGAAGAGATCCACCGCCTTCAGGGTCTTCTTGCGAATGGCCGGATCCTGCTCGTACTTGACGTAGAGCGCTTCAAACTTGTCCTGGTCCGCGAAGAAGGCGTCATAGAGGCCGGGTGCATCGGACGGGGAGAACAAGGTGATATCGCCGCCCTTGATGAGGCGCTGGTACATCAGCTTGTTGATCTGCACGCCGTAGTCCATGTGACGGACCCGGTTCTCTTCCACGCCGCGGTTGTTCTTCAGTACCAGCAGGCTCTCCACCTCGGTGTGCCACAGCGGGTAGAACAGGGTGGCCGCACCGCCGCGCACGCCGCCCTGGGAGCAGCACTTCACCGCAGTCTGGAAGTATTTGTAGAAGGGGATGCAGCCGGTGTGGAAGGCTTCGCCGCCACGGATGGGGCTGCCCAGACCACGGATGCGACCAGCGTTGATGCCGATGCCGGCGCGCTGGGAAACGTAACGCACGATGGCGCTGGCGGTGGCATTGATGGAATCCAGGCTGTCGTCACACTCGATCAGCACGCAGGAGCTGAACTGGCGGGTCGGGGTGCGCACGCCGCTCATGATCGGGGTCGGCAGGGAGATCTTGAAGGTCGAGACCGCATCATAGAAGCGCTTGATGTAGTCCAGACGGGTATCTTTCGGATACTTGGAGAAGAGGCAGGCCGCTACCAGGATGTAGAGGAACTGCGGGCTCTCGTAGATCTCGCCGGTGACGCGGTTCTGTACCAGGTACTTGCCTTCGAGCTGCTTGACCGCCGCGTAGGAGAAGTCCATGTCGCGCCAGTGATCGAGGTAGCCGTTCAGCTCCTCAAATTCCGCCTGGGTGTAGTCTTCCAGCAGGTGCTTGTCGTACTTGCCCATGTCCACCAGTCTGGCGACGTGCTGATACAGGTGGGGCGGCTCGAACTGGCCGTAGGCCTTCTTGCGCAGGTGGAAGATGGCCAGACGGGCAGCCATGTACTGGTAGTCCGGGCTTTGCTCGGAGATGAGGTCAGCAGCAGCCTTGATGATGGTCTCGTGGATGTCGGCGGTACGGATACCGTCATAGAACTGGATGTGGGACTTGAGCTCCACCTGGGAGACCGACACGTTGTCGAGCTTCTCGGCAGCCCAGTCGAGCACACGGTGAATTTTATCCAGATCGATGGGTTCTTTGTGTCCGTTACGCTTCGTCACAAACAAGTTCATTGGCTGATGACCCCTTTCATTGATACCTGCCGGTATCGGTTGATTCCCGAAAAGCCATCGCACAATGGCGCAACCCGGCTCCGTCTGTCGAGGGAAACTGGGCAGGGATTGTGCGATGAATCACAAGATGTAGTGTTATTTTTAATGCGAACTACAAGATAGTGAGGTCGATGCGGTAATGCAATCTGTGGATAACGCATTAGCTGTGGATAAATTGTGGGTGTCGGGACGGGAGTTAGTGGACGCTCACAGCGAACGGGTTTTCATCCGTCCGATCCGTCAAATGCAAGTCCGGCGATCGAAGATGGAAAATTAAAATAACTTTTTTTGCTTGCGAAAGCAGGGTGTTTTTACTAGCAAATCCGGCCTGCTCATCCCTTGTGCAGTCAGGGTCAAAAGGTGTCCTGTTACGCCGTTCGGGGGGTTGCCAAGCCTGTAAAAAGAGGGATTGTCCGGGATCCCTCTGGTGTGCTGCGGGGGAGCTGCGCGTCGGGGCAGATGCCCACACTGCCATCGGGACAACATCAAAGTTGCCCCGCAGATCCACCTCTATCCGGATGCCTTGTCGGTCATGGGCAATGAACGTGTCAGCTCAGCTCGTAACGCAGCCAGTGGTGCAGGGCCTGCACGGTATCAAAGTGAAGATCGGCGCCCCAGAGGGCCGGATCCTCGTCATCATTGAGATAACCCCAGCCAGCCACCGCGGTACGCATGCCGGCATTGCGGCCAGCCTCAATGTCGCGCACGTGATCCCCCACATAGAGACACTGGCTCGCCGCGATGCCGAGCCGCTCGCAGGCAAAGAACATGGGGGCGGGGTCGGGCTTGCGCACCGGCAAGGTGTCGGCGCTCACCGTCACGCCGCAACTGGCGAGTTCGGGCAGGGCTGCCAGGAGCGGTTCGGTGAGAAAGCCCGGCTTGTTGGTGACAATGCCCCAGGGCAGCTTTTTCTCGTCGAGCCACTCGATGAGATCCACCATGCCTTCATAGGGGCGGGTGCCGACGCAGAGGTTGGCGGCGTAGTAGTCGAGCAGGGCGGTGCGAAGGCGGGTAGCCCCCAGCTCCTCGAGCAGCTCGTCCCCAAGACCGGCCCTGAGCAGCCCGAGGGCCCCGTGGGAGGTGGTCTGACGGATGATGTCGTCAGAGAGCGGGGCAAAGCCTTCGCTTATCAGCACATGGTTGACGGCGGCGCCAAGGTCTGGGGCGGTGTCGAGCAGGGTGCCGTCCAGATCAAACAGCACGCAGCCAAGGGGCATCGGGTGAGGTGTGCTCATCAGCCTTGCTCCGGGCGCTCGAACGCCACCATGTAGTTGACGTCGACATTCTTGCCGAGCTTGAAGCTGTTGGAGAGCGGGGCGTAGTGAACGCCGCTCATGTCCCGCACCAGGAGGCCCGAGGCTTCCCCCATGCGACAGAGTTCGGCGGGGGTGATGAACTTCTTGTGATCGTGAGTGCCCTTGGGGACCATCTTCAATAGGTACTCGGCGCCGAGGATCATCATCAGATAGGCTTTGGGGTTGCGGTTGATGGTGGAGACGAACACCTTGCCCCCCGGCCGTACCAGGGTGGCGATGGCGCGCAGCACCGAGGCCGGGTCCGGCACGTGCTCCAGCATCTCCATGCAGGTGACCACGTCATACTGGCCCGGCGCTTCATCGGCGTGGGCTTCGGCGGTGATCTGGCGGTACTCGAGCTCCACACCTTGTTCCAGCGCGTGCAGGCGGGCGACCCCGAGGGGCTCCTTGCCCATGTCGATGCCGGTGACCCGGGCCCCCCGGCGGGCCATGCTCTCGGAGAGGATGCCGCCACCGCAGCCGATGTCGAGCACGCGCTTGCCAAACAGGCCGCCGCTCTTGTCGGTGATCCAGTCAAGGCGCACCGGGTTGATTTGATGCAGTGGCCTGAATTCGCCCTCCATGTCCCACCAGCGGGAGGCGATGGCTTCAAATTTGGCGATTTCTGTCAGATCGACATTGGCATCACTATTCATGTTTTGATGATCCTGTGGCAAGGCGCGCAGCGGGCTGGGCGCGCGCAATCTATTGTCCTGGCGCGCATTATAACGGACCGACCTCGTCGCACCAGCCCGATGTGCTCATCGGATTTGTGGCTTAATGTATTTGGCTCAGTGTGTTACCATGTCGCGCTGTTTAAGCCAAAGAACAACTAATTAGGGATTAAGGCTTTCTATGAGCGATCTGGCCAGAGAGATCACGCCGGTCAACATCGAAGAAGAGCTCAAGAGTTCCTATCTGGATTACGCCATGAGCGTGATCGTAGGACGAGCTCTGCCGGATGTGCGTGATGGCTTGAAACCGGTTCACCGCCGCGTTCTGTATGCAATGAACGAGCTGGGGAACGACTGGAACAAGCCCTATAAAAAATCGGCCCGTGTGGTCGGTGACGTAATCGGTAAATATCACCCGCATGGCGACCGCGCCGTGTATGACACCATCGTCCGGATGGCGCAGGATTTCTCCATGCGCTACATGCTGGTCGACGGTCAGGGCAACTTCGGTTCGGTGGACGGCGACAACGCCGCGGCCATGCGTTACACCGAAGTGCGGATGGCGCGCATCTCCCACGAGCTGCTGGCCGATCTGGACAAAGAGACCGTGGACTGGGTGCCGAACTACGACGGCACCGAGATGATCCCGGCTGTCATGCCCACCAAGGTCCCCACCTTGCTGGTCAACGGCTCCTCCGGTATCGCGGTGGGCATGGCGACCAACATCCCGCCTCACAACCTCACCGAGATTGTCAACGGTTGCCTGGCGCTGATCGAAAACGGCGACCTCACCATTGACGAGCTGATGACCCATGTCACCGGCCCGGATTTCCCCACCGGCGGCATCATCAACGGCCGTTCCGGCATCGTGCAGGCGTACCGTACCGGTCGCGGCTCCGTCTATGTGCGGGCCAAGGCCGAGGTGGAGGTGGACGAGAAGACCAGTCGCGAGACCATCATCGTCCACGAGATCCCCTATCAGGTGAACAAGGCTCGCCTGATCGAGAAGATCGCCGAGCTGGTCAAAGAGAAGAAGATCGAGGGCATCAGCGCCCTGCGCGATGAGTCCGACAAGGACGGCATGCGCATCGTCATCGAGATCAAGCGCGGCGAGTCCGGCGAGATTGTGCTGAACAATCTCTACAAGCACACCCAGATGCAGACCACGTTCGGCATCAACATGGTGGCGCTGGACAACAACCAGCCCAAGGTGATGAACCTCAAAGAGATCCTGGACGCCTTCCTGCTGCACCGCCGTGAAGTGGTGACTCGCCGGACCGTGTTCGAGCTGCGCAAGGCGCGGGATCGGGCGCACATCCTGGAAGGGTTGGCGGTGGCATTGGCCAACATCGACCCCATCATCGAGCTCATTCGCCACAGTGCGACCCCGGCGGATGCGAAAGCCGCCCTGGTAGCCAAGGGCTGGGAGCTCGGCAACGTGGCCGCCATGCTGGAAAAAGCGGGCGACGACGCGGCTCGCCCCGAGTGGCTGGAGCCGGAGTTCGGCATCCGTGAAGGGCAGTACTTCCTGACCGAGATCCAGGCCCAGGCCATCCTTGACCTGCGTCTGCACAAGCTGACCGGCCTCGAGCACGAGAAGATCCTGGAAGAGTATCAATCTCTGCTGGATCTCATCGCCGAGCTGCTGCACATCCTGGCAAGCCCGGAACGCCTGATGGAAGTGATCCGTGACGAGCTGCTGGCCGTGCGCGAGCAGTACGGCGACGAGCGTCGCACCGAGATCAGCATGTCCAGTGCCGAGATCAACATCGAAGATCTGATCACCCCGGAAGACGTGGTCGTTACCTTGTCTCACCAGGGCTATGTGAAGTATCAGCCGCTCTCGGACTACGAGGCCCAACGCCGCGGTGGTCGTGGCAAGTCGGCCACCCGGATCAAGGAAGAGGACTTTGTGGAGCGTCTGCTGGTGGCCAACACCCACGACACCATTCTGTGCTTCTCCACCCGTGGCAAGGTCTACTGGCTCAAGGTGTATCAGCTGCCGGAAGCGTCCCGTGGCGCCCGCGGTCGTCCGATCATCAACCTGCTGCCGCTGGATGAGGGTGAGCGCATCACCGCCATCCTGCCGGTGAAAGAATATGACGCCGACAAGTATGTCTTCTTCGCTACCGCCAACGGCACCGTGAAGAAGACCAGCCTGTCTGACTTCAGCCGTCCGCTCTCCTCCGGTATCCGTGCCATCAACCTCAAAGAGGGTGATGAGCTGATCGGGGTGGACATCACCGATGGCAGCAACGAGATCATGCTGTTCTCCGATGCGGGCAAGGTGGTTCGCTTCGCGGAAGGCAGCGGTCGCGCCGATGCCGATGCCACTGACGAAGTCGACACCGACGACGACGCCGGCAACGATGATGATGGCAGTGACAACGGCGAAGGCACCGAAAGCAAGGGCACCTTCAAGGGCGTACGTCCCATGGGTCGTACCGCTGCTGGCGTGCGCGGCATCAAGCTGGGCGGCGGTGACAAGGTGGTCTCCCTCATCGTGCCCCGTGGCGATGGTGCCATCCTCACCGCCACCGAGAACGGTTACGGCAAGCGTACCGCGCTGGACGAGTACCCGACCAAGAGCCGTGGTACCCAGGGCGTCATCTCCATCAAGGTGGATGAGCGCAACGGCAAGGTAATCGATGCGATCCAGGTCGAAGATACCGACCAGATCATGCTGATCACCAACGGCGGTACTCTGGTTCGTACCCGGGTGTCCGAGGTGAGCGTCATCGGCCGCAACACCGGTGGTGTGCGTCTGATCCGTACCGGTGAAGACGAGACCGTGGTCGGCCTGCAGCGCGTTGCCGAGAGCGACGAAGAGGAAACCGAGGCCCTGGCTGTTGAAGGGGAGGTGTCTGAAGGCACCGACACCGCAGCGGACGCTGGCGCCGTCGATACCGGGGAGGCGGGCGACGAGTAATCGTCCCCCTTTGTCCGGTGCAAAAGAGCGACCTTGATGGTCGCTCTTTTTTTGTCTGCCTCACCGCAGGCTCTCCCCGTCCCTGTGCTTGCCCTGGCGCCCTCTTTTCTGCTGCGAGGCTCCGTCTGCCGTGCATGCAGCCCTGCCTGCCACGGCGTCATCTTCCTGATATGCAGGGTTGGTCCCATCGCATCAACACGATTCCTTCACTCGACTGTCATGGCCCTGTCATGACGGCCAGCCATGCTGCCTGCGTTGAATGAGGCCACCACAGAGGCAGGCATCGCTTGCCAGGAGCACTGTTATGACGAGCTGGGTAATGTGGGAGATCTGGTGGAGCCGGATGTGGGGAGGGCAGGAGAAGGTGCACCTTAGGGTGGATGAGGAGGAGGTGGCGCACGAGCCATCCCGCCTGCCTGCGGAGCTGATTGCACAGCGCCACCCAGCGGGGAGCTGCCCGCCGAGACCACGGGGCTGACGGTGCTCAGAACAGACGCAACTGCTCGCCCGGGCGGATGAAGGCGGCTGTATTGAGTGCTACATGGCGCTTGCCCAGTTGCAGCCGCCTGCTGATCAGGCGAAAGCGCTGGGCGAGCAGGTCGGCAAACTGTCCTTCACCTCGCATGCGGCTGCCAAAGGTGGCGCTGTTGAGTGCGCCACCCCGGCTTGCCCGCAGCTGGTTGAGGATCGCCTCTTTCTGGCCGGGATAGTGCGTATCGAGCCAGTCGCAAAAGAGGGTGGTGAGCTCGTGGGGCAATCGCAGCAAGATGTAATCCGCACAGCCCGCCCCGGCGTCGACGGCGGCCTTGATGATCTGTTCCAGTTCCGGCTCGTTGAGCCTGGGGATCATGGGGGCGGCGAGCACGCCGACCGGCACACCGGCCTTGGCCAGTCGTTCGATCACCTTGATCCGCCCAACCCCCGTGCTGGCCCTGGGCTCCAGCTGTCGCCTCAGCGTCTCATTGAGGGTGGTGACCGACACCATCACCTGGCATAACCCTTCCCGGGCCAGCTCGGTCAGCAGATCGAGGTCGCGCAGGATCATGGCGCTCTTGGTGATGAGCCCTACCGGATGGCGATGAGTCAGCATCACCGTCAGGAGTTCGCGAGTCAGGCGATAGTGGTGCTCGATGGGTTGATAGGGATCGGTATTGGCCCCCAGCACGATGGTTTGCGGCTGATAGGCTGGCTTGGCAAACTCCCGTCGCAGCAGCTCGGCAGCATTGATTTTGGCAAACAGCTTGCTCTCGAAATCCAGCCCGGGGGAGAGCTCAAGGTAGGCGTGGCTGGGTCTGGCATAGCAGTAGATGCAGCCATGCTCGCACCCCTGATAGGGATTGATGGAGCGACCGAAGGGAAGATCCGGCGAATCGTTGTAGCTGATGATGCTGCGGGCGCTGATCTCCGTCACCTCGGTGCGGGGAGCGCTGGCGGCAAATGCCGCGTCCCAGTCGCTCTGACTCGAGCCGTCGTCAACGGTTTCGATTTGCGGGCCGCTGAAGCGGTGCTCGACATTGTGGTTCGCGCCTCGTCCTGCCATCACATCACCAATGCACTGTTTATATATACAGTTATTTTGCTGTGTCGCCCGTCAAACTGCAAGTTCGCAAAGAGCGACCCCATGAAAGAGGGTGAACCCGGGTGATCTCCTGCTTGATCTGTTGCTACATTTCGTTTACATAGACGAAATGCGAACCAGATCACGGAAAATGTCATGCAACCTACTACTGCCCGCTGGCTCTTCATCGCCCTCATTGCGCTGGTCATCTGGCGTCTGATCCCGCTCTCCACCGATCAGGAGCTGGCGGCGGCCAACCGCGCCTGGCGGACAGGGCACTTTGATGAGGCGACCCGGATCTGGTCGCCCCTGGCGGAGCAGGGCCAGCCACGGGCACAGGCGCTGATGGGTTGGAGCCATGAAGTGGGGCAGGGGAGCGAGCAGGATATGGATCGCGCCATCCGACTCTATCGTCAGGCTGCGCAGGCGGGGGACGCTTTCGGCCAGTATCGGCTGGGAGAGGTCTATCTGCGCGGGGCCGGGGTGAAGCGGGATCTGCACGAGGCGTTTCGCTGGATGGAGCTGGCAGCCAGGAACGGTGATGTGCCCGCCATGCTGAAGGTGGGCATCCTGCACCTGATGGGGGTCAACGGGCGGGTTGAACTGGCCGAGGCGAAGCAGTGGCTCTATCAGGCCTCGCAAAAGGGCAACAAGATGGCACTCCAGGTGTTGCAGGAGATGGCGCTGGCCGAGGAGGGGCGCAGCGCCTTCGATTTCAATGGCCACTCTTTTCTGAACGCCGGTTAGGGATCAACGGCTGGCGGTGACTTTGCCGGGCGTCACGTCGGTGACATAGAGGGTACTGCGCTCGGCACTGTGGACGATGCTGCATACCTCCCGCTTGCTGCCATCACCCAGGATCACCAGCTCACCGATATGGACGGGACAGTGAGTCGTGAGAAGGTGATCCGGATGAACCAGCTTTTCTGCATGCTCCGGAAATGAAATGTCGTAGGTGTACATCATGCTCTCCTTGCTTTGGCTGACGCTTCAATCTGGTACAGGGTATGGCAGCAGAAGGGCGCCCTCGCAAGTACGACAGATTGACACCCGCGCTTAGGCGGTATGCAAAATCGCCAAGACAGCTTGTCTGGGTTGTCGCGTCTGATACAATCCCCCGCTGTACCTCTCAATGGATGGCCTTGCACACGCCATATGGTGTGCCACTGCCGTGTACCAACCGTATTGTGAACGGTGAAACTCGGGAGTGAACAGCTGGACATGAAAGGGTTTCTCCAACCTGCATGTGGCCTTTGGTAGGGGTCACCACTGTATAAGGAAACACCTAATGCCAATCATTACTCTGCCTGACGGCAGCCAACGTCAATTTGCCCACGCCGTTTCCGTCATGGATGTGGCCGCGGACATCGGTCCCGGTCTTGCCAAGGCGTGTATTGCCGGTCGGGTAAACGGTGAACTGGTGGATGCCTGCGAGCTGATCGAAGCCGATGCCTCCTTGGCCATCATCACCGCCAAAGACGAAGAAGGTCTGGACATTCTGCGCCACTCCTGTGCTCACCTGCTGGGTCATGCCATCAAGCAACTCTGGCCCCAGACCAAGATGGCCATCGGTCCCGTCATCGACAACGGTTTCTACTACGACATCGATCTCGACCGCACCCTGACCGACGAAGATCTGGCTGCCCTGGAAGAGCGCATGCTGGCGCTGGCCGCCAAGGATTACGACGTCATCAAGAAGAAGGTCTCCTGGCAGGAAGCGCGCGACGTGTTCGAAGCCCGTGGCGAGACCTACAAGGTCGAGATCCTGGATCAGAACATTGCCCGTGATGACCAGCCCGGTCTGTATCATCACGAAGAGTACATCGACATGTGTCGCGGCCCGCACGTGCCCAACATGCGTCATTGCCACCACTTCAAGTTGCAGAAGATGTCCGGCGCCTACTGGCGCGGCGACTCCAACAACAAGATGCTGCAGCGCATCTACGGCACCGCCTGGGCCGACAAGAAGCAGCTCAAGGCCTATTTGCAGCGTCTGGAAGAGGCCGCCAAGCGCGACCACCGCAAGATCGGCAAGCAGCTCGACCTGTACCACATGCAGGAAGAAGCGCCGGGCATGGTGTTCTGGCACAACGATGGTTGGACCATTTTCCGCGAGCTGGAAACCTTCATCCGTGGCAAGCTCAAAGAGTACGACTATCAGGAAGTGAAAGGCCCTTTCATGATGGATCGCGTGCTGTGGGAGCGTTCAGGTCACTGGGAGAAATACGCCCAGGCCATGTTCACCACCCAGTCCGAAAACCGCGAGTACGCCATCAAGCCGATGAACTGCCCGGGTCACGTGCAGATTTTCAACCAGGGTCTGAAATCCTACCGCGATCTGCCGTTGCGCATGGCCGAGTTCGGCTCCTGCCACCGCAACGAGCCGTCAGGCTCCCTGCACGGCCTGATGCGGGTACGGGGTTTCACCCAGGATGACGCCCACATCTTCTGTACCGAAGAGCAGATCATGGAAGAGGTGTCTGCGTGCATCCGCATGGTCTATGACGTCTACGGTACCTTCGGTTTCGAAAACATCGTGGTCAAGCTCTCGACCCGTCCGGAGCAGCGTATCGGCTCTGATGAAGCCTGGGATCGTGCCGAGGCCGCGCTGGCCGAGGCGCTGGAACTCAACGGCCTGAAGTACGACCTGCAACCGGGCGAGGGGGCTTTCTACGGTCCCAAGATCGAGTTCACCCTGCACGATTGCCTTGATCGTGCCTGGCAGTGTGGTACCGTGCAGCTCGACTTTGCCCTGCCGGGCCGTCTTGGCGCCACCTATGTGGGCGAAGACAACGAGCGCCACATCCCCGTGATGATCCACCGCGCCATTCTGGGCTCGCTGGAGCGCTTCATCGGGATCCTGACGGAAGAGTACGCCGGTCTGTTCCCGACCTGGCTGGCTCCGACCCAGGCCGTGGTCATGAATATCACGGATAACCAGGCCGATTATGCTGTGAAAGTTGCCAAGGCATTGAATGATGCGGGCCTTCGCGCAAAAGCGGACTTGAGAAATGAGAAGATTGGCTTTAAAATCCGCGAGCATACTTTGAAGCGAGTACCCTTCATGCTGGTCTGCGGCGACAAAGAAGTAGAAGCCGGCAAGATTGCAGTGCGTACTCGTAAAGGGGCTGACCTGGGCTCTTATCCTGTTGAAGAGCTGATTGCTCTGTTGACCCAGGAAGTTCAGACCCGCGGACAAAAGAAAGTGGAGGAATAAGCTATAAAAGGCGGAAAAAAACTGGGCAAGCAACCGCAAGCCCGCGCTCACCGGATCAATGAAGAGATCCGTCTGAAAGAAGTTCGTCTGACTGGTCTGGATGGTGAAGCCATTGGCATCACCTCCATTCAGGATGCGCTGAACTTGGCCCTTGAGGCTGGAGTGGATCTGGTCGAGATCAGTCCGAACGCTGAGCCGCCCGTTTGCCGGATCATGGATTACGGCAAATTCCTCTACGAAAAGAGCAAGACCACCAAAGAACAGAAGAAAAAGCAGAAAGTCGTCCAGGTCAAGGAAATCAAATTCCGTCCTGGCACCGACGAAGGCGACTATCAGGTAAAACTACGCAACCTGGTTCGCTTTCTGGAAGACGGGGACAAGGCAAAGGTCACCCTGCGCTTCCGTGGTCGTGAAATGGCCCACCAGGATCTTGGTATCAAGGTTCTCGAGCGCGTCAAGAACGATCTGGAAGAGCTGGCCGTAGTCGAATCGTTCCCGAAAGTCGAAGGCCGTCAAGCTGTGATGGTCCTCGCACCCAAGAAGAAATCTTAAGGCCCACAAGAAATTGACTCATGGGGCTGGCCCCATGAGTCGGTTCGCCTTGCGATTTTGTTGTCACTCACAATGCGGAGTATGAAATGCCGAAGATGAAAACCAACCGGGGCGCCGCAAAGCGCTTCAAGAAGACTGGCTCAGGTCGCTTCAAGTGCAAGCACAACCACCTGCGTCACATCCTGACCAAGAAGAGCAGCAAGCGTAAGCGTCAGCTGGGACCGAAGTTCTTTGTTTCCGCTGCCGACCACAAACGTGTTGTCGCTTGTCTGCCGTACGCATAAGGGGGGATGTGAAAAATGCCAAGAGTTAAACGTGGTGTGACCGCTCGCGCTCGTCACAAGAAAGTAATGAAAGCCGCCAAGGGTTACTACGGCGCCCGTTCCCGTGTCTACCGCGTAGCGGTACAAGCGGTAACCAAAGCTGGTCAGTATGCCTACCGTGACCGTCGCCAGAAGAAGCGTCAGTTCCGTCAACTGTGGATTGCGCGTATCAACGCTGCAGCCCGTCAGAACGGCCTGTCCTACAGCCGTCTGATCGACGGTCTGAAGAAGGCTTCCATCGAGATCGATCGCAAGATCCTGTCCGATATCGCCGTTCACGACAAGCTGGCTTTCACCGCCCTGGTTGAAAAAGCTAAAGCAGCTCTGGTCTAATCCAGCTCTGTTATAAAAATAAAGGAGGCTCAGGCCTCCTTTTTTGCATCTGTAACTAGCTGTTTTATATGGCTTTTTTGTTTTTAATGTCCACATATTGCCCCATTTATTTTGCTCGATGTCATCCTAGCCTGAGAACCTGGTGGGCGTACTAGCTGCAGGGGTAGGGCACAGCCAGAATAGCCATGTTGCCTCGCTGTCGCGTGGTGTGTACTATGTACACCATGATGAATGCTCAGAGTGAGTGATGCGTGAGTCACGCGATTGAATTTATTGAGACGTCTATCTTCACCAGACAGATAAAAGTCTTAGCGACAGATGATGAGCTCAGAGCACTGCAAGTCGAACTGATTGCCCAGCCAGAGAAAGGCGACTTGATCCAAGGTACTGGTGGCTTGCGAAAAGTTCGCATGGCAACAGGCCAGCAAGGGAAAAGCGGCAGTGCCAGGGTGATCTACTTCTTGGCAACTGTAGAGACGATTTACCTGGTACTGGTGTATGCGAAGAGTGAGAAAGAGAGCCTCACTGCGGCAGAAAAGGCAGAGCTGAAGAAATTGACCACGTTACTGAAAGGGGAGGTTTGATATGAACATGTTTGACGAACTGAAGGCTTCCCTGGAAGAGGCTGTCGAGATCAAGCAGGGCCGCGTAGAGCCTGCTGCACGGACCAAATACGAAGTCGCAGACGTCAAGGCCATCCGCCTGGCCCTCAAGGTATCGCAACAGGAGTTTGCCCAAGCTCTGGGGACGAGTGTGGATACGGTCAAAAGCTGGGAAACCCGGCGACGCAACCCGACTGGATTGGCAGCGAAGGTTTTGACGCTTATGCAGGAAAAGCCAGATCTCTACAGAGAGCTTGCTGCTCACTGATATGGAATGAAGAGGCCCATAGGGTGGGCCTTTTCTGATCCTGAGTACGCAGAACGCCAGATAAAGCCCATCTGCTATGACTATCTCGGTTAACCATTATGGCTCTATGCTTTTTCAAAACGTCAGTTTTCGTAGCATGGTCGCAGACACTTAACTAACTGAAAAAAAAGGCCTTCTCGCTATTCTTCCGCAACAAGCGAGATCCCTCTCCATCGTTCGAATCCCCACGGAAAGTACACCTCTCTCAATATATTCAATGGGTTACATTTCCAGCGCAGCTATCCAGAGTCCCACCAAACTGTAAAACCCCGCAAAAAAGATCCTTCTTTGCAGATCCTCAACGCCCTGCGGATCCTTGATGGGGCGCGGCCTGGGCCTGTGGTTTTGCGGTAATCCACTTTTGCAAAAATTTTTCTTGAAGAACCCCGCAGGCGGGAGCGGATGAGCGCGGATTCCGTGGCGCAGACGCCGCCGTGGGCTATTCCGTGGTGTGCCAGGGGGGCTGTGAGCGTGCATAGGCTTCACGTATGATGCAGCGCTGCCCGACGGTGTCTCTTCATGCGGCACACTTCCCTGGCCATGCTCAGGCGCTGTCAGGCAGATAGAAGAAGGCCCCACTATGTGGGGCCTTCTTCACATGCTATTCATCGAAGAGGAATTCAAGCAGTAGCTTTCTTCTGGGTGAACCGCTCCAGGCATCCAGCACACACAAGACTTCGTTGTGATCAGAACCAAAGAGGGTGGAGTCTTCTACCAATTCCTCAAGCACGCCATCATGCTCGAATTCCTCTCGTGGCATTCCACTCAGGGTAATGAGCATCTTCAGACGCTCTCTTGCATTTTCAGTCATAGCCGTCTCCAGACTGTTTTCAGAGAAACTGGCTATTCAATGATAGGGGATAGCTGTCCAGCCAGTTGCTTGGCTTGTTGGCCGTGTTCCATCATGGCCGCGCTGTTCCCTGGTGCGGGTCCGCTGCCGTGGGTGTGGCCAGCCGTGGCGGCGGCCAGCTGCTCCACCACGTTCATCAGTTGCAGCAGTAGCCGGAAGATGTTCACGTTATCTGTCCCCACCCAGGAGCGGGGCGCTTCCAGGTGCTGAAGTTCGCCGGCGACAGCCCGGCGCAGTTGTCCTACCACCTCGACCAGATCCCCGGCCGTGGTCTGGCTTAGATTGCCGAGGCACCCCAGGGTGAGATCGTCGCCGGCCAGCAGCTCGATGGCCCCCAGCGTCTCGATGAGCTTGAACCCGCCCACCTCCTCGACGCTGTGCTGCGTCACCTGCAGCCGATGCTGGCCATGGTCCCCCAGGTAGTCGTCACTCTGGTGGTGCATCTGCAGGGCCTGGTCGTGCAGGCGACGGTCGGTGTGGCGGATGAGGTTCCCCACGGTATCGGTGCGACTGAATACCTCGGCCCGTTGCTGCTGCAGTTGCTCACCCGGGGTGATGTCGGGCAAGGCCCAGCCGCTGCCGAGCACGGTGCGGATAAAGGGCCGGTCTGCGCGACCGAAGGCAAACCCCAGCTCAACCAGGGTCCCCTCGATGGGGAACTGCAGCAGGCCCTGCTCCTGCCCGCCGAACAGCACCGACAACGGCACCGCCCGATACAGCGGGGTCGCCTTGTCGGGCTGGCCATCCTCGCCCAGCAGTTGCACATCCACCGCGTAGCGCGGGCGAAAGGGATCATTGAGCTGGCCAGCAGTGGCCTGATCGCTCACCGCCTCGACCCGCCCGAACTTGGGCAGGTGCATCTTGTCCGCCAGCTCCGGGAACTCGCCCTCTATCTTGCGCCGCTCCGGCGACTTCACCGGTTTGCCGGGTGTCGCCGTGGACAGGGTCATCTCGTCTCCCTTGAGGCGCACCCGCATCACCCGCTTGCCGTTGATGATGGCCCCGGGCCGGATGGCCGGCACCGGCGACAGAGTGAGGGTGTCACCCGCCTGGCGCCCTGACCAGGCGGGATCGAGCGTCACCTCCTTGCCATGCCAGCGGCTATGGGCGTGGCTCCCCACGTAGATGGCGCCATCCGGTTGCTGGTACCAGACAAAGTCCGGTACCTCGAATGCGCGCCCGGCGTTATCGAGCAACTGATAGCCGGTGCCGGCGCTGGTGAAGTTCGGGATCGGTCGGTCGGTATAGCCCGCCCCCTGGGGCAGCAGGAAGGTGAGCCCGCAGCGGTCGGTCAGCCAGGCCAGCAGGCCGCGCAGGGTGGCATGCTGCTGGCTGACGGGGAGGCGGGATCCCAGGGCACCGGCGAGCTCCCGACACAGCAGCTTGCTGGCACCGTTGGCGGCGGGGTGCACATCGTACACGTAGCCCGTGAACCAGCGGCGCAGGTCGCCGTTATAGCCGGTGTCCAGGGTGAAGGTCTGCCCCTTGCTGGCGGTGCCCTCGATGGTGAGGGCGGCGCGGCCGCCGGCGTTGAGATCCAGCACCAGGTCATGGTCGATGAGGTGCACCGGTTGGCCGGCAAGGGTCAGTGAGGTCGTCAGTTTCATGCCAGTATGTCATCCATCGGTTGGAGCACGTAGCGCTCAAAGCTGCTGAGGCTTTGCGACTCGTTCTCAGTTTCTTTGCCGCCGGGCTTGGCGGCGCTGGTGTTGGCGGTACCCTGGCCCACGGTCGGGACTTGCTTGGGCAAGCGCTGTTCGCGCTTCTCCGGCACCGAGTTGAACTCCTTCAAGGTGAACTGCACCTGCCAGGCCAGCAGCCCCTCCTGTTCGCTGGCGGTGATGCGCCCGGCGAACCTCGCCTGGCGCACCTTAACCGACTTGGCCAGGAGAGAGCCGACCCGGTAGATGTGGCGCTTTCCGCCGTTGCCCTTGGCGTCGGCCAACTCAAACAGCCGGCTCAGCATGCGCTCTTCTTTGAACGGGATAAGACCCGAAACATCGAGCTCCTTGCCCTTGGCGCCCTGCTCGGCGCTGCTGGTCGAGCTGGTCTGGCCGCTCTGGTCCTTGTCCTGAAACTGCATCGATGCGGACACCCGCATCGACTTCATGATGATGGGTTCGCCATCCAGGGTCAGCATGGCTTGGCTCATGGGGTCAACTCCTGCCAGAAGGTGAGCGGGGAGGGGGAAAGCAGCAGGGCACCGACCGTCATGCTCATGCTGTGGTCGGGGGGCGTGCTCTGCCCGAGTTGGGTGGCGAGGCTCGCCGCATCCCCTTGGCCTTGCCAGTGCCAGAGCGTGCCGGACAGCTTGCCCAGCTCGGCCAGGGCGGTGGCCAGCGCATCGAGGCGGGCGGCGCGACGGTTCGCCAACGCCTGCAGCCTGTCGATGGGGCTCTGGTTATCCCGGGCGAGGCTCTCCAGTTGGGCCAGCTCAGCGCCAAGGGCTGCCCGGGCAGGGCGCAACGGCGCCCAGCAAAGGGGCTCCCCGGCGCGCCAGCGCGGCACCCTGGCGGCGCTTGGCTGGTGCATGGTGTCGTTGCTGGCCGTGAGGCGGCGCAAGGTGGCGCACCACTCCGGCAATGGCAGCAGGGCGCATAGGAGCGCCAACTGCCGGGCCAGGTCCTCGGCGCTGTTGCCGGTCACCAGCCAGGCGAGGGCATGCTGCTGCCCGCTGGGCAGGCGTGGATCGGCGCCATCCTGCAGCTTGGCGGCCAGGGCCGCCACCGCGTTGGGGGCAGACAGATGGTGCTGGTTGCCCTGCAGTTGACCCACCCCGTGTTGGTAGGGAGTGACGGTGAGGCAGTGGCCATTCACCAGCAACCGGTCGAGCTCGGCCCGCAAAGTGGCCCAGCCCCCTGCCGCCTCGCTAAGTGGGTGGCGCCGATATTGAGCCCGCGCGGCCAGTCCCTGCAGTCGGCCCATGGCGCTCGCCTGGCTCGCCGGAAGCTGCCCCAGTACCTCCCGGGAGCTGGTGTGCAGGGTGTCAGCGCTCGCGGGCCAGCGCAGCGCCCCCTGGGCCCAACTCATTGGGGCATCTCCGGCCAGGTGACCGAAGTTGGCCAACCCTCGCTTTGCGGCAGGCGCATCAGGGCGATGCGATAGCGTTGCAGGGCTTCCAGTTTGTCGAGCTCTTGCGGGGTGGCCAGCTTCAGCTCTTTGGCGTCCTGCAGGGGCGCGAGGTGCAGGGTGGCCTCGGCCTGCAGGGTATCGAGTTTGCGCTGCTGCTCGGCTTCGCTCGGGAGGTATTCGGGCTGGGCCAGCGTGCGGATCTCGCCGAACTCGCCGAACATGGCGCGCACATAGAGCTCGCGCCCATGTTCGGCCGAGTCGTCCTTGCGGGCGGTAAAGGTGACGAATTGGCCGGGCAGGTGAGCAAAGGCCACCTCCATGTCCAGGGCGTCCGGTTGGTTGGTGTAGGCTATGACGTTTTTGGCGGTGATGATTTCCATCAGGCAATCCTTATCCAGAGCGTGATGCGGGTATCGAAGGGGCCACCAGAGCCAACTGAGTAACCGAGGCATTTCCAGGTACCTGCCAGGCTGGCGCCATCCTGGTGCCGTTCCCCTGCCGAGGCGGGGACCAGGCTGGACCCAGACACCGTGGCGCCGATCCCCTTGGTCGCACCGGAGACGTTGGACGCCAACACATAGGTGCCCACCTGCCCGTAGCTGCTCGCGACAATGTCGGCGTTGCCCTGGGCCGCGGGGTGGGTGTGGGCTGATGGCGGCATGGTGCCGGGCTTGCCGGTGACTTCTCCCCAACTGGGCCAGCGCGATGCATAGGCCGGGATCCCGGTCAGTTGTGACCAGGGGTGCGAGTGGCTCGCTGCAGCCGCACCGAGCTCGGCCAGCGTTGGTTTGTTGCCTGTGTTGTAATCCCGGGTCCAGGGTGTCCAGTCTCCGGTACTGTATTGCGCCCTGCGCCAGACCCGGCTGGAGTTGTAGACCAGGTAGGTCTGCTGGGGGCCAGCACCGTAGCTGACGATGAGTGCCCCCGCGCTGTTTTCCGGGTAATGGCGTGCGGGGGAGGTGTTGGCGTTGGCATGCTGGGCATACACCTTGGGTTCTTTCAGGGTGTCGAGGTCTTCGGTTCCCAGGTTGATGGGGTTGAGCCAGGAACCCGGGTGCGAGTGAGAAGTGGGAGATAGACCGTTCAGCGCTTGCTGCAGGCCCTCGACTTCCTGAATGGTCGGCTGATGTCCGGTGTCGAAGATCTCGCGCCACGGGCTCCAGCTTGAGGAGTTTATGCTGTAGTTACGCATGGCCAGCACGCCATCCCCGTCGTAAGGCCAGGCGATCTGGAGCATGGCAATGTGCGCATAGATGCGCTTGGTCTCACAGTAAAAATAGGGTTTTGCAGTCGGCGGTGAATTTGGACAGGTCTTTTTCTCGTAGAGCCCGAAGTCACCGGCCAAGCAGCTATCCAAGTCTTTGTTGGACGTATAGTTAAATGTCGTCCCATTGTTATTCAACATGTCGCGGCGGGCTTTGTAGCCGCTGACATCGAGCTTGCTGGCGAGCGCTTGCGTTAACCCGGACACGTTCTCCATCAGATGGCCGTGGCTGTTGTCCTTGACCTCCACCGCAATGGTGACTCCCTGGGCATCTTCCAGGATACCCTTGCCAGTCACATCCCCGGAGAGCTCGATGGTGCGCTTGCGGCGCAGGTCGGTGACGCTGCCGTCGCTGTTGATGATGGCGACCTTGGCTACATGGTGCTGATTGCCGTTGCCGTCCACATAGTCGGCAAGGGCTGGCACGCTCATGGTGAGGTTGAAGTGATTCACCCAGGCATTGAGCAAGGAGCCCGCCCGGTAGATGTCGAGCCAAAGCCCCACCGGCTTGGCACCTGGGGTGATTTTCCTGACCTCGTCGAGCTGGGCGCGCAGGCCACCCACATAGGCCACCCCGGGCTGCACCTTGTAGACGCCGGATTCGTTCACCAGCTTGAAGCCGTCGCCGTAGAAGGTGGCCGGTCCGAAGAACTGCAGCGCCTGCAGGCGCAGGTCGTCGTCCATCCCGCGCAGGCGGGCGGCATAGTCAATCTGCCAGGTACTGGCGTCCACGTGAGTGGCGGTGGCCTCGCTTGCTCGGTCGTACTCCATCAGCATGGACTTGACCAGGCTGTTGCCGGTCTGGCCGGTGGCCTCATTGGTCTTGAGTTTGGTCTCCAGCCCCTTGTGCACAATCATCCCCACCATGCCGCTGGCCTTGTTGATGAGGTAGAGGGCATTGAAGCTGAAATCGCCGACCGTGGTGTCCATCACGATGGTGTAGGCCACCGCGTCGTTGTTGATGCGCCCGCGCTGGTCCACCGCGTGGCGGTGCACAATCTGGCCC
Organism: Aeromonas sp. WP2-W18-CRE-05; assembly: GCF_014168615.1. NCBI lineage: Bacteria > Pseudomonadati > Pseudomonadota > Gammaproteobacteria > Aeromonadales > Aeromonadaceae > Aeromonas > Aeromonas sp. WP2-W18-CRE-05. Next base: position 2,656,741 of record NZ_AP021917.1, on the reverse strand, counting down.
GCCGGTGGCAAGCCAAGATCCGGGCTTATCGGTTTGTTCGGGTCCAGGCCCGGGATGTTGGCCAGCACGAACTCATCGAGCACCACCGGCGTCTGGTTGGCGAGGCTCGCCTGCAGGTAGCTGGCGAAAGCGTTGGTAATGATCTGGCTCATGGGGTCCTCTTGAGTGATGCGCCGAACACCTGCTGGTTCATGTCGATGCGACCGGTGCGCAGGGTGGCGGTGACCGGGTAAACCACCTGGAAGCGGTAGCGGCGGCAGGTGCGGCCATAGTGTTGGATGAGGGTTTCCATCAACTGCTGGTTGCTGGCGATGGCGCCGTCGGTCACCTCGATGGTGATGACGTCCCAGGGCGTGCCGGCCTGGCGTTCGTGGATGTCACACCAGCCGATGCCAAGGCGCTCGAAGATGCGCTTAAAGCCCGCCACTTCGCCGGCGTCCCGGGCGTTCACAAAGGCGAACCTGACCCGCTTGCGAAAGAGCTCAATCGGCTCGCCGTTGAAACGGGTGATGTCCCGCTCCCAGGCGAGCAGGGCCAGCAAGGACTCCGAGCAAGTCAGCGGGTCTTGCTGGGCCAGCGGCAGCAGCAACCAGCCCTTGAGCCGTTGCCAGAAGGCGTTGATGCCCTTGGCCAGGAAACCCGGCTCGGCATGGGCCGGGCTGATGGTGTAGCCATCTTCCCACCAGGGGGCGCTGGCATCGGGTAGCACTGGCGCCTGCCGCTCGTGCTCAAGGGGGGTCGGGTCAGTCATGCAGGGTCACCGTCAGCGTCTTCAATCGTGGGATGGCCAGCCCTGCGACGATGTCACTCTCGCCAAAGCGCAGGCTCTGGAGCTGCGGGAACTGGCTGTGCAGCTCGCGGGCAAGCTGGGAGAGCGAGAAGCGCGAGCGTGGCCAGGTGCGGGTGACGGCCGGGAAGTCTGCCGACTGGCGAAACGCCGCCCTGACCAGGTTCTCGGCGCCGGCTTTGAGCGCGGCCTTTTGCTCGTCGCTGAGGTTGGCTTGCGGCCAGAGCGCCAGGGTGAGGCTGTGCTGGGTTTCAGGGATGCTCATCACGAACAGATCATCCCCATGGCCATGGTTGCCCTGGCGGCCCACGTAGTCGTTGAGCTGGTTGATGAGGCTGGCCGGGGTGGCCCCCACCTCCAGCAGGAGGTAAGCGTTGGCGGTACCGGGTCCCCGCGGGGCGTCGTGCTCGAAGAAGATGTGATCGGCACGGATCCCCGCGACGCTCGCCAGCATGGATCGGTAAATCGCGTCGATGTGGTAGCGCCCCACCGCCGAAAACTGGTTCTGGATGCGCAGGCCGAGCGCGTCGTTGCTCTCGACGTCGCTGCCCTGGGTGGTGATCCACTCCTTGTCATCGTTGCGGGCCGAGAGGATGCCGGTCACCGGTTCGCTCAGCAGGTTGTAATATCCCGGGGCCAGGTTCCAGGCTGCGCCAGCGAGTTCGGCCTCGCACACCACCCGGGCGACGGCTTCCCCGGCGGGGCTCACCACCGCCTGCAGGGGGCGCAGGCGATAGATGGTGCCGTTGATGCGCTCGGTGGTGACCCAGATGTCGGCCGGGATGGTGACGGCGTCGCTTGGATTGGCTTTCACGAAATTGACCAGGCCCCGGGTCTTCTGGGCGGGTTTGCGGGTGAGGTCTACATCCCAGGCCTTGAGGTCGAGATAGGCATCGGTGGCGGTGGCCGCGAAGGTGTTGGGCAGCACGTGGCCCGCCAGCAGGGTGCGGATAAGCCAGAGGGCCGGGGTGATGACCACGCCGCGCACCAGCCTCCAGAACGGGCTCACGTCGCTGTCGTTGGTGATGAGGGATCCAGCGGCCACCACTTCCTTTTTGAGCTCGGCCTCCATGGCCGCCTCGGTGGTCGGCACGCCGGCCTCGGCCAGCAGGGCCATAAAGTCCACGGTCGGGCGCAGGTTCACAGGGTTACCTCCAGTTCGCCGAATTCATAGGTGCGGGCGGTGACCAGCACCCGGTCGGGGGCCTCTTCGCTGATGAAGATGGTGCCGGGCACCAGCCGCTCGTCGTCTTCAACCAGCAGTTCAATCTCGGTCATCACGTCGCTGCGCAGGGTCGGGCTGCGCTCGCCGATGAGCTTGCGGGCGAGCCCGGATTCCATGATGCGGTGCTTGATGTCCTGACCGATGCTGTGCCGGTCCTGGGTAGTGCGGGGCTGGCCGCCGGCATCGAGCTGCCAGGCACCGTTCACCACCAGGATGTCGATGTACTTGGGTTCGCTCATCACTTGGTCTCCAGCCAGGCGTTTTCGGCCAGTTGCTCCGGGGTTATGGGGTTCTGGTTGGTGATGTGCACCTCGCCGATGTGCAGGGACTTGGCGGGTTTCTGGTTGGCAGCGCTCGCGGCCGCGTTGGCCTGGATCAACTGCTGGCCCAACCCGCCGGCCGGCACCTTGCTTTGCTCCGGCTGGCGGTAGCGGGCGAGGGGAGCGGTGATCGAGGCCTGTTGCTGCTCTGCCGCCATGGGGGCGGTGACCGTCCCCGACATGATAGGGAGGGTCAGCGGGGTGAGTGCGGGCAGTTGCAGGTCCGGCATGCCGCCGAGCTCGATATTGACCCCCGGGATCAGGTTGAGCTTCTCGATCAGCCAATCCACCGCCCGACCCAGCAACTGGAAGGGGCTCAGGTTGCCGAGCAGCTGCATGAAGCTGGCCCAGCCGGCGGCGGCCCCGTCGATCATGCTCTGGATGGCGTCGAACACGCCCCAGTCCGCCAGGGTCTTCTTGAGGTCGTCCCAGTAGTAGATCGCCAGCCCAATAGCCCCGACGAGCAGCCCGCCGACCACATAGGCCAGCAGCACGGCCGGGTTCGCAGCCATCATGATGTTGACGGCCAGCAGGATGGCGCGAAAGGCAACCAGCCCGGCCTTGAGCAGGTTGAGCGGGGCGATCAGGAGCGACCAGGCAATGCCGAGCCCCAGGGTGGCCAGCTTGGCCACGCCAGCGACCAGCAGCCAGGCACCGGTCACCATGCCGAGGCCCACGATGGCCAGCAGGGCATAACTCACCGCCCGGGTGAGGTTCGGGAATAGGTGGGTCCAGCGCAGCACGGTGTCGGCGCCATCGGCAAAGACCCCCACCACCTTGTTGATGGCTGGCAGCACCACCCCGAAGGCGGCAGCCCGAATGGCGAACCAGGCCTGGGTTACCCGCTCCCACTGGTCGGTCATAGAGGCGGCCATCTGCTCGGCCTTGCCCATGCCATGGGTGTTGGCCAGGGCGTTGATGTTGGTGGAAAGGGCCTTGGTGTTGGTCATCAGGAGTTTGACCATGGCCACCGCTTCATCCGAGCCAAACGCCTTCTTGAGCTCGTCCCCCTCGGCCACGCTCAGGGTCTCGCCATAGCGCGCCTTGAGTTTGTCGAGGATGGTCAGCACCGGCAGCATGTTGCCCGCGGCGTCGGTGAACTTCATGCCGAGCGCCTTCTGGGCACTGCCCACCCCGGCCAGGAAGGCCTTGAACTTGGTCCCGGCTTCGCCGCCGCCCATGGTGGCCTGCAGTTGGCCCAGCACGGCGAACTGCTCATCCATCGACACCCCGGCCGCCGTGGCGTTGGCACCGATGGCCCCAAAGGCATCGGCCATGCCCTGGCCGGTGGTCTTGAACAGCTGTACCGCCAGCGCCGTCTTACCTGCCACATCCTCCACCCAGTTGGCCTTGCCCATCCTCTTGGCCTGCTGCTCGAAGATGCCGTACATGGTGCCCATGTAGTTGGTGATGGTGGCGGTGTCGGCCTTGGTGGCTTTGGCCAGGACGGTCGAGGCGCGAGTGAAGGCGGGCAGCTCGTTGTCCTCCAACCCGGCGATGGCGGATTGGATGTCGTAGGAGGCGCGGACAATCTCGGTGGCCGAGTTGCCGTACTGCACAGACAGCTTGAGAGCTTCGCGGCCGAGCGCGCCGAGTACGTCCTTTTGCACATCGAGGGAGGCCACCTCGGAGAGGGCCCGGTCCATCTCGATGGCGGGGCCGAGGGCCGCCTGCACCGCCAGCCCGCCGGCGGCCAGGGTAGTGGCCCCCATGGCCATGTTGCTCCAGCCCTGGCGGCCCGCCTTGCTGACCTTGTCCATCTGGGCATTGATGCCGGCAAGGGGCTTGGTGACCTGGTCAACCAGGGCCACCTGCATCATCAATTTTTCCATCCAGGCCATCAGTCGTTACCCGTTCAGTGCTTTGGCAATGCCCTCGGCCACGGCGGCGGCGTTGGACTCTCGGTGCTGTTTGTCTAACCAGATGGCGCGAGCCAGGCTGTCGAGGTCGTCTTCTTCGTGGGGCAGGTAGTAGCGCCGCAGCGCCAGCACCTGCTCCAGGGGATTGCGCTCGATGGCCTCGGCGCGCGCGGTCAGTTTTTTACGGTGATCTCCAGGGTGGGGGCGAACTGCTCGTTAATGGCTCCCGCCAACTGCAGGGCGGCGCCCGGGCGCTTGAGCAGCTCGTCCAGCGCAGCCTTGCTCTCCTGGCAGACGATCTTCTTGAGGTAGTTGTGGGCCGGCGCCACCTTGTCGCTCGGCATCATGTCGTTGATGAAGCCGTTGTAGGCGGTCATGGTCGGCTCAAAGCTGATGTCGGTACCGGCCACAGTCAGGGTCAGGGTCTTGCTCATGGGATTGTCTCCTCTTGGGTAATCCAGTTGTTCAGGGTGGTGATCTGGGTTTGGCAGCGGCGCAGCGCCGTCTGCAGGGTGGGGATAAACCGCACGGCATCGCCGTAGGTGCTCCCCGTGAATTCAGGCTCCGGGCAGTGGGGTACCAGCCCCGGCGGCGGCAGCCGCTTGACCACCCGGGTTTGCACCACGGTTGTGGGCTGGCTGGAGCAGGCGCAGAGCGCCAGCAGGCAAAGGCTCGCGAGCGCAATCCGGGCGGCCTGCCGGTGGCGTGGCCAGGGCTTGTTGCAGGTCATCGGTGGTCTTCCTGTTCTGGTTGTCGAGCTCGGCCAACGCCGCGTTCTGGTGGTCGAGCAGTTGGCGCAGGGCGCTGTCTTCTTGCCGCAGTGTCTTGAGCACACTGCCCATCTGGTCGTTGGCCTCTCGCAGGGTGGCAATGGTCTCGTTGGCGGAGGCAAGCTCCCGGGTGCGTTGGGTGAGTCGCTCCCCCTGGGCAAACAGCAAGCTGCCAATCACCAACCCGATCAGGGTCGGCAACAACCGGATGAGCGTGCTCATGCCAGCACCCCGCCGAACTCGGTGAACTTGGCCAGCAGCTCAGCCAGCTTGTGCTCGCGCTGGCCGTAGCCGGCGCCGGGCAGGCTGGCCCAGATGTTGGCGCACTTGCTGATCGCCTGGGGGATGCGTCCCTTGATCACGTCGTCCAGTGCCTTGCGCTCACGGATAAGCTGGATGGCCCAGGTGTCCTGGGAGACGGGGCCAAAGTCCGGCAGGCCGAGCGCCGCCTGGTAGTGGCGCCAATGGCGGGACAGGAACTGATAGCGCCCGGCGGCGGTGCTGTGCAGGGTCGGGTTGACCCGCACCAACACATCGGGGTGTTCGCGGTAGTCCTGGAAGAACCCGGCCGGGTTGACCAGCTTGTTGTAACCGTCGTCGCCCAGCCCCTTGGTGCCCTCGGCATAAGAGATCAGGTCGAGAAAGGCGGCCATCTGGGGGTGGCAGTCACTGCGCGGCATTGTTGTCCTCCTTCTTGCTAAACATCAGGGCCGCCCGGTCGCGGATGATGTCGATCCCGAGCAGCCCCACCACACCGCCCAGGAAGGGGGTGGCCTCCTGGGGGATCCCGAGCAGGTGGGTCCCGGTGGCGGCCGCCAAGGTAATGAGGCCGTACAGCAGGGATTCGATCAGCCGGCGGCGACCCCGCCCACCGGCGTAGGTGATGCGCAGGAAGGCGATGGCCAGCGCCAGCAGGGCCCCATAGACGGCGGGCCAGTTGTCCATCAGCCAGGCCAGCAGGGCGGTGGCGAGGGTCGGGTCTTTATGAGGCATGTGGTTCATGTCCGTAGCTCTGGTTAGCGGGCCAACCGTTCAAGGCGGGTCTGGCAGGGGACGCACAGGCGCACCCCGGGTACGTGGCGGCGGCGTCCCTCGGGGATGTCGTCGTCGCACTCTTCGCATTGGTGCAGGCTCTCCCCCTGGTAATGCCCCTTGCCCACCTGGTTGGCGAGTTGGACCGCCAGCATGCGGGCGGCGTGATGGTTGGCGCGATCGATGTCGTCCAAGCTTCCCCCTTAACCCAGCAGGTGGCGGGTGTCTTCCTTGGAGAGGTAAGGCACGCCGTTGAGGTGAACGAAGTCGGGGGAGGTCACAAAGCCTTTCACCTTGTGCACGCTCTTGCTGCCCCCCTTGGGATCGATGTCGAGCAGGTCGGAGACCAGCAGCTTCACCCCGAAGGCCTCCACCTTCATGGTCTCGGTGCCGGTGTCGGCGTAGAACAGCACATCGTCCGGCTCCATCCCGCGCCAGCTCCCCGCCCGTTTGGCGGCGTCGGCCAAGTGCGAGAAGTTCTTGGTATCGAGCTCGAACTCCAGCTCGGCGGCGACATCGCCATCGACGAAGCCATCCGGGATCCCCCGGGTTTGCGCCACGGCGCTGTTGTCGGTGATGGAGAGGCTGGCCTTTTCGACGTGGACCATGGCCCCCAGGAGGGTGGTGTCAAAGCTGGCACCGGAGATACGACGGGTCATGGGTTAGCCCTCCCCATTGTTGAGGCTCAAATCGAGCATGATGTTGACGGTGATCCCCTTGGGGCAGTCCACGGTGCGCACCACCACAAACACCGAGACCAGGTTCTTGGCGACCCACTGAATGCGGATATCGCCATCCTGGGGGGAGGCGATGTCGCCCGGGAACGGCTGGCCGTTGATGGTGGCGGCCTTGGCCATCTCCCGCAGATCCTTGCCGAAGTAGGTGATGGCGGCGGCGGTGCTGCCCGGGGTGGAGTTGAACGAGCGATCCCCGATGCGGGCGATGGCGCGTAGGCGCATCCGGCGCGCTACCTTGTAGGCAATGCGCAGGTTCTCGATCACCTGGTAGTCGCCGCCCTCGGCGTCCAGGGTGCGGCCATCGGCCCAGTAGATCCCGTCATAGTCCGGGTACCACATCGGCACCGAGTAACGGTTCTGCTCCAGGGTCTGCAGGGTGGCCAGTGGCAGCGGGATCCCGTCCTTGTCCACCGGCTTGTTGCCAAGGCCCACCAGGGCGCCGGTCTTCACCCGGCAGGGGCTGTCGGCGATGCTCACCGCACGGTTGCACAGGCGGCCCGCATAGGCGCCGGCCAGGGTTGGCCAAAGCTGCGGGATCAGGGAAACCGAGCTTGCCGCGATACCGTCCTGCAGGGTGGCCAGTTCGGCCTCGTAGGTGGACCAGTCCTGTTCGTCAGCGATGGCCGGTACGGCCAGCAGCATGAACTGCCAGCGCCCCCATTTGGCGATCAGCTCCTGATTGAGGGCGTGTGCGGCGTTGATGCCCGCCTGGTCCCACTCTTGCCCCAGCACCACCACCCCTTCAAACGACTGGGTCTGCTGGGCGTCGCGGGCCGCGTCCAGCCAGGGCTTGTCGGTGGGCAGGACATAGGCCGCCGCCGACCAGTTCTGGCCGGCGTTATCACGGGCGGCCAGCAGGTTGGCTTTGAGTTCGCTGTCTGCGGCACCGAGCAACTGATCGAAGTCGGATTGGGCGTTGAGGGAGAGCAGCTTGCCGGTGTTGCTGGCGGCGCTGCCGATGAACAGCAGGTGGCGCTCGACTTCCGTCACGGGCCCCTGCATCTGGTTCAAGTTGTTGATCTGTACGTAAGGCCACATGCCGTTATTTCCCCTTCATGTCTTGCTTGTTGACGTCCCAGCCGTAATCGATGCTCTGCAGGGCGCGGGCGAAGGCCTGTTGCCGCTGTCTGGCATTGGCGCCCAGGAACGGGCGCGCCGGCAGATGGATTTCCCAGCTCTCGGCCACCGGTTCGTCCTTGAGCTTCTTGATAAGCAACCCCGCCTGGGCGTAGTTGAGGTGGCCGGTGATCCAGCCGAGCGATGCCGAGCGGTATGAGCGCTTGCGCTGACCGGGGCGCTTGAACCCGAGCTCGCGCAGTTTGCGGGCCTGGGCCTTGGTGGCCTGCTTCTGCTTGCTGCCTTCACTGGGAGCAATGCGTCGCCGGCTGGCGGCCGTCACCTTGTAGGTGTGCCCCTTCTGATGGGTGTTGGCGATGACCCCGGCGTGGGCGCTCATGGTGCCTTTCTTGAACCCGACCTCGGCCACGTCCTGGCGCGGCTCGTGGATCACCAGCAGCTTGGGCAGGCCGCGCAACATCTTGCGTTTGCCCCGCTTGCGAGGGGCCCAGGCATTGCCGTTGGGGTCTTGCTGCTGGCGCACGTGACGGGCGGCCAGCTTCTTCATCTCGTTGGCGGCGCGCCATACCAGGCGCTTGCGCTGCTTGGGCGGCAAGGCCAGCAGGTTGAGCTGGTCTTTGCCGCGACGGGTGTCCAGGGTGATGGTGATCATGAGAGGCCACCCACTTGGTGATCGCCGGTCTCACCCACGTTCAGGTCAATCTGTTCGGCCACCCAGATGTCATAGGGGGCCACGTTCCAGCGCTTGCCGAGCCAGTTGATGGGCCCTTGCGGGTGCTCGATAAGCCGCAGCGGCTCGGCGAAGGGGAGCTGGATCTCGAGATCGGCGGTCTGCTCGTCGTTCGGGGTCACGGCGTACTCGGGATCGGGCAGGTCGAGCTGCCCGCGTACCTCATCGTGCTCCTGCACCCAGGCGGCGACGGCCGCCAGCAGAATGGCAGGATCCAGCTCACGAAACGGCAGTTGCTCGATGGTGAACACCGCCTGATAGGTGAGCCAGGCCACATCCACCCCGGTGGGCCCCATGTTCCTGGGTTCGAGCTTGATGGTGCCGTTCTCCATCCAGCTATCCAGGCGCTTGTGGCACTTGGCCGGCAGTACCCGCAGCAGCTCGGCGTGGAGTGCCTGCAGGAAGTAGCCCTGGGCCTGCTGCTCGTTCATGGCTGCGCTCATATCAGCGACACTCCCGCCCGGTGCTTTCCCTTGATGCTGCGCACCAGTTGCTGGCTCTCGGCCAGCAACTGGGCGCGCTGGTCCGGGGAGCGCTCCACCTGGTTGTTGGCGGTGGCCCGCTCGGTGACGCTGGCGAACTCCGGCAGCAAAGCCGCCTTGGCCCGGGCAAACACGGCGGCCAGGTACTGCTCGGTCAGGGCGTTGTTGCCACCTTCCAGGCTAGGCCCCGGCACATCGGCGGCGCTGGCGTAGCCCTCGGCCATCAGCGCGGCCTGACGCATAGCCAGTTGCAGGTTGATCTCGGAGACGGCGGCCAGCAAGGCGGCGCCTGTGGTCTGCTGGTTCAGATCGGCAGGCAGGGCACGGCGGCGCTCGAAGTCGGCGACGGCCACATCCGGCCAGAACCCGTCATTGCGGATAGTGGCGGCGCTGTAGTCGATGTCCTTGCCTGCAAACATGGATTGCCTCGCTGGTTGAATGGGTGCACCCCTGAAGCCACGCAATTGCCGCTGAGTTAGCCAGAGGCTGCTCATGGCATTCGCGCCGGGGTGCGACGGCGCGGAGAGTCGATTCGTTATTCGGGATTGAGCGCCCGCAGGCGCATGGCAATCTTCTGGCGCAAGGTGCCGACGCCCACCTTGCCGTGCAGTTTGTCGGCCTGGGCCAGCCAGTGGTCGGCCTGCTCCAGGGTGGCGCTGTCCCCCACGGCGCTGGGGCGGGGCTGGCCGTCGTGGTCGCGCAGCAGCAGGCAACCGGCGGCCTTGAACCACTTGGCGGTCAGCCGCTCGTTGAGGCGCCAGTCATTGCGCACCTTGTCGAACACCCGGGAGAACCAGGGCTCTACGGCATGCCCCTCGGCCGCCTGCTTCTCGGCCCACTCCAGCACGGAGTCAGCCACGAAGTGGGCCCAGTCGCGCTTGATGTTGGTCGGGGTGCGCTGGCCCTGGGCGATGGCGAGATCCGCCCAGGCGATGCCGGCGTCGAAGTCGCCCACATCGAAAGCCCAGATGATGAGGCGCTGGAACAGCTCGTTCTGATAGGGCTGGCCGGACTCAGCGACGGCGGCCAGATAGCGCTCCACATAGGGGCGGTACTTGGGCATCAATTCGTCGCGCTTCATGTTCACCCGATCCCCGATGCGGGCCAGCTTGCGCAGCCGGACCATGTCCTGCTCCAGGGCAATCAGTTGCAGGTGCAGGCTGTCGGCCACCGCGCCGGTGGCGACGCCTGAGCTGGCGGCCTGCTGGGCCCCCTGCACGGCGTGCACGCGCTGCTTGTGACGTTGACCGGGTGAGCTCATGGCTTAGACCTCGGGGGCCGCTGGCGCGGCGCCGATCTCGATGTCGGCCTCTTCAAAGCCGCCATAGGCCAGGTGCTCGCCGAGGGCATAGCCTTCCATGCGCCAGTACTGGTTATCGAAGCACTTCTTGTCCTGGTTATCGTCTGCTTTGCGCTTGCGGGTGCCGCGCTGGGTGTAGATGTGCAGGTTGTCCAGGGTGGTGACCACCATCCGTCTGCCCGGGAAGAAGGGCGGGATGTAGGCGCGGCGCCCGGCGATGGACTCGGCCAGCTTCTGGGCGGCGATCTGCTCGCTCGGCTTGGTGGCTTCGCTGTAGAGCTTGGCCTGGGCGGCAGCGATAAGGTCGGTACCGACCAGCACCACCAGACGCGGGTCCTGGCGGAACAGGGGATCGATGGTGGTGTTGATAAGATCGGAGGCCATCTCGTCCAGGGTCTTGTAATCCCCCTTGCCGTCCGGGTCGAAGTAGATCTTCTTGCCGGCCTCGGCCTTGATGATCTGGCTGCCGTCGTTCCACTCGCGGGCGATCTGGTGCCAGCCCTTGTTGACGTCTTCCCCCAGCGGGTGCTCGACGGGATCGGTATCGGCGGCCGCTTCCACGCCGTTCCAGCCGACCCGCAGCATGTCCAGGGCAAACGCCTTGTTGATGAAATCGCCCACCAGGCGCAGGAACTCGCCCTCGCTACCGGCGTTGGCCCAGACGCACAGGGTCGCCCAGTCCAGCGAAGCGCAGGAATCAGTCTCGGTCAGCTCGTAGGTGTTGCCATCGACGCCGATCTTGCCGTTGAAGCGGCCGTTCTTCTTGCGGCCGGTGAACAGCTTGCCGATGCAACCTGCACCACCTGGCCCTTGATCTGGTCCACGTCCAGGCAGGTGATGAGGCCGAGGAATTCGACGGAGGCGAGCAGGGCCGCGCGCAGGCCGGTTTCCACCGGGCCGGTGACGCTGAACTGCTTGGCCAGGGCGTTGACGGGGATGCCGTAGGCCTTGGCCAGGGCATTGCTGTATTGCTCCAGGCGCTGCATGGCCTGGACGGTAAGAGTCTGGCTCACGGTCGCTCCTTAATAGACTGCAGGGGTATCGTCACCGCCGAGGGCGCCCGGGCGCTGGCCCGGCTTCTCGACAGAGAACTGGTCGATCTTGCCGTTCAGCTCGCCGAACTTGTCGGTCAGGCTGGCGAGGGTCTGTTCCAGCTTGCTGAACTGCTCGGTGGTGATGCCGGGCTTCTCTTCCACCTTGTCGGGTTCGGTGGCCGTCGGAGCCGGTTGCTCGGGGGTGGGCTTGGTCTCCAGCTTGGCGCTGAATCCATCGATCTTGGTGCCAAGGCCATTGAGGGCCCCCAGCATCTGATCGAACTGTTCTTTGGTCATTTCCTCATCCTCGGGTTGGCTGGGGGGAGTCGTGGGCGCTTGCTCGCCATGACTGGCCAGGAAGCTGAAAAACTTGGCGATCAGGCCATCGGCCTTTTCGTGCTTGGGCAGCTTGAACGTGGAGAGGTCCAGCGGCTCGCTGGTGCCAACGGCCTGCCCCTTGTTGCTGTTGCTGAATTTGAGATGGGTGGTTCCGATGCTGGCCGGTTCGTCGGTGACGCCGAGGCCCAGCAGGTAGGTGCGGCCCAGATCGGCGAAGTTCTCGAAGGGCTCGATGGAGCAGAACTGATACTGGCCGCTCTGGTTGTAGTAGATGAGATCCCGATTAGGGCAGAGGATGGCGAACAGCTTGAGCTTACCATCCACCTCTTCGGTCTTGAGCGCCTGCACGGTGCCGTAGCTGGACCAGCGATCGTGATCGGGCCAGATGACGGCGGTGTAATAAGTCGGGTCGTAGGTCTCGGCCATGTCGGTGAGCCAGTCGCGGGTAATGTCCCGCCCGTCCACCGCTTTGCCTTCGGTGGCGATACAGACCCAGCCAGTTCTCAAGGTTGATTCGTTCATGCCTGCTCCCAAGTGATGCGGGCTCAGGCTATCGGGTCGGCAAGGGGGTTTCACGCTATGGCGTTCTGCTGGATTCGGATCCAGCAGGAAATCCGAATTGCTCAGAACATCAGTGGGATAAGTGGGGGGAGGGGGCTGGCTATGATGGCGCCATCATTCACCGGATGGAGGCGCCGTGGCGTACCCCGAAGAGATCCGCAATGCGGCGAAGGGACTCTACCTTAAACGATGGACACCCCAGGAGATCAAGGACGAACTGGGGCTCAACTCCTGTCGCATCATCTACTACTGGGCCGAAAAGCTCGGCTGGCGCGACCTGCTGACCGAGGAAGCGGTCGAGGATGCCATCAATCGCCGGGTGCAGGTGTTGCTGCATCGGGAGAAGAAAACTCCAGGCGAGCAGGAGGAGCTGGACCGGCTCATCGGCCACCATGTCAGCCTCAAAGAGAAGGCGCTCAAGTGGGCCGAGCGCGAGCAGGCCCTCAAGGCCCAGCGTGAGCAAGGGCATGAGCCCGGGCCCAACCGTGGTAAGCACCAGGCTGGCGGCAGCCGCAAGAGCCGCAAGAGCGGCAAGAAGGCCAAGAACGAGATCGGGCACCTGACGGCCGATGACTTTACTGAATGGCTGGGCACCCTGTTTGGCTATCAGTTGCGGATGCGGGAGGCCAAGAACGACCCGGCGCTGCCGCGAACCCGCAACATCTTGAAGTCCCGCCAGGTCGGCATGACCTACTACTTCGCCGGCGAGGCGCTGGAAGATGCGGTGCTGACCGGCGGCAACCAGATCTTTCTGTCCGCCACCCGGGCCCAGGCGGAGGTGTTCCGCTCCTACATCTGCAAGATTGCCCAGACGTTCCTCGGCGTCACCCTGACCGGCAACCCCATCGTGTTGTCGAACGGGGCCGAGCTGCACTTCTGCTCCACCAACTCCAACAGCGCCCAATCCCGCTCCGGTAACGTCTACATCGACGAATACTTCTGGATCCCCAACTTTGAGAAACTCTCGGACGTGGCCAGCGCCATGGCGACCCAGAGCCACTGGCGCAAGACCTACTTCTCGACCCCGTCGAGCAAGGTGCACGAGGCGTACCGCTTCTGGACCGGGGATCGCTGGAAGGGGCAGCGCCCGAGCCGGGTGGCCATCGACTTCCCGGGCGAAGATGACCTACGAGATGGCGGCCGCGTCTGCCCGGACAGGCAGTGGCGCTACGTCATCACCATCGAGGACGCCATTCGCCTTGGCTGCCACCTAATCGACATCGAGGAGCTCAAAGACGAGTACCCGGAGGAGGTGTTCGACCGCCTCTACATGTGCCGCTTTATCGACGATGCCCTGTCGGTGTTCAAGTTCCAGGACATGGAGCGGGCAGGGGTGGACCCGACCCGGTGGGAGGACTACAAGCCCGGCCGGCCCGACCCGTTCGGACGTCGCGAGGTGTGGATGGGTTACGACCCGAGCCGCACCCGCGACAATGCCACCCTGGTGGTGGTCGCCCCGCCCACCGTCGCTGGCGAGCGCTTCCGGGTGCTGGAAAAGCACTACTGGCGCGGGCTCAACTTTCAGTTCCAGGCGCAGGAGATTGAGCGCATCGCCAAGAAATTTCGGGTCACGTATCTCGGGGTCGACGTCTCCGGCATCGGCGCCGGGGTGTTTGACCTCTTGAAGCCGGTGTTCAAAGGGGTATGCCACCCCATCAACTACAGCATCGAGAGCAAGTCGCGGCTGGTGCTCAAGATGATCGACGTGGTGGAGGCGAACCGCATCGAGTGGGACAGCTCGGATCGGGACATCCCGCTCGCCTTTCTCGCCATCAAGCGCAGCACCACCGGCGGTGGCCAGATGACGTTCCGCGCGGCCCGAGACAATGTGACCGGACACGCCGACGTGTTTTTTGCCATCGCCCACGCCGTGGCCAATGAGCCGCTCGATACCCACCGCAAACGTAAATCCACCTGGGCAACCAGCCAGGAGAGAAAGGCAGCATGACCAAGCGACACAAACCCCAATCGGCCCAGACGGTCACCTCACCCAACCGCAGCGCCGTGGCCTTCAGCATGCCGGAGGCCATCGACCCCACGGCCTGGATGACCGATTACACCGGGGTGTTCTACAACCCCTACGGCGAATATTACCAGCCGCCTATCGAGCGCAAGGGGTTGGCCAAGGTGGCCAGGGCCAACGCCCACCATGGGGCCATCCTGATGGCAAGGCGCAACATGGTGGCGGGGCGCTTCACCAACCAGCGCGCCATCATCACGGCGTTCGTGCACAACTACCTGCAGTTCGGGGATGCGGGCCTGCTTAAAATTCGCAATGGGTTTGGCCAGGTGGTGGGGCTGCACCCGTTCTCCAGCGTCTACCTGCGCAGGCGCGAGGATGGCTGTTTTGTCTACCTGCAGCAGGGCAAGCCGAACCTGATCTACCGCCCGGAGGATGTGATCTGGCTGGCCCAGTACGATCCCGAGCAGCAGGTCTATGGCATGCCCGATTACCTGGGCGGCCTGCAGTCGGCCCTGCTCAACCAGGACGCCACCCTGTTTCGGCGCAAATACTTCCTCAACGGTGCCCACATGGGGTTCATCTTCTACGCCACCGATCCCAACATGGACGACGACACCGAGGAGGAGATGAAGGAGATGATCGCGAGCAGCAAGGGGGTGGGGAACTTCCGCTCCATGTTCGTCAACATCCCGGACGGCAAGCCCGATGGCATCAAGCTGATCCCGGTGGGGGACATCGCGACCAAGGATGAGTTCGCGGCCATCAAGGGGATCACCGCCCAGGATGTACTGACATCCCATCGCTTCCCGGCGGCGCTAGCCGGCATTATCCCGACAAATGGCGGGGGAGGGCTCGGGGATCCCGAGAAGTACGACGCCACCTATGCCAGGAACGAGGTGCTGCCGCTCTGCGAGCTGGTGCAGGACGCCATCAACAGTGCAGGACTCCCTCGCTCCCTTTGGGTCGATTTTCGGGAGAATATAGGCTCCACTGTATAAACAAACAGTAATTGCTGTGGCAAAATAGCTCGTTGATTTTTATGGGGAAGGGGGGAGCTGATGCGGGTTTACTGCAAAGTGTGTGGCCAGCGGGGCCGCATTACCAAGACCAACCGACTGAGCGATGATGTCTCGGATCTCTACTGCCAGTGCACCGATGCCGAGTGTGGCCACAGCTGGGTGGCCACCTTGTCGTTCGCCCATACCCTAAGCCCCTCGGCCAAGACCACGAACCAGCTGGTGCTCAGCTTGGTGGGGTCGCTAACGCCAGAGGGGCGACAGATGGTACTCAAAGGGCTTGGGGCGCAATAGCGCCCCCAATAATTGTTTCCCTCTTTCGCATATTGGTTTTCTGTCAGCCATTATCCCGATACCGGTCGCCGCAGTCTCCCCCCTCTTTGCTTGTTGCCATAAAAAATGACCAAAAAACAACCCCATAGATAACTTCTTGCTGACTAGCGCGATTAGCATTTAATATGCTATTCATTCGGCCCCAACTGTCCTAAAGGTAACTGAGCTATATCTGATGGTTGTAGTTTCCTCAATCCAATTAAAAGCAGCATGCTGGGAGCTGAAACCCCGTGCGGTAGCTATGTCGTGTTTGATGAGAGCTACGACAAGAATGTCTTGTAGTTGGGTAGAAAGGCAAGATTCCATATATCCAGTTGAGAGTATTGAAATATTCTTGGTATTTTCAATATCTTAATAGTTGTATTGGATATATCCGAAATAGAAGCTTATTTCTATGTGAAAACTTACGCATAGTAGCTAGTTAGTCGTCTCCTGAGGTAAAAATGAAGCAAGAAGATATGGATTGGTATGAGTTTCAAGAAGTGATCTGCGAGCATTTTCGAGCTTTGGGTGCTGACGCTCAAACGAATGTGACAGTTAAAGGAGTTAGGACTAATCACGATATCGATATTTTGGTTAAAACAAAATTTTTAGGGCAAGATATTACTTGGATTGTTGAAGCGAAATGTTGGAATAGTAAAGTCAGCAAATCTCATGTTCTGGCCTTGAGAACTATCGTAGACGATGTCGGTGTTGATCGTGGATTTATTGTTTCAAAAAAAGGTTTTCAATCCGGGGCTGTTGAAGCTGCAATAAATAGCAATGTAAAGCTTAAAACGTTCGAGGAGCTAAAATCTGAAACTAAGGGGATGGTTGAGACTGAAATAATAAAAATGTATAGCAAACGGCAATCTTTACTTGAAGACCGCTACTGGTCACACTCAAAAAAAATGAGGATAAAATATGGTCTTCGAGAGGGCCTGTTTGATTACTCTATGAACTTTTCTGGTCAGCTCATATTAATCGCAGCGAGAAAGGCGATTATGGCTGCAGAAGACTTTCGCTATCCAATCGTCATTGAAAATTATCTAAAAGAGCAGCAGGGTGACCCTGTTGTTCATAACTTCCAACAGTTACAAAACTGGTTGAACTTGAACCTTAATTACTTCGAAGAAAAGCTAATTGAGGCAGAATGGTCAATGTACCAAAATGGTGACTATAAGCCAGACTTAGTTAGAACTCTCGAAGGAGAAATACCTGTAAGTTTGATGTCGGCGCAAGCTATGTATCGTGCTGAAACAAGAGACGAATAAAAATATTTAAAAGAGATATTAAATGCTTAGTATTTCGACACAAATTGACTAAGATGTTTTTGGTGCAATAGTTTATGTTAGGGTCATTATTTACTTGTTAATGAAACATCGTTCATCTTTGATGAGAGAGATTTTTATGTCTAAAGAAGAAAGAGACCATGTAGAGTTGGAGTTGTCACATTCGAGGGATAAAGGGCTTTCACTTAAGGCTAAAGGTGCTGGTGTTCTAATATTGTTGTGTTTGACAATTGGAGGGATTATTTTTTTATCCTATACGGCTATAACGAGTGAATCAGATAGAAGTATGATTGTGATGGTCCCGATTATTTTCCTCCTTTATTTGTCATATTCGTTACTCGCAATTATGGGTACTATGTTTACTGATCATGTATGGGAGGTGAAATCTCCAGAAGATTAGTAGGTTAATTTGCATAATAAACTCCTCGAAGTTACTGTTAATGTGTGTGCTTTTTGTCCCTTTCTCTTCGTGTGGTTGTAGCTGTTGTGTATGAGTTTTATGGTAATGTATCGTGGGATCCTTAGTTGGGCGTTAGGCATCTTCGAAAAAAGAGGAGTAAACGAGTGAGGTGTATTTTTTGCAAAGGCGATTCATCACTCAGTAAGTCGGTAGAACATATAATTCCTGAGTCACTAGGTAATTCGAAGTTGACTTTGCCTATAGGAACAGTTTGTGATTCTTGCAATAACTATTTTGCTACTCATATTGAGAAGCAAATTCTTGAGTCTGGAGAGTTCACATACCTTAGATTTAATCAGGAACTGAAAAACAAGAGAGGGAGGATCCCTGAGGTCGACATTTTATTTGGGGACAACATTGTAAAGGCCCACCGATTTGGCAAGCTCGACTTCGCATTTAGATCAGAAGATTTCGCTAAGATCGAAAAGTACCTGAGTACGTCGTGTCAGGGAGAGATGAAGATCCCAATCTCTGGAAAACCGCCCAATGAGTTACTGGTCTCACGTTGGCTGGCAAAGATGGCGCTTGAAATGCTGGCCTACAAATGTCTTAAGGTTGATGGTTTGATTAATTACATTATTGAACACCAAGGGCTTGATCCAATTCGGAAGTTCGCCAGAGCACCTAGATCTGGCCAGACCTGGACCTATTCTAAGCGCCGAATATACAATGCAGACAAGGTGTTTATTGTACCTGATGAACAAAAGGGACAAATGATCTACGAATGTGACATATTGGCTACGGGCACAGCTGACAGTAGCGAGTACTCATGTACAGAACCTTAAGCGGCAAGCGAATTAATAATACCGTCTAACGTGTTGTTTTGCTTGGATTTTCTCTGCCTACTCTTTTTGCCGTTTTTGGATAAATACACCATTGCCCACTCCAACTTCTCTGTTATTTCCTGCCACGCACCATGGATGATGCTCGCCAATATCGGCATTAACCAAAGCGCGCTGTTTTTGGCAATCTTCAGCATCGATAACTCCGCGCTGCCAATCAGCGTCAGCGCCAGCCGACGTTTGACCAGCAAGGCCAGCAAACTAGCCCAGATCAAGCCTTCCGCTATCGCTTTTTGTCGTGTCGCGAACGCCTTCAACCGGTTATGTGATTTCAGCTCTTTGAACAACAGTTCGATCTGCCAACGGCAACGATACAATGCCATCACCTTCTCGGCTGGCCATCGCTCACGCGGAAGATTGGTCATCCATATACAGAACCGTTTTTCCTCTGCAAACCAACGTCTTATGAGTCGATATTTATACTTTCCCGAACTCACATCCAGATCCAGAACCTCGGCTCTGCAGCTTCTCCGATCGATATCCTTGAGCTTTTTTCCGAGTAACTTGGGCATTTCCCTGCCGTCCTGTCGGTAAGCTGCCTGTACTTTGGGATTGAGATTTTGACTCCCTCTGACCAGATAGCTTCCTTTGGCTTTGGTCACATCAGCAAAGTACTCGCGGCTGATGTAACCGGCATCCGCCAATAACAGTTTGTTATTTAACGAATTTGCGGCCGGAAGATGCTTGCGCTCCGATTCGGTATCCGCCGTGATACTCATCGATATCGGCGACTGGTCCAGCAAGGACATGGTCATATGACACTCTACCGCAGCGGGGCTGTGCTTATTGAATCGGCCCGGGAAATGTTCTGCCAATTGCGGATGTAACGCGAATGACGACCCGTCCTGCAGCAGTACCTGCTCAAAGCCTGCCAGTCCGTGGGCGTCCGGTAGACACTCCTTGAGGCGTAAGGCGATGGCTCGTTCAACCAGTGCGCGCATGAACAAGGGAAAACCCTGCTTGCGTAACTGGTTGTGAAAGGGTTTATACGCTATTTGGTCAGTATCATGGAGCTGCAACGCATTGAAATGGCGATGCAAACCAGCAATACCATCCACCTTGTCGCAACCAAGCCCTGAGAGCAGAGCCGGGAGTAGTCTCGCAGGCTGGATATCCCGGAGTCGCTGACAAAAACCGGTAAATTTACCGATCCGGTTGAGTTCAGAAGAGCTAAGAAGTTGCTTGAGGTACTGGGTTGCATTGATAATAGTCATGGCTTCGGGCGTGTCGGTTTTTTTTTGCGATTAAATCAGATCACAAACGAAGCCTTTTTTCTATCTATTTCAATTGGTTGTAGCTAAAGATCCTGTACATGAGCGAGTACTATTTTGTAGTGGCAATCTTCGGCATTGAGTACGCGATCAATATTGGAGGCGATAGTATGGATGGTTACCATGAATGGCTAAAACGCCATGATGGTATGTCACCACTTCAGATTGACAAGTGTGCCGTCCAGTCTGCGGATTCCTGACCTCGCATTGCACCAATACCAGCCCTGTACGAAATGGAGGATACAGGCCATCCGATTATCTAGGCGGCAGTACTCTTCGCAGCTGACGGTCTGCTTGCTGTTCATACCCACTCCTCGCTGCAATCGTCCTGTTCCTCCATCCATAGTGGCGCATCCAGCTTCTCCAGTTCTGTCCACATCTCCGACTGATAGGGCTCTGGCAGCATCTCGATCCAGCGGTGGGCCCCGGCGTGGCCTTGTGCTTGGTAGACCTTGCCGCAGAACTCAACCAGCATCGGCCAGTCCTGATCTCCTTCCGGTACCGCGTATTCATCCAGCTGGCTCTGTTCCGCGGGCGGCTGGCCATCGAGCTCCCAATCCTGCTCGCTCGGGAGCGATCTGCACGACTGCACCTGGCCGTTCTCCAGCCAGAGGGTGAAACCGTCAGACCTGACACTGGCGCCAGCCCGTAATCGGTCGATGGAGAAGTGCGATAATCCCCATTGTTCCCTCATGATCTGGTCTGCGAAGGTATAAGGATCTGGCCGCGTACAGTTATTGTCAGAGCTCCAAGGAGCCGGGCTGTCGCCCGACTTAACCCCAATACCCCAAGCCGAACCCTCGGCGGCCTTGGTGGCCTCGAAGGTACCGGCGGGCACTACTTCCCACCCGGTCAAATGGGTGCGTACACCCAGGCGGGCGGTGTGCAGGCCCATCAAGCGCTTGATGTCTTCGCCGTAAGCGTTGGCCTGCTCCTCGATGAGGTGGGCCAACTTGATGGGGTGTTCGGCCCGGGTCGCCAGGGCGCCACCCATGGCCTGCAGATAGCAGCGGAAAATCCCGTTATCCGCGGCAAAGCGGGCGGCCTCAAAGCGCGGGTCTTGCAACACCGGTTTGGGCGGCCCCACCAGATCGCCATACTTCTTGGCGTTGCTGATGCGGCGCAGCTCTCGCCATACACCGACAGGGGCTCCGCCGATCTGCTGAAAGGTGCGGATCCCCCACCAACTGGCCCAGGCACATGCATGCTTGGCGCCTTGATCAGCTGGG
The DNA here is from genome assembly GCF_014168615.1 of Aeromonas sp. WP2-W18-CRE-05. NCBI lineage: Bacteria > Pseudomonadati > Pseudomonadota > Gammaproteobacteria > Aeromonadales > Aeromonadaceae > Aeromonas > Aeromonas sp. WP2-W18-CRE-05. Next base: position 2,636,103 of record NZ_AP021917.1, on the reverse strand, counting down.
GTGTCAGACTCCTGATCACCATCCACATGCTCACCGTCAATGTTCTTGGCAATATAGGCGGCGATGTAGCCGGTGGCATCTCCCTTGGCCGGGTCTATCTCTTTCCAGTCAAAGCGGGGAGTGATGTCGGTGAAGGGCGGGCGCCCCTGGATATCGCGCACCAGCTCTTGATGATCATCGGTGAGGGCATAGCGTTGCAGGGTGCTGATCACTCGCCATTTGTTGGCAGGGCGCATAAAGAGCAGCATGTGCCAGTGCGGGGTGCCATCGTGATGTGGCTCGCACACCCGAAAGCCGTAGACGGGGGTATCTGCTCGCTTGAGAGCGGCCCGAGTCAGGCTCCATAGCTTGGCCAGATAAGCGCAGGTTTCTCGCGGCGTTGCCCCTTCATAGCGTTTGTTCTCTACGGTCTTGCCGTCGTGTTTCTGTGTCCAGGCATGAAAGCGGGAAGGTGCCGTCCAGGTGAAGAAGACCCCCACATGCCCTTGCTCTTCGGCGTAATCTTCAAAGCCGCGCATCCGCACCATCATCTCGTTGCGGCGGTTGACCGGGTTGGCGTTGCTGGCCTCCCAGCAATCCTTCATCGAGATCACCAGGTCATGCTGTTCGTTCATCACCTCCGACTCGGCCAGCCAGCGCATCATGGCGCGCTTGCGCTCGCGCACCACCTTCATGGTGGCATTCGACACATAAGCCGATACCCCCTTGCGCACCTTGCCGAGCACGATGTTGATGTGCTCCTGCAGTCTGTCCCAGGTGCGGTTGATGCGTTTTTCCCACCACTTGGCAGAGAGCAGGCGCACCATCACGCTCAGGATCCAGTTATCACGCACCTCCTCGGTTTTGAATTCGGGCAACTCCCCTATAAAGCCCCACTGGTCGGCAGGCTGGCGGATGGCTTCCCAGGTCAGTAGCAGATCCGGCTCATCGCCGGCTTTGATGCCCTGCTCGATGTTATGCCAGATGGCGGCCGTCTGGTTGGCGAACTGATGCGCCACCCGCTTGCGGCTCTCTTCATCGCGCAGGGCCTGCGGGTCCACTGGCAGGGCCTGGATAAGGCCGCGCACCAGCTTGGTCCGCTCACGAAGCCAGATGTTGCCATTGCGGGCATGGCGGGTGCTGCCATCTTTGCGGCGTCGCACGTATTGCTTGAACAGGGTCTGGCTGAGCTGGGGGGAGAGGCCATCGAGAACTTGCACGGCCCACGCCAGATCAGATTGGCCGGGGACGCCAACGAAAGCGGCGTCAAGATTGACGCCGGGCAGAGCATTGGAAAGGGTATCGATGCGCTGCCGCAGTGTCCTTTTCGACAGCGGCAGCCGGGTGGTTGTTCGACTCATTGGATGGCGGTACCAGATAACAAGCTGATGCGGGATTGGCAGCCTTGGATGCGCTGCTGCGCATGGGCTTTCATGCGGCGGGCTGCCGCACACTGGCGCAGCAGTAGCGTAATACTGGCCCGGGGTCGGGCAGGCAGCTGGCGCGCATTGGCCAGCTCCCGTTGATAAAGACGCAGCCGCGCTGCGTCTTCCCGATAGGTCTCTTGCCAGCGGTGCATCAGGCTGGCCAGCTCCTGCTGCAGCTGATGGGTCACTGGATCACCTCACCTTGTCCGTGCAGCGGGGCGCACTCGCGCCACCACTCGCCAATCTCCCGGGCCAGGGCGGTTTCACCCTGACCCAGCGCCAGCCAATAGACGGATCGCACGGCCCCGAGTGCCAGCAGCTCCCGGGCGATGTCTCTATCCCCCCGGGCTTCACCACCGGCGGCGATAAACTCGGCGCGGGCTGCCAGCCAGTGAGTGACCAGCGGGCCATGAGTCGGGGCCATGGCTGGCCCCTCTTCGTCATCGTCCTCACCGCTGTCGTCATCCAGCAGGGCGGCCGGATTGCAGGTGGCGACCAGTTGGAGCTGGATGTATTGCTGGCCGGAGTAAATCCCGCCCAGGGCGATGCGGTTATCTTCGGCATTGGCTGCGAACATGTCGGCCAGCAGCCCTTCGACGAGCTTGGGGGCCTGACGGGCAATCTTGATGGCGTCGCTCATGGGCAGGCCCTCCGGTTCAAGGTGACAAAGAGCTGGTGCCAGCCTTGGCTGGTTTTGCCCTGGGCACGCAGGTTGCGCCCTTCCGACCCGCGCAAACGCACACGGGTTAATCTGGCGAGGTTAAGGGGCAGCTCTGCAGCCCGGGCCAGTGCCTCCTTTTCCGATATGGGATGAAAGATCCGGCTCATGCCTGCACCTCCGGCGTGGCGATGCCAGTCAGCAGCCAATCGCAGTGGTGTTTCAGATCCGGGTGATTGGCGATCAGCAGGAACAGACCGCCGCCGATCTCGCGGTATCCCAGCTCATAGTTCTTGAGCGTGGTGGCTGGAATACCGAGCTGATCGGCAAACTTGGGGCGGCTTAGCTTCAACTGTTCCCGCAACTGGCGCAGGCGCTTGGCCGCATGGTGGTTGAGCAGGTTGATCTGGGTTGGTTGGGTGTGCATGGTCAGGCTCCTTGTGAAAGAGTGCAGGGATTGATGCGGCTGAACAGAGAAGCCCAAGCCAGTGCGGTGGTGCGTTCCATAAGCGCAATCCCGTCAGGGTGTTGGCTAAGACGGGTGCCATAGCGGCCCGTCAGCTTGCGTTGCTGGATGCGAAGGTTGCGCAGGGCGCAGGGGATCGCTAAAGTTGCCATGTCGACTTCCTCATACGTTGTTGATAAAGGCCCGCTTGGAGTTGCCGCTCCGTTATGCGGGCTTTTTACTGCCCGATAGGGCGCGGGCCTTGCCCGGTCATCTGGCTTGCCGCCAGCACGGCGCGCTTCAAGCGAAGCTTTGCCGCTCTCTCTTTCTTCTCCCTCTCGATATCCCCGATGGATCTGGTGTTCAGTGCCGGATGCCAGACTTTGCTGTCACAACCGCCGTGAAAGGCTTTCTGATACTCCAGCGCGATCACCGCCAGCCTGATCGCCTCACGCTGTGCATGGGGCAGGGCTGACAGGGTGGCGGTCATCAGTTCGCCCCGTGGCTGGCGGGCAATGGCACAGATGGCCGCTTTCTTGGTCTGGCTCAGTGCCAGCCAGTCGTTATCCAGACTTGAGCGTGTCTTGCTGAACAGCTCGCGCAACAGCAGGCAGCCGGCGGTATTCATGGCGAGCTGTTCGGTGGGCGTCAGGCCCGCCAAATTGCGTTGTTCATGTTCAATGCGTTGCATGGTGGTTTCCCCTTCACATGGTCGCGGCCTGCATCAGGATGTCTGATGCGCAGGCCAGGGCGGGCACCGCCTGAAAGCGGGCCTCGATGTCGTGGATCAAGATGGCGAGCGATCCCATTGCCGAGGTGGCCACGCTCACCAGGGTGTTGCGCTCCGAGCGGGTGATCCGGCCGCGGTCGGTCAGCTCCAGCGCGCGTTGGCCAATGCTGGCAATCTTGGCGTTCAGATCGATGGCCTGATGGGGCAGGGAAGGGGCCCGTTCTGCCTGGGGAATGGCAACGGCCGTCAAGCCACAGCCAAACAGGGCGCCATCGAACAGGGTTTCATCGCCCTCACTCGCCTGGGTGATGGCAATCAGCTCGGCCACTGTCAGTTCATGGGGCTGATCGGGGTTTAACTTGTTGCGCAGGAGCTGCGGATTCATGCCAGCCCGCTGGGCTATCTCGGCCATGTTGTGACTGGCGGCAAAGCGTTGGCAGGCGCTGATCCAGTGCGGATGTTTGCTGGCGTATTCGGTAAACATGCGAGCGTCTCCTTGACCCGTTATGGTGTTGGCAGATTCACGCGAGCGTCATGGTGACGTAGCGCTCGGCCTGATAACGGGCCTGCAGGAACAGGGCGTAAAGGTTGACCTCGCGAGGTGCGCCCGGGCCGTCTTGCAAGATGGGCAACTGGCCGCGGTCGGCGCGCTTTTTAACGGCCCCAATCGTTAAGCCCTGACGCTTGGCGTACTCCTCCAGGCTTTCGCTGACGCGATTGCCAAAGGGGTAATCAAGCGGCAACTGGCTCACATCGCTGGGGATACGGATGGGTTTGATTCGAGTAACCATGGTGAATCCTTCTCAGGGGGTTCAAACACAGGGGGTGGGTTGTTGCGGGGTGCTGTGCGCGCCGGCTTTCAATTTGCCGCCGGTCAGCACCTCGATCTGGTAGGCACGGCCTTGTGGAACATGGTCACGCCATTGAGAAATGGCTTGTGGCTTACAGCCCAGCGCTTGGGCCAATTTTGCAGCCCCACCAAAGTGGTCAATTGCATCTTGTTTCTTCATTTTCATCACCTTGTAAGGTTTACTTTCGAAAGCAAATGTAAAGCTAGGTGAATCATGATTGCAAGGAAAAACTTACAAAAAAGACAAGAAATCCTACGAAAGCAACTTGTAAGATTGCTTACATGAAAATAAATGAACGCATCAAACAGACACGGAAGAGACTCGGATATAGCCAAGAAATTCTCGGCTCACGAGTCGGTGTATCACGCGTTTCCATCAGTCAATGGGAGCGGGGAGAGAACACGCCTAATGGTCGCTATCTCAATGAGTTAGCTGCTGCGTTGGGGGTCACTGTTGACTGGCTCTTGACGGGGGAGGGGGATGCTCCTGCGTCATCAGGAGAGCAGCAAGTCGCCGGATATCACAACGTCGAACCGGCCGTGATCCCGCAAGGTACGCGCGTGCCTGTGCTGAGCTATGTTCAAGCCGGCCACTGGCACGAGATGTGTGAACAGGCCACGGCCTTCGATGGCAACGTCGAGTATGTGACGGCGGGGGTGGATGTCGGCCCTTGTGGTTTTGGCCTCTGGTTGCGTGGCCAGTCGATGGAACCCTTCTTTAAAGAAGGCGACCTCATCATCGTTGACCCCGACGAAGCGCCCCAACCAGGGGATTTCGTCGTGGCCAGGAACGGCAGCGAAGAAGCCACCTTCAAGAAGTACCGGCCCCGCGGCATCGACGAGAGCGGGCAAGAGGTGTTTGAACTGGTCCCCCTCAATGACGATTTTCCCACCATGCACTCCGACCGGCAGCACATCCAGATCATCGGCGTGATGGTAGAACATAGATCATATAGAAAAAGACAAACAGGGCGCTAATGCGTCCTGTTATTTTTTAATGCTGAACGATGAGGGAATAACGTGTCAGAGGGAATAAATGAGTGGACACCATCCGAGGCTGGCGAGATAGTTAAGTGTGGATTGGTTATGCCTATCTCGGCTACATGTACAGGATCTTTAGCTACAACCAATTGAAATAGATAGAAAAAAGGCTTCGTTTGTGATCTGATTTAATCGCAAAAAAAAACCGACACGCCCGAAGCCATGACTATTATCAATGCAACCCAGTACCTCAAGCAACTTCTTAGCTCTTCTGAACTCAACCGGATCGGTAAATTTACCGGTTTTTGTCAGCGACTCCGGGATATCCAGCCTGCGAGACTACTCCCGGCTCTGCTCTCAGGGCTTGGTTGCGACAAGGTGGATGGTATTGCTGGTTTGCATCGCCATTTCAATGCGTTGCAGCTCCATGATACTGACCAAATAGCGTATAAACCCTTTCACAACCAGTTACGCAAGCAGGGTTTTCCCTTGTTCATGCGCGCACTGGTTGAACGAGCCATCGCCTTACGCCTCAAGGAGTGTCTACCGGACGCCCACGGACTGGCAGGCTTTGAGCAGGTACTGCTGCAGGACGGGTCGTCATTCGCGTTACATCCGCAATTGGCAGAACATTTCCCGGGCCGATTCAATAAGCACAGCCCCGCTGCGGTAGAGTGTCATATGACCATGTCCTTGCTGGACCAGTCGCCGATATCGATGAGTATCACGGCGGATACCGAATCGGAGCGCAAGCATCTTCCGGCCGCAAATTCGTTAAATAACAAACTGTTATTGGCGGATGCCGGTTACATCAGCCGCGAGTACTTTGCTGATGTGACCAAAGCCAAAGGAAGCTCATGTACAGGATCTTTAGCTACAACCAATTGAAATAGATAGAAAAAGGCTTCGTTTGTGATCTGATTTAATCGCAAAAAAAAACCGACACGCCCGAAGCCATGACTATTATCAATGCAACCCAGTACCTCAAGCAACTTCTTAGCTCTTCTGAACTCAACCGGATCGGTAAATTTACCGGTTTTTGTCAGCGACTCCGGGATATCCAGCCTGCGAGACTACTCCCGGCTCTGCTCTCAGGGCTTGGTTGCGACAAGGTGGATGGTATTGCTGGTTTGCATCGCCATTTCAATGCGTTGCAGCTCCATGATACTGACCAAATAGCGTATAAACCCTTTCACAACCAGTTACGCAAGCAGGGTTTTCCCTTGTTCATGCGCGCACTGGTTGAACGAGCCATCGCCTTACGCCTCAAGGAGTGTCTACCGGACGCCCACGGACTGGCAGGCTTTGAGCAGGTACTGCTGCAGGACGGGTCGTCATTCGCGTTACATCCGCAATTGGCAGAACATTTCCCGGGCCGATTCAATAAGCACAGCCCCGCTGCGGTAGAGTGTCATATGACCATGTCCTTGCTGGACCAGTCGCCGATATCGATGAGTATCACGGCGGATACCGAATCGGAGCGCAAGCATCTTCCGGCCGCAAATTCGTTAAATAACAAACTGTTATTGGCGGATGCCGGTTACATCAGCCGCGAGTACTTTGCTGATGTGACCAAAGCCAAAGGAAGCTATCTGGTCAGAGGGAGTCAAAATCTCAATCCCAAAGTACAGGCAGCTTACCGACAGGACGGCAGGGAAATGCCCAAGTTACTCGGAAAAAAGCTCAAGGATATCGATCGGAGAAGCTGCAGAGCCGAGGTTCTGGATCTGGATGTGAGTTCGGGAAAGTATAAATATCGACTCATAAGACGTTGGTTTGCAGAGGAAAAACGGTTCTGTATATGGATGACCAATCTTCCGCGTGAGCGATGGCCAGCCGAGAAGGTGATGGCATTGTATCGTTGCCGTTGGCAGATCGAACTGTTGTTCAAAGAGCTGAAATCACATAACCGGTTGAAGGCGTTCGCGACACGACAAAAAGCGATAGCGGAAGGCTTGATCTGGGCTAGTTTGCTGGCCTTGCTGGTCAAACGTCGGCTGGCGCTGACGCTGATTGGCAGCGCGGAGTTATCGATGCTGAAGATTGCCAAAAACAGCGCGCTTTGGTTAATGCCGATATTGGCGAGCATCATCCATGGTGCGTGGCAGGAAATAACAGAGAAGTTGGAGTGGGCAATGGTGTATTTATCCAAAAACGGCAAAAAGAGTAGGCAGAGAAAATCCAAGCAAAACAACACGTTAGACGGTATTATTAATTCGCTTGCCGCTTAAGGTTCTGTACATGATCTCGGCTATAGATACATACACTGAAAAGCACTGGGATAACATTAGAGATATTATAAAAGAGTCATTGTCGGGGCTAAATTTTGAAATAAAATTGGTCAGTGACTCGAATGATAGTGGTGTAATTCAAAGCAGGATAGTACAAAATCTATTCGATTCTGATATCGTTATCTGCGACGTTAGCGCGAAAAATCCTAATGTAATGTTCGAGTTGGGGATGCGATTAGCATTTGATAAACCAGTTGTAATTATAAAAGATAGCACGACAACATTTTCTTTTGATATCGCAGTTATCGAGCATTTGGAATATCCTAGAGATTTGCATTATAACTCAATCGTTACATTTAAAGAAAAACTTAGACACAAGGTGCTCGGAACTATTGAAGCATCGGGTAGACCAGAATATACAACTTTCTTGAAACATTTTGCCATCACGGAAATAGCTAGGATTGAAACGAGGGAAGTCGACCCCTATGAGTTTATAATTCAAAGTTTGGCTGATATCAGGGGAGATATTAGTAATCTGAATAAAAGGTTCTCCGGGACAGGTAATGTTTTATCAGAGGATGTAATAGATTTAAGTAAGTTAGCGGCTGCAGCTGCAAATGAATTTATTCAAACATCAGGTGAAATCGGAAATTTAACCAGTTTTTTGAATAGCGATATCGTCGCTAACCTAAGAATGCATTATCCAATAGATGATAAAATACTAACACATGCTTTTAAAAATGAGACTCTAGCATATTTATAATTTGGGGGGTAAATGTGGATAATTTAAAATATATCAGTTTTGCTAACTTTGATCATAATGATGTGTTTTTTGATTCTCTCAAAATGAAATATGCAGAGTTTAGCGATTGGTTAAATAAAAAAGCTGATAACAATGAATTCGCATATGTTCTCTATGGTGACAAGGGCATCGACGGGTTTATGTATTTAAAGATTGAGAATTCGGTTGAGGATGTTTCCCCCCCACTTCCTCTCGGCCGTCATCTCAAGATTGGTACCTTCAAGTTTAATGCAAGAGGTACCTTGCGAGGACAACGTTTCCTAAAGAAAGCATTTGATTTTGCGATAAGGGAAAGCGTTGATGATATCTATGTAACTGTATTCGCTGAGCACGAGAGCTTAATCGGCATGTTTAAAGCGTACGGTTTTCAGTTGCATGGAATGAAAGAGACTGCGAATGGCACCGAGTGTGTATTTGTGCGAAATTTGCATAATATTACTGGCGATGTAATAAAAGATTATCCGTTGGTCATCGCTACAGATAAGCAAAAATACATGTTGGGTATTTATCCTGAATTCCATACACGTCTTTTCCCAGACTCCATACTAAAAAATGAAAATGCCAGCATAGTTGAAGATGTTTCTCATGCAAATAGTATTCACAAGGTATATTTATGTGCCATGCGTGGTGTAATGAATATGCATCGTGGTGATGTGATGGTGATATATCGAACCTCTGATAATATGGGGCCAGCTAGGTTTAGAGCTGTAGCTACTTCAGTTTGTGTTATTGAGGAGGTTAAGAGTATTAGAGAATTTTCTTCATTAGAAGAGTTCATTTATTATTGTTCAAAATTTTCTATTTTTACTCAAGATGAATTGATTTCATTTTATAAAACACAAAGGTATCCATTTATTATCAAATTCACATATAATATAGCTTTTAATAAAAGGCCTAATCGTGCTACTCTAATAGAAGATGTTGGTCTAAATGAAAGTGACTATTGGGGGTTCATGTCATTGAGTGACACCCAGTTCGCTCGAATTGTTCAGTTAGGTGAAGTAGATGAAGGTCTTGTTATCAATTAAGCCTGAATATGTTGAAAAGATTTTTGATGGAACGAAGAAGTTTGAGTTTCGTAAGAATCTATTTAAACGCGATGGGATAAAATCTGTCGTGATTTACTCAACTATGCCAGTAGGCCGTGTAGTCGGTGAGTTTGACGTGTCAGAGCTCATTGCTGATCTTCCCGAAATTGTATGGGAGAAAACTCACTCCTATGCAGGAATTGATAAAAAATTCTTTGACAGCTACTACGACAACCGTCAACGGGCAGTTGCAATTGGAATTGGCAATGTTCGTCGTTATGAACAGCCGATGCCTCTTGTTGAGCTTGGAATCGGCTCTACGCCACCACAATCATATCGTTATCTGTGATGAACCAAGAGGCCGCGTTATCGCGGCCTCTGTTTTTCGGTGATCCACTAATCCAAGTTCCCTTTATAATCACTGCCACTGACTTGATCGACCTAGAGAGATTGTCTTGTAAGTTTCATCTAAAGTGCCCAACCCTTACCTCAATAACAGTACCAATCTCCTCTAGTCCCCACATGTATGCAGTTGTCTCAGGTAAACACTACTAACCATCACTCTATACTGTATAAAATAACAGTATTTTGATGAGGGAGTTATGACTGTGAGAGTTCAGTGGTTGGGAGCTATGTGGATGTGCACGTCGCGGGGATGGGAAAGCGCCTTCCTATATAAGGAGGGGCGATGAGCATCAAGTCCACGCCCGAGGGGTACCTGGTCGATATCCGCCCGCAGGGGAGGGAAGGCAAGCGGATCCGCAAGCGCTTCAAGACCAAGTCCGAGGCCCAGCAGTTCGAGCGTTGGGTGATCGCCACCGAGCACAACAAAGAGTGGGTGGATCGCCAGGCAGACAACAGGCCGCTCTCCGAGCTGATCGAACTCTGGTGGCGCTACCATGGCCAGACCCTGAAAGCAGGGGAGGCGGTGCGCAAGAAACTCCACAATATCGATGCCGCGTTGTGCCACCCGTTGGCAAGACAGGTGACCCGGGCACTGTTCTCCGAGTATCGGGCGCAGCGTCTGCAAGCTGGCCGCCAACCCAAGACGGTGAACCGCGAACAGGAGATGCTGGGCGGGGTGTTCTCGGTGCTCACCGATCTCGGCCATTACCATCATGAGCACCCGCTCAAAGAGATGAAGAAGGTCAAACTGGTTGAGCGGTCGATGGGCTACCTGACCCAGGAAGAGATCGGCGACGTGCTGGCTGTGCTATCTGGGGATAACCTGAAAGTGGTCAAACTCTGCCTGGCCACGGGAGCGCGTTGGAGTGAAGCAGCCAATCTGCGCCGTGAAGATGTGCTGGCCAGCCGGGTGACCTACATCAACACCAAGAATGGCAAAAACCGCACCGTGCCGATCTCGGCCGAGTTGTGCCAGGAGATTACGAACGGGGTGAACAGGGGCCCGCTGTTTCGTGACCTCGACTATCTGCTGGTGCGTGACGTGCTCAAGACCGTGGCGCCGGATCTGCCAGCAGGGCAGGCGGTGCATGTCTTCAGGCACACTTTTGCATCACACTTCATGATGTCCGGAGGCAACATCCTCGCGCTGCAAAAAATTCTGGGCCACCACAATATCCAGCAGACGATGACCTATGCCCACTTCGCACCGGACTATCTGAGCGATGCGGTGCGCTTCAACCCGCTGGAAAATCCGCTCCCTGCCGCATGATGAAGTGTCCACAAATTGCCCCAAACAGGGTCGCCACGGGGCTTTTGATGTACCCTGTGGTCGCTCGTAACCCATTGATATTTATCTATGTTGTTGTTTTCATTAGACATGGAAAGGGGGCTCAGGCCTCCTTTTTTGTTGCTCATTTTTGAGCGTTGGCAGGCAGTATGCCACGTTCATGAATGCTTTATCCTTCCATATGCCAACAAACTAGAGCAAACGATGCTTGTCTCAATCCTGTTGCATCTGGCTTGTGGCTTTCTCCATATAACAAAATGATTTGCAGGGAGAAAAGCCCGTCATAACTATGGTCAGCCAAGGGGCTTTTTTTGTATTATTCCCCTCTTGACCTTATTTAGCCTAAAGGCTCCTGTTCCGGGAGTGGTGACGAGGAAGACATGCAACAGCTTGAAGAAGTAGTCGGCCAGGCCAAGGCCGAAATTGAGGGCGTAAGCGACATCGCCGCCCTCGACGAAATCCGGGTCAAATATCTGGGTAAAAAGGGCTTTTTTACCGAGCAGATGAAGGGCCTGGGCGCCCTGTCCGCTGAAGAGCGTCCCGCCGCGGGCGCCGTGATCAACCAGGCCAAACAGCAGGTTCAGGATGCCCTGAACGCGCGTCGTGAAGCCCTCGAAATCGCCGTGCTGAACCAGAAGCTGGCCGCCGAGACCATCGACGTCAGCTTGCCGGGCCGCCGCATCGAGAATGGCGGTCTGCACCCGGTGACCCGTACCATCGAGCGCATCGAGCGCCTGTTTGGCGAGATGGGCTTCAAGGTTGCCCGTGGTCCCGAGATTGAAGATGGCTTCCACAACTTCGATGCGCTGAATATCCCGGCTCACCACCCGGCGCGTACCGATCACGACACCTTCTACTTCAATCCTGATCTGATGCTGCGTACCCACACCTCCGGTGTGCAGATCCGCACCATGGAACATCAGCAGCCGCCGATCCGCATCATCGCGCCGGGCCGCGTCTATCGTAACGACTACGACATGACCCACACCCCGATGTTCCACCAGGTCGAAGGCCTGCTGGTTGACGAGCATGCCAGCTTCACCGAGCTGAAAGGCATCCTGCACGACTTCCTGCGCAACTACTTCGAGGAAGACTTGACGATTCGCTTCCGTCCTTCCTATTTCCCGTTCACCGAGCCGAGCGCCGAAGTGGACGTGATGGGCAAGAACGGCAAGTGGCTGGAAGTGCTGGGCTGCGGCATGGTGCACCCGAACGTGCTGCGTTCGGTCGGCATCGATCCGGAAAAATACTCCGGTTTTGCCTTCGGCATGGGCGTTGAGCGCCTGACCATGCTGCGTTACGGGGTCAACGACCTGCGTGCCTTCTTCGAAAACGACCTGCGCTTCCTCAAGCAGTTCAAGTAAGGGCGAGAGAACATGAAATTCAGTAAATCCTGGGTGATGGAGTGGGTCCGCACCGAGTTGAGTGACAATGCACTGGTCGAGCAGATCACCATGGCCGGTCTGGAAGTGGACGCCGTGGAAGCGGTGGCCGGCCAGTTCAACAATGTGGTCGTGGGTGAAGTGGTCGAGTGCGCCCAGCACCCGGACGCGGACAAGCTGCGGGTGACCAAGGTCAACGTGGGCGAGGCCGAGCTGCTGGACATCGTCTGCGGTGCGCCGAACTGCCGCGCTGGCCTCAAAGTGTGCGTGGCCAAGGTCGGGGCGACCCTGCCGGGTGATTTCACCATCAAGAAAGCCAAGCTGCGCGGCCAGCCGTCCCACGGCATGCTCTGCTCCTTCAGCGAGCTGGGCATCGACGTCGAGGCCGATGGCATCATCGAGCTGCCGCTGGATGCCCCCATCGGGGCCGATATCCGTGAATACCTCGCGCTCAACGACGTCAGCATCGACGTGGATCTGACCCCGAACCGTGCCGACTGCCTCGGCATCGCGGGTCTGGCCCGTGAAATCGGCGTGCTCAACAGCGTGGACGTGGTCGAGCCGACCTGGGCGCCGGCTGCTGCCACCTGTGATGCCACCTTCCCGATCCGGGTTGAAGCGCCGGCGGATTGCCCCCGTTATCTCGGTCGTGTCATCAAGGGGCTGAACCTGCACGCCCAGAGCCCGCTCTGGATGCAGGAGAAGCTGCGCCGTGGCGGCATCCGTTCCATCGACGCCATCGTCGACATCACCAACTACCTGCTGCTGGAATACGGCCAGCCGATGCACGCCTTCGACCTGGCGACGCTTGAAGGGGAACTGGTGGTGCGCCGCGCCAAGGCCGACGAGCCGATGACCCTGCTCGATGGCAACGAGGTGAAGCTCAAAGAGACCACGCTCGTGATTGCCGACGCCAAAGGTCCTGCCTGCATGGCCGGCATCTTCGGCGGCGATCGCACCGGTGTCTCCGAGACCACCACCGACATCCTGCTGGAGTGCGCCTTCTTCGCGCCGCTCTCCATCACCGGCCGTGCCCGTGCCTACGGTCTGCACACCGACTCCTCCCACCGCTTCGAGCGCGGGGTGGATCCCGAGCTGCAGGCCAAGGTGATGGATCGTGCCACCCGTCTGCTGCTAGATATCTGCGGCGGTGAAGCGGGTCCGGTCATCGAAGTCAAATCCGATGCCCATCTGCCGAAGGCCGCCCCCATCAAGCTGCGCCGCACCAAGCTCGACAAGGTGATCGGCATCAGCGTGGCGGATGCGCAGGTGGTCGAAATTCTGACTCGTCTGGGCATGCAGGTAACCGTGGATGCTGACGGCTGGACCGCGCTGGCTCCCTCCTGGCGTTTCGACATCGCCATCGAGGAAGACCTCATCGAGGAAGTGGCCCGTATCTACGGCTACAACAACATCCCGAACCTCAAACCCGCCGCATCCCTCGCGATGGTAGAGCAGGCAGAAGGGCAGGTAACCTTGAAGCGCGTGCGCGACCTGCTGGTTGACCGCGGTTTCCAGGAAGCGATCACCTACAGCTTCGTTGATCCCAAGGCTCAGCAGACCCTGTTCCCGCAGAGCGATGCCATCGTGCTGCCGAACCCGATCTCCGTCGAGATGTCCGCCATGCGCGTCTCTCTGTTCCCGGGTCTGGTGCAGGCGGTGGTCTACAACCAGAACCGTCAGCAGCCGCGCGTGCGCCTGTTCGAGCAGGGCCTGCGTTTCATCAAGGACGAGAATGCCGAGAACGGCATCCGTCAGGAGCCCATGCTGGCCGGCATCATCACCGGCAACCAGGGGGACGAGCACTGGGATGTCAAGGCCCGTCCCGTCGACTTCTTCGATCTGAAGGGTGACCTGGAAGCGGTACTGGATCTGACTGCAGAAGGGGCTACCTTCACCTTCGAGCGCACCGAGCACAGTGCCCTGCATCCGGGCCAGAGCGCAGCCATTCTGCGCAATGGCGTCGTGATCGGCCACATCGGCGTGATCCACCCGAGCCTCGAGAAGAAGCTGGGGCTCAAGAGCCGCGCTGTCATGTTCGAGCTGGAGCTGGACAAACTGACGCCGGCCAAGGTGCCGGTTGCTGCCGAAGTATCCAAGTTCCCGGCCAACCGTCGCGACATCGCCGTGGTGGTTGACAGACAGATCCTGGCAGGCGACGTTCTGGCAGTAATTAAAAAAGTTGGCGGAAATCAGTTAGTTGGAATAAACTTGTTCGACGTATACCAGGGCGCTGGTATGGCAGAGGACAAGAAGAGCCTGGCCATCAGCCTGGTGTTGCAAGACACCCAGCGCACCCTGGAGGAGAAAGAGATCGCCGAGACCGTGGACAATGTCGTGCGGGCCCTCGGTGAAGAGTTGAATGCATCCTTGAGGGATTGATCTATGGCGCTTACCAAAGCCGACATTGCAGAGCACCTGTTCACCCAGCTCGGGATGAGCAAGCGTGAAGCCAAAGATATGGTGGAAGCCTTCTTTGAGGAGATCAGACAGGCGCTCGAGCGTGGCGAACAGGTCAAGATTTCCGGCTTCGGTAACTTCGATCTTCGCGAGAAGAACCAGCGTCCCGGACGCAACCCCAAGACGGGGGAGGATATTCCCATCAGTGCCCGTCGCGTGGTGACCTTCCGGCCCGGCCAGAAGCTCAAGGCCAGGGTAGAAAATGTTGAACCCAACGAGTGACAAAAAGCCAGGCAATCGCCTGGCTTTTCCATTCCGATGATAAAAATCCTTCTGTTGTCCGGCGCGCTGCTGGCTTTGCCACTGCGTGCCGCCATACTCCCGCTGTCACCGGATGCCCAGGCTTATGCCGATTCGCTCACCGGACTGACCTTCTGTTACCCGGCCCTGCAACGTCCTCCCTATCTGGAGGCGGAGGGGGGCCTGCTTATCGATCGCATGACGCGGCTGGCAGAGCTGTTGCCGGTACCGGTGCATGTCGAGAAGCGGCCGAGCTGGGCAGCAGTGACGCAGGATCTGCTGAACGGGCGCTGCGATCTCATTCCTCACGTCGGGCCTGCCCGGTCGAACTCGAGCGATACCGTCTTGAGCCGCGCCATGCTGGAAGCGGAGTCCGCCATCCTCTATCGGGGTGAGCTCGATCATGCGCAGTTTCTGGTGTCACCCATCTGGCAGGCCCAGGAGACCCTGAAGCGTCTCTATCCTGGTTCATCCCAGCAACTGCTGACCGATGCCGAGAACTGGTATGGTGCCCTGGTGGCCGGCAAGGGCAGCGCCTATCTCGGCGATTATCTGCAACTGCGCTACCTGATGCGGGAATTCCCGGATGAAGGGCTGCGCCTTCGCCGTCTTCGCAGCGACGATCTGGTCATCAGCTACCGGCTGATGATGCGCAACCAGCCCGAGTTGCTGGAGCTGGTGGATACGGCCATCCGCTATTTGCCGCCGGGCAGTCTCTACCGGGATCTGGGCAAGTATCTGCCTCAGGGTGAGCAAGATGTGAATCCCCTGCATTTTACCGACAAGGAGCAGGCCTGGCTGGTCGGCAAGGCCCACACCATCAAGATGGTGGCGGATCCCGGTTTCATGCCATACAGCGGCGTCAACCAGCAGGGAGAGCTCATCGGCTGGAGTGCGGATGTCTTGCGGGAAGTGAGTCGGCAGACGGGACTGCGCTTCGAGCTGGTGCCCGCCGCCAGCCGGGAGGAGGCGCTGGCATTGCTGCGCAGTGGCGATGCCGCCATGATGGTCGGGCTGATGGAGTCCGCCGCCCTGAACAAGGAGTTCGACTTCACCAGGATGGTGGCGACCAGCCGCTATGCCCTGGTCAGTCGCAGCAAGAGGGGGCCAGCCTCCCTCGCGGACGTCAGTGGCAAGGTGGTGGTCCCGAGAATGCTCTATGATCCCGGCCTGCTTGCCCGGTTCGGCCAGCATGAGTGGGAGGTGACCGACAACCTGCTGCAGGGATTGGCGGCGGTGCGGCATGGGGATGCCCAGGCCATGCTGGCGGAGTTGTACCAGCTCCAATATCCCATTCGAAACAACCAGTTGAGCGAGCTGACCATCACCGAATTGCCGGAGCGTTTCGGCCTCGGCTTTGCCATCCGGCCAGAACAGGCCAGCCTGGCAGGGGTGCTGGATCAGAGCCTGATGACCCTCAATGATCGGCAGGTGGACGAGCTGGTGCAACGCTGGCGCCGCCTGGTGGTCAACCAGCAGGAGGGGGTCAGCTATGGTTTCTGGCTTGGCTCCGTGTTGCTGGCACTGCTGATCAGCATGGCGGTGATCTGGTCAGTCTGGCGATCCCGCCAGCAACTGGCCCAGGAGGCCCGCGAGCGTCACAAGGTGGAGCAGGCGCTGGCGCTGGAAAGCAAGTTCAGGGAGTCTCTCTTCCAGGCGCTCCCCGTTCCCGTGTTCTTGCGCAATGACAAAGGGGAGGTGATCAAGCGCAACAAGCGGGCCAAGCGCATGGAGGCGCGCTACGCCGCCGATCTGGTGCTGCCCGCGCCACAGTTGCAGGGCGCCGAAGGGGAGCTGGCGCTGCACGAGCAGGTCTACTCCTATGCCCAGATCCCTTTGCGACTGGGGCCCCAGGCACCGGCAGGGGATCTTATCGCCCTCTCCGACATCAGCGCTCTACGCGAACGTACCCGCCTGCTGCGTCAGGCAGAGCGGCGCCTGCGCGCCCTCACCAATACGGTGCCCGGTGTGGTGCTGCAATTCACCCTGCTGGGGGGAGCCATCACCCGGGTGGAGTTTGTGAGCCGGGGCAGTCACGAGCTGTTGGGGCTGGCGAGCCAGCAGATCCGGGTCAATCCCAACGAGACCCTGACCCGCATCTCCCATCAGGACAGGCGCGAGATGCGAGCCCCCATGCTGGCCATGCTGCAAGCCGGGCGACCTTTCTCCCATCTGCTGCGCTATCAGCACCCCGCCAAGGGAACCCGCTGGCTGCAATTTTCCGGCAGGGGGCGCCGTCAGGGAGAGGGGTGGCGGATCTACGGGGTGGTGCAGGATGTGACGGCCAGGGTGGAGCAGGAGCATTCCCTGCAACTTTCCCACGAGCAGGCCCAGCAGGCCGTGCTTGCCAAAGGGCGCTTCCTGGCCGCCGTGAGCCACGAGATCCGCACCCCCATGAACGCCATGCTCGGCCTGCTGGAGTGGCTCGAGCAGACCGAACTCAATGCAGAGCAGGCCTCGGTTCTGGCCCATGTCAGACAGGCGGGCAATGAACTGCTCGGACTGCTCAACGACGTGCTCGACTTCAGCCGCAACGAGACGCGCCAGTTGCGCCTCTCCGTGCAGCCCACGGATCTGGTGGAGCTGTGCGAGCATGTGGCGGCGGTGCACTGGTCCAAGGCGCGATCCCGCCATCTGCAACTGCGCCTGGCGCTCGACCCGGCGCTGCCCGCCTTGATGGAACTCGATCCCCACCGGGTGCAACAGGTGCTGCACAACCTGCTCTCCAACGCCATCAAGTTCAGCGAGCAGGGAGAGGTGGTGCTCTGGGCCCGGCGGCAAGGGGAGTGGATTTTGTGCGGGGTGGATGACGAGGGGCCCGGGATCAGTGCCGAGCTGTTGCCCCGGTTGTTCCAGCCCTTCGAGCAAGGGGAGGAGCCTGGCCAGCCCAGAGCCCAGGGGACCGGGCTTGGGCTGGCCATCTGCCGCCAGCTGATGGAACAGATGGGGGGCGAGATCCGGGTTGAACCTCTGGCTCGCGGGGGCAGCCGTTTCCTCTGCTCGTTGCCCCTCAGGCATGCGCAGGAGAAGGCGCTCTGGCAACCGCGCGTCAAGACGGTCTCCCTGCAACTGTTGCCCGGGGAGCTCGAATATATGCGGGCCTGGCTCGCAGCGTTTGGCGTGGCCGAGGACCCGGCTGCACCTTGCCTTGGGGCCATGCAGGATGATGGGGGCTTGCGCGCCTGGTACTGGCAGGGGGAACCCTGGATCCCGGGCTCCGTGGTCAGCCTGCTGCAACCCAGACTCGTCCGTGGCGCCGAGGAGATCACGGATCTGCCGGGGGCAGGCAGGCGGGTGCTGCTGGTGGAAGATCACGAAGTGAACAGAATGCTGATCAGCATGCAACTGGGGCAGCTGGGTGCCCGGGTATTGAGTGCGGCCAATGGCCGTCTGGCACTGGAGATCCTGCAATCGGAGTCGGTGGATCTGGTGCTGACGGACCTGCAGATGCCGGTGATGGACGGCGCCGAGCTCTGCAGGCAATTGCACGCCGATGAACGCTGGCAGCATCTGCCCGTCTACGTCATCACCGCCGATCTCAGCGAGCAGGCGGCGCAGCGACTGGCGGAATGCGGCTGTCAGGGCCATCTGGACAAACCCGTCTTGCTCAGGGATCTGGCCGTACTGCTTCGTACCGTCTTTGGCCCCCATGACGGGGGGAAGGCACCGCAGCCAACGGCAGCCCTTTCCCTGCCCGTGTCCCTCAGCCCGGCCCTCGTAGACATCTATCTGGCATCGGTTCACCAGGATCTGGCCGACATTGAGCGGTGTGTCACACAAGGGGACGAGAAGGCCCTCAATACGGCTTTACACAAGATGAAGGGGGCCGCCAAAATGGTGGGGGCTACCCCCCTGGTAGAGGTGATCGACCGTTGGCAGGAGGCCCCCGGACATCCCCTTGCAGCCGCCTTGAGGCAGTGCGTGGAAGAGGTCTGCCGACAACTGGGCGAGAGAGCATGACATGATCATCACAGATGAAGAGTTGATGGCCTTGCTGGAGTCTGATGACAGCCAGGAGCCAACGTTTTACCCGGTCAGCGTCTATGCCCTGGACGCCGTCTCCCATCAGGCGGTCAAGGGGGCGGGCCTGCCGGCCTATGCCAATCTGCACCGCACCCGACCCGATGCCGGTTGGCAATGGGAAGGGCTGTTTGCCGCCGGGGCCATCGCCCTGTTTGATCCTGCCTCTCATCAGGGGGCCGACTATCTGCCTCATCTGCTGGCTCCCGGGGCGGGGATCTATCGCCTCAGCGACCCCTGGCTCGAGGGGTTGCAGGCACGGGAACAGGGGTGGCGTGCCTGGCTCGCCCAGTGCCAGATCCTGCTGCTCGAAGATCACCCCTTCCAGGGAGCCTGCATTCAGCAGGAGATCCAGGGACTGGGGTTGCCCTGCCACTGGGTTCAGGATGGAGAAGGGTGCCTCAAGGCGCTGGAAGAGGGGGGCGTGAGATTGCTTATCTGTGATCTCAGTCTGGCGGAGCAGGATGCCATCAGCCTGCTGATGAGCCATCTCCAGTATCGCCACAGCGGTCTGCCCATCATCCTGCTTTCCGCTCATGATCAGACCCTGATAGACGGCGCCCGGCGTCTCCTGCACGATGCGGGTTTCAACGTGCTGGCCGCCCTGGCCAAGCCGCTGCAAAGCGACGATCTGCTGCGTCTGCTCAAGATGCTCTATCTTGGCCCCCAGCGTCAGCGCAGGTTGGGCGGGCTCAAGCGCACCGTGCTTAGCTGGCAGGGAGAGGCGAGAGGACAGCTTGGGCTGCTGGCAGATGCGGCCTCCTGCACGCTGCCGATCTGGCTGAGCCTGAGCGGCCTTTCCCCTCACTGGGAGCCGCTCAAGCTCTGGCTCGAGCAGCATGGGCGAGAAGCAAGCGAGCTGACCCTGGTCATCCACCGACGGGATCACCTGCTGAGCCAGGCGGACCGTTTCGCCCTGGTGCTGCAGGCGAGCCTCGCGGGGGCCAGACTCGCGCTGCTGCTCGATCATGCCCAGCACCTGCCGTTTGATCTCATCGAGCGTCTGCCGTTGCAATCCCTGCTGCTCGGGCAACACCTGCTGCCCGAGCTGGAGGCGATGGCTGCCGACTCCTTGCTGGCCCGCTTCATCCAGCGCTCCCGGGAGCTTGGCATCGCGCTCTACCTCGACGACCCCTTCAACCTGCAGGATGCCACCCAGTGGCAGGATCGCGGCGTGGCAGGGCGCTGGTGAATGGCTCGCTATCTTTGCTGGCCGCTCGATGAGCCGCGCTTGTGGCAGGGAATGTCGGGTTGGACGGCTCCCGCCTCACGGGCCGCCCTGCCGATGACGATGGTGGTGGGGGGGTTGACTTGCCGCTTGCAGGAGCTGGCGGGCAGCGACCCGAAGCGAATAAGCGCGGCTTATGACGCCCTGAGCGAGCAGAGCGTCTATTTGCGCTTCATGCGGGCCAAGCAGCCTGCGACGGCCGAGCAGCTCGCCTTCTTTCTCGACTACCCCAGAGAACCCCAGATAGGATTGCTGCTGACCGACGAGCAGGGGGCGCCGCTTGCCATGGCCCAGTCCGTTCGCCGGCGCCTGCACCCGGACAGGGCCGAGTTCTCCTGCATCGTCGCGGATCATTTTCAGCATCGCGGCGCCGGGCGTCGCATTCTGCTGGCGCTTGCGCAACTGGCATACGGGGAGGGGATCCGGGAGTGGACGGCGGAAGTGCTCGGCCAGAATCGCCCCATGCTGGCTCTGCTCAAGGGGCTCGGGTTGCCGCTTACCCTGGTGACGGGACGGGAGATGGTCTTTGCCAGGCTGGATCTCGCGCCCATGGCGAGCTTTGTGCTCCCATCGGCCTAAGACCAAGGGCGAATGGGCCGCTTCTTGCTCCTGTGCTAAGGTCAGCCTGTTACCCGTTGGAGGAGAACAACCATGGTGCAGTCAGCCAAACATATCGTGATCCTCACCGGTGCCGGCATCTCGGCCGAATCCGGTATCAAGACCTTCCGGGCCTGTGATGGCCTGTGGGAAGAGCACAGAGTGGAGGACGTGGCCACCCCTGAAGGCTATGCGCGGGATCCCGAACTGGTACAACGTTTCTACAATGCGCGGCGCCATCAGTTGCAGCGCGCCGAGATCCACCCCAATCCGGCCCACTATGCATTGGCCCGTCTGGAGCGCCTGCTGCCGGGGCGCGTCACCCTGGTCACCCAGAACATCGACAACCTGCACGAGAGTGCCGGCAGCAAGAACCTCATCCACATGCACGGCGAGTTGCTCAAGGCCCGCTGCCCGGGCTCGGGTCAGGTGATCGAGTGGCGCGGGGATCTCCATCAGGAAGAGCTGTGTTCCTGCTGCCAGTTTCCCCACCCGCTGCGCCCCCATGTGGTCTGGTTCGGGGAGATGCCCCTCGGGCTTGACCGCATTTACTCGGCCCTGGCCCAGTGCGATCTCTTCATCTCCATCGGGACCTCCGGGGCGGTCTACCCTGCCGCCGGATTCGTCCATGAGGCCGGCCTGAACGGTGCCCATACGGTGGAGCTGAATCTGGAGCCGAGCGAAGTGGGCAGCCAGTTCGATGAAAAACGTTATGGTCCGGCTTCCTTGCTGGTGCCCGCTTTTGTGGATGAACTCCTGCAAAGTTGCGGTGTGCATCAGCCTCTCTCCGTCGAGGGCCATAACTGGATGGAGATGCGCGGCCCATAATTATTGATTTTTCACACAGTTGCATTGACCCACTGAAATCGCCACACTGACACCTAACTTCAAGATGCAGCTGGCACAACATGTCATGAACTTTCCAATGCGCGGGATGGCCTCTCTCCTGCTGGTGCTTTTCTCGTTCGGTACCCAGGCTTCCTCCTCTTCGCTATTGCAACTGATCCTGCCGGATAAGCGGGAAATCACCCTGGATGAGGCGGCGTTGGCCGCCTTGCCACAAGTGGAGTTCGAGACGGCGACGCCCTGGACCCTCGGCACTCACCGCTATCGTGGCCCGACCCTGAAGAGCGTGCTGGCGGCGCAGCAGGTGGATAGTGCCAGCGCCATCGATGTCGCCGCACTCAATGGCTACCAGCAGCGGGTTGATCTCTCCCTGTTTGCCAAGGTGCCGCTGACCCTGGTGCGTTACCAGGATGACAAACCGCTCACCCGTCGCAATAAAGGGCCGCTCTGGCTGCTGGTCCCCCTCTCGGCCCATCCCGACATGGATGTGTCCGCCATCCACAACAACATGGTCTGGCAGGTGATCCGCATCGAGGTTGTCCCGTGACGCGGCGACAGCGAGATAACCTGCTGCTTGCAGCCATTTCCCTGCTGTTTCTCTTCTCGTCCCTCTGGGGGCTGCTGCTGCAGAGTCGGCACGAGCAGCTCGTTGACATGTTCTACCGCAACACCCACTGGAACATCAGCCAGGTAATGCAGGAGTCCCAGCGATTTCTCTATGATGTGCGCCTCTACCGTGCCGGGGCGCTCGACATGGCGGCCCTGAGCCTGGATTACGATCTGCTGTGGAACCGGCTGGATGTGTTCCTGATCAGTACCGAGACCGCCGATGCGCGGGCGAGGCATGGGT
Source organism: Aeromonas sp. WP2-W18-CRE-05 (assembly GCF_014168615.1). Classification (NCBI taxonomy): domain Bacteria; kingdom Pseudomonadati; phylum Pseudomonadota; class Gammaproteobacteria; order Aeromonadales; family Aeromonadaceae; genus Aeromonas; species Aeromonas sp. WP2-W18-CRE-05. The sequence continues at coordinate 2,613,656 of NZ_AP021917.1, read as the reverse complement.
TGGGGGAGGTGCTTGAACGGCTCTTTGACGAACTCAAGGGGCTGGATCCCCAGATGCAGTCCGGGGAGCTGAAGAGGGGGAAAGCCCTCGATCTTGCCCTCGTCCGGCTGACCGGCTTGACCCATCAGGTGGAGCAGATTGGGGATCAGATCCTTTCCGGCCAGGAGCGGGAAGCCTCCCTCAACCAGTTGCGCCAGAGCCTGTTCTGGATCCAGATCTGGCAGTTGATCCTGCTGGTGATGGGCTGTGTGCTGGTCTTTGCCCTCATTCGAACCAATCTGCAGAATCGTCGCCTCTCCCTGCTCGATCCCATGACCCGGCTTGGCAATCGTCGGGCCTTGCAGGGGCAGCTCAGGCAATCCCTGCTGCAAGATCGGGTCCAGGCGCTGGCGGTGCTGGATCTGAAGCGGTTCAAGCAGGTCAATGATCTGCTCGGATACCAGGTTGGTGATCGCCTGCTGCAGGCCGTTGCGGCCCGGTTGCGTCAGGCATGCCCCGGCCGTGCGTACCGGTTGGGGGGCGATGAGTTCGCCGTGGTGCTGGACGACGAAGAGGGAGATCTCGATGCCCGCATGGCCGCCATGGTGAGCCTGTTGCAGTTTGAGTTCGTGACCCGGGAAAGCAGCTTTGATCTGGCGTGTCGCTTCGGAGTGGCCAGGCGCGAGGGTGGTGAGGATGCCGATGAGCTATTGGAGCAGGCCATATTGGCATTGAACGAGGCCAAGCGTGAGGGGACCACCCTGGTGTGGTATCAGAGTGCGATGAAGGCTGACCTCCACATGGCCCAGCGGCAGCTGCACCAACTGCGGGAATGGCTGGCGGGGGCCGCCCCTTCCCCCCTGGAGACCCTCTGCGAGCCGATGAGAGACGAGCAGGGCGTGCCGGTGACGGCGGTCAGCCTGCGCTGGCGGGTGAGCCAGCAGCCCTGTGACGTGGGCTGGATGCAGGAGCGTGGTGTCCTTGGGCCCATGATGGCGCGATGGCTGGCAGAAGAGCCATGCAGTGGCACCTTGCTGGTAAGGCTTCATCAGCCTGCCCAGCTGGCCCCTCTGCTGGCGAGCCTGCCCCCCTTGCCACAGGGGAGGCTGATCCTGGCATTGCCTGCGCTGATACAGGATGCCACCCTGCTTGAGAAGGTGCGCGAGTGTGGTTGCATGCTGGCGCTGAGCGAGCTTGGCAGCAGCGCCCCCGAACTGCTGCAGGCGGGCTGGCCAATTCGCTACTGGCTGCCAGCACCCTCCGGGTACGAGGTGCTGCTCCAGCCGTTGGCAACGGCGCTGGGGCTGCTGCGCCTGGCTCCCCGGGGAGAGGCGCAGCAAGAGGATGATCTCAAGCTGAGTTGAGTGGTGGCTTATGCAGTCTCGGGGCCGATGCCAAGGAGACAATACACAGAAGGGCGGCTCATGGCCGCCCTTCTGCTGCTTGCTGGCACTTAAACTGGTTTGCTGTCCGGTGAGGAAAAGGGAGCGCAGGAGTGTCTGATCACCAGGTCCGGGTCCACGGTGATCATGCGGTTCGCGATGGGCTCGCCGTTGATGCGCGCCAACAGCCGGGTGACGGCGAGGCGGCCCAGCTCCTCTTTCGGTTGATTGACCGTGGTGAGCGGGGGAGACATGAACTGGGCCAGCGCCACGTTGTCATAGCCGACGATGGAGAGATCGCGGGGGATCACCAGCCCCGCCTGATGGGCGGCACTGATGACCCCCATGGCCATCATGTCGTTGCAGACAAACAGCGCGGTGGGACGCTCTGGCAGTGCCAGCAGGCGGGTCATGGCGGCGGCGCCGCTGGCGCAGTCAAAGTCTCCCTCCTGGATCCAGCCCGGATTGACGGTGAGCCCGGCCTCCTGCATCGCCTGCTCGAAACCCGCCTGGCGCTGGTTGGCCGGGGCGCGGCTGTGGGGGCCCGTGATGCAACCGATGGCAGTGTGACCCAGCCCCAGCAGGTGGCGGGTTGCCAGGTAGCCGCCGCGATGAGAGTTGTCGGCGATGAGATCCACCTCGCCGTTCTCCATGCCCCAGTCCATCACCACGACCGGCAGGCTCTTGAGCCAGTCGAGCTGGTTGAACACCTCCTGCTGCCCTTCACTGCACATGATGAGCAGGCCGTCGACCCGTTTCCTGAGCATCATCTTGAGGTAGGAGAGCGCCGTCTCGGCCTGTCCTTCGGTGTTGCCCAGCATCAGGTTGTAACCCTGCTCGAAGCAGTAGCGCTCCACCCCGCGCACCACCTCGGCGAAGAAGGGGTTGCTGGAGGTGGTGACCAGCATGCCGATGCTGTTGGTCTCCTTTACCTTGAGGCTGCGGGCCACCAGGCTCGGGGCATAGTTGAGATCGCGCATGGCGGCGAAGACCCGCTCCCGGGTCTCTTCGGCCACGAAGCGGGTCTCGTTGATGACGTGGGAGACGGTGGTGGTCGACACCCCTGCCAGCGCGGCCACCTCCTTGATATTGGCCATCAGTGCCCCTGTGCAGTTTGTTCAAGGAGGAAGGCATCGACCTCCTGCTTGCTCGGAATGGAGCTCTGGGCACCAAACCGGGTGACGGAGAGTGCCGCCGCGCCGTGGGCAAAGCGTACGGCCGCGTCAAAGTCGGCGCCGGCGAGCTCGGCCGCCAGGAAGGCGCCGTTGAAGGTATCCCCGGCCGCCGTGGTATCCACCGCCTTGACCCGAAAACCCGGCATGAGCGCCTGTTGCTGCCCCTTGCTGCAATAAACCCCTTGAGACCCCAGGGTGATCATCACCTCACCGATGCCCATCTGGTGGAAGCGGGCGGCAGCCTCACGGGCGCTCGCTTCGTCCGTCACCTTGATGCCGGTCAGCAGCTCGGCCTCGGTCTGGTTGGGGGTGATGAGGTCCACCAGCGCCAGCAGATCCCTTGAGAGCGGGCGCGCGGGGGCGGGGTTGAGCACCACCCGGGTGCCGTGGGCACGGGCCAGACGGGCAGCTTCCTGCACGCTCTCGAGCGGCACTTCCAGTTGCAGCAGCAGGGTGTGGGCGGCGGCGATCATCGCCTCGTGACCTTGCACCACGGCCGGGGTGAGGGCGCCGTTGGCTTCGGCGGAGATGCCGATGCTGTTCTCCCCCTCGTCGCTCACATAGATGATGGCGATGCCGGTGGGGAGCCTGGGGTCGAGTTCGACGGCGCTGACATCGATGCCGTCGTTGGCAAACCCGGTTTTCATCTGGTGGCCGATGGCATCATCACCGATGCGGGCGATGAAGGAGACTGGGGCACCGAGGCGGGCGGCGGCCACCGCCTGGTTGGCGCCCTTGCCGCCGGGCACCACTTGATAGCTGTGGCCGGTCAGAGTTTCACCGGGGCGGGGAAAGTGGGGGACGCGCAGCACATGATCCGCATTCACGCTGCCGAGGACTACGAGACGATTCATTCCTATCACCCTTGGTTGAGTACATCCTGGTCTGGGTGGGCCCAGACCAGGCGGCACTGGCGGAAAAAGAGAGGGGAGGCGAACCTCCCCCAACAACTTACTTGTTGACGATTTGCAGCGGTACCGGGATGGATTTTTCCACCGGTTGACCCTTGAGCACCTTGTCGGCGGTTTCCACGCCGATGGCGCCGATGAGGGCGGGCTGCTGGGCCACGGTGGCGGCCAGTTTACCCTTGGCCACGGCGGCTTTGCCATCGTCGGTGCCGTCAAAGCCGACGATCATCACCTCTTTGCCGGCGGCCTGCACGGCGCGGATGGCACCCAGCGCCATCTCGTCGTTCTGGGCGAACACTGCCTGCACGGTCGGATGGGCGGCCAGCAGGTTCTCCATGACGTTCAGACCCTTGGTGCGGTCAAAGTCGGCGGGCTGGGAGGCCAGCACCTGCAGCTTGTTGGCGGTGACCGCCAGGGCGAAGCCTTCGCCGCGATCACGGGCGGCGGAGGTACCGGCGATCCCTTCCAGCTGGATCACCTTGGCGCCGCTGCCCAGCTTCTCGGCGATGAAGTCGCCAGCCAGCTTGCCACCGGCCACGTTGTCGGAGGCGATGTGGGCCTTGACGTCACCCTGGGCTGCGCCGCGGTCCAGGGTCAGCACCGGGATGTTCGCCTTGTTGGCCAGGCGAATGGCGTTGCCCACCGCTTCGGAGTCGGTCGGGTTGATCAGGATGGCGTTGACCTTGCGCACGGCGAGATCTTCCACGTTGGAGAGCTCCTTGGCCGGGTCGTTCTGGGAGTCCAGCACCACCAGCTCGTAGCCAAGCTCCTTGGCCTTGGCTTCCGCCCCTTCCTTCATGGTGACGAAGAAGGGGTTGTTGAGGGTGGAGACCACCATCGCCAGGGTGTGATCAGCTGCCTGGGCAGTGCCCAGCACGGACATGATGGCGGCGGCGAGCAGGGTATTGAGCTTTTTCATCATTTCATTCCTTGTGTGTGGCTGGTTTGGGTTGTTATTTATTGCTTTTGTTATCGATCATCACGGCAAGCAGGATCACGCTGGCCTTGGCGATCATCTGGTAATAGGAGCTGACGTCGAGCAGGTTGAGGGCATTGTTGAGGAAGCCGATGATGAGGGCACCGATCAGGGTTCCCATGATGCGGCCCTTGCCCCCCATCAGGCTGGTGCCCCCCAGCACCACGGCGGCGATGGCATCCAGCTCGTACCCCATGCCAGCAGTGGGCTGGGCGGACGAGAGACGGGATGTGACGATGAGCCCGGCCAGTGCCGACAGCATGCCGCACAGACCATACACCGCGAGCTTGACCCGATCCACATTGATACCGGAGAGGCGGGTGGCCGATTCGTTGCCGCCGAGGGCATAGATGTAGCGGCCCAGGCGAGTGTGATTGAGCAGGTACCAGGCCAGCAGGAAGACGATGGCCATCAGCCAGATGGGCACTGGCAGACCCAGCAGGTAGCCGGTCCCGAGCCAGGCGAAGTGATCGGCGCCGTCACTGAAGCCGGTGGAGATGGGGCGCCCCTCGGTGTAGACCATGGTGACGCCGCGCAGGGCGGTCATGGTGACCAGGGTGGCGATGAACGCCTGTACCTTGCCCTTGGCGATGATGAGGCCGCTGATGCTGCCAAGCAGGGCGCCGGCACCCAGGGTGAGGGGGATCACCAGGCCGATGGGCAGCTCCATGGCCACCATGGTGGCGGCCAGGGCGCCGCACAGAGCCAGTACCGAGCCGACCGACAGATCGATGCCGGCGGTGAGGATGACCAGCGTCATGCCGACCGCCATGATGGCGTTGACCGATGTCTGGCGCAGGATGTTGAGCAGGTTGTCAGCGGTGAAGAAGTTGGGGCTCAGGAAGGAGACCACGCCGATCAGCACCAGCAGCGCGACCAGGGACTTGTTCTCGATCCACCAGGCCTTGCTCATGACGCCGCGGCGGGAAAGGGTTTGGGTTGTCATTGTGCTGCCTCTTGCTCTGCTTGCCACTGTTTACCGACTGCCGCTGCCATCAGCTTCTCCTGATTGGCATCGCGGGTGTTGAATTCTGCGCTGATGCGCCCTTCGTGCATCACCAGGATGCGATCACTCATGCCGAGCACTTCCGGCATTTCGGAGGAGACCAGGATGATGCTCATCCCCTCCTTCTTGAACTGGTTGATGAGCTGATAGATCTCCTTCTTGGCGCCGACATCGACGCCGCGGGTCGGCTCATCCAGGATCAGCACCTTGGGCCGGGTCAGCAGCCCCTTGGCGATGGCCACCTTCTGCTGGTTGCCGCCGGAGAGCAGTTTTATCAGCTGATCCTGACTCGGGGTCTTGATGTTGAACAGACGCACATAGTCCCCTACCGCCTGGCGCTCGGCCTTGCCGTCAATCTTGCCGCCACGAATGAACTCGCCGAGGGCGCACAGGCTCATGTTTTCGCGCACCGACAGCTCCAGCACCAGGCCGTCGCCCTTGCGATCCTCGGAGATATAGGCGATGCCGGCGGCCAGACCATCGGCCGGGCTCTTGGGGACCAGGGCGTGGCCATCCACCGTCACCTGGCCAGCGCTGATGGGGCTGGCACCGTAGATAAGCTTCATTAGCTCGGTGCGGCCGGAGCCCATCAGGCCGCTGAAGCCCAGAATTTCACCCTGACGCAGGGAGAAGCTCACCCCGCGCACGCCGGGGCCGGCCAAATCCTTCACCTGCAGGCTGACGGGGCCGAGATCGCGGGCGAGGCGCGGGTACTGCTCTTCCAGCCGGCGACCCACCATCATCTCGATGATCCTGTCTTCGTCGAGATCGCTCACCGCCTGCTCGCCGATCCACTTGCCATCCCGCAGCACGGTTACCCGATCGCAGATTTCGAAGATCTCCTTCAAGCGATGGGAGATGTAGACGATGCCGCAGCCCTGCTCGCGCAGTTCGCGAATGACGGTGAAGAGCTGCTCGGTCTCGGTGTCGGTGAGGGCATCGGTGGGCTCGTCCATGATGATGACGCTGGCATCGAACGACAGCGCCTTGGCTATCTCCACCATCTGCTGTTCACCGATGGAGAGATCCCCGAGCCGGGTATCCGGGCCGTGTTTGACGCCAAGCCGTGCCAGCAGGGTGCTTGCTCGTTCGCGCAGCTGTTTGTGGTCGATGCTGCCAAAACGGGTACGGGGTTCGCGGCCGAGGAAGATGTTGGCGGCAATCGACAATTCCGGCAGCAGGTTCAGCTCCTGGTGGATGATGCTGATCCCCTGATCCTGGGAGTCGCGGGGGCCCTTGAAGTGAACCGGCTGGCCGCGATAGCTGATGCTGCCCGAATCGGCCTGGTAGATGCCGGTCAGCACCTTCATCAGGGTCGACTTGCCAGCGCCGTTTTCGCCGAGCAGGGCCATCACCTGGCCCGGATAGACCCGAAGACCCGCTTCGTCGAGGGCGCGTACCCCGGGGAAGGTCTTGACGATCCCGGTCAGCTCCAGAATGGGTGAGAGGGGGGAGGTTGTGCTCATTTGCAGCTTCCTTGAAGAGGCCTTCTTTGAAGAATTCAGAACGCCACACCGGCGCAGAGGATCAGGTTGGCGTAGGGAGTCACCTCGCCGCTGCGCACGATCGCCTTGCTCTGGCGGGAGCGAGCCTTGAACGCTTCGTGCAGGCAGTACTCGATGGTGATGGGCTTGCCTTGAGCCGCGGCGTGCGCCTCCAGCTGATCCACCAGCGCCTGATGGGTGGCGGGGCTGATCGCCTTGATCTCGCTTGCCATGATCACCTTCTCCACCACCAGATCGGTGAGTAGGGCGGTCAGCACGGTTTCAAGGCTCGGCGTCCCCGCCATCAGCGCCAGATCGATGCGCTCGGGGCCTGCCGGAATGGGCAGGCCAGCGTCGCAGACGGTGATCTCGTCGGTGTGGCCCATCTGCGCGACCAGCGCGCTTAAGGGAGCATTGAGCAGCTTGCCTCGTTTCATACAGCACCTCGGCGGCCTGGGACCGCATATGGATATTGAGTTGGGCAATCGGTTACGCAACCGGTTGCGTCATTAGGGCGAAAGATAGGTGTTAACCGTTAACGGGTCTAGGCAGTGATGACGAAAATGTGAAAACGATCTCAGTGACAGGGCAATTTCAGAAGAAACGGGTGCCAGAAGAGCACCCGTCTGAGAGGCGTCGCCGGATGTTGCCCGTACAAAAAGGCGTACCCGGCGCGAGGAGATCAGAGGGCGAGCGCCGCCTGCACTGCGGGGCGGGCCAGCATGCGCTGATAGTGATCCGCCACCTTGGGAAACTCGCTGATGGCAACCCCGTCGCTCTCGAGCCAGCCTGCAATCACGAAGAGGTAGATGTCGGCCAGGCTGAAGCGCTCCCCCAGTACCCAGGGGCCGGCCAGATAGTGGCGCTCAATCTGGTCAAAGCCATCGCGCATGTTCTGGGGCATCTTGGCCTGCATGGCAGCCATGGCCTGTTGATCGTCGGCCCAGCGGCCGGGACGGCGTCCATGGGCATGGGCGACATGGACGGTGGAGACGAGGAAACTGTGTACCTCCTGCATCCTGGCCAGGAGGAAGGGGTCATCCAATGGGGCCAGCCCGGCGTTAGGAAAACGCTGGGCAACGTAGAGCAGCAGAGCCGGTGTTTCGGTCAGCACGCCATGCTCCGTCACCAGTGCCGGGACTCGCCCCTTGGGATTGATGGCGAGGTAGTCAGGGCTGCGCTGTTCACCAGCGGCCAGATCCAGGCGCTTGACAAGGTGAGGGGCACCGGCCTCCACCAGAGCGATGCGCACCGCCATGGCACAGGTACCCGGGGCAAGATAGAGCGTCAGTTCGGACATGACCGTTTTCCTTGTGTGAGAGAGAAAAGCCAGTGGACATCTCGTCCGCCAGCGCGTGCCATCATCCTACTCCCGTTGGACAGAGGGGCCAAGGGTGAGGGGAACCTCATCAAGAAGGGCTGCAAGGCCTTTGGTATCAATGGCTTTCTGAACGGAAGATAACAGGAAAAACGGCTACGCATGCCGGTTCAAACCGCTATAATGTGCCACCTTGGATCAGTCGTCAGTGAATGTTGGACAGTCAATTGAGTAATAGAATGCGGATCGGTGGAACCCTCGAACAGTCCCTCAGCCAGGGATATCGTCTGGACCTGCAAGGGGTGTTGAAAGAGGGGTGGCAACAGACTCGTCGCACCGGTTTCGGATTGGCGCTGGCCATCGCCGGGGTCATGGCAATCTGGATCCTGCTGAGCAATACCTTGCTGACACCCTATGTCGCCCGTGAAGGAGGGGATATGGATATGGCCCTGATCCTGAGCCTGCTGGTCACGGTGATCATGTCACCCATGACCTCCTCCCTCGACATGCTGGGGTTGCAGCAGTCGGTGGGGGTGCGCGCCCGGCCGAGCCAGGTATTCGACTTCTTCCGCCACTTCCTGCGCCTGGGCAGCCTGAGTCTGCTCGGCAGCCTCATCACCAGCCTGTTTGGCCCCCTGTTCGAGCTGCTGGGTGTGCCGGTGATGCTGGCCTTCATCCCTTCCGCCCTGGTGGGCATGGGGCTGGTGTTTACCGTACCTCTGGTGCTGGAGCGCGGTCTTTCCCCGGCTCAGGCCATTCTGGTCTCCCTCAAGCTCTTTGCCCGGGGATGGCCCAGCATAGTGCTGCTGCACGGGGTCATGCTGGCACTCTTCTTCCTGGCGCTCATCCCCATGGGGCTGGGACTTATCTGGGTGGCGCCGCTCTACTTCAACTGCAAGGGCATTCTCTACCGGGAGCTGTGTGGGGTGGCAGTCGAAGTGACCGAGGTTGCCAGTGGCAACGACGGGCAGGGCCCGGATCATTTCAACGCATAACGGGATACCAGGGGATCAGCCGGTGTCGACCCGCCCGGAACATGATGCAAAAGGATGGCATATGAACAAGCGATACGGGATGGCGGCGCTCCTGCTGGTACCCATGCTGGGACAGGCTGAGCCGTCCCTTGAACTCGACTACGGCACCTTCTACAGCCAGATGAAGACCTTCGCCAAGGGGGAATTTGGCCACGCCAGACTGGGCTTTTATCTGGCCAGTCAACAGAACGGTCGGCGCTGCGGGCTCACCTCGGCCCGGGTCTCGACCCCGGACAGGGATGTGCCCGCCGAGGTCACGGTGGATGGCGAACTGCGTCTGCCCTATGACGAAGATCTCAACCTCGACAAGGCGATCGTGGTGGTGGGGCTCACCGAGGCCCACGCCGCCTGCGATCTGTCGGTACAGGTGATGGCCGACGCCCCCGCCACACCCGAGGTGCCGCTGGCCGAGCTCGTCTCGCGCCAGCAGCAGATGCAGCGATTGCTCGACAAGATGGCTGGCATGGTCGGCCAGTATTTCCTGCCCAAGATGGAAGGGGTGCGGATCTCCATGGTGGCGCCCGCAGGCACAGCCTACCTTGTGGAGGGGGCCCGTCAGGAGGCCGTCTCCTGGCAGCAGGGGCAACTGCTGCTCAGCAATGCGCAACTGAAGGGGTTTGCCCAGGGCAAGCTGCAACTGCAAGGGGAGATCCTGCGCCTGACCCCCTGGCTGCACAAGGGGTAGCGACCCGAGTCCGCAGATTGCCAGAATGAGAAAAGGAGCGCCTGGCGCTCCTTTTTTGTGGGTGACGGGGCTTAGCGCACCTCAATCACGTCCAGCATGTCCATCTCGTCGATGTCCAGCAGCGGCGCCTTGGGCAGCTCGGGCGGATCAAATGCCTTGTCGCCACCGTCGATGATGCCGGAGTCGCGGTTGATGCTCTTGAAGTCAAACAGCTGGTGATCGAGCAGGTGGCTTGGGATCACGTCCTGAATGGCGGTGAACATGGTTTCGAGACGACCCGGGAAGCGGCGATCCCACTCCTGCATCATCTGTTTGATGGCCTGGCGCTGCAGGTTCTCCTGGGAGCCGCACAGGTTGCAGGGGATGATGGGGAAGGCCTTGACCTCGGCATAGCGCACCAGATCTTTCTCCTTGCAGTAGGCCAGGGGGCGGATCACCACGTTCTTGCCATCGTCGCTCACCAGCTTGGGGGGCATGGATTTGAGCTTGCCACCGTAGAACATGTTGAGGAACAGAGTCTCGAGGATGTCGTCACGGTGATGGCCAAGGGCGATCTTGGTGCAACCCAGCTCCTGGGCGGTGCGATACAGAATGCCGCGGCGCAGGCGGGAGCAGAGCGCGCAGGTGGTCTTGCCCTCCGGTACCTTCTCCTTGACGATGGAGTAGGTATCTTCTTCCACGATCTTGAAGTCGATGCCGAGAGTGCTCAGGTATTCGGGCAGCACGTGCTCGGGGAAGCCGGGTTGCTTCTGATCCAGGTTGACGGCCACCAGATCGAAATGGATGGGGGCGCTGGCCTTCAGGCTCATCAGGATGTCGAGCATGGCAAAGCTGTCCTTGCCGCCAGACAGGCAGACCATGATCTTGTCACCCTCTTCAATCATGTTGAAGTCGGCGATGGCCTGGCCCACGTTGCGCCGCAGGCGTTTCTGCAGCTTGTTGAAACTGTATTTCTCTTTGGCGTTAAGCTCTTCTAGCATGGCCTCAAACCCGGGACAAAAATAAGCGGCTTATTATAGCCATGTCCCGGGGGAGGGCAAGAAACGCTTATGCAGGATGACGCCTGTCATCCACAGGGCAGCTGTAATCGTCGGGTTTGAGGATGAGAATGTCGCAGTTGAGCCTGTCCACCACGTGCTCGGCGGTGTTGCCAAGCAGGGCGGCAGAGAGGCCGGTACGGCCGACGCATCCCATGATCATCAGGGTGGCATTCAGATCGTCCGCCATGTCCGGCAGCACCTCCTCCGGCAAGCCTTCCGCCACCTTGGTCCACATGTGGTTGATGCCGAACTGATCGGCATGCTCCCGCAGCAGATCTTCATGGTGTTTGCGAATGGCATCGTTGTAGGCGTTGGGATCGAACTCTGGCAGTTCGATGGCGACATTGACCGGGGTGCCCGGGTAGGTGTTGACCAGATAGAGACTGGCACCAAGCAGCTCGGCGATGGCGATCCCCTCGCGGGTGATCCGCTCGTTGAGCACCTTCTGCTCCTTGTCATCGCTCGAGCAGTTGATGGCGGCAATCAGGTTGCCCCCCCGTTGCCAGTGCCCTTCTTTTACCAGCAGAACCGGACAGGGGCATTTGCGCAGCAGGTGCCAGTCGGTGGGGGTGAAGATGAAGGTTTGCAGGAAGGAGTGCTTGTGAGTCGCCTTGACGACCAGATCGTGACGCTGTTCCAGCACTTCCTGAATGACGCACTCGAAGGGACGGTTGTGCCAGAGCACTTTCACTTCGCATTCCAGCCCTCTGGCCCGATAGGGAGTGAGGATCTCGTCGAGCCACTCCCGACGCTGGGCGATGACACCATGGCGCATCTCTTCCCGCTCGTCTGCCGAGAGCATGGCGGTCATCTCGTAAGAGAAGTCGTAAATCGTCAGGAGCAGGGTCAGCTGGGCGCCCTCATCCAGCTCGGCGACCTTGACCGCGCGCTCGAGCGCGATCTGGCGCTCCTCCTCGGGATTGATCACCACCAGAATGTTTCGGTACTTGACCATGTTCTCCTCCTTGGCAAAAAGGCCAATGATGGCAACTCTTTAGCTATTACAGCTTAGTCCAAGGGGGGAGACGGGAAGGTGTGCCGGATCAAATTTCAGGGTGATCCGATCCGGCAAAAGAGGGAATAAACGGGGATTAACCGCAGGGAGGACGAGTGGCTCCGGCCATGACGCCCAAGGCAACGTTGTCCAGTACAGTAATGTATTTGCCTTTGACGCTGATGAGACCGGATTTCTGGAAACGGCCCAGCAGGCGGCTGATGGTCTCGACGGTGAGACCGAGGTAGTTGCCGATGTCCCCACGGGTCATGGAGAGGCGGAACTCCTTGGCGGAGAAGCCGCGCTCGGAGAAACGAACCGAGAGATTGTGCAGGAAGGCAGCGAGGCGCTCTTCGGCGTTCTTTTTGGAGAGCAGCAGTATCATCTCCTGGTCGCCCATGATCTCGTTGCTCATCAGTCGCATGATCTGCTGGCGCAGTTTGGGCATCTTGCCAGAGAGGTCGTCGAGCACATCGAACGGGATCTCGCACACCATGGCGGTTTCCAGCGCCTGGGCGAAGGAGGGGTGGGCCTGCTTGTGGATGGCGTCGAAACCGACCAGATCACCGGCGAGGTGGAAGGCGGTGATCTGTTCGTCACCCTGTTCGGTGATGGTGTATGACTTGATGGTCCCGGAACGTATGGCATAGAGCGACTTGAGCTCGTCGCCGGCCTTGAACAACTCTTCACCCTTCTGGATCGGCTTTTTGCGCTCGATAATGCTGTCGAGCTGATCAAGCTCGTTGTCGTTCAGGGTGAAGGGGATGCAGAGCTGGCTGATGCTGCAATCCTGGCAATGAATTGCACAGCCACCGCTCTGAATACGTCTGCCAGGTTTCTTGTCCGGGATCATAGGCTCAAATGAATAATTGATTTATATCAAACAAGTTTACCACCATCTCATCCGTTTTGGATAGGGTTTCAAAAGGACGCCATCCCGATCCAGAGGGTGTGGATCCCGTAGGCAATAAGCAGCAAGGCGCCCCCAAGGCGCAGGCTGCGCAGGGTGAGCCAGTAGCGTAATCGGTCTGCCAGCCCCCCCAGCGCAAACAGGGTCGGCAGGGTGCCGAGGCCGAAAAAGAGCATGATGAGTGCCCCGCCACTCGCGGAGCCTGCAGCAGCGCTCCAGGTCAGCATGGAGTAGACGAGACCGCAAGGGAGCCAGCCCCATATCATGCCAAAGGGGAGGGCCTGCCAGGCTGATGTAAACGGGAGAAACCTGCCTGCCAGCGGCTTGATGAGAGGCCAGAACTTCGCACCGATGCGCTCGAGCAGCAAGACGCCATGCCACCAGCCAGCCAAGTAGAGGCCGAGCGCTATCATCAGCAGGGCTGCGATGAGGCGAAGCCATGCCAGGGCGTGTTTGCCAGCGCCTATCTCCGTGGTGGTGGCGAGCAAGCCGCCCACCAGCGCGCCCGCCAGCACATAGCTCAGGATGCGCCCCAGGTTGTAGTTGAGCAGATAACCGAGCCTGCCCCAAAAATGCTGCTTCTCGGTAGGTATGGCCATGGAGAGCGCTGCGGACACGCCGCCGCACATGCCGATACAGTGGCCGGCACCGGCAAGCCCGACCAGCAGGGCGCCCATGAGGTCAAGGTTGCTGGTCATGAGGCCTGCTTTCCTGTTCTGCGTGTTGTTCAGGGGAGGGCAAGGGGCGCTGCTCCTCGTCAAACAGGATGTTGGAGCCCTGCCTGTCGAGATCCTCGAACTGCTCGGAGCGGATGGCCCAGAAGAAGACGGCTCCTGCAATGACAACGAACAGGATGGCGATGGGGATGAGGACGAAGATGATGTTCATGGCGCGGACCCTGTGGTGAAAGGGGGATGATAACCCGGCGAGGCAAGAGGTGCCGCCACCCGGGAGGATGCCAGACGGCTGCTCACCGGTTGAGCCGCATGGAGTTGGTGACCACGATGAGGGAGCTCAGGGACATGCCAGCAGCCGCCAGATAAGGGGGGAGCCAGCCACTGGCCGCCAGCGGCAGCACAAGCAGGTTGTAGCCGATGGACCAGGCAAAGTTCTCCTTGATGATCTTGCGAGTGCGCAGGGCCAGGGCCCGGGCGGCCAGCAGACGGGAGAGATCGTCGGCCAGCAGGATGGCGTCGGCGCTATTCTTGGCAAGATCCGTTCCCCCCGCCATGGCAAAAGAAGCGTGAGCACCGGCCAGCACAGGGGCGTCGTTGATGCCATCTCCCACCATGATGCTGATATCCCCGGCCGCTTCCCGGGCCTTGAGATAGGCCAGCTTGCCGTCCGGGGTGACCCCTTTTACCAGCTCATCGACCCCCAGCTCGCGGGCCAGCATGTCCGCCTGGTCCGAACCGTCGCCGGTGAGAATGGTGGTTTGCAGGCCTGCCTCCTTGAAGGCTTGGATCAGTGCACCGACATCGGGGCGCAGCGTGTCGGCCAGGATGAAACGGGCCAGCAGTCCGTGCTCATCGGCCAGATAGATGGCCAGCCCTTGAGCGGCATTCTCTTCTTGCGCCAGTTCGAGCCAGCGTGCACTGCCGATGCGGTAATGCTTGCCCTCAATCACTCCCTGCACGCCGTGGCCGATGACGGGGGTGACGTCGCTGGCGGCGAGCGGCACCCCGTCCGCCAGTGGTTTGCTTCGAAACGCACGGGCGATGGGGTGCTCGGAGTAGGTCTCCAGGGCCTGGGCGAGGGCGAGGCAGCGGGCTGCGTCGAGCTCGCCGAGGGGCTGGGTGCTCACCAGGCTGATGTTGCCCGTGGTCAGGGTCCCCGTCTTGTCCATCACGATGCGGTTGGCCCGGGTCAGAATGTCCAGCACGTGGCCGCGGCGCAGCAGGATGCCGCTGCGGGTCAGGTTGGCAGTGGCCGAGGTCAGTGCGGTCGGGGTGGCCAGCGAGAGGGCGCAGGGACAGGTCGCCACCAGCACCGCCAGGGTGACCCAGAAGGCCCGCTCGGGCTCATGAAAATGCCAGAAGGTCCAGACCGCAGCCGCAATGATCAGGAGCACCAGGATAAAGTGGCGCGACAGCACGTCCGCCAGTTGGGCGATGGCGGGCTTGTCGTCCAGAGCATGATCCTGCAGGCGCATGATCTGGGCGAGACGCGACTCTTCAATGGAATGGCTGACCCGGATCTCCAGGGGGGCATCGGTGTTGATGGTGCCTGCATAGACGGGATCCCCGGCCTGTTTGAGCAGGGGCAACTGTTCACCAGTCAGCATGGATTCGTTGAGGCTGGCCTGGCCCAGGGTGACGATGCCGTCGGCTGGCAGGGTGGCCCCCGCGAGTACCCGCACCCTGTCTCCGACTCGCAGCGTCTTGGCGGCCACCTCGTGTTCGCCGTCATCATCGATGCGGGTTGCCATGATGGGTACCAGGCGCGCCAGGTTGGAGCTCGACTCCGACGCCTTGCGCCTCGCTCGCAGTTCCAGCAGACGGCCCAACAGCAGGAAGAAGACGAACATGGTGATGGAGTCGTAATAGACCTCACCCGTGTTGAAGACCGTGGCCCAGATGGAGGCGACGAAGGCGCCGATCAGTGCCAGCGACACCGAGACATCCATGGAGAGGTGGCCCTGCTTCAGGCTGCGCCATGCCCCCACGTAAAAAGGCTGGGCCGAGTAGATCATGATGGGGGTGGAGAGCAGGAGGCTTATCCACTTGAAGTAGATCATGAACTCCTCTTCCACGCTGATGAAGAGGTCCATGTAGAGTGCCACGGCGCACATCATCACCTGCATGGAGCCAAGCCCGGCCAGCGCCATGCGGAACATGTAGCTGCGCACCTCTTTGGCGTAGAGTGCTTCCTGCTGATGAGTCTGGAAGGGATAGGCGCGATAGCCGACCCTGGCAAAGCCCTTGAGAATGTCGCTCAAAGAGAGCTGGGCCGGATCCCACTTGATGCGGGCGCGATGGGTGGTGGTATTGACGTTGATGTAACGCAGACCGCGCAGGGTCATCAGGTGCCGCTCGATGAGCCAGGCACAGGCGGCGCAGGTCAAGCCTTCCACCGTCAGCTGGATCTCGCGCGTAGTTTCGCGACCCGTACCGGTGTCGGTGACGAACTCCTGCTGCACCTCCGCCAGATCGTAGTGGGTGAGGGCGGCGAGCTCTTCGGGCACCAGCTCCCCCTTGATGCCGGGAGCGGTGCGGTGTTCGTAATAACTGGCGAGGCCGCATTCGAGAATGGTCTGTGCCACGGCCTGGCAGCCAGGGCAGCACATCGGCTGAACGATGCCTTTGATCTCGAGAGTAAAGTTACTGCCAGTGGGAACCGGTTCACCACAGTGAAAACAGCCGGTCATGGTGATCATCCCTCTTTGATGCAGCCCTGCAGGCCGGGTCGGGGAGAAGGGCGGCTGACCGGCGTGCCGATCACCCTGCCTTCGTGATTCAACGTCCCTTGGGATCGAGCTCAATCGCTGCCTGAGTCGGCAGTTGTGCCGTCTCCTGGAGGCGCCATTCATGGTTGAAGGCATCGACCCGCACGTGCCACTTGCCGGTGAGGGGCTTGTCCAGCATCAGGCGATAGACTCCCTTGCCATCGGCCGTCAGCAGATGTTCGCTGTCCAGGCCCGCCAACGTGGGATGAAACAGGGAGAGGTGCAGTGCTTGTCCTGGTGGGATCTTCCCTGCCAGGGGAGTCAAGGTCAGCTCTTTGTCGCTGACATTGAGGGCGATAAGGATGCCGAGCGCCTCGGCGCGATCGAACTTGCTGAGATCCTGGTTAATCTCCTTGCCCTGCTTGTAGTAGTCCTCCGCTACCAGGTTGACCCCATCCTTGCTGGCAATGATGGCGGTGGCGATGCTGCCTACCACGGCGGCGCAGGGGAGGGCGATGATGAACCAGGGCCAGAATTGGCGATACCAGGGTTGGGTCATGATGCTACCGAAACAAATGGTTAACGAAATGGCGGTAATTCAGCCAACACAAGATAACAAAAAGCCTCGAAGAGTCGAGGCTTTTTGCTGATTAATCACGTGCTTATCACATGTTACTGCTGATTCTGCCGATCGTTGTGGGACAAGCTGTAAACGTAGGAAGCGAGCAGGTGTACCTTGTCTTCCCCCAGAATGTCCTTCCAGGCCGGCATCACGCCGTGGCGCCCGTGGGTGATGGTCTGTTCGACCACCTGACGGGAGCCGCCATAGAGCCAGATGTTGTTGGTGAGATCCGGTGCGCCAAAGGCGATGCCGCCCTTGGCATCCGGGCCGTGGCAGGCGGCGCACATGGCAAAGCGTGCTTCCCCTTTCTTGGCTTCCACCAGATCAACCTTGCGACCGGAGAGGCTCAGCACATAGGAAGCCACCTCCTTCACCCCGTCCTGACCCAGGATCTCGCCCCAGGCGGCCATGATCCCCTGACGACCGCCCATGATGGTGGTCTTGATCTGGTCGGGTGCGCCGCCCCACTGCCATTCGCTGTCGGTCAGGTTCGGGAAACCTCGGCCACCACGGGCATCGGAGCCATGACACTGGGAACAGTTTTGCAGGAACAGGCGCTGACCCACCTTCAGGGCTTCCGGATCCTTGGCGATCTCGGTGATCTCCTTGTAGCTCTTGCCGTCAGCCTGATAGGTCAGCTCGCGGAACTTGGCGCCGTAGATCTCGTCAGCCTTGGCGAGTTCCCGGTCGTATTCCACCGCGCGTCCTTCGGCCTTGGCAGACTCGGCCGCCGCCTTGGACTCGGCCAGGGAACGCACATCCTGGTTGGAGCTCTGCCAGCCCAGCAGACCCTTGAAGTTGCCAAGGCCCGGGAAGGCGAGCAGGTAGATGAGCCCGGTGACGATGAAGAAGAGGAACATATAGGACCACCACTTCGGCAGGGGATTGTTGATCTCCTCGATGCCGTCGAAGGTGTGACCCATGGGTTTGCCCTCTTCGGCTCCCATCTTGTCCTTCATGCACCAGGCCAGCAGCAGGAAGCAGCCGAGAATGGTGCCAAGGCTTATGACGGTCACAAAAATGCTAAACAGAGTGCTCATTATTGCTTCGCTCCTGCGTTCTTGTTATCAGCACTGGGTTGCTCGTCATCGGCAAAAACCAGGTTGGCGGCCTCGTCGAAAGAAGCCTTGCGGCGCTTGCTGTAGGCCCAGACGATGATGCCAATCATGATGACCATCAGCAGCAGGGTGTACAGGCCGCGAAATGTGCCGTAATCCATATCCCGACTCCTTATTTCAGGGCATGGCCCAGTGATTGCAGATAGGCGATCAGCGCATCCAGCTCGGTCTTGCCCTTGACGGCCTCACCGGCACCGGCGATGTCGGCATCGGTATAGGGCACGCCGAAGTGATCCCGGAACAGAGCCAGCTTTTTGCCGGTCAGCTCGCCGCTCAGCACATTGGTCTCGAGCCAGGGGAAGGCCGGCATGTTGGACTCGGGCACCACGTCACGCGGGTTGATGAGGTGGGCGCGATGCCAGTCATCGGAGTAGCGGCCGCCGACCCGGGCCAGATCCGGGCCGGTACGCTTGGAGCCCCACAGGAAGGGGTGCTCCCACACGCTCTCGCCGGCAACCGAGTAGTGGCCGTAGCGTTCGGTCTCGGCGCGGAACGGGCGGATCATCTGGCTGTGGCAGACGGTGCAGCCTTCGCGGATGTAGATGTCGCGTCCTTCCATCTGCAGGGCGGTGTAGGGCTTGAGGCCCTCCACCGGCTCGTTGGTCTGCTTCTGGAAGAACAGGGGGGTGATTTCCACCAGGCCCCCCAGGCTGATGGCGAAGATGATGCCAATGACCAGCATGGGGACGCTTTTTTCAAAAATCTCGTGACGGTTGTTGTTGCTCATGCTTTAAACCCCTTCAAATCAGGCTGGCTGTGCGACGGGTTCCAGGGAACCCTTGGGCGCAGTGACGGTGCGGTAGGCGTTGTAGGCCATCAGCAGCATGCCGGTGACGAAGAAGCAGCCACCCAGGAAGCGCACGAAGTAGAAGGGATAGGAAGCTTGCAGCGCCTCCACGAAGCTGTAGGTCAGGGTGCCGTCGTCGTTGACCGCACGCCACATCAGGCCCTGCATCACACCGGAAATCCACATGGCGACGATATAGAGCACGGTGCCCACGGTGGCCAGCCAGAAGTGGACGTTGATGAGCTTGATGCTGTACATGCGCCCCTGCCCGAACAGGTTCGGGATCAGGTGGTAGACGGCACCGATGGACACCATGGCAACCCAGCCCAGGGCACCGGAGTGAACGTGACCGATAGTCCAGTCGGTGTAGTGGGAGAGGGCGTTGACGGTCTTGATCGCCATCATGGGGCCTTCGAAGGTCGACATGCCGTAGAACGACAGGGAGACGATCAGGAAGCGCAGAATGGGGTCATAACGCAGCTTATGCCAGGCACCAGAGAGAGTCATGATGCCGTTGATCATGCCGCCCCAGGAGGGCACGAACAGGATGAGGGACATCACCATGCCCAGCGACTGGGCCCAGTCAGGCAGGGCGGTATAGTGCAGGTGGTGCGGACCGGCCCAGATATAGAGGGAGATCAGCGCCCAGAAGTGCACGATGGAGAGGCGGTAGGAGTAGACGGGGCGACCCGCCTGCTTGGGCACGAAGTAGTACATCATGCCAAGGAAGCCCGCCGTCAGCAGGAAGCCCACCGCGTTGTGGCCATACCACCACTGCACCATGGCATCCATGGCACCGGAGTACATGGAGTAGGACTTCATGCCGGAGAGGGGCACTTCCATGTTGTTGACGATGTGCAGCACGGCCACCGTGATGATGAAGGCACCGAAGAACCAGTTCGCCACATAGATGTGGGAGGTGGTGCGCTTGACCAGGGTGCCGAAGAAGACGATGGCATAGCTCACCCAGACCACGGCGATGGCGATGTCGATGGGCCACTCCAGCTCGGCGTACTCTTTGGAGGTGGTGTACCCCAGCGGCAGCGAGATGGCTGCAGACAGAATGATCGCCTGCCAGCCCCAGAACACGAAGGAGGCGAGGGGACCACCAAACAGTCGGACCTGACAGGTGCGCTGCACCACGTAGAAGGAGGTGGCCATCAGGGCGCTGCAACCAAATGCGAAGATGACCGCATTGGTATGCAGGGGACGCAGACGGCTGTACGTCAGCCAGGGGGTGTCGAAGTTGAGGGCAGGCCAGATCAGCTGGGCTGCAATCAATACACCCACCGACATGCCGACGATACCCCAGACAATCGTCATGACGGTGAACTGGCGCACAACGGTGTAGTTGTACTCAGGGTGGTTTGTTGTATGGCTCATCGTTGTATTCCGCTTCCGATGCTGTTGTTTGTGTTGCCCGGTGTCCTGGGCCATTTTCACCCCGGTTTTGCAAAATCCTCTCGTTAACATCTGTTAATAAAAGGAAAAGCAAAAGGTGGTTAAATGAAAATCCATTGAGAATGATACTGAAATGACCGGTAAAATAACAGTACAAACAGTGATATATTTGGCTCCAGCGGGTCTCATGTCCGCCAGTTTTTACCTTGCGCCAGATCACGAAAATTACATTTTCAACGTACCTTACAGAGCTGTTTTTTCATGAAAGAGAGACTCACTTCACGCAAAATCGTCCACCTGTCCATGGTGCTGGTCATTTTGCTCTCCCTGATGGCCTATCGAACCTGGTTTTCAGGCACTGGAAGCGACCATGAAGAGGGCACCAATGTTCAGATTTGTGATCTGTCCCACAGCCCCTGCCGCCTCATCGTCGGGGATCGCCCGCTGACGGTCAGCATCGATGGCTTGCCGATCCGCCCTGAACATGACTTTGTCCTGCGCCTTCAAGGGGGTGTGCCGGCCATCACGCCGGTCAAGGCCTGGCTCGAGGGCAAGGAGATGTTCATGGGGCTCATCCCCGTGCTGTTTGAACCCAACCAAACGGGGTGGCGAGGGGTGACCCAGGTGGGAAGTTGTACGACCGAGGCGATGGACTGGCTCCTGACCATCGAGTGGAGCAATGGCCAGCGCCATCAACTGACGTTGGGCGCGGCACGTTGAACGGACTCTCATCGGGCCCCAGGAGGGGGGATAATTGAAAATTGATTTGAAATTTTCAGGCAGGACGGTACCTTGCATTGATTATCAAGGAGTGAAGTTCATTTAATCATGATTGAAAAACAAGCATTTTATCGCACGCTCAACCAGCAGGCCCAGGCATTGCTGGAGGGCGAACCCGACATGATCGCCACCCTGGCAAACCTGTCTGCCCTGCTCAATCAGGAACTGGCTGACATCAACTGGGTTGGTTTCTACCTGCTGCAGGGCGAGACCCTGGTGCTCGGCCCGTTCCAGGGCAAGCCGGCCTGTGTGCGCATCCCGGTCGGGCGCGGCGTTTGTGGCACTGCGGTGGCCGAGGGCAAGACCCAGCTGGTGGACGACGTGCACCAGTTCGCGGGGCACATTGCGTGCGACGGTGCCAGCAACTCGGAAATCGTGATCCCGCTGCGCCGTGGCGGGGAGATCATCGGGGTGCTGGACATCGACAGTCCAATCTTTAACCGCTTTGACGAGCAGGACCGGATTGGTCTCGAAGAAACGGTGCAAATTTTGGAAAGCATGCTCTAAGTCATTGCTAGATGGTTCGCAAAAGGTCCCAAGCTCTCTATAATGGGGCCTTTGTTGTGTTCGGGCATGCCCGTGCGTCTATATGAAAGCCAAGGTTATACATGGAAAACACTGAAAAGCTGAAGAACAGTAAAGAGATCGTCGCCTACCTGGTCGAGAAATTCCCGGCCTGCTTCATCGCTGAAGGAGAGGCCAAGCCACTCAAGATTGGCATCTTCCAGGATCTGGCCGCGCGTCTTGCTGATGACGAGAGAGTCTCCAAGACCATGCTGCGCTCTGCTCTGCGTCAATACACCTCCAGCTGGCGTTACCTGCATGGCCTCAAGGCTGGCCAGGCCCGTGTCGATCTGGACGGCAACCCGGGCGAGCTGCTCACCGAAGAGCACATCGAGCATGCCAAACAGGCGCTCAAGGAGAGCAAGGAACGTGTCTTTGCCAGCCGCCGCACCAACACCAAGGAGAAGGAAGACAAGCCCAAGCAGCCGCGTCGCAACGCGCCGCGCAAGGCTGACGCTCCCCGCTCCGACAAGCCCAAGTCCGCCCCTGCTCCCAAGGCTGCACTGGTCGCCGATGCGCCGCTGGTGAAAGTGGATGCCGCTACTCTGAAAGTCGAGCAGGGCGTGCGCGTCGTGCTGGGCAAGTCCCCTGTGCCTGCGACCATCAAGGAAGTGACCAAGGATGACGTACAGGTTCAATTGCAGACCGGCATGATGTTGCGGGTCAAGTTCGAGCATCTGGTTCTCTAAGGAGACGAATGTTGAAGCATGGCGTGATTCGTTTTTCACTCGTTGCCTGTAGCCTGGCGCTTGCCGGGCTCGCACAGGCCATCGAGCCGGTGCTCAAGGAAAGTGATTTGCCTGTGTTGGCTCAAGAGAGCCAACATGCTACGGCCAGCAAGCGAATTGCCAATCTGTTTACCCGCTCCCACTACAAACAGTTCAAGCTGGACGACGCCTTTTCCTCCGTGATCTTTGACAAGTATCTGGAGAATCTGGACTACAGCCGCAACCTGTTTCTGGCCTCTGACATCAGCCGTTTTGAGAAATATCGTACCGGTTTTGACACCGACCTCGAGCGAGGGCGGCTGGCTCCGGCCTACGAGATGTTCAACCTGAGTCAGCAGCGGCGGTACGAGCGGTTCGAATACGCCCTCAAACTGCTTGACACTCCCTTCGATTTTACCCAGAAAGACAATTACGTCTTCGATCGGGAAGGGGCTCCCTGGCCCAAGGATGAAGCCGAGCTCAACGAGCTGTGGCGTCAGCGGGTCAAGTTCGATGCCCTGAGCCTCAAGCTCAGCGGCAAGGAGTGGCCCGAGATCAAGGAGCTGCTTGGCAAGCGTTACAACAACGCCATCAAGCGGATGTCCCAGACCGAGAGCGAGGACGTGTTCCAGCTCTTCATGAACTCCTTCGCCCGCGCCATCGAACCGCACACCAGCTATCTGTCTCCGCGCAGCGCCGATCGGTTCAACACCGAGATGAACCTCTCGCTGGAGGGGATTGGTGCCGTGCTGCAGGCGGAAGATGACTTCACCGTCATCCGCTCCCTGGTGCCAGGCGGTCCGGCGGCCAAGTCCAATCACCTGAAACCCGATGACAAGATCACCGGGGTGGGGCAGGACGACGGCAAGATTGTGGATGTCATTGGCTGGCGTCTTGACGACGTGGTCGAGCTCATCAAGGGGCCCAAGGGCAGCAAGGTGAAGCTGGAGATCCAGCGCGGCAAGGGCGCGACCGCCAAGACCGAGCTGGTGGAGCTGGTGCGTGACAAGGTGCGTCTGGAAGACAGAGCCGCCAAGTCCAAGGTGATCACCGCCGAGGGCAAGAAGATCGGCGTGCTCGAGATCCCGAGCTTCTACGTCAACCTGCACGACGACGTGATCAAGGAGATCTCCAGCCTCAACAAGCAGAAGATCGACGGCCTCATCGTCGATCTGCGCGGCAACGGCGGCGGTGCCCTGACGGAAGCTTCCGCCCTGAGCGGTCTCTTCTTTGCCAGCGGCCCCGTGGTGCAGATCCGTGATCACATGGGTCGCATCACCGTCAATGGTGACGACGACGGCAATGTCTACTACGGTGGCCCCATGTCGGTGATGATCGACCGCTACAGCGCTTCGGCGTCCGAGATCTTCGCCGCCGCCATGCAGGACTATGGTCGTGCGCTGATCCTCGGCGAAAACTCGTTTGGCAAGGGGACGGTGCAGCAGCATCGCAGCCTCGCAAAGGTCTATGACTTCTACGAGCAGCCGCTGGGTCACGTGCAGTACACCATCGCCAAGTTCTACCGTATCGATGGCGGCAGTACCCAGAACAAGGGGGTTGCACCCGATATCGCCTTCCCGACCGCAGTGGCGCCGGGTGAGACGGGGGAGAGCCGCGAGTTCAACGCCTTGCCCTGGGACAAGATCGCCTCGGCCAGCTACGAGCGACTGGGGGACTTTTCCAGCCTGTTGCCCAAGCTGAAAGCGGCCCACGAGGCGCGGATCACCAAGGATCCGGAATTTGCCTATGTGCTGCAGGACATCAAGGAGTATCAGGCGGACAAGGACAAGAAGTCGGTCTCCCTGAACGAAGCCGAGCGGCTGGCTGAACAGGCCAAACAGGACGAGAAGGCGCTGGCGCGAGCCAACGAGCGGCTGACCCGTCTTGGCAAGCCGACGGTGAAGAGCCTGGATGAACTGCCGACCGATTTCGAGGCACCTGACGAATACCAGGTGGAAGCGGCCAACATCACGGCGGATCTGGCCACCCTCAGCAAGAAGAGCTGATGCTGGCAACGAAATGACAAGGGCGACTCGGGTCGCCCTTTCTTTTGCCTGAATGCAAACTATTTGACCCTGTCCGAGCCTTGTGACAGCCTCTGACACGTCAATAACAAAGCGTGGAAGCACACAATAATGACTGAACAACCTCAGGCCATGACGGCCAAATATCGCCAGGATTACCAGGCTCCCCTCTATTGGTGTGACAGCCTGGATCTCGATTTTCAGCTGCAAGAGCCCCTGACCCGGGTCACCGCCATCTCCCGTTTGCGTCGCAGCGGCGATCACAACGAACCCCTGGTGCTGGACGGCGAGGGGCTTGACCTTGTCAGCGTCAGCGTGGATGGCGTGCCCTATCAGCAATACGAGCAGGGAGAGAGCAGCCTGACCCTGTTCAACCTGCCGGCCGAGTGCGTGCTGACCGTGGTCACCGACATTGATCCCGCCGCCAACACGGCGCTGGAGGGGCTCTACAAATCCGGCGATGCCTATTGCACCCAGTGCGAGGCCGAGGGCTTTCGTCGTATCACCTATTACATGGACAGGCCGGACATCCTGGCCCGTTACAGTACCCGCATCACCGCCGACAAGGCCAAGTACCCCTATCTGCTCTCCAATGGCAACAAGGTCGCGAGCGGCGATCTGGACGACGGTCGCCACTTCGTGCAGTGGCAGGATCCCTTCCCCAAGCCGAGTTACCTGTTTGCCCTGGTGGCCGGTGACTTCGACGTGGAGCGCAACCACTTCATTACCAAAAGCGGCCGCCAGGTGGCGCTCGAGATCTTCGTGGACAAGGGCAACCTGGACCGCGCCGGTTTCGCCATGGAGAGCCTCATCAACTCCATGCGCTGGGACGAGCAGCGTTTCGGCCTCGAGTATGACCTCGACATCTACATGATCGTGGCGGTGGACTTCTTCAACATGGGAGCCATGGAGAACAAGGGGCTCAACATCTTCAACTCCAAGTTCGTGCTGGCCAACCCGGCCACTGCCACCGATGCGGACTACCACGGCATCGAGCGGGTGATCGGTCACGAATACTTCCACAACTGGACCGGCAACCGCGTCACCTGCCGCGACTGGTTCCAGTTAAGCCTCAAAGAGGGGCTGACGGTGTTCCGGGATCAGGAGTTCTCCTCCGATCTGGGGTCGCGCGGCGTCAACCGCATCAACAACGTGCGCACCGTGCGCGGTCCGCAGTTTGCCGAAGATGCCGGCCCCATGGCCCACCCCATCCGCCCGGATGTGGTGATCGAGATGAACAACTTCTACACCCTGACCGTCTACGAGAAGGGCTCTGAAGTGATCCGCATGATGCACACCCTGCTGGGGGAGGACGCCTTCCAGGCGGGCATGCGACTCTACTTCGAGCGTCACGACGGCTCTGCCGCCACCTGCGACGACTTCGTGCAGGCGATGGAGGATGCCTCCGGGGTGGATCTCGCTCGATTCCGCCGCTGGTACAGCCAGTCCGGCACCCCCGAGCTCACCGTGACCGACGAATACGATGCCGAAAGCGGTGTCTATCGTCTGCACGTGAGCCAGCACACGCCGCCGACCCAGGATCAGCCACAAAAGCTGCCGCTGCATATCCCTCTTGACATCGAGCTCTACGATGAGCAGGGTGCCGTTATTGCGCTGCAATACCAGGGCAAGGCCATTGGCAATGTGCTGGACGTGCTGGAAGCACAGCAGACTTTCGAATTCGATCGGGTGCCGGTCAGGCCAGTACCTTCCCTGCTGCGGGACTTCTCCGCCCCGGTCAAGCTTCACTATGACTACAGCGATGAGGCCCTGGCCTTCCTGATGCGCCATGCCCGTAACGAGTTTGCCCGCTGGGATGCGGCCCAGATGCTGATCAACAAGGCGGTGATCGACGGGGTGGCGCGGGTGCAGCAAGGGCAGGAGATTGCACTCTCCCACACCCTGCTGGCGGCCTTTGTCGCCATTCTGGACGAGGCTGCACTGGATCCCGCCCTCAAGGCAGAGATCCTGGCCCTGCCGGGGGAGGCGACCCTGGCCGAGCTGTTCGAGGTGGCCGATATCGACGCCATCCATCAGGTGCGCAACGGCATTCAGACTGCTCTGGCCCACGCCTTTGGCGACCGCCTGCTGGCGTGCTACGAGAGCCTGCGTCTGCCGGCTTATCAGGTGGTCCATGCCGACATGGCCAAGCGGGCCCTCAAGGGTGTGGTGCTGGGTTATCTGGCGGCGCTGGATGCCGCGAAGGCCGATACTCTGGTGCGCGAGCAGTACGGGGCTGCCGACAACATGACCGACACCCTGGCGGCGCTCCAGGTGGCCAACAGCCATCTGCTGCCGTGCCGCGCCGCGCTCTTGGCCGACTTCGAAGGCAAGTGGGCCCACGATGGCCTGGTACTGGACAACTGGCTGCGGCTGGTGGGGGCCAAGCCGGCCAAGGATGTGCTCCATGACGTGAAGCAGGCGATGGCGCACCCGACCTTCAGCATCCGCAACCCGAACCGGCTGCGGGCGCTCATCGGCAGCTTCGCCATGAACAACCAGGTGCAGTTCCACGCTGCCGATGGCAGCGGCTATCACTTCCTGACCGATCTCTTGATCGAGCTCAACGAGGTCAATCCCCAGGTGGCGTCCCGCCTCATCACCCCGCTTATCCAGTTCAAGCGGCTCGATGAGGGGCGCAAGGCGCTGGTTCGCGCCGAGCTGACCCGCCTGGCCAACCTGGACGGGCTGGCGCGGGATCTGTTCGAGAAGGTGAGCAAGGCGCTGGCACAGTAAGCGTCACGACGGCGGGCAGGGGAGCCTGGCTCTCCTGCCCGTTTTTCATGGATGACCAGGAGGTGACATGAGGCAATACACTTTTCGGCTCTCCCTTGGCCGCGACGAGATCATGTTGATGTACCAGGGGCAGGTGAACCGCCTGGTGGTACGTACCGAGCAGGGTCTGACCCTGGAGCTGGGGTTGGAGAAAATCCGGCGTTTTGTGTCGGAGAGCGGCGTTCACGGCTACTTTCGACTGAAAACCCAGGACGATCATCGCTTCATTTCCCTGGAACGCATAAATTAACAAAACTTGAACATCAATCCGGGTAAATATCTGCTTTAAGTCACTATCTATCCGGTAAATGGCGCGGCATCCAGTGCGATTTTCTGAATTTTGCCAACTTGGCAAAATTTATCACAACCCAAGCCGTGATCTGCCCCTTGTTTTTAACATCCCGTTATCACCTTTGCTCGCCTTCCTTGATCCAAGCCATTACACTTCGCTGCAACTCTGTACCGGTGGGCATCCTGGGTGGATGTCGCCGTGTCTGTGATGTCGTCCGATAAGGAAACTAGCAATGGCATTGAAAGACGCCCCTACCTCCGTTCTGCTCGAAAACGTTCTCAGTCTGATCCACCAGAAATTGCCGAAAAACAGTGCCTCCCTGGTCGAATGTTTCGTTGCCAAGTTCTACGGCAACATGGCCAGCACTGATCTGCATGACCGCAATGACAGCGATCTCTATGGCGCCGCCCTCAGTCTGTGGAATGCCCTCAACCACCGTACCGGCATCGAGCCCTATATCCGGGTCTACAACCCCGAGCTGACCCGCCACGGATGGCAGTCTCCCCATACCATCGTCGAGATCATCCTGCAGGATTCCCCCTTCCTGGTGGACTCCATCCGCATGGCGCTCAAGCGTCTCAATATCACCGCACACATGATGCTGCACCAGCCGCTGCACCTGATCCGCGGCGAAGGCGGCAAGATTGGCGCCATCCTGGATCTGGACAACACCGCAGAGCAGACCTCGGTGGAAACCGCCTTCCTCATCGAAATCGATCACCTGACCGGTGAAGAGGAGATGGACGCCCTGACTGCCGAGCTCAACTCGGTGGCGCGGGAAGTGGCCCTGGCGGTGGGAGACTGGCAGCCCATGCTGGCGCGCCTGAACGAGATCATCGAGGAGCTGCCCAAACGCAAGAACCCGGTCAGCCAAGCCGAGGTTGACTCCTGCGTCGCCTTCCTCAAATGGGTAGCCGCCCACAACTTCACCCTGATGGGTTATCGTCGCTACGACGTCAAGGCGGTGGAGGGAGATCACGAGATCCTGCCGCAGCCCGAGTCCAGCCTGGGGCTGATGAAGAACTCCATCAAGGACGAAGGCCAGCGCCTCGGCACCATGCCCGCCAGCGCCCGTCACGCGGCCCTCAGTTCCGACTTGCTGATCCTCACCAAGTCCAACAGCAAGTCCCGGGTGCATCGTCCGGCCTATGTGGACTACATCGGCATCAAGCGTTTCGACGAGCACGGCAAGGTGGTGGGAGAGGATCGCTTCATCGGCCTGTATGCCTCCTCCATCTACAACACCAGTGCGACCCAGATCCCCCTCATCAGCCACCGCCTCGAGCGCATCATGGCCGCCTCCGGCTTTGAATCGGGCTCCCATGCCTACAAGGCGCTGCTGAACGTGCTGGAAACCTACCCGCGCGACGAGCTGATCCAGGCCCGTGAAGAGGAGCTGCTGGCCACCGGTCTCGGGGTGCTGGAGATGCAGGAGCGGGACATGCTGCGCCTGTTCGTGCGCCGCGACGTCTACGGCCGCTTCTTCTCCTGCATGGTCTATGTCACCAAGGAGCGCTACAACACGGCGCTGCGGGTCAAGACCCAGCAGATTTTGCAGAAATATTTTGGCAGCAGCATCGATGTGGAGTTCAACGTCTACTTCACCGAGGGTGTGCTGGCACGGACCCACTACATAGTGCGGGTCAACAACAACAACGTGGATGTGGATGTGAACGAAGTACAGAACAACCTGATCGAAGCGGCCCGCAGCTGGGATGACCGCCTGGATTCCGTGCTGCTTTCCCACTATGGCGAGGCCCGCGGCAACGAGCTGCGCCGCCGTTTCAGCACCGCCTTCCCCCGTGCCTACAAGGAAGATGTGCTGCCGGGCTCTGCCGTCGCGGACATCATGGCCCTGGATGGATTGAGCGAGGCCGAGCCGCTTGGCATGCTGTTCTACCGCGCCCAGGAGGAGGAGAACGATCGCCGGGTACGCCTCAAGCTGTTCCACCGAAGCGAACCCATCCACCTCTCCGACGTCCTGCCCATGCTGGAAAACATGGGGCTGCGCGTCATCGGCGAGACCCCGTATCAGGTACGGACCCCCACCGGCGAGGTGTTCTGGATCCTCGATTTCTCCATGCTGCTGCGCGGTGAGCAACCGTTCGATCTGGAGCAGAGCCAGCAGCGCTTCCAGCAGGCCTTCGCCGCCATCTGGAGCAAGACCCTGGAAGATGACGGCTTCAACCGTCTGGTGCTGGGTGCCGGCCTCACCGGTCGTCAGGTATCCGTGCTGCGGGCCTATGCCAAATACATGCGCCAGACCGGCGTCTCCTTCAGCCAGTCCTATATCGAGGAGACCCTGACCCGTTATCCGGACATCGCCCAACTGCTGTTCACTCTGTTCGAACAGCGCCTGGATCCGGCCATCAAGCAGGATGCCAAGGTGCAGGCCAAGCTGCACGAGGAGCTTGCGGCCAAGCTGGATCAGGTCGCCAACCTGGATGACGATCGCATCATTCGCCGCTATGTGGAGATGATCGACGCCACCCTGCGCACCAACTACTACCAGCTGGACAAGGCGGGCAACATCAAGCCCTACATCTCCTTCAAGCTGGCCCCCTCCAGCATCACCGACATGCCGCTGCCGCTGCCGAAGTTCGAGATCTTCGTCTACTCCCCGCGAGTGGAAGGGGTACACCTGCGCTGGGGCAAGGTGGCCCGTGGCGGCCTGCGCTGGTCCGATCGCAAGGAGGACTTCCGCACCGAAGTGCTGGGTCTGGTGAAAGCCCAGCAGGTGAAGAACACCGTCATCGTGCCGGTGGGCGCCAAGGGCGGCTTCTATTGCAAGCAGATGCCGGCAGGCGCCCCCCGTGCCGTCATCCAGGAGGAGGGCAAGACCTGCTACCGTCTGTTCATCCGCGGCCTGCTCGACGTGACCGACAACATCATTGGCGGCGAGGTGATCCCGCCAAAATCCGTGGTGCGTCACGACGAGGATGATTATTACCTGGTCGTGGCCGCCGACAAGGGCACCGCGACCTTCTCCGACATCGCCAACGAGATAAGCCTCGAATACGGCCACTGGCTCGGCGATGCGTTTGCCTCCGGCGGCTCGGTCGGCTATGACCACAAGAAGATGGGCATCACCGCCCGCGGTGCCTGGGAATCGGTCAAGCGCCACTTCCGTGAGATCGGCATCAACTGCCAGACCACCGACTTCACCTGCGTGGGGATAGGCGACATGGCCGGCGACGTGTTCGGCAACGGCATGCTGCTCTCCGAGCACATCCAGCTGGTGGGCGCTTTCAACCACATGCACATCTTCGTCGACCCGACCCCGGATGCGGCCGGGAGCTTCGTCGAGCGCAAGCGCCTGTTCGAGCTGCCCGGCTCCAGCTGGGATGACTACAACCGTGAGCTCATCTCCAAGGGGGGCGGCATCTTCCTGCGCTCTGCCAAGTCCATCAAGCTGAGCCCGGAAATGCAGACCCTGCTCGGCACCGACAAGAGCGGCATGGCCCCGAACGAGCTGATCAAGGCGCTGCTCTGCCTGAACGTCGACCTGCTCTGGAACGGCGGCATCGGCACCTATGTGAAGAGTGCCCGCGAGAGCGACGCCGACGTCGGGGATCGCAGCAACGACGTGCTGCGGGTCAATGGTCGTGACCTGCGTGCCCGCATCGTGGGCGAGGGTGGCAATCTTGGCTTCACCCAGCTTGGCCGGGTGGAGTATGCCAGTCAGGGTGGTCGCATCAACACCGACTTCACCGACAACGTGGGCGGGGTGGATTGCTCCGACAACGAGGTCAACATCAAGATCCTGCTCAACCAATTGGTGGCCGCCGGGGATCTGACCCTCAAGCAGCGCAACCAGATGCTCTACGAGATGACGGATGCGGTGGCCCAGGTGGTCATCACCAACGCCTACCGCCAGTCACAATCCATCTCGGTGACCGCCTTCCGTGGTGCCGAGCAGTTGAAAGAGCAGCAGCGTTTCATCCAGGGGCTGGAGCGGGAAGGCAAGCTGGACCGTGCGCTCGAGTTCCTCCCCTCCGACGAAGAGCTCTCCGAGCGGATGGCGGCAGGGCAGGGGCTGACCCGACCCGAGCTGGCGGTGCTGGTGGCTTACGGCAAGATGGTGCTCAAAGAGCAGCTCAATTGCCCGGAAGTGACCGACGAGCCCTTCCTCGCCAACATGCTGGTCACCAGCTTCCCGACCCAGTTGCAGCAGCAATTTGGCGCGGCCCTGGCCCAGCATCCACTGCGAGGGGAGATCATCGCGACCCGGGTGGCCAACATGCTGGTCAATGACATGGGGCTCAACTTCGCCAGCCGGATGAAGGACGAGACCGGTGCCTCGGTGGCGGAAGTGGCCTGCTGCTTCGCCATG
Source organism: Aeromonas sp. WP2-W18-CRE-05 (assembly GCF_014168615.1). Lineage (NCBI taxonomy): Bacteria > Pseudomonadati > Pseudomonadota > Gammaproteobacteria > Aeromonadales > Aeromonadaceae > Aeromonas > Aeromonas sp. WP2-W18-CRE-05. The sequence continues at coordinate 2,581,977 of NZ_AP021917.1, read as the reverse complement.
GCCCGGGAAGTGTTCGGCCTCGGCGCCCTGTGGCGTGACATCGAAGGGTGTGACAACGGGGTGGATGCCCAGACCCAGCTCGAGCTGATGTTCTACAGCCGCCGCATCGTGCGCCGCGCCACCCGCTGGTTCCTGCGCGCCCGCAACCGCAGCTGGAGCATCGGCGAGAACATCGCCTTCTTCCGCCCGGCCTTCGAGACCCTGAGTCAGCACCTTTATGAGGTAATGGACGAGAGCGAAGTGGCCGAACACAGCCAAGCTGTCACCGCCCTGATGGAGAAACAGGTGCCGGAGGCCATCGCCCGTCGCGTGGCACACATGAGCAGCCTCTTCTCCTGCCTGGATCTGGCGCAGATTGCCGCGGAGCACAAGACCGACATCCTGCGGGTTGCCAACGTCTACTATCGCCTGGGCGCCAAGCTGGATCTGCACTGGTTCCTCGAGCAGATCAACCATCAGCCGGTGGGCAACCACTGGCAGGCGATGGCGCGGGCTTCCTTCCGCGAAGATCTGGACTGGCAGCAACGCAGCCTCACCTCCGTGGTACTGGAAGGGTGCAAAGAGCAGGGGGAATGCGCTACCATACTGGCCGACTGGATTTCGGAGCATGAGCAACTCTTGTCCCGTTGGACCCACATGTTGGCCGACTTCAAGACCACGAGCACGCACGAGTTCGCCAAGTTCTCGGTGGCCTTGCGAGAGTTGAACCTGCTCCAGTTGAATTGCCGAACCTCGGCATAACCCCAAAAGCCCCGGCCAGTTGCCGGGGCTTTTTTTAAGGAGCAAGCATGCTGTACCCACTCGCCAGGCATTTCCTGTTCAAACTCAATCCGGAGCAGGCTCACGATCTCTCCATCAAATATTTGCCCCGCCTTCTCGGTACCCCGCTTGATTGTTTCTTCCGCCACTCTCTGCCCAAACGCCCCGTCACCGTCATGGGGCTTAATTTTGCCAATCCGGTGGGGTTGGCCGCCGGTCTGGATAAAGACGGGGAGTGCATCGATGCCTTCGGCGCCATGGGGTTTGGTTTCATCGAGGTCGGTACCGTGACCCCCAGACCCCAGAGCGGCAATGACAAGCCTCGTCTCTTCCGGGTGATCCCGGCCGAAGGGATCATCAATCGCATGGGATTCAACAACAAGGGAGTCGATCACCTGGTGGCCAAGGTGAAAGAGGCCAAATATCAGGGGGTGATCGGCATCAATATCGGCAAGAACAAGGACACCCCCATCGAGCAAGGCAAGGATGATTACCTTCTCTGCATGGACAAGGTATATGACCATGCCGGTTATATTGCGGTCAATATTTCCTCACCAAACACCCCGGGTCTGCGTCAATTGCAATATGGCGATGCACTGGATGAACTGCTGGCCGCATTGAAACAGCGTCAACAGGAGCTGGCCGAGAAATATAAAAAGTATGTGCCGCTGGCCGTGAAAATTGCCCCGGATCTGTCACTCGATGAAATAGATCAGGTAGCCGCCTCTTTGATCAAGAACCGTATTGATGGTGTCATCGCCACCAATACCACTCTGGAGCGGGAGATGATATATGACATGCCCCATGCCGCAGAGGCTGGCGGGCTTAGCGGTCGTCCGCTCCAGCACAAGAGCACCGAGGTGATCCGCCACCTGGCCAAAGCCCTCGACGGCGCCCTGCCCATTATCGGTGTGGGTGGTATCGACAGCGCCATGGCGGCTCGGGAAAAACTGGCGGCGGGTGCCAGTCTTGTCCAGATTTACAGCGGCTTTATTTATAAAGGGCCGAGTCTGGTCAAAGAGATCGTTACCCATATTTAAAAAATAACCGGTTGCCCTTATTTAACGTTGCTCAAATTCTCGACATGGAATAAAGTCGAGGGACGGCTTAGATAAGGGCACCACCATGTGTATTCAACCCAATGACAATTGGCAGTGGCATTATGACGCTCAGGATGATCGCCTGATGCTGGATTTGTCCGATCGCATGATATTTGCCACCGAATATAAAGGTCGGCAACTTGTTCCCTGTTCTTTCACCACCCAGCCTTTTTGTGTGGATGATGCAGCCCTCTATTACCAGTTGATGGACAAGGCCGCTGAACTCGACTGGAGTACGCCCCACCAGGTCCAGCTGGTCCTCAATGCCATCGCCGTCAGCCGTTTTTATAAACCCCTGATGCCGCAAAGCTGGTTCTTTCATGAACAGCAGGCTCATGTTATTCCGGAGATGGGATCCCTGGTGTGGATGGATACGCCCCACGGTCGGGGGGAATTCATGGTCATCGAAGCCGGCGATCAGGCGAGCGTTTGCCTGAACCTGACCGACGAACTGGTGCTGACCAACAGCAAGACGCTGCCGCGCTTTGCCGTGATCAAGGTGATGAATAACCGGATGCAAGCCAGAGTCCGGGCACAGACACAATATCGGGAAGTGGGCTGACGACGGGGCCGTTATATGGCGACGAATAAGTCCGTTATAGGCCTGCTATATTGGTCTGATATTTAAGCGCTCAGTCTCTCTCTTGTTCCATTATTTGTCTTTTTCCTTCGTCTGGTCGTCACGACCATTTTCTGCCTGGTCCGGGCAAGATTTTCGAATTCTTTACGAATGTGATGGTAGACAACTGCCAGCCAGGAGCGGGATCCTGTCGCCCGCAAGGGGGGAGGGGAGCGTTTGCCGCGCCTCTTGCCGTTTATATGGCGCCTTTGTCCAAGGTTCGAGTGCCGAGCGCGGGCCGATAAGGTATAATACGGCACTATTTTTATGGCATCCCCGTGAGCGTGATGAAAGAATTTTTTGCAACCTGCCCCAAAGGGCTGGAAAACCTGCTGGCCGTCGAGCTGACCAATCTGGGTGCGGAGCAGGTCCGTGAGACCGTGGCCGGCGTCCACTTCAAGGGCGAACTGGCCATCGGCTACAAGGCCTGTCTGTGGAGCCGCTTTGCCTCCCGTATCGTGCTGGTGCTCTCCGAGTTCCAGATGAACGACGATCTGGACCTCTACCTCGGGGCCCATACCATTCCCTGGGAGGAGCACTTCTCCGGTACCGCCACCATCGCGGTGGACTTTACCGGTACCAACGCCTCCATTCGCAATACCCAGTACGGTGCCCTGAAGATCAAGGACGCCATCGTCGATCGCTTCACCAAGCGCGGTCACGTGCGCCCGGATGTGGACAAGAAGTCCCCGGACATTCGCATCATGGCGCACCTTGGCAAAGGCAAGGCCAATATCACGCTGGACTTGTCAGGCCCGGCGCTGCACCAGCGCTTCTATCGCCAGGGCACCGGCGAGGCGCCCCTCAAAGAGAACCTGGCTGCGGCCATGATTGCCCGCAGCGGCTGGGCCGGCGAGCCCATGATGGACCCCATGTGCGGCTCCGGTACCCTGCTGATTGAAGCGGCCTTCATCGCTGCCGACATGGCGCCGGCCCTGCGCCGTGAGCGCTTCGGTTTCGATCGCTGGCTGCAACACGATGGTGAACTGTGGCAGAGTCTGATGATGGAAGCCCAGGTGCGTGCCAAGCGCGGCATGCAACGCTGCGAGGTGAAACTGTTCGGTTGCGATGCGGATACCCGGGTCCTGATGAAGGCCCGTGACAACGCCAAAGCCGCCGGCGTGGCCCATCTCATTACCTTCAAGCAGGCCGATGTCACCAAGCTGGAAAATCCGCTGCCGATGCCGGCTGTGGAAGGGGAGAGCCGTCAGGTCGGCATGCTTATCTCCAACCCGCCCTATGGCGAGCGTCTTGGGGAGTTCCCGGCGTTGCTGGAAGTGCATCAGGCCCTTGGCGATGCCCTGCGCCGCGGCTTTCAGGGGTGGAAGGTCACCATTCTCTCCGCCTCTCCCGAACTCCTGAGCTGCCTGCGCCTGCGTGCCGACAAGCAGTATCGCCTGTTCAACGGCGCCCTCGAGTGCCAATTGCGCAACTACCAGATCGCCCTCGATGCCGTCGCTTCCCAGAAAGAGGTGGCCCAGGACTTTGCCAACCGTCTGCGCAAGAATCTGAAGACCCTCGAGAAATGGGCGAGCAAGGAGAACCTCGATTGCTACCGCCTCTATGACGCGGACTTGCCGGAATACAACGCCGCCATCGACCGCTATCAGGACTATCTGGTGGTGCAGGAGTACGCGGCGCCCAAGGACATTCCCGCCCAGAAGACCCGCCAGCGTCTGCTGGACATGGTGCAGGCCGCCATCAAGGTGACCGGCATGGACGGCGAGAAGGTGATCCTGAAGGTGCGCGAGCGCCAGGAAGGCAAACAGCAGTACCAGAAGCTCTCCGAAGAGCAGCACCGGATGGAAGTGCAGGAGTACGGTGCACGCCTCTGGGTCAACCTCTATGACTATCTGGACACCGGCCTCTTCCTCGACCACCGCCAGACCCGCCGCATGCTGGGCCAGATGGCTCGGGGCAAGCGCTTCCTGAACCTCTTTGCCTACACCGGCAGTGCCACCGTGCACGCGGGGCTCGGCGGCGCCCGCGAAACCACCACGGTGGACATGTCGCGCACCTACCTCAACTGGGCCCAGGACAACATGCGCCTCAACTCGCTGGTGGGCCGCGAGCACAAGTTCGTGCAGGCGGACTGTCTGAAGTGGTTGTCGGAAGCCGACGAGCAGTACGACCTCATCTTCATCGATCCGCCCACCTTCTCCAACTCCAAGCGGATGGACGAGAGCTTCGACGTGCAGCGGGATCACCTGCTGTTGATGCAGCACCTCAAGCGCCTGCTCGCGGCGGACGGCACCCTGGTCTTCTCCAACAACAAGCGCCACTTCAAGATGGACTTGGCCGGCCTTGACGCCATCGGTCTCAAGGCGCAGAACATCACGAACAAGACCCGGCCCAAGGACTTCGAGCGCAATCAGCATATCCACAACTGCTGGATCATCACCCACGCCGAGGCACAAGGCTGATGCTGACCCTGTTTCACACCGACGGCTGCCACCTGTGCGAACAGGCGTGGGCGCTGGTGGAACAGGCCGGGATGGCCGCGCAGACCCGCCGCTGCGACATCCTGGAGGAGGAGGCCTGGCTCGAGGCTTACCGGGTGCGCATCCCGGTGCTGCAAGACGGTGCCGGCCGGGAGCTGGGCTGGCCCTTCACCCTGAGGGAGCTGCAAGGCTGGCTGGCACAGGGGTGAGCAGGATTTGACGACAAAACGGGGGCAGATTCACGCTGCCGCCCGTTTTTTCATAAGCAACAAGGAACAAACATGGCTCTTTTGACATTGCACGGCGCGTCCCTGTCGTTCAGTGATTTTCCGCTGCTCGACCATGCCGAGCTCACCATAGAGCGGGGCGAGCGCCTCTGCCTGGTGGGGCGCAACGGGGCGGGCAAGTCTACCCTGATGAAGGTGATTGCCAGCGAACTGCCGCTGGACGACGGCCGTCTGGTGTTGCAACAAGATTTGAAAGTGACCCGCCTCGAGCAGGATCCGCCCGCCTCGAGCGAGATCACCGTGTTCGATTACGCCGCAGAAGGGCTGGCCGGGGTAGGGGAGCTGCTCAAGCAGTACCACCATGTCTCCCACGCCCTGGCGCACGACCCTTCCGATGCCAACATTCGCACCATGAGCCAGTTGCAGGAGCAGCTCGACTACCAGAACGGCTGGCAGTACGAGACCCGCATCAATCAGGTGTTGACCCTGCTCGATCTCGACCCTGATGTGACGCTCGACAGTCTGTCTGGCGGCTGGCTGCGCAAGGTGGCTCTGGCCCGCGCCCTGGCTTGTGATCCGGATCTGTTGCTGCTGGACGAGCCGACCAACCACCTGGACATCAATGCCATCAACTGGCTGGAAGAGTTCCTCAAGGACTTTCGCGGCGCCATCGTCTTCATCTCCCACGACCGGGAGTTCATCCACAAGCTGGCGACCCGGATCATCGATCTCGATCGCGGCGTGATCACCTCCTGGCCCGGCAACTACGACGAATATCTGCAAGGCAAGGAGGAGTGGCTGCGGGTCGAGGAGCTGAAAAACGCCGAGTTCGACCGCAAGCTGGCCCAGGAAGAGGTGTGGGTGCGCCAGGGGATCAAGGCGCGTCGTACCCGCAACGAGGGACGGGTGCGGGCCCTCAAGGCGATGCGCATGGAGCGCACCCAGCGCCGGGAACTGCAGGGCAAGGCCAAGCTGCAACTGGACGAGGCGGGTCGCTCCGGCAAGCTGGTGTTCGAGACCGAGGGGCTGGGGCTGGACTTTGGTGATCGCACCCTGTTCCAGGGACTGGATCTGCAGGTGCTGCGCGGGGACAAGATTGCTCTGGTGGGCCCCAACGGCTGCGGCAAGTCGACCCTGATCAAGCTGCTGATGGGCCAGCTCGAGGCGAGCCGTGGCTCGGTGCGCCAGGGGACCAACCTGGAAGTGGCCTACTTCGATCAATACCGTGAGCAGCTCGACCCCGAGAAGACGGTGGTGGACAACGTGGGGGAGGGCAAGCAGGAGGTGATGGTTCGCGGCCGCTCCCGTCACATCCTCGGCTATCTGCAGGACTTCCTGTTCGAGCCCAAGCGGGCGCGCACCCCGGTCAAGGCCTTGTCAGGGGGCGAGAAAAACCGTCTACTGTTGGCCAAACTCTTCCTCAAGCCCAGTAACTTGTTGATTCTGGATGAACCAACCAACGACCTGGATGTCGAAACGCTGGAATTGCTGGAAGAGCTGCTCACCGATTACCCGGGCACCCTGCTGCTGGTCAGCCACGATCGCCGTTTCATCGACAATACCGTGACCGGCTGCTGGCTGTTTGAAGGGGATGGACGGATCAGCGATTATGTCGGGGGCTACGCCGACATGATGGCCACACGAGCCTTGCAGGCCGCCCAACAGACGGCCAAGCCGGCCCCGGTCAAGGTGGCAGAGCCTGTCGCGTCGGCAGCGGAGCCTGCGAAAAAAACACGAAAACTCTCTTACAAGTTGCAACTGGAGCTGGATAATCTGCCAGCCCGGCTGGAACAGTTGGAAATGGAACTCGATGCCCTGCAGGCCGAGATTAACCACCCCGGTTTCTTCTCCCTGCCAGCAGAGCAGACCCAGCCCAAACTGGATGCATTGAATGCGGCAGAGGCCGCATTGGAACACGCCTTCTCCCGTTGGGAGGAGTTGGAAGCGTTGAAACATCAAGACTAAGGAAGTAGATGAAAAAGCAATTATCCATGCTGGCCATCCTGGTCGGCGCCAGCCTCAACGCGCAGGCGGCACAAAGCTCCTTTTTCACCATCGTCGATGACGAAGTCAAAGGCTATGCCAGCGGGATCAGCGGCGATGCCAACGGCCTCATCGGGCTCAACACCAAGAACAACATGGCGGAATACTTCTCCACCGTGCGGTTTGCCGACTTCCTGGTCGATCGTTTCCGTTTCGAGCAGGGTTGCATGCTCTCCAACTCGGTCTGCAACTCCTTCTGGAGCGACAACTCGGGCTTTGCCTACCAGTGGCGTCGCGACTTCCTGGACAAGGTGGATCAACGCAGCAACCTGGGCTACGTGACCAGCTCCGAGGTCGATGGCCTGGTGACGGCCCTCGGGGATGTTCCGGAGGATCGTGTCGGTTACAAGATGAATGGCAAGCTGCGCACCGCCTTTGCCGTGGTCAATGACGGCAACCCGGTCGAGCTCAAGGATGCGGCCAGCACCCACGGTCTGAGCGTCCCCACCTCCATCAAGAAGCTGGACAACGGTCAGTATCTGGTGACCGGTACCGCGGCCAGCGACAAGTATCGCCACAAGGTGGGCGGTGACTTCTACAAGTGGTGTTTCGAGACGGGTAATGACAGCCAGTACGGTGACTTCCGCTACTGCCCCGGGGTCGATACCCAGGCGAGCTTCTGGCTGCTCAACAGCTCGGGCGGGTTCAGCAAGCTGATGCAGGCCGGCACCTATGGCCATCAGCGTGACGAGGTGCTGCAAACCGCTTCTGCACTGGGCGTGGCCAAGTACAACGGCACCCTCTACGGCGTGGGCTACAGCTCCACCGGCGAGGTGGGCACCGGTGATCTGGATGGTCGCAACCTCGCCAGCTACTGGACCCTGGATACGGCTGCCGGCACCGTGGGCACCACCAAGATCATCCCGCTGCCGGATGGCGAGCCTGGCAAGGACGATGCCAAGCTGCAACACAGCTGGGCCGTGGCCGTCAACGACAACGGCTACGTGATCGGCAACCAGCGCTATCGCATCAACAAGGGCCAGAACCGCCCGGTGGAGATGTTCCTGTTCAACTTGAGCAAGCCGGGTACGGCGGCCAGCCTTCCTCTCCAGGACAAGCCGGTCTCGGGGGCAGGCTCGGAAGCGGCCGCCATCAACGAGCACAACATGGTGGTTGGCTGGCGCGACTCCCGCCATCAGACCCAACCAGTGGTCAATGGTACCAACCGCATGCAGGAAGCCTTCCTGCTGAACGCGGCCGCCCCGGCCAACAGCTGGTATCTGAACGATCTCATCTGTGGCAAGGATGACGCCGGCAACAAGCAGTGTGCCCAGAACGGCAAGTACTATCACATCGCTTATGCCAGCGGCATCAGCAGCGACGGCACCATTGCCGCGACGGCGTATCGCTATGACAGCGAGAGCGACCTCAACAAACGCGCCAATGCCACCGTGGTCGCCGTCAAACTGACGCCGGCCGTGGCGGATTATCAGGGCAATGCCCCGGCCAGCTATGTGGTCAGCAATGCGCCGGTCAACAACCAGACCGGTCAGGATGGCGGCGAGGGTGGTGGCGGCAGCCTGTTCTGGTTGACTCTGCTGGCGCTGCCCTTTGCCTGGCTGCGTCGCTATCAGCGATAAATAAGTGTCATCAAAAATTAATGCAGTTCAGTATCTTGTGTCACAACCCCTGAATAGCATGGAATTTTTTGTTTGACCCTGCCTCCCCCCTGGGGTAAAGATGAAGGCGACCGGTGAAAAATTGGTCGCTTTTTTTGTTCCACGAAGAGGGTCGTAGATGATGAAGAGACAGAAACGGGACCGTCTGGAGAGAGCTCGCGCTCGTGGTTATCAGGCTGGCGTAGTCGGCAAACAGAAAGAAGCGTGTCCGTACCAGTGCCTGGATGCCAGGGGCCATTGGCTTGGTGGTTGGCGCGATGCCATGGAAGGGCGAGGCTCAGGCCTCTTCATGAAGTAACCGATACTTCATCACTCATTACAAAAGGAAAGGGGCCATCGTGGCCCCTTTACGTTGTCTCTGCTCACCAGGAGCAGGATCAGAATGCGGTGGTGTCTTTGAACAGGCCCACTTTCAGATCGGTGGCGCTGTAGATGGGGCGACCATCCACTTCCACGACGCCATCGGCAATGCCCATGACCAGTTTGCGGTTGATGACGCGCTTGAAGGTGATCTTGTAGGTGACCTTCTTGGCCGTCGGCAGGATCTGGCCGGTGAACTTGACTTCACCGACACCCAGCGCACGTCCTTTGCCAGGACCCCCTTTCCAGCCCAGGAAGAAGCCGACCAGTTGCCACATGGCATCCAGGCCCAGGCAGCCGGGCATGACGGGATCGCCGGGGAAGTGGCAGTCGAAGAACCAGAGATCCGGCGTGATATCGAGTTCAGCCAGGATTTCACCCTTGCCGTGCTCGCCGCCATGGTCGTTGATCTTGACGATGCGATCCATCATCAGCATGTTGGGGGCGGGCAGCTGGCTGTTACCTTCACCAAATAATTCGCCACGGCTGCAGGCAAGCAGCTCTTCACGGGTAAAGGACTCTTTGCCTTGTTCGCACAGGGAGAGGCGGGGATCAGTGGTGTCGTTATCTAGGGTCACGCTGTTTATCCTTCATATGGGTCAAAGCCGGGCCAATTTAGCTTACAGATGTTCGCTAAACAACTCCGATCACTTCATTTAACGGCCAAGCAGCCGATCCAGCACACTGCGCAGCAGGCCGCCACTCTTGGTAGCCGTGCCATTGAGTTCGTCCAGTCTCTCCTGGATGCGACCAAATAGGGTATCCGGCATGTCCGGTTCGCCAGCGACGCAGCCGGTGAGCAGCTCGATAGCCTCTTCCACGTGATCCACCGGGTGGATGTGGAACTGGCCAGCCTCTACTGCCGCGATCACTTCATCAGAAAGGTTGAGCTGCTGGGCGTTGGTGCCTGGCAGCAGAATGCCTTGCTTGCCGGTGAGGCCGTGGATCTTGCACACCCGGAAGAAGCCTTCGATCTTCTCGTTCACGCCACCAACTGCCTGCACATTGCCGAACTGGTCGACCGCACCGGTCACGGCAAAGTGCTGATAGATGGGCTGGCGGGCGAGGGCGGAGAGCAGGGCACACAGGCCGGTCAGGGAGGCGCTGTCACCATCGATCTCGTGGTATGACTGCTCGAACACCAGGTTGGCCGAGAGCGGCGAGGGGTTCTCTGCGCCGAACTTGTTGGAGAGGTAGCCGTGGATGATCATCATGGCTTTGGCGTGAATGTGCCCGGCGAGCTCCGCCTTGCGCTCGATGTCAGCCACATCGCCATCCCCGAGGTGGACGGTCGCAGTGAGACGTACCGGCTCCCCGAAGTCATAGGGATGGCCGGCCACCTGGATGACGGAAAGGCCGTTGATCTGGCCAACCTCTTCACCGTCGGTCTGCAGCAGGATCTGGCCGTCGATGACACCCTGATCCGATTGCTCCACCAGATAGTTGAGGCGGTAATCCTGTTCTTCCAGGGCGAGCAGGATATGTTCGTCAGTGACGCAGGTCGCTTCCAGCTCGCGGGCCAGACTGTCGGCCATGCGCATGATGGCGCCGAGCTGTACCTCGGAGAGGGATAGCCACTCCTGGTGGTCACACAGGCGGCTGGCATGGCGACAGAGGGCGAGGAGGGCACTTGGGGTGAAATCCAGCAGCGCCCAGCGCGCTCGCAGCCAGGCGAGATATTGCAGGAAGGCGGGTAGATCTTCCTCTATGTTCACTTCGGAGACCAGATCGGCACGCAGGAAGATGCGCTCCGCCATGTCCCTGTCCAGCATCTGGAATTCCGCCACGTCCAGCCTGTCACCGACCAGGATCAACTTGAACCGGATCGGGGTCGCCTCCGGGGTGAAGAAGGGCGTCAGCGTCTTGCCTTCCTGATAGGCATTCCAGTCCAGCTCGCCTTTTTGCATGGCGTTCTTGAGCTTGAACCAGAGATGAGGCTGATCCAGCAGCTCATCAAGCTGAAGTATCAGGTAACCACCGTTGGCTTCCCGCAGCAGACCGGGTTCCAAAAGGTGCTGGTTGGCGTAAACGGAGCCTTGTTCCGTCTGATAGTTGATGGAGCCGAACAAGGTATCCCAGTTCAGGTCGCGGCCGTAGACGACAGGGGCTTGCTGATCCTCATGATGGATCAGCAGGTTGATGAGCACTGGGTGCTGGAACTCGAGGCCCTGGGCAACATGGGCGGCCAGATCGGAGAGGAAATCCACGATCTTGGGGTCATTGTTCTGTTTGCGGATGATCCGGGTGACCAGCCGCTCGGCGTCGAGATGGTGGCTCATCAGCTTGAGCAGTTCGCCGACCATCTCGCAGAACTCGAAACCCGAGCCCGGTTGCAGGCGCAGCCAGATGGGTTTGAAAGGGTTGTTGAGATTCTCGGTATAACAGAGATCGAACAGGTCGCCATCCTTGCCATTCGAAGAGGCAATCAGGGTCTGGCAGACATTCTCGTAATCTGCACCGGGGAAACCATTGAGGATCATGACCGGGCAGTCACCATCAAAACTGGCCAGCCGTTTGATACCCGAAATCGCTCTGGGTTGCAGGGCGGCAAACGGAATGGGGTCGAGTTCGCCCAGTGTGGGGAACTGCTCAATCGAGAAAGCGGGTTTTAATTGTTCTGATGTTAATTCAGCCACTTAAGACATCCGGTCGGGGATAGGATCAATTGCCACCATTATACACAGTTCGGTTGAGGGTGACAGAATACCAAGATATTCAATTTAACATAATATACATTATGCGCGGTATGGTCAGGCCCGCTCAGTGGAGACAGAAACACAGCCGCCGCAAGGGCTACCGCCGTGCCAGCTCCTTTTGAATACTTCGCCAGGATATCGTACCAAGCCTGTTTCAGCTCGGGATCCGTGGCCCTGACTGCCGCCATGCTTAACAGCACTTCGCTGACATCCAAGCCAGCTTCCTCAGCCATTCTTTTTGCAGTCGCATCAGTGAGTTGCGACTTTCCTTTGTTCACGGCTGAGATATACGAGGTGGTAAATCCCAGGTCTGCGGCGACTTCCTGGAATTGGCTGTACTTTTTGGCCCTCATGTAGGCCAGAAGCAGCGTTTTAGAGTCCATGTTTTTGTCTCCTGAGTGGTTAGACAATCCGTCCCATCATACCGATTTTGGCGAAAAACAGCTTGTTTCCATTCAACTCGCCACATGGTTGAATGAGTCAACCAACCATTTGATTGCGTGACATATGGCCCACTCTAGCCCACAAAACCAGGATCTGCCCGCGCTCATCGAGCGCAAGGTCTATTGGCAGGCAGAGCCGACTGGCGATTACTCCGCCTGCATCGCGGGTCAGGTCGAGATGTTCCGCGACCTGCATGAGCTGCGGGTCTATCTGTCGATGACGTACCCCGATACCGTGTTCGAACTGGTGGAAGTCACCGAGGACACGTGGCGCGGCTTCTATGACCAGGGAGTGTTTTTCGATGACTGGTCATAATGCCGTGCTGCTGATTGACGGGGGTCGCTCATGATCACCTCAACTTCTGGCTATCTTTTTGATGCCATGACCATGTCCAGCGACGTGGCGCCGATAAATAGGGTTATCGGCATCAGGGCTTGCTGTGCGCCTTGGGGGCAACGACCTGAGGCATCTTGCTGTGATACCCCATGATGACGAGCAATCGGCATATTCAATGAATATGCAGTGTGGTTAGAAAGTTCTCGGGGAAAATAGTCGTGACAATGACTTAAGTTGCACTTTTCATGAATGAGAGAGCGGCTTCTGCCTCACATCCCCTTCCCCGCCCTTTCGTCTCAAGCCACGCTCTTCAGGGGCTTCCCCTTTGGCAGTTCAGTATCCAGCTTGTCTTCTTTGGGGGGATTCCCCTGCCCTTTTCCACCGCGCAATACCTGCTGCAACTGATCCCGCTGCTCGGCCAGATAAAAGGCCAGACTCTCCTGCTGCTCCGGTGCAAGCGCGACCGGCGCACCCGCCAGCAGTGTCATCAGCTCATCGGCGGTGTCCAGCAGTTTGTCATAGGCATCCGCCTCTTTCTTGCTGGCAAAGGTCATCTTCTCCACTCCCCCACGTACCACAACATACTTGATCTCAACGGCCATCGCGGCGCCCTCCTGATGATAGTGATTGCAAGTATATGTACGTATATACAGTATTGCAAATACCCTCAGCATGTCGGCATGCATCGCCAGCCCCTGTTTGGCTGGCGGCGGCCAGTTCACAGCGGAAAACACGTCTTTTCAAAGGGGGGTGTGCAGCGCGGCAAGACAGGGCAGGCGTTTTAAGGTAAATTTCATCAATTCCTTCAACAGGTTGAATCGTATGTCGGATCCGCACTCGGTGATTGTCTGTCCGGCCTGTGACTTGCTGATCGAACGCAAGTTGCTGCCGCTGCGCCGTCACGCCCATTGCCCCCGCTGTCATCAGCATCTGTATGGGCGCTATGCCTTTCGCCCTTCCCAGTTGATGGCGCTGACCATCACCGGATTCCTGTTGCTGCCTTCCGCGTTTTTTGAGCCTTTGATCTATCTTCGTCTGGCGGGCGTGAACTCGGACGCCAACCTGATCAAGGGAATTATGATGCTGTATGCCGAGAGCGAGCTCTGGGTGGCAACACTGGTGCTCTGGTGCGCCGTGCTGGCGCCGACAGGGCTGCTGCTCGGGATCTTTGCCCTCGCCTCCGGCCTGGCCAAGCGCTGGCATCTGCTGGCGTGGACCCTCAAAGCGGTCGAGGTATTTCGTCACTGGGCCATGCTGGAGGTGTACATCGTCAGCCTGCTGGTCGCCCTGTTCAAGCTTATCGACATCGCCGACGTGCGCCTGGGAGGCGGTCTGCTGAGCCTGGGTTGTCTGATGCTGCTCAACATGACGCTGCTGATCCTCTTTGATCCTGCCCCTTACTGGGAGCGGATTCCGCTGCAACACGCCTCCCGGGAGCCGGACCATGTCCCCGATCAGCGCCCGTGAACTGGGGCTTTGCCGCTGCCATACCTGCGGGTTGCTGGTGCGCCATCAACACGGCATGAGCTGCCCTCGTTGTCATACCCCCTTGCAGATGCGCATTCCCCATTCCCTCGCCTGGTCATGGGGCCTGCTGGCGCTGGCCACCTTCATGTTGTTGCCTGCGAATCTGCTGCCCATCACCCACTTCTACAACAAGGGATTATTGCAGTCCGATACCATTTTCAGCGGTATCATGGCGCTCTATCGCAGCAAGATGTCCGGCATCGCCACCATAGTACTGACCGCGAGCATCATCGTGCCCATCGGCAAGATCCTGGGTCTTGGCTGGATCTGCTGGCAGTTGCAGCGCAGCAAGCCGGTGCGCCGCAAACGCCAACTCGTCATGTACCGCATCATCGATTTCATCGGACGCTGGTCCATGCTGGACCTGTTCGTCATCTCGCTGATGGTGGCCCTGGTGGATCGCGGCGTGCTGCTCAATGTGCGTGCCGGCCCCGGGGCGACGGCGTTCGCCGGCGTGGTGGTGCTCACCATGATGTCGGCCAGGATGCTCGATACCCGCCTGTTGTGGGACAAGGCGGCCCGTTAATGTTTTTTGTGTCGAACGCGCTGTGCATCACAGCCAATGTAAGGAGTCGGTATGGTCGGGGCTGAGCCCGTCATTGAGAAGCACCGCTGGTTATCACCGGTCTGGTTGCTGCCCTTCATCGCCCTCTTGCTGGCGGGAGGCTTTCTCTACCAGCAGTGGACGAGCAGTGGTCAACTCATTCGCATCAACTTTGCCCAGGGCAACGGTATCTTGCCGGGCAAGACCCAGTTGCGCTATCAGGGGGTCGCCATCGGCGTGGTCCAGGAGCTGGAACTGGCACAGGATGGTCGCAAGATTGCGGTGCTGGCCAAGGTGGACAGCCGTGCCCGCACCCTCATACGCAAGGGCTCCGACTTCTGGCTGGTGAGTCCGAAGGCGTCACTAACCGAGATCTCCGGCCTGGACACCCTGGTGTCCGGCAACTACATCAACCTGCAACCCGGACGGGAGAACAACCCGCTGGAGGATGAGTTCGATGCCCTGGATGGCCCTCCCCCCGGTTATCAGGCCCAGGGGCGAACCCTGCACCTGACAGCCGATTCTCTGGGGTCGGTGGGCATCGGCGCCAAGATCTATTTCCGAGGGCTGGAGGTGGGCAGTGTCATCAACACCCGTCTTGGGGAAGAGAACCAGAACGTGATCCTGGATCTGGTGATCGAGCCGCGCTTCGAGCACCTCGTCAAGGCGGATACCCGCTTCTGGAACATCAGCGGCATCAAGGGCTCCTTCAGCCTGGCTGGCGTCAGCGTGGAGGCGGGCAGTCTCACCTCCATCCTGAGCGGCGGCATTGCGTTTGACTCCCCCAAAGATTCTCCCGTGGCGCAAAAGGGGGTCAATTTCATCCTCTACAAGGGGCTGGCCGAGGCCGCCCGGGGTGAGCGCATCACCATCCAGGCGGGGACTCTGCCCATCAAGGAAGGGATGCCCATCCTCTATGAGGGCATCGAGATTGGACGAGTCGACCCTATTCGCCTCACCGAACAGGGGCGGAGCGTGACGGCCCTCATCAACCCCGAACAGGCGTTCCGGGTGACCGGCAAGAGTCGTCTGGTGTGGGAGACGGTCTCTCTCTCCCCTGCCGGGATCAAGCACGCGGATCGCCTGCTGGCCGGGCCCGCCATTCGTCTGGACTATGAACCCGGTAAACGGGTCAACACCATGACCCTGGAGAGCCAGGCACAGCGCGGCGGCATCAAGCTGACCCTGCAGGCCGAGGATCTCGCCGGTTTGAGCGAAGGGGCTCCGCTCTGGTTCAAGGGGTTACAGATAGGTCAGCTCGGGGCACTGACCCTGGATGCCGGCGGCAATGCCAGTGTCGAGTTGCTGGTGAACGAGCGTTATCGCCATCTGCTGCAACGGGCTCGCTTCTATCGCGCCGCCCCCTTGCAGGTGGAGGCGGACCTCAGCGGTATCAAGGTGGAGACCAGCCCGGCCAGTGCCTGGTTGGCGGGGGGCATCAAGCTGGTACAGGCTGCGAAGGGTGACAGGATTGACCGCCTCTACCCCAGCCAGGAGCTGGCCCTGCTTGGGAGCCGCCATGCCAAAGCGGTCAGCTGGACGCTGCGTGCCGCTCAGGCTGATGGTATCGGTGTGGGCTCCCCCGTCCTCTACCTGGGACTGGAAGCGGGCAAGGTCAAGGCGCTGGATGCCGATGATCGCGGGGTGGCCATCACCCTGGAGATCGATGCCATCTATGCTCCTTTGCTCAAGCAGCAACCTCAGTTCTGGAAGAAGGCCGCCATCGACGGCAAGATCCGGCTCGACGGCGTGCAGGTCAAGATGGGGAACCTCGCCACCCTGCTGCGTGGTGCCATCGAATTCGACAAGCTGGGGACAGGTCGCAGCAGTCATCAGCTCTTTGACAGCAAGGAGCAGGCAAGCTCCCAGGTGCGTACCCTCACGCTCACGGCGGATCACAACCCGGGTCTCGGGGTCGGCAGCCCCATCCGCTATCGCGGAGTGGACATCGGCAAGGTGGAGCAGGTGGAACTGGATCCGACCCTGGGCCAGGTAAGCTTCAAGGCCGAGCTGAATGAGCAATATGCCGCGCGCTTCCTGCAATCCGGGGCGCGCTATGCACTGGTGCAGGCCAAGGTCGGGCTGGGAGGCGTTGCCCACCTCGATACCCTGATCAAGGGGGCCTTTGTGGAGGCGACACCGGGCCGAGGGGCTGGCAAGGAGACCTTCCCCTTGAGCCAGAGTGGCCCCGCCGGTCTTGCCCTGACCCTCAAGAGCCCCTCCGTCGATGGCATCAGCGTGGGCAGCCCCCTGCTGTTTCGCAAGATGGTGGTGGGCAGCGTCACCGGCGTGACCCTGGCCCGGGATGGCAGCGAGGTGCTGATCGATGTGAATGTGGATGGACAGTACGCCCATCTGATACGCGCCAACAGCCGCTTCTGGAATGTCTCCGGGGTTAAGGCCGATATCGGGCTGACCGGTGGCACCATCGAGGTCGAAACGGTGCAAAGCCTGCTGGCGGGAGGGATTGCCTTCAATACGCCGGAGCGGGAGATGGGCGCGACCGTCAAGGCGGGCCATCGTTATCCGCTTCATGCCAAGGCAGAGAAAGAGTGGCTGGAGTGGAGCCCCCGCATCTTGCCCTGAGTTATTCCTCTACTCGTCAAAAACCGGCCTTGTGCCGGTTTTTTTATGGTCTCATGGACTCCCCCATCAAGAAGGGCCGCGCACTGTGGTAATATGTCGCCCCTCATTTTGGGTCAGCGAGATTGCGCCGTGCACGACAACACCTACCTCCCCGATCACTTCCTGCGTCACATTGCGGAGTTCATGCCATCCCATCTCTCCATGGAGGCATTCGTGGCGAGTTGCCGGCAGCCGCTGCGGCGCAGCATCCGGGTCAACACCCTCAAGGTCACGGTATCCGAGTTTGTCGCCCGCATGGCGCCGCTTGGCTGGCAGCTGGATCCCGTGCCCTGGTGTGAAACCGGCTTCTGGCTCACCCGCAGTGATGAGAGCGTTCCCCTTGGCAACACGGCCGAGCATCTGTGCGGCCTCTTCTATATTCAGGAAGCGAGCTCCATGTTGCCGGTGACGGCGCTCTTTGCCAGTGAGCAAACCAGAGGGGATGGCATGTTGCTGGACGCGGCCGCCGCCCCTGGCTCCAAGACTACCCAGATCGCGGCGCTGATGGAGAACCGCGGCATGCTGATCGCCAACGAGTTTTCCAGCAGCAGGCTGAAAGTGCTGAGCGCCAATATCCAGCGCTGCGGTGTGACCAACGTCGGCATGACCCATTTCGATGCCAAGGTCTTTGGCCAATGGCTGCCGGAAACCTTCGACGCCATCCTGCTCGACGCCCCCTGCTCCGGCGAGGGGACGGTGCGAAAAGATGAAGACGCACTGCGCAACTGGAGCCTGGAGAGCATCGAGGAGATCGCCGCGGTGCAGCGTGGCCTGCTGGAGAGTGCTTTTCACGCCCTCAAACCCGGCGGCGTACTGGTCTACTCCACCTGCACCCTGAGCCTGCAAGAGAACCAGGACGTCTGCCAGTCACTGCAAGAGAAGTTCGGCGATGCCTTCAGCTTTGACTCGTTGGCCGATCTCTTTCCGGGAGCGGAGAAAGCCTGTACGCCGGAGGGATACCTGCATGTGTGGCCCCAGATCTTCGACAGTGAGGGCTTTTTCGTTGCCCGGTTGCACAAGCATCACTCCGTGCCCAACACCATGTTCAAACCTGGCAAGCTCGGCAAGTTCCCCTTCTCACCGCTGCCAGAGAAAGAGGCCGGCCCCATGCTGCGGGAGATTGAAGGGAATTTTGGCATCGTGCCCCATGGCCAATTGTTTGGCCGCAATGACGAGATCTGGCTCTTCCCTCACGCCTTCGAGCAGGTACAGGGGAAGCTGCGTTTCGATCGCATCGGTATCAAGCTGGCTGAAACCTTCAAGAAGGGATATCGATTGACCCATGAATGGGCTCTGGCTTACGGCCATGAGGCGAGTAAGGGATGCGTCGAGCTGGATGCTGCCAATGCCCGTGAATTCATGATGGGACGAGATGTCTGGCCAGAGCAGGATGCCGGGACTGGGGAAGTGATCGTTCGTTACCAGGGGCACCCGCTCGGCATGGGGAAATGGGTGGGGAGTCGCATCAAGAATGCCCTGCCCCGGGAGCTGGTACGGGACAACAACCTGTTCAATGCGTGAGAGTGGGGTCGCTCGAGCAAAAACAGCGCCTGTTCGAGTCTGAAAAACCCCCACTCTGGTTGAACTTTTATCCGGTTCTTGAAATGCCTAGAGCCTTGTCTAAGCTTAAGGCTATCCGCATACCAGTTAGCGCACGGCTCTGCAAGGAGCCAATTCCCCTATGCCAGGTACAAGGAATTCGTACCTGGCTTTTTTTGTCTTCCTTTTTCAACCATGCCGGCACGATACCATCGTCTATTCGAGCATGTCTGCCGACTCGGGGAGATCGCTCTGCTGCGCGTTGGTCGTTTGTTGCAGTTCGTGCTGATAGAGCAGATCGATCGCCTGCTCGATGATGGAGGCCTGACTGTCTTCCAGTTGTTGCCCCAGCATGGCCAACCGCTCTGCATGACGATTGCTTATCCAGCATTGCAACCGGCTGTGGGTTTCCTGCTTGCGCTTCACGTGCTGGCGCTGCCGTTCGGCATTCTCTTGCGCAGCGTTTTTTTTCAATTCCTGGCTGCCATGACCCTCTGACACATCATTGTCGCGAATGTTATCTCTCATTTTTCGTTGGCATCTTCTACGAAAGTAAATCGGATTACGACTCCCCCACCGTCATGATGTCTGTGGAGGACGACATGAATATACCACCAGATCAACAGGATATCATTTAACATAAAAAAAGCAGGGGCGCGGTTTGCTATAACAACCCATCCAGGGCGTGATCCGAGAACTTGTGTGCATCATCGAAATATTCCTGCAAGGTGCGCATGTCCTTGTGCCTTGTCACCTCGATGATCTTGTTCATCGGTTTGCCCGCCGTCACCGCAGAGGTGATGAACCCCCGCCGCAAACTGTGGCCACTGACGTGGAGATCGTCGATGGCCTGGCCGGTTCGCCGCTTGATCATCAGGTTGATACCTTGCGGCCCCAGGGGGTCTGCCATCAGCTGTCCCCAGCGATTCATCCGGCGAAACAGGGGGCCCTCAGCAATCCGGCTTTTTTTCAGCCATTGTTGCAGTGCAGACACTGGGCAATACCGGGTACCTGGAATGAGTGCTATCTCCGATTCATGGAGCTGATGTTTGCTTGGTTTGAGACGAAGGCGTATTCCCTGCCCCACAAACTGCACGTCATCCACCTCGATCCTGGCCGCTTCCGATCGGCGCAAGGCGCCACTGAACATCAGGAGCAACAGGGTGTAATCCCGAAGCCCAGCCAGGTTGCTGGTATCTATCTCGTCCAGCACGCAGGCCAATGGTTTCAGGGTCAGCGCCCCCGTTTTGCGTTTGCGGTTATCACCGAGCCGTACTATGCCCCGCATCATCTCCTTTATCTCCGCATGCTCGGTCGGCATGGGGTGGATCCCCTTCTGCTTGAAGGCATAACGAATGCCGGCAAGCCGTCTTACCAGGGTGGCCGGTTTGCGAGGTTCCCCGTTGCGAAGTTCCCCCTTCCCTTCTTCCTTGTCGAGCCAGACCCAGTTGGCCAGGACGCCATCGGCCTGATCCGCCAGAAAATTCATGATGTCGTGGTGTGTTGTCTGCAAGGGATCCAGCCCGTGGAGTTGGCACCAGGAGACAAAGATGCGGGTATCTGCCTGATAGGCATTGAGGGTGGAGTCGGCTTTGGCGCTGCGCAGGAAGCGTCTTGCCCGGCTGTTCAGCTGAGGATCGAAGACGCTCTGCAAAGATTGCTGAACTGGGTTTTGAAGGCGTGGGTAGTTCACTTAACTCTATGATTTAAAGCGGAGTTTCGGTGGATCTTACAGGATCATCCAGATCTATCAAGTATCGATAATGAATATTATCGATACTTATGAAGAGTGCTTTAACCCATTTGAGCCCCTCATATATTCCTCAAGCATTCTGTCATCCCTGCTCCGTTTTATCAGGTGCTGGCGATTTGATCTCGTCAGCACCCACCACACAAAGTGAGAGATAACAACTTGGCATGATTGTTTTTGGATGGATCCATAATAGTGAAAATTGTCATAGTAAAACGCCCCGCTATGCGGGGCGTTTTCTGTTATCGCTTTGCCAACTTGAACAATTCGAAGAAATTGTGGCTGGTGGCCTCCGCCAATTCAGCGAGCGGAATCTGGCGAAGATCCGCGATAAATTGGGCAACGTCGCGAACAAAGGCCGGCTCGTTCTCCCTCCCCCGGTGCGGAACCGGTGCCAGATAGGGAGAGTCGGTTTCAACCAGCAGTCGCTCCAGGGGCAACGCCTTGACCACTGCCTGCAGGGCTGAGGCGTTCTTGAAAGTGGCTATCCCCGAGATGGAAATATAGAACCCCATTGCCATCGCGGCCTCGGCCATTTCGAGGGACTCGGTGAAGCAGTGCAGCACTCCGCCCACCTGTTCGGCCCCCTCCTCTCGCATGATCCTCAAGGTGTCTTCCTGGGCATCCCGGGTATGAATGATGAGCGGTTTGTTCAGTGCCCGGGCTACCCGGATATGTTCGCGGAAAGAGGCTTGCTGTACATCCTTGTTTTCCGGTGAATAGAAGTAGTCGAGCCCGGTTTCGCCAATGGCCACCACTCTCTCATCGGCCGCCTGAGTCAGCAGCAAGGCAGCATCCACCCCGGGATCCTGATTGAGCGGGTGAACACCGCAGGAGGCAAACACCTGGGGATAGGGAGCGATGGCCTCCATCATGGTCGGGAACTGGGCCTGGGTCACACTCACGCAGAGAAAATATCCCACGCTCTGCTGCGCCGCCTTGGCCAGTACATCGGCCATGTCGGTCTGCTTGGAGCCATAACTCAAGCGATCGAGATGGCAATGGGAATCAACGAGTAACATAGACAACCTTGTTTATAACCAGCGATTGAGCCAGTTCATCAAATGGATGGTGGGATTGGAAAGCTGCCCTGGCTGACAAGTCTCTTTCAGCACAACCAGCTGCTGTTCAGCTTCCAGGAGCCGTTCGCTGGAGTGTCTCTCAGCCAGTTGCTGGCTGAGTGATGCAAGATCCGGCATCGCCAGTTGATGATGGCCGCAGCCAGCCTGAAGCTTGAGGGCATCGCACAAGAAGAGCTGCAACCAGTGCAGCCGGACCTGATTATCCTCGGCCAACTGGTCGCAGACATTCGCCGCACGGGTGGGGGCCGATGCCAGCGAGACAAATCCGTCGAGCAATGCCCGTCTGGCATCATCTTGCTGTGCTTCGATATAGCTCAGCACCCGCAGCGGCGCACCCTGGCAGATCCGCACCTGGGCCTGGGTGGCCTGATGGCCCTGCTCGGCGAGCCAGGCAAGGGTCTCACCTTCAGAGGGGAGCTGGCAGACATGTTTGTGACAACGGCTCAAGATGGTGGGGAGCAGGCGAGATACCCGGGATGCGATGAGCAGCAACAGACTGTCGCCAGCCGGCTCTTCCAGCGTCTTCAGCAAAGCATTGGCGGCAGACTCCGTCATGCGCTCCGCCTCCTGAATGATCACCACCTTGCCGCGACCAAGCTGGGACGTGCTCTGGAGGCGGCTGCAAATCTCCCGGATGGCTTCGACACCTATGGTCTTGCCCTCGGGCCCCAGGGTCCCAAGATCCGGGTGATGCCCCTTCTCAAAAAGCTGGCAGGAGTGGCACTGACCGCAGGGCTCACCTCGTTGTGGATGCTGACACAGGTGCAGTCGCGCCAGTTGCTCTGCAAGCTGCTCCTTGCCAAGGCCGGGATCGCCTAGCAGCAACCAGGCGTGGCCGAGCCGTCCGGCCCGGGCCGTCTCGCTCAAGGCATGCCAATCCGGGATCAGCCAGGGATACATAGCCCCTCGCTTGCCAGATAATGCTCAAGGGCTGCCTCGATGGCGGCTTTGACTTGCGCCGGGGGCAACCCGGCATCGATGACCTGGATGGAATCATCGGCGGCCGCCAACTCGAGGTAACGCAGGCGGGTACGTTCAAAGAAGCCGATCTGCTCCAGCTCAATCCTGTCCAGCTCGCCGCGATGGCGGGCCCGTTGCAGGCCGATGGCAGGATCAATGTCGAGATAAAGGGTCAGATCCGGCTTGAAATCCCCGAGGACCGCCCGTTTGATGGCGCCGATGAGGTTCGCATCGATGCCGCGGCCACCCCCCTGATAGGCCTGGGAGGAGAGATCATGGCGATCGCCCACTACCCAGATGCCGTCTGCCAGGGCAGGCTTGATCCGGGTCTCCACCAGTTGTACCCGGGAGGCGTACATCAACAGCAGCTCGGCCTCGACGGTCAGGCGCTCGTCGTGTACTTCCTTGACGATGGCCCGCATGCGTTCCGCCAGCGGCGTGCCGCCCGGCTCCCGGGTGCACTCGATCCGCGCCACTCCGTGGGCTTGCAGATAGTCGGTCACATAGCGCACCGCAGAGCTCTTCCCTGCCCCTTCCAATCCTTCAATCACGATAAATTTAGACATTAGGGTTTCTTCAATATGTATTCACGTACCGCCCGATTGTGTTCATCGAGGGTCTTGGAGAAGTAGTGGGCACCGCCCCCCTTGGCAACGAAGTAGAGATAGTCGGTCGATTTGGGGTTGAGCGCCGCTTCGATGGAGGCCTTGCCCGGCATGGCGATGGGCGTCGGAGGCAGACCGTCGATCACATAGGTGTTGTAGGGGTTCACGTCGGTCAAATCGCTGCGGCGAATGTTACCATCGTACCTCTCCTTCACCCCGTAGATGACGGTAGGGTCGGTCTGCAACTTCATGCCAAGGCGTAGACGGTTGACGAACACAGAAGCAATCTGGGCTCGTTCATCCGGTTGGCCCGTCTCTTTTTCGATGATGGAGGCCATGATGAGCGCCTCATAGGATGTCTTGTAGGGCAGATTGGCCTGACGCTTCTCCCAGGAAGCCTCTAGGAACGTTTTCATGTCCTGATAGGCGCGGCGCAGGATCGAAAGATCGCTGGCATGAGTGGTATAGGCGTAGGTTTCCGGCAGGAACCACCCCTCCAGCTTGCCATTTTCGATGCCGAGTTCCTGAGCCAGCTCGGTTTCGCTCTGCTCCAGAGTCAGACGCTCCAGATAGGGGGCGCTGGAAAGTTGCTTCAGCCAATCCTCAAATCGGGACCCTTCGACAAAGGTCAGGCTGAAGTGAAACTCCTTGCCGGAAGCAAAGAGAGAGAGAGTCTCCTTGAGCGGCGCCCCTTCCTTGATTTCATAGGTGCCGGACTTGATGGCCACCAGTTCGGGATGACCGCGCAACCAGAGACGCACCGCCCAGGGGCTGGTTTCCCCCTCCCCCAGTTCGGCAATCAGGCGCGCCGCATGGGCGCCTTTTTCGACGGTAAAGAGGCGGGTTGGCCCCTTGTTGGTGAGCGTCTCCACCTGTTGCCACTTGTGATACACGTACCCTCCGGCAACGGCGACAGAGAGTGCCGCCCCCGCGAGCAGGGTGTAAAGCCGATTAAACTTCAATGACCAAGCGCTCCTGTAAACGGCGAATCAATACCGGACTGGGATAGTGCATATCCCCGATGCTGGTGACCGGGACAATCCCCATCAGGGTATTGGTCAGCCAGACCTCTTCCGCCTGCCAGAGTGACTCCAATGGAGCCTCTACGACACGCAGTTCAATGCCCATCTGTTTAAGCATCGTCATCACGCGCTTGCGCATGATGCCATCGATCCCGGCGCGGGTGAGATCCGGTGTGAACACCGTCCTGCCACGACGCCAAAACAGATTCGCGCTGACCCCTTCTACCAGAAATCCCCGGCTGTTCAAGACTATACCTTCGACCCCGCCACGCGCAGCAAGTTCGCGCTTCAGCATCACTTGTTCGAGGCGCCCCAGCGTCTTGAGACCGGCGAGCATGGGACTGTCCCCAAGCTGCTGCTGGCATACCAGGGCATTGATGCCGGTTTGCTGCCAATCATGATAATGCTCAGGATAAGGTGCCAAAGAGACGATGCGAGTGGGCGTGTCACAGCCTGCGCCGTCATATCCCCGCCCACCGGCGCCCCGGGTCAGCATTATCTTGACGACAGCCTGTGTCTGCCCAGAAGCCAGCTGCGCCGCCTCGTCGGCAAGCAGGTCCCAGGAGTGCTCGCCAAAACCAAGCCGGGCGTTGGCATGTTGCAGCCGGGCCAGATGGTCCTGCCACCAGAGTACCTTCCCTTCCCTCACCAGCATGGTGGTGAAATGACCATCACCGTATGCCAGTCCACGATCCCTGGCTGACAGTGTTTCTGTGGGTATTCCATTAATCAGCAAGGGGATCCCTCCGATAAAAAAGGCCCGATACTACCGTATCGGGCCTTATCATTCGCCCAGAGCGAATTATACGCGTTTGAAGATCAGGGAGCCATTGGTGCCGCCAAAACCGAAGGAATTGGAGAGGGCATATTCGAAGCTGCCGCCCTTGGCAACATGCGGCACCAGATCCAGGTCGCACTCATCATCCGGGTTGTCCAGGTTGATGGTAGGAGGCACCATCTGGTCACGCAGAGAGAGCACGGTGATGATCGCCTCGATGGCGCCAGCCGCACCCAACAGGTGGCCTGTCATGGACTTGGTGGAGCTGACCATCAGGGCGCTGGCATGTTCACCAAACACCTTCTTCATGCCGCGCAGCTCTGCCACATCCCCAAGGGGGGTGGAGGTACCGTGGGCATTGATGTAACCGATCTGCTCGGGTGCGATACCAGCATCCTTGATGGCGTTCTTCATGGCGCGTGCGCCACCATCGCCGTCCGAGGGAGGGGCCGTCATGTGATAGGCATCCCCGCTCATGCCAAAGCCGACCAGCTCGGCATAGATCTTGGCGCCGCGGGCCTTGGCATGTTCATACTCTTCCAGCACCAGCACGCCGGCACCGTCGCCCAGCACGAAACCGTCGCGATCCTTGTCCCAGGGGCGGCTCGCCTTCTGCGGTTCGTCATTGCGGGTGGAGAGCGCCTTGGCAGCGGCAAAGCCGCCCATGCCCATGGGGGTGGAGGCTTTCTCGGCACCACCGGCGACCATCACGTCCGCATCGCCATAGGCGATCATCCGGCCAGCCATGCCGATGGCATGGGTACCCGTGGTACAGGCGGTAGTCACGGCGATGTTCGGGCCCTGCATGCCTTTCATGATGGAAAGATGACCGGACACCATATTGATGATGGTGGACGGAACGAAGAAAGGGCTCAGCTTGCGGGGGCCGCCATTGATGAGGCTGCTGTGGTTCTGCTCAATCAGACCCAGACCGCCGATACCAGAGCCGATGGCAACGCCTACCCGCTCCGCGTTCTCTTCGTTGATGGTCAGGCCGGAATCTTCCAGGGCCTGAACACCCGCCGCCACGCCATACTGGATGAAGAGATCCATCTTGCGGGCTTCTTTGCGGTTGATGCCGAACTCTTCGGGGTCGAAATCCTTGACCAGGCCTGCGAAACGGGTTGCGAACTCGCTTGCATCAAAGTGGTCGATGAGGGAAATGCCGCTCTGCCCGTTGAGCAGGGCTTGCCAGCTGGATTCGGCAGTGTTGCCTACCGGGGAAAGCATCCCCAAGCCGGTCACCACGACTCTGCGTTTTGACACTGAGGTAGTCTCCGAGAGGTGTTTTGAAAGGGGTAAACATAAAAGAAGCGGCCCTTGGGCCGCTTCTTTCAGAACAGGAACTTATTCCTGATTAGCGGTGATGTAGTCGATAGCCGCTTGAACAGTGGTGATCTTCTCGGCTTCTTCATCAGGAATTTCGGTATCGAATTCTTCTTCCAGCGCCATTACCAGTTCAACGGTATCCAAAGAGTCAGCGCCCAGGTCGTCGACGAAGGAGGCAGCGTTCTTCACGTCTTCTTCTTTAACACCCAGTTGTTCGATGATGATTTTCTTTACGCGTTCTTCGATGTTGCTCATGACCTGAATTTTCCTTTAAAAATACGCTATTGCGTCTGGTTGGGGTAGTGTATTCAATTGACGTGAGTTTGCAAGTGACTTGCCGCTGGTCAAACCACGAAATGTGCCAAACTTCGGCGTATTATCGCAAATTTGAACAGAACTCACGACAAATTGATTACACCATGTACATCCCGCCATTAACATGCAGGGTTTCGCCGGTAATATAGGCGGCATCATCCGATGCCAAGAATACCACAGCGGCAGCAATTTCTTTCGGATCGCCCAAACGGGCGGCAGGCACCTGATTCATGATGCTGGCGCGCTGCTCTTCATTGAGCGCCTTGGTCATGTCGGTCTCGATGAAACCGGGAGCAACCGCATTCACCGTGATGCCACGGGATGCCACTTCACGGGCCAGCGACTTGGTAAAGCCAACCAGACCCGCCTTGGCAGCAGCATAGTTGACCTGACCGGCGTTGCCCATGGTGCCGACCACGGAACCGATGCTGATGATGCGACCGTTGCGCTTCTTCATCATGGCACGCAATACCGGCTTGCTCAGACGGTACAGGGAGGTGAGATTGGTGTCGATGATCTCGTTCCACTCGTCATCCTTCATCCGCATCAGCAGGTTGTCGCGGGTGATGCCGGCGTTGTTGATCAGGATGTCGATGTCGCCAAAACGCGCCTTGATGGCGGCGAAGACGGTTTCGATGGATTCCTGACTGGTCACGTTCAGTGCCATGCCGCAGCCTTGCTCACCCAGGTAAGCACTGATCGCTTCGGCACCGCTCTCGCTGGTCGCGGTACCCACGACTTTGGCGCCACGAGCAGCAAACGTCTCCGCAATCGCACGACCAATGCCACGGCTGGCGCCAGTGACCAACACAACCTTATCGGTAAAACTCATGACTTGCTCCTGTTTACTTGATCTGGGCCAGCGCCTGCTCGAACGAGGCGGCGTCGTTGGCGTGAATACCTTCCACTCGCGCATCGATACGCTTGGCCAGGCCGGTCAACACCTTGCCCGGGCCCATCTCGATTTCGAGGGTTACACCGTCGTTTGCCATGCGCTCTACCGTTTCAGTCCAGCGAACCGGGCTGAACAGCTGACGCACCAGGGCTTGCTTGATGGCGGCAGGATCCTGCTCACAAGAGACGTCGACATTATTGATGACGGCGATGGCAGGAACCTTGATCTCGATCCCATCCAGGGCGGCGGCCAGCTTTTCTGCGGCCGGTTTCATCAGGGCGCAGTGGGAGGGTACGGAGACCGGCAGCGGCAGAGCACGTTTGGCACCTGACTCTTTCATCAGCACGTTGGCACGCTCGACCGCCTCTTTGTGGCCGGCGATGACCACCTGGCCCGGAGAGTTGAAGTTGACCGGAGAGACCACCTGCCCCTGGGCCGCTTTCTCACAGTTGGCAGCGATGCTCTCGTTGTCCAGACCGATGATGGCAGCCATGGCGCCAGTGCCTTCCGGTACGGCTTCCTGCATGGCCAGACCACGCAGCTCGACCAGTTTGACGGCATCGGCAAACGCCAGCGCGCCGCTGCACACCAGAGCGGAGTATTCCCCCAGGCTGTGGCCGGCCATCACGGCAGGGGTTGCCCCGCCTTGTTGTTGCCACAGGCGCCACAGCGCGACGGAGGCGGTCAACAGCGCTGGCTGGGTACGCCAGGTCTTGTTGAGATCCTCGGCCGGGCCTGCCATCACCAGGGCAAACAGGTCATAACCCAGCACCTGGCTCGCCTCGGCGAAGGTCTCTTTAATCACGGCGTGTTGCTCGGCCAGCTCGGCCAGCATGCCGACGCTCTGGGAGCCTTGTCCCGGGAAGGCAATGGCAAATCGGGTCATCATTGATTCCTTTAAGGTAAGACGAATTCGGTAAGCGGGCGCCCGAGGACCGGGCACCGCTCGGTATCAGAGGCGAACCAGCGCAGAGCCCCAGGCAAAACCGCCGCCGAAGGCTTCCAGCAGGACCAGCTGGCCGGGTTTGATGCGACCATCGCGCACCCCTTCATCGAAGGCGATGGGCACGGAGGCCGCGGAGGTATTGCCATGACGATCCAGGGTCAGGATCACCTTGTCGAGCCCCATGCCGAGTTTCTTCGCGGTGGCATTGATGATGCGGAAGTTGGCTTGATGGGGCACCAGCCAGTCCAGCTCGCTCGGCTCGACGTTGGCCGCAGCCAGGGTTTCGGTCACGATCTCGCTAAGGCGTGTCACCGCGACCTTGAAGACATCGTTGCCCTTCATGTACATGTAGGCTTCGAGCTCGGCACCCGGCATGCCGCGACGGGGCTGCGGCAGTTTGAGCAGCTCGCCATAACGGCCATCGGCATGCAGATGGGTGGAGAGGATGCCAGGAGTGTCGCTGGCACCGATGACCACGGCCCCTGCCCCATCCCCGAACAGGATGATGGTGCCGCGATCCTCGGGATCGCACATGCGTGACAGCACGTCCGCACCGACAACCAGCACGTGGCGAGCAGCGCCGGATTTGACGAACTGATCGGCGATTGCGAGAGCATATGTAAAGCCGGCACAGGCGGCGGCTACGTCAAACGCCGGGATCCCCGGTACGTCAAGCAGCCCCTGCAGTTCACAGGCAGCAGCTGGGAAGGCATTCTCTGCGCTGGTGGTGGCCAGCACTATCATGTCCAGATCGGCGGCAGTCAGACCTGCCGCATCAAGCGCACGCAAGGCCGCCTGATGAGAAAGGGTCGCGACGGTTTCGTCGGCTCCGGCGATACGGCGTTCACGGATCCCGGTGCGTTCCACGATCCATTCGTCACTGGTTTCAACCATCTGTTCAAGATCGGCGTTGGTACGAACCGAACTCGGCAGATAACTGCCAGTACCCAGAATTTTGCTATGCATAGAGTTTTATAAATCCCTGTCGGAAAAGACAGATTCAAGGCGATCTGCAATTTGCAATGGAAGTTGATGTCTGGCTTCTTGTGCAGCCAGCAGAATCGCATGACACAGAGCGCGGCGCTCGGCCCGCCCATGGCTTTTTACCACAATGCCGCGCAATCCTAACAGACTCGCGCCATTATACTGGTCGGGGTTCAGGTAAGAGAAACGCCGTTTGAACATAAATCCGGCGAGTCGACCAAGAAAACTGCGTTTTTTGCGCGGATATCCGGCCAGTTCGGCCATCATCCGCACCACCCCCTCCGCGGTCTTGAGCGCCACGTTGCCCACGAAACCGTCGCAGACGATCACGTCGCACTCGCCGCTGAAGATCCTGTCACCCTCGATAAAACCGACAAAATTCAGGGCGGAGCATTGGCGCAGCAACTCGGCGCTGTGGCGCACCAGGTCGTTGCCCTTGATCTCCTCCTCCCCCACGTTGAGCAGTGCCACTCTGGGTGAAGGTATCCCCTCGACCTTCTCTGCAACCACGGCGCCCATCACGGCAAATTGCAGCAAGGTGTCGGCATCACAGCTCACGTTCGCACCCAGATCCAGCATCACGGTCCGTTTTCCACCCAATGTGGGCAGCGCCTTGATAAGGGCTGGCCGGTCAACACCGGGCAAGGATTTGAGCACGCACTTGGCCATGGCCATCAAGGCACCGGTGTTGCCTGCACTGACACAGGCATCGGCAGCGCCGCTCTTGACCAGATCCAGGGTCACGCGCATGGAGGAGTCTTTCAGGGTACGCAGCGCCACGATAGGCTTTTCGCCCATGCCCACGACCTGGGAGGCATGCACGAGACGAACGCGAGGGTGGTTGAGCAGGCCATGTTGCTGCAGAAGAGGGGCGGTCTGGTGTTGATCACCGACCAGAACAAGTTTTAGCTGGGGTAGAAGAGACAGTGCCTGCACGGCGGCAGGCACTGTTTCCGAGGGGCCGATATCTCCCCCCATTATGTCTAGCGCGACAGTTTGCGTAGACAAAGGCAATCCTTAAGCGATTACCTTTTTACCGCGGTAGAAACCATCGGCAGTCACGTGGTGACGACGATGAATTTCGCCACTGGTCTGATCAACAGTCAGGGCAGCGGTGGTCAGCGCATCGTGGGAACGACGCATGCCACGCTTGGCGCGGGTTTTACGGTTCTGTTGTACGGCCATGGTAGGCTAACTCCTAAAATTCACTTACGTTTGAGCGCTTCAAGAACTGCAAAGGGATTCGGCCGCTCATCAGCAGGTTCGATTTCACCCCAGGTCATCTCCATGTTTCCTCTGGGACACACATCCACCGGATGCATGGCTACCTGAGGCAACGAGAGGATGAGTTCATCCTCCAGGATTTGATGAAGATCTATCTCGCCGTTTTCGTCCAACTCAATGGGCTCATAAGCTTCCGGCAGTTCTTCCTCGTTTGTTCTTTCGAACAGCGGAGTGTAAATAAAACTAGCTTCACAAAGGTGTTCAAATGTCTCACCACAACGCTGGCAAACCAGGTCGACCTTGGCATGGGCAGTGCCTTTCATAACGGTCAACTTCTGGACATCTTTGCCAAAGTGCAGTGTGACATCCACATCACTTCGCAAGCCTTCGGTTGATTCCTCCAGCCTGGGCATCTGCGACTTTTCCACTATCCCGACATAATCGAGTAGCTTCAAGGCATTACGGACTGGATCAACCTTAACGGGCAACTTCACCTTTTGCATAGGGCGCGAATATTATAGGTCCAACAAGGGATAGTCAAAGGAAAAAGTCCTTACCGCCGATGATTTTACCTTCACAGGCCCCTGCAAGAGGAACTTGTGCTCATCGGTGGCCGATTATGCCATATCGTGCAGGATCTGGCACAGGATCCTGTTCCCCTCCCCTGTCTGTCCACCGGATGTGCTCCTTGGTGTCTCATCAGGTGGCAGAACAGCGCGGGTCGCTCCCCAGCAGGCCTGGTGTCGCAGCCACTCTGGGCTCGGCTTCCATAAGTCGGCGTATGGCTTTGAAACTGCCCACGGCAGCCTTGATGGCAATGGGATTGACCAGCCAGCCCGGCAAGTTGTTGCCCGGATTGGTATAGGTTTCGAGCCGAACGAGTGTGCTGCCATCCCGTTGGGGTAGCGCCTCCCACCGTCCGGCGCTTTCCTGGATCCGGAACAGCCCTGCATGCAATGGCAGGGCATTCGGCTCTGCCCACACCTCGAGAGTCAGGCTGCAATCAATGCGTCGACTCAGATGGGAGCGGGTGATGAGCTCCCTGTCTTGCACCGGCCAGGGAGATGCCAGGCGGGTATAGACCAGATCATCGTCGGGACCCGATCTGGCCAGCACCCTGACTTCACGGCTCTGTGGCAACCACTCTTCATGGCGCGCAGTGTTGCGCAGCACCGTGATCAGCGCGCCAGGATCGGCATTCACGCGCATCTCCAGACGTAAGGCCTGAAAAGAGGTCGGAGGATGTGGCTGGGTCCAGAGCATCACCCCCTCATCCCCCTGGCGAAGTTGCCATGTCCCTGCCCAGCTGGCGAAGGACATCAGTGCCATGACCAAGGCCGCATATCGTGTCATCACGCGCAATTCCGATCGCTTGTGTTTGTGCTGTGGTTCCATCAGCATGCATGCTTCCCGCTAATTAGGCGAGTTCCGCTGTAGACATCTCCTGTTTGCGTGGCCCCATCTGCACAGATAGAATCAACCAATTGATTTATAAATGGATATCATCAAAACATGCAGCCTTCCTTGATCCTCGCGTCCACCTCGTCCTACCGCAAGACCTTGCTGGAAAAACTCGGTCAGCCATTTCACTGTGCTGCGCCTCAAGTCGATGAGACGGCGCGACACGGGGAGACCGCGGAAGCCCTGGTCAGCAGATTGGCGTTTGCCAAGGCGAATGCCGTTGCCGCTGACCGTGATCAAGGATTGATCATCGGTTCAGATCAGGTGTGCGTCTGTGACGGGCAGATCCTCGGCAAGCCCGGCACGGTGGAGAAGGCGGTCGAGCAGTTGCTGCAGGCCCAAGGCAAGCGCGTCATCTTTTACACCGGGCTCTGTGTGATCAATGCTGCAAATGGCCATGCCGAGCAGCTCGTCGAGCCTTTCACCGTGCATTTTCGTTCGCTCGATGAAGCCGCCATCCGTCGCTATGTGGAGGCCGAACGTCCTCTGGATTGTGCCGGCAGCTTCAAGTGCGAGGGA
The DNA here is from genome assembly GCF_014168615.1 of Aeromonas sp. WP2-W18-CRE-05. Lineage (NCBI taxonomy): Bacteria > Pseudomonadati > Pseudomonadota > Gammaproteobacteria > Aeromonadales > Aeromonadaceae > Aeromonas > Aeromonas sp. WP2-W18-CRE-05. Next base: position 2,549,228 of record NZ_AP021917.1, on the reverse strand, counting down.
ATGGGCATCGTCTTGTTCAAGGCACTGGAGGGGCGTGATCCCAACGCCCTTGTCGGTCTTCCCCTGATAGGCTTGGTTGATCTCCTGGGTCGCCACGGCCTGGCTCTCCCATAACAAGAACTCTGCCATGAAAAACGGGAGCCAAGGCTCCCGTTTTTCATGGTTGTCAGCGTGGCAGCTTGGCGAGGAACGCCTCAAGCTCCGGTGACAATGGCGCTTCCACCTGCATCTCCCGGTCGTCCACCGGATGAGTAAAGGTGAGCTTCCAGGCGTGCAGGAACAAACGCTTTAGCCCCTGCCCTCGCATCTTTTCATCAAACCCGGCCTCACCATATTTGTCATCGCAGGCGATGGGATGGCCGGCGTGCTGGGTGTGGACACGGATCTGGTGGGTGCGGCCAGTGATGGGGCTGCACTCGACCAGGGTGGCCTCGGCAAACTGACGGGCAATCCGGAACCGGGTCTCGGAGGGCTTGCCATCGCTGCTGACCCGCACCACCCGCTCGCCGGATTGCAGGTCATTTTTGCGCAGCGGCGCATTGACCACCTTGACGTGGGGTTGCCACTGGCCACGCACCAACGCCAGGTACTGCTTGCGCATGGTCTTGACCCGCAGCTGCTCGTGCAGGCTGCGCAGAGCACTGCGCTTCTTGGCAACCAGCAGCACGCCGGAGGTGTCGCGATCCAGCCGGTGCACCAGTTCGAGGAAACGGGCTTCGGGGCGCAGGGCACGAAGCCCTTCGATGACACCAAAACTGAGGCCGCTGCCGCCGTGCACTGCCATGCCGGACGGCTTGTTGAGCACTATCATGGCGTCGTCTTCAAACAGGATCTGGCTCTCCAGACGCTGGATGCTGCCGAGATTGGCAGAAGGCAACTCATTCTTCTCGGCCACACGCACGGGGGGCACCCGCACCTCGTCACCGGCACAAAGCTTGTATTCCGGTTTGATGCGCTTCTTGTTGACCCGCACCTCCCCTTTTCGAAGGATGCGATAAATCAGGCTCTTGGGGACGCCCTTTAACTGAGTCTTGAGAAAATTGTCGATGCGCTGCCCGTCATGCTCAGCTTCGATGGTGAGCAGCTGCACTTGTTGATGTATCTGTGTCATGGCGCGGATTTTAACACCGCCGACAGCCCTTGGCTCCATGCTTTGTTAAAAAATGGCGTCTTGCTATAAAAGTGGTTTAAATGGGATAATAAACAAGGTTTTGTCATTGTGTTCAAGCCTTGTACTAAGTGGCCAAAATGTATGCCACCCAATCCCGAAACACCGTGTATACAAGAACATGACGGTTCCCGGGTGCGAGGTACAACGCATGGAGAACACAAACAAAGCCGACGTAAATTGTCTCCACATCGGTATCCTTAATTCACGCCCTCTCGAGAAGGCTGAACCAGAGTGCCCTTAGTTTGCGCCTCATGCATACCCCAACCGGGAGGTTGCCCCAGCATGCTGAAGACCCGAGGCCGGCGCCGGCAGGACCCAGTGGAGGAATCAAAATGACAAAATAATGAGAACTCAATGAAAAGAATGCTAATCAACGCGACTCAGGAAGAGGAGTTGCGCGTAGCGCTGGTTGACGGACAACAGCTCTACGATTTGGATATTGAAAGTCCGGGACACGAGCAGAAAAAAGCGAACATTTACAAGGGCAAAATCACCCGAGTAGAACCCAGTCTCGAAGCTGCTTTTGTTGACTATGGCGCCGAACGCCACGGTTTCCTGCCGTTAAAGGAAATCGCCCGCAATTACTTCCCCTCCGGTTACTCCTATCAGGGTCGTCCCAACATCAAAGAAGTGGTCCGCGAAGGCCAGGAAGTGATTGTCCAGATCGACAAGGAAGAGCGTGGTACCAAGGGTGCAGCCCTCACCACCTTCATCAGTCTGGCTGGCAGCTACCTGGTGCTGATGCCGAACAACCCCCGTGCCGGCGGCATCTCCCGTCGCATCGAGGGTGACGAGCGGACCGAGCTGAAGGAAGCCCTGAGCGGACTGACCGTACCGGACGGCATGGGCCTCATCGTGCGCACCGCCGGTGTGGGCAAGTCCCCGGAAGAGCTGGAGTGGGATCTGAACGTTCTGCTCAATCACTGGGACTCCATCCACAAGGCGTCACAACAACGTTCCGCTCCGGTGCTCATTCACCAGGAGAGCAACGTCATCGTGCGCGCCATCCGTGACTATCTGCGTCGCGATGTGGGCGAGATCCTGATCGACAACCCGGTCATCTTCGAGCGCGCCAAGTCGCATATCGAGCTGGTCCGCCCCGATTTCCTCAATCGCGTGAAGCTCTACAAGGGTGATGTCGCCCTGTTCAACCACTTCCAGATCGAGAGCCAGATCGAATCGGCCTTCCAGCGCGAAGTGCGCCTGCCCTCCGGCGGCAGCATCGTCATCGATCCGACCGAAGCACTGACCTCCATCGATATCAACTCCTCCCGCGCCACCAAGGGCGGCGATATCGAAGAGACCGCCCTGCAGACCAACCTGGAAGCGGCCGATGAGATCGCTCGCCAGCTGCGCCTGCGTGATCTGGGTGGCCTGATTGTCATCGACTTCATCGACATGACCCCGGTTCGCCATCAGCGCGAAGTGGAAAACCGTCTGCGTGAAGCGGTGCATCAGGATCGTGCCCGTATCCAGCTGGGCCGTATCTCCCGTTTCGGTCTGCTGGAGATGTCTCGCCAGCGTCTGCGTCCCTCCCTCAACGAGTCCAGCAGCCATATCTGCCCCCGTTGCCAGGGTCAGGGGGTCATCCGTGACAACGAATCCCTCGCCCTGTCCATCCTGCGTCTCATCGAAGAAGAGGCCATGAAGGACAACACCGAGCAGGTGCATGCCCAGGTGCCGGTCGATGTGGCCGCCTATCTGCTCAACGAGAAGCGTACCTCCATCGCCAATCTGGAACAGCGCAATGATGTGCGTGTCTACATCATTCCGAACCTGCATCTGGAAACCCCGCACTACGAAGTGACCCGCATCCGTCAGAACGAGATCCCAGAAGCGGCCAGCTACGAGCTCAAAACCGAGATTGCCAAGCCGGTCTACCAGCCGCGCCAAGCTCAGGTAGTCGAGCGTGAACAACCGCTGCTGCAAGGGTTTGCCCCGGCTCCCCAGCCGGTTGCGCCCACCGCCCCGGCTCCTGTTGCGGCTCCCGCTCCGGTTGCAGAACAAGTCGGCTTCTTTGGCAAGCTGGCCAAGGCTTTCTCCGGCCTGTTCGGTGCCTCCTCCGATGCGGCTCCGGCCGAGGTGAAGGCGCCTGCCGACAAACCGGCCGCTCAGCGCGAAGCTCGCAAGGATGACGGGCACCGTCACCAGCGCGATGAATCCCGCAGCCGTGGTCAACGTGGCCGTCGTGACGACAACCGCGGCAGTCGCAATGCCGAGGCCGGCGAGAAGCGTGAAGGCGCAGCCAGCCGCGAGAGCAGTGATCGCAATCGTCGCCCGCGCAAAGAGCGTGAGCCTCGTCAAGAGCGGGAACCGCGTCAGGAACGGGAACCCCGTGGTGACGTGCGCACCGAACAGCGCATGGAGCGTGAGCCTCGCGAACCCCGCCAGGAGCGCGAACCTCGTGCCCCGCGTCCTGCTCGTGAACCTCGCGCCCCCCGCGAACCCCGTGCCGAGGTGATCGTCGAGGCGGTTGATACCGTTGATACTGCGGTCGCCAGCGCTGAACCGCGTCAGGAGAAAGAGCAGAAAGTTGCTGAGCGCCGTGAACGTCGCCAACTGCGCAAGCAGATCCGTGTCGATGTCGCCGCGACCGACACCCCTGCCCTGCCGAGTGACGAGCACGTCGTCACCGATGTCGCCGACGTGCAAGCCGCCGCTGAGCAGCAAGAAGAGCAAGGCGAAGGTCAGCGTCGCTCCCGCCGTACTCCGCGCAATCAGCGTATCGAAGGGCAACGTCGCAAGCGCATCAACGAAGAGGCTCGTGGCCAGCGTGAAGACGAAGCACAAGGTGAAGTGCAGCTGACTGCCGCCGCCCAGGCCGATGCGGCTCAGGTGAAGGTGGATGAACCGGCTGTGCCTGTCATCACCATTCCGAGCGCAGAAGCGGTTGCAGCAGCCCTGCAGGCCTCCGCCGCACTGACCGAACACGTGGTGGCTGAAGCCGTTGCTGAGGAAGCGGCAGAGCAAGCACTGGCAGCCCAGGCTGTGGACGCGCCCTCCACTGACGAAGTTGAGCAGGTTGCGCAAGCAGACGCTGAACCCGTCGCCGAAGTGGCAGTTGTCGAACCCGAGATGGTCGAACCTATCGTCGACACCGCCTCTCATGACGAACCTGTAGCCGTGATCGACGCTGTCGAGCAGACCCAGCAAGTGGAGGCCATCCCAGAAGAGGTTGCACCGGTTGCTGAAGCGGCACCTGTCGTGATCGCTGAGGAGACGGCCACCGCCGAGGCGAAGGTCGTCGAGATGCCGGCTGCCGTGGTGCAAACCGAGCCAGCAACCAGCCCCGAAATGAAGGTCAGCAAGGGTGCCGGTGTATTGGCCCGTGCCCGCAAGGCTTATGCCCCCATGGCAACGCCGGCTGCGGCTCCTGCCCCGACACCCCGTGAACCCGTGGAGTACGCTCCCCTGGTACGCAGCGAAGTCGTGACCTCCGGTCGCCACGGTGGCAGCACCGCTGCCAGCAACGTGGCAACCAGCCCGGCCGGTCGCCCCTGAGCAGACTCGTTAGTCTGAATAAAGAGCCACACATTGTGTGGCTCTTTTTTTATCTCTTTTTTTGGGCTGACATCGCCTTGCTCTCCCCCCTGCCCGTTCTTCGATATCCGCCGCTTTCCCGATGTTCAGCGACCACACACAGTCCAAGCAAGACGTAAATAACACACCAGACAGGGGATTCATCTCTGTCAAAGCATCACGACATGCTCTGCTTTGTCGATAGTTGACGGCATATATGCCATTGGCAAACAGTCTGGCAGCGTTCCCCTTTGGTAGCACAGTCGGTGTGTTCAGTGGTGGCTGAGACAGCCTAGGTTGAACGGGAATGCCAGACATAGGGCAACCTGTGGCGCTCTTCACTCTCATCATTTCTGGTGAGGAACATAGGCACGTTGCACACCCTCCCTTCTGCTTTACGTGCAAGCATCGGCTTGTAACAAGGCATCACACAGACAGGTCCCCTCAATGTGCACAACGAGTGGCTCAGGGATGTAGAGAAGCCAAAGAGGTGATAGATAATGTAATTCAACTTCTTGTCTGATGGCATACAACTATCACTTATTGAACTATTGCCGTATGACGTGACATTCACCGGGCAACAAAAAAGGGCCCGAAGGCCCTTGTTTCATTTCCAATGACTGTCGCGCTTACCCGCCAAAGAGATGGTTGTTCAGCAGGAAGAGACCGCCGGAGAGCAGCATGGTGAGCGGCAATGTCAGCACCCAAGCCAGCAGAATGGTCTTGATGGTCTGGCTCTGCAGGCCGGACTTGTTGGCCACCATGGTCCCCGCCACCGCGGAGGAGAGAATGTGGGTAGTGGACACCGGCATCCCGGTTAGACTCGCAATCCCGATGGACGCGGCGGCCGTGATCTGGGCTGCAATGCCCTGGCTGTAGGTCATGCCGGAGGAACCGATCTTCTCCCCTACCGTGTAGACGATACGACGCCAGCCCACCATGGTGCCGCAACCGAGCGCCAGGGCGATGGACACGATGACCCAGGTCGGCGCATATTCGGCCGTTGCGGTCAGATCCTTGCGCCATTTGGCGAGATCGGTCAGCTCCTTGGCCGGCAGTGGCAACTTGGAGACCTTGCGGGCAGTGTCGTCGATGCACAGCAGCAAGCGACGCACCTCGCGGCGATCCACCAGGTTCATCTCCTCGTAGGTGCGCACCTGGCCCAGACGCTTGTCGAGGGTAGCCATGGCCTGCAGGGCCTCCCCTGCCGCACAGTGACTCATCAGCTCTTCCTGGGCTTTGGCAGGCACACTGAAGTTCACCAGATGGGAAACCTGTTCCTGGTTACGCTGGTAGATCTCCATGATGCGCTGGTTGGCATCCTGGGTTCTGTCCAGATCATAGGAGCGGCTGTTCATGTCCAGCGCAAAATAGGCAGGCGCCATGCAGATCAGCACCAGCATCACCAGACCGATGCCTTTCTGACCATCGTTGGAGCCGTGCACGAAGCTCACCCCCATTGCGGAACAAATCAGAGTGACACGGGCCCAGAACGGTGGATGCTTCTTGCCGTCCACCAGCAGGCGCTCTTCCGGGGTCTTGTGGATCTTGCTGCCAAGCCATACGCGCTTCATGGCGAACAGCAGCAGGGCGGCAATGATGAAGCCCACGGTGGGAGAGATGATGAGAGAGAGCATGATGTCGATGGCTTTGCCGACGTTGATACCCTCTTTCAGGGGTTGATGGCTGATCAGGGCATAGGCGCCGCCTACCCCCAGGATGGAACCGATCAGGGTGTGGGAGCTGGATGCCGGAATACCGAAGTACCAGGTTCCCAGGTTCCAGACGATGGCCGAGAACAGCAGGGAGAACACCATGATCAGACCCTGGGTAGAGTCCATACCAAGCAGCAGATCGATGGGCAGCAGGTGAACGATGGCATAGGCCACCCCCAACCCACCCAGCATGACACCGGCGAAATTGAACAGACCGGAAGCCACCACCGCCATATGAGCCGGCATCGCCTTGGTATAGATAACCGTTGCTACCGCGTTGGCGGTATCGTGAAAGCCGTTGATGAATTCATAGGCCAGCACAAAAAAAACGGCCAATACCAAACCGATTGACCACCACAAACCCAAACCACTAAACATTTCAAACATAAAAACGAACCTGTTTATGAGTTGCGGCGGATTATGCCAGAAGGCTCGATGCGCCATACCCGTTGTTGAAATATTTCAGCAAAAAAAAAAAAGGGCATTCCGTCAGAAAATGTCTTAGGGCCTGTAGGAACGGGGCTTGTCGAGGATTAATTTAAGTCCATTCCATTGCTGTGGATAGGCGCCAATCAAAGCCTAAGCATCGCTCGATGTCCCGAAAAAGGCCGCTTTTCAACCCGCTCGGCACGTCCGTTTCCTTTTGTCAGATATAAAAGAGGGTGCCCTGGCACCCTCCTCCATAGACAAGCCGCACGGTGCGCAGATCAATCCTGGTTGATCCGGCTGGCCACAGCCCCTTGCTGGCTCTTGTATTTGGCATTTTCCCGTTTGTTGTACGGGCGAGCCGCGGTACCTGACAGCATCTCGAAGTTCAGGGCACCGATCTTCATCTTGGGACGCAGGGCCAGAGGCAACTTGCCGCCGTTGTAAAACTCCAGCACGATGCGACCGGACCAGCCCGGATCGATGCGGTGGGCGGTGACGTGCACCATGAGGCCCAGGCGCGCCAGGGAGGAGCGACCATCCAGCCAGCCGACGATATCGGCGGGCAAGGTAACCGATTCATAGGTCACCGCCAGCGCCAGCTGACCCGGGTGCAGATAGAAGGCTTCACCGTCCGGCACGTGGATCTCCTCGCTCATCACCCGCTCGATGGCATCGGCCATCTCGGCACTGGTACCGCCAAGGTCGATATAAGGCGCGGTATGATCGCGAAACACCCGAAACTCGTTGCCCAGCAGCACATCGACGCTGACGCCGCTGATCCGCTCAACACCGGGCCGCGGCTCGATGACGATCTTGCCTTCATCCAGGTGCCGTTCGATATCGGTATCACAAAGACGCATTCTGCGACTCTCCTGACAAAAGATTCATTAAAAAAAGCCGGGCATCACCCGGCTTGTTTTCTCTCAACCAATCAACATATGGCGGATACGCGCCTTGAGCATGTCGATGGCGATGCGGTTCTTGCCGCCACGGGGCACGATCACGTCGGCATACTGCTTGGACGGGTCGATGAACTGCATGAACATGGGACGCACAGTCTTCTGATACTGCTTGAGTACGGAGTCCATGGTACGACCGCGCTCCTGCACATCGCGCACCAGACGGCGCAGCAAACAGATGTCGAGCGGGGTATCCATGAAGATGGAGGCGTCCATCAGTTCGCGCAGGCGGCTGTCGGTCAACAGCAGTATCCCTTCGAGGATGATGACACGGCGCGGTGCAAAGGTAGTGACCTCGGTCATGCGCGTGTGCTCGGTATAGGAGTACTGGGGGATGTTGACCGCCTCCCCTTGCGTCAGCTGGGTCAGATGCTGCACCAGCAGATCGTGATCCAGGGCATTGGGGTGGTCATAGTTGGTCTTGACCCGCTCTTCCATGGTCAGGTGGGTCTGATCACGGTAGTAGCAATCCTCGGTGATCACACCAATCTGACCCGCTCCCAGCTCGGCCACCAGCTCTTCATAGATGGTTTGGGCGATAAGACTCTTGCCGGACGCGGATGCACCAGCAATACCGATGATCACGCAGGAATGTTGAGTATCAGACATTGAAAATACCTAAAGAGAAGAGCACTGGGGATTGTTTAAACCGATCCATTATATGAAAAAGGGGTGGCCATGCCCACCCCAAATCCGTCCCCCTTGGCCGAACGCCGATTATTCGTCCAGCGCCACCGTGTAGAGCGGGGTCGCAATCGGTTTTGCGCTGAAATAGAGCTCGGCCCCTACCCGGCGAGCCAGTTTCAGGTAAGTCTGTGACAGCTCGCCATCCGGCGCACCGAACACGGTGGGGCAGCCGTCATCCATGTGCTGGCGAATGTCAATATGCAGCGGCAACTGACCAAGCAGCGCCACGTGATACTGCTCCGCCATCTTCTGGCCACCGCCGGTACCGAACAACGGCTCGTGATGCCCGCAGGCGCTGCAGACGTGGTAACTCATGTTCTCGACGATGCCAAGCACAGGCACATTGACCTTGTTGAACATGGCAATCCCCTTGCGGGCATCTGCCAGCGCCACATCCTGGGGCGTCGTAACGATCACCGCCGCCGTGGTGGGCACCTGCTGGGCCAGCGTCAGCTGGATATCGCCGGTGCCCGGGGGCATGTCCACCACCAGGTAGTCCACCTCGCCCCAGCGGGTCTCGTGCAGGATCTGCCCGAGTGCCTTGCTCGCCATGGGACCGCGCCAGATGGTGGCATCCTGCTCAGCCACCAGATAACCGATGCTGTTGCTCTTGATGCCGCAGGCCATCACCGGCTCCATCAACTTGCCATCAAAGCTGACAGGGCGCTCCTTGAGGGTCCCCGTCATGGTCGGGATGGAGGGGCCATAGATGTCCGCATCCAGCAGGGCGACCCGCGCCCCCTCTTTTTGCAGCGCCAGCGCCAGGTTGACCGCGGTAGTGGACTTGCCCACCCCTCCCTTGCCGGAGGCAACCACCAGGATATTGCGGATCCCCTGCACCGCCGCCAGTTGCTGCGCGCGGGGCATGCTGGCCACGTCTATCTCCCCCGTCCAGTCGATGCGGGTCGCGCCGGTTGCGCTGCGCAGCCGGGCATCGAACTCCTCTTTGATCTGTTCAAACAGGGACTGGCCGGCAAAGGGCAGCACCAGCGTGATGGCCAGGGTCTGTTCGTGCCGCTCGACGGTACGCACAAAACCGGCCGCGACCAGATCCTTGCCCCATCCTGCCGGCTTAAATTCGGCCAGGATCTGTTTTACTGAATCAATCACCATTAACTCCCCATTATGTTGTCGTTATGCTGAGGTGAACGGTTACCGCACATAAATCAGTGGCTTGCCGACGTCATCGTGATGCCGCCAGTCAGGGCACCGGGGGCCACAACCCTAGGCAGGCCGCCCCCAATTCGGGTAACATGCACGGCACTGTATCATCCCAACAGGCACATAAAGAACGTATTATGGCAACTGATCCTCGTAGAATGCTGGTAACCTGCGCCCTCCCCTATGCCAACGGCTCCATCCATCTCGGCCACATGCTGGAACACATCCAGGCCGATATCTGGGTTCGTTATCAGCGAATGCGTGGCCATCAGGTGCATTTCGTCTGTGCCGACGATGCCCACGGTACGCCCATCATGCTCAAGGCTCAGCAGATGGGGATCTCGCCGGAAGAGATGATTGCCGCCGTCTCCCAGGAGCACCAGGGGGATTTTGCCGGTTTCAACATCAGCTTCGACAACTACCACTCCACCCACAGCGACGAGAACCGCGAGCTGGCGGGCGTGATCTATGGCCGCCTCAAAGAGTCCGGCAAAATCAAGATCCGCACCATCTCCCAACTGTTCGATCCGGAAAAATCCATGTTCCTGCCGGATCGCTTCGTCAAGGGCACCTGTCCCAAGTGCAAGTCCCCCGATCAGTACGGTGACAACTGCGACGCTTGCGGCGCCACCTACAGCCCGACCGAGCTGATTGATCCGAAATCCGCCGTCTCCGGTGCGACCCCGGTGATGAAGGACTCAGAACACTACTTCTTCGACCTGCCCCAGTTCGAAGCCTGGCTCTCCGACTGGGTACGCGGCTCCGGCGCCATCCAGGAAGAGATGGCCAACAAGATGCAAGAGTGGTTCGAAAGCGGCCTGCAGCAGTGGGACATCACCCGTGACGCACCCTACTTCGGCTTCGAAATTCCCGGCGCCCCCGGCAAGTACTTCTATGTCTGGCTGGACGCCCCCATCGGCTACATGGCGTCGTTCAAGAACCTGTGCAACAAGCGCGGCGACATCGACTTCGACAGCTACTGGAAAGCGGACTCCGACGCCGAGCTCTATCACTTCATCGGCAAGGACATCGCCTACTTCCACTGCCTGTTCTGGCCGGCCATGCTGGAAGGCGCGAACTTCCGCAAGCCGACCAAGGTCAACGTGCACGGCTATGTGACCGTCAACGGCGCCAAGATGTCCAAGTCCAAGGGCACCTTCATCAAGGCGTCCACCTATCTCAAGCACCTGGATCCGGAGTGCCTGCGTTACTACTACGCCGCCAAGCTCAACAGCCGCATCGACGATCTGGACTTGAACCTCGAAGACTTCGTCTCCCGCGTCAACGCCGACGTGGTCAACAAGCTGGTCAACCTGGCCTCTCGCAACGCCGGCTTTATCGCCAAGCGTTTTGACGGCAAGCTGGCCGCCACCTGCGCCGAGCCCGTACTCTACGCCGAGTTTGCCAACGCCAGCGCCAGCATCGCCGAAGCCTATGAAGCGCGCGAATTCAGCCGCGCCATCCGCGAGATCATGGCCCTGGCCGACAAGGCCAACCGCTATGTGGACGACAAGGCTCCCTGGGTCATCGCCAAGCAGGAAGGGGCGGATGCCGAACTGCAAGCCGTCTGCTCCGTCGGCATCAACCTGTTCCGCGTGCTGATGGCCTACTTGAAGCCCGTCATGCCGCAACTGGCCGAGCGCGCCGAAGCCTTCCTTGGCGAGACCCTGACCTGGGACGGCATCGCCGCCCCTCTGGTCGACCACGGCGTCGCCCCCTTCAAGGCACTCTTCTCCCGCATCGAGTCCGCCAAGGTGGATGCCATGGTGGAAGCGTCCAAGGAAGATCTCGCCAAGGAGCAGAGCAAGAAGCCGGCAGGCCCCCTGGTGGACGATCCCATCAGCGAGACCATCACCTACGACGACTTTGCCAAGATTGACCTGCGGGTGGCGCTGATCAAGAAAGCCGAAGCGGTGCCGGAAGCCGAGAAGCTGCTGAAGTTGCAGCTGGATATCGGCGGCGAAACCCGTCAGGTCTTTGCCGGTATCAAGTCCGCCTACAACCCGGAAGATCTGGAAGGCAAGCTGACCGTGATGGTGGCCAACCTGGCCCCGCGCAAGATGCGCTTTGGCATGTCCGAAGGTATGGTGCTGGCGGCAGGTCCGGGCGGCAAGGATCTCTGGATCCTCGAGCCCCAGGAAGGTGCCCAGCCGGGCATGCGCGTGAAGTAATACGCCCCTTCCCGGACAGTCCCAATGAAAAGAGAGGCCAATGGCCTCTCTTTTTTTATCTTGTGGGGTGCTTACTGCCCGCTCTGCAGCAATGCCATGCGAAGGCCGACCAGCTCCGCCTGATGGCAATCCAGTTGCAGTAGTTGGCAGCGTATCTCTGTTTTCAGGGCTCGCCGTTGCTGGCCCCGCCCCGTTTCGCCCCCAAGGCGTCTGAGCCATTGGCGCCTGTCCTGCAATTGCCCAAGCCGCTCCTGCCAGCTCACCAGCATGGACAACCAGGCCGGATCCCCTCCCCCCTGTGCCGTCAGCAGCTCCATCCCGTAGCGCGCCTGTTTCAGCACCAGACGCAGCCGGTGCCAGCACCGAAGTTTCGCCCTGATGCCCACAGGAAGGGAGGTGGTCTTCGCCAGTGCATCCGACAGTGACAGCGCCAGATGCAGCTGAAACAGCGGCAAGAGATCGACACCGACGGGTATCTCTTCCAGTCGGGCCAGCCAACGGGCCAGCGGGCCGGTCAACAGGGGGACCCGTGGCAAGCGGTTCTGCCGAAGCGAGCCACCATGATGCTGCGCATAGACCTGGGCATCGCGCAGGGCGGAGAGCGTGCCGACGGCACGGGTCAATCGCCGCTCCAGCTCGGGCTCATGAATGAGGGGTCGCCACAGGGCGAGCAGCGCCAGCAGGCGGCGGGCCGCTATCCGGTAGGCATGCACCTCTTCCATCCCCTTGTGCTGGCGCAGTGCCAGGGTCGCCCCCCGATATTGCCCAACGAGCCGGTTGGCCTGCGCAATCCCGCTCTCCCCCATGAACCCTCCCGGCTAGTTGGTATGAAAACCGGTTCCGGTGGGTGGCAACGCCTGGGTGCACTCCATTCGGGTGACGGTGGCGGTTCGGGGCCCGTGCTCAAGCCAGCCCAGCATCATCTGTACCTTCTGTTCGGGACCGGCAATCAGGATCTCCACCGAGCCATCTTCCAGGTTGTAGGCATGCCCCCGCAGCCCCAGTTGCAGCGCCCGCTCCCGGGTGAAGTAGCGAAACCCCACCCCCTGAACCTGACCCCACACCCGCACGACAAACGATTGCTCTCCCATTTATCACACCTTTCCCTTAAGTAATTTTTCCCCGGGGCGATAATGAGCGCGACACTCTCTTCCCCTTGCAGGACGCAATACCATTATGAAAGAAGTAAAGTTTCGGTGGGTTGACCGTTATCTCATTCACCTCACGATCAGCGAGAAATTTCTCATCACCTTCTGGTGCCCCCTTGTGTTCATCGCCTTCCTCACCTGGTATCTGCTGGCCGACAGCCATGATCAGGCGATGCAGCTCAGAGTGGATCAGCTAAAAGGGCGGGTCGAGACCACGGCCCAGCTGGTGAGCCAGCAGCCGACCCTTACCCTGCCCGCGGATCTCGTGCTGACGCCTGGCGCCGCCACCGGCCTTAGCCAGCAGGGAGACATCTATCGCTATGGTGCCAGCGCAGGTCAGGCGGGCGTCGTCTCCGGCACCCTGGATACGAGTCACTACGCCCTCTGGGATGGCCAGGGCACTACCCTGACCATCATCGCGGTGCTGGCCGCCCTGCTGGCCCTCATCACCCACTATCTGATGACCTTTGTCTCGGGGGCCCTCTACTCCACCAACAAGGCGTTGCAGACGGTGGCGAACGGCGATCTCACCTTCCGGCTCAACTTCTTCCCGGTACGGGACGAGTTTTCCATTCTGGCGGGCAGCATCGACACCTTCACCGACCGCCAGCACAAGATAGTGCAACTGGTGGAAGAGTCCGCCGATGCCCTTACCCTGGCCGCAGACGAATTTCGCGAGCATGCCAGCGACGGCGAGCAGCTTGCCCGCGCCCAGCGACAGCACATGGACTCCCTGGCCGCCGCCATGGAGCAGATGTCCGCCGCCATCCGGGAAGTGGCCCGCAACGCCAACGACACCCTGCTGCAAACCCGCCAGTCCAGCGACGAGGCGACTCACGGGGCACAGCGGGTGGCACGTACCATTACCGCCATCCGCACCCTGGCGGACGAGATTGGCAATGCCTCGGGCGCGGTCGAGCGGCTGACTCACAACGCCAATCGCATCAACGAAGTGGTCAACGTCATCAACGCCATCTCCCAGCAAACCAACCTGCTGGCCCTCAACGCCGCCATCGAGGCCGCCCGGGCCGGAGAGCAGGGACGCGGCTTTGCGGTGGTGGCCGACGAGGTGCGCACCCTCGCCAGCCGCACCCAGCAGGCCACGGTGGAGATCCAGCAGATGATCGAGGAGCTCCAAGCAGGGACCGGGGCGCTGAACGACATCATGGAGAAGACGGTGGGGCGCGCGGCCGACAGCCAGCAGCTCATCACCGAAGTGGGCATGGACATCGAGCGGCTCAGCAACCACAGCGATGCGGTGCTGGAGATGAGCACCCAGATCGCCACCTCCAGCGAAGAGCAGAGTTCGGTGGCAGAGGAGATCACCCGCAACCTCGACAAGGTGCGCCACGAGGCAAGCCGGGTGGAGGAGTCCGCCAGCGCGGCGGTCGCCGGCACCACCGGCCTCAAGGGAACCGCCAATGAACTCGGTCAGGCGCTCACCGGCCTGCGGATCTGACCCCCTCCGGCAGGCCATCGTCCAGATGGCCTGCCATGTCTGGGCCAGGCGCTGGGGACGCGCGAAACAGCCCGTTCGACCCTGACCGCGTGAGGATGCACGGATCCCGGTAGACGCGGCTTGCGTGCCTACCCTCACAGCCCCTACTATATGCCCCCTTCTTTTCTACCATCGGCAACTACCCATGAGCGCTTCCATCTATCTCGTCAAAGGCCGCGAAAAATCCCTGCTGCGTCGCCACCCCTGGATCTTCTCCAAGGGCATTGAGCGGGTGCAGGGCAACCCCGTTGACGGCGATACCGTCGAGATCTTCACCCATGACGGCAAATGGCTCGCCCGTGGCGCCTGGTCCGGCAGCTCACAGATCCGTGCCCGGGTCTGGACCTTCGACAAGGATGAGAGCGTCGATCTCGACTTCTTCATCCGTCGCCTCAAATATGCGCAGGAGTCCCGTGACGGGCTCATCAAGCGTCAGGGCCTCACCGGCTATCGCCTCTGCGCCGCCGAATCCGACGGTCTGCCGGGCCTCACCATCGACCGCTACGCCGACTTCCTGGTGTGCCAGATCCTCTCCGCCGGTGCCGAGTTCCAGCGCGAGCTGATCACGCAAGCCCTGCGTACCCTCTACCCCGAGTGCAGCATCTATGAGCGCTCCGACGTGGCCGTGCGCAAGAAGGAAGGGCTGAAGGAGCGCACCGGCGTCATCCATGGCGAGACCCCGACCGACCCCGTGGTGATCGAGGAGAATGGCGGCGTCAAGATCCTGGTCGATATTCGTAACGGTCACAAGACGGGTTTCTATCTGGATCAGCGGGACAACCGCCTTGCCGCAGCGAAATACACTGAAGGCAAGCGGGTGCTCAACTGCTTCTGCTACACCGGCGGTTTCGGGGTCTATGCCCTCCAGGGCGGTGCCAAGGAGGTAGTCAACGTCGATCTCTCCCAGAATGCGCTGGACATCGCCCGCCAGAACGCCGAACTGAACGGTCTCGATACCAGCAACACCCAGTTCGTGCGTCACGACGTCTTCAAGCTCTTGCGCGAATATCGCGAAAAGGGCGAGAAGTTCGATGTCATCGTGCTGGATCCGCCCAAGTTTGCCGAGAGCAAGGCCCAGCTGCTGGGCGCCTGCCGCGGCTACAAGGACATCAACATGCTGGCGTTCCAGCTGCTGGCGCCGGGTGGCGTGCTCTTGACCTACTCCTGCTCCGGCCTGATGGAGCAGAGCCTGTTCCAGAAAATCGTCGCCGATGCGGCCCTCGATGCCGGTCGCGATGCCCAGATCCTGGAGCTGCTTTCCCAGGCCTCTGATCACCCCATCGGCACCGCCTATCCGGAAGGCTTCTACCTCAAGGGGCTGGTGGTGCGCGCCCGCTAAGCAGAGCAGACCAGCGCTGCCCCCCTTGTCCCCGGTTCCAGATCCGGGCCAGGACTGGGTTCTGCTAGTCATCAAAAAGCCCGCGATCGTAGCGGGCTTTTTTTATGCGGCCGCCAAAGAGACAACCTCCCCCCGACTTTGCCACCAACAGCGATTGCTGCCCCCATCCCTCCTCTTCGACTGACGACTGCCATCCTCAATCAAGAGTTGCCGCATCGTTAACCCGATTCTCATCTCTCTTTCACTACACAACCCACCAGCAGAAACATGCCCGGCATTTGCTTTATGCAAAAGCATGAAATATTACGCATCAACATTAAAAAATCCTCGGGGAAATATCAGCCATAAACGCATACCCACTCATTTGAATGAATATTGCTGTTTTCCCCTGCAATGGATCACGCCATGCCCCTGTCCGCCTCGCACATTGCCTGGGGCGACAATACTCGCCCACCACAAGTCATCCCGCTCAATCACGCGCTGGCGCGCCCAGCGGGAAGTAGTGACGAAATGGCCTCGCCTCCTCCACCACCCGCACGATGGAGGGATGATTGAGCAGACGGGCGCGATAGGCACGCAGGTGGCCATAGCCAGCCGGGATCTCGTGGGCCCAGTCGGCGTAGAAGAGCGAGGGGACGGCGGCGCAATCGGCCAGGGTGAAGTCTGCGCCGGCAATCCAGTGACGTCCTTCTAGTCGCTGATCAAGCCAGGGGTAGATCTGATTGAGCATCTCACGGGCCTCCGCTACACCATAGCGGTCGCGATCAGCGGCCGGGCGCAGCGCATCCAGCACCACTTTTTGCATCGGCGTCATCACATAGTTGTCGAAGACGCGATCCAGCATATGCACCTCCAGACCCGCATCGCCGGGCGGGATCAGGCTGACGGGACCCGGATGGTGCGCCTGCAGATGGGCGACGATGGTGCTGCTCTCGAGGATGCAGCGACCATCATCCAGCAACACCGGGAAGCGCTTGAGTGGCCAGAGGGCGGCAAGTTCGGCGCTGGCCGCTGGCTCTTCGAGATTCCGGTATTCGAACGGGGTGGCATTCTCGTAGAGAGCGATCAGCACTTTCTGGCTGTAGGATGAGAACGGATGGACATAGAGTTTCATGGGGATGTTCCTGACGCTCAGAGGGATGACTTCCCTAGTCTAGATCCCCTCTCTATTTTCGATGCGTCCCTATCCCATGCTGGTTTTGGGATGATAAACGCCCATTCATGACGGCAATCACACTCGTATGACTCTCTTTTAGGTAGGGTGATCCCGCCTGTGGCCGCCAAGCCGGGGCAGCCGACTCATCAGGGTTGATGAGCGGCACCACAACAAAAATTGATGTCAGGCCAAGCTGAACATCATCAAGGATCCCGTCATGAATCAATCATTGCCGCTGTTGACGCCGCTGCGGGGCATCGCTGCCCTGATGGTGGTGCTGTTCCACGCCCGCTTGCTGCTCTTCCCCCAGTGGATGGAGTCGATCGCCGGCCACACCCAACTCATCGAGAACGGCTACCTCTGGGTCGATCTCTTCTTTATCTTGAGCGGGCTGGTGCTGGCCCATGTCTACGGGGAGGCTTTCCCCCATTGGTTATGGCCGCTTCCTCTGGCTGCGGCTCACCCGGGTGTATCCCCTCTACCTGGTGACCCTGCTGCTGCTGGTGGGCTGGGAGCTCTACAAGGCCCACCACGGGATTGGCTTCTACGCCGGCCCCCTGTTCAAGATGTGGGAGTGGGAAGGAATGCCTCCGTTCGGCTCACCCTTTACCCCGGCCGAGGCGCTGCCAAGCGCCTTCCTGCTGCTGCAGGTGGTGACCGATCACGGATTGACCTGGAACTTCGCCGCCTGGTCGCTCAGCGTGGAGTGGATTAGCTATCTGCTGTTTCCGCTGCTCATTCCGCTCGCCGTCACCCGCAGCCGCTGGAGCAACCTCGCCCCCTTGCTGGCCTTGACGGTGCTGGCCTATATCGTGCACAGCCGGGGGACCCTGGATGTCACCAGCGGCGCGCTGGCCATCGGGCGCGGGGTGAGTGAATTCGTGCTCGGCCTCTGGCTGCTGCCCAAGGTGAAGGCTGCCCGCCAGTGGCCCATGATGCAGCAAGATCTGCCGCTGCTGCTCGCCTTTCTGCTCCCCTTCGCACTGATGCAGTTCACCATGACGCCGTTGTTGACCCTGCAACTGATCAGCGCCTACGTGTTGCTGATCTGGATTGCTGCTGCCCAGGGTGATCGCCAGAGCCCGCTGCTGCGCCTCCTGGACAACCGCTTCACCAACTGGCTGGGGGATCTCTCCTACTCCATCTACCTGCTCCACGCCCTGGTGTTGCTCACCGGCTGCGAGCTTGTCCACTCTCTGGCGCCGGGACTCACCGCGTGGTGGTACGCCCAGACCAACCCCTTGCTGGGGGTGCTGGCCACCCTGTTGATGCTCGCCGTGCTGATCGGGCTCTCGGCGCTGAGCTACACCCTGCTGGAGCGGCCGCTGCAACGGCGACTGCGCCGGCTAGGCAAGGCTCCCCAACCAGTGATGGAGCAAGCTGGCTAGTTTCCGTCGCCACATGCTGCCCCGATGCAAGACAGACACGCCGTCGGGGCGGCTCAAAGTGGGACTAGCCTGAGCAAGGCGAAGAGTACGGCTCTTTTTGAACCCGACAATCCCCTGCGCTTTGTGTGAATTCCAGTTCGAATCAAGAGGGCCGTCTGTGGCATAATGGCCCGTCCTGTGGTCCTCGGCGGGGCTTCGCCGGCGCATCCTTGCCCTCCTCCCGTCCTGCCAGGCAGCCTGACATCACTGTGTTCACAGGCCGCCAGGGCCACCCTATTTTTGCGCGCACATTTGACGGCGCCGCAGCAGTTATTGGCACACACAAGTCTGCCCACACAAGGGGAAAGCATGTCTTCCATTCGTCTGACCCAATACAGCCACGGCGCTGGCTGCGGTTGCAAAATCTCCCCCAAGGTGCTCGACACCATCTTGAAGAGCCAGATCCCGGGCTTTGACGACCCCACCCTGGTGGTCGGCAACAGCAGCAAAGATGACGCCGCCGTGGTCGACATCGGCAACGGCCAGGGCATCGTCTCCACCACCGACTTCTTCATGCCCATCGTCGACGATCCCTTCACCTTCGGTCGCATCGCCGCCACCAACGCCATCAGCGACATCTACGCCATGGGCGGCAAACCCATCGTCGCCATCGCCATCCTCGGCTGGCCCGTCAACATACTCGCACCTGAAGTGGCCCAGCAGGTGATCGACGGGGGTCGCCAGGTGTGTCACGAGGCGGGCATTTCTCTGGCAGGCGGTCATAGCATCGACGCCCCCGAGCCCATCTTCGGCCTCGCGGTGACCGGTATCGTGCCACTCGACGCCATCAAGCAGAATGACACCGCCCAGGTGGGCGACACCCTCTATCTGACCAAGCCCCTTGGCATCGGCATCCTCACCACAGCCCAGAAGAAGGGCAAGCTCAAGCCCGAGCATGAGCAACTGGCCCCGGATGCCATGTGCACCCTCAACAAGATTGGTCAGCAGTTTGCGGCCCTGCCCGGCGTGCACGCCATGACCGACGTGACCGGTTTTGGGCTGGCAGGCCACCTGCTGGAGATGTGCGAAGGTTCCGGCGTCAGTGCCCGTCTGGACTTCAAGGCGCTGCCGCTGCTGGACGAGGTGGATTACTACCTGAGTGAGGGCTGCGTACCGGGCGGTACCCTGCGCAACTTCGACTCCTATGGTGACAAGCTGGGCGCCATGGATGATCGCACCCGCAACATCCTGTGCGACCCGCAGACCAGCGGCGGCCTGCTGGTAGCCGTCGGTAAAGAAAGTGAAGCCGAGCTCCTTGCCATTGCCGCACAGGCAGGGCTGACCCTCTCTCCCATCGGCCAGTTGCAGGCCCGCACCGGCAACCAGTTCATCGAGGTTGTCCAATGAGTGCCCTGCCACTGGCCACGGATTACGCCCGGATCTTTTTGGATGAGGTTCCACTCATCGATCTGCGTGCCCCCGTCGAGTTCAAGGAAGGGGCCTTTCCCACCGCCGTCAGCCTGCCGCTGATGACTGACGAGGAGCGCGCCCGGGTCGGTACCTGTTACAAGCAGGAGGGACAGGCCGCAGCCATCACCCTGGGCCATCAACTGGTAGGTGGCGCGGTGCGCGCCGCGCGCATGGAAGGCTGGCTGGCCAGGTTGCGCCAGCAACCCGACGCCCTGCTCTACTGTTTTCGCGGTGGCCTGCGCTCGCAAACCGTACAACAGTGGCTGGCCGAGGCCGGCGTCACCCGCCCCCGGGTCGCGGGCGGCTACAAGGCGCTGCGCCACTTTCTCATCGACACCCAGGCGAAGGCCAGTGCAGAGTGCGACTGGACCGTGCTGACCGGCATGACCGGCTCCGGCAAGACCCACATGCTGGCGCACATCACCCAGGCGGTGGATCTGGAAGGGCACGCCCGTCACAGGGGGTCGTCGTTTGGCCAACTGCCGGGTGGGCAACCCGGCAACATCGACTTCGAAAATCGGCTTGCCATCGAGCTGCTTCAGCGTCGCAACCGGGGAGAGTCACAGTTTGTCCTGGAAGACGAGAGCCGTCTCATCGGTCGCTGCGCCCTGCCACTCAACCTCTATGAGGCCATGTGCCGGGCTCCTCTGGTGGTGGTGGAGGTGCCGCAGGAGGCACGGGCCGAGCAGATCCGCACCGATTACGTGCAGGATCTCTGGCTGCGCTATCTGGAGTTCCATGGGCCAGATGCAGGCTGGCCCCTCTTTGCCGGCTACCTCACCGACGCCATGGCCAGGCTCAAGCGCCGACTCGGTGACAAGGATTATCGCGAACTCGATGGGCTGTTGCAGGCCGCCCTCAGGGAACAGGCCCAGAGCGGGGACACCCGCGCCCATCTGGTCTGGATCAGACTGCTGCTGACTCGCTACTATGACCCCATGTACCGCTATCAGCTGGACAACAAGCGCGAGCGGATCCTGTTTCGTGGTGACAAGGAGGCCTGCCTCGCCTTCTTCGCCGAACGTTCCCCCCTTCAGACCCCTCAGGAGAGTCCCACATGTTGAAGTTCGAGGTGATCCCGGTCACCCAGTTCGCCCAGAATTGTTCGCTTATCTGGTGTGACGAGACCCGCCAGGCTGCCCTCGTCGATCCCGGCGGCGAGGCGGACAAGCTGCTGGCCGCCATAGCCAAACGGGGGCTGACCCTGACCCATATTCTGCTAACCCACGGCCATCTGGATCACGTGGGCGCTGCCGCCGAGCTGCGCGAGAGAACCGGTATCGCCATTACCGGCCCCCACAAGGAGGATGCCTTCTGGCTCGATATCCTGCCCCAGCAGAGCCAGATGTTCGGCTTTGCCCATACTCCGGCCTTTACACCGGATAGCTGGCTCGAACAGGGTGACAAGGTACAGGTTGGCAAATGCGAGCTGGAGGTCTATTTCTGCCCGGGCCACACTCCGGGCCACATCGTGCTGCTCTGCCAGGCAGAACGCCTCGCCTGGGTGGGGGATGTGCTCTTTGCCGGCAGCATAGGCCGCACCGATTTCCCGCGCGGGGATCACGGGACGCTGATCAAATCGATCACCGAGACCCTGCTGCCGCTCGGGGATGAGATCGTCTTTATTCCGGGCCATGGCCCGAGCTCCACCTTTGGTCACGAACGGGCCAGCAATCCCTATCTGACCCAGCCCATCTGGTAATCCCCCCGCTCCTCGCGGGCATCCCATTGCGCCTTGAGGCGCAAGATCTCCGGCATGATCTCGAGAAAACGGGAGAGCAGCCGGGGATCGAAGTGCTGGCCGGAGCCATCGCGCATGGTAGCCAGCACCCGGTCCAGGGGCCAGGGCTCCTTGTAGGGACGACGCACGCTCAGGGCGTCAAAGACGTCGGCGATGGCCACGATCCGCGACGCCTCGGGGATCCCCTCGCCGGTCTCGCCGGCGGGATAGCCGGAGCCGTCCCATTTCTCGTGGTGGTGCAGGGCAATCTCCGCCGCCATGCGAAAAATGGGGGCATCGGATCGCCTCAAGATCTCGTAACCGATGCGCGGGTGACTTCGCATGATGACCCACTCCTCCTCGGTGAGGGGGCCGGGCTTCTTGAGGATGTGATCGGGGATACCAATCTTGCCCATGTCGTGCATGGGGGCCGCCAGCTCCAGCAGATCCGACTGCTCCGGGCTCCAGCCAGCCGCATCAGCCAGGGCCCGGGCGTATGCGGCCATGCGCCAGATATGCACCCCGGTGTCGGTGTCGTTGTAGTGGCCCGCCTCGCTCAGCATGACGATGGCAGTGCGATAGCTGCACTCGAGCTGCTCGAGGCGCACCAGGGAGAGATGATTGCGCACCCGGGCACGCACCGTGCTCGGACAGACCGGCTTGTAGATATAATCCACTCCGCCCGCCTCGAACCCCTGGCTCTCGCTGTCTGCGTTGTCGCTCGCGGTGATAAAGAGCACCGGGATCCCGGCATGAGCCGGATCGGCCTTGAGCCGACGGCACACCTCGTAACCATCCATGTCGGGCATGCGCACGTCCAGCAGGATAAGTGCCGGCTCGTGACGCCCCACGGCGGCCAACCCCTCCTCTCCCCCTTTGGCAAAGAAGAGGTTGTACTCCTCCTTGAGGATTTGCCGCAGCAACCCGAGGTTGCTCGGCTCGTCGTCGATGATCAGCACGCGCGGTCGACTCATGGCGCAGGTTCCTCCCGATCCTCCAGATATTCCTCCAGCTTGCGGGTGGCGAACGGGATATCGAACAGCTCCAGGGCTGCACTTATTTCGCTCACCAGCTCGCAAGGCAAGTGACTCCTTGCCTGGCTCAGCGCCGGCTCAATCAGATCCAGATCCTCGCTCACCAGGGCCTGATGCAGGGCGTGCAGGCAGACCTCCCGCGCTTCCCCTTGGGCCAGCGGGGAGCTGACTGCGCCCGGCTCGCGCCCGGCATAGGTATCAATGGAGTGTTGCGCCCGCTCCAGGGCCTCGAGGAAGGGCGCGATAAGCTGGCTGGTGTCGCCACCCTGCTCGATGGCCTCGTTCAACTCGGCACTGATACGCGCCACATCGGTGAGCGACAGGCTGCCCGCCACCCCCTTGAGCTTGTGGGTCAGGCTCGCGGCCGCATCGGTCTCATGCTGGGCGATGTAACCCGGCAACACGGTACCGACCGTCATGTAGTCATCGCGAAAACGCCGCAGGTATTTAAGATAGACCGAGGCTTCACCCCAGTTGCGCAGTCCGGTATCGATATCGATGCCGGCCACCGGCTCGTGGGGGAGTAGTTCGTCGTTCACGGTGAGCGGCAGGACAACGTCCGGCAGATAACGCAGCAAGGTCGCGATGAGCTGCTCCACATCGAGCGGCTTGGCGATGAAGTCGTTCATGCCAGAGGCCAATGCCGCCTCCCGCTGATCCTTGAATACCCCTGCGGTGAGAGCCAGCACGGGAGTCTCCTCCCGCCCCGGCAGCAGGCGCAGGCGACGGGTCGCCTCGTAGCCATCCATCACCGGCATCTGCACATCCATGAGCACCAGATCGATGCGCCGGGCCGGATCTGCCAGGCAGGCCAGGGCTCGCTCCCCGTCGATGGCGGTGATCACCTCGGCCCCCTCCCGTTGCAGCAAGCGGGTCGCCACCTCCAGGTTGATGTCGCTGTCATCCACCAGCAGTATGTGCACGCCCGGCAGGCGCAGACGGCGCTGGCCACTCTCAAGGGGCTCCACATGCTCGCGCTTCTCGTGGATGAGACGCGCCACCGCATTGTAAAGACTGGATCCGGTGACCGGTTTGTGCAGTACCAGATCCACCTGATCCGAGCCGGGGCGGTGCATCAGTTCATCCTGGGAATAGGCGGTCGCCATGATGATGATGGGTGAACGCTCCTGCTGCTCGAAGGCGCGGCGAATGGCCAGGCAGGTCTCGAGCCCGTCCATGCCCGGCATGATCCAGTCGAGCAGGATCACGTCGAAACGCTCCCCCTGGCGCAGCAGATGATGCAGCGCCTGCTCACCGGACTCCACCACCCGCGACTGCCATCCGAGGGAACCCACCGTCATCGACAGGGCGTCGCGGGTCACCTGATTGTCGTCGGCGATGAGCAGCGAGATGTGCTGCAGACGCTCGTTCAAGGCCTCGGGCCGCTCTACCTGCTCCAGCCGGACGCGGAACCAGAATTCGCTCCCCTTGCCAAGCTCGCTGGTGACGCCGATGTCCCCACCCATCAGGTTCACCAGGCGGCGACTGATGGTCAGACCAAGCCCGGTCCCCCCGAAGCGGCGGCTGGTGGAGGAGTCTGCCTGGGAGAAGGCATTGAAAATGTTGGCCTGCTGCTCGGGGGGAATGCCGATCCCGGTGTCGCGCACCCGAAACAGCAAGGTGGCCATGCCGTCTTGCTCTGATTCCAGCACGACCTTGACCTCCACCTCGCCGCGTTCGGTAAACTTGATGGCATTGCCGGTCAGGTTGAGCAACACCTGCTCGAGGCGCAGGGCGTCCCCAATCAGATGGGAAACCGGCTCGGGGGCACTGCTCACCACCAGTTCGAGGTGCTTCTGGCCAACGCAGGTGGACATGATGGCCGCCACGTGATCGAGCACCTCTTCGAGACTGAATGGCACCCGCTCAAGCTCGAGCCGACCCGACTCAATCTTGGAGAAATCAAGGATGTCGTTGATGATCCCGAGCAGCGCCTGCCCGGCCTGGTGGATTTTGCGCACCAGGGCATGCTGACTATCGTCGAGCCCTCCCTGTTCGAGCAGGTAGGTCAGCCCCATGATGGCGTTCATGGGGGTGCGGATCTCGTGGCTCATATTGGCGATGAAATCACCTTTGACCTGTGCCAACCTGGCCGCTTCCTGCTGGGCCAGTTGCTCCTTGTGCCTGCTGCGCACCAGTGCAGCCACACCGGTACCAAACAACAGCAGCAGCACGGCGCTGGCGGCCAATATGATCCCCCAGATGTGGGTGCGAATGGCCTGCAGCTCGCTGTGCGGCACCAGGGACGCGGCTTTCCAGATCAGCTGATCATGATTCTGTGCCGGGTACAGGGTGGTCCAGCTCCAGAGCCCGTCGGCAGACTCCATCTGGCCGTTTGATGCGTCCCAGAACGCCTGCCAGGCCTGGGGGGAAGTGTGCTTCAGGGTGAGATCCGGGCGCTCGAGCATGAAGCCCCACTCCCGGGATGGGTCCGGGCTGCGCAGCCAGTATCCATCCTGGTTGAACAGCATGGTGTGATCGGCTGCCTTGCCGCTGCTGTCGGCAAACTCCTTGAGCATACGGGCGGCCTGGACGTTGATAAGCAGCAAACCAAGATCACGCCCCCCAAGGCGCAGACGCTTGGCAATGCGGATCATGGGGTTGAAGGGGCGATCGATCACCCCGTGTTCAACGTTGAGATCGAGCGGCGAGACGTAGACCCGCTCCCAGGGCAGCGCCATGGCATCACGAAAGTAGTAACGATCCCCCTTGTTCTGCAACTGGTCGTCCGCCACCCGCCACAGACGCGGGCCCTGACGATCGATGCGCACTAGCTCCATGCCATCCGGGGCAAGCCAACGCACCTGGGCATAGTCGGGATTGCGGTTCATCAGGATGGTGAACTGGACGGCCAGGGTCTCACGGTCATTGCGAGCCGCCGCTTCGAGCAGGATGGGTTCTTCCGACATGCTGCGCACATGGCGCAGTGGCACCGCCAGCTCGCCGTCAAGGCGGCCGCTGGCGAGCGCCAGGAAGGTGCTTTCATCGCTGCGAACGCGATAGAGCTCGCGCTCGATCAGTGCATTGCCCAGCAGATAACCACCTGCCAGGACCAGCAGCAGAATAGGTGAAAACAGCAGGATATATGTCCGTACGATTCCTTTCATAACGGTCAACATCGCCCCGAAAAATGGACTTGTCCGAGTACCTTTTGGACATCAGAGCACCACAACACGTGTCCTGCTGTCAATCATGCCTACAAGTAAAGACCAATAGTGCTGTTTGAGTATTTTATTTTCCCGGAAAAAATGCTGTAAAAACAAAGAGGCCACCCGATTGGGTGGCCTCTTCACAGGAAAGTTCGTTGTCGATTAGACGCGAACGAAATCCAGGTGAACCAGCTTGTAGCGAACCGGGTGACGCTGGATAGCCTTCACGTTCACTTTGACTTCTTCACCGTTGATGACCAGGGTCAGCTCGGAGGAGTAGAACTCCGGCTTCTCTTGGGCCAGGATCAGCTTTTTGTGGTCCAGGGTAACGGACACGGCTTCTTTGCCTGCACCGTAAACGATGGCAGGAACCAGGTCAGCATGACGCAGGCGGCGGCTCGCACCTTTCCCCAGGTCAGAACGGACTTCAGCTTGGAATACGAAAGACATAGTGATTATCTCTTTTAAGATGAATGTATGGTGTTGACTGCGACCGGTCAACACCTCGCAAAACGAGCGCGAATACTAGCACGGGCCCGGAGGGGATACAAGGAAAGAACCCGCGTCACTCCTCTTTGGCCAAGAGGCACTCCACCACGCCTCTCGCCATCCCCTAGCGCCCCTGCTCCAGACGGGCAAACTGCTGCTGTCGCTGGGCCGGGCTCAGGGCATCGAATTGCGCCAGGGTCTGCGCTGTGGGGCAATAGAGGCGCAGCCCGGCCTGCACCCGGATCCCTTTGACCATCCTGTCACGATTTTCCTGTACCAGCGCCAGCAGGTAGCTGTAAGTATCCGAACCGCCGGCCTCCTTTGACTGAAGCTGGCTTGCGATACGCCACAGGGTCTCTCCCGCCGCCACCTGGTGACAAACCCGCGATGCCTCCCCTGCCGCCGTGGCGGAAAGAGTCAAGGTCGCCTGCTCAGGGGCAGAATATGCGGTGGCCATGGGCTGTGCATCTCCCTGTCTTGCCAAGGCCTGGGTGGGGACCTGCCCCCCAAGCCGTGCGAGCAAGGGCTCCCCCAGGGGCATCCGCGCCTTCCTCTCCCGGGGCAGGGAGAACTCGGCGACAAAGGCGACAGCGCCCGGGACTTCGAACGAGGGGGCCGAGGAGGCGGCTTGCTGTACTGATTGGTGGGGCGCCATGCCATAGGCCATCTCATCAATGCGCTTTAGCCTGGCCAGGTACGCCTTGGAGAGCTGGGCCTCCCCTTCGAACAGATCGAAGGGGGGCACCAGCCGGGCAGGAAAGAGGATCTGCCAGCGGCCGTTCTTCTTTCTCTGTTCAAGAGGGGGAAACTGATTGCCCCGCCAGGCCGCAAAAATGGGCGGCACGGGGCGCTGCACCGGATAGTACTCCGGGTTGAGCTGCACCCAGGTTTGTTCCGCAATGGGTTGATACCCGCTGATGTTGACCAGTGCCACCCCCAACCAGATCCCCAGCATATGACGGCCTCCCTTCCCTTTGGCGTCCCGTTGCTTTCACACTATGGCTCAGAAAACAGATAGATAGCAGCTTAGCACTGGGCAATGGCGCTCTGCACCCGTTTATCCGAGATGGGGTATGGCGTCCCCAGTTGCTGGGCGAAGAAGGAGACTCGCAGCTCCTCGATCATCCAGCGAATATTGGCCACCTCGGTGGGAATAAGCTGGGATTTGGGGATCTTGGCGAGCAGCGCCTTGTACTCCGACTCCACGCTGTGCACCTTGAGCATGTAGACCCTATCCCGGTTAGGATCGATGGCGAGCTTCTCGAGACGACGCTCGATGGCCCGCAGGTAGCGCAGCAAGTCAGGCAGCCGCTGCCAGCCGGTCTCGGTGACAAAGCCCTTGTGGATGAGGTTGCCGAGCTGCTGCTGGATGTCGGACATGGCAAAGGCGGTGTCGAGCTGCATCTTGCCCTTGAGCCGTTTCTTGATCTCATGGGAGAGGGTCAGCACGGCTTCCACCTGCTTGGCCACCTCCACCACCGCATCGTTGAGCTCGGCGCGGACATACTCCTTGAGCGCCTCAAAGCCGGCTTCGTCCCACGCCATGCCGCCGTGCTGCTCGATGAGCTTGTCGCAGCCGCAGGCGATGCAGTCGTCAATCAACTCGGCCACCTTGCCAAAGGGGTTGAAATAGAGGCCCAGCTTGGCCTTGTTGGGCAGCTTCTCCTGCAGATACTTGATGGGGGACGGCACGTTGAGCAGCACCAGCCGGCGCTGGCCCGCCCACATCAGCTGCTGTTGCACCACCGGACTCTCCACCAGCTGGATGGCCACCGAATCCTTCTGATCCACCAGGGCCGGATAGGCTTTCACCTCGAAGCCGCCGCGCTTCTGGCTGTACTCCTGGGGCAACTCGCCAAAGCTCCAGAGGGTGAGGCCGGACTGCTCGATGTCGTCGTCCGCCACCTGGGACAGGGTTTCCTGCACCTTGCCACGCAGGGACTCTTTCAATGCCTCCAGGTCCTTGCCTTCCGCCACCTTCTTGTGCTTGTCGTCCACCACCCGGAAGGTGAGTTTCAGGTGATCGGGCACCGCAGCCCAGTCCCAGGATTCGCGGGGTACGGTCACGCCGGTCATGCGGCGCAGTTGGCGCTCCATCTCGTCCAAGAGCGGCCCCTGTTCGGGATTGATGCTGGCAAGCAGCGCATCGGCGTAGTTGGGGGCCGGCACGAAGTTCTTGCGCATCGGCTTGGGCATCGACTTGATGAGGGCCACCAAGAGCTCGTGACGCAGCCCCGGGATCAGCCACTCGAACCCTTTCACTTCCACCTGATTCAGGAGCGGCAGCGGAATATGCAGGGTCACGCCGTCCGCCGCCTCCCCCGGCTCGAACTGGTAGGTCAACTTGAGCTTGAGACGCCCCTGCTGCCAGAAGTTGGGGTAGTCGAGATCGCTGATGTGGGCGGCATCCCCCTTCATCAACATCTCTTTTTCGAAGTTGAGCAGCTCGGGATCCTGCTTTTGCGCCTCCTTCCACCACTTGTCGAAGTGGCGGCTTGATATCACCTCCTCCGGCAAGCGAGCATCGTAGAAGCGGAACAAGTCCTCGTCATCCACTAGGATGTCGCGACGCCGCGACTTGTGCTCCAGCACCTCTACCTCGGCCAGGAGCTTGCGGTTATCGCTGAAGAAACGGTGGCGGGTCTCGAAATCCCCCTCCACCAGCGCACGGCGGATGAAGAGCTCGCGGCACAGCGCCGGATCGATGCGGCTGAAGTTGATGGTGCGCTCGTTGACCAGAGTCAGGCCATAAAGCGTCACCTTCTCCTTGGCCATCACGGCACCATTTTTCTTCGACCAGTGGGGGTCGCTGTGGTGCAGCTTGATGAGGTGCCCCGCCAGCGGCTCCACCCACTCGGGTTCAATCTTGGCGTTGATGCGGGCATAGAGGCGCGAGGTCTCCACCAGCTCGGCGGCCATCACCCACTTGGGCGGCTTCTTGAACAGACCGGAGGCCGGGAACAGGTGGAAACGGCCGTTGCGGGCCCCGAGGAATTCGGGCTTCTCCAGATCCTTGTTGCCGATATGGCTCAAGAGGCCGGTCAGCAGGGCGCAGTGCACCGTCTTGAAATCCGCCGGCTCCTGGTTGGCTTTAAAACCCAGCTCTTTGACCGTCTGGCGCAGTTGGAAGTGAATGTCCTGCCACTCGCGCACCCGCAGGTAGGAGAGAAACTCCTTCTGGCACATGCGGCGAAACGGGTTGCTGCCAAGGGCATCCTGCTGTTCTTTCAGGTAATTCCACAAATTGACGAAGGCGAGGAAGTCGGAATCCTTGTCTTCAAAACGTCTGTGCTGCTCGTCGGCGGCCTGCTTCTTCTCCATGGGCCGCTCGCGGGGATCCTGAATGCTGAGGGCGGCGGTGATCACCATCACCTCGCTCAAACAGCCGGTCTGCGCTGCGCTGATCACCATCTTGGCCAGACGCGGATCAAGGGGGATGCGCGAGAGCTGGCGACCGATCTCTGTCAGCTGCAGTTTGGCTTCGCGATCGCCGGTGGCGGGCAGCTCGCGCACCGCCTCCAGCTCTTTCAAGAGGGTCAGACCGTCCTTGATATGGCGCGACTCAGGCGGCTCGACGAACGGGAAAGCCTCCATATTGCCAAGGCCGAGCGCCAGCATCTGCAGGATGACCGAGGCCAGATTGGTGCGCAGGATCTCGGGGTCGGTAAAGGCGGGGCGGCTATTGAAATCCTCTTCAGAGTAGAGACGGATACAGATACCATCCGCCACCCGACCGCAACGCCCTTTACGCTGGTTGGCGCTGGCCTGGGAGACCGGCTCGATGGGCAGGCGCTGCACCTTGGTGCGCCAGGAGTAGCGGCTGATGCGGGCGGTGCCCGGATCGATGACGTAGCGAATGCCCGGCACCGTCAGCGAGGTCTCCGCCACGTTGGTGGCCAGCACGATGCGCCGCCCGGCATGTTGCTGGAACACCTTGTTCTGCTCGGCATTGGAGAGGCGGGCGTAGAGCGGCAGTACCTCGGTATCGCGCAGGTTGAGCTTGCGCAGAGCATCGGCGGTATCGCGGATCTCCCGCTCGCCGTTCATGAAGATGAGGATGTCACCCAGCCCCTCGCGGGCCAGCTCTTCCACCGCATCGAAGATCCCCTGCAGTTCGTCGCGCTCCTCCAGCCCTTCGCTTTTATCACTGACGAGCGGGCGATAGCGCACCTCCACCGGGTAGGTGCGGCCAGAGACCTCGATCACCGGCGCCTTGTTGAAATGGCGGGAGAAACGTTGCGGGTCAATGGTGGCCGAGGTGATGATCACCTTGAGATCCGGGCGCTTGGGCAACAGTTGCTTGAGATAGCCCAGAATGAAGTCGATGTTGAGGCTGCGCTCGTGGGCCTCATCGATGATGATGGTGTCGTACTGGGTGAGCATCCGGTCGTTCTGGATCTCGGCTAGCAGGATACCGTCGGTCATCAGCTTGATGTGGGTCTGCTCGCTCACCTGATCGGTAAAGCGCACCTTGTAGCCCACGTAGTGGCCAAGCTCGGACTCCATCTCCTCGGCAATACGGGCCGCCACGGTACGGGCCGCCAGACGGCGTGGCTGGGTGTGGCCGATAAAGCCCTTCACCCCACGCCCGAGCGCCAGACAGATCTTGGGGATCTGGGTGGTTTTGCCCGAACCGGTTTCCCCGGCGATGATCACCACCTGATGTTCACTGATCGCTTTGGCGATCTCCGCCTGCTTCTGACTGACCGGCAGGTTCTCCGGATAGGTGACCCTGGGCACGCCCGCCAGGCGGGACTGGTAGCGCGATTCGGCCAGCGCCAGATCGGCGGCGATGGTCTCGAGCACGGCAGCCTGCTTGGCTTCCGACAGCTTCTTGACCCCGTGCAGTCGACTGGAGAGACGGCGGGCGTCGAGATTCATGCAGGCGGTAAGACGGCGGCGCAGCGCCTCGATAGAGAGAGACAAGGTACGAATTCCTTAAAAGAGTGCCCATCAAGGGCCATATCGATAGCTGGGGGAGATCCTAAAGAGCGAGGCTGGGCGGTGCAAGCCTTAAAGCGCCGCGCCAGCACATCAAGCCGGTGGTGTCATGACCGCCACGGATGGAAAGAGCAGGCCGGGGCCTGCTCTTTGAAAACAACCAGACAACACCGCTCAGACTCTGGCCTGATGCACGAAACAGGTGCCAAGCTGGGCGTGGATGGCCTGCATCACATTGTGGCGGTTGATGACCCCGAGCAGGCGCCCCTCCTCCACCACAGGATAGATCTTGGGCTTTTGACCCATCATCATCTCCGCCAGATCCAGGATGCTGGTGTCGGGGCCGACTGCCAGCACCTCCTTGCGCATCACATCCCTGACCTGGGCCACCTGTTCACAGTGGTAGGCCTCCTTGAGCATGACGGCAATGCAATCCTGCTCGGAGACCCAGCCAATCAGATGTCCCTGGCTGTCCACTACGGGGCCGCCCAACTGATGACTGTTGAGAAATTTTTCCACCGCCGCCTGTACCATCATCTCTGCGCTGAAGGTGATGGGCTTGGTCTGCATGTAGTCCTTTGCCTTGAGTGATTCCATGACGCTTTCCCCCAACGAGCCTCCCGAGGGGAGGCAAGAGCCGGGCACTATGTCCGGCTCACTCCAAGCATAGTCCGCATGGATCAGGAGATGGATTGCAGCAAGAGCAAGAGCTCGTTCTGGCTGTGGCAGTCGGTCTTCTTGAACACCCCTTTCAGGGTGGAGCGCACGGTTTCCACCTTGACACCGCGCAGCTCCGCAATGTCGTTGCTGCTGTAACCCTTGCTCATCAGCACCAGCAACTCCTTCTCGCCGATGGTGAGGGGATAGAGGCTGGCCAGCGCTTCGATGTCGGGGTTGAAGGCGTGCTCGGGGTCACGCAGCACCACTTCCACATAGCGTTCAAAGCGGCTGAGTCCGTTCATCAGGGTGCATTGGACCAGCAGCGGGCGCAGGTTAGGCTGACGAGGAATGGACATATAGGCGCTGGCGCCGGGCAGCAAATAGGCAAAGCCATTGAGGATCTCCTTGAGCTGGCGTTGCTGCTCCTTATTCTGCAAAGAGAAAATGCCATTGATGGCCCGCAATTCCACATTTTCATCGGCGATACGGTTGAAGGCCACATTGGAATAATGAATATGCCCCTTGTCGTCTATGATGGCGCTGGGCTTATTATGGTTTTTCACCAGCTGTTGCAACTGATAGTTCTGGGTTTCCAGGGCCAGCAGGTTCCAATAATGGTGGCTCCAGGCCGCCAGTCCGGAATAGATTTCCGAGAGCGAGGTGAGGTCGCGACTGCTGAAATCATCTTGCGCTGCACCACGGTAACTGCACAGGCTGCTCAGCCCACGCCCTTTGACCTGGCAGACGCCGCCGGCGGCGAATTGGGCGCCGAAACTTGCCAGCAGGCCCACCGAGCTTGAAATGCTGTTGGCGCTGACGATCCCCTTGCACCCTTTATCCAGATAATGGTTGAACCACACATCCTGGCGATGATGTTGCAGGTAAAACTGCTGCTGTGCCTCGGTCAGACCGCTGGAAAAAAGCTTTATTCCGTCGCTCTTGTCATCATCCCGCAATAAAAACAGGGATGAACTGCAGGAAACGTCGGCGCGAAATTGGTCCACGACGAGCTTAATGTCAGAATCATTAATACCGCACTCGTATAACTGGCTGATATAGGGCGATATCCTTTCTTTCTCTAATGCCTTCACACCCGAACTCCTAATTCTTATTTTTATTGAAGAGGCATCTTACTCTGCAATGGGATAGCCGAAAAGTAGTCAAATGAACAAAGGGTTTATGATTTATTCATAAATAGTCATGAATATAGGCCCATGAATGAATATGACCAGAAAGGGTAAATAGCCGCTCATGTTTTTCCTGGCGCTGGTCGCTTTCCTCCCTGTTTTGCCTCTTGATGCCTCACCACCCACTCGCCATCCCGGCCCCTCTTCCCCCCAAGATCACGCTTTTCAACCTTGGGGTCATCTGCATCCACACCGATTCACATGTTGCATTTTGGTGACTTTGGTGTTTCCATTTTGAGCGCTGGACGATATTGTATATACAAATCATCCCCTCAACGGAATTGAACCATGCGGATCACAAGGAGAGAAAATGGAACCTGAACACACGCTCACTGCACCGGCAGGATCAGGGGCCGGCATCAAGCTGCTGCTGGCCAGTCTGCTTGGCATCGCCATCTTTTTTGTTCCCTTCGAGCTTGGCGGGCGCAGCACCATAGTGGTGGATCACCTGGCCGGCTTTCTGATTGCCCAGCGCCCCCTTGCCCTGACCCTCATTCTCTTGCTCATCGCCTATGGCGCCATCACCCCCTTGCTGGATGGCCGCTGGCGCGCCCGTCCCATCGACAGGGTACTGAGCCTGTTCAAGCTGCTCGGGCTGGCCCTGGCCATTTTGTATGTCACAGACTGGGGCCCTGCCTGGTTGATGACCCCGGATCGCCTCCCCTTCCTGTTCGATAAACTGGCCATGTCTGTGGGTCTCATCGTGCCTATCGGCGCCATGGCCCTGACCTTCCTGCTCGGTTTCGGCCTGCTGGAATTCATCGGGGTGCTGATGCAACCCGTGATGCGCCCCTTGTGGCGCACGCCGGGTCACTCCGCCATCGATGCCGTCGCCTCTTTCGTCGGCAGCTACTCGGTGGGCCTGCTCATCACCAACCGGGTCTTCCTCGCGGGCAAGTACACGGTGCGAGAAGCCGTCATCATCGCCACCGGCTTCTCCACCGTCTCGGCCGCCTTCATGATCATCGTGGCCAAGACCCTCAACCTGATGGGACACTGGAACTTCTACTTCTGGTCCACCCTGGTGATCACTTTCGTCATCACCGCCATCCTGGCGCGCGTTCCTCCCATCAGCCGCCTGGCTCACCATGGGGAGACCGACGAGCCGCTACCGACTGGCATGAGCCGCTGGCAGGCGGCCCTCACCTGCGGCCTGACCCAGTCCCACCAGGCAGATCCCCTGCTGCGGCAATTGAAGGACAACCTCAGGGACGGTCTTCACATGGCCGCTGCCGTGGTGCCCACCATACTGTCCGTCGGTCTGCTGGGCCTGCTGCTGGCAAAGCACACTCCCCTGTTCGATCTGCTGGGCTGGCTGCTCTGGCCACTGACCTGGCTGCTGGATCTCGGCGAACCGCTCGCCACCGCCAAGGCCCTCTCTGCCGGTCTGGCCGAGATGTTCCTGCCCGCCATCCTGCTCAAGGATGCCGACCTGCTGGTGCGCTATGTCGCGGCCGTGGTTTCGGTCAGCTCGGTGCTCTTCTTCTCTGCCTCCATCCCCTGCATTCTGGCCACCCGGATCCCGGTGAGCGTGGGACAGCTGGTGGTGATCTGGCTGCTGCGCACCCTGCTTGGCATCCTGCTGGCTGCCTTGTGCGGCAGGCTGGCGCTGGCCCTCGGCTGGCTCGGTTGACCAGGGCTCATAAAAAAACAAAGCGCCATCAGGCGCTTTGTTTTTATCGGGATTGTCTCAGGGGGCGATGACGGCGAACCGGCCGCTGTTGAAATCATCTATCGCCTGATGGATCTCTGCCTCGCTGTTCATGACAAAGGGCCCATAACCCACGATGGGTTCATCGATGGGCTCGCCACTCAGCAGCAACAAGCTGGCCTCGCCCTCCGCCTCCAGCATGAACTCCTCCCCGTTGGGATCGAGCAGCACCAGTTGTGCTTCGCCCGCGCGCTCCTGACCGTTGATCAAGAGAGAGCCCTTG
The DNA here is from genome assembly GCF_014168615.1 of Aeromonas sp. WP2-W18-CRE-05. Taxonomy (NCBI): domain Bacteria; kingdom Pseudomonadati; phylum Pseudomonadota; class Gammaproteobacteria; order Aeromonadales; family Aeromonadaceae; genus Aeromonas; species Aeromonas sp. WP2-W18-CRE-05. The sequence goes on along the minus strand of NZ_AP021917.1, from coordinate 2,514,324 downwards.
AGCACCACCAAGGCGCTGTTCCATCCCGCTACCGCCGGCAGCACCACGCTGGCCCCACCCTTGAGCCGCAGATCCCAGATGTTCATGGGCGAGAAGGTACGGGCTGGCCCCTTTACCTCGCCTTGTTGCAACCCGGCATCGTTCCCGGCGATGATGCGCACCCGCACATCGCCCTCCTTGAGGCTCAGTTGCGGGATGCTGTCGCTGGTGATGCCCTGATAACCGGGCGTCGACATCTTGTGTTTGGCGGGCAGGTTGACCCACAGCTGCACCATGTCGAGGGTGCCACCACGACGGGTGAATCCCTGGGAGTGGAATTCGTCGTGCATGATGCCGGCCGCGGCCGTCATCCACTGCACGTCTCCCGGACCGATGGTCCCCCCCTGGCCGGTCGAGTCGCGATGGGCGACCTCCCCTTCATAGACGATGGTGACCGTCTCAAAACCACGGTGCGGGTGTTCCCCCACGCCCCTGGCATGATCGGCGGGCTCGAAATGTGCCGGGCCAGCCCTGTCCAGCAGCAGGAAGGGGCTCAAGGCGCGGCCATGGGTCTGATACGAGAACAGCGAGCGAACCGGGAATCCGTCGCCGACCCAGTGTTGTCGAGGGGCGCTGTAAATACCGATGACTCTTTTCATGATGCTCTCCTGGGTGATCGTCACGGGATGTGCCGTTGCTCGCATTGTGAGTCTGGAACGCTGCACCCGGTAGACGTAAAATTTGCCATCAGCGTCCTATTTTGTGAACGATAAACCCATGCAACAGGATCTCAACGACCTCTATTTCTATGTCCAGGTGGTGGATCACAGGGGCTTTGCCCAGGCCGGCAGGGCCCTCGGCATGCCCAAATCGCGGCTCAGCCGCCGCATCGCCATGCTGGAGGAGCGACTCGGAGTGCGCCTTATCCAGCGTTCCACCCGCAGCTTCACCGTCACCGAACTCGGGCAGGCTTATTACACCCGTTGCCGGGCCATGCTGGTAGAAGCCGATGCGGCGCAGGATCTCATCGCCGCGACCCAGAGCGAGCCTTGCGGTCTGGTTCGCATCGCCTGCCCCATCGATCTGCTGCACGCCCACGTAGGGAGGATGCTGGTCTCCTTCGCCCTGGCCCATCCCAGCGTCAAGGTGCAGCTCGTCGGGGTCAACCGGGCGGTGGATTTGGTCGCGGAGGGGTTGGACATGGCGCTCAGGGTGCGACCACTGCCCCTGGAGGACAGCGATCTCGCCATGCGGGTGCTGGGTTATGCGACCCAGTGTCTGGTGGCAAGTCCGGCCCTTGTCGCGTCACTCGGCATGCCCCGGGCCCCCGCAGATCTGCTGTCATGGCCGAGCCTCGGTCATGGCACCAGCCTGGAAGGCCATCACTGGACCCTGCTGGGCCCCGATGGGGCCCGAGTCAAACAGCACCACAGCCCCCGCTTTGCCACCACCGACATGCAGACATTGCGTCAGGGGGCGATCGACGGGCTCGGGGTCGTGCAACTGCCCACCATGATGATGAATGAGCCCCTGGCCGATGGCCGGCTGGTGCGTCTGCTCCCCGACTGGGCACCGCGCCAGGAGGTGATCCACGCGGTCTTCCCCTCACGCCGCGGTCTGCTGCCTGCCATCCGCGCCCTCATCGATCATCTGGTCGAGGGCTTCTCCCCCCTGGGGCAGGCAAGTAAATCGCCCCTACTTTCCTAGACACCTCAAGAGCCTCAAACTGAGGTCAATCAGGAGGTATTATGAGCAAGCAGCAACGTTACACGGAAGAATTCAAACTGGCAGCCGTCAAGCAGGTGGCTGAGCGCAATTACCCAGTAGCAGAGGTCGCTGAACGACTTGGTATTTCCAGCCACAGTCTTTATGTCTGGATCAAACGCTACAACCAACCCGAAGCGCAGCAACAGCATGACTTCAGCCAGCAAGCCGAAATTCGGCGCCTCAAGGCTGAACTGCGTCGCGTCACCGATGAGCGAGATATCTTAAAAAAGGCTATGTCCCAATTACGTGTTGCATCGGGTGCCCTAGCGCCTCATGCAAACACATCTTGGTATTTACCTCCCTGCCGTAACGTTCCAGCATCCTGCGCCAGCCCAGATAATTCCTCAGGTAGTGGGTTGCGACTCCATGGAATCGTTCCATCCACTCCTTCAACCGCCGGTGATATCCGTTCACATGCTGGATGTGGTATGCCCCAATGACTCGCTCACCTCGACGGTTGTACACCACCTGATGTGTTATGCCCCGCGCTTGGCTGAAACTGGCATACACCCCTGCACCATCACTGCAGAGCACTGCATCGGGCGCGATGAGTGGCTGCAACACCGCTTTCACCGTCTGCGCATCCAGCCTTTCCAGCTGAAAGTCGGCTTGATGGCCCGCCCTGTCCTGCACCACCATCACCGGGATGTAATCCCGCCCGGTCCCCCGGGTACGCCCTTTCCCGCCACGATGTCTTGCCGGACGAGGCAACCCTCGCTGCCCCTTGAACGATTCGAGGAAGAAGGTTTCATCCACTTCCACAATGCCTTCTTCCCGTGTTGCCTGGTGGTTTGCAATCGCCTTCAGGAAGCGGTGACGCCACAAGAAGGCGGTGTTCTTGCAAACACCGCAGCGGACGGCGGCCTGGCGGACAGTGAGCCCGTCGATGAGAGCCTGGGCGTAGTCCTCCCAATGCTCAGCCTTACGTAATCTGGCCAAAGGCGTCTTGGTGAGGAGGGAGCTGGTTCGCCGACACTGCTTACAACGGTAACGACGCAGCCCACGGCTCCAGCCCCAGGGGGCCAGCTGGGTGGCATCCGCCTGGCAGTGGGGACAGCCGCAGCATGTGGGTAACTGGGCATGGAGGGACGTAATCGGGTGTGGAGCGACGAGCTCATGCTGAGCGACACGGCGCTGACGCAGAGTAAGTAATGGAAAGAGGGACAACAGGTGTTGGAAGGCTAGCGTATCCATGATGAAGGTCCTCGCGGTGATGACCTACTTCCAGATTAGCCTTCCAACACATAATTGGGACAGCGCCTTAAAAAAGGCCGCCGCGTACTTTGCCAAGCTGTCAGGGTAAGGTACGCCTTCATTCGGGAGCACGCGTCCGCACATCCCATCCGCAGACTGTGTCGGATGATGAATGTCCACCCGAGCGGTTATTACGCCTGGCAGCACCAGCCTTTATCTGCCCGAGCCCTGGAAGACCAACGCCTTCTTGGCCAGATCAAGCAATGTTGGCTAGAAAGCGGGGGCATCTATGGTTATCGCAAGATCCGGGATGACCTGCGAGAGATGGGCGAGACCTGTGGGAAACACCGGGTGGCGCGATTAATGCGTCATGAAGGTTTACGTTCACAAACCGGTTATCGCCGCCGTCCCGGTCATTATGGTGGCCGGCCAACGGTGGTTGCACCGAACCATCTTGAACGCCAGTTCGATGTGACTGAGCCAAATAAGGTCTGGATAACAGACATCACTTATATCCGGACCCATGAAGGTTGGCTCTATCTGGCCGCGGTATTGGATTTGTTCTCACGACAAGTCATTGGTTGGTCAATGGGGCCACGTATCGACCGAGAGCTGGCCATCAGCGCGTTACTGATGGCGGTGTGGCGACGGCGACCGGAGCAGGAAGTGCTGGTTCATTCGGACCAAGGGAGCCAGTTTAGCAGCTATGACTGGCAGGATTTTTTGCGGGATCATCGGCTCAAGGCCAACATGAGCAGACGTGGCAATATAAACCGGGCGCTTAAAAACAGGGCATAGTACTGACCCGCACTTTCCCTTCTCCCATCGACAAGCTGTTCGACCGGGGTTGGATTATCTTCACTGATGCCGGCGACCTGCTGTGTCGAGCCCAGCATCGAGCAGACGCTGCAGCAGTGGGGCGTAGAGCTGCCCCTGAACGTCGCCCCCCTTTGACCCCAAGCAAGCCCGATACCTCGCCTATCACCGTGACGAGATTTTCAGGGCTGAGCTGGTTCTCTCCGCTTAAAGCTTCCCACCCAGGAGCAGGAGATAACATCCTGCTCCGGGACATATGACCAATCACGTCCCATGCCATTTGGTCATTGGTCATTGGTCATTGGTCATTGGTCATAAGCAAGTCACATTACTCTGCCACAGCATCTTAGATCAGAGAAAAACCTATAGCTTGATTGACTGAGTCCTTTACTACATCAAGCGCAGCATTTATTGCGGCCTCAACAGCTAAGGAAGGTGCGAACAAGTCCCTGATATGAGATCATGTTTGTCATCTGGAGCCATGGAACAGGGTTCATCATGAGTCATCAACTTACCTTCGCCGACAGTGAATTCAGCAGTAAGCGCCGTCAGACCAGAAAAGAGATTTTCTTGTCCCGCATGGAGCAGATTCTGCCATGGCAAAACATGGTGGAAGTCATCGAGCCGTTTTACCCCAAGGCTGGTAATGGCCGGCGACCTTATCCGCTGGAAACCATGCTACGCATTCACTGCATGCAGCATTGGTACAACCTGAGCGATGGCGCGATGGAAGATGCTCTGTACGAAATCGCCTCCATGCGTCTGTTTGCCCGGTTATCCCTGGATAGCGCCTTGCCGGACCGCACCACCATCATGAATTTCCGCCACCTGCTGGAGCAGCATCAACTGGCCCGCCAATTGTTCAAGACCATCAATCGCTGGCTGGCCGAAGCAGGCGTCATGATGACTCAAGGCACCTTGGTCGATGCCACCATCATTGAGGCTCCCAGCTCGACCAAGAACAAAGAGCAGCAACGCGATCCGGAGATGCATCAGACCAAGAAAGGCAATCAGTGGCACTTTGGCATGAAGGCCCACATTGGTGTCGATGCCAAGAGTGGCCTGACCCACAGCCTAGTCACCACCGCGGCCAACGAGCATGACCTCAATCAGCTGGGTAATCTGCTGCATGGAGAGGAGCAATTTGTCTCAGCCGATGCCGGCTACCAAGGGGCGCCACAGCGCGAGGAGCTGGCCGAGGTGGATGTGGACTGGCTGATCGCCGAGCGCCCCGGCAAGGTAAGAACCTTGAAACAGCATCCACGCAAGAACAAAACGGCCATCAACATCGAATACATGAAAGCCAGCATCCGGGCCAAGGTGGAGCACCCATTTCGCATCATCAAGCGACAGTTCGGCTTCGTGAAAGCCAGATACAAGGGGTTGCTGAAAAACGATAACCAACTGGCGATGTTATTCACGCTGGCCAACCTGTTTCGGGCGGACCAAATGATACGTCAGTGGGAGAGATCTCACTAAAAACTGGGGATAACGCCTTAAATGGCGAAGAAACGGTCTAAATAGGCTGATTCAAGGCATTTACGGGAGAAAAAATCGGCTCAAACATGAAGAAATGAAATGACTGAGTCAGCCGAGAAGAATTTCCCCGCTTATTCGCACCTTCCCTAAGAAAAGCGCAGCTGACACATCGAGAACCGTATCAGCTGCGCCACAGCTACGCCTCATTACTCCTGATGGCGGGAGCACACCCAGCCTATCTGGCCAAGCAACTTGGACACAAAGACTGGGGGATGATCCGTACCATCTATGCCCAGTGGGTCAGCAACGACAACCCGGATTACCGGAAAGAGTTGGCGGAGAAACTGGGGCAAGATGACCCATATACGACCCACAGGCAAAGCAACAAAGCATAAACTCTTGAATTAAAAGGGATAAAACCCTTAGAAAGGCATCTTGAAGCCCGGGGGCAGTTGCATGCCGCCGGTCAGCTCGCCCATCTTGGCCTTGTTCTGCTCTTCCACGCGGCGCACGGCGTCATTGACGGCGGCGGCGACCAGATCTTCCAGCATCTCCTTGTCATCTTCCATCAGGCTGGGATCGATCTCGATACGACGCACGCTGTGGCTGCCGGCCATGGTCACCTTGACCATGCCTGCGCCCGCCTCGCCGACCACTTCCATCTGGGCCAGCTGCTCTTGCATCTTCTGCATGCGCTCTTGCATCTGTTGGGCCTGTTTCATCAGGTTACCCATTCCACCTTTACCAAACATAGATCGTCTCTCGTCTTGAAATCCGGCATCCAGCGCCGGGCTGTGGGTTCATCTGCCCTAAGTGGGGGCAGCCAAAGGTCTTTTCAACCGGGGACAAACCCCGGCACGGTTTTTTCACCGCAATTCAGCGACTCAGGGGTTCGATGCTCTCGGGATGGAGCACGGCGCCGAAACGCTGCTGCAAGAATTGTACGTTGGGATCCGCCGCCAGATCCCGGCTCACCTGTTCACGCACCCCGAGATAGAGACGATGCTCTATCTCGAGCGGCGTCTCCCGCGCGGGATCCGAGCCCAGGGTCACATCGATGTGAACCGGGCCGCCCAGCTCGGGACCGATGATCTCGGCCAGATCGGCGCGGGCCTTGTCGCTCACCAGATGGCGCTGCTCGGGTTTGAGCAGCAGGGAGACCCGATTGCCTTCCCGGGTCATCACCGCGTTGATGGCCAGTTGACGCAGCCGACCACCCACCCCGGTGCGGGCGATGAGTTCGGCCCAGGCGTCCCCGCAATTGACCAACAAGGACGAGGGGATCAGACGGGCGACCTCCCCCTCCTCCTCGGGCTGGGCGTCGCTCTCCAGGGCATCCCAGTCGATGGTCTCCATCAATGCAATGGCGGGCTGAGGCTCGCTGGCGGCCACTGGAGGCGCGGCAGGCACCATAGCGACAATCGCAGGTGCCGCCGCATCCGCGCTGCCGACGTCAGCACCCAGATCCCAGGGCGGCAGATCTTCCTGCGAAGGAGGAGCCATGGTGGCGGGAGCTGGCTGGGCGGAAGTCACTGCCCGCGTGGGCAACGGGGCACTGGCAAACCCCTCGTCAAACCCCTGATTCAGATACTCTTCGTAGTCACTGGCCCCCTCTTCATAGGCATCCAGAGGGGGCAGGTCGTCATACCCCGTTTGCATGGCAGAACCCTGCCCCGGCATCTCGGGCCGCGCCGCTGGTTGCACCTCGGCCTGGGGCGAAGTCGCGACGGCAGGCATCGCAGGGGCCGGTTTGGTCGCGGCCACGGGTTTGACGGGGGTGACCCGGGGGGGCGCGCCGTTTGCACTCTGCTCGCCACGCAGGCGGCTTCGCAGCAGATTGCGCTTGCCAAGCAGGCTCTGCATGCTGGAGGTCGAAGAGATGGTGACGTCTTCCCCTTGAACCTCAACCTGCTGCGTCTGCCCGGCGTCATCCGCCGCCAACGGCGCAGAGGCTGGCTCTGCTGCAGGCGGACTGGCGGGCACCACGGCCTCGTAGCCCATCCGTTCGGCCTCACGCAGCAGCTCATCCTGCTCGGCAAAGAGCGGATCCAGCACTGCGCCCTCCTCCGCCTTGGGTGCGGGGGCGACGTGCTCGGCCGCAAGGACCGATGCTGGCGCGGCGGGAGCCTGTGGTGCTGCGCTGGCAGCCGGGGCCGGCTCAGCCCCCTGGGGCTTTCCCGGCAGGAGCGACGCACTTTCCCTCGCAGCCGCCATCACGCCGGAGTGCCCTGTCATGAGAGGTTGGGCCGCCAGGTTGGCGGGATGGACCACCTCGCGCCGGGGAGAGAAGGCCAGCATCCGCAGACAGGTCATCTCCAGTGCGGTGCGCCCGTCAGGGGCCCAGGGCAGATCCTTGCGCCCCCCCAGCACGATTTGATAGCAGAGCTGCACCTCTTCCGGGCTCATGGCTCCGGCGAGCTGCAGCAAGGCATCGGCATCCGCCCCCTGCTCCTGCACGCTCGCAGGCAGCAGTTGCGCCATGGCCACCCGGTGGAGCAAGGCTTCCAGCTCGGCGTGAAGCTGGTCGAAATCCGGCCCCAGGGTCGCAATCTCGGTGATCTTGGCCATGGTGGCGGGTGCATCCTGGCGCAGCACTGCCTCCAGCAACTGGTGCAGGTGGTGATGATCGAGGGTCCCCAGCATGGTGAGCACGCTCTCCAGGCGCACGCTACCGTTGCCGTGGGCCAACGCCTGATCGGTGAGGCTCAGGGCATCGCGCATGCTGCCGTCGGCCGCCTTGGCCAGGGCCAGCAGGGCGCGAGGCTCGAAGGGTTGGCCCTCCTGGTCCAGCACCCATTCGAGCTGCCTGGCAATCTGGGTCTGATCCAGACTCTTGAGATGAAACTGCAGGCAGCGCGAGAGGATGGTGATGGGGAGCTTCTGCGGATCCGTGGTGGCCAGCAGGAATTTCACATAAGGGGGCGGCTCTTCCAGGGTTTTGAGCAGCGCATTGAAGCTGTGGCGCGACAGCATGTGCACTTCATCGATGAGGTACACCTTGAAACGACCACGGGCCGGACGGTACTGCACGTTGTCGAGCAGTTCGCGGGTGTCTTCCACCTTGGTGCGGGACGCCGCATCGATTTCCAGCAGATCGACGAAATTGCCCTGATCGATCTCGCGGCAGGTATCGCACACACCGCATGGATGGCTGCTTATCCCCTGCTCGCAGTTGAGGCTCTTGGCCAGGATGCGGGCGATGGTGGTCTTGCCCACCCCGCGGGTCCCGCTCAGCAGATAGGCGTGATGAAGCCGCCCCTGATCCAGGGCATTGGTCAGGGCCGTCAGCACATGTTGCTGGCCGACCACTTGTTCAAACGTATGGGGGCGCCATTTGCGCGCCAAAACCTGATAGCTCATAGATCTCGATGCTGGGAAACGAGGCATTGAGGCTGGATGCTAACACAAATGGAGGGCTGGCTGTATGGGGGATGCGCCGCCTTGGGAGGGATCGCTTGAATTTCAAACCGGTGCCCGTTCAGGCACCGGTTTGCGGCAGAAAGCAGGGTGACGAGGCCTGCCGCGCGAAGGGGCGATTTACGCCCCCGCGAGTTCCACCAGAGAGACCACCTTGACGCCGGCGGCGGTCAGGCGGGCATCACCGCCCAGGGACGGCAGGGAGATGATGAAGGCGGCATCCGCTACCTCACCGCCGGCGCGGCGGATGAGCTTGACGGTGGCATCGACGGTGCCGCCGGTGGCCAGCAGATCGTCCACCACCAGCACCTTGTCACCGGGCACGATGGCATCGGTGTGCAGTTGCAGGGTGTCGGTGCCGTACTCCAGGGCGTAGGACTCCTCGATGACGGCGCGGGGCAGCTTGCCCGGCTTGCGCACCGGCACGAACCCCAGCCCCATGGCGTAGGCAACCGGGGCGCCGAAGATGAAGCCACGGGCCTCGGTGCCGACAATCTTGGTGATGCCTTGATCACGGTAATGATCGGCCAGCAGATCGATGGTGGCCTTGAAGGCCTCGGCATTCTCGATCAGGCTGGTGATGTCGCGAAACAGAATGCCCGGCTTCGGATAGTCGGGAATGGTCTTGATGCTCGCTTCGATAAACTTCAGGGTTTCCGGATTCATTATTTGACCGCTTATTTTTTGAGCCCTGCCATGGCGGCGCACGGGGTCTCCGCCTGGGGGCAATAAAAAGGCCCGTCACGCAAAAATGACGAGCCGACTCCATAGCATTATTGCCGCGATAGCTTAGGGATTTCACTTCTTCATTGCAACCGGCTCCAGCACCGGCAGACGCATCAACCAGGTGAGCAGGATCACCATTATGACAACCAGCAGCCACCTCACCCAGGGCAACGGCACCACCAGCAGCGATACCGAGAACGAGATCAGGATGAAGATGATGGCGCGGCGTCTGGCGTGACGGCGAATGCCGCGATACTGCTGCCAGTCGAGGATGGGGGGGCCAAACCAGGGATGCGCCAGCAACCAGCCATGAAAGCGGGGGGAGGAGCGCGCAAACAGCGCCGCCGCCAGCAACATGAAGGGGGTGGTCGGCAGCAGGGGCAGGACTATCCCGACTATCCCGGTGGCGAAGGCAAGCCAGCCCAGGGCCATCAGACACCAGCGTTTCATGGGTACTCCTCTGCATGTATCTCTGCCTTTAGCCTAACAGAGTTGGCCCGGAAGCTGACAGCCTGGCCCAGTCGGCGGCCGTCGATGGGGGCCATCGAGTGGGCAGACGGCTGACAATCCCGGCCATTGCCACTACAATCTGCGCTCTTTTTTCTCCCCTTGTCTTCGGAAGCAGCTATGCGCGTTATTTTGGCCCCCATGCAGGGGGTGCTGGATCACCTGATGCGGGAGGTCCTCACCTCCGTCAATGATTACGACCTCTGCGTCAGTGAATTCATCCGGGTGGTCGATCAACTGCTGCCCGCCAAGGTCTTCCATCGCCTCTGCCCCGAGCTGAAACAGGATGGCAAGACCCGTGCAGGGACCCCGGTACGGGTGCAACTGCTGGGGCAACATCCGGAGTGGCTGGCAGAAAATGCCATCCGGGCCATCGAGCTCGGCTCTCCCGGGGTCGATCTCAACTTCGGCTGCCCTGCCCCCACGGTCAACAAGAGCAAGGGGGGCGCCGTGCTGCTCAAGGAACCCGAGACCGTCTATCGCATCGTCAAGGCGGTGCGGGAGGCCGTGCCTGCCCACCTGCCGGTGAGCGCCAAGATCCGCCTGGGATACGATGACAAGGATCTCTATCTGGACAACGCCCAGGCCGTCTATCAGGGGGGCGCCAACGAGCTGGCGGTGCATGCCCGCACCAAGCGCGAAGGCTACAAGGCGCCGGCACACTGGGAGTACGTGGACGCCATCCGCCGCGCCCTGCCCATCCCCGTCACCGCCAACGGCGAGATCTGGAACCATGCCGATGCCCTGACCTGTGCCCGGGTGTCCGGTTGCGATGCCCTCATGGTTGGCCGGGGCGCCATCTCCCTCCCCAACCTGGCCAACGTGATGAAGACGGGGTGTGCCCACATGAGCTGGGCCGAGGTACTGCAACTGATGGTGACCTACACCGAGCAGGATCTGGCGAGCGACAAGGCCGACTACTACCCGAGTCGCATCAAACAGTGGTTCTCCTACATAGTGCGGGAATACCCCCAGGCCGACGAGCTGTTTCGTCGCATCCGCACCATCAAGACCGCAGAGGAGATCCGCTCCGCCCTTGAGCGCGAGTGCGCCTCACAGGCCTAGACTTGGCCGCCGCCCCGCGGCGCCCTATGATGAAGGCTCATTGACAGGAGGTCAGGATGCAGGGAGTACCGGTCAACTTTACCCATCAGCACGACAGGGCCGATTTTCGCGCCCTGCCGGGGCAGCCTGCGACCGAGCTCTATCGCGCCCACATCCAGCACCACATCTTCGATCCCCATAGTCACGAGGGGTTTGGCCTCGGTGTCATCGAGTGCGGTGCCGAGCGCTTTCGCTATCGCGGCAGCCAGCTCCTGGCCGGTCCCGGCAGCCTGGTGCTGATGAACCCCGATGAGCTGCACACGGGCGAGTCAGCCTGCGAGCAAGGGTGGCGCTATCGCATGCTCTACCTGCCCGCCGATCGGCTCGAGGCCATCAGCGGCGAGCGCGACTGGCATTTCACCGATGCCGTGCGAAGCGATCCGCGCACTGCCCCCGTCCTGCAGGCGGCCCTGGATGCCCTCTGGCACTGTGACAGCGAGCTCGCCGCCGACGGCCTGCTGCTAAGGGTGTGCGAGACCCTGCGCCCCCATGCCCGGGCCCTGGCGGCCCCGCGCGAAGCGGCCCACCCTCTGGGCCGCGCCATCGACTATATGCAGGCCTATTTCGCCCGCCCCATGACCCTGGCCGAGCTGGCCGGCTCGGTGAACCTCAGCCCCTACCACTTCCAGCGCAGCTTCAAGGCCCGCTTTCACGTCACCCCCCAGCAGATGTTGATGGCCATCCGCCTGCAGCGCGCCAAGGGGTGGCTGGCCTCCGGCCTGCCCGCTGCCGAGGTGGCCGCCGCCTGTGGTCTGGCCGATCAGTCCCACCTCAACCGTGCCTTCCTGCGCCGCTATGGCACCACCCCGGTCCGCTACCAGAAACAGGTGCAGGCTGGCCGCTAAAGCGCAATCTGGTTCAATACGCCCCCCTTCCCCCCTGCTAGGCTGGCCTCCTTCTTCTTTACCGGATATGAAACATGTTGATCGGAGTCCTGTTTGCCCTGCTGGCCGGCCTGATGTGGGGGCTCATCTTCGTCGCCCCCCTCTTGGTGGACGGCTACCCCCCCGCCCTGCTCGCGAGCGGCCGCTACCTCGCCTTCGGCCTCATCGTACTGCCGCTCGCCTGGCAGGCACGCAAACACCTGGCGGCCCTCTCGGCCAGCGACTGGCGAGAGGCCCTCGCCCTCACTCTGGTGGGGAACCTCCTCTACTACTTCTGCCTGTCGGGGGCCATCTTGCGCATCGGCTCGCCCCTGGCGGCCATGTTTATCGGCACCCTGCCGGTGGTGACGGCCCTGGCCGCCAACCGCCTCTATGGCGCACGGGACGGTCGCCTCTCCCGCACCCGGCTCTACCCGTCCCTGGTGCTGATGGGGGCCGGCCTCTGTCTGGTCAACAGCGCCGAGCTGATCTGGCACACCGAGGCGCGCACCGAACAACTGATCGGTATAGCCCTGGCGGTAGGCGCCGTGCTGTGCTGGACCTGGTATCCCCTGCGCAACGCCCGCTGGCTGCGCGAGCACCCGGGCCGCAGTCCGGCCGTCTGGGCCACCGCCCAGGGGCTGGTGACCCTGCCGGTGGCGCTCATTGCCTATCTCGGCAGCCTCGGCCATCTTGCCCTGAGCGCACCGGACTTTCCCCTGCCCTTCGGGCCGACGCCCCTGCGCTTCGTGCTGCTGATGGGGGCGGTGGGGCTCTTCTGCTCCTGGCTCGGCACCCTGTGCTGGAACGAGGCGAGCCAGCGCCTGCCGACCGTGCTGGTCGGGCCGCTCATCGTGTTCGAGACTCTTGCGGGACTCTTATACGCCTTTATGCTGCGCGGGATCATGCCCCCCATGAGTACCCTGGTAGGTGTCGTCTGTCTGGTAGCGGGAGTGCTCTATGTCATCACCGGCAAGCCGCAGCACCTGCCGGAAAAACCCGTCAAAGCACGGTTAACTTGACTCATGTCATCTTGATAAACCGCGGGTTTCCCTATACTGGCCGAGTTTTATCACTCGTTTTTGGGGGCTGCTGTGTGTGAAGTGACGCAAGCCCGGTTGGCCGAATGGCATCAGCGCCTTCTGACCGACTGGGCGCAAACAAGAGAGGAGCTGATCCGTCAGCTCAAGGCCTGTCGACAAGATGACTGGGCACAGAAGGTGGAGCGCTGCGAGCGAGATCAACTGGTTGATCTGACCAGCCGTCTCGATCTGCCCGGGGTGGAACACAGCGTGGCACGCCTCAAGCGGCTCGACGCGGCGCTCTGCCAGATGGATCTGGGGCTCTATGGCTTCTGCTCCGATTGTGAGGAGCCGCTACTCCCTGAACAGCTGGAACAGGATCCGACCCTGCAACGCTGCCCGCGCTGTGAGGCCCGCTACCGCAAGGGATTCCACGCTCACGAACTCTGATGGGGGCACCCTTTGTGCCCGCCATTTTCCTCCTCCACCCCTTCTCGCTTCCCATCATGACCAACCCCCTGGTGCGACGATCCCGGCAACCCCTGGGGGCAGCCGCACAGGCATGAAAAAGGGGAGTCATGGACTCCCCTTCTCGTACTGCGTACTCGTCACTGGGCCAGCAGGTAGCCTACCAGCTCATGACGCCACCCTTGTAGCAACATGGGCTTGTCCGCCCTGGCCCGCTCCTCGGCACTCATGCGCCAGCTCCAGGTGAAGTACTGGTGGATGATCTTCTTGCTCGCCACCAGCTCCGGCGGAATGTTGCTGGCCTTGGCCTTCTCCTCCACTATGGCCTTGATGCGCTTGAGCTCGGCCTTGTACTGGGGGAAGTCCACCAGACGGCGGATGGGATCGGGCCAGCTAGCAGGGTCGCTCTGCTGGGCGGCGGCGACGATGTCCAGCATCCGCTTGCCGTGGATCTTGATCTCGATGGGCGAGAGGCCCAGCTCGTTGAGATCCCGAAGGGAAGCGGGACGACGCTCCGCCACCTTGAACAGGTGCAGCTCTTTCACCACGAAGTTGAGGGCGAGATCCCGGCGTACCGCTTCCTGCTGGCGCCAGGCGGCCAGCTCGCGCAGGATGGCCAGCTCGCGGCGACCCAGTTGCCAGGCGTTGACTATCTCGAGGTAGGCCTGACGGGGATCGCTGCCCTGGGTCTTGCGGGCGGAGTGGTTCTGGCACTCCTGTTCGAACCAGGGGAACTTGCCGCTCTCGCGCAGTCTGGCCATCACCTTCTCGTAGAGGGGCATGAGGTAGAAGACATCCGCCGCGGCATATTCCAGCTGACGAGGGGTAAGGGGGCGCGCCAGCCAGTCGGTACGGGCCTGATCCTTCTCAAGCTCGACCCCGAGGAATTCGTTGACCAGGGCGCCAAACCCCACCGACACGCCATGGCCCAGGAAGGCTGCCGCCAGCTGGGTATCGTGCATCTGGTTGGGCAGGTGACCCGCCTGATGCTGGATGAGTTCCAGATCCTCACCGGAGGCGTGCAGGATGGCAATCTGTCCGGCCCGACCGAGACGCTGCCACAAACCGGAGAGATCCAGGGTCAGGGGATCGAGCAGGGCAAGCTGCTTGCCATCGTAGATCTGGAACAGACCGAGCTGGGGATAGTAGGTACGGGTGCGAACGAATTCGGTATCGATGGCCAGGGGAACGTCGGCCAGAGAAGCGAGATACTGATCCAGTTCGGCTTGCTGTGAAATGAGTTGATATTGCATCGTTGCCTGCACGTTGGTCGGATCCAGAAAGAAAAAACCGTGGATGTCCCACGGTTTTGCATAACGACAGCGCTGGACTGCAAAGCAGTGCATGCCGGTTACTGCTTGGCAATCTCCTCGTCGCGCAGCACGCGGCGCAGGATCTTGCCCACGTTGGTCTTGGGAAGTTCGTCGCGAAATTCTACCAGTTTCGGCACCTTATAGGCAGTCAGATGTTTGCGGCAGTGGGCAATTATCTCCTCTTCCGCCAGCTTTGCATCTTTCTTGACCACGAAGATCTTCACCTGCTCGCCGGACACCGGGTTGGGTACGCCGACGGCGGCCACCTCCAGCACCTTGGGATGCAGGGCCACCACGTCTTCTATCTCGTTCGGGTAGACGTTGAAGCCGGAGACCAGGATCATGTCCTTCTTGCGATCGACGATCTTGAAGAAACCCTGCTCGTCGCATACCGCGATGTCGCCGGTGCAGAGCCAGCCATCCTGCATCACCTCGGCGGTCGCCTCCGGGCGCTGCCAGTAGCCGGTCATCACCTGAGGACCGCGCACCTGCATCTCGCCGGGGGCACCCCGTTCGGTGACCTGGTTCCCCTCGTCATCCACCAGACGGATCTCGGTGGAGCAGACCGGCAGACCGATGGAGCCGTTGTAATCCACCAGATCATAGGGGCAGACGCTCACCAGGGGCGAGCACTCAGTCAGGCCATAGCCCTCCAGCAGCGGGGTGCCAGTCAGCCCCTTCCACTGCTCGGCCACCGCCCGTTGCACCGCCATGCCGCCACCGATGGTGAGCTTGAGCTTGGCAAAATCCATGCCCTTGAACTCGTCGTTGTTGACCAGGGCGTTGAACAGGGTGTTCACCCCGGTGATGCAGGTGAAAGGATACTTCTTGATCTCTTTGACAAAACCCGGGATGTCGCGGGGGTTGCTGATGAGCAGGTTGTAGCCCCCCAGACGCATGAACAGCAGGCAGTTCACCGTCAGGGCGAAGACGTGATAGAGCGGCAGCGCCGTGACCACAAACTCCTTGCCGCGCTCCAGCACGGGGCCATAGACACCGAGGCACTGCTCGACGTTGGCGATCATGTTGCGATGAGTCAGCATGGCCCCCTTGGAGAGGCCGGTGGTCCCGCCGGTGTATTGCAGGAAGGCGATGTCCTGGTTGCTGATCTCGGGTTTGATGTACTGCAGGTAGCGCCCCTTGGCGAGGGCCTGGCGCATGGTGCTGGCATGGGGCAGGTTGTACTTGGGCACCAGCTTCTTGACGTATTTGACCACGAAGTTGACCAGGGTCCCCTTGGCCAGCCCCAGGTTGTCCCCCATCCGGGTCAGGATCACGTGCTTGACCGGGGTGTCATACACCACTTTTTCCAGGGTGTGGGCGAAGTTGGAAACGATGACGATGGCCTTGGCGCCGGAGTCTTTCAACTGATGCTCCAGCTCGCGCGGGGTATAGAGGGGGTTGACGTTCACCACCGTCATGCCGGCCCGCAGGATGCCGAATACCGCGATGGGGTATTGCAGCAGGTTAGGCATCATCACGGCCACCCTGTCCCCCTTGCCGAGCTTCAGCTCGTTTTGCAGGTAGGCGGCGAAGGCTCGGGACTGCTCCTCCAACCGGCGGTAGGTAATGGTCTGCCCCATGTTGACGAAGGCGGGCTGATCGGCGAACTGGTTCACCGACTCTTCAAACATCTCGACCAGAGAGCCGTATTGGTCTGGATTGATCTCGGCGGGCACCCCTTCTGGATAACGCTTCAGCCAGACTCTTTCCACGAACTTCTCCTGCATAACTCGCACCTGTGCGCTCACTGTGTTGCCTCCGTCCCTGTCACATCCATTTCAATCAATTGTTTTAAGTTCATGCTCTAATGCCGCACATATTTACATAAGGCAACATCAATTAACAGTGAATTAACAACGGGAAATGTGAGGGAGAAAGCAAACCTGACATGATTCAAAGCCGCCGATCCTACCGGATTTGAGCGAAGTTTTCGATATAAACGGCGGTTTCTGATGAATTTTCCATATGAAAATGATGGCCTCCTGCCACTGTCACCCGTTCAATGTGGCCAAAGGCCGCCTCCCGCAACTGCCACTGTGCCAGGAACCCGGGGAAGCCCTGCTCTCCCCGGATAAAGAGCACCGGACAGACGATGGCCCGGATCAGGGCCTGGGCCTGCCCCTCGCTCATGCGCAGGGGCGAGAGATCGCGAAGACGGGGATCACTGCGCCAATACCAGCGCCCTGTCCGCGCCTCCAGTTGTCGCTCGCAGATAAGGCGTGCCGCACTCGGGGGGATGTCTGCCACCTTGCAGCGGGCAGCCACCGCCTCCTCGAGGGTGGCAAATCCACTGGTTGCACGCTCACGGGTACGAGTGCGGTTGAGGATGGCGCGGCGCAGCTGCCCCGGTACCTCCTCGTCGGGCTGGCTCAAGGGGCCGAGCCCCTCCAGCAGAATGAGCCGCTCGATTTGTTCGGGAAAAACGCCGGCATAGGCAGAGGCAATCAGCGCCCCCAGGGAGTGACCAAGCAGGATGAAACGCTGCCAGCCCGCGGCCTGGGTGATCTGGTAGAGATCATCCAGCCAGTCCACGAAGACATAGGGAGTCGACTTGTGATCGGAGTGACCATGGCCCGGCAGATCGACGCAGACCAGATGAAACGCTCCCAGCCAGGGGGCCAGAGGCAAAAAGCTGGCACCGTTGTCGAGCCAGCCATGGAGGGCCACCAGCAGCGGTCTGCCCTCCTGACCATTGTCCAGCAGGGCGATGTGCCGCCCGTCCGCCAGGCGCAGCCTGCGCTCCTGCAATGTCGCCGTCATCCGGGCTCCTCAGCGGCGCAGGGGCCGTCTGGGCCAGAAGGGATCATAGAAAGGATCGTAAAAGTAGGGATCCATGTAGCGGATCTCCACCTCCTTCACCGGTGGCCACAGCTTGCTCCCCGTCACCTTGAGTACCGAGAAGCGATACTTGTGCTCGCCAATCTGGCTGTCCACCGGCTTGTCGAGGGTGCCGAGCACCGTCAGGCTGCGACCCTTGGCATAGAGGGTCGGGTCGACAAACCCCTGCATGATGGCGAGAAAACGACCGGGGCTCTGCTCGGTCTGCTCCGGCACCCCATTGGACTTGAGGGGCAGATAGACCACCTCGATGACACTCTGATCCGCCTTGTTGTGGACCGCCGAGATGACACCGCTCCAGCGGGCCGGCTTGCCTTCCATCCCCTGCAGAGCGGGTTGATAGGCCACCAGCTGATCCGCAGGCTCATAGGCAAGCTCTTTGGGCACCGTGCTGCAACCGCCCAGCAGCAGCCCCACCAATCCCAGCATGATCACGGATTTTCTCATTCGTCTCTCCTTCATCGTCCGACAAAGCAGCCCGGGGCAGCCGCTGCCGTTTATTCGCGACCCGGCAGTTTCTTCCAGGTCACCTTGTCACGCAGATAGACAGGGGTGGCTTGCTCAACCGGCACCGCCTCACCCGCAAACCAGGCCTGGCGTGCCAGAGGCAGCATGTCGGCGGCCGCCGGGAAACGCACCTGGCTTGGCATCAGCACATCTGCCAGGCCGCCCAGAGTCTCGCCATAGGTTTCAAAACCGGTGCCAACGCAGCTCACCGCGCCAGTCAGCTTGTCACGGGCCTGCACCAGTGCGGCTGGCTCGCTCACCACCTCCTCGCCCACCAGCGTCATCACTCCGTCCACCAGGGCGTAGTGGCCGAAATAGACCTCGTCCATGCGCGCATCGATGGCGGCAAGCACCTGCTCGGCCCCTTCCAGCTTATGGGCCCCCTGGGCCATGGCCGCCAGGGTGGAGACACCGATCATCGGCACGCCGGCACCAAAGGCGAGCCCCTGGGCCACGCTGATCCCGATCCGTACCCCGGTGAAGGAGCCAGGCCCACGACCGAAGGCGATGGCGTCGAGCTCATCCAACGATAGACCGGCTTCATCCAACAGAGCCTGAACCATGGGCAGGATCTTGCGGGTATGGTCACGGGGCGCCTCTTCCCAGCGGGAAAAGAGGGTATCGCCCACCAAGAGGGCTGCGGAGCAGGCTTCGGTGGCGGTATCCACGGCCAGGATCTTCAACTCATCCATTCTTTTTATTCTCTTCACATCAGTCAGTTAAATCGTCAGCATGGCCAAGGCCTGCCGTCATGCATGGCCGGGTGCAATCAGCCCCGGCGCGGCGGACTCACTCCCGTGGTCCGAAAAAATCTCCCAGGGTCGCCAGCTCCCGGGTCCGTGGAATGGCAGGCAGGCTCTTGATGAAGCTGGCGCCATAGGGCTTGTTGACCACCCGGGGATCACAAATAACCAGTACGCCGTGATCACTGCGATCACGGATGAGCCGCCCCACCCCCTGCTTGAGGGCAATCACCGCCTTGGGCAACTGCAGCTCGGCAAAGGGATCTCCCCCCTTGAGCTTGCAATCCTCCACCCGTGCCTTGAGCTGGGGATCGTCCGGGCTCGCAAAGGGCAGCTTGTCGATGATAACACAGGACAATGCCGCCCCCCGCACGTCTATCCCCTCCCAGAAACTGCTAGTGGCCACCAGCACGGCCCGACCGTTTTCCACGAAGGTCTTGAGGAGCCGCTGCTTGTTGTCTTCCCCTTGCAGCAGGACGGTGCGGCCGATTTCCCGGCGTAGCACCTCAGCCACCTGGCGCATCACCTGATGGCTGGTGCAGAGGAAAAAACATCCCCCCGGCGTCTTGTTGATGAGGGGGATCATCAGGGTCGCCAGCTGCTCCCCGCGCCCGAAGGCATTGGGCTCTGGCAGGAAACGGGGTACGCACAGGCGCGCCTGCTCAGCGTAATCGAACGGACTGTCGAGAATGAGTTCGGCGCTGCCGGCCAGCCCCATCTCGGCGACGAAGTGGGCGAAGCGATTGTCCACCGTCAAGGTGGCCGAGGTGAAGACCCAGGCCACCTCGGGGCGCTGCACCTCGGCACCGAAGCGCTCGGCGACCGACAGCGGCGTCAGATTGAGGGTAAAGTGCAGACGCGAACAGTCATACCAGTACGAGAAACCGGTCTGGTTGATCGCCAGCACCTCCCCAAGGCGGGTGCGCAGCTCGCTGATGCGCTCGAAACAGTGATCCAGCTGCTCCCCTCGCCCGAGCGCCAGTTTCAGCACTTCATAACAGAGCCCGATGGCATCGTTGAGGCGGGCCAGCGCCTGGGCCCAGAGGGATTGTCTCAGCAGATCCCGGGTGTTGCCGCGCCCCCCCTCCACGCCGAAGGCAAGGCGCAGATCCTGACTGGCAATGGCAAGCCTGTCCGCCGCCTTGCCAAGCTGGGCCATGTCATGAGCCTCTGCCCGGTAGGCGAGCTGGATATCCTGCGCCAAATCCTGGATGGTGCGGCTGCCCACGGACTTGCCGAAGTAGTGGCTGGCGATCTCGGGCAGCTGGTGCGCCTCGTCGAATACATAGACCTGCGCCTCGGGCACCAGCTCGCCAAAGCCGGTGTCTTTGACCGCCATGTCAGCGAAAAAGAGGTGGTGGTTGATCACCACCACCTGGGCGTCCATGGCACGGCGCCGGGCGATGACCAGGTGACAATCATCGTAATAGGGGCAGTCGCGACCCAGGCAGTTGTCGTTGGTGCTGGTGACGTGGGCAAGGATCTCGGCGTTCTCCTGTAGCCCCGGGATATCCCCCACATCGCCGTTGTCGGTGGCAGTCGACCAGGATTTGACCTTCACGAGATCGCTCAGGATCTCGGGCTTTTGCAGATGGGATTCACTCAACAGCCGGTTCATCCGCTCGATGCAGAGGTAATTGCTGCGCCCCTTGAGCAGTGCCACCGGCGGGGTGTAGTGAAGCGCCCCCGTGATGGTGGGCAGATCCCGATAGAAGAGCTGCTCTTGCAGGTTCTTGGACCCGGTGCTGATCACCACCCGCTTGCCGGATTCCAGCGC
The DNA here is from genome assembly GCF_014168615.1 of Aeromonas sp. WP2-W18-CRE-05. NCBI lineage: Bacteria > Pseudomonadati > Pseudomonadota > Gammaproteobacteria > Aeromonadales > Aeromonadaceae > Aeromonas > Aeromonas sp. WP2-W18-CRE-05. The sequence continues at coordinate 2,493,801 of NZ_AP021917.1, read as the reverse complement.
AGGCACCAGATAGGCATAGGTTTTGCCAGTGCCCGTTCCAGCCTCCACCAGCAAGCGGCCACCTTGCTTGATGGCGCGCGACACCGCCTCGGCCATCTCCAGTTGCGGGGCACGGGCCTTGAAGCCGTCGATATGGCGGGCCAGGGGGCCGTCTGGCTTGAACAGGGTCTGGATGATGGTCAAAGGCATGTCCCGCTGCAAAAGCGGGCATTATGCCAAAAGCGCGGAAAAAGCGGGACTGATAATGCGTTCAGACGAAGAGATCAATCCGGTGGTCCGGATCCGGTTTGTGATCATCATCCTGCACCGCTGGTTGATCAGGCTTTGGCGGCTGCTCTCTCTGCTGGTGATGCTGGCCACCGCCGCCATTGTCGGTGCCTATCTTGCGCAGCTGATGTTTCTGGCTGATCTGGGTCACCTCCCGCTTGATGTCATCCGGGCTCGGTGTCGAGGGTGCGCGGGGCAGGATGGGAAATAACAGGTCCTGGCTGGGCATGATGTCGCCTCCTTTGGCATCTCATTGTCTAGTTATCGACCAGAAAACCGTTTTCTCAACTTTAATCGTCCTGATCACATTTTTCGGTTGCATTTTCTGTCAAGGCAGGTAGTTTAAATCGGGCGTCAACAACGGCATCTGATTTGTAAAGGATTGATTACATCATGAAGTTCACCACCCTGAAGACTCATCATCACCATCATCATCCCGAATAGTCTTTCAGGAGGTTGACTGCTGGAAGACACTTAACTGGTGACTTCCAAAAGGACCGCAAGATTCATGAACCCTCGGAAGCACATACTTCCGAGGGTTTTTTCGTTTTTGACTAGAAGGAAATCGAGCAATGGAAACACAACGTCTGCGCATCGCCATGCAAAAATCCGGTCGTCTGAGCCAGGATTCCCAGGCCCTCTTCAAGAGCTGCGGCCTCAAGATCAACCTGCGGGAACAGCGCCTCATCGCCCATGTCGAGAACATGCCCATCGACATTCTGCGAGTGCGTGATGACGACATCCCGGGTCTGGTGATGGAAGGGGTGGTCGATCTTGGCATCATCGGCGAGAACGTTCTCGAAGAGGTGCAGCTCATCCGCGCAGCCCAGGGGCAGCCCTTTGCGGTGAAGACCCTCAAGCAGCTCGACTTCGGCGGCTGCCGCCTCTCTCTGGCGGTGCCGGACGATGTCAACTACACAGGACCCGAGAGCCTGGCCGGCAAACGCATCGCCACCTCCTACCCCGGTCTGCTCAAGCGCTTCTTCGACGAGAAGGGCCTGGGCTTCAAGAGCGTGATGCTGGGCGGATCGGTGGAAGTGGCCCCCCGCGCGGGTCTGGCCGATGCCATCTGCGATCTGGTCTCCACCGGCGCAACCCTGGAAGCCAACGGCCTGAAAGAGGTCGAGGTGATCTACCGCTCCAAGGCCGTCCTGGTGCAGGCTCCCAACCCCCTGAACGATGCCAAGCAGAAACTCATCGACAAGCTGCTGCCCCGCATCCAGGGGATGCAACAGGCGCGCGAAAGCAAATACATCATGCTGCACGCCCCCAAAGAAAAGCTCGATGCCATCACCGATCTGCTGCCGGGGGCGGAGCGTCCCACCATCATGCAGCTCGCCGGTGACACCAACCAGGTGGCCCTGCACGTCGTCTCCAGCGAAACCCTGTTCTGGGAGACCATGGAACAGCTCAAGGCCCTGGGTGCCAGCTCCATCCTGGTGCTGCCCATTGAAAAGATGATGGAATAAGCCGAGATGATGGAATAAGGAAGACACATCATGCAGACCCTGATCTGGAAGACCCTCTCCCCCGCCCGGCAAGCCGAGGTCCTGACCCGGCCCGCCCTTGGCGACGAAGCCGACATCGGTACTGTGGTGCGAGACATCATTGCCGCGGTACGCAGCCGGGGCGATGAGGCCCTGCGCGAGCTGAGCCAGCGTTTCGAACGCGCGCCCCGGGAACAGCTTCGGGTGAGCGACGCGGAAGTGGATGCCGCCTGCGCTCGACTCGGTGATGACATCAAGGGTGCCATCGAGGCCGCCATCGCCAATATCCGTACCTTCCACGCCGCCCAGGTGCAGCCCGTCGTCCGAGTCGAGACCCAGCCCGGGGTGCTGTGCGAGCTGCGCACCCAACCCATCAGCCGGGTCGGTCTCTATGTCCCGGGAGGCAGTGCGCCGCTCCCCTCCACCGTGATGATGCTGGCCATTCCGGCCGCCATAGCCGGTTGTCGTGAAGTGGTGCTCTGCACCCCGTCTCCGGCGAGCGACGAGATCCTGTTTGCCGCCCGCGCCTGTGGCGTTCGCCAGGTGTTCGCCATCGGCGGCGCTCAGGCCATCGCGGCCATGGCCTATGGCACGCAGACCATCCCCAAGGTGGACAAGATCTTCGGCCCGGGCAACGCCTATGTGACCGAAGCCAAGGGCCAGGTTTCCCGTGACTGGCGGGGCGCCGCCATCGACATGCCAGCCGGCCCCTCCGAGGTGCTGGTGATCGCAGACGAGAGCGCCAACCCGGCCTTCGTGGCATCGGATCTGCTCTCCCAGGCCGAGCACGGCCCCGACAGCCAGGTGGTGCTGGTGACCACCTCCGCTTCCCTGGCCGATGCCATCGGCAGCGAGCTCCAGGCGCAGCTCGCCGACCTCAGCCGCCGCGACATCGCCGAGCAAGCCCTGAAGGCAAGCCTGGTGATCCTCTGCGACAACCTGGAGGAGGCCTGCGCCATCTCCAACGCCTATGCCCCGGAACACCTCATCGTGCAGACCCGGGCACCCCGGGATCTGCTGGACAAGCTCGAGAACGCGGGCTCCATCTTCCTCGGGGCATGGACACCGGAGTCGGTCGGTGATTACGCCAGCGGCACCAACCACACCCTGCCCACCTACGGCTATGCCCGCACCTGCTCGAGCCTGGGGCTTGCCGACTATCAGCGCCGCTACACGGTTCAAGAGCTCACTGCAGACGGCATTCGCGGCCTTGGCCCCATCGTCCAGCGCATCGCCCAGGCCGAGGGACTCGATGCCCACAAGCATGCCGTCACCCTCAGGTTGAACGCCCTGGCCGCCGAGCCCCAACAAACAGCACAGCAGAAGGATTTGTCATGAGCATCGTCAATCTGGCCCGTCGCGTCGTGCGGGCTCTCACTCCCTACCAGTCCGCGCGCCGCATCGGCGGCCAGGGCCACGTCTGGCTCAATGCCAACGAGGCCCCCCTGGCCTATCCCTTCACCGTCGAGGGGAGCCGCCTCAACCGCTATCCCGAGTGCCAGCCGGCCGAGGTGGTGAACGGCTATGCCGCCTACGCCGGGATCAATCCGGATCAGGTGCTGGTGAGCCGTGGTGCCGACGAGGCCATCGAGCTGCTGATCCGCACCTTCTGCGAGGCAGGGGAAGATCAGATCCTCATCTGCCCCCCCACCTACGGCATGTACGCCATCAGCGCCGAGACCTGTGGCGTGGGGATTGTCGAGCAGCCATTGACCGCCAGCCGTCAGCCGGACTGGCCCGCCATCGCCGATCGCCTCTCTGACGTGAAGCTGGTGTTCCTCTGCTCCCCCAACAATCCCACCGGGGATCTGGTGGGCCGCAAGGGACTCGTCGCCCTGCTGGAGAAGGCCCGGGACCGCGCCATCATCGTCGTGGACGAGGCCTACATCGAGTTCTGCCCGGAGGCCTCCGTGGTGGACCTGCTCGCCCAATACCCGAACCTGGTGGTGACCCGTACCCTCTCCAAGGCCTTCGCCCTGGCGGGGATCCGCTGCGGCTTTACTTTGGGGGATCCCGAGGTGATTGCCATGCTGGCCAAGGTGATCGCGCCTTACCCCATTCCCGACCCCATCGCCCAGATTGCCGCCCAGGCGCTCTCTCCCATGGGGCTGGAATTGATGCAGGAGCGGGTGCTGGAACTCAACAAGCAAAAGGCGCTCATCAAGGCGGAGCTGCTTCGTCTGTCCTGCGTCAAGGAAGTGTTCGAGGACAAGGGCAACTTCGTGCTGGTGCGCTTCAAAGATGGCGCCGCCGTGTTCGCCGCCATGAAGGCCGCCGGCATCATCTTGCGTGATTTCTCCAGCAAGCCTGGCCTTGACAACAGCATCCGCATCACCATCGGCTATCAGGGCGAAATGGACGCCGTGCTCGCCGTGCTGCGTGACCTGCCCCCACCCTCTCTGTAAGACAAGCAAGGATGTAGCGATGAAAACCCCGTTTTTGTTTATCGACCGTGACGGCACCCTGATCGAGGAGCCGGTCACCGACAAGCAGGTGGACAGCCTTGCGAAGCTGCGCTTCGAGCCCATGGTGATACCTGTGCTGCGTGAGCTCCAGGCCGCCGGCTACGTGCTGGTGATGGTGACCAACCAGGATGGGCTCGGCACCGCCAGCCTGCCCCTTGAACACTTCCAGCCGCCTCACGACCTGATGATGCACCTCTTCGAATCCCAGGGCGTCACCTGGGAGCAAGTGCTGATCTGTCCCCACTTCCCCACCGACGGTTGCAGCTGCCGCAAGCCTCACCTTGGGCTGGTGAAGGAGTATCTCGCCTCGGGCCGCATCGACTTTGCCAACTCCTTCGTGATTGGCGACAGACAGACCGACATCCAGCTTGCCGAGAACATGGGCATCCGCGGCATACGCTACCACCCGCAAGATCACGGCTGGACTGCCATTCGTGATCAGCAGCTCTCCAAGGGGCGCGTGGCCGAGGTGGAGCGCTACACCAAGGAGACCCGCATCCAGGTGGCGGTGGATCTCGACAAGAGCGGTGGCAACCAGATCGCCACCGGCATCGGCTTCTTCGATCACATGCTGGATCAGATAGCGACCCACGCGGGCTTTCGCCTCAAGCTCAAAGTGAGCGGCGATCTGCACATCGACGATCACCACACGGTGGAAGATGTGGGATTGGCGCTGGGTCAAGCCCTGCGCCAGGCCCTTGGCAACAAGCGCGGCATCGGCCGCTTCGGCTTCGTGCTGGCGATGGACGAGGTGCAGGCGGTGATCGACGGGCGTCCCCGCCAGGAGGCTGACAACACCTCGCTGACCGAGCTGGACGTGGCCACGGCGCTGGATCTGAGCGGCCGCCCCTACTTCGTGTTCGACTGCCCGAGCGGCTTTGGTCGCGACAGCGTGGGAGAGATGGCCACCGAGATGGTGCCCCACTTCTTCCGCTCCCTCTCTGACGCCATGGCCATCACCTTGCAGATGAAGGTGGGCAGCGGCAACACCCACCACCAGGTGGAGGCGCTGTTCAAAGGCTTTGGCCGCGCCCTGCGCCAGGCCATTCGCGTGGAAGGGAGCGAGCTTCCCTCCAGCAAGGGGGTGCTGTGATGGGGAAACAGAACCTGGTCATCATCGACACCGGCTGCGCGAACCTCGCCTCGGTGCGCATGGCGTTCGAGCGCCTCGGCGTGCAACCCAGGGTGAGCTGCAAGGCCGCCGACATCGAGCAGGCGGACAAGCTGATCCTGCCCGGCGTCGGCACCGCCATCGCCGCCATGAAGAACCTCAATGAGCGGGAACTGGTGCCCCTCATTCGCGCCGCCAAGCAGCCGTTGCTCGGTTTTTGCCTCGGCATGCAGATGCTGGCACAGGCCTCGGAAGAGAACATGAGCGCCGATGGCAGCGAAGGAGCACTCATCGACTGCCTCGGCATCGTGCCTGGCAGGATCCGCCTGATGGAGGTAGGCAACCTGCGCCTGCCCCACATGGGCTGGAACCAGATTGAGCACGACGAGACCCACCCGCTACTCAAAGGCATTCCCAGCGGCAGCTACTTCTACTTTGTCCACTCCTATGCGCTGGAGGTGACCGACGCGACCCTGGCGACCTGCGACTACGGCCTGCCCTTTACCGCCATCGTCGGGCGGGACAACTTCTTTGGCGCCCAATTCCACCCGGAGCGATCCGGCCCGGCCGGTGCCCGCCTACTGCAAAACTTTCTGGAGCTATGACAGGCATGATTATTCCCGCAATCGACCTTATCAACGGTCAGGTCGTGCGCCTCTACCAGGGCGACTACGGCCAGAAAACCGCCTACAGCGACAATCCGCAGGCCCGCTTCGATGACTATGTCAGCCAGGGGGCGGCGCAGTTGCACCTGGTGGATCTGGACGGCGCCAAAGATGCCAAGGCCCGCCAGTTGGCCCTCATCGCCCAGCTGCTGTCCGCCACCGAGGCACCGGTGCAGGTCGGCGGCGGCGTGCGCAGCGAACAGGACGTGGCCGACTTGCTGGCGGCCGGCGCCAGCCGGGTGGTGATCGGTTCCACCGCCGTCAAATCCCCGGATCTGGTGGCCAGCTGGATGGAGAAATATGGCCCCGAGCGCATCGTGCTGGCCCTGGATGTCAACATCGATGAACAGGGTAACCGCCACATCGCGGTGGCTGGCTGGCAGGAGAACAGCGGCATCTCCATCGAGGCGCTGATCGAGCGCTTCCTCCCCGCCGGGCTCAGACACGTGCTCTGCACCGACATCAGCCGGGACGGTACCCTGGCGGGCACCAACGTCGAACTCTACCGGGATCTCTGTGCCCGCTACCCGAGCGTCGGCTTCCAGGCCTCCGGCGGTATCGGCGGTCTGGCGGATATCGAGGCGCTCAAGGGAACCGGCGTCAAGGGGATCATCCTCGGCCGTGCCCTGCTGGAGGGCAAGTTTGACGTGGCAGAAGCCATTCGCTGCTGGGGTGACGGCCGCGCTGCGTGACGCGCCCCTTTCCGGCATCAGACAGCCTGCCCATCCGGGCAGGCCTCTTTCTCCCCGATGGGGGCGAACCTTATGATTTGGCAGCAATTGGCTCTATACTCGACCTCACAGGGATAGCGTCATGGAAGACATATGTTGACACCTCACAACGCCACCATCCTGATCGTCGACGACTCACCCGAAAATCTGATGGTACTGACCGAATTGCTTTCGCCTCATTACCGCGTGCTGGCTGCGCAGAGCGGGGAAAAATGCCTGCGCATCGTCAGCGCGGATCCAAAGCCTGACCTCATCCTGCTGGATGTGATGATGCCCGGCATGGATGGTTATGAAGTGCTCAGGCAATTGCGTCAGTCCCCGATCAGCAGCCGTATTCCCGTCGTTCTGCTCACCGCCCTCGCCGACCCCCAGAGCGAGGAGTTCGGCCTCTCCCTCGGCGCCGCCGATTACATCACCAAGCCCATCAAGCCGGTGGTCGTTCAGGCCCGGGTGCGTACCCAGCTGGAGGCCAAGCAGGCCCGTGACGGTCTGCAAAACCAGAATGCGGCGCTGGAAGCCGAGGTCGCGCGGCGAATGGCGGAAAACGACCTGATCCAGCAGGTCTCCATCCGCGCTCTCGCTCATCTGGCGGAGATCCGCGACCCCGAAACCGGCAACCATATCCTGCGCACCCAGGGCTATGTGCGTCTGCTGGCAAGCGCTCTGGCTGATCACCCCCGTTTCGCCGATACCCTGACCCCGGGTTACATCGACCTGCTGAGCCGCTCCGCACCGTTTCATGATATTGGCAAGGTGGGCATTCCCGACCACATCCTGCTCAAGCCGGGCAAGCTGACCCCGGAGGAGTGGCAGATCATGCGCACCCACGCCAAGCTCGGCAGCGATGCCATCGAGGAGGCCGAACAGGACATGGAGCAGCCCCTGGCCTTCCTCACCCTGGCCAAGGAGATCGCCCACTGGCACCACGAGAAGTGGGATGGCAGCGGCTACCCGGACGGCTTGCAAGGGGACGCCATCCCCCTCTCGGCCCGCCTGATGGCGCTGGCAGACGTGTTTGACGCCCTCATCTGCGCCAGGGTCTACAAGCCGGCCATGAGCTACGACGAGGCTCGCGCCCTCATCCTCTCCGGCAGTGGCCACCATTTCGATCCCGATGTCGTGACCGCCTTCGATCGCCATTTCGACGCGTTCGTCACCATTGCCGAACGCTACCAGGATGGCAGCGAGGCCGTGGATGGCTGAGGCTCCCCTGACCCGGGCACATGTGCTCAACGTCGTGCTCACCTATGCCGCCGTGGCAAGCCTGTGGATCCTGCTCTCCGACAAGGCGGTGGAGTGGCTGTTCAGCACCCCTGCCCAGTTCGCCATGGCAAGCACCATCAAGGGCTGGCTCTTCATCCTCATCACGGCCCTCATGCTCTATGCCATGCTGCGTCGTCGCATTGACACCACCGGCAGCACACCTGTCTTTACGCGGCGTCAATGGATCCCCTTCCTGTTGCTCAACGGGCTCATTCTGGCCCTGACCGCCATGGCCATCGCCCGCAACATCGAACTGGCACGCAACAAGGAGGTGGCTCGTCTCGAAGCCATCGCCGATCTCAAGAGCCAGCGCGTCACCGAGTGGCTCGGTACCCACGAGGAGGATATTCACCAGCTCATAAAGGGTCTGGGCAGTACTGATTTCTATCGTCCCGGACAAGCACCATCCTCACCCGAAGCGATCACCCCACCACTGGCAAGGCTGCTCGAATTCATCTCGGTACGCGGATTTCACGGTGCGGCCGTGTTCAATCCTGCCGGACAGCCCCTGTGGCATACCCCGGGTGGCGACACCATGAATGCCACGTTGCGTGACGCCCTGCCACGGCTCGAGCAGGGCAACGTCATGCGTCTTGGTCCCTATCTCGATGATCGCGGTCACGCCAGGCTGGACTTTCTGGTCAATCTGGAGGTCGTTGCAGGACCTGCCCCCGTGCTGGTGATGCAGATAAGCGCAAATCGCTGGCTCGATCAGATCCTGGGGTCCTGGCCCGTCCCAGACAGCAGCGGAGAAGCCATTCTGTTTCGCCAGCAAGGGGATCAGGTGCACTATCTGAGTAGCCTGCGCTATCGCCCGGAACCGGCTCTCACCCTGCACTATCCCGTCACCCACCCCACCCTGCTGGCAGCCCAGTATTTGCGGCTCGCCGAACGCGGCACGCCCCAGGTACTCTATGGCCAGGATTACCGGGGCAGCGAGGTCTTCGGGGTTGTCTATCCGGTCATGAACACGGACTGGTACCTGCTGGCCAAGATCGACAAGGCGGAACTCTACCAGGCCACCTTCAAGGAGAGCGTCTGGATCGGTCTCATCGGCCTGCTGGTGCTCTTTGTCACCAACGCCGGCATCATCCTGCTGCGCCAGCACACCCGGCTGCAGATGGCCGAGCAGCTCCAGCACTCCCAGTCCCAGCGGCTGGAGGCGTTGCAACTGCTCTCCGCCATCGCCGACAGCTCGGAAGACGCCATCTTCGCCAAGAACAAGGAGGGCAGATACATCCTCTTCAACCGGGCCGCCAGCCAGTTTGTCGGCAAGCCGGTTGACGAGGTGCTGGACCAGGATGATCTGACGCTCTTCCCGCCGCAGCAGGCGCAGATGCTGATGGCATCCGGGCGCCAGGTCATAGAGCGCAACCGGGTGCAGACCGAGGAGGAGTACCTGACCCTGCCCGATGGCGAGCATGTGTTTCTCGCAACCAAGGGTCCCTTGCAAGACAGCGAGGGGCAGGTGATCGGGATCTTCGGCATCTCTCGGGACATCACGGACTTCAAACGGGCCGAGGCCGACTTGCGAGAGCGCGAGGGACTGTTCCGTGCACTGGTGGAGCAATCCCTTGCCGGGATCTACATCATCCAGCAGGGTCGGCTCTGCTACATCAACCCCTGTTTTGCCCGACTGTTTGGCTATGACACCCCGGGGGCGCTGATCGCCGTTGGCCAGTTGCACGCCCTGGCCGCTCCCAAGGACAGCACCAGGGTCGCCGAGCTGGTGCGCGCGTGCGAGCAGGACGCGCGCGATATCCACACCCGCTTCAGTGCCCTGCATCAGCACGGGGAGTCCCTGGAGGTCGAGCTGTACGGGCGGCGCGTCGACTACCTCGGCCAGCCCGCCATCATCGGCATTCTGCTCGATGTCACCGAACGGGAGCAGGTTGAACAGGCCCTGACCCGCCAGGCCAGCGAGCTGCGCCAGCAGAACCATGAGCTGGAGCGGTTCAACAAGGTGATGGTGGACAGGGAGCTCGCCATGCTGGCCCTCAAGCACCAGATCAACGGGCTCTCCCGTCAGCTCGGAGTGCCGCCCCCCTATCCCCAGGCCCCCATGCCACCGGAGGATCTCCCATGATGAGCTGGTCACCCCTGTGGCATGTGCGTCCCTCCACCCAGCGCTGGGGGATCTCCCTGCTGGCCGTGCTGCTGCCCGTTCTGATGTTGCAAATCCGGGTCCAGCTGCCCATTGCCTTTGGCGAGCGACCGCTGCTGGTTCTCTTCATGTTGCCCATCATCGTTTGCGCCCTGTTGGGGGGCTTGTTGCCAGGTCTGCTCTGCACCCTGATCACTGCCCTGGTCACCAGCTATTTCATGCTCCCCCCCATTTATTCACTGAGTGTCGAGGCTGGCCAGGATCTGGTGCAATGGTGCCTGCTCATCGCCAACGGTCTGCTCATCAGCGTGCTCAGTGCCGCCTTTCATCGCGCCCGGGCCAGAGAGGTCCTGCGCTGGCAGGAGCTGATGAACACCCAGAACCAGTTGCAGCAGAGCGAGAACCGCTTCCAGGTCACCTTCGAACAGGCGGCGGTCGGCATCGCCCTGGTCTCACCCGATGGACACTGGCTGCGTGTCAATCAGCGACTGTGCCACATCCTGGGCTACCGGGCCGACGAGCTCACCGGGATGACGTTCCAGCAGTTGACCCACCCGGACGATCTCTACCTCGATGAGGCCCACGTGGCCCGGGTGCTGGCGGGGACCATCCCCCACTACACCCTGGAGAAGCGCTACCTGCACAAGGGAGGCGAGATCATCTGGACCACCCTGACGGTGGCCCTGGTGCGCGACGCCGAAGGCAATCCCGACTACTTCATCTCCATCATCGAGGACAACCGGCAGAACAAGGAGACCGAGGAGGCGCTGCGCCGCAACGAAGCCATACTGCGCGAGTCCCAGCGTCTCGCCAAGATAGGGAACTGGCGCTGGCGCGTGGCCGATGACAGCCACTTCTGGTCACCGGAGATCTATCGCATCTATGGCCGGGATCCCGCCCTCCCCCCCGCCGTCTATCCCGAGGTCAGAAAATACTTCACCCAGGAGGGGTGGCACACGGTGGCCCAGGCCGTCGAGCGCTGCAGGCTGGACGGGCAGCCCTACGAGTGCGATGCCGAAGTGATCACGGAGCAGGGGGAGACCGCCTGGGTCATTGCCCGCGGGGCGGCGCTCAGGGACAGGGATGGCACCATACTCGAGCTCTACGGCACCGTGCAGGACATCACGGAGCGCAAGCTCGCGGAGCAGCGCCTGCAACACAATCAGCAGATGGCGCTCGATACCCAGCGTCGTGCTCGCCTCGCAGCCCTGAACCTGATGGACGACGCCATCAGTGCACGGGTACGCGCCGAAACCGTCAGCAGCGCCCTGCGCGAGAGCGAACAGCGCCTGCTGATGGCCCAGGAAGGGGCCCATGTCGGCATCTGGGAATGGGACATGGTCAGCAACCGTCTCTTCTTCTCGCCGGAATGCGCCCGCCTCTATGGCCGCAGTGCCGAGGCGCTCGGCGAGCTGGCCGCCTGGCATGCCTGCCTGCATCCGGATGACAGGCCCCGCATCGAGCAGTTGCTGGCGGAGCGGGCGGTCAGCGGCGCCCCCGTCGAGCTGGAGTTCAGGATCCTGCTGCCAGATGGCGGCATCCGCTGGCTGGTGAGCAAAGGGAGCGTCTACCGGGACGCCCAGCAGCAGCCCGTGCGCCTCCTTGGCATCCATCTGGACATCACCCAGAGCAAGCTGGCCGAGCAGCAGTTGCGCCAGTTGTCCCTGGCCCTCGAACAGAGCCCTGACGGCGTCTTCATCACCGACACCCTGGCGCGCATCGAGTACGTCAACCCCGCCTTCCTCGCCGCCAGCGGTTACCAGCAGCATGAGGTGATAGGCCGGACCCCGTCCCTGCTGCGCTCTGGCCTCACCCCGGATGCCAGCTATGTCGCCCTGTGGGATGCCATCAACCACGGCCAGCGCTGGCATGGCGAATTCATCAACCAGCGCAAGGATGGCTCCCACTACCAGGTGCTGGCCACGGTGTCGCCGATCCGCCAGGAGAGCGGCGAAATCACCCACTACGTCACGGTCCAGGCCGACATCACCGAGAAGAAGCAGCTCGGCGAGGAGCTGGACCAGTATCGCTACCACCTGGAGGAGATGGTCAACGAGCGCACCCGGCAGCTGGCCCAGGCCCACCAGCGGGCCGAAAGTGCCAACCACGCCAAGAGCGCCTTCCTTGCCAACATGAGCCACGAGATCCGCACCCCCATGAATGCCATCCTGGGGCTCACCTATCTGCTCAAGCGCGACACCCGGGATCCCACCGACCTCGAACGGCTGACCAAGATAGACACTGCCGCCCAGCACCTGCTCAGCATCCTCAACGACATCCTGGATCTCTCCAAGATAGATGCGGGCAAGATGACGCTGGATCTGACCGATTTCTCCCTCACCGCCATGCTGGACAACGTCCGCACCCTGATGAGCGACCAGGCCAGGGCCAAGGGGCTCACCATAGTGACGGACATCGGCGATACCCCCGCCTGGGTGCACGGCGACATCACCCGCCTGCGCCAGGCCCTGCTCAACTATGCGACCAACGCCATCAAGTTCACCGAGCAGGGAACCGTCACCCTGCGCGTCAGGCTGGCCCGCCCCCTCACCACCGGCTACCTGCTGCGCTTCGAGGTGGAAGACACCGGCATCGGCATCACCCCTGCGCAGCGCGAGAAGCTGTTCCAGGCGTTCGAACAGGCGGATGTCTCCACCACTCGCAGATATGGCGGCACTGGCCTTGGCCTTGCAATCACCAGCCGGATCGCCGCCCTGATGGGGGGTGAGGTTGGAGTCACCAGCGAGCCAGGCCAGGGAAGCTGCTTCTGGTTTACCGCCAGGCTGTTCAAGGCAAAGGAGGACGCCCCTTCCCGGACCCCGTCCGAGCAAGGGAACCAACAGGCCTTCAGCTTCCCTCGCCACGCCCGAGTCCTGCTGGTGGAAGACAACGCCATCAACCGGGAAGTGGTGCTCGAGCTCCTGTGCCACAGCGGCCTCGTCATCGAGACGGCCGTCAACGGCCAGGAGGCCCTGGCCCTCGTCAGCCAGCACCCCTTCGACCTCATCCTGATGGACATACAGATGCCGGTGATGGATGGCTACAGCGCCACCCGCGCCATCCGGGCCCTGCCCGGCATGGACAGGTTGCCCATCCTGGCGCTCACCGCCAGCGCCTTCGAGGAGGACAGAAAGGCGAGCGCATCGGCCGGCATGAACGATTTCATTGCCAAGCCCGTCACCCCCGCCAAGCTGTTTGACGCCCTGCAGCGCTGGTTGCCCCAGGGCAAGGTCCCCGAGCTTGCCCCGGACGACAACACTCGCCATCCCGTGACAGGCCCCCTTGCCCGCCTGCAGGCACACCCGGGTCTGGATCTCGACCAGGGGCTGGCGGCCCTCAACGGCAATCAGGAGAAATACCTGGCCCTGCTTCGCTACTTCATCCATGAGCATGGCCAGGACATGGCCCGGCTGCACCGCCACTTGCAAGCCGGGGAGCACAGCGGTGCGACCCGCATGGTCCACAGCCTGCGCGGCGTGGCGAGCACCCTGGGGGCGCGTGAGCTGTCGCGCCACTGCCTGGCCCTGGAGCAGGCCATCGCGGGCGGCGACACTGAGCCCACCGGACTCATGTCATCCATCGATGAAGAGATCGCCGCCCTTTGCGCTCTGCTCGGGGACGATCTCGCCGCCCCGACCACCGATCTGGTGCCCCTGGGAGATCAGTGGCGCCAGCAACTGCTGGCCCAGATGGAAGCCCTGCTGGTGCAAAGCGACACCGCCGTGATCCCCCTCTACGAGCAGTATGCCGGCCCCCTTCGCCTCATGCTGGGGTCTCGCAGCGACACCCTGACCAGGCAACTGAAGGCGTTTGATTTTGATGCCGCCCTGCTCACCCTGCGCCAGCATATGGCAACGGACGAGACCCACCCGGACGATCGGGCTCCCCTCCCCGAGGCGCCAGCCTGCCATCCGGGGCAGGTGAAGGGCGACAAAGGGTTGAATCACTGAATAAAGTCATGCATATAGTGGGGTGCCCAGAGGCGACGAGACGGCCTGCCGGGCCTGTCGTTTCCCCCGTCAGGGGCCCCCGTTCAAGGCATGCCAACCGTGTTCACGTCCGCCGCCCGGGCCAACGCCGGCGGCAGAACGACGTTTCTTTAACCGTGCTTTACATGGAGCAATGAGCATGTTGTCAAAGCGTATTATCCCCTGTCTCGACGTCAAAGATGGCGTGGTGGTCAAGGGCGTGCAGTTTCGCAACCACGAGGTGATGGGCGGCATTGTCGACCTCGCCCGCCGCTACGCCGCCGAGGGCGCCGATGAGCTGGTCTTCTACGACATCACCGCCTCGAGCGACGAACGGGTAGTGGACAAGAGCTGGGTAAGCCGGGTGGCGGAAGTCATCGACATCCCCTTCTGCGTCGCCGGCGGCATCAAAAGCGTGGAGGATGCCCGCCAGATCCTGGAGTTCGGTGCCGACAAGGTCTCCATCAACTCCCCCGCCCTGGCCGATCCCACCCTGATCACCCGGCTCGCCGAGCGCTTCGGCGTGCAGTGCGTGGTGGTGGGTATCGACTCCTACTTCGATGCCGCCCTCGGTCAATATCAGGTCAAACAGTTTACCGGCGACGAGAGCCGCACCCGCACCACCACCTGGACCACCCTGGAGTGGGTACAGGAAGTGCAGCGCCGGGGCGCGGGGGAGATAGTGCTCAACGTGATGAACCAGGACGGCATGCGTCAGGGGTACGACCTTGAGCAGCTCAAGCTGGTGCGCGCCGCGTGCAAGGTGCCCCTCATCGCCTCCGGCGGCGCCGGGGCCATGGCGCACTTTCGCGATGCCTTTACCCTGGCCGACGTGGACGGGGCGCTGGCCGCCTCCGTGTTCCACAAGGGCCTCATTCCCATTCCCGAATTGAAACGCTGGCTGAAAAACGAAGGAGTCGCCATCCGTGAATAATCAAGCAGTAGACAATGCATTGCCGCTGGCCGAGCGCCTGGACTGGGCCAAGTGTGAGGGCATGATCCCCGCCATCGTCCAGCATTCCCTCAGCGGCGAAGTGCTGATGCAGGGCTTCATGACCCGCGAGGCGCTGGAAAAGACCCAGACCACCGGCCAGGTCACCTTCTTCAGCCGCAGCAAGCAGCGCCTGTGGACCAAGGGCGAGAGCTCGGGCCATGTGCTCAAGCTCGTCGCCATCACCACCGACTGTGATCAGGACTCCCTGCTCATTGCCGCCGACCCGGTCGGCCCCACCTGCCATCTGGGCAACCCCTCCTGCTTCGACGGCCACCCCGTGCCGCCGCTCGGCTTCCTGGCCGAGCTCGAACAGATCCTGGCATCACGCAAAGGGGCAGATCCCGCCACCAGCTACACCGCCAGCCTCTATGGCAAAGGCACCAAGCGCATCGCCCAGAAGGTGGGCGAAGAGGGGGTGGAAGTGGCCCTGGCCGCCATGGCGAAAGACAGAGAAGAGCTCATCAACGAATCCGCTGACCTGCTCTACCACCTGACCGTGCTGCTGCAAAACGAAGGCTTGGGTTTGAAGGATGTGGTGCAGCGCCTGCATGAGCGCCACACCAAGTAATTATTGAATTCTGTTCAACAAAACGGGCCCTATGGGCCCGTTTCATTTCATGATTGCCCCCTCGCCGGGGGATGGCAGGCCCCGCGCCGCCCTCAGCCGATACGGGTCCAGAAGCTCATGTTGACCGAGTCATGGTCAAGCAGGGTCAGGTACTCCCCTGCCACGTCGTTGTGCAGCCACTGCTGGCAGTAGGCTTCCACCAGCGACTGGCTGGGGGCCATCACCACGTCCGCATAGAGGCCGTCGGCGCCGCGCAGCAGGCAGTGCATGATGAGCCCGGATTGCTGGACAAGAAACTCGGACTCGACCCGCCGTGACAGGGCGAGCAAATCCGCCTCCGTCACCCCTTCCCTGAGCCTGAAGGTGGCAAATTCGACGCCCCCTGCCTGTTGCATGTCACCCTTGATGATCATCTCGTTTTCTCCGTTGTGGATGGTCTGGAGAACCCAGCATAACGAAGGGCTACTGACAGCCTTGTGTCAGTCCTGAATGACTTTTTCGGCGCCACGGCGCCCAGGGGGAAACGCATCCGACTGGCGCAGGGCAAGGTAATCGGCCAGGGTCGCGCCTGGTGGTGCCCCTTCTCCCGGTCGGCACGACGCCAGGGTGTCGATGCGATCCACCCTGAAATCCCGGTAGGCCCGGCGCAGCGCACACCAGGCGCCGAGCGTCCAGCATCCGCCCCAGTAGAAGAGCCCGAGGGGAAAGAGCTGGCGTTCCGTCCTGCTGGCGCTGGCATCCCGGTAGCCAATGTACAGCCAGTGACCGGCCGTGATGGCGTCGTGCAACCTGTCCCAGCGAGCGTATGCCGGCTGCGCCGTGGGATAGTCCGGCACCCGCACCACGGGGACGCGAGGTGCCCGAGCCTCCTTGGCGGGCAGGGCCGCCTCAATCTTGGCGAGCAGGGCGCGGGCCGGATCGGCCATCCCCTTGCCCGTCAGCACCGCCACCAGGTTTACCCCGGTGATGAGGGCCTCCAGCTCGGCAGCGCTCAACTGCAGGGGGGCCATCTCGAACCCCTCGCTCAGCCGATAGCCCAGCCCGGCTTCCCCGTAAACGGGAATGCCCGCCAAAGAGAGATCGTCGATATAGCGGTAGATGGTGCGCTCCGACACGCACAGGCGCATCGCCAGATCCCGGGCGGTCAGGGGTTGATGCGCCCGCAGCAGGTTGGTCAGTTGAAACAGTCGGTCCGATTTTCTCACAGGCATCCTCAGGCTGGCGGGACATGGCGGCCATGGTAAGCCGGGACGGGCTCGAAAGGCACGTCTTGTTGGCTGGCGACCGCTACCGGCGAGGCCCTGCTTCTTTGCATCGCGCAACACAAAACGGGCCCGCAGGCCCGTTGATGGCGCGGCGCCTTTGTCGTCACGCCAACTGCTTGCGCAGCATGAATTTTTGCACCTTGCCGGTAGAGGTCTTGGGCAGCGGGGTGAAGATGATGCGCTTGGGGGCCTTGAAGTGGGCCATCTGCTCGCGGCAGAACGCAATGAGCTCGGCCTGGGTGAGCTCGCGCCCCTCCTTGAGCTTGACGAAGGCGCAGGGCACCTCCCCCCAGGTCTCGTCCGGCATGGCGATCACCGCGGCTTCTTCCACATCGGGGTGGCGATAGAGCACGTCTTCCACCTCCAGGCTAGAGATGTTCTCCCCGCCGGAAATGATGATGTCCTTGGATCTGTCCTTGATCTCCACATAGCCGTCCGGGTGCCAGACCGCGAGATCCCCGCTTCGAAACCATCCCTGTGCCATCGCCTCCTCGCTCGCCGCCGGGTTCTTGAGGTAGCCCTTCATGACGATGTTGCCCCGCAGCACTATCTCTCCCAGGGTCTTGCCATCCATGGGGACCGGCTCGCCGCTGACGGGGTTGATGACCCGCATCTCTCCTTGCAGGGGGGAGGCCACCCCCTGGCGCGCCTTGAGACGGGAGAGGGTGGTGGCATCCTGCCCCTGCCAGTGTCTTTGCGGCTCGCACACCACGCAGGGGCCATAGGTTTCGGTGAGGCCATAGACATGGGTCACGGCGATCCCCATCGCCTCCATGCCGGCGATCACGGTGGCGGGTGGCGCTGCCCCCGCCGTCATCGCCTTGACGGGGTGGTCGAGCCCCTGCTTGAGGACCGGATCGGCATTGTTCAGCATATTGAGCACGATGGGAGCGGCGCAGAAATGGCTCACCTTGTGCTCGCGCAGCGCCCCGTAGATGGCCGCCGCCTGCACGTGGCGCAGGCAGACGCTCACCCCGGCGGTGGCCGCCAGGGTCCAGGGGAAGCACCAGCCGTTGCAGTGGAACATCGGCAGGGTCCAGAGGTAGACGGGGTGCTTGGGCAGCTCCCAGGAGAGGGCATTGTTGACCGCATTGAGGTGGGCGCCGCGATGGTGATAGACCACCCCCTTGGGGTTCCCCGTGGTGCCGGAGGTGTAGTTGAGGGAAATGGCCTGCCACTCGTCCGCCGGCAGCCAGCCGGGTTCGTCCCCGTCCCCCAGGGCGATGAACCCCTCGTAGTCGAGCTCGCCGACCAGCTCCCCTTCCCGGTAGAGGGGATCGTCGATGGCGATCACCAGGGGCTGGCTATCAATGAGAGAGAGCGCCTTTCGCACCACGGCGCCGAACTCCCGGTCCACCAGCACCACCTTGATCTGGGCGTGCTGGAAGATGAAGGCC
The DNA here is from genome assembly GCF_014168615.1 of Aeromonas sp. WP2-W18-CRE-05. Taxonomy (NCBI): domain Bacteria; kingdom Pseudomonadati; phylum Pseudomonadota; class Gammaproteobacteria; order Aeromonadales; family Aeromonadaceae; genus Aeromonas; species Aeromonas sp. WP2-W18-CRE-05. Next base: position 2,475,516 of record NZ_AP021917.1, on the reverse strand, counting down.
ATGGCGTCCGCATCGAGCCGGGTGTTGATGGTGTTGAGCACGGCGCCGCTCATGGGTACCCCGAAGTGCGCCTCGAACATGGCCGGCACATTGGGGGCGACGATGGAGACGGTGTCCCCCTCGCCAATGCCGCGACGGCGCAGGGCCGAGGCGAGCTGGCGGCAACGGCGTTCGGTCTGGGCCCAGCTCTGGCGCAGGGGCCCGTGGATCAGCGCCGGATAGTCGGGATAGACCCGGGCGGCCCGCCCCAGAAAGCTCAAGGGGGTCAGCGCCTCGAAATTGGCGGGCGTCTTGCCAAGGCCGGCGTCGTACATGTTCTGCTCTGTCATCGGATCCTTCCTCACAGGGACACAAAACGGGGTGGCTCTCGCGGTTCACCACGACCGGCATTGCGCCCTGATGCGGGGCCAGGATGCCGGCTGGAACCGGATGAAAGGGTATCAAGGGGGCCAGATCCCAGGTATTAGCGAAACGTCTTAGGGGCCCTCGACCCTGCTCTCCCTGTCGCCAATCGCCGACGCTATTTTTGTGCGGTCACTTTTTGCGCAGTCAGCCCCTGTCGCGATCCCGTGGCCCTTGCCTTGAGCCTGCGGCGCAAAATGCCAAGAATGATCCCAAGCCCTCAACGGGTATGAATACGAGGAGAAGAGTGATGAACAAATCCATGTTGGCAGGTGTCGGGATCGGTGTGGCCTCTGCGCTGGCATTGTCGGCGGTCGCCAGCGGATCCCTGTTTTCATCAGAGCCCCAGTTTGCCGAGGTGCTGGCCAGCAAGCCGGTGACCGAGACCATCAAGACGCCGCGTCAGGAGTGCCGCAACGTCACCCTGACCCACCGCAAGCCGGTGCAGGACGAGCACAAGATCCTGGGTACCGTGGTTGGCGCGGCCCTGGGCGGCGTGGTCGGCCACCAGTTTGGTGGTGGCAGCGGCAAGAAGGTGGCCACCGCCGCCGGTGCCGTGGCAGGGGGTTATGCCGGGAATCAGGTGCAGGGCAACATGCAGGCGGGTGATACCTACACCACCACGGAGCAGCGCTGCAAGACGGTGCAGGAGAGCAGCACCCGCACCATCGGCTATGACGTCACCTACCGCCTCGCCGGCCAGGAAGGGGTGGTACGCATGGAGAAGCAACCCGGCCCCACCATTCCGGTCAAGGATGGCAAGCTGGTACTGAGCAACGCGCAGGGTTGATACTCCGTTAGGAGCGCCCTGCCATGAGGAAGGCCCACCACGACGGTGGGCCTTTTTCATCTTCGCAACCCAACCTGCCTGCAACAGGTCTTCCCAACAAAAGTGTTCTCAACAGAAAGGGGCCCGCAGGCCCCTTTCTTGTTGCTCAATCATCCTCAGTGGCGACCGAAGGGCCACCAGGATTTGTCGTTGTCCTGGATGTCGACCCGGGTCTGCTGCAGGGCGCCGGGCTGGCCCCCTTCCACCCGATCGAGGCTCACCCTGAACTGCTCGGTGGGCTCGACAAACCAGTCATCGATGATAAGCACCTTGACCGACTTGCTGCCCCCCTCGCCCGCGGCCCAGCTCACCGACTGACCGAACCAGGGCAGGAAATCCAGCCCCCAGCGCGCCGTGACCCCGTCAAGGGCCACCCGGGCCCGGGCCGGCTTGCTGAGATCGCCGCTGCGCACCAGGGGGATCTCGGCAAACCACTGCCCCTCGTTCACCGTGATACTGGCCTGAGCCAGCGAGATGGTGGACGGTGCCAGCTTGTCCTTGATGGTCACCAGGGTCTGGTGCTGATCCCCCAGGGTCGCGCCACTCGGGTCAAACAGCTCCAGGGTAAAGGTCTCGTCCCCCTCGTGCAGGGTGTCGCTCTTCACCGGGATGCTGATGGTCTGGGGCTCGCTCTGGCCAGCTGCCCAGTGCAGGGTGCCGGTGAGGGGCGCCACGTCGCTTGCGTCCGCGCTGCCATGGACGATGCGATAACTCACGCTGGCCTCACCATGGCTGCCGTCGCTGCGACTGACACTCAGGGACAAGGTATTCCCCTCCTCCACGCTGGCGGCTGCGCTCTCGAGGCTCAATACCCCGGCTGGCGGCAGCGGATACTGGATGGCTACCAGCACCGGATCGTGATCCGAGGCGCTGAAGGGGCCCTCGGATTTCGCCAGCTGGCCGCTGTACTTGCTGCCGTACTCGAAGAAGTTGCTCTCGGCGGAGTTGATGTGCCAATCCTCGATGCCGATCACCTTGGCTGCGAGGCTCGGGTTTGCCAGGGCGTGATCCAGGTTGCCGAGCTCCCCTTCGTAGCTGTAGGAGTAGGTGTCGGTGCCGTGGAAGCGGGTGTTGAGGTTCACAAACCCATACCCCTTGCCAAGGGCGCTGCCGCTCTCCTCGAAGGGCTGGCCCGCCAGGGTGGTGAAGGAGGCGCTCATGATCTGGCGCGATTGGGCGGCCGGATCATAGTCAGTCAGCACCCGGATGGGATCTTCCATGCCATAGGCGTTCATGTCACCGATGAGCAGCAGATCCCCGGCCAGATCCTTGAGGTGCTCCCCCAGCACCTTGGCGGCGGAGACCCGCAGCGCGTTGCAGTGGCCCTGGCCATCCAGCGGATCGGCAGTGGCGTAGTCGGGGTAATCCTCGAAACAGGCGGAGCCCTTGGACTTGAGGTGGTTGACCACCAGGGTCAGCGGCGCATCCCCCTTGGGCGAGCTGAAACGCTGCACCAGCGACTCGCGCATCCCCTGATTGATGGTCACCGGCTTGCCGCTGGTGTCCTGCGCCTCGGCCTGCTGCACCGGCAGCGCGATAAGGCTGGCGGCCCCTTGCGGGCTCACGCTGGCGGGTCGGTAGATGAGCCCCACCGTGATGGCGTCGGTGCCGATGGGCTTGCCATCCGGCGAGGCAATCCAGCGGTAGTGATCCGCCTCGTCCGGCAGGGCGGCGTTGAGGGCCGCCACCAGGTTGGCGATGGCGGAGTTGTCGCCGTAGCCGTTGTTCTCTATCTCCATCAGCCCCACCACGTCGGCATTGAGGCGGGTGATGGCGCTGACGATCTTGGTACGCTGCAGCTCGAACTCCGCCACCGTGAGGGCGCCCCGGTTACTGCCGGTGGGGTTGGCATCCCCCCCCACCACAGTGGTGAAGAAGTTGAGCACGTTGAAGCTCGCGACCCGCAGATCCCCTGCCTCGGCGAGCTCGGGGGTTTCCACCCGATCCCAGCCGCTGTGATCGATCTGGCTCGCGTCGATGCGGTTGCTGGCCACCAGCCTGAACAGGTTGTAGGAGTAACCGAGGGCCCCCTCCAGCCCGTTGAGCTTGTCGCCGATGCGCAGGTAACCGTCCTCGGCGTTGAAGCCGGGGAACCAGGGCAGCACACCGTCCGGCGCCTTGGCGTCGGTCTCCACCACCAGCTGGTTCTGCTGGTTGCGAAGGGCCCAGTCGCTCGCCTCCTGGCTCATGGCGGCAAATTTCTGGGTCGACTTGATGAGCGGCGCGCCATAAGAGAGCACCAGGTTGTTGCGCTTGCCGTCGTAATCGAAGCTGAAGTTGCGGGTCACCACCAGGCTGGAGCCGGGCACCAGCCGTACCTGCATCCCCTCGTGACGCTCCAGCAGCTGGCTCAGGCTCTCGCCCGCCACCGGCAGCAGATCCACCGCCGCCGGCACTGCCCCAGCGGGCCGAGTCACCACCAGCTCGTCTGCGTTGATCTGGGTCTGGTTGAAATACTCCTTCACCTTGCCCGAGACGCACACCTCGGCCCCCGGCACGACGGCAGCGTTGGCCTTGGTGGTGTAGACGAAGAGGCCGTCGGAGGTAGCCGCATCCCCGTCCCCCTGCTCGTCCTGAATGAAGAAGCCCTTGTAGAGGCCGCTCACTACCTGGGTCACCACGCCGCGGGTGGCGTAAGCCTGTTCCGATTCGAACTTGCCGGCCGGCACCAGGGGGCTGCTGGTGCCGGGGCCCTGAATGGCGGGCACCGGCACCAACTGATCCACCGGGCAGACGAAGGCGGGCGGCTGGGTGCCATCGCAGGGACCATCGCCACTGCACCCCAGGCCACTGGCGTCATCTTTCGGGGCGGCCACGTATTCCTGCGCCGGATCAAAAGGCGACGTCGCATCAGTGCGGCCCATGGTGACGGTGGCCTTGCGGCGCAGTGTCATGTCCAGGGTCGAGACGCTCCCCGACACCCAGGCCGTGCCGGGATCCACCCCTACCTGGCCGACGCTGTCGATTATCTCGCTGCCGCGATAGAGCACCAGGGCGTCGTCACCGTTGAACACCAGGTTGCCGCTGGTCTGGGTCGTCTTGGCCAGGATCTCGGCATTTGCGGAGGGGTTGGCCAGCACCAAGGTGGCGCCCGGGGCGAGGGTGCCTTGCAGCGCCAGGCTGTTGGTGGGGGATTCGCTGATGGGTTTGCCGTTGGCGTAGAGGGCCAGCCGGTATTGGGAGAGATCGACGGGGTCGCTGCCGAGGTTGCTCAGCTCCACCGCCTTGTTGTTGCCGGACCCTTCCAGGTATTCGGTGATAAGCAGTTGTGCCTGTGCCGGTCCCGCCAGCGCCAGCCCGACGGCCAGCGCCACCAGAGAGTGTCTTCCTGACATGGTCAGTTTCCTTTTTTATTTGCAGATCATGTTATTGGCGCCCCGCACAAGGCGGGCCGCAGCACCTTGGATGCAGCCATCAGCGGGAGGCATGTCAGCCCCCGGCCGAAACTGCGCGCCCACTCTGCCCCGTCGACGCTGGGGCTGCTGCGAGCTGGCTAACAATGACAACAAAATGTTGCGCCAAGGTGACGGGCAATACCCGAATGGGCAGTGTCTGCCATCGCTGCGCAGGAAGTTGTCGCCCCCCAACCCCTGCTGGCTGCCTCCGTCAGGGAGCGACATCGGCGCCGGGGCAGACGGGTGAGCATTACGCAGGCCTCTGCCCGGTACCATTTCGTGAACAGCGCCACTCACAAACTCCGAATCATGGGCAAATCCATGGGCGCCATACCGGGCGCCACTCCCTGCGTGGCCCGAGAAGGCAGAAAACCGGGGGATGGGACTCTCTCCTGGTGCTCTTGTGGAACCGGTTCCAGTAATGACAGAAATAACAAGAGAGGGGATGACACAAACGTTTGTTGCTTTTGCGCTCACGAATGGCAATAGTTCTCACTTTCTTTTTTGACCGTCTCTATTCTCGAGGTGCTACAAGATGTTTCGTCACCCCCTGGCAAAGTTGCTGCTGCTCGGCCAGCTCGTCCTGGTGAGCTGGATGGCGCAGGCCGCCCCCCCCGTTGAAGTGGAAGATGTGATGGGCCGCAAGGTCTCCCTCAGCCTTCCGGCAAACCGCATCGTGCTCGGTTTCTATCCCGAAGATTACCTGGCGGTGGCCGGTGAAGGCGGGGCCGAACGCCTGGTGGGCATGTCCCTGGGCTGGTTCATGAAGTCCCGTCCCGCCATCTGGTCGCTCTATGTGGCCAGCCAGCCACAACTGGCCAAGGTCCCCGACCTTGGCAACGTGCAGGATCAGAGCTTCTCCATCGAGAAGACCCTGGCGGTCAAGCCCGACCTGGTGATCCTGGCGAAGTGGCAATATGAGGCCCTGGCCGCCGACCTGCCACGCCTTGAGCAGGCAGGGATCCCGGTGGTGGTCATCGACTACAACGCCCAGACCCTGGCACAGCACATGGCGAGCACCCTGCTGCTTGGCAAGCTGACCGGCCAGGAAGCCCGCGCCCGGAAGATGGCCGACGAGTACAAGGCCAAGATTGACACCATCACCTCCCGCATCGCCGCCGCGAAGCGCACGCCGCCCCGGGTCTACATCGAGCTGGGTGACAAGGGTCCGGCCGAGTACAGCTACACCTATGGCAAGGACATGTGGGGCGCCATGGCCCTGCTGGCCGGTGGCGACAACGTGGCCGCCCCCTTCGTCGATCGCTGGGGCCCCATCCACCCGGAACAACTGCTGGCGAGCAAGCCCGAGGTGATCCTGATGGCGGGCTACGAGAGCGTGAGCAGTGCTGTCGCCATGCAGGTGGGCCAGGATGTGTCGGCAGAGACCGTGCGCCAGCGTCTGCAAGGCTTTGCCGCCCGTCCGGGCTGGAGCGAGATGCCTGCGGTGAAGCAGGGTCGCCTCTACGCGGTCTATCACGGCGCCACCCGCAGCATCATGGATGCCGCCCTCATCGAGTTCATGGCCAAGGCCCTCTATCCGGATCTCTTCCAGGATCTCGATCCCCTGGCCACCTATCAGGCGTTCTATCAGCACTACCTGCCCATCCGTCCCCAGGGCACCTTCATGCTGGGCATCAAGCAGGATGACGCAAGCTAACCCCGGCAATTCGGGTGTGGCCCACCTCGGCCACGCCCTCTTCAGCAACCCTCTTGGATTGTGTGGGCGCCTCTTGCGGCGCCCGTTTCAGGATTGACATCATGAATGATTTGGCTGCCCTGCAGCAGACCCTCGCCCGGCAGCGGCAACGGGAGCGCCGTCGCTGGCACTGGCTCCTGCTGCTCGCCCTGGTCCTGTGCATTACCCTGGTGCTCGACATCGCCACCGGCCCCTCCCTGCTGGCCCTGCACGACGTGATCGATGCCCTGGTTTCCCCCGCCCAGGCCGATCCCATGACCCGCACCATCGTCCACGACATGCGCCTGCCCATCGCCCTCATGGCTCTGGTGGTCGGCGCCTCTCTCGGCCTTGGTGGCGTGCAGATGCAGACCCTGCTGGACAACCCCCTCGCCAGCCCCTACACCCTCGGGCTCGCGGCGGCGGCGGGCCTGGGCGCGGCGCTGGCCCTCTACACCGGCGGCCTCGGACTTCCTCCCCTGGTGGCCATCCCGGCCGGTGCCTTCATTGTGTGCATGTTTGCCGCCTGCCTGCTGTTTGGTCTGGCCATGATGCGCCATGTCAGCAGCCAGACCCTGATCCTGGCGGGCATCGCCCTGCTGTTCCTGTTCCAGTCCCTGCTCTCCCTGCTGCAGTTCCTCTCCTCCCCCGAGCTCAACCAGCAGATCCTGTTCTGGCTGTTTGGCAGCCTGATGCGCACCACCTGGGACTCCCTGATCATCACCGCCGTCGTCACCCTGATCTGCACCCTGCTCATCTACCGGGATGCCTGGGCCCTCACCAGCCTGCGCCTCGGGGAAGCCCGCGCCCGCAGCCTCGGGGTCAATGTCGACAGACTGCGCATGAAAACCCTGGTGCTGGTCGCCCTGCTCACCGCCACCGCCACCAGCTTCGTCGGCGTGATCGGCTTCGTCGGCCTGGTGGCCCCCCATATCGCCCGCATGCTGGTGGGGGAAGATCAGCGCTTTTTGATCCCCCTCTCCGCCCTGTGCGGCGCCTGCATGCTCTCGGCGGCCTCGGTGCTCTCCAAGTCCATCATTCCGGGGGCCCTGTTCCCCATCGGCATCGTCACCGCGCTCATTGGCGTGCCCTTCTTCATCTGGTTGATCCTCGGCAGGGGGCGTAAACGTGCTTGAAATATCCCGACTCTCCCTCTCCCTCGGCCAGCAGACCTTGCTGCGGGATCTCAGCCTCACTCTGCATCCGGGTCAGGTCCATGTGATCATCGGCCCGAACGGGACCGGCAAGACCTCCTTGATGCGCACCCTCTTTGGTGAACTGACCCCGGACAGTGGCGACATTCGCCTCGGGGACCAGAGTGCCCGCCAGATGACGCAGGCCAGGTGGCGCCAGCAGTTTGGCTACATGCCCCAGAACATCCAGTTGGAGCTGGACCTCAGCGTCATCGAAGTGGTGGTGCTGGGGCGCCTCGACAGCCTCTCCATGCGCCTCGCGGACGAGGACATCCTGGCTGCCGGCCGGGCCCTGCAGGCGCTCGGCATCGCCCATCTGGCGGATCGCCCCCTCTACTCCTTGAGCGGCGGCCAGCGGCAGATGGTGCTCTTCGCCCAGGTGCTGCTGCGCGACCCCCGCATCATGATGCTGGACGAGCCGGTCAGCGCCCTGGACCTGCACCACCAGATGCAGCTGATGGAGCACCTGTGCCAGCAGACCCGGGAGCAGCAGTGGATCACCCTGGTGGTGCTGCACGACCTCAACCTGGCCGCCCAGTTTGCCGATCAGCTGATCGTGCTGGCAGGGGGCGACTTGCAGGCCTTCGGCCCCCCCGCCCAAGTGCTCGACGCGGCCCTAATCGAGCGCCTCTACCAGGTGCCGGTGGAGATAAGCCACGATCAGCACGGCATCCCCTTCCTCAGAACCCTGCGAAAGACACCATGACACAGTGCTGCGCCACCCCGGCGACCACCGCCCCACGCGCTGGCGGGAGGCGACCATGAACGGCGCCTCCTACTGGCGGGACTGGCAGGGCATGAGCCCGGCCGCCCGCCTGCTCATCACCAATGGGCTCGCCTTCAACCTCGGCTTCTACATGATGATGCCCTTCCTCGCCCAGCACATGGGCAGCGGGCTCGGCTTGGCCGGCTGGGCCTGCGGCCTCGTCATGGGGATGCGGGTCTTCAGCCAGCAGGGGCTCTTCCTGCTGGGCGGCACCCTTGGGGATCGCATCGGCTACCATCCCGCCATCGTCTGGGGCTGCCTGGTACGATCCTTGGGCTTCGTGCTGCTGGGCTGGGCCGAGTCCCTCCCCATCCTGCTGCTGGCCGCCGCCCTCACCGGCTTTGCGGGGGCTCTGTTCACCCCCTGCGCCCAGGCCTACCTTGCCAGCGAATGCCACAACCCGAGCCAGCGTCAGCGCGCCTTCGCCCTGCACAATCTGGCCAGCGAGGCGGGCATGCTGCTCGGCCCCCTGGTCGGCCTCACCTTGACCCAGCAGAGCTATACCCTGACGGGGATCCTGGCGGCGAGCCTCTTCGCTCTGCTCGGAGTGCTGCAATACCGGGTGCTGCCCAAACGCCCGGTGAGCAACCAGAGCCCCCGTGGCGCCATCTTGCGCCAATGGGGGGAGATAGTGCGCCAGCGCCCCTTCATGGGGTTCACCCTGCTGGCAGGCAGCTACCAGATCCTGTTCCACCAGCTCTATCTCGCCCTCCCCGCCCATATCCAGAGCCTGCCGGACGCAACCCACCTGCTCGGCGGCGTCTTCACCCTCTCGGCGGTGATCGGCGTTCTGCTCCAGCTCCCGGCCTCCCGCCTGGTGGAGCGCCGCCTGGGGGTGCCGCTCGCCATGGGGCTGGGGATAGGCATGATGGGCCTGAGCTATCTCGCCCTGCCCCTGCTGGCCCCCTGGCCGACGGCAGGCGTGTTGACGCAGGTGGCCCTGCTCTCCCTGGGCTCCATCCTCTGCTTCCCGCTCTTCGCCGCCCAACTGCCCCGCTACGCCCCCCCTGAGCAGCTCGGCAGCTACTACGGCTTCTATGCCAGCGCCGGGGGCTGCATGGCGCTCTTTGGCAACCTGCTCATCGGCTTTATGCTGGGGGATGCAGGCAGTCGCCCCACCACCGCCATCTGGCTGCTGCTGGCCCTCGCCGGCCTGCTGGCCGGGTTTGGTCTCTATACACAACTGCGCAAGGATGGCCAGGTTCAACCTGCTCCCCATCAATAAACAGGGCGGCCAAGGCCGCCCTGTTTTATTCCCTTTCTCCCCCTTCCACTCTCTGCCTTATCCGGCTAAACCGGCTTCAAGACCTTGTCAGATACGCGAGCAAGCTCGGCTGTACTCGATAAGCAAAGCAACATCGGACATGCACGATGGCAATAAAAAGGACGCCATCGGGCGTCCTTGAAGAGGAAGACAGAGCAGGGTCAACTCCCCAGATGCAGCGCCAACCAGACCGCCAGCGGGATCACCACCACCGAGAGCGCATTGCCGCCGAGCACAATACTGGCCACCTTGTCGGGCTGACACTGGTACTGCTCGCACAGGATGTAATTCAATACCGCCGGGGGCAGCGCCACCGACAGCATCAGGAGTGGTATCCAGTCAGGTTCGAGGGGCAGCAGCCAGACGGCGAGCCCCAGGGAGAGGCCCCCCGCCAACAGGTAGAGCAGGTTGCACTTGATGGCCAGCCCCAGATGATCCAGCTCCCCTTCCATCAGCCGGATGCCTAAGGCAAACAGCATCAGGGGCACCGCTATCTGGCCGAGCAGGGCGGCGCTGGTCACCAGGTATTCCGGCAGCGGGATATGCAGGTTGGCCACCAGCAGCCCGGCGAAGGCGGCCCAGAGCACGGGGCTTCTCAGCCAGAGCCAGCGGGAGCTGCTGGCAGAGAGGATGAACATGCCCACCGAGAAGTGGAGCAGGTTGGAGAGCACAAAGAGGATGACGATGGCGCCGAGCTGCTGCTCGCCAAAGGCGAGCACCATCAGCGGAATGCCGAGGTTGCCGGTGTTGCGAAACATGGCGGGCAGGATCAGCGCGGCCCGCTCTATCTCCTTGAGTTTGAGCAGGGAGAGCAGCAAACCGGGCAGCAGGATCACCAGGGCACCGGCCCCCACAAGGGGCAAGTGCGCCGCGAGATCCAGGGGGTATTTCACCAGGGCCGAGAAGACCAGCGCCGGAGTAAAGAGTTCGATATTGGCCCGGTTGACATAACCCAGGGCCCCGCCCGGTCGCAACCGTCCATAGAGGGCGCCAAGGCCCACCACCGCAAACACGGGAATGACGATATTGAGCAGGGCGCTGAACATGGGTATCCCGTTTACAGTTCGCGGGCCGGGCGTCCCATCAGCACCACGGGGTCCAGCGTCACCTCCTGGCTGCCGTTGCTGACCCAGAGCTGGCCGTCGGAGATGGTACAGGTGAGCTGCATGGTGCGCTCCACCATGGCCGCCAGGGGCAGGGTCTGGCTGTCGGAGAGTTCGATGACGCTCAGGTTGTCGTGCAGACCGAGCTTGCCCTGGTTCTGCTTCCACCAGACGCTGGTGCCACGGCCGCCATAGAGGTAGAGCACCACCTGGCGAGAGCGGTTGCATGCCTTCTTGAGACGGCGCTCGTCCGGCTGACCCAGCTCAATCCAGAGTTCAATCTCATCGGAATAGTTCTTGCACCAGAGCTCGGGCTCGTCGTCGGCGGAGAGGCCCTTGGTGAACTCCAGCCGCTCGGCGGCATGCCAGGCGAAGGCCGCGAGGCGGATCATCATGCGCTCGTCGGTCTCGGAGGGGTGACGGGCCAGGGTGAGGGAGAAGTCCTGATAGAGATTGCGATCCATGTCAGACAAGCTGATCTGGGCCTTGAAGATGGTTGCCTTGAGCGCCATAGAAGTCGTGAATACCTGATAAAAGAGAAGGGGGCGGACATGCCGGGCGTCAGTGTAATCAAAATGGCCGCCGGGTTCGACCGTCTTGCGCTCCCTTTACCCCATCAGGGGCGGGACAAGTGATTCAGAAGACACAAAAAACAAATGCCAGTCGTGAGACTGGCATTTGGCGGCATGAACGAGAGTGACTCACTTCTCGGCGGACTTGACCCCGAAGGCATTGAGCAGCAGGCAGCAGGTCACTGCCACTGCCACGAACCCGCTCAGGAAGATAAAGGGCATGGCCCCATACCCCAATACAGTCCAGATGGTGTGTTCAAGCAGACTCATAGTGTGTCCTTCATCCAGTGAAATGGGTGTCCCTTTCGTGACGGGGTCGCCCCCGTTCCTGATGAGACTATTTGACCTCAACCCGCGCCTGAGTCCTATGCCACCAAAGTAATAAATGGGGCACCAGTTTGCGCCAGATCAAGGTTTTACCCCTCCCCGCCCCGTTTTTCTTCGCGCCCCCGCCCCAAACCGGAAAGGTACGCCCAACAAAAAGCGAGGCGACCTTGGGGTCGCCTCGCTCGATGCATGCCGTCGAGAGCCATCAGTAGAAGGTCTGCTGCTCCGCCGCCATCGCTTTCAGCCGCGCACAGGGGGCGAAGCGGTCGCCAAAGCGCTTCTGATGGTGCTCAAGACGCCCCACCAGATAGTCGATGCCGAGGCTGTCCATGTAGCGGAACGGACCGCCCAGGAAGGGAGGGAAGCCGATGCCGAAAATGGCGCCGATGTCGCCGTCCCGGGCCGAGGCCACCACGCCGCCATCCAGGGCCATGGCCGCTTCGTTGAGCATCAACAGCACGCAGCGCTCGGCGATCTCCTGCCTGGCAAGCTTGGCCTGGGGCTTGACGCCAAGCACGTCGTAGACGCTCGCGTCCACCGTCTTCTTGCCCTCCTTGCCGGTGAGCTTGTTGCGCGGAGCCGCCTTGCCATAGAGATAGAAGCCCTTGCCGTTCTTGCGCCCCTTGCGATCGTCCTCCAGCAGCTTGTCAAAGGCCTTGGGCGCCTGGAACTGCTCGCCACCCAGCTCTTTTTCGAGGATGGGGGAAATCTTGGCTCCCACGTCGATCCCCACCTCGTCCAGCAGGGTGATGGGGCCGACCGGGAAACCGAAGTCGAGCAGAGCGCCGTCCAGTACCTCCACCGGCTCCCCTTCCAGCACCAGGCGCGCCGCCTCGTTCATGTAGGGCGCCAGGATGCGGTTGACGTAGAAGCCCGCCTCGTCCTTCACCACGATGGGGGTCTTGCCCTGGGCCCGGGCGAAGGCCAGGGTGGTGGCCACCGTCTCGGCGCTGGTGCCCGCGTGGGGAATGATCTCGGCCAGCGGCATCTTGTCCACCGGGCTGAAGTAGTGCAGCCCCACCACCCGCTCCGGATGCGTCGCCGCCGAGGCGATCTGGTGGATGGGCAGGGAGGAGGTGTTGGAGGCAAACACGGTGTGCTCGCCGCACTCGCGCTCCACGTCCTGCACCATCTGGTGCTTGAGGTTGATGTCCTCGAACACCGCTTCCACCACCATGTCCACCCGGTGGAAGCCGGAATAGTCCAGGGTGCCGGTGAGCAGGCTCATCTGTTTTTCCAGCTCGCTGCGCAGCAGTTGGCGACGCTTGAGCTTCCTGGCGAGGAGGTCGTAGCTGTAACGCATGGCATTGCCGATGCCGGCGCTCGCCACATCCTTGATCCGCACCGGTACCCCCGCCTTGGTGGCGGTGACGAAGGCAATGCCGCCCCCCATCAGGCCGCCCCCCAGCACGGCGGCATGACCCACCTTGCGCGGCTCGGCCCCCTGATAGCTCACCTCTTTCTTCATCTCCGTGGTGGCGAAGAAGAGGGAGCGCAGGGCGGCGGATTCCGGCGTCATCACCAGCTCGCCGAAGTGGCGGGCCTCGGCCAGCAGGCCGGCCTGCATCCCCTCCTCCACGCCGATGCGCACCACCTCGATGATGCGCTCCGGCGCCGGGTAGTTGCCCCGAGTCTTGGCCTTGACCCCCTTGCGGGCCTGATCGAACAGCACCTTGCGACCAAATTTATTGGTCTCCAGCACCTTGCCCTGCAGATCCCGTTTCAGGTGGTGGCGCGGCTTGCCCTTCTTGGCAAGCTTGATGGCGGCCTCCAGCAAAATGGACGGGGGCACCGTGTCATCCACCAGCCCGAGCTTCCTGGCCTGTTTGGCCCGCACCTGCTTGCCGGTCAGCATCAGATCCAGTGCCTTGGCCACCCCGATGAGGCGCGGCAGGCGCTGGGTACCACCGGAGCCCGGCAGCAGGCCGAGCTGCACTTCCGGCAGGCCCAGCACGGTTTTACCGTGATCGGTCACCACCCGGCCATGACAGGCGAGCGCCAGCTCCAGCCCGCCGCCAAGGCAGGGGCCGTGAATGGCGGCGATCACCGGGATCCCCAGGGCTTCGATCTCGGCGAACACCTCCTGTCCGGCCCGGGACAGCGCTTCGGCATCCTGGGCGCTGGTGCAGGCCGCCAGCATGGCGATGTCGGCCCCGGCGATGAAGGAGTCCTTCTTGCCGGAGGCGATCACCAGGCCGATCAGATCCCCGTTCGCTTTCACCTCGGCCAGCAGAGTGCGGATCTCGTCCGCAAAGGAGGCCTTCAGGGTGTTCATGCTCTCACCGGGCACATCCATGGTGAGGATGCCGATGCCGTCTTTGCGAATATCCAGAGAAAAAGTCTTGGCACTCATCATTCCACCTCCAGCACCATGGCCACACCCAGCCCACCCGCCGCACAGGCGGTGTTGAGCCCCAATCCCCCACCCCGACGCCGCAGCTCGTGCAGGGTCTGGGTGATCATGCGCGCCCCCGTGGCGGCAAAAGGATGGCCATAGGCCAGGGAGCCACCGAGCACGTTGAACTTCTCCATGTCCACCTCGCCGATGGCCTGATCCCGGCCCAGCTTGTCACGGGCAAATTCGGCGCTTGCAAACATCTTGAGGTTGGCCAGCGTCTGGGCGGCAAAGGCTTCGTGCATGTCGATGAGGGTCAGATCCCCAAAGGTGATGCCGGCACGGTCCAGCGCCAGCGGCGTGGCATAGGAGGGGCCCATCAGCATGTCCTGCCAGACATCGATGGCGGAAAACGCGAAGCTGCGGATGTAACCCAGCGGCTCCAGACCCAGCTCACGGGCCCGCCCTTCACGCATCATCAGCACGGCGGCGGCGCCGTCGGTAAGCGGAGTGGCGTTGGCGGCGGTCACCGAGCCATGAGCCCGGTCAAAGACCGGTTTGAGCTTGGCGTAACTCGCCAGATCGGAGCTTTCACGGATGTTGTTGTCCCGCTCCAGCGGCGACTTGTAGGGGGGCACGTGGGCGGTGAACACCTCGCCACTCAATTTGCCCTGCGCCCAGGCTTCGGCCGCCAGGGTGTGGGAGCGGTGGGCCAGCGCATCTTGCGCCTCGCGGCTGATCTGGTGGGTCTTGGCCATCTGCTCGGCGGTCTGCCCCATGGAGAGACCGGTGGAGTACTCGGCCACGGCCGGGGGCACCGGCAGCAGGTCCTTCAGGCGCAGACGGCGCAGAATATTGAAACGCTGCTGGAGGTTGCGCGCCTTGTTGAGATCCACCAGGGCGCGGGCCAGAGACTTGCTGACCCCGATGGGCAGCACGGAAGAGGAGTCGGCACCGCCGGCGATGGCGATGTCCACCGTGCCGGCCATGATGGATTCGGTGACATTGGCCACAGCCTGGAAACTGGTGGCGCAGGCGCGCGACACGCTATAGGCATCGGTGCTGACGCTCATGCCGGTGCCGAGCACGATCTCCCGGGCGATGTTTGGCGCTTCCGGCATCTGCACCACCTGGCCGAACACCAGCTGGTCGATGAGCTTGGGGTCGAGATCGGTGCGGGCGAGCATCTCGCTCACCACCAGTTTGCCCAGATCCACCGCAGGCACGCCGTGAAAAGCGGTGGCCTGCTTGGCAAAGGGGGTGCGCAGACCCGCCACGACGGCTATCCGTTCGCCCTGGCGAGTCGTCAGTTTCAATGGCTGTTTCATCCTGGCTCCTTGGGTTAAAAAGGCAGAGGTCTGACCTCATTGCGCCACATCTTAACAATCCAATCACAACTTTCATACGGCTGATTGAAACTAAATTGTCCCCATCTTGCCACCCTCCCTCGCCCTTGTGAGCCAACTGGGGTATAAAAAGATCAACTTCCATAAAAACAACGGGTTTATCGCATGGCAGCGGCCGAGTTCAGAGCACTTGGAGACTATCTGGGCAGCCAGATACTGGGACAGGGCCCCCTCATCGAGGGGCTGCTGATCGCCCTGTTATGTGAAGGACATGTGCTGATCGAGGGGGCCCCCGGTCTTGCCAAGACCCGGGCGGTCAAGGCGCTGGCCGGCGCCGTGGAGGGGCGCTTTGCCCGTATCCAGTTCACCCCGGATCTGCTCCCTGCCGATCTCACCGGCAGCGAGGTCTTCCATCCCCAGGATGCGAGTTTCGTGTTTCAACCCGGCCCCCTGTTCAATCACCTGGTGCTGGCGGACGAGATCAACCGGGCGCCGGCCAAGGTGCAGTCCGCCCTGCTGGAGGCCATGGCCGAGCACCAGATCACCGTGGGCAAGAAGAGCTGGCGCCTGCCCTCCCTCTTCATGGTCGCCGCCACCCAGAACCCTATCGAGCAGGAAGGGACCTATCCCCTGCCAGAGGCCCAGCTCGATCGCTTCTTGCTCAAGCTGCTGGTGGATTACCCAAGCCCCGCCATGGAGCTGGCCATCCTTCAACTCAACGCCCGTGGCGACGCCCTGCCGACGCCGCCGGTCACCCTGAGCCAGTCCGACCTGATGGAAGCCCGCACCGCCGTTCAGGGGGTACAGATGCAGGGGCGCCTCGAGCACTATCTGGTGCAACTGGTGTGCGCCACCCGCCCCGGCAGCGGCCTGTGCCCCGAGCTAGACCCCCTGGTCGCGGTGGGGGCCAGTCCCAGAGCCAGCATCGGCCTCGCAAGATCCGCACGGGCCCGGGCCTGGCTCGCCGGGCGCGACTTCGTGCTGCCCGAAGACATCCAGCAACTGGCGCCAGCCGTGCTGCGCCACCGCCTCATCCCGAGTTATCAGGCGCTGGCGGACAACCTCGATAGCGAGGCGCTCATCACCCTGCTGCTGGATGCCATTCCATGTCCCTGAGCCGGCCCCCACAGGCAGCCCTATCGCCATGACCCCCGTCGCCGAGCCCCGGGATCACCCCGACATCACCCTCACCCTCGAGCGGCTGCTGGCGGTGCGCCTCTGGACGCGCCAGGGCGAGCGTGCTCGCATTCATCAGGCGGCCCAGGGGCGTATCGGGCGCCAGCCCGGGCTCCATTTCAGGGAGCTTCGCCTCTATCAGGCCGGTGACGAGGTGCGTCACATCGACTGGCGGGTCACCGCCCGCCTCGGCCGCCCCCACACCCGCCTCTACGGGGAAGAGCAGGATCAGGCCCACTGGTTGCTGCTGGATCTCTCACCCGCCATGTACTTTGGCTCCCGCGCCCAGCTCAAGGCCCGCCTTGGCTGCGAGCTGGCCGCCGCCCTGCTCTGGCAGGGGGAGAAACAGGCCAATACCTTGATCTGCCAGGGCGAAGCCCCCCGCACAGAGCACCAGCGCGGCTCTCTCATGCCTCTGCTGGAAGCGCTCTGCCGCCATTACGAAGCAGGGCTGGATCGCGCCCCCCCACCCTGGACGCTGGCCCAGACCCTGGCACGACTCACCCTGCCCCACGGGGCCAGATTGACCCTGATAAGCCATCACCAGGTACCGGACCAGGCCCTCTGCCAGCAGTTGCAACGCCTTCGCCTGCGCCACGATATCCACTACTGGCAGATCCGCGATCCCCTGGAAGCCGCCCTGCCCGAACAGGGGCAACTGGCAGTGCAGGCAGGCAGACACAGCGGTTGGCTCGCGGGAGAAGATCCCCGCTTTCGCGCCCGCTACCAGAGGGCGGCCGACGAACAGGCCGAGGCCTGTCGCCAGCAGTTACTGCCCCTGGTGACGCGCCTCTATCGCCTCGACAACGGCGCCACCCTGCAACGCCAGTGGCAGGAGGGCGGATGCCGTCTGTTTTGAGGGGGGAGCAGGGCGTGCCCGCACCGGATGCATATCGCCAGCCCTCGTCCAGTGAGGCCTTGCAAGCCATCCGTGCCGAGCTGCGCGACATCCACCAAGGCCCCGCTCTCGAGCCTGCACAAGATCCTCGCCTGATGGCTCTCGGGGGGCTGCTGATCGCGGCGATCGCCGCTTGCCTGATCGCCACGACGGCCCTCACCCTGTTGCGCCAGCGCCGCTGGGCGCACCGGATAGACTGGCAGGCAGACGATCTCGTCCCCAAGCTGCAGGATGTCCTGCGAGAAGCGGCCATGGCCCGCTGGCCCGAGGCGGCCCCCCTGCAAGGGGAGGCCTGGCTCGCCTGGCTGGACAGCAAGGGGGGGAGCGATTTTTCCCGGTTTGCCGCCCAGTGGCCGCTCTGGCTCTATGGGGGCAGAGTGCCCGATGAGGCGCAGCGCAAAAGATTGCGCCTCGCCTATCTCGCCTGGGGGCGACGCTGCGTCAGCGCGCCGCGATTCCCTGCAAGCAAGCGAGGGGCCCCTCCCCCGGAGGGTACGCGATGATCCTCGCCTGGCCCTGGTTTTCCCTCGCCCTCGCCCTGCCGCTGCTGGTGCGCTTCGGCCTGCCTCCCATGAAGGGGCGCAAGGGAGGAAACCGGCTCGTTCATGGAGGTTTTCCCCTGCTCCAGCCCCAGGCGGGGCAGCCCTTGTGGCGCATGATGATCTGCTGGTGTGCCCTGGTACTGGCCCTGTGCCGCCCCCAGTGGCAGGAGCCCCCGATCATTCACTACCAGAGCAGCCGGGACCTCATCCTGGCGGTGGATCTCTCCGACAGCATGCGCACCCAGGACATGCTGGATGACGGAGAGCAAACGGACAGGCTTGCCGCGGTGCGCCAGCAGATAAGCAACCTTGTCGCCTCCCGCCCGGGGGATCGCATCGCCCTCGTCGTCTTTGCCGATCACGCCTATCTGCTCTCCCCCCTCACCCAGGAGACCGGGGCCCTGCTCACCCTGGCCAGGGAGCTCGACTTCGATCTGGTGGGGCGCACCACGGCCCTGGGGGAAGCCATCCTGCTGGCACGCCAGCACGCCGACCCCACCCGCCCCACCGCCCTGCTGCTGGTGACGGACGGGCGCAATACCTCGGGCAATGCGGATCCCCTGACCGAGGCCCGGCTCGCCGCCAAAGCCGGCATCCGTCTCTATACCCTGGGGGTGGGCGCCGACCCCGACACCTTCGCCGGGCCCGCAGGGGACGCCGATCCCAGTGCCGAACTGGATGAAGCCCTGTTGCAGCAGTTGGCGACACTGGGAGGAGGCCGCTATTTTCGCGCCCGCAACCGGGGCGATCTCGCCGCCATCAACCAGGCCATCGACACCCTGGAGCCCCTCGCCCGGCCCCAGACCCTCTCCCGGCCCCACCAGGAGCTCTACCCCTGGCCACTGGCCCTGGCCTGGCTGCTGCTCTGCTGGCCAGCCCGCTGGCGCATCTCCCTGTCACGGAGGACATCCCATGAGTAGGCAGGCCATGATGGTGGCACCATGGAGCTGACCTTGCTGCGCCCCCTCTGGTTGCTGGCCCTGCTCCCCTGGCTGTGGCAGGGGTGGCGCCGGCGCGATCCCGGCTTGCTCTCCCCGGCCATGCAGGCCTATCTGCTGCCGAGCCGCCATCGGGCCATCCCCTGGCGCTGGCTTGCCTGTCTGCCGGTGATCCTGGCGCTCTCGGGCCCCGCCCTGCGCCAGCAGAGTCTCTCCATGCCGAGCCCGGCCCTCGATATCTGGCTGCTGGATCTCTCCGACTCCATGCTGGCACAGGATCTGGCGCCGGACCGGGCAACCCGGGTGAGACTGGGATTGCAGGAGATGCTGGCCGACATAGCGCGGCAGGACGCGGCCCATCCCATCGCCCTCATCCTGTTTGCCGGGGATGCCTACCTCGCCATGCCTCCCACCCGGGATCATCAGGCCATCGCCCTGCTGCTGCCGGACCTGCGCCCGGCCATCATGCCTGTCCAGGGCAGCGCCCCCGAGCGCGCCGTTGCCCTGGCCCTCACCCTGATCCCGCCGGGCCAGTCCGCCCGTCTGCTGCTCGTGACCGACGGCCTCTCCGGGACAGCGCGCGATCGCATCGCCGCCTTCTGGCCCTGCCTCAACGACCTGTTCTGCAAGGCAGGCTCGGCCCCGCGGCTCGACATCCTGCTGGCCAGCGGGGGCAAGGAGACCCGGCTGCCCGGCGTGGCTGCCGAGCGCTGGCAGCTCGGCAGCCCGATCGGCCACACCTTGCCTGCGCCCGACGAGGAGGCCATGGCCACCCTTGCCGCCAGCACTGGAGGCAGGCTGGCCTGGCTTGATTCCGGCCAGCCCCGCTTTGCCCCCCTGCCCATGGGCCAGGCCCTGACGCAGGGGCAATCCCGGGATCTCGGCCCCTGGCTGCTCATCACCTTGCTCCCCCTGGCGCTGCTGGCGCGGATCGGCGCCCACTGGCTGCTGGTGATCCTCGTCATTGGCTTCGCGCCCCCTTCCCTGCAGGCGGCCTCCCGACAAGATGAAGCAGGCTGGCAGGCTTATCGCCAGGGACACTATCGGGAAGCGGCCAACACCTTCCAGGATCCGGTCTGGCAAGGCAACGCCTGGTATAGAGCCGGGGATTACGCCAGGGCCGTCGCCGCCTATGGCAGGGCAAACAGCGCCACCGCCCACTACAACAGGGGCAATGCCCTGGTCTGGCTCGGGGATCTTGCCGCCGCGGAGCAGGCCTATCTGAGCGCCCTTCGCCTTGAACCTGGGCACAGGGATGCCTTGCACAACCTGGCCCTGCTGCGGGCCAACCCGCCGCAGTCGGCGCCCTCGGCAAATGCCCCGGCGCAGGCCGACACTCCCGACCCCGCCCGCGCCTCAGAGGCTCCCCGCCCCCCGGCGCCCCCCGTGCTGCTGCTGGAGCAGCGTCTTCGCAAGGAGGCCCTGCGCCGCCCCCTGATCAAGGTGGAGGAGCCCTGGTGATCCTCGTGCTGCGCTTGCTCTCCCCCCGGATCGGCTGCTGGCTGCTGCTCGCCCTGTGCGCCATGCGGGTGCAGGCCGTCCCTGTCGAGGCCGAGCTGTTGCCGGGGGCGAGCGAGCGCGACTGGCTGCTCATCATCGAGGCCGACGGGATGTACCGCGATGAGGATCTCAACCTGCAACCGCTGCTGCGCCAGTTTGCGGTCGGGCGGGTCAGCATCCAGCGGGTCAGTGCCCAGAGCCGCAGCCTGACCCGCTGGCAGATCCCCCTGCACCTGCTCGATACCAGCCCGCGCCAGGTGCCCTCCCTGCCCCTTGGCGCCGATCTCACCCCCTCCCTGGCGGTACCGACACGTTCCCTGGACGGCACCCTGATGCCTACACAAGAC
This sequence comes from Aeromonas sp. WP2-W18-CRE-05, assembly GCF_014168615.1. NCBI lineage: Bacteria > Pseudomonadati > Pseudomonadota > Gammaproteobacteria > Aeromonadales > Aeromonadaceae > Aeromonas > Aeromonas sp. WP2-W18-CRE-05. The sequence goes on along the minus strand of NZ_AP021917.1, from coordinate 2,454,908 downwards.
CCGGTATTCTCTCCGGTCGAGCTGCAGGCCCGGGTGCTCCATGAGGGGAATCTCTACCCCGGCCAGCCCTTCATCTATGAGCTGACCCTCTGGCTGCCAGCCAACCTGGAGGCCCCCAACCTCGGCGAGCCCATCACCCCGGCCTTTACCATTCGCCGCCTTGGCGAGGATCGCTGGGACTCTCCCGCCAGCCCCGGCCTGCCCGGGCGTCTCACGAGAAAATGGCTGCTGCAGGCCAAAGGGCCCGGACTCCATCCCGTCGAATCCCCCCGCTTTCAGGGGCGGTTGCCGCCCCAGGACGCGGCCGGTGCGACCGCGCCGGGCAACGCGGGGGATCTGCTGTCCGCCAGGGCGGCGACCCTCTTCATCAAGGTGGACAAGGCCCCCCTGGAGCCGGTGGCGAGCAGCCTGGTGCTGCGCCAGCAGTTCAGCCCGGCCCAGGCCAGGGTGGGTGAGCCGGTGATCCGCATCCTCACCTTGGTGATGGAAGGGGGGGATGGCAACCGCCTGCCCCTCTTGCCGGCCCCGCCCCTGCCCGCCGGCCTCTCCATGAAGCCGGACGGCGAGCAGCAACAGGAGCGATTCGTGGCCGAGGGGGCGCTTCGCTTCGAGCGCCAGTGGCGCCAGGCCCTGACCGCCGACGAGGTGGGGCGCTATGTGCTGCCCCCCCAGACCCTGCGCTGGTTCAACACCCAGAGCGGCCGCATCGAGGAGGCGCGCCTGCCCGCACATTCTCTGGTGTTCACGGCAAGGGAGAGCGCCACTCCCGCCTCCCCCGCACCAGGGGTCCAGTATCTCTATTGGGTGCTCCTGGCCATCCTGCTGCGGGCATTCATGCGCCGCTGGCCGCGCTGGCGCGCCTTCTATTGCCTGCAACGGGCCCTCGCCACGGGCTCTCCTGACGAGGCCAGGGAAACCCTGCTGACCTGGGCCGTCCTGCGCTGGGACACCCCCTGTCTGCATCTGGCCAGGCTGCCCTGTCACCGCGACCCCGCCATGGGAGCGCTGCTGGACGACCTGGATCGGGCCTGTTTTGCCCCCGTACTCGCCCCTGGCGAACACCTGCCCAGACAGGCGCTCGCCAGGGAGTTGTGCACCTGGGAGAGCTTTGCGATAGCCTATGGTCTTCGAATACTGGCGTGGATGCTTGCATGATGCGCCCCTCATGAAACAGGACACCCCTTTATGGCGTTAGGTTTTTTCAGAAGAAAAAGGGCCGACACGGGAAAGGATCCCTGCGCTTCTCCGGTCTATGGGGAGATGGCAGACAAACAAACCAAGTACGAAGCCCTGGTGCACGCCCTGCACGGGGACATCTACCGCTACGCCTACTGGCTGTGCCGGGATCCGCAAATCGCCGAGGATCTGGTGCAGGAGACTTTCCTGCGCGCCTGGAAGGCGATAGATACCCTGCTGGACGACAAGGCTGCCAAGGCGTGGCTCATCACCATATTGCGGCGGGAGAATGCCCGCCGCTTTGAGCGAAAGCAGTTCGATCTCGTCGACCTCGACGAGCACCCCCTACGGGATCAGGGTGTCCTGCCAAGCGAGCAGGAGATGGAGCACGAATGGCTCAGGCGCCACATCGCGCGCCTGCCTGCCGAGTATCAGGAGCCGCTGCTGCTGCAGGTTCTGGGGGGATTCAGCGGGGAGGAGATCGCCGAGCAACTCGGCCTGAAGAAGAACACCGTCATGACAAGGCTGTTTCGCGCTCGCAACCAGATAAAAGAGGCCATGGAGTCTGCGAAACAACAGAGAGGACACACCAATGGATGAGCTTGAATTTCGCCGCCGGGCCATCACTCACCCCTCGGACAGGGATCCCGCCTTCTTGAAAGCCGCCGAGGCGTCACCGGCCAATCGCAAGCATCTGGACGAGATGCAGCAGCTCGAGCGCCAGGTGCGCAGCACTCTGGAAGTGGACGTACCGGCCGGTCTTGCGGAGCGGATCCTGCTCAGGCAGGCGATGGCAGCCGAAGAGGAGCAGGTGGTCCCGCTGCCCGTCACTCCTGCACGCACGCAATGGCGCGCTCTGGCCATCGCAGCCTCGGTCGCCTTCCTGCTCGGCATGAGCACCCGCTGGATCAGCTGGCCTGTGGCACCGGACACCCTGTCGCTGGCTCAGGTCGCCATGTCCCACGTTTATGGGGAAGAGCCCTTCATTCATGCGGTGGATGAGCGGGTCAGCCTGCACACCATCAACGCAAAAATGGAGAAATATGGTGCCACCCTGAGCGAGATGCCGGGCATGAAGGTAACCTATGTCAACCACTGCGCCTTCTACCAGGGACCGGCCCTGCACATGGTGCTCCAGGGCAAGATGGGACCGGTCACCCTGTTCCTCGTCCCCAAGCATCTGCCACTGACGATCCAGTCCGATTTTGCAGACGGGACCCTCAAGGGGGAGATACTGCCGCTCAAGGGGGCCAACATGGTGCTCATCGGAGACATGCAGGAGCCCCTCGCCCCGGTTGCCCGCCAGCTTGAGTCACGCCTGCACTGGTCCATTTAACAGACCTTGACCCAGGCTGACTCGTCCTCCGCCTCAGCCACATCACAGGCAGACATCCTCATTGTCTGCCTGTTCATCCCCACATCCCCGCATGTTCCCGCCCATTGCCCGCGCGAAGTCACATTTTTACTATTTATTTTAAATGACGCAAACGGCACCATTTGTGCTTTATTTATCCAATAATAGATAAATCAGCCTAATAAAACGGCAAGTTAAAACAAATGATTAACACAATGGAAACTTTTATGTATTCTGCTGTCACTGGTCTGATTTCTTACCTCCTACCAGATCCATAGAATCACGCCAGCAATGAATGGGAAGAAGCTGACATAACAACAGATCATGTCGTCAATAGCCGCCAAAGAGCCGTGATGTCGACAGAAAATCTGCTTACAAAGAGAGAACACTATGACAACTGCCTTTTTCAAGAAAAGCCTGATCGCTGCGGCCGTGACCCTGGCCAGCACCCAGACCTTCGCCGCCGCGTTCCAGCTGAACGAGCACTCGGCCTCCGGTCTGGGTCGCGCCTACGCAGGTGAAGCAGCCATCGCCGACAACGCGGCCGTGCTGTCCCGCAACCCGGCGGCCATGACCACCTTCGACAAGATGGCACTGTCTGTATCCGGCACCTATATCAAGCCCGACGTGGATGTGGCTGGCGACATCTATGCCGGCCCCACCAAGCTGGCTCCGTCCAGCGAGAGCGACATCGCCCCCGATGCCTTCGTGCCGGCCACCTACTTCATCCAGCCCCTGAATGATCAGTGGGCCTGGGGGATCGGCCTCTTCTCCAACTACGGCCTCTCCACCGAATATTCCAAGACCTTCGCGGCCGGTGCCGGCGCCGGTGACACCGAGCTGCTGACCTTCAACATCAACCCCAACATCGCCTATCGCATCAACTCCAGCTTCAGCGTCGGTGCCGGCATCAATGCCGTCTACGCCGCCGCCGAGCTGAACCGTTATGCCGGTGCGCTTTCCGCCGCCATTCCGGGCGCCAACTCCGATACCCGTCTGGCTCACCTGAAGGGCGACACCTGGGGCTTTGGCTGGAACGTCGGCACCCTGTACGAGATCAACGACAACAACCGTCTTGCCCTGACCTACCGCTCCCAGGTGGACTTGAGCTTTGACGGCGACTTCCAGGGCGCCACCTCCGGCAATCGCGTCGTCGATGGCAACCTGAAGCTGGATCTGCCGGCCCAGGCCGAGTTCGCAGGCTACCACCGCCTGAACCAGCAATTCGCTGTCCACTACTCCGTGAACTGGACCGACTGGAGCGCCTTCCAGGAGCTCAAGGCCACCAGCAGCAACTGCGCCGGCGGCGTGTGCCTGCAAAAAGACGAGAAGTTCAAGGACTCTGCCCGTTACGCCCTGGGTGGTACCTGGTACGTCAACCCGTCCTGGGAAGCCCGTATCGGCTTCGCCTACGACAACAGCCCCATCGAGCCGGAATACCGCAGCCTGAGCATTCCTGACTCCGACCGTATCTGGTACAGCGCCGGTGCCACCTACCACATCAACCCGGACATGAGCCTCGACTTCGGCATGGCTTATCTGGACGGCAAGGAAGTGGACGTGAACGAAGGCCTGCGCAACCACAGCGATGCGCTGCGCTGGAAGGGCACCTCCCATGGCAACGCCCTGCTGGCTTCCGCCCAGTTCAACATGAAATTCTGATTTTCATGTCATCATCGAGAGCGCCTCTGGGCGCTCTTTTTTTATCCAACTTCGCCATCTGAGCGCACAGCTGTAGTAAACAACTGTACTCTTTTCTTTTTTTATCAACCTGTTATGGGTATTCCTTTCAGCATTTAATCCCGTTTTGCACCACGTTCCCCTCTCCCCGTTGCCTTGCTGGTCATACCATATAAAATCCCGGCCCCAACCGAATAACAGAATGAACACCCAGTTCATCCCGAGGAAAGACCATGCATCCGACGTTCAAACCCTCCCTTATAGCCCTCTTGCTGCTGTCGAGCCAGGTACAGGCTGCCGGCTTCCAGCTCGCGGAGCAATCCGCCACCGGCATGGGGCGTGCCTTCGCGGGTGAAGCCGCCATCGCCGACAATGCCAGCGTGCTCTCCCGCAATGCCGCCGCCATGACCCGATTCGATACCCTGGCCTTCTCCGGCGGCGTCATCCATGTGCACCCCGACGTCAACATAGAGGGCACCACCCGGGTGCCTACCACTCAGGGGCCGGTCAGTCTGGATGCCGGAGCCCACGACATTGCGGGTGACGCCTGGGTACCCAACGCCTATCTCATCGTGCCCCTCAACGAGCAATGGCGCCTCGGGCTTGCCGCCACCTCCTATTACGGACTCGGGGTCAAGATGCCGGACAACTACAACGCCGGTCACTTCGGCAACGTCTCCGACATCAAGACCATGGATCTGGGGGCCTCCCTGGCCTATCGCATCAACAACATCTGGTCCGTCGGGGCAGGTCTTTCCGCCATTCAGGGGGAAGGGGAAGTGGGTGGCACCTTCCCCTCCAACAACCAGATAGCCAAGCACCTGAAAGGGGATGGCTGGGCCATGGGCTGGAACCTGGGCACCCTGCTTGAGTTGTCGCAGGCAACCCGCATCGGTCTCTCCTATCGCCACGACATCACCCTGACCCTCTCCGGTGACGCCATCGGCATCGATCAGAAGGGCCAGCCCTTCACCGATACTGGCAGCCTGGATCTGCCCCTGCCCGCCACCGCCGAGCTGGCTCTGTTCCATCAGCTCACCCCGGCCCTGGCGCTGCATTCGAGCATCAACTGGACCAACTGGAGCAAGTTCGTGCAGCTCGAATCCGAGCTCGACCACCACGGCACCATGCACATCAAGGAGGAGCACTGGGAAGACAGCTGGCGCTATGCGCTGGGGATGACCTACCAGCTGGCCCCCCAGTGGCAACTGCGCTCCGGTATCGCCTACGACCGCAGCCCGGTCCCGGCAGATCGCCGCACCATCTCCATCCCCGACTCGGATCGGGTCTGGTACAGCGCCGGTGTGGGCTACCAGATTGACCGCCACCTCTCGCTGGATCTGGGGCTGACCCTGATCGACGGCAAGAAGGTGGACGTGAGCGAAACCATGCAACTCAGGCCCGGCATCCCCCAGACCACCTCCACCTTCAATGGCACCTCGGAAGGGGATGCCTGGCTCGCCGGCCTGCAGCTCAACTACCTGTTCTGACACCCCGGGTTTCCTGACAAATAGTATGCCAGTTGTTGACCTTCCCGACCGGTCGGCACTGGCATAGTGATCCGCTTCACCATAGAATCAAGCCTGTAACCATGGTGGAGAGATGCATGTATTCCTATGTAGCAAGGCAGCCCATTCTGGATCGGGAGTTGAACACCCAAGCCTATGAGCTGCTGTTTCGCGACAGCCTGGACAATGTATTTCCCTCCGTCTCCGCACAGCAGGCCACTTCCAGGCTGGTTGCCGAGCAGTTCTTGCAGCAGAACATCGATCAGCTCATCGGAGATCACCCCTGCTACATCAATTTCCCCCACTCCCTGTTGCTGGATGGATTGGCCGAGTGCCTCCCCCGTGACAAGGTGGTGATCGAGATCCTGGAAGATGCCGAGCCCGACGATGCGTTGCTGGAGAAAGTGATCCAGCTCTATGGGCTGGGCTATCGGTTGGCGCTGGATGACTTCACCATGGTCTCAGACTGGGACAGGTTCCTCCCCTACATCCATATCATCAAGTTCGACCTGCGCAGCACGCCGCAACCCTGCATCGAGCACTTCATGGCGAATCATCGCCACCTGCCCCTCACCTATCTGGCCGAGAAAGTCGAGGATCAGGCCGAGTTCGAGCGGATGAAGCAGCTCGGCGTTACCCTGTTCCAGGGATTTTTCTTCAGCCGCCCCCAGATGGTCCAACAGCCCACCATACCGCCGGCCCAACTGGTGGTGATGCAGTTGCTCGAGGTGGTCAATCAGACCGAACCGGATCTGGACAAGATTGAGCAACTGCTCAATCAGGATCTCACCCTCTCTCTCAAGCTGCTGCGCTACATCAACCACCTCAAGCGCTTCCCCCAGCCCATCGCCTCGTTTCGCCAGGCCGCAAGCTCCCTGGGGCACGCCCAGCTCAAGCGCTTCGTCGCCCTGATCGCCGCCACCAGTGCGGGAAGTGAAAAGAGCGCCGAACTCCACCAGATGTCCCTCATCAGAGCCCGGTTCTGCGAACTGCTGGCCCAGACCCATGCGCCCGCAGAGCAGGCACAGCAAGCCTTTGTCACCGGCCTCTTCTCCCTGCTGGACGTGCTCATGGGAGAACCGCTGGATCAGCTGCTCGGCTCCATTCCCCTGACCGATGACATTCGTGCCGCCCTGCTCACCCGCAAGGGCAAGCTCGGGTTCTACCTCGCGTTCTGTGAAGATTTCGAGAAAGCCGACTGGCAGCGGGTCGCCGCCAACACCGTCCGGCTCGGCCTCAACGAAGAGAAGGTCAGCCACCTCTATCTGAGCGCCACCGCCTGGGTCAACCAGCAGCTTCAGGCCATGGAAGAGCAACCGGTCCACTCCCGCCAGACATGACAACGTCCCTCTTGAAGGGACGTTGTCATGTCATCAACCCGCAGCAATCTCACCCACGCATTCAGCCTGCCTCGATGGCGATGGCCGTTGCCTCCCCTCCCCCGATGCACAAGCTCGCCACCCCTCGTCTGAGCCCGCGGGCACGCAGGGCATGGATCAGGGTCACCAGGATGCGGGCGCCACTGGCGCCAAGAGGGTGCCCCAGCGCACAGGCCCCGCCGTTCACGTTCAACTTGTGATGGGGGATGCCGCACCCTGCCATGGCCAGCATGCTCACCATGGCGAATGCCTCATTGACCTCGAACAGGTCCACCTCCTCCACCGACCAGCCCACCCGTGCCAGCAACTTGTCGATGGCGCCGACGGGGGCACTGGTAAACTCCGCCGGCAAGGCCGCGTGACTCTGGTAACCCACTACCCTGGCCAGCACCGGCAATCCGAGCCGGGCAGCGCTCTCGCCCCGCATCAGCACCAGAGCTGCCGCCCCGTCCGAGATGGAACTTGCATTGGCCGCCGTGATGGTGCCGTGCTTGCTGAAGGCCGGCTTGAGGCCGGGGATCTTGTCGGGCCTGGCCTTGCCCGGTTGCTCATCCTCGGCCAGCAGCAGGGTGTGGTCAGCGGTCATGACGGGAGCCAGTTCCGCGGCAAAGGCACCGCTGCGCTGCGCCGTCAGCGCCCGCTCCAGGGAGGCGATGGCAAAGGCATCCATGTCGGCCCGGGTCAGTCCGCTGCGATCGGCACTCAACTGGGCGTAATGACCCATCAGATGGCCTTCGTAGGCATCCTGCAAACCGTCCAGGAACATGTGATCGAGCACGCTCTGGTGCCCCATGCGAAAACCGCTGCGCGCCTTGTCCAGCAGATAGGGTGCGCGGCTCATGCTCTCCATGCCCCCCGCCACCACGACCTCGGCCTCCCCCAGGCGCAGGCTGTCCGCCGCCAGCATCACCGCCTTCATGCCGGAGCCGCACACCTTGTTGATGGTGGTGCAGGGCACGCTGTCCGGCAGCCCCCCCTTGAGCGCCGCCTGGCGGGCTGGCGCCTGGCCGACCCCTGCGCTCAGCACGTTGCCCATATAGACCTCATTCACCTGCTCCCCCGTCATCCCGGCCTGCGCCAGCGCGGCGCGGATGGCGCAGGCGCCAAGCTCGGGGACACCGAGCCCGCTCAGGGCCCCCTGGAAGGCCCCCATGGGGGTACGTTTGGCCGCCACAATCACGATATCCATCGATAGCACTCTCCTTGTTACATCGGGATAACATATGCCGCGACCGCGACAGGAACAAGACTTGCGGGGAAGTTGACGTTTGGGTAAGGTGCCAGCCTGCATTGACAACCAGATGGCAGCCAAGACAGCCCCATGACCAAATCCAGGGACGACACCCGCACCTTCAGCATCAGCGAACTGGCTCGCGAGTTCGATGTGACCACCCGCAGCATCCGCTTCTACGAGGATCAGGGCCTGCTCAACCCGACCCGCCAGGGACAGCACAGGATCTACAGCCGTCAGGACAGGGTGCGGCTCAAGCTGACCCTGCGTGGCAAGCGTCTGGGCTTCAGCCTCGCAGAGATCCGGGAGCTGTTCGATCTCTACGATGCGGACAAGAGCAGCCGCTCCCAGTTGCAGACCATGCTGGGGCTGGTGGCCGACAAGCGGGAGACCCTACAGCAACAGCTGGAAGATATCCAGATGGTCCTGCTGGAGCTGGAGGCGGCCGAACAGCGCTGCCGCCAGGCCCTGGCACACCTCTCTCCCTGAGGCACGCAGACGGGCGAGGCGAGCGGGGAACACCGCCAGCAAATAGACACAAATGAAAGAGGGAGGCTTGAAGCCTCCCTCTTGTCATGCACGGTGGATGACCCGATATCAGGCCTCCTTGCTCCAGCGGTTCGGATCGTAATCCGGGCTGTAGCGATCGACGATGATGGCGCAGGCCGCATCACCGGTGATGTTCAGCGCGGTCCGGATCATGTCGAACAGACGATCCAGCGCGAACAGCAGCGGCAGACCCTCGATGGGGATCCCGGCCGCCAGCAGCACGGCAACCACCAGGAAGCTCGGGCCCGGCACACCGGCCTGACCGATGGCACCCAGGGTGGAGGTGACGATGATCGCCGCCCAGGCACCCATGGAAAGATCGATGTTATAGACCTGGGCGAAGAAGATGGCGACCAGGCCGTAATAAATGGCGTTGCCGCTCATGTTGATGGTGGCGCCCAGCGGCAGCACGAAGGACGCGGTGGCGTTGGTCACCTTCAGATCGCGCTCGCAGGTCTCCATGTTGACCGGCAGGGTCGCCATGGAAGAGGCGGTGGAGAAGGCCACGATCTGCGGTTTCTTCATCGCGGAGAAGTACTTGCGTACCGGCGTGTTGGAGAAGAACGCGATCAGCAGCGGATAGACCACGAAGCCGAAGATGAGGATGGCGGCGACATAGACGACGAACAGCTTGAGCACCAGGGTCAGCACGTCGAAGCCGTAGGTGCCGATGGCGTCGGCCATCAGGCCGAAGACGCCGATGGGGGCGATCAGCATCACCTTGTTGATCATCCAGACGAAGGCGTCCACCAGGGTGTTGAGCCCATCCACCAGCGGCTTGGCGCGCTCGCGGGGCTGCTTGGCCAGGGCGATGCCGAGGAACATGCAGAACACCAGGATCTGCAGGATGTTGGCCTCGTTCAAGGCGCTGAACACGTTGGTCGGGATCATGCCGAGCAGGGTGGCCACTGCATCGGGCAGTGCCCCCTTGTCGGCGTAGTCGCCGGAGAACATGGCCGCGGTGGCGCCAAAGTCAACACCCACACCGGGTTTGAACACCTGACCCATCACCAACGCCAGGAACACCGCCAGTGCGGAGGTGACGAGGAAGAAGGCGAGCGTGGTGACGCCAATCTTGCCAGCAGCGGGGCTGGCCCCCAGGTTGGCGGCCCCGGACAGGATGGCCACCGCTACCAGCGGGATCACTAGCATCTTGATCAGCTGGATAAACAGGGTGCCGAGCGGCGCAAACACCGTGGCTTGCTCTCCCATGAGCGCCCCGACCAGCGCGCCCAGCACCATGGCCACCACTACCTGGAAGCCGATGTTTTTGATTAATCCTTTTGTTAACACAGAATGTTCCTTTATTTAGCAATTACTCACACTTTTACAGCGTAAATGACCACCCAGAGCGTCAAATCCTCTCCATTGCTCTGGCGGTGCGCTTTATCTCATATTTGCGCCCCGTTTTACATCAGAATCCGTTAACGAAATGCATTGATAACTTTATGAGAAAGTAAAGCCTCAAAAGAGACACGGCTGTTTTTGCTCCTTTTACCATGACAACATCCAAAACAGTGTGCTACGTTGGCTCTGCAAACGTGCATACAGGGAAGAAAAGATGCTGAAAGTTAACGAGTATTTTGACGGAAATGTTAAATCCATCGGTTTCGAGCAAAAAGGCGAGAAAGCTACCGTTGGTGTGATGGAAGCGGGCGAGTACCTGTTCAATACCGCCGCCCCGGAGCGCATGACGGTGATCAAGGGCGCCCTCACCATCCAGCTGGCCGACGAAGATGAGTGGCACACCTACCAGCAGGGGGAATCCTTCGACGTGGCGGGCCACTCCTCCTTCAAGCTGGAAGTGAAGATCGCCTCCGCCTATCTGTGCGAGTTCCTCGACTGATGTATCACGGGCGCCATGGGATGCCGAGCGGCTCCCCCATGGCGCGTCTCTCCCGCGCCCATTTCCCTACCGCCATCACACCCCGCTATCTCCCCCCTTTTCAACGACTACAAAAAATTTACAATGTTTAGACGAAATCCATAATTGGAGTACGTCATGATCAGTGTCTTCGACATGTTTTCCATCGGGATAGGCCCCTCCTCCTCCCATACCGTGGGACCGATGCGGGCCGCCTGCGCCTTCATCCAGACCCTCAAAGCGAACGCACTCCTCTCCCGTACCGGACGCGTCGTCGTCGAGTGCTACGGCTCACTGGGCCAGACCGGCAAGGGGCACGGCACCGGCAAGGCCATCATCCTGGGACTGGCCGGATTTGAACCCGAATCCGTGGACATCGAGGCCATTCCCGCCTTCCTCGCCCAGGTAGAGCAGACCCAGACCCTCTGCCTGGGCGGCGAGCAACCCAGCGAATTTCCCCGCATCGGCGCCATCCTCTTCAACCGACGCAAGACCCTTCCCGCCCACTCCAACGGCATGACATTGCGCGCCTATGAGGGTGACACCCTTGTGTTCGAGCAGACCTACTACTCCATCGGGGGCGGTTTCATCATCGAGGAGAGTCACTTCGCCAACGCCCGGGAAGAGGCGGCCCGCTTCGATGCCGCCCACCCCATCCCCTATCCCTTCGAGAGCGGCGCCGAACTGCTGGCCCAGTGCCAGGAGAGCGGCCTCTCCATCTCGGGGCTGATGCTGGCCAACGAGAAGGTGTTTCGCTCGGAAGCGGAGATCAAGGCCGGGCTTCGCAAGATCTGGCAGGCGATGCAGGGGTGTGTGGAGCGTGGCTGCAAGAGCGAGGGGGTGCTACCAGGCGGTCTCAAGGTCAAGCGCCGGGCTCCCGCCCTCTATCGCCAGCTCTGTGGCGAGACCAATTTCAACAAGGATCCGCTGATGGTGATGGAGTGGGTGGATCTCTTTGCGCTGGCCGTCAACGAGGAGAACGCCGCCGGGGGCCGCGTGGTGACGGCGCCGACCAACGGCGCAGCGGGCATCATCCCCGCGGTGTTGCACTATTACGATCGCTTCGTGCGCAAGGTGGATGACGAGCTGCTGATGCAGTACTTCCTCACTGCCGCCGCCATCGGCATCCTCTACAAGAAGAATGCCTCCCTCTCGGGGGCCGAGGTCGGCTGTCAGGGCGAGGTCGGCGTAGCCTGCTCCATGGCCGCTGGTGCCCTGGCCGAGCTGCTGGGTGCCAGCCCCGCCATCGTCGAGAACGCCGCCGAGATCGGCATGGAGCACAATCTCGGGCTGACCTGCGATCCCGTCGGTGGCCTGGTGCAGGTGCCCTGCATCGAGCGCAACGCCATGGGCGCGGTCAAGGCGATCAATGCCGCCCGCCTCGCCCTGCGCGGCACCGGTGAGCACAAGGTGTCGCTGGACAAGGTGATCAGAACCATGTGGGAAACCGGCAACGACATGAAGACCAAGTACAAGGAGACCGCCCGGGGCGGCCTTGCCGTCAACATCACCGAGTGTTAAGCCTCTGTGATAAAGCCGCATATGGCACTCGAATACCCGGCATCGCCGGGTATTTTTTTGCAAAACGTTTGTCTGGCGCTTAACAAAATGGATAACCATCAAAATAAATTTTATACTCGCGCCACGAATTCAACAAAAATAGATCTGTTTCAACTTTTTTTAGGCATTGAACCGTTACACTGTGGTTATCCGGTTCCCTGGCCTTTGTGACGACAGACCCGTCCCATGGATCCCTTTTCTGCGAGTGGGCATGGCGCCCCCTTCTACCCTGAGGTAATTGTTACATGATCAGCGTTTTTGATATCTTCAAAATCGGTGTTGGCCCCTCCTCTTCCCACACTGTCGGCCCCATGAAGGCAGCCAAACAGTTCGTGGATGAACTGCGTGCTGGCGGCAAGATCCGTGACATCACCCGGATCCAGGTCGATGTCTATGGCTCACTCTCCTGGACCGGCAAAGGCCACCACACGGATACCGCCATCATCATGGGTCTGGCGGGCAACCTGCCGGAGAACGTCGACATCGACGCCATCCCCGAATTCATCTCCCGCGTGGAGCAGACCGGTCGTCTGCCCATCGGCCTGCACTGCCACACCGTCAGCTTCCCCAAGGGCGCCATGATCTTCCATGACGAGGCCTTGCCCCTGCACGAAAACGGCATGAGGCTGACTGCCTTCATCGAAGATGACGCCGTCTACAGCAAGACCTACTACTCCATCGGCGGTGGCTTCATCGTCGACGAAGAGAACTTTGGCAAGGGTGACAGCGGCGACATGTCCGTCAGCTATCCCTTCAAGAGTGCCGCCGAGCTCATCGCCCACTGCAGCCAGAGCGGTCTCTCCATCTCCGCCCTGATGATGGAAAACGAGAAGTGCTTCAACACCCCGGAAGAGATCTACAAGAAGCTCGGCAAGATCTGGACCACCATGCGGGAAGGGATCGAGCGCGGCTGCCGCACCGAGGGCGTCCTCTCCGGCCCGCTGCGCGTACCGCGCCGCGCCGCCCCGCTCTACCGCCAGCTGACTACCAACGAGAACCTCTCCAATGATCCCATGAACATCGTGGACTGGGTCAACATGTTCGCCCTGGCGGTGAGTGAAGAGAACGCCGCCGGTGGCCGCGTCGTCACCGCACCGACCAACGGCGCCGCCGGCATCATCCCCGCCGTGCTGGCCTACTACGACAAGTTCATCCAGCCGGTGGGCCGCGACGAGTACACCCGCTTCTATCTGGCCGCTGCCGCCGTCGGCATGCTCTACAAGATGAACGCGTCCATCTCCGGCGCCGAAGTGGGCTGCCAGGGTGAAGTGGGCGTCTCCTGCTCCATGGCCGCCGCCGGCCTGACCGAGCTGATGGGCGGCAGCCCCGAGCATGTCTGTGAAGCCGCCGAGATCGGCATGGAACACAACCTGGGTCTGACCTGCGACCCGGTGGCCGGCCAGGTACAGGTGCCCTGCATCGAGCGCAATGCCATCGCCGCCATGAAGGCGGTCAACGCCTCCCGCATGGCCCTGCGTCGCACCTCCAAGCCGCGTGTGTCGCTGGACAAGGTGATCGAGACCATGTACATCACCGGCAAGGACATGGACTCCAAGTACCGCGAGACCTCCCGCGGTGGCCTGGCCATCAAGGTGATGCAGGTTGCCTGCGACTAACGCCGAGTCGCGATGACATGAAAAAAGCGGGATATATTCCCGCTTTTTTTTTTAGTCGCGATTTAAAGGGCAGCGTTCGTGGATAAAGGGAGGCCGACAAGGGATAAAAAGAGACGGGCATATCACCTCCACCCGTTCGCCGTGACAGGAGAACGGGGGAGAGCTATTTCACGATGCGATCGGCCAGGGTACCGACGGCCACCACGAAATAGGGGGAGCGATTCCAGTGACGCAGTACCCGGTAATTGTCATAGGCCAGGTAGCTTCGCCCGTGAATATCGTCGGGGCGGATGAGGGAGGCCTGCATGTCGACCGCAGGCAGGGGGGAGCCGTCCAGTTGCCGCACCCCGAGCGCCTGCCAGGCCGACAGCGGCTTGCGGATCTCAAGCCCCAGCAGCGCCGGATCGAGCGCCTCGGGCACCCTCACCCGCCGTCCCCAGGTCTGGTCTTCACGCCAGCCGTTCTGGCTCAGATAATTGGCAGCCGATCCAAATACATCCGCCAGATTGCCCCAGAGATCCTTCTTGCCGTCCCCGTCCTGATCCACCGCGTATTGCAGGAATGACGAGGGCATGAACTGCACCTGTCCCATGGCCCCCGCCCAGGATCCCTTGAAGTTGGCGGGGTTCACATGTCCCTGCTCCAGAATGCGCAGGGCATCGAACAACTCGCCTTTGAAGAAGGCTTCACGGCGACCGTCCCAGGCCAGGGTCGAGAGAGAAGAGATAAGGGGATAATGGCCGGTTATTTTGCCGAAATTGGTTTCAATTCCCCACAAGGCAACAATAAAGCGGGGTTGAACCCCATATTCCCTGCCTATTTTTGTGAGCAGCGGCAAATGCTGGCGATATAAGGTTTGGGCTTGCTTGACTTTCCATTCCGGCACCGCCCGGGGAATATATGTGTCCAGGGTCAGTTTGAATTCCGGCTGATTTTTGTCGTGCCTGATGGCAGCATCAACAAGATGTACATCCGCAAAGGCCGCACTCACCGTCTCGGGCAACATGCCCGCCGCCAGCGCCTGCTCTTTGAGGCTCGCCACGTACTGGTCAAAATTGGGGCCGGCCTGCACCGGCGATCCCGACAGGGCGCCTGACAACAGCAGTGCCAGCCGCCCCGCCCTCATCGTGCGTCCTTTAATTGCGCCTTGTGCTGCTCCAGCAGGTTTTCCGGTGGCGGTGGCACCTGCAGATAAAAGCCCTGGCTCTTCAGGGCGGCCATCACCCGCTCCGTGGAGGCCAGCCCCAGGGGCTTGGCCGGGTCCAGTTTGGTCATCAGGACCAGTTCGGGACGCCCGAAGGTACTCATCAGCACCTCGGGAACGCGGGAAAAGTCCTCTCTTCGTTCAATAAAGAGATAGGTCTCGGCTTTTTTGCGACTTTTATAGACTGCACACAACATGGAAATTGATATAATCCGACGGGTTTATTGCCTCTGGTGGTGGCAAACTATAACATCAGGAATTGAATAACAATAACGTATTACCGTCTCGGTTCGGGGAAGATTCATGGTTGAACGCGATAACGAATTGAAAGGGACCACCTTCACTATTTCTGTGTTGCATCTCAGCGATGGCAATCCGGCCCGGATCCGACAACTGCTGGAGGCCAAGGTCGCGCAGGCCCCCCAGTTTTTTAATTGTGCCCCCCTCGTCCTCAATGTGGAACGCCTCGAGGCGATCCCCGATTTCGAACAGCTCAGGGAGCTGGTCGAGTCGGAAGACTTCGTGCTGGTCGGGATCACGGGGGCGCGGGACGAGGCGATGAAGACGGCCGCCAAGGCGGCAGGCCTCGCCGTCATGGTGTCAGGCAAGAGCCGCAAGGCAGAACCTGAGCCGACGCCGCCAGTGCCTGAGCCCAAGCCAGTGGAAGCCGCACCGGTTCCTCCGGTGCCAGCGCCCGTGGAGGCAAGCAAGGTCCACGTGGGCCCGGTGCGCTCCGGTCAGCAGATCTATGCAGCCGGCACCTCGCTGGTGGTGCTGGGCTCGGTGAGCCCTGGCGCCGAAGTCATCGCCGATGACAGCATCCATGTTTATGGTGCCCTGCGTGGCCGAGCCATCGCAGGGGCCAAGGGCAATCCCAAGGCCCGCATTTATTGCCAGCAATTGCAGGCCGAGCTGCTCTCCATCGCGGGCACCTTCCAGCTCAGCGATGCATTGCCTGCAGGCGTGATACAAGAGCCGGTCCATATCCGGCTCGACAATGAACAACTTCGTATAGACCGAATCAAATAGAGTTACAAGGAAGCGAGAATGGCGCGAATCATAGTCGTTACATCGGGCAAGGGTGGCGTTGGCAAGACGACAACCAGCGCGGCACTGAGCACCGGTCTGGCCCAGCGTGGCCACAAGACCGTGGTCATCGATTTTGACATTGGTCTGAGAAACCTGGACCTCATCATGGGTTGCGAGCGGCGCGTGGTCTATGACTTCGTCAACGTCATCAACGGGGAAGCCAACCTCAACCAGGCCCTCATCAAGGACAAGCGTTGCGAAAACCTGTTCATCCTGCCCGCCTCCCAGACCCGGGACAAGGATGCCCTGACCCGTGAAGGGGTGGAGAAGATCCTGGATCAGCTGGCGGAGATGCAGTTTGACTACATCGTCTGCGACTCCCCCGCCGGTATCGAATCCGGCGCCCTGATGGCGCTCTATTTCGCCGACGAGGCCATCGTCACCACCAACCCGGAAGTCTCTTCCGTGCGTGACTCGGATCGCATCCTCGGTATCCTGGCCTCCAAGTCCCGCCGTGCCGAGCGCGGTGAGGATCCCATCAAGGAGCACCTGCTGCTGACCCGCTACTGCCCGACCCGCGTCAACCGCGGCGACATGCTGAGCGTGCAGGACGTGCAGGAGATCCTGGCCATCAAACTGCTCGGGGTGATCCCGGAGTCCCAGGCGGTGCTGCGCGCCTCCAACTCCGGCGAGCCGGTCATTCTGGACAAGGAGTCCGATGCCGGTCAGGCCTACGAGGACGCCGTCGCCCGTCTGCTGGGTGACACCAAGGATTTCCGTTTTCTGGAAGAAGAGAAGAAGGGCTTCTTTAGCCGACTGTTCGGGAGTTAAGCATGTCATTATTGGATTATTTTCGTTCCAACAAGAAACAGAACACCGCACAACTGGCCAAAGAGCGGTTGCAGATCATCGTGGCTCACGAGCGTTCATCCAGAGGGGGGCCGGATTACCTGCCCCAGCTCAAGCAGGACATCCTCGACGTGATCCGCAAATACGTGCAGATCGACCCGGACAAGATCACCGTCCAGCTTGATCAGAAGAGTGACGAGTTGTCGGTGCTGGAGCTCAACATCACCTTTGCCGACGACCAGAAGAAGGGATGAGCTGACGCACCATGCGCGACCCCTTCCCCCAATGAAGACCGGATCCTTTCCCAGGATCCGGTTTTTTAATGCCTGGCGTCCCGGCATCTCGCCAAGGGCATCAGGGCCAGCTAGAATACCGCGCACCCCGAGGCGCTGCCGACGGACTTTCCCTCCCCCCTTATCTGGAACACGGCTCTTATGTCTTTGAATGACGAAATGCACAGCGTCGAGGAACTGCTCGACACCGCCCTCGAACTCTTCATGGAGCTGGCCTCCGACAACCTGCCCGAGCAGGAGATCGTCCGCTTCAATCAGGAGTTCAACGACCGCGGCCTGCTGGCGGAGACCGATCCCGCCGACGACTGGGCGGCCGACGTGGGATTTGAGGTGAGCGACGCCGACTATGCCGAGATCTGGGTCGGCCTTGGCAACGAACAAGAAGAGTACGAGCACCTGTTTGCCCGCATGCTGCTCTCCCGCCGCGTCGACGAGAAGTTCTGCCACATCGAATGGCTGCCCCAATAATTCCGGATCCCGATGATCCTGGCCACTATGACTGGGACGGCGGGCCCGAGCCCGTGAGGCCTTCGCACAGACGGCGACTGCTGGGCTGGCTCGGCAAGCTGCTGCTGGCCGCCTTTGCGAGCACCATCGTCTCGGTCGCGCTGCTGCGCTTCATCGACCCTCCCATGTGGACCTGGCGCCTCGAACGCGCCCTGTTTCCCCCTGCCAAGGTGGCCGAGGTGAAGCACGACTGGGTGCCGCTTGAGCAGATTTCCCGGGAGCTGCAACTGGCGGTGATCGCCGCCGAAGATCAGCGCTTTGCCGAACATCACGGCTTTGACATGGACGCCATCAGCTCGGCCCTCAGGCACAACCAGCAAAGCGGGCGGGTGCGCGGTGCCAGCACCCTCAGCCAGCAGACCGCCAAGAACCTCTTCATGTGGAGCGATCGCAGCTTCCTGCGCAAGGGGATAGAGGCCTGGTTCACCCTGTTGATGGAGCTGGGCTGGGACAAGTCCCGCATTCTCGAGGTGTATCTCAACATCGTGGAGTTCGGACCCGGCATCTATGGCGCCGAGGCGGCCGCCAGGCACTACTTCGGCAAACCGGCGATACGCCTCACCCGTTACGAGGCCTCCCTGCTCGCCGCCGCCCTGCCCAATCCCTGGCGTTATCGGGTCAAGCCCCCCTCACCCTATGTGCAACAGCGCTCGGCCTGGATCCGTCGTCAGATGGGTCAACTCGGGCAAGTCACCCTGAACCGGGTTCACGGCACAGAGTAGCGCCATCCTGCGGATCAGAGGCGGGCCCCAGATGGCCGCCGACGGTTTCCCGATGAAGGGGCAGATAGTGCCACCACCAGGTTTCGCGCCGCCGCTTGATCTGCCTTCTGTACTGTCGTCGCTTCATCTTGCCAGGCCGCCCCGTCACGCCGCCCCTGCTGGCGGCTCTGTTAACCTTATCCCCTGATCCCGCCATTTGACAGCACGGCGTCACCGCCCCCGGGCTGGCTGCCCATCCCAATACTTGTTAAAGTGGCGAACCTGGACGTATCTGGAGTGATTTCATGGAACAACGTAGCCCGGATCAGCTGGTCGAGTGGGCCTATGATCAGTTTCTGGAGCAGGCCGCCGACATGCTGGCCCCCGAACAAATCGTCGACATCACCCTCGAGTTCGAGCAACGTGGCGCGGTGGAGGCAACCCTGCCCAATGCCGACTGGTCAACCGAACTCGGCGAGCCGGTGGACATGGCACGTTGGGCCGAGGTCTGGGTCGGCTTGCTGGATCATCAGGACGAATTCGAGGTGATCTACGCCACCTTCCTGTTCCCCCGGGATCAGAGCGAGCACGACGTGCATATCCGCTGGCACCGCCAGCAACAGGCATAAGAAAAGGCGCCCCAGGCGCCTTTTTCGTTTTTTGCGATGCCCGAGTCAGGGGCGTGCCGCGATGGCCTTGGCCAGACAGCGGCGACACCAGCAGGCGCTGGCATCGCTCATGGGCAACGCGGGAAGCTGGTTACACCAGCAGCGCTCGATGGGTTCCCCCGCCGACACGGCGCAGAAGGCTGGCTCGCCGCAGCCCGGGCAGGCATGGGTGCTCTTCGAGCCATCGAGCTCGGCCATGCGGGCCAGCTGGGCCTCGCTGTCCATGACGGGCCACTGGCCTATCTCGGTCAGGGTGCGGCCACAGCCGAGGCAGAGCCCCTCTTTGGCCCGGCAGTCACCGATGCAGGGACTCGGCACCTTTATTCGTCCCCTACCGGCGTGTCGGAGCCCACGAGGCGGATGCTGTGCTCCTCGATGACGATCTTGCCCTGCTTGTAGAGGCCGCCGATCGCTTTCTTGAAGGTGCCCTTGCTCATGCTGAACATCTTGTAGATGACGTCAGGATCGCTCTTGTCTCCCACCGCAAGGCTGCCCCCCTGCTTTTGCAGGCGCAGCAGGATGCGCGCACCGGCGTCATCCATCCGGGCCAGTCCCGGCTTTTGCAGGGTCAGGTCCAGCTTGCCATCTTCGCGCACCTGCTTGACCCAGGCGGTCAGCGGTCGGCCCGTCATCACGCGGCCGAACACCTCGTTCTTGAACAGCATGCCGGCGTACTGGCCATTGACCACGGCCTTGATGCCAAGGGGGGTGTGTTCCCCCGGCAGCACCGTCACCTCGTCACCGCTCTTGAAAGGAGGGTCGATGCGCAGGAAGCGCTCCAGACGGCTGGTGCCGACCATGCGCCCTTCGTTGTCCAGCATCAGATGCACCAGATAGACATGGCCCACCTGCATCGGCTTGTTCTGCTCGCGGCTTGGTACGAAGAGATCCTTCTTCATGCCCCAGTCGAGGAAAGCACCAATCTTGTTGGCGTTGACCACCTTGAGACCGACGATGTCCCCCACCATGGCGAAGGGCTTGTCGGTGGTGATCACCGGTTCGCAATCCGCATCCAGATAGAGGAAGACGGACACCTCGCTCTCCTCGGCGACGCCTTCCGGCAACTGGCGCCTGGGCAGCAGCAGCTCGCCGTATTCCCCCGCCGCCAGCCAGGCGCCGCGCTCCTCAATCTCGACGACGGTCAGGGTGTTCATCTTGCCAATCTGTAACATGGTGATCTCTTCTTTCAATATCCGGATGGGCCCATCTCATGGAAGACCCGTCATATAGAGGTGCATCGCCGCCGTCGGATGAGAGAGGACGGGGCCGATTTATGTCATGCAGGCGCGCATGTTACCCCAGAGCGGCAGCAGGACCTAGCCCCTCCCCCCTGTGTCTGACCTCTTTTCCCGCTCCCGGGCGGCCAGATTGACGATATTAGCAGCATTCAGTTTCCCCTTTGCTGCAAATAACCCCACTTTTAGGTAGACTTCGCGGCCGTCAAATCCAGAGGAAGCGCCGATGAACCCAGCCACTCGTACCCGTCATCTCAATCAATGGATCCAGACCCACAGCCAGCAGGAGATGAGTTACCCCGCCCTGCACGGCTTCCTGTGCGCCCGTCTGACGGGGCCCGTTGCCCCCGACTGGCAAGATCCGCTGGCCGGCCTGCTGCCTCATGATGCAGCGCTGGACGAGAAGAGTGCCGAGGCGCTGCATCACCTGATCGCCGAGCTGGAAGCACAGGCCGACGACGCGCAGCTGGCCCTGCCGAGCCAATGTCGCCTCTCTACCGACAACCCGGAGCAGGTGTTTGACAAGCGCCATCCTCTGGGCCAATGGAGCTATGGCTTCAGTCAGGGGGTGGCCTGCTGGCCGGCGCCGACCGATCTGAACGATCCGGCGACCCGCCATCGCTTCAGCCTGGTGGCCGAGCTCTGCCTGTTTCGCGACAAGCCCATGGCCATGATGCTGCACCAGGCTGCGGCCAGCGAGCTCCCCTTCCTCGATTTTTGCAAGCGTCAACGCCAGCAGATGAAGACGGCCCTCAACCTCCTGCTCGGCCAGGATCACTACGAGGCCGAGCCTGAAGAGAGCCCGTCCCTGGACAACGAGCAGACTCGCCAGTGGCAGCAGTGGTTCGAGCTGGCGGCAGAGAGCCGCGATCCCCTCCCTCGCCTTGGCTGGTTCGAGCGCATCATTGCCGATGCCAACCTCCTGTTCGATGAGGCATTCTGGCAAGCCCACGCGGGCCATGGCTGGCAGGTCCCCGAGGCACGCCCTCTGATCGCGGCCAGGGCCGGTCGAGCCGATTGCCTGCTGCGACTTGGGCAGCTTGGGCAGGCACGGGATGAGTACCTGTCCCTGCTCGCCCTCTGCCGCGCCGACGAGCCCGCTTGCCGCCACCCCCTCTCCACCCTCTATGCCTGGCAAGGGGAGTGGGATGCCCTGCAACAACTGCTGGTGCGCTTTGATGAAGCCTCCTGCTGGCTGCTCTACAACAAAGCCTTGATGAGCTTTGTCTGCGAAGGGGAAACGGCGGCGCGCCCTCATCTGGCGGCGGCAATGAGGATCAATCCCCATGTGCCCGCCACTTTGCTGGGCCAGCGCCGCTTGCCCAAGCAGGAGCCTCGCCGCTGGCAGGGAGGCAGCCGTGACGAGGCGGCGCTATACGCCTTGCAGAGTCGCGAGGCCTGGCTGACCCACAACGCCTTGATATGGCTGCGAAAGAGTGCGGGCAAGCAGGCCAGTTGAGACCCCAATTGCCGATTCGATGACAGAACACGTGCGCAAACGCACATTTTTCTGGTGACTGGTCAGACAAATGCCCCTGTGTTACGTATCATCAAGGCCAAAGTATCAAGAGAAACTGCACCCGATGCAGCCGCCACAGCAGGATGTCATATGTCGAAGATCATTGAGCTGCTCGCGCACTACCCTCCTTATCAGCTGGTTCACGCCGCTGAGATGGTGCGCGATACCTTTGAACAGTTTTATCAGCAGCGGTACCAACTCACCGTGCCCCAGTGGCGCCTGATGATGGTGCTCGGCCCCCACTACCCCATCAGCCAGAAGGAGCTGGTGGAGGCGAGCGGCATGGACAAGGTACGGATCTCCCGCGAGATCCATCGTCTGGTGGAGAAAGGCATCCTGTTCACCGAGAACAGCGTGCAGGACAAGCGCATCAGCCTGGTCTCCTTCACCCCGGCGGGGCTCACCCTGTTCCAGCAGCTCAAGACGGAGGCGGGAAGCTGGCAGCACACCCTCACCGACTATCTGCCGGCCGAGGCGCGCCAGAGCATTCGCCTGCACCTGCAGAGCGTCAGCGATGCCATCGAACAACTTCACCTGCTGGACAACGAGCAACCCTCATGAAGCTGAACAACTTTGCCACCATGGATGTCAACATGCTGCTGAGCCTGGTCAACATGCAGCTGCGTGATCACTACGAGGATCTCGATGATCTTTGCCGGGCGCAGGATCTCGATCAAGAGGCCCTGGTTGCCAGGCTGGCCAGTGGCGATTTTCACTATCAGGAAGATCAGAAGCAGTTCAGATAGGGATCCGGATCACAACCCGACCCATGCCGCTGGCTCCGTCGGCAAAAGCTGCTAAGGTGGTGGCTACCCGGTCAGTTGATCTTCGCAAGAGGTATGGATACATCTTGTTGTCACAGACCGCGGTTAGCCTCTCGTTCACCACCCGCAGCCAAGGATGACCCATGATGCGCCTCATTCGACCAACCAGCCTGATCACCCTCTGCACATTGCTGGTGATCAGCCTCTTCCTCCCCCAGGTCCCCAGCAGCGCCGAGCAGTGGCTCACCACCCTGCTGCTGGCCTCCCTGGTGGCGGTCTTTCTGATGGTCGGCAGCGGCTGTCGCCACTTCCTGCGCGAATAACGACGCCAGAGCGTAATGCCTGCCCTGAAACAACAACGCAGCCCGAGGGCTGCGTTGTTGTTTCAGGATACTGGGGGCCAAGACCCCGAGTGGCATCAGTAAGCCAGGGTTTCCAGCTGCTCCTTGGCCTGCTCGATCCCCTTGGCTTGCGCCTCCGGCCCCATGCCCATGCCTTCGGCATAGATGAAGTCCACTTCGTTGATGCCGATGAAGCCCAGCACGGTACGCATGTAGGGGGTCACCAGGTCGGTGGCATTGCCCACGTGCATGCCGCCACGGGGGCTGACCACCAGGGCGCGGGTGTTCTCCACCAGGCCGACCGGACCGGTCTCGGTGTAACGGAAGGTCACGCCGGCACGGGCCACCAGATCGATCCAGTTTTTCAGCTGGGTCGGGATGTTGAAGTTGTACATGGGGGCCGCGATGATCACCAGATCGCTCGCCTTGAGCTCGGCGACCAGCTCGTCGGACTGGGCCAGCACCGCTTGCTGACGCTCGTTCAGGTTCTCGCCACCACGCAGGCCCATGGCCAGCTCGCCGTCCAGCACCGGCAGGTTCAGGGTCGCCAGATCGCGTACCTGGATGGTGTCACCCTGGCGCTCGGCCAGGTAGCCGTCGATCAGGGCGTTGGATTGGGAATACTGGCCCAGGATGCTGGACTTCAGAACGAGGATATTGGCCATGGTGAAACTCCATTTGATTGTCAATTGAACAGCCAGGCTGTCGATGGAGGTCACTATAAAGACTGGCATTAAAGCCTGATAGCGAAAATAGATGCTCAAGTCATTCAAAAAATTTGATGTCTGTGCATTTCCTCGGCAGAGAGGGGCTCATCAAACTCCGCACCCTTGGCATGACAAACGATTGCCGTTATGATCCGCCGCACTTTTTGTACGTGATCCGGATCTCATGACCTCCTCCCGCAGGCACTCCCCCTTTGCCGGCGCCGTCTGGATGATGGTGGCAGGCCTCTGCTTCGCCGCCGTCAACAGCCTGAGCCAGTATGTCAGCTTCACGCTCGGCCTCCCCTCGACCCAGGTCGCCTTTCACCAATATCTGATCGCCCTGGTCTGCCTGCTGCCCTGGCTGGTGCGCCACGGTCTGCGCCAGTCCCTGATGACGAACCAGCTGCGCCTGCACCTGCTGCGGGTCGCCCTGGCGGTGACCGGCATCCAGTTCTGGCTCTGGGCACTGGCGGTCCCCGTCCCCATCTGGCAGGGGATCGCGCTCTTGATGACCTCCCCCCTGTTTGCCACCCTGGGATCAGCCCTCTTTCTCAAAGAGCAGGTGAGCCGGGCCCGCATTCTCGCGACCCTGGCCGGCTTTGTCGGCGCCATGCTGATCCTGGCCCCCTGGACCGACGACTTCACCCTGGCCTCCCTGCTGCCGGTGGCGGCCGCCCTCTTCTGGGCAGGCTACTCCTTGCTGGTGCGCTATCAGGCAGCCAGCGAGTCGTCCCACACCATCGTCGTCTACCTGCTCGTCTTCAGCACCCCGTTCAACGCCATGCTGGCGATCCCTGAATGGCAGTGGCCGAGCGAAACCCAGTGGCTGCTGGTGGCCTCCTCGGGCGTACTGTCGGCACTGGCCCAGATGTCCATCGCCCGCGCCTACAGCGTGGCGGAGGCCTCCTTCGTGCAACCTTTTGATTTTGCCAAGCTGCCCATGAACGTGCTGGCCGGCTGGCTGGTATTTGGCTGGGCCCCCCCCGGTCGCTTGTGGCTGGGGGCGGCCATCATCATCGGCGCCATCACCCTGCTCACCCATCTGGAGCAGCGCGCCCACCCACCCACTTCCTGAGGTACGCCATGCGTGCCTCTTTTTTTGCTCACCCGGATCAGCCCTGCTGACCACCGACCTCAGGAGAGATCAGATGTTTGGAACCGCCACCCGCCCCACTGCGACCCGCGCCCTGCTGCTGGGATCAGGCGAACTCGGCAAGGAGGTCGCCATCGAGCTGCAGCGGCTCGGTATCGAGGTGATCGCCGCCGACCGCTATGCCAACGCCCCCGCCATGCAGGTGGCCCACCAGGCCCGCGTGCTGGACATGCTGGATGGCGCCGCCCTGCGCGCCCTGGTGGCCGAGGTCAAGCCCGACCTCATCATCCCCGAGATTGAAGCCATCGCCACCGACACCCTGGCCGCCCTCGAGCAGGAAGGGGTCAAGGTGGTGCCCAATGCCCGCGCCACCCAGCTCACCATGAACCGGGAGGGGATCCGTCGCCTCGCCGCCGAAACCCTGGGGCTGCCCACCTCTGCCTACCGCTTTGCCCAGAGCAAGGAGGAGTTTGTGGCCGCCGTCGAGGCCATCGGCCTCCCCTGCGTGGTCAAACCGGTGATGAGCTCCTCCGGCAAGGGGCAGAGCCTGCTGCGCGATCTCGCCAGGCTGGATGAAAGCTGGACCTATGCCCAGGAGGGGGGCCGTGCCGGTCGTGGCAAGGTGATTGTCGAAGGCTTCGTTCCTTTCGAGTACGAGATCACCCTGCTCACGGTGCGCGCGGTCGATGGCATCCACTTCTGCGAGCCTATCGGCCATCGTCAGGAGGATGGCGACTACCGCGAATCCTGGCAGCCCCAGGCCATGAGCGAGCTGGCCCTGGCCCGCTCCAAGGAGGTGGCGGCCAAGGTGGTCGAAGCTCTTGGCGGCTATGGTCTGTTCGGGGTCGAGCTCTTCATCAGGGGCGACGAGGTGTGGTTCAGCGAAGTCTCCCCCCGCCCCCACGACACCGGCATGGTGACCCTGATCTCCCAGGATCTCTCCGAGTTCGCCCTGCACGTGCGCGCCATCCTGGGGCTGCCCGTCGGCACCATCACCCAGTACGGCCCGAGCGCCTCTGCCGTGGTGCTGCGGGAAGGCCACAGCCAGGATATCCGCTATCAGGGGATTGGCGAGGCACTGGCCCTGGTGCCCGGAGCCCAGTTGCGTCTCTTTGGCAAGCCGGAGATCGCCGGTCGTCGTCGCCTCGGGGTGGCGCTCGCCCGTGGGCAGGATTGCCAGGAAGCCGTGGAGCAGGCCAAGACGGTGGCAGCCCGGGTCGAGGTACTCTTCTAGGCAATCCGCTTTACCACGTAAAAACAAACGTTTATCTGCGTGATCCGGCGCAAGGGGCAGGTGACTGCCCCTTTCCCATTGAAGCACCGGACTTATAATCCCCCCTTCACCTATGTCAGGAGTACAAGATGTTAACTGCCGTGATCTTCGATATGGATGGTGTTCTGATCGACTCGGAACCCTTCTGGCAACGGGCCCAGATGGCCGTCTTCGCCGAACTGGGCCACTTCCACACCGAGGAGGACTGCAACTCCACCATAGGGGTGCGCATCGATCAGCTGGTGGCCCACTGGTACCGGATCCGCCCCTGGAGCAGCCCCAGCCAGGAAGAGGTGGTACAGCGTATTCTGGATCAGGTGATCGCGCTCATCCTGCAAGAGGGGCAGCCCAAGGCCGGGGTGCTGGAAGCGCTCGACCTCATCGAGGCCCAAGGGCTCAAGATCGGGCTCGCCACCTCCTCCCCGTTTGCCATGGTCGAGGCGGTGCTCGGCAAACTCGGTATCCAGGACCGTTTCATGGCGGTCCACTCCGCCGAGGTGGAGCGCTTTGGCAAACCCCACCCGGATGTCTATATCCACGCCGCCGAGAAGCTCGGCGTCGAGCCTGTGCACTGTCTCGCCATCGAGGACAGCTTCACCGGCCTGCTGGCGGCCAAGGCAGCCTCCATGACGGCGCTGATCGTGCCAGACCCGGCGCTGGTCGGCGATCCCCGTCTGGCCATCGCCAACCACGAGCTGCGCTCTCTTGCCGAGCTGAACGCAGAGATGCTGGCCGGCTGGGTCAAGTAGGCAACATCCTGGCGGACTGACCTCCTGCCTCCCTTGAGCCCGCTCATAAACGTGCGCTTGCTCGCGGTTGCGCCGCCTTGTGGCGACTAGAATCAGCAGGAGCACAGAGACGGCCCACGGGCCCGAGGAGGTCACCATGATCGAATACACCAGCAAGCGTATCGTCTGCCCCCACTGCGGCCACCACACCCGGGTCGAGCTGGATGCCAGCCAGGGGGATCAGGAGTTCTACGAAGATTGCATGGCCTGCTGCAACCCCATTCACCTGCGGCTGCACCGGGATGAAGCTCGCGACTGCCTGCAACTCTTCGTGGATGCCGACGACGAGCAGCTGTTTTGAATCCCCCTGTCCAGACACAGACAAAAACAAACGGGACCCTGTGGGTCCCGTTTGTTCTGGTGCCATCGTCAGGCTGGATCACGCCTCCCTCAAGCACGCCGCCTTCGCCGACGTCATGGTCGGAACAAACTCCACTACCTGATAATCGGCCGCCTCTGCCTGCTTGAAGGGATCCTCTGCCAGCATCGCCTCCAGGGCGTCTCGGCTCACGCCCTGCGCCAGTATGACGCCCCCGACTCGGGGTACCTGACGCCCGAATGCCAGAAAATGGCCTGCGGCATACTGCCGCTCCAGCCACGCAATGTGGGCCGGGATCAGGGCATCGATCTCCGCCAGCGGTTTCACATAAGTCAATGTCACGACAAACATAGGGAAGTCTCCAAGGCTCTGGGGCGGCGCCTCTTCCACAAGAGGGCGCCTTTCCCGTGATGCCGCCCTCCTCTTCGAACCCTGGGGGCAGCGCTCAGGTGGTTACTGGCGCGCCGCCAGCACCCGCTCCACCGTGTCGACGATGGCCTGGGTCTGGGGGTCAATCTCGATGTTGGTCTGCCAGCCGGCCTTGACCCAGCCCAGGTTGGTCCGGGCCAGGGTCTCGGGGATCAGGTTGACGCAGAACTCGCTGGCGCGTACCTCGCCCACGGTGAGGCTGATGCCGTCGATGCCGATGTAGCCCTTGGTCAGCACGTACTTCATGAGCGCAGGATCGAGGCGATACCACACCTGGCGGTTGTTGGGGGTGTCGATGACCGAGGTCACCTCGGCCGTGCCCATGATGTGGCCGGACATGGCATGGCCGCCAATCTCGTCCCCAAAGCGGGCGGCCCGCTCCACGTTGACCTTGTCACCCACCACCAGTTGTCCAAGGTTGGTGAGGCGCAGAGTCTCTTGCATCAGATCGAAGCTGACCAGATCCCCCTCCACCCGGGTGACGGTCAGGCAGCAGCCGTTGTGGGCCACCGAGGCCCCCAGGGCCAGCCCCTCGCCCCAGGCCGGGCTAGGCATGCGGATCACGTGGGTGCGAAAATTGGGCAGTGAATCGATGGCCACCAGTTCGGCGGTCCCTTGTACGATGCCGGTGAACATGAGTCTCTCCAGGCTGTGAAAATTGTCGGCAGGTTACCCCCGGCCACCTTGCAAGACAAGGGTGCCGGCTGACAAGGAGAAGCGCGATCGCTATAGTGACCCCAATCAATCCAGACTGAATGAGGAAACAAAAATGCAGGTATATCAATGCTGTGAAGCCATTCGCATCGCCTACAACCAGATTGGCTCCGGTGAACAGGGTTATGTGCCCCAGGCCATCGCCGCCAGCATACGGGCGCTCAACGCCGTGGCCTCCGACGAGCGGGTACCGGCGGATCTGCGCGAGCAGGCGGCCTATGCCGCGGCCAACCTGCTGATCAGCGATCACGAAGACGCCTGATCCCGGCTACAAATCTGCCGCCGACCTTCCCCGTTGGCGGTTTTTCAGGCTAGAATGACACCCCCGCATTTTGTCTCCTCAGGACGAGGAGGCAAAAGCCCATCTCTCTTGCCCGCTCTTTCTCTTTTATCTGATCCACTCGGAGGTGTCAGTGCAACGTTATTGGTCCGAGGCGAAGCAGCTCGTTCGTCTAGCCAGCCCCATTCTGGTCGCCCAGGTGGCCCAGATCGCCATGAACTTCGTCGATACCGTGATGGCGGGACAGGTGAGCGCCGTGGATCTTGCCGCCGTGTCGGTGGCGTCCAGCTTCTGGCTGCCGATCATCTTGCTGGTGCAGGGCATCATCATGGCCCTCACCCCCATCGTTTCCCAGCTCAACGGCGCCCGCAAGCAGGACGAGGTGCGCCCCGCCGTGCACCAGGGCTTCTGGCTCGCCCTCATCGTCACGCCCATCGCCATGGTGGCACTCTACTTCAGCCCCCTGGCACTGCAATTCATGGACGTGGATCCCGTCATGGCGGCCAAGACTGCCGGCTACCTGCACGCCATCCTGTGGGGCCTGCCCGCCTTCGTGATGTTCCAGGTGCTGCGCAACTTCAGTGAGGGGCTCTCCCACACCATGCCGACCATGGTGATCGGTTTCGTGGGGCTCGCGGTCAACATCCCCGCCAACTACATCTTCATTCACGGCCACTTCGGCATGCCGAAACTCGGCGGCGTCGGCTGCGGCGTGGCCACTGCCATCGTGCTCTGGGCCATGCTGCTGGCGATGATCGTCTATGTGAAGTGCTCTGCCCACTTCAAGCGCATCAACCTGTTCGCCCAGCTGGCACGCCCCAACGGCAGCCGGATCTGGCGCCTGTTCCGCCTGGGGTTCCCCATCGCCATGGCCATCTTCTGCGAGGTGACCCTGTTTACCGTGGTGGCCCTGATGCTGGCCCCCTTCGGCGCGGAGACGGTGGCGAGTCACCAGATTGCGCTCAACTTCTCCAGCCTGGTCTTCATGCTGCCCCTGTCCATCGGTGTCGGTGTGACCATCCGGGTCGGTCACAACATAGGGGAAGGTCAACCGGATCAGGCCAGGGTCGCCGCCCGCACCGGCCTGATGCTGGGCATGGGCGTCGCCGCCGCGACCGCCGCCCTCACCGTGCTGCTGCGCGACCCCATCGCAGGGATCTACACCGACGACCTGCAGGTGATCGGCCTCGCCGCTACCCTGCTCTTCTTCGCCGCCATCTACCAGATCTCCGATTCGGTGCAGGTGGTGGCCGCGGCGGCCCTGCGCGGTTACAAGGATACCCAGGCCATCTTCTACGTCACCATCGTCGCCTATTGGGGGCTGGGTCTGCCCACCGGCATGATCCTGGGGCTGACCGACTGGGTGGTACCGCGCATGGGCCCGCAGGGCTTCTGGATAGGCTTCATCGTCGGTCTCACCTCCGCCGCCCTGATGCTGGGCGCACGGCTGCGCGTCATCTACGGCCGCTTCGCCAGCCCCGCAGCCTGCACCGCCCTCTCTCGGGCGCAATAGGGCGCGGCCAGGGGCACGGGGAGCCGCACTTTTGGGGCGGCTCGCCTGTAAAATCAACAGGCTGCACAAGAACTGGGCAAACAGTCTCCTTTGTGCATGTCCCTTGTTGACAGCCTTGGGGGCCATGGGTAGTATGCCGACCACGCCAGCAGTGCTGGCGGGATAAAACGGGTTTTCAACCCGGTTTATGAAGTGGGTTTATAGCTCAGTTGGTTAGAGCACTACCTTGACATGGTAGGGGTCGTTGGTTCGAATCCAATTAAACCCACCACTTTTCGTGATGCGTCCTTAGCTCAGCTGGTTAGAGCACCACCTTGACATGGTGGGGGTCGGTGGTTCGAATCCACTAGGACGCACCATCACGAAACCCTGTTATGCGTCCTTAGCTCAGCTGGTTAGAGCACCACCTTGACATGGTGGGGGTCGGTGGTTCGAATCCACTAGGACGCACCATAACAGTTTGAATAAATTGCAGATATGAATTTGATGTGGGTTTAAAGCTCAGTCGGTTAGAACAGTACTTTGACATGGCGTAGGCAATGTCGTTGGTTCGAATCCGGTTGAACGCAGATGTGGGTTTATAGCTCAGTTGGTTAGAGCACTACCTTGACATGGTAGGGGTCGTTGGTTCGAATCCAATTAAACCCACCACTCCCCTGCAATGACACACAAAGTCGCCTTGCGCACCCTGCGTCCTTAGCTCAGCTGGTTAGAGCATCACCTTGACATGGTGGGGGTCGGTGGTTCGAATCCACTAGGACGCACCAGATTTGAAAAGCCCGCTTGATAGCGGGCTTTTTGCATTGCTCGGCTCTGACATCCGCTCTCCCCCGTCATCTGCCTCCTGTCCCCTCTGGCCCGCGGGCCGCCATTGTCGTGCCATGGCGGCCGCGTTTACCTCGCGTTGTCAGAAGAGATCGAGCTGCTGGCCGCAGATCCGCTCGAACGACTCCCCCACAAAGGGAAGGATGGCGTCGGCGATGGGCCTGAGCTGCTTGTCGATGTAGTGCTCGTAGTCGACGGCGCTGCGCCGGTACTCCAAAGGCTCGGGGCCGTTCAGGGTCATCAGGTAGGCGATGGTGCCCCTGTGCTGATAGCGCTGGGGCAGGCCGCGGCGCAGGTTCTCCTCGTCCGCCAGGCGCGCCGCCCGCACATGGGGTGGCACGTTCTTCTGATACTCCTCGAGCTTCTGGCGCAGCCGCTTGCGGTAGATGAGCAGATCGTCGTGACGGCCCGCCCGGGTCTCGTCCACCATGGTGCGCACATAGCTGCTGGGATCCTGGTCGTGGAACACCATTTCGTAGAGCCGGGTCTGGAATGCCTTGGCAAGGGGTGTCCAGTCGGTGCGCACCGTCTCCAGCCCCTTGAACACCAGGTGCTCCCCTTCCCCTTCACCCACCAGTCCCGCATAGCGTTTCTTGCTCCCCTTCTCCAGCCCGCGAATGGTGGGCATCAGGAAACGGCGGTAGTGGGTCTCGTACTGGATCTCCAGATGGCTCGGCAGGTCGAACTCCCGCCTGATCAGCGCGGCCCAGTTGTCGTTGATCATCTTCGCCAGCCGTTGGCCAATCTCGTCCGCCTGTTCGAGACGGATATCGCTCCCCAGGTGCACGAAGGTGGAGTCGGTATCCCCATAGATCACCTCGAACCCCTCTGCCTCTATCCACTCCCGGGTCTGCTGCATGATGCCGTGGCCCCGCAAGGTGATGGAGGAGGCGAGCCTCGGGTCGTAGAAGCGGCAGCCCCCCGACCCCAGCACCCCGTAGAAGGAGTTCATGATGATCTTGATGGCCTGGGAGAGGGCCTTGTTACTGGCGGCCTTGGCCCGATCACGCGCCGCCCACAGGGTGGCGATGAGATCCGGCAGGAAGTGACGGGTTCGGGAGAACAGGGCGCCGCGAAAGCCTGGAATGGCGTTATCCGGGTGTTTGAGCCCCTCCACCAGCCCCATGGGGTCGATGCAGAAGGTGCGGATGATGCTGGGATAGAGGCTCTTGAAGTCGAGCACCAGCACGTGGCGATAGAGCCCCGGCTTGGAGTCCATCACATAGCCGCCGGGGCTTGCAAGCCCGCCGTCTGCCGGCAGGTTGGGCGCCACATAGCCACCGCGGTGCAGCCGTGGCAGATAGAGGTTGGTGAACGCCGCCACCGACCCGCCCACCCGGTCGAGCTCGAGACCGGTGAGGGAGGCGCGCTCGATGGCGAAGGGGATGAGGTGGCAGAAATCGAAGATCTCCCACACCAGCCTGCAATCTTCCAGGTTGTAGCGGGCCAGCGCCTCCTTGTCGGAGTGGAACAGCTCGGTGATCTTCTCCCCCCGGTTGGCCACGTCCTCGATGTCCTTGCCCCGCCCGAGCAGCTCGCTCGCCACCGCATCCAGGCTGTAGCTCGGGAACTGCCAGGTGGCGCTCTTGAGGGTATCGATGCCGTCCAGCACCATGCGCCCCGGGATGATGACGTTGCCGCTCTGGGGGTCGTTTCGGGACGAGCGCCAGAAGCAGAGCTCCCGCCCGCGCCCGAGCCGCAGCCGCCGCTTGTGGAGTTCGGCGCGGCGCAGCAGCAGGCGAAAGTCGAAATTCACCACGTTCCAGCCGATGACGAGATCGGGATCGTGCAGGCTGAACCAGCCCTCCAGGGCAGCGAGCAGGGCTGGCTCGTCCGCCACCCACTCGACGGGGGTCTCCCAGTCCTGCGAGCCCGGCTCCGGGGAGCCAATCATGATGACCCGCGCGTCCTCTTCGCTATGGAGCCCCACCGAGAAGAGGGTGCCATCCATGGCGCACTCCACGTCCAGGGAGACCCAGGAGAGGGTCGGCGTCACCGCCTGCGGCGCACAGCGCGCCTCGTTTACCTCCCAGTAACCCTGCCTGCCCCCCTTTCGCCTCGCCTTGCCGTCAAAGCGCATCCCGGCGGTGATGAAGCGCTCCATGAGAAAGCGCTCGGGCAGGCGGATATCTGCCTCGAAGTGCTCCAATCCGCGGATGAGCAGCAGCTCGATGGCGCGGTGAAAGGCACTCAGGGTGGCAAAGTAGCAGCCCACCACCCGGCTCCCCTCGAAGGTGTGCATGGGGAGGCGACGAAAACGCCCCCTCACCCCGGCCCCCTTGAAGAGCTCTGCCGCCTCCTCCAGGTGGCGTTCCGGCAGGAAGAAGACAGGCTCCTGCCCCGGCACCACCACCCGTACCGGTCCCTGTGCGCTCCAGAGCCACATCACGATCTCGGTACGCCCCTGCACATCCCGACCATGGCGGGTCAGGATGAAGCCGTCGAGCGGCGGGGTCACGGGAGGGAGTGGCTGGATGTCGGTCATGCAGGTGGTCGAGCTCAAGAGTGGGATGGGACTATTGTACGTTCATACAGTACCCGGCTGCAATTGCCGGGCGGGGCCCTCAGGGCAGGCGCTGTGCCCCGTCTTTGCCATCCGGCGCCGGATTGGGGCATAGTAACCTCGGCATCACTCACCGGCACCGGGCGAGACGGCATGTCCGTCCCCCTGCAGACGCTGCGGCCTGCTCGCGCGTGCGCCAACCTTTTCCTCGACAAGGAGCACCCCATGACACAACAGTGGCAACGCATTGCCTCCCGCCTCACAGATGTGGGCGGCATCCCGGTGGCTCGCGCCATCCCGGTCAAGGAGCGGCGCACCATCGGGCCCTGGTGTTTTCTCGATCATATCGGCCCGACCCGCTTTGCCCCCGGCGCCCCCGGCATGGATGTGGGGCCCCACCCCCACATCGCCCTGCAGACCTTCACCTGGATGCTGGAGGGGGAGATCCTCCACCGGGACAGCCTGGGCAGCAAGCAGGTGATCCGTCCGGGCCAGGTGAACCTGATGACCGCAGGACGGGGCATCGCCCACACCGAGGAGTCGGTCCCGAACCAGCCCGATCTGCACGCCGCCCAGCTCTGGATAGCCCTGCCCGAGGCGGATCAGCATACCCCGCCCCGCTTCGATCACTACCCGACGCTCCCCCGCTGGCAGCAAGGGGAGATCACCCTCACTCTGCTCATCGGCGAGCACGGCGGCCGGCGCGCCCCCACTCTGCACTTCTCCCCCATTCTGGGGCTGGATCTGCACGCCCCCGAGGGAGGCGAGATCATCCTTCCCCTGGATCCCGCCTTCGAGCACGGCCTCTTTCCCCTCGCGGGGGAGACCATCGTCGCAGGGGAGGCCCTGGCCCCGGAGCAGCTCCTCTACCTGCCCCCCGGCAACCGGGAGGTGGCGCTGACCCTGCGCCCGGGCGCCCGGCTGCTGCTCATCGGCGGCGAGCCCCTGCCCAGACCGCTGCAGATCTGGTGGAACTTCGTGAGCGTCGACAAGGAGGCCATTCGCACCGCCGCCGCCGACTGGGAGAGCGGTCATCCGCGCTTTGGCGAGGTGACGGGTTACCAGGGGCCCCGTCTCAAGGCGCCGCCCCTGACCGGGCTCTGAGCCAGGGTCCAAAACAAAAGAGCGCCCATGGCGCTCTTGTTGATTGGGATGAAGGCCCGTCAGGACTCCTCTTCCTGCTCCGCCTGCAACCTGGCCCGGCGGGCCATGGCCTCCTCCTGAGCACTTTCTATCTCGTGCAGCACGCCATCCAGATCGATGGCCTCCCGGCTCTCTTCGAACAGGCCGGTGAGCTCGGTCTCGGGGCCCAGCTTGCCATCCTCGAACAAGGACCACATCTCCCGGGCATACCGGGTCTTGAGCAGCTCGGGGGCATACATGCCGTAGTAGTTGCGCATGTTGTCGACATCCCGCTCCAGCATGGCCCTGGCCTGGTTGTTGGCGGCGGCATCCACCACCTGGGGCAGGTCGATGATGACGGGCCCCTCTTCGTCCACCAGCACGTTGAACTCCGAGAGATCCCCGTGAATGAGCCCGGCGCAGAGCATGCGCACCACGTAGCGGATCACCTTGCCATGATCCACCAGAGCCTGCTCACGGGTCAGGGCCACGTCGTTGAGACGGGGAGCGACGTTGCCGTCGGCGTCGGTGATGAGCTCCATCAGCAGCACGCCATCGAGGCAGACATAGGGCCTGGGCACCCGCACCCCGGCCGCCGCCAGCTTGAACAGGGCATCCACCTCGGTGTTCTGCCACACCTCTTCGTGCTGCTTGCGACCGTACTTGGAGCCCTTCTCCATGGCGCGGGCATCGCGGCTGCTGCGTACCCGCCGCCCTTCCTGATAGACCACGGCCTGCTTGAAGCTGCGCTTTGACGCCTCTTTGTAGACCTTGGCGCAGCGGATCTCGTCGCCGCAGCGCACCACATAGACGTCGGCCTCTTTGCCGCTCATCAGCCGGCTGATGACATCGTCCACCAGGCCGTCATCAACCAGAGGTTGGATTCGATTTGGAATTTTCATGACCGCCCTTTTACCCTATTTGCACCTTGTTTGCACCTGTTTGCTGGTGGCCTGCCACCCCTGTCAGAAACGGCCCGCAAGGGGGCCGTGTCGATCAAGGTTCCGGTGGCAGCCCCTGGCGGATGCGGCGGATCCCCGCCTCGTAGAGACCGTCCTCGCCCTGATCGTGCTCCTGGGTTTCGAAGATCTTGAGAAACCACATGTACTGCTCGGGGAAGCGGCCAAGCTGCTGCTCCACCATGCGGTTCATCTGGTTGACGTCCGCCACCAGATCCGCGGTGGGATAAGGGTCGAACGGCGCCTCGATCTCCAGCCGGTAGCACCCCTCGTCCTCGTCGTAGCAGGCCAGAATGGGCACGGCGCGGGCACCGGTCAGCTTCACCAGCTTGGGCAGGGCCGGCAGGGTCGCCTTGGGGTGGTTGAAGAAGGGCACGAAGAGGCTCGCCTCCCGGCCGTGATCCTGATCCGGCAGATAGAAGAAGCTGTCGCCGCTGCGCAGGGCCTTGATGGCGGGCTTGATGCCGACGCTGCGCTCGTAGATACGCCCGCCCTTGCTGCGCTCGCGGTTGATGTACCAGTCGAACACCGCATCCTTGGGGCTTTTCATCATGGTGCACATCTTGATCCCCTGGAGGGGGAAGTAGCGGCCAATCATGTCCACCGCCCAGGTGTGGGGCACCACGAAGATCATGGGGCGACCGGCTGCCCGCTCCGCTTCCACGTGCTCCCAACCGCTCACCTTGACGCGCCCCTTGAGGAAGTCGGGGCTGCGCCAGGTCAGCTCGCCAAAGCCCAGGAAGGTCTTGAGCCCCACCCGGATGGATTTCAGCAGCAGGGCCTGACGGCCCGCCTCGTCGAGATGGGGGAAGCAGATCTTGAGGTTGGTGTCGGCGATGTAGGCCTGCTTCCTGGAGACGCGCAGCAGCAGGGGGGCCAGGTAGTCGGCCAGCTTGTCCCGTGCCCTTGCCGGCACCCAGGCCAGCAGGGAGAGCAGGGCGACGGCCAGCCAGCTGCCCCACAGACGGGGGTGCAGCAGGCGCGGATGAAAAGAGGTATCAAACACCGGATCTTGTGCGGACATGGTCGCCATCGAATCATCAAAACAGACCGTCATTTTAGTGATCCTGACAGCTTTTTCTACCCTGCCCTGCACAGCGCCCTCGCGCCAAGTCACTGATCAGACAAGTTAGAAATAAAAAGTGGCCCGCTTGGGGCCACATTTTTGCACCGGGTGAGCGCAAGGCTCAGGGGTGAGGAGCAAGGCCCCGGCGGATGCGCCGGATCCCCTCTTCGTAGAGGCCATCCGGCCCCACCTGATCCTCACGGGTGTCGAAGATCTTGAGGAACCACATGTACTGGCCCGGGTGGCGGCAGAGCTGGCGCTCCACGCTGTCGTTCATGCGGCAGGTATCTGCCATCAGATCCCCGCTCGGGTAGTCGGCGTAGGGAGCCTCGACCTCCAACCGGTAGCCGTGCGCCTGCTCGTCATAGCAGGCCAGCACCGGCAGGGCCCGGGCGCCGGTCAGCTTCACCAGCCGTGGCAGGGCCGGCAACGTCGCCTTGGGGTGGTTGAAGAAGGGGGCGAACAGGCTTGCCTCCCGGCCGTGATCCTGATCCGGCAGATAGAAGAAGCTCAGACCGGATTTCACCGCCTTGATCACCGGCTTGATGCCGGCGCTGCGCTCATAGACGCGGCAGCCGTGCCGGGCCCGCGCGCCGTTGATGTGCCAGTCGAACACCGGGTTGCGGGCGCTCTTCATCATGGTGCACATGGGCAGGCCCCGCTGGGCAAAGTAGTAGCCCGCCGCGTCGATGGGCCAGCTGTGGGGCACCACCAGGATCACCGGTCGGCCAGCGGCCTGCTCCGCCTCGATATGTTCCCAGCCGCTGACCTGGATCCGCCCCATCACGTGGGCGGGGCTGCGCCAGGTGAACTCGCCAAAGCCCAGCAGGCTCTTGAGGCCGACCCGGATGGAGGTCATCAGGATGGCCTCCCGCTCGGCCTCGCTCTTCTCCTTGAAGCAGATGGCGAGGTTGGTCCTGGCGATGTAGATCTGCTTCTTCGAAATGGCGCATACCAGGGGCGTCAGAGCATCGGCCAGGCGATCCCGCCAGCGCGGGGGCACGAAGGCGAGCACACCGATGGCGCCGAGGGCGAGCCAGCTCAACCAGTAACGGGGGTGCAGCAGACGAGGCTGGAATCGGGCGTCAAACACGGGATCAGATGAGGACATGGGGCACGACAAAACAGTGGGAAGATAAAGTGGCGCGCATCGTGACAGGTATTACCAGTTAACGCCAACTGAATGTCGCCTGTATGGGCAACTATTTAAGCCACTTCACGGATTGACAAAATTAATCTGCTTCATTTGATTCCCCTCTGTGTCACTGCATCACGAACGGCAGACCCCGCACGGGCGGGGTCGATGACGAGGGGGGGATGAAAACCTTGTGCCTAGCGGCGTGCGGGCTGCCCCGGCAGGTCATTCTGCACCGCCGGCAGGAAGAACATCAGGTAACGCAGGGCCACGTAACCCACCACCAGGGTGGCCACCCCCAGCTCCAGATAGGCCAGCTGATGGAGCTGCTCGGCATAGCGGGCCGCCTGTGGCCACTGCGACAGCAGGTGACTCACCTTGAACAGGGCGGTGGCCCCGATCACCAGGGGGAAGGTGAAAGCGGCGTAACCCGGCGAGAACGGCAGGCGCAGCAGCTTGATGAAGGCCAGGTAGATGATGCCGGTCATCAGCACGGCGATCCCGAGCAGCACCGCCACCAGCAGCAGGGAGGGGTCCTGGCTCACGGTGAGGTAGCCGGCCAGCGACAGGCTCGCCGGGGCGGCCAGGATGGCGATGGTGGGCTTGGCGGCATCCGGCACCTCGTGGCTGAAGATGAGGCGATAGAGCATCAGCGGCAGCATCAGGCCGTAGCAGGCCATGCCGAACCAGAGCAGGCCGGTGGCCAGGGATGCGAAGGGACCGCCCGGGTAGGCCACGTCAGCCACGATGATCCCCACCGGCGGCACGAACCAGCTCGGCACCATGTGATGGATTTCGAACGCTCTGGCCCTGTGCCAGACGAAAGTGGCGAGGAAGACGAGGTGGATGATGACCGCAAACAGCCAGAGCCCCTGCCCCAGGGTCGGGGCGAGCAGGCCGACCGCCTTGGAGACCACCATGGTCCCCATGGCGTAGGTGGGCACCACGCTGCCCACCACGGGATGGGCGAGATCCTGCCACAGCAGGCGCGGGTGGATCAGAAACTTGAAGGTCAGGACGAGGAGCAGCACGGCGGCGATGGCGGCCCCCAGCAGTTGCAGACGGCCATCGAACTGACCGGCATTTTCCCAGCACCAGCCGAGGCTGGCGATCCCCAGAGCCAGACCGGCCATGGGGGTCGGGGCGGCGGCCAGGGAGCGGCGGGTTCTTGCGATCATGGCGAATACCCTCTTGATGATGACGATGGGCATAGGATAAAGGGGGTCTATCGTTTACGATATCTAAATGAATTGAACTTAGCGTTTAGGAAAATCAAACGATATGAAGCTCACCCTGCAACAACTCAAGGTGTTTGCCACCATCGCCCGCCACGGCAACCTGGGGGGCGCCGCCAATGAACTCTGCCTGAGCAAGGGGGCCGTCTCCCAGTCGCTGCAGGAGCTGGAGCGCCAGCTCGCCACGCCCCTGTTCGACCGGGTGCACCCGAGGCTCCAGCTCAACAGCGAGGGGCGCCTGCTGCAACCGGCCGCCGAGGAGCTGCTGACCCGGATGCAGGAGATAGAACAGCTCTTCAGCCCCGATGCCGAGCCAAGCGGCCAGCTGCACCTCGGGGCCAGCCAGACCATCGGCAACTACCTGCTGCCCGCCCTGCTGGCGGAGGGAGCCCAGGAGCTGGGGGCCGCCCCCAGGGTTACCATCGCCAACACCCACCTCCTGTGCCATGCCCTCGCCCACTTCGAACTGGATCTCGCCCTCATCGAGGGGGAGAACCACCACCCGGACCTGGTGAGCGAACCCTGGCTGGAGGACGAGATGCTCATCATCGCCGCCCCCGGTCACCCCCTGGCGGATCAGCTCGAGCTGCCCCTGCGCCGGCTTGCCGGGGAAACCTGGGTGCTGCGCGAGGCGCAATCCGGCAGCCGCGAGCAGTTCGAGCAGCAGCTCCAGCCTCACCTGCCCCGCTGGCAGGCGGGGATAGAGCTCAATACCCTGGAGGCGGTGATGCTGGCGGTGGAGAAGGGGCTCGGCCTCTCCTTCATCTCCCGCCTCGCGGTGGCGGACCGGCTGGCACAGGGGCGCCTGGTGGCCCTCACCCCGAGTCGCCGCTTCCCCCGTCAGCTCTCCCTCGTCTGGCACAAGCAGAAGTTCCACTCCGTCGCCCTGCGCCGCTTCCTGGCCTTCTGCCGCGCCCAGACCCTGGCGTGAGAACCCCTTCGGATACGACAAGGGCGCCGTTGGCGCCCTTGTCGTTCAGCCGATGAACCCCTCGGCCCTCCGCCCTTCCCCGGCCTCAGCCGGCGAGTCCCCCTTCAATCCAGCCGAGCACCTGCCGGGTCACGGCCTGGGGCACCCAGGGGGAGTCCAGCAGCCGGTGGCGCAGGCAATCGGCGAAGTGATCCGCCTCGTGCTGCATGCCGCCCCCCTCCACCGGCAGGTAGATGTCAGCCGGCCAGATGACGGGAGCAGGCCCCCCTTGCCAGCGAATGTGCTGGGGATTCCACCACTTGCCCTCGATGACCAGGCGCCACCCCTCCCCGGACAAGGACGCTTCCCGCTCGAGATCCTCGATGATGGAGGCCTCGAGCTCGGCCCGAAACGGCTCATCGAACGTGAAGCTGGCGGTGAGATCCACCTCCCCCGGAGCCCGCGTCAGCGTCACCTCGGGGGCGGGGCAGCCCAGCCCCAGCCGATGGCAGAGGGCGGCATGGAGCCAGAGGGGATAGACCCCCACGTCCCAGGCGGCGCCGCCATCCAGCGCCGGATCGAACAGCTTGCCCACCCTGGGCTGGGCCGAACCGAACGCCGCCCGCAGCTCGCGCGGCGGCGGCAGCAGGGGCAGGCGCTGCAACAGGGCGCGCATGGCGGGAAAGCACATCACCTTCATGGCCTCGAGCAGCAGCAGGCCCCGTGCGTGGGCGAGCGCCACCAGGGCGTCCCAATCCGCTACCCGGGTCACCGCCGGTTTCTCCACCAGTACGTGCTTGCCCGCCAGCAGCATCTGCCTCACCAGGCCCGCGTGCTCCGGGTGGATGACCGCCACATAGACGGCCTCCACCTCGGGGCTGACGGCCAGGGCCTCATAGCTGCCATAGGCGTGGGGCAGCCCCAGATCCCGGGCGAACTCGTCCGCCCGTCCCTGGTCCCGGGCGGCGATGGCCACCACCTCGGCTCCCCTGGCGTGCCCGTTCACATCGCGGCAAAAACGCCGGGCGATGGCCCCCGCCCCGGCAATGCCAAAGCGCAGGGGCGCCCTTGTCTCGTCGTGCATCGTCTCTCCTTGCTACCCAATGGTGGACCCCGGCATCACGCCGGGCGCGGGCTCCCGGCCAGGCTGCGCAGCCAGCTTATCTCCTCGCCCCAGATGGACTCGTCGATGGTCTCGAGGATAAGCGGGATGCCGTCGAAACGGTCGTCGTTCATGATGTGGTGGAACACCGCCTCGCCGAGGTTGCCCTCCCGCAGGCTGTGGTGACGGTCGACCCGACTACCGAAGGTACACTTGGCGCCGTTGATATGCATCCCCTTGAGGTACTCGAACCCCACGATGCGGTCGAAGTCGGCAAACACCGCCTCGCACCCCTCGGGGGTACGCAGATCGTAACCGGCGGCGAAGGCGTGGCAGGTGTCAAAGCAGACGCCGACCCGACTCTTGTCCTCTACCCCGTCGATGAGGGTGGCCAGGTGCTCGAACGACCAGCCGAGGTTGGTACCCTGGCCTGCGGTATTCTCGATCACCGCCGTCACCCCTTCACTGCGCTCCAGCGCCCAGTTGATGGACTCGCTCACGAGCTTGAGGCTCACCGCCTCGGGGATCTGCTTGAGGTGGCTGCCCGGGTGGAAGTTCAGGTAGCACAACCCCAGTTGCTCGCAGCGCTTCATCTCGTCCAGAAACGCATCCCGGGACTTGGCGAGGGCGTCGGGGTCGGGATGACCCAGGTTGATGAGGTAGCTGTCGTGGGGCAGGATCTGCTCGGGACGAAAGCCCTCCTTCTCGCAGGCGGCCTTGAAGGCGCGAATGCTGGCCTCGGAGAGGGGCGCCGCCTGCCACTGGCGCTGGTTCTTGGTAAACAGGGCGAAGGCATTGGCCCCGATGGCTTTGGCCCGGGCGATGGTGTTTTCCACCCCGCCCGCCGCACTGACGTGGGCTCCGATAAATTTCATCTCATCTCCTGTGCACTGTGACCGGGTGCCCGCCACACTGGCCACCGCACCCGTTGCCGGGGCGCCATTATGCCCAAGCCAACCCCTTGCGCCAAACCGGGATTGTCGATGGGGGCAATGGAAAAGGCGCCCGCAGGCGCCTTGATGAGAGACAGAACATCCCTGTCCGTCAATAGGCCAGACCGGCCCCGTAGGGATAGAGCGGGCTTTGTGAGTCTTTGGCCACGTCCGGGGACTGGGCCAGCACCGCCTGCCAGCTCGAGGGCAGCTCGAAGGGGAGCTTGCCGCGAGCCTTCTGGGTGCCGCTCATGACATCGAACAGCGCCTGATCCAGGGCACCGAAGTTGGCGAGCAGCACCCGGGCCGCCGGGGCCACCTCGGTCAGGATGGCGGGCCTGTCCAGATAGACGGAGAGCACCAGAGGCACCCCGGCCTGCTCGATGGCCTGGATGGCGGCATAGTCATCCGCGCCGCGGTAGACCCCTTCGTGGGCCGTCTCCTGCACCACCTGATCATTGCTGGCAAAACCGAGCTGGCCAAAGTGGATGCTGCCAAACGGGAAGCGGGGATCCTGCTCGCCCGGGGCGTTGACCCGCACGATGGCAAGCTCCGCGTCGGCCAGGTTCGTCACCACCGTATAGCCGTTGGCCCTGGCCACCTCGGCGTTGACATTGTGCAGATAGACCCGCTTGCCGTCCGCCTTCAGCGGCAGCAGGGCCCCCTCGTTCTTCAGCAGTACGTGGGACGCGGCCTGGGCGGCCTGGGCGGCCTGCTGGAACTCGGTCTTGCCCACCAGGGCCACCGCGGCCTCGGCATCCACATAGGGATTCTCGAAGAGCCCGAGGGCAAACTTCTGGGCCAGGATCCGCTCGGCCGAGGTGGTGATGGCCGCCTCGGTCACCAGACCGCTCTGCACCGCCGCCAGCAAGGGAGCGGGATCTTCCACGCCACCGAACTGATCCACCCCGGCGTCGATGGCCTTGGCATAACGCTCGGCCTTGGTGAGCTTCTCCACGCCCCAGGACATGCCAAAGGGCACGGTCCAGGGGCTCACCCCGGCATTGACCTCATCCTGGGTCAACCCCTGCTCGCAGCGGCTGTCACAGTCATTGACGATGCCCCAGTCGCTCAGCACCACGCCGTCAAACTTGAAGTGGCCCCGCAACAGATCCGTGATGATCTGGCGGTTGAAGCCAAACCCCACCTCCTCGACGGGCTGCCCATCCTGGGTCAGGCCCAGGGGCATGGCGTAATAGGGCATCACGGCCCCCACCCTGGCCTCGAAGGCGCCCTCGAAGGGCACCAGGTGGTAGGCGAACTGGCCGCCGGGGTAGACCTGCTCCTTGCCCCAGGGGTTGTGGGCATCCAGCCCGTCCTTCTGGGGACCGGCCCCGGCGAAGTGCTTGACCACGGTGACCACGCTCTCCTTGCCTATCCCCTCGCTCCCCTGCTGGAAGCCCTCGATGTAGGCCTTGACCAGAGACTTGGCGAGCAGGTTGTCTTCCCCGAAGGTGCCGTTGATGCGCCCCCAGCGCGGCTCGGTCGCGAGATCCGCCTGGGGCGAGAGGGCCTCGTGGATGCCGACGGCCCGGTACTCCTGACGGGCGATGTCGCCAAAGCGCTGCACCAGGGCGGCATCGCCGATGGCGGCCAGCCCCAGGGTTTCGGGC
Source organism: Aeromonas sp. WP2-W18-CRE-05 (assembly GCF_014168615.1). NCBI lineage: Bacteria > Pseudomonadati > Pseudomonadota > Gammaproteobacteria > Aeromonadales > Aeromonadaceae > Aeromonas > Aeromonas sp. WP2-W18-CRE-05. The sequence goes on along the minus strand of NZ_AP021917.1, from coordinate 2,411,363 downwards.
CACTGGGAGAAGGCCCCGGCACCGATGCTGGTGGCGTTGGGATCATGGGTGAAGTGGTTGCGGGGATCCGTGCTCACCGTCATGGGGATGCCGAATCCCACCCCTTCCAGCAGGGCCTGCAGGGTGTTGTTGTCCGCGGCGATGGCCGCCGGATCACCGGCCATGCGGGTGATGAAGGTGTTGACCCCGTCCTCGCGCAGCATCTTGTCCATGGCCGCGAGGTTCACCCGCCCCGCCCCGTCCAGCACCAGGGTGCCGTGCATCATCAGCCCTGCCTTCTGGGCCAGGGTGAGCCTGCCCACCAGATCCCGGGCTCGCTCGGCGGCGCCGAGGCGCCAGTCCTCGTAGGGGGTCAGGGTGCCGCTGCCATCGAGATCCTTGAATTGCAGGCCGTCCTGCTCGATGAGGGTGACGGTGCGGTGGCCCAGAACCGGCTGCTCGGGCTTGGGGGTGGAGTCGTTGTCGTTGCACCCTGCCAGCAGCAGGGCCCCGATGGCGAGGGCGACACGGGTTCGGGAGAGCGAGTGGTGTTTCATTGTTGTTATCTTCCTTGTGTGTGTAGGAGTCGCCACTCTATGCAAAAGCGGCCCCTCTCACTTGCCCGTCGGGTGCAGGAAGTTGCCGGTTGGGAGCAGGATTGAAAAGTGTGAAAAGGATTGCAGGGTTACCCTTGGTTACAAATCTGAAACATGAAAGCGGCGCTGGCTCACGGCAATCCGCCGCCGTTGGCCGATGATGGTGGGCCACCGCTGACAAGGATTTTTGCCGTGAAGACCGTCTCCAACCGGATTGCCCTGCACTGCCTCAACCACTGGCAGGCCCGCGGGCGGGATCCTGCTGCCCTCCTGCACCCCTGCGGCATCGCTCACGAAGAGCTGCTGATCCCCCAGGGGCGGCTCGACACCGGGCGCCACTTCCGTCTGCTGGCCGGGGCAGCCCCCCACATGGATCTGGCCCTCGATTGGACGCCCCCCGCCCTCCCCGGTCTCTTTGCCGACTTCATGTCGCTGGCGAGCCTGTGCTGCAACGCCGCCACCCTTCGCCAGGCCCTGCACTTCTTCCTCGCCTACCGCCCCCTCATCGGCGAGAGCGACGAGATCCGCCTGCAAGAAGAAGAGGGACAGGCCAGGATCAGCTACCACTCGGAGTCCGATCATCCGGACGTCATCGCCCTGAGCAGCCTGGCCAACCTCTGCCATCTCTATGCCCTGCTCCAGTTCTACCACCCGGGCCAGGGGCTGCTGGTGCTGCCCACCCCGGTACGCCCCAGGCTGTGGCGTGAGCTGGCAGGCTGGCTGGAAGGGCGGTTGCAACAGGGGGCGGCCTTCGAGCTACGCTTTCCCGCCGCCTTGCTCGATCTCGCCCACGAGCAGTGCAACCTGCCCCTGCAACCCCTGCTGCTCGGGGAGCTCGACCGGCAGATGGCCCAGCTTCGCCCCAGCAGCCGCTACCGGGACAGGGTGATGACACTCATTCGCCAGCAGCTGTGGCAAGAGAGCACCGAGGCCTCCTCTCTGCTCGATGGGGTGTGCGAGCACCTCAAGCTGACCCGCTGGACCCTCAACCGCCATCTGCGGGAGGAAGGGTGCCACTTCTCGGGTCTGCTGGAGCGGGTGCGCCGGGAGGAGGCCTGCCGCCTGTTGCAGGATCCCGCCCTCCCCCTGCAGACAGTGGGGGAGCGCCTGGGTTTTGCCCGCCAGAGCAGCTTTACCCGCTTCTTTCGCGAGGCGTTTGCCCTCTCGCCCCGCGAGTTTCGCTCAAGGCGCAGCCGCCTCTGAGGCGCCCCCGAGATGGGCCGCGAGCAACCCCGCCAGCCAGTGGATGAAGAGCTGGACCCTGGGGGCCAGTTGGCGGCGATGGGCATAGAGGGCGTGGATGGGGAGCGGCGGCGGCTGCCACTGGGGCAGGATGCTCACCAGCTCGCCCCCCGCGATCAGGGATTCGACCCCCACCCGCGGCATCTGGATGATGCCGAGCCCCGCCAGCGCCGCCGCCAGGTAGGTCTCGCTGTCATTGACCATGAGGGCCCCCGCCATGGGCAGCAGGGCGCGGCGGCCATCTTCCGCCAGGTATTCAAAGCCGGGCTCGCTGCGCCCCTGCCCGGCACCAAACCCGGGACCATAGTGCACCAGCCGGTGGCCCGCCAGATCCCCAAGGGTGCGGGGCACCCCGTGGCGAGCCAGGTAGCCTGCGCTGGCACAGTTGATCTGGCGATAGTGACCAAGGGGCCTGGCCACCAGGCTGGAGGGCTCAAGCCCCCCGACCCGCACCACGCAGTCAAACCCCTCGCGCACCAGATCCACCCGCCTGTCCGTGCTGCTCAGCATCAGTTGCAAGGCGGGATGCTGCGCCAGAAAGTCCGGCAGGGCCGGGATAACCAGGTGGCGGGCCATCCGGCTTGGCATGTCGACCCGCAGTTGTCCCGAGATCTGCCCGCCCTGGCGAAACAGGCCGTCAAACTCCTCCATGTCCGCCAAAAGCTCCCGGCATCTGGCATAGCAGAGCTGGCCGTCCGTAGTGAGCTGCACCCGCCGCGTGGTACGCAGCAGGAGCCGGGTCCCCATGCGCTCCTCCAGCCGGCGGATGGCGGCAGAGAGGGTCGCCTTGGGGATGCCCGTCTGCTCGGCACAGCGGGTAAAACTCTCCAGCTCGGCAACCCGCACGAAGGCTCTCATCGCATCCAGTTGATCCATGGCCTGATTGTCTCGATAAACGGAACAGTGATTCTATTATCACGCTATTTATCCAGTTTAAAAGGAACAATACAGTGATCCGGTCGGCTCGTATCGAGCCTGTGTCCGCCACCCTGACAGGAGTCATACCATGACCAGACCCATCGCCCTCATCACCGGGGCCAGCCGCGGCCTTGGCAAGCACGGGGCCCTGGCCCTCGCCGCCAAAGGCGTCGACCTCATCATCACCTACCGCAGCCAGGCCGCAGAGGCGGAGGCGGTGGTGACCCAGGCCCGCACCCTCGGCGTCCGGGCCCACGCCCTGGCACTGGACGTGGGCGAGAGCGCCACCTTCGCGGCCTTTGCAGAGGAGGTGACGCAACTGCTCGCCCGAGAGTGGCAGCGCACCCATTTCAACTTCCTGGTCAACAACGCCGGGATCGGCATTCATGCCAGCTTCGAGCAGACCACGGAGCAGCAGTTCGACACCCTGCTCAACATCCACCTCAAGGGGACCTTCTTCCTGACCCAGGCGCTCCTGCCCCTACTGGCAGACGGCGGTCGCATCCTCAACCTCTCCACCGGTCTCACCCGCTTCGCCATGCCGGGTTATGCCGCCTACGCCGCCATGAAGGGGGGCGTCGAGGTACTCACCCAGTATCTGGCCAAGGAGCTGGGCCCCAGGGGCATCGCGGTCAACGTGCTGGCCCCCGGCGCCATCGAGACCGATTTTGGCGGCGGCGTGGTGCGTGACAACAAGGGGGTCAACGACTTTCTCGCGAGCCAGACCGCCCTTGGCCGGGTGGGTCAGCCCGACGACATCGGTGGCGCCATCGCCGCCCTGCTCTCCGATGACTGCCGCTGGATCACCGCCCAGCGCATCGAAGCCTCGGGCGGCATGTTTATCTAGGCGGCCATGGTTGCCTGCTGCACAAACAAGGAAGGCCCCCTCCGATGAGGGGGCCTTCCGGCATTGGGCAGACGAGGTGCGGCGAACCGGGACCGTTACAGGGTCTTGCCACCGCTTGCAATGACCTGGCTGTACCAGTGGAAGCTCTCTTTCTTGATGCGACGAAGAGACCCTCCCTGCTCGTCCCTGTCCACGTAGACAAAGCCGTAGCGTTTCTGGTAGCCGTTGAGCCAGCTCAGGATGTCGGTGAAGGACCAGGCGCAGTAGCCCAGGAGCTCAACCCCGTCCTGCATCGCCTCCTGGCACGCCTTGAGGTGGCTGTGCAGATAGGCGATACGGTAGTCGTCGTTCACCTTGTCCCCAGCTTCCAGCTTGTCGAACTCCCCCAGGCCGTTCTCGGTGATCATCAGCGGCAGGGCGTAGCGGGAGGAGAGCCGGCGCAGGGCGATGCGCATCCCGGTGGGATCGATGGCCCAGTCCCAGTTGCTGGTCTCAAGGTGCGGATTGGGGGCCGTCTTGTAGAGGCCGGGAATGCCGCTGGAAGGCGTAGTGCCCTTCTTGCCCGTGGTGTTGATGCGCTGCATCGTCTGGCCGCCGAGGGGGTTGTCGGTGAAGGTCAGGGTGTAGTAGTAGTTGACCCCGATGTAGTCGGGGGTGCCTTCGCGCAAGAGCTCGAGATCGCCCGGCAGGATCTCCGGCGCCTCGCCGGTCTCCCGCAGATAGGCGAGCGCCGCCTGGGGGTAACGGCCGAAGCAGTAGGCATCCAGCCACCAGAGGTTGGTGAACTCCTCGGCATTCTCGAACGCCAGCATGTCGCTCGGGGCGCAGGAGGCCGGATAGGCGGGGGAGTACGCAAAGCTCGGCCCGATCAGGCCGTTTGGCACGTGCTGGCGAAACGCCTTGATGACCCGGGCATTGGCGAGAAACGCGATGTGGTTGGCGGCGAAGAAACGCTTCCTGTCCTGCACGGCGGGAGGATGGGTGCCAAGCTGGTAGGCGTTGGTCAGGTTGTAGTTCTGCTCGTTGAGCGACACCCAGTACTTCACCTTGCCGGCGAAGCGCTGATAGAGGGTCACGCAATAGCACTCGAAGTCGTCGATGATCCGCCTGTCTTCCCAGCCGCCGTACTCATCCTGCAGGGCCTGGGGGAGATCCCAGTGATAGAGGGTCAGCACCGGCTCGATGCCGTGGGCCAGCAGGGCGTCGATGAGCCTGTCGTAGAAGGCGAGCCCCGCCTCGTTCACCTCGCCACGCCCCGTCGGGTAGATGCGCGGCCAGCTCACCGAGAAGCGATAGGCCTTGAGCCCCATCTCGGCCATCAGCGCCACGTCCTCTTCCACCCTGTGGTAGTGATCCACCGCCACGTCTCCGTTGCTCCCTTCAAAGGTCTTGCCCGGCAGCTTGGTGAAGCTGTCCCATACCGAGGGGCCCTTGCCCTCCTCGTTCCAGGCCCCTTCCACCTGATAGGCGGCGGAGGCGGCGCCCCAGAGGAAACCGTTCGGGAAGCCATTGAACTTGTGATGATGCATCTGGTGTTGCTCCTTCTGCGCGGATGGCGGGGGCCATCCCGTGATACGTCGGCCCCGTACAGGGGCCCGAAATGAGTTGGCACCAGCATCCAACACTTCTAGAATTCCGTCCAATGACAATTATGGCCACCTATCATTCCTATCTGGAATCAAGCGAGGCACCATGGAGTTGAGAGACCTGAAAGCCTTCGTCACCCTGGGGGAGGTATTGCACTTTGGTCAGGCGGCGGCGCGCCAGCACGTCACCCAGTCGGCCCTGAGCAAGCAGATCCGCCGGCTGGAGGCGGACCTTGGCGGCGAGCTGTTCGAGCGCAACGCCGGCAGCACCCGGCTGACGGTGCTCGGGCGCGCCCTCTATGCCGACGCCTGCACCCTGGTGGCCCAGAGCGAGCAGCTCGCCCGCAGCGCCCGCGACGTGCTGGCGGGCCACGCGGGTACCCTGCGCATCGGCTTCGGGGTCGCCACCAAGCTGCTGGTGCCCGCCGCCATCGCCCGTTTTCGGGCCAGCCGCCCCAGGGTCGCCATCGAGCTCAACGATCTCTCCACCCATCACCAGTTGCTGGCGCTGGCGGAGGGTCGCCTGGATCTCGGCTTCTGCCGCCTGCCCGCCCCCAAGGGCTGGCCGGTGCTGCCCGTGGTGCGCGCCCATTTCGTCGCCGTGCTGCCCGCAGGCTATCAGGGGGTGGCAGGGCTCGCCGATCTGCAGGAGAAGCCGCTCGCCATCCTGCGCCGGGACAAGGCCCCCTCTTTTTACGATCAGTTCATCCATTACCTCGCCCAGAGCGGCCTGCGCTTTCAGGACATCCAGTACGTGAACGACTTCGCCGCCGGCATCGCCACCGCGGCGGCCGGCATCGCCTGGACCCTGGTCCCCTCCTCCACCACCATTGAGCATCCCGATGTGCTGACCCTGCCCCTCGGGGAGGCCGACGCGAGCTGGATCATCGGGCTCATTCGCCCGCCGGGCAACGACAATCCCCTCGTCGCCCCCTTCTGGCAGACGGTGGCGGAGCTGGCGGATCCCGCCCTCACCGGCCTCATGACGACCGGGGACGGGGCTCCCACCTGGGACACCCCATGAAAGGGAACCATTCGAGAATCACATTAACGATGGCATTGGGCGGACACCCCCCTTAAAATTGCCGCACTGCCCCGACGCCACGACAAGGATCCGTTTCGTTCATGCACTCTCACTGGCTGCTGAGGTTTGATCTGCATCGCCTCATCCTTGCGCTGGCCGTCATCGGCGTGCTGGCAACCTTTGGCAACAGCTTTTACGCCATCTATCAGGCACAAAGACAACTGCTCATCGACAGCACCCTGGAAGCAAACCGGGTCTATGCCACCAAGCTCGCCGCCTCCACCGAGACCATGCTGCGCTCGGCCCAGGGACAGCTGGCCTATGGCGCGGCCCGGCTCGCCCCCTTGCTACAGGGCAACGACCTTCATGGACTCGAGGAGGTGGCAGGCCAGTTGCGCCAGCAGACCAACACCTTCAACTCGGTGGCCATCGTGAACACCGATTCCGTCATCGTCGCCGTCTCTCCCGAGGCGTTGCATGTGAAAGGGGTCAAGCTCACCTCGGCCAATGCGAGCCGGACCCTGGCAAGCCAGCAGCCCCTCATCGCGGATCCCCTGGTCTCCCTCACTGGCAACTACCTCATCAGCCTCTCCCACCCCATCTTCTCGGCAGACAAGCGCTACCTCGGCTATGTTGCCGGCACCATCTATCTGGAGTCCGCCAGCGTGCTCTCCAGCCTGCTGGGGCAGCACTACTACCAGGATGGTTCTTATCTTTATGTGGTGGACCGCCAGCGCACCCTCATCTATCACCCGAACCCGGAGCGCATCGGCCAGAAGATTGGCAAGAACCGGGTGGTGGATGCGGTGCTCAAGGGACAGGATGGCGCGCAAAGCGTGCTCAACTCCCGGGGCAGCGAGATGCTGGCAGGCTTTGCCCCGGTGGCGGACGCAGGCTGGGGGATAGTGGCCCAGCGCCCCCGCAGCGCCACCCTGGCCGGCCTGGATGAACAGATGCTGGAGATCCTCAAGAGGATGATCCCGGTCACCCTCTTCATTCTCTTCGTCATCTGGCTCTCGGCCACCATCATCGCCAGACCCCTGCGACAACTGGCCAACCGGGCCGGGCTCATGGATCAGCAGGGGGCCGCCACCAGCATCTCGGGGATCCGCGCCTGGTATTTCGAAGCGGCCCAGTTGAAGCAGGCCATCCTCAAGGGGCTGGGGCTGCTCAACACCAAGATCGACAAGCTGCACACCGACAGCCACACCGATCCCATGACGGGCCTGTTCAACCGCCGGGCCATGCAGCAGATGCTGGACGAGTACGAGGCCGAACGTCAGCCCCTGACGGTGATTGCCCTGGACATCGATCACTTCAAGGCCATCAACGACCGCTTCGGTCACGACGTGGGGGATGCCGTCATCGTCTCCCTCGCCACCCTGATGCAGCAGGATCTGCGTTCCGATGCCGCCTTGTGTCGAAGCGGCGGCGAGGAGTTCCTGCTGCTGCTGCCCGGGGTCTCCCTTGCACAGGCACAGAAGATCGCCGAGCGCCTGCGTACCCGGGTGGCGAGCCACGACATGGAGATAGCAGGCCACATCACCATCTCCCTCGGCGTCGCACACTGGGGGGCGGATGCCACCAGCATCGCCGCCGTGCTCAAGGAGGCGGACAAGGCGCTCTATGATGCCAAGAGCCAGGGCCGAAACTGCGTGGTGGTGGCCCTGGGCTGATGGCCCAGGCTTTACCGGGCACCGTTCGCCCATAAAAAACCCCTGCCATGGCAGGGGTCGGACGGTATCCATGTCAGGGGATCAGAGCGTGACGGCCAGGCTCTCGACCGAGGCGGCGCTCGGGGTCACCAGTACGGGCACCGATTTGGAGGTGGGGGTGAAAGAGCCCTCCCCTATGCTCTCGATGGCCACCAGGGGGTTGGTCTCGGGGTAGTAGGCGGCGATGTTGCCTTTCGGGATCTCGTAGAAGATGACGCTAAAGCCCCGCACCACCCGCTCGCGCCCATCGTTGCACACCGCACTCATGTCCACCCGCTGCTCCTCGGCGAGCCCCAGCCTCCTGGCATCCTCCTCGTTCATGAAGACCACGTTGCGTCGCCCCTTGATGCCGCGATAGCGGTCATCCATGCCATAGATGGTGGTGTTGTACTGATCGTGGGAACGCAGGCTCTGAAGCAGCAGCACGGGCTGGTCCACCATCTGCTCCGCGTGGCTGGTGCACTCGGGCAGGATGGAGTCCGGCAAACGGCTCGCCCTGAATTCGGCGCGCCCGCTCGCGGTGTTCCAGCACAGCAGGGCGGCGCTGTTCTCCAGATGGAAACCGCAGGGCTCCTCGATGCGGCGGTTGAAGTCGCCAAAGCCCGCGATGGTCTCCTCGATGAGATCCCGCAGCAGCCCGTAGTCATCCCGCAGCGCCAGCCAGTCCACCCGATCGCTGCCGAGCGTTGCCTCGGCCATGCGGGCCACGATGTCTATCTCGGAGAGACAGAGCGGCGAGACCGGCTCGTTCATCCCGGTGGAGGCGTGCACCATGCTGAAGGTGTCCTCCACGGTGATCTTCTGCACCCCGGTGCGCTGCTGATCGAGCTCGGTACGGCCCAGGCAGGGGAGGATCAGGGCATCTTTTGACACCATGAGGTGGCTGCGGTTGAGCTTGGTGCTGATCTGCACGTTGAGCTCGCTCCTTCGCATCGCTTCATAGGTGAACTCGGTATCCGGCGCGGCGGCTGCCAGGTTGCCCCCAAGGCAGATGAGCACCTTGCTCTTGCCGCCATGAAGGGCTTTGAGGGCCTCGTAGACGTTGTGCCCCGGCGTGCGCTTGAAGCCCACCGGGAAGCGGCGCTCCAGGCGATCGAGGAAGGCGGCATTGGGTTTCTCGTTGATCCCCATGGTGCGGTTGCCCTGCACGTTGCTGTGACCGCGCACCGGACAGAGTCCGGCCCCCGGCTTGCCAATCTGGCCGCACATCAGGTGCAGGTTGACGATTTCGCGAATGGTGTCGACCGAATGCTTGTGCTGGGTGATCCCCATGGCCCAGCAGCTGATCACGCTCTCGCTGCTTGCGAAGATCTGCGCCGCCCGTGTGATCGCCTCCCGACCGAGGCCGGATTGCGCCTCGATTTGCGTCCACTCCGTGGCCTTCACCTGGGCCAGGTAGTCGTCAAAGTGCGCGGTGTGCTGCTCGATGAAGGCGAGATCGATGCGCCCCCCCTCCTCTTCCAGGATGTATTTCGCCATGCCGCGAATGGCCGCCATGTCACCGCCAAGTTTTGGCGTGAGGTACTGGTGGCTGATGGTGGTGGCCGCCGGGGTCAGTAGCTCCGCCGGGCTCTGGGGGCTCGCGAAGCGCTCGAGGGCCACCTCTTTGAGGTTGTTGAAGGTGACGATCTGGCACCCCTGGCGCGCCGCCTTGCGCAGGGCGTTCATCATGCGCGGGTGGTTGGTGCCCGGGTTCTGGCCAAAGACGAAGATGGCTTTGGCGGCGTCGAAATCATCGAGCACCACTGTGCCCTTGCCCACCCCGACGGACTGGATGAGCCCCACCCCGCTCGCCTCGTGGCACATGTTGGAGCAGTCGGGGAAGTTGTTGGTGCCATAGAGGCGGCCAAACAACTGATAGAGGTAGGAGGCTTCGTTGCTGGCGCGTCCCGAGGTGTAGAACTCCACCTCGTCGGGGCTGGCCAGGCTCTTGAGTTTGTCGGCGATGAGGGCAAACGCCTGATCCCAGCTAACCGGCTCGTAGTGATCGGTGGCCGGGTTGTAGCGCAGGGGCTCGGTCAGTCGCCCCTGGTATTCGAGCCAGTAGTCGCTCTGGGTGGCGAGGCGACGCACCGAATGCTCGGCGAAGAAATCGGCCCCCACCGTCTTGCCGGTGGATTCCCAGGCCACCGCCTTGGCGCCGTTCTCGCAAAACTGGAAGGCCCCCTGCTTGTTGTCACCCCAGGCACAGCCGGGGCAGTCAAAGCCGTCGGTCTGGTTGACCCGCAGCAGGTTCTTGATGTTCTGGCGGGTCTTCTGGCTGCGCAGCACCTGCTTGAAGGTGGACTGCAGGGAGGAAAAGCCGCCGGCCTTGGCCGGTTTCTCAATATGACTGGACATGGGAGTCTCCAACGTGATCCTGGGCGCGGGGGCTGGCATAGCAGACCGGGGCATCGGATCGGGGCACATGGATCAGGGTCAGGTTGTACTTCAGGGCCAGTCGCACCGCGAGCTGGCTGGGTGAAGCAAGGCTGATGAGGTGAGCGGCGCCAAATTGCACCGCCTTGTGAATGAGTTCGCTGCCGCAGCGGCTGGTGATGACCAGGGTGGCGGCCTGCACCGGCTGGCGCAGTTGCATGCCGATGAGCTTGTCCAGGGCGTTGTGCCGCCCTATGTCCTCCCGGCAGGCCAGGATCTCGCCGCGATCATCCAGCGCCAGGGCGGCATGAAGGGCGCCGCTCTGGCGGGCCTTGCTCTGCCAGGGGACGATGCGCTCCCGCAGATCCTGCAAAGAGGCGGTGTCGAAGGGGGCGCCCGGGGTCAGCGGGGTGAGCACGGGCAACGCATGTTCGATGGCCTCCACGCCGCAGATGCCACAGCCGCTGGCACCGGCCAGGCGGCGCTTGCGTTGACCCAGCACAGCCAGACAGCGGTTGGCGATGGTGACATCGAGCACGATGCCGTGCTCGGACGGGGTGCTCTGGATATCGTGTACATCGTGGTTGCCCCCGATGATCCCCTCGCCAAACAGAAAACCGATGGCGAAATCGTCGAGATCGTCCGGGGTGGCCATCATGACGGCATGGTTGATGCCGTTGATGTTGACGGACACGGCCACCTCCTCCACCAGCTCATCCAGACTGGGCAACCGTGAATTGAAAGGGATCATGCGAGACGCTTATAAGCTGTATTCGGGCCTCAAGTTTAGATAAGCCGCCGCGCCAAAACCAATGAAACAAATCTATTCACCAATAGATAACTTCTATTGCTATAAGGATGTCGATTGATTAAATTTGTCGCTCATTGCCTTTGTCTGCTGCCATTACCACGATGAATATCAAGCAGTTGCGCTATTTCTACGAGCTGGCCCAGCACCGTCACTTCGCCAAGGCGGCCAAGGCTTGCTTCATCACCCAGCCGACCCTGTCGGCCAGCATCACCGCCCTGGAGAAGTCACTTGGCACCGAACTGGTGGTGCGCAACAGCCAGTTCGTAGCCCTGACCCACGCGGGGGAACTGGTGCTGCACCACGCCGAGCGGATGCTTCAGGAACAGGATGCCATGCGCCAGGAGCTCAGCCTCTTTCGGGGCGGGCTGTCGGGGGCGCTGCGCATCGGCGTCGTGCCCCAGTCGAGCATCGACATCATGCCGCTGCTCAAGGGGTTCAACGACGCCTACCCCAAGGTGGGCCTGCACCTCTGCGTGATGACCCATGCCACCCTGATGGAGCAGCTGGATCTGCATCGCATCGACATCGGGCTCGGCTTTGACGAGTTGCTCACCGAGCATCAGCGCCGGGCCCTCGACGTCCAGCTTCGCCACCCCAACCCCATGGCCCTGCTGGGCCCCCTGCCTGCCCACTGCGCCCCGACCGGGCTGCTGACCCTGGCGGACCTGCAAGATCTCCCCCTGATCCTGCCAAGCACCACCATGCAGTTTCGCCGCTACCTGGACGAGGCCGCCGCCCGCCAGCAGATCAGCCTGCGGGTGGTGCTGGAGACCGACTCCCTGTTCCACCTGGTCAACGGGGTGAGCCACGGCCTGGGCTGCGCCGTGGTCAGCGCCGGCATCGCCGCCACCGCCCAGCAGCTCTTCAAACTGCCCTGCCACCCCTTGAGCGATGCAAGCGCAGGCACCATCGCCTTCATCACCCGAAAACACAGTGTCACCCCCGCCATGAAGGCGTTTCTCGCCAAGGCAGGGGCATGAAAAAGGCAGCCCATGGGGGCTGCCTGCACTGATCAAGGGGGGAACTTGCGCCTCTCCTGGCGTCAGTCTGCCCCTTGCTGTTTGTCCAGCGCCGCGATGAAGGCGCTCGCCAGGGCGTGGTCGGAGAAGGGATTCTGGCCTGTGATGAGCTCGCGATCGATCACAACGCCAGGCTGCCAGGGTGCCACGAACTGCATGCTGCCGCCGGCCTGGGCCATGGCCTTCGCCGGGTAGTAGCGCAGCTTGTCACCCCCAAGGGAGCCTTCAAACACCGCCTCTTCCTTGTCGGAGAAGATGGTCATCCTGTAACCGTCGTAGATCCACTCTCTGGCGCCGTCTGCCTTGCCTGCAATGACCGACTGCTCGAACCCGGCCGGATCCGCCTGCGCCGCCAGCAGCGCGATGGGGCCATGGCAGATGGCGGCCGTGGGTTTGTGGTTGTCATGGAAGTGGCGAAGCAGGGTCCCCACCTCGGGATCCTTGGCAAGATCGATGAGGGGTGCGTGGCCGCCGGGAATGAAGAGGCCGGCATAGCGCTCGGGACCGGATGCCAGCACCTCCCTCAGGGAGAGCACCTTGCCGGCGCCAAGCAGCCCCTCCACGACGGCGCCGATGCGCACCATCTCCTGCGGGTTGCCACCAAAGTACTGGGGATCGACGGAGTGTTTGTCGACAACGGGCCGGTTCCCTCTCGGGGTCACCGGGGTCAGGGTATAACCGGCCTCCAGCAGGGCGGCGGCAGGCACCCCCAGTTCATTCTGGTAGAAGCCGGTGGTCAGGCTCTTGCCCCCTTGCAGCGGCAGTTCGGTCTCGCTCGAGAGCAGCACCAGGATCTCGCCTTTCGGGGCGGCGCTGGCCGCAGCGGAGGTCGCCAGCAGCAGTGAGGCCAGCACGGCCTTGAGGGTGTTCTTCATCGTGATCTTCCTTTTGATGGCAGTGATCGATCGGGCGGCCACCGGGCCGCCCTCGATGGGCAATTTACTGATTACCCACGGACGAATAAACTCACACCATTGAACTTGATTATTTACATGGATGAACATATGTCCCGTGCCTTCGACCCCGTCCAGCTCGGCACCATAGAGCTCTTTTGCAAGGCAGCCGAACTTGACAGCTTTACCGCCACGGCTCAGGTACTGGGGGTAACGCCCGCCTCGGTGAGCCGCTCCATCCAGCGTCTCGAGGCCAGGCTCGGCGTCAAACTCTTCCATCGCACCACCCGCAGCGTGCGCCTCACCCATGACGGGGAGCGCTATCGGGAGCAGTGCCAGCAGGCGCTCGAGCAGATTGCCGAGGCCGAGCGGGCCATCACCGGCCGCCAGCGCCACCCCAAAGGAGTGCTGCGCATCAGCGTGGGCACAGTCTATGCCCACCACCGTCTGGTGCCCCTGCTGCCGGGCTTCATGGCGGCCTATCCCGAGGTCGAGCTGGAGCTCAATGTCTCCAACAGGAACATCGACTTCGTGGAGGATGGTTACGATCTGGCCATCCGGCTGGGGGAGCCACGCGATGGGCGGATCATCGCCCGCAAGCTGGAGGATGCCAGCCTCGGGGTCTTCTGCGCCCCCGATTATGCCGCCCGCCGCCCCGCGCCAACCTCCCTGGAGATGCTGTCGCAACATGATCTGATCCAGTTCATCACCCCGAGCACGGGTCGCCCCTTCCCCTGGCAGTTCGTGAACGAGCAGGGGGACCCTGTCGACCTTCATGTTCAGAGCAGACAGCGGGTGCTTGACGATGTGCTGGCGGGCCTGGGCTGGGCGGTGGCTGGGGGCGGTCTGTTCCAGATCTACCATTTCGTGGCGGCCGAGGCGCTGTTGCAAGGCAAGCTGATCGAGGTGATGACCCCCTTTGCGGGGCGATCCCGCCCCTTCTACGCCCTCTATCCACAGCACCGTCACCTCTCGGCCCGGGTCCGGGCCTTCGTGGATTATCTGCTGGCAGCGGTGCACCCAGAGGGGTCGCCTGTGCCAGGGGAATATCCCCCTCTTCGTTGACGAGGGCCCCTCATCTGCGTGCCTGCACCCCCGATACCGGGGGCAAAAAACAGGTGGCACTCTGGACACAATGGTTGCCTAATTAAATAAATATGCATAAAAATCAATACAGGCAGAGCTAGATATATGAACTCTTCTGCTGTTTGTATGAAGCATCATGCTGCCGAAAATTTTCTGTGAGCCACCTCCCGCCGTTTAATTCAAGAGCCTATAACCTTGACCCGTACAATAAAAACCTGACGTGTTCCGGTTTATTTCACCATGCATCACAAAGGAGTGTCATATGTATAAAAAAGTGAAACTGGCGAGTATTATCAGCACCCTTATTCTCTCGGCCACTGCATATTCTGCAGAGATGACCGTGGGCTTCTCGCAAATTGGTTCTGAATCCGGGTGGCGAGCTGCAGAAACCTCGGTCGCCAAGAGCGAAGCCCAAAAACGCGGCATCATCCTGAAAATTGCCGATGCCCAGCAGAAACAGGAGAACCAGATCAAGGCCATTCGCTCCTTTATTGCCCAGGGGGTGGATGCCATCTTTATTGCCCCCGTGGTACAGACTGGCTGGGAGCCGGTATTGCAGGAGGCGAAAGAGGCCGAGATCCCGGTCTTCCTGCTGGATCGCAATATCACGGTAAAAGATGACGGTCTCTTCATGACCGGGGTCGCCGCCGACAGCGTCCACGAAGGGGAAGTGGCAGCCCAGTGGCTCATCAAGCAGCAGGATGGCAAACCGTGCAACGTGGTGGAATTGCAGGGCACAGTGGGTGCCAGCGTGGCGCTGGATCGCAAGAAGGGCTTCCTCGACACCGTCTCGGCCGTGCCCACCATCAAGATCATCCGCACCCAGTCCGGCGACTTCACCCGCAGCAAGGGCAAGGAGGTGATGGAGAGCTTCATCAAGGCGGAAAATAGCGGCAAGAATATTTGCGCCGTCTACGCCCATAACGATGACATGGCCATCGGCGCCATCCAGGCCATTAAAGAGGCCGGGCTGAAACCGGGCAAGGATATCAAGATCATCTCCATCGATGGCGTGCCGGATATTTTCAAGGCGATGATCACAGGCGAAGCCAATGCCTCGGTGGAGCTCACGCCGAATATGGCGGGACCGGCCTTCGATGCCCTGCTGGCCTATAAGAAAGATGGCACCCTGCCCCCCAAACATATCAAGACGGAGTCCAAACTGTTTGAGCCCGGGAGTGCCGAGGCGCAGCTCGAGCTGAAAAAAGACATGGGTTATTAATCCCGCTCCCCCGCCAGACTGTCACATAGCGCGCCATATAAGTGATTGAACTTGTATGGCGCGCTATATCGGAGAGCCAATGTTCATGTCAGAGAACACTCACGATGTCGTATTGAATGCCCGCGGAATATGCAAGGCGTTTCCCGGAGTACGGGCCCTGCATCAGGTGGACTTCTCCCTGCGCCGGGGAGAGATCATGGCGCTGCTCGGCGAGAACGGGGCCGGCAAGTCCACGTTGATCAAGACCCTCACCGGTGTCTATCAGCGAGACGCCGGCCGTATCGAACTCGATGGCGTCCCCATCTCCCCGACGGACACCGCCCATGCCCAGCGTCTGGGGATAGGCACCGTCTATCAGGAGGTCAACCTGCTGCCGAACATGTCGGTGGCGGACAACCTCTTCATCGGCCACGAGCCACGCCGTTTCGGCTTCATCGACCGGGGCGCCATGACCCGGCAGGCCAGCGCCATCATGGCCAGCCACGGCTTCGAGATGGATGTCACCCAGCCCCTCGACCACTACTCGGTCGCCATGCAGCAGATCGTGGCCATCGCCCGGGCGGTGTCACTCTCCGCCAGGATCCTGATCCTGGACGAGCCCACCGCGAGCCTGGATGCCAGCGAAGTCCAGATGCTCTTCTCCCTGATGACGCGCCTGCGGGATCAGGGGGTAAGCCTCATCTTCATCACCCATTTTCTCGATCAGGTCTACGCCATCAGCGATCGCATCACAGTGCTGCGCAACGGCGAGCTGGTCGGCACCCGCGACACCCAGGCACTGCCACAACTGGAGCTGGTCAAGATGATGCTGGGACGCGAGCTGGACGACAATGCCCTCAAGCGGGCGGGCAAGACACTGCGCAGCAACCAACCCATGGTGTCGTTCAGGGACTATGGCAAGCGGGGAGTCATCACCCCTTTCAGTCTCGACGTCATGCCCGGGGAGATAGTGGGCCTCGCCGGCCTGCTCGGGTCCGGTCGTACCGAGACCGCCGAGCTGATGTTCGGCATAGTCCCGAGCGATAGCGGCGAGTGCCGGGTGCGGGACAAGCCGGTGACCATCCGCTCTGCACGCCAGGCGGCCGCCAACGGCTTTGGTTTCTGCCCGGAGGATCGCAAGAGCGCCGGCATCATCGCCTCGGCCTCGGTGCGGGAGAACATGGTGCTGGCCCTGCAAGCCCAGCGGGGCTGGTTGCATCCCCTGTCTCGCAAGGAGCAGGACGAGATCACCGCCCGCCTCATCGAGCAGTTGGCCATCAAGACCCCGGGACCAGAGCAGCCCATCCAGTTTCTCTCCGGGGGCAACCAGCAAAAGGTGCTGCTCGCCCGCTGGCTGCTCACCAAACCCCAGTTCCTGATCCTAGACGAGCCTACCCGGGGCATCGACGTGGGGGCCCACGCCGAGATCATCCGCCTCATCGAATCCCTCTGCGCCAACGGGCTGGCCCTGCTGGTCATCTCCTCCGAGCTCGAGGAGCTGGTGGGCTATGCCGATCGGGTGATCGTCCTTCGTGACAGAAAACAGGTGGCAGAGCTTGCGACGGACGCCCTGAGCGTCCCTGCCATCATGAACGCCATTGCATGTGAGGCCTGATATGACGTCATCCATTCTCCCCCTCGCCAAGGGGTCGCGCGCCCGCAGGGAGTGGCCCACGGGCTCGGCCCAGTGCGCCGCCCTGGTGTGCGTGCTGCTCATCAATGCCCTGGTCGCCGACAACTTCTTCGCCATCCACATCCAGGATGGGCGGCTGTTTGGCAGCCTCATCGACATCCTCAACCGCTGTGCCCCGGTGGCCCTGCTCTCCCTTGGCATGACCCTGGTGATCGCCACTGGCGGCATCGACCTGTCGGTGGGCGCCGTCATGGCCATCAGCGGGGCCACCATGGCTAGCCTGGCCACCGGCGGTCACAGCCTGCCGGTCATCTTCGCCGCCGTCATCGGGGTGGGCCTTCTGTGCGGCCTGTGGAACGGCCTGCTGGTGGCGGTGTTCAAGATCCAGCCCATCGTCGCCACCCTGATCCTCATGGTGGCGGGCCGGGGAATCGCCCAGCTCATCACCGAGGGGCAGATCATCACCTTCAACAACGACGCCCTCGCCTGGATCGGCAGCGGCTCCCTCTTCTATCTGCCCACCCCGGTCATCATCACCCTGGGCATGGCACTGCTGCTCTGGCTGCTGACCAAGCGCACCGCCCTCGGCCTCTTCATCGAAGCGGTGGGGATCAACATCAAGGCTGCCAAGAACGCCGGGCTCAACACCCCCATGGTGGTGATCGCCACCTACCTGTTGAGCGGCATGATGGCCGCCGTCGCCGGCATGATAGTCGCCGCCGACATCCGGGGTGCCGATGCCAACAACGCCGGGCTCTGGCTCGAGATGGACGCCATTCTGGCGGTGGTGATAGGAGGCACCTCCCTGATGGGGGGGCGCTTCAACCTCGCCCTCTCCCTGATCGGCATACTGATCATCCAGGGGGTGAACACCGGGATCCTGCTCTCCGGCTACCAGCCCCAGTGGAACCAGATCGTCAAGGCCCTGGTGGTGCTGGCGGTGCTGGTCATGCAGTCACCGGCCCTCAACCACCTCTTCCAGCGAGGGACTCGCCATGTTTAAACGCAACCTCCCCCTGATGGTGACCATCATGGTCTTCGTGCTGGGCTATCTGCTCTGCCTGGCCTCCTTCCCTGCCTTCATGTCCACCCGCATCATCTGCAATATCCTGACGGACAACGCGTTTCTGGGAATAGTGGCGGTGGGCATGACCTTCGTCATCCTCTCGGGGGGCATCGATCTGTCGGTGGGGGCCGTCATCGCCTTCACCGGCGTGCTGCTGGCAACCCTCATCGGGAGGCTGGGGGTCAGCCCCGTGCTGGCCATCCCTCTGGTGCTGGTGCTCGGGGCAGGCTTTGGCGCCCTCATGGGCTGGCTCATCGACACCCTGAAGATCCCCGCCTTCATCATCACCCTGGCGGGCATGTTCTTCCTGCGGGGGGCCAGTTTTCTCATATCCGAGCAGTCCCTGCCCATCGATCACCCCACCTTCACCTACCTGTCGAGCCTGTCGTGGAAGATACCGGGTGGCGGTCGCCTGAGCCTGCTGGCCCTCATCATGCTGGCGGTGGTGGTCTTCGGCATACTGCTCGCCAACCGCACCCGCTTTGGCAACAACGTTTACGCCATCGGCGGCAACGCCACCTCGGCAGCCCTGATGGGGATCTCGGTGCGCCACACAACCATTCGCATCTACCTGCTCTCCACCACCCTGGCGACTCTGGCAGGCATCGTGTTCGCGCTCTATACCTCGGCGGGCTATCCGCTCGCCGCCGTCGGGGTGGAGCTCGATGCCATCGCCGCCGTTGTCATCGGCGGCACTCTGCTGAGCGGCGGGGTGGGCACCGTCTTCGGTTCCCTGTTCGGGGTGCTGATCCAGGGGCTGATCCAGACCTACATCAACTTCGACGGCACCCTCAGCTCCTGGTGGACCAAGATCATCATCGGCCTGCTGCTGTTCAGCTTCATCGCCCTGCAGCGCCTGCTGATCCTGGTCTCGGAGCACCGCAAGGCCAACAAGCCAGGTCCCTTCAAGCGCCAGGTTGCCGCCCAGCCCGAGTGAGGTATCAGTAAGACTCTGGTGGCAGAAGATAACGCGGCAAGGCGCTCCCGTGCGCCCTCCCCGCCTGGCCGTCGCGGGTCCGGCGCAGAGGATGGGGAGGCAGCGGGGGCGCTCACAGGGCCCGGCCCCAACCTCCCGCACGCCCCTTTGAGGGGTGACACCGTCTTTGGAAGGCACTCAGGTCAATCGCGCCACCAGGGGCTACCCTCATGGGGGCTCAGCACCTCCAGAGGCTCCCCCATGACAGGCGTGGTCAGGGGGATCTGTTGCTCGGCAGCCAGTCGGGCAATCTGCTCAAGCGGGTCGTTCCAGCGGTGCATGGCCAGATCGAAGGTGCCGTTGTGCACCGGATAGAGCCATTTCCCCCCGAGATCGTGAAACGCCTGCGCCGTCTGCGCCGGGAGCATGTGCACCAGCTCCCAGCGCTTGTCGTAGGCCCCGGTCTCGAGGAAGGTCACGTCGAACGGACCGTAGCGCCTGCCAATCTCCTTGAAACCGTCGAAGTAGCCGCTGTCACCGCTGAAGAAGAGGTTGACCCCCTCGCCGCGAATGACCCAGGAGGCCCAGAGGGTCTGGTTGCCGTCCCCGAGGCCACGGCCGGAGAAATGCTGGGCCGGGGTCGCTACCAGGGTGACACCGCCCACCCGGGTCTGCTGCCACCAGTCCAGTTCGCGGATCTTCTCCTTCGCAATCCCCCAGGCCATGAGGCGCGCCCCCACCCCGAGGGGCGTGATGAAGTGGCCGACCTTCTCCTGCAGCGCCAGTATTGCCCCGTGATCGAGATGGTCGTAGTGATCATGGGAGAGGATCACCCCCTCGATGGGGGGCAGCGCCTCCATGGTGATGGGCGGTTGATGCCAGCGCTTGGGGCCGAACCACTGCACCGGCGAGGCCCGCTCGCTGAACACGGGATCCGTCAGCCAGAACGTACCCTGCAACTTCAGCAGCAGAGTGGAGTGGCCGAGGCGCCACACGCTGTTGTCCGGCGCCGCGATGAGCCCCTCCCGGGTCATGACCTGTACCGGAATGGCGCGATCCGGCACCGTGCCCTCAGGCTTGGCAAACAGAAAGTCCCACCAGAGCCTGGCCCCTTCCCAGAGGCTTCGCGCCTCGGGTGTCACGGCATTGTTGAACCGCCCCCCCTGATATTGCGAGGAGTCCGGGTGTTCGGGCAGGCCCGGTTTGAGTAGAGATGCGATCATGCCAATCATCAGGGCTCCTTTGAGCAACCACAGAAAACGACGCCCCTCAGGGGCGCAAAAAGAGGCTGGCGGGGTCTGCATTCATGCCACGCCTGTCAGCTTGGTCTCTGGTGAGTCGAGAGCAGCCCCTGCACGGGGCCGCACCTTCCATAAAACAGAACGGGAGAATCGCACGGTATGAAACCGGTTCCCGACATCTCCGGTAACGGCAAGATAGCCTGCCCGGGCTCCCGCCACCAGAGGGGTTCGCGTTGCCGCGTGACCCCGGCATGGTGTCGCGTCAAGCGCATGGCCTCACCTGCTCTGCCGGCGCCAACAAAAGGAGGCGCCGGATGGCGTATTGCAAGAGCTTGCAGTGCTTAAAGTCAGAAGATGGCTGGGCCATAGAGGCCACGGGAGGTGACTGAGGGAAAGCATGATCTCAAGGGGACAGTGAGGACGTTTGAGCCAGGCGCGGTCTGAAGCCGGATAAACGCCCATGGGGCACAGGCTCACCTTGCGGTAGAGCAAATAGCATGTGAAGAGAGCTGAAAATTCACTTTGAATACTCCTGATTCATCCACACAAAGTGGATTACCAAGAGGTCTGAAGGGGGGCTATTAGCTGTAACTTATTGAATTGCAGAAACAAGTGGTGGCCCTACCAGCCACATCCCGGCACTCGAGTCCCCCGCCTTGGCTGCTACCTTCCGGTCCTGACCAGGTCGACGGGTTATCAATGCGAGAGGACCAATAGGACCACCGGCGAGGAGAATAGGCAAACTGGCCCCTCAATGCAACGGCTTTCTGCCGCAGCGCGAGCTGTTCGCCTTATTTTTCAACAATCTGGCCAAGGGTTCAGCTAAAGAGCATGAATTTGGCACCCACCAGCAACATGAGCAGGGCAAAGGCCTGCTTGAGCCGCCGGGGTGACATTCTGTGTGCCAGTCTGGCGCCCAGACGGGCAAACTGGGTGCTGGTGAGCACGATGCCAAGCAGGGCCGGCAGATAGATGAATCCGACGCTCCACTCGGGCAGATCGGCGTCTCCCCAACCCGCATAGAGGTAGCTGAGGCTGCCTGCCAGGGCGATGGGCATGCTGCAGGCGGCGGAGGCGGCCACGGCGTTGCGCATGGGCACCGAATTCCAGGTAAGGTAAGGCACGGTCAGCGAGCCGCCACCGATGCCGAACAAGGCCGACATCCAGCCGATGACGGTACCCGCGATCCCGGTACCAAGGGGGCCCGGCATGTGTCGCTCCGCTTTTGGCCTCAAATTGAGCCCCATCTGCAGGGCCATGGTCCAGGCGAAGCAGCCGATGATGATGTTGAGGGTGCTGGCGCTCAGCAGGTTGGCGGTCATGCCGCCGAGCCAGGCACCGACCAGCATGCCGGCGCCCAGGCGCCGAATCATCCCCCAGTCCACCGCTCCTGCCTCCTGGTGCGCACGCAGGGAGCTGAAACCGGTGAAGATCATGGTGGGCAACGAGGTGCCGAGGGCCAGATGGGTGATGATCTCCGGCGCCACGCCCTGTGCGTGAAAACTCAGGACCAGCACGGGGACGATGATGAGGCCGCCGCCGATACCGAACAGCCCGGCCAGCATGCCCGCGAAGGCCCCCAACACCAGATAGCCCACAAACAGCATAAACATTCCTTCAATAACGAAACAGCGGTCAACTTGACCGCCATTATCCATAAAAAAGAGATGGCATCTTGCCATCTCTTTATTGTGCCGATTAATGCAGGGGAATGGTACCGTCCATCACCTTGTAGAACGCCAGCACGGCGCAGCCGAGCAGGGCTGCCGTCATCCCCTGCTCCAGCCGATTGAGGCTGCGCAGGCCGTGGTGCTGGCGCGCCTTCCAGTAGATGAAGATCCCCGGGCTGTAGAGCAGCGCCACCAGCAAGAGGTACTCCACCCCGGCGGCATAGACCAGCCAGCAGCCATAGACGGTGGCCACCAGGGCCAGCAGCAGGTCGCGCTTGCGCTGATGGGGCTGGCCCGCGTAGGTCTCCCCTTTCAACGCCAGCTTGAGGCCGTAAGCACCGGAGAAGACATAGGGCACCAGGGCAGCCGAGGTGGCGATGTTCACTAACGCCAGATAGGTGCTGTTCTGGAAGTAGATGATGATGAGGAAGATCTGCACCAGGCAGGTGGAGCACCAGAGCGACACCTTGGGGGAGCCATTCTTGTTCTCCTTGGCGAACCAGGCCGGGAAGACCCCGGTCTTGCCCGCGATGTAGGGCACTTCCGCCGCCAGCACGGTCCAGCTCAGCAGGGCCCCCATCACCGAGATCACCAGGCCGATGTTGATGAGCCAGGCGCCCCAGGGGCCGACCACGGCTTCCAGGATCATGGCGGTGGAGGGGTTCTTGAGGGCCGCCAGTTGCGGCTGGTTCATGACCCCCAGGGAGAACAGGGTCACCATGACGTAGAGCGCCAGGGCGCCGAGCAGCGCCAGCACGGTGGCGCGGCCCACGTCCTTGCGATGGCGGGCACGGGCGGAGACCACCACAGCCCCCTCGATGCCGATGAAGACCCAGAGGGTCACCTTCATGGTGGACTTGACCTGATCCATCACGGAGCCGAGCTCGGGACTCCCCTGCCCCCAGAGATCCAGGGTGAAGGTCTCGATGTTGAAAGCGAGCAGGATGGCTACGCAGAAGACGATGAGGGGCACCATCTTGGCGATGGTGGTGACGATATTCACCAGCGCCGCCACCTGGATGCCGCGCAGCACCAGGGCATGCACCGACCAGATGAGCAGGGAAGCGAGCGTGATGGCGACCGGGGTATTGCCGTCACCGAAGATGACATTGTCCGGCGTGTCGAAGAAGTAGCTCAGGGCACTGAACACCACGATGGCGTAGGAGACGTTGGCCAGCAGCTGGCACAGCCAGTAACCCCAGGCGGCGTTGAAGCCGACGAAATCCCCGAACCCGGCTTTGGCGTAGCTGAAGATGCCGCCATCGAGATCCGGTCGACGCATGGAGAGATTCTGGTAGACCAGGGCGAGGCAGATCATGCCGATCCCCGTGATGGCCCATCCCAGGGCGACGGCCCCGGCACTGGCGTGCGCTGCGATGTTTTGCGGCAGACTGAAAACCCCGGCACCGACCATGGAGCCGATCACCAGCGAAATGAGGGCACCCAGCCCCAGTTTCTTGTCCATCTCAAACCTGTTTTATTAGGCGGCGGCTGAGCATCCGTATTCATACAGCGCGCGACATGGGAGGGGCTAAAAATCCGTACCCCGTGAAAAAGGCGGCAACTATATTGCATGACTATTCCGGCCGCAATCCCTCTTGCCGTCAATCATGAGCCGCCTTGACCGCGCGCAATTTTACAGCACTGACCCGGGGTGCCTGTGAGCTGGTTCAAATTAAGAAAGACCCGTTGATATTTCACGACT
This sequence comes from Aeromonas sp. WP2-W18-CRE-05, assembly GCF_014168615.1. NCBI lineage: Bacteria > Pseudomonadati > Pseudomonadota > Gammaproteobacteria > Aeromonadales > Aeromonadaceae > Aeromonas > Aeromonas sp. WP2-W18-CRE-05. The sequence goes on along the minus strand of NZ_AP021917.1, from coordinate 2,387,857 downwards.
TTTCATGATGCCGCCCCGCTTTTCAAAAGCCGGACCTGCATGGCTATGCACCCTTGCACTGGGGCCTTTCCCCTGCAAAAACGCCCCTGCTGGAGGGGCGTCAGAGAGGGTATATGCAGGGGGGACTAGAGCCTCAAGCCGCCGTCCAGCTCGATCATCCGCCCCGACAGATAGTCGTTGGCAAGGATGAACTGCACCGTCTGGGCCAGCTGCGCCGCCTGCCCCAGGGTGCCCACCGGGATGGCCTGTTGCATGCGGGCCATGGCTTCGGGCTTCATCGCCGCCGTCATGTCGGTGGCAAAGACGCCGGGGGCGATGCCCATCACCCGGATGCCGTGACGGGCCAGCTCCTTCCCCCAGGTGACCACCAGCGAGGCCACCCCCGCCTTGCTGGCGGCATAGTTGCTCTGGCCGATGTTGCCGGCCCGGGCGATGGAGGAGATGTTGATGATGACGCCCCCCTCCCCGCCGGTGGCCATCAGCGCCGCCCCCTCGCGCCCGCACAGGAAAGTGCCGGTGAGGTTGACGTCGATGACGCTCTGCCACTGGGCCAGGCTCATCTTCTCCGTCAGTGCCCCCTCCTTCACCTTGATCAGCATGCCGTCGCGCAGGATGCCGGCACAGTTGACGAGACCGTGCAGGGCATCGAACTGATCCTTGATGGCGGCGAAGGTCGCCTCGACCTCCGGCTCGCTTGCCACGTTGCAGACGAACAGGGCGCACTGGCCATCACGGCTGCGCACTTCCGCCTCGGTCACCTCCAGATCGGTGCGGTTGACGTCGATGAGCGCAAGTTGCGCCCCCTGCTCCGCCAGACTCAGGGCGATGGCGCGCCCGAGCCCCCTGCCCGCCCCCGTGATCGCGATGACTTTCCGTGTGATATCCATAAATGCTCCTGGTGAGATGGCTGGTGACTGTCGAGTCAAAGACTATCGGGTAAAAAGGTAGATAGCGGCCCTTAACCCAGCGCTGTCTTGTCCAGATAGAGTTCGAGGATGCTGGAGAAATCCTTGTTCTCCTGGCCCTGGCTCACGTGCAGGTTGAAGAGGTTGCGGGCCAGTGCCCCCATCGGCACGGCGCTGTGGGCATGCTCGGCCAGGGCCATGGCGAGCCCTAGGTCTTTGACCATCAACCGGGTCATGAAGCCCCCCTGATAGTTGCGCGACGCCGGTACGTTTTCCATCACCCCGGGCCAGGGGTTGTAGCGCTCGAGACTCCAATTGTTGCCCGAACTCTTGCCCATGATGGTGGAGAGCACCCCCGGATCCAGCCCCTCCTTGACCCCGAGCGCCAGCGCTTCCGCGGTGCCGGCCATGTGGATGGCGAGCAGCATGTTGTTGCACATCTTGGCGATCTGGCCAGCGCCGAGGGCCCCGGCGTGAAACAGGTTCTGCCCCATGCAGGCGAGCACGGGTCTGGCCGCTTCAAAATCCACTTGTTCGCCACCGACGATGAAGGTGAGCGTGCCCGCCGCCGCGCCGGCCACCCCCCCCGAGACGGGGGCATCGAGAAAACGGATGCCGCGCGCCTGCGCCGCCGCCCCCACCTGACGGGCCGAGGCCACGTCTATGGTGGAGCAGTCGATGACCAGGGCACCGGGCGACAGGGCCGCCAGCAGATCCTGGCCGCCCCGCTCACCGACACTCTCCCCCAGCCAGAGGCTGCGCACGTGCTCCCCCGCCGGCAGCATGCTGATCACCAGCTCGCAGCCGCTCACCGCTTCCCGGGCATTCCCGGCGGCAATGCAGCCGGCCTCGATGGCGCGGGTCAGGCTCTCGGGCACCAGATCAAACACCTGCACCCTGTGCCCCGCCCTGGCCAGGTTGGCGGCCATGGGGCCCCCCATGTTGCCAAGCCCGATAAACCCAATCCTTGTCATGGTGTGCTCCTTGTGTGTGCTCCTTGTGTGTGATCCCGCGTCAGCGGGGGCGCAAGGGGTTGTCCCCCTCGGGCCAGCGATAGAAGGCATCCAGCCAGGCCTCCCCTGCCTGCGGGGCCTGCCAGCGGGGTGATTTGTCCTTGTCGATGAGCAGGGCCCGTACCCCTTCCACAAAATCCCCTTTGAGTACGCAGTTGACCGAGAGGGCCAACTCGTCGGCGAACACCTCGGCCAGGGACTGGCGCCGTGCCTGCCAGAACTGGCGCCAGAGGATGGCACGGCTGATGGGGCTGCCGCGAAGGCAGGTCTCCCGCCCCTGAGCCAGCCCCGGTTCGTCCAGCTCGGCGTCCTCGAGGCGTGCCAGCACCCTTTGCAGGGAGCGGCCGGCCAACAGCGCATCGATGCGTTCCTGGTGGGGCAGCAGTACGGGAGGCGGCAATGCCTGACCAGGGGCCTCCTGCAAATCGGTGAGCAGCACCTCGATCTGCTCGCAGGGGTCGCCTGCAGACCAGTCGAGGGCGGCGAGGCGCATCGGCAGTTCCACCCGCTCGCGGCTCCCCATGGCATGATCCGCGAGCCCCAGGCCGATGGCATCCGCCCCGTTGAAGCGGGCACCGGTGAGGCCAAGCCAGAGTCCGAGCCGCCCCGGCATCCGGCTCAAAAACCAGCTGGCCCCCACGTCCGGATAGAGGCCTATGGTCACCTCCGGCATGGCGAACAGACTCTTCTCCGTCACCACCCGAAAAGCGGCCCCGGCAAAGAGGCCTATGCCGCCCCCCATGCAGATGCCGTCCGCCACGCAGACAAGGGGCTTGCCGTAGCAGTGGATGTGATGATCGAGCCGGTACTCCTGCAGGAAGAAGTCGCGGGCATAGCCGAACAACTCAGAGTGGTTCGCCTCCTGCTTGCGGTAATAAAAGGAGCGGATGTCACCACCGGCGCAGAATGCCTTCTCGCCGGCCCCCTGCAGCAGCACGCAGACGATGGCCGGATCCTGCTCCCAGCGGGTCAACGCCCCCTGCAACAACTGGATCATCTCAAGGCTCAGGGCGTTGAGGGAGGCGGGGCTGTCCAGAGTCAGCATGCCGATGTGGCGGCCATCCGCCGTGGGGCGGGTCTCGATGCGCACGGGCTCACTCATGGGCAGCCCCCGCAGACCGGGTATCTGCCCCTGCGACATGGCGGGTCGCCATCATTACCTCATTCATCCTTCACTCCCTCACTCTTTCGGTTTGGATTGGTCGTAACGCCAGCGCGGGGCCCGCTTCTCCAGGAAGGCCGCCACCCCTTCGCGCTGGTTGGCATCGTCAAACAGGGCGAGAAAGAGGCTGCGCTCGAGTGGCAGCGCCGCGTCCCTGTGGGTGCTTCGCCCCTGATTGATGAGCTGTTTGCAGGCACGCAGGGCGCTCGGGCTCTGGCGCTCCACCAGCTGGGCCATCTGCTGCGCCGCCTCCCAGGCGTGCCCCTCGGTCACCACCTCCTCCACCAGCCCCATCTCGTAGGCCAGGGTGGCGCTCACCTTCTCGCCGCAGAGGATCATCCGCTTGGCCCAGCCCGGCCCCACCAGCTCGGTGAGGCGCTGGGTGCCGCCGGCACAGGGCAGGAGCCCCACCGAGGCCTCCGGCAACCCCAGCTTGGCCTGCTGCTCGGCGATGCGGATGTCGCAGGCCAGCGCGACTTCGAGCCCCCCTCCCATGGCATAGCCGTTGATGGCGGCGATGCTGACCCCGTGAAAGCGGGCCAGCGCCTCGAAGGCGTGACCAAAGGCCTCGGCCACCTCGCGGGCATGCGCCAGGCTGCCGTCGGCGAACATCTTGAGATCGGCGCCGGCGCAGAAGAATTTCTCTCCGGCACCGCGGATCACCAGGGCTACCACGTCGGGGCGACCATCCAGCTCCACCATCATCTGCAAGAAGGCTTTCAGGCTGGCGAGCGTCCAGGTGTTGGCGGGTGGGTGATCGAGGGTGATGTAGGCCACGTGGCCGTGATATTCGAGCCTGATCCTTGTCATTGCGTTGTCCTTGTCAAAAAAACTGCCCCATGATGACAGGGTTGAATGGAGCCAACCTGCACCTGGCTCACAAAGCCTGAGGACGCGCCGACTGCGTCCTCAGGGCAGGCTACTCCCGCTACTCCAGCGACAGGCCGGGGTCGGCCAGCAGGCGGCGGGCGATGATGAGCCGCATCACTTCATTCGTCCCTTCCAGAATGCGGTGCACCCGGGTATCGCGCAGATAGCGCTCAAGCGGATACTCGCGGATATAACCATAGCCGCCAAAGAGTTGCAGGGCGTCGTCGCAGATGCGGTGCCCCACGTCGGTGGCAAAACGCTTGGCCATGGCGCACCAGGCACTTTTGTCCGGGCTGCCCTCATCGAGTTTGGCGGCCGCCTGGCGCACCAGCAGGCGGGCGGCCGCGAGCTCGGTGGCCATGTCGGCCAGGCGAAACTGCACGCTCTGGAATTCGCTGATCGGGTGTCCAAATTGCTGGCGCTGCTGCACATGGGCCAGGGCATCATTGAGAGCCTGCTGGGCAGTGCCCAGCGAACAGCTGGCGATGTTGATGCGCCCCCCATCGAGCGCCTGCATGGCGAACCTGAACCCTTCCCCCTCCTCCCCCAACCGGAAGCGAGCGGGAATGCGCACGGCGTTGAAGTTCACCTCCCGGGTCGGCTGGCTGTTCCAGCCCATCTTCTCCTCCGCCTTGCCGTAGCTCACGCCGGGGGTCTGGGCCGGTACCATGAAGGCGGAGATCCCCTTGGCCCCCTCACCACCGGTGCGGGCCATCACCACCAGCACGTCTGTGCTGCCAGCGCCCGAGATGAACACCTTGCTGCCGTCGAGGAGGTAATCCGCGCCATCGCGCACGGCGCGGGTCTTGAGGGCCGCAGCGTCGGAGCCCGCCCCCGGCTCGGTGAGGCAGTAGGAGCCCAGCAGTTCGCCGCTGGCGAGCCTGGGTACCCACTCCGCGGCCACCTCGGCAGGCAGCCAGCTGCCCAGCATCCAGCTCACCATGTTGTGGATGGTGAGATAGGCGGTGGTGGAGGTGCAGCCCATGGCGAGGCGCTCGAAGATGAGGCTGGCATCGAGCCGGCTCAGGCCCAGGCCGTCATACTGCTCCGGGGTATAGAGGCCGCACAGGCCCAGCGCAGCCGCCTGCTTGATGGTGGGGATGGGGAACTCGTGCTCCCTGTCCCAGCGTGCGGCATGGGGTTTGAGCGCCAAATCGGCGAAGGCGCCGGCCGACTCGACACAGGCCCGTTGGGATTCGGTCAGGGTAAAATCCATCTTGTTCGCTTCCTTATGTACTTGTTCCGTCGATCCGTTGCTGTCAATGGGGGCGCCCCGGCAAAGTGGGCAACTCCTGCCGTCAGCGCAGCTGGATGGTCATATTGGGGCCGCTGGGAATGTCTTCGTCGAACCAGCGCTCCGTCACCGTCTTGGTCTCGGTGTAAAAACGCACCGCCTGCTTGCCGTAGGCATGCAGATCCCCGTAGAAGGAGCCACGCCAGCCGGTGAAGGAGAAGAACGGCAGCGGCACCGGGATGGGCACGTTGATCCCCACCTGGCCCACCGCCACCTCGTGGCGGAACTTGCGGGCGGCGGCGCCACAGCCGGTGAAGAGAGAGGTGCCGTTGCCATAGGGGTTGGCGTTGATGAGGGCAAGCGCCTCATCCAGGCTCCCCACCTCGAGGCAGGCCAGCACGGGCCCGAAGATCTCCTCCTTGTAGATGCGCATCTCGGGGGTCACCCCGCGAAACAGGGTCAGCCCCACCCAGTTGCCCACCGGGTAGCCGGGGACGTCGCAAAAACGGCCGTCAAGCAGGCACTCGGCTCCCTCGGCAATCCCCGCCTCGATAAGCCCCTCCACCCTGACTTTCGCCTCCGGGCTGATGAGGGGGCCATAAGCCGCCTCAGGATCGTGCCAGACGCCGGGTTTCACCTTGGCGAACTCGGCGGCGAGCTCGGGGATCCACTCCCTGGAGCTCCCCACGAACACCGCCACGCTGATGGCCATGCAGCGCTGACCGGCGGCGCCGACTCCGGCTCCCACCAGGTTGCTCAGCACCTGCGCCTTGTTGGCATCCGGCATGATCACCATGTGATTCTTGGCGCCGACAAAACACTGGGCCCGCTTGAGTTGCGACGTGGCGCTGCGATAGACGTGGCCACCGACCCGGGCCGAGCCCACGAAACTGACTGCCTTGACATCGGGATGGGCCAGCAGCGCATCCACCTGCTCGGCGCCGCCGTGCACCACCGACAGAATGCCCCTGGGGGCCCCCGCCTCGGTAAACAGCTCGGCCAGGCGCATGGGGGTGAGAGGATCCTGCTCGGAGGGCTTGAGCACAAAGCCGTTGCCGCAGGCCACCGCCAGCGGGAACATCCAGAGCGGGATCATGGCCGGAAAGTTGAACGGCGTGATGCCGACGCAGACCCCGAGGGGCTGCACCCAGGAGTGGCCGTCGACCCTGCGCGCCACGTTACCCATGGTCTCCCCCAGGGTCTGGCTGGCAATACCGCAGGCCTGCTCCACCACCTCGATGCCGCGCCACACATCCCCCTTGGCATCTGCCAGGTTCTTGCCGGTTTCCTGGGCCAGCAGGGTCGCCAGCTCGTCGTGATGCACTTTCAACAGATGCTGGTAGTTGAACATCACCCGAGCCCGCTCGGAGGGAGGCACCTCCCGCCACTGCAGGTAGGCGTCGTGGGCGGTGCGCACCGCCAGCTCAATTTCCGCAGAGGTAGCTTTCGGCACCCGCGCCAGCAGATGCTGGTCCGCCGGGTCGGTCACCTCTATCCACTCGTCGCTTGCGGACGGACACGCCTCGCCACCGATGTAGAGCGGCAGATCCCCGTACTGGGTGTGATGCTGGCTCATGCCCCCCTCCTAGCCCGTTGGCAGGCGATGGCAGGCCACTGCAGGCCGGCCACATCCATGTTGCTGTTGCACATCCTGTTCACTCCTTGCGCTCCTCTGCCCGGGTAGCCCCTTGCGGCGGGCTGCCATCGAATTTACCTTAGACTAACAACTCATTTACGTTTACGCTAACGTAAACTTGAATCACGAATGGACTGACCAGTCATCACCCTGATGGCAGGGGAAATCGGCAGTCCACTGCACCAAGGAGAGCACGGATGCATGCCCTGATGGATGAAACCCTCCAGGCCCTGACCGAACAGGTCGAGGCTTTCTGCCAGAAAGTGATCGCACCGCGCGCCAGCGAGATCGATCAGAGCAACGCTTTCCCCCGGGATCTCTGGCCCCGCATGGGGGAGCTGGGGCTGCACGGCATCACGGTGGCGGAGGAATATGACGGGGTGAACCTCGGCTATCTGGCCCATGTGCTGGTGATGGAGCAGGTGAGCCGCGCCAGCGCCTCGGTCGGCCTCTCCTACGGCGCCCACTCCAATCTCTGCATCAACCAGATCCACCGCCACGGCACCCCTGATCAGAAGGCGAGATACCTGCCTGATCTGGTCAGCGGCAAACACGTGGGGGCGCTGGCCATGAGCGAGCCGGGTGCTGGCTCCGACGTGGTGAGCATGCGCCTCACCGCGGTGCGCGAGGGGGATCACTTCGTGCTGAACGGCAACAAGATGTGGATCACAAACGGGCCCGATGCCGACACCTTCGTCATCTATGCCAAGACCGATGCCGCTGCAGGGCCCAAAGGTATTTCCGCCTTTATCGTCGAGGCGGGAACTCCCGGTTTTTCCACCGCCCAGAAGCTCGACAAGCTCGGCATGCGCGGCTCCAGTACCTGCGAGCTGGTGTTCGACAACTGCCGGGTGCCGCAGGAGAACCTGCTGGGCCCCCTGCACGGCGGGGTCAAGGTGTTGATGAGCGGTCTGGACTACGAGCGGGTGGTGCTGGCGGCCGGGCCCCTTGGCATCATGCAGGCCTGCATGGACGTGGTGCTCCCCTATGTGCGTGAGCGCAAGCAGTTCGGTCAGGCCATCGGCGAGTTCCAGCTGGTGCAGGGCAAGCTCGCCGACATGTATACCCGCCTCGCCAGCAGCCGGGCGCTGGTCTACTCGGTGGCGAGCGCCTGCGATCAGGGCCGCACCAGCCGCAAGGATTGCGCCGCCGCCATCCTGTTTGCCGCCGAGAACGCCACCCAGATGGCACTCGATGCCATCCAGCTGCTCGGCGGCAACGGCTACATCAACGAATACCCCACCGGCCGCCTGCTGCGGGACGCCAAACTCTACGAGATAGGCGCCGGCACCTCGGAGATCCGCCGCTGGCTCATCGGCCGCGAGCTGATGGGGGATAACGCATGAGCAGGATCCATTCCCGTCTCGACACCGCGAGCCCCGACTATGAGGCCAATCGGGCCGCCATGCAGGCACTGGTCGACGATCTGAATACCCGCCTGGAGGAGATAGCCCAGGGCGGGGGCGCGGCCAACAACGCCCGCCATCAGGCCCGCGGCAAACTGCTGCCCCGGGAGCGCATCGACCAGCTGCTGGACCCGGGCTCCCCCTTTCTCGAGCTCTCGGCGCTGGCGGGCTGGCAGGTCTATGACGAACCGGTGCCCGCCGCCGGCCTCATCACCGGCATCGGCCGGGTCTCGGGACGCCTGTGCATGCTGGTGGTGAATGACGCCACCGTGAAGGGCGGCACCTACTACCCCCTCACGGTGAAAAAGCACCTGCGCGCCCAGGCCATTGCCGAGCGACTGCGCCTCCCATGCCTCTATCTGGTGGATTCCGGCGGTGCCTTCCTGCCCATGCAGGACGAGGTGTTCCCCGACCGGGAGCATTTTGGCCGCATCTTCTACAACCAGGCTCGCATGTCGGCCCAGAGCATCCCCCAGCTGGCGGTGGTGATGGGGCTCTGTACCGCCGGGGGTGCCTACGTGCCCGCCATGGCGGACGAGTCCATCATGGTCAGGGAGCAGGCCACCCTCTTTCTGGCGGGCCCGCCCCTGGTCAAGGCCGCCACCGGCGAGGAGATCAGCGCAGAAGCCTTGGGCGGCGCCGAGGTGCACTGCGTCCACTCCGGGGTGGCGGATCACATGGCCCGGGACGATGCCCATGCCCTGGCCATCGCCCGCACCCTGGTAAGCAACCTGGGGGACAACCAGACGGCGGCGTCACCCGCCCCATCCGCTCCCTCCTATGATGAGCCGCACTACCCCATCGAGGAGCTCTACGGCCTGGTGGGCACCAGTCTCAAGCGCCCCTATGACGCACGAGAATTGATCGCCCGACTGGTGGATGGCTCTGTGTTTGACGAATTCAAGGCGTTGTTCGGCACTACCCTGGTGACGGGTTTTTCCCGCATTGAGGGCATGCAGGTGGGGATCCTCGCCAACAACGGCGTGCTGCACAGCGACAGCGCCCAGAAGGGAGCCCACTTCATCCAGCTCTGCAACCAGCGGGGGATCCCGCTGCTGTTTCTGCAAAACATCACCGGCTTTATGGTGGGGAGTACGGCGGAGAAAGAGGGGATCGCCAAGCACGGCGCCAAGCTGGTGACCGCCGTGGCCTGCAGCCGGGTGCCCAAGATCACCCTGATCGTCGGCGGCAGCTTCGGTGCCGGCAACTACGGCATGTGCGGGCGCGCCTATGAACCGGATTTTCTCTTCAGCTGGCCCAACAGCCGCATCTCCGTCATGGGGGGCGAGCAGGCGGCCGGGGTGCTGGTACAGGTGCGCCGGGACAAGCTGGCCGCCGAGGGCAAGACTCTGGGCGAGCCGGAGGCGGCCGCCATTCGCGCCCCGGTGATCGCGCAGTACGAGCGCCAGGGTCACCCCTATTACGCCAGTGCTCGCCTGTGGGATGACGGCGTCATCGACCCGGCCCAGAGCCGCACCGTGCTGGCCCTGGCGCTGGCGGCCTGCCAGGGGGCCGAGCCGGGCCCCGGGCAGTACGGCATCTTCCGGATGTAAGGAGTTCATATGTCAGACCCGCTCTTCAACGATCCCCTTGCCCATTTTCGCCTGGAGCGCCACGGCCCGGTGATCGAGCTGGTGCTCGCCCGCCCGGCCCGCCACAACGCCCTTGATGCCGACCTGATGCAGGGGCTGCTCGACTGTCTCGACGAGCTGGCCCACGGCCAGCCGCTGGCCGACCGCCCCCACGTGCTGCTGCTGCGCGCCGAGGGGCCGCATTTTTGCGCGGGCGCCGATCTCGAGTGGATGCGCAAGATGGCAGGGGAGGCGTTCGACCCCCGCGCCTTTGACAAGAATCGCGAGGACGCCCGGGTGCTGGCCCACCTGATGCAGGCACTGGACGAGCTGCCCTTCCCCACGGTAGCCCTGGTGCAGGGGGCCGCCTACGGCGGAGCCTTAGGTCTTGTCTGCGCCTGCGACATCGTGCTGGCCAGCGAAAATGCCCGCTTCTGCCTCTCCGAGGTGACCCTGGGACTGGTGCCTGCGGTGATCAGCCCCTACGTGGTGCGCGCCATGGGGATGCGCCAGGCCCGCCGCTACATGCTGAGCGCAGAGCCTTTCGATGCCATCACCGCCTGCCGACTCAACGTGGTGCACAGGCTCAGCCAGCCTGATCAGTTGCTGGCGGAGGGACGCGCCATGGCCCTGCGGTTGTGTCGCAACGGCCCCCAGGCGATGAAGGAGACCAAGCGGCTGCTGGCCGCCCTCGAAGGGCGCCCAGGCCACCAGCACGAAGAGCAGACCGTCGAGACCATCGCCCGGGTACGGGTCGGTCTCGAGGCCCAGGAGGGGATCCAGGCCTTCTTCGACAAACGCCCCCCCACCTGGCGCCCCCGTTTCAAGGACGAAGCATGACCCATCACACTCCCATCAAGCGCCTGCTGATCGCCAATCGCGGTGAAATCGCCGTGCGCATCATCAAGACAGCACGACGCCTCGGCATTCACACCATCGCCCTCTACTCCGACGCCGACGCCCGCGCCATGCACGTGCGCGAAGCCGACGAGGCCTGGCATCTGGGGCCGGCCCCCGCCCGGGAGAGCTACCTCGACACCGGCAAGGTGCTCAAGATTGCCAAAGAGGCGAATGCCGACGCCATCCACCCGGGCTACGGTTTCCTCTCCGAGAACAGCGACTTTGCCACCGCCTGCGAGCAGCGGGGCGTGCGCTTTGTCGGCCCAAGCGGCGCCGCCATCCTCGCCATGGGGGACAAGTCGGGGGCCAAAGGGCTGATGCAGGCAGCCGGCGTCCCCGTGCTGCCCGGTTATCACGGCGCGGATCAGCACCCCGGCTTTTTGCGCGATCAGGCGAGCCAGGTGGGCTTCCCGCTCCTTATCAAGGCGGCCAGTGGCGGCGGTGGCAAGGGGATGCGCCGGGTCGATCAGCTGGCCGACTTTGACGCGGCCCTCGCGGCAGTCAAGCGGGAGGCGAGTGCCGCCTTTGGCGACGACCATGTGCTGCTGGAGCGCTATCTCCCCCGCGCCCGTCACGTGGAGGTGCAGGTCTTTGCCGATGCCCTCGGCAACGCCATCTATCTGGGGGACAGGGACTGCTCGTTGCAGCGCCGCCACCAGAAGATGATCGAAGAGGCCCCCGCCCCCGACATCTCCCCTGCCCTGCGCAGCGCCATGGGCGAGGCGGCCGTGGCGGCGGCCAAGGCCATCGCCTATCGGGGGGCCGGCACCATCGAGTTTCTGCTCTGCAAGGAGGAGTTCTTCTTCATGGAGATGAACACTCGGTTGCAGGTGGAGCACCCGGTTACCGAAGCCATCACCGGCCAGGATCTGGTGGCCTGGCAGTTGGCGGTGGCCGAGGGCAAACCGCTGCCCCTCACCCAGGAGCAGGTGGTGCTGCGTGGCCACGCGGTGGAGGCGCGCCTCTACGCCGAGGACGTGGCCACCGGTTTTCTGCCCGCGAGCGGCCCCATCCACTGGCTCACCTGGCCCAAGGGGGTGCGCATCGACACCGGCGTCACCGCCGGCGATGAGGTGAGCCCCTATTACGACCCCATGATCGCCAAGCTCGTCGCCCACGCACCGAGCCGCAGCGAGGCCTTTGCCACCCTGGCCGATGCCCTGGCGACACTGGAACTCGGCCCCTTGGTGCACAACGGCCCGCTCCTGCAACGCCTGTGCGAAGCGCCAGAGGTGCTGGCGATGCGCCACCACACCCAGTGGCCCATTCCCACCGACACCTTGCCCGTCCCGGCGCTCGCCTGGCCCCTCGCCACCCTCTGGCTCGCCACTTGCGAGCGCGATGCCTCCCCCTGGCAGCAGGCCGCAGGCTTTCGGCTGGGCCCCACCCGCCGCTTTTGCGCCACGGTGCGCATCGGCGAGGAGACCCGCACTCTCACCCTCGCCGAGCGAGGAGGCGCCCTGCTCTGGCAGAGCGAGCAGATCCCGTTCGAACTCGGGTCAGATCAGATCCGCCTGTGCCAGGGTGGACATTGGCAGCGCTATCCGGTGCAGCCCCTCGGCGAGGGTGCCTATTTGCTGCACCTGGCGGGCAGACGCATCCGCTTCTCGCTCGATGATCAGCATCATCAGCTCCACCATGATCACGACACGAGCCATGTCCCGGGCATCCTGGCCCCCATGCACGGCATCGTGGTGGCGTTGCAGGTCGAGGCCGGCCAGCCGGTCAGCAAGGGGCAACCCCTTCTGGTGCTGGAGGCGATGAAGATGGAGCACGTCCTCAAGGCCGACCGGGACGGGGTGATTGAGGCCCTGCAGTGCCGCCAGGGGGAACAGGTGAGCCAGGGCGCCGTGCTGGTGCGCTTTGCCGAGGACCATACCGCGCAGGAGGAGCGCTCATGAGCCACACGCACGAGAGCCGGGACGACAAGGTCAGCCTGGTGGAGATGGGGCCGCGGGACGGCCTGCAAAATGAGACCGCCACCCTCTCCCTGGCGCAGCGGCTGGCGCTCATCGCCCGCCTGGCCGAGAGCGGGTTGCAGCGCATCGAGGTGGGGGCCTTCGTGTCGCCCAAAAAGGTGCCGCAGATGGCGGATTCCGCCGCACTCTTCAACGCCCTGCCGCGCAGGGGGCCGACCCGCTATGGCGCCCTGGTGCCCAATCTGCAGGGTCTGCAGGCCGCCATCGCCGCACGCGCCGACGAGATAGGCCTCTTCACCGCCTGCTCGGACGGCTTCACCCGGGCCAACATCGGCATCAGCGTGGAGGAGTCCCTGGTGCGCTTTGCCCCCCTGGTGCAGGAGGCGCGCAGCCTCGGCATCAAGGTGCGCGGCTACCTCTCCACCGTCATCGCCTGCCCGTTCGATGGCCCGACCCGCCCCAAGCGGGTCGCCGTCATGGCCGAGCGACTGCTGGATCTGGGCTGCCATGAGATATCCCTCGGCGACACCATCGGCGTCGGCACCCCGGGCACCGTGGCTCCCATGCTGGATGCGGTACTGCACGAGATCCCGGCGGGCCGGCTTGCTGTTCATTTTCACGACACCTACGGCCAGGGGCTGGCCAACCTGCTGCCGGCGCTGGAGCGCGGCATTCGCACAATCGACTGCTCGGTGGCCGGGCTCGGCGGCTGCCCCTATGCCCCCGGCGCCTCCGGCAATGTGGCGTCGGAAGAGGTGGTCTATCTGCTGCACGGCCTTGGCATGAGCACAGGGGTCGATCTCGACCAGCTGGCCGCCACCGGCCAGTGGGTGAGCGAGCTGCTGGGGCGCCCCAACGGCTCCCGGGTCGGCCAGGCCCTGCACGGGAGGGGACGGCGCCTCGCACAAGAGCGCGAGCAGCGCACCCCGGGAGGCCATCATGCATCATGAACCCAGCCCTTGCTGCTGTGCCAGGACCCCGCCAGCTCATCAGGAGGGCGCACCATGAGAGCCAGACACGCCAGTGGCAAGGAGAGGACCTACAGCATCTCGGAGCTGGCCCAGGAGTTCGACATCACCCCCCGCACCATCCGCTATTACGAGGACGAGGGGCTCATCACCCCGACCCGGGAGGGGCAGACCCGCATCTACAGCCACAAGGACAGGATCCGCCTGAAATTGACCCTGCGCGGCAAGCGCCTCGGGTTCAGCCTGGCGGAGATCCGCGAGCTGTTCGACATGTACGACACCGACCGCTCCAGCCGGATGCAGCTTCACTCCATGATCCAGCTCATCGAGGCCAGACGCCACTCCCTGCGCCAGCAGCTGGAGGATATCCAGATGGTGATGGCCGAGCTCGATGCCGCCGAGCAGCGCTGCATCCACTCCCTCGGCGGCTTGAAAACCGACGGAGATTGACAGACTCTGGGGGTATCTCGCCCCCGGTATCCCGGTTTTCCAGTGGATATCCGCAGTGGCAGGCCCTGACCCGGCAACCCCCTTGTTCCCCCCATCGCCCGTCATGGCATGCCGGACAGAGTGGGCGGTTTGGGCAAGTGGCGAGGTGGAGCAAACGGGGAAAATCCGGCCTTGGTCGCACAATAATTCCCCAGCCCGGTCAGAGTGCGGCGCACCTCATGAGTCCTTCCCATGAACCGGGCACGATTAATTGCTACCATATGCGCATCAAATGGAGACCATCATGCTCAAGCCTCTGCCCGCTCGTCTGCTGCGCTATGCCCTCTATCTTCTCGCGCTCCTGCTCATCGGCATCACCATCCTGCTCTGGCAGGCGCCGACCCTCATCCAGCGCCATCTCCCCGGCTGGCTTGCCACCCATTACGGTCTGCACCTCTCCCTTGGCAAGATAGAGGTGGGGATCCGCTCCCCCTCCCTCGTGCTGGGGCCCAGCGCCCTGCTCGATGACCAGCAGCAAGCACTGGTGTCATTTGAAGAGCTGAAGCTCATTCCCGCCTTGAAAGCGAGCTGGCAGCAGCGCGCCCTGGTACTGGAAGAGGCCACCCTGACCGCCCCCAGGGCAGATCTGGTGCGCCTCGAGGATCTCAAGGGGGAGGCACGCTTCAACTTGACCGATGCACTGGCCTCCCTGCTCGCCCCTGCGCCGGAGCAAACACCGCCAGCTAGCGCCGAGCCCGTGCTGGTGACCATCGGCAAGCTGTCCGTCGAGCAGGGCCGGCTCAGCTACCGGGACAGCCGCAAGCAGAGCAGCCCGGGGTGGGTGCCGCCCCTCACCCTGGACAAGCTCGCCCTGCACCTGCCCGGCTTTTCCAGCGCAGAGGGGGTGCTCAACCCCTATCGCCTGAGCGCTACCGTCAACGAGAAGAGCCCCCTCAAGGCCGAAGGGGAATTCGACATGATGAGCGGTGCCGGCAAGGGCCACCTCAGCCTTGGCAAGGTGGCCATCGCCCCCTTCGCCCCCCTCTGGGCCCCCTATCTCAAGGCGACCCTCGCCAAAGGGGAGGCCAGCGCCGAGCTCGCCTATCGCCTCACCCAGGGCAAGCAGGGACTGGACTGGCAGTTGTCAAAGGGCAAGCTGACCCTGGCCAACTGGCAGCTCACACGCAACAAGGGGGAGGAATTTGCCCGCTTCAAGCAGTTGGCGCTGACCGGGATCCGCATCGATGGCAACAAGCAGCGCCTTGAGCTCGATGCCGCCATCCTCAAGAGCCCGGCCATCACCGCCGCCCTCGACCACCAGCAACAACTGGATCTCGCGGACCTGCTGATCCCCCAGAAGACCCCCAAGGGGGGCAAACAACCGGCCACCCCCGCCAAGCCCTGGCAATGGGCCCTCAAGCAGACCCGCATCGACCAGGGCAGCCTCACCCTGACCGAAGCCACCAGCGGCAAGCCCCTGAAACGGGCCATCTCCCCCCTCGCCCTCACCCTGGGGCCCCTTGGCAGCCAGACCGCCCAACCCAGCCCCCTCACCCTCAACGCAGCCCTCGACACCAGGACGACGGTGGCGTTTGACGGCACCCTGGGGCTGACCCCCTTCACCCTGAACGGCGCCATCCGCCAACAGGGGCTGCCGCTGGCCCTGGCCCAACCCTACCTGCAGGATCTGCTGCGCATCAGCGTGCGGGACGGCGAGCTTGCCAGCCGCACCAGGCTGGACCTGGCCACCGACCGCCAGGGGGCCATCAGCAAGCTGGAGATAAGCGGTGGACTCGAGGTCGCCGGGCTCAACGTGCTGGATCGGGCCGACAACCAGCGCTTGCTCCAGATAGAGAATCTGCAACTGAGCGGCCTGCACTATGATGGCCTGAGCCAGCAACTGCGCATCGCCGACATCCTGCTCAGCAAACCCTATGCCCGTATCGAGATCAACGAAGAGGGGATCACCAACGTGCAGCAACTGCTGCTGCCGCAACCCGCCGCGAACGACAAGGAGAGCGCCCCCGCTCCGCACATCGTCATCGATCAGATCCGTACCGCCCAGGGCAACCTGCGCTTCGCCGATCGCAGCCTGAGCCCGGAGTTCGTGGTGGACATCGCCTCCCTCGACGGCCAGAGCCGCCACATCAGCAACACCCCGGGGCAACGCTCCGAACTCGCCTTCAACGGCAAGGTGGACCGCTATGCCCCCGTCACCATCCGGGGGGGCGCCAACCTGCTCATCGAGGATCCCGTGCTGGATGTGGCCGTGGCCTTCAACAATCGGCTATTTGCATTCTAGGGTTGGAATACATCCATTCTAACCCTAGATTCTTAGTCGGACAAAAAGGTGCTTCTGGTTGGATTTTTCTGTTTTTCACCACTCTGCGAAAATCTAACATTGGTTGGATTCTCAGACGCGCCCTCTCTCGCGTTAATCCAACTCCCCACCTTCTGCCTGCTTCAACAATGTCGGAATGTGCGGCCCATACTCGACCTTGCCTCGTCCTGCTCGAATACCACTGCCGACCTTGCGGGCTTCTTTGGAGTACAACGTCTTTGCACGGATGATGTCATAGCTGTAACCCCGACCTAACCGGTTGGACATCTTGATCAAGCCGTTGAGCCCTTCGGTATACCCATTGGTGATTGAGAACGGCGCATCCCAGTAGGCAAAGATGTCGTCGTAATGGTTGTGTACCGTTTTCACCAGTTTTTTGAAAGGCTCCATGCCATAAGGCGGCAGGCTATTCTCCCAAGCCTCAAAGGCGTTCTGAGCGCTCTGCTTGTCGGGTTCGTCGTAGATGCAGAAGAATGCTTCCTTGAAGTCATAGGCCACGGCAAGTTCTGGGATCGCCTGCTTTACAACCTCCAGCGCCTTTTGCTCCGCGGGCGTCAGGTTGCCGGGCCGCTTCAGGGTTAGCCAGCGAATGGACTTTTTGACATAAATCCGATCTTCTTTGCTTAACTGTGCCTGATAGTTCTTGCGCTCCGCTTCCAGGGCTTCAGAGGCCATCTTGACGACATGGAACTTGTCGATCACGAGTTTGGCGTTGGGCAGATACTGAGCAAAGGAACGCTTGAAGGGGCGCCACATATCCGTACAGACCCATTCCACCTTGTCAGCATCCGGCAAATCCTTGAAGAAGGGCTTCAGGTGCTCTTGAGTACGATGCTCCAACATATCAAAGACGTTGTTGGTTGCCAGGTTGGTGATTACACAGCGATACCCGCCGGCCAGATTCACTTCGTCGATTCCCATGATGACAGGGGTTTCGTAACGAACGGTTTGGGAGAGTTCCTCAATGAGATCGTGAGCGATGTTCTTGACGGTGTTCACCGCCACACCGGTTTGCTCGGCTAAAGCATGGAAGGTGGTTCCCAGGCACTGTTGCCGAATAACATCGACCAGCCGTTTGGTGGCTCGGCGTTTGTCATCCAGAAAACTCAACTCCGGCATGGACATTTTTCCGCACGACTCACAGCGAAAGCGCGGGCGCTGAACTTCAAGGCGGACGGGCTCCATGTACAACGGCGTGTCCATGAACTTGTTTTTGCGCGTACCGTGTCTGTGCATAGGGGTGTTGCAGTCCCCACATAATGGCACCTCGACCGTTACCGGCTCAGCAACTATCACAAGGCACTTGCCTTCGTGGCGCATATCGACAGGCTTGATGCCTGGCAGATTCAGCAGGTCAAGCATCGGCTTAATCCATATCCAGGTCGATGTCTTTGCCTTCGCGCAGCAGGTCATACACCATATCAACCAATGCGGTCATGCCCTGACGGTCAGACTTGAGCACCTGGGTTGCCAGCTTCTGATGACTGGACAAAGCACGAACCACCGCTTGCTGAACCGCACCGGGGAGGTTGCCTTTCATAGCCTGCTCACGGGTGTTGCTTTCCACCTGAGCCATGACGACATCGCTTTCACCGGTAATCGCTGAAATCTGATTAACGAAAGCCACCTGATCCTGGATCGGCGTCGCCTCACCAAACAGGCTGTTGAGCCTCTCGATAATCTCTTTGACGAATTTCGGCTTGTCGCCTGCCGCGCCACCACCGCCTGCACCTATCGGTTGCAGTACCGGGGTTTCGCCTTCGTCTTCCGCGTTATCTGAACGAGCATTGATGTCAAAGCCGGTGAGCACCAGGCCGGTCAAGTCCACCGTTTCCGGAGCTTCGTGTAATAGACGCTTTTGCAGCAGCTTGGCGAACGCGGCGAAGTTCTCCAACTCCGGGTCGCCAAAATCAATCAGTTGGGCGATATAAGAGTAGGTACGACAAAAACGCCCCAAATCCGACTTGAAGCCAATCAGCGCCTTGATTTGCTCGGCATACTCATCCTGATGGTGATCGGCAGACTTCATACCTGCCTCATCACCCTTGGCACGGGCCTTCTCAAAAGCCGCTTCCCAGGTCGCCATGCCATCACGCAGCATTTTCATCTTGTCGTTATACAAGGCCGTCGCTCCAGCAGTAGCGGCATACAGCGCCTTGTGCTGCGGCGATTTGGTATGGGTGATGTCCCGAATGGTCTTGAAGCGAGCTTCCTTGAACGCGGCCAAGTCCTTATCGTCGTACAGGCCGTGCTCGTCCAAGCGCTCCTTGATCTCGTAGACCACATTAAGGTCTTGCACTTCGTCGATGTGAGCACCCTTGTCATAGGTGGTAAAGGCCTGACGCACGTTCTCTGGGTCGTTCACAAAGTCGATGATAAAGACCTCATCCTTACCGGGGGCCGTCCGGTTGAGGCGGGCGAAGGTCTGCACAATCTCCACATGGTTGGCGATTTTCTTGTCTACATACATGGCTACCAGTTTGGGCTGGTCAAAGCCAGTCTGGAACTTGTCAGCCACCAACATCACCCGGTATTCAGGGCGGTCAAAGGCAAAACGCAAATCCTGCCCGTGGATATCCGGGTTCATGCTCTGCTCGGTGAACTCCTCGTTCTCATCGACGATAAATACATCGTCCTTAAACTCACCGTCATCCTGGTGCATCACCTGCTTGCCAGTCATCTTGCCGGAGAAGGCTACCAGTGAGTGAATAAAGCCGTACTCGCTGTGCTGCTCAATATAGCGGTCAAACGCCTTCTTGTAGCGAATGGCAGCGGCACGGGAGCTGGTCACCACCATCGCCTTGGCCTTGCCATCGAGCCGGTGCGCGACGTTCTTGGTGAAGTGCTCAACGATAAACTGCACCTTCTGGGTCACATTGGTGGGGTGCAATGACATCCACTGTGCCAGGGCGCGTTTGGCGGCCTTGCCGCTTACCCGCTTGCTGTCTTCAAGCTGCTTGGAAAGGTTGAAGGCCGTTTTGTAGGGCACATAGCCTTTCAGCACATCGAGAATGAATTTCTCCTCAATGGCCTGGCGCATGGTGTACAGGTGGAAGGCTTGTGGAGGGTTATCGTTCGAGGCTGGCCGGCTCGGGTCTGTTGGGCGACCGAACAGCATCAAAGTGGAGTGCTTCGGCGTACCGGTAAAGGCGAAATAGCTGATATTGTCCGGGCGGGCCCGAGACTTTTGCAGTTGTTCCAGCAATTCATCCACCGTCATGGTGGACATCTTGCCTTGCCCACTCATCCCCAGCGCGGCTTGCAGCTTAGCGGCGGTAGAGCCTGTCTGCGAGTTATGCGCCTCATCAATGATCACAGCAAAGTTTTTCCCTTTCAGGGCCTTGTCAGTGATGATGGCTTCCATCGCGTAGGGGAAGGTCTGGATCGTGACCACCACAATCGGCGTGCCAGACAACAAGGCCTCCGAGAGTTGCTTGCTCTTGGACTTGGATGACTTCTGCCGGTCAATAGCGGCGATCACCCCAAACTGATGGTCAATCTGTTTCACCGCGTCCTGAAGCTGGCCGTCTAGCACATTACGGTCGGTGACAATGATCACGCTGTTAAATACCGAGTCGCCGTTATCTTCGCGCAGTTTCACCAAGTCATGGGCCGTCCAGGAAATGGTGCTGGTCTTGCCGGAACCGGCGCTGTGGTCACACAGGTAGGTCATGCCAGCGCCGTTTTCGCGGGCATCGGCCAGCATCTGGTTCACTGCCGTCCATTGGTGGAAGCGCGGGAAAATCAGGGTTTCTTTCTTCGACCAGTTGCCCTGAATATCTACAACGTCCTTTTTCTCGACGTAGACAAAGCTATGGAAAATCCGCAGCCAGGCATCCGGCTGGCAGACCGCCTCCCAGAAGTAGGCTACCGGGTATTCCTGAGTACCATCGGCCTTAATCTCACCTGGCGGGTTACCCGCATGTACCGTGCCGTTTTCGTCCTTGCGCCCCTTATTGAACGGCAGGAAAAAGGTGTTTTCTCCATCCAGCTTGGTCGCCATCATGATTTCAGAGTCGGACATGGCGAAATGCACCACCGCCCCGCGCTTGAAGGTCAGCAATGGCTCCCGGCGTTTGGTCTTGGCGTCATACGGCAGACGATCATTGCGGTACTGATCCATTGCCGCTTCGCAGGACTGGGTGAAGTCGGTCTTCAGTTCGACGGTTGCCACGGGAAGGCCGTTGATAAACAGCACCAGATCAATGGCAAATTCACGAGCGGGGTGATACTTCAGCTCCGGCACCACGCGCAGGATGTTCGCCTGATAGCGCTTGATCACCGCTTCATTACGCCTGTCTTCCGGCGCGGCCTCGGTCATCTCGATCAGGCCGCAACCGGCAATGGAAAAACCCTGGCGCAACACCTGCATGGTGCCTTGTTTCTCCAGTGCTTTATCCAAGCGATCCATCAGCACTTCAAGGGTTTTGGCCCCGTTGAGCCGTTCCAGCTTGTCCCATTTTTCCTGCTGGCCGCTGGTTTTGATCCAGCTTTCCAGGTCTTCGGGGTACACCGCCCGCTCGGTGTCGTAGAACTTGGAATCACCCAGCTTCCAGCCCTGCTCTACCAACCGGTCGATGATGTATTGCTGGAAGTGTTTTTCCTGATGTGCTGCTGATTGCATTTATTGTTTTCCTCGCAAATCAATCTGGCCGGTGACAGCGGCGGTGATAAAGGCGGCGCGGCGTTCTTTGAGCAGAGTGATGCTTTGTTCTGTTTTCTCGACTAGGGCATCAATACGAGCAGTTCCAGCATTGATTGTATTGGTAATTGCGCTCTGCTCATCGACCGGAGGGATAAGTACTGGAAGCCTTCTGACATCTTCAAATTTCAATGACTGCCTTAATCCTCCACCCATTGCATAAAAGACTTTACAAAGGTCATACGAACGCATCAACCATGCAAAATATGTAGAATCAATACTGTGCGGTTTTACGGCCATATACGCAGAGGTAATGATTCCTCTTTGCGTAACCAGGGCTGAGCGCAAGCTATGTTTGTCGTTTTGCAGATCGGTGAATCTAAATACAGTTTCGCCAGACTCTACGATTTGATAGGTTTCATAAGACTCTGGCGTTAACCCCATATTTCTAGTTTCAGGCTTCTGGATGATGTTTCCGTAGCTGAGGGACAGAATATTGGTTTCAACTAGGCCAACATTCTTTCGGTTCAGTTCTGTAACCAAAGCGAAGAAGGGTTTAACCTCCCAATGCTCCGGCACCTCCCCAATCCACTCAATGCCGGAATCCTTCATCTTCGCGTTGGGGTCTAGGCCCTTGGTGACAGCATGGGTAATCAGCGCCTGGCGCTTTTCCTTCAGTAGCTCGATAAAGCGGGTTTTCTTCTCGACAAGCGCATCAATACGGGCGGTTTCGCGGTCAAGGGTGGCGGCGATGGAAAAACTTTCTTCATAAGATGGGATTGCAATGGGGATGGCTGATTGCTCACCTTCAGACAAACTTGGAACTGCTCCCGGCCTAGCAAAGAACGAAAAATCGATGGCATTCATCAAATAAAAAGCGTACTGAATAGGTACCTTTTTAGAGTCAACAACAAATCCTGTCATGTTGTTGTCTAAACAACATGCTGTTTTTGAGATCCTTCTTCTATTAAGGAATAAAGCAGCCCCAATTTTTGCCCATGAGATTGTGTTTTCTGGAAATACAGTCGCACCCAACTCCTTAGCGTCTTTTCTTGATATTGTATTAGAAGACCCATTCAGCGAGATGTTATCTCGTGATTTTGATAAATCGCCTACCTTATAGAATGGTAATTCATTATCAGGTTGCCCCTGCATATCAGTTGGAAATCCAGAACCTCCTTTCAATGTTCCTAGATGCTTTAATTTTCCTGTTTTCCATTCCTCCGGCACCTGCCCAATCCACTCAATACCGGAATCCTTATATGCGAGATATGCTCTGTACTGGCTCATTCGCTGGCCACCTCCGCCAGTAGCGCGGCAATCTCGGCTTCTACTTGCTTCAGGTCTTCATCAATATCATGCAGCTTGCGCGGCGGCTGGTACTGGTAGAAGAAGCGGTTGAAGTTGATCTCGTAGCCAACGCGGCCCAATTGACCATCCCTGGCATCGGTAAAGCTCTCATCCAGCCAGGCATCCGGCACATGAGGAAGCACTTCGCGGGCAAAGTAGTCGTCGATGTCCTCCAGATAGGGGACGTTCTCGTAATCAGTTAAATCTGTGTCTGGCACCAGCTCGCCGTTTGAATCCGTGACTGGCTCGGCTTTCGGGTCTTTGTGACCAAAGGCGTTGATTAGCGCGGTGATCAATGTCTTGTTGGATTTGACCTTGAGCTGCTTGGCTTCATCGGACTTGATCGAGTTGCTAACAAAGGTTTCTGCCCAGCTATAGGGCTGCGTTTGCCCGATCAGCGGCTTGAGGGCTTCGCGCCAGAATGTCTGATGCGCGTCAGAGAGCTTTTCCCAGGCAGCTTCGGCTTCCAACCGCTCCATACCCACCTTATCCAGCTCTAGGGTCATGCGCAGCGGGCGCAGGACCCTGATACGGCGGTAGCCAAAGGTACGGTAGTCCAGCATCCGGGAAAGCGCACCGGTTTCGCCTGCTGCGTAGATGTCCAGAATCTGGCGGCGCTGCTCATCGCTGACAATACGGCGCTTGTTGCCCTCGTTGCGGATTGAAGTCCACAGGTCGGTGGCGTTGATCAACTGCACCTTGCCTTTGCGCTCCTGAGGCTTCTTGTTGGACAGAATCCACAGGTAGGTGGCGATATTGGTGCGGAAGAACAGATCCGTTGGCAGAGCCACAATGGCTTCAATCAGGTCGTCTTCCAGCAACCAACGGCGGATTTCCGATTCGCCAGACGCGGCACCGCCGTTAAACAGTGGCGAACCCGACAGCACGATAGCGGCGCGGCCACCGCCGTTGATCGGCAGTTCTAGCTTGCTCGCCAGGTGCATCAAAAACAGCATGGAGCCATCGCTGATTTTTGGCAGGCCCGGCCCAAAGCGGCCCAATTCGCCTTTTTTGTGTTCCGCTTCGACGGCGTTTTTGTCCTTCTCCCATTTCTTGCCAAAAGGCGGATTGGACAGGCAGTAGTGGAAACGCTCACCGGCAAACTGGTCGTTGGACAGCGTGCTGCCCTGACGAATGTTCTTCGACAGATCTCGGCCAGGGTCGGACTCCAAACGGCGGATCAGCATACCGGCCACACAAACCGCATGGGTTTCCGGCTCCAACTCCTGCCCGTGCGGCACCAGCACTGGCGGGATCTTGTCGCGGTTACCGTAGTCCCCCACATGGTTCATAGCATCGGTGAGGAAGCCACCCGTGCCGCAGGTCGGGTCATACAGGGTACGAATCAAACCTGGGCTGGCCTCAAACAGGGCATCATCCGGGTCAAGCAGCAATGCGGTCGCCAGGTGAACGATGTCACGCGGCGTCATGAAGTCCTCGGCTCCTTCATTGACCTCAGCACCAAAGCGGCGGATCAGGTGTTCGTAGATGTTACTCATCACCCGATCCGGCACCACGTCCGGGTGCAGGTCGATCTTGGCGAAGTTCTGGCAAATCTTATACAGCAAGCCCGCTTTCTCCAGTCGGATCACCGTATTGCCAAACTCAAACTCCTCGAAAATAGCGCGGGCGTTATCCGAAAACAGGGCGATGTAGTCTTCCAGATTGCGGCGCGTCTTGGTGCTACCAAGCGTAGCCAGCGAGTATTCAGAGATGTTGTAGAAAGGGTAGTTAGCAGTAGAACGCAGAATGGTATCCAGCTCAATATCGGCATCCTTGAAGGCGGTATGCGCTTCTCTCACCGCCTCGCGGGTCGACTCCAGCGCACACTCCAGACGGCGTAGCAGGGTAAACGGCAAGATGATCTTGCCAAAGTCCGTATGCTTGAAGTCCCCCCACAGATCTTCCGCGTTCTTCCAAATAAAATCAGCCTGTGAAGCTGCCGATCCCGTAAAGTCGTTCATTCTGGTCTCCAACCACTTTTTGCACGAAACGGTACTATAACCTAAACATGATCGTCAACCATGTTTTGCACAAAAGAGGCTGAATTCCATTTTCAGGTTAAATCTGCGATCCTACCTCAGAATGCAAATAGCCCAACAATCTGGAGCTCACCACCTTCACCCCCTACTCCAGCACCTATGCAGGCTATGCCATCGACAAGGGGCAGCTCTCCATGAAGCTCAACTACAAGCTGCAGGGCAACCGGCTGGAAGGGGACAACGACATCACCATCAAGAAGCTGCAACTCGGGGAGAAGGTCAAGAGCGAGCAGGCCAAGGATCTGCCCCTCGGCCTCGCCATCGCCCTGCTCAGCGATTCGAACGGCGTCATCAAGATGAACCTCAAGGTGAAGGGCAATCTGGATCAGCCTGATTTCAGCCTGGGCAACATCTTCTGGGACGTGCTCGGCAATACCCTCGGCAAGGCCATCACCTCCCCCTTCTCCCTGCTTGCGTCCCTGACGGGGGGCACCAAGGATCTCGACGAGCTCCCCTTCCTGCCTGGCGATCCCGACCTGACCCCGACCCAGCAGACCAAGCTGACCACCCTCGCCCAGGCCCTCAAGGAGAGGCCCAAGCTCAGCATGAACATCCGCGGCAAGGTCAACTTCAACGAAGAGCGCCCCATCCTCCAGCGCCAGAAGCTTGAGCGGCTGCTGGCCAAGATCACCGGCAGCCCGGTGGATTTGACGCTGCTGGAGCAGGATCCCGCCATGCAGTCCGCACTGGCAGAGGCTTATGAAGCCAAGTTCAATGAAGATCTCGGGGATCTGGCCGACCGGTTGCGACTCGATGAAGGGAGCGAGGCCCTGCGCGCCCAGGCGGTGCTCCTGCTGCGGGATCAGCAGCTCATCACCGCCAAGTCCCTGCGAAACCTCGCCATGCGCCGCGCCCAGAACACCAAGGAGTATCTGGTGGATACCCAGGGCATCGCGCCGGAGCGCCTCTTCGTGCTCGACAGCCAGGTGAAGGAGACGGACAAGGAAGCCAAGGTGGTGCTGACCCTGGACAACTGATCCGGCGCCCGCCCGATATCCCTCTTGTTTGCCCCGACGGCATATGGTCCGAGGGGCTCCCACCCCCGACCGGATAACGCCTTCCTGGCCATTTAAGGTGCCCACCGCCCAGGTACCGGGCGGCGCCAGTTGCTCGACCCTTTCGTCCCTTTCTTTCCCGCCGGGGCGAGCGGGCGGTTGCTGGCCCCGCGCTTTGCCTCTGTTGTTCCCTTTGTGCCTAGCGGCGGCGACATCATGGTGGAGCAGCCTTATCCCTCCTTGCTTGCCTGCCTGCCTGCTTGCCTGCTTCTTGCAGCGGGATGATAAGGATGGTGGCTCTCTACTTCTGGTAGCGTCTCTCCACGAGGGAATAAAGGAAGCGGATCCCTGTCCCTTGCTGAGTCTTTCACCGTGGCGGGCACGAGGTGGGCTCTCCTTATCCCTGGTTGCCGGTCTGGCCGAGCAGAAGCAGGAGGCGACCTTGGCTGCTTGCCTCCCCTTCTCTAACCTCCCCCTGACCCCTGCCATCAGGATTTGTCTCTCGCTAGCCGTCCCGAACAATCCAGTCATCCGGCATGTCGACATGTCAAAATAGATGGCCCGATTAGATATACAGTGTCTAATCGGGCCAATCCTGAACACTCTCTCGCGCACGCCACAGGGCCAACCCCGCGCCCCCTTCCATTTCGAAGTGTCTTTACTGGGCCCATCCCGCCTCTGGCTTTCTGACAAGGGCAGCCTCTGAGCCCACCCGTTGATCTTGCGCCCCTTTCGCCCGTGGCAGTCAACACAGCGCGCTTGCGGGTTTCTCTGGCGCCCCGCCCTTGTGTAGGGAACACGGTGGCGAGCGCGGGGTTGACGAGAAAATGGGGAGCGCAACGGACACTGCGATGGCAAGCGATACGGGGGGCCCATGGGTCACAAACAGGAGGGAAACACTCTTGTCTGATGGCATATGAACTCATTTTTCAATCAAGCCGCCATGACGCGACCATCCGGGGCGCGTTTCCCTCACCAGTCCCAGTCACCATCGTCGTTGCCGACTTTCATGCCAAGTTGCCTTTTATACAAAATCGCAACGTTGAAAACGTTTTTCATTCACTACTCGTCTACCTGAATGGCACGAATGGTTGGCCACTTAAACTTTCGTGTTCTTTTTTTACCATTTCTGTGTGTCCCCCCCTTGCCCGGGACCCTGAGCCTGCCTAAAATCGCGCGTCTTTTATCAACCCCACCTCTATTGTTGGAGAACACCACGTGAGCGAAAAATTGGCCAACCCTGCCCCTCTGGGTCTGATGGGTTTCGGTATGACCACCATTCTGCTGAACATCCATAACGCAGGTTTCTTCCCCATCAGCGCCATGATCCTGGCCATGGGTCTGTGCTATGGCGGTCTGGCCCAGATCATCGCCGGCATCATGGAGTACAAGCGTGGCAACACCTTCGGTGTCACCGCCTTCATCTCCTACGGTACCTTCTGGTGGAGCCTGGTGTTCCTGCTGGTGATGCCGACCATGGGTCTGGCCGAGGCCACCCCCCACGCCTACATGGGCTGGTACCTGCTGATGTGGGGCATGTTCACCCTGTTCATGCTGATCGGGACCGTCAACTTCCCCCGCGTGAAGCAGTTCGTGTTCGCCTCCCTGACCGTGCTGTTCTTCCTGCTGGCCGCCCGTGACTTCACCGGCAGCACCCTGATCGGCACCATCGCCGGTTTCGAAGGCATCATCTGCGGCGCCAGCGCCATCTACCTGGCCATGGCCACCGTGATCAACGAGCAGTTCGGTCGCACCGTGCTGCCCATCGGCGAGCAGAAGAAAGCCGCTCCCGTCGAGCTCAAAGCCGCTGCCTAAGCACCCGGCGACATCGCTGTCACGAAAAAGGCACCCTCGGGTGCCTTTTGTGTTTCTGCCGCCCGGACACAGTGCCGGTCAGACCTGCGCTCCGGGATCTCCCGCCAGCAACCGGGTGGCCGGGTAGCGGGCGGCGGGATCCTGGCCGTAGAAGCGGGCGAACTGGTCATAGACCGCAGGGTAGACGGCGCGCAGACGCAACGGATCGGTGAAGAAGCTCTCGCTGCACACCGCGAAGAATTCGGCGGGGTGCGAGGCGGCGTAGGGGTCTATCTCGGTCACCTCCTCTCTGGTCAACTGATCGTTCATCTCGTCAAACGCACCTTGCAGCGCCCGGGTCCATTGCTGGGGATCCATGCCCCGCGGCAGGGGCGGTGCACCGTCCGCATCCCCTCCCAGCATGTCGAGCTTGTGGGCAAGCTCATGGATCACCAAGTTGAATCCGTCCCAGTCCCCGTCCTGCTGCAATTCGCTCCAGGCCAGCACCAGCGGCCCCTGGGGCCAGGATTCACCGGCGTTCTCCTCTTCAAATTCGCTCACCAGCCCGAACTCGTCCTGCACCTCCTGACGACGGGTCACGGGCTCGGGGATGATGATCACCTCGTGGAAACCTCGATACCAATCGAACCCCAGGTGCAGGATGGGCAGCACTGCCTGCAGGGCCAGCACCCCCTGCTGGCGGGGCGTCAGTTCCACCCCGATCTGGGTGAGGGTCTTGCGCGAGAGAAAATGGCGCGCCAGCTCCATCAACTTCTGCGCCTCTTCTTCTTCAAGCCCCTGCAAGATGGGCACCGCCGCCAGCGCCTCGCGCCACTCCTGCTCTTCTGGGAGACGGGGCTCCCGGGGAGATGCACCACCCAATACCTCTTTCAACCTGGACCAGAACACACGGACTCCTCTTGCCAATCAGACAGCTTTCACAAAACGTTTCGGACGCTCGCAATACCCTTGCGCCAGATAAAATCGGTGCGCCCCTTCGCGCTTGAGGCTGCTGGAGAGCTCCAGCTGGCCGCACCCCAGGGCTGCCGCCCGCTGCTCTGCCGCCGCCAGCAGCAGGGCCCCGATGCCCCCGCCCCTTGCACCCTCATCGACAACCAGCGCCGAGATCAGGCCCCAGGCTGGTGCAAGGTGCATGGGCTGCAGGCGATGCCACACCAGCACCCCCACCGGGATCCCCTCGCACAGGGCCAGCAGTACCTCCCGCGCCGGATCGGGCTGGGCCAGCCTGGCGCTGACCGCCCCGTCAGGGTTGGGGTAGCCCAGCTGGGCAAACAACCCCGTCAATCCGGTCCCATCTTCCTCCCCGGCGAGGCGAATGATGTATCTGTTTTCCCTTGTTGCCACTCCTGGCCTCCTAATTGCATTACCTCAATCAGCCCTCTGGGCATGGCAAAGCGGCAGATGATGGGTATGTACCGAATCTTGTCCAGTTCCATTCACCATTTGTTAATGTCAATTCACAAATTAACAAAGTCACAACACTTTTCACTAGGAAGGCCCTGAACAAACCGATATGTTAAATCCCGCGGACTAACCAGTCGAAAGTCCCGCACAATCCTGAGTGACCCCCTTGGTCACCGCATATTTCAATGTTAAGGGAGCGAGGCATATAGACCTCGCCAAGACAGCGCAACAAAGGAGTTGTTGTACATGAATGAGATCGTCAATGCCATCAATGGCGTGATTTGGAGCCCAGCGCTCATCTATCTGTGTCTGGGGGTAGGCCTCTACTTCTCCCTGCGCAGCCGTTTCCTGCAACTGCGTCATATCAAGGAAATGGTGCGCCTGATGTTCGATGGCAAGAGTACGGATGCGGGCGTCTCCTCCTTCCAGGCCCTTGCCATGACCCTGGCCGGTCGCGTCGGTACCGGCAACATCGCCGGTGTGGCCACCGCCATCACCTTCGGCGGCCCGGGCGCCCTGTTCTGGATGTGGATGGTTGCCTTCCTCGGCGCCAGCTCCGCCTTCGTGGAGTCCACCCTGGGCCAGGTCTACAAGGAGAAGATCAACGGTGAATACCGCGGCGGCCCGGCCTTCTACATCGAGAAGGGGCTCGGCATGAAGTTGTACGCCTGGACCTTCGCCATCGCCACCATCTTCGCCTGCGGCGTGCTGCTGCCGGGCGTACAGGCGAACTCCATCGGCTCCAGCCTGCAGACCGCCTTTGCCATCGACCCCAACGTGACCGCCGCCGGTCTGGCGCTGCTGCTCGGTTTCATCATCTTCGGCGGCGTCAAGCGCATCGCCAACTTCGCCAGTACCGTGGTGCCCTTCATGGCGCTGGGTTACATCATCGTCGCCTGCGTCATCATCGCCCTCAACATCGGCCAGCTGCCGGGCGTGATCCTGCTCATCTGGAAGAGCGCCTTCGGGATGGACGCCGGCTTCGGCGCCATTCTGGGTCTGGCCATCATGTGGGGGGTAAAACGCGGGGTCTACTCCAACGAAGCCGCCCAGGGCACGGGTCCGCACGCCTCCTCCGCCGCGGCGGTGAGCCACCCGGCCAAGCAGGGCCTGGTGCAGGCGTTCTCCGTCTACATCGACACCCTGTTCGTCTGCTCCGCCACCGGCTTCATGCTGCTCATCACCGGCCTGTACAACGTGCAGGGTCCGGACGGTGCCGCCCTCTACACCGGCATCGCCGGCGTGGCCGCCGGCCCAGGCTATGTGCAGACCGCCATGGAAAGCATGATGCCAGGCTTTGGCAACTACTTCGTCGCCATCGCCCTGTTCTTCTTCGCCTTCACCACCATCGTGGCCTACTACTACATCGCCGAAACCAACATCGCTTTTGTCAATCGCAAGATTAACCGCCCCTGGCTCACCTTCCTGCTCAAGCTGGCACTGATGGCATCCACCGTCTACGGCACCGTCAAGACCGCTGATCTGGCCTGGGGTCTGGGTGACATCGGCGTCGGCCTGATGGCCTGGCTCAACATCGGCGCCATTTTGATGCTGCAAAAGCCCGCCTTCGCCTGTCTGAAAGACTATGAGGCCCAGAAGGCAATGGGACTGGATCCCGTGTTCCACCCGGAAAAACTCGGTATCAAGAACGCCGACTACTGGACCGGCCGCCGTTCCGAGCAAAACCTGGAGCAGGAGCAATCCGGTCACCCCTTCGAACCGGACCGTCAGTCCACCTGAACCGTTGACCCCTAAACAGATAACAAAATGGCAGCCTAGGCTGCCATTTTTATTTGTGCTCTCTTGAGAGTGAGCGCCG
This sequence comes from Aeromonas sp. WP2-W18-CRE-05, assembly GCF_014168615.1. Taxonomy (NCBI): domain Bacteria; kingdom Pseudomonadati; phylum Pseudomonadota; class Gammaproteobacteria; order Aeromonadales; family Aeromonadaceae; genus Aeromonas; species Aeromonas sp. WP2-W18-CRE-05. The sequence goes on along the minus strand of NZ_AP021917.1, from coordinate 2,357,436 downwards.
GTTCAAAGCGCGTTGCGGCGCGGTCCGAATGGCAGGCGCCAGCGAAACAGGCTGTTGAGGGTCGCCCGCCACTGGTTGGGGCGCCCCAGGATCTGCCTCTGCAACCGGGTCTCTTCCTTGAGCATGGTCTCGTCACTGCAAGCCCAGGCCTGGGTGTAGAGCTGCTTGATCCCCGCCAGCGCATCCGGCGACTTGGTGATCAGGGTCCGGGCAAAGGCCCGCGCCTCTTCCAGGGGATCCGCGCACACCCGGCTCACCAGGCCGAGGGACTTGGCTTCGCTGGCTTCCAGCTCGCGCCCGCTCATGGCAAGCTCCATGGCGGTATCCATCCCCATCAGGTTGCGCAGGGTGACGCTGCCGCTCATGTCGGGGATGATGCCCCACTTGATCTCCATCACCGAGAAGCGGCAATCCGGGGTGCTGAAGCGAAAATCGGCGCCGAGCGCTATCTGCAGGCCGCCGCCAAAACAGACCCCCTGGGTCACCGCAATCACGGGCACCGGCAGTTGATGCCAGCCATAGGCCACCCGCTGGGCCAGGTTGGTCGCCTCGTCCGCCTCGCGCTTGAGGATCTCCAGCGCCGCCACCGGCTGCCTCAGCATGGATTTCACATCCAGCCCGGCGCAGAACGCCCGCCCCTCCCCGTGCAGGATCACGGCCCGCAACCCTTTTTGCCGGGATACCGCGTTCAGCGTCTCGTCGATGGCGTCGAACATGGCCCGATCCAGCGCGTTGAGCTTGTCCCCCCGGCAGAGCATCACCTCGGCAATCCCCTCCTGAAACACCCATTTGACCCTTGGCTTTTCCATCTCCGTCTTCGTCCTTTGATTCAACTGGTCATACCACAACGTTACCAGAGTGTTATGGGCAGGTACAGGGAGGCCGCCCCGGGCCTGCGACTAAAGTCGGCTGGCCCGGTGGTGGAGCCTTTGTCAGACTGGCCCCATGGTCACGGTGGAGCCTCTCATGTCACTTCTGTTCAATTTTGCCCGTCCACCGTTCGACGGCCTGGACGAGGAGGCACGCCAGCGGCTCGGTCAGCACCTCAGCATCTGCTACTTTCGCGCGGGCCAGACGGTGCAGCACGCCGGGGAGGAGCCCGCCGGGCTCTACCTCATCATCAAGGGGGCCGTGGAAGAGTCAGCCCCCCATCAATCCTTTGGGGACTATGGCGAGGGGGACATGTTTGACGTCCGTGCCCAGTTTGACGGGCACTGCCGCCACCGTTTCGCCGCCCTGGAAGATACTCTCTGCCAGCTCATTCCCCGCCCCGTCTTTCTGGCCCTGTGCGACGCGCACCCCCATATCGCCCGCTACTTCACCGCCACCCTGGCGGAACGCCAGCGGGAGCAGGAGCGGCGCAGTCAGCTCGGACAGCAGAACCTGGCGGAGTTCATCCTGACCCGTATCGCTCCCGACCATCTGCAGGCGCCGCTCATCGTGGAAAGCAGCCTCTCGCTCCTGGCCGCCACCGAGGCCATGGTGGCCAGGTGCACCGACTGTCTGCTCTATCCCGGAGCAGACGGCAGCCTGAGCCTGGCAACCCGCAAGACCCTGCTCCACGCCCTCACCCTCAAGGGATTGCCGCTCAGTGCGCCGCTGGCGGTGCTGACCCCCACCCCGCTGACGGGTCTCCCACTGGGGAGCTATCTGTTCGATGCCCTGCTGCTGATGACCCGCCACCGCATCAAGCGCCTGGTCATCTGGCAGGGGCAGGAGGTGGCAGGCATCCTGCATTTGACCCAGGTGCTCGGGCTCTTCTCCACCCACTCCCATGTGCTGACCCTGCGCATCGCCCGCGCCGACTCCCCGACCACCCTCGAGGCGGTCGCCCGGGAGCAGCAGCAGCTCATTCGCTCCCTGTTTGCCCAGGGGATCCACACCTTGTTCCTGATGAAGCTCATCGCCACCATCAACGAGCAGTTGATCGCCAAGGCCTTTTCCCTGGTGATCCCCGCGGCGCAGCAAGAGCAGGTGTGCCTGCTGATGCTGGGGTCGGAGGGGCGTGGCGAGCAGATCCAGAAAACCGATCAGGACAATGCCCTGATCCTGCGAGATGGCCTGCATTGGCCGACCCAGCAGGCCGACTTGGCCGCCTTCAGCGCCCTGCTGGCGCGCCTGGGTTATCCCCCTTGCCCGGGCAGGGTGATGGTCAACAACCCGGCCTGGGTGAAGCCGCTTGACGGCTGGCTGCAAGGGATAGAGCAGGCCTGTGTGCGCGCCAGCGAAGCGGATCTGCTCTGGCTCGCCACCCTGGCCGATGCCCAGGCCATCACGGGAGATCGCGCCCGGCTCGCCCCCGTCGCCCGCCACCTGCGGGCCTGCCTCGCCGACCGGCCGGATCTGCTGGCGGAGATGGCAAGGGCAGCCGTCGCCTTTCACGCCCCCCTCACCCTCTTTGGCAGGCTGGAGCAAGCCCCGGAGGGGCTGGATCTCAAGCGTGGCGGACTCTTCCCCCTTGTCCACGGCGTCCGGGTGCTCTCCCTGGAGGCGGGGATCCTGGAGACCTCGACCACAGGACGCATCGAGGCCCTGGTGGGCCAGGGACGCCTCAGCCGGGACTATGGCACCAATCTGGCGGAGGCCTTCCGGCTGTTCATGCGGCTTCGGCTGCGCAGCCAGTTGCAGGAGGGAGACGGACGGGTGCGGGTGGCCGACCTCGGCCCCGCAGAGCGGGATCTGCTGCGCCATGCCCTGCACCAGGTGAAGAAGTTCCAGCAATGGCTCACCTTGCACTTTCGTCTTAGGCAATAGCGATGTGGATGCACTGGCGCCGCCGCTGGCTTGGCAGGACGTTTCGGGAGGGGGAGTTTGCCCCGCTCTTTGCCCGCCCTGCTGGCGACGAGTGGGTGGCGCTGGACTTCGAGACCACCAGCCTGGATCCGGCGCTGGCGGAGATCGTCTCCATCGGGGCGGTGCGTATCCGGGGCAACCGGATAGAGACGGGCGATGCCCTTGCCATCCGGGTCCAGGCTCCCGCCAGCCTGAGCGCCGGGTCCGTGGTGATCCACGGCCTGCGCCATCAGGATCTGCAACAGGGCATGGCACTGGAGCCCGCGCTGCGCGCGCTGCTGGAGTTCATCGGCCCCCGTGAGCTGGTGGGGTATCACATCGCCTATGACCTGCGCATTCTCAACCTCGCCTGCCAACGGCTGTGGGGGCTCACCCTCCCCCAGCGCGGCATCGAGGTGAGCCGCCTCTATCACGATCACCTCTATCGCCGCTATCCCGACGCCGCCATCGATCTGCACCTGGCCGCGATCTGTCGCCATCTGGCGCTACCAGCCCTGCCCCCCCACGACGCCCTGAGCGATGCCGTCACCGCCGCCCTTGTCTTTGTACGCCTGCATCAGGGCGGCCCCCTGGCTTATCCCAAAGTCTAATTGTCCACAAATAACATTTAATTCACATTTTGCTTACATGGACAGCCGTGCTGTCCGGTAGGGAACCCCTCATCCACCGCTGACATTCACTGTCATGGAGAACTGCAATGGAACAGCAACCGTATCTTCGGATCCAGCAAGATCCCAACTTCCAGGCACTGGTCGCCAAACGCCAGCGCTTCGCCTGGGCCCTCTCCATCCTGATGCTGGGGCTCTACCTGGCGTTCATCCTGCTCATCGCCTTTGCACCTGGCTGGCTTGGCACCCCCTTGAGCGAAGGCTCCAGCATCACCCGTGGCATCCCGGTCGGGATTGGCCTCATCGTATCGGCCTTCGTGCTGACCGGTATCTACGTATTTCGTGCCAACGGCGAGTTCGACGAGCTGAACCAGAAGATCCTCAAGGGAGCGCAATCATGAAAGGCAAGTTTCTGCTGCCGCTGGCAGGTCTGATCTCCACCCCCTTGCTGGCGGCCGACGCCATCAGCGGCGAGGTGCAACGCCAACCCCTCAATATCTCGGCCATCGTGATGTTCGTGGTCTTCGTGGCCGCCACCCTGTTCATCACCTACTGGGCCTCCAAGCGCAACCGCTCGGCTTCCGACTACTACGCCGCCGGCGGGCGCATCACCGGCTTCCAGAACGGTCTGGCCATCGCCGGTGACTACATGTCCGCCGCCTCCTTCCTCGGCATCTCCGCCCTGGTCTATACCTCGGGCTACGACGGTCTCATCTACTCCATCGGCTTCCTGGTGGGCTGGCCCATCATCCTGTTCCTGATCGCGGAGCGGCTGCGCAACCTCGGCAAGTACACCTTTGCCGACGTGGCCTCCTACCGCCTCAAGCAGACCTCGGTGCGCAGCCTCTCCGCCAGCGGCTCCCTGGTGGTGGTCGCCCTCTACCTCATCGCCCAGATGGTCGGTGCCGGCAAGCTCATCGAGCTGCTGTTCGGCCTCCAATACCACGTGGCCGTGGTGCTGGTCGGCATCCTGATGGTGCTCTACGTGCTGTTCGGCGGCATGCTAGCCACCACCTGGGTACAGATCATCAAGGCGGTGATGCTGCTCTCCGGTGCCTCCTTCATGGCCATCATGGTGATGAAGTCCGTCAACTTCGACGTCGGGACCCTGTTCAGCGAAGCGGTCAAGGTGCATGCCAATGGTGCGGCCATCATGAGCCCGGGCGGCCTGGTCGCCGACCCCATCTCCGCCATCTCCCTTGGGCTGGCCCTGATGTTCGGTACCGCTGGTCTGCCCCACATCCTGATGCGCTTCTTCACCGTGAGCGATGCCAAGGAAGCCCGTAAATCGGTGTTCTACGCCACCGGCTTCATCGGCTACTTCTACATCCTCACCTTCATCATCGGCTTTGGCGCCATCCTGCTGGTCAGCACCAACCCGGACTTCAAGGACGCCACCGGCGCCCTGCTGGGGGGCACCAACATGGCGGCGGTCCATCTGGCCGATGCGGTGGGCGGCAGCCTGTTCCTGGGCTTCATCTCCGCCGTGGCGTTTGCCACCATACTGGCGGTCGTGGCCGGGCTGACCCTGGCGGGGGCCTCCGCGGTCTCTCACGACCTCTATGCCTGCGTCATCAAGGAAGGCAAGGCCAACGAGGCCGACGAGCTGCGCGTCTCCAAGATGACCACCCTGGTGCTGGGCGTGGTCGCCATCGGCCTTGGCATCCTGTTCGAGAAGCAGAACATCGCCTTCATGGTGGGCCTGGCCTTCTCCATCGCGGCGAGCTGCAACTTCCCGGTGCTCTTCCTCTCCATGTTCTGGTCCCGCCTGACCACCCGTGGCGCCGTCTATGGCGGCTGGCTCGGTCTCATCAGCGCCGTGACCCTGATGATCCTGGGCCCCACCGTCTGGGTGAAAGTACTGGGTCATGCCCAGGCCATCTTCCCCTACGAATACCCGGCGCTCTTCTCCATGGGGCTGGCCTTCATCGGGATCTGGTTCTTCTCGGTCACCGACAAGTCCCAGGCAGCCTCCGACGAGCATGCCAAGTTCTTCCCGCAGTTCGTCCGCTCCCAGACCGGGCTCGGTGCCTCCGGCGCCTCCGCCCACTAAGTGGCATCCCACGCATCCAAGCCGGCCCAGTGCCGGCTTTTTTCATGACCGCCCCTTCGCCTCCTCTCTGCAAGAGAGGCCGGAGCCCGTTGCCGGCCTGGTCGTGAAATCTTCCCCCCTGCAATGGGGCCAGATCACAGTTCCTGCTAAAACTTTCAGGGGATCTGTGCCATAATGCGCGCCATTTGACAGACCAACCGGGACATTCCAGTGCTTTCAAGCAACAACATCACCATGCAGTTCGGCGCCAAGCCGCTGTTTGAGAACATCAGCGTCAAGTTTGGCGGCGGCAACCGCTACGGCCTCATCGGTGCCAACGGCTGTGGCAAGTCCACCTTCATGAAGATCCTCGGCGGCGATCTCGAACCCACCGGCGGCAATGTGAGCCTGGATGTCAACGAGCGCATCGGTAAGCTGCGCCAGGATCAGTTCGCCTACGAAGAGATGCGCGTACTGGACGTGGTCATGATGGGCCACACCGAGCTGTGGGCCGCCATCGCCGAACGCGATGCCATCTACGCCAACCTGGAAGCCACCGACGACGACTACATGAAGGCCGCCGAGCTGGAAGGCCTGGTCGCCGAATATGATGGCTACACCGCCGAATCCCGCGCAGGCGAACTGCTGCTGGGTGCCGGTATTCCCATCGAGCAGCACAACGGCCCGATGAGCGAAGTGGCCCCGGGCTGGAAACTGCGGGTACTGCTGGCGCAGGCGCTCTTCTCCAACCCCGACATCCTGTTGCTGGACGAACCGACCAACAACCTGGACATCAACACCATTCGCTGGCTGGAGCAGGTGCTCAACGATCGTGAAAGCACCATGATCATCATCTCTCACGACCGTCACTTCCTGAACTCCGTCTGCACCCACATGGCGGATCTGGACTACGGCGAGCTGCGGGTCTACCCGGGCAACTACGACGAGTACATGCTGGCTGCCACCCAGGCCCGCGAGCGCCTGCTGGCCGACAACGCCAAGAAGAAGGCCCAGATCGCCGATCTGCAATCCTTCGTCTCCCGCTTCAGCGCCAACGCCTCAAAATCCAGCCAGGCTACCTCCCGCCTCAAGCAGATCGACAAGATCAAGATTGAGGAAGTGAAGGTCTCCAGCCGTCAGAACCCCTTCATCCGCTTCGAGCAGGAGAAGAAGCTCTACCGCAACATCCTGGAAATCGAAGGCGTCTCCAAGGGTTATGGCGATGGTCCCCTGTTCAAGGGGCTCAACATGATGCTGGAAGTGGGCGAGAAGGTCGCCATCCTGGGTACCAACGGGATCGGTAAGTCCACCCTGATCAAGACGCTGGTCGGTGCCCTGGCACCGGATACCGGCACCATCAAGTGGTCCGAGAACGCCCAAATCGGCTACTACGCCCAGGATCACGCCGAAGATTTCGACACCGATCTCAATGTGTTCGACTGGATGGCCCAATGGAAGCAGGAGAACGAAGACGAGCAGGCGGTGCGCTCCGTGCTGGGCCGTCTGCTCTTCTCCCAGGACGACATCAAGAAGCCGGTCAAGGTGCTTTCCGGTGGTGAACAGGGCCGGATGCTGTTCGGCAAGCTGATGATGCAGCGCCCCAACATCCTGATCATGGATGAACCGACCAACCACCTGGACATGGAATCCATCGAATCCTTGAACCTGGCGCTGGAGATGTACAAGGGCACCCTGATCTTCGTCTCCCACGACCGCGAGTTCGTCTCCTCCCTGGCGACCCGCATCCTGGAGCTGACCGAAGACGGCATCCGCGACTTCGGCGGCACCTACGAGGATTACCTGCGCACCCAGGGTGTGGTGTAATCCCCCGCCTTCAAGCAAAGCGATCAGAACCGGCGCCTCGTGCGCCGGTTTTTTTATGCCTCCTTTATCACGCCCCACAGCAAGAGAAGGATTGGGGATAAGGAGAGCAAGAGTACAGCGCGCTGTCATACACCTGTCCCGTTCATCCCCAGCCAGGATAGGTAGCACAAGCCCGTGCCTGGCCCCTTCCCTCCTGCGCCCGCCCGCTCTGCCGGGCTGTTGATGGCACAAAAAAACGGCTCCATCATGGAGCCGTTTTCACACTTGGGGCCGTGAGGCTGACTTACTCGACAGTGGCTTCCACGTCGGTGAAGTATTCGATCTTGGCCGCCTTGCGCAGCTCGTCGATCAGCGACTTGTAGTCGGCCTGTGCCTTGCCCTGACCCAGCTGACCTTGCAGCAGGCTCACCATCTGGGACGGCTCCTTGATGACGTTGACCTTGTCCAGCGCCACCACCACACGATCACCGTTGGCTTCGGTCACCAGCTCGACGCTCGGCTTGCCATCGGTCGGATGGGGCATGCGGAACGCCTGGGTCACCAGGTTCTGATCCATCTCCTGGGCGAAACGGGATACGCCGGTATGGGTATCCACTTTCAGACCCAGCGCGGTCAGGTCGGCCTGAACGTTCTCACCGGCCTTGAGCTTGTCCAGCAGACCCTGGGCCTTGCCACGGGCCACTTCACTGGCCTTGTCGTGCTTGATGGCGGTGATCACCTGCTCTTTCACCTCGGCAAGCGGCTTGGCCGCCTTCGGCTGGTGACCCATGATGTGCAGCACCAGCGCCTTGCCGTCGGCCAGCTCGATCACGTCGGAGTTGGTATTGTCATCGCGCAGCTGTTCGGAGAACGCCACGGAGAGCACCTTGGGATCATTGAGCGGTGCCGGCGCATCGGCCTGGCTGAAATAGCCGGTGGACTGCACCTGGAGGCCCATGGCTTCGGCGGTCAAGTCCAGGGAGTCCGGGTTCTCGAAGCTGCTGTCGGCCATCTTCTGCTGTTCGGCGAAGAACTGCTCCTTGGCCTTCTCAGATTGCAGACGGGCGATGGTATCGCTCATCACGTCCACGAAGGGCTTGGTCTTGGCAGGCTCGACTCCCAGCAGCTTGATGATGTGGAAGCCGAACGGGCTCTTCACCACGGCGGAGAGATCGCCGGCCTTGGCCAGCGCGAACGCGGCTTTCTCGAAGGCAGGATCCATCACCCCTTTCTCGAACCAGTCGAGCTCCCCGCCCTTCTTCGCAGAGAAGGTATCGGAGGAGTCGGCCTTGGCCAGCGCGGCGAAATCGTCACCCGCCTTGGCCTTGGCCAGCACGGCCTCGGCTTTCTGCTCGGCGGCCTTTTCATCCTTGCCAAACGGGATCAGGATGTGCGCCACCTGACGGCGCTCGGGACGCTGGAACAGATCCTGATGCTGGTCGTAGTAATCCTGGGCATCTTGCTCGGTGACCTTGATGTTCTTGCCAAGGTTCGCGGCATCGAGCAGTAGATAGTCGACCTTGACCGTCTCGTCGTTCATGAAGCGAGCGCTGTTGGCCTTGTAGAACTGCTCCACCTCGGCATCGCTCACCTCGATCCCGTCCACATAGGCGGAAGCGGCCAGACGGATCAGGCGCAGGTCACGGGTCTGGTTGTAGAGACGATCCAGTTGCTCGGCCTCACCCTTGAGGGCGAACTCCGATCCCAGCACGGCGCCCATCAATTGCTGGCGCACCATGTCCTGGCGCAGGGAGTCGCGGAACATCTCGGGGGTCATGCCGGCACGGCGAATGAGCTGTAGGTAGCGGTCATTGCTGAACTTGCCGTTCTCGGCAAACTCGGGCATGGCGACGATGGCCTGCTTGATCTGCTCATCGCTGACGCGCAGACCCAGGGAGCGGGCCTTGTCATCGATCAGCGCCTGATCGATCAGACGGTCCAGCACGCCACGGCGGAACTGTTTCATGTAATCGGGATTGGCGGCCAGCTGGTTGAAGGCCTCACCCATTTGGGATTCCATGCGGGCCCGCTCATTGCGGTAGGCATTCTCCAGTGCGGGGGCACTGATGTCATTGCCGTTGACGGTGGCGGGGGCGGTACGTGCCGGGCCATTGAGGTAGCTGCCTACGCCGGCCAAGGCAAAGGAGAGGATGATCAGGCCCAAGATAACCTTGGCTACCTTGCCCTGCGCCCCTTCGCGTAGTTTATCCAACATCATGTTTGTACTTATGCTCCCGAACTCGATGGGCGTAAATAATGAAAAGGCGCACCGATTGCGATGCGCCTTGGTCAAGCAGTATGAGGGAGAGCCCTCTCACTTGTCTGGTCAGAGACCAAGGACGGTGCCGATAGATATCAGCGACCGGCTTAGTTGACCGCGTCTTTCAGGGCCTTGCCGGCTTTGAAGGCAGGAACTTTACCGGCAGCGATTTCGATAGTCGCACCAGTTTGCGGGTTGCGGCCGGAACGGGCTGCACGCTCGCGAACGGCGAAAGTACCGAAACCAACCAGAGCAACCTGGTCACCCTCTTTCAGGGCTTCGCCCACGGCATCGATGAAGGCATCCAGCGCACGACCAGCGGCAGCTTTGGAGATATCAGCACCGTCTGCAATCTTGTCAATCAGTTGAGATTTATTCACTCTTATATTCCCCTTTTATCGAACATCGCTGCGGCGCTGATTTCCCTGGCCACAACAAGTGGAGGTTTTATAACAAGCCTCCTGATCAGTTGCAAGTGACAATCTGGCGCAAACCCGCGCCACATCACGCATTGCGACTCATCATGAGTACCCGATCGGTGGTCAAGGCTACTTCCGTTGTCCGGTGCATGCAAGCCTTAACCACCCCCCGAATGCGCCAAATTTGCGGCGCATCAACATTTACACGACAGAAACGCGTTCGAAACCTTGCGGATTGTCCTGCAACGCCAGTGCAAGCACCTCATCAATCCAGCGAACCGGATAGATTTCAAGATCTTGTTTGACGTTGGCCGGGATCTCCTCGAGGTCACGTTCGTTCTCTTTCGGGATCAGCACACGCTTGATGCCACCACGGTGGGCCGCCAGCAGTTTCTCCTTGAGACCACCGATGGGCAACACCTCGCCACGCAGGGTGATTTCACCCGTCATGGCCACGTCGGCGCGCACCGGGTTGCCGGTGAGGCTGGAGACCAGGGCGGTACACATGGCGATACCGGCGCTCGGGCCGTCTTTCGGGGTCGCCCCTTCCGGCACGTGCACGTGGATGTCGCGCTTCTCGTAGAAGTCGCCGTTGATACGTAGCTTCTCGGCGCGGGCACGCACCACCGTCATGGCCGCCTGGATGGACTCCTGCATCACGTCACCGAGGGAACCGGTGTAAGTGAGCTTGCCCTTGCCTGGCATGTTGGTGGTCTCGATGGTGAGCAGATCGCCCCCCACTTCGGTCCACGCCAGCCCGCACACCTGACCAATCTGGTTCTGGTCGGTGGCCTTGCCATAGTCAAAGCGCTGTACCCCCAGGAACTCCTTGAGGTTCTCCTGGTTGACCTGAACATGCTTGATGCTCTTGTCCAGCAGGATGCGTTTGACTGCCTTGCGACAGATTTTGGAGATTTCACGCTCCAGGCTGCGCACACCCGCCTCGCGGGTGTAGTAGCGGATCACCCCGATCAGCGCCGAATCCTCGATGGTGATCTCGGAAGGCTTCAGGCCGTTGCGCTGGATCTGCTTGGCCACCAGGTGCTGCTTGGCAATGTTGAGCTTCTCGTCCTCGGTGTAACCGGACAGACGGATCACTTCCATCCGGTCCAGCAGCGGACCCGGGATATTCATGGAGTTGGAGGTGGCCACGAACATCACGTCCGACAGGTCATAATCCACTTCCAGATAGTGATCGTTGAAGCTGCTGTTCTGCTCGGGATCCAGCACCTCCAGCAGGGCGGAAGCGGGATCGCCACGCATGTCCGAGCTCATCTTGTCGATTTCGTCGAGCAGGAACAGCGGGTTCTTCACGCCGACTTTCGCCATCTTCTGAATGAGCTTGCCGGGCATGGAGCCGATGTAGGTACGGCGGTGACCGCGGATCTCCGCCTCGTCACGCACCCCACCCAGGGCCATGCGCACATACTTGCGGCCGGTGGCCTTGGCGATGGACTGGCCCAGGGAGGTCTTGCCCACCCCAGGAGGCCCGACCAGGCAGAGGATGGGGCCCTTGAGCTTGTTCACACGCGCCTGCACTGCCAGGTATTCGAGGATGCGATCCTTGACCTTGTCCAGGCCATAGTGATCCGCATCCAGCACCTCCTGGGCCTTGCCCAGGTCTTTCTTGACCTTGGAGCGGGTCTTCCAGGGCACCTGCACCATCCAGTCCACATAGCTGCGCACCACGGTGGCTTCCGCCGACATGGGGGACATCATCTTGAGCTTGGCGAGCTCGGCCTGGGCCTTCTCGCGGGCATCCTCCGGCATCCCGGCCTCTTCAATCTTGCGATTGAGGGCTTCGAATTCATCCGGGCTGTCTTCCAGCTCACCCAGCTCTTTCTGGATGGCCTTCATCTGCTCGTTGAGGTAATACTCCCGCTGGCTCTTCTCCATCTGCTTCTTGACCCGGGAGCGGATGCGCTTCTCGACCTGCAACAGGTCGATCTCCGACTCCATCATGGCCATCAGAAACTCGATGCGCTCGGACACGGAGGCGATTTCCAGCACCTTCTGCTTGTCTTCGAGCTTGAGCGGCATGTGGGCAGCCATGGTATCGGCCAGGCGCGCCGCATCGTCAATCGCCGAAATCGAGGTGAGTACCTCGGGCGGGATCTTCTTGTTGAGCTTGATGTAACCTTCGAACTGGCCGATGGCAGAGCGCACCAGCACGTCCTGATCCTTCTCCTCGATGGGGGCGGACGCGATGTACTGTGCCTCCCCGACAAAGAAGTCGCGATCGTCGATCATCCGCTCAAGGCGGGCACGCTGGCCCCCCTCCACCAGCACCTTGACGGTGCCGTCCGGCAGCTTGAGCATCTGCAGAATATTGGCCACTGTCCCGACGGAGAAAATTTCCTCCACCGTCGGTTCGTCAGTCGACGCATCCTTCTGGGCCACCAGCAGGACTTTCTTGTCCTGCTCCATGGCCGCTTCCAGACAGCGAATGGATTTTTCCCGCCCCACAAAGAGTGGAATGACCATGTGGGGATAGACCACCACGTCACGAAGAGGCAGGACGGGAATCTCGATGCGTTCTGAACGCTCTAGGTTCATATATGTCCTCTCGGCTTGTTATACCGTTGGCAAAGGCTTGGCTGAGTATATGGGGGCGCAAAGATGAGATTCAATCGCCTTGGCCGTAAAAAGCATGAAAGGGGCAAAAAGCCCCTTTATGTGATTAAAAATCAGACAGTTACTCTGAGGCTGCGGCCTGAGTCTCGGGATTGTCGTAGATCATCAGGGGCGCGGAGTCTCCCTTGATCACCGTCTCGTCGATCACCACCTTGCTGACCCCTTTCAGGGAGGGCAGGTCATACATGGTGTCGAGCAGCACGGCCTCGACAATGGAACGCAGACCCCGGGCACCGGTTTTGCGCTCCATGGCCTTGCGGGCAATGGCATTGAGCGCGTCATCACGAAACTCCAGCTCCACCTCTTCCAGGGCGAACAGCGCGGCATACTGCTTGGTCAGCGCGTTTTTCGGCTCTTTCAGGATCTGGATGAGGGCAGCCTCGTCAAGCTCGGTCAGGGTCGCGACCACCGGCAGACGACCGATGAACTCGGGGATGAGACCGTACTTGATGAGATCTTCCGGCTCCACCTTGGCAAAATTCTCGCTCAGGGTTGCCTTGGCATTCTTGGATTTCACCTCGGCGCCAAAACCGATGCCGGTGCCCTTGACGGAGCGCTGCTCGATCACCTTGTCCAGCCCCGCGAAGGCACCACCACAGATGAAGAGGATCTTGGAGGTGTCGACCTGCAAAAACTCCTGCTGCGGGTGCTTGCGACCGCCCTGGGGCGGCACGGAGGCGATGGTGCCTTCGATCAGTTTCAGCAGTGCCTGCTGCACCCCTTCCCCGGAGACGTCGCGGGTGATGGAGGGGTTGTCCGACTTGCGGGAGATCTTGTCGATCTCGTCGATGTAGACGATACCGCGCTGGGCCTTCTCCACGTCGTAGTCGCACTTTTGCAGCAACTTCTGGATGATGTTCTCCACGTCCTCGCCCACGTAACCGGCTTCGGTCAGGGTGGTGGCATCGGCCATGGTGAAGGGCACATCCAGCAGACGAGCCAGGGTCTCGGCCAGCAGAGTCTTGCCGCTGCCGGTGGGGCCAATCAGCAGGATGTTGGATTTGCCCAGCTCCACGCCACCGGACTCGCTGCCGCTGCGAAGACGCTTGTAGTGGTTGTAGACAGCCACTGCCAGCACCTTCTTGGCGTACTCCTGACCGATCACGTAGTCGTCCAGATGGGCGCGGATTTCATGAGGGGTCGGCAGCTCGCTACCATCGCGCTTGGGAGAGATCTCGCGGATCTCCTCGCGGATGATGTCGTTGCACAGCTCGACACACTCATCACATACGTAGACGGAAGGGCCAGCGATCAGCTTGCGCACTTCATGCTGGCTTTTGCCGCAGAAAGAGCAATACAGCAGCTTGTCGCCCTCACCCTTGCGTTTCTCTGTCATTCAGCGACCTCGTTTTATCAATAGAGGATGGATCGTCCTGCTGAGTTTACAACAGGACGGGGTACCCTGCTCAGCCGCGCTGGCTCAGGATGCCGTCAACCAGACCATAGGCAACGGCCTGCTCGGCGGACATGAAGTTGTCACGGTCGGTGTCGCGCTCGATGGTGGCCATGTCCTGACCGGTATGGAACGCCAGACGATCGTTCAGGGTATTCTTGATTTTCAGGATCTCCTGGGCATGGATCTGGATGTCAGAAGCCTGTCCCTGGAAGCCGCCCAGCGGCTGGTGGATCATCACTCGGGCATTGGGCAGGCAGAAACGCTTGCCCTTGGCGCCACCGGCCAGCAGGAAGGCCCCCATGGAGCAGGCCTGCCCCATGCAGACGGTGCTCACGTCCGGCTTGATGAACTGCATGGTGTCATAGATGGACATACCCGCAGTGACGGCGCCACCCGGCGAGTTGATGTAGATGCTGATGTCCTGATCCGGATTCTCGGACTCCAGGAACAGCAGTTGGGCCACCACCAGGTTCGCCATGTGATCCTCAACCTGACCGGTCAGGAAGATCACCCGCTCTTTCAGCAGACGGGAATAGATGTCGTAGGAACGCTCCCCTTTCGCGGTTTGCTCTACCACCATCGGGATGAGCGCATTGCGTGGGGATTCAGTCACATCGTTATAGTTCTTGTACATAAGGCATTGTCCCTAAAATAAAATGGCCCGAGTGGAGATCACACGAGCCATTATACTTAACAGTTTTGACCTTAAGTCAAATGTTCTTAGGCAGCGGCACCAGACTTGTTGATCACTTCGTCGAAGGCAACTTCTTTCTCGGTGACTTGCGCCTTGGACAGGATCAGATCGATAGCTTGATCTTCAATGGCCAGGTTGCGCACGCCGTTCAGCATCTGCTCGTTCTGCTGATAGTACTCGATCACTTCTTTCGGATCTTCGTAGGCAGTGGCCATGGACTCGATGATGCTGGTCACACGGGCGTCGTCAGCCTTGATCTCGTTGGTGCGGATGACGTCACCCAGCAGCAGACCAACGCGGACACGGCGCTCGGCCTGGGCCTGGAACAGCTCGGCCGGCAGCTCGGGGGCGTTGCCGCCCTGGAAGCCACCGAAGCGCTGCAGAGCCTGCTGACGCAGGGTGTCGATTTCCTGGGCAACGGCAGCCTTCGGCAGATCGATCTGGTTGGCTTCAACCAGGCCGTTCAGTACCTGCTCTTTCACGCTGTTTTTCAGGGCCTGGGCCAGTTCGCGCTCCATGTTCTTGCGCACTTCTGCCTTCAGCTCTTCAACGCTGCCGCTCTCGATGCCGAAACGCTTGACGAACTCTTCGGTCAGCTCGGGCAGCACCTGCTCTTCAACCTTGTGCAGCTTGGAGGCAAACTTGGCAGCCTTGCCCTTCAGGGCTTCGGCGTGGTAGTCAGCCGGGAAAGTCACCTCGATGGTGAACTCGTCGCCCGCTTTCTTGCCCAGGATGGCGTCTTCGAAGCCCGGGATCATGCGGCCAGCGCCCAGTTCCAGAGTGAAGCCTTCAGCCTTGCCACCGTCGAACTCTTCACCGTCGATGGAACCGACGAAGTCCATGGTCACACGCATGCCATTGGCGGCAGCCACAGCGGCTTCAGTCCAGGTGGCGTGCTGCTTGCGCAGGGTGTCGATCATGTTTTCCAGGTCGCTGTCCTTCACGGTGGCAACCGGCTTCTCGACCTTGATGCTCTCCAGACCGGCAACTTCGAACTCCGGATACACTTCGAAAGTGGCGGTGAATTCGAAATCCTGACCTTCTTTGATCTCTTTCGGATCCATGGTCGGGGCGCCAGCCGGGCTCAGTTTGTTCTCGATGATGGCCTTGATGAAGTTGTTCTGCATCATTTCATCGGCAACGCGGGCGTGAGCCATGGCACCGAACATCTTCTTGATGATGGCAACCGGAGCCTTGCCAGGACGGAAACCGTCGATGCGACGGGTTTTGGCCAGGCCATTCAATTCTTTGCGCACGGCGGCGTCAACGGTAGCGGCCGGTACAGTGATGGTAAGACGGCGTTCCAGACCCTGGGTTGTCTCTACAGAAACTTGCATTCTTTTACCTCGTTCAACTCAGCACTGCGTGCTGACCCTTTATTGCCCCCGGGCAAGCCCGGAGTCTTCCTGTTTATAAAGACAACGACTGTCTTTGTGATGAGAAAATATGACGCGACATTATAGCGGCGTGCAGTGGTCGCGTCGAGCCGCACATCCCCCCTCCGGGGCACAGACAGCACAATTTGCGCAAGACTTTCTCCTATATGGGGAAGCCTTGCACCGAGTTCAAGCATTCCATCCGCAATAATTTGCACTGGCTCACTCTTTTTCACGGTAAACGGGCCATTTTGATCGCCATCCGCCGCCAATCGGGCACAAAAATGGCGTGCTGCGACCCAAATTGTCCACCTTCTCGCCTGTGCCATTGCGTCCCCCGGCCGGGCTCGCTATGGTGACAGCCAATTCACGTGCTGCTGGAGTCACCCACATGTCCTTTTTCCGCTTCTTGTTCAATCTGCTCTGGTTCGTGCTGGGAGGCGTCTTCATGGGGCTGGCCTGGTGGCTGGCGGGGCTGCTCTGCTTCGTCTCCCTCATCGGGATCCCCTGGGGACGCGCCTGCTTCGTCATCGGCACCTTCACCTTCTTCCCGTTTGGCAAGCAGGCGGTGAGCCGCAAGAGCATGACGGGCCAGAGCGACATCGGCACCGGCGCCCTGGGGCTGATTGGCAACATTCTCTGGTTTGTGCTCATCGGGGTCTGGCTGGCCATCGGCCACATTGCCTCGGCGCTGGCCTGTTTCGTCACCATCGTCGGCATCCCGTTCGGCATCCAGCACCTCAAGCTGGCCCTCATCAGCCTGGCCCCCATCGGCCAGATGATAGTGACCAACCACGAGGCCGAATCGGGCCGCTACATCCGCTGAGGGCCCATCTCAGGCTATCCTTGCGGGTGGAAAAAAGGGCAGACTAGGGTCTGCCCTTTTTCATTGCCCCATTCGAGGTCTTCCATGCTGCCCAGCCATTTTTTTGCCAACCTCGCCCGTATGCGCCTCATCTACCGCTGGCCCCTGATGCGCAACATCCAGCCCGAAAACATCGCCGAGCACAGCTTGCAGGTCGCCATGGTGGCCCACGCCCTCGGCCTTATCAGCAATCGCCTGTTCGGCGCCCAGGTGGATGCCGACCGGGCCGCCGTCATGGCCCTCTACCACGACAGCAGCGAGGTGCTGACCGGGGATCTGCCCACCCCGGTCAAGTACTTCAATCCCGAAATCGCCCGCGAATACAAGAAGATTGAGCTTGCCGCCGAGCAGCGCCTGCTGGGCATGTTGCCGCCTGAGCTGGTAGAGGACTTTCGCCCCCTGCTCGACTCCGGCGCCCAGGACGAGGCCCTCACCAGCCTGGTGAAGGATGCAGACACCCTCTGCGCCTACACCAAGTGTCTGGAGGAGCTGAGCGTCGGCAACCGGGAGTTCGAGCCCGCGCGAAAGCGCCTCGAGCAGATGCTGGACGCCAGGATGAACCCCGCCATGCGCTACTTCATCGATGTCTTCGTGGGGAGTTTTTCACTGCCTCTCGATGAGTTGAATGCCCATTGATGCCATCAACACGGCACCGGGCATCATCTCCTCCTGCGTATTGCCCCGATAACCGCCACGTCGGGGGTTTCCCCACAAAAGAGTGACAATAAAAAGGGCCCCGCAGGGCCCTTTATCACATCCATGGGCATCAATGCCCCAGTTCCCGGGACGGCACCAGGCCGCTCGCCCGCCAGGCAGGATAGAGGGTCGCCACCAGGCTCATCAGGATGGCGGCGCCGGTCACGATGAGCAAGTCCTGCATGTGCAGCTCGGTCGGCAGGAAGTCGATGAAGTAGATGTCGGGATTCAGGAAACGGTGCCCGATCACCCCTTCGATGGCGCTCAGGATCTGGGTCAGCTTGCTGGAGAGCAGACCGCCAAGCAGGGCGCCGAGCAAGGCTCCCGCCACCCCGTTCACCATCCCCTGGATGACGAAGGTAAGCCGGATCTGGCCCGGGCTCGCCCCCATGGTCTTCAAGATGGCGATCTCGCTGCGCTTCTCGTTCACCGCCATCACCAGGGTGGAGACGATGTTGAAGCAGGCCACCGCCACCACCATCAGCATCACCACGTACATCACGGTGCGCACCATCTGGATGTCCTGATAGAGATAACCCTGACGGCTCATCCAGCTGCTGATATAGACGTAGTGCGGGAATTTCTGGGCCGCCGCCACCGTGATGGACTGGGCCTTGAGCACGTCGCTCACCTTGAGGCTGAACCCCTCCACTGCGCTGCCCATGCCGGTGATGGCCTGGGCGTCCGCCAGGTGCATGAAGCCGAGCAGGCCGTCGAGCTGGCCACCGATCTCGAGCAGCCCCACCACGGTGAGCGCCTCCCGTTTCGGGTTCTTGATGCCGGCGGCATCCCCCGCCTGGGGCAGCAGCAGGGTGACGGTGTCCCCTGTCTTGACCCCCAGCTTGTCGGCGATGATCTTGCCGAGGATGACCCCGTGTTCCCCCGCCTGCAGCTCGCGAAGGCCCCGACCCGTCATGAAGTTGCCCGCATCGGAGAGATTGGCTTCCAGCTCCGGCAGCACCGCACGCAGCTGGACCCCCTTGAGGGCGGAGCCGTGCTCCAGCAGGCCGTCCAGGCGAATGACGGGGGCAGCCGCCTCCACCCCGGGCTGGGCCAGCAGATAGTCCCTGAGCCTCGGCCAGTCAGGCAGCGGCGCTTCCATGCCGATGAGCTCGCCGTGGGGGACCACGGAGAGCACCCGGTTCTTGAGCTCCCGCTCGAACCCGTTCATGGCGGAGAGGCCAAGAATGAGGGCCATCACCCCGAGGGCGATGCCGATGAGGGAGGAGGCCGAGATAAAGGCGATGAAGCCGTTGCGACGGCGGGAGCGGCTGTAACGCAGGCCCAGGAACAGGGGCAGCGGCTTGAACATCAGGCGACCTCCGCCATGATGCCGCTCACCAGGGTGACCCGGCGGTGGAGCTTGGCGGCCAGGCTCAAGTCATGGGTCACCACCACGAACGCGGTGCCAAGCTCGCGGTTAAGCTCGCAGAGCAGCTCATAGACGGCGGTGGCGCTGGCGTGATCCAGGTTGCCGGTGGGCTCGTCCGCCAGCACCAGGCTGGGTTCGTTGACCAGGGCTCGGGCGATGGCCACCCGCTGGCGCTCGCCACCGGAGAGCTCGGACGGTCTGTGGTTGAGACGGTGGGAGAGCCCCACCCGCCCCAGCATCTTGCTCGCCTTCTCGGTGGCGCTGGCCACCGACTCACCGGCGATCAGCAGCGGCATGGCCGCATTTTCCAGCGCGCTGAATTCCGAGAGCAGGTGGTGGAACTGGTAAACGAAGCCCAGCTCCTGGTTGCGAAACCTCGCCTGGGTGCGACTGTCCCAGCCATGGATGTCCTGCCCCTTGAACAGCACGGCGCCGCTGGAAGGGTTGTCCAGCGCCCCCATCAGGTGCAGCAGGGTGGTCTTGCCGGAGCCCGAGCTCCCCACCACCGCCAGCATCTCCCCGGGGGCGACGTCCAGCTCGATCCCCTTGAGTACCTGGGTCTCCAGATTGCCCTCTTTGTAGACATGATTGAGGGCCTGGCAGCGCAGCAGCGGCTCGCAGGAGACGGATTGATTCATAACGGGGGCTCCACTTGCACCAGTAACAACAGAAGATGAATTATTCATAACGCAGCGCCTCCGCCGGTTTGACCCGGGCCGCGCGGGAGGCCGGGTAGAGGGTGGCACTGAAACTCAGCAGCACTGCACCCAGCAGGATGGTCATCACCTGGGCCGGCTCGACGATGACCGGCAGACCGCTGCCCCCCGCCGCCATATAGAGGTTGAGCCCAAGGGCATTGAGCAGAGGATTGAGGCCAAAGCAGAGCGCCAGCCCCGCCAGCCCCCCGAACAGGGCGCCGATGACGCCGCTCGACGCCCCCAGCACCATGAAGATCTTGACGATGCCGGATTCGCTCATGCCCATGGTACGCAGGATGGCCACCTCGCCTTCCTTGTCGGTGACCACCATCACCAGGGCGGAGAGGATGTTGAAGGTGGCGACCGCGATGATCAGCACCAGCATCAGCCCCATCATCCGTTTTTCCATGGCCACCGCCTGGAACAGCTCGCCGCGCTCGCGGCGCCAGTCCTGCCACTCCAGCCCGTCCGGCAACGCGGTCTTCACCACCTCGTCGGCGGCGAAAGGATCGTCCAGCCAGAGGCGAATGCCGCCCACCTTGTCTGCGGGCAGGCGCAGCATGCGCTGGGCATCCCCCAGGGCAATCAGGGCCACCTGGCTGTCCACGTCGGCGCCGACCCCGAAGATGCCGGAGACGGTGAAAAGACGCTGGGCCGGCACCCGGCCAAAGGGGGTAAAGCGGGTACCTTCGGTCAGGATGAGACGCACCTGGTCGCCGATGGAGACCTTGAGGCGGCTGGCCACCCCCTGCCCCAGCACGATGTGGTATTCACCGGCCTGCAGGCTGTCAAGGCGCCCTCCCAGCATCTGGGCGTGCAGGATGTCATCCTCGGGCCAGCGGGCGGGATCGATCCCCTGCACGCTCACGCCGGTGAGCTGACCCGGGCTTTGCAGCATGCCTTCGCTATCGAGCATGGGGGCCGTGGCCACCACGTGGGGCAAGCGGGCCAGCTCGGGCAGACCTTCGGGCTCGGCCTCGATGCGTCCGGCCTGATTGGTCACCACCACATGGGGGATCACCCCGAGGATGCGCCCCTTGAGCTGGCCTTCGAACCCGTTCATCACCGAGATCACCACCATCAGGGCGGCGACCCCGATGGCGATGCCAAAGGTGGAGAACAGGGAGATAAAGGAGACGAAGCGGTTACTGCGTCGCGAGCCTGCATAACGCAGGCCGATGGCCAGCGACAGTGGCTGAAAAAGTCCGGTCTTCAAGGATATCTACGTTGCCAACGAAATAAGATACCGGATAATAAAGGGAAACCGTCTATGACAACAAGGGATAGCCTCCATGCAGGAACAGTTCTTCAGCGTCACCCATGCCACGCCGGTCAATGTGATCCCCATGCCGGCCGACTTTCGTCTGCCGACGCTGGAGGCCCTGGAGGCCGAGTTGCCCGAGCCGTTTCGCATCGCCTCCGCCATTACCTCCATCGATCTGGTGAGCAGCCGGTTGCTGCGCAGCCAGAACGAGTCCATGCACGATCTGGTGGAGATCATCAATCAGCAGTCCCGCAAGATCGACATGATCATGGGTTATGTGCTGGCGGCCCAGGATCACCCCGAGCACCGCTTCCACACCCTGCGCTTTGGCGCCGGGCAGCTCACCTACCTGCACCCCCACCAGGGGCACGGGGAGGCCCCCGCCCTGCACCAGATCGTGCGGCTCAAGATCTTCCTGCGGGAAGAGGCCTCCGCCATCTACTGCTACGGCGAAGTCGTGCAGCGGGACGCCGGAGAGCACGGCACCCACGTGGTGCTCGACTACGTGCGCATCCGCGAGGATGACCGGGAGCTGCTGGTGCGCGCCAGCCTGCATGTGCAGTCGAAACAGCTCAAGCTGCGTGCCCAGGAACGTCAGCGCTAACCCAGGTCCATGTCAAAAGAACGCCAACAGTAAAAGACTCCGATGATGCCAATGACCCTCCCCGCCTTGCCCGCCAAAGCGGGCCAGAAGACAACGTTCGGCCAGCTGGTCGGCAGCAGCCTGGCGCTGGTTGCCGCCCGCCTCACCCGGGAAGCCCGAAGACCCGTCCTGCTGGTCACCGCCGATACCCCGAGCGCCCTGCGCCTTGAACAGGAACTGGGGTTCCTGCTGGCGGATCAGGATTGCCCGGTGCTGCTGTTCCCGGACTGGGAGACCCTGCCCTACGACAGCTTCTCTCCCCACCAGGACATCATCTCCCAGCGCCTCGAGACCCTCTACCAGTTGCCGCAGATGCGCCACGGCGTGCTCATCGTGCCCATCTCCACCCTGATGCTGCGCACGGCGCCCCAGGCTTATCTCGACAAATACAGCCTGATGGTCACAAGCGGCCAGCGCCTCAACCTGCAGCAGCTGCGCGGGCGTCTGGCGCAGGCGGGCTACGTGGCGGTGGAACAGGTGCTGGAGCACGGCGAATTCGCCGCCCGCGGCTCCCTGCTGGATCTCTTCCCCATGGGGAGCAGCCGCCCCTACCGCATTGATTTTTTTGACGACGAGGTGGACTCCATCCGCCCGTTCGACCCCGAGACCCAGCGCTCCAGCGAGCCGGTGAAGTCGGTGAGCCTCCTGCCCGCCCGGGAATTTCCCACCGACGAGGGGGCCATCGAGCTGTTTCGTGGCCAGTATCGCGAACAGTTCGAGATCTCCCGGGCCGAGGGCTCCGTCTATCAGGAGGTGAGCAAGGGGCGCTGGCCCGCCGGCATCGAGTACTACCTGCCGCTCTTCTTCAACCAGACCGCCAGCCTGTTTGACTACCTGCCAGGCAACACCCTGCTGCTCACCGTGGGGGAGATCTACCCCGCGGCCCAGCGCTTCTGGAACGACATCGGCCAGCGCTATGAAGACAGGCGCTGGGACAACACCCGTCCCCTGCTGCCGCCCCAGCAGATCTATCTGCCGGTGGAGCAGCTCTTCGCCGCCCTCGGGGACTATGGCGCCGTGCGGCTGCAGGAAGCGACCGTTGACGGCGGAGCGGGTCAGCAGGATCTGCCCCTCGCCCCCCTGCCGGATCTGCAGCTCGACCACAGCAAGGAACAGCCCCTGCTGGCCCTTGACGGCTTCCTGCAAGGCTTTGCCGGGCGCACCCTGTTTGCGGTGGAGTCCGAGGGGCGGCGCGAGGGGCTCGGGGATCTGCTCGCACGGATCAACCTGCAGCCCCGGGAGTTTGCCTCCCTCGACGCCTTCCTCTCGAGCGATGCGCGCCACGGGCTGCTGGTCTGTCCCCTGGAGCGGGGCTTCCTGCTGCAAGAGCCCGGCCAGACGCCCCTTGCCCTCATCACCGAAGCCGAGCTGCTCGGCGGCAAGATCCGCAGCAAGCGCCAGCGGGACAAGAGCAAGAACTTAAGCTCGGATGCGGTGATCCGAAACCTGGGCGAGCTGACCCAGGGCCAGCCGGTGGTGCACCTGGATCACGGGGTCGGTCGCTATCTGGGGCTCGAGACCATAGACGCCGGCGGCCTGCCCACCGAGTTTCTGACCCTGGAATACGCCGGCGGCGACAAGCTGTTCGTGCCGGTCACCAGTTTGCACCTGATCAGCCGCTACACCGGCTCGGACAACCCGCCCAGCCACAAGCTCGGCGGCGAGGCCTGGGTCAAGGCGCGGCGCAAGGCGGCGGAGAAGGTGCGGGACGTGGCGGCCGAGCTGCTGGATGTCTATGCCATGCGGGCAGCCCGTCACGGCTTTGCCTTCAAACACGACCGCGAAGCCTACCGCCAGTTTGCCGCGAGCTTCCCGTTCGAGGAGACCGAGGATCAGCTCAATGCCATCAACGCCGTGCTCGGCGACATGTGCCAGGCCAAGAGCATGGACCGCCTGGTGTGCGGCGACGTGGGCTTTGGCAAGACCGAAGTGGCGATGCGGGCGGCCTTTGTGGCCGTGCACGGCGGCAAGCAGGTGGCCGTGCTGGTGCCCACCACCCTCCTGGCCCAGCAGCACTACGACAACTTCCGCGACCGATTCGCCAACTGGCCGGTGCGGGTGGAGGTGCTGAGCCGCTTCCGCTCCGCCAAGGAGCAGAGCGCCGTGATGAAGGAGATGGCCGAGGGCAAGGTGGACATCATCATCGGCACCCACAAGCTGCTCGGCGCCGAGCTCACCTTCAAGGATCTGGGCCTGCTCATCGTCGACGAGGAGCACCGCTTCGGGGTGCGCCAGAAGGAGAAGATCAAGGCGCTGCGCGCCGACGTGGATATCCTCACCCTCACCGCGACCCCCATTCCCCGCACCCTCAACATGGCCATGTCCGGCATGCGGGATCTCTCCATCATCGCCACCCCGCCCGCCAAGCGGCTCGCCATCAAGACCTTCGTGCGCCAGCACGAACCTGCGGTGGTGCGCGAGGCGGTACTGCGGGAATTGAAGCGCGGCGGCCAGGTCTACTACCTGCACAACGACGTGGAGAGCATCGAGAAGTGCGCCGCCGATCTTGCCGAGCTGGTACCGGAGGCGCGCATCGGCATCGCCCACGGCCAGATGCGCGAGCGGGAGCTCGAGCGGGTGATGTCGGACTTCTACCACCAGCGCTTCAACCTGCTGGTGTGCACCACCATCATCGAGACCGGCATCGACGTGCCGAGCGCCAACACCATCATCATGGACCGGGCGGATCACCTTGGTCTGGCCCAGCTGCACCAGCTGCGGGGCCGGGTGGGGCGCTCCCACCACCAGGCCTATGCCTACCTGCTCACCCCCCATCCCAAGCTGATGACCAAGGATGCGGCCAAGCGGCTGGAGGCCATCGCGTCCCTCGAAGATCTCGGCGCCGGCTTTGCGCTCGCCACCCACGATCTGGAGATCCGGGGCGCGGGCGAGCTGCTGGGCGACGATCAGAGCGGCCAAATTGAATCGGTGGGCTTCACCCTCTACATGGAGATGCTGGAGCAGGCGGTGGAGGCGCTCAAACATGGCAAGGAGCCGTCGCTGGAGCAGCTGATGAGCCAGCACACCGAGGTGGAGCTGCGCCTGCCCGCCTTGCTCCCGGACGACTACATCCCGGACGTCAACATGCGGCTCTCCATGTACAAGCGCATCGCCAGTGCCGCCGATGAGCAGGAGCTGCGGGAGCTCAAAGTGGAGCTCATCGATCGCTTCGGTCTCTTGCCGGAGCCGACCAAGACGCTGATGGAGCTGGCCGCCTTCCGCCAGCGCGCCACGGCGCTGGGCATTCGACGGGTGGAGATGAGCGAGCGCGGCGGCTATCTGGACTTTACCCAGGAAACCCGCGTCAACCCGGCCTATCTGGTCAAGCTGCTCTCCGAGCAGCCGCGCATCTACAAGATGGACGGACCGACCCGGCTGCGCTTCCAGGTGCCGACCCAGGACAGGGCCATGCGCCTCAAACTGGTGGACGGCCTGCTGGCGGATCTCGCCCGCCATGCCACCCCCTGAGGGGAAGCATGACGTCAGCAGGGCGCGACCTGCCGCCTATAACAACGGGAGCCCCAGGGCTCCCGTTTCGTTGCTGGCAAGGGGCGGCATCTCGCCCCCGGCCCGCCTTCTTGCCTCCCGATGCCTCGGTTCGCCCTCCTGGCAGCACCATTTTGCCGCCGAATCCATCTGTTGATACGATGCATTGAGTCATCACCCATCTGAAAAACAGATGGATGTGGGGATGATCGTGGGCAAAAAACGGGTTCAACGCGCCTCGATAGCCCCGCAGATGGCTCGTGCCGTATTTATCCCGCCCACGTATCCAAACCAGGTATCCCGGCCAAGGGGCCACCAGCCATTGCACCGCGACAACCGAGGCGCCGCGTCAGCCCGTCAGCCCGTCAGTCCGTCAGTCCGTCAGTCCGTCAGTCCGTCAGTCCGTCAGTCCGTCAGTCCGTCAGTCCGTCAGCATATCAACCTGATTCAACTCGCCTGCACGCCAATAAAAACGGGAGCCTTGACGGCTCCCGTGACGAAGGGACGCTGGCCCGGGCTCAGCCCTGGTTGGCCGGATCCTCGTGGGCGGAGAACTCCCGCATGAAGGCCTCGGCCCGCTCCACCATCCTGGTGGACCCGACGAAGTAGGGGGTGCGCTGGTGCAGAGCGGTAGGCTGGATGTCCATGATGCGGCCAAAGCCGTCGGACGCCTTGCCACCGGCCTGCTCCACCAGGAAGGCCATGGGGTTGCACTCATAGAGCAGGCGCAGCTTGCCGTTCGGGGAGTTGGTGCCGGACGGGTAGATGTAGATGCCCCCCTTGAGCAGGTTGCGGTGGAAATCCGACACCAGGGAGCCGATGTAGCGGGAGGTGTAGGGCCTGTGAGTCGCCTCGTCACGCTCCTGGCAGTATTTCAGGTACTTCTTCACTCCGTCCGGGAACTTGATGTAGTTGCCCTCGTTGATGGAGTAGATCTTGCCCTCCTCCGGAATGCGGATGTTCTCGTGGGAGAGGCAGAAGCAGCCGATGGAGGGGTCATAGGTGAAGCCGTTGACTCCAAAGCCGGTGGTGTAGACCAGCATGGTGGAGGAGCCGTAGACCACGTAGCCCGCCGCGACCTGACGGTGACCCGGCTGCAGGAAGTCCTCCAGAGTGACCCCGGCGCCCGGTTTGCTGACCCGGCGATAGATGGAGAAGATGGTCCCGACCGAGACGTTGACGTCGATGTTGGAGGAGCCGTCGAGGGGGTCTATCAGCACCACGTACTTGGAGTGACGGGAGAGCTCGGAATCGAAGGAGACGAAGTCCTCCTCCTCCTCAGAGGCCATGCCGCACACCTCGCCACGGGCCTCCAGCGCCGCCTTGAAGCGCTCGTTGGCATAGACGTCCAGCTTCTGCTGCACCTCGCCCTGCACGTTTTCGGCGCCGATGGAACCGATGATGTCCGCCAGACCCGCCTTGTTGATCTCCCGGTTCACCACCTTGGCGGCCAGGCGGATGGAGCTGAGCAAGGAGGTCAGCTCGCCGGTCGCGGTCGGGTAGTCCGCCTGCTTTTTGACGATGAACTCGCCCATGGTGATCATGTTTCGCATTCTTGTTCCTTTAAGATCGTTTCCGTTGGCCGTTGAAAACGTTTGCAAGTGTCGGCAAAAAAAGTGCCGATCCCCGGCAGCGTTGTTTTGTAACCCAATGTAACGCCTGTTTTTTGTTTTTGCAGCGAATTAAGCCGTTCTTTAAATCGCCAGAAAGCCGCGCCACCACGGGCTTTCGCCGTGAAACAAGGGTGCCATCCGGCATCTTTTGGGGGGTTAATTCGTGACAAGAATGCATCCGGGCCGACGCGGCTGCCCGCCCTGCTCCCCCTGGCGCCCGGCAATGTTGCGCCAGAGGCGCCCCTCTTGAGATCTCCCCCCCAATCCCGCACACTGGCTGCGCTTTGGAAGCAAAAAAACATAAGGATATTCAATGAAAAAGTCGCTTATCGCCGGGGCGGTTGCCGCTCTGCTCACCCTCCCCGCCCTCGCCGCCCAGGTGCCTGAAGGCACCCAGCTTCTGCCAGCCGCCCAGCAAGTGTTCGTGCGCAACATCGGCACCGAGCCTGCCTCCATCGATCCCCAGATGGTGGAAGAGAGCGCGGGCAGCGACGTCGTCAACGATCTGTTCGAGGGGCTCTATACCCTGGATGGCAACGGCAAGCTGCAGGCGGCGGGCGCCCTGGGCTACGAGCTCGATGCCACGGGCACCGTCTACACCTTCAAGCTCAGACCCGATGCCAAATGGTCCAATGGCGAGCCGGTGACGGCGGCGGACTACGTCTATGGCTGGCAGCGGGCGGCGGACCCCAAGAACGCCTCCAACTACGCCTGGTTCATCGAGCTGACCGGCGTCGCCAATGCCAGCGACGTGGTGCAGGGCAAGCAGAGCCCGGATGCCCTGGGGATCAAGGCGCTCGATGACTACACCCTGCAGATCACCCTGAAAAACCCGGTCCCCTTCTTCCTCAAGACCCTCTCCCACTACACCACCTTCCCGGCGCCCAAGGCCACCATCGAGAAGTTCGGTCATGAGTGGGTCAAACCGGCCAACATCGTCTCTAACGGCGCCTTCGCCCTCAAGGAGTGGACCCCGAACGAGCGCCTCATCGCCGAGCGCAATCCCCACTACTGGGACAACGAGCACACCGTGCTCAACAAGGTGATCTATCTGGAGATCGTCTCCGATACCGCGGCCTACAACCGCTATCGTGCGAGCGAGCTGCACTACACTACCTATCCCCTGGAGCAGTATCAGCAGATCAAGCGCCAGAGCCCGGAGGAGCTGGTGAGCGCCCCCATGCTCGCCACCTACTACTACGTGTTCAACACCCAGCGCAAACCCTTTGACGACGTCAGGGTGCGCAAGGCACTCTCCCTTGCCATCGACCGGGACACCATCACGGAGAAGATCCTGGGACAGGGGCAGCTCTCCGCCTTCAGCCTGACCCCGCCGAGCGTGGACGGCTTCGAGCTCAAACGCCCCGCCAGCGAGCTGATGAGCAAGGAAGAGCGCATCAAGCAGGCCAAGGCGCTGCTCGGCGAGGCGGGTTACGGCCCGGACAAGCCGCTGACGGTGGACATCCTCTACAACACCAACGAGGGGCACAAGAAGATAGCGCTCGCCATCTCCTCCATGTGGAAGCACAACCTGGGGGTCAAGGCGGAGCTCAACAACATGGAGTGGAAGACCATGGTGTCGGCCCTGAACGAGGGTGACTTCGGGGTGAGCCGCTACTCCTGGAACGGAGACTACAACGATGCCTCCACCTTCCTCGACATCATGACCTCCAGCAGCAGCGCCAACAGCGGCAAGTGGTTCAACAAGGAGTACGACGCCCTCCTGGCCAAGGCCCATGACGCCAAGGATCCGGCCGAGCGCAACCGCCTCTATCAGCAGGCCGAGGTGCTGATCGACGAGGAGGCCCCCATCGCCCCTGTCTACTTCTACGTGAAATCACGGCTGCTCAAACCCAACGTCAAGGGCTACCCCTACCAGAACCCGCAAGACCTGGTCTATGCCAAGGATCTCTATCTGACGGCGCAGTGACGCTGGGCACCTAACCAAAAAGACCGCCTCGTGGGCGGTCTTTTTTTATCCTACTTCTCCTGACAGCCCGCCACCGCGAGCCGGGCGCGTCTTCGCACCGTCACGGGCCTCACCAGCAACTGCGCCAGCAGCACCCCCATCAGGGTCATGCCGCCACCGATGAGGTGATAGCTGGTGAGCCGCTCCCCGAGCCAGCTGATGGCAAGAGCGGCCGTCATGACCGGCAACAGGTTCATGAAGATGGCGGTGCGGCTCGCTCCGAGCAGGGCAATGCCCTGCATCCAGAGCCAGGGCGAGAGGGCCGAGGTCGGGATCCCCGCATAGAGGATGAGCCAGAGGGCGCTGCCATCGGGCCAGTGCCCGTCCACCAGCAGATAGAAGGGGGTGAGGAACAGGAGGCTGCACAGCACCTGACCGTAGAGCATGGACCAGTTGTCCAGCCCCAGATCCCAGCGCTTGAGCAGCACGCTGTAGAGCGCATAGGTGGCCGCCGAGAGCAGCATGTAGACGGAACCGATATGGATGCCCTGGGTCAGCAGCCGGGCCGGATCCCCCTGCCCCAACAAAATCGCCAACCCCAGAATGGAGATGGCGCCTCCCAGCAGCGCCCCCCAGGTGGGCCGCTCGCGCAGCAACCAGATGCTGAGCAGCACTGTCATCAAGGGGGTCAGCCCCATCATCAGGCCAATCTCGGTGGCCCCCAGGGTCTGGGCCGCGTAATAGCCAAAGGTCTGGTTCAAGACCATGCCGAGCAGGGCCAGCACCGCCAGCTTCGAGAAACCGGCCCGCAGCTTGCGGCGCTCGCGCCAGGCCCGGTGAGCCAGAAACGGGGTCAGCACCAGGGCCGCCACCATCCAGCGCGACCAGGCGAGCGCTGCAGGAGACAACACCCCGACCGCCAGCTTGCTGACGATGCCATTGCCGGCCCAGATGGCCATGCAGGAGAAGGGAAACAGGAAGGCAAGGGGCATTGCGATATCCAGAATAAAAAGGCGGGCATTGCGCGCGAGTATAGAGAGGCAATCAGGATAAGCAAGCCTGCCAACGCAGGAAGAAGCGCCATGACGCGAACGGTTGGCGCCGCGCCCAGGCGCCATCAACAATCATGCCCGCACAGGGGCGGGCATGAGGGGGACCAGGGTCAGCCTGAGGCGCCTCAGGCGGCATCCATGTGGAGCCTTGAAATCAGTTCATTGACCTCGAGCACCGTCTGGCGATGGGGAATATCGGCTTGCAATGGCATCATCAGCAAGCCCGACTGGAAATCGAAGCGCCCCCTGCCGTGGATGTAAATCCGCCCCTTGAAGAAGGTTTTGACATGTTTTGCCACCATCAGTGGCAGGTACTTCTTGAACACTCTCATCGTTTGCAACCTCTTGAAGTTGTATCCGTATGACAGC
The DNA here is from genome assembly GCF_014168615.1 of Aeromonas sp. WP2-W18-CRE-05. Taxonomy (NCBI): domain Bacteria; kingdom Pseudomonadati; phylum Pseudomonadota; class Gammaproteobacteria; order Aeromonadales; family Aeromonadaceae; genus Aeromonas; species Aeromonas sp. WP2-W18-CRE-05. Next base: position 2,327,454 of record NZ_AP021917.1, on the reverse strand, counting down.
AGCTTATGCGAAATAATTCCGTTAAATTTATATAAAAAACCGGAAAATTCGACTCTCTCTTCCCCAAAAAACCAAACTGTAACTTATTATTAACTTTTACCGTATTGTATGCGGTCCTTCCAGCCAGAGCAAGACTCCTTTGCCATCTTGCCATTCGATGCAGGCCAGCCCGGACGTCGCGAACATGGGGGCCCCTGCCGCCGGGCAGAGACTCTGGACCAGATACCCCACCAGCGGCAGGTGACTGACCATCAGGATGTTGTCATGCTCCGCCGCCAGCTCCGTGAGGTAGCTTGCCACGAAAGCCGGGTCCCCATAGGGGGTGATGTCGCCGCTCTCCTCGACCTTGAGGGCCTTGGGCAACTCGGGGGCGATGGCCTGCCAGGTCTGTCTGGCACGCAGGTAGTTGCTGTGGATCACCAGGTTCAGGGAGCCTGCCAGTTGGGGAGCCAGCCAGCTCGCCATGTGGATGGACTCTTCGATGCCTTGCTCGGTCAGTGGACGCTGTTCATCAGTCTTTGCGTTCATGCCAGCCTGGCCATGACGCATGATGTAGATTTTCATTACAACCTCGCCCAGGGGGCCTGTTTAAATAGCGGGGGGATCTTACCCCGCCATGCCGGGGGAAACAATTGCGCCACCTCTCAGAAAAGGGTTTGCCTCGCAAGATAGCGGGGTCGATAATCATGTTTAAATTCAAATAAATTCACCGCGAGCCCCTCCCCAATGAGCCCATATGCCAGTCCCAATGACCATCGGCGGTATCACTATCTGGAGCTGGCAAACCGGCTCAGGGTCTTGCTGATCTGTGATCCCGAGACCGACAAATCCGCCGCCTCCCTGGCGGTGAATACCGGCCACTTCGACGATCCTGCGGATCGCCAGGGCATGGCCCATTTCCTCGAGCATATGCTGTTTCTCGGTACCCGCACCTACCCCAAACCCGGTGAATACCAGCAATTCATGAGCCGTCACGGGGGCAGCAACAACGCCTGGACTGGCACCGAGTTCACCAACTTCTTCTTCGACATCGACAACGGCTTCTTCGAGGCGGGGCTCGACCGGTTCTCCCAGTTCTTCATCTGCCCCACCTTTGCACCGGAGTGGGTCGACAAGGAGCGCAACGCGGTGGACTCCGAGTACCGCCTCAAGCTGCAGGACGACGTGCGCCGCAGCTACCAGGTGCACAAGGAGACGGTCAATCCGGACCACCCCTTCTCCAAATTCTCGGTGGGCAACCTCGATACCCTGGCGGATCTCCCCGGCCGGGATCTGCGCTCGGACCTCATTGCGTTCTACGAAACCCACTACAGTGCGGATCGCATGGCGCTGGTCATGCTTTCACCGGCACCCATCGAGACCCAGCTGGCCTGGTGTGATCGCTTCTTTGGTGCCATTCCGGATCGCCGCCTCGGCCCTCCGGTACTGAGCCATCCTCTCTACCGACTCGATGATCTCGGCATTCGCATCCAGCTGACCCCGGTCAAGGAGACCCGCAAGCTGGCGCTGACCTTCCCGCTGCCGTGCGTGGATGAGTATTACGACAAAAAACCCCTCACCTTCCTGAGCCACCTCATCGGCTATGAGGGGGAAGGCAGCCTGCTCTCTCTGCTCAAGGGACGAGGCTGGGTCAATCAGCTCGCCGCCGGCGGCGGCATCAGCGGCGCCAACTTCAAGGACTTTGGCGTGAGCTTTGGCCTCACCCCCCTTGGGCTTGAGCATGTGGACGAGATCATCGCCGCCCTGTTTGGCTATCTGAAGCTCATCGAGCGGGGCGGGGTGCAGGCCTGGCGCTATGAGGAGAAGCGCAGCGTGCTGGAATCCGCCTTCCGCTTCCAGGAGCGGGGCCGGGCCCTCGACACCGTCTCCGGCCTCGTGCTCAACCTGTTCAGCTACGGGCCGGACGATCTGCTCTATGGCGACTACATGATGCGCGAGTTCGATGAGCCGCTGATCCGGCGCTTCCTCGCCAAGCTGACGCCCCACAACCTGCGGGTGACCATCCAGGCCCCGGAAGCGAGCACGGATCGCCTCGCCCGCTGGTACCAGACACCCTACAGCGTCCAGATCATCAGCGAAGCCGAGAAGATCCGCTGGCAGCAGAGTGAACCGGATCCCGCCCTGCACCTGCCGGCGCCCAACCCCTTCATCAGCACCCGCCTCGACGCCCGTCTGCCGGCGCTGCCCGCCGACATGCCGTCCTGCCTCATCGACAGGCCCGGTTTCCGGCTCTGGCACCTGCACGAGCATCAGTTCAGCGTGCCCAAGGGCAGCCTTTACATCTCCGTCGACAGCGAACATGCGGTCAAGAGCCCGCGTCACATCGCCATGGCGCGTCTGGCCGTGGAACTGCTCACGGATCACCTCAACGCCCTCACCTACCCGGCGGAGCTCGCGGGCCTTGGCTACCAGATTTATGCCCATCAGGGGGGCTTTACCATCAACCTCAGCGGCTTTGCCGACAAGCAACCGCTGCTGCTCGACATGATCCTCGGCAACCGCACCCTGGGGTATCCGGATCCGGCCCGCTTTAGCGAGATCAAGGAGCAGCTTATCCGCAACTGGGAGAACCAGTCCAAGACCCGCCCCATCTCCCAGTTGTTCAACCAGCTCACCAGTTTGCTGCAACCCAATAACCCGCCCTTCGAGCAGCTGTTGCGCCACCTGCGCACCGTCGAACTCGGCGAGATGCCCGGCTTCGTCTCCGAGCTCTTTGCCAGGGTGCATCTGGAGGCCCTGGTACACGGAGACTGGACGGCCGCCGAGGCCCTCGAACTCGCGGCCCTGCTGGAGCGCCACCTCGGTGCCAACAGCCAGCCCAGCGCCGAGACCCGCCGCCCCCTCATCTCCATCCAGGACAGAGGCACCCTCATTCGCGAGCAGGGGTGCGATCACGAGGACTCGGCGCTGCTGGTCTACTACCAGTCGCGCACCACCCGGGCGCGGGATCTCGCCTGCTTCACCCTGGCCAACCACATCATGTCATCCACCTTCTTCCACGAGCTGCGCACCCGCCAGCAGCTCGGTTACGTGGTGGGAGCCGGCAACCTGCCCCTCAACCGCCATCCCGGTCTCATCTTCTATATCCAGTCGCCGGTAGCGGGGCCGCAGATCCTGCTGGATGCGGTGGAGGAGTTCATCGATCTCTTCCCGCTGGCCATGTTGGAGTTCACCGAGCAGCAGTGGCAGGAGAGCAAGGCGGGGTTGCAGGCCCAGCTCAGCGAGCGAGATGCCAACCTGCGCAGCCGCGGCCAGCGGCTCTGGGTCAGCATCGGCAACAAAGATCTGGGTTTTGATCAGCGCGAACGGGTACGCGAGGAGGTGGGCAGGCTTAGCCGTGCCGATCTGGTGCGCTTCATCACCCAGCTGAGATCCCGTACCTCGGATCGCCTCATCCTCTGCAGCTATGGCCTGGGCCACGAGCACGACGAGCGGATCACCGGCCAGTTTGTCGACGATCCCAGGGCGTTTCGGCTCAACGCCGCCACCTTCGAAGGCTGACCTCCCCTGTTGGCAACGCGCAGGCAATAAAAAGCCGACCCCGTGGGGTCGGCTGGAAAAACCATAATCAATTGCGACCAGAGCCGCCAAAAGTGAACATGAGCGTGAAAATCAGACACTGGGTTGATGTTCGACCGGCGTTCAAACCAGAGCTCATCGGTCGGCACCAGCAGTGATTGAGAAACAGCCTCATCTTAGGCATTTCCCTGATTTGCCACGTTGATCTATGTCAAAGGAGGTAAAACAAGCGCCACTTCCATCCTTGGCAGCGGCCTCGCGCCCTCTCAGCCCCGGCGGATCAGCCGGTAAGCCACCTCGTCGAAATAGGAGAGCTGCCCCGAGAGCACCCTGGGGTGATCCAGCTCAGCCCCCCGGCCCAGCACCTCGACACCAAAGTCGCGCTCAAACAGGGTGCGCACCTCCATCTCCCCCACCGAGAACGGCGGCTGCTGCTGCTGCTCGGGCTGATACTCGAGGGTCACCAGCAACACCTGCCCCCCCGCCTCCACCAGGCGGCTCATCAGGGCGGCATACTGGCGGCGCATGGCGCCCGGCAAGGCGATGAGGGCCGCCCTGTCATAGACCAGGCGATAACGCTGACCAAGCTCCGGAGCGGCGAAGAAGTCCCCCTGATAGATGCGCAGATCCTCGTGCCGGTGGCACTGATAGGGACCCACCTCGCTTCTCTCTGCACTCAGGTTGTTCTCGTCAAAAAACTGGGTAATGGCGAGCTCGGAGAGCTCGAAGCCATCCACCGGATGCCCCTGCTCACGCAGCCAGAGCATGTCCCGGGACTTGCCGCAAAGGGGCACCAGCACGGGGTCGCTCCCTTGCTGGGCCGACCACCAGGATTGCAGCCAGCGGTTGAAATCTGCCTGATGAAAGCCAATCCGGTTCTCTTTCCACTTCTGGTGCCAAAATGCCGCTTCCATCATCTTCCTCTCGTCATCTGCAATGGTGCATCACTATCACAACTTCACCGAAGTGGCGCAAGCCCCATGATCCCGCCCCAGTGCACGAGAAAGCCCACGATGGGCAGGCCTCAGGCCACGACCCCAGGCAGGCTTGTCGCCATCGCTGCCAGCCGGGTCAGGATCTGCGCGAAGGTGGGTCGCCGGGAAGGCACCTCAAAGCCGCACTCCCCAGCCAGTCGATGAAGGGGGTCAAGGTCGGCGTCCCCCCCATCACAGCGCGCCAGCAGCTCGGCCAGCAGGCAGCCAAAGGCCCGCACTTCCAGGCGCTCCAGCCGCCCGGCCAGCACCTCATCGGCGCGGTCGTAACAGGAGGCGGCACCAAAGTCACCGAGCAGCACCCGGCCCGGTGCCTCCTGCGACGAGTGAGGCATCGCGGGCTGCAAGGAGTACAGCAGGTTGTGTGCGTAGAGATCGCCGTGGAGGATGCCCCGCTCGTGCAGGTGCCGGGCGGCCGCAGCCACCCCCTGCACCATGGCCATCACCTGGGCCGGGGTGAAGTTCAGATCCACCCCATAGACATCCCGGGTGCAGGAGTCCAGGCTCGGGGGGCCCGCCAGGGTGGCGAAGGCGGGGTCTATCAGGGGCATCACCAGTGCCGAGATGCCGGAGGGATGATCGCTCACTCTCCCCATCACACCGACCAGGTTTGGATGACGACCGGCGGCCAGGGATGCAGTCATCTCGCTCAGGGGCAAGCCATCGCTGGTGACGGCCCCCTTGAAGAGCTTGACCGCCACCGCCCCGGGCCCTTCAGCCCTCGCCCACTCGGCGCGATAGATGACGCCGGATGTCCCCTCCCCGAGCACATCCCCCAGTGAGATCGCCTGCCAGGGGATCTCGGTAGTGAACTCCGATGTGCCGTTCAGACACGCCTGTTCATCACAGAAAGGGTTGCCCGCAAAGGCCAGCCAGGACAGACGCGGCATCGAGGGCAGCCAACTCGGCAACGCAGGCAGGCGGTTGGCGGCGATGCGCAAAAGCTCCAAACGGTGGCAACCGGCAAGCGTCTCGGGAAGCTCATGTAGCCGGTTGCCAGAGAGCATCAGCTTTTGCAGATCAATGCAGCGCCCCAATTCTCCAGGCAGTGTCTCTATCTCGTTGTCGGTCAGGATCAGCCAGCGCAATCTGGCGGGCAGGGAGGCGGCCGGAACGGTCGCGATGCGGTTGGCCTTGAAGCCCACCATGGTGAGCGCAGGGCAGCGCCCCAGCACCTCGGGCAGTTCGGTGAAGTTGTTCTCGGAGCAGAAGAGGATGCGCAGCTTCTTGCATTCGGCCAGCGCGTCAGGCAACTCGCTCAGCTGGTTGCCGGTGAGATCCAGCACCTCCAGGGTCTCCTTGAGGCTCAGGATCTCGGGAGGGAACACCGCGAGGTTTTCAGCAAGTTTGAGGTGGCGGGCGCCGCAGAGCTCGCCTGCGCGAAGCTGTTCCAGGGTATGCATGGGATCGTCTCTATCAACATTCGGGCTTGCGGTGGCTCACTGCGGGACACTCCCCCCAGACCACAAAGGAGGGGCATTATAGGGAATGACGGCCAAAGATGGCCGATTTTCTTGCAACGCCTTCTCTTGCAAAGGCCCCCCATCGCCACACTCCCGCTCCCCGTTGCCATGAACCATTCCGGTCGCGCGCTTGGGAGGTTGATCATTTGGTTGGCGCCATATAGTATGGCGCCATACAAAGTCATTCGAGACTCACCATCATGATCACGCTGGAACAGAAACACCTCGCCCTGCTCGAGGATGCAGAGCGCCGCGGACACGCGGACACCCAAAACATGCGCGTCTGCTTTGAGGTGTTGACCCTCGCCGCTGCCATCGATCAGGCGTGCGCGGCGCGCCTGGCCCCTCACCGCCTCTCCGAAGGCAAGTTCGTGCTGCTGTTTTTGCTGCGCGACCTGCCAGAAGGGTTGGCCCCCCACGAGCTTGCCGACAAGGCGGGGGTCACACGGGCCACCATCACCGGCCTGCTCGACGGGCTGCAACGGGACGGCCTGTTGGCTCGCCACAGCGACAGCCAGGACAGGCGAAAGATCTCGGTGCGCCTGACAGAGCAGGGCCAGGCCCTGGCGCAGCACCTGCTCGATGAGCACAGCCAGTGGATAGGCTCCCTGTTTGCCGGGTTCGATCAGGCAGAGCGAGAAACCCTGAGCGCCCTGCTCAAGCGGGCCTGGCTCAACGTCATCTCATCCCGGGCAGGCTGTACTAAGGCCGCCACAGAGGAGCACCCATGACACGCAGCCGCATCACGGATATCGCCCCCTCACGCCTCGCCCAGCTCAATCGGGGAGAGGCTGAGGCAAGCAACCTGACCGAATGTCTGGCGGTGGATTTTGCCGCCCTGATGCAGTGTACCCTGCCTTCGCTCGGGCCCCAGGCGCTGGCGTCGATGCACGCCGCATCCGGGGAGGGCATTACCCGGCGCATGGCGCTGGCCGCCAGGCTGCTCCTGGCCGAGAACGGCACGAGGGATCTTGCGGCGCTCAGCCGTCATCCCTCCGATACCGTGCGGGGCTGGGCCTGTTTCATGGTGGGCGCGAGCGAGGGGCTGTCGCTCAGCGACCGCCTGGCCCTCATTCGCCCCCTCGCCGATGACTCTCACTTTGGGGTGCGCGAGTGGGCCTGGCTCGCAATGCGCTCGACCATTGCTGCGCAGCTCGAGGTGGCCATTGCCGCCCTGGTGCCCTGGACGGCGGAGCCGTCCGAGCGGCTGCGACGCTTTGCCAGCGAAGCGACCCGGCCCCGCGGCGTCTGGTGTACCCATCTTGCGTCCCTGCGACAAGCGCCGGAGCAGGCCCTGATGCTGCTCGAGCCCCTCAAGGCCGATCCCGCCCCCTATGTGCAGGACTCCGTTGCCAACTGGCTGAACGATGCGAGCAAAGACAGGCCACAGTGGGTCACTGACCTCTGCGCGCGCTGGTCTCGCGAAAGCCCCAGTCCCGCGACAACCCGGATTTGTCAACGCGCCTTGCGCACCTTGCGCAAGGGCAAACTCCCGAAGGAACCCCTATGACCCACTATCTGGCAGAGCTCTACACCCCCACTCCCGCCTGGCTGGCACTGAGCCAGACGGCCCGTCAGCAGTTCTTCGAGGCCATTGGCACAGGCATGGCCAACCTCGCCGCCCTCGGGGTGGAGCCCATCGCCCTGGGCGAGATCGATGCTGCCACCCTCCATGGTGCGCCCCACCCCTTCTTCGCCATCTGGCGCGGGCCGGATGCCGCAGCCATCGATGCCCTCGTCCAGGGAATAGCCGCATCGGGCTGGCACGACTACTTCGAGACGGTCAACGCTACCGGCGCCGGTGTCTCCCTGGGCCAGCACCTTGCACAGTTGGCCGCCCTGCCCTGCGCCGCCACAACCAGCCCCGCCCTGGCCTGATAACCCCTAAAAGAGGGTTATCCCACCAGGCTTTGCGTCAGTGCCGCCGACACCGGTGGCACTGTTTTCCATGCCCTGCCCTTGCAGACCCAGGTCACCACCACCTGGGAAAGCGGCGCCACAGCCCCGCTCCCTTCTCACTTCCTTCCCACTCCCTTCATAAAACGCTGATATCTCCTGATGCCGTGATGGCCCATCGCCGATGGCACAAGTGAGCAAGATCCGGGTCGTCGTGACAAAGGTTCGCCGCCATAGTGCTTTCAAACCAACAGTGCTTTCGACCCCCCCCAAAGCTTTGAACCAAAGGAGGTTTGAACCAGGAGGGGGGTTGAACCCATCCACTTGTCTGCCAACCCTGCATGAGCGTCGCCACCTGGCGCCATGCACATCTCGCGAGGGAACTGCCATGTCATTACTGCCCAACAAGGTCGCCATCATCACCGGCGCCAGCTCCGGTATCGGCCGCGCCAGCGCCATCCTGTTTGCAAGGGAGGGGGCCAGCGTCGTCGTCGGCGCCCGCCGCCAGACCGAGCTGGATCTGCTGGTGGAGGAGATCCGCCATGAGGGGGGGCAGGCGGTGAGCCTGGCGGGAGATGTGAAAAGCGAAACCTATGCCCGCGCCCTGGTGGATCTCGCACTGACCCGTTTCGGCGGACTCGATATCGCCTTCAACAACGCCGGCACCACGGGGACACCGGGCAGCGTGCCGGGGCTTGAACTGGCGCAGTGGCAAGAGACCCTGGATACCAACCTCACCAGCGCCTTTGTGGGGGCCAAGTACCAGATCCCCGCCATGCAGGCACGCGGGGGCGGCTCCCTTATCTTTACCTCCACCTTCGTCGGCCATACCCTGGGGCTGCCCGGCATGGCGGCCTATGCCGCGAGCAAGGCGGGCCTCATCGGCCTGACCCAGGTGCTGGCCGCCGAATATGGGGCACAAGGGGTGCGGGTCAACGCCCTGCTGCCGGGGGGCACCGACACCCCCATGGGGCGGGCCTTTACAGATACACCGGAGAGTCTCGCCTTTGTGCAGCATATGCATGCCCTCAAACGGCTGGCCCAACCGGAGGAGATCGCCCGCTCGGCCCTTTATCTCGCCTCCGATGCATCCAGCTTTACCACCGGCATTGCCCTGCTGGCCGATGGTGGGGTATCTATTTGTCGCACATGACCTTGTCGCACCCAAGATACTGCGGCTGCCAACTTATCGTGAGAGCGCCTTATGTCTGATTACGCCCGCATCGCCGATGCCATCCGTTTTATCGCAAGCCAGGTGGCGCGCCAGCCCACCCTGGACGAGATAGCGGCGCACGTTCACTTAAGCCCCTTTCACTTCCAGCGGCTGTTCAGCCGCTGGGCCGGGGTGACGCCCAAACGCTATCTACAAGTGCTGACTCTGGAGCGGGCGAAGGCGCTGTTGCAGGAGTCGCGCCCGCTGCTGGAGGTGGCCGATACCCTGGGCCTGAGCAGCGGCTCGCGGCTCTACGATCACTTCGTGCAGCTCGAGGCGGTGACGCCGGGCGAATACAAACAGCGCGGTGCCGGGCTGGTGATCGATCACGGGGTGCACGACACCCCCTTCGGCCAGGCGTTCGTCGCCCTGACCCCGCGGGGGGTGTGCAACTTCTCGTTTCTCGATGACCAGACCCCAGAGGCGCCCCTGGCCGCCCTCGCCCAGCACTGGCCTGCGGCAGAACTGCGAGAAGCGCCCTCACGCACCCAAAGCGTCATCCACACCATGTTCGATGGCAGCAAGACGCCGGATCGCCCCCTCTCCTTGCACGTGAGCGGCACCAACTTTCAGATCAGCGTCTGGCGGGCGCTGCTCGCGATCCCGCCCGCCAAGGTGGTGAGCTACGCCCAGGTGGCGAGCGCCGTCGGCAATCCCAAGGCCGCCCGCACCGTGGGGCTGGCGGTGGGCGCCAACCCCATCGCCTTGATGATCCCCTGCCACCGGGTCATCCAGCAAAACGGCAAACTTGGCGGCTATCACTGGGGCGAGACCCGCAAACAGGCGATACACGCCTGGGAAGCGGCGAGGTATGAGTGAACGCCTTGCACTTCATGTTCTGCTTGTTATGGGAAAAATCGAGCCTGCCTGGCCGCGAAGCGACATACCATCAAATATCCCCGGACAGTCGCCCGGCAATATCTGCGGGAATAATAGGGAAATGGAGGAGGAGAACTCCCCCTTCTGTTGTTTTGTCATGGGACATGGTTGCGTTCAGCCTGTTCCGGGAACACAAGGATATTGAAAGCAAAGAAAAGAAAAGAAAAGAAAAGAAAAGAAAAGAAAAGAAAAATTCAGTATGGCTAGCCCCAGATCATGAATACCTTGAATACTCATAATTCTTGTCTATCTAGCCTAACTACAAGCCTAGGCGGCGCACGCTTCTGGTTCGTTTGCTGGGAGCGATTGTTAGCTGTTTACCGTTCTTTGCGCAAAGAACACTGGTACGGCGAAAGAAATCTTGGATTGTTCAGCGTTATCACTAGCAATGTTCCCTCGCAGTTTTCCGTTCACAATAGCGCTTAGTACGCTGATTGACGCTTCACTGCCTGTTTTTTCCTCAACACTTACAGCAATTTCAAAATTAACGTTCTGAAAGCAAGAAATATGCTCAGGGACTTCCATGTTTTCATATTCAGGAATATGAGGCGCAACCGTACCCACGTGAGTTCCTGCCACCTTTTGTTGGGCTTCGTTTACTCCCTGAAGGATTTCCTCAAGTGCCTTTGAGACAAATTGCTTAAGTTCCATATTTATTTCCACCGGTAACTTTAACGTCTTGCGCACCGAAAAAGTTACCGGAGTATCGAGTGACTTTTCCGAGTGTAGCAATTCGTTATGCCCTTGACCTTATAAGCTCAGCGATTTCAGCCGCAATTTCATTGATAGTGTGAGTTGCAGTGCTCCTCGCAACTTTATCAGCCAGAGAAGGACTATAATCAACAACTTGCTGTTTTGTAATGTTATGCCAGATTGGCAATAGGACCTGCTCTCCGGAGACTGTCCGCGTAACGATGCCGTCTAATTCGTAATTGGTCCAGCCCTTTGAAATAAATGAAGGGGAAAGAACTACCAACCCAACACGACTATTAGCTAAGCCTTTGTCTATTTTTTGCCTTAGGCTATCCCCAATCCTAAGCGTCATTTCGTCGTACCAAACATTCAGTCCTTCATTTATCAGTGCAGTGGCAAGAGGTCTCACAAAATCATCTTTATCTTCTGACGCATGAGAGATGAATACATCATGGGTCTCTCCACCAGTTTCCGCAGGTGTTAGAAGATTGTCACGCACCAAACTAGGCACTTCAGAAAGTGGACGCTCTTGGATTTCTGGCAAAGCTCCCGGAACGACACGAACAGCGCGAATTCAACTTCGAAGTGCGACACTCGCCTATGCCGCCTGACGGTACTCTTCGAATACCTTGACAGGCTGCCTGAATCCGAGACATTTCCGAGGTCGTAGGTTGAGCCACTGCTCCGCTCTCCTGACATCCTCGTCCGTGACCTCTCTCAGGTCTGTTCCCTTTGGGATAAACTGCCTCAACAGCCCATTGCTGTTCTCGTTCAGACCGCGCTCCCACGAAGAGTAAGGGTGCGCAAAGTAAGTCTCGGCACCCAGCGCTTCCTCTATCGCCTTGTGTTCGGCAAACTCGCCGCCGTTGTCAAAGGTGATGGTATGCACCTGCTCGATGTAGGGCGTTAACATCTCGATTATCGCATCCCGCACCACCCCAGCCTGTTTGCTCGCGACCCGCTTGACCAGATAGAGCCGGCTCTTGCGCTCCACCAGGGTGACCAGTGCACCTGTGCCTTGCTTGCCCAGCACCGTGTCCGCCTCCCAATCACCGAGCCGCTCCCGGCTATCGACGATAGCCGGCCGTTCATCAATAGAGCGGGCTTCCTTGATGGGAGAACGCAGGCTGCTCGCCCCCTTGCGGTAGCGCTTGTGGCCCTGGCGCAGATGGCGGTACAACTGGCCACCCCGGGCTTTGTCGGCGGCCACATGGCGGTATATCCACTCGTGACTCACCATGAGGCCTATCTGCTTGCCCACCGCGCTTATCTGCTCCGGGCTCCACCACCAGGCGAGTGTCAGCTCGACAAACTGGATGACATCGGCAGATAGCCGAGATTTGGCCGCACTGGCCCGTCGGTGGGTGGCGTGCTGATGCGCATTGTCTGGCTGGTAGCCCTGCGGCCCGGCGTTACGACGCAGCTCCCGGTAGAGGGTGGAGCGATGAACGCCAATGGCGCGTGCGGTGGCAAGGATGGACATCCCCTGTGCGCGAAGCACCGATAACTGGTATCGTTGCCCCTCGGTCAACTGCTGATAGCTCATGGTGATACTGCTTTTACTTTGGCGAGCAGAAGGGTACCACCAATCAGCAGTTGGCCACCTCTCGCCATTCATCCATGAGTGTCGCACTTATTATCTGAATTCCCGATCCAGCTCGGCCCCCAGGGTCACCTTGGCGGTGACGCTCCAGTTGCCGTTGCTCTCCACCAAATCCAGCTCGGCCCGCAGCACCTCGCGGCCGTCCGCGCTGGTCCCCACCAGCTCGCCGTTGGCGTCCAGGGTGAAGGTAACCGGGCTGCCGTGGCTGCTGTACTTGCCATCCAGGCTCTGCTGAATGGCGGCGATATCGAATTTGAGGCTGCTCGTGTCGAGCGCATCAGCCCCGTGGCTCACGGTGAAGCTCATGTGGCTCACCACATCCTTCGCCCCCTGGTTCGCCTCCGTCATCTCGGTGCCGGTCACGGCGCTGATGACCGGATTGGCCCCGTCGCCGATGGCCACGGTCAGGGTGGAGGAGACGGTGTCTCCGTCACTGTCGGTCAGGGTGAAGCCCGCCTTGAGCAGACTGTCTGCACTCCCCTGATCCAGCGGCTGGTTCAGGGTGAAGACGTAGTGACCGTTCTGATCCAGCGTCAACGTGAAGACGTTCTGGCCGTTGACAGCGCCGCTGATGCTGTTGCCGCTGACACTGATGACCACGGGCTGGCCACCGCTGGTGAGCCCCTGCAGGCCGGGCTGGCTGGCATTGAATGCGATGTTGACCAGAGGGTCGGCCCCGGCGGTGATGGCCAGATCCCCGGTGAGGGTCTGGGCCGCGCTCCAGTCGCTGTCCTCCACCAGGGTGAGGGAGACGGGGTCGACCTGGGGCAGCACGCCGTCGGTGATATGAATATTGAGGGTGCCAAGGTTGCTCTTGTCCCCGTCAAAGTCGGTGCCTTGCACCTGCAGCCCCAGGTTGACGCTGTTGGTGCTGACCGGTTGATCCAGCACGCCGTCGAGCACCACCTGGTACTTGCCATCCAGCCCCAGGGTCACGGTCAGAATGGTCTTGCCGCCCGCATCCAGCAGGGTGATGACGTTGCCGTTGACCTGATAGTGGGTCGGCTGGCCGCCGCTGGTGAGGCCATTCAGGCCAGGCTGGTTCGCCTCGAAATTGAGCGACACCAGGCGATCGCTCCCCACGCTCACCGGCAACTGGCCATCCAGGGTCTGGCCCGAGGCCCCTTCCTGCAAGGTGACCCCGCTGTCGATGCCAAGGTGAGGATCGGCGGCATCGGTCACATGGATGACGGTATCGCCCTTGCTGACGGTGCCATCGCTGTCCGTCACCTGCATGCCGACACGAATATCGAGCCTGTCGTTCGCGCCGTGATCCAGGTTGGTGTGAGTCACAACCTGATAATCGAAATCCACCTTGGTGTGTGCCGCGACGCTATCGGGCACATTGGGCAGGGTCACTCTCAGCACCAGGGTGCCGCTCGCAGTCACTGCCTGGAAGCTGTGGCCGTTGCTGCCCGGTACGACCTGCCAGGTGAGGGTCTCGCCATTGTGAGTGACGGGATTGCCGTTGATGTCCATGACCTGACCGCTCAGGACCAGGCGCACATCGACGATGGGATCGGAGTAGGCCTGTACCGTCACCTTGCCCGTGATGAACTGATCGTCGGCGGTCGCACCATTGGCGGCGCCATCGAAGCGCCCCTCGCTCAGGGTCACGCTGTCGATGGTCACCCCGTTGACGATCGGCCTGACGCCTTCGCTGATGGTGATGTCCAGAGTGCCCGTGGTGCTGTCGTTGTTGCCGCCCCCCTTGTCACTGTCAATGATGTCAAGCTTGAGGGGCAGACTCGTCTTACCGTCACCGCCGCTCTGGTGCACCCCCTGATAAAGGGTCACCTTGTAGTCGAATGTGTTGCTGGCGGCATTGTCCAGCTTGCCCACCAGTTCGACCTGAAGCACCTCGACGCGCACGCCGTTCACGTCCACATAACCCTTGAGGATCTGGTTGCCCGAAATGGCGGGATCCCCGTCCACCAGTTCGTATTTCACCTGCTGACCCAGTGCCATCAGGGGGGGCTGGGAAGCCGGATCGGCGAACGAGACCTGACTCACCCGATCCGACCCCGCCTCCAGGGTAAAGTGTCCCGTTTCCGTCAGGGTGTTGCTGCCATCGAGGCTGCTCTCGTTCAGATCTACCCCGCTGCCCGCCACGAAGTGCGGTGCATGACCATCCTTGATGGTGAGCGGCAAGTCGGTGGAGACCCTGTCTCCGTCCTTGTCGGTCAGGGTGACGGTGAGCGGCAGGTCGAGGGATTCGCTGCCCTGGTGATCCAGCTCGGCCCCCAGGGTCACCTTGGAGGTGACGCTCCAGTTGCCGTTGTTCTCAACGAGGCTCAGCTCGGCCCGCAGCACTTCGCGGCCGTCCGCGCTGGTCCCCACCAGCTCGCCGCTGGCATCCAGGGTGAAGGTCACCGGGCTGCCGTGGCTGCTGTACTTGCCATCCAGGCTGCCTTGTATGGCCGCGATGTCGAACTTGAGGCTGCTCGTGTCGAGCGCATCAGCCCCGTGGCTCACGGTGAAGCTCATGGCGCTCACCACCGCGCAGTCCCCCTGGTTCGCCTCCGTCATCTCTGTGCCGGTCACGGCGCTGATGACCGGATTGGCACCGTCTCCGATGGCCACGGTCAGGGTGGAGGAAACTTTATCTCCGTCACTGTCGGTGAGGGTAAAGCCCGCCTTGAGCAGGCTGTCTGCGCTTCCCTGATCCAGCGGCTGGTTCAGGGTGAAGACGTAGTGGCCGTTCTGATCCAACGTCAACGTGAAGACGTTCTGGCCGTTGAGGGCGCCGCTGATGCTGTTGCCGCTGATGGTGATGATCACAGGCTGGCCGCCGCTGGTGAGCCCCTGCAGGCCAGGCTGGCTGGCATCGAATGCGATGTTGACCAGGGGGTCGGCCCCCGCAGTGATGGCCAGATCCCCGGTGAGGGTCTGGGCTGCGCTCCAGTCGCTGTCTTCCACCAGGGTGAGGGAGACGGGGTCGACCTGGGGCAGCACGCCGTCGGTGATATGGATATTGAGGGTGCCAAGGTTGCTCTTGTCCCCGTCAAAGTCGGTGCCTTGCACCTGCAGCCCCAGGTTGACGCTGTTGGTGCTGACCGGTTGATCCAGCACGCCATCGAGCGCCACCTGGTACTTGCCATCCAGCCCCAGGGTCACGGTCAGAATGGTCTTGCCGCCCGCATCCAGCAGGGTGATGACGTTGCCGTTGACCTGATAGTGGGTCGGCTGACCGCCGCTGGTGAGGCCATTCAGGCCAGGCTGGTTCGCCTCGAAATTGAGCGACACCAGGCGATCGCTGCCCACGCTCACCGGCAACTGGCCATCCAGGGTCTGGCCCGAGGCCCCTTCCTGCAAGGTGACCCCGCTATCGATGCCAAGGCGGGGATCCACACCGTCGCTGATGGAGACAACCAGGTCGGCGCGGGTCTCGTCGCCGTCTATCTCCTTGGCGGAGACGGTGAGCCCGAGGGAGAGCTGGTCGCTGCCCTGGTGATCCAGAGGCCCATTGAGGGAGACGGTGACATTGCCGTCGATATCACTGCCATGTTGGCTGGCGGTCAGCTCGGCCTTCAGCACCTCGACCCGCTTGCCATTCCCATCCAGGTAATAACCCGTCAGCAGGCGATCACCGGTGAATTCGAAGGTCAAGGCGTGGCCGTCGCTGCTGATGCCGCTGCCGTTGAGACGGGCCAGGGTTGCACTCTGATCCGCGAAGACGGCACTTGTTGCCACCAAGGGATCGGACTGATGGCCCACCACGAACTGGCTCTGTCCCACCACCGCCGCCGGATTGGTGAAATCATCCTCCGTGAGGCTGATGGGGGCGATGGTGAAGTCCGGTGGTGTGCTGTCCACCAGGTTGACGGTGAGATTGGCGCTCACCAGATCCCCGTCGCTGTCGCGGTACTCCAGGGCAAAGGGCAGGCTCAGGCTATCCTGGCCGTGATCCAGGCTCTGGTTCCAGACGATGCGATAGCTGCCGTCGTTGGCCAGGGTCAGGGTGAAGACGGTCACGCCCCCCGCGCTGGCGGTGAGGGTCTGGCCGCTGACCTGGTAGGCGAGTGCCGTCCCGTGGCTGGTCAAGCCAAGCTGATTGAGGGCACCTTGATCGGCGGCAAAACTCACCTGCAGGTTGCCATCAAGCCCGGCTCCGGTGTGCAGGGATCCGGCGGCACTCACCGGCCCCTTGGCGAGATCCGCCTCGGAGAGGGTCAGGGTATCGCTCTGACCGATGAGAGGAGCCCCGTCGATCACCCGGTTGCCCGCCAGATCCGTCACCTCGGCGCGTACCTCGTAGGGGCCCTGGATGCTGGAGAGATCCAGGCCTCCCAGTTGCCAGCGGCCGTCACTGCCCACCAGGGCACTGCCGCTGAAGAGGGTCTGGCCATTCTGGCCAATCAGGGTGATGGTCACCCGCTGCCCCGCCTCCACGTCCGTGGTACTGCCGCTCAGGGTGACCTTGTCATGGCCGAGGATGCTGTCGGTATCGAGATCGTCGATGTCGATGGCGGCACGGGTATCCACCGTCACCGTCAGGGTGTCGCTGGCCCGGTTGCCCGCGATGTCCACCGCATCGACGCGAAAATCATGGGCGCCATCGGCCAGAGTATCGGGGATCTGATATTGCCAGTTGCCGTTGCCATCCACGGTGAGCACGGCCATCACCTTGCCTTCCAGGGTCAGGGTAACGGTAGCGCCAGGCTCCCCCTTCCCTTGCAGAAGTGGTGTGGTGTCGCGGGTCAGATCATCGGTCTGGCTGGTGCCGGTGTCGCTCTCGTCCGCCAAATCCAGGGTAATGGTGGTGATGGTGTCGAGCAGGGTCTGGCCGGTGTCGCTGGCCCGGTTGCCGGCTGCATCTTGGGTATCGGCCTGGATGGTCAGGGGGCCGTCCACCAGCTTGCCGGTGACGTCGCCGAAGTTTGCCTCCCAGACGAAGCCGGGCAGCACCACTGTGGTGGTGGTCAGGCGATTGCCATCTTGGTCTATCAGGGTGACGGTGACGGTCTGGCCGACTTCCACGTCCTCGACAAAGCCGCGAATGATGACGCCGGTCGCCTCGTCGGCATTGATGATGTTGTCGTCGGTCTGGGGTTCTGTGATGGTGATGGCTGCCAGCAGATCCTGATCTTCGGCATAGAGCAACTCGTCGCCCGGCTGGCGCGCCTCATGGCCGGTGTCAAACCCCGCCTCGGCCAGGGTGTACTCACTGTTGAGATCCACCACCACGAAACCGCCGGCGCTGGAGCCGACCACGCCACCAGTGGTACCGGCCCCGGCGTTGCCCGCCGCCGTCTCTTCAAACAATTTGGTCGGGTCTGCCCCCTGGCGGATCGCCTCCTGGAGGCTCGCCAGCTCGGCATCGGCACCGGCGGGCAGTGCCGCCTCGGGCTGGGCGGGCTCGGGGCGTTCGCTGCCCGCCTCCGCCAGCTCCACCTGTCCGTCGGATTCGGTGAGCAGGCGCATCCCGGGCTCCAGTTGCATGCCAGGGGTCGCACGGCGCAAAGAGCCGTCCGCATCCATCACAAACACAGCGCCCTCCACCTTGGCAATAAGAGTCGGTTTATCGATTCGCAGCTCGGCCATATATCCTCCAACGGGTAAACACAGACTTCCCAGCACATGAAGCGTAAAGGGAAAGTCTCCGTGACAGGCGGCTATTTTACCGTCAATCACCCCCTATAACCCTTCGTCATTTTCGAAAATATCGAAAGTAAATGCCGCCAACCGCCCTATTAAATTCAATAAGACGCTACCAGGACGCGAATATGCTGGAATAAAGCCCTTAATTTCTCTTTTATAAAAATAGATGGCTCTCTTGGCACCCATTTCTACGACAGCTTCTGTCACAGAGCCCCTTGACAGGGGCCATGGGGATGGAAAACCGAAGCCTCCCCCTCACCCCTTCGCAAGCTTAATATTGAATTTAAATTCAACATCAGCAGTTCATTCTCTCTCTTCAGGCGGTGTATCTCTCCGCCGCCTCTCGCCCTTCCCCCCTAGCCAGCATGATGAACATCGTTTTTACCTATTTTCATCAAAAGAGAACGGGTGGAAATAACCCTCGGATGAGGTTCAATAATTCCACCTGGATCGCACTTTTGGCATCCCTCCATCCCCTCAATTGATCTAGCGCAACTCCCACGGGGATAAATGATTATCCATTTTACCCATTTGGTATTATTCCCCCGAGCAATTGCATAAACACCGATTTATATGCAGCCATCATGTACAGAACCTTAAGCGGCAAGCGAATTAATAATACCGTCTAACGTGTTGTTTTGCTTGGATTTTCTCTGCCTACTCTTTTTGCCGTTTTTGGATAAATACACCATTGCCCACTCCAACTTCTCTGTTATTTCCTGCCACGCACCATGGATGATGCTCGCCAATATCGGCATTAACCAAAGCGCGCTGTTTTTGGCAATCTTCAGCATCGATAACTCCGCGCTGCCAATCAGCGTCAGCGCCAGCCGACGTTTGACCAGCAAGGCCAGCAAACTAGCCCAGATCAAGCCTTCCGCTATCGCTTTTTGTCGTGTCGCGAACGCCTTCAACCGGTTATGTGATTTCAGCTCTTTGAACAACAGTTCGATCTGCCAACGGCAACGATACAATGCCATCACCTTCTCGGCTGGCCATCGCTCACGCGGAAGATTGGTCATCCATATACAGAACCGTTTTTCCTCTGCAAACCAACGTCTTATGAGTCGATATTTATACTTTCCCGAACTCACATCCAGATCCAGAACCTCGGCTCTGCAGCTTCTCCGATCGATATCCTTGAGCTTTTTTCCGAGTAACTTGGGCATTTCCCTGCCGTCCTGTCGGTAAGCTGCCTGTACTTTGGGATTGAGATTTTGACTCCCTCTGACCAGATAGCTTCCTTTGGCTTTGGTCACATCAGCAAAGTACTCGCGGCTGATGTAACCGGCATCCGCCAATAACAGTTTGTTATTTAACGAATTTGCGGCCGGAAGATGCTTGCGCTCCGATTCGGTATCCGCCGTGATACTCATCGATATCGGCGACTGGTCCAGCAAGGACATGGTCATATGACACTCTACCGCAGCGGGGCTGTGCTTATTGAATCGGCCCGGGAAATGTTCTGCCAATTGCGGATGTAACGCGAATGACGACCCGTCCTGCAGCAGTACCTGCTCAAAGCCTGCCAGTCCGTGGGCGTCCGGTAGACACTCCTTGAGGCGTAAGGCGATGGCTCGTTCAACCAGTGCGCGCATGAACAAGGGAAAACCCTGCTTGCGTAACTGGTTGTGAAAGGGTTTATACGCTATTTGGTCAGTATCATGGAGCTGCAACGCATTGAAATGGCGATGCAAACCAGCAATACCATCCACCTTGTCGCAACCAAGCCCTGAGAGCAGAGCCGGGAGTAGTCTCGCAGGCTGGATATCCCGGAGTCGCTGACAAAAACCGGTAAATTTACCGATCCGGTTGAGTTCAGAAGAGCTAAGAAGTTGCTTGAGGTACTGGGTTGCATTGATAATAGTCATGGCTTCGGGCGTGTCGGTTTTTTTTTGCGATTAAATCAGATCACAAACGAAGCCTTTTTTCTATCTATTTCAATTGGTTGTAGCTAAAGATCCTGTACATGATGCAGCCATAACAATGGATCGGCCTGCCATGCCCGTCGATGATGAGCACAGATGTCCACACCAAGATGGAACGGTCAGGCCCGACATGGACTTTTTATCTGGGAGTGATGACCGTGGGTTCATATGACAAGCTATTTCGACCAGGGCTGGCGGCCCTGCTGCTGACCGTCCTGCTGGGTGCAG
Source organism: Aeromonas sp. WP2-W18-CRE-05 (assembly GCF_014168615.1). Taxonomy (NCBI): domain Bacteria; kingdom Pseudomonadati; phylum Pseudomonadota; class Gammaproteobacteria; order Aeromonadales; family Aeromonadaceae; genus Aeromonas; species Aeromonas sp. WP2-W18-CRE-05. The sequence goes on along the minus strand of NZ_AP021917.1, from coordinate 2,307,439 downwards.
GCAGTCTGGCACAGGCAGACGACAGTGCCCCCAAAGGGAAGATTGAGGCGCGCAGCGAGCTGTTCGCCAAGGATCACGCCGATCAGTTCACCAGCTGGAAAGGCACCAGCGAGAGCCGCGAGCGCACCGACGCCCTGGCGGAAGATCCGCAGATGGTGGTGCTCTGGGCCGGCTACCCCTTCTCCAAGGATTACAACAAGCCGCGCGGCCACTTCTATGCGCTGACCGACGTGCGGGAAACCCTGCGTACCGGCGCCCCCAAGACCGCCGAAGACGGTCCGCTGCCCATGGCCTGCTGGAGCTGCAAAGGCCCGGACGTGGCCCGCGTCATCGACGAGAAGGGTGAGGATGGCTACTTCAAGGGGATGTGGGCAAAAGGCGGACCGGAAATCGTCAACACCATCGGCTGCGCCGACTGCCACGACACCGCCTCGAAAGAGTTCAAGGAGGGCAAGCCCGCCCTGCACCTCTCCCGTCCCTATGCCGACCGGGCCATGACCGCCATCGGCAAGCCGTTCAAGGAGCAGGGACGCTTCGATCAGCAGTCTCAGGTGTGCGGCCAGTGCCACGTGGAGTACTACTTCAGCGGCCCCACCAAGGCGGTGAAATTCCCCTGGGACAAGGGCACCACAGTGGAGCAGATGGAGCAGTATTACGATGAAATAGGCTTTGCCGACTGGACCCATGCCCTCTCCAAGACCCCCATGCTCAAAGCCCAGCACCCCGAGTACGAGACCTGGCGCGCCGGCATTCACGGCCAGAACAACGTCGCCTGCGTCGACTGCCACATGCCCAAGGTGCAGAACGAGCAAGGCAAGGTCTACACCGACCACAAGGTAGGCAACCCCTTCGATCGCTTCGACCAGACCTGCCGCAACTGCCACACCCAGAGCAAGGAGATGCTGCAAGGGGTGGTCAAGCAGCGCAAGGACGCCGTCACCGAGATCAAGCTCAAAGTCGAGAAGCAGCTGGTGCACGCCCACTTTGAAGCCAAGGCCGCCTGGGATGCCGGCGCCACCGAGGCCGAGATGAAGGACATTCTGCAGGACATCCGTCACGCCCAATGGCGCTGGGACTTCTCCATCGCCTCCCACGGGGTGCAGATGCACGCCCCGGAAGTGGCGCTACGCATGCTGGGAACCGCCCTGGACAAAGCCGCCGATGCTCGCACCAAGCTGGCACGCCTGCTGGCCGCCAAGGGGATCAGCCACCAGATCGCCATTCCTGACATCTCCAGCAAGGAGAAGGCCCAGGCCGCTCTTGGCATGGACATGCAGCAGATGAACAGCTACAAGGCCCAGTTCCTCAAGACCACTGTCCCCGCCTGGGATGCCGAGGCCAAAGCGGCCGGACGGCTCGCACAATGACGAGGCATGCGGGCCTGCAGTGTCGGGCCCGCAGCCGGATGGAGGCTTCCTATGGGTGATTTAACAATGGATTTCTTACGACTGATGCTGATGGCAGCCATGCTGCTGACCAGCCTGCAGGGCCAGGCGGCCGATGCGGCAACCGCCCCGGCACCGACTACACATGAAGTGGAATTTCTGCGCAGTGCCGACAAGGCCTGCACCGACTGCCACAAGGAGCAGGTCGAAGGCATGCACGGCAAGCATGGCCAGGCAACCAACCCCAACAACCTGGCGCCGGTCACCTGCACCAACTGCCACGGTCAACCCTCCCCCCAGCACCGGGAAGGGGTCAAGGATGTGATGCGCTTTAGCGACAGCTTCAATGACAAGCAAAGCGGCTTGGCAGAGAAGCAGAGTACCGAGAGCTACCCCATCGCCGAGCAGAACGGGGTCTGCATGAGCTGTCACGAGCCCAAAGTGCTGCGCGAGGCGCTCTGGGCCCACGACGTGCACGCCACCAAGCTCACCTGCACCAGCTGCCACCAGCTGCACCCGGCCAAGGAGCCCATGGTGGCGATTCCGGAGAAGTCCCGCATCAAGCTCTGCGTCGACTGCCACAGCAAGCAGCATGAGGTCGTCAAGGCGGCCAAGGCGAACACCACCTCGGGCAAGGAGGCACCATGAGCTGCTCTCGCCGTCACTTCATGGCGGGGATGAGTGCGGGGGCCCTCATCATGATGACAGGGCCGACTCGCTCCCTTGCCACCCCCCTCGCCCACAGCCAGACCATCGACGGAGTACGCTTTGGCATGCTCCACGACGAGACGGCCTGTATCGGCTGTAGCGCCTGCATGGATGCCTGCCGGGAGGTGAATCAGGTGCCAGAGGGGGTCTCGCGCCTCGAGATCATCCGCTCCGGCCCCATCGGCACCTTCCCCGATGCCGAGTACCACTTCTTTCGCAAATCCTGCCAGCACTGCGACAACGCTCCCTGCGTACACGTCTGCCCGACCGGTGCCTCCCATATCCGCAAGGAGGATGGCATCGTCGACGTCAACCCGGATCTTTGCGTCGGCTGCATGTACTGTCTGGCCGCCTGCCCCTATCAGGTGCGCTTTATCAACCCTGTGACCAAGGTTGCCGACAAGTGCGACTTTTGCCGCAAGACCAACCTGGCGGCGGGCAAGGAGCCGGCCTGCGTGGAATCCTGCCCCACCAAGGCGCTGGTGTTCGGCAATCTGGATGATCCGGACAGCCCCATCGCCAAACGGCTGGTGAAGGAGACCACCTATCGCTACAAGCAGGCTCTCGGCACCTCGCCCAAGATGTACCGCGTGCCCAAAGGGGAGATAAAGTCATGACGATGCAAGAGGCGTTTCACTTCTCCTCGCTGGTGTGGGACTGGCCCATCGCCATCTATCTCTTTCTGCTCGGCATCTCCGCCGGGGCCACCACCCTCTCGGTGCTGCTGCGCCGCAAGGGGGCTGGCAGCGAGAGCGGCATCATCAAGGCGACCGCCATTCTGGCGCCGGTGAGCGTGGTGCTGGGGTTACTGATCCTCATCTTCCACCTGGCCCGCCCCTGGACCTTCTGGAAGCTGATGTTCCACTACCAGTTCGACTCCGTGATGTCGATGGGGGTCATGCTGTTCCAGGTCTACATGGCGGTGCTGTTCGCCTGGCTGGCGGTGGTGTTTCGGACCGAGATCGAGACCTTGCGCCGTCACCTGCTGCAAGAGAAGTTCGCCTTTGTGGATGGTCTGATTGGCTGGCTTGCCCGCATCGAGCGGCTGCTGGCGCCGCTCTTGCTGATGCTCGCCGTGCTCTTGGGGGCCTACACCGGCTTTCTGCTGTCGGCGCTCAAGACCTATCCGCTCTTGAACAACCCGGTGCTACCGGTGCTGTTCCTTATCTCCGGCGTCAGCTCCGGCATCGCTTCCACCATCTTGCTGGCGGTCACCCTGTTCAAGGAGAACCATCACAGCCAGGGGGTGAGCTTTGTCCACCGCTTCGAGCGGCCGGTGCTGGCGGTGGAGGTGTTGCTGCTGGTCTGCTTCTTTACCGGCCTCTACTTCGGCGGCGGCCAGAAGGAGGCAGCCATGTGGGCCGCCATCGGCAGCGGCTTCTGGGCTCAGGTATTCTGGCTCGGGGTGGTGGGCATCGGTATGCTGCTGCCCCAGTTGCTGGCCCTACTGGCCCCGGCGCCACTGCGGGCCAAAAACGGCTATCTGGTACTGGTCTGCAGCCTGACCCTGGTGGGGATCCTGCTGCTGCGCTACTTCGTGCTCTACGCCGGCCAGATGACGGTAGTTTAAAGGTATGATCACCAGCGCCAGCCACCCTCGGGTGACTGGCGCTGGTTTGTTGCTGGCCCAATGAATTTCTGGTGATGCCACACCCGTTGCTTGGCAATGTGTTCCCCCAAAGGGAGACGACGCGGCGTGTGTGGCATGACATGAATGACATCAAAAATTGATCCTGGAGGTTGTGTGCTGGCAGAGCTCGGCTATCTCTCACTGTTGCTGGCGACCGGGCTCGCCCTGCTGCAAGGGCTGCTGCCCTGGCTGGGATTGCGGCTCGCCTCACGGCCGCTGCTGGGCTGCGCAACACCGCTGGCCCTCCTGGTCGCGCTCCTGCTCGGGGCAGCCCTGCTGCTGCTCGCCAGCTGTTTTGGCCAAGATGACTTCACCCTGGTCTATGTGGCCCAGCACGCCAACAGCGCCCTGCCCCTTGGCTTCAAGCTGGCGGCCGTGTGGGGCGGCCACGAGGGCTCCATGCTCTTCTTCGTCTTTGCGCTGGGGCTGTGGGGCGCTCTGGTAGCTCTTTGCTCCAGGCGGGTCGATCCGCTGATCCGCACCCGGGTATTGGCCATCATGGGGCTGATCGTCGGGCTGTTCGGCCTCTATACCCTGATCTTCTCCAGCCCGTTTGACCGCCAGTTCCCGGGACCGCTGGAGGGGCGCGATCTCAACCCCATGCTGCAGGATATCGGCCTCATCATCCACCCGCCCCTGCTCTATCTCGGTTACGTCGGCTTTGCGGTCAACTTCGCCTTCGCCATGGCGGCGCTGCACTCGGGTCGGCTCGATGGCGCCGTGGCCCACTGGAGCCGCCCCTGGGCGCTCGGCTCCTGGGTCTTTCTCACCGCCGGCATCGTGCTGGGTTCCTGGTGGGCCTATTACGAGCTCGGCTGGGGCGGCTGGTGGTTCTGGGATCCGGTAGAAAACGCCTCCCTCTTGCCCTGGCTGCTCGGCACCGCCCTGCTGCACGCCCTGGTGGTGTGCGAGAAGCGCGGGGCTTACGGCCACGCCGTGCTGCTGCTCTCCATCTTTACCTTTTCGCTCAGCCTGCTCGGCACCTTCGTGGTGCGCTCCGGGGTGCTCACCTCGGTACACGCCTTTGCGGTGGACCCCAGCCGCGGCCTCACCCTCTTGTTGCTGCTCGGTTTGCTATTGACCTGCGCCCTCACCCTGTTTGCTCTGCGGGCGGACATTCGCGCTCCCTATGCCCGCTTTGGCTTGCTGTCAAAAGAGGGGCTGCTCGGCGCCGCCATCCTGCTGCTTTGCGTGGCCTGCGCCAGCGTGCTGCTCGGCACCTTCTACCCCATGGTGTTCCAGTCGCTTCATCTGGGTTCGCTCTCGGTGGGCGCCCCCTATTTCAATACCATCTTCGTGCCGCTAGCCCTCTGCCTGATGACGCTGATGACCCAGCTGCCGCGCCTGCGCTGGCAGCATCTGGCAGCCCAGCGCCGCATCAAGGTGCTGCACCCATGCCTGTTCGGCCTGCTGGGAGGAGCCTTGCTGAGCCTCGCCTATCCCGAGCCGCTGCGGGCAAGCTGGCTGGGGCTTGCGGCCAACGTGCTGAGCCTCTGGCTGATGGCCAGCCTGCTGCTCCCGCTCTTGCAACCGACGTCGCGGCGCGAGCTCACCCTCAATCGGTTCGGTAGCCTGCTGGCCCATCTCGGGGTAGCGGTGTGTGCCCTAGGCATCGCGCAGGTGAGTCACCACAGTCAGGAGGGGGGCGCCGTACTCGCCGCAGGCCAGCCCTATCGGCTCGGCGCCTTCGAGTTTCGCTATGAGGGGAGCGAGCCGATCATCGGCCCCAACTACACCGCCGAGCGCATCACTCTCAGCGTGCATAAGAGCGGTAAAGAGGTGGCACGGCTGACGCCGGAGCGGCGCCACTACAGCGTGCGCACCATGAACATGAACGAACCGGGCATCGCGTGGGGAATGCTCGGCGATCTCTACGTGGTGCTTGGCGAGAAGATGGGACCCGGCGCCTATGCCATGCGGCTGCACTACAAGCCGCTGGTGCGCTGGATCTGGCTCGGTGGCCTGTTGATGATGACGGGCGGCGCCCTGCGTCTGCTCGCCCGCCGGCCGCTGCTGGCCCCTCGCCACAGCTCGGCAAGCTCGCCCCGCCCCCTGCTCAATCAGGAGCCATCATGAACGCCCGTCTGCGCCTGTTCGTGCCGCTCGTGCTCACCCTGGGGCTCGGTGCCCTGCTCTGGCTCGGCCTTGGCAACAACCCCTACAGCCAGGATGAGGCCGTCGCAGGGCGCACTCTGCCAGCCTGGCAGAGTGACGATCTGCTTGGCGGTGCCCCCATCCACACCGCGGCGCTCAAGGGGGAGCCCTTCGTGCTCAACGTCTGGGCCAGCTGGTGCCCCAACTGCCGCGCCGAGCATCCGCTGCTGGGTGAGCTGGCCAGCGCCGTGCCCCTCTATGGCCTCAACTACCGGGACAAGGTAGATGCCGCCCGCGCCTGGCTCACCGAGGCGGGCAACCCCTATCGCGCCGTGCTGGCCGACCCTGACGGCAAACTTGCCCTTGAGCTCGGCGTATACGGCACGCCGGAGACCTATCTCTTTGCCGGCGACGGCACCCTGCTGACCCGCCACACGGGTGAGCTCACACGGGAAGTCTGGCAACGCCAGTTTGCCCCCCTGCTTGCAAAGGCCCGCAGCAACACCGCTCGCCAGCCCGACGTGGAGAAAGAAGTGCGGGAGAGCAAGCCATGAGCCGTCTCTGCTACGCCCTGATCGCGCCACTCTTGCTGGCCTTGAGCCTCGGGGCCCTTGCCAGCGGGGTCGACACCTATGAGTTTCGCCATCCCGAGCGGCAGACCCGCGCTCAGGAGCTGGCCCGCGCCCTGCGCTGCCCCCAGTGTCAGAACCAGAACCTGGTGGAGTCCAACTCCCCCATCGCCCGGGATCTGCGGCTCGAGGTCTACCGCTGGGTGGACGAGGGGCAGTCTGATGAGCAGGTGATCGCCCGCATGACGGAACGCTTCGGCGATTTCGTGCGCTACGATCCCCCCTTCAAGCGCAGCACGGCGCTGCTGTGGGGCGGCCCCGCCCTCTTGCTGTTGCTGGCCCTCAATCGCCTGCGCAGGAGCCTGCATCGCCGGCAACCGGCGCGGGTGCCGCTTGTCGGCGACAGAGCCGAGGGGGTGCTCGCCCACGACCCCAGGGCCGAACTGAACCGGCTGATCATGGCCGAGCAGCAGGCGGGGCTTGCCCCCCACAGCCGCCTCTACCGGGAGCTGGAGCTGGCCCGCCTCGCCAACGCCACCCCACTTGCCGAACAGGCCCTGCGCGAGCGGCTGGCCAAGGACCGCACCGCCCGTCCGCTGCCCTGGCTGCGCTCCTGGATGCTGCTTGGGGGCCTGCTGCTGGCGCTGATGGCCGGTATTTATGCCGGCACCGGCCGCTATCAGGCATGGCAGGCTTATCAGTCGCGCCCCGATCCGCTGGCGGGATTGAGCCCGCGGGATCTGCAGGACAAGGAGCTGGGCGCCCTGCACCAGCGCCTGCAAGCCAACCCCACCGATCTCGACGACTGGGCGGCGCTCGGTCAGCTCTATCTCTATCGGGACGAGTACGACAATGCCCTGCTCGCCTACCAGCGCCTCGCTCTGCAAGAAGGGGGCGCCAGCGCGGCGACCCAGGCCGCCCAGGCCACCGTGATCTACTATCAGGCGGGCCAGCAGCTGACCCCGGAGGCAACCCGCCTGCTTGATAGCGCGCTCAAGCAGGACAAAGGCGAGGTGAGCGCCCTGATGCTGCTTGCCTCTGATCACTTCCTGCACGGCCGCTACAGCCAGGCCATCGCCCTCTGGCAGCAGTTGCTGGACGAGGAGCGCCCTCGCATCAACCGGACCGCGCTGATCGAGGCCATTCAGACCGCGCGGATGATGGGAGGATGACGCGGGGCAAAACGGCGATAATGCAGCGGACCATCTTCCCTGCCGGGCGCCGTTTTTATCGCCATGGTCGCCATTAACGACCCCTTCATCATCCCAAGGCGCCGAAAGGTGCAAAAAGAGTCGTCATCTAGCCCCTCGCCAGCATATAGTGCGCCCCCGTAGTGGCGTGTCTGCCATGGCTTGACAGGCCTCTATGACTCCCTTTATCGGGCCCAATAGCCCCGATGTGGGGGATTTCAAGGTGCGCTGGCCCATAAAATGGAAATATCCGGCCACCAGACGTTGTGAAGCGTCAATTACCGTCATATAACTTAGCCAAATGTCCCTGTGAGTCGTAGTAGAGTCAAATCATGAACCTTCGTCCTTTTCTTCCCTTGCTGCTCGGCGCCTTCCTCCTTCCCGCCAGCATGGAAAGCGCCCATGCCAACCCGTTTTCTGCGACCTCTTCTTCCACCAACAGCCTGCTCGAACCCCGCAGCAACCTGCCGCTGAGATCCGATGCCTACGTGGTCGTCAACCCGAAAACCGGCGAGACACTGGCAGAGCGCAACGCCAACCGGGTGATGTCCATCGCCTCCATCACCAAGCTGATGACAGCGCTGGTGGTACTGGATGGCAATCAGCGCCTCAACGAGACCCTCACCGTCACCATGGATGACGTGGACAGACTCAAGGGCACGGGGTCGCGCCTCGCGGTGGGCTCGCGCCTGAGCCGCGCCGACATGCTGCACATCGCACTGATGTCCTCTGAAAACCGCGCCGCCTCCGCCTTGGGACGGCACTACCCGGGTGGCCGCAAAGCCTTTATCGAGGCAATGAATGCCAAGGCCCGCATGCTCGGCATGTGGAGCACCCATTTCGCCGACAGCACCGGGCTCAACCCCCGCAACGTCTCCACCGCACACGATCTCGCCAAACTGGCTGCCGCCGCATCCACCTACCCGCTGATCCGCCAGTACACCGCCTCCGAGCAGCGTCTGGTACGCAACGGCAAGCGCCAGTTGCACTACCTCAACTCCAACCGCCTGGTACGGGAAGGAAGCTGGCCCATTCTGGTCTCCAAGACCGGTTATATCCGCGAGGCGGGGCGCTGCCTGGTCATGGGAACCCGGGTCAACAACGAGCCCGTGGTCATGGTGCTGCTTCACGCCAACACCACGGATGAACGGGTCGCCGATGCCAGAAAGATCAAGAGCTGGCTGGAAACCTCGGGCCGCATGACCCTGACGGCGCAGTCCACTCCCCAGCCCAGGCTCTTCAGCAGCCAGTAACGGCTACGAGAACAAGGGCCCCCGAACCGGCAGGTGCGGGGGCCTTTTTCATGAGTGGCAATCCCCCCTATTGCCTCTTTCTGCTCTCCCAGTGATCCCGACCGTATGGTGCTTCGTTAAGGAGGCAGAGAGAAACCAAGGGCATCAACAGGGCCGCCACATGCACCTCAAACCCCATCTTCCCGAGAAGATCTGTCCCGCCTGCCAACGTCCTTTTGCCTGGCGGCGCAAGTGGGCCCGCTGCTGGCAGGAAGTGCGTTATTGCAGCGAACGCTGCCGTCGTCGGAAGGAGCACCCCTGATGGAGCTGCGCCTCATTCTCGGGGATCAACTGAACGCAGGTCACAGCTGGTTTCGCACGCCGGATGCCGCTGTTTGCTACCTGATGGCGGAGCTGCGCCAGGAGACGGACTACTGCCGCCACCATCGCCAGAAGGTGCTCGCCTTCTTTGCCGCCATGCGCGCCTTCGCCGCCGCCCTCACCAAGGCGGGCCACCGGGTCTGCTACCTGACTCTCGATGAGAGCGCCACCTGGCCCGATTTGCCGAGCTTGCTGGCGGCCCAGCTCGAAGCGCATCAGGCCCAGAGCTTTGCCTGGCAGAGCCCGGACGAGTGGCGCCTTGCAAGCCAGCTGACCCAGTGGGCCTCAGGCCTTGCCATCCCGACCGCTGAGGTGGACAGCGAACATTTTCTCACCCCCCGCGATGGCTGGCGACGCTACCCCCACAGCCGGATGGAGTTCTTCTACCGCGCCCTGCGAAAGCAGTACCGGGTGTTGCTCGATGAGCGCGGCCAACCCCTTGGGGGGCGCTGGAACTTCGATACCGAGAATCGCGCCAAATTGCCGGCGAGCCAACCCATCCCGGCGCCCCTCACCTTTGCCAACGAGGTGAGCGACATCGATGCCATGCTGACCCGCCACGGCGTCGCCACCATTGGCAGTGCCGATGCCGACGCCCTGCCCTGGCCCGTCACCCGGCGCCAGAGCCGCGCACTGCTTGAACACTTCCTTGCACACTGCCTGCCCCACTTCGGCCGCTATCAGGACGCCCTGAGCGAGCGGGGCTGGAGCCTGTTCCACAGCCGCCTGTCGTTTTCCATGAACAGCAAGATGCTCCATCCCCTAGAGGTGATCCGCGCTGCGCAAGCTCACTGGCAGGCCAATCAGGCCACCATTTCCCTGGCGCAGGTGGAGGGGTTCATCCGCCAGATCCTCGGCTGGCGCGAGTTTGTCCGCGCCCTCTACTGGGAAAAGATGCCCGAGTATCGGCGCACCAACTTTCTCGGGGCCGAGCGACCCCTGCCCGGTTTTTTCTGGAATGGAGAAACCAGCATGGCCTGCGTGCGTCACGCCATTCGACAGTCTCTGGAGCACGCCTATGCCCACCATATCCAGCGGCTGATGGTGACCGGCAACTTCGCCCTGCTGGCGGGGATCCACCCTGACGAGGTGGATACCTGGTATCTGGGCATCTATGTGGACGCCATCGAGTGGGTGGAGCTGCCCAACACCCGCGGCATGAGCCAGTTTGCCGATGGCGGCCTGATGGGCAGCAAGCCCTACGCCAGCAGCGGCGCCTATCTCGAGCGGATGGGCCACTACTGCAAGGGGTGTCACTATCAGGTGAAGGCCCGCAGCGGGCCGGACAGCTGCCCCTTCAACAGCCTCTATTGGCACTTTCTTTGGCGCAACCGGGACAAACTTGGCAACAACCCTCGCCTCGCCCTGCCCTATGCCAACTGGAATGGCCAAACCACAGAACAGCAGCAAGCCATCCTGACGACGGCAGAGCATCATCTGCTCCACCTGGAACGGCTCTGAATCGACCGGATTTCATGCCAGAAAGTGAGCAAATGACAACATTGAGAGCCAGTTAACAAAATGTGAATAGCGATAACCACCAATGACATCGACACCAGTTGAATATCCTGTGGCGGCTGATTAAGGTGGAGGCCCCAGTCAAGGAGAGACAAGATGGACATAGTGGTACTCGGTGGTGGCGTGGTCGGTGTGACCAGCGCCTGGTATCTGGCCAAGGCCGGTCACAAAGTGACCCTGCTGGAGCGGCGTGACGGGGTGGCCCTTGAAACCAGCCATGCCAACGCGGGTCAGATCTCCCCGGGTTATGCTTCCCCCTGGGCTGCCCCCGGCATTCCCCTCAAGGCCGCCAAATGGCTGCTGCAAAAGCACGCCCCCTTCACGGTGCGACCCACCTCGGACCCCTTCCAGCTGCGCTGGATGCTGAAGATGTTCGCCAACTGCACGCCGGCAGCCTATGCAGTCAACAAGGGGCGCATGGTGCGGCTGGCCGAGTACAGCCGCGACTGCATGAAGCAGTTGCGGGGCGAGCTGGCGCTCGACTACGAAGGGCGCCAGCTCGGCACCCTGCAACTGTTTCGCAGTCAGGCGCAGCTCGATGCCAGCCAGCGCGACATCTCCGTGCTCGAGGAGTACGGCGTCCCCTATCAGTCTCTGAATGCCGACGGCTGCGAGGAGGTCGAGCCCGCCCTGGCAAGGGTGCGTGGCAAGGTGGTGGGGGGCCTGCGCCTGCCGGGGGACGAGACGGGGGATTGCTTCCGCTTCACCCAAGCCCTGGCTGACGAGGCCCGCAAGCTCGGGGTGAGCTTCGTCTTCAACTGCGCCATCGACGAGGTCGAGATCGCGAAGGGACGCGCCGTAGCGGTCCGTGCCGGCGAGCAGCGCTTCCAGGCCGACGCCATCGTCTGTGCCCTCGGCAGTTATGGCACCGGCTTCCTGCGCCCCCTCGGAATTGAGCTCCCCGTCTACCCGGTCAAGGGGTACTCCCTCACCCTGCCGATGACGGATGCCGAGGGCGCCCCGCGCAGCACAGTGCTGGACGAGACCTACAAGGTCGCCATCACCCGCTTCGACGAACGGATCCGGGTGGGCGGCATGGCCGAACTCTCGGGCTTCAACCTGGCGCTCAACCCCAGACGCCACGATACCCTGGCCATGGTGGTGAGGGATCTCTTCCCCCAGGGGGGAAATCTGGAGCAGGCCACCTTCTGGACCGGGCTGCGCCCCATGACGCCGGACGGCACGCCCCTGGTGGGCCCAAGCCCCATCCCCGGGCTCTGGCTCAATACCGGCCACGGTACCCTGGGCTGGACCATGGCGGCAGGATCGGGCCAGTTGCTCAGCGATCTCATCTCGGGCAATACCCCGGATATCAGCGACGAGGGGCTCACCCTGGCCCGCTACGGCTAAGCATTGGCCACCGTCTGTGCAAGTCTGCGAAAAAAGAGGGCGTGCCTGGCACGCCCTCTTTTTTCTTGCCCCCCTGGCTATGACGACACCGGGGTCGCCTCCTCGCTCGTCAGTCCGGGTTTCAGGGCCAACGTGAAGAGCGCCGCCACCATGTCGGACTGAGTGATGATGCCCACCAGCTGCTCCCCCTCCACCACCGGCATGTGGTGCAGCCCCCCGTCGGAGAAGGCCTCCACCAGATCATAGAGAGGCTGGTAGCGCCGCGCCGTCTGCACCTCCCGGGTCATCAGATCCGCGACCTGCTGCTGTTCAAGGGCCTCCTTCGCCCTCGGCTGGTGACCCGTCCGGTCGATCATCAGGTCGTGCAGGGTGATGATGCCGACCAGCCTCTCCCCCTCATCCACCACCGGCAGCGCCTTGATCTGGTGGTGGGAGAGCAGATGCCACGCTTCCATGGCGAGCGCCTGTGGCGTCGTCACGACGAGATCCCGCGACATCACATCCTGGCAACGCACCGTCCCCACTCGCCCCCGCAGGGCATGAAGCTGGGCCTCCTGCAGCAGCTCCTGCAAATCCTGGCGGCTGATGTCCAGCAGCTCCCCGTGTTTTTGCAGGGCAAAGTCGATGTCCTGGGTGGCGAGTCGGGCACTCGGCTGGGGATCCGCCGTCTGGTGGCGATTGGGCGCCGCCTTGCCGCCATGGGGATAACGACGCCCCAGGGCGCGGTTGTAGAGCAAGCCCAGACTCAGCAGCAACAGGGAGTTGAGCAGCACCGGCAGCAGCACGTAGCCGACCCCGAGCGCCCGGATCCCCTCGCCGCCGATGACGGCGGTCAGGGCCACGGCGCCGCCGGGCGGGTGCAGGCTGCGGGTGAGGAACATGGCGGCGATGGCCAGCATCACCGCCAGGGCCGAAGCGATAGCCATGTCCGGCACCAGGCTCGCACTCAATACCCCCATCAGGGCCGACACCCCGTTGCCCACAAGGATGGACCAGGGCTGGGCCAGGGGGCTGGCCGGGGCGGCAAACAGCAGCACGGCGGAGGCCCCCATGGGGGCGATGAGCCAGTGCACCTCGAGCCCCAGCCCCCAGCGGCACAGCAAGGCGGTGCCGAGCAAGCCGATGAGGGCGCCAAGGGCGCCGTAACAACTCTCTTTGACGCTGGTATTGGTCGATACCGGCAAAAAATCCCTGAACTGCATGGTGCTCCCGCGGACGATAACATTTATTTCAAATGCGCAATTCTAGCCACTTTCCCCCGTCCCGCACCAGCACCCCGCTCCGCCATGGCCATCATCCGCACGCGTTTTCCCTTCTTAACATTGTCTTAAGAGTCCGCTGGCACCCTCTACGCCATCCCAACACTGGAGCCCAACGGTATGACTCACCTCAACGATGCCCTGCGCCGCTTCGACGGCCAACGCCGGGTCTGGACGGCGGGACTGGAGCGAACCCTGCTCGGCTGGCTTGCCAGTCGCAGCGCATTGCCGCCCTCTTCGCAGGCACCCCGCCGGATCCTGGTCATTCGCAGCACCAGCCGCATCGGCAACAACCTCTTCCTGCTGCCCTTCCTGCACCAGCTTCATCGCGCCCATCCCCACGCCGAGCTGGAGCTGGTGTGCAGCCCCGCCACCCTGCTCCCCTTCCTGGCCGATCTGCCCCTGCGGCACATTCATCAGATCCGGTTGCAGGGCAGACACCTGCCGGGCGCCCTCTCGGCACTCTCGCGTCTGCGCCGCCAGCACTACGACAGGGTCTACGTCCCCTTCGCCTCCAGTACGGATCACTTCATCGCCGCCTGGGTACAGGCCCGTGAGAAATGCGGCTTCGACGATGGCCACGGGGATCTCATCTTCCCGCGTCCGCAGGCTCCGGACAGTGAGTGCCACTACGCCCACCAGCCCCTGCAACTGCTCGGCATACCGGGCAATCCGGCCGAACCCATTCCCCTTGGCAGCCTGTTGCAGGGGCCAAGCCCGGCCTTGAGTGCGCTGCGACGAGCCCATCCTGGCCGTCCTCTGATCGGCTTTTTCACCGGCGCCCGCAAGGGCAAGGGGCTCTCCCTGCCCCAGTGGCAACGGTTGCTTGGGGATCTGCGCCGTCACAGCCCGGATGCCCTGCTGGTCCAGCTCGCGGATCCCGCCGCCCCCGAGCACCTGCTCGGGGACGTGCACGTTTCCCTTGGCAACATGGGGGAGCTGGCCCGCTTCACGGGCGGCCTCTCCCTCTTCGTCAGCGCCGACACCGGTCCCCTGCACCTGGCTGCCGCCAGCGGTGTGCCCTGTCTTGGCCTCTTTACCCAGACCGACCCCGCCCGCTACGGGTGCCTGGGCGCCCAGCACCTCAATCTGGTGATCGAGGATCGCAATGCCATCCCCCTCGACCAACAGTGGCTAACCGAGGCGCTCGCAAGCGCCCCTCACCCGGTGACGATGTCGGTTTCCCCCACCCGCTACCTACCCGCCCCCCGGCCCGCCCTGATCCCCCTCTAGGGAGCGGCCATGCAAAAAAAGAGGGAAGGCTGTCGCCTTCCCTCTCTCGTCTTGGTGACACTCACCGGGCACTCGTCCGGGTGAATGGAAGCCCTCAGGCCAGCTCGGCGCGCAGCACCCGGGTCGCATCGACCATCACCTTCAGGGCTGCGGTGGTCTCTTCCCAGCCGCGGGTCTTGAGGCCGCAGTCCGGGTTCACCCAGAGCCGGTCTGCCGGGATTTGTTGCGCGGCCTTGCGGATGAGGTCTTCAATCCAGCCCTGGCTCGGTACGTTCGGCGAGTGGATGTCGTAGACGCCCGGGCCGATCTCGTTGGGGTAGTTGAAGCGCTCGAACGCTTCGAGCAACTGCATCTGGCTGCGGCTCGTCTCGATGGTGATCACATCCGCGTCCAGCGCCGCCACCGCCTCGATGATGAGGTTGAAGTCGCTGTAACACATGTGGGTGTGGATCTGGGTGCTGTCCACCACCGGGCTTGCGCTCAGGCGGAAGGCGCGCACCGCCCAGTCGAGATAGGCCTGGTGATCCTGCTTGCGCAGGGGCAGCCCTTCGCGGATCGCCGGCTCGTCGATCTGGATGATCTTGATGCCAGCGGCTTCCAAGTCAGCCACCTCGTCGCGAATGGCCAGGCCAATCTGCAGGGCGGACTGCTCGCGGCTCACGTCTTCCCGCGGGAAGGACCAGCAGAGAATGGTCACGGGGCCGGTCAGCATGCCCTTCACCGGCTTGTCGGTCAGGCTCTGGGCAAACTTCGTCCACTCAAGGGTCATGGGGGTGGGGCGGTCGATGTCACGGGTGATCACCGGCGGCTTCACGCAGCGGGAGCCATAGCTCTGTACCCAGCCAAAGCGGGTGATGGCAAAGCCGTCCAGCAGCTCCCCGAAATACTCCACCATGTCGTTGCGCTCCGCTTCACCGTGCACCAGCACGTCGAGCCCGATGGCCTCCTGGCGCTCGATGGCGTCCTTGATCTGGGCCTGGATGCCCGCCTCGTAGGCCTGGTCATCGATGCGCCCGGCACGCCAATCCTGACGCAGCACCCGGATTTCAGAGGTCTGCGGGAAGGAGCCGATGGTGGTGGTGGGCAGGAGCGGCAGCTTCAGATCCGAGCGCTGCGCGTCGGCACGCACCGGGTAGGCGCTCTGGCGATCGAAGTCACTGTTGGTCAGGCTGGCGAGTCGTGACTGCACCGCTTTCTTGTGAACCCGGCTGTCGGACTCCCGATCCACGATGGGCTGGCTGTAAGCCTCGATTTTGTCCAAGGCGCCACCGTCCAGGTAGTCGGACAGCAGCCCCAGCTCATAGCACTTTTGCAGGGCGAAGGCGAACCAGCTGCGGGTCTGGGGATCCAGCTCGTGCTCCAGGGTCAAATCTACCGGGCTGTGCAGCAAGGAACAGGAGGAGGCCACCCAGAGGCGCTCGCCAAGCTTTTCTTTCAAGGCCTTGAGGGTCGGCGCCAGCTTGGCCAGGTTGGCACGCCAGACGTTGCGGCCGTTGATGACACCCGCCGAGAGTACCCACTGGGCCGGCAGGTGCGGGACCAGGGTCTCCAGCTGCTCGGGGGCAGCCACCAGATCCAGGTGCAGGCCGTCCACCTTCAGACTGGTGATGATGTCCCGCTGATGGGCCACGGACCCGAAGTAGGTGGTGAGCAGCAGCTTGCAGGGGCCGCTCAGGCGCTCATATGCCTTGAGGTAGGCCAGGCGCCACTCGTCCGGCAGGTCCAGCGCCAGGGCCGGCTCGTCGATTTGCACCCACTCCACCCCCTGGGCCGCCAGTTTGGCCAGGATCTCCTGGTAGACGATCAGCAGGCGATCCAGCAATTCGAGACGGGAGAAGCCGCTCTCTTTCTCCTTGCCAAGCCACAGGTAGGAGACGGGGCCCAGCAACACCGCCTTGACCGGCAGCCCAAGGGCCTTCGCCTCTTCCACCTCGTCAAAGAGCTGGCTCCAGCCCAGCTTGAAGCGCTGGTCACGGTAAAATTCCGGCACCAGGTAGTGGTAGTTGGTGTTGAACCACTTGGTCATCTCGGCAGCGGCCGCCGCCGGGCCGGTCGGCGCACGGCCACGGGCCACCCGGAACAGGGTGTCGAGGTCGGTGTCGCCGTGGCGGTGACGGGCAGGCACGGCGTCCACCAGCAGGCTGGTACCCAGCACCTGATCGTACCAGGCAAAATCCCCCACCGGCAGCAGGTTGACCCCGGCGGTACGCTGGGCCTGCCAGTGGCGCTCACGCAGGCTCTTGCCCACGGCGACCAGCTCGGCCTGGGTGGTTTCGCCACGCCAGTAGGATTCGAGGGCAAATTTTAGTTCGCGCTTGGCGCCGATACGGGGAAAGCCCAGGGTGTGTGCGCAGGTCATAGGTTCCATTCCTTATGCTCGTTTATCTGATGAGGATCTGGATTGTTTGGCCATCCAGATGTTTACACATCCAAAATGACAAGATAAGGTGACCTTGGCTATTGAATCCTCTTCAACTGGCTCTCAAGAATTTCTCAACTGACGCACAAAGGAGCAGTGCCATGGTCGCGCCCACCCCATCCAGCCCCCCTCAGAGCAGCAATCTGGGCATCGATCTCAAACACCTGAAGACCATCAGCGCCCTGGCCGAGCAAGGGTCCCTGGCCGGGGCCGCACTCACCCTCAACCTCACCCAGTCCGCCCTCTCCCACCAGCTCAAGGAGCTGGAGACCCGCCTCAATCTGGAGCTGTTTCTTCGAAAAAGCCGCCCTCTGGTGCTGACGGCGGCAGGCCAGCATCTGCTGGCCCTGGCCCGTCAGGTGCTGCCCGCCCTGGCCCAGACCGAGCGCCAGCTGTTCGCCCTGCACAGCGGCGAGGCGGGCAGGCTGCATCTGGCCCTCGATTGCCACAGCTGCATCCAGTGGCTGCTGCCGCTGTTGCCGGACTTTCGCCGCCAGTGGCCCGGCGTGGATCTGGAGGTGGAGTCGGTGCCGGGTTTCGATGCCATCAGTGCCCTGCTTGGCGGCCAGCTCGATCTGCTGCTCACCTCGGATGTGCAGGCCCGCGGGGATCTTCACTTCGAGCCGCTGTTCGCCTTCGATCTCACCCTGGTGATGGCGCCGGATCACCCCCTCTGCCAGCAGCGGCGCATCGCACCGGACGATCTGCGGCCGGAGGTGCTGCTGGTCTATCCGGTGGAGCGGGCGCGCATGGACGTGTTCAGCCGTTTCCTGCAACCGGCCGGGGTGGAGCCCGCCCGCTGCAAACCGGTGGACAACACCTCTGTCATGCTGCAGATGGCCGCCGCCGGGCTCGGGCTCGCCGCCCTGCCCCGCTGGGCCAGCGAGGAGTTCGTGCGCCAGGGCCTGCTTGAGGCGCGCCCTCTCGGGGAGGGCATTCGCCGCCACATGTATGGCGCCGTGCGCGCCGCCGACAAAGATCAGGCCTGCCTGCAGAGCCTGTTCGAGCGCATCCGCACCCGGATGGCGGCCCAGTAAGCCGGACACAAAAAAGCCGCCAGGATCAGGCGGCTTTCATCACGGGTTGCCCGCGCAGACGAAGAGTCGGGTATCAGCACTCGTCACCCCTCGCCTCACCCAGCCTTCGCGGGCAGTTGCCACACAGTTCCCCATCCCGGCGCTTGTAGTGCAGGCAGCAGCGCTGACGCACATAGCCCGGGAAGGCCTCGTCCCGGGGCAGCCCCGCCTCGCGCCAGCCCGTCAGATGTGCCGACGGCAGGCCACAGGATTCAAGCCAGAGGGGGGCATGGGCCCTCACCTCCTCCCGACTCACTTCCCCGAAGAAATCGGGTACCCGCACCAAGGCCGCCAGCAGATCGTCCGCCAGGAGCGGGCGCACGAAACCGGGGCGCAGCCGCTGCGCCGTCCCAAGGAGGGTGAACAGCCCCTGCCAGTGCGCCTGGAGTCGCTCCCCGGCCGTCTTGATCAACACGCCGGCCTCCCCTCTGATCATGGGCTCGGCCGGCAGGGTAAAGCCCGACACCACGCCGGCCTCATGCCCCTGTCCCAGCCTGTCGAGGGCAGGCACGGCCTGATGGCGATAGACGGCCACCATGGCGAGATAGATGGATTGCCAGCAGAGCATGCCCCAGCTGCGGGTGAGCCAGTAGGCGGGCCCCGCCTCCGAGTGTGCCTGCTGCCAGTGCGCATGGAGGGCTGCGGCCACCTCGGCCGACGTCGCTCCGGCGGCATCCGTCAGTGGCGGGCGCACGTCACCGACCGCCACCAGGTTCCCCTTGAGGGACGGGATCAGGCTGGCCGCCGCCGCGAACAGGGCCTGGTGATCCGAGACGAGGGCGCGTTCCGCGTCCGCTTTCTCCCGGCCAAGGCCGCGCGGCACACCGCGCGCCCTCTCCTCGCCCATTCGTTGAAAGGGCCCCGGGCGCGTGCCGGGGCGCAAGGTCAGAATGCGTATTTGAGTCGCGCCTCCACGCTTCGTTCGGCCCCGAACCAGCAGTTGTTCTGGTCGTAGCAGGAGTAGTAGGTCTTGTTGAACAGGTTGCTGGCGCCAAGCGATACCCCCACCCCCTTCAGGCTTGCGCTGAGGGCGGCGAGATCGTAGGAGGCGGACATGTCCATCAGGAGGTAGTCCGGTACCTTGTCGGTATTGGCGGCATCCATCTCGGCCTCCCCCACGTAGCGCAGGCCGGCGCCCACTCGCATCCCCTCGAGGTTGCCGCCGGGGTAGTAGTTGCTCCACAGCGACGCCATCTGTCTGGGGACCCAGACCGGCGTCTTGCCCTGCAACGTGGTGGTATCGCGCGTGATCTCCATGTCCATCAGGGTGTAGTTGAGGGCCAGATCCAGCTGGCTGGTGAGATCGGCTCTCCCCTCAAGCTCGATGCCCCTGGAGACCGTCTCCCCGGTCTGCAGCTTGGGCCCGTAGACATTGTCCGGGTCCGTCACCAGGGCATTCTTCTTGGTGATGTGGAACGCCGACAGGGTCGCCGTCTTGCTCATGTCGTCGGAGAGGAACTTGACGCCCCCTTCCCACTGATGACCGGTCGCCGGTTTGAACGCCTGACCCTGCTTGTCCGCCCCCGGCACCGGCTCGAAACTCTCGGCATAGCTCGCATAGGGGGAGAAGCCGCCATCCAGCTCATAAAGGGCGCCGACACGGAAGGAGAGGTTGTCCTGATCGATGTGGGCCAGGGACTGGCTGTCCGCCCCCTGATAGAGGGTCCGGCTGTCGGTGTCCATCCGGTAGCGGTCGTAGCGGGCGCCGCCGATGGCCACCAGCCGATCGAGGCGCACCTGATCCTGCAGATAGACGCCGGTCTGGGACTGACGGATCACCTTTTTATCCTGGTAGTTGAAAGTGAGTGCCTCTGGGACTATCTGGCTATGGTTCGGGTTGAAAATGTCGATGCTGGGCGCCGAGTAGTCGAGGGTATCCCGGTAGAGGATATGGGCATCCAGGTACTGGTAATCGACCCCGAGCAGCAGGTTGTGCTGGGCAGAGCCCGTCTGCACCTTGCCCGCCAGCTGGTTGTCGATGACAACGCCCCGGGACTCTTCATCGGTGAGATAGGCGTTGCGGGCCAGGGTGCGGTTGTCCGCCGCCAGGGCCGCGTTGTAGGTGTTGCGCTGATAGGCGGACGCATCCATGTAGCGGGCATTTTGCAGCACCTGCCAGCGCTCGTTGAAGTCGTGGCTCAGCTTGTAGCCCAGCAGGGTCACATCCCGGTTGTACTCGTTCCAGTTCTCGTCACCAAGGAAGGTGTCGCTGCCAAGCTGCCCCAGGGGGTTGGACTTGGCCGAGCCGCTGGCGGGCACAGTGGTGTAGATGCCGGCCTCGGGATCCTTCTGGTAGTAAAGGTTGAGGTTCAGCAGGGTGCGCTCGCCGAGCTGCCAGTCCAGGGACGGCGCAAAGACGTAGCGCTCCTCCTTCGAGGTCACCGCCTGGCCATCCTTCTCCCGGGCCAGTCCCACCAGCCGATAGGCAAGCTGCTCGTTGATGGCACCGGTGCTGTCGAGGGTCATCTCCTTGAGGGTGCCCGTGCCGGTCGCCACGCTCACGTTGTGCTTGCTCTCCCGCTGGGGGCGCTTGGCGATGAGGTTGACCATGCCGCCAGGGGGCATGCTGCCATAGAGCACCGATGTCGGCCCCTTGAACACCTCCAGCTGCTCGATGGCCACCGGATCTATCTGGGGTTGCAGGTTCCAGTCGTTGTACTGGAGCAGCAGGCCGTCATAGAAGTTCTGGTAGTTGTCAAAGCCACGGATGTTGAACAGATCCAGCCGGTTGACCGCCCCGCCCCGCAGCTCGGTGTTGACGCCGGGCACGTAGCGCAGCGCCTCGCTCACCGAGCTGACACCGCGCAGCGACAGGGTCTCCCCATCCACCACCGAGATGGCCTGGGGCGTCTCGATGGGGTCGAGCCGGGTCTTGGTCGCGGTGTTGCGATAGGTCTGGCCGAGCACGGTCAGGGTCTCGTCGGCGGTGGCCGTATCCTGGCTGTCGGACACGGCGGCCTGTACAGAGCCTGCAAGCAGGGTGGAGATGGTCACGGCGACCAGGGTCAAAGGGGGGTGAACAAGCTGCATCTGATCCTCGATTACTTACTGCATGTGAATAGTAACAAATATCATTTGCATTTTATTGTTCTATTTTGCCCCGATATTAACAATTTGGGGCATGTTGGCGGGGAAGCGGGAAAAGCGAGGGTGGCAGGCACGCCATCTCCTATCGGAGGCAACATGGCAACGCCGTCGAAGCTCTCAGGGAGGGCTCATCATGGCCGCCTGATGAAGGTCACCGCCTTCACTTGCATCGTCAACCGGCGAGTAACCATCACATATTCAGAACATGGCGGCATTTTAACCCCCATATTCACACTCATCAGACAAGTATGGTCGCGTTCTCCCTCCCCTTGTTGATCCTGGTCAATCGCTATTGATAAAGGAGGCGATAGCATGCCCACCCTTTTATCAGCCCTGATTGAGACAATACCAAGCCATCAGCACACGCCTATGAATGAGACCGCCCACCAAAATCTGCACTGCGATACCCAGCTCAACGTCACCTTCGGAGTCATCATCCTGACCCTGCTTATCGCCCTGATGGCCGTCAGTGTCAGCATCCGGACCTCTGCCGAGCGCAAGTACCACAAGGTGGCGGCCATGTTCGTGCACAACATGGCGACCCAGTCCATCGAGCCACAGTTCAAGTCACTGGAGCATGTCCTCAACGAAACGGGCAGTGTCATCGATGAATCAGGCCTGGATGCCTTCCTCAATGAGGATCACACGCCCCTTGGCCTCTCCCTGATGCAAACGTTGGCGCTCACCCCCTATGTGAAGAACATCCTGCTCGCCGATCCGCAGGGGCGGTTCAACGCCATCCCCCATCTGCCGGTCGGGGAGCACTTTGATGCCAGGGAGCGCCCCTGGTTTCTCGCGGCCGCCGTGCGAACCCTCTTCGTGCACTACACCGACCACTACACCAGCAAGTTCGATGACAAGAGCCGCAGCGTCTCCGTCTCCCGCCCCCTGCTCGACAAGGAGGGGTTCTTCCTCGGCACCCTGGCCATGAACGTGGATCTCGAGCAGATGAGCTATCCCCTGCGTCAGCTCATGAGCCCTCTCAAGGGGGAGTTCTACCTGGTCGATCGGGCGGGCGACATCCTGCTGCATTCGGATGTGGGCAACCTGTTTCGCCATCGCGTGGACCGCCGGCTCATCGAGCAGATGACCAACGGCGCCGACCACCTCTTCGATGCAAAGCGCCAGACCCACCTCTACTACTACTCCTTCTCCAACCCGGATTGGTTCGTCATCTATGCCGTCAGCGATGCCAGGTTCAAGGAGGTAAGCAGCAGCGAGTCCCACCAGCTCCAGATCACCCTGGTGGGCTGCATGCTGATCTGCCTGCTCTGCTGGTGGTCCTTGCGTCATGTGCTCAGTAAGATGATTTTCGAGATCATCGCCCTGATGCGCGCCGGACGCATCCACCAGGGCAAACCGGGGGATCAGTTGCGCCAGGAGATCCAGAGCGGCCATCGCCAGATGCAGGAAGCCGTGGAGGCATCCAACACCGATGCCCTCACGGGTCTGTTCAATCGCCGCTGCTTTGACAAGGCACTCGACGACCAGCTGATTGCCGGCCGCCCTTTCTGCCTGGGGTTGATCGATCTGGACAACTTCAAATCCATCAATGACACCCACGGCCACCCGGTCGGTGACGACGTCCTGCGGGCGGTTGCCCGGGAAGGGCGGCAGATTGCAGGCCAGGAGGCCACCCTCTACCGCTACGGCGGCGAGGAGCTGGCCATCATCATTCCCGGGGATGACAGCACCAGAGCACGGACGATGCTCGAGCAGTGGCGCACCCAGGTGGCACAGCGACCATGGCGCGAACCGGACCTGGTGGTGACCTTCTCTGCCGGGCTGGGACTGTGGCGACAGGAGTCCGCCGAGCAACTGCTGGCGCGGGTCGATCAGGCGCTCTATCAGGCCAAGGATGCCGGCAAGAATCGGGTGCACCATGCCGACTGATCCCCTGGCACAGCGTCTGCGTCTGGCCATCGTGCTCGGGCTCCTCTTGCTGGTCGGCCTCACCGCCCTCAACCTCCTGCAGGCGGCCAGCGGCCTTCGCAAGGACAACGCGCGCAGCCTGAACCATGCCCGGGCCATGATAGAGAGTGCCATCAACGACAGTCAGTCCCTGGTCGAGGCCGCCCGCCCCCTCGCCATGGGCCGCTGCCAGGATGAGCAACTGGCCCTGCGCGACCTCATCACCGCCTCCCCCTATGCGCGGGCACTCTATGTGCTGGAGGGGCAGCAACTGCGCTGTACCACCCTGCACAGACCCATCCTCACCCGGGATATTCCCCGTGGCCCGGCGGGCAACCAGACGCTGATCCTCGCCAGACACAGCCCCATCACCGGGCAGACCGCCATCCTCTACCGTCAGCCATCCGGCGATCGCACCCTGCTGGTGGAGCTGGACGGCTTCCACATCTTCGGCGCCTTGCAGGCCGTGATGGGAGAGGACAACCTCTTCTTCCTCCTCGGGGACCAGGCCCTCGATGGCCACGGCAGGACCCTGCCCGCAGCCCGCCTGCTGGAAGGGGGACAACGTCTGCAACAAAGCGAGCCCACCGCTCATCCCTATCGCCTGGTGGCGCTCAACGGTTACAAGGAAGTGCTGGCGTTTGCCTGGGCGTACAACCAGGAGAACCTGCTTGCCGCCCCTGTGCTGGCGCTGTTGCTGGGGCTGCTCACCTTCTATCTGAGGGGGCGCAGCGGCTCCCCCCGCAGCGAGCTCGCCAGAGCCATGGCGGCCCGGGAGTTCATCCCTTATCTGCAACCCGTGATGGACAGGCAGGGGCGCCTGCGCGGTTGTGAAGTGCTGATGCGCTGGCGTCATCCCACACAAGGGATGATTGCCCCCAACCACTTCATTCCCCTCGCGGAGGAGTGCGGCTACATAGTACCCATGACCCGCCAGTTGATGGCCCAGACCCGGGATTATCTGGTCGAGATAGCCGACAGGCTGCCCCCCGGCTTTCACGTCGCCGTCAATGTCTGCGCCCAGCACTTCAAAAACCAGGACATCGTCGCCGAGTGCCGCGACTTTCTTCACGCCTTCCCGGGCCAGGATCTGCGCCTGGTGATCGAGGTGACGGAGCGAGAGATGGTGGATGCGGACGAGCAGACCCGCGCCATCTTCGATGCCCTGGACGAGCTGGGCGTGCTCATCGCCATCGATGACTTTGGCACCGGCCACTCCAGCCTCTGCTATCTGCAGATGTTCCATGTGGACATCATCAAAATCGATCGCAGCTTTATCAAGGGAATGAAAGAGGAAGGCCCCTCCCGCCATATCGTCGAAAACATCCTGGATCTCGCCCATCGCATGGGGCTGGCTCTGGTCGCCGAGGGGGTGGAGACCCAGGAGCAGGTCGAGATGGCACGCCACTATGGCATCGACTACCTGCAGGGCTTCTACTTCGCCAAGCCGCTGCCACCGGCCAAGTTCACTGATCTCCTGGCCAGCGCCACACGCCCGGAGCCATCCCGGCGCCATGCCGGGGTGAGCCTCCTTCCCTAACGGGGGGCGACGGGCAGCCAGTACTCCATGGTGGCGTCGGGCTGCTGGCCGTCAAAGCCGGGGGCATAGCGCTCCAGTTCGAAACCGTCCAGCCCCCGGTATGCCGACTCCGGCAGCCAGTGCAGGATGAACCAGTGCAGGCTCTCCCCCAGCTGGGCAATGGGTCCTTTGTGGATGAGCACGGCATACTCCTGAGCCGGCACGTTGAGACTCGACAGGCCGGGGGGCGTAGGCGCCGTCGTGGCCACTCCGGCCCAGTAAGGCAGCCGCTCCCCTGCCCCCGACACATCCACCACCCCCAGCCACTCCCTCGACAGGTCCAGCGCCCCCGTCGCGCGCAGCGCTCGCCAGATGGCGGGCACCGTCTGCTGAAAATCCGGTGAGGCATCGAACAACCCCCGGATCGTGCCCCTGACCCCCAACAAGGTGAACGCCGGCAGGCTCTCTATGCGCACCTGCACCAGGTTGGGAGAGGCAGAGCGGGGGACCGCCGCCCGCACCAGGGGCGTGCGCAGCCCCAGCCGCAGGCCCCGCTTGCGATACGCCAGCGGCGAGCAGCCAAATTGCTGCTTGAAGGCGCGGCTGAAACTCACTTCGGAGCCAAACCCGTGATCCAGCGCCACATCCAGCACCCGCAGCCGGGTGGAGAGCAGCGCCTCCGCCGCCATGCTCAGCTTCAGCTCGCGCACATAGTGAGCCACCGTCTGGCCCGTCTCATGCAGGAATACCCGTTGCAACTGCCAGCGGGACCAGCAGCTCTGCCGGGCCAGCGCCTCCAGGGAGAGCGGCTGATCCAGATTGGCATGGATGTAGTCGAGCACTCGCTCGATGCGGGTGAGGTGGGCGCGCGCCTCGGGTGCCGGCTCACGGAGTGGGTGGGGAGAAGTCGGTGTCATGATGCGCTTGAGACCACGCCAGCAGAGGGCGCTCTGGCCCGGGAGGGCCACATTAAACAGGGGTGTCGCGCCGACCGCAAGGCCGGCGCACCGCCTGGCTATTCATCCCGCCTCGCTCAAGGTAGACGGCTCTGGCCATGCTCGGCAAAGTGGCTGCGAAGGGCGCTGATCACCCGCCGCACCTTCTCCGGGATCTCCCGCTGGGGGGTGATGGCATGGATCTCCATGGGAGGGGCCAAAAAGCCCGGCAGCAGCGCGAGCAATCGACCGGTGGCGAGATCTTCTTCTATTTCACCTTCCGGTTGCAGCGAAATCCCCTGCCCTGCCAGGGTAAACTGGCGCAGGGGCAAGACGTTGTTGCACAGCACCCTGGGCTTGGGCTTGATCTTGTGGGCCTCCCCCTTCTCGTCCAGCAGCAGTATCCCGCCCCCCAGCATGTCCGAGGCCAGCCAGTCGTGGGCCAGCAGATCCGCCGGGCTGCGCGGCGTGCCCTTGCGTGCCAGATAGGCGGGCGAGGCACACAGCAGCATCCGGGTCTGACCCAGCCTGCGTGCCACCAGGGTGGAATCTTCAAGCGTGCCGACCCGCAGCGCCACGTCGATGCGATCCTTGATGAGATCCCGCTTCTCGTCGTCGGCAATGATCTGGATGCACAGGCCGGGGTGAGCCTGCAGCAGCGGCGAGAGCGCCCGCGCCAGGGGCTGGCCGGCCATTCCCACCGGCGCGGTGATCCGCACTTCTCCGAGCAGGCTGTCGCGCACCTCCGAGAGGCGCAGCTCGGTGTCGTTCAGGGTCTGCTGCAACGACTGGCAGCCCTGCCACACCACCTCCCCCGCTTCGGTCAGGCTGAGGCGGCGGGTGGAGCGGTGCAGCAGGGGCAGACCGAGCTGGCTCTCCAGTTGACTGATATGCTGGCTGACGGCGGACGGGGTCATGCCGAGGGCCTTGGCGGCGCCGGTCATGCTGCCCGCCTCCACCACGGCGGCGAAGATGGTGTAGCGTCTGAGCTGATCCATTATGAAGCCCTGCTTACAAGTGAATGCAATTTTAAGTGGATTATTAAATCATACTCGGGGGCGTAGGATAGCCCCATTCCCACAGTGAAGGAGAATTCCCATGAAGATTGCCCTCATCGGTGCCAGCGGTTTTGTCGGTTCAGCCATCCTCCAGGAGGCCGTCAGCCGCGGTCATCAGGTCACCGCCATCGTGCGTGACGTGAGCAAGGTCGCCGCTCACCCGCAAGTCACCGCCGTGGCGGTGGACGCCCAGGACAGCCAGGCACTGGCCAGGGTGCTCAAGGGGCACGATCGGGTGATCAGTGCCTACAACCCGGGCTGGAGTGCCCCGGACATCTACGATCAGTACCTCAAGGGGGCCAGCGCCATCGTGGCCGCCGCCAACGACGCCGGGAGCTGGCTGCTGGTAGTCGGCGGTGCCGGCAGTCTGGAAATCGCCCCGGGCGTGCAGCTGGTGGACACCCCAGAGTTCCCGGCAGAGTGGAAGCAAGGGGCCCTCGCGGCCCGGGATGGTCTCACCGCCCTTCGCCGGGAAACCACCCTCGACTGGCGTTTCGTCTCCCCACCCGTGTTCCTCGAACCCGGCGAGAAGCGCGGCGGTTACCGCCTTGGCACGGATCAGGTGTTGTTCAGCGGCGAGCAGCCCGCCGGGATCACGGTCGGCGATCTGGCGGACGGGGTGCTGAACGAGGCGCAAGCACCGGCTCACCTGCGCCAGCGTTTCACCCTGGGTTATTGAGGAAAGGCGCGCCAGCAACCCTTCCCATGACAGTCACACGGAGGGAGGCGGATGCCTCCCTCCGTCTATCCCGTCACGCCAATGTCGCTCTCACCCGGTACGGCAGATCGCCGCCTGAGCCGCCCGTTGCTCGTTCCATTCGCTCAAGTCCGAATTCCATTTCGAATTTTGTATATAACTAAGAATATTTTGTTGCTTCCACCTTATAACCTCGAACAGTAGCATCACCCTCAACCCAAACGGCGCCACTCAAGAAGAGTGCGCCCCGGTTTCGCAACACCCCGCACGCCGGGGCACGCAGACCCCGTTCACGGAAAGTGAGGAGATGCCCATGACCACCCCATCATTGCCGATCATCGATCTCGCCGCCCTCAAAGGCACCCCGGCTGCACGCAGCCAGATGCTGGCGCAGCTCGGCCAGGCCGCCCGCGAAGTGGGCTTTTTCTATCTGGTGGGCCATGATCTGAGCGAATCGGCGCGCCAGGAGACCCTGGCGCTCGCCGCCCGCTTCTTCGCCCTGCCACTTGAAGAAAAACTGGCGGTGCAGATGGTTCACTCCCCGCACTTTCGCGGCTACAACCAGGTGGGGGCAGAGCTCACCCGGGCACGGCCGGATCTGCGGGAGCAGTTCGATATCATGAACGAGGCCCAGGCCCTGCCTGTGGCGCACATTCGTGAACCCTGGCAGCGCCTCATCGGCCCAAATCAGTGGCCCGCCGCCCTGCCCGAGATGAAGACACGTCTGCTGGCATGGCAGGATCGACTGAGCGACATCACCCTCACCCTGCTGGACGCCTTCGCAGAGGTGCTGGGGCAGCCCGCCGGCGTATTTGACGAGAGCATTCGCGGTGCCCCCTACCAGCACATGAAGCTCATTCACTACCCCGGACAACCGGAAGGCAGCAGTGGTCAGGGGGTAGGTGCCCACAAGGATCCCGGCTACCTGACCCTGGTGATGCAGGACGATCACTCCGGGCTCGAGGTGGAGACGGCGGATGGCTGGATCCCCGCGCCCCCCTTGCCGGGCGCCCTGGTGGTCAACATCGGCGAGCTGCTGGAGCTCGCGTCCGACGGCTACCTCAAGGCCACCCTGCACCGGGTGGTGAGCCCCCCTCCCGGGGTATCGCGCCTCTCCTGCGCCTTCTTCATGGCGGCAAGGCTGGATGCGACGGTGCCACTGCTTAGCCTCTCCCCCGAGCTGGCGGCGCTGGCCGAAGGGCCCCAGAGCGATCCCGCCAACCCGCTCTTTTATCAGGTGGGGGAGAACGTGCTCAAGGGGAGGCTGCGCTCCCACCCGGATGTGGCGGCCCGCCACTATGCAGGCGAGCCGCAGCGCGAGCCAGCGCTAGTCTGACAACCCGCCACTCGACATTAAAAAAGGGGCGCGACGGCGCCCCGGATAACACAAGCAGTCGGGCAACGACCTGACAATGACGGAGTAAAAAAATGAAATTCAAGACCATGAGCGTGCACAGCGGCCAGCGGATCGATCCCCAGACCGGCGCCCTCACCACCCCGCTCTACCAGAGCAGCACCTTCAGCTACTTCAACGCCCAGGCGGGCAAGGAGCGCTTCGCAGGTCAAGCCCCCGGCTTCATCTACAGCCGCTTTGGCAACCCCACCACCGCCGAACTGGAGCAGAAGCTGGCAGCCCTCGAAGGTGCAGATGAGTCACTGGTGGTGGCCAGCGGCATGGCGGCGGTGAGTGCCATCATGTATGCCCTGGCCGACAGCGGTGATGAAGTGGCCTATATCGGCCCCCTCTACGGCGGCACCGATGCCTTCCTCAAGCAGACCTTCAGCCGCGCCGGCATCAAGATCACCGCCTATGAGAGCGATCAGGCGCTGCTGGCCAACATCCGCCCCGCCACCAAGGTGGTACTCTTTGAAACCCTGACCAATCCCACCCTCAAGGTGGTGGATCCGCGGGTGGTGGTGGAGGCGGCCCGCAAGGTGGGTGCCATCACTGTGTGTGACAACACCTTCCTTACCCCCTATCTGCTGAGCCCGCTGGAGCTTGGCATCGACATCGTCATGCACAGCGGCACCAAGTACCTGGGCGGTCACGGCGACATCATCGCCGGGGTGGTGGCGGGCTCTCACGCGCTGATGAAGTCGATTCGCACCGTGGCCCTCAAGCACATCGGCTCTCCCATCGGCCCCCAGGAGGCCTACCTGCTGCAACGGGGGGTCAAGACCCTACCCCTGCGCATGGATGCCCACCTGCACAACGCCCAGAAGGTGGCCGAGTTCCTGGATGCCCACCCGGCGGTGAAGAAGGTGATCTACCCGGGCCTTGCCAGCCATCCGGGCCACGATGCCCTCGGCGCCTTCGCCAGCGGCTTTGGCGGCATGGTGAGCATCGAGCTGGAGGGCGGGTTTGAGCGCTGCGCTACCCTGCTCGACAACCTGCAACTCTTCGTGCAGGCGGTGAGCCTCGGCGATCTCGAGAGCCTCGCCTGCCATCCGGCCAGCACCACCCACGCCGCCATGGACGAGGCAAGCCGCCTCGCCGCCGGGGTCAATGACGATCTCATTCGATTCAGCATCGGGGTGGAAGACACCGACGATCTGATTGCCGATCTGGCCGCCGCCCTGGCCCTCCTCTGATACCCAGTGGCGATCCGGGGGAGTGACGCAATAAAAAAAGGGAAGGCAATGCCTTCCCTTTCTCTTTTCTGCCCGTCGCCCTCATCAGGCGTCGTGGTAATCCTGGCAGGCGCTCAGGGTGTTCTCCATCAGGCTGGCGACCGTCATGGGGCCCACGCCCCCCGGTACCGGCGTGATGAAGGCGGCGTGATTGCGCGCGGTCTCATACTCCACATCTCCCACCAGGGAGCCGTCCGCAAGGCGGTTGATGCCCACGTCGATCACCAGGGCACCGGGTTTGACCCACTCCCCCGGAATGAAGTTGGGCTTGCCCACCGCCACCACCAGCAAGTCGGCCCGGCGCACCTGGGTCTCCAGATCCTGGGTGAAGCGGTGACAGGTGGTGGTGGTGCAACCGGCCAGCAGCAGCTCCAGCGTCATGGGGCGCCCCACGATGTTGGAAGCCCCGACCACCACCGCATGCAGACCATGGGTCTTGACGCCGGTGGTCTCGATCAGGGTCATGATCCCCTTGGGGGTGCAGGGTCGCAGCGCCGGGATGCGCTGGGCCAGACGACCCACGTTGTAGGGATGGAAGCCATCAACGTCCTTGTCGGGACGAATGCGCTCCAGCACCTGGGTGGTATCGCAGTGGGCCGGCAAGGGCAACTGCACCAGGATGCCGTCCACTTCCGGATCCTCGTTGAGCTGGTCGATCAGGGACAGCAGCTCCGCTTGTGTCGCCGTGGCGCTGAGGTCATAGGAGCGGGAGACAAATCCCACCTCTTCACAAGCGCGACGTTTGCTGCCCACATAGACTTGGGAGGCCGGATCCAGCCCCACCAGGATCACCGCCAGACCCGGTGCCCGTTTCCCCTGCGCCAACCGCTGTTGGACTTGCGCGGCGACCTGATTGCGAATCGTTTGCGCAACCTGTTTTCCATCAATGATTTTGGCAGACATCGTTCTTCACTCACCATGTGTTCAACTGCGGCGCATTGTCGCATTTTTTTGGCGCGGGTGTTAGCGGCTCTCGCAGGGAGGGCAATAAGTAGGCACTTGAATTTACTGGTGGAAAAAGTCGTTGACGCTGACTTTGGCGCTTGGGTATGATGCCCGCCCGTTGCCCAGTGGTGCCGCCGAAGGTATGCTGGATGGCGAATTTTCGGTGATTAGCGCAGCCCGGTAGCGCATCTGGTTTGGGACCAGAGGGTCAAAGGTTCGAATCCTTTATCACCGACCAGGTTCATCGGGAAATCCCCGGATTTCTTGATACAACGCGCCCTTAGCTCAGTCGGATAGAGCAACGGCCTTCTAAGCCGTGGGTCGCAGGTTCGAATCCTGCAGGGCGCGCCATTTAAAATGTGTTTTAAATCATTGAGTTATTGATGAAGAGTGTGACTTATCGTCCATTCGGCAGATTATCTCAGGATGACCTTGGCCAGGCCTTGGCAGACACAAAATGGCGATGATTTCAGTGGTGGTTGTAGCTCAGTTGGTAGAGTCCCGGATTGTGATTCCGGTTGTTGTGGGTTCGAGCCCCATCAGCCACCCCATTATTTCTCTGTTGTTGCTATCTGTTGCGTAAGAAAGGCTTTAATATGGCCAGCAACTCATCTGCAAGGCAGACTTCGCGCTATTTATGCGCGGCGATAAACCGGCCCCGCGCCAGTTTTTTTGTTTTAGCGAACAAAATAACGCCTATGGAGGCGGCCTATGTCTCTTCGTAATCCAGCTCGCAAGCAGCCCGCTCGCCAGCCCTCCCCCACGACGGGTAACCCCGCCCTCGATCTCTTCCACCGCAACTGGCAAGCGCTCGAAAAGCTACAGGCAAAAATCGACAAGCAAACCCTCAACGGCCGCGATATCTATCAGCGCTTCACCAGCGACATCGAACCCCTTGAGCGTCAACAATGCGAGCTCATCTTTGCCCTCACCAAGCGACTGACCGACTTTACGGCTCGCAAGAGCTTTACCCAGTGGCAACGGGAGACCTTGCACCACTGGATCCACGATCTCATCAACTATCTCGAGTCCAATCCGTTTCGTGGCGAGATGGATTTGGCCCCCCTCTATCACCAAATCCAAACCAATACCGCCCTGCACATGGATGACGAACAGCTCGACTATCAGTGTGATGAACTTACCCATATGCTGATGGAAACTTGTGGTCACTGCCCCGAAGACATCGACACCTTGCGCGATATGGTCAAAAACCCCGCTCTGTTGCACGAGTACCTGATAAACGCGGCGAAGCAGAAAATGGCCAACGGGAGTGACACCGCTGGTGAGGAAGAGGATGCCCTCTTCGACGATGATGAGTTGTTTGCCGATGAGTCCCCCTTCGGCGCTGAGCAGCAAGATGCTTTTGCCCACACGCGCACCCGTCGTGAGCAAGAGGAAGAGATGCGCATCGAACAGCTGTTCAGCAAATCCAGCCTCAAGCAGCTCTATCGCAAGCTCGCCCTGGCGCTGCACCCGGATCGGGAACCCGACCCCGCCATGCAGGCGGAAAAGACCCGCATCATGGGCCAACTCAGTCAGGCTTGGGAAAACAAAGAGATGTTCACCCTGTTACAGCTGGCCCACGCTCACCTACCCGAGTTCGATAACCTGCTCAGTGACGAGAACCTCGCTTACCTCAACCCGATGCTGAAACGCCAGCTACGCGAGCTCGAAGTCAGCTACTACGGCGGGCAAGACGGGCTAATGGGCGCGGTGCTGCACAAATTCAAGCAATCATCCAAGAAAAAGACCGAGCAGGCCTTTGCCGAACATCGGGACTATTTGCTGCGTGATATCGATCACCTGACTGCCCAGCTGGCCGAGATCACCACCCTGCAGACCCTCAAACCCTATCTGGCGGCCCGCTGGGATCAGCAGCAAATAAGGTGGCGTGAGGAAGAGGACGATATGGAATGGCTGTTTCGGTAACGGCCAGCGCTGACCGACCATCTCCCCAAACAATCAAGGCGCCACTGGCGCCTTGATTGCTTTCACGCTGCTGGTTTTTACACTGCTTGTTTTTACACTGATCGTGCTATCGGATAGCCAGCCTTAAATCAGGGTCACCTGACGCGCTTTGGCATCAGGCGCCAGCGCCTGTTCCTCATCGTGGATAGTTGTGAAGGGCTCAGGGGAAATGGCGGCTTCCGATGCGATTTTGCGCTGCTGATATTGGGCCAGACGCAAGTCCAGCAGCTCTTGCACCATGCGATGCAGAGGATCGATATCCTCCTCACTCACCGCGAAGCGTGGGCAGAAGCGATCCTCCCTTACCTCGAACCAGTACTCCCCCTTGGCGCCTGGATTGCCGCCACTGCTGAACTTGATCGGATTGCTCTTCCAGTAACTGAGCCAAGCCGGGCTGTCGGCGCTCAGGGCTTGCTGCTTGACCGGTAGATCGAGGCGGGCCAGCTCGGGATGCCGCTCAAACAGGTAACGGGAGTGGCTGGCCAGCGCCGCCAAGGTGGGTGGCTCACGCAGGCCGTCGAGTTCGAGCAGCGCCAATAGCAGGATCAACTTGAAACTCTTGGTGAGCGCGGTGTGCTCCACCCCCGAACGCAGAAAGTCGCCGTGCCGGTTCAGCACGCGCAGCTCCTCCTCCCCCAGATCGCCCGCTTGGGCGAGCAGCTCAAACCAGCCCCCCTGTTTTTGGGTATCGAAACGCAGTTGCTCACCCAGCCGGACTGCCCAGGTTTGCCGCGCGGTGGGGCGATAGCCGAGGTGCTCTTTGAGGGTCTGATAGGTCTCAATCAGAGTCGGTTTCTGCTGCTTTTTTAACAGCGCCAGCAGCGGAAGCAGCTTGGGATCCAGATTGATAAAACAACCTGCCGCCAGCGGCATCGCCCTATTTGCGTGCGTTGGTGGGCGGGTCAATTGCGTTTGCAGCAGCTGGGGCTTGTAGAGACACGCCTTGTGATTGCCCACCAGATCGATCACCACCAGGCGTTCTTTGCCTTGATAGAGGCGCAAGCCCCGCCCCAACTGTTGCAGGAACACGATGCGCGACTCGGTGGGGCGCAGCATCAGCACGGTATCGATGGCGGGCAAGTCGGTGCCTTCGTTGAACAAATCTACCGAGAAGATGATATCAAGCTCGGCGGCGGCCAGTTGCTCCAGGGCGGCTTGTCGCCCCTGGCGGGAGCCCGCATAGACGGCTATCGCCCGCACACCGGCTTGCTGGAAGACGCTGGCCATAAAATCGGCATGACGGGTCGAGATGCAGAAGGCCAGCGTGCGCTGCTGGCGTAAACGTCGCCACTGGCTAAGGGCGTGCTGAGCCCGCTTCTGACTGGCGAAGGCACTCTCCAGCGCATGGGGGTCAAACTGACCGTTGCGCCAAGGCAGCGCGGCATAGTCGACGGTGTCATCCAAAATGCCGTGATAGGTGAGCGGCACCAGCATCTTCTGCTCGATGGCGAGGGCCAGCCCCCGTTCAAAGACGAGATTGTTGTCGCACAGCGCCAGAATATCGGCCTGATCGGTGCGGTCAGGGGTCGCGGTCAGCCCGAGCAGGAAGCGGGGCTTGAAGTGGTTTAGCAAGCGCCGGTAGGAGGGTGAGGCGGCATGATGAAACTCATCGACCACCACGTAATCGAAGTGATCCGGTGCAAAGCGCAGCAGATGCTGACTCTTGCCCAGGGTCTGGATGGAGGCAAACAGCCAGTCGGCCTCATCCTGCTGCTGACCATGATAGAGGCCCGAATTTGCCCGCGGCACCATGTGCAAGAAGGTCTGGCGCGCTTGGGTCAGGATCTCCTCCCGATGGGCAACAAACAGCAGGCGGGCCGCCTGCATCTGGCGCACATCAAAAGCCGCGAGCCAAGTCTTACCAAGGCCGGTCGCCATGACCACCACGCCCCGTTTATGCCCCTGTGCCCGCGCGGCTTGCAGCGCCATCAGCGCCTCTTGCTGCACGCTGTTGGGGATGGGGGCTTCACGCAGCTGCTCGGCGCTGCTGCGATGATCCCCGGTGAGCACCCGCAACTCCCGCAGCGCGCTCTGCCGATAGCGAGCGAGGTAGCCATCGATCCAGTCGTGGGTAAGGAGCACGACCCGCGCGTCTTGCGCCAGCCGCTCGATTTGAGCCGCGAGCTGACGCAGGCTGTGATGCGGCTCGCTGGGTCCGCTCGGCTCAGCCCTGAGCGACCAGTTCCACTCCAGCGACTCGGTAAGGGCGGCGGCAGAGATATTGCTGGAGCCGAGAAACGCCTGACCACCGAGCACCGCTGGCGACCCTTCCTGGCCAACTTGCTGGCCTAGGTACTGGGCTGCGTGCTGGACAAACAGATAGGACTTGAGGTGAAAACCGCGATTGCCCTGACTCTGGTAGATCAGCGCGCAAGAGCGAGCGGGATCAAATTTGAGCAACTCGCGCAGCGCCACCGGCTGGGTCACCTCCAGATAGTCCGAGGTGATCACCCGAAGCCGTGCTCCTCGCGCCAGCGCCTCGTGCAGGGCACCGCGCAACAACACCAGCCCGCTTTGGCGAATAAAGGAGACACACAACTCAATGCGGCTACCCTCGCCACAACGGGCGATGGCGTCCAGCAGATGTGGCAACAGGGGATCGTTGAACTCCGGATCCCCCGCCTCTCCCCCGCTGATGAGCACGGGTGCACTCATGACCCGACCTTGCGCACGATGGCGTTAAGCCAACACTCCTGCTCGCGGCCGGGGCGTCGATCCGCAGTCTGCCAGATCTCGACCTCGCTCAGCGGCAACGGCGTTATCAGGGCTTGCAGCCCCGCCTCATCCAACTGGGTGAAGGCTCGGCCATCGCGCTCGGTCTCGTCTACCCCATATTTGAACGAGCAATAGAGCAGACCACCGTCGGCGAGTTGCTGGCACAGATGGACCATTACGGCATCCAATTCGGCACGGGGAACATGCAGCAGACTGGCACAGGCCCAGATGGCATCGACCGGCGCGGGAGCCACGAACTGATCGAAACGGCACAGTTGCACCGGCTGACCAAGCAGGCGCTCGGCGCGCAGGGCCAGCTCCGCGCTGGCATCGAACGCAGTGACCTGAAAGCCCTGCTCTCGGAAGTAGAGACTGTCCCGACCAGAGCCGCAGCCCGCATCGACGATATGAGCGCCGGGAGCGAGCAGAGGCAGGAAGCGCTGGTAAAGCGGCTGCATATCGACCGACAGCGTGCCTTCGACGAAGCTATCGGCGTGTTGGTTGTAGTAATCGATAGACATAGTAAGCAGGCACCTAGCAGAAAACGCTCAGATTAACAGAGAGTTAGGGGTAAAAAAATCGAGTCAGTGCCATTTCAGACAATCCGCAGTACGGGAAGGCCAACTGGCACCTTCTTCGCTATTCATAAATGCTCTATTGACCCTAACGGCGCTCAGTTCATGCTATCAAAAAGAGTGTTATTCTAAGCCTGAGAGCACGGTAGCTCTATGAAGCCAGATCACCAAATCGATCATTTCTACTATTTGGCCAAGATGTACGCTGCGTCAGCGATTCATCATGGCGGTCTAATAGATCAGAACCACAGTCTGGGTTCACTTTGCGCCCAACACTGCTGGCGGTGTGCTCTGCCCATCACATCTAACTTGCCCCAAGGAGTTGGTGCGACAAGTTGTGCCATTGGAGGACCGCAGGTTGCCGAGGCTATCTTTACGCCAGGTGACGGTCTCGCCGGTGCTGGGATTGCTGACCCGTACATTGCCTAGACTATCTTTGCGGTAAGTGGTGCCTTCGCTGCTGCGCACATTGCCGAGAGAGTCTTTGCGCCAGGTGGTGCCGCTTTGCGAATCCCTGACGTTGCCGAGACTGTCCTTGCGCAGGGTGCCGCTATTGCCATCATCACACTGGTAGCGGGTATTACCGAGGCTGTCTTTGCGATAGGTACAGTCGGCGGCCCCGGCACTCTGGACCACCAGCAGTAACAGGGCACCAGCTAATACGCCGAGCGGGGGTAACGAAGGTGACATAAACATGCTCCTTGGTTGGGGCTGACTGGGACTCTCTTCAAGCGGGTCCAGTATATGCCGCCTCAATACCCATGCCGATACTGGTTACATACACATGTCGCATTTTGGAGCAGATGCGGGGTGTCTGATCACCGAGCCGGCGTTTATCGGCGGGGTCTGCTGGACGACGATGGCAATGGGTTGCAACCCAGACAATCAAGGCGCCTGTGTAGCGCCTTGATTGTTTTACGCGATCTGCATCGTTAAACGACTATGCCGTCGGCGCCGTTTCCTCTATGGCAATCGTGCCGGGCTCTTCCAGAGCCTCGACGATCAATGACAACCGATCCTGTTCGAAGTCCATATGCATGGCGTCCAGTTGCGGCAGTGTCTTGCTGGCCTTCGCCGAGAGTTTGTTGAATCTCTCCACTTTGCCATACAGCCCTTGCTTGCCCACCAGCGCCTTGACCGTGTTGTTGTAGTGATTGCTGGCGGTGTTGAGCGTGCCGCCCAAGCTGCTCAGACGTTCGGCAACAAGGCAGACCTGGTTGTAGATGTCGCCGGCTTTTTCACTGATCTCGCGGGCCTCCGTATTGCTGCGTTCGATCATCCACAGATTTGATACCGTGCGCAGGATGGGGATCAGGGTCGTATGTGAGACCAGTACGATGCCCTTGTTGTATCCATACTCGAACAAATCCTTGTTGTGCTTCAACGCTTCGATATAGGCGGGTTCAATCGGCATGAACATCAGCACAAAGCTGGGGCTGTGCATGCCAATCAAGTTGATGTAATCCTTCGATGCCAGATCGTCGATATGCTTGCGCACCGCTTTGAGATGCTCTGCCATCGCCAGCTGATACGCCTCTGGGCTCTCGGCCGCTACCGCCCGATCATAAGCCACCAAAGAAACCTTGCTGTCGATGATGATGTGTTTGCCATCCGGCAGTTTGATCAGATAGTCGGTCTGCTTGTGCTTGCCTTCCGCATCCTTGAAGCTGCTCTGCACTTCGTAGTGGGCCGCTTCAATCAGGCCACTCATCTCCAGTGTGCGGCGCAGTTGCGCTTCCCCCCAGGCTCCGCGCTGCTGGGAATCGCCCTTGAGGGCCGACGTGAGGTTGTTGGCCTCCTTGCTCATATTCAGACCAATTTCCAGCACCTTCCGGATCTCGGCATTGAGCTGAGCGCTGCCTTGCACCGAGACATCGTGCACCTCGTTGATCCGTTTCTGGAATCCTTCGATCTGCTCGCGAAATGGCTTGAGCAGGCTATCGATCCCGATCTGGCTGCTCTGAGTGAACGCCTTGCCCTTCTCGTCGAAAATCTTGTTGGCGAGGTTTTCAAACTCCTGTGCCAGTGTCTTCTTGGCATCGGCAAGTTGACCCAGCTGCTCCTGGAAGTGCTCTTCCCGCTTTTGCAGCGTGGTCTTGAGCTCGGTGTGTTCGTTATCAACCTGATGCAACCGCTCCTGCAGGCCGAGAATGGCGTTCTCACGCTCTTTCAGGGTCTGTTTGACATCCACCAGTTGTTCACGGACTTCGCGCTCCGCGCTCTGCAGGGATTGCGCATGTTTGCCTTCATTGGCCAACTTATCCTTGAGCTGGCTGATCTCATCATGGGCTGCTCGGTTTTGCCCATCAGCCAGATTCAAGCGTTCACGCAAGTCAGCGATCTGCTCTTTCTGACCACGGTTTTCGGCCTGTGCCGTCTCCAGACGCTTCTCCGCGTCATGTTGCTGCTCCTTGGCCGCGCTCAACTGCTGCTGCAAGGCCTCGCTGGCAGCCTTACGTTCGCTCAATTGCGTCGCCAACTCTTGCAGCTGCTCTTTGGCACCCTCTAGCTGGGTCTGCACCTTGCCGGCCTCCACCTGCTGCCCATGACATTGTTGTTCCGCCGCCTTGAGCTGCTCCTGAGCCTGTGCCAATTGCTGTGTCAGCAAGCCCTGTGCCTGCTGTGCCTGCCCCAGTTGGCTAGTGAGCTGACCGAGCCGGTTGCCGTGGCGCAGCGCCGCCACAAAGTAGCCAATCACGCAGCAAGCGACTGCAATGATGACGCTGATGACAATGATCTCCGTAGTCCACTGGCTGATTTGCATGAATACTCCTTAAGCGTGCTTGAAAGGCAGATGTAAGTGGTGCGAATAGTGCTTTTGCCCGGCGATAACCACGATAATCGCGTCAATGCCTATGCTGGCCACTACTGTGCAACAGGCTAACACGCCCGATTTCATGCAAACCGATGGTGACTCACACTCCCGCCTGCTGATGCTCAACTGAGCAGAATGTTTATTAAAAATCCCGTTGGATGGCGACGTTCACAGGCTTGTCGGCCGCACCTTTGAGCATGGCGTCGAGCTTGTCGACGGGCTGGGATGGTATGCGGTCCCCGGGGTTGGCTCATCTTCCTATTCGACGTCTTCTTCGTCCGCTCGCGCGTGGCTCATGGCGCGGCCTTGGGCCGCAAACTCATTGCGACGCGCCCAGCTGAAATCCGCCAACACCAGATCCGGGTAATAGGCGCTGTTAGTGCCCATCATGACGCTGACCACAAAGTCCTGTATCACCTTCAAATACTGAATGAGGCCGTCCAGCGTGGGAGATGGCGCATGGATAAAGGCCAGGATCACCTCGGATACCTGAATGCCGACGGCAGCCAGCCCCTCACTGAGCGTGAAGGCGAGATCTTCCCCTGCGTGCCACCCCTCATCCAACTCGAAGTAATGGATGAGGGCCTTGCCAAGTTGCTCCGCCGTGCGCCACGCCTCCAGGCCGTGCACCTCCCCGGTCTGCCTGCTGATCGCACGCGTTACCCGTTTATTTTCCTCCACAACATCGGCAACGCTTCGCGCTGGGATGCCCTCGATATGCGGCGCCACCCCCTTGCAGAGCAGACAATGGAAGAAGGGAAACAGCAATTCATGCACGACGCTGGGCGAGCCGAAATAACCCGCTTGGGACGCCGTTTGCAGCATCTGCGCAAAGCCATCGGCGGGGACTTGCCCGGCGGCATAAAAGGCAATTTCGCTTTCGATGATCGATTTGGCCTCCTCCAAAGACCAGCCGAAATGATCAGGATCCAGCGACAACCGCATTCTCGATGCCAGCCACCAACCTTCACTGTCACGAACAAAGAGCACTTCCGCCGCCTTGCTCCCCGTCCAGCTCCGGTATAGGTGGAGAGTTTCTCCTTCGAAATAGCAGAACCATTTGTACTCCATCGCCGGAGGGATAAATCCCTGTCGGATGTTGGCCATCTGCTCATCGCGAAAGCGCAGGCTCAGCGGAAGGGTGAGCGCATCTCGATGCAATGGTTGTAACCCTTGCCAATCATGCCGTGTCGCCGCCTTCATCCTTTATCTCCCAAGTCATCAGTTAAAACCCAGATGACTATATCGTTCGAGCAAAGCCGCTTCGATACTGCAATGCTGTTCAGATAAGCACATTTTTGACTAATTATTCATAAATGCGACTTGAGTTGGGGGAGCAAGGCTGTTTCCAGTCGATGTTCCTTCAGCCTTTATCCAGCGTGGCTTGCAATAGAAAGAGGGAGGCATCATGCCTCCCTCATTTTTTAGCCCTGATACTACGTGGACTGGAACTCAAATTCTCTTAAGTGAACAGCATTGGCTTCGATACTGGGGTTTTGCACATGTCGTATTTTCAAGCAGATATTTTCAAACTAATAGACAGATAAGAGGCAGGCGAGACGGACGGGGCAGTTCCTCACAACCACACGGCTTCCTGCTCCAGCGCCATCCCGCTGGCTTGCATTGACCGGATCAATTGCTTCACTTCCACGTCGAAATCGGCTGTCGCAGGGTGTGCCAGCATGGCGTTGAATTCGCGCTGGGTATCCTGCCAAAGCGTGGTACAACCGAAACGCTCGAGACGAGATGGCCACTCGGGCATCAACCACAGGGCCACGCTGTGGCCAAGACGGCTGCGAAGCCGGGCAAAGTTGAGCAGACCCACTCCGTCGTAGTCGGGAAAGAAGTGGATCGCAGGCGCCCGCTGGCGCAAGGCGAGCCAATCCAACAATGTGTTGGGCAATTGGCCACTGTAATAAGCAACACTGGCGGGCTGGGCGCAGGGTAGCCAGTCCAGCTGGTCAAACAGCGCCTGATTTTCCACAAGCCATAGCGGATGTTCGGTATACCAGGTGCTGTCGGCGTGCACAGTCAGAGCGGCGACGCCCAGTTGATCGGTGCTCAGTCGCAAGTCCAGCCGGTTGTCTTTATCATCTCGCCACGCCACCTGACCGGGACCGGCCTTTAACAGCAGATAGCTGAACTCATGCCCATGATCTGCCCCCTTGCTACGGCGAGTTGCGGCGATGTTACGCGCTCGGCGTGGCAGACCATCGACCAATTCGGCTTGCTCTATCGGCACCAGTTGTCGCCACTGGTGTTCCACCACGGCGGGCAGCCTTATCTCAAATACGACTCCCCTGCCCTCGGGCCGCATCTGTATGCTGCCGGTAGCGCGGGCAAAGCTGCTCAGCTCACGTCGCTGCCCCTCGCTCAATTGAGAGCTGGCAAGCCCTCCTCCAGGGGCTTGGCGCAATTTGCGCAAGGCGGCGATCAAACTACGGCTCATGGTCGCTCCTTGGGAGCAAGCACCAGCCAGCTCTGCCGATTGATATGGTTCTTGCCGGCATGGTGATGGATAGGTACGCAATAGCGTGCCGTGGTCAACGGAGCTGGCGAGGCGCAGATCAGGGCAAAACCGAATTCTGCCGCCACATCGATCAGATTTTTCTGGTTGCGGGTATCCAGCGCCAGCGCCTCATCCAGATAACAGATGGTGCGGATGCGCTTGTTCTTGTGATGCATCAGGTGGAGCATGGCCAGCCCGGTCACCAGCTTGGCCATCAATACGGTGCCGTTGGAGGCCGCACTGTCTATCTCGGTGAAGGACTCCTCCTGCTGATCCTGCTTACCTATCACAAACTCCAGGCGAAACAGATCGGCGACACGGAGCCCTTGCCGGGCATTGCCCTCATCAAACAAGGTCTGTTTGGCGCGATCCAATCGCACATCATCCAGCACGCTTTGCTGATTAAACAGATCGAAGCTCTCCCCCGTCTCCACCTGAGCGGACTTATCGAGCAGAATTTCGATGGCTTCCACCAGGTGTGCTTCATCCCTGGGCTCGATTTTGAAAACCCTGAGGTCGGACAGTTGACGCTGACTCACCAGCCGGTTAAAGCCCCGCATCTGCGCCTTAAAAGCATTCAGCCCCTGTCTGAGCTGTTTCAGGCTGGCGGTGACATTGATCACGGCACTGCGCGCCTTCTTCTCCAATGCCTCGGCTTCTTTTGGCAACATCTGATGGAAATCGAGGATCCGACTCCACTCCTCGTCCTGAGTCGGGCAGTGTTCATACTTGGTGAGTCCGCCAGCGTGCAAATCCTGCAAACCGCGCTGCAACGCGCTGTTCAACGCCAACAATTGACGACTATCGGTCTGGAATTCTTGCAAACGGGTATATAGGGTATCCAGCGTTCTGGTGGCTCCCCCGAGCCAGGGATGGTAGGAAAGAGATTCCAGATAACCGAATTCTGGCCCCTGATCCTCGCGCTGGTTACGCATGGTGACGATGCCGTTATGCTCATCATCCAGTCGCATCTG
This sequence comes from Aeromonas sp. WP2-W18-CRE-05, assembly GCF_014168615.1. NCBI lineage: Bacteria > Pseudomonadati > Pseudomonadota > Gammaproteobacteria > Aeromonadales > Aeromonadaceae > Aeromonas > Aeromonas sp. WP2-W18-CRE-05. The sequence goes on along the minus strand of NZ_AP021917.1, from coordinate 2,265,056 downwards.
CGCTTGTCGCAAAGCATTGAGTTGATCAACCAAGCTCAATTGCTGCTGGTTAATCGCTGCCAGCTCGGCCTGTAGCCTATCCAGCTCTTGTTCATGGGCTATCAATTGCTCTGCTCGCTGGTCACTCTGGGCCAATAGATGCTGCCAGGTGTCGAAGTCGGCCAGCTCCTGCCGCAGTTGTTGCTGCTCCTGCTCTAATCGTTGCTTGTGTGCCTCGGCCTGGTGGCGCTGCTCGGCTGTTTGCTGCTGCACCTCCAAACTGGCGATATGCCTGTCGGTATCCCTGATCTGCTCCTTCAGCTCGGCTTCACTGAGTTGCTGAAACTGGGGATGCAACCGATGAAGGTTGATGCGCAGGCCAGCCAGCATCAGCGTCTCGCCCGGCGTCTGTGACAACTGTTGTTTCAACCGGGGCATATCCAGTTCGAAATCTGCCGGTCCTAGCTGCATCACTCCGGCCTGGAGCACCCGGTTTAGTCGCAGTAACTCCTCTTCACTCAGATGATCAGCCATGTGTCGATAGAGATTGTCGGTCAAGGTCTCCTGCTGCCGATGCAGGCTCATCGACAACTGCTGTTGCCGACGTAAATCTCGCCTTATGTCCTCTACGCTGCGGCTCTTGACCTGCCCCAGCAGGGTGATCTGAGCCTCCAAATTCTCCTTGACCGCCGCCAGCTGTGTTTCAAGTTGCTCACGTCCCGAAAGCAGGGTAAACCGACGCTCCAGCTCCGCTTGCTGCTGATTGAGCGCCAGCAGCTGAGTATGGGACTGCTGTTTTACGAGCCGTTCGACACTCAGCTCCTGAATACGGCTCCCCGATTGCTTTTGTGCCGTCTCGCATTGCAACACCTTGGCTGCCAATTCCTCTGCTGTGGACTCATAGTAGGAGTGCCACTGCTTGAGGTCTTCTTCTATCTGTGGGCACCAGACGATGAGCTTGCCTCTGAGCGTCAAACGCTCTTGCACTTGTTTGGCCAAGCTCAGGATCCGTGCAGACTGATTGACCGCCGCCTGATACTGAGCCCGTTCACTATTGACCTCGCTAAATGCCTTTTCCCACTCTTGCCGAAAGTCGATGGCCGCATCCGACAAGTCCCGTTTGAAGATTTCCAACAGATAATTTTTGACATCGGCCGAGGTGAGCCTATCCAGCCGTAAGGTACGAGTGAGGACCTGTCGATAGGCAGCAGCATCCGATTGATGCTCCAGATGAAAGAGGGTGAAATCGGGCTCGCTGGCGGCCCGCTTGCGACGACCACCATACAGGGCATCGCGAAAATCATTGGGACTCTTGTAGACAAACACCAGCCGCTGGCGCGTGGCCAGGTGGTTTACCAGTTGGGGCTCCGCCACCAGAGCGCCGCCGTCCAACCGATAATCATCCAGATCCAACGCTCCCTTGTAGGCAAAGTACTGATAGTCATGGCTAACCCCCTTGCCGACACATCCCAGCACCACGGTCCCCGTTTCTGGCAGACAGGCTTCCAGCAGTATGTAGGCGCTGTTGTTGGGGAAGTAGAATCGTTTGGACTTCTCCAGATCGTGGGCGCCAAAGTCCATGCGTCGCTGGTCGATGATCAATAAAAACTGCAGCGCGTTGATGAGGCTGGTTTTACCTGTGTTATTGGGGGCGATGAGTGAGACGGCAGCATCCAGCGGCAACTCGGCTCTCTGATACCCGGCACTGCCCAACAATACCAGACGCTCAAACCCGTACTGGATCATGCTTCCTCCTCCTCATCCAAACCCACCTCTGCCGATTCATCTTCCTCGCCACCCTGCGGCTCATCGAATGAATCGTCTTGGCCAGATGCGCTCAACGATTCGAAGTGTTCCAGATAGCGATAGACCGCCGGCAATAACTGCCAATAACCGTTAAGTGACAACGCAAATCCGAGCTTGACCGCGCTGTCCAGCAACGCGATGAAGCCATCCAGCTCCAACCCCTCGGCCTCAAGGATCTCCTGATGATGCTCGTGAGCCTTGGCCAGCAAGGCCTTGTCTACCCGCCACTCCGTAAAGCGGGACAAGGGTCTGCCCTCATCAGCCTGGGTATCAAACAAGCACATCCATAACAACGCCAGGCGCTTGCTAGTCTTGCTGGCTTGGCTGCCGGACTCCTCGATATGAAACCAGGCATAGCCACGTGGCTCGACTTTAAGCTCAAACCCCAGGGCGGCAAAAATAGCCTGATAGCTTTCCTGACACCGCTCCAGCTCGGCCCACAGGGCAGGCTCCGCCACCCGGTTGAGGTGCTTGCCGCTGTTGAACAGGCGAAACAGCTCACTCAGGGCACCGAGCGACTCCAGATGCGAAATAGAGGTAATCATGATCTCTGGATCCTGTAGGGGTGATAACTGACCAGCACCTCTTGCAAATCCGTTGTGGTGCTATCTGGGTGAAGGCTCGCCAGCCAAAGAGGCTCACGCACCAGTTCGTGGTAGAGTCGCAACAAGGTGGCATCCGGCTGCTCGCCATAATGCTGTAGCAACCAGAGCATCAGGTTCTCCACTGGCAGGCTCTCTTGCAGGTGTTGTTTGAGGGTCTCGTCATCAATGGGCTCTACCAGTGAGGCGTCGAAGGGGACCTCCGTCGGGAAACGGATGAGTTCCGGTATGTACGCCAGGGCGCTGGCCATAAAATCCTTGACCTCGAAGCCTACACTAACGCGTCGCGGTCGCTCCTGCCGCCAGACAGGCAAGGCCCCCTTCGTATTGCGCAACGGCAGAGCTCGCGTGAGGCCACGTTTGCGCACACGCCCCAACAACTGGCTGATGGCGGCAGACAGGCCATTATGCTCGCGCAGCTCTTCACGCAGCGGCAGCAAGGTGGCGGCACATTGCTGGGCTACCAATCTTCCCAACCGCTGCAACTCCTTGGCTTGATAAGAAACCTGACGCAACTGTAACTGGTGGGTATAAAGCCCACCTTGTATGGTGATGGCCTCTACAGCCCGATCCAGAGCCCTCTCCGCCTGCTCCAGAAAGGGATAGAAGTTGCCCGCAAGCCCGGAGTCCATCATCTCGTTCATGGGCTCCACATACTGGTCATAGGCTTCAAGCACTGAGCGATAACGTTGCGCTATTGGCATGGCTGCATCCGCGGATTTAGCCTGTTCGGCCAGCTCCAATATGGCATGGCGATCCTGATCCAATTGCAAACTGATCTGCCGCAACAGGTCTGACATCTTGGCTAAGCCCTGACGCAAATAATCGGGATTGAGTGGTTCAGAACCTTCCAGTATTTGTGCTGTCGCTTGTTTGATGGCCTCGATACGCGCCTTGAGCACGGCAGAAAGCCCTAACTCATGCTCACGTAACAGCCCCCGCGCAAACTCTTGCACCAAGGGGTTGACCTGCAGGGTATCGGTTCGCTCAAGCCACTGCAGGACATCGCTGCTACATAGGCTGCGCAAGATTTCTCCACACTCAGGCTCGCTGTCACTGCCCCGGCTGGACTTGCCAATTAGCCTCAGCACCATCGCCTCATCGAAAGCAGGCCATTCCCGCGAAGCCCGAACCAATGCTTCGATGACGTCCCAATGTTTATGCAGTTGGAATATCAGACTTTTGGGATTTGCCATTCGGTATCCTTGTTCGCTCCCTTGGCCCCAGTCCAAAGAATCATACGATGGACGGCTGGCGTCATTTGACCACAAGAGCATAGAAAGCAACCCAGCTGGCAACAATACTGGATACTTCTACATGTCGTTTTTTCAAGCAGATATCTGACGACTCCGGTCTCCCTTACCGCCATTGCTGCAAATGCTCAAACGCTGAGTGTGGGCCGGACTACCGCCAGGATGTTGGCTTGGATCACGCCTCCAGCAGGCAGATCATGGATGATCGGTATGGAAAATACTCGACGGTAGTGGTCAGTCAACTACCAACGGAAGAGTGGTACGCGAGCTTGGGGGACAACACCCTGGCAGATGCGATCCTGGACCGGCTGATGCACAACGCTCACCGGCTGTCACTGAAGGGAGAATCGATGAGAAAGAGGAGAAGTGAGTTGACCCAATCTGAACAGTCGAGTTAGAAACGAGATGACATGAGCGCGTTAAGGATCTGGGTGTTCACGTTGGCCGGAATCACTGTTCAACTTCACCGGAATACGCATACGGCGGGCAAGACGGGCTAATGGGCGCGGTGCTGCACAAATTCAAGCAATCATCCAAGAAAAAGACCGAGCAGGCCTTTGCCGAACATCGGGACTATTTGCTGCGTGATATCGACCACCTGACTGCCCAGCTGGCCGAGATCACCACCCTGCAGACCCTCAAACCCTATCTGGCGGCCCGCTGGGATCAGAAGCAAATGAGGTGGGATGAGGAAGAGGACGATATGGAATGGCTGTTTAGGTAACGGCCAGCGGTGACCGACCATCTCATCAAACAATCAAGGCGCCACTGGCGCCTTGATTGTTTTCACACTGCTGGTTTTTACACTGATCGTGCTATCGGATAGCCAGCCTTAAATCAGGGTCACCTGACGCGCTTTGCCATCAGGCACCAGCGCCTGTTCCTCATCGTGGATAGTTGTGAAGGGCTCAGGGGAAATGGCGGCTGCCGATGCGATTTTGCGCTGCTCAGCAATACCGATAACCTTCCCGCTAAGTTTTCTCTAAAATAATGGCCAGTAACTCTGCTTAGTTACTGGCCATCGTCTAAATTAAGCGTTCACATCTGGCAACAACGAACTCGGCTTGCCGTTTGAACTAACAAACAACCCCTTTATTGCCCGAGTCGCAGCAACGTGGAGCAAAGCGCGTTCATTAAACAAGGCATCCCGTTGTTCAACAGGATCATCCGATGCAATCGCTTTGGGTTCTGGAACGACGCCATCATTGATGCCGGCGAGGAATACATATTGGAACTCAAGCCCTTTGATTCGGTGCATGGTTGCAATACGGACCCCTTCTTGCTGATCGTTATCCGAACTGTCCTGCCCTAAAACAAAGGTTGGAATTCCTTCGCTGTTCAATGCCGTTGCGTAACGCTCATAGGCATGTCTGGTACGCGCCGTGAGACAAATATCCTGAGAGCGAACCCCATCGGCTAGCAAGGCTTTGGCCTGTTTAACAATCGTATCCGCTTCCGCTTTGAAGTCTGCAGAATGGGTGATTATCGGCTTTTCACCGTGCAGTAAGGATAAGTAGTCATTGCTGGCATCCTGCTCACCATCCAGGTTATCCACATTGACTCCAGTCAAGAGCGCAACTGCAAACTGCCGAGTCTCCTCGGTGGTTCGATAGTTTATTTTCAGCTTCTTACTACGGCGACCGCGCACGTTAATACCGCACAGCCCAAGAACCACCTTGTTACGATAAATACGTTGATGACCATCCCCGACGATAAACAGATCATTGGCTGAATCAGGTACCAAGCTACGGATCAGGGTAAATGCTGGGGAGCCAATATCTTGGGCCTCATCCACCACAATGTTGCTATAAGGCAATTGGAGCTGCTTTTCCTTGAACAGCACAATGGCCTCGTGCATGGCATCGCCCATTTCTCGCAACTTCGCACGATCCATCTGGGAGCGAAACTCTTCGAACACTGGCCATATCTTGGCTCGCTGAATACGGGACAGAGCCGTCCCTCGACCTAAGCGACTGACCTTTAGATACTCATCCCGGGTGTAGACTGCATTAGGTTGAACCACTCGCTGCCATTCTTCGGCGTAAAAGCCATCCGGCAAGCCTAACTCTGATGGCGCCAGTTGCAGGGCATATTTCCAGCAGCGGCGACGCCCCTCATCACTGTCGTAAACGACTTTAAAGTCGTAACCATGGCGTTTGAGTTGCTCTGTCATCCAGGCATCAATATTGACCACCTCAATGCGGGCCATCTCCTCACGACTGCAAAGACGCTGCAGGTTGGCACGAATATCCGCGGCCAGATTTCGGGTAAAGGTGGTAAAGAGTACCTTCTTGCCCGGCTGATCCGTCAGTCGTTGCGCTAACCAGCGAGCTCGATGCATAGCCACCACCGTCTTACCCGTCCCTGCCCCACCAAGCACTCGTACCGGCCCTGTCGCCGGAGACTCCACCAATTTGCGTTGACTGGGGTGTAAGAAGACGCGCCATTTCTCCAATGGCGCATTGAGCATCTGAATTAGCTCCTGCTCATTTTCCACGACATGGAAGCGGCGTTTGCTGCGAGCGATGGCCTCAGCAAAGTCATTGGTATCAACGGGCTCTTCAGGGTGGTCATTAAACTCCGCCAGCACCTCGGGATAGTCAATGCCTTCGGTCAACCAGTGCAACGGCTCCCACGCCTCTGCTGGCATCACTTTCTGTAGCTGGTTAAAGTCGGCTATATCGGTGAGTTCCATCACCTGGGCAATAAAGACCGGAGGAACCCCCAGCACCAATATCTGCTCAGAGGTATAAGCGGAAAATAGCTTTGGTTTTCTAATTTCAGTCGGTGAGACAGGTGCGATTTCAGGTACGGCTCGGATATAGCTGGTATCAACAACCTGAATGGCCCCTGTCAACGGGTGAATGGCGCAATCATGCCGACGAGCCCAGTCATAGGCCTCATCATGTTTGTCGACCCACATCAGCATATAAACTGAACCCTGCTCAGGCTTGAGCACAATCCCACGATAGGTCTGGTCAATACGCACCGAATGCACATTCGGGCTTCGAGCATCATGGATCTTTTCGTAGTTCAGGCCATTACTGGTAGGGTCCTGTCGAAATTTAGAAATGAACTCCTGCACCTTTTTTTGTTGTGCCTTGGGGATCCGAGCAAATGCACCCAAAAAACCATCAGAAAGTGCCACTTTAGGCGACTGGACCGTCATTCCTTACCTCCAGACAAAGACTGTAGTGTTTCCTGGCTGATCGGGCCCACGACGACCGTCCAACCACAGTTAGTAAATGGTGCAGCAGAAGCCTCATCTTCAAAGATGAGCGCACGTTTTTGTTCAGGCCATGCGAGATCTGCTTCGGCAACAATTTCGCCAAACTCGTTTTGCAACGGATAACCCAGGACCGGAACCGGCCAGGCTAATGTTTGCAGCAGGCTGATCTCCTGAGCCGTTAGCAAACTTAACTCGATGATTTCATTCCAATCACCATTATCTGAAATCTCTGGGGCGGGTTCTGTCGGTTCAACCACTATTTGAACTTGCGGATTGTGCACAGCCTTACGGCTGCTGAATGACATATCCGGCAAGAACTGCAGCAAATTCACCAGTCGCCAGAAACCATTGAGTCCGCGCTCATACCCCTCATCCTCGGTATAGCGATCATCAAAGCTCACATGCAGTCGCAATGCGGCACGCATCTGGTCAGCGGTGGTAGCTGGCTTGATATAACGCTGCGGCAACACCGAAGCCAGCTCAATAAACTGTTGGGATGAGCCACAGCTATCCAGCAGACCGCCAAAGACAAATGGCTCATCCGGCAGCAATTGCGCCTGTCGATAACCAGGTGCATTTTCATGCATTTCATAGGCAAACTTGTGCCTTATGCCGGCATCTTGGGATTTTTTCACATCGAGCCATACCCAGGCATGGGCTGCCGCCAGCTTTTGCCAGAGCAGATCTTTCATCGCCGGCTCTGCAATATAGTCGAGCAACAGATCAAAACTGTTGCGTTCACGAACTGCCCCTTCCAGGGTGGCAAATGTCATGTCATGGAAAGGGGAATAGAATTGGGGCTGTTTCATATCCGGGTTGTGACGTAATCCCAGTACATCCTGAATATGCTTGCAGCCAGTTTCATTCAGATCGCGCCAGGTAATAGTCCAAAGCCGATAATTGCCACTCTCTTTGATGGCTTGACGCTTTTGTACATCATCTTCGACGGTCTTCTTATGGAAGACAAAGCCATCGAGGAAAATGGCCACCGGCTTAACCGCCGCTGGTTGCGATACCGGATAAAGAACAAAATCAGGGCGGCATGGAATACCGACACCCTCTTTACTCCCCAGATCGACTTGCGCTTTGAGATGCCAGCTCGTGGAGGGTTCAGCACGAGTATTGATCATCCAGCCAGCCCCAGGATGGGCATAGCTGCGCGTCACTGCGAGCGCCTTGTTCTCCTGCAAGCAGCTGATGAAGCGTTTTTCCAACTCAGAGCCCATCATCACATCCAGCGGGATGGTATTGATGGTTTTCACCGAATGAAGTTTGTCGCTCGCCTCGATGATTTTTGCCAGCAGCTGACGCGCCTGATTGCGTGAAACATACTTCATCCGCCCCCGGTCACGGTAGGCATAGACGCAGCGATAGCAGCCATCCTTGGTGACATCATGGTTACAGCTGCACTCCACCAACGCCTGGTAAGCCAGTTGTAAGAGTTTCAACAGATTGTCAGGCGTACGCATCAGCTCCTTGAGAGAGCCAGTTCCGCCGGGTACTGAGTCATAGATCACCAGATACTGCCGCCAGGACTCCCCTTCGTTTTCCGGCTCGCGATAAACCACGCCCTTGAGGTGATCCACGTTGCCCTTGAAGTAATGTTTCAGCCCGAGCTGAATAGCTGCCCCCAGCGACGCCTCCACGATGCGATCCGCGCTGTAACTAGAGACCGGCAACAGGATGCGCAGCGCCTCGGACTCCAACTGCCGGTAGAGATAGAGATAATCCTCGAACTTCGCGCTTTCCGGCTCAGCCCGATGCTTACAACTCAGATCATGGCGCGCCTCGTGATCCCGAGGGCGTTGCACCATGCCGCAGCCCAGACAGACCCGAAAGCCGGTGCGCCGCTTCTTATCACCGGCGATAGTCAACTCGGCCGCATCGTCCATCTGCTTGCCGAAGTTAATATCCCGAAGGGTGACTTTGCTCAAAAACTCGAAACCAAACGGCACTTCCCCTTCGTCAATGGCATAGGCGGCCGCAACGTCGTCTGGTTCGTAGCTCACCAACAGCTGACGCTGGAAAAAAGTCAGTTCGCGGCTATCGCTCTCATCGCCAATCAGACTGTCCCGGGTATTGGCCCGTGCATACACCTGACGCAGTTTCAGCAGTGTCGTCTTCTGGCCCGCATCCGCCCAGCCGGGCGAGCCGCACTTAGGGCAATACTTATGCGGATCGCCGGATTGATCAATGTTCTCGCTGTAATTGCAATGACAACAGATACGCCAGTTTTCCGGCTCGGAGAGCTTCAGATCGATCTGTTCAATCTCGACTTTATGCCCACCGGCATAGAAATTGTTGAGCGGAGCCAGCTCCGCCAAGGCGGTAGAGGCTGGACGCTCATATTCGTAGGTGGTGTTCTGGTACTCCTTGACCTCACTCCCCTCGTTATCCTTCCGCCGCCAGAGCACGGAGCGCAGCGTGATCCCGGCTTCCGGGAAGGCATAGTTGGGCAATAGCCCCTCATCGGTGAAAAAGTTTAGCGTCTGCTTGTTGTTGATTTGATTGACCAACGCCATCAGCGCGTGCCGCTCGGAGACCAGGTCGCCCATGTCTTTTTCAAAATTCTGATCATGGGGTGAGCTCTCGAGCTTCTCGATGCTGCGTTTTAGCTTGTCGATACGGGCTCGCAGCGACTTGCGATCCTCAAGCAGCAAGGCCAAAGCCGTATCTACACGCTGAACCAAAGAGCGGGTGCCAGACTCCCCGATCAGGTATTGCTGCAAGTGCAGAAGGGTGTCCAGAGCTAAATCAGGGAAGATCGAGGCAAAACGATTGTGCAGCTCAACCCGATGATCCTCCACGAACCGCAGGAAGTTATAGGGGAACCCGGTTTTTCGTTCAGACTCCACCTCATCGAGCATCTGTTTGACGTTCTTACTAATAGCCGACGCTGGCACACCGGTTTTTACCCAGTTATCCATACAAAAAGCCGCCAACTGACGCTCAAGGATCGCCACGGCATTCAAAAATACCCCTGGAGCCTGCACCTGGCCTTGCATCATCTCCAACGGCTCTTGGAAGAAGAATTGATCGTGCGGGTTACCCTCGGCAACCGTGATATTCAGGGCGTTGCCATCCTTACGACCTGCCCGACCTATGCGCTGCAGGTAGTTGGCCTGAGCAGGCGGCACCGAACAGAGCAAGACCGTGGACAAGTCGCCCACATCAATCCCCATCTCCAGGGTTGGTGTGGCCGAGAGCAGATTGATATGCCAAGGCTGATGGCCTTTGTAGAACGACTGCTCGGTGGCCTCGCGCACCTCTCGCGTTAACAGGCCGGTATGCTCGGCCCCGACAACGCGCGCCACATCCAGATGATCCCACTGCCAGCTGACCTGATTAGCCACCGGCTGATAGTGGCCTTCACAACGCAGCGACATGCAAGGTGCACCTTGCCATTGCCAAGCCTGATCGGCGGGAGCATGGATCACTTCCCGACAGCATGAGCAATGGAGGCGAGCCACATCACGACTCACGAGCAGAGCCGAGGGCACCAGCCCCCAGGCCTCACGTCCCGAGGTCTCAAAGCTAGCCATGATACCGGCACGCTGCAGCCCCTTGAGCAGTGAGCGCAACAGGTTCTCATGAACACTGCTGATGAAGACGTTGTTGCCGTTATCCAGGGTACGATTGAGCCAATGCTGGTACCAGCTAGGGTTGGATTTGGCGCCGATCAGTCGCTGAAAACCATTGATCTTCTCAAAGCTGACATACGCAGGTTTGCGAGTTTTCGGCCCGATAGAGGGCATATAACGCGAAGTGCGTTCCTTCTGCGTCATCATGAAGGTCTTGCCATCACGGCGATAGCTCTCGAACGCAGGGTGCATCACGGCACCGGCTTGACGCATACGCCACAGCACACCGAGCGCCAGATGGGCGACTTTCTCGGCAGAGACTCCGCTCATCAGATCGCCAAACTCCTCGCCCAGTTGCTGATGCAAGGCGGCGATAGCCGGGTTGAAGCGCTGCATATCGATACCGGCACTGGCAAAACCGGTCACCTCCAGGGTGCGACCAATGCCAGCCCGCAAGGTAAACTCGCTATACACCTCCCAATCCAGCCGCAAGCTTACCAGCTCCGGCAGATCCGTTTTTTCTGGTAACTGGCCTTGCTGCTTGAGCTCTTGATAGTCATGGAGCCACAGCATATTGGGCGCAATAAAATTGGCCGCAAAGTGGGCATCATCCATGGAGCGAGCCCGGGCCTGCTCACATACCCGCTTGGCAAAGGCGTCCAGCGGCATGGCCTCATCCGTTGGCAGCAAACCGCCAATCTGACCGCGCACCATCAACGGCCAGGTGCGGGCGGTGAAGAAACTGGCGCGGTGTGCGGCATCCTGCACCGAGTCCGAGAAGGTAATGAGTTTCTTATGTTCGTTGAATCGGCTGCCATAGAGCTGATGGATCATCACCGCTGACAGGCTAGCGGCGCGAGACCCGAGGATCGAGATGCCCTGCTTGCTGTGGCAGAAAGGACACTCGTTGGCAAATTCCAGCTCATCCTTGCGCTCCTTGAGCATATCCGGGATCAGCACGGGCAACAGCCCATCATGGCCACAGTGACTGCACTGCGCGTTGCTCTGCTTGTTCAAGGAGAGACAAACCGGGCAGAGCTGCTGATGCTGACCACTGGCAGGCTTGTCGCTGCGATCGGGAAACACCAGCACCACAGAGCGGCCATGATCGAAGAACTGGCGATAGATCTCGTCCAGCTCGGTTTCCAGCTTGGCACTCTGACCATGGCGCATGCTGGCCCAACCGGTAGCATGGCAATCCCGGCAATGCACTACCGGCAGATAGTGGGTCCGATCCTCAATGCCGAGATCATTAGCAAAATGCAGTGTCGGGCTCTTTGCCACACTGGCAACCAGACGGGTCAACTCCCGCAACCAAAGCTGGGAACGCAACTGCACAAAGGGCCGCACCGGTCGAGGCTTACCCTCGGCCAGCCGTTTTTGTTGATCGGCTGGTGCTTCGAGAACGTCAAGGCGAGCCTGAGCTAGCAGCGCGACAAAGCTTTGCAACACCAGCGTTGCATGCTCAGGGCTGGAAGCCAGCATCACTTGCAAACTGTCGCAGCACTGCTGCTCGGAGAGAATGCCCTGTTGCTGCAGATCCTGTAGCAGGACATGCAGCATGCTGTGGCCACGCAACAGCTCACCGAGCGCGATGCGCAAACGTCGTCCGTCATCACTTTCCAGATCCGCCGGCAACACCAGATCACGTTCCGGGAACCAGAGCGGGATCTGGGCGTTCAGATACGCCACAGGGTTGGCATAATGTTGGGGCGATAGAAGTGCCATCTCATCGGCTTGAGGAAAGCGCGTATGGCGTAGCTCAAACCCCTGCAGAAACTCAGCGCTGCTGTAGCGATCCTCCCGGATCACCGAGCTGTCATCGAAGGGCTGATCAAAGATGGAGGTGGCATACTCCAGCAGTTGTCCCAGCTCGTCACCTACGGTCGCCGAGGTGCCGACACAGGCAAAGCGGCTGCTATCCACGCTGATATGATGTTTCAAGCGCCGCACCAGACAGGCCAGATCCGACCCCTGAGCCCCATCAAAGGTATGCAGCTCATCCACCACCAGATAACGCAGGGTGCCGGGCTGATTGTAACGCCACAACGGCTGATCAATCGGCCGCATCAGCAGATAATCCAGCATCTTGTAGTTAGTCAGCAGGATATCGGGGGGGCTCTCCCTGAGCGTGTGCTTACAGGTGATGACCGAGTCTGCCCCCATCCGCTTGCTGGGGAACTCCTCGCTATCACCAACGAACAAGCCGACGGTCACCTTGCCATGCAGTTGAGGATCGCTGGCAATCGACTTGGCAAAACGGCTGGCCTGATCGGTGGCCAACGCATTCATCGGATAGATAACAATGGCCTTGACCCCGGCCCCTGGCGTGCCTGCGCAGTAGTTGAGCAAGGGGTACATAAAACACTCGGTTTTCCCCGAGCCGGTGCCGGTGGCCACCAGCGTCGGCTTTGGCTCGGCTGCCCCTAATCGTTCGAAGGCCCTCGCCTGATGCGCATGGGGAGGAAACGGCAAGCTCAGATGGGCAAAGAAGTCCAGCGCCAGCGTACTCTGCCGAAACGGCAACTGCGCCGAGAGATAGGGCCCTTTGAGCAGCGCCTCCGGATCGGCCAGAAACTTTTCCAGCATCTGATGCCCTTCCGGATTGAGTTCACTGCCCGCCTGTTCGCTAAACAGCGGGCTGTTCATCGGAAACGCCGCGCGTAAAAACGCGGCAACACTGTCGGCCACCTGCCGACTGACAACGGAAGGTAGCATCAATCACACTCCTGCTGATCGGCAAAAAACGCCCAGGCGACGCGGTAGTCATCTTCGCGGTCGGGTTTGATAAAGGGGGCCTGCCAGGTGATGGTGCGGCGCTGCACGCCACCCGGGCGGGTGTCGTCGTCGAAGGTGACGCTGACGGTGCCAGTGGTCAGGTGCTTGATATCGTCCCAGCCGATGGCCAAATCAGGCCCGCTGCCGCCGGTCCACTGCGGGCTATCCACCGCATAGACGATGCCGGCCTTGAGATCGGCTTTGCGCGCGGTGCGTGGCAGGCCGACGCCGACCAGCCCCTTGCTCGGGGTAAAGACGATGCGGCCGACTTGGTCATACCAGGTATCCGCTTCGTACTGGCGCATCACCGGGAACTGCACCCGATAGATAGTCAGCAGCTCATCGAGCGTCAGCCCCAGCGCCTGAGCCACCAGCACATCGATTTCGACCAGTGCCTGACGGCGGCTATAGTCGGTGCGCAGCGCACAATCGCGCTGCCAGTGAGGCGTCAGGTTGGCGAAGAAGCGCTGCGGCAATTGTGGCAGAGCGCGACTCCAACGTTGCTGGTTAAACTCTGGCTGATAACAAGATTGCCAAAGGTCATCGTAATTTTTAGTCAAACAATTAAGCATCAAAGTTCGCAGGTTTGCAGAAGATAATTCTACGTAAGGGAACCCACGAAGTGTTGACTCATAAACATCTGCCCTACCTGTTGTTTTAAGAAAGAAATCTGCAACCAATGACTGAGAGAAAGATGCAAAACTAACTAAGGTGGTCGCTTCTTTAAATGTTGTGGACAGAACCGGATGGATATGGCCAACCATTTTGGGGGCGATTGATGAAATCAATGAACGTTCTGAGGAAGCACCAAACATTCTTCGATTAACAAACCGATAATACTCCGTAACCTTCTTAGGCCCATCTTCGCCTGGTTCGGTCCAGCTCACCCGCGGGGTGCGGCGGGCATACTCTTCGGCATCACAGGCCGGAATATAGTTGGTGCGCGGCAGGTAGTCGTCCGGCAGGGTGAGCAGATCGAGGTTATCGTAGGCCTTGTTAGTATCACAAACCGCCTTTGGGGTGTTGTAGAAAGGATTACCAACAAAGAAGTGAGGGCCGGAAAGAATCCACTGCGAGGCATTCTCAGGAAACTGCGTCTGTCGCTTTGTTGTGCCATCTTTTTGCGCATTGGTTTCATCGAACATGACTGTCGAAAAATATTCACCCTGCAGATCCCCCAATCGCTGGGGCTGATCAGCAAATTTTTCCAATACCACAACCAACTGCTCGGCATGCAAAGCGGGTAAGCGAGCCTGGAGAGCAGGGGTTCCCTCGACATCATACAAACGGGCGAACAATTCCAACTGCTCAGTTTCAACGCTAACTATCCGATTGCTATGACCCTGATAGTTCCATTTAACCTTAACTTTGCCATCAACTTCGGTTTCTTCCTTGATACCGGGAACATCCCCCTGTCCATTGTGCTGGTAACAAGCATCAATAGTCTGTGGGATGAACAAGTTGGATATATGGGAAAAATAAGGCTCGACAGAGAATGGGCCATAGACGTTTATACTAAACAATGTTTGATTGTGGACTTCCGAAAACAGTTTGGTTTCATTAATAAACTGAAAATGCGCCCGCAAGCGAGGATAAACTGCAGCCCGCAATAACCCGCCCTTGGGGTCATCGTAGATCCCTTCGGGATGCAGGAAACCGGAGACCCCTCGCTCGGAGCCCAAGCGCCAGGCCTGCGGTAGGAAACATTTATAGAGGTTGGTCTGAGTACCCTTAAGCACCGGATAGTTCTGCAGGGCCTTGAGGAAATTTTGCGTCCCTTCACAGCCCTCATATTCGCTGCGCCAAGCGGCTTCCAGTGCCGGGATTTGATTGAATGTCTGCTCGCGTAGTGTAGCCAACCGGGCAGCAGCCAGGTTGCGCAGCACAAATTCCGGCTCAAAATCCCCCAGGACGCCGGCCTCCTGCCACTCCACCTTGAGCCAGGGCGGGTTCCCCAGCATCAGATCGAATCCTCCGCGCTCGGCAAACAGATCGCAAAACTCCAGATCCCAGTGGAAGAAGCGTTGGGCGCGGGTGATTTCATCTACCAGCTGCAGGCGGGGCAATGCGGCAAAGAGTTTATTGCGTTGCAGCACACCGCTGCCGCTAAACAGCGACATCTGCTCACCGGCAGCCGGATCGAGACCCAGATCCAGCTGGCCGCTGGCCGCCGGTTCGGATTGGGCTTCGGCGCTGGTCTGCACCACGCCATCGAGCAGGGTCTCGATTTCAAACAGCCAGTCGGCGCGATCGGGCAGCTCAGCGGCCTGGTCGATAGGCCAGAACCAGAGGGCACACCAGTAGTCCATCACCCAGCGCAGTTTCTGGTAGGCACTGCTCTCCTGCTGACGGCCGCTGAGGGTGGCATCCTTGCTGCTGAGGCTGGCATGCACCTGTGCCGTGCTAGGGTTCGGCCACACCGGATAGCTGTCGGCGGTCTGATGGCGTTCGGCGTTGAGCTGCTGACGATACGCCTGCCACAGCGCCTCGACCTTGGCGCTGATGCGCTGCAGATCGGTGATCTCGCTCGGGCTCAAGCTGGCGGTAAACGCCTTGCGCCAGGTATCCAGCGCCTTGAACGCCGCGGGATAGCGCGCCTTGACGGTCTTGTCGCTGTAGCTGGCCATACCGGCATCCGGCAGCAGGAAATGGAACACCTGTTTGTCGGCCCGGGGGGTTTTCATCGCCAGCGGGTGCGGCTCGCTGTTAAGCCAGCTCGGGTCTTTGGCCTTCTTGTAACTGAGCTCACTGACGTTAAACAGCTGGCGGCGAGCGCCAATCAGCGAGTTACCGCAATGCAACTGATAACCGAACCAGGGCACAAAGGCATCGCCACTGATGGCGTTGAGCCAGAGCGAGACTTCGGCCAGCTCGACCGCTACCGGGTTCAAGTCGACGCCGAACACGTTGTTATCGGCGATATACATCTTCACCCGTTGCAGCTCGCGGGTGTAGCTATCTTGCGGAATGCGCTTGCCCTCGGCTTGCTGCTTATGCTGCAGATAGGCTTCGGCCAGTTGGTTGATGGCTTCGTTCAAGAAGGCCGCACTGCCCATCGCCGGCTCGCAGACGGTCAGATGCAAGATGGCATCGGCCCGGGCATGAAGGTCATCAATCGGCTCGATCTGCTCCTTGAACAGCTCTTTTAACGCATATTTGACCAGGGAGCGGGTCAGCACTTCCGGCGTGTAGTAGGAGGCGGATTTTTCGCGGTCACGCCCGGCCATGCGGTAGATAAAGCTGCCCCTTGCGATGGATGCGAAGTGTTCCTTTCCGCTTACCAAGGCTGTCTTCTGTCTCAAATACCTTTTCATCATCGTGATATTTGCCAATCTCGGCGGCGGTGACGAAGTAGCCGGTATCCAGCTCGTTGAACTCGCTGTCGGCCTTTTTCACCTCGTACAGATCTTCACTGGCAAAGAAGCCTCGGTAAGAGAGCAGCGCCTCGTACACGGCACCCAACTGGTTGATGCCCAGCTGGCGGTAGGAGATGCGACCACGACGACTGAAGCGCCCCTTGCCTGGACGGCTGAGGGACATGGCGTGGATGACCTGTTGCAGGGTTTCGTTACGAAACACCACGCGGTTGAGATGGCGGGTTTTATCGCTGGCGAACAGGTGGCTTTCCAGTTGCGGAATGAAGAACTGATGATCGTTGATGCTGAGGTGCGCTTCATGCTCCTCGCCGGCCGCGATACCCAAATCGCCCTGAGCCTGGATGCCACCGCCATAGCCTTCACGCACCAGCTTGAACAACATCTCCAGGCTGTCGTGCAGGTAGTGACCATTGCGATCCTCTTCGGTGGTCAAGGGGATCATCTCCAGATCGCGCAGCGTCTCCAGGCTGTAGCCCTGCAGATAGGTCTTGGCGGTCATGGGGGCATAACCCAGCTCCGGGCGCGCCTCGATATAGAAGAGGAACAGCAGACGGTACATGTAGCGCAGGCACTCACGGCTCAGGTCATCTGGACTGACGGCCTTCTGCCCTGTGTAGGTGGCCAGCCCGCGCTCGATGAGGTAGCTCATCGCCTCGTTGCCCAGCAGCTCTATGCTCTCGCGCAGGGCGTATTTGAGATCTTCGGAGACGCCAAAGGCATGCTTATGGGAGTTGTCATCCAGCGAGTCGAGATAAGGCGCACCGCTGCCGGGCAGCAGCGAATCCTTATGCAGCAACGCCGCGACGGCCTTGAGAGTATCGCCCTCGCGACGGCTCAATATCTCTTCAAAATCAAAACGCAACAGGCGGTTCTGCGCCCACTTGGTTCGGTCGAGCAGCAGCAGTTGGCGGTTGCCCAGCAGCAGCACAAAGCGGGGCGGCTCGGCCTGAGTAAAGACGCTGGAGGAAAGCAGATCCTGCCAGCTACGCGGCTCCCCGCGGCTGTTCTTGCACAGATTGTCACGCAGTTTTGGGTCAACATCGGCCGGGAATTGTGCCTTGAGCAGTGGCAGCGAGAGCGGATCGCTACTGCCCTCCTCTGCATCGTGGGCTTCGGCAATCCACAGCCAAGGGCTGCCATCGGCACTGTTGTAACGGGCCACCAGCGGCAGCGGCGCGTTGTCATCCAGCGTCTGGAGCTGTGGAGTCAGCTCATAACCGAGTGCCTGCAACAGCGGCTGCCAGCGGCTGCGCTGATCAGCTAGACGTTGCGCGACCTGGCGCTGCTTTTCATGCTCGGCCAACTGACGGAAAAACACAGTAGCCAGGGTGCTGAGTTGATTCCACGGGGCGCGATACCCGGCGGCAACCTCTTTGCCCTGCTCGCGGGCAGCCCGTTCGATCTCCCGGGCCGCGTTTTCCTGTTCCGTCCAGGGCTCCAGTACATCGCGAATGTCGTTGCTGAAGACCTCGCCCAGGTAGTGGTTGGAGTAGAATTCGTTTTCGTTGTTGATGCCGACTAGTGCCATAAATTAACCCTCCGCCCCGGTAATGACTGCAATGAGCTGGATATACGGCTCTTTTTCTGTGGTCATGGTGTCCTGGATCCACTCCAGATAGCTTTCGAAGTTGTGCTCTATCTCGCGCTGGCGCTGCTCTTTGCGGTTTTGTTTGACCGACTCGAGCTGCTTGTTATCGGCAAAGTCCAGATCCAGCTGCTTGAGCTGACGCCCCTTGAGCACATCGAGCTTCTCCAACTGTTCGGTCAGCCGCTGGTTGATCTGCTCCTCAAAGGCATTGCGCTCATGCACAAAAACCTCTTTGGCGTGGTTGATGGCCGCTTCAAGTAACTGCTGTTGACGCTCATGGTTACGCTGCAGGCCACCGGCATTGGAGAGCTTGCCTGCCAGTTGCGGATGGTCGGCCACAAATTGCGCGAACGGTACACTGCCGGTGAAAGCCTCGCGGTTGAAGCTGACCACCAGCCAGGGGTTGACCATGGGGTGCGATTTGCGGTTCGGGAACAGACCGGAGAGGATGAAGTGATCTTCGTCCGGCGACAGGGTATGCGACAGGCGTATCACCGGCGCCTGATGGCGACCAAACGCAGCCTGCATCTTGTCATCCAGCCACTGCACCACCGGGTTGATCTGCCACAGGTAGTGCACCGATGGCCAGGCATGCTGCTCACCACGTGAACGGGTAATGGCCTCGGTAATAACCTGTTTGTCCTGACTGAGGTAGAGCTCCCAATTCTCCGGGGTGATTTCCGGCGGCAGTTGCGCAAAACGACGGCGCAGCTCCTCTGGTGCCACCAGTGAGAGCGTGCCATCCGGCAAGGTATCGTACTGGATGGTCTGGCCGCTGGTTTTCCCAATGGTCTTGAGAAAGCCCAGCGCCTTCTCGCAGTAGGCCTGCTCGCTGGCAAACAGCGAGGTGTCGCTGGCCGTTGCCGTTGTGCTATCGCTACTCACACCACTTGCCAGAGCCCCAAGTAGATCATGCTCAGGGCTCTGAGTCACATTGCTGTTGAGCAAGGCTTCGAACAGGCTGGCGCCATCATCATCCCGCATCATAAAGTCGGTGACTTGCTGCTCTTCCTCTTCCTGGGTGTATTTGCCGGTGAACTCCGAGCTGTCACCGATGTTTATCTGCGCCTGCTCATCCTTGTTGATCAACACCTCGAGTACGCGCATATCGCCGTTGATCTGCGCCTCGGTCGCTTCGGTCAACAGATAACGGATCTGCGGTACCTGTTTCTGACCGTAACGATCGATACGACCGTTGCGCTGCTGGAAGACCATCAGCGACCAGGGAATATCAAAGTGGATCATCTTGTGGCTGAGGTGGTGCAGGTTGATACCTTCGGAGGCGACATCCGAGCAGATCAGCAAGCGCAGTGGGGACTGCTCTTTACCAAAGGCCTCGACGGTTTCCATCAGCACAGTGTCACCCTGATCACCGCGCAGCGTAGCCAGTTGCTCGCCCTTGAGTTTCAGGTCGGCTTGCAACTGATTGGCAAGAAACTCCAGGGTCTTGATGCTTTCGGTGAAGATCACCAGACGGTCATCGCTCTTATTGGCCTTCCACTGCAAATCGGCGCGGATCGTCTCCAGTAGCAACTGGTACTTGCTGAACTGGCTGGCATCGACGTTATTGAGCGCGGCAAGCAGCGACTGCAGTTCGTTGATCTGGCTTTGGCTGTTGATCTCCTTGCGGCTTTCCAACCGTTTAAGACGATTGGCCACCACGCTGGCACATGCCATCGGGCTGGAGAACAGAGCCTTTTCCAGGGTGACCTTGAACAGCCGCCCCTTGGTCGCGGGAGTATCGTCGTCATCATCATCGCGTAGCTTGCTCTCTACCAGTCGCCGATAAACCTCCTCCTCGGCCGCACTGGCTTTACGCTTGAGGGCACTGATCTGGCGCTCCGGGAACTCACCGACCATCTGATCCTTGACGTCTTTCTTGAAGCGCCGCACCACCAGGTTCTTATCCGCAAAATCGCTGTACTCATACTCTTGCGGGTTGGCGATGGCAGTTGGATCCAGCATGTTCATCAGGCTGGCAAAGCTCTCCGGCTTGCCGTCATGGGGCGTGGCCGAGAGCATGATCAGGGTATCGCTGCGCCCTGCCAGCAGCTTGGCCAGTTTGCTGCGCAACGAGCTGGTGCCGCGCTCGGCGACGTTGTGTGCCTCGTCGATGACGATGATGTCCCACCAGGCATTTTCCAGATGATGGCGGTACTCGATGTCCTGCTTGAGGGTATCAATCGAGATGATGGTCTTGTCGAAATAGTGGAACGGGTTGTGATTGGTTGGGATACGATTGCGCACCCGTTGCAGTCCGGCAGAGTCCAGACGGGTCAGCGGGATGGCAAAACGACTCCAGAACTCTTTTTGGAACTGGGTCAGCATCGACTTGACCGCCAGTACCAAGATTCGTTTGCCGCGACCACGCCGGATCAACTCCGACACCAATATGCCTGCTTCGAGTGTCTTTCCCAGGCCCACCGCATCGGCAATCAAGATCCGCTGCCGGGGTTGCGCCAGCGCCATGCTGGTCGGGTCAAGCTGGAACGGCATGGAGTCCATCGCCGCCCGGTGGCCGAAGTGCACCAGATTATCGGTCGGTACGCGCTGACGCAGTTGGCTCTCGATATAGAGCTGCGCAGCCTGGTAGTTCGCCGAGTCGTCCTCCACCAGTTTGGTTTTGGCCGGATCGAGGATCTCAATTTTCTGCTCCAGTTTGGTCAGGAACAGCCCTTCTTTACCGCGTACCAGCTCGGAGATGCCATCACAGGTCAGCAGGTGGCCACCATCACCACTGTTGTCCGCACGGCGAATACGCCACTCCGCATCCCGAATCACCACCCGCATACCGGGTGCAAAATTGTGCTCGTTCATTTGTCTTATCTTTCTGTCTGAGCAGTGTGACCAAACGTTTGCCCATCCAATACCGATGGGCGCTAACCACTGGGCACTGCGATAAAAAGGGAACAAAAGAGTACCATGAGGTCAAGCCTGTTGTAATGACAAAGGCCATGATTCATAAGATATTCTTTCGTTTTTCAGCTAGATAAAAAACTCATCGTGAAACAATGAAAGCCTCGTAGACACGAGGCCTTCTTCTCAGCCAGCGATGATGTAACTCTCGAGCCCACTCTCGGGAGAAACCAGCTTCGCAGTATGGGCAGCAATAAGCTCTACCTGACGCGCAACAGGCTGGTCAAAGTCGAAATAGCTCGCCCCCTGACAACGCCAGTAGCCCAATCCCATATCCAACAGCAGATAAGCTTCCGAGCCGTCCTCGAAGGTCACCACCAGTTCCCGACCGTGGCCGGTCGCCGACTTGTCGCCAGAGTTCAGATCTATGCTTCCCTGCCAAGAGGGGCCAACATAGCCCTCCTCAAGCAACATGGTAATAGCCGCCTGGCGATCCGCCTCACTCTGCCAACTGTTGTAAAGGGCATCATGTTGAGGGGTATTGAAATCAAGCTTCTTCACGTTGATCTGTAATGCCGCCTGATCGGCTATGCCCTGTTCCACCAGCTCCGTTAATAGCTCTCCAAGCAATCGCGCTGTAAATGGGCTGTGTAGATAGCGATCACTGTACTGAACACGCACGATCTGCCTCTTTTTGGTAAACGCCTTTTTCCACACCGAGCTATGCCGGGTAATTAAGGTCCAGAAGCGGCTACCGAATCCAGCCAGAGGGCCATCCAACTGATCCGCCAGATTGATGCGCACCGCTCCAGCCGGTATGGCCGGTAACAGTTCATCAGCAGTCATCCGAGTACCTTCATGTCCTGCAGGAATACTCTTGCTTGTTGTCACCACTGGCGTCAGAGCACTGAAGCCCCACTGCTTACCCGGTTCACACACCACATCCTTGCTGGCAGCCCACTGCATGGTTTGCTCACCCACCAGTTGGGCGAGCCAGTAGCCTTGCTGCGATGTGCGCGGCGCTGCCGACAGAGATTGAATAACAATCCGCGCACCCGGCATCGCGGCCAATGCGGCCAGCTGATGCCGAATTCGATCGGGTAATTTACTGCTTGGCACGGTCAGCATGATTTCGACCATTCCACCGACCGAGACAAAGTGCATCAGGTCATTTAGCAACGGCCAACTAGCGAAATCCCAGACTTCAGGATCGCCACCCAATACCAGAGAACAGGAATGGAACACCCCAGATGAGAGACGCTGAGACAGACGCGACATCAGCGGAAAGGTCTCAACACGGCTCTGCGGCCCAAAATGATGGAATTCCGGAGCCAATTTCAGGCGCTGAATACGACCTGGCGTCATTAATGGCAGAGCACTCAATCTATCAAGCTTGCTGACATAGTGCTGGCTGTCATACCCCAGTAAGCAGTGGTGGCAGCACTTGTCGCACTCGCAGTCGAGCAACTTGGCGGCATAATCAAAGACATCCCCCCAGAGGTCAATCAGCTGGACGGCATAGCCTGCACCACCCGCGTTGTTGTCATAAATAAAGATCGAGTAGCCAGTAGCATTATTTGCATCCGTTGTCTGCTGAGTGGTCACACCAAGCTCAGTGTTCTCGATCCCCAGAACATGGGCCAAGCCTTCGCGCAGCGCAACAGCCAGCGAGCGGGCTGCGACCTCGCTGCGGATGAGTAGGCCGTTCTCATCATTCAGTTGCAGCTCGACCATATCGGTACGATTGCTATAACCAAGCCACAGGTCTTTATGAACATGTCCATAACAGAGCTTGTTGGTGTGATTGTTACTGCCACCTCGCAACAATAGATGGGTATTCTCTAGCGCCGGATTGCTAAGACTCTCTGGTGTACGCCCAGCTTCAGTCTGAGAGTCAGTGCGGCCACAAGAGAGACAAATGGCATATCCAGCACCATGCTCTCCATGTAAGTATTCACCGGAACAGTATTGACACAGGAAAAATGAGACGATCGTCTCTTGATCCCACTTTCCTGCTTGCTTGATCCTGCTCCTTAGATACGCTCCCCCCATGAGCAAAAACACCATGCATTCCGCGGGAATGCCCACCACTCTGGAGCAGGCCAACGAGCTGATTTATAAGCTCCTCGACCGCATCGCCGAGCTGGAGGACCGCCTCAATCAGCACAGCGGCAACTCCTCCAAGCCGCCTTCCAGCGACGGCCCCGGTGCACCGCCGCCGGCCCGCAAGCGTCCGGCGTCCGGCAAGCAACGGGGGGCGCAGCCCGGTCACAAGGGACATCGCCGCGAGCGGCATCCGCTTGATGCCCGCCTGACCCTGGTCCCGCATTACCCTGCCGCCGATTGCGCTTGCTGTGGCGGGGACATGGTGGCCCATGCCAAACCCTATCAGGTTCATCAGGTGTTCGAGCTGCCCGAGGTGAGCTATCTCGTCACCGAACACCAACTGTATCGTGCGACCTGCTCACGGTGTATCGGCACGACCCAGGCCGCACTGCCAGACAACGTCAGCAGCAGCCAGATGGGGGCCAATCTGCTCAGCTACATCGCGCTGCAAAGCGGCCAGTTTCACCAGAGCGTCAGCCAGATACAGCAGCAGCTCAAACAGCATTTCGGCCTGAGTTTTAGCCGGGGCGCCATCAGTGAGGCGCAGGGGCGGGTGAGTGCCATGCTCACCCCGACCTACCAGGCCATCAAGCAGCAGGTGCAGACGGCCACCCACGTTCATGCCGATGAGACCCGGCATCAGCGGGGTGGAGAGCGCCGCTGGATGTGGCTGGCGCTGAGCAAGATAGCCGTCTGCTTCATGACGGCCTATGGCCGTGGTCAGGAGGCGGCCAAGCGGCTGCTGGGCGCCGAGTTTGACGGGGTGCTGGTGACCGACCAGTACGCCGGCTACCGGTTTATCGACGCCGACCAGCGGCAACTGTGCTGGGCCCACGTGGCCCGCAATCTCGCGGCCATCGCCGAGAGTAGCGAGCAGTGCAACCAGCCCATCGGTGCCCGGTTGGTCTTGCTGGCGGATGCGGTGTTTCGTACCCGGCACCGTTGGGAAAGCGGTGCGTTGAGCAAGCAGAAATACCTGCGCAGGCTCGCGCGTTACCGGCAAAGCTGGCGAAGCCAGTTGGAGCGCGGCGCCCTGTTGTGCAGCAAACGCTACCGTGGACGATGCCAGTTGCTGCTGCGGGATGACGAGATGCTGTGGCGGTTTATGACTGACGACGAAATAGCGCTGACCAACAACGAGGCGGAGCGGGCGCTGCGTGGCTATGTGCTCTGGCGCAAGGGTAGCTACGGCGTGTGGTCTCACCGGGGCGAGCTGTTTCGCCAGCGCATCCTGTCGTTGGTGGAGACCGGCAAGCGATTGGGCCGCTGCCCACAGGAGTGGTTGAGGGCCGTGGTCAGGGCGTGCATCGAGAAGACAGATTATCCCATCCCGGCAGAACTGATGCCGTCAACCCCGTCCTGGTGAATAGATACCGTCTATCTATCATGGACGTCTTAATCAGTTGGTTCAAAAATGGCAGCATGACCTGTTGTGCCAGCATTGGGTTGCCCATTTTCTCGGCCAATGCGTCCATCGCCTGGTCAAAGGCAGTACACCAAACTGGCTCGGGGATCCAGCCCCATGAGAATGGCAACTCATCCTGATAGGTGTAGACAGATTCAAAGTCACTTGCAAAGGATGCAGCGATCAGCAACTGTACCAACACGACCGGGTAATTACGCAGCTCACGGAATAAACCTATTAGCAAAAGTGGCAAATCATGATTGGCTTTATATGCTTTCATCAGTTGAGCTAACTCATAAAAATCAGCGTGGAACGGGTTAGACTCGATACTAGATAACACGCCATGGATTACACGGTGATACTCTTTTGTCCCCATAGAACATAATGCGTTCAACAATGGGCTTGCCTCTTCATATTGTATAGAAGAACCGAGCAGTATGGGCTGAATACGAATAGCATCATCCAAGATACCAAATACCAACCACGGTGCATCGGAATCATGCAAAGAGTCAAGATTATATCCCAATACATCTTGACTCAATGAAATTGGGACGTTGCTTATGTTTTTAAGTGAAACTGCTTTAACGATCACCTCATTGCGACGCGTTAATGGGAATGTAATAGCACCCTCGAGATCAATTTGAAGATGATCATTTTTATTGATAAAACAGCCATCATAGCGTTGAATTTTTATTGTCGATGGATCACGACCATGATTATCAGAGTACATCTCAACTTGAATATAATCGTCGATAGAACAAGAACTGGCTAGAATAGATCTCAGCAAGCCCATACGTTCATACAGAGAAAGCTGTTTGTGCGATGAAACACTTCCACCTACCAGTGGAACATCAACGTATAGCATTTGATGTTTAGTAGATAGAGGACTAGAAGATCTTAACACCAGATTAATAAATGCGTTTCCATTACTATCAATTGCCGACTGATCGGCCACAACACCATGCATTGCATTGACAGATGCCAATCCTTGAAAATAAACATCACCAGTGGCATTAACAAACCGCCCTCCAGCTACTGGCAATGGCAACAACAATTTCAAGTAGCAACCATCAGTCCAATGAACTCTAAGGTCAACATTGCCGTTATTTGATAAATTGGTGTCGCATTGCACTTCAATAGAATTTAACAACAAATCTGACTTTACAGTTTCATTTGAGTTATTCTGATAACGTTCAACTTTAGCTTGTTGAACACCAGTCAGAATAATACTGCCTTGCTGAGCGTTTAGAGGAACAAATTGAATATCAAAATCCGCAGGCAAAATGACCACTCGCCCACTAAAACACACCTGTTCTCCCACAACATGCCGAACCTCTACTTGTCCCTTGGGCATAGCATTTTTCATGCTATTCCAAGAGGTGCTACCTAACTTAATTGGACGCCAAATAATTTCCTGCTCAGGAACCAGACCGATGCCTAACTCATTCTTCCATGCAATTTTAGGATAAGAACGATGGATAGGATAATTTGATTTAATATTAAGAACTTCCGTAGGCTTAATATAATATTCGGTAACTGCATCAACTTCCTGTCCCGAGCTAATATTACATACAGCACCATCCTGCAGTACAATGTTAAATGAGCCTCTTATTTTTGTCAGGTATCGGCCGCTATTATTTATCTGTTGTGGCACGTCAAAATCACCATCACCAGAAAGGTCAAGATGGCTATTTTCTGGCAATGAAACAAACAAAGTACTTTTGGTAGAGTTGACAGACCCACACCCAATCAAGCGCAGTGAAGTATTACTATCATTGATTGACTCAAATACCCATGGCATATCTTCGTTCAAGGCCACACCACCTTTCGGTGTACCCTGCCCTAACAAACACGGCCCCTCATGAAGGGTCACTATGATGTTTTGTAGTGCTGCTGAACCGGTTAATGGTTTTCCCGCTGCTGGCAATGTCTCAACTCGCCAGAGTTGATCTTCTGTTTTTGTTAGCAGTGCTAAACGTGCACATCCACTCTGCCACTGTGCAGATAGTATTAATCGTGATTGATTGGAATTTATTTTACACTCAAACAGATCAGTAATCTGCTCTGTACGTAACGTTCTAGGAATGCGAAATTTTGCATCACAATACCAGCTGCCGTCACTTGCTACCCAATGACGTTCCACTCTAAACAACTGGGTGCCCGCGACACCACTTTCATCGACAGATAGAATTTTCTTGACAATATCTAAGGCACTTTCTTCTGGTAGAACCAATGGTAGCTTTTTATACCATTCAGGAATATTTTTACGTAGTAAATTCAATGATGTCATACCAGATCCGCCTTGCTGACTTAACAAGGTGTGTAAGGTATGACAAAACTCTCCAGCCACTTCATATACTAGATCATTCTGCATGGTTGCAGGAATGTTACAACCTAGAACCTTGGCAATATCAAGTGCTGGCCGATTACCATGCTGACCTTTTATTTCAGAATATATACCGCGGAAGTAGTTTATTAAATATCCACTTTCGTTCTCAATCATTCTTATCGGCAAACCACCTTCGCATGCAAGTGTATGTAAGTAACCTAAAGCGTGCCCAATACTTCTAATATCTCGCTTCCAGAATCGGATACCATCAGTGGTCTTTTTGTACAAAAGTGGTGTGGGTACCTGCCCCCAACTGATTGAATCAACGATCCCATCCCATTTAGGATGGCCTTCAACATGATTACGGCGGATGTACTCTGATGCATAAAGAACGAACAAAACATCAGTGTAATTCATGAATATGAATTTTGTTGTTTTCCTCGGCGCATGTGTACGCAAAAGAATACCAAGTTGAGAAAATTCAGTATCACTACACCGATATGCATAGATGGCTCGCCCATCAGGTGCTGATAAACCCCGTTCAGAAATAAAATCATTCAAAAAACTAAACAATGGATTTATCAACATTCACACACCCCAAGAACATAAAATTAACATAAACCAGCCCCAGAGTGACTTACTTCACATTGAGATAGCAATGTCACTTCAAATCGGCGTTGTTGATCAATTCATCCACCAAGCAGCAGTTCCCCAGCGGCTTTTCCTGGATTAGTTCAGTGCCTGTCGAACAGGCATTCCTAGGGAAGGTGCGAATAAGCGGGGAAATTCTTCTCGGCTGACTCAGTCATTTCATTTCTTCATGTTTGAGCCGATTTTTTCTCCCGTAAATGCCTTGAATCAGCCTATTTAGACCGTTTCTTCGCCATTTAAGGCGTTATCCCCAGTTTTTAGTGAGATCTCTCCCACTGACGTATCATTTGGTCCGCCCGAAACAGGTTGGCCAGCGTGAATAACATCGCCAGTTGGTTATCGTTTTTCAGCAACCCCTTGTATCTGGCTTTCACGAAGCCGAACTGTCGCTTGATGATGCGAAATGGGTGCTCCACCTTGGCCCGGATGCTGGCTTTCATGTATTCGATGTTGATGGCCGTTTTGTTCTTGCGTGGATGCTGTTTCAAGGTTCTTACCTTGCCGGGGCGCTCGGCGATCAGCCAGTCCACATCCACCTCGGCCAGCTCCTCGCGCTGTGGCGCCCCTTGGTAGCCGGCATCGGCTGAGACAAATTGCTCCTCTCCATGCAGCAGATTACCCAGCTGATTGAGGTCATGCTCGTTGGCCGCGGTGGTGACTAGGCTGTGGGTCAGGCCACTCTTGGCATCGACACCAATGTGGGCCTTCATGCCAAAGTGCCACTGATTGCCTTTCTTGGTCTGATGCATCTGCGGATCGCGTTGCTGCTCTTTGTTCTTGGTCGAGCTGGGTGCCTCAATGATGGTGGCATCGACCAAGGTGCCTTGAGTCATCATGACGCCTGCTTCGGCCAGCCAGCGATTGATGGTCTTGAACAATTGGCGGGCCAGTTGATGCTGCTCCAGCAGGTGGCGGAAATTCATGATGGTGGTGCGGTCCGGCAAGGCGCTATCCAGGGATAACCGGGCAAACAGACGCATGGAGGCGATTTCGTACAGAGTATCTTCCATCGCGCCATCGCTCAGGTTGTACCAATGCTGCATGCAGTGAATGCGTAGCATGGTTTCCAGCGGATAAGGTCGCCGGCCACTACCAGCCTTGGGGTAAAACGGCTCGATGACTTCCACCATGTTTTGCCATGGCAGAATCTGCTCCATGCGGGACAAGAAAATCTCTTTTCTGGTCTGACGGCGCTTACTGCTGAATTCACTGTCGGCGAAGGTAAGTTGATGACTCATGATGAACCCTGTTCCATGGCTCCAGATGACAAACATGATCTCATATCAGGGACTTGTTCGCACCTTCCCTAGCTAGGGCTCGTAGTTCGGCGCAAGGCTGAAGTCGCTTGGCTGCTTCGCTGTGCAGATCCATGACCCACTTTCCATCAAACTCCCGGTTGTAGTTCCACAAGCATCTCGCGAGTCTTGCCGGCCCGCTCCACTAACAAGACCACAACATCTCCAACGTTCTTGTCGTCTAGCCGGGCCTGTAATGTAGTGACGTCGTCGACGGCGATACCGTCGATGCTGATAACGCGATCGCCGGGCACGATGCCGCCTGCGGTGACCTCGACGCCGACGAGCCCGGCCCTGTGCGCCGCCGAGCCCGGCGTCACGCGCAATACGAATACGCCCTTACTGCCGGTCAGCGCCTGCAGACGCGCGTTGAGCTGCTCATCCACCTCGATGCCCAGCGCCGGACGGATGTACTTGCCGGTCTTTATGAGTTGCGGCACCACGCGCATGACGGTATCGACCGGCACCGCAAAGCCGATGCCGGCCGAGGCGCCAGACGGACTGTAGATGGCGGTATTGATGCCGATCAGCCGCCCAGCCGAATCGAGCAGCGGGCCACCGGAATTGCCGGGGTTGATAGCGGCGTCGGTCTGGATCAGGTGGTCAATGGCCGGGCCACTGGCGTCGCCGGAAAGGGTGCGGTCAAGCGCCGAGACGATGCCGGTGGTGAGTGTCCAATCCAGGCCGAAGGGGTTGCCGATGGCGAACACCTTTTGTCCCACCTTGAGGTCTGCGCTGGTGCCGACCGGAACGGCGGGCGGGCGCTGGAAACCGACGCCGATCTTGAGCACGGCGATGTCGTGCGCTGGGCTCGCCCCCACCAGCGCGGCCTGGTAGTCGCGGCCATCGGCGAGTTTGACCGTGGCTTCGGACGCGCCCTGGATAACGTGGAAGTTGGTGACGACGTGGCCGGCGTCGTCCCAGATGAAGCCCGAGCCGGTGCCACGCGGCACGGAGAAGACATTGCGCGTCCAGACGTCGCGCACCAGCTGCGCGGTGGTGATGTAGACCACCGAGGCGCGTGATTTTTCGAACAGTTCGATGGTGGCCTGTTCGTCAGCGGCCAGATCGCCACGCGGCGTGACGGTGCGCTCAGCGGCTTGGCGCGGGCTGAACCAGGCTTCGATGGCGGGCAGGAACTGCCAGAACAGCATGAGTGCTGCAACGCACGCAGTGATGACGAGCCAGCGCCGGATGAAGGGATCCGGTGCGGGGCGTGGGTACGGGTCAGGGTAGGCCATGAGAAGTCTCCTGTTGATAGGCAATCAGCGCCATAGCCCGCTCGGGCGCCAGCGCGGCGGGCGCGGCGTCACAGCGGATTCCGGCAAGAAATGGGGCGCGTGAAACGGCAAGGCTGTTACGGGTCCAGGCGCCAACGTCAGCAGGCGTGAGATACGATCTTGCGTTGCCGGATGGGTGCGCAACCAGGAAGGCTCGGGATTGCCCCATCCCGGCCGCAGCCAGGCACGCCAGGAGCGGCTGACCCGCTCGATTTTCGCCAGCGCGGACGCCAGCCCGTGCGGGTCGCCCGTCAGTTCCGCCGCGAGGCGGTCAGCATCGAACTCACGCACGCGAGACAGGCCGAGCTGTGCGAGTAGGGCCAGCTGGGGCGAGGCGATCAGCAGAAGCAGTCCAGGCCAATTGACCGCCACCGCGCCGGCCAGCAGTGCGGGCAAGCTGAACACAATAGCGATCTGTCCGACCATCGCTAGCAGGCTCGTGAGGCGACTGACGGAATCCGCCAGCCCCATGACACGCAGATCCTCATTAGCGATGTGCGCGACCTCGTGCGCGAGCACACCCGCCAGTTCGCGCGAACTCAGGTTGCGCAGCAGGCCATCGGTGAGGGCGATCGATGCATGCTGCTTGGAGCCGGTGGCGAAGGCGTTGACGACGGCACTGGGCACGTAGTGCGGCACCGGCGTGGCGGGCAAACCGGCACGGGCGGACAGCTCGCGCAACAGAGCCCAAATTTCCGGGGCTTCGTGCGGGTGCAGTGCCCGCGCGCGATACAGGCGCAGGGTCAGCGCCGACGCGGCTGCCGGCTCCAGCAGCAGCGTGCCTGCAACGGCAAACAGCGCGAGCCACAGGCCGCTTTCCCCGAACAGCAGGCTTCCTGCGGCGGCTGCGATCCCGACCAGGGCCAGGACCAACAGCCCGGTCTGCAGGCGGTTGAGCCAGCGGTGTTGCAACAACGCCGCGCGCGGGTCACTGGGATGATGACGGGTCATGCTCAGATGTCTCGGCGGCGCGGTCGTCGCGATCGCGCAGCAGCCAGTAAGTGGTACCAAGCGCCAGTGTGGCGCCTGCCAGCGCGGCGATTTTGGCGGGACTCGTGTCGGGGTCGAGGACCACGAACTTGCGTGCCAGCGCGATCAGGCCGATGAGGATCACGGTCTTGACCTGGATGATGCTGTCCCGACGCAGCGCCACGCGCACGATGGAATGCTTGAACTCCATCGCGATCAAGAGCGTCATGATCATGCCGAACACACTCTGGAATACCTTGTGATCCAGGGGATTGAAGGCATCGAGGACCAGCAGCGTGAAGACGATGGCGATGAGCTGGAACAGCGACACCACGATGATGACGGCAATTATCGCCGACAGAACGAGGGCGACGACCTGCTCGAAGCGCTCGTAAACCGTCATCAACCGCCACTGGGAGCGCATCTCGTCAAGGGTCGTGTGGCCAGATTCTTTATGCATAAGCGTTGCTCTCTCTTTCAATGAAACGTTAATGGAACGGGGAGTCCGAGAAGACGACTCGATTACACCTGGATTGCCGGGGCAATTGCGAAGCCACCCAGCGCATAACGTCCTGCACGTCCGTGGCGCCGCCGATGGGTGGATCAGCCTCTTGCACGTCAAACCTTTGTTCCATGCATGGCATCAATTCGGCTTCTGGTCTGGCGGCAGCAATCCCAGCAGATCCGCCTGCAAACGTTGCAACTTGTCGATGCCAGCCCTCAATGCCTCGACACGGTCGGCATTTTTCATTTCACTCAGGGTGTGCGCTAACTGCTGGATGCTCTGATGCAGGACATCGACCTGATCATCAGGATCCTTGCCGAAGAACGTAGGGCGGCCACTTTGATCCCGCCAGTATTGGAGTGTTTCGGATTGAGGGGGCACTTGGGCCTTGCCTGACAGATAGTCGATCATCTGGGAAATCCAGACCCGGTGGTCGGCGTATGTGAACGGCACGGGCAGCGCGGAGCGACTGTCAGGTTTGAATCCCTTCCAGGATAAGGGTACCTGCCAGGTGTGTAGCCATTGCTCGAATTCATGCGCTGGCATCGGATGCCCGATGGCATAGCCCTGACCCCACTCGCATCCCATACGCAGCAGCATTTCACCATGCTGAATGGATTCGACTCCCTCCGCGATGCAGTTCCTGCCAAACGAGCTTGCCAGTGCCAGTAGCGCATCGAGGATGGCGATATCGTCCGGATCCTCGAGCATGCCGCGTATAAAACCTTGGTCGATCTTGAGCAGGTGCGCGGGCAGGCGCTTCAGATAGGTCAGCGATGAATAGCCGCTGCCGAAATCGTCGAGGGCAAAACGCAATCCCATCCTCTCGCACAGCGCCATCAACTGAGACACTTGAACGAAGTCCTCCACGGCGCGGGTTTCGAGGATTTCCAGTTCAAGGTCTTGCGGCTGGGCGCCGGGATGTCGTGACAACATACCCCGTAGATGCATGATGAAGTCCGGTTGCAGCAAGTGCCGCGCACCGATATTCACGCTGATCGGGACATGAAGGCCGGCCTTGCGCCAAACTTCGATCTGGGTCAGCGCAGCCTCGATGGTCCATTCCCCCACGTCAATCCCGAGCGGATGGTTCTCAATGATGGGTATGAAGGAGGCAGGAGATAACAAGCCACGCGTCGGATGTTGCCAGCGGATCAAGGCTTCGGCGCCCAGCACCTCACCGGTGCGCATGTTGACCTTAGGTTGGAAATAAAGCAGAAACTGCCCATTGGCAAGTGCATTCTTTATGCTGTCAAATCCTTCGTGACGGGTGCACAGAGTACAATCCTTCTCCGTATCGAAAACGTGATATCGATTCTTGCCGGCTTGCTTGGCACGATACATAGCCTGATCTGCCTGCCGCAGCAGTTGGTCGGCGTCGATATCTTCGCCTTGCGGGTAGTAGCTCACACCGATACTCGCGCTCACCTCGCACAGTGCGTCACCAATCGGTACGGGCTGTACAGCCACCTCGATCAGGCGATCGAGAATCGGTACGCTGACGGAAATATCCGGCAGGTCGACCAGAATAGCGACAAACTCATCACCACCAAGACGGGCCAAGGTATCGTCTTCGCGCAACACCTGCGCCATACGCCTGGACAGGACGGAAAGCAATTTGTCGCCGACTCCGTGGCCGTGCTGGTCGTTGACCTTCTTGAATTCATCCAGATCGATGAAGACAACCGCCAGGTGCATGCCACGCCGACGTGTCTGACGAATGGCCTGCTTAAGGCGGTCTCCAAGCAATAGTCGATTGGGCAAGCCGGTGAGCAGGTCGTAATGAGCAACGCGTTCAAGCTGTTGCTGGTTCTCCTTCAGCCCTGTGATGTCGGAAAACATGGCTGCGTAATGCTCGATATTGCCCCGCGTATCCGGGACTGCACTGATCGTCAGCAGCGCGGCAAACTGACTGCCGTTCTTGCGTCGGCACCAGAGCTCTCCGTGCCAATAGTCGTGCTCACGCAGAGCCTGCCAAACGGTCTGATAGAACTCATCGTCATAGCGATCGGACTCGAGCAGACGAGGTGTCTGACCCATTACTTCCTCCCGCGCATAACCAGTGATCACGGAAAACGCCCAATTGACGTTGACTATGTGGCCTTGAGCGTCGGTAACGAGGATGCCCTCTCCTGCGTGCTCAAAAACTTTAGCCGCAAGGCGAAGCTCTTCCGCGGATATTCTGCGTGAGGTGACATCATGGATATAGCCGTGCCAGAGGATGCTCCCATCAGGCATGGCTTCAGGCGACGCCTCGCCTTCGACCCAGATCACCCGACCGTCTGGAAACTGCACTCGGTACTCGTCATGCCAAAGCGCGAGTGACTGCCCCGACGCCCGTATGGTTTCATGCACACGGTCGCGGTCTTCAGGATGGAGCGCAGCGAACGCAGGCGTGGCATCTTCAACAACATCCTCCGGTGCAACCCCGTATATTTCCTGTATCCTCGCGCTGGCATAAGGGAAGTGCGAGCTGCCGTCCGGACGAAGACGGTATTGGTAAAGCATACCGGGAACGTGGCTGGCCAACTCTTCTCGCTGTCGGCGCATAGCGTTCAGCGCCTGCTCGACCCTCTTGAGATCGGTGATGTCCTCTACCGTCCCGTCTGCCGCTCTGGGTCGACCAGAGGCGTCGCCCTTGAATGTTGCCCGCAGGTGTATCCAGCGAACCTGCCCTCCGCTGACGATGCGACACCGCAGATCAAGGGACTTTCCGCACATGGCAGCATCCCATGCCCTATCGAAGAGGGGGCGGTCTTCAGGGTGAATGCACTGCAGGAATCGCTCGAAGGCTATTGGCGCACCAACATCCAGGCCGAGCACGCGGCAGGCTTCATCGGAGCAAGTGAGGAGTTGCGAGCCAAGATCGAGATGCCAACTGCCAGAATGGGCATTCTGGTTAATCTGGTCACAGTGTCGGGCTGAGGTTTGAGGCGTCTCGTTCAAAGGTGACGCTCCTTATGGGTGAAACAGAGGTTCCAAAGTTTCTGCAACTCGGAGCGCATTTCGTCAAAGATTGTGTGGTTAGGGTCTCTATGCATCGCGGCTACGCACTCTCTTCAAGGATCGAACAACTGATAAGCAGGGTGGTTCGCGCCGGGTCATTGCGGCAAGCGGGATGTCACCCAGCGCATAATGTCCTGCGCGCCCATGGCGCCCGCCTGACGTGCAACCTCATGTCCCCCTCGGAACAAAATCAGGGTTGGAATGCTGCGAATACCGAACTGGGCGGCCAGGTGAGGCTCGGCCTCGGTATTTACCTTGGCCAACCTCACCTTGGGTTCAAGCAGGGAGGCTGCCTGCTCGAACTGCGGCGCCATCATCTTGCACGGTCCGCACCACGGCGCCCAAAAGTCAACCAGCAGCGGCAGGTTACTGCGCTCCAGATGACGGGCGAAGGTCGCTGTGGTCAGATCAATGGGCTCTCCGGTGAACAGCGGGTGCTGGCACCGCCCGCAATTGGGCTTCTCTGCCAACTTGTTGGCTGGCACGCGATTGATGGATTGGCAGTGTGGGCAGACGATATGAATGCTGTCACTCATGAGGTGGCTCCTTGGGACACAGAGGAAGTAATGGCTCCGGCAGTTGGGCCGCTGTGACATGGGGATTCGAGCTGTAGCCCTTGCGTCAGTTGCCGGATGCTGTATTCATCCAGCGTTTCCCGTGCGAGCAGTTCGCGCGCGCACCGCTCCAGCACTTCTCGGTTAATTTCGAGAATTCGGTATGCACGATCAAACACACCCATCACGATGTCACGGATGGCTTGGTCGATGCGTGTCTGAGTCGATTCGGCTACCCGGCAGCCACCCTGTACCAGTTCAGGCGCATCAAGAAAACGCGGCCTCTGTGCCTCAAAAGCAACGTACCCCAAGCCCTCATCCATGCCGAAGCGCGTAATCATGTCGCGGGCGATGTCGGTGGCCCGCGCGAGATCGTCTGAAGCCCCTGTGGACAGCTCGCCAAACACGAGCTTCTCAGCCGCGCGCCCTCCCAGGAGCACGGCGATTTTGTGCTCCAGGTCGGCACGTGTCATCAGAAATCGGTCTTCGATGGGCCGCTGCAGGGTGTAGCCGAGTGCACCGATGCCACGCGGAACGATTGAAATCTTGTGTACCGGATCGGTGCCGGGCAGCGCCATCGCCACCAGCGCATGCCCCATCTCGTGATAGGCCACGGTTTCCCGCTCCTTCGGATTGAGCACACGGTTCTTCCTTTCCAGGCCGGCCACGATGCGCTCGATGGCGGCGGTGAAGTCTTGCAGTTCCACAGCCTGCGCCTTGCGCCGCGTCGCGTTCAGCGCTGCTTCGTTCACGAGATTGGCCAGATCAGCGCCGGAAAAGCCGGTGGTCAGCGCCGCCACCTGTTCCAGATCTACACCGTGGGCCAGGGTGATCTTCTTGACATGGACCTTCAGGATATCCAGGCGACCTTTCTTGTCGGGACGGTCCACCAGCACCTGACGGTCGAAGCGACCGGCGCGCAGCAGCGCCTGGTCGAGAATTTCGGGGCGGTTGGTGGCGGCGAGGATGATCAGCCCGACCGAGCTGTCGAAGCCGTCCATCTCCGTGAGCAGCTGGTTGAGGGTCTGCTCGCGCTCGTCGTGGCCGCCGATGGGGCCGCCGACGCCGCGCGCGCGGCCCAGCGCATCGAGCTCGTCGATGAAGATGATGGCCGGCGCCTGCCCGCGGGCCTGCTCGAACAGGTCGCGCACACGGGC
The DNA here is from genome assembly GCF_014168615.1 of Aeromonas sp. WP2-W18-CRE-05. NCBI lineage: Bacteria > Pseudomonadati > Pseudomonadota > Gammaproteobacteria > Aeromonadales > Aeromonadaceae > Aeromonas > Aeromonas sp. WP2-W18-CRE-05. The sequence continues at coordinate 2,228,750 of NZ_AP021917.1, read as the reverse complement.
CGCACCCACGCCGACGAACATCTCGACAAACTCTGATCCGGAGATGGAGAAGAAGGGCACCGCCGCCTCGCCGGCAACAGCCTTGGCCAGCAATGTCTTGCCGGTGCCCGGTGGGCCGACCAGCAACACGCCCTTGGGAATGCGCGCCCCGAGCCGTCCATACTCCTGCGGATTCTTGAGGAAATCGACGATCTCAACCAACTCCGCCTTGGCTTCATCGACGCCAGCGACATCGGCAAAGGTCACGCCAGTGTTCTTCTCCATGAATACCTTGGCACGGCTCTTGCCGATGCTCAGGAAGCCACCCATGCCCTGCTTCTCGGCGAAGCGGCGGAACAGGAAGAACCAGACGCCGAAGAAGGCCACCGCCGGCAGAATCCAGGACAGCACATCACGCAGCCAAGTGCTTTCCACCACCCGCGCATAGGGCACGTCGTACTTGGACAGCCGCTCGGCCAGGTCGGGTTCGACACGGGTGGCCACGATAGTGGTCTTGCCCCGGCTGTCCGGCGATTTCAGGCGCCCGGTGACCGTGCGGTCCGACACCAGCACTTCGGCGACGCGACCCTCGGCCAGCGCCTTCTCGAACTCGCTGTAGGGCACCGGCTCGACGGTTTTCGCCGTCTGCCAGTAGCTCTGCAAACTCAACAACAGCAGGAGGGCAACGATCCAGTAGCCGGTATTCCATTGATTCTTTTTTTCCATGGGCCGTGTTCCTCGAAAGTCGAGTCGCCATCAGGTGAACAGACGGGCTGCGCCGTCACGCAAACGGATGGCCAGCGAGCGGGAGGGCAGTGCCGCCGCTGATGAGCAGCCCCCACGGCGTGGCCGACCGCGGATCACGCTTGTAGACGACCGCGTGACCCGCGGCCACGACCGCCACCGCGATCGAGGCCAGGGAGGCTGCCCATGCCAGGCCGATGGGATCGGACACGGCAGCCTCTCCCAACATTAAGACGCGTCGCTCGCCGACTTCTTCTTGCGAGAGCCCTTACCCGCGTCGCCATGCGGCGCCTCGGCCGCCTTCGCGGCATCCGGCTGCTCTGGCTCGGCCGGAGTCTGCGGTGACTCATGGCGTTCGAACACCACCCGTTCGGCCTTGTCGTCCCAGCGGGCGCTGGCGTGATCGCCCTTGCCGATACCGCCACCCAGCATCTCGCGCGCTAGTGCCGTCTCCAGCTCGCTGCGGATCAACCGCTTGAGCTCACGCGCGCCGAACTCGGGCTTGTAGCCTTCCTCCGCGAAGTGGTCGATCAAGGTCTGATCGAAGGTCAGCGTCACGCCCTGGCTGGCGGCGTTGCGGGCCACACGATCGAGCTGCAGGCCGACGATATGGCGGATCTCCTCCTTGCCCAGCGCATGGAAGACGATGATCTCGTCGATGCGGTTGATGAACTCGGGGCGGAAGTGTCCGCGCAGCACGTCCATCACCTCGGACTTGGTCTTCTCGTATTCCTCGCCGGCGGCGCTACGGGCCTTCAGCCGACGCTGGATGATGTCCGAGCCCAAGTTCGAGGTGGCGATGATGATGGTATTGGTGAAATCCACCACCCGGCCCTTGCCGTCGGTGAGCCGCCCGTCGTCGAACACCTGCAGCAGGATGTTGTAGACGTCGGGGTGAGCCTTCTCGATCTCGTCCAGCAGCAACACGCTGTAGGGCTTGCGACGCACCTTCTCGGTGAGCTGGCCGCCCTCGTCATAGCCCACATAACCCGGAGGCGCGCCCACCAGGCGTGCCACGGTATGGCGTTCCCCGTACTCGGACATGTCGATGCGCAGCAGCGCACCTTCATCGCCATAGATGGACTCGGCCAGCGCCTTGGCGAGCTCGGTCTTGCCCACGCCGGTCGGCCCGAGGAACAGAAAAGTCGCCACCGGCTTGCCGCCTTCGCGCAGCCCCGCGCGCGACAACCGCACGGCATCGGCCACCGCGCGCACCGCTTCGTCCTGGCCCACCAGGCGCTCGTGCAGCCGCTGTTCCAGATGCAACAGCTTCTCGCGTTCTTCCACCGTCAGCTCGTTGACCGGAATGCCGGTCAGGCGCGAGACGATCTGCGCGACATGCTCGGCCTTGACTTCGGCGCTGCCCGAGGCGCGCTCGCGCTCCCAATCTTCGATGAGCTTCTTGAGTTCGGCCTCTTTTGCCTCGATGCGCTTGCCCAGCTCGGCGGCCTTGTCGTACTGCTTGCGCGAGGCCATGTAGTCCTGCTCACGCCGCAACTGGTGCAGTTCGGACTCCAGCTCTTGTACGGCCACTGGGCGAGCCGTGGCCGACAGCTTCACGCGTGCGGCCGCCTGGTCAAGCAGGTCGATGGCCTTGTCAGGCAAAAAGCGCGCGGTGATGTAGCGGTCCGACAACTCGGCGGCGGCGATGATCGCATCCTCGGTGATGCTGACCTTGTGGTGCGCCTCGAAGGTGTCGCGCAGGCCGCGCAGGATCATCATGGTCTGCGCTACCGTCGGCTCGGGCACCATCACCGGCTGGAAACGACGCTCCAGCGCGGCGTCCTTCTCGATGTACTTCTGATACTCGTTGAGCGTGGTGGCGCCGATCAGGTTCAGCTCGCCGCGCGCCATCATCGGCTTGAACACGTTGGCCACGTCCAGCCCGCCTTCGCCACCACCCTGGCCGGCACCGACGATGGTGTGCACTTCATCGATGAAGAGAATCATCTCGCCCTGGTGCTCGGTCACTTCCTTGAGCACCTTCTGCACGCGCTCCTCGAACTCGCCGCGATACTTGGCGCCGGCCACCATGGCGTTGATGTTGAGTTCCACCAGACGCTTGTCGCGCAGCGTCTCGGGCACTTCGCCGGCGACCATCCGCTGCGCCAGTCCTTCGACAATGGCGGTCTTGCCGACGCCGGGCTCACCGATCAACACCGGGTTGTTTTTCTTGCGCCGGGCCAGCACCTCGATGGTGGTCTCGATCTCCTGCGCACGGCCGATGACCGGATCGAGCTTGCCCTCGCGCGCCATCTTGGTGAGGTCGCGCGAATACTTGTCGAGTTCTGGCGTGTTGGTCGGCGTCTCGGCGCGGCCATCCTCGGCGCCTTTGCCGACCACCTTGCTGACCTGTTGGCGCAGCGCCTGCGGCGTCAGGCCGTAGCGGCGTAGCAGGTTGGCGGCCAGCCCTTCGCCTTCCTCGGTCAGACCGATCAGGAAATGCTCCGGACCGACATAGGAATGGCCGAGTTCATTGGAGGCCACGAAGGCGCGGCTGAGCGCATCCTTCACGCGCGGCGACACGCCGATCTCGCCCTCGAACGGCTTGTCCCCGCGCTTGGCCTCGGACTCGATCTGCCGCTTGAGGTCATCGACCTTGATTTTGAACTGACCCAGGATGGTCTTGACCACGTCGCTGTCGGCCAGCGCCAGCAGCAGATGTTCGGTATCCACCTCGGAGCGGCCAAATTCGGCAGCGTGTTTGGCGGCCTCTTGCAGCAGGGCTTCCGACTGTTCGCTGATGCGGCTGGCCAGCCCACTGCCGCGCCGGCGCGGTGCACCCGAACCTGCGGCGGCGGGTTCGCCAAACACGGCATCGACCACGTCATCGGTATCGGCGGCAAAGGGCGTCGCGTCGTCGCCGATGCGGAAGAAGTCACTGCCGAGGAAGTCCTCGAACAGGCCGCTGCGCGAGCCGAACAAGGCTTCCAGCGGCGAGACGGTGCGCTTTTGCTGGCGCACCAGTTGGCGGTAATGGTCGTCGCACAACAGCATGGTGCTGTGACGCCCGTTGAGATTGGCTTCCACCCGCACGGTGGCGGGTTGGCCGCAGACCTGGCATTGTTTTCTGGCCATGCTGATGCTCCTGAGAAGGTTGACAAGGTTGAGGCGACGAGGCATCGCGAGCCGCGACACCTCGTCTCGTACCGGGTTTTTCTTGTGACGAACGAGCCGGCGACGTCAGCTGTTGATCGGGATCGAACGTCCCTGCTTCGGCGCGCTGACCTCGCGCTTGTCGATCGTGACCGTGAGCACCCCGTTCTTGAACGATGCCTTGATCGAATCCTGATTGGCGTCGTCAGGCAGGTTCAAGGCGCGGTGAAAGCTGCCGTAGGTGCGCTCCACACGGTGGAAGCCACCTTCCTTCTTCTCCTGTTCCTGGCGCTTCTCGCCACGCACCACCAGCACGTCGTTGTCGAGGGTGATCTGGATGTCCTTTTCCTCGACACCGGGCACTTCCAGGGCAATCTTGTACTGCTTGTCGGTTTCCTGGATGTCCAGGGCCGGCTTCAGCATGCCCGACCAATCGGATGGCAGCCGCGGCATGGCCAGCGCCGGAAAACCGAAGCCCCGGAACGCGTCATCGAACAGCCGGTCGATCTCGCGATGCAGTTGCAGGATCGGGCTGACTGGCCCGCTCGCCGCTGGCAGGTCATTGCGCTGCACCGGCAGGGAAGAGGCGGTCTGCTGCTCTTGCTGCTCGTTCTTGAACCAGTTCCAGGGAGCCAACTTCTTGAAATCGATGTCCATGTCATACCTCCAGAAAAATTGAAAAACGAGTTACTCAAGCCCTTTGCCTGCTGCGACGGGCAGTGCGCCCAGGCGACACGGGCTGCTCGGATGACTTCTGCTGTTCACGCTTGCGCATCACCTCCTTCTTTGCTCCGGCTCGGGTCTGATCATTGATCCACTGATCGATTTCACTTTGACGAAACCGCCACGTCCCGCCCACCTTGAAAGCCGGAATTTCCCCGGGCGCGGCGAGCCGATAAAGCGTCAGCTTGCCGACTTTCAAGTACGCAGCCAATTCATCGAGCGTGAAAATCACCTGTAGGTGCGCTTTCATCTCACCCTCTCCAATCGCGTCGCTTTGCGGTTCCGGCCAAGGAAATCCTTGCAAGACTTTGCAAGATATTGCGCTTACCAGGACAAATTTCAAGAGTCAATGTACAGCGATCTCCCGCCCCATTGATGCAGGTCAACTGCTCAGGCAAGGCGCAGCGGGGCGGCCTGATCAGGCCATGGACAGCGCCTGGCTCGTCAGCCTGCGTGTGCCACAGGCGCCTCGATCAAACACCGATCCTCACGTTGTAGCCGAGTGCCCGCAGCCCCTTGCTCGTCTGCATGTTCCTTGGCGGAAACTCGTCTGGGCGCGCCCAGCCGACGCTTTCCCCGAGGCTGCTCAGGCCAACGTGCGGAATTGCCCAGTCGTCGCTGCGGATCGCGTTCCAGAGTCGGGCCGAAACACTTCCGTTGCCCCAGACAGCGTAGTTCAACAGTATCCGTCCGGCCAACACACCTTCCCGACACCGCCGCCGAAGGCCATGGCCCATCAAGCGGATTTTCCATGCCCCCTCAGCGCCGTACCTACAGCAAATCTTTCAAGGCCCAGGTCATTCAGGAGTGTTCTGAACCCGGTGCCTCCATCGCAAACATCGCCTTGGGCTACAGCCTCAATGCCAACCTCGTCCACAAATGGATTCGGCTGCATACCCAGAAAACCACGGCTATCCAGCCAGCGTTCATCCCGTTGCCTTCTCAAATGCTCGGCGCGGGATCGCATGCTCAAGTGCGCTGCTGCGATCATGAGTTTGATCCAGTCGGCCCGTAATAATGGGCACGATCCGTATGCCTATCTCAAGGATGTGCTGACACGGTTGCCGACGCAGCGGGCGAGTGAGATTGCAGAGCTGCTGCCGCATAGGTGGCATCCGGCATAGTCGCGCAAGACGGTTTGCCCGCACGCTTACGTTCAACAGCTCAAGCACCGTCCGCCCTTAGCGGGATCGTTGCCGCCAGAGCCACACGCCGAACTTTTCCACCTTGTCGTCGCCGGCCTGCGGTCAGTCAGGCAAGCCCAGGTGCTCGTTTTCCTGCTTGATCGCGTGGTCTCGGATCGCGTGCACCCGGGAAACGGCATCCACGAACTGCCACCATCTCTTAGCTTGGCGGGGTCAAGCCAGCCGGGATGCCCGGACGGTTACGCTGGTCCGCGCCCAGTTGCAGCACCAAGGTCGGCCGCAGTGATGAAGCGGGTCTTGATGCCGCACTGCGCCGCCCGATAGCGCAGTGCGATAGCGCAGTGCGATGGCCAGATGCGTCTTGCCGACTCCCAAGGGGCCTATATCGCCTTGGCACGGCTCCGGGCAGTTTCGGGGAGGCTGCACGCAGTGCGCGACAAGATGTATCGCAGCCGAACTGCGGTGTATTCTGCAATCAGCCTAGGGCCGCGCGTATCCGCTGCTTCCAGTCGAACACCCGGGCATGGTTGGCCCCAGGTGAGCTTTCTTTCGGGTGATGCACAGAGTGCAAAGGCTCACAGTACTTCGCCATGGTGCCTGGCCAACGCAACGAGCCTTTCACTGTCTCCCTCAAGATCCTGTCTATGCATTTTCCTGCCTCAACACCTGCTTTGAAGCCCATGATCCGCGTTGACATGGTCTTCCGGTTGTCTGAGGTATCTATTTCTAGGGAAGGTGCGAATAAGCGGGGAAATTCTTCTCGGCTGACTCAGTCATTTCACTTCTTCATGTTTGAGCCGTTTTTTCTCCCGTAAATGCCTTGAATCAGCCTATTTAGACCGTTTCTTCGCCATTTAAGGCGTTATTCCCAGTTTTTAGTGAGATCTCTCCCACTGACGTATCATTTGGTCCGCCCGAAACAGGTTGGCCAGCGTGAATAACATCGCCAGTTGGTTATCGTTTTTCAGCAACCCCTTGTATCTGGCTTTCACGAAGCCGAACTGTCGCTTGATGATGCGAAATGGGTGCTCCACCTTGGCCCGGATGCTGGCTTTCATGTATTCGATGTTGATGGCCGTTTTGTTCTTGCGTGGATGCTGTTTCAAGGTTCTTACCTTGCCGGGGCGCTCGGCGATCAGCCAGTCCACATCCACCTCGGCCAGCTCCTCACGCTGTGGCGCCCCTTGGTAGCCGGCATCGGCTGAGACAAATTGCTCCTCTCCATGCAGCAGATTACCCAGCTGATTGAGGTCATGCTCGTTGGCCGCGGTGGTGACTAGGCTGTGGGTCAGGCCACTCTTGGCATCGACACCAATGTGGGCCTTCATGCCAAAGTGCCACTGATTGCCTTTCTTGGTCTGATGCATCTCCGGATCGCGTTGCTGCTCTTTGTTCTTGGTCGAGCTGGGAGCCTCAATGATGGTGGCATCGACCAAGGTGCCTTGAGTCATCATGACGCCTGCTTCGGCCAGCCAGCGATTGATGGTCTTGAACAATTGGCGGGCCAGTTGATGCTGCTCCAGCAGGTGGCGGAAATTCATGATGGTGGTGCGGTCCGGCAAGGCGCTATCCAGGGATAATCGGGCAAACAGACGCATGGAGGCGATTTCGTACAGAGCATCTTCCATCGCGCCATCGCTCAGGTTGTACCAATGCTGCATGCAGTGAATGCGTAGCATGGTTTCCAGCGGATAAGGTCGCCGGCCATTACCAGCCTTGGGGTAAAACGGCTCGATGACTTCCACCATGTTTTGCCATGGCAGAATCTGCTCCATGCGGGACAAGAAAATCTCTTTTCTGGTCTGACGGCGCTTACTGCTGAATTCACTGTCGGCGAAGGTAAGTTGATGACTCATGATGAACCCTGTTCCATGGCTCCAGATGACAAACATGATCTCATATCAGGGACTTGTTCGCACCTTCCCTAGGGAAGGTGCGAATAAGCGGGGAAATTCTTCTCGGCTGACTCAGTCATTTCATTTCTTCATGTTTGAGCCGATTTTTTCTCCCGTAAATGCCTTGAATCAGCCTATTTAGACCGTTTCTTCGCCATTTAAGGCGCTATTCCCAGTTTTTAGTGAGATCTCTCCCACTGACGTATCATTTGGTCCGCCCGAAACAGGTTGGCCAGCGTGAATAACATCGCCAGTTGGTTATCGTTTTTCAGCAACCCCTTGTATCTGGCTTTCACGAAGCCGAACTGTCGCTTGATGATGCGAAATGGGTGCTCCACCTTGGCCCGGATGCTGGCTTTCATGTATTCGATGTTGATGGCCGTTTTGTTCTTTCGTGGATGCTGTTTCAAGGTTCTTACCTTGCCGGGGCGCTCGGCGATCAGCCAGTCCACATCCACCTCAGCCAGCTCCTCGCGCTGTGGCGCCCCTTGGTAGCCGGCATCGGCTGAGACAAATTGCTCCTCTCCATGCAGCAGATTACCCAGCTGATTGAGGTCATGCTCGTTGGCCGCGGTGGTGACTAGGCTGTGGGTCAGGCCACTCTTGGCATCGACACCAATGTGGGCCTTCATGCCAAAGTGCCACTGATTGCCTTTCTTGGTCTGATGCATCTGCGGATCGCGTTGCTGCTCTTTGTTCTTGGTCGAGCTGGGTGCCTCAATGATGGTGGCATCGACCAAGGTGCCTTGAGTCATCATGACGCCTGCTTCGGCCAGCCAGCGATTGATGGTCTTGAACAATTGGCGGGCCAGTTGATGCTGCTCCAGCAGGTGGCGGAAATTCATGATGGTGGTGCGGTCCGGCAAGGCGCTATCCAGGGATAACCGGGCAAACAGACGCATGGAGGCGATTTCGTACAGAGCATCTTCCATCGCGCCATCGCTCAGGTTGTACCAATGCTGCATGCAGTGAATGCGTAGCATGGTTTCCAGCGGATAAGGTCGCCGGCCATTACCAGCCTTGGGGTAAAACGGCTCGATGACTTCCACCATGTTTTGCCATGGCAGAATCTGCTCCATGCGGGACAAGAAAATCTCTTTTCTGGTCTGACGGCGCTTACTGCTGAATTCACTGTCGGCGAAGGTAAGTTGATGACTCATGATGAACCCTGTTCCATGGCTCCAGATGACAAACATGATCTCATATCAGGGACTTGTTCGCACCTTCCCTAGATCTGTACAAACTGCACAAATGAACCAATAAATTAAACTTTTTATAGATATTCGTTCTGTGAAACAACAGATATATTAGGTGCGATCGTCACAGCGATTCCATCTTCCACATCACGACTATCGTCAAGAAGTAAAGCATAACTGCCATCTCGGTTAAACAATAACACCCGAGGAACGAACAAATTCAAAGAATCGCCATTAGCATAATCATTAAGCGCTTGCTCAATGGCATCCAGTTGCACTAATTTATTTTTAGCAAAACCAGCGATAGCAATTTCTTGCTCTGTTGTAATGCCATCTGCTTCAAAATATGCCTTTATTTTAACGACAACATCATAATCGACACCAAACAAGCTAATGACCGTTTTACTCTTCCAGCCAGTATTAAATGTTAACTCTCCAAAAATAGCGTTATTGATTATCATACACCTGTTCCTTTCTTGGCCTCTGATATTCCGCCACTGTGCGGGATATTGTTATGAACTTCACTTGGAACTTTCTGCATTGTTTTCATATCTTTACACTCATGCCAAGTATATCCATTCTCCTTCCTCCATTTTGCAACATCTTCTGGAGAACAGCCTTTTTGCTTTGCTAACTCAATGTCAGCCTTATCAAAATTATCTGAACGGCTGTCGGAAAATGGTTCTATTTCAACATCACCCTTACTTATTTCGCTGAAATCTGGTTCACCATCTTTGAATCGAATTCCATCGATATCATATTTTTCAAGTATTTCACCCCAGGTTTTTTCAGCGGCATTTGCTTTTTGTGGTATGTAGTCAGGATTTGGAATCCATTTTGAATCTCCCCGTTCCCCATCCCATCGCCCATTGTTTTCTTTGCCATCTGATTTATTATCGACAGGGCAATGCTTGACGTTATCACAGGCTGCGCCTAATGGTTTATCATAGTCACTTAACGGTTTATAAAAAATCTTTCCATCACTGAGCTTACCAAGATTACACTCTGAAAATCGAGTAACCCTAATATCCGCAACGTCTTTTAATACAGTTGGACTCATATCTTGACACTCCTATCCATGACATCATCGATCCACTGTTTATATATTTTTTCACGCATTTCAGTCTCAACCTCCCCAAGACTGAAATCCTTCATAAAACATTGAGCCAATGTGAACATAAGTTGCTCTGACGCTATAGGAATGAAAGATTTCACCACACTAGATAGCTTTTCAGTTAACTCATAATTACTCGTGGCGGTAATGACAGCTTTTTCGACACGACTACGAACGCCTAGCAAGGCTGATAATCTTCGAGCAAGTTTTTTGAAGTTTTCTTCGCTCCATAATGACAATTTTCCGTCTGTTCTGTATTCAGCGATTTGCTCTTCAATAAAATCACGATGATTAGATGTGATCTGTAACGATTCCAAACTACGCTCGATTTCAGTCACATCAAACTCTAATCGTTCCCGAATCCGCCCTTGTATCAAGAAGTAAACCAATTGCTGCCAGACCTTTTTCACATCAATCAATGTCAGATCTGATACACAGTTGTAATGTTTGGCATCAATTTCACATTTGCTTACTTTCACCAAAACTGGTTCAACCCAGTCGTTTTGATAAATTGCTGCAACACCCCGTTCAAGCCTTGAAAGTTCCTTTATTTGTTCATCATTAAGGCTTGCTGCTAAACCAACCAGTTCTCTGTCACTTTGTTCTGGTAAACGGAAAATAATTTTTGTATTGGTATTGCGAATAACTGACAAATCCAATAGTCCAGGTGACTGATCGGCTATGATAAATCCTTCGCCATACGTACGCATTTCAGCAATAGAATTTGCAATTAATTCTACTGACTTACCAAGCAAGTTAGAGCCTTCAGAAGATTGTTCTGTCGATGTTCGCTTGAGTAGGTTATGAGCCTCCTCTAGTACAGTAACATGCGAAAGTGGACTATTTATCTTGCCCGAGGTCATCCGATATTCATTCAGCTTTATGACGAGCATACCCATGATAAGAGACTTAGTTTCAGTTGACCCCACTCTACTTAAGTCAACGATTACATTTTTGTCGAACAGATCTCTATCACTCAAATCATCGCTACAGAAAATAAGTCCATTCAATCCATTCGTGAGCGAACGAACTCGAGTACAAAGCGCACCAGAATAATCACCTTTGCTATCAGAAGAGTATTTTGACTCGTCCAGAACATTTTCTATTTGCTCTAATAAATCTGAAAAGTTAGGGAAAAGAGCCCCCCTGGAATTTTCGGAAGCGATGATATTCCAACCAGTGGCGATATAAGCCCTTTCCATTGCCTCTTTCAAAATGGCAGGCATAGCCGCATACATTGGCCAACAAACGTTAAACAGTTCAACAAGTCTATCCAAGTGCTCAAGCACATGGATATCTGCAGGAAAGCGAAATGGGTTTATTCTTAGCATGCTATTTTTTTTGGGGTTAGTTCCATATACGTGCACATCAGAAAACTGCCCAAATATATTTTTATACTCACCTTTTGCAGGTTCAACAACCAAAAATTTAGTTCCGTATACGTTTCTCAACTGATTGAGAATTTCATATATCGCATTGCTCTTTCCTGCGCCAGTCGAACCGGAGATGAATGTATGCATGGTCAATGAATCACGATCAAGCCGCACCTCGGTATCACTTTCTCGCCCCATGCTAAACACTTTACCAACAATGAAGCTGCTTGAGCTGTCTTGTTGATTGTACTTGATCACCTCTTTACCAAAATCAGCGTGTTCAATTACAGGAAAACCACATACTGATTTTCTTGGCAAACCCATTTGTATCGCCAATTCATTTCCACTAACCAGCGATGATGCCATGATTGGTACAAGAGTAGATGCTGATCGATACTCGAAAACAGGGTGTATGAAATTAGTGATATACGCATGAAGTAACGGTCGTTGTTTGATGTTATCTCGCCCCCAAAAGTTAACTGCTGATGTTTCGACACCAGACTTTTCACCTTTCATCAGAGCTTTATACGTACCGGCGGCCATTTCAACGGTTTCTTGACTATCTGATAAAAAATAGGCTGCACACTCCCACATACCGAGGCTTTCGCATTCGTCCATACGCTTCAACTGCAAATCAATACGCTCAAGTGTATTAATAAGCGATTTATTTTGCATAGTAAGCTGAATATTATCGGAAGAGCCTAAAGTTACACCTTTGGTATGAGTCTGGTTTTCACTCTTACTTTCACTGATGGAATCTGACTCACTCGTTGTTTCGGAAGTGCTTTTGGTATAGTTTTCGTTTGTTCCTGTACCCCTAGTTACAGATTTTGGGTTTATAGCACTTAATCCAATTTGACCAGCCATTATCCCACCAGCTGCAACAAGGCTAGCCCCGCCAGTCAATGGGGCCGTCACAATACTGGCAACACCCAGCAAAGCTGAGCCAATGCCCTTAGCAAGCATTTCTTTCGTATCTGTCTTTGTTTCTGACTCGTTTGTAGTTGAACCTTTCGAGTAACTTGATCCGGTCTGAGTAGACTGACTAAACGAATGTGATGTGCCTGTCGTTATTCCGCTCGAAAACGCATCAGAAATATTTAACGCGGTATTAGTACCATAGCTTAACTGGATATTAGTAAATGGAGAAAGCTGTGTGTAGATGGATTCGTAAGCTCGGCGTGTTTCAGTCAATTGTTCTGCAGGCGTACTTTTTGCCAAAACTATGACGGTGTAACGCTGCCCTTGCATCGAAATCGCCAGTTTCTCAAGACCTTGAATAAACTTTTGGTTATCATTGAACTCATCATCTTTATTTTTGGCAACACAAGAAACCGTTGCAATATTTTTCGAAGGAATATTTAAGAGAAAATCTTCAGCTTCAGGGTCGAGCAAATCTTTCGTTTTTACACCGGGAAACTGTCCGACCAAAGCGTTTCTTAATGTATCTTTAAGTGATTTAGTCGTACGTTTATTATCGAGCGTTCGGACCCCCATATAAAAATCAGTTTTCTTTCCATCGCTATCAGCGATAATAAACACACCACAATTCAGATTCTGTACTGAATTGAATACAGAGGCAAACTTATACGTAGAATATTCGTCATTTTGGTAAACTATTTCGTTTATCTTGAATAAACGTATGTCACTTATTTTTTTCAAGCTATCATCAAGAGGAATAACATTAAACTCTGACAATCGCAAAAGATAATTTTTTAAAACAATATCACCTACAAGTAAACTTGCTTCAGCGAGTTGTCTCCGAAGCAAATCAAAACCTGGCACATTACTTTCCGGTATGGCCGCAGGTATATTTTCGTTATAGTCAGTTAACTCTTTTTTTAAAGAATTTTCAGACAGATTTGTATAATCACTCATCTTAATGAGCCCCTTTCGTTGCTGCAGCGACAATTACCCCACCCACCACTGCACCTACCGCTGCACCTATCACTGGCGTTGCAACTACACTCCCGACAACTGCACCAATGACTGCCCCACCCGCTATTTTGGCTTCACGATATAAACCACTCCGTTGATCGCAAGCTTTCTGCTCTTGATAACTACGATATCGAGAGCCGTGATATTTCGGTTGTGAATTTTCTCTATGTTGTTGTACTGAAGAGATAGTTGATGGCGTTGTCGCAGGAACTGGTCGCAATTTACGAACTACTTTTTTGAGATGCGCAACCCGTTCTCGAGAGAAATTATCGACAACATCTACCATCAACCCGTTCATATAGTTGTCATCCCACATAGTCTCGTTAAGGAGTAACTCACAACCATCATGCTTGTCGTAAAGATTGCAAACATCTGATAATGCTATGCGTTCCATTTCCTCGAACTCATTGAATGAAAGATCAACAAGTAAACTATCCTTAAGCATAATACGGATACCAATGACATTACCGTTTTCAACCGCGTCTCTGAATGCATTTGTTATAGTCACAAGTGTTTCCTCTTATTAGATTTCGAGAATTGATTCAACTTTCACATTAATTTGCTTAAGCCATGCAAGTTTAAGCTCAGATTCCTTAACGCGATCTTCCGCTAATTTTTTATCTGTAGCGTAGTTTTCTAGCTCTGCAAGTTTATTTTTTAACACAACATCTAGACGTTTAAATTCAGCCTTAAACTGTTCCGCAATTTTTATCGATTGTAATTTGGCATGTTTACAAGCATTTTTGCCATTTTCTCGCATAGCCTGTTCTATTTGTGAAAAAAACTCTTGCGCTAATGCACCACCATTCACAAAGCTAACAGTTTTGTATTTAGTCCGATAGTAGCCACTCTCTTGAAGCCAAGTCCAAGGTTTATACCATGCTTTATCATTATTTTTGATGAATTCATCACCATCCTCAATTTCTTTTTTCTCGATATATTTATTTATCTCTGGATCTATGCTGCCACCCATCAATTTCAGAGGATCTATCGATATTCCGCCAATATCATCAATATCAATTTCCTCTGTCAATGAAATCAGTTTCTGTTTATATTCAGAAAGAAGGGAATTGCTTGTATTTAAAATGCTTTCTCGAATAAGTTCATTTAACTCCACCTCAAAATCAGGCTCTAACGCTTTGACAAATTTCTTCAGTTGCCCAACAACGTCATCAGCATCCTCTATAGATATTTCCTTACCTCTCAGGCAATCATGCTGCTCCGTGATGCGATTCTGATATTTTCTGGTTATTTCTTTTACTACTTTATTTGAATCTTCTTCAACCTGTAGTAATGCATCCCCAACCTTATTCTCAAACTTTATTGCGGCCTTAGCATCATCAACTTTTCTTTTTATTGACTCGATCTGTCTTACAATACGTTCGCTTTCTTCTTGGTTTTTCGCCAGTTCACGCTTGGTTTTTTCAAAGCAACCCACCTCATCAAGTTTATGCGCAAAAGTATCAACAATATTTTTGATTTTTGCTGTCTTTGCGTATTTCTGCACATACTGACGAATGGCGGCCTCAATAGAAGTTATCCCGGTATGAATCAATGCCTCATTAGGATTGTCGAGAGGATCTTCTTTCCAATTGCTTCTGACACCTTTAAGTATTTCATTAATTTCATTACGGATACTTATTGGTAAAGATGCATATTTTTCCAAGTGCAGGTTTTCATTTCTGTTCAGCTTTCTAACCTTGACTCTTGTATCATCACATGTATCTTCGTCCACTTCTGGTGCTTCATTTTCAACTAGCCGAATATTTAACGCAGGCAGAGCAGAAGCTGGAAACAAATTGGGATTATCTATTCCATGGGTTCTTAAATATGAACGGATTCGATCTAGTGTCTTACTTGTATCACCATCCTCTTTCTTACGATCATCGAATTTATTAACTACAAAAATAAACCGGTCTTTGGATTGTTTGCCGCCAACAGTCATACTTTCAGCAACACGTTTCAGCAAAGCATTATCATCGTCAGTGCCAAACTCACCGGTCATGATATAAAGGACAAGTGCTTTTGATGACTTACCAAGTAATTCGCTTTGTACTTTTTCATGCCGACGGTCTCGAGAATTATTCGGCCCGGGAGTGTCAATAATAACAAGAGAAACATCATCTGACGAAACGAATGGAATATTACCATAGGCATTGATAACTGAAACAGTTTGATCTGCATTCAATCGTTCCATAACTGGATAGCTCAGTTCTTCAATCGTTTCTAATAGCCTATTTTCTTTGCCATAAACTTCAGCTCTAAATGGCAAGCCATCTCGCATTGCGTCTTTAATGCGCGTGATTATTGCTGTGCATGCTTCCTGCTTTGATGGCATGAGTTTTGAACCTAACATAGCGTTAACTAGTGTAGATTTCCCAGCACTCATAGTAGCAACAACACAAAGTTCAAAATCACTACTCTTGGCATGATTAAACGCGCTGAGAATATCTTCGCTTCTTAACTCATCATATGGGCCTTTTTTAATTTCATCAAAGACCTCATTAATCAAAGCTTCTTTATCTGAAGTTTCTTTTGCTGGTATATGACTAATATTATTACTCTTGATTAAACCCTTATTTAGGTCCCCTGAGAAAACTGCTGTTAAATCATCGCAGTCAAGTTGTGTACCATGAAACTCTATTGCAAACTCAGTGTCATTATATTCATCAATTAACATTTGTGGCAATTCTTCGATCCACTCTTGCAGGCGCGTTCCGGCACAGACCCGCTCTCCGATTTTACTGTTCTGTGCTAATTTATTCCCATCAATATTAACTTCAGTTTCAAGTTTGTATGGATTATATTTTATGAACACTTTTTTCATAATTTTACTACTGCTCCATAAAGAGTATTTTCAAACCCGTAAAGTCCACATTTACAAGCCAATATAGTTAATTCATCATCTTTATCAGCTTTACCATTGAGACCATAATACCATGACAAATCAAATTCTGGTTTTAAGAATTTTTTCTTGTAATATTCAAAATCATCAATTTCATCATTGGTTAACTCATCGCCGTTTTGTTTCATCTTAATTAGTAGGGAAAAATATGCTGATATTGGACAAACAATCGGATTATCTAATCCTACTTCAAGAAGATCTTTTCGCACACCATCAATGCTATCTTCTATTGAGTCAACATTTTTATTATATGAATCAAGCTTATTTAACACGAAAATAATCTTATCTTTAGGAACATTATCTGTCACAAATTTCAGATATCGTATTTCTTCATCGGTACCTAATCGATTGGCATTGAACACATAGATCAACTTATCGTATCTTTCATCTTGAAGAGCTCTTTTTGTCAATTTTCCGTGTTCTAGGTTGATTGATGAGTTAATGCCAGGAGTATCGATTAAGCACACACGCCCATGTTCATGGTCCAATGCCCTGAAAAATGAAGCTATATGACTAATGTCTGTCTTTGTCATTAGTTCATCATAACTTGCACCAAGTTTAAGTGATGAATGAAGCACATTTATAGAACCATCCTCAAATGGTTTATTGAAAAGGTAAGTTAGGTTTGCTGTACATGCCTCCTGCGATGTTTTAGTTAATGGCTTTCCAATAAGTGCATTGATCAGAGTTGACTTGCCGGCACTCATATTCGCCGTAACCATAAAACACATCGCTGGTTGCGAGATAAACTTTCGGTTGACCCGAAACTGTCTTATTAAATCTTCGGCAACCGAATAAGCATGCGGGACAGGCTCATCGGAGTGAAGAACAGCGATCAATCCTTCCAGTAAATGAGCCTTCTTATGACTTAAGTAATTAGCTATTTGCTTTTGTGCATTGCATATGTCCGAGTAATCAATAAGGATTAACGCAATATCACAGAGAAGCCAGTATCGATATTTTCGCCGCCAAGGCATTAATGGAGTATTAACAATGCTTCGTATGAGTTGACTGCAATTACTTTCATTCAGTATAAGAGTTGATTCGCCACCCACAAGCAAATTTAAATATTGTACAAGTCTTGCATCAGCATAATCCTTCCTCGAGCTAAATTTTTTTACAAAATACTCAAGTACTGCATAATATTTAGACTGAAAATTTTGACTCGAATTTATCAAAGGATGTCTTTCTAAAATTCTTGACGAAACAAACCCACTACTATCTATATCATTTGTAAGCATAAACATTTCCACTAATTAATATTTTATAAAAAATTAGATCCTCGACGCACTACATCCCAATGCATAGGTATAAACATAAATCCATCACATTCAGTTCCCGTATCACAACGTAGTCACTTAGGGAAGGTGCGAATAAGCGGGGAAATTCTTCTCGGCTGACTCAGTCATTTCATTTCTTCATGTTTGAGCCGATCTTTTCTCCCGTAAATGCCTTGAATCAGCCTATTTAGACCGTTTCTTCGCCATTTAAGGCGTTATTCCCAGTTTTTAGTGAGATCTCTCCCACTGACGTATCATTTGGTCCGCCCGAAACAGGTTGGCCAGCGTGAATAACATCGCCAGTTGGTTATCGTTTTTCAGCAACCCCTTGTATCTGGCTTTCACGAAGCCGAACTGTCGCTTGATGATGCGAAACGGGTGCTCCACCTTGGCCCGGATGCTGGCTTTCATGTATTCGATGTTGATGGCCGTTTTGTTCTTGCGTGGATGCTGTTTCAAGGTTCTTACCTTGCCGGGGCGCTCGGCGATCAGCCAGTCCACATCCACCTCGGCCAGCTCCTCACGCTGTGGCGCCCCTTGGTAGCCGGCATCGGCTGAGACAAATTGCTCCTCTCCATGCAGCAGATTACCCAGCTGATTGAGGTCATGCTCGTTGGCCGCGGTGGTGACTAGGCTGTGGGTCAGGCCACTCTTGGCATCGACACCAATGTGGGCCTTCATGCCAAAGTGCCACTGATTGCCTTTCTTGGTCTGATGCATCTGCGGATCGCGTTGTTGCTCTTTGTTCTTGGTCGAGCTGGGTGCCTCAATGATGGTGGCATCGACCAAGGTGCCTTGAGTCATCATGACGCCTGCTTCGGCCAGCCAGCGATTGATGGTCTTGAACAATTGGCGGGCCAGTTGATGCTGCTCCAGCAGGTGGCGGAAATTCATGATGGTGGTGCGGTCCGGCAAGGCGCTATCCAGGGATAAACGGGCAAACAGACGCATGGAGGCGATTTCGTACAGAGCATCTTCCATCGCACCATCGCTCAGGTTGTACCAATGCTGCATGCAGTGAATGCGTAGCATGGTTTCCAGCGGATAAGGTCGCCGGCCATTACCAGCCTTGGGGTAAAACGGCTCGATGACTTCCACCATGTTTTGCCATGGCAGAATCTGCTCCATGCGGGACAAGAAAATCTCTTTTCTGGTCTGACGGCGCTTACTGCTGAATTCACTGTCGGCGAAGGTGAGCTGATGACTCATGATGAACCCTGTTCCATGGCTCCAGATGACAAACATGATCTCATATCAGGGACTTGTTCGCACCTTCCCTTACGCATTTTCCACTCACCTTCGCCGTAAACCTTGAGCTCGGTGGAGTCGATGACCAGGTGTGTCACTGTCCCCTTGCTCGGTGCCCGGTAGTTGATTTCCACCGTCTTGGCCCGCTTGCTGATGCAGCTGTAATCGGGTGATTTCAGTGGCACAGCCATCAGTTTGAACAGCGAGTTAATGAAACCTTCAAGTGCGCGGAGGGGTAGATTAAAGAGCCCCTTGAGCATTAAAGCCGTTTCGATGGCTGTGTCGCTGTAGTGAAACCCTCTACCTCTGCGCCCATGGTGGATATGGCAATGCCATCGCCGGATAGCTGACGCATCCATCCAGATAGTCAGAGAACCACGTTGTACCAAAGCCTGATTGTACTGTTTCCAGTTGCTGATCTTGTGTTTTGGCTTGCCCATCTGACGCTCCTGGGGGTGAACCTAAGAGATCAGATCACTGAACTGCCGAATAGTTCCCTGATTTGAGCAACAACGCCAGTGAGAGCTGCCAAAGCTCAGCAGCACGTCGACCACTTGTTTGCTGATCCCACGTTGCTGCATACGCTGCAGTGCATGCTGGCTGTACATTGCGCTCTCCTTTGCTCTACACAATTGGTGCTGCCAGTATATGTCGCCTGTATACTCATGCCGATACTGGTTACATTCACATGTCGCATTTTGGAGCACATATGACCGCTGGGGCGCTCACCTGGGATCAGACTTTGCGTTTTCGACTGCTGGAGATCGTGTTGATGTGGGAAGGCCGCCTAACCACCAACCACCTCTGCACTGCCTTCAACATTGGCCGCCAGCAGGCGTCGAGGGATATCAACCGCTATATCCAGGAGGTCTCGCCACAAGGGCTGGAGTACGACCGCAATCTCAAGGGCTACAAACCTACCGCCCAGTTCAGCCCTCGCTTTAGCGAAGGCAAGGTGGATGAGTATCTGTTGCTGCTGCACCGAGAGAAGCAGCATCAGCGCCAGCATGAGGCAGGTGTCTTGGCGCTGCCACTGATGGACCTGCGTTACGGCCATATCGAGATCCTGGATGTGCCTAACCGCCATATCGACCCCGTCATCGTACGCGGTCTGGTGCAGGCGGCCCGCAGCCAGTTACGGGTGGATGTGGATTATGTGTCGCTCAGTTCGGCCGAGCGTAGCGGGCGCAATATAGTTCCCCATACCTTGGTCTATGACGGCATTCGCTGGCATGTGCGGGCGTATTGCGAGAAGAAGAGGGATTATCTGGACTTTGTGATGAGCCGCTTTCGGGGCAAGCCGGAGCTACTCGACGCTTCGGCCCACGGTCGAGATCAGGATCTGGAGTGGAACAATCGGGTGGTCGCTGTGGTGACCCCCAATCCCTGTCTGGGTGATGAACAGCAGGCCATTATCGCCAGCGACTATGCGATGACCGACGGCAAGTTGCTGATAGAACAGCGCGTCCCCTTGATGCATTACGCCCTGGAGCGGATGCAGGTGAGCTACAACGGGGAACATGCTAATAATCCCCTGCTCTACCCACTGGTGCTCGCCAACCGGGAGGAGCTGATCCGGCAAGGCTGTGTCTTTAAGCTCAAGAGTGCAGATTTGCAAATTTCATAGCGGGCTGGTGCTTTGTAGTGGCCCAGCTCACGACGCCACTACGAGCACCTGACTGTTTATCCGTCATTCCACCCGACCAAAACGATCAGGGTCGGCTGGCACATAATCGTCCTCAAACATATTCTGCGAGCGATGGCTTTGACGCAAAGACGCGAGCGTCTCAAAGAAACAATCTTCACAGAGATGCACTTCGTATCTCTCGCCATCGTGCCGTACCGAGCCATACCCCCAGTGGGCTGACAATGTGCCGTATTCCTGTGCCATTGTCTTTGTCGTGCTGTCACCACACACATCACAGTGAGGTGTCCTGACAAGATCGGACAGTCCCGGATCAGGGGGGCGGTGACCACCATCAGTCTGGCGACCTCCGAGAGTTGGCGTGATCGGCAAACCGGCCAACAGCAAGAGCGGACCGAATGGCACCGGGTGGTGTTTAAAGGGCTCACAGGTCTATGTGGAAGGCAAGCTGCAGACCCGCAAGTGGCAAGATCAGAATGGCCAGGACCGTTACACCACCGAAGTGCTGGTCGACAGCTTTAACGGGGTCATGCAAATGCTGGGGGGGCGCAATCATCAGGATGGCCATCCTGTGTCCGCCACAGAGCACTCGCGCATAACTGTGCCAGTCGACCGTAAAACACCAGCGCCGGTCACCCCACCACCGCCTATCACCGATTGGGACATGAACATGGATGACCCGTTCTAGCCCCTCAACCACACAGGGCCGCACATTGCGGCCCTGCTTCTTTACGGCCTCGCCCAACAGGCCTCGCTCATCCCAGCCGTTTGTAGATCCGGGCATCCTCGTCGGATTTATGAAACCAATAAAAGTCGGGTAAGCCAACAAATACCCGCCGCCAGTGATACACCTCGGCTGACAGGCGATCGGCCATCTTCACGATGGTTTCAGGCATGTACTGGATTTGCTGCTTGCCCACCGAGGCCGACAGGCAGGCGGTCAGCGCTTCAAACACCCGCGGCTCTCGCGCCATCAATGGCTCGAGGTAAGGCTCCAGCTTCATAAAGTTCAGCGCCTCATGGGAGGAGCAGATCCCCTCTCCGCTGCTGTTGTTGTAGTAAAGGTAGAGCTTGCCGACATCGTGCAACAGCCCGCCCAAAAAGGCCACGTCGGCGGTGCGGCTGTCGAGCTGGTATTGCTGGCAGAGCATCCTGGCCGTCAGCGCCACTTCAACACTGTGTTCCAGCAAGCCGCCCTCGTAGTCATGGTGGTGGTGATGACTCGCTTTGCCGCGATAGAAGGCGGCAATAAAGGGTTTATCAAACAGCAGCCCCTGGACAAATTGACGAACCCCGCCACTGGGCAGGCCAGCATAAAATTGCCACAGCTGCTCTATCATCTGGCCATGAGCGGCTGACCGTGCCTGCTCGAGGTGAAACAGCCACAGCTGGCGGGCAGCCTCGCCAGCCATCCCCGCAATCCCCTGCGTAGGCAGGCCGACCGGAGCAGACGGCTGGGCGGCAAGCCGCCAGCGCACCAGCTGGCCACTGGGCTCGATGTGGGCCATCTCACTGTGCGACACCACCACCAACTGGGTGTCACCGGGCGTCCACAGTTGCCACTGCTCCAACTGCCCCTCAAGGCAATGCAAGCGCGTTGCCCACCGCAAGGGACCAGGGTCCTGCCGATTAATGACGTGGGCCATGGGGGATCTCCTCGTTGAGGATAGGGGCGATCTCATCGCGCTGACCCGATGCGGTCGGCTCATAGCGACTGAGCATCTGCTCAAAGGCATGCCCATCGCGCCCCGACAGATCCGGCACATAGCGGGAATAGACCCGAAACAGCATTTGCGTGCTGTTGTGGCCCAACTGCCGGGCAATCCACTCCGGGCTCTCCCCGGATGCCAGCCAGAGGGTCGCGGCCGTGTGCCGAGTCTGATAAGGCTTGCGCTTCTCCAGATCGAGCAAAGCTAATAACGGATACCAGATCCGGTTCGCCACATTGCGATCCTCCAGCGGACGGCCATTGCGGTTACAAAACACAAAGTGATCCGGAGTGACATCAATCCCTTGCCGGCTGCGCTGAAGCAGCAGTGCCTCATACACCCGCTCGCTCATTTGCACCGTCCGGTAGGAGCCATCGGTCTTGGTCGGGATCAATTCATCGCGCACCCAGGCTTGATAAATCTGCAACTG
Source organism: Aeromonas sp. WP2-W18-CRE-05 (assembly GCF_014168615.1). Lineage (NCBI taxonomy): Bacteria > Pseudomonadati > Pseudomonadota > Gammaproteobacteria > Aeromonadales > Aeromonadaceae > Aeromonas > Aeromonas sp. WP2-W18-CRE-05. The sequence continues at coordinate 2,206,330 of NZ_AP021917.1, read as the reverse complement.
CCGGCGCTCAAAATCGACATGGCGCCAGGTCAACCCGTGGATCTCGCTAGAACGCAAGCCGGTGAAAAAACGGGTGATGTAGTAAGGGCGATAATCCGCCCGCACCGTGGCCACGATGTCACCTATCTCGTCGAGACTGAACGGCATGATGGTAGTACGGTGGATTTTGAGCGCCCGAATATTGCGCCAAGGAGAGATAAAGCCGTAGCGGTCGGCCGCATCAGTCAGCATCATCCGCAGCGGCGTCATGATGTGATTCACCCGCGAGGCGGAGATCGGCTTGCCACTGCGCCCGGGCAACTGGGTCACCTGCGCCCGGAATGCCAAAATAGCGCCCTTGTCGATCAGGCTCAGCGGCTGGTTGCCAAACTGCGGCAACAGGTGACCATCGAGAATGTCGCGTACCGTCTCCCGCTGGGAGGTGCGCCATTCTGCCGCCTTTTCGGCATACCACTGCTCGGCGAAATCGCGCAGCAAGGGGCACCCCGCCAACAATACCGCTTCCCGCTTGGCCTGGTTGGCGAAATAGTCAAAGCGAGGGCTATTGGGAAACGCCTTGCAGAAATCAAACTGCCCCAGCGTGATCTGAGCCTCCATCCGCTCACAATACTGCTTGAGCTTGCGACGATTTTGCTCACTATCCGGCAGGCCGGTCCGTTCCCGACAACGTTTGCCCTTGAAGGTAAAATCGAGATACAGCCGTTGGTTGAGACTGAAAATAGACGCCATCTTGCCACCCCCTAGCCTTGGAAAGATTCGAACGTGGCGCTGTGCTTGAGCATCTCCTCTTCGATCGGCTCCCAAAGGAACAACAGCTTGCGTCCCCCAAACGGGCGAATGTAATGCAGCCCTTCGAGCAGCACGGAATCCTTGAGCTGGTTGCGGATGGTACGCGGATCAAACTTGATCCGTGCAGAGAGCTCTTCTGTTGTCAGATAGGTGTATGCCATAATCATATCCTCGCTTTATTCTCTTCAAAGACACCATATGCACTACAGGAGAGACTTTAGCACCTTTAAACACCCTTGCAAGACATTTTGCTACGCTGTGGGTATTTTTTTTATGGAGGAGTAATGATTAAGTGCCACTTGTCGAGAATTTTAGGTGAGCGAAAGTTGAAAGTTGCTGAAGTAGCTAGAGAAACAGGTATAAACCGGAACACCATTCACCGTCTCTACAATGAAACTGCGACACGGATAGAACTGGATGTGATAGAACAGTTATGTCGCCACTTAGATATCAATGTTGGGGATTTGTTCGAGATTCAAGGATCTACCAGTCAGTGAAGGCTGTTATTGCTATCAATTCATACTGGCCGATGTAAACCAGCCCATTGCTGAGTAGTTGCTGCATTTCACACAAAATCAGCGGAACTGAGAGTCTTGGGCTTTGGGCTCCCTCTTCAATCCGTCCGATCTGACAGATAGAAAGCACCGGCCAGCAGACCATAGACCAACCGTACGCGCTCATCCCGGCCCAGCAATACCCCGAGCAATACTTCGCCACTGGCCAGGTCATCCCCATGCCAGAAGCACCAAAGTGCAGCCTCTACCACATCCAGCCAGCTGGCGTGGCCCAGCTGGTTGCGTGATTTGCGCCGCCAGCTGCCACGCACCACGGCATCACTATTCGGGGATCTGACCGCCAGCGCCCGCAACTCCATCACACTTACCGTGAGTCCATCCTGCTTGGCCGGACGGCTGCCACGCCCTCCCCGCAGCAATTTGTCGAGCAGTAGCGCCAACAGGCGAAACGCATCCTGATCTTCAAAGCGGGCGTCCCTCCCCAGCAAGTCGGCAGCACCGGCCATCAGTTGCTCACGCCCCTGGTCGATGGGCAGTAACGTGCGATCCAACCGGTGTTGCTCGATATGGATGGCCAATGCCGCCATCATCGCCAGCGGTGACATCTTACCCTGTTGGTGACATGCGCCGTTGGCTAGTAAAGCGGTCAGCGTCGTCACTCGCTCGGCTGACAACAAGCAACATATCCCCCTGATCAGGGGCATGCTTGCCTGATCTGATAACCGCGTTGGGTTCATGGTGCCTCAGTGCCGATCGCGTTTGAAGTGAGCGGTTTTATGCCCGACGGTGACAATCTCGCCGCCTTGTAGGACCAGATAGTGACGACGTAGTCGCTGACAGCATTGTGCGGGCAATCCGCACTCGGCTTGCAGCATAGCCACGCCTTTGCGATCGAGATAAACCACTTCGCGGCCCTGGTGATACGCAGAGCGCCCGCTGCTCAGCAGCAGCTCCACCCACTCGGGATCAATACCACGCTGCTGCATCCGGCACGCGGCGTGATGGCTGTATGCACTGTCCAGCTTTCCGTTCATGACATACTCCTGTAACGTTCATCTCGATGGATTGATTATATGTAGCCTGTATACTCATGCCGATACTGGTTACATACACATGTCGCATTTTGGAACAGATATGGCACCCAAAGAGCTCACCTGGGATCAAACCCTGCGTTTTCGTCTGCTGGAAATCGTATTGCAATGGGAAGGACGGCTGACCACCAATCATTTGATGACCGCCTTCAATATCGGTCGCCAGCAAGCGTCACGGGATATCAATCACTACCTGACTCACTATGCACCGGACGGGCTGGTCTATGACAAAAGTCTGAAGGGATACAAACCCACCGACCACTTTGTGCCGCGCTTTAGTGAAGGCAACGTCGATGAGTACCTGATGCTGTTGCACCGTGAGAAGCAGCACCAGCGCCAACATGAAGCGGGCCTGTTAACCCTGCCGCTGATGGACCTGCGCTACGGCCATATCGAGATCCTGGATGTGCCCAACCGCCATATCGACCCGAAAATCGTGCGTGGTCTGGTGCAGGCGGCGCGCGGCCAACTGCGGGTCGATGTCGATTACGTGTCGCTCAGCTCAGAGGCGCAGAGCGGCCGCAATATCGTGCCCCATACCCTGGTCTATGACGGGATCCGCTGGCACGTGCGCGCCTACTGCGAGAAGAAAGGGGAATATCTGGACTTCGTGATGAGTCGTTTTCGCGGCGAACCAGATCTGCTGGATGCCTCCCCCCACGGCCGGGATCAGGATCGGGAGTGGAACACCCGGGTCACCGCCATCGTTATCCCCAATCCAGCCCTCAGCGAAGGACAGCAAGCCATCATTGCCAGCGACTACGCCATGGCAGATGGCAAGCTGTTGATCAGCCAGCGCATCCCTTTGATGCACTATGCACTGGAACGGATGCAGGTGAGCTATAACGGCGAACACCAACAACATCCTCTGCTCTACCCGCTGGTGCTGGCAAATCGAGAGGAGCTGATCGAGCAAGGCTGTACCTTCAAGCTCAAGAGTGCAGATTTGCTTGTGCTGCCACGTTAATACACTCCCCACCCTAACGGACGGGGATCCCTACTGCCAGACAGTTATGCCCCGCCGTGAGAATGAGCGTCGACGATGATCAGGCGTCCAAGAATCCGTGATGAGGGCGTTTCAGGTCGTCAGATGCGCAGCGCGCAGTGGTCAGGCAGCTGGCAAAATGGCGAAGCAAATAGATTTTATTCTATTTCAGCATGTTGCACGTTCAATCTGTAAGCTCACGCGCGGTTTGACGTGCAAAGTCGGCTTTCTTCTTGTTACCTAGCGATACCAGCTCTTGGATGCTCATTACTTTCAGCGCCACGACATAGGCGACTGTCCGTAGCAATGGAGTGCTGTAGCGCGCCATTGGTTTTACCGTGTCAGCATTTTGCTGCCGCTCAGTAGAACGCTGACAGATACCCGCCTCGTCAGGATGAATTATTCGCAGTAGTGCCCGGTTAGCCCCACTTTTTTCAATGAATTCACTCTTCACTCGATAGCGTGAGATGACCTCCCGCCATGGGGCTTTTTCACTCCGTTTGGCGCCACATCGTACCTCGATCGCAATCCGTGTCGCTGGCAGCAGTAATACCGTCACACTCAGGAAGGCTTGCAACATCTGTGGATCCGTGAAGGGGATCCCAGTGTTGCGAGTATTGCTTCGGACTAGCAGATAGCCAATCCATTCGATGAAAGCCGCTCGTTGCTCGCGATAGACCTGGCGAGCCAGTTTAACCACTTTACGGAGTTCGATTTGCTCTTTATGACTGCGCAAGGCTCCAGGAAGCAAATTCAGATGATGTGACGTTGAGTAGAGCAATCGCTGTGCTCCCCGCTGAGTCTTAAATGCTTTAAGTAAATGAATTTTTTCAACTAACTCATCGACCATAGCGGGTGTGAGTTGATAACGATTGAGTTGATCGGTGATATCTTCATGTCGTGCGAACCGTGCGATCAGCTCCAGAGCGGCATCAAAATCCAGCTTGTGTTTAACCAAGGGAGGGTAAGGTGCACACTCCATCAGGACCCAGGAGACCTGTTGAAGATAAGGCGAAAGCGACTGGAGCAGGGCCTCCCGGCAGCGCTGCCATGTCAAGGGCCCCTCCAACCAGTCGTTCTGTGTGAGCTTTGCACGAGACAGCCCGGTGAAGTGGTGTCGCAGTGACAAAGACCAGTCGTACTTGGCCTGCAACAGACACGCTGCATTGACCCAGTGGGTAAAATGCAAATATGAGTGCAACGTCGTCTCCGGGCTCTGATGGCCAGCAAACTGGGCCAGCGCCCAATAATCCCCCTGAGTGGATGAGTGTGTGATGGTCTGGTAGATAGAGGTACACTGTGCGGCCGACCAAGGCAGGAAATGTGCCCACCCTGGCAAACTGTGCAGTGCCAGAGCTTCGTGATGTAGCAGCAGTTGCAGGCGGCTCAATGCCGTATGCCGCAGATGATGGAATGTATAGTATTTCCCACCAACCTGCCGAAGGATACTGGTTAACGGCCCCCTGATCTCTTCATCCGACATCGGTATCAACCAACCGCTCTGTGAGGGAAACGCCAGCGCGTTCGCGTTTTTCGCCTTTCGCGGCCATAACCCAGACAAGTACGCATCCAATCGAGTACGCTCTTCCGGGGTCAGCAAGACCCCCAGGGGGATCTTGCGGGTGGCACTGTCACTCTTGCCATCATCAAGCCGGGTATCGCGAATATATAGCCAGCACTCTGGACTGCGTTCGATATCTTTCAACCTGAGCTTTTGGATCTCGCTCAAGCGCAGTCCAGCACGATAAGCCACGATGTATAACGCGCTCAGACACTCTCGGTAACTCGATGAGGTGTGCGTCATCCGCTCCATTCCACGCAGCAACTGTCGAAAGAGAGGTTCACTGAGATAGGTGGCACGCACATGGGGCCGCTGGCGCTCGCGCGGGACCAGCTCCTCCGGCAATGGGGCCAAGTGGTAACTCGCCACCGCATAGCTGTGCAGGCTGGTCAAGCGTGCAGCCATGTAGCTGACAGCATTCTTTTGGCTAACGGGCGCCTCGGAAGAGGAACTTTCCGGCTCTGCGGTGGAGGATCTTTCCAGGTCCGTCCGTTCAACCGCACCAGAGAGCGCCGGGTCGACGACCAGATTTGAAGTCCCCCCATACTCTTCCAGCAATGCTCGATAACAGCTCAGAAAACGATCGCCATCCCATAAGCCGAGATCATGATCAAAGCACCGAACAAGCCATTGCTGACCACCGCGACTAAGGTAACTGCGCAGCGTCGAAGGCTTGTTTTTGTTCTTTGCGATGCATTGATGTAGCCACCCGACCAGGATCTGCTCTGACTTGCTGAGGGTCTGCTCATTGCGCAACCGATTCAGTCCTGCGAGGCAGCTTGCCTTCGTCTGCTTGCGAGTCGCGCTCTCCTTTTCCGCCAACACCGTTCGCAACCGAGCCAGTAAGGATGAATAAGGGTGGTCTTCGCCATGGTAGCGCCGACGCTTGGAACTGCCTGCCGTCAGGTTATCGACTAATCCGGTACTCGCCTCCTGCGCCAAACACACCACTTGGTGACCATCCGCAACCGTCGGATGATGCAGTGAAAGCCAGTGTTCATGAGGCAGCGGTACACTGTGTAACGCCCCAGATGCCACATGAGTCAGGATCTGTGGCCAGCGGACCCCGGCTTGCCCACCGGTTACCAGACTCGCCCCTTGGCAAAACTCTTTGATCCCGCGCAGGGGTGCAGTCAGATGTCTCTGGGCCCATAAGCTGAATGTGTCGAGCTCAACGGCAAGCTCAAACGTTTTGCCGCGCCGACGATACCAGCGCTGTACCAACCCCAGAGTCGGCAGGCTTAGGAAAATCTGGAGCTCGGTAACCCCCTTCCCTGCTCTATCGTGCGCATTGGTGGCCAACGCCTTGCTCTCTAACGTCAAAGGCAACCAAACAACTGAGCCATTCGTGCATAATCTTCGCCGCTCAGCGATGGCCAGCATCAGTGCGTGCAAAATCGCCGTCTGGTGTACACCGCAGTAAAACACCGCGCTATGAAGAATGTCGGCCAGTAAATCTTCAGCTTCGATCAGGCTAGTGTCGCGGGCCTCGATCTGTCTATGCCAGTTCAGCAGCGCTTGACTACAGCGCTGCGCTTTGTCAAACCACTTTTCAGTGTAAGGTAGCGGGCGCCGAAGCACCGTCAGGGGGATTGTCGGCAACGGCAACTGCCAATACCCGCTGGTATTGCCCTGCTGCAGGCAAAGCAGGATGGCTCGCAGCCCAGCCTTGAATTCAGACTGTCGCCTATACTTGCCCGTCAACGTGCTCATCGCCAATGGCCACAGATACTCAAACCCTCGGACATCGGCTGGCTCCTTGAATAGGCCGGGCAAATGTTGCAACAGCGCATCCAGTGCTCGACGCTCTATTTGCACCTGAGCACGTTTGAGACGATCCCGACGCATAGCCCGACCAGACCGAAGAACGTTCGCTGCACGCTCATCTTCCTTTCGAAGCTGTTCACGCCAATCGATCAGTGGATTGTCCATTCGCCCATCACCTTCAACCCGAGGGTTTGATGCCATTTGTCCAGCACGTCCGTCAGGGTAAATAGATCGCTCAACGCCGCACTACTGTACTGGTTTGTGAACTCTGTCCCCATCTCCTCATGACCAAGCAGCGCATCGATAAACTCGGTGGCCACGCCTTGCTCCAGCAGGTGGCTGCGCACCGAATGGCGATGCCAGTTTGGCGCCAGGGGCAACAGATTTTCGAACTGCCTCATCATCGAATTTGGGGTGACGATTTCTGTGCCTTCCAGGCTGCCATCTTTGGCCTCGACCGCCCAGAACAGGAGCGCTCCAGCTCCACTCAATGCTTGCTCCGCCGCCGACACTAACGGCGCCAGCAGCGGCTCACGCTGACATGCCAAATATGTCAAATAGCGCTCCCAGGCTTGCAGTTGCTGCACTGCCAACGCTGACAATGGCACCAACCTGGCCGAGCTCACAGATCGTCCCTCTTTGTCTGTCAGCCGGATAAAGCGACTGATGAGGCAGTAATCGCCACGCCTGCCGTACATCTCCGTCACGGGCCTGGCGGCAGTAGAAAGATGGAGGATCAACAAACTGTGGCGCACGAGGAGGTTATGATATTGCGTCAGCGTTGGACGCTGCTGCCGTGACCCACTGAGTCGTGCACAGAGGTACTGCTGATAATTTCCTAGGAGTCGAGCAAGCTCGCCAACGCTAGGATAGAGGCGTGATCCGACAGCTCCTTGTTCTAATTCCGGTGCCAGCACCACCGCGGTCATCCCCATGGAGGCCAAATAACGGCGCCAGATCTGCAACACGTCTTTACGTGGCACATGACTGTAGGCCATAGGGGAACATTGCTGAGCCGCCTTGCCACGCAGGATACCGGCAATGGCGCTATCAATCCCCTCTCTTTGCAACCAAGCACGCTGGTAGTTTTGCAGCTGTCGCATGGTCAAGGCCGTGCCAGCTCGCTCATTTGCTCGCGCTAAACAATCCACCTGCGCGCTACTACTCAATGTCCTCCAACCGTGTCCAACCAATAAATGAGTGGCCCATTTTGGCAAAGGTAGCTGCAAGAATAAGTCACTCTTTGGCAAAAAAGAGTGCAATTTCCTATGCACTCGGCTGTGGGCAACCTCTACATAGCGTTGTAGATACGCCCCATGAGGAAGCCGCCAAATACCACTGGCATTCTTTGAGGGTCCGTCGTCATCGGCAAATCGAGAGCCAGGAGCAGGCAATTTAATCTCAGTACTCGGCCAGACCGGCAGCTTGTGCAAGTCCTCGCTACTCGTGCCCATCACCAGTTGCAGCAGGATCGACAGCGCCGGCAACGCCGTTTCATCGACCGCCTGAGGCATCAAGGCATCGACGAGGCGTGTGATCTGTGACGCTGTGGCAATCCAAAGGTTGGCCGGCAACTGCAGATGACGCATCGACATGGAGAGCGCTACCGAGGCGCTTTGCAAAACCCTCGCCTGAATATCCATCAACCCCTGTGGCTGAGAGGACACCAGCAGCGTCTGCTGCTCAGGGAGGGTTCCTCGCTCCTCTTCACCCTCCCACTCGGTCAGTTTGACTTTGCCGCGCTGCAGCAGAACCTCCCGTAGCAACAGGATTTGGGTCTGCTCGTCGAGCTGCTCTTGATAACGCGCCTCCAGTTGGAACCGCTGGCGTTCGCCGGTTGACCGGGTACCCGTTTTGATCTCTTTGGCTCGCGCCTTATAGAGTCGGCTCAGTAGGGCCTCCAAGGCCCCTGTATTGACGCTCACCTGCTTGTTATTGGCATATTGCTCTCTCTGGATCTTGATGGCTTGCAATAGCGTCAGTATCGGCTGCGTAAAATCGACCTCAGACAGGGCCTTAATCATCACCTCACGTTGATTGTTCGCCATCAGCCTGACGTTGCGCAGCGCCTCTTCGACCGTTTGGTCCCGCTCGGCAATACCCTGAGAAAAATTGATATGTGATAACGCCAAGACGGCCAGGATCGTCACGGACTTGAGCTGAGCAAATAGCTCACCGTTGAGGCTATGGCCACTACGCAATTCCGCCAAGATGGCGTCAACGAGATAGAATTGGCTGAGTCTCCGATCTTTACTCAACCGCTCACGCATTTGCATGGCAGAGAGTGGCGATGGGGGCAGCATCTCTTTGGATGAGACAGAATCGATCCACTGCAGCTCGGCGGCCAACAACGCGGTCAGTGTTGGATCCAATCCCAGGATCCCCTGACAGCAGGCTTGCAACGATTCAAGGATTTGCCGGTGCCACTCGGCCAACGCCTCCGGAAACACCAGCTGTCGGGTAAGGGAACGGGCGGGTTCAGCGTCAAGACCCTCCACTGCCTGCTCCTGCGAAAGGTCATCACTCATCGGCTAACCTCTGCAAGAAGAAGTTAGGTTCGGGCACCGATACCATCCCGTTCTTTTTGTCTTTTTGCCGGGACTTGCTCAGCGCCTCCTGAGCATGCGCCAGCTGTTCCCGGGACAACCCGCACACCTTGGCCCAATAGTCTTGAGACAACCGCTTCTTCTGAAACCAGTTAAGACGCTGCTCGTCTGTCAGAACGCGATTGAAAATTCGTCGGCTGCATTCGATGAGACGGGGCTCCCCTAACAGCGTCATCAACCTCAGCCACTCCCCGGCCAGATGCTGCTCGACCTCACCCTCATTCAGCCCGCAGGGGATCAATCGTTGCCCAGGCGGCGGTTTGATTGGCGACGGCCAAGACAATACTGGCAACAATGGCCCTACGATCATAAGCGCACTGCCCACATCATCGCCTGACGACAAGGGACGATAGAGAATAATGGCTGACTCCCAGAGCGTATGGAATTGATCGGCAATCGGCAGCCCAGTCTTGAAGCCCAACTCCAACCACGCCTCACGAAACGCGACTAACGCCGGATGGATCTGATAGTTCCCTGACTCCTTCGTCCTCATGTAAACCCCGTGTATCACCCGTTACTAACACATTACATAAAAATGTATTTTGTTTTCAAACAGTTCCTTAGCGATAAACCGATTCAGCCACACACCGAACCTCTGAACCTGCGCATGGCAGGCCTACCGCAGGCAGGTACTGTGAATGAAGTCAGGAATGGAGATGCAATTCACCAAGTGGGTAATCGTCGAGGGAGCGGAATCATTTAGCCGATATGCAAGGGGGAATGTGACTGACTCGGGTGACGTCAATTGAACAATACTTGGCTTTCTCCTGCACATGCTGGACACCGCTGTCGAGCGGTAACGCCTTCAGCGAGATAGGTCGCCATCAAACGACGACGCCATGCTCAATCTGACCGATGAGATCGATAACTGCCTGAGCTCCGACAGCGGTCGTCAGGAAAGTAGCAGGAGGGTTTCCTCCCAGCGCCCGGGCAGGTTTGTTCAACCACTCAAGCGCCTTCCCCCTGTCCCCCTCGAACAGCGACTCCGCAGCCTCCATCACACTAACGAATGAATAGATACGGGCACTCTGAGCGCGGGACAGCAGGGCCGCAGCAGTGCGCTTGCGTGTCACCGTCGAGCGGTCAATGCCAACCAGCTGACAGACTATCTTGACGTCGCAGCCCAGCAACGCAGCCAGTTCATTGACGATGGAGGGAGCCATTCCAGCCACAATGAGATGATGCGCCCCCACAAGCTCCTGGGGCAAGGCCAGCGAGGCCATCAGCCCCTTCGGTTGGCGGATCTGGCGAACAGAACGATAAGCAGCGTAGGACATGGCGAGGCGGCTCCCTGTATCATTGCGCCTTTAAACTAGCCCATCTAAACCATACCATCAACGATGCAGGACTCTTTCAAACCCCAAACGTTAACCTATGAAGCCACCGCAAAACTGCGCCAAACTTGCCACTAAAACTGGCGCAGTTTAGTTAACTGCGCCAAAATGGCGCCATATATATGAAAAACGCGCCAACAAACACGATGTCAGCGACCACAGACCTACTAGAGACTATCAGGGGATCCGAAAGCGGATTGACGCTGGCTGAACTGCTGGGCCGCCACCCGAGCATTGCCAGACGCACCGCACAGCGCCTGATAGCCAAGCTGATTGAAAGCGGCCACATCACAGCCCAAGGCGAAGGACGGGCTCGCCGCTATCATGCTGACTCCGAGAGCCATACCGAGCCCCGGATAGCCAAGGTGGACAGTTTCCCCGCGTTCATCCCACTCTCTGCCGACAGCCTGGATATCCTTGCCTATATCGACCAGCCCCTCCCAGCCCGCAAGCCCGTGGGCTATCAGCATGATTTCTTGCAGGCATATCATCCCAACGAAACCTGTTACCTGTCCGAATCACTGCGCCGTCAGTTGCACAACATGGGCAAGACCACAGACATCGATGAGCCTGCCGGCACATACAGTCGAGCGATCCTGAACCGTTTGTTGATCGACTTATCATGGGCATCGAGCCACCTGGAAGGTAATACCTATAGCAGGCTAGACACCCGTGAACTTATCGAGCACGGCAAGGCCGCGCGGGGTAAGGGAGCCATCGAAACGCAGATGATCCTGAACCATAAAACCGCGATCGAGTTACTGGTCGAAAACATCGACAGTGCCGAATTTAACCGCTACACCCTGATGAACTTGCACAGCGCCCTGGCGGAAAACTTGCTACCCAACCCTGCCGATGAGGGGCGCATTCGCCAACATGCTGTCGACATCAGTAAAAGTATCTATCGCCCGTTATCCACGGCACAACAAATCGAAGAGGTGCTGGACGAGGTGCTGAGCAAAGCCAATCAGATCCACGATCCGTTTGAACAATCGTTTTTCATGATGGTGCACTTGCCCTACCTACAACCTTTTGCCGACATCAATAAACGCACTTCCCGCCTGGCCGCGAATCTCCCCCTGTTTCGTGGCAACCTCTGCCCGCTCACCTTCCTCGATGTACCAGAACAGGCCTACAGCCGCGCCACCCTCGGTGTGTACGAAATGGCCCGCATCGAACTGCTACGCGACCTGTACGTGTGGGCTTATGAACGTTCAACCCAAGAATATCTTGCCATCAAGCGGGATCTCGCCGAACCTGACCCACTTCGCCTAGCATGGCGGGATCTTATCAAACAGACTGTCCGTGGGGTCGTCACGTCGATCCAACTTGATCCACTCAGCACCATTGAACAAGCGGTGTCAGAGAACGTCCCGCAGCAAGAGCGATCGGCCGTACAGGCACTGATTGTTGAAGAGTTGCGAAGGCTGCATGAAGGTGTTCTGGCACGCTATGGTTTACGGCCCTCGGAGTTTATCGCGTGGAAAGCGCAACATGGGCGCTGATTGATACTGTGACAATCGTCGAGTTGAGTATCTATTAAGGTATTCCATAGTGCGGTGCTCTATGCCGAGGACATCATCATGAGTTACCAAAGCCTGGCAGCCACCACTGCCAATATCACAGAGCTCAGACGCAATCCAATGGGGACCATCAAAGAGGGAAAAGGCGATGCCGTCGCCATCCTCTATCGTAACGAGCCAGCATTCTATTGTGTGCCGCCTGAGCTCTACGCCTACTATCTGGAACTGGCCGAAGATGCCGAGCTGAACCGTATTGTCGATGAGCGAGTCAAACGGTCGGAGTTCGTCAGCGTCAACCTGGAGGACCTATGATTTAGAATCCCATCCTTGACATCACTACCCTCAGCTCTTGCAAGTCAACGTTGATCAAGCGCGGGCTGGAGATCAACGCTACGATGCCCCTTATTGTCATCGCAGCATTAGTCGCGTCATGGCCCTCCTCCCCTCATTGTGTGAGCGAACTGGCAGCGCCTGCTGATCTGGGCCCCGGTGTAGTAATAAAGGGGAATTCACTTGGGCGCTTCCGATGGAGACGAACCACTGAAAAGCAAAGGCCGTCAGGCGGCATTCCTGTCTGACTCATCCATCCGGGGTTTTCAGCGTCCAATTTTGACCACCCTGGAGTGTGTGCAACCATCCGATTTTTGGATCGAAGATCCATCAGCAGCTTGTTGTCGTGCTCGGACTTCATGCGGTAGGCTGCGCCCGGCGGCAAGACGTTAGCCTAGTGGTTCATGTCGATGATGACGCAGGGATGGCCGCCACCCGCCGGTTAAACTCGGCAAACTCTTCAGCATTATCTTCCCAACGCTCAATGCTGGCCGCCAGCAGGTCTAACAGCTGGACGTTGTTATCGTAGTCATCCACCAGCTCATCTATCAGTGCCAGCGCACTTTCGTAGTCATGCTGGTTGTCGATATGGGTGAAGTAGGGCAGCTCGGCCAAGGCCTCTCGGAGCTGTACCAGAATGGGTTTCAACATGTCAGAGTTACCTTGTTGGTTGCGCCCCCCCGTTTTCGATAACACTGGGGACCTGTCCAGTTTAGATCTTCAATGGAGGTGGCTGCTTGGTATGACACCATCATGTACAGGATCTTTAGCTACAACCAATTGAAATAGATAGAAAAAAGGCTTCGTTTGTGATCTGATTTAATCGCAAAAAAAAACCGACACGCCCGAAGCCATGACTATTATCAATGCAACCCAGTACCTCAAGCAACTTCTTAGCTCTTCTGAACTCAACCGGATCGGTAAATTTACCGGTTTTTGTCAGCGACTCCGGGATATCCAGCCTGCGAGACTACTCCCGGCTCTGCTCTCAGGGCTTGGTTGCGACAAGGTGGATGGTATTGCTGGTTTGCATCGCCATTTCAATGCGTTGCAGCTCCATGATACTGACCAAATAGCGTATAAACCCTTTCACAACCAGTTACGCAAGCAGGGTTTTCCCTTGTTCATGCGCGCACTGGTTGAACGAGCCATCGCCTTACGCCTCAAGGAGTGTCTACCGGACGCCCACGGACTGGCAGGCTTTGAGCAGGTACTGCTGCAGGACGGGTCGTCATTCGCGTTACATCCGCAATTGGCAGAACATTTCCCGGGCCGATTCAATAAGCACAGCCCCGCTGCGGTAGAGTGTCATATGACCATGTCCTTGCTGGACCAGTCGCCGATATCGATGAGTATCACGGCGGATACCGAATCGGAGCGCAAGCATCTTCCGGCCGCAAATTCGTTAAATAACAAACTGTTATTGGCGGATGCCGGTTACATCAGCCGCGAGTACTTTGCTGATGTGACCAAAGCCAAAGGAAGCTATCTGGTCAGAGGGAGTCAAAATCTCAATCCCAAAGTACAGGCAGCTTACCGACAGGACGGCAGGGAAATGCCCAAGTTACTCGGAAAAAAGCTCAAGGATATCGATCGGAGAAGCTGCAGAGCCGAGGTTCTGGATCTGGATGTGAGTTCGGGAAAGTATAAATATCGACTCATAAGACGTTGGTTTGCAGAGGAAAAACGGTTCTGTATATGGATGACCAATCTTCCGCGTGAGCGATGGCCAGCCGAGAAGGTGATGGCATTGTATCGTTGCCGTTGGCAGATCGAACTGTTGTTCAAAGAGCTGAAATCACATAACCGGTTGAAGGCGTTCGCGACACGACAAAAAGCGATAGCGGAAGGCTTGATCTGGGCTAGTTTGCTGGCCTTGCTGGTCAAACGTCGGCTGGCGCTGACGCTGATTGGCAGCGCGGAGTTATCGATGCTGAAGATTGCCAAAAACAGCGCGCTTTGGTTAATGCCGATATTGGCGAGCATCATCCATGGTGCGTGGCAGGAAATAACAGAGAAGTTGGAGTGGGCAATGGTGTATTTATCCAAAAACGGCAAAAAGAGTAGGCAGAGAAAATCCAAGCAAAACAACACGTTAGACGGTATTATTAATTCGCTTGCCGCTTAAGGTTCTGTACATGATGACACCATCACTGCATTTGCAAATTTTCCCGAGAAACCTCGGCTAGATTGGCAAAATTTCGTGCTCATCAATTCAAGAAGGTATTTAAAGAAGCGAACGCGGGTGCGAACTTGTGAGCTCCCGTGAAGCGATCGCAACAATCATGGACTCACTGACAGAGACGATCAACCGACGCACCATCGCTGCCTTGGCTTTTGTTGCGCCAACCCCAGTGCACTCCTGCTGAAACTCGTTACACCTTGTTTTAATGGCCCCTTGAATCGAAAGTGCGACACCCATACCTGAGGATCAAGGTTAAATACCGCCTTTAGCGTGTGAAAAACATTTACCGCCTAAAGCAGGTAAATATTGATATACCTGCCACAGCGTGTAAATTAAAAGAAATTACGCTACCAGGTAAGTCAAATCATGAAAGTAACCAGCGCCAAGCAACTTAGTGCCTGTCTCAAGGATGCCAGGCTTTCGCAAAAGCTCTCCCAAGGTAAAGTGGCCGGCAAGGTGGGGATCAGGCAGGACACGGTGTCCAGCTTCGAGCTCAATCCCGAGTCAACCAAGCTGGAGACCTTGTTCAAGATCCTCGCCGCACTGGAACTCTCCCTCGATATCAGGCCCCGCACCGATCCTGCGGAAAACGCAACGCCTGGCTGGAAGGAGGAGTGGTAATGGCCAGCCTGACGGTCTACATGAACGGATACCGGGTAGGTACCTTTACCAAGGCGACCAATGGTGCTCACCAATTTCAGTACGATGAATCGTGGGTGAAGTTGCCAGGCAGCCGCCCCATCTCGCTCTCCATGCCATTACGCCAGCAGCGCTACCAGGGCGATGAGGCCTATAACTTCTTCGATAATCTGCTGCCAGATAACCCGGAAGTAAGAAACCGGGTGGTGGCGCGCTATCAAGCCGATTCCACCCAACCCTTTGATCTGCTCAGTTGCATTGGCCAGGACAGCGTGGGGGCATTGCAACTGGTGGCTCAGGGCAGACCTGTGCCAGACGTTAAGCGCATTGAGTGCAAGCCGCTCTCTGACGCCGAACTGGAGCAGATCATGACCAGCTACCAGCAAGGGATCCCGCTTGGTATGGTGAGGGAAGAGGACGATTTTCGGATATCCATCGCCGGGGCTCAGGAAAAGACCGCGTTACTCTACCTCGACAACCGTTGGTGCTTACCGCATGCAGCGACCCCAACCACCCACATTATCAAGCTGCCCATTGGCAAGATCGAAAGCCACTCCTACTCGATAGACCTCTCCCAGAGCGTAGAAAACGAATATCTCTGCACCCTGATCGCCAAAGCATTGGGTCTTCCGGTTCCCCATTGCTTCATCATGCAGGTCGGCAAGGTCAAGGCTCTGGCGGTGGAACGCTTCGATCGGCGCTACGCCACGGATCGCAGTTGGATCATGCGCCTGCCCCAAGAGGACTTCTGCCAGGTGTTGAATGTACCGTCAGCACGCAAGTACGAGAGCCATGGTGGACCGGGCATTGCTGACATCATGACGACCCTGCTGGGATCGGCCACGCCGGAGCAGGATCGGTACCTGTTTATGAAGTCTCAGGTGTTGTTCTGGCTGCTGGCTGCCACTGATGGCCATGCCAAGAATTTCTCGGTGTTTATCGAACCTGAAGGGCGTTTCCGGCTTACACCGTTTTACGACATCCTTTCCATGTATCCTGCATTTGGTGGTAAAGGATTACATCCCCGTGATGCCAAGTTGGCCATGGGGCTTACTGCAACCAAGGGCAAAAAATACGCGATAGAGCAGATATTTCCTCGCCATTTTTATCAAACGGCCAAGGCGATTGGTTTTGAACAAGTGCAGATGGAAAAAATCATCAGCGAACTGACGGATAATCTGGATGAGGTAATATCAATCGTTCGTCAGCAATTGCCTGATACATTTCCCACTGAGATTGCAGATTCAATTTTGGGTGGACTCAGTTCGAAAGCGCAACGCTTAAAACGATAATTGACCAATGTGACAAATGCCTCTTGCATCGCCCCAAATGAGCCTCTATCGAGGCTCATTTTTTTTGCGTACGAGCGAGTGAATGATCCATTTTAGATCAAAAAAACAACTAAAAATGCAGAAGCCTGAAGTGCTAATTTTGGCAACATAAAATTTCCTCAGCTAACCTAGACAGACTTAACGGCAATAAGACATTGATTTTAAAGTATTATATTTATTTGATGTTTGACGTATTCTGATGACATTTTAACTCTATTAACAGGTACGGCCTTCTAAGCCGTGGGTCGCAGGTTCGAATCCTGCAGGGCGCGCCATCGATACAGATGAGTTTGATAGCTGTATCGAAGGCAGATTTCAGTGGTGGCTGTAGCTCAGTTGGTAGAGTCCCGGATTGTGATTCCGGTTGTCGTGGGTTCGAGCCCCATCAGCCACCCCATTATTCCCCTCCAGGCTGGGATCAGCCTGATGAGACAGCAGCACGCTGTCTGTTTGGACCGGCCACTGGCCGGTCTTTTTGTTTCTGCGCCGCCCGCTTTTTGGCGCAACGCCCCCACCCCATCCTCTGGCGCTCGGTGCCCTGCTCAGGACGCAGTCCGGACCGCCGTCACAAAAATGGGGTTTTCTGCCCCGCTCAAGACAAGCCCTCCTCATGCCATGACCCAGCGCAAGTCCAGGTCTGCTCCCTCGTGTTATGGATAAAAAGATTGATAACACGGCTGCCAGGGCGCTCCTTCCATCTCTTATCCCTTGTACAGGAGCAGCCAAATTCGATGGCACCGATTCATCTTTTCGTAATACGGTCATCCCATCCTTAATCAATTAGCTGAAATATAAGGAGTTATTGATATCCCCCCGATGCCGGTCCAAGGCCCAGCCTGTCAGATGCCCCGCCGGTTGCAGGAAAAGTTCCCATACTGAGTTGTCTGCATTGCACATGACTGCCAAGGAGAGACAGAGATGAGTGAAGAAAGCAAATGCCCCTTCAACCACACCGCCGGCGTCGGCAGAACCAATCGAGATTGGTGGCCGAACCAGTTGCGGCTGGATCTGCTGCATCAGCATTCCCCCGGCGCCGATCCCATGGACAAGGACTTTGACTACGCCAAGGCCTTCGCGAGCCTGGATTACAAGGCACTCAAGAAAGATCTGGTCAAGCTGATGACGGATTCCCAGGAGTGGTGGCCGGCGGACTTCGGTCACTACGGCCCCCAGTTCATCCGCATGACCTGGCATGCTGCGGGCACCTATCGCACCACCGACGGTCGCGGTGGCGGCGGCCGTGGCCAACAGCGCTTCGCCCCCCTCAACAGCTGGCCTGACAACGTCAACATCGACAAGTCCCGCCGCCTGCTCTGGCCCATCAAGCAGAAATACGGCAACAAGATCTCCTGGGCCGATCTGCTGATCCTCGCCGGCAACGTCGCCCTGGAGACCATGGGTTTTCGCACCTTCGGCTTTGGCGGTGGGCGGCCCGACGTGTGGGAGCCGGATCAGGACGTCAACTGGGGGGATGAAATTGCCTGGCTCGGGGTCGATCCCGATCGGGTCAAGGGCGATCGCGAGCTCACGGCCCCCTTCGGCGCCACCCACATGGGCCTCATCTACGTCAACCCGGAAGGGCCCAACGCCAGCGGCGATTACATGGAGGCAGCCAAGGACATCCGCTCCACCTTCGGTCGCATGGCCATGAACGATGAAGAGACGGTGGCCCTTATCGCGGGCGGCCACACCTTCGGCAAGGCCCACGGCGCCGCGCCCGAATCCCACAAGGGGCCAGAGCCGGAAGCCGCGCCTCTGGAGGCCCAGGGCCTCGGCTGGATGAGCGACTTCGGCAGCGGCCATGGCAAGGATACCGTCTCGAGCGGGCTCGAAGTAACCTGGACCAAGACACCGGCCCTGTGGAGCAACAACTTCTTTGAAAACCTGTTCAACTACGAGTGGGAGCTGACCAAGTCGCCAGCCGGCGCCAAGCAGTGGGTGGCCAAGGATGCGCCCGAGATCATTCCCGATGCGCACATCCCGGGCAAGTTCCACAAGCCGACCATGCTCACTACCGACCTGACCCTGCGCTTTGACCCCGAGTTTGGCAAGATCTCCCGCCACTTCTACGAGGATCCGCAGGCCTTCGCCGATGCCTTCGCCCGCGCCTGGTTCAAGCTGACCCACCGCGACATGGGTCCCATTGCCCGCTACCTGGGGCCGGAAGTACCCAAAGAGGAGCTGATCTGGCAAGACCCCATCCCCGCCGTCAATCATCCCCTGATCGATGACAAGGACGTGGCCCTGCTCAAGGAGCAGATCCTGGCGACCTCCCTGTCCGTGGCCGAGCTGGTGTCGACCGCCTGGGCTTCCGCGTCCACCTTCCGTGGCTCTGACAAACGCGGTGGCGCCAACGGTGCCCGCATCCGGCTCGCCCCGCAAAAGGATTGGGCCGTGAACCAGCCTGCCCAGCTTGCGAAAGTGCTTCAGGCCCTCGACGGGATACAGCAGACCTTCAACGCTTCCGCCACCGGCGGCAAGCGGGTCTCCCTCGCCGATCTCATCGTGCTGGCGGGCGGCGTGGGGGTCGAGCAGGCCGCGAAGAGAGTCGGTGTCGCCGTGACCGTGCCCTTCACTCCGGGCCGGATGGATGCCTCCCAGGCCCAGACAGATGTGGACTCCTTCGCGGTGCTCGAGCCCCTCGCAGATGGATTTCGCAACTACGCGGGCGAGTGCGCGGGCTTCGCGGAGACCATGCTGATCGACAAGGCGCAGCTACTCACCCTAAGTGCCCCCGAGATGACGGTACTGGTGGGCGGTATGCGGGTGCTCGGCACCAACGCGGGCAACTGCCACGGGGTCTTTACCGCCGCCCCGGGTACCCTCTCCAACGACTTCTTCGTCAACCTGCTCGATATGGGCACGGAGTGGAAGCCGGCGGCTGGCAGCCAGGGAGTCTATGAAGGCCGTGATCGCCAGAGCGGCAAGATGAAGTGGACCGGAACCCGGGTCGATCTGGTGTTCGGTTCCAACTCCCAGCTGCGCGCCCTGGCAGAGGTCTACGCCAGTGCGGATGCCAAGGAGAAGTTCGTGAAGGACTTCGTGGCGGCCTGGACCAAGGTGATGAACCTGGATCGCTTCGATCTCGCCTGATGACGCTGGCAGGTGCCCCGTTCCCGACGCCCCGGGAACGGGGCGTTTTTTATCCCCGGCCTCTCCCCACTCTTCTCGCGGCGGCATCAGCCGGCGGTGATGACGGTGCAGCCCTCCCCTTCGAACGTCTTGACCAGGACCGGATCCTGCCGGGTGCAGATCAGGTAGTCGAGATCCGCAGCGTGCAGGAAGGGGTAGGAGGCCAGGGACTCCAGCTTGTCGTCATTGCACAGCACCGCCAGCGAGCCGCAACGCTCCGCGACCCGGCGTTTGAACTCGCTGTCCTGGTAATGCACGGCGCTGAAGCCGAGATCCGAGGACCAGGCACAGACCCCCAGGAAACCGAGGTCGAAGCGGAACTTTTTGATGCCCTCGGCCGCCGCGATATCAACGGCCCCGCCGACCAGCGGATCCTGCTCGCCACCGATGAGGATGGTCCTGATGCCGGGTCTCTCCAGCAGCCGGCAGGCGATGGCCGGGCTGTTGGTCACCACCGTCAGACCCTGGTGTTCCGGCATGAGGGATGCCAGTAGCAGGTGGGTGCTGCTGGCATCCAGGAAGATCAGCTGGTTCGGTTTGACCAGGCTCAGGGCGGCCACGGCCAGGGCCTGCTTCTGCGCCACATGCTGGGTACTGCGTTCGGTCAGGGTCCCCGTCTGGGGCGACAGGGAGATGGCGCCACCGTGAATGCGCTTGCAGCGCCCCTCATCGGCCAGATAGCGCAGATCCCGCCTGATGGTCGCCTCCGTGGTGCCCAGCGGCTCCGCCAGCTCCGCCGCCATCACTTTGTGGTGCGCGGCCAGCAGATCCAGAATGAGGAGCCGTCGCTCCTCCGGTGAATACTTGTCCATGGTGTTCCCTTGTAATGGCCGGGCGATCATCGCCCGGCCCGCCTCACGCCCCCTGCCTCTGCCTCTGCAGTGCGAGCAGTTGCAAGATGGTATGCATGACGGCGTCTTCATCGTTCGAGCGGGTGATGAAATGGGCGGCATCCTTGGTCCGTCGTGGCCATTGCGCATGGCGAAACTGAAGTCGGCGCACGCCATCAGCTCGATGTCATTGAGCCCGTCGCCAAAGACCAGGGTCTCATGACGACCAGCGCCGACCAGCTGCTGCAACCTGGCCACCGTTGTCCCCTTGTGCACGCCGGCATTGGCGATGACGATATGCTCGCCCGGCAGACGCTCCAACCGACGGATGATGGCCAGGCCCAGGGCGTTGTCCAGCAGCGCCTCGACCCGTTCGACCTGTTTTCCCGTGCAGGGCGCGAAATGTATCCCCTGCTGCGCCATGGCAGCAACCACCTCGGCGAACAGGGCTCGGTTGTTATCCCCCCTGCTATATGAGGAAGGTGCCGTCCATGTCCGTGATGATGAGTTTGATCATGCTGTTACCTCGGATGTATGCATTCTGATCGCGGTCATCATATCGCCACAATGAACACACACAAACAAATACAAGATCATTTTTGTTCATATGAGATCGAAATGATCATAGCATGACCTCCTCGCTCGGAGGATCCCAGGCACAGCCCCCTCCTTCGACTGTCATCCAAGGAGACCCCATGTTGTCCACACTCTCCAGCCGGCGGCCCCGGGGTGAGCGGCTCGCCACCCGAGCCACCTTCTTCTGCTCGGGCTTTGCCACGGCGGCCTGGGCCTCCATCATCCCCTTAGCCAAACTGAACGCCCAGATAAGCGACGCCACCCTGGGCTATGTCGGGGTGCTCTCCAGCCCCTCCCTGGTCGGCTTTGTCGCCGACGCCTTCGGTCTGCCGGCTGCCCTCCACGGCGTCGTTTTGCTGATGGTGCTGGCCCTGCTCCTCAGCAGAGGCGTGGGGCTGGCACCCCGGGCCACCCCTCTTTCTACAACCTGTCAGGAACTGACATGAGAAACCCTGTTTTCGGCGACGTGGTATTAAATACCGAGGACATTGCGCTCGGCGTCGAGGTTATCGCCAAACGGCTCAACGAGCGATTCACGGAGGCGGTGGTGATCACCGTGGTGCCGGGCGGCATGCTGTTTACCGCCGATGTCGTCAGGGCGCTGCGCTTTGATGTCGCCATGGACTACATCTCCTGCCCCCACACTCCGGGGGAGCGCCACAACGCCTCTCCCATCGTCTTTCACGACAATGTCGGCATCCGGGGCAGAGACGTCATCCTGATGGACGACGCCATCGAATCGGGGGGTACCATGAGGCGGCTGGTCGCGCACCTGCAGGCGTTCGCGCCACGTTCCCTGTCCATCGCGACCCTGTTTGTCAAACCAGGGCGCGTGGCTATCCCCGCCGAGCAGTTTTATGCCTATGAAATGACGAACGATGATCTGCTGGTGGGCTACGGCCTGCCCTGGGAGCACAAGTACCGGAATATCCCCTATGTCTCCAGGTTGAAGAGATAACGGGACGGGACAAGGTTAGGGAACGATAAACCGATCAGGATAAAACCTGACAGCAAGAGAAGAATTGACCAGACCACGTCCCGGTGTCGCCCGGTGTACGGCCTATGCCACTCCAGCAGGGCTAGTCCACCCGCCTGTCGATACCGGGTAGAGACCAGATTGCCGGTTACCGGAAAAACAAAAGGCCCCGTCTTGCGACGGGGCCTTTTGTTTTATTTGGCGGTGAGGGAGGGATTCGAACCCTCGATACGTTGCCGTATACACACTTTCCAGGCGTGCTCCTTCAGCCACTCGGACACCTCACCAAATTTTTACTGCTTGAAGTGGCTTTCGGAGCGCGCTGTGCGTGCATCTTGCCGACTTCGTCGGTGGGCAGCCTCTCGGATACCGCACCAAATTTTTGTCTGTGGTTTAACGTGTTCAGCCAACACGGTGTCCGCTGCGCCGTTGCGCTGGAACGGGGCGTAATTTAGGGGAAAGCCCCGCCGCCGTCAACGGCTTTTTAGCCGCAGCGAACCGTTCGCACATTAAACGCACAGTTCAGGTGCTGAGGTCAGTGAACGGATTCCGGTGCGACCTGGATTTCCGGCAGATTGAGGAAGCCAAGGCGTTCACATTCGGAAACCACTTCATGGGTGGCTGCCGTGGTGCTTTCAACGAACAGCAGGAACTGCTCGACGGTGAGCCCCGCCTTGGTAAAGACGGTGTGACCCACAACGAGCCGTGGCAGGTTGTCATCGATGATGTCGAGGAACACCTTGAGGGACGGATATTGCATGTTGAGACGACCCAGTTCGGCCACCAGGGGCAGCAGCGATGAGGGGCGCACCTCCAGCTCGGATGAGAACAGCAGCCCTTCCTCTTCCACGAAGATCCGGCTCTCCTGGATGCCCTCAACGGACTGCAGGGAGACCATGTGGATGCCATGACACTGATCGCACACATAGTGCTCGATCCGGGCCTGTTGCAACCAACGCATTATCATTTCAGAGCTGGGGATATTCATCATTTTCACGACACGGTAGAGATCAAGGGGCGCAGTCTAAACCAATTTTCAGACAACCAAAAGCACACAGGCCGGATCCCCGTCGTCTCGCTTCTTTTTGACAGGCCCTGTGCCTATACTCAGCCATTCTCGTAGCGCACTCGCCTCCAAAGAGCCCGATGACCATCCAAGAAAAGTATCGCCTGCACCTCAAATCCCTTTCGGATGAACTGCTCGCCCTGCAAAAACCCATCCGCATCCTGGATGCCATCAAATGGCCCCGTCACCTGCAAAGCGACTTTCTGGCAAGTGGCGGCAAGGCACTGCCCGCCATCGACAGGCACTTCTATGAATCCCTCCCCCTGGGGTTCGATCCCCGCAACAAGTACCTTGAGCTCAAGGAGCTGAGGGACAGGATCCGCAGGCGCCTCGGCCCCCAGGACGATCTCGGCCGGATCCTGCAAGAGACGGTGGATCAGTACATGGTGGTCATCGAGATGCTGCGCCAACGCGGCCAACCGGACTTCCTGCGCTACAGCCAGCTGCTGTACGGTTCGGCCGGCGATCACCTGCGCGGTGATCGCAAGACCCTCAAGGAGCTGGGCGCGAGGCTGTGCGACATCTTCTCCCTGCCCGGCGCCCGCCACCTGGTCCGCCCCTACCCCAAAGAGTTCGAGGGGGAAGCGGCGGTGGCCAAATTGCAGGGCAAGCTGTCGAACTATTTCAGTGACGGCACCGTGCAGGTCAAGCTGAGCGATGGCATCGTCTCGGACGCGGCGGCCGGCGGCGATTACATCAAGCTCAACTCCCACGCCCGCTTCTCCGAGCTGGATCTGCAGGTGCTGGAGGTCCACGAGGGCTGGGTACACGTGGGCACCACCCTCAACGGCCGCCAGCAACCCTATGCCACCTGGCTCAGTGCGGGCTCGCCGCGCATTACCGCCTGTCAGGAGGGGTTGGCGGTGCTGATAGAAACCCTCACCTTCAGCTCCTTCCCGGACCGGGCCAAGCGCATCTCGGATCGGGTGATGGCCATCGACATGGCGGAGCGCGGCGCCGACTTCATCGAGGTGTTCCAGCACTTCGTCGGCCAGGGCACCAGCGAACACGACGCCTACAAGATCACCCAGCGGGTGTTTCGCGGCGGCATGGTCGAGGGGGGAGCCTGCTTCACCAAGGATCTCTCCTATGTGAAGGGCTATGTGGAGACGGTCAACTTCATCCGCAGCGCCGTGCTGGAGGGGGTGCCCGAGATCCTGCCCATGCTGTTTGTCGGCAAGGTGACCCTGGACGACATCCCGGTGCTCTATCAGCACTATCTGGAGGGGCTCATCAGTGCGCCCCGTTATCTGCCCCCCATGTTTCGCGATCTCACCGGTCTCTATGTCTGGTTTGGCTTCGCCTCTGGCATGTCGCTGGTGGATATCGGCCGGGTGCAGCAGCACTTTCGCCAGCTGTTCCACCGCCTGCCGGTGGCCGATCCCATCATAGCCCCCATCGACATCGAGATTGACTGAACCGCCAGCAACAAAAAAGGCGCCAGATTGGCGCCCTCTTTGGTGTCCAGGCTGCACGAGCCAGCCACGGGTTACTTGAAGGCCCGTCCTTCCAGATAGTGCTTGCGGCAGAGCGACACATAGCGATCGTTGCCGCCGATCTCCACCTGCTCACCGTCGCGCATCACCTGCCCCGCCTCGTTGACCCGTGAGTTCATGTGGGCCTTGTTGCCGCACCAGCAGATGCTTTTTAGCTCCTCGAACTTGTCCGCCAGACAGAGCAGGTGGTAGGAGCCGGGGAACAGTTCGCCGCGAAAATCGGTCTTGAGACCATAGGCAATCACCGGAATGTCCTGCTCGTCGACGATGCGGGCGAGCTGGTAGACCTGCTCACGGGTCAGGAACTGCGCCTCGTCAACGATGAAGACATCGATGTGCCGCTCGGCGTGGCGCGCCTTGACCATCTCGAAGAGATCGCAGCTGTCGCTGAACACCTCCACTTTCAGCTCAAGACCGACCCTGGCACTGATGACGCCGGCACCGAAGCGATCGTCGATGGCGGGCGTCATGGCCAGCGGATACATGCCACGCTCCAGATAGTTGAAGTGGGCCTGGATGAGCTGGGTCGATTTGCCTGAGTTCATGGTGGCAAATTTGTAGTGCAGTGAAGCCATGATGGGGTTCCGAAACGGGAGTGATGGGGCGCATGCTAACCAAAGCCCCTGCCAAAACCAAGGGGCCCGCAGGCCCCTTGTTCTCTTATGCGACTGCCACGGCGCTATACGCCCGGGCTTTGCGCAAATGGTAACCGGAGAAGATCAGGAACCAGAGCCCGCTCACGGTGAAACCGGCCAGCGCGGAGTGCATCAGCCCCATCACCAGGTAGCCGAGCGCAGCGCCAAAGGCGATGGCCAGAGCATAGGGCAGTTGGGTCATCACGTGATCGATGTGATGGCAACCGGCCCCGGTGGCAGACAGGATGCTGGTGCTGGAGATGGGGGAGCTGTGATCCCCGAACACGGACCCTGCCAGTACGGCGGCCAACATGGGCAGCATCAGACTGATGTCGCTGGCGGCCGCCATGTCGCCGGCCAGCGGCAGCATGATGCCGAAGGTGCCCCAGCTGGTGCCGGTGGCAAACGCCATGGCGCAGGAAAGCACGAAGACCACGGCGGGCAGCACTTCCACCGGCAGATTGCCATTGGCCAGGGAGGCCAGGTATTTGCCGGTCTCCACATCGCGCACCACGGCGCCGATGGTCCAGGCGAACAGCAGGATGTTGATGGCGGGCAGCATGGCCATGATCCCCTGCGGAGCCGCCTTCATCCAGTTGCTTGCCCCGAGCTTGAGGCGCATGGCCAGACCGATGGAGACCACCAGGCTGCACAGGGCACCATAGACCAGGGAGGAGCCGACGTTGGTGTTCTCGAAGGAGCCGAGCACGCTGAACGGCAGCCCCTTGTCGGCCAGCACCGCAGCCCCGGAGTCAATCATGAAATAGACGGTGGTCAGGGTGAGGGTCAGGATGGGCAGCACCATGTCAATCATGCCGCCATTGCTCTCCTCCGGGCTCTCCATGTCTAGCCCGATGGGGCGCCCCTTGGACTCGTCCCACAGCTTGCCCTCCAGTGCCCACTGCTCATGCTGGCGCATGGGGCCGATGTCGAGCTGGAAGGCGATCACCACCAGCACCATGATCAGGGTGAACACCGCATAGAGGTTCATGGGGATCATTTCGACGAAGGCGGAGATGGGGCTCTGGTCGGTCAGACCATGAGCCGCCATGATGCCGCCGACGAGGGCGATGATGTAGGCCCCCCAGGAGGAGATCGGCATCAGCACGCAGACCGGCGCGGCGGTGGAGTCCAGCAGAT
Organism: Aeromonas sp. WP2-W18-CRE-05; assembly: GCF_014168615.1. Lineage (NCBI taxonomy): Bacteria > Pseudomonadati > Pseudomonadota > Gammaproteobacteria > Aeromonadales > Aeromonadaceae > Aeromonas > Aeromonas sp. WP2-W18-CRE-05. The sequence continues at coordinate 2,179,823 of NZ_AP021917.1, read as the reverse complement.
AGGCCAGCTTGGCGCGGGAGATCTGGAAGCGATCGGTCACCGGACGGCAGATGGCCCCCACCGACAGGCTGTGGAAGAAGTCGTCGATGAAGAAGGCGAACACCATCAGACCGGTCAGGGACTTGGCACCCTTGCGGGTCTTGGCGCGGCGCTCCGCCCACTCGGCAAACGCCCGGGTCGCACCGGAGACGCTCATCAGGCTGATGAGGCCGCCCAGCAGCAACATGAAGAGGATCATGTTGACGTTGTCACGATTGAGCGCACCGTCGACCCAGAAGATCCTGAGCACGGTATCGAGCATGTAATGCAGGGACGCAAGGGGAGAAAACTGGTTGAGCAGCAGGCTGCCTGCGACTATGCCCACCCCCAGCGACACCAGGACGCGGCGGGTGATGATCGCCAGCGCAACGGCCAGCAGGGGGGGAACGACGGACCAACCGGAGTCGGCGTAATGAACGATGTCCATGATCTCTTTGCACCTAAAGACAACAGGTGGAGATCTACCGAGAGGATCAAAGAAACAAAACCCATGGGGAGGGTATACTCCTCAGCCCCTTCAGGTAGCGCTCCATAGTGGATGACTATGGCAGTCCTGCACCTATTAGATGCAGAACCAGCAACCCGGTATGATGGCCTGGTCACTTCGGCGCCGACTCCTTTCATCGAGCATCGCAGGCATCACCCTCCGCTCGGTTACTCATAGGCAGCGCGCCTCTACTTAAAGGTATTCGCGGCACATTTTATCGAGCCGCCGGGTGATAGCAAGTTTTTTGATTAAATTTCAAGGTTTCTGTGGCCCCCATATCTGTAAAGGTAGTCAAATGGTTCATCAAAAACTCTGCTGGCGATATTTTCATCTGACATGAACCCATTCGAAGATGTTGGCCCGTCAAACGGATAAAAATATCCTTCATACCTATTTCAAGACTTAATTTATCAGCCTAATTAATTATTTTGGCAGGCTTGACTTGGTGCCAAATACCCCTATAAATTATCGAAAAACCAGTTCTTCCCTTAATATTTTGCTCGCGTGGTAGCCAATATGAACGAGTTTCTGAAAGTGCTGTTGAATATCCGTAGCCTGCGTGCAGCTTGCCGCGATTTGACGCTGGAACAACTGGAAGAAGGCTTGGAAAAGCTCTCCGCCATCGTCGATGAACGTCGGCAAGATGAATCCGCCGAACGCCAGGCCCGTGAAGAGCATCAAAAGAAAATTGCCGAATATGCCGAAATGCTGAAGGCCGCTGGGATCGATCCTGCCGAATTGGTCAACACCGTGGTGCCCGAGAATACCAAGGTCAGCAAACGTGCGCCCCGCCCCGCCAAATATCGTTATCTGGACAATGGCGTGGAAAAAACCTGGACCGGTCAGGGCCGCATGCCCTCGGTCATTGCCAAGGCCGTTGCTGAAGGCAAATCCGTGGAAGCCTTTGCTATCTGAGAGCAATATCAGGCCCCTTTCCACAGCAATAAAAAAACCTCGCAAGGCGAGGTTTTTTTATTGCCGCTTCGAGCGGTTGTCAGCCTCTGTCAGCCGCCTTGACCCAGAGGATCTCCGGGGTACCCGACGATACCAGCAGGTATCGGGCGATGGTGAAAAACCAGTCGCTCAGCCGGTTGAGGTAGGGCAAAACGGCCGGATTCACCCGCTCTACGCGGCTCAACCCAAGCAGCAGGCGCTCGCAGCGACGGGTCAGGGTACGCACCACATGTGCCTGGGCCGCCGCCCGCGAACCGCTCGGCAAAATAAAATTGCGCAGCACCGGCAACCCGGCACTGTAGGCATCGATCTGTTGCTCGAGCCTGTTCGTCCAAGCCTCGTTCACCTGCCACAGCGCATCCGTTTGCGATTCACTGGAAAATGCCAGCTCCCCGCCCAGATCAAACAGCTCCTGCTGCAACAATATGAGATCGGCCAGGAGTGTACTCTCCCCGACGGGTATTTCAGCCATCAACAAGCCTATTTGGGAATTCAGCTCGTCGATGGCGCCATAGGTCTCGACACGTTTATCGTCTTTGGCCAGGGAAGTCCCATCGGCAAGTCGCGTGAGCCCCTTGTCCCCTTGCCTTGTATATATTCTCATTCTGACATCCTGTTAATAATGGGAATAATCATGGACTCGAGTCCATTGAGCTTTATCTCGTAGGCCAGTGCCAGAGACTGGCCCAGGGTACCGGCCGGAAAACCGCTTCGCGCCATCCATACCAGATAGGGCTCGGGAATATCGATGATGCGCCGCCCCTTGTATTTCCCGTAAGGCATCTTGCTGGCCAGCGTCAGCAAGATGCGCTCATCGCTGAGTCCATCCATATCAATCGATATTCAGGTATTTATGGGTCTGGATGGAGAGTCGCCAGTTACGGGCGATGCAGGTCGCCATGGCCAGCTCCGTGGCCCTGGCTTTCTGGCTGATGGGTTGCAGCGCAATCATCACATCGGGGCGCAGCCGGGCGGTGGCCAGCAGGGCATCCAGCTCCTCGATATGGTGCTCGGTGGCCACCGGGTGCTTGATCTCGTTGGCCCGCTCGAGGGCAGAGACCAGCACCGGCAACCCACCCTTCATGCCGATCTTGGGGGAAACAGTCACCCAGGTCTGCTCATGGGTCAGCACCTCGCTGGTCCCGCTGGTTTCGATCTGCACCTGATAACCCGATGCCACCAGGGCCGAAGAGAGCTCGCGCAAGTCGTAGAGGCAGGGCTCACCACCGGTCAACACCACGTGACGGGCCCGGTAACCGAGCCGGGTAAAGCTGGCCAGGATATCTTCCGTGCTCATCTTGCTCCAGCCGTCGGACTCATTGGAACGATCGAGCACCTCGCCAGGGGCCACCTCACGCTCGGGGTCCACCACCCAGGTGTGGCGGGTATCGCACCAGGGGCAGCCCACCGGGCAGCCCTGAAGGCGAACGAAGATGGCGGGCAGGCCGGTAAATACCCCCTCCCCCTGGATGGTCTGGAAGATCTCGTTGATTGGGTAGTGCATCTTGGTCACGACTTGCTGCAAAAGGGGCGGATTATACCCCAAACCCGGGCTAGGCACAGGCTCAGGATCCGCTTTTCTCGCCCAGTCCGCTCTTCTCGTAAAGTCTGGCACGGATGCCGGTCTTGTCAGCCAGATAGTGATCCAGGCCACGGCGACGCAGCTCGCAGGCCGGACAGGCTCCGCAACCATCTCCCTGGATTCCGTTGTAGCAAGTGAGCGTCTGGTGACGCACGGTATCGAGGTGACCGTAATGATCCGCCAGCGCCCAGGTTTCGGCCTTGTCGAGCCACATCAGGGGGGTTTCGAAGCGGATGGGGCGATCCAGCCCCAGGGAGACCGCCTGATTGAGCGCCTTGACGAAGTCGTCGCGGCAATCGGGATAGCCGGAAAAGTCGGTCTCGCACACCCCGGTGATCACCGCTTCGGCGCCCACCTGATAGGCATAGATGGCCGCAAGGGTCAGGAACAGGATGTTGCGTCCAGGTACGAAGGTGTTGGGCAGGCCGTTCTCCTGAAGCTCGAAGCTCACCGGTATGTCGTCCCGGGTCAGCGCAGAGATGGCCAGCTCCCCGAGCATGGTCACATCCATTACCTTGTGGGCGGCGATCCCGAGCGCCGTCGCCAGATGGCGGGCGGTGTCAATCTCCGCCCGGTGGCGCTGGCCGTAATCGAAGGTGATGGCATGCACTTCGTCATAACGGGCCTGCGCCTGCACCAGACAGGTGGTGCTGTCCTGCCCGCCACTGAAGACCACGACGGCTTTTTTCATGTTTTTCACTCCTCTGGGCAACTCAACGGCGGCGGCCTTGTGCAAAGTCATGCCACTGCCGGTTCAAATGGGTAAACAGGGTCATCAGCGGGGCGAAGCGCTCAGGCTCTCCTTCCCACCGGGACAACAGATGGTAGCCCGCCTCCAGGGTGGACAGTGCCTCCTCAAAGGGCTTCTTGCGAATGGAATATTGCCCGGCAATGGCGCCGAGGGTGATCCGCGGCAACCCGAGCAGTGCAGGCGAGCTGTGCAACATGCGATAGGCTTTGCGCCAGGTGCCATCGAGGAGGATGAAGTGGGCTCGCACGGTGCGCCCACTTCTCAGGAGATGCTCCCTTGCCTGTATCAGGGTCAGGGCCTCCTCATCGGGCCACAGCACGTAGCACTGGACAGCGGGGTCAGCAAGCAGGGCATTGAGCCCTTCATCGTCGGAAAAGTCCTCCCCCACATGGATGCGCACATCGGTCAGAGACGCCGCCAGCAGCGCCGCCGTCCCCTTGGGGTGACCTACTTCGGCAGGGTGTTGCAGGATATGGAGCGCAGCCAGGTTCGGTACCCGCTGAATATAATCGCACAGGCACGCTTTGAGGGCCCGGGTACAACGTGTACAGTATCGGCTCTCTTTGTCGTTGGGCTGCTTCATGTTGTCAGGAAAATCGGGTCTGCTCTGGGTCATCGCGCTTTCGCTCGTCACTGCCTTGCTCTTTTTCACCGTGCCAAATCATCAGCTCGCCTTCGATCGCGACCTGATCGCCCAGGGCGAAGAGTGGCGCATCATAACAGGCAATCTGGCACACACCAATGGATGGCACCTGCTGCTCAACCTGAGCGGTCTGGCCGTGCTCTACAGCCTGTTTCAGGAGTACCTGACGGGATGGCGCCTGCCCGTGCTGTTGCTGCTGCTGGGAACGGCGGTCGGACTCGGCATCTGGTGGGGCTGCCCGCAAACCCAGTGGTACATGGGACTCTCCGGCCTGCTGCACGGCTTGTTCTTATGGGGTGCCATGCAGGACATCCGCTTTCGCCGTCACTCCGGCTGGCTGATGCTGGCGGGCGTCGCCATCAAGCTCGGTGTGGACTTTTACAGTGCCGGCGAGAGCCCTGTCTCCGCCTTGATCGGTGCCAGGGTACACATCGAGTCACACTTCATCGGTGCACTCGCCGGCCTGCTGCTCGGCCTCTTCCCCATTCGTCTGGACGCCCAGGCAGTCCACTCCTGAGCTCCCCATAGGCAAGGCCAGCCCACGGCCAAAATGCAGCAGGCCGGATCTGGGATCCGGCCTGCGCTCATTCGCCCATGATGCCGTTACCGGCAAAGCTCGGCATTGATCGCCCCAAGCACGGCGGCGGGATCCGAGGACTGGGTGATGGGACGACCGATCACCAGATAATCCGCACCCGCCTCCACCGCTGCCAGCGGCGTCATGACGCGGCGCTGATCACCGGCAGCCGATCCGCTCGGACGAATGCCCGGCGTCACCAGCTTGAATTCGGCTCCCAGCAGCTCCTTCAGCACACTCGCCTCTTCCGCGGAGCAGACCACACCATCCAGCCCGGCCGTCTTGGCAAGGGTGGCCAGGCGGATCACCTGTTCTGCCGGCGTCACATCCAGACCCAGGGGCACCATGTCGGACTGCTCCATGCTGGTCAGCACGGTTACCCCGATGAGCAGGGGCGCCTTGTCGCCGTATGGCAGCAACGCCTCTCTGGCGGCACGCATCATGCGTTCGCCACCACTGGCATGGACATTCACCATCCAGACGCCCAGCTCCGCACTGGCCGCCACCGCCTTGGCGACGGTGTTGGGAATGTCGTGAAATTTCAGATCCAGGAAGACGTCGAACCCCTTGGCCACCAGTTGACGAACGAACTGGGGACCAAACAGGGTAAACATCTCCTTGCCTACTTTGAGGCGGCACTGGGCCGGTGAGATCTGCTCAATGAAGGCAAAGGCGTCGGCTTCGTGCTGATAATCCAGCGCGACCAGTACTTTGGGGTCTTGCATGTCACTTCCTATGGATTGTTATGCCACAGCCAGGCACAGCAGAGCCGGGGCCCGGTTGCACGCTGGCATCTGAAATTCTTGGGTATCCGTGCTCGCCCGGGCGTGCTGGCCTCGCTGGCGTTTACTCCCCATCCAGCCCTCGGATCGGCTTGATGGTGCCCCACTGCCTGCAGGAAGGGCATTGCCAGAACAGCGAATGGGTGGCAAAGCCGCACTGACGGCACTTGTGGGTCGACTTGATCTTGATCTGCTCGCCGACCAGCTGTTGCAGCAGCTCCAGGCTCTCCTTGGCAGGCCCCTCCTCGGCACTGGCCAACTGGAAACCGACCAGCTGATAAAAGCCCTTCATGGAGGGGTGGCGACGCAGTTGGCGCAGCACCAGGGCACGGGCCTGACTCAACCCATCGCGGGCCTCCACCAGATTGGCCAGCGCCAGGGTCACGCTGACCCCCGCATGATCCTCTACCGCTTTTTCAAGCAGCGGGATCAGCTCCTGGCTGCGACCAAGCTGGCGATAGCAATCAAGCAATTTCGGCATGGCCTCGGAGGCAAAGTCGATGTCCTGCTCGAACACCCGCAGGAGCTCCTTGGCCGCATCCTCGAACCTGCCCTCCTCCATCGCCAGATCAGCCAGCCGTAAGCTGGCGCGGGCACAGGCCGGGTGCGCACCGAGCGCACGCTTGAGCTTGGCGATGCCCGCAGGCTTGTCGCCATCGCGCAAGGCACTCTCCGCCTGTTCGCAATAGAAGTGGGAAATGGGCTCGGCCAGCTTCTTGCCCTGGAATTTCTGCAGACGCACCGCCACGGCGATGGCATTGTCCCAGTCACGCAACTGCTGATGAATGATCAGGAGCTGTGCCAGAGCCGTCTCTTCGAAATCGCTGTCATCACACAGCTCTTTCCAGAGTGCTTCGGCCCGATCGAGCAAGCCGGCAGCCAGAAAGTCACGGGCCAGCTCCTGCAAGGCAAGCTGACGCTGCTCACGGGTCAGCTGACGGGCGACCAGGTTCTGGTGGATCTTGATGGCGCGATCGACTTCGCCCCGTTGACGGAACAGGTTGCCGAGGGAGAGGTGGGTTTCGATGGTTTCGCTGTCGACTTCCAGCAGCTGGATAAAGAGATCCACCGCCTTGTCCGACTCGTCAGAGAGCAAATAGTTGAGGCCCGCCACGTACTGGCGGGAAAACTGGTTACTCTGTTGCTGGGTGTCCTGGCGAACACTCCTGCGGCCCATGTACCAGCCATAACCGGCGGCGATGGGCAACAGCAGGAAAAGCAGTTCAAGCATCGAGGGACATTATTCCTTGGTTGTCGACCGGGCAAGCTCCAACTCGCGAGATTGACGACGCATGGTTCGGTTCAGGGTGCGATTTTGCAGTTTGAGACGCAGGAACAGCAGACCAAATACCAGCCAGCCCAGCAGAAAACCGCCGGCGAAGAAGAACCCCAGCAACATGGAGAGCGAGAACTCCCCCTGGGCAATCAGGTAGTTGAACTGCACGAGCTGACCATTTTGAGAACCGATGGCAAGGGTCAGGACAAACACCAGCACCAGTGGAATGAGGGCCAAGATACGCTTCATGGGAGCTCCCTGTCTGTAGCGAATGAGTGACTGATTATCCTTAAAATCACAGGCAGACTCTAGCGCGAATGGGAAAAGAGTGTGAGAAACCCGACAACGGGCAGACTCCAGGCCATAAAAATGAAAAAGGCATACTCAGGTATGCCGTTTTCTGCATTATTCGATGATGTTGACGCGTTCGCGCAACTCTTTGCCAGGTTTGAAGTGCGGGACATATTTCCCGGTCAGTTCAACCTTGTCCCCGGTCTTGGGGTTGCGACCCACGCGAGGCGCACGATAGTGCAGCGAGAAACTGCCAAATCCTCGGATTTCAATCCGGTCGCCGTTTTGCAAGGTCGATGCCATCTGCTCAAGGATCTCCTTGATAGCGGCTTCGACATCCTTGGCCGGCATATGCATGCGGCTGGCTGCCAGTTGTTCGATGAGATCTGATTTGGTCATAAGGTTAAATCTCCTTCCCCGATCACATGCAATAATCATTTTGCCAAGATAAAAAAGGGCGGCGCAATGCCGCCCTTTTCTTGCATCAAGGATTACTCACCCTTGGCGGCTTTGAACGCTTCCATCATGGCATTGCTGAACACAACTTCTTCTTGTTGGTTCAGGCTGTCGATGGCAACACGCTCATCAGCCTCGTCCTTGGCACGGACAGACAGGCTCACGGTGCGGTTCTTGCGATCAACGCCCATGAATTTGGCTTCAACTTCGTCACCAACAGACAGCACCAGAGTGGCGTCTTCTACGCGGTCACGAGCAGCGTCGGAGGCACGCAGGTAGCCTTCTACGCCGTCAGCCAGTTCGATCACGGCACCCTTGGCATCAACCTCGGTAACCTTGCCCTTCACAATAGCACCTTTCTTGTTGTCAGACAGGTACTTATTGAACGGGTCTTCTTCGATCTGCTTGACGCCCAGGGAGATGCGCTCACGCTCCGGGTCCACTTGCAGAACAACGGCTTCGATTTCGTCGCCCTTCTTGAATTCACGCACGGCTTCTTCGCCCTGGTTGTTCCAGGAGATGTCAGACAGGTGAACCAGGCCGTCGATGCCGCCATCCAGACCGATGAAGATACCGAAGTCAGTGATGGACTTGATCTTGCCGGAAACACGGTCGCCCTTGGCGTGAGTTTCGGCAAACAGCTGCCACGGGTTGGATTTGCACTGCTTCAGACCCAGGGAGATACGACGACGCTCTTCGTCGATGTCCAGAACCATCACGTCAACCACGTCGCCAACGTTGACAACCTTGGACGGGTGGATGTTCTTGTTGGTCCAATCCATCTCGGATACGTGTACCAGGCCTTCCACGCCTTCTTCGATTTCAACGAAGCAGCCGTAGTCGGTCAGGTTGGTCACGCGGCCAGACAGACGGGTGGTCTCCGGGTAACGCTTGGCGATAGCAACCCAGGGATCTTCGCCCAGCTGCTTCAGGCCCAGGGATACACGGGTACGCTCGCGGTCGAACTTCAGAACCTTGACAGCGATCTCGTCGCCAACGTTGACGATTTCGGAAGGATGCTTAACGCGCTTCCACGCCATGTCGGTGATGTGCAGCAGGCCGTCAACACCGCCCAGATCTACGAATGCACCGTAGTCGGTCAGGTTCTTGACGATACCCTTAACTTCTTGACCTTCTTGCAGGTTGGCCAGCAGGCTTTCACGCTCGGAGGTGTTCTCGGTCTCGATCACGGCACGACGGGAAACAACAACGTTGTTGCGCTTCTGGTCCAGCTTGATGACTTTGAACTCGAGTTCTTTGTTTTCCAGGTGAGCGGTGTCACGGATCGGACGCACGTCAACCAGAGAACCCGGCAGGAAGGCACGGATGCCGTTCAGCTCAACGGTGAAACCACCCTTGACCTTGCCGTTGATGATACCGATAACGGTAGCTTGCTCTTCGTAAGCTTTTTCAAGCTGCAGCCAGGCTTCGTGGCGCTTGGCTTTTTCGCGGGACAGCTTGGTTTCGCCGAAACCATCTTCGATAGAGTCCAGAGCCACGTCAACGGAGTCACCTACGTTGATTTCCAGCTCGCCCATGGCGTTCTTGAATTCTTCAGCCGGGATAGCAGACTCGGATTTCAGACCGGCATCAACCAGTACGAAACCGTTCTCGATAGCAACGACAGTGCCCTTGACGATGGAACCTTGACGGGTTTCAACGGCGTTCAGGGACTCTTCAAAGAGTTGAGCAAAAGATTCGATCATTGTTTATGTCACAAATGAAACATCCACTTGCAATCCGGCACAAGCGGGGTTGTTTTAAATTATCTGCGCCATCCTTGGTGCAGACGACTGACATCAGTTTGCGCTGACATCACCAAGTTGTTGCTCTGCATAGGCAAGCACCGTTGCCAGCACTTCATCTATGGTCATGGACGTTGAGTCTACAACAAGAGCATCTTCCGCGGGTTTCAGAGGAGCGACGGCGCGATTTCTGTCGCGATCGTCACGTTCCCGAATCTCGGTTAAAAGACGCTCAAAGTTAACATCAAAGCCCTTATCTTGCAACTGCTTATAGCGGCGCTGGGCCCGCTCCTCGGCGCTGGCGTCGAGGAAAATCTTCACATTCGCCTCGGGGAAAACCACTGTACCCATGTCGCGACCGTCGGCGATGAGACCGGGGGCTTGGCGAAATGCTCTCTGACGGCGCAGCAGGGCTTCACGTACCCGGGGAAACGCCGCGATTTTGCTGGCTGCGTTGCCCACTTCTTCAGTACGAATGGTGCGGGAAACATCCTCCCCTTCGAGGATCACCTTGACCAGCTCCCCTTCTACCTGGAATTGCACATCCAGATTGGCGGCCAGGGGAACCAATGCGGCTTCGGAATCGAGCTCCACATCGTGATGCAGGGCTGCCAGGGAGAGCACCCGGTAGATGGCACCGGAATCGAGCAGGTGCCAGCCCAGTTTTTCAGCCAGCAGCTGGCACAAGGTGCCTTTTCCTGCTCCACTTGGGCCATCAATAGTCATCACGGGGGCCATCTGAGCCATAACGTTTCTCCTGCGCACTCGGCATCTTGACTGGTTGCACACATCCCTGTCGGGATGGGTTAATGGGCGCCGATTATACCCGAATGCGCCGTCGCTGGCAGTTGTCAGGGCACACAATTGCGCAAAAGTCGTCGTGATTGCACCTATTCTGACCAATCGGGTTAACCCACTTCTCACGCAAGGTTTTGTTCTTATGGTTGTTCCGGACAATGCGCGCTAAACTGGCCGCCCTTTTTTAAGCAGCTGTAGTCAGGAGCAACCATATGAGCAGCGTTACCCTCGTGGCCAAATCCAAGTTGCCGACCCCCTGGGGCACTTTCACGCTGGTTGGTTTTCAGGAAACCGGCACGGGCAAGGATCATGCCGCGCTGGTGATGGGCGATATCGCAGACGGCGAACCCGTGCTGGGACGCATTCATTCCGAGTGTCTGACCGGGGATGCCCTGTTCAGTCTGCGTTGTGACTGCGGCTTCCAATTGCAGGCCGCGCTGGAAAACATCGCCAAGGCGGGTCGCGGCGTCCTGCTGTATGTCCGTCAAGAAGGGCGAGGCATCGGCTTGCTCAACAAGATCCGGGCCTATCATCTGCAGGATCAGGGGGCCGATACCGTGGAGGCCAACGTGGCGCTTGGCTTTGCCGCCGACATGCGCGACTACACCATCTGCGCCGACATGCTCAAGGCGCTCGAGGTCAAGTCCCTGCGCCTGATGACCAACAACCCGCGCAAGTTGAAGGCGATGGAATCCTTTGGCATCCCGGTGGCGGAGCGCGTGCCCCTTCAGGAAGGTCGCAATCCCCACAACGAGTTTTATCTCTCCACCAAGGCAAACAAGCTGGATCACCTGTTCAAGAAATAAGGTTGCATCCACCTTGTCAGCATACGCCTCCAGATTGGAGGCGTTTTTATTGGTGATACCACTGAATCATTCAGTATCTGTAGCGTAATGATGAGACACATCCCCTTGCGCCAGCAAAAAATCCCGCAACGCTCGGTTCGCCATGGAGAGCGGATCCCCCCGTCGCCAGGCTACGCAGAGATCCAGGAAGATGGGGGGTGAAAAAGGGATGCCGGTGAGGGCTGGCTCCTCTTCCAGCGCCATGCGCAGGAAGGTGGTCACGGCGAATCCCTGACGCACCACAGCCTTGAGCAGCGGGATGAGATTGCTTTCGAACGCGATGTCAGGCTCTACCCCCAGCCCCTGCGCCAACACCTCCATGTGTTCCCTGTGGTAGAAGCCTCGTCGGAACATGGCGAGCTCCTGGCTGAAGAACTGTGGCAGCGAGACCGCCTCAGCGCCGCGCAGGGGGTGCTCCTCCCCCACCACCATCAGCATCTCTTCCCGCAGCAGTTGCGCCCCCTCGAGGGCCGGTGGCAGATCGCTGGTGATGAGGATGGCGAGATCCAGACTGCCATCCACCATGCGGCTGAGCAGCTCCCGGGTGCCCGCCTCCTCCACCCGGATCTTCAAGCCGGGATAGCGATGCTTGAACGCCATCAGGATTGGCGGGAAGTAATAGGATCCCATCATGTAGGGGATACCGATGCGCACCTCCCCCCGCTCCAGCCCCTTGAGCTCGGCCATCTCGGCCTCGGCCTGGTGCATCTGGCGCAGCAGCCGTTCGGCGTGGCGACAGAGGACCTCTCCCTCCGGGGTGAGGCGCACGCTGCGGTCCTGCCGGTCAAACAGCCGCAGATCGAGCTGCTGCTCCAGCTTGGCGATGGCCATGCTGACGGCAGGCTGGGCCACGTTCAGCCCCTGGGCCGCCCTAGTGAAGGAGCCGGCATCGCGCACCGCCAGCAGGTATCCGAGCTGTTTCAGATCCATATCAATTTCATTTATCAGGGTAATAACTTAAATATATTATATTTATACGTCTCGTCGCACTACCCTGCACAAAAGTCGTCGGGACAACTCCATATGATCGAAGTAGGCAGTCGCGAATGGATACGCGCCACCCTGGCTCTCAGCCTGGGCTCCTTCCTGGTATTCCTCAATCTCTACCAGACCCATCCCCTGCTGCCGCTCCTGGCAGAGGTCTTCTCCGTCAGCGCCCTGTCCGCCAGCTGGACGCTGGCAGGCTGCACCGCAGGGCTTGCAGGCTCCCTGCTCGTCTGTGCCCGTCTGGCTGATCGGTTCGGACGGCGGCGGATCATGCTGTGGACCCTGGCGGCCGCCATCCTGCTCTCCCTGTGCATCCCCTGGGTCACCCACTTTGATGTGCTGGTGAGCCTGCGCATCCTGCAAGGCGTCCTGCTGGCAGGTCTCCCCGCCACCGCCATTGCCTACATGGGGGAAGAGTTCAACAAACGTGCCCTGATCGTAGCCGTCGGCGTCTATATCGCGGCCAACTCCCTGGGGGGCATCGCGGGCCGGGTGGTCGGCGGTCTGCTGGCTGGCTGGTTTGGTGACTGGCAGCACACCTTCCTCGGTATCGGGATCATCAGCCTCGCCCTGCTGCCACTGGTTATCTGGTTGCTGCCCGCCCAGCGCTGCTTCGTGGCCGTGGAGGCAGCGCCTGGGCAACTGCGCCGCGCCATCCAGAGCCACCTTGGCAACCCCTTGCTGGTGGGGGCCTATCTCATCGGCGGCCTCAACTTCATGGTCTTCCTGAACCAGTACAGCTATCTCACCTTCCTGCTGGCCAAGGCCCCCTTCTCCCTACCAACCCAGTGGCTCGGCATGCTGTTTCTGACCTACCTCACCGGCACCGTCGCCTCTTCACTGAGCGGCCGCGGGGCCCATCGCTGGGGAGCACAACGTCTGCTGCTGGCGGGAATAACCTTGATGGCACTCGGCAGCCTGGCCCTGTTGCAGGGGAGCCTTGTCGCCATCATCGGGGGATTGCTTGTCTCGAGCTTCGGCTTCTTCCTGGCCCACGCCTGTGCCAGCGCCTGGGTCGGCCAGCACGTGGAGCACAACCGGGCGCTCGCCTCGTCGCTCTATCTGGTGGGGTATTACCTGGGGGCCAGTCTGGGCGGGCTTTATCTGCATCCCTTCTGGGAGCAAGGGGGGCTATGGGGTCTGGTGCTCGGCATCGAGCTGGTGTTGATCATCACCGCCGGGTTGAGCCTCTGGCTCGGTCACTTGAAAGGACGTGTGGCGCCCGCTTGTGCGTTGACGCCACAGGATCAGGCTCCCGTCAACGGGCCCTTCCCTCACAGACCGTCATAATAGTCCGCCGGTACCGGCACCACGGCGCCGGTGCAGAGCTCTTCGTCGATCACCTCCTCAAGCGGGCGCAGATGAAACTTGATCTGCCCAGAGGGCAGCATCAATCCTATATCCGGATTGCGTCCGTCATCGATGTTGCCGGTCTTGAAGGGGACATCCGGATGCCTCGTCACCAAGGCCGTGAGCGAGGGCACCACCAGCTCGATATGTTCGAGCCCGGCCTGATGGCTTCGACCCGCCTTGGGGGCGGCCAGTTCGATGCAGGGGACGGTCACCTGCTCCCAGCAGACAGGCTGGTGCAAGCGATAGGTGGCGATGGGACGACCGCCTATCATTCCCTCCACCAGCAAGACTCCGTGGGCGGCCAGCACCGCTTTCAACTCCAGATATTCCGGCAGGGTGGCGGCGCGGTAGCAGAGGTGATCCACCACGGGGGAGTCCTTGACTCCCATGACGGCATGCATTTCCGTGAGCAGTTGGCAAACAAATGGGGCCATGGGCCCCAGTGTGGAATCCAGTGGATGTGACATGATCACCATTTCTTCTTGGGTTGGAACAGGACGTCCAGTTCGTCCGTCTCTTTGTCCTTGATGTTTTGCAGCTCCTTCTCGCTGTGCTGCTGCAGGTGTTCTTCCAGCTGGCGCATCCCCTGACGCATGTCCTCTTCCCGCGCCAGCAGGTAGGGATCCTTGTCGGTGACATTGGCCAGCGCTCCCAGTCCCTTGGTGTAGAGCTGGCGGCAGGTGCCGTACTGCCCCTGGATCTGGGCATCCATGGCCCGCTTGAGCAGGTTGGCGATGTTGATCTTGAGCTGCATCAGCTCGAGGCGGCGATCCTCCTGGGCAAAGCCCTGGGGATCTATCTTGCCCTCATGTACAGAACCTTAAGCGGCAAGCGAATTAATAATACCGTCTAACGTGTTGTTTTGCTTGGATTTTCTCTGCCTACTCTTTTTGCCGTTTTTGGATAAATACACCATTGCCCACTCCAACTTCTCTGTTATTTCCTGCCACGCACCATGGATGATGCTCGCCAATATCGGCATTAACCAAAGCGCGCTGTTTTTGGCAATCTTCAGCATCGATAACTCCGCGCTGCCAATCAGCGTCAGCGCCAGCCGACGTTTGACCAGCAAGGCCAGCAAACTAGCCCAGATCAAGCCTTCCGCTATCGCTTTTTGTCGTGTCGCGAACGCCTTCAACCGGTTATGTGATTTCAGCTCTTTGAACAACAGTTCGATCTGCCAACGGCAACGATACAATGCCATCACCTTCTCGGCTGGCCATCGCTCACGCGGAAGATTGGTCATCCATATACAGAACCGTTTTTCCTCTGCAAACCAACGTCTTATGAGTCGATATTTATACTTTCCCGAACTCACATCCAGATCCAGAACCTCGGCTCTGCAGCTTCTCCGATCGATATCCTTGAGCTTTTTTCCGAGTAACTTGGGCATTTCCCTGCCGTCCTGTCGGTAAGCTGCCTGTACTTTGGGATTGAGATTTTGACTCCCTCTGACCAGATAGCTTCCTTTGGCTTTGGTCACATCAGCAAAGTACTCGCGGCTGATGTAACCGGCATCCGCCAATAACAGTTTGTTATTTAACGAATTTGCGGCCGGAAGATGCTTGCGCTCCGATTCGGTATCCGCCGTGATACTCATCGATATCGGCGACTGGTCCAGCAAGGACATGGTCATATGACACTCTACCGCAGCGGGGCTGTGCTTATTGAATCGGCCCGGGAAATGTTCTGCCAATTGCGGATGTAACGCGAATGACGACCCGTCCTGCAGCAGTACCTGCTCAAAGCCTGCCAGTCCGTGGGCGTCCGGTAGACACTCCTTGAGGCGTAAGGCGATGGCTCGTTCAACCAGTGCGCGCATGAACAAGGGAAAACCCTGCTTGCGTAACTGGTTGTGAAAGGGTTTATACGCTATTTGGTCAGTATCATGGAGCTGCAACGCATTGAAATGGCGATGCAAACCAGCAATACCATCCACCTTGTCGCAACCAAGCCCTGAGAGCAGAGCCGGGAGTAGTCTCGCAGGCTGGATATCCCGGAGTCGCTGACAAAAACCGGTAAATTTACCGATCCGGTTGAGTTCAGAAGAGCTAAGAAGTTGCTTGAGGTACTGGGTTGCATTGATAATAGTCATGGCTTCGGGCGTGTCGGTTTTTTTTTGCGATTAAATCAGATCACAAACGAAGCCTTTTTTCTATCTATTTCAATTGGTTGTAGCTAAAGATCCTGTACATGATCTTGCCCTTGTTGTGCTCGACCCGCAGCACGGCCCGCATCTTCTTGGCCAGTTGCAGCATCTGGATGGCCTGGCGGTCGGACTCCGGCGTCTTGAAATGCCCCTCGTCCTGGCTGCTGTAGTTCTCCTGCACGTTCTTGATCTGGAGCTGGACATCGGCGATGCGCTGCTTGACCTGCGCATTGGGCATCACCAGCGCGATGGCGCGGTAGGCATCCAGGATCCGGTGTTGCAACAGCAGCACCATGTTTATGGAAAAGGGCACCAGATTGACGTTCAGCAACACCTCTTCGGTCTCGTCTGCCACCGCCTTGTGACGGGCAATGGCCTGGCGCTTGTCCGATTCGGCCTTCTGCTTGTATTGCTGCACCACGTTATAGGCGATGACCAGAAACAGGAGTGCGCCGATTGACAGCAATATCAGGGTTAAAATCATAGGGTGTTCACACTCCAGTCCCAATCCAATTGCGAGATCCTACAACAGCTTAGCCTCATAGGGTAGCGCCCAGATCCCGTATTGCCTCACAAGAACGCTCGCAGGCGGTGACCGCATCCGGTGCGTCTTGCTCCATATCGCCCGCCGCCCCCATTACTTGAGGCAAAAACCCTTCGACTGCAGGAATCCCAGCATGAAGGGCCTCGCCTCCTTGCCCAGGATCCCCCTGATCTGCCCGCTCCAGGTCTGATCCTTGTTGTTGCTGCTGCGGGCCTGGTAGTAGTCGTGGATCTGCCCGTCGTACCTGGCAAGCAGGGCGCGGTCCAGGGTGGCAGGATAGCGGTTCTCGTGCACCACCAGCGCCCGGGGCAGCCGCGGTTTTTGCTCCGGCCGCTGGGCGGGATGACCCAGGCAAAGGCCAAACAGCGGGATCACCTGATGGGGCAGACCCAGCACCTCGCTCACCTTGGCCGGGTTGTTGCGAATGCCGCCGATATAGACCCCGCCCAGCCCAAGTGACTGGGCCGCCAGCAAGGCATTTTGCGCCATCAGGGCACCGTCGATGGCCCCGATCATGAGCTGCTCCACAAAGCCGGTGCGGGCCTCCGGCACTATCTGGCTGTGACGATGGTAGTCGGCGCAAAACACCAGAAACTCCGCCGCCTCGACCACATAGGCCTGATGACCGGCCAGCTCCGCCAGGGTGGCCCGCAGCCCCTTGTCAGTGACCCGGATGATGCTGTTGGCCTGGAGGAAGCTGGAGCTCGCGGCGCTCTGGGCGGCGCTCAGGATCTGATCCAGCTGCTCTGCGCTGACGGGCTCTGGGGTGAACTGGCGAATGGAGCGATGGGAAAGAATGAGATCGATGGTCGGGTTCATGGTACCTCCGGGATGAAGGTCACACTCTACCCAAAAAAAGCGGGGGGCCCAAGGCCCCCCGTCACCCTCAAGGGGCAGGATAGACATAGGGGGCCTGCAACCCAAGCGGGAACCCCAGCGCCCAGTAGAGCAGCAGGAAGCCCGTCCAGCTCACCAGGAAGGCCAGGGAGTAAGGCAGCATCATGGAGACCAGGGTGCCGATGCCTGTGCTCTTCACATACTGCTGGCAATAGACCACCACCAGGGGGAAGAAGACCATCAGCGGGGTGATGATGTTGGAGGCGGAATCCCCCACCCGATACGCGGCCTGAGTCAGCTCGGGCGAAATCCCCACCGCCATCAGCATGGGCACCAGAATGGGGCTGATGAGGGCCCACTTGGCGGAGGCCGAGCCCACCACCAGGTTGACGGTGGCCGTCAGCAGTATGATGCCGACGATGGTCACCTCTCCCGGCAGCGCCAGGGCGTGAAGCACCTCGGCACCGGAGAGCGCCAGCAGGGTACCGAGGTTGGAATCCCCGAACGCCTTGATGAAGAGGGCGCAGAAGAAGGCCATCACCATGTAGGAGCCCATCTTGTTCATGGTGGCCGACATGGCGTCGATCACATCCTTGCCGCTCTTGAAACTGCCAGCGACAAAGCCATAGACGATCCCGGGCAGGATGAAGAGCAGGAAAATGAGGGGCACGATGGACTTCATCACCGGTGCGGCGAAAGTGGTGAGGGAACCGTCCGGTGCCCGCATCGGCGAGTCGCCGGGGGCCAGCGCCAGCCCCAGCAGCACCACGGCCGCCAGCATGGCGAACCCGGCCCAGTTGAAGGCCCGGCTTTCCTGGGCGCTGTAACGGCCCATCTCGTCGGCGCTCTCCAGATCCTCGTTGAGAGGCACCAGCTTGAGGCGCGGCTCGACAATCTTCTCGGTGACAAACCAGCCCACGCAGATGATCAGCAAGGAAGAAGCGCCGGTGAAGATGATATTGCACAGGGTGTTGACCATGTAGTCAGGGTCGAACAACTGGGCTGCAGACTGGGTGAAACCCTGAAGCAGCGCATCGCCGCCGGAGGGCAGGAAGTTGGCGGCAAACCCGCCGGAAACCCCGGCAAAGGCTGCGGCAATCCCCGCCAGCGGGTGGCGACCCGCTGCATGGAAGATGATGCCGCCAATGGGGATCACCAGCACATAGCCCGCATCGGCGGCGGTATGGCTGACGATGGCCACCAGGATCAGCATGGGGGTCAGAAAGCGCGCCGGCGTCACCTTGAGCAGCTTCTTGAGCCCGGTGTTGATGAAACCGGACTGTTCAGCCACCCCGACCCCCAGCATGGCCACCAGCACGATGCCAAGGGGAGCAAACCCGGTGAACGTGGTGACCATGCTGGCGAGAAAGTCCGCCAGCCCTGCCCCGGTCAACAGGTTGTTGATGACCACGGCCTCTCCGGTGCGGGGATTGACCAGATCGAAGGAGAACTGGGAGCCTATCCAAGAGCCGACCCAGACGATCAGCAAGGCATAGAGGAAGAGCATGGCGGGATCCGGCAGCTTGTTGCCCGCCTTCTCCACCCCGTTCAGAAAGCGGTTCAACCAGCCGTTGGGAGGGGCCGGACGCTCGTTCACTGCAGCTTGACTCATTATGGTGATACTCCATTACCAAGGAATGAGCGCGCATACTAGCGATAACGTCTAATGGATCCCATGATATGAGACAAAAATTCGATTAATTATGTTTAATTTGGCATCTCGCACTTCATAAATGGGAGATGCCGCACATTTATCGACAACTTGCTCAATGGTTTGCGAGGGGGTAGCGACCCAGCCGGCACTGTACAGCGAACCCCGCCGCCGCCACCTCTTCCGGGGTCATGGGACGGCTGAACAGGAACCCCTGGAAGACATGGCAACCCTGGGTCTGCAGGGCCGCGAGCTCGTGCTCCTCCTCCACCCCTTCCGCCAAGATCCCAAGCCCCAGACTGGTGGCCATGGCCACCGTCGCCCGGATCACCGGCAGGTTGAGTCCCACCACGAAGGAGCGGTCCAGCTTGATGGTGTCGATGGGCAACCGGTTGAGGTAGGCCAGGGAGGAGTAGCCCGTCCCGAAGTCGTCGATGGCGATCTTGATCCCCTGCTCGCTCAGGGCGTCGAGGATCTCGATGCACCCCTTCATGTCGAGCATCAGCACCGTCTCGGTCAGCTCCAGGGTCAGCAGTGCCGCCTCCACCGAGAATGCCTCGAGCAGTTGGGCCACCAGCTCCGGCAAACTGGCAGAGAGCTGGAAGCCCGAGAGATTGACCGACACCGGCACCCTCACCCCGTCCTGTCGCTGCCACTCCCCCATCTGGGCCAATGCGGTGGAAAGCACCCAGCTTCCAATTTCCCGGATGAGCCCCATCTCTTCGGCCAGCGGAATGAACTCCGCCGGCGACACATGGCCGAGCACGGGATTGTACCAGCGTACCAGGGCCTCGAAACCGATGACCCGACCTTGCGCCACATCCACCTGGGGCTGATAGCGCAGGCTGAGCTCTCCCCGACCGACGGCCTTGGCCAGGAACTGCTTGAGGGTCAGCTTGCGATGCAGGCTCTGCTGCATGCTGGGGGTGAAGCGCTGCCAGCGAAGCCGCCCCATCTGCTTGGCCTGGTACATGGCCATGTCGGCACGGGTGATGAGGTTGTCGCCGTCATCCGCGTCGTCCGGGTAGATGGCGATGCCGATGCTGCCGCCGATGGTGACCTCGGGGACACCGCTCAGCTGCAGTGGCTTGCTCATCTGGGAGAGCATGAGGTCCGCCACCTCCTGGGCCCGATCGCTCGCCTGGTTGAGGGGCACCAGGGCGGTGAACTCGTCCCCGCCAAGGCGCGCCAGCTCCACGTCCCGCGGGCAGATCTGCTTGAGCCGTCCGGCGACCCGCTCCAGCAGGCGATCCCCTGCCTTGTGGCCGTAGTTGTCATTGACCAGCTTGAAGTTGTCCAGATCCATGAACACCAGGGCAAAGCGCCCCCCGAGGCCGCAATAGGCTTCCAGGGATTTCATCAGGCCGTAGCGATTGAGCAACCCGGTGAGGGAGTCGTGCCAGGCCAGGTGGCGATGCTCCAGCTCTTCGAGCTTGCGATCCGTGATGTCCCGCATGGTCAGCAGGATCCGTGCCCCCTGCTGGATATGGCGAAACTGGTACTGGAACCAGCGCATCCCCTTCTGGGTGCGGCACTCCCCTTCGGCCACCACTTCGTCCAGACGGGAGAGGCGACGATAGAAGGCCTCGTCCGCACCGGAGAAGATCTGGGGCAGCGTCAGAATGCCGGTGCCAAAGCACATGTCGAAGTGATGGTTGCCGCTCTCGAGGCGCCCCTCGTTGTCAAAGAGACAGGCCAGGGTGTCGCCGGTGGCGAGGGAGGACTCCTGATAGAGGGTGTCGGCATCGATGACCGCTTCCGCCATCATCATCTGCCGTCCGGCAAGCTGGATCCCGGAAAGACGCAGATAGACCTGCTTCTTGACCCCCTTGGGCGAGAGGGTCCACCACTCGTTGTAACTGCGCTCCTGCTGGAAATCGCCGAGATAGCGCTGCAGCAGCAGATCGATGGCGGCGGCCATGTCGGCGGAGAAATCCCGGGACTTCAGCTCGGCCAGGGAGCTAGCCTCCCAGAGCCCGAGGGCAGCATCGTTGGCCCAGTAAATATGATGACGCTGGATGTCATAGACCCAGACCGGCGTGTGGAGGACATCCATCACGGTGAGCAGGCGTTCGTCTAGCGTATTCATGTTGAGTGATGATTCATGCTGAAAGCTCATGGTCGAACCAGTCGCTTGCGCCCCCTGACAGGAGTATTCACGCTGGTACAAAATCCGTTCCGGCCCATAATCGGATAACAAACGGATGAAAAAAGGCCGAAATCATATGAAAACGCTACATGTGATCCCCATGGTACGAAGAAATGGACTCACACTGGTATTGTTGGGCATGGTGATAACCATTGCTATGATTTTTATACTTTTTTTTCTTCGTGAACAACTACTAATCCCCGCCATTTCCCTCCTCCTGGCGGGCCTGATGACAATTCTTGTCGGGGTTTGGAAACTGGGTGAGCCTCATTTTAGTCTCTCTTTGTGTCAGGACTGCCTGCAATACCATCACAAGTACGGCGGCTGGATCCTGAAATGGAGAAATATTCAGCGAATTGACCAACCACGTATCCATTTGGGGTGGGATCTGGTGGAGCTGCCCTACATCGGTTTGAAAATAAAGGATTACGACGCTTTTTTGACGCTGATCACACCCCGGCTCGCCGTCCGTCTGCTGACCGAGCAGCGCGCCGTGCTGATGCAGGCCATGCGAAGCGAGCGCCCCGACTGCCCGACCGGAGGGTGCGGCAGTGGGCTCCTGGGAGAGGGACTGCTGGAGGAGAGCCGCTTCTGCTCACCCGCCGGCCAGCGCTATGAGGGGGTGATCGCCATGCTCGGCAACCGCATGGCACGGCTGCGAGATCTGCTGGGGTACGATCTGCTGGTGCCCGACAACAGCCTGGACAGATCCCCGGAAGATTTCGTCCATCTGCTCCAGCAATACCAGCGCAAGTCGAATCTAATCCAGATCAATTAAACGCCGGATTGCGCTTGCCAAGCCCGGTGACTCTTCATAAGGTCACTGGCTTGTTACAGTCAGAACACCCCCTAAAACCGCTATGAAGTACATCGAAGAGTTCTATCTGTTCGTCAAGGTGGTGCAAGAGGGCGGTTTCTCCCACGCCGCCGCTGCGCTGGGCATGCCGACCGGCACCATCAGTCGACGTATCTCCCAACTGGAAGAGCAGCTCGGATGCAGCCTGCTGCACAGATCCACCCGCAAGCTGCGTCTCACCGACGAAGGGTTGCGCTATTACGAGCGCCTCTGTACCCCCCTGGCGGAAATAGAGCAGGCCACCGGCGAAATCCGGGGTGAGGAGACGGACATCAGCGGCCTCATCCGCCTCGCGGCCCCCATCGCCCTGTCCAACACCATCCTGGTCGACATGCTGGCGGACTTCGGCCTGCGCTATCCCGGGGTACAGTTCGACATCCGCCAGTCCAACGATCATGCCCTCCAGGCGGATCAGGACAGGGACCTGGTCTTTTTCAACGGCGAGCTTCCCCAGACCCTGCCCAACGCCCTCTGTCTGGGTCACATCCAGTACGGTCTGTTCGCCTCCCCCCTCTATCTGGAGAAGATGGGTGTGCCCTCCCACCCGACCCAGCTGGAAGAGCACGATCTCATCTACTGCTGGCCCCACCAGCACTGGCAACTGAGCGGGCGGGACGAACAGACGGTCTGCATCAAGCGCACACCCCGCCTTTGCATCGACCAGACCCAGGCCGCCGTGCGGGCAGCCCAACGCCACCTCGGCATCGTCAACGCCCCGCAGCACTATGTGCACCCCTTCCTGCAAGATGGTCAGCTCGTCCCCGTCCTGCCTGACTGGCAGTCGGGAAAACGTCCCTTCTACATGCTCCATTGCCAGCCCCGGTTCACCCCGTTGCGTGTTAAGATGTTCGCCGATTTCGTCGAGAAGCACTCCGAGCGCTATCGTACCCGCCAGCAGAACGATCAATTTTCACCGGCGCAGCCGCTGCCCGTTGCATCTGACGGCTGATGACCCACACTTAGCGCAATCCTCGTTGCACAGGTCGGCTAACACTATGAATGTATTGATATGTGATGACTCCGGGTTCGCGCGCAAACAGCTGGTGCGCGCCCTGCCCGCCGATTGGGGTGTCACCTTGCACCAAGCCGCGGACGGACTGGAAGGGGTCGAGCAGATCCTGATGGGGCACGGGGACCTGATCTTTCTCGATCTCACCATGCCGGAGATGGACGGATATGGGGTTCTCGAGACCCTCAAGCGAGAGGGGGTGCGCAGCAAGGTGATCGTGGTCTCCGGCGACATCCAGCCGGAAGCCCATGAGCGTGTCATGGCTCTTGGCGCCCTCGATTTCATCAAGAAGCCGGCCTCCCCGGACACCCTCCTTGCCCTGCTCAAGCGCCACGGTCTGTGGCAATCAGCCACCCAGGTGACGGCCATCCAGCCCCAGCCCGTCGCCAGCCACCAGGCTGCCCAGAGCAGCATCCAGTTCACCCCCGAACTGCGGGATGTCTATCAGGAACTGGCCAACGTCGCCATGGGCCAGGGGGCGGATCTGCTGGCCCGCCTGCTCGGCGCCTTCGTGCTGCTCCCCATCCCCAACGTCAACGTGCTGGAGGTCTCCGAGCTGCACATGGCGCTCTCGGCCGCCGCCGAGTCGGAGACGCTCTCCGCGGTCTGCCAGGGCTTCATCGGGGCCGGGATCGCCGGGGAGGCCCTGCTGCTGTTCCACGATGCCAGCTTCCAGGACCTGGCCCGCCTGATGAACCATCAGGGGGAGCTGGATCACGGCGCCGAGCTGGAACTGCTGATGGACACCGCCAACGTGCTGATCGGTGCCTTCCTGCGCGGCTACGCCAACCAGCTCGACACCCCTTTTAGCCAGGGTCACCCCGTGGTGCTGGGCCAGCACAGGCCCATTCAGGATCTCATTCGGACCAACCAGAGCCGCTGGCGCCGCACTCTGGCCATCGAGATCAACTATCGGGTGCAGGGCTATGCGGTGCAGTGCGATCTCTTGCTGCTGTTTACCGAAGATTCCATCGCCACCATGAACAACAAGATCATGCACATGCTCTGACCGCCCGCGGCAGCAACCACCAGGAGTGACCATGGACATTCGGGAATTTCATTGGCTGATGAACATCGTCCAGAATCTGGACGTGGGGCTGGTCGTGCTCGACAGGGAGTACCGGATCCAGGTGTGGAACGGCTTCATGGAGAGTCACAGCGGCCGGCTGGCAGGCGAAGTGCGCGATCAAGGGCTGTTCTCGCTCTTCCCCGATGTGGACAAGGCCTGGTTCGAGCGCAAGGCCAACATGGTGTTCAAGCTCAACAACCGTGCCTTCAGCACCTGGGAGCAGCGCCCCTACCTGTTGCGCTTCTCCAACTACCGCCCCATCACGGGATCAGCCCCCTACATGTACCAGAACCTGACCCTGGTGCCGCTGGCCGACTTCGCCGGAGAGGTCACCCACCTGGCCATCATGATCTATGACGCCACCGACGAGGCCATGCTGATCACCGGCCAGCGCCAGGGATGACCGACCCTGCCATGACAACAAGGGCGCCCGATGGCGCCCTTGTTGTTGCGATGGGGAATGGCGTCAGCCACTCAGATACTCGGTGAAGGCGTCGATCACCTCGTCGATGTCATCGTCGGTGATCTGCAGGTGGGTCACCAGCCTGAGTTCCCCGTAGCCGGAGAAGAGAATACCGCGCTCCTTCATGAAACCCAGCAAGGTGACGGGATCTCCCTGGGTCAGGCGCAGGAATACCATGTTGGTCTGCACCTCCCCCAAGTTGAGTACGATGCCTGGCAACGCGGCCAGCCCCTCTGCCAGACGCCTGGCGCGGCGATGATCATCCGCCAGCCGGGCAACGTGCTGATCCAGCGCGAACAGGGCGGCCTGGGCCAGGATCCCTCCCTGGCGCATGCCGCCCCCCAGCATCTTGCGCAGCCGTCTGGCGCGGGCGATGAACGCAGCCGATCCCACCAGCAGGGAACCCACCGGTGCCCCCAGTCCCTTGGAGAGGCAGACAGAGATGCTGTCAAAAGGCGCCGCGATGGCGGCTACCGGCTCCCCGCTCGCCACCACCGCATTGAAGAGGCGAGCCCCGTCCAGGTGCAGCTTCAGTCCCTTCTCGTCGACGAATTCGCGCATGGCGCGCAGGTAGGTCAATGGCAGCACCTTGCCGTTATGGGTATTTTCCAGGCAGATGAGGCGCGTCTGGACGAAATGGGGATCATCGGGAGCGATGGCCCCCCGCACATCCTCGATGGCCAGAGTGCCGTCCGCCTGCATGGGGACCGATTGCAGGGCCACCGAGCCCAGCACGGCAGAGCCCTGGGCCTCGTAGCGATAAATGTGGGAGGCCGCCCCCAGCACGGCCCCTTCCCCACGCTGGCAGTGACTCATCATGGCCAGCAGGTTGGACATGGTGCCGGAGGGCACGAACAGGGCCGCCTCCTTGCCAAGCAGTTCGGCGCCGCGGCGCTCCAGCGCATTGATGCTGGGATCTTCCCCATAGACATCGTCTCCCACCTCGGCATGCAGCATGCTCTGGCGCATGGCTTCCGTGGGTTGGGTCACGGTATCACTTCGTAAATCGATATAGCGCATGTCATCCTCCTGATGCAGGACGATGACATTAACCAGCCGACACCCGGCTGGCAAGAAACGGCAAGCGGGAATGTGAGCCCGGCGGCTCACCAGGGCAGCGACTGACCCTGCAGATCCACGAAACGGCCCGAGTGCGCGGGCGTCAGTGTGGCCATCAGATCCAGCAGGCGGACGGCGACCTCGGCGGGATCCTGCAGCAGGGCGGGATCCATCTCCTGAAGAAAAGGTTGCTGCATGGAGGTATTCATGAGGCCGGGATGCACGGTGATGACACCGGCGCCGGGAAAACGTCCGGCCCACTCACCCGCCAGGATCCGGGATCCCATGTTGAGGGCGGCCTTGCTCATGCGGTAGCTGTAGTGGCACATGGCCTCCTGGCCCCCCTCCTCCAGGCTTCCCGCCCGATCCGAAAGAGTGCAGAGCCAGAGCGTGCTCTGAGGCATCATGCGCCGGCTCAGATTGGCACCAAGGGCCAGGTGGGGCCAGGCATTGGCCAGCAGACTCTCTTCGAGCCATTGGGGGGTCACCTCCTCCACCCGCCGCTCCGGCATGTGGGCAAGATCATGGAGCAGGCCTATGGTGTTGATCACCACCGTCGGCAGGGTGGTGCTGTCATAGAGGGTGAAGAGGGCCTCAAAAGAGAGCGAGTCCACCTCCTGCAGCGGAAAGTAGCAGGCGGGATCCAGCCCCCTGGGCAGTTGCCTGCCCGCCAGCAACCACTCTTCGCCCCGTCTGGCCAGCTCCCGTGCCAGCGCACTGCCCAACCCGCCACTGCCCAGGATCAGATAGCTCATCTGCGTGTCCTTGGATTTGATCACTGCTTAGAGGGTATCAGAAGAATGGCGGACTGCCGGGAGCCCCCGTCAGGCTCAGGCCTCGGCCAGATGGCGCCCAAACTCCCGCGCCCGGGCCAGGTCCAGAAAACCGTCCGCCTGCTTGTGGCTGCGCAGGAACTGGTAATAGGCGAGCAGGGTCACCAGTTGCTCCTCGTCCGGCATGGGCTTTCCCGGACGGGTCTCCTGCACCAGCGCCCCCGCCGCCGCCAGCGCGTCCCTGTCCACCACCTCGGCCTGACGATAGAGATACCCGCAACCGGTGGCGAGCCACTCCAGCGAGCAGTTGGCCCCCATGGCAATCTGGTTCGCCTTGCCAAGGCCGGGCTCGGCCCCTTTCAGATACTTGCGGATCAGGGCTTCACTCAACCCCACCTTGCGGGCAAAGGCGCTCACACTCCCCTCCCCGATCAGGCTTTGCAGCCTGGCGGCAAATCCTTCCATCACCCCTTCTCCTCTCACTGACACCGGGATCTTGACCCGTCGGAGTCAGAACCATAGTTCGAATTCGCGAAGGGGGCATTATTGCCTTGTCCGCCGGAAGAGACCAAGATGCTGGCACATGATTTTGCCCCTTTCTTTTCGCATTTTTATCTCCAGAGGAGTCACCATGTCCGTATCCCGTCTGGCCCTGCACGAGCAAGGCCCCACCTTTTCCCGCCTCATCATGGGCTACTGGCGCCTGATGGAGTGGCAGCTCTCCCCCGCCGCCCTGCTGGACCTGATGAAATATCACCTTGATCTCGGGGTCACCACCATCGATCACGCCGACATCTACGGTGGCTACCAGTGCGAGGAGGCCTTCGGCCATGCCCTGCGCCTGGAGCCCTCCCTGCGCGATCGCATGGAGATCGTCAGCAAGTGCGGCATCGCCCTCACCGCCAATCCGGCCCACGCCCTGAATCACTACAACACCGGCAAGGGACACATCGTCGCCAGTGCCGAAGCCTCCTTGCAAAAGCTCGGCACCGATCATCTGGATCTGTTGCTGATCCATCGCCCCGACCCCTTGATGAACGCCGACGAGGTGGCCGACGCCTTCATCACCCTCAAGCAGGCAGGCAAGATCAAGCACGCCGGGGTCTCCAACTTCACGCCCCACCAGTTCGCCCTGCTACAATCCCGCCTGCCCTTCCCCCTGGTCACCAACCAGCTGGAGATCTCCCCGCTCCATCAGGAGGGGACGCTGGATGGTGCCCTGGATCAATGCCAGCAACTGCGCATCAAGCCCATGGCCTGGTCCTGCCTTGGCGGCGGGCGGCTGTTCCATGCCCCCGAATATGCCCCGCTGCGGACGGAACTCGAGCAGATCCGCCAGGAGGTGGGCGCCGACTGTCTGGAGCAGGTGGTCTACGCCTGGGTGATGATGCTGCCGAGTCAGCCGCTGCCCCTCATCGGCTCCGGCAAACGGGAGCGGATCGCCGCCGCCGTGGCAGCCGAGTCCATTGAGCTCACTCGCCAGCAGTGGTTCCGCATCCGCAAGGCCGCTCTGGGTTATGACGTTCCCTGAGTCTGCACCAGACCCTGAAAACAAAAACGGCATGGAGGATTCCATGCCGTTTTCCGTTATCGAGACGATTCAACGATGGCGCTGGGGGCGACCACGGGGTGCATCCGTCTTCGGTTTGGCCTGATTGACCGTGATGGTGCGGCCGCCGACCTCGGTGCCGTGCAACTCGGCGATGGCCTTCTCGGCCTCACCATTGACCGGCATTTCAATGAAACCAAACCCCTTGGACTGACCGGTATCGCGGTCGATGATGATATCGACCTTGTCTACCTGCCCAAATTGGCTGAACACGGTTGTCAGTTCGTCGGCCGTCATCCGGTACGACAGATTACCTACGTAAATCTTCATGCCATCCACTCTCGATTCAAGGTGCCTTATCTATGCATCCACCGACCTGGGAGTAAGGGCACAACCCCCCTGCCGGACCAGCCACGGCATCATGCCATGGCACTTCCAGCTTCGTATCCCAAGTCCTTGATCTCTTGGGCTATCGGAGCAGGAAAGATCAAATCGAATCAGAGGCAGTATCTGAGCATTGGGATGAATTGTCGAGAAAATAGTCAGATCGGGTGCAGCTCGGCCAGCAATGTGCCGAGGGCACGACGCCCATGCCAGGCACGTTTGAACCCGAATCGATAGACCCCGGGAGCCACTTCGTGAGTCCCTTCCCGGGACAACCCGAGCAGACTGGTGGCCGTCGCCAGGGTCACCTCATCCAGCCCGAGATCCAGGCTGAAATCGAGCCACTGACCATCGTGTCCCACCTTGCGATCCCGCTCCATGCCCACCAGCACGGCTCTGGGCAGGGCCAACGCCCGGTCTTCGCCGCCATTGAGCAGATAGAGATGGCGTTCATCCCAGGCAAGCTCCGCCAGACGCCAGCGCTGCCAGTTGCGCGGCAACACCATCATCACCAGCACGATGCCGCCAAAGACCACCCCGACCCAGGGCAGCAGGCCCATGTCGGGATATCCCAGCCAGAGGGCGGCCACCACAGTGGCGAGACTCGCCAGCAACAGGCAGATCATGACCCCGTAAAACCGCCGGGCCGGGGGCATCAGCCAGCTCACGTTCTCTTGCGCTGCCAGCTCACTGACTCTCATCTTCTCTTCTCCTTCTGTGATGCGAACGGCCTTGCCGTCGCTGCGTTGCCGTCGCTGCGTTGCCGTCGCTGCGTTGCCGCGCATTGTGCGCGAGCGACGCGCCGCGATGCAACCGCCACCGCGACACGGATGACGGCCAGCCGCCACTCTTGGTATGCTTGGGGCTGTCTGAGCCCGCACTGGGCGCCATCCCGGGAGTCCCATGTTCGCCACCGCCCTGCTCTTGTCCGCGAGCACACTCTATGCCGAGGCCATCGGCGGCTACTCCGCCGGCTGCCTGAAAAATGCCGTGGCCCTGCCCCTCGAAGGTCCTGGTTATCAGGTGATCCGCACCAAACGGCTGCGCTATTACGGTCACCCCGACCTCATCCATTACCTACAGCATCTGGCCAACCAGACCAGACTGGCCGGCATGCCGGATCTCTATATCGCCGACCTCGCCATGATGCACGGGGGGCCTTTTACCTCAGGTCATCGCAGCCACCAGACCGGCCTGGATGCCGACATCTGGTTCAGGATGGCTGACAGACCCATCAGCCGCTGGGAGCAGGATGCCCCCAGGGAGTGGGCGCTGATCGACGAACCCAGCTACCGGATGCTGCCCGGCCGATTCGGCCCAAGGCAGCTCAATCTGCTGCGCCTTGCGGCTGATCGCCCCGAGGTGGCGCGTATCTTCGTCAACCCCGTCATCAAGGCCGAGGTGTGCAAACAGGCACCCGGTGAAGCCTGGGTCGGCAAGCTGCGCCCCTGGGTCGGCCACTTCAGCCACTTTCACGTGCGCCTGCGCTGCCCGGCAAACAGTCCGGACTGCCAGCCCCAGGCTCCCATTCCCCCCGGCAATGGCTGTGGGGAGGAGCTGACCTCCTGGCTCAAGGACAAACCCCAGCTGCCCAAGGTGTCGATGAGCTACCGCGCCCCCCTCTTACCCAGGCGTTGTGAGGGCTGACCACAAGCTGTTATGGTGAACCTATTTCCGAGAGAAATATCAATGGAGAACAACAAGATGGCCACTTCACTCTGGCAGCGTGGTACCCGTGCCCTGCTGACCCTGACCCTGCTGCTGGGTTTGACCGGCTGCGGCATGAACACCATTCCGACCCTGGATGAGCAGGTCAAGGCGAGCTGGGGACAGGTCGAGAACCAGTACCAGCGCAGGGCCGATCTCATTCCCAACCTGGTGGCCACCGTCAAGGGGTACGCCAGCCACGAGCAGGAGACCCTCAAGGCTGTCACCGATGCCCGTGCCCGAGTCGGCAGCGTGCAGGTGAGTGACCCCTCCCAGCTCAAGGCGTTCGAGGCGGCGCAGGAGCAGCTCTCCAGCGCCCTCTCCCGGCTGATGGTAGTGGTCGAGCGCTACCCGGATCTGAAGGCCGATCAGCAGTTCCTGACCCTGCAGGCCCAGCTGGAAGGCACCGAGAATCGCATCGCGGTGGCCAGACGGGATTACATCGAGGCAGTACGCCAGTTCAATACCGAGATCCGTACCTTCCCCGGGGTCATCTGGTCCAAGCTGCTTTACTCCGATCTGGAAGCCAAACCCACCTTCAGCGCCAAACCCGGTGCCGATGAGGCGCCCAAGGTCAGCTTCCAATGAACGTGATGAGACGCTGGCTGGCGCTCTGTCTGCTGCTCTGTGCCACGGCGCTGCATGCCGCCCCCGATTTCCCGGCCCTGACCGGGCGGGTGGTGGACGAGGCCAATCTGATGTCCCGCAAGCAGGCCCACCAACTCGCACAGCAACTGGCCGTCTTCGAGAAGCGCAGCGGCGTCCAGCTGGTGGTGGTCTCCATCGACACGCTGGCGGGGGATACCATCGAAGAGTACGGCTACCAGCTCGGTCGCCACTGGGGCATCGGCCAAAAAGGCAAGAACAACGGCGTTCTGCTGATCATCGCCCAGGACGAGCGCAAGGTGCGCATCGAGGTGGGTTATGGCCTGGAAGGTGCCCTGCCCGACGCCATCGCCGCCAATATCATCCAGACCCGGATCCTGCCCGCCTTCAAGCGCGGTGACATGGTGGCCGGCATCCTCGCCGGCAGCCAGGGCATCATGCAGGCCCTGGCCGGGGAGTATCAGCCCGTGGACCACGCCAGCAAGGCCGACAAGCAGGGAGGTCCCTGGCTCTTCATCCTGGTGGTGATTGCGATGATCGTGCTGCACAACCTGCGCGGCGGCGGTGGGCCGGGAGGACGTCGCCGGGCCGCCTACATGGCCGGTGGATTCGGTGCCGGCTCCTTTGGCGGCCGCACTGGCGGTGGTGGTGGCGGTTTCAGTGGTGGCGGCGGCAGCTTTGGCGGCGGCGGTGCATCTGGCGGTTGGTAATCAGGGAAAAAGAGACAACAAGATGATTTCGAAACAGTTTTTCCACACCTTGCAGGCCAGGGTTCGACAGGCCGAGCAGGCCACGGATGCCGAACTGGTCACCGTGCTGGCCCCGGCCAGCGATGGCTATCGCTATATTCCGACCCTGTGGGCCGCCCTGCTCGCCATGCTCACCCCCCTGCTGGTCTTCCAGCTCGGCTTCTGGCTTGGCTGGTACGAGATCCTGCTGGTGCAGTGGTCGGTCTGGTTGCTGCTGAGCCTGCTGTTCCACTGGACACCCATCAAGATGCGGCTCATTCCCAACAAGGTACGCCGTCACCGGGCCGCCCTGATGGCCCGCCTGCAGTTTGTCGAGCAGGGACTTCACCGCACCCGGGACCGGCTCGGGGTGCTCATCTTCGTCTCGGTGGCGGAGCACTATGTGGAAATCCTGGTAGACGACGGGATCGCCCAGCACATCGACAACACCCAGTGGCAGCAGATCATCGACGACTTCGTGGTTCGGGTACGCAACAAGGAGGTCGAGCAGGGGTTCCTGGAGTGCGTGGAGCGCACCAGCGCCATTCTGACCGACGCCTTCCCCGCCACCCGGGATCAGAACGAGCTGCCTGACAGCCTGATCATTCTCGACAAGCCTTGAACGGGATTAAAAAACCGTCATTCTGTTCAAGGGATAGGCACTCGATAAAGATTATGAAAAATAAGGGGAAAAGTGGTTGACCCAGGCAGCCCTTTCCCCTAAATTACGCCCCGTTCCAGCGCAACGGCGCAGCGAACACCGTGTTGGCTGAACACGTTAAATCACAGACCAGAATTTGGTGAGGTATCCGAGAGGCTGCCCACCGACGAAGTCGGCAAGATGCACGCGCAGCGTGCTCCGAAAGCCACTTCAAGCAGTAAAAATTTGGTGAGGTGTCCGAGTGGCTGAAGGAGCACGCCTGGAAAGTGTGTATACGGCAACGTATCGAGGGTTCGAATCCCTCCCTCACCGCCAAATTGTAAAAACCGACCTCAGGGTCGGTTTTTTGCTTCAAGGCGTCTGCCAACCCCCTGGCAGGAGAAACCCGTCATCGGCGGGGGCCAGAAAAAACGGTTTGCCGCGATACCTGGCCGAGTGCCGCCCAGCCAATCCCATCCCTTCCGCCTCGCTGCTCTCTACTCTCTGCTCTCTGTCGACAGGGGATATACCCCGAGGGCAGCCAGCCCTTTCTCGTTGACAGCGCATTACTCCAAGCAAAGAGAAAGTGGCGATATAAATAACCAATATTCTCTCACAAATGGCGCAGTATATTGTGATATCACTTGGATAACCGCCTCGTCCTGCCATGCCGGCACCGTCAACCTGCTCTACAGATCAAGCGGCACAGGCCGATGCCACCGGACACTACCGGGTCTGCGCAACCTCTCGGATATTGCTCACCGATTGGATATCGTTTTGAAAAACTGATAGTTAAATGGCTACACTAGCCTCACACATCGCATAGGGATATGGACAAATGAGTCTTATTGGCTTGCTGCTGGCCCTGGCAGCCATTCTGGGTGGCAACATGATAGAAGGGGGGCACCCCAGCGCCCTGCTCGATCTGCCCGCCTTTCTCATCGTGATCGGCGGTACCGTCGGTGCCGCACTGACCCAGTTTCCTTTCTCCGTGGTTGGTAAAACCCTCAAGCGCTTCAAGTGGCTCATCACTCCCCTGCGCCTCGACATGCTGGAGCAGGCCCAACTGCTTGAAACCCTGGCGGGCAATGCACGGCGCAGTGGCATGCTGGCACTGGAGGGCATGATCGACGACATCAAGGATCCCTTCCTGCAAAAAGGGGTACAGATGATGGTCGATGGCTACGAGAAGACCAAAATCCACGAGGTACTGGAAAACGAGATCGAGTTCGAGCAGGAAGATATCGAACAGACCGTCAAATTCTACGAGGCCATGGGGGGCTACTGCCCGACCATGGGGATCGTCGGGGCCGTATTTGGCCTCATTCACGCCATGGGCCTGCTGGATGCCCCCGACAAGCTGGGGGGCGCCATCGCGGTGGCCTTTATCGCCACCATCTACGGGGTGTCGGCCGCCAACCTCATCTTCCTGCCCTTCGGCAACCGCTACAAGTCGTTTGCCCATCAGATCCGCCACTACAAGGAGATGACCCTCACCGGCATCCTCTGCATCGTGGACGGCGAGTCACAGCAACGGCTGCAAGTGACCCTTGAGCCTTACCTCGGAGGCCACAGTGGCGAAAAAGAAAAAGGCTGAGGCGCCGGAGAACCACGAACGCTGGCTGGTCTCCTACGCCGACTTCATGACACTGCTGTTCGCCCTGTTCGTGGTGCTCTACTCCTTCGCCATGGCCAAGCAGTCGGAGACTCGCGTGCTCATTCAGGGCTTTATCGAATCTCTTGGCAAGATAGGGCTGGTTTCCCTTCCCGCCGGCTCCCCCGTGATGCAGGGGGGCACTGGCATACTGGAACCCGAGTCCAAGACCACCCCCAATACCTCCCAGAAAGAGCAGGTGCTGGATACCCAGACGCCCGCAGCGGCGGCCGACCCTTTCAACGAGACCATCGGCTCCTCGGAGAAACCTACGGCCACGGAGTCCTGGCCCCACAAGACCAAGGAGCAGGATTGGGTCACGGTCACCAAGCAGAAGCTGGATCAGCAGCTCAAGAGCCAAATCGAGTCCAAGGAGATCGAGGTGGAGCAGCTTGGCAGCCAGTTGGTCATCCGCATCGGCGAAAAGACCTTGTTCCCCGCCGACTCCGCCTTCTTGCAGCCCCAGTTCATTCCCCTGGTCAACAAGGTCTCGGACGTGCTGGCGGACATCCCCGGCATGGTGGTGGTCACCGGTCACACCGACAACTCCCAGGCGCCGGTGGAGCTCTATCGCAACAACTGGGAGCTGTCGGTGCTGCGGGCGGCCACCATCACCCACACCCTGCTGACCAACCCCAAGCTGGATTCACGACGGCTGATCGCCCAGGGGGTGGCGGATACCCAACCCCGTTATCCAAACGATACCCCGGCTCACCGCCAGGCCAACCGCCGGGTGGAGATCGTGCTCTCCCAGGGCAAGGCGGCAGAGCAGAGCCTCCCCGTTCTCCAACCCTGAAACAGACCCCGCCATGCGGGGTCTTTTGTTTCCTGCCATCCACCGGATTTTCAAACTATCCGGTTTTTTTCTGCTACATAAAAACGATTGAAAACAATTCTCAAACGAGAAAGTTGAC
The DNA here is from genome assembly GCF_014168615.1 of Aeromonas sp. WP2-W18-CRE-05. Classification (NCBI taxonomy): domain Bacteria; kingdom Pseudomonadati; phylum Pseudomonadota; class Gammaproteobacteria; order Aeromonadales; family Aeromonadaceae; genus Aeromonas; species Aeromonas sp. WP2-W18-CRE-05. Next base: position 2,145,516 of record NZ_AP021917.1, on the reverse strand, counting down.
CCCGCTAGCAAAACACAATTTTCATCCCGTTGATTAATAATTAATCCTTTGAAATGACATGTAAATCAGTACGAAAGTGGCATACTACGTAACGTCATTGTTAAGTCACATGATTAATTTGGTTAGGGAAAAACCTATATGTTTGCTGATATTGCCGTCCAGCACTGGGCTTTTGCTGTCTATGTCATTGGCGCCATCTGTATCTGCTTGACCATGATAGGCCTGGCGGCCTTGCTGGGGGGACGCGCCTATGGCCGTGCCAAGAACAAACCCTTCGAATCCGGGGTGGATTCCGTCGGCAACGCCCGCCTGCGCTTCTCCGCCAAGTTCTACCTGGTCGCCATGTTCTTCGTCATCTTCGATGTCGAAGCCCTCTATCTCTTTGCCTGGTCCGTCTCCGTTCGGGAGAGCGGCTGGGTCGGCTTCATCGAAGCCACCATCTTCATCACCCTGCTGCTGGTAGGCCTCCTCTACCTGTGGCGCATTGGTGCCCTCGACTGGGCCCCGAAAAAGCGTGTCCTGACTGACAAGAAACCAGACTGAACTACCGATTATCTCTTTGAGGTTGCACCATGAAGTACACCCTGACCCGGATTGACCCGGATGCGCCCGTTGAGCGCTACCCCCAGGAACAGCGCCAGACCGTCGATGATCCACTGGCGCAGCAAGCGACCCGCGGCATCATGATCGGGCGCCTCGAAGAGGTGCTGCAAGACACCGTCAACTGGGGCCGCAAGAACTCCCTCTGGCCCTACAACTTCGGCATTTCCTGCTGCTACGTGGAGATGTGTACCGCCTTCACCTCTCCCCACGACGTGGCTCGCTTCGGCGCTGAGGTCATACGAGCCTCCCCCCGTCAGGCCGACTTCATGGTGATTGCCGGCACCCCCTTCATCAAGATGGCCCCTGTCATCCAGCGGCTCTATGAGCAGTTGCTCGAGCCCAAGTGGGTCATCTCCATGGGGGCCTGCGCCAACTCCGGCGGCATGTATGACATCTACTCCGTGGTACAGGGGGTGGACAAGTTCCTGCCGGTCGATGTCTACATTCCGGGCTGCCCGCCCCGCCCCGAGGCCTTCCTGCAAGCCCTGATGCTGCTGCAGGAGTCCATCGGCAAGGAACGCCGCCCCCTCTCCTGGGTGGTGGGGGATCAGGGGATCTACCGTCCCCAGATGCAATCCGAGAAGGAACGCAAGCGCGGCGAGCGGATCAACGTGACCAACCTGCGCACGCCGGATGAGATCTGATCATGAAACTGACTCGAGAATTCCCAAGCAATTACACCATGGCCCAGTGGCAAACCGCCGATCACGCCGATGCCCAGGTGGTCGGCGAGCTGTTCGCCCACTTCGGTGCCGAGCGCTTCACCGTGCAGAGCACCCGTACCGGCGTGCCGGTCATCTGGCTCTCCCGGGATCTGCTGCTGGACGTGATGAGCTTCTTGCAAAAGCTGCCCTCCCCCTTCGTGATGCTGTTCGATCTCAGCGCCACCGACGAACGGATGCGCAGCCATCGCCACGGCCTGCCAGAGAGCGACTTTACCGTCTTCTATCACCTCATCTCCATCGACCGTAACGCCGACGTGATGCTGAAGGTGGCGCTCAAGGAGAGTGATCTCCATCTGCCCACCGTCAGCCGCCACTTCCCCAACGCCAACTGGTACGAGCGGGAAGTGTGGGATCTGATGGGGATCACCTTCGATGGCCACCCCCATCTGACCCGCATCATGATGCCCAAGAGCTGGCAAGGGCACCCCCTGCGCAAGGACTACCCGGCGCGCGCCACCGAGTTTGATCCCTTCATGCTCGATGCGGTCAAGCAAGATCAGGAGCAGGACAACCTGCTGTTCAAGCCGGAAGAGTGGGGCATGGCCCGCGGCAACGAGAACGAGGACTACATGTTCCTGAACCTCGGGCCGAACCACCCCTCCGCCCACGGCGCCTTCCGCCTGGTGCTGCAACTCGACGGGGAAGAGATCCGAGACTGCGTGCCCGACATCGGCTATCACCACCGCGGCGCCGAGAAGATGGGCGAGCGCCAGTCCTGGCACAGCTACATCCCCTACACCGACCGGGTCGAATACCTGGGCGGCGTGATGAACAACCTGCCCTATGTGCTGGCGGTCGAGAAGCTGGCCGGCATCAAGGTGCCGGCGCGGGTCGACATGATCCGGGTGATGATGGCGGAGCTGTTCCGCATCCAGAGCCATCTGCTGTTCCTTGGCACCTACATTCAGGACGTGGGGGCCATGACCCCGGTCTTCTTCACCTTCACGGACCGCCAGAAGATCTACACCATCATCGAGGCCATCACCGGAGCCCGCATGCACCCGGCCTGGTTCCGCATCGGCGGCGTGGCCCACGATCTGCCTGCCGGCTGGACCCGCCTCATCCAGGACAACCTGTTGAGCTGGCTGCCCAAGCGGTTGATGGAGTATGAAAAGGCGGCCATGCGCAACAGCATACTGCGGGGCCGCACCATCGGCGTCGCCGCCTACAACACGGCCCAGGCCCTGGCCTGGGGCACCACGGGGGGTGGTCTGCGGGCCACGGGGCTCAACTTTGACGTGCGCAAATGGCGCCCCTATTCCGGTTACGATCAGTTCGAGTTCGAGGTGCCGGTGGGCAGCAACGGGGACGCCTACGACCGCGCCACCGTACGCATCGAGGAGATCCGCCAGAGCCTGTCCATTATCGAGCAGTGCATGAAAAACATGCCTGAGGGCCCCTTCAAGGCGGATCACCCGCTCACCACGCCACCGCCCAAAGAGCGCACCCTGCAGGACATCGAAACCCTGATCACCCACTTCCTGCAAGTCTCCTGGGGGCCTGTCATGCCGGCCGCCGAGTCCTTCCAGATGATAGAGGCGACCAAGGGGGTCAACAGCTATTACCTGACCAGCGACGGATCCACCATGAGCTACCGGACCCGGATCCGCACCCCGAGCTTTGCCCACCTGCAGCAGATCCCCTCGGTGATCCGCGGCCAGATGGTGTCGGATCTTATCGTCTACCTGGGCAGTATCGATTTCGTTATGTCAGATGTGGATCGTTGAGTCCTCTCGCTCCGGCAGCCGGGGCGAAGGGCAAGACGCGCAGTAAAGGGACAAGCCACAAAAGGTCAAGTCATGAGCCAATGTCAGTGTCACAATAACCAGACCCCACAAGGGCAAGGGGCATGCAGCAGCCAGCAGGGAGATTTCGTCCTGAGCCAGGCTGAGCGCGATGCCATCGAACACGAGAAACACCACTACGAAGATCCCCGTGCAGCCAGCATCGAAGCGCTCAAGATAGTGCAACAGGCCCGTGGCTGGGTGCCTGACGGCGCCATTCACGCCATCGGCGCCGAGCTCGGCATCCCCGCCAGCGACGTGGAAGGGGTCGCCACCTTCTACAGCCAGATCTTCCGCCAGCCGGTGGGTCGTCACATCATCCGCGTCTGCGACAGCATGGTCTGCTACATCAACGGCCACGAGCAGTTGCTTGCCGGTCTGAAAGAGGTCGTCAATCTGGCCCCCGGTCAGACCTCCCCGGATGGCCGCTTCACCCTGTTGCCCGTCTGTTGCCTCGGCAACTGCGACAAGGGGCCGGCCATCATGATCGATGACGATACCTATGGCGGACTCGATGCCGTCAGCCTGCTGAAAACCCTGGAGGCTTACCCATGAGCATTCAGCCAGGCAAGACGCTTGCCTCCCTCGGCACCGCCAATCGCATCCCCCGCACCGCCGAGACTCACCCTCTCACCTGGCGCCTGCGGGACGATGGCCAGCCGGTGTGGCTCGAAGAGTATCAGGCAAAACAGGGCTATGAGGCCGCCCGCAAGGCCCTTGGCCAGATGAGCCCGGATGACATCGTCAGCACCGTCAAGGATGCCGGCCTCAAGGGACGCGGTGGCGCCGGTTTCTCCACCGGCGTGAAGTGGGGACTGATGCCCAAAGACGAGAGCATGAACATCCGTTACTTGCTCTGCAACGCCGACGAGATGGAGCCCAATACCTACAAAGACCGCATGCTGATGGAGCAGCTGCCCCACCTGCTGATCGAGGGGATGATCATCAGTGCACGTGCTCTCAAGGCCTATCGCGGCTACATCTTCCTGCGCGGCGAGTACGTGGATGCCGCCATACACCTGCGCCGCGCCGTGGAAGAGGCCAAGGCCGCGGGGTTCCTTGGCAAGAACATCCTGGGCTCGGGCTTTGACTTCGAGCTGTTCGTCCACACCGGCGCAGGTCGCTACATCTGCGGCGAAGAGACGGCCCTCATCAACTCCCTGGAAGGACGGCGCGCCAACCCGCGGGCCAAACCCCCCTTCCCCGCCGTCTCCGGCGTCTGGGGCAAGCCCACCTGCGTCAACAACGTCGAAACCCTGTGCAACGTCCCCGCCATCATCGGCAACGGTGTGGCCTGGTATCAGGGGCTGGCACTGCCGGGTTCGGAAGATCACGGCACCAAGCTGATGGGCTTTTCCGGCAAGGTCAACAATCCCGGCCTGTGGGAGCTGCCCTTTGGCATCACCGCCCGCGAGCTGTTCGAAAACTACGCCGGTGGCATGAAGCCCGGCTATCGCCTGAAAACCTGGCAACCGGGCGGCGCCGGCACCGGCTTCCTGCTGCCCGAGCACCTGGATGCCCAGATGTACGCTGGCGGCATCGGCAAGGTGGGCACCCGCATGGGTACGGGCCTTGCCATGGCGGTGGATGACAGCATCAACATGGTCTCCCTGCTGCGCAACATGGAGGAGTTCTTTGCCCGCGAATCCTGCGGCTGGTGCACCCCCTGCCGCGACGGCCTGCCCTGGAGCGTCAAGATCCTGCGGGCGCTGGAGCGGGGCGAGGGCCAACCCGAGGATCTCGCGACCCTGGAACAGCTGGTCAGTTTCCTGGGCCCGGGCAAGACCTTCTGTGCCCATGCCCCCGGCGCCGTCGAGCCCCTTGGCAGTGCGATGAAGTATTTCCGGTCCGAGTTCGAGGCCGGGGTCAAGGCCCCCCATGACAATCACAAGCTGTTCAAGGGTATCCAGCCCAACCTGCTGGGCGAGCGCTGGTAAGCGCCAGGACGCATCGGGCAATAGCCGATTTCATAAAACAGGTTTCAGGGAAGTTGTATGGCAACCATTCATGTAGACGGTAAAGAGTACGAGGTAGACGGGGCAGACAACCTGCTGCAAGCCTGTCTGTCGCTGGGTCTGGACGTCCCCTATTTTTGCTGGCACCCGGCGCTCGGTAGCGTCGGCGCCTGCCGCCAGTGCGCGGTCAAACAGTATCAGAATGCCGACGACAAGCGCGGCCGCCTGGTCATGTCCTGCATGACCCCCTCCACCGATGGCACCTATATCTCCATCGAGGATGAAGAGGCGAAGGAGTTTCGCAAGACGGTGGTGGAGTGGCAGATGACCAACCACCCCCACGACTGCCCGGTGTGCGAAGAGGGTGGTGCCTGCCACCTGCAGGACATGACGGTGATGACGGGCCACAACAGCCGCCGCTACCGTTTCACCAAGCGCACCCACCAGAATCAGGATCTGGGCCCCTTCATCAACCACGAGATGAACCGCTGCATCGCCTGCTACCGCTGCGTGCGCTATTACAAGGATTACGCCGGTGGCGAGGATCTCGGGGTCTATGGCGCCCATGACAACGTCTACTTCGGCCGGGTCGAGGATGGCACCCTGGAGAGCGAATTCTCCGGCAACCTGGTGGAGGTCTGTCCCACCGGCGTCTTCACCGACAAGACCCACTCCGAGCGTTACAACCGCAAGTGGGACATGCAGTTCGCCCCCAGCATCTGCCAGGGGTGCTCGGTCGGCTGCAACATCAGCCCGGGTGAGCGCTACGGCGAGCTGCGCCGCATCGAGAACCGTTTCCACGGCGCCCTGAACCACTATTTCCTCTGCGATCGCGGCCGCTTCGGCTACGGTCACGTCAATCTGACCGACCGCCCGCGCCAGCCCCTGCTGCAGGATGGCAGTGACAAGCTGGCCATCACGGTGGATGGTGCCCTGAACCGGGCGGCGGATGCGCTGCGCACCGCCAGCGGCGTCATCGGCATCGGCTCACCCCGCGCCTCCTTGGAGAGCAACTTCGCCCTGCGCGAACTGGTGGGGGCCGCCAACTTCTACTCCGGGGTCGAGCAGAGCGAATGGGAATGCCTGCAGAAGATGCTGGACATTCTGGAGCACGGCGGCGTGCGCACTCCCAGCCTGCGCGACATGGAAGAAGCCGACGCCGTGCTGGTGCTCGGGGAAGATGTCACCCAGACCGCCGCCCGCATCGCCCTGGCCCTGCGCCAGGCGGTGAAAGGCAAGGGGCGCGAAATTGCCCGCAAGCTGAAGGTGGATCTCTGGCAGGTCGCCGCCGTGCAGACCCTGGCCCAGAACGAACGCTACCCGCTGCTGATCACCAGCCTAGACAGCACTCGACTGGATGACGTGGCGAGCAGCACCCTGCACGCCCCCCACGCGGATCAGGCGCGCCTCGGGTTTGCCATCGCCCACCTGCTGGATGCCAGTGCACCGGCACCAACGGATCTCTCCCCCGAACAGCAGGCCCTCGCCGCCCAATGGGCCGACCTGCTTGGCAACGCCAAAAAGCCCCTCATCATCGCAGGCAATGGTGCCCGCAGCCAGGCGCTGATCGAAGCGGCCAGCAACATCGCCCGCGCCCTCAAGGGCCGTGGCCAGGCCGCGGAGCTTGCCCTGGTGGCTCAGGAAGCCAACAGCCTGGGACTGGCCATGCTGGCCCGGCATGCCGCCCCGCTGGAGGCAGCCCTCGAGCGCATGGAAGGGGAAGAGAGGCTTGCCCTGGTCGTTCTTGAGAACGACCTCTACCGCCGAGCCCCCCGCAGCCGGGTGGACGCCGCCCTGGATCGCCTGCAACACCTGCTGGTCATCGACCATCAGGAGACGGCCACCGCGAAGAAGGCGGATCTGGTGCTGCCTGCCGCCAGTTTTGCCGAAGGCGATGGCACCCTGGTCAACATGGAAGGCCGCGCCCAGCGCTTCTTCCAGGTCTATGCTCCCGCCTTCTACAACGCCGATATCCAGGTGCGCGAGGGCTGGCGCTGGCTGGATGCCCTGCAAGGGAGCCAGCAACCGCGTTCGGTTCGCTGGAACACCTTCGACGATGTGAGTCGCGATTGCGCCGCCAGCGCCCCGCTGCTCACCACCATGGGTGAAGCTGCACCCAACGCCGGCCTGCGCATTCGCGGCATGAAGCTCGCCCGGGAGCCGCACCGCTACAGTGGTCGCACCTCCATGCTGGCGAACCAGAACGTGAGCGAGCCCAGAGTCGCCCAGGATCCCGATTCGCCGTTCGCCTTCTCCATGGAAGGCTACGCCGGTGCCCGCCAGCCCCTCTCCCAGGTACCGTTTGCCTGGGCGCCGGGCTGGAACTCCCCCTCCGCCTGGAACAAGTTCCAGGACGAGGTGGGTGGCAACCTGCGTGCCGGGGATCCCGGTCGCCGCCTGCTGGAGCCGGGCGAAGGCAACCTGGGCTGGTTTGGTGCCATCCCGGCTCCCTTCCAGCCCGCCGCATCCCTGCAGGTGGTGAGCTATGACCAGCTGTTCGGTGGCGAGGAGCTCTCCGCCAGAAGCCCGGTCATCCAGGCTCGCATGGGGGAACCCACCCTGGTACTGAACCCGGCGGATGCCGCGCGCCTGGCACTGTCCCCTGACGCGCTGGTGGCCGTCTCCTGGGGTGGCAACCACTGGCGCCTGCGTCTGCGCCTGAGCGATGCGCTGGCTCCGGGCCTGGCAGGGTTGCCACTCGGGGTGAACGGCCTGCCGACCGCCCTGCACCACGCCCTGATCGATAACCTGCAGGAGGTCATCGCATGAGCGACTCTCTGATGGATCTGCTGATCGAGGTCGGCAAGGCCCTGGTCGTGCTCGTGGGGATCGTGGGGGCTGGCGCCTTCATGAGCTTCATCGAGCGCCGCCTGCTGGCACTGTGGCAGGACCGTTACGGCCCCAACCGGGTTGGCCCCTTCGGCCTGCTGCAACTGGCGGCTGACATGGTCAAGATGTTCTTCAAGGAGGACTGGATCCCGCCCTTTGCGGATCGCCGGATCTTCGTGCTGGCCCCCATCATCGCCTTTACCGCCTTCATCCTGGCGTTTGCGGTGGTGCCCATCACCCCCACCTGGGGCGTGGCGGATCTCAACGTGGGGCTGCTCTATATCCTGGCGATCGCCGGGCTGGCGGTCTATGCCGTGCTGTTCGCCGGCTGGTCGAGCAACAACAAGTACTCCCTGCTCGGCAGCCTGCGCGCCTCGGCCCAGACCCTCTCCTACGAGGTGTTCCTTGGCCTCTCGCTCATGGGCATCGTCATCCAGACTGGCAGCTTCAACCTGCGTGACATCGTCGAGGCCCAGGCCGGCATGTGGAACGTGATCCCCCAGATCCTGGGCTTCGTCACCTTCCTGTTTGCCGGGGTCGCCGTCACCCACCGCCACCCGTTTGACCAGCCGGAGGCCGAGCAGGAGCTCGCCGACGGCTATCACATCGAGTACGCGGGTATGAAGTGGGGTCTCTTCTTCGTGGGGGAGTACATCGGCATCGTGCTGATCTCTTCCCTCATCGTGACCCTCTTCTTCGGTGGCTGGCACGGCCCCTGGCTGCCGCCCTTCATCTGGTTCGCCCTGAAGACCGCCTGTTTCATGGTGTTCTTCATCCTGCTGCGGGCCTCCCTGCCCCGCCCGCGCTTCGACCAGGTGATGTCCTTTGGCTGGAAAGTGTGCCTGCCCCTGACCCTGCTCAACATGCTGGTCACCGCTGCCGTGGTGCTGATGAATGCGTGAGCAAAACGAGATGGACATGACGATGATTCGGCCGTCTGCGGCAAGGAAACGCCCAGACGCCAGTGCTGATAAATGTGCAGTGAGGCACCTATGAAAATTACGAGCATTATCAAGGGTGTTGGCACCCAGTTGCGCAGTCTTGGGATGGTCTTCTCCCATGCCTGGCGCCCCCGTGAAACCCTGAGCTACCCGGAGCAGCCGGTCTACGCCGCCCCCCGTTTTCGCGGTCGCATCGTACTGACCCGGGATCCCGATGGCGACGAACGCTGCGTGGCGTGCAACCTGTGTGCTGTTGCCTGCCCGGTCGGTTGCATCTCCTTGCAGAAGTCGGAGCGGGAAGATGGCCGCTGGTACCCGGAGTTCTTTCGCATCAACTTCTCCCGTTGCATCTTCTGCGGCCTGTGCGAGGAGGCCTGCCCCACCACCGCCATCCAGCTGACGCCGGATTTCGAGATGGGGGAGTATCGTCGCCAGGATCTGGTGTACGAGAAGGAAGATCTGCTGATAAGCGGCCCCGGCAAATACCCGGACTACAACTTCTACCGCATGAGCGGGATGGCCATCGACGGCAAACCCAAAGGGGATGCCGAGAACGAAGCCAAGCCCATCGATGTCAAGAGCCTGCTGCCCTAGGAGTCAATCATGGAACTGGCATTCTATGTCGCGGCCCTGGTCGCCGTTTACAGCACGCTGCGGGTGATCAGCACCAGCAACCCCATGCATGCGCTGCTCAATCTCATCATCTCCCTCATCGCCGTGGCCATGATCTTCTTCTGCCTGGGCGCCGCCTTTGCGGGGGCCCTGCAGGTGATCGTCTACGCCGGCGCCATCATGGTGCTGTTCGTGTTCGTGGTGATGATGCTGAACCTGGGGAGCGCCCAGGATCAGGAGAAGAAGTGGCTCACCCCCATGACCTGGGGTGGCCCGGCCCTGCTCTCCCTCATTTTGCTGGGCTTTCTGGCCCACGGCATTCTCGGCGTGACCGGCGGTGAACTGGGTCTGACCGAGGTCAGCGCCAAGGAAGTCGGTATCGCCCTGTTCGGCCCCTATGTGCTGGCGGTGGAGCTCGCCTCCATCCTGCTGCTGGCGGGTCTGGTCACCGCCTATCACCTGGGCCGCGAGGACAAGAGCGGGGAAGTGCTCTCCGTGCCTCGCACCACACAGGAAGGAGGTCAGCAATGAGCGACATCCCCGTGGTGAGGCATGGCTCGCTGCCGGCAGCCTGCCCCCTTTCCATCCAGCAAGCACAAGGAGCATGGCGATGAGTGGAATTCCCATGGAGCACGGCCTCCTGCTGGCGGCCATTTTGTTTGCCATCGGCCTGTGCGGCCTGCTGATACGCCGCAACCTGTTGTTTATCCTCATGAGTATCGAAATCATGATGAACGCGTCCGCCCTGGCATTCGTGGTGGCGGGTAGCCGCTGGGCCCAGGCTGACGGCCAGATCATGTACATACTGGTGATTTCTCTGGCGGCAGCGGAGGCCAGTATCGGCCTCGCCCTGTTACTGCTGCTCTATCGTCGTTACCACACCCTGAACGTGGACACTGTGAGCGAGATGCGCGGATGAGCCTCCTATATCTGACTTTCCTGTTCCCGCTGCTGGGATGGCTGCTGCTGGCCTTCTCCCTCGGCCGTCTCGGCGAGCGCACCTCGGCGCTCATCGGTGTCGGCAGCATCGGTCTCTCGGCCCTCACTACCCTGTGGGTCGGCATCGATTTTCTCAATACCATGCCGGAAGGCGGCGTCTATACCCAGACCCTGTGGCAGTGGATGACGGTGGGCGAGTTCCAGCCCGCCTTCCGTCTCTCCCTGGACGGGCTGTCGCTGACCATGCTGGGGGTCGTGACCGGGGTGGGCTTCTTCATCCACCTGTTCGCCTCCTGGTACATGCGCGGGGAAGAGGGGTATTCACGCTTCTTCACCTACACCAACCTCTTCATCGCCAGCATGCTGTTCCTGGTGCTGGCCGATGACCTGTTGTTCGTCTATCTGGGCTGGGAAGGAGTGGGGCTGTGCAGCTACCTGCTGATCGGCTTCTACTACAAGGATCGCAACAACGGCGCCGCCGCCCTCAAGGCGTTCGTGGTGACCCGGGTCGGCGACGTCTTCCTCGCCATCGGGCTCTTCGTGCTCTATCGCGAGCTCGGCACCCTCAACATTCACGAGCTGCTGGTGCGAGCCCCTGCGATGTTTGCCGACGGCTCCCCTGCCCTGTCGTTCGCCTGCCTCATGCTGCTCGGCGGCGCGGTCGGCAAATCCGCCCAGCTGCCGCTGCAGACCTGGCTGGCGGACGCCATGGCGGGCCCGACCCCGGTCTCGGCGCTGATCCACGCGGCCACCATGGTGACCGCCGGTGTCTACCTCATCGCCCGCACCCACGGCCTCTTCCTGCTGGCTCCCGAGATCCTCCATCTGGTGGCGCTGGTCGGTGCCATCACCCTGGTGCTGGCCGGTTTTGCCGCCCTGGTGCAGACCGACATCAAGCGGATCCTGGCTTACTCCACCATGAGCCAGATAGGCTACATGTTCCTGGCCCTGGGGGTCGGTGCCTGGGAAGGGGCCATCTTCCACCTGATGACCCACGCCTTCTTCAAGGCGCTCTTGTTCCTCTCCGCCGGGGCCGTCATCGTTGCGACCCACCACGAGCAGAACATCTTCAAGATGGGAGGCCTGCGCAAATCGCTGCCGCTGGTCTACGCCTGCTTCCTGGTGGGGGGCTCGGCCCTGGCCGCGCTGCCACTGGTGACCGCCGGTTTCTACAGTAAAGACGCCATCCTCTGGCAGGTGCAGGCCAGTGGCCAGAGCGCCCTGCTGTGGGCCGGTCTGGGTGGTGCCTTCCTCACCTCCCTCTACACCTTCCGCCTCATCTTCATCGCCTTCCACGGCAAGGAGCAGACCCAGGCTCACGCCGGACAGGGCCTTGCCCACCATTTGCCACTGCTGGTGCTGCTGGTGCTCTCCACCGGAGTCGGCGCCCTCATCGTGCCACCGCTGGCAGGAGTGCTGCCGGCCGGCCCGGGAGATCACATCGAAGAGGGACGCCATGGCCTCGAGATCCTCTCCGGCGTCATCGCCGTGGCAGGCATTGCGCTGGCCGCCTTCCTCTTCCTCGGCGAACGTCGCCTGGCGAAGGGGATCGCCGAGAGTGCACCGGGGCGGGCTCTGTCCACCCTCTGGTTCAATGCCTGGGGCTTTGACTGGCTTTATGACCTGATTTGGGTCAAGCCCTACCTGCTGGCGACTCGCCTGCTCGGCAAGGATCCGCTGGACAGGATGATGAACCTGCCCGCCGTGCTGGCCCAGGGCGGGCATCAGCTGCTGGCCTGGACCGTCTCCGGCAAGTTGCGCTGGTACGCAGCCTCCATGGGGATGGGCGCCGCCCTGATCCTGGCCCTGCTGCTGCTCGGCTGATCCATGAGCCCAATATTGTGTGGCAGGCTCAGCGCCTGCCCGACTAGAACCTAGATGAGAGCTGATATCGTGACCTTACTCTGGATCTTGCTAATTCCCTTCATCGGCGGCTTGCTCTGCTGGCAGATGGAGCGGCTCGGCGGACAGTTTGTCCGCTGGGTGGCCCTCGCCTCCATGAGCGCCTGTCTGGTGCTCTCCAGCGCCATCTGGCTCGGTGGTGACTTCACCCTCGCCAACCCCGGCCTCCCCGTCTGGGCAGCCGAGTGGCAACAACCCTGGATCCCCCGCTTCGGCATCTCCCTGCACCTCGCCGTGGACGGGCTGTCGCTCCTGATGGTGATCCTCACCAGCTTCATCGGCGTGCTGGCCATCCTCTGTTCCTGGAAGGAGATCGTCCAGCGCATCGGCTTCTTCCACCTCAACCTGCTGTTGATCCTGGGGGGCGTGCTCGGCGTCTTCATGGCGGTGGATCTGTTCCTCTTCTTCTTCTTCTGGGAGATGATGCTGGTGCCGATGTACTTCCTGATCGCGCTCTGGGGCCACTCGGTCACCGATGGCAAGTCGCGCATCAACGCCGCCACCAAGTTCTTCATCTACACCCAGGCGAGTGGCCTCATCATGCTGGTGGCCATCCTGGGCCTGGTACTGACCCACCACGCCGCCACCGGTGTCTTCACCTTCAACTATCAGGAACTGCTCAACACCCCCATGAGCAGCACGGTACAGTGGCTGCTCATGCTGGGCTTCTTCATCGCCTTCGCGGTCAAGATGCCCCTGGTGCCGCTCCATGGCTGGCTCCCTGATGCCCACAGCCAGGCGCCCACCGCAGGCTCCGTGGACTTGGCGGGCATCTTGCTGAAAACCGCGGCCTACGGCCTGCTGCGCTTCACTCTGCCGCTTTTCCCCGAGGCGTCCGCCGAGTTTGCCCCCTACGCCATGGTGCTCGGCCTCATCGGCATCGTCTATGGCGCCCTGCTGGCCTTTGCCCAGACCGATATCAAGCGGCTGGTTGCCTACACCAGCATCTCCCACATGGGCTTCGTGATGATCGCCATTTACTCCGGCAGCGAGCTCGCCCTGCAAGGGGCAGTGGTACAGATGATTGCCCACGGGCTCTCGGCCGCCGGCCTCTTCATCCTGTGCGGCCAGCTCTACGAGCGCCTGCACACCCGGGATCTGCGCCAGATGGGCGGTCTCTGGGGACGGCTGCGCTACCTGCCCGGCGTGATGCTGTTCTTCTCCGTCGCATCCCTCGGGATGCCGGGGACCGGCAACTTCGTCGGCGAGTTCCTGATCCTCATCGGCAGCTTCCAGGTGGCCCCCGTCATCACCGTCATCGCCACCTTCGGGCTGGTGCTGGCCTCGGTCTACTCCCTCATCATGCTGCAACGGGCCTGCTTCGGGACGCCCCGGGAGGAGAGCATGCTCAAGGGGCTGGATACCCGGGAACTGACCATGATGCTGACCATCGCCGGCCTCTTGGTGCTGCTCGGTCTCTATCCCCAGCCGGTGCTCGACACCGCCAGCAGCAGCCTCCTGAGCGTGCTGCACTGGTACGCGCTGCCGGGCACGGGGGCGCTGCAATGATGCTTTCTCTTTCGCCTTCCTTGTCCATGTCGGGAGCACTGTCATGACGTTTACTGTTTCTCAACTGCTGGCCCTGCTGCCCCTGTTGCTGACCACGGGGGCCATGGTGGCCCTGATGCTGGCCATCGCCTGGAAGCGCTGTGACGACACCGCCTTCGTGGTCACCATCATCGGCCTCAACCTCGCGCTCTTCTCCCTGCCCATCGTGATGGCCCAGGGGGATCAGGGGGTCACTCCCCTGCTGCAAGTAGACGCTTACGCGGTCTTCTACATGGGGCTGGTGCTCATCGGGGCCCTGGCCACCTGTACCTTCGGTCGCACCTGGCTCAAGGGCTATCCGGACAACCGGGAAGAGTTCTACCTGCTGCTGCTCATCGCCACCGCAGGTGGTCTGGTACTGGCGGCCTCCCGTCACCTCGCCTCGCTCTTCATCGGGATCGAGATGCTGACCCTGCCCATGTTCGGTCTGGTGGGGTATGCCTATCGCGAGCGGCACTCGCTGGAAGCCAGCATCAAGTACATGGTGCTCTCCGCCAGTGCCACCGCCTTCCTGCTGTTCGGCATGGCACTGCTCTACGCCCAGGCCGGAAGCCTGAGCTTCAGCGATCTCGGTGTGACCCTGGCCCAGAGCCCGGCTCACCATCCGCTGCTGATGGGGGGCTTTGGCCTGATGCTGGTCGGCTTTGCGTTCAAGCTGTCCCTCGCCCCCTTCCACCTCTGGACCCCGGACGTCTATGAAGGGGCGCCGGCACCGGTGGCCACCTTCCTCGCCACCGTGAGCAAGATAGCCGTGTTCTGCGTGCTGCTGCGCTTCTACCTGGCGGTACCCGCCACCTCGGATCCCATGATCCACTGGCTGCTGGCGGCCATGGCAGTCATCTCCATCGTGGTCGGCAACCTCCTGGCGCTGATCCAGACCAACATCAAGCGGATGATGGGTTACTCCTCCATCTCTCACTTCGGCTATCTGCTGGCAGTGATTGTGGCAAGCCGCCTCGGCGAGATGCCGGTGGAAGCGGCGGGTGTCTACCTGCTGATGTACCTGTTCACCAGCCTGGGGGCCTTCGGCGTCATCAGCATGATGTCCAGCCCCTATCGCGGCAAGGATGCGGACTCCCTGCACAGTTATCGCGGTCTGTTCTGGAAGCGCCCCTATCTGACGGCGGTGATGACGGTGATGATGCTCTCCCTCGCGGGTATCCCCATGACGCTGGGGTTTATCGGCAAGTTCTACCTCATCGGCGTCACCGTCGATGCCAAGCTGTGGTGGCTCAGTGGCGCCATCGTGCTCGGCAGTGCCCTGGGGCTCTACTACTACCTGCGGGTCATGGTCACCCTCTACCTGCGTGAACCCGGCATGCAACTGCGCGATGCCAGGGCCGACTGGGCCTTCTCCTCCGGGGGCCTGGTGGTGCTGCTCTCCGCCATTCTGGTGGTATTGCTCGGCATCTACCCCCAGCCCGTCATCAGCCTGGTGCAGGGCTTCCAGCACGTGGTGCTGCGCTAGCCTCAGGTTCAGCTCACACAGCAAAACCGGCCTCCATGGCCGGTTTTTTTTATGTCCGCCAAGGCCCGGTCCGGCTTGCCTATCTGGCAGGCGATACCAGATCCCTCCCCTCAATCCATCCCATATCCTCCAGCAAGCAGCTGGCGGAGCAGCGAGCTGAAGATGGCCTCGCCCCCATCGTGCTCGTCTCCTCCTGCCCTCCCTATTCTCAGATCCACGCCCATAAAAAAACCGGCCACAAGGGCCGGTTTTTGGTTTCTTGCTGACTCTTAGCCCAGACGGACTCTCGCGTTTCTGAACATGCGCATCCAGGCGCCATCCTCACCCCAGTTGTCCGGGTGCCAGGAGTTGGCCACGGTGCGGAACACCCGCTCCGGGTGCGGCATCATGATGGTGGCGCGGCCGTCCGCACTGGTCACCGCGGTGATACCGTCAGGGGAGCCGTTGGGGTTGGCCGGGTATTGCACGGTGACGTTGCCGCGGTTGTCCACGAAACGCAGCCCCACCAGACCGCTCTGTTGCAGCGCAGCCAGGTGAGCGGCATCGCGCACTTCCACACGCCCTTCCCCGTGGGAGACGGCAATCGGCATCACGGAGCCCGCCATCCCGGCGAAGAAGGCGGACGGGGAGTCCTGCACTTCCACCAGGCTGAAGCGCGCCTCGAAACGCTCGGAGCGGTTGCGCACGAAGCGCGGCCAGAGATCCGCCCCCGGGATGAGGTCGCGCAGGTTGGACATCATCTGGCAACCGTTGCACACCCCCAGGGAGAGGGTATCGCCGCGCTCGAAGAAGCGCTGGAACTGCTCACGGGCGTTGTCGTTGAACAGGATGGACTTGGCCCAGCCTTCGCCCGCCCCCAGCACGTCGCCGTAGGAGAAGCCGCCACAGGCCACCAGGGTCTGGAAATCTTCCAGCTTGATGCGCCCCTCGAGGATGTCGCTCATATGCACGTCCACCGCAGTAAAACCGGCGCGGTCAAAGGCGGCCGCCATCTCCACGTGGGAGTTGACCCCCTGCTCGCGCAGCACCGCCAGACGGGGAGAAACCCCGCGAGCGATATAGGGCGCGGCCACGTCGTCGGACGGGTTGTAGGTGAGCCTGGCCTGCAGACCCGGATCGGTGGCGTCCTGGCGGGTGGCATGCTCCTGATCGGCGCACTCCGGGTTGTCCCGCAGGCGCTGCATCTGCCAGCTGGTCTCGCCCCAGAGGGTGCGAAGGGCGGTGCGGCTGGCGCGATAAACCTCGCTGCCGGCACGCTGGAACAGGATGAGGTCGTCTTCGCGCACCGTGCCCAGCACGTGGGAGCAGGCTGCCAGACCGTGACCGGCCAGCAGGGTCAGCACCGCTTCCTTGTCTTCGCGACGAACCTGGATGACGGCCCCCAGCTCCTCGTTGAACAGGGCCGGCAGCAGGTTGCCACCCACGCGATCGAGCTGGATGTCGAGGCCGCAGTGACCGGCAAACGCCATCTCGGTCAGGGTGACGAAGAGGCCGCCGTCGGAGCGGTCGTGGTAGGCAATCAGCTTGCGATCCGCCACCAGCGCCTGGATGGCGTTGAAGAAGCCCTTGAGCTGGACGGGGTTGTCCAGATCCGGGGCGCTTTGCCCAAGCTGGCGATAGACCTGGGCCAGGGCGGAGGCGCCGAGGCGCTGCTTGCCGTTGCCAAGGTCGATGAGGATAAGGTCGGTCTCACCGAGATCGGTACGCAGTTGCGGCGTCACGGTATTGCGCACGTCCTCGACCCGGGCAAACGCCGAGATGAGCAGGGAGAGCGGCGAGGTGACGCTGCGCTCCTCCCCGTCCTGCTGCCAGCGGGTCTTCATGGACATGGAGTCCTTGCCCACCGGGATGGTGATGCCAAGGGCCGGGCAGAGCTCTTCGCCCACCGCTTTCACGGCTTCGTAGAGACCCGCATCTTCCCCCGGGTGGCCGGCGGCAGACATCCAGTTGGCGGAGAGCTTGACCCGCTTGAGGGAGCCGATATTGGCCGGTGCCAGGTTGGTCAAGGCCTCGGCCACCGCCATGCGGGCGGAGGCGGCATGAGAGAGCAGCGCCACCGGGGTGCGCTCGCCCATGGACATGGCTTCACCGTGGTAGCTGTCGTAGGTCGCGGCGGTGACGGCGCAGTCAGCCACCGGGATCTGCCAGGGGCCGACCATCTGGTCGCGGTTGACGAGGCCCGTTACGGTGCGATCGCCGATGGTGATGAGGAAGGACTTCTCCGCCACGGTCGGCAGGCGCAGCACGCGCTCTGCGGCGTCGCTGAGGGTGATGCCGTCCAGTTGCAGCGCCTTGCCCTGGGCGGGCAGGCTCTGCACGTCACGGTGCATCTTGGGCGCCTTGCCAAGCAGCACGTCCAGCGGCAGATCGATGGGCTGGTTGTCAAAGTGATCATCAGAGAGAGTGAGATGCTTCTCTTCGGTGGCGGTGCCGATGACGGCATAGGGGGCGCGTTCGCGCTCGCACAGGGCCTTGAACAGAGGCAGCTTGTCCTGGGCCACGGCCAGCACATAGCGCTCCTGGGATTCGTTGCACCAGACTTCCAGCGGGCTCATGCCCGGCTCGTCGTTCGGGATGGCACGCAGGTCGAAGCGACCACCGCGATCCCCGTCACTCACCAGCTCCGGCATGGCGTTGGAGAGACCACCGGCGCCCACGTCGTGGATGAAGACGATGGGGTTGTCGTCCCCCAGTTGCCAGCAGCGGTCGATCACTTCCTGGCAGCGACGCTCCATCTCGGGGTTGTCACGCTGCACGGAGGCGAAGTCGAGATCTTCGGCAGACTGACCGGACGCCATGGAGGAGGCTGCGCCGCCACCCAGGCCGATGTTCATGGCCGGACCACCCAGCACGATGAGGGCCGCCCCCACCGGGATCTCCCCTTTCTGGACGTGCTCGCTGCGGATGTTGCCGATGCCGCCCGCCAGCATGATGGGCTTGTGGTAGCCGCGCACCTCGACGCCGTTGTGGCTCGGCACCTGCTCTTCGAAGGTACGGAAGTAACCCAGGATGGCAGGGCGACCAAATTCGTTGTTGAAGGCGGCGCCGCCAAGGGGCCCTTCCTGCATGATGTCAAAGGCGCTGACGATGCGGCTCGGCTTGCCGAAGTCCTGCTCCCAGGGCTGCTCGAAACCGGGGATGCGCAGGTTGGAGACGGAGAAGCCCACCAGGCCCGCCTTGGGTTTGGCGCCACGGCCTGTCGCACCCTCATCGCGGATTTCGCCGCCGGAGCCGGTGGCGGCACCCGGGAAGGGAGAGATGGCGGTCGGGTGGTTGTGGGTCTCCACCTTCATCAGGATGTCGACGCGCTCCTGGTGATACTGGTACTCACCGTTGGCGGGGCTCGGGAAGAAGCGGCCACCCTGGCTGCCTTCCATCACCGCGGCGTTGTCTTTGTAGGCAGACAGGACATGATCCGGCGTCTGCTCGAAGGTGTTCTTGATCATCTTGAACAGCGACTTGGGCTGCTGCTCGCCGTCTATGGTCCAGTCGGCGTTGAAGATCTTGTGGCGGCAGTGCTCGGAGTTCGCCTGGGCAAACATGTAGAGCTCGATGTCGTTGGGATTGCGACCCAGCCGGGTGAAGTTGGTCACCAGGTAATCTATTTCGTCATCGGCCAGGGCCAGACCCAGGGTCACGTTGGCCTCTTCCAGGGCGGCGCGACCACCACCCAGCACATCTACCTGGGTAAAGGGGCGCGGCTCGTGGTGAGCAAACAGGGCGGCGGCCTCGTTCATCTCGGCAAAGACCACTTCCATCATGCGATCGTGCAGCAGGGCCGCGATCTCGCTGCGCTGGGCCACGCTCAGCTCACCCTTGGCCTGCACGTAATAGGCAATGCCGCGCTCCAGCCGCTTGACCTGTTTCAGGCCGCAGTTGTGGGCGATGTCGGTTGCTTTGGAAGACCAGGGGGAGATAGTGCCGGGGCGGGGGGTAACGAGGAACAGCTGACCGCTGGGGGTGTGTTCCGGGATGGTCGGGCCGTAGCGCAGAAGCTGGCCCAAGGTCGCTCGCTCGGGGGGCGACAGCGGGCTCGTCAGCTCGGCAAAATGCACGTATTCCGCATAGACGCTTGCTATCTCTACTCCTCTCTGTGCGCAGCTCTGCAGCAGCTTGTGGACACGAAACTCAGACAGTGCTGGGGCACCACGCAAGATTTCCATATACCTTTCTCACCAAGTTTTAGAGTGTGGGGGGATTTGAGACGCGCGTATTATAGGGATCAGGCCCATCCTGAACAAACGTTTTTCTCATCTCGCGCGGTGTGACTCCCTTCATACTCTCTGGTATAAAGGTGCCTCTTTTTTGACAAATGCCGATTTTTTCAACAAGGGTACTCACCTACTTGCGCTGCATTTTTCGACTGTTCATCGGGATGATGTTGACGCTGGCCCTGGCCGGTTGCGACTTCTACCACCCCTCCAGCCAACTGGAGCAGATCCGCCAGCGAGGCGAGATCCGGGTTGGCACCCTCTACGGCCCCACTTCTTATTACCAGCGTGACGACACCGCACTGGGGTTCGACTACGAGCTGGCGCAGCTTTACGCCGACTGGCTGGGGGTCAAGCTGACCATAGTACCGGCCTACAGCACCGCCGAGCTGGTCGAGCAACTGCAAAAGGGCAAGCTGGATCTCGCCGCCGCCGCCATCGTCGTGACCCCGGAGCGGCGCAAGCTGTTCCGCTTCGGCCCAGGCTTCTACCAGGTCTCCCCCAAGCTGGTCTATCGCAACGGCTCCCCCAGGCCCAAGAACCTCGGTGACATCAAGGGCAGCATAGTGGTGCCGGCGGGCTCCACCGGCGAGGACCTGATGAAGGAGCTGGCCAAGCAGTACCCCAACCTGAAGTGGAGCACCAATCGGGATGCGGACGTGGAGGAGCTGCTCAAGCAGGTGGCCGACGGCAAGGTGGACTACACGGTGGTGCAGGACACCATACTGGCCCGTACCCAGCGCTACTACCCCGAACTCACCGAAGGCTTGACCCTCGCCAGCAAGCAGACCGTGGCCTGGGCCATGACCAAGCTGCCCGACGACAGCCTCTACGCCAGCATCATCGACTTCTTCGGTCAGCGCTTCATGGATGGCGCCATCGCCAAGCTCGACGAGAAGTACTTCGGCCACGTGCAGAACTTCGACTTCGTCGACACCCGTACCTTCCTGCAACGGGCCAAGAGCCTGCTGCCCAAGTACCAGGCGCTGTTCCAGACCCACGCCAAGGATATCGACTGGCGGCTGCTGGCCGCCATCAGCTATCAGGAATCCCACTGGGATCCCCAGGCACGCTCCTACACCGGGGTGCGCGGCATGATGATGCTCACCGGTCCGACCGCCAAGGCGATGGGGGTAAACGATCGCACCCACCCGGAAGAGAGCATCAAGGGGGGCGCCCGCTACCTGCAGGAGATGATGGCGAAGGTGCCCGACTCGGTCCCGGCGGACGAGAAAGTGTGGTTTGCCCTCACCGCCTACAACATCGGCTACGGCCACATGATGGATGCCCGCCGCCTGACCAAGGAGCTGGGCAAGAACCCGGACGCCTGGAGCGACGTGAAAGAGGTGCTGCCCCTGTTGCAGCAGTCACGCTGGCATCGCAAGGTACGCTATGGCTATGCCCGTGGCGGCGAGGCGCGCAACTATGTCAACAACGTGCGCCAGTACTACCAGAGCCTGCTCTGGCTCGACAACGAACAGCAGAAGGCCCATCGTCGGGAGGAGCTGGACGAGGACGACAGCAGCGAGCCGGACGTGCCGGCGCAGCGTCCGGCCATCATCGCCGAAGTGGTCAAACAGATCATCACCCCCTAGCCTCGCCGGGGGGTGTGTTTTCCTGCCCTGTTCTCTGTTACCATCCTTGGGTATACGAAGGGCGCTGGAGCGAACTTATTGCAATGTATTCATTGCGTTGCAGTTCCTGCCAAGGGCCCTTTCGGCCCCACGCAAGACCAGGGAGGAGAACAGGATGCGAGCACGCAGAAGAGCCATGTTGGCCCGAAAAACCAAATGTGCCTGGAGCCCGAGACGCAAGCTCAAGCTGGCCGACATGAAACGCAAGATCTGGCACAGAAACCGCTCCTTCACGCTGCTGATAGCGGAGCACACAGTATAAACCCGGCATCAGCCGGGTTTTTTTATGCCTGGTCAGGCTGCGCTTCAAACAGAACGGTGCGCTTGGAGACCAGGGTGTTGCAGTGGTTGCAAAAATAATCCACCGCGCCGCAAGCCCGAAGCCGTTCCAGCTCCTGCCCGCAGGCAGGACACAGGGCCCGGATGCGATAACGGGCCTGACACTGGCCACACGTCGTCTCGCGGCTGCGGCTGTCCAGTTCGCCCTGACAGGCAGGGCAGGTCAGCGTGTTCATTCTCTTCTCGACTCCTCTTTACGTCACTGTACACCGGCGTCACTTGCAGCCCCTCCCCCGGTTTGTCTGCCCTGAAGAGGGCCACCAAGAAAAACGGCTGCCGGTAAGGGCAGCCGCAGGGCTTTATTTCTTCGCTTTGGCCTTGAGCAGGCGCTTGCGCTGGCGCTCCTGGCTCAGGGTCAGGGTGTTCTTCTTGCCCTCGAACGGGTTGACCGACTCCTGGAACTCCACCCGGATCGGGGTCCCCATGATCTTCAACGACTTGCGGAAGTAGTTGATGAGGTAGCGCTTGTAGGAGTCCGGCAGGTCGTTCAACTGGTTGCCGTGGATCACGATGCGCGGCGGGTTGTAGCCACCGGCGTGGGCATACTTCAGCTTGACCCGGCGACCATTCACCATGGGCGGCTGGTGATCTTCCTGGGCCATTTGCATGATGCGGGTCAGCATGGCGGTGCTGGTACGGCGAGTCGCGGACTCGTAAGCCTCGTTGATGGATTCGAACAGGTGACCGACGCCGCTGCCGTGCAGGGCGGAGATGAAGTGCACCCGGGCGAAGTCGATGAAGCCCAGACGTCTGTCCAGCTCGTTCTTGACGTCCTCTTTCACCTTCTGATCCAGGCCGTCCCACTTGTTGACCACCAGTACCACGGAGCGGCCGCTGTTGAGCACGAAGCCGAGGATGCTCAAGTCCTGATCGGTGATGGTCTCCCGGGCGTCAATGACCAGCAGGCAGACGTTGGCATCTTCAATCGCCTTGAGCGTCTTGATGACGGAGAACTTCTCCACCGTCTCGTGCACCTTGCCACGGCGACGCACGCCGGCGGTGTCGATGACCACGTATTTCTGATCGTCGCGCTCCATGGGGATGTAGACGGAGTCGCGGGTGGTACCCGGCATGTCGTAGACGATGACCCGATCTTCACCCAGCATGCGGTTGGTCAGGGTCGACTTGCCGACGTTGGGACGACCGACGATGGCGAACTTGATGGGCAGGTCGGCGAACGGCGTCTCCTTGGTGTCTTCCCGGGTGTCGAGCTCACCGGCAGCCACCATGCGCAGCAGGGCCTCTTCGTCGAACTCCTCCAGCTCTTCTTCCTCTTGTGCCTCGGTGGCAGAGCCGACCAGGGTCTCGAGGTGAGGGGCCAGGGCCAGCTCCAGCAGGCTCAGTACGCCACGGCCGTGGGCGGCCGCCATCTGGTAGACCTCGCCCAGGGCCAGACCGTAGAACTCGGACACCGCGGAATCGCCGTCGATGCCGTCGGTCTTGTTGGCCACCAGAAACACCTTCTTGTGGGTCTTGCGCAGGTGCTCGGCGATGGCCTGATCCGCCGCAGTCAGACCGGCGCGCGCATCCACCATGAAGAGCACCACATCGGCCTCTTCGATGGCCAGCAGGGACTGCTCGGCCATCTTCAGCTCGATCCCCTCCTCGGTGCCATCGATACCGCCGGTATCGACCACGATAAATTCCAGCTCGCCCAGCTTCGCCTGGCCATATTTGCGGTCCCGGGTCAGGCCGGGGAAGTCGGCAACCAGGGCATCCCGGGTACGGGTCAGGCGGTTAAACAGGGTGGATTTCCCCACGTTGGGGCGGCCCACCAGGGCAACTACAGGAGTCATAAAAGCCTCATTCTCAAGACGACAAAGGCTCCGGGTCCGAAGACCAGGAGCCGGATATTCACATTATCGGACGATCAAGGACGCTTGAGGGCGTACAACTTGCCGTCACGGCTCTGCACATACAGGGTGTCACCCTCCACCAGCGGAGCGGCATAGAGACCACTGCTGTCGAGCTGCTGCATGGCCTTGATGGTCCCGTCGGTACGGTCCAGCCAATACAGGTAACCTTCCACATCGCCGACCACCACATAGTCACCCAGGATGACGGGGGCGGTCACGGTGCGGTTTTCCAGCTGGGTGTTGGACCACAGCTCGAGACCGTTGCGACGATCGACCGCAAACAGATGGCTGCGGCTGTCGGTCAGCACGATGGCATTGCCGGTCACCGCCATGTCGCGATAACCGGAATACTTGCGTTTCCACACTTCGTCGCCGCTCATCAGCTTGCGCGCCATCAACTGGCCGTTGTAGGCGATGGCGTAGAGCTCATCACCGGCAATCAGCGGGCTGGCATCGACGTCCACCATCCGATCCAGTTCGGTGGCGCCGCGCGGGTCAGCCACCTTGGATTGACGCACAGGCTGGCCGTTGCTCAGCAGGGCGATGCCCACCTTGCCATCGGCGCGGCCATAGATGACGGCACCGTTGGTGATGATGGGGGCGCCGGCACTGCGCAGGGTCAGGGGCGGCTGCTCTTCGGACAGGGTCCACTGCAGTTTGCCCTCGTCGGTATCGAGCGCCACCAGGCGACCGGAGGTGGTCAGCACCACCACGCGGCCATCCTCAACGGCGGGGCTCGCCACCACTTCACCCGGCACCGTGGTCTGCCACAGCACTTCACCGTTGGCCTCGTTCAGGGCGTAGACCACCCCGTTTTCGGACCCGAGGAACAGCTTGCCGTAGCGGGAGACCAGGCCACCGGAGAGACGGGCACTGCGCTTGTCGGCGTTGATGGGCAGATCTGCCAGATCCACGCTCCACAGCTCCTTGCCGCTCTCGCGCTCGAAGGCGGTCACATCGCCATCGCGGGCCGCTGCATAGATACGGTCCTCTTCCACCACCGGCTTGAGCTGGGAGTAGAAGTTGCCGATGCCATCCCCAACCGAGGAGGACCATGCAGTATCGGCAGTGAACGCGGACTCGACCTTGGGCAGGGGTGCCATGGGGTTGAGATCTTCTTCCGAACTGAACAGGGAGCAGCCCTGCAAGGCGAAGGAGACAGCCACCCCCAGCGCCATTCGCTTGTACAGATTACGCATCCGGAGCCTCGCCCGCAGTGACGGCTGGCAGCGCCAGATCATCCATTTTCAGCTTGAGTTCGGCGCTGCTCTGCAGGCCGCCGGCATCCGCCGCCGCTTGATAGGCATCGCGCGCTTCTTCAGCCTTGCCCTGCTTTTGCAGGATATCGCCGCGCACTTCCGCCACCTGGGCCTTGAAGGCGTCGTTGTTGATCTTGCCAAGCTGGGCCAGGGCCTCGTCTGCCTTGCCCTGATCGCTCAGGACCCGGGCCAGACGCAGGGCGGCGATGGGCTTGATGCTGTCGTCGCCACTGGCGGCCACCTGGGTCAGCTGCTCGGCAGCCAAATCCAGCTTGCCCACCTTGACGGCGGCCGCGGCCAGTTGCAAGGCGGCCAGCTCGGCATAGGCGTCACCCTTGTGAGCGGTAATGAAGCTCTTTGCCTGCTCCAGGGCGGCGTCATCCCCCTTGGCGAGCTGGGCGGTCATCTCGTTGTAAGCCTGGGAGGCGGCTTCCTGGTTGTTCTGCTGCATCTCGTTGTAGTAGCGCCAGCCAAAGAGGCCGACCAGACCGATCACGGTCCCGGCGATCACCGAGGTGCCGTTCTCTTTCCACCAGTTCTTGATGACCTCAACCTGTTGTTCTTCAGTGGTATACACTTCCACAGCTTACTCTCCTTTCGCTGCCAGCAGGGCGATGGCGGCATCGACCGAGACGGTCTGTTGCTCGGCCTGGCCACGCAGATATTTGATGGTGATCTCCCCGCTTTGCACCTCGGTCTCCCCAAGGATCAGGGCAATGGCCGCGCCGCTCTTGTCGGCACGCTTGAGTTGTTTCTTGAAGTTGCCGCCGCCGCAGTGGCTCATGAGGCGCAAGTCCGGCAGGGCATCGCGCAGGCGCTCGGCCAGGGCAAAGCCAGCCTGCTCGGTCCCCTCACCCACCATGCAGAGATAGACATCCACCGCCGGGCGGATGTCAGCATTGAGCTCGAGGGTTTCAAGCATCAGCACCAGACGCTCCATGCCCATGGCGAAACCCACCGCCGGGGTCGGCTGGCCACCGAGCTGCTCCACCAGTCCGTCGTAGCGACCACCGGCACAGACGGTGCCCTGGGCCCCCAGGCTGTTGGTCACCCACTCGAACACGGTGAGGTTGTAGTAGTCGAGGCCGCGCACCAGACGCTCGTTCACCTCGAACTGGATGCCGGCCGCCGTGAGCAGGCGCTTGAGCCCTTCAAAGTGAGCCAGGCTCTCTTCGCCCAGGTGGTCGAACAGACGGGGGGCACCCGACAGGATGGCCTGCACTTTTTCGTCTTTGGAGTCGAGCACCCGCAGGGGGTTGCTGTACATGCGGCGCTGGCTCTCTTCGTCCAGCTGCTCCTTGTACTGCTCCAGATAGGCCACCAGCGCATCGCGATAGGCGGCACGTTCGCTGCTCTGACCAAGGGTGTTGAGCTGCAGGGTCACGTGATCGCTGATGCCGAACAGACGCCACAGGCGGTGGGTCAACATGATGAGCTCGGCATCGATGTCCGGCCCGTTGATGCCGAACAGCTCGACCCCGAACTGGTGGAACTGGCGATAGCGACCTTTCTGGGGACGCTCGTGACGGAACATGGGGCCCATGTACCACATCCGGCGTTCCTGGTTGTAAAGCAGACCGTGCTCGATGCCGGCACGCACGCAACTGGCGGTCCCTTCCGGACGCAGGCTCAGGCTGTCGCCGTTGCGGTCTTCAAAGGTGTACATCTCTTTTTCGACCACGTCGGTCACTTCACCGATGGCACGCTTGAACAGATGGGTCTGCTCGACGATGGGCATGCGCACTTCGCTGTAGCCATAGCTGGCCACGACCTGGCGCAGGATCTGTTCTACTTTCTGCCATACCGGGCTCTGCTCCGGCAGGCAATCATTCATACCGCGAATAGCTTGGATCTGTTTTGCCACGTTGATACTCGAGAAAAAGAGGTAAAATTTGGCCGCATTATAGGGATTTTCGACCCCGAGGTAAAATCGGGTGCCCGGATGCGGGATGTAAAATCAACAACCTAAAGCCGGGGCCACCCCAGGTGGCCCCGTCATGGTTCAACCTTTGTCCACCTGGATCTGGTTGGCCGGATCCAGCATGGCGGCCCGGGCACGGATGCGACGCTCCAGAGTCGGGATCAAATCCTTGTTGTCGAGCCGGTCGACCCGCTGGCCCCCCTCGTAGAAGGCACTCTTGTTGGCGGCGCCCGCAAGGCCGAGATCGGAAACCAGCGCCTCCCCCGGACCGTTCACCACACAGCCGATGATGGAGACATCCATCGGGGTGATGATGTCTTCGAGCCGCTCTTCCAGGGCATTGACCGTGCCGATGACGTCGAACTCCTGACGGGAGCAGGAGGGACAGGCGATGAAGTTGATGCCGCGGGAACGGATGCGCAGGGATTTGAGGATGTCGAAGCCCACCTTCATCTCTTCCACCGGATCGGCGGCCAGGGAGATGCGCAGGGTGTCGCCAATCCCTTCGCTCAGCAACATGCCAAGGCCGATGGCGGACTTGACCGCGCCGGCGCGAAAACCGCCCGCTTCCGTGATGCCCAGATGCAGGGGTTGATCGATCTGCTTGGCCAGCAGGCGATAGGCACCGACCGCCAGGAAGACATCGGACGCCTTGACGCTCACCTTGAAGTTCTGGAAGTCGAGGCGATCCAGGTAATCCACGTGGCGCATGGCGGACTCCAGCAGCGCCTCCGGGGTCGGCTCGCCGTATTTCTCCTGGAGATCACGCTCAAGGGAACCGCCGTTGACGCCGATCCGGATGGGGATGTTGTAGTGACGGGCGCAATCCACCACTGCACGCACCCGCTCTTCGTTGCCGATGTTGCCCGGGTTGATGCGCAGGCAGTCGGCCCCGTACTCGGCCACTTTGAGGGCGATGCGGTAGTCGAAGTGGATGTCGGCCACGATGGGGATGCGGGTCTGCTGCTTGATGAGCTTGAACGCTTCCGCCGCCTCCATGGTGGGGACGGAGACCCGGACGATGTCGGCGCCGACCCGCTCGATCCGCTGGATCTGCTCGACGGTAGCGGCCACGTCCGTGGTCTTGGTGTTGGTCATGGTCTGTACCGTGATGGGGGCATCGCCCCCAACCGGCACGTTGCCGACCATGATCTGTCTGGATTTGCGACGAACGATGGGTGATTCGTGTGCGGGCTTTTCGTGAACAGACATGGCGGACTGATTACTCCTGCGGCAGTGAGAAGCGGGCAGTCCGGCCGTTGTTGTAACGGCTCATGTCGAAGGACTTGCCCTGATATTCGAGATTGACCGCCATGGGCGCGCCAATGATGAATCTGAGTGGCTCGGGTCCTTCCAGTACCAGTTCGTCGTTCGCCTTCTTCAGACCGCTGAACAGGGTCTTGCCGTTGGCATCCTTGACGTCCAGCCAGCAATCGGCGGTGAAGCTCATCTTGAGCTGGGGCGCCTTGGCGGGCTCGGTGGCCGTGCTCTCGGCAGTCGAGACCGCACCGGAAACGTCCGTCGGGACGGCTGCGCTGGCATCCGTAGCGACCACAGGCAGGGTCGCGGTGGCACCGCTCACCACAACCTGAGTGGACACGGCATCGGACGCTGCGGGCAGCACGGGCTCGGCGACCTCCACGGCGGGGGCAACATTCGATTCCGGTGTATTGACGGTCGCGCTCATCTCGGTCGCCGCCAGGGCGTCGTCACCGGCGGAGCGGCGCGCCGTGCTCTGCCACCACCAGGCGACGGAGAGCCCGATCAGCACCAGGATCACAAGCCAGGTCACCACCTTGAGCCGGCTGTCATTGGCCTGCTGGCGGGAGCGACGGGAGAAGCTCTGCATGTCGATGTTGTCTGGGGGGGTCAGTCCCAGCTTCTCGTAGGCGGCGAGGATGGTCTCCTCGGGGATGCCCACGAGCTTGGCATAGGCCCGCAGATAGCCACGAATGAAGGTATGGGACGTGTGCTTGTCATAGGTATCCGCTTCGATGGCGGCGATCAGGGTCAGACGAAGGTGAATGCGGGACGCAACCTGTTCCCGGGTCCAGCCGAGCTGTTCACGGGCGTTGCGCAGCAGCTGGCCTGGGCCCGCTGCCTGGGAGTCGTCTTGGAAATCGTGTGGCTGTTCAGTAGTCATTGGCTAAGTAACGCTTGGCTTGTTGCGAAGTGGGATATTGCCTTACCAGCTCAGTCCCGAATTGGTGAAGTAATGCCGGTTTGTCCATGGCCTGGGCCAGCCGCAGCCGGAGCCAGAGGCTCTCCTCGTTCTCCTCTGCCACATCGGCAAAGCGCGCGAGGTAAGACTGGACATCAGGAAGCTTGCCATCTTTCATGGAAAGCTCGGCCATGTCCAGCAATAACCTAGGATTGCGGGGATTATACCCCAAGGCCAGACGATAATACTCGCCAGCCTTGTCATTTCTGTGATTTTGCATCGAGCAGAGCGCCGCATTCTCGTAGGTATCGGCGATCTTCACGTAATCGGGCTGACTGACGGCCTGCAAGAACGCCTTTTCCGCTTCGTCGAAGCGGCCACGGTTGCAGAGGAAGGCGCCATAGTTGTTCATCGCGTCAGCATTGGACGGATCCATGGCCAGCGCTTTCTTGTAGCTCGCCTCGGCGGCCTTGAAATCCGACACCTGCTGGTAGAAATAGGCAAAACCGATGTAGACCTGAGGATTATTGGGATCGTACTGAAGGGCGCGGTCGAGGTTGAATTTGGCCTGCTCGGCATTGCCCTGGCGCAGATACTGGATACCCAGATCGAGACGAGTCTGGGCGGCAGCCTTGAGGTCGGGACCCACTTCACGCTGGGTCGAATTCTGGCCAGCGTAAGTGGTCTCTGTGACACAGCCTGGCAGCGCACAGAGCGCTGCCACTACGATCAATGTACGGATATCCATTTCCTGTCTATACAATGGCTTAGGAGTTAAACCATTTTGACGGAAATCCCATCCTGTTGCATCCGATTTTTCATGGTGCGCTTGGTGCGGTCGATCACCTCCCCCACCAGCTGCCCACAGGCGGCGTCGATGTCGTCACCACGGGTCTTGCGCACGATGACGGTCAGGCCGTATTCCATCAGCACCTTGGAGAAACGGTCGATACGGCTGTTGCTCGGCTTGCCAAACGGGTTGCCCGGGAAGGGGTTGAACGGGATCAGGTTGATCTTGCAAGGGGTTTCCTTGAGGACCTTGGCCAGCTCATGGGCATGCTGCATGTCGTCGTTGATGTGGTCGAGCAACACATACTCCACGGTCACCCGGCCGCCGTTGGCGTTGGACTTGGCCAGATAGCGGCGTACACCGGCAAGGAAGGACTCGATGTTGTACTTGTCGTTGATCGGCATGATCTCGGAACGCAACTGGTCGTTCGGCGCATGCAGAGAGATGGCCAGGGCAACGTCGATCTGGTCCCCCAGCATATCCAGCGCCGGCACCACACCGGAGGTGGAGAGAGTGACGCGGCGCTTGGAGATGCTGAAGCCGAAGTCATCCATCATCAGCTTCATGGCCGGTACCACGTTGGCGAGGTTGAGCAGCGGCTCACCCATGCCCATCATCACCACGTTGGTGATGGGGCGCTTGCCGCCCACCACTTTGGCGGCACGCCACACCTGGCCGATGATCTCGGAGACTTTCAGGTTGCGGTTGAACCCTTGCTGGGCGGTGGAGCAGAAGGTACAGGCCAGGGCGCAGCCCACCTGGGAGGAGACGCACAGGGTCGCGCGGTCCGCTTCCGGAATGTAGACGGTCTCCACCTCCTGATCGCCCACCTGCAGCGCCCATTTGATGGTGCCATCGGCGGAGCGCTGTTCACGGCTGATCTCGGGGGCACGGATCTCGGCAATGGCCTTGAGCCGCTCGCGCAGCGCCTTGTTGACGTTGCTCATCTGATCGAAATCATCACAACCGAAGTGATAGATCCACTTCATTATCTGGTCTGCCCGGAACGGCTTCTCGCCCAACTCGACGAAGAAGGCACGCATGGCATCCCGGTCGAGATCCAGCAGGTTGGTTTTTGTTTCGCTCATCAGGGGCCTCAGCTCACACACTTCATAAATTATCGGCTGACCTACGTCAGGGGGCGGCATTGTACAAATAATGGGTCTGGCTTTCCACCTGGAGAATAAGTGGATATTGGCTGGATGACCAAAAAACAAAAGGGAGCCGAAGCTCCCTTGGTCACCAGCAGACAACATCAGCCGCGCGGGCAGATCTCGTCGTCGGAGAAGAAGTAGGCGATTTCACGGGCGGCAGAGGCCGGGGCATCGGAGCCGTGGACGGCGTTGCGATCGATGCTCTCGGCGTAGCAGGCGCGCAGGGTGCCGGCCAGGGCCTCTTTCGGGTTAGTGGCGCCCATGATTTCACGGTGACGGCGGATGGCGTCTTCACCTTCCAGCACCTGTACCATGACGGGGCCAGAGGTCATGAAGCCGACCAGACCATCATAAAACGGCTTGCCCTGGTGCTCGGCGTAGAAACCGGCGGCCTGTTCGCTGGTCAGGTGCAGCATCTTGGCGGCAACCACTTTCAGGCCGGCGCTTTCGAAGCGGCTGTAAATGGCACCAATCAGGTTCTTGCTGACCGCATCCGGCTTGACGATGGAGAAGGTACGTTCGATAGCCATTGAGTTCTTTCCTTAACTACAGAGTTTTATTGTAGGAATCCATGTTCGGCGGCGATTATACGTAAACAAAAAACGAAATAACACACAAAAAATCAACTTTTTGTTAAACAAAAGAATCCTTGAAACAACATGGTGACTCATCTTGTGCCAGGGCAGAGAGAAAAAATGTGCGCTTGCGCACGATCGGCATGCTAATGCCTCAAAACCGTATTAATTGCTCAGCAAAGCAGCACTGGAAAGGGCACCCTGAGGTGCCCTTGTGATGCCGCTCACTGACTCAGCGCGTCTCCGCCAGCAGGGTATGGGCGATGGTGCGCATCCCCAGGGTATTGGCCCCGGGCGCCCACAGACTGTCGCCGTTTTCGCTGAAGCAGGCGGCGAGATCGACATGCAGCCAGCCTCTTCCCTCATCAGGGACAAAGCGGGAGAGGAAGCCTGCCGCATTGGAGGCCCCCCCCGGTCCGCCGCCCGGCACGGGGCGGCTGTTGGCGGTGTCGGCATAGTGGGACGGGCACTGCTGGCGATGCCAGGGCTCCAGCGGCAGCGGCCATGCTGGCTCCTGCTCCGCATCCGAATAGGCCATGGCGCGGCTCACCAGCCCCTTGTCCAGACCAAACAGGGCGTTGTAACGCCCCCCCAGCGCCATCACGGCCGCCCCGGTGAGGGTGGCAGCGTCGATGATGAGCGGCGCACCAGACTCGCCGGCCAGTTGCAAGCCGTCGGCCAGGATCAGACGCCCTTCGGCGTCGGTATTGACCACCTCCACCGTGGTGCCGTTCTTGTAGGTGAGGATGTCACCCAGCTTGTAGGCATGGCCGGATACCAGGTTCTCGGCGCAGCAGAGGATGAGCTTCACCCGCTTGTCGAGGCCACGCAGAATGGCCAGCGCCAGCGCGCCGGTGACGATGGCTGCGCCGCCCATGTCGTGTTTCATGGTCAGCATGCCCTGGGAGGTCTTCATGGAGTAGCCGCCGGAATCGAAGGTGATCCCCTTGCCCACCAGGGCGGCCGCTACCGGCGCCTTGGGATCCTTGCCCGGATTGAAATCCAGCTCCAGCATCACGGGCTCGCGGTCACTGCCACGCCCCACTTGATAGAGACCGACCCAGCCCGCCTGTTGCAGCGCCTCTCCCTTGAGGATGCGATGGCTGATCCGGTCCGGTGCCAGCTCGGTGAGGAAGGCAGCGGCTTCGACCGCCAACTCCAGCGGCCCCAGCTGCTCCGGGGTGGCGTTGGTCATCTCCCGCACCCAACGCCCGCACAGCCAGCGCGCCTCCAGTTCCTCCCTGTCCTCCTCGGACGAAGTGGCCCACTGCAACCCCACTTCCGCCTTGGGCGTCTGCAGCCCCTGGGCAAAGGCCCACTGCTGCTCCCGCTCCCAGTGGCCAGCCAGGACCACCTGCTGGATCCCCTGGCTGCACAGGCGCCGCGCCGCCTGCTGGATATCCAGCAAGGGAGTGGCGCTCACCAGATGGATCACCATGCCGTCGGCACGGTGGGAGAGCAGTGCCCCCTCCCCCCACTCGGCCGGTGCAAACTCTCGGCTCAACCAGACGTTCATGCGCACACCTCCTGCAACCAGCGGGCAATCGTGCGAAGACCATGGCCCTTGGCACCGGTCGCCCAGAGATCATTGCCCGACTTCTGATAGGAAGCGGCCAGATCCAGGTGCACCCAGCCCTTGCCTTCGTCACGGACAAAGCGCGACAGGAACGCCGCTGCGGTGGTGGCACCGGCAGTGCCTTCGGCGGACGCCACGTTGCCCAGCTCGGCAAAGGCCGAGGTGAGCTGGCCTGCGTGCCAGGGTTCGAGCGGCAGCGGCCAGGCCTTCTCGTTTTCGGCGTTGGCGGCAGCCAGCGCGCGCACCTGCTCCGCCTCATCGAGGGCAAACACGGCATTGTAGTCGCGGCCCAGCGCTGTCTTGGCGGCGCCGGTCAGGGTGGCAGCGTCGAGGATGTAGGCAGCCCCGCTTTCGCTGGCGGCCAGCAGGCCGTCTGCCAGCACCAGGCGACCTTCCGCGTCGGTATTCTGGATCTCGACCGAGATGCCGTTGCGATAGGTGAGGATGTCGCCGAGCTTGAAGGCGTGGCCGGAGACCAGGTTCTCGGCGCAGCAGAGGATGAGCTTGACCCGCTTGTTCAGGCCACGGCTGATGGCCAGCGCCAGGGCGCCGGTCACCATGGCGGCGCCGCCCATGTCGGACTTCATCGGCAGCATGTTGTCGGAGGACTTCATGGAGTAGCCGCCGGAATCGAAGGTGATCCCCTTGCCCACCAGCGCCGCGACCACGGGGGCGTTGGCATCCCCGGTCGGGTTGTAGTCGAGCTCCAGCAGCACCGGCTCGCGCTCGCTGCCACGGCCCACCGACCAGATCCCGATATGACCCGATTCACGCAAGGCTTCGCCAGCGGTGATGCGGGCGGTCACCTTGTCACCGCCGAGGCTGCGAATGAGCAGCAGAGCGGACTCCGCCAGGCTCATGGGGTAGATGGCTTCCGGGCAGCCGTTGGTCACCTCGCGCACCCAGTGGGTCGCTTTGAGCAAGGCGGCGAGTTCGGCCGCTTCCTGCTCGCTCTGTTCACCAAGATCGAGCTCGCGAACCCCCTTGGCGGCATAGAAGCCCTGGGCAAAGGCGTAACGACGCTCCCCATTCCACCCCTCGCCCACCAGCTTGATGCGCTTGATGCCGCTCGACTCGAGGCGTCTGGCCCCGCGCTGGATGGCGCGCAGCGCCTCCTTCTCCTGGCCAGCGGCCAGATGGAGATGGGCCTCGTCCCCGTTGAAACTGAGCAGGGCACCCTCACCCCACTGGGCGGCGGCAGCCTGGGACGACAACCTTACGTTCATCATGTCAGCCATGTTCTCTTGCTTCCTTTTTATTGGCACTTTCATCAACGAATAGGGAAATCACGGGCACAAAAAAGGCCGCTCCCTCAAGGGTCACGGCCTTCACCATATCATTACTGCACCATGAGATGCTGCACGCGCAATTCACTCATGTGTAATTAAGGGGTCATCAGTGGCGCTCGGACGCCAGATTCAGGGTGTACTTGGGCAGTTCCACCACCAGATCCTCGTCCGCCAGTCTGGCCTGGCAGCTGAGACGGGATTCCGGCTCCAGCCCCCACGCCTTGTCCAGCATGTCGTCTTCCAGCTCGTCGCTCGGCTCGAGGGAGTCGAACCCTTCCCGCACCACGCAGTGGCAGGTAGTACAAGCACAGGACTTCTCGCAGGCGTGCTCGATCTCGATGCCGTTGCGCAGCGCGATGTCCAGAATGGTTTCACCGGTCGCACCTTCGAGGGCCGCGCCGTCCGGACAGAGCTCGGGATGGGGCAGAATAATCAGTTTTGGCATATCACACCTTGTTGACGTTTTGTCCGGTCAGCACCTTGCGGATGGAGGCATCCATCCGGCGGGCTGCAAATTCGCCACTGGCAGCGTCCGCTGCCTCGATGGCCTCTTTGATCTGGTTGGTGGTGCCCGTGCTGCGCATGGTCAGCAGATGGGCGATGGCGGCATCCAGCTCGGCCCGCTCGGCGGGGCTCAATAAGGCCTCGCCATCGGCGGCCAGGGCGGCGTTGAGACTCTCGACCACCCGGTCGGCCTCGACCTGTTGCTCCGCCAACATGCGGGCGTCCATGTCCTGCTGGGCATTGGCGATGGAGGCGCTCAGCATGTTGAGGATGTCATCTTCCCCCAGCCCGTAGGAGGGCTTGACCTGGATCTCGGCCTGCACGCCGGAGGATTTCTCCATGGCGCTGACCGACAGCAGACCGTCCGCATCCACCTGGAAGGTGACGCGAATGTGGGCGGCGCCGGCCGCCATGGGCGGAATGCCGGTCAGGGTGAAGCGGGCCAGGGAGCGGCAATCCGCCACCAGCTCGCGCTCCCCCTGCACCACGTGGATGGCCATCGCGGTCTGGCCATCCTTGAAGGTGGTGAACTCCTGGGCGCGGGCCACCGGAATGGTGGTATTGCGCGGGATCACCTTCTCGGCGAGGCCGCCCATGGTCTCAAGACCGAGGGAAAGCGGGATGACGTCCAGCAGCAGCATCTCGGCGTCGGGCTTGTTGCCCACCAGGATGTCGGCCTGGATGGCGGCACCGATGGCCACCACCTTGTCAGGGTCAATGCTGGTCAAGGGGGTGCGGCCGAAGAACTCGCCCACCCGCTCGCGCACCAGCGGCACCCGGGTCGAGCCACCGACCATCACCACTTCCAGTACCTCTTCCTGCTCGAGACCCGCATCGCGCAGGGCGCGCCGACAGGCCTGCAGGGTGCGCTTGACCAGGGGCTGGATCAGCTCGTCAAACTGGCTGCGGGTGACGGTACCCTGCCAGCCGGCAAAGGTGCAGGCAACGGCATCGGCATCGGTGAGGCCGTGCTTGATGCTGGCCGCCGCATCCAGCAACTCGCGCTGGGTACGGGCATCGAGCTGACCGGACAACCCGGCTTGCTCTTTGAGCCAGTCCGCCAGCAGATGGTCGAAATCGTCACCACCGAGTGCCGAGTCGCCGCCGGTGGCCATCACCTCAAACACCCCGCGATGCAGGCGCAGGATGGAGATATCGAAGGTTCCGCCACCCAGGTCATAGACGGCGATCACCCCTTCCTGACCGGAGTCGAGGCCATAGGCGATCGCGGCCGCCGTGGGTTCGTTGAGCAACCGCAGCACATGCAGACCGGCCAGTCTGGCCGCGTCCTTGGTGCCCTGACGCTGGGCATCGTCAAAATAGGCGGGCACCGTGATGACCACGCCGTCGAGGTCTCCCCCGAGGGACGCGGCACCGCGCTCGGCCAGTTTTTTCAGGATCTCGGCCGAGACCTGCACCGGATTGACCAGCCCCTGGCGGGTCCGCAACTGAGGCATACCCGTCTCGGTAGCTACGAACTCGTAAGGCTGCTGGCGGGTATCGATGTCGGCCAGCGCCTTGCCCATCATCCGCTTGACCGAGACGATGGTGTTGTGGGGATCGAGGGCCGCCTCACGCTTGGCATCGAAGCCAACCCGGATGGTATCGGCCTGGTAATGGACCACGGAAGGCAGCAGATCACGCCCCTGCTCGTCACAGAGGGTGTCGGCCTGGCCGCTGCGCACGGCGGCGACCAGGGAGTTGGTGGTGCCAAGATCGATGCCGACGGCACGTTTATGCTGGTGAGGCGCGGCGCTCTGGCCTGGCTCGGCAATTTGCAGTAATGCCATGGGTAATCACAATTCCTGCGTTAGAGGGTCAAGACTCGAACAGCGAGTCTTCGAATCGTTCCAGCTCCTCGAGGAGCTTGTCGACAAATTTGAGCTTGCGAACGCAATCCGCCGCCTGCAGATCCTCACCCCTGGTGAGAGAGTCGGTCAGCCGTTGCATCAACGCCTGGTGATCATGCCTGATCTCCTGGCGAAAATCCTTGATGGCCCCCTCAGGGTCGGCGTCGCCCTTGAGATCAGCCAGCCGCTCTCGCCACTCCAGCTGTTGCATCAGAAAGGCAGGATCTTGCAGTGTCTGCTGCTCGCCGCGAATATCGGTGCCCCGCAAGGAGAGCAGATACTCGGCTCGGCGCAAGGGGGCCTTGAGGGTGGTAAACGCATCGTTGATCTGGGCAGCACGCTGCACGGCAGCAAGCTGCTCCCGCTCGGGGGCTGTCGCAAAACGATCGGGATGGAACTGGGTCTGCAGCTGACGATAGGTGTCAGCCAGTTGGCGAGTATCGAGCTCGAAGCCCTCAGCCAGCCCGAACAGCTCGAAATGATTCATCCTTCGTCCTCAGACAATAGCGCTGGGAGTGCAACCACACTCGTCTTGAACTTGAAAGCAGTGGCATGGACTGGCGTCCACACCACTGTGTTGATGAGCAAGGTGTTGATCACAAGAGACTCGCCGCAACAGGGCTCACCCTTGGGGCTGCGAGGCGTTGCAAACATGGGCGATCAGTCAATCGAACCACTTACACGCTGAAGCTTTCGCCACAACCACATTCGCCCTTGGCATTCGGGTTGTTGAACTGGAAGCCCTCGTTGAGGCCTTCCTTCACGAAGTCCAGCTCGGTGCCATCCAGGTGGATCAGGCTCTTGGCATCCACGATGATCTTGACGCCTTTCTGCTCGAACACCTGATCCTCGGCAGCCAGCTCATCCACGAACTCGAGCACATAGGCAAGGCCAGAACAGCCGGTCGTCTTGACGCCGAGGCGCAGGCCGATGCCCTTGCCCCGGTTGATCATGAAGGAGGAAACCCGCGCCGCTGCGGCATCTGTCATGGTTATGGCCATACTGCTCTCCGGACCTTAAAGACCTTTCTTCTGCTTGTAATCGGCGATGGCGGCCTTGATGGCATCCTCCGCCAGAATGGAGCAGTGGATCTTCACCGGCGGCAGCGCCAGCTCTTCGGCGATGTCGGTGTTCTTGATACCGGCCGCTTCGTCCAGGGTCTTGCCCTTGACCCACTCGGTCACCAGGGAGCTGGAGGCGATGGCGGAACCACAGCCGTAGGTCTTGAACTTGGCATCTTCGATGATGCCATCGTCGCTGATCTTCAGTTGCAGCTTCATGACGTCACCACAGGCCGGTGCACCGACCATGCCGGTGGCGACGCTGGGATCGTTCTTGTCAAAACCACCGACGTTGCGGGGATTCTCGTAGTGGTCGATTACTTTTTCACTGTAAGCCATATCTAACTCCTGCTAATTCCGTTGTTCACCAGACCCTTGCCATGCTGGCAAGGATCAGTGATGTGCCCATTCGACCGTGTTCAGATCGACGCCATCCTTGAACATCTCCCACAGGGGGGACATCTCGCGCAGACGACCGATGGAGTCGCAGATGAGCTTGATTGCGTAGTCGATCTCTTCTTCGGTGGTGAAGCGACCGATGCTGAAACGGATGGAGCTGTGTGCCAGCTCGTCGTTCAGACCCAGGGCGCGCAGCACGTAGGAAGGTTCCAGGCTGGCCGAGGTACAGGCAGAACCGGAAGAGACCGCCAGATCCTTCAGTGCCATGATGAGGGATTCCCCTTCCACATAGGCGAAGCTGACGTTCAGGTTACCCGGTACACGCTGGTCCAGATCCCCGTTGATATAGACTTCTTCGATGTTCTTGATGCCATCCCACAGACGCTGGCGCAGGGCCATGATGTGCTGGCTCTCGCTCGCCATCTCTTCCTTGGCGATGCGGAAGGCTTCCCCCATGCCGACGATCTGGTGGGTTGCCAGGGTACCGGAGCGCATGCCGCGCTCGTGGCCACCGCCGTGCATCTGGGCTTCCAGACGAACACGGGGCTTGCGGCGCACATACAGGGCGCCAATGCCTTTCGGGCCGTATACCTTGTGGGCGGACATGGAGAGCAGATCAACCTTGAGTGCTTCCACGTCGACCGGGATCTTGCCCACGCTCTGGACGGCGTCCACGTGCAGCAGGATCTTGCGGGAACGGCACAGCTCGCCGATGGCAGCGATGTCTTGCACCACCCCGATCTCGTTATTGGCGTGCATGATGCTGACCAGGATGGTGTCATCACGCAGGGCGCCTTCGATCTGCTCAAGAGTGAACAGGCCGTTGGGCATGGGCTCGAGGTAGGTCACCTCATAGCCTTCACGCTCCAGTTGGCGGCAGGTATCCAGCACAGCTTTGTGCTCGGTCTTGGAGGTGACGATGTGCTTGCCCTTGCCGGCGTAGAAATGGGCAATGCCCTTGATGGCCAGGTTGTTGGACTCGGTCGCACCGGAGGTAAAGACGATCTCGCGCGGATCCGCGCCGATCAACTCTGCCACTTGATTACGGGCCAGATCCACCGCCTCTTCGGCCTGCCAGCCGAAACGGTGGGAACGGGAGGCTGGGTTGCCGAACAGGCCGTCCATGGTGAGGCACTGCATCATTTTTTCTGCGACACGCGGGTCCACCGGACAGGTTGCCGAATAATCAAGGTAAATAGGCAGTTTCATCTTTTTCTCCGTTACGACGGGGTCACACAGCGACTCGTCGTGGAAAGCACGTTTATAGTTGGACTTTCAAGCTCACATCACCGCGTTCGGCCCGATCAACCAGGGACAACACGGTCTTCATTTGTTCATCTTGCTTGCCGGCGATACGGCGCACATCGGCCTGACCAACCAGCTCGGCCAGGGTGATATCCCCCAGGAAACTGGAGATGCGTTCGCTCAGATCCCGCCACAAGGAGTGGGTCAGGCACTGGGTACCACCGTGGCAGCCCCCTTTGCCGAGGCACTTGGTCGCATCGACCGATTCATCGACCGCGGTGATCACCTGACCGACCGAAATCTCGCCAGGGGCCAGACCGAGGCGATAGCCGCCACCGGGGCCACGTACGCTGCTCACCAGACCATGTTTGCGCAGACGAGCAAACAGTTGTTCCAGATAGGACAAGGAGATGCCCTGGCGCTCTGAAATATCAGCCAGGGGCACGGGCCCCTGCTCTGCATGCAACGCCACGTCGAGCATGGCTGTCACCGCGTAACGTCCTTTTGAGGTCAGTCTCATATGCCTTACCGTCTTGCGAACCAATCAATATGTGGCATATGGTCACATACCCGACTAAATCAGTCAAGTATATGCTTGAGTAAATCAGTCGGGATTAATCCTGTGCCCTGGACTTCTGGACAGAGGTGAGAATGCCCCGCAGGATGTTCAACTCCACCGCTTCGGGTCTGGCCCGATTGAACAGACGACGCAGTTTGCTCATCACATGGCCTGGGTGGTCATCGGCAATGAATCCCGTCTTTTGCAACGTCTGCTCCAGATGCTGATAAAACCCTTCCAGTTGCTGGGCGCTGGGGTACTCGACCCGCTCATCCTCCGGCTCCTGGTTCTGTACTTCCAGCCAGCGCATCCGCACCTCGTAACAAAGGGTCTGCACTGCCATGGCCAGATTGAGGGAGCTGTATTCTGGATTGGCGGGAATGGCCACATGGAAGTGGCATTTTTGCAGTTCGTCATTGGTGAGGCCGGTGCGTTCACGGCCAAACACCAGCGCGACCGGGTGCTCCATGCCCTCGGCAACCAGCTTCTCGCCCGCTTCACGGGGATCCAGCATGGGCCAGCTCAAGGTGCGGGAACGGGCACTGGTGCCGATGACCAGACCACAGTCGGCAATGGCCTCGTCCAGGGTCGGCACGATTCGGGCGCGAGCCAGGATATCGCTGGCCCCCGCCGCCAGGGCGACGGCC
This sequence comes from Aeromonas sp. WP2-W18-CRE-05, assembly GCF_014168615.1. NCBI lineage: Bacteria > Pseudomonadati > Pseudomonadota > Gammaproteobacteria > Aeromonadales > Aeromonadaceae > Aeromonas > Aeromonas sp. WP2-W18-CRE-05. The sequence goes on along the minus strand of NZ_AP021917.1, from coordinate 2,105,180 downwards.
TCCTCATCCGGCTGGGCCTGGGGATCGACCAGCACCAGTTGAGTCAGTCCCATGGTCTTCATGGCCCGCGCCGCGGATCCCATGTTGCCGGTGTGAGAGGTGTTTACCAACACGATACGAATCTGATCCAACATGCCCAGTCAATCTTCAGTCAAAAATGGCGCGCAATTGTAACATAACCAATCGCTATTTTGGCACCGCTTCCAACCAGGCATTTCTGCACAAACAGGCAGATGACGCCTCCCCACCCTGCGTGGTCACGCTGACAGTGGGGTAGTGCGGCTAAAGTTCGCCTGTTCGCAGCACTCGGGCTCAGCTCATTGTCGCGGCAGTGGGCACGTGCGTCTCGCGGGCACGCTCGATAAAGGTCGCCAGATCCATCAGGGGGTATTTCATCAATCCCAGCCCGTCCAGATCCAGGCTGTCCATCAGATTTTTCACCTCCAGGCCCAACTCTGTATCCCCCTCTATCTTCAGCCGGCGCTGGAAGAAGAGGGAATCCGGGTCTTCACGGCGCCCGGCGATCAGAACAAGATCCTGGCTATTGCCGCTGAAACAGACATCGGCGTGCTCACACTTCCTCGCCACTACCAATTTGCCCTCCTGCTCGCTGATAAACCAGCATAGCCCCAGATCGCTGACTTCCACTTTCAGCCACTTGCCCGCAAGAAACGCAAATTCCCCCTCTTCGATGGCCTCCCGGAATACCCTGCCCAGCAGGGCCTCCATCAGGTTTTGTTGCAGCGGGAAGGGCACCAGCTTGAGGGGGTGGCGCAAGAGACGGGGTGCCTGTTCGACCAGGCGACGTTGCAGATGTTGAAACACGATAAACTCCCAGTTTTTTGCGCATTCAAGCACAGCCCCTTCGGCAAGATCCTGTTGAAAATCAAACTTGTGCCCACTTACCTCAAGAAGGGTAAAGCCACCTAAAGCTGCCTCAGGTCAAAAAGCGGGAGGGCAAGCATGAATACAATCGGGCCACTTTTGCATTTTTGCCCTCTCGGAGCGTACCCGATGGAATTACTCTGCCCGGCAGGCAGCCTGCCGGCACTGAAGACAGCCGTGGATAACGGGGCCGATGCGGTCTACATCGGCTTCAAGGATGACACCAATGCCCGCCACTTCGCCGGGCTCAACTTCACCGACAGCAAGCTGGAAAGAGCGGTTGACTATGTCCACCAGCATGGCCGCAAGCTGCACATCGCCATCAATACCTTTGCCCACCCGGGCTCCGATGCCCGTTGGAAGCAGGCCGTGGACAAAGGGGTGGCGCTCGGTGCCGATGCCCTGATCATCGCCGATCTCGCCGTGCTCGATTATGCCAGCCGCCGCCATCCCGACATGGAGCTGCATGTCTCGGTCCAGGCCAGCGCCACCAACGCCGCTGCCATCCGCTTCTACCAGCAGCACTTCAACGTCGGCCGGGTGGTGCTGCCGAGGGTGCTCTCCATGCATCAGGTCAGGCAGCTGGCCCGCGAGACCGACGTCGGCCTCGAGGTGTTCGCCTTCGGCAGCCTCTGCATCATGGCGGAGGGGCGCTGCTACCTCTCCTCCTACATGACCGGCGAGAGCCCCAACACCGTCGGTGCCTGTTCACCGGCCAAGTTCGTGCGCTGGGAAGAGACCCCGAGCGGCCTCGAATCCCGCCTCAACGAGGTGCTGATCGATCGTTACGGCCCGGGGGAAAACGCCGGCTACCCGACCCTGTGCAAGGGGCGCTTCGAGGTGGATGGCCAGACCTATCACGCGCTGGAGGAGCCCACCAGCCTCAACACCCTCGGCCTCCTGCCCGAGCTGTTCCAGACCGGCATCCAGTCGGTCAAGATCGAGGGGCGCCAGCGCAGCCCCGCCTATGTGGAGCAGGTGACCCGGGTCTGGCGCGCCGCCATCGACGCCTATCAGGCCAACCCCGAGGCCTATCAAGTCAAGGCTGAGTGGGATGCCCAGCTCGCCCGCGTCTCCGAGGGGAGCCAGACCACCCTCGGTGCCTATCATCGCCAGTGGCAATAAGGAGCCCTGTTCATGAAATTCTCTCTCGGCCCCCTGCTCTTCTACTGGCCCAAGGCCGACACCCAGGCCTTCTATCAGGCGGCCGCCGCCAGCCAGGCCGACATCATCTATCTGGGGGAAACCGTCTGCAGCAAGCGGCGCGAACTGAAAGTAGATGACTGGATTGCCCTCGCCCGTCAGGTGGCGGGCTCCGGCAGGCAGGCGGTGCTCTCCACGCTGGCGCTGATCTCAGCCCCCTCCGAGCTCAAGGAGGTCAAGCGGCTGGTCGACAACGGCGAGCTGATGATCGAGGCCAACGATCTGGGGGCCGTCCAGCTCGCCAGTGAAGCCGGGCTGCCGTTCGTCTGCGGCCCCGCCATCAACGCCTACAACGCCGACGTGCTGCGCATACTGCTTAAACAGGGGATGCAGCGCTGGGTGATGCCGGTGGAGCTCTCCCGCGACTGGCTGATGCAGCTCAATCAGGATCTGGGCAGGGAGCGCCAGCAGTTCGAGGTGGAGGTGTTCGCCTATGGTCATCTGCCGCTCGCCTACTCGGCACGCTGCTTCACCGCCCGCTCCCTCGACCGGCCCAAGGACAACTGCGAACTGGCCTGCATCGACTACCCCACCGGGCGACTTGCCAGCAGTCGTGAGGGGCAGAAGGTGTTCAACCTCAACGGCATCCAGACCCAGTCCGGTTACTGCTACAACCTGGGTAACGAGCTCAAGGGGATGGAGGGCCTGGTGGATGTAGTGCGCCTCTCGCCCGAAGGCATGGAGACCCTGACGATGCTGGAGCGCTTCAAGGCCAACGAACAGGGGATGGCCCCCCTGCCCCTGCAGCAGGAGCGGGACTGCAACGGTTACTGGCGCCAGATCCCCGGCATGAGCCTGGTGGAGTAGCGGCACACCCCGTGTCACCAGACAGCAAAAAGGCCTCGTCAAGAGGCCTTTTTCATGGGGTTCAAACCCGTTTAGTCACGCTTTGCCGCTCTTGCCCTGGGCTCCGGGTGGCTGGGGCTTGCGCGCCATCAGTTCCAGCTCCAGCAAGGCATAGCGATGCTCGATGAAGTCATAGACGTTGTTGGCCAGCGCCAGCTTGAAGTAGCTGATGGCTTCCTTGCGGTTACCCTTGGCCAGCTCGAACTTGCCGAGGTAGAAGTAGGTCTCGCACAGGCGCTCGGCGAGCTCCCTGTTGTCCTTGACCCCTTTCACCACGTTGCTCATCAACTGGGTGGCATTGATGTCGCCCGTATAGAGGCGCACCAGATCCCAGTTCCAGGCGTCGTCGTCATACTTGTTGAGCCGCTCGCGCATCCGGCTCATGGCCGCCGGTCCGTTGAGCTTCTGCTCGGCCAGATAGAGCCAGATCACCCGATAAGGGTCTTCTGGTTGCGCCTCGTAGAAGCGCTTCATATCCGCCGCGGCAAGCTCGGGGCGATTGCCGTAATAGAGCGCGATTCCCCGGTTGAGATAGGCGTAGTCGTAATCCGGGGCGAGCTCCAGGGCGGAGTCGAACGCCTCATAGGCCTCGTCGTAGTTCTGCTGTTGAACCAGATAGACACCGATGAAGTTGTAGGCCTCGGCAAAATCCGGCTTCTCCCGCAGGGCGCGGTTGAAGTCGAGTCGCGCCAGGGAACGCAAGCCCACCCGGTCAAACACCACGGCACGCTCATAGAAGAGTTCTGCCCGCTGTTCGGTCGTCAATTCCATTTCACTGAGCATCTGCCCGAGTCGCGCCAACGCCAACTCGCTCTGGTAGGAGACCTGCAAGGGGGTCGCCAATACCAGTGAAGCGGGTTGCGGCTTGGGAACTTGAGGCGCTTTTACCTGACTGCTACTGCTGCAACCCCACAAGGGGAGCAACAACAGGATACCCGTGAGGTATCCAATCCCTATCCTGACGTTCAATGAACACTCCGACGCTTACGCTTGACCCCGCATATGGTAAAGATCACGGGGCCGTTTGTCATGTGGCGCAGCCCCTCTCCCTCAAATAAATCAGGATTCGACAGGGTATCCGGCATCGCTCCAGCCGCGAAAGCCTCCATCGACGCTGACGACCCGGGAATAACCCATCTTCTGCAGGTTATCCGCCACCAGGATGGAGCGAAATCCCCCACCACAATAGAGGTAGAGTTCGGTGTCGGGATCCGGATACCGGGTCTCGATGTCACGCTCTATCACCCCGCGCCCGAGATAGGTGGCCCCCGGCAGATGGCCCCTGGCCCACTCGCTCTCTTCGCGCACGTCGATCAGATGAAATGCTCGGCCCTCATCCTGCCAGCGCTTGATCTGATGCACATCGGTTTCCTGCACCTGCGGGCGGATGGCCTCTACCAGGGCCAGAAAACGGGGATTGTGTTGCATGGGCTTGCTCCTTGCTTTGGGTCATGGATGCTAGGTTGTGGGGAGCATCATGACTCACCCCGGCCACAAGAGAAAGGGCGCCTTGCGGCGCCCTTGTCTGTTACGGCAGGATCTCTTGCTGATCCGCGCCCTCTTTTTCCACCTGGGTCGGCAGCATGTGCTCCCGCTTGATCCCGAGGAACATGGCTGAGGCGCTCGCCACATAGATGGAGGAGTAGGTCCCGAAAGCCACCCCGATCACCATGGCGATGGAGAAACCGTGGATCAGAGGCCCGCCTTTGAGCAGCAGCGCCACCACCACCACGAAGGTCAACCCCGAGGTGATGATGGTCCGGCTCAGGGTCTCGGTCATGGAGAGATCCATGATCTCCGCGGTGTCCCCACGGCGTACCTTGCGGAAATTCTCCCGCACCCGGTCGAACACAACGATGGTGTCGTTCAGGGAGTACCCCACCAGCGTCATCAGCGCCGCCAGCACGGTCAGGTCGAACTCGTACTGGAAGTAGGCGAAGATGCCGAGGGTGATGATCACGTCGTGAGCCAGGGAGAGGATGCCCCCCGTGGCCAGACGCCACTCGAAGCGCACCGCCACGTAGATCAGGATACAGAGGATGGAGGCCAGCATGGCCAGGGCACCGTCGGTGGCCAGCTCGTCACCCACGGAGGGACCGACGAACTCGACACGCTTGAGCACGGCGCTCTCGTCGACCAGCTTGGCGGCCGCCAGGACCTCGTTGCCCTGCTGCTCGACCTTGACGCCCTCTTGCGGGGCCATGCGCACCAGCACATCACGGCTGGAGCCGAAGAACTGCAGGGTCGCCCCGTCAATCTTCTGCTGATCCAGCGCCTCGTGCATCTTGTCCAGGCTCACCGACTGCTGGAACCCCACCTCGATGGTGGTACCGCCGGTGAAGTCCAGCCCCCAGTTCAGGCCACGATCGTACAGAACGTAGAGGGCGAGCACCGTTACCAGAGCAGAGAGGACCATACCCAGCTTGGCGAAACGCATGAAGGGGATGGGCTTTTCAAAATGTAGAATTTGAAACATGTCTCTTCCTTAGATCGGCAGCTTGTCGATGCGCCGTCCACCCCAGGCCAGGTTGATGATGGCGCGGGATACCGTGATGGCAGTGAACATGGACGCCGTCAGGCCGATCCCGAGGGTCAGGGCGAAGCCCTTGATGGCACCGGTACCGATACCGAACAGGATCACGCAGGTGATGAGCGAGGTGACGTTGGAGTCGGCGATGGTGGAGAAGGCGCGGTCAAAGCCCAGGTGAATGGCTTGCTGCACCCCGCGACCATTGCGGATCTCTTCACGAATACGCTCGTAGATCAGTACGTTCGCATCCACCGCCATCCCCAGCGTCAACACGATACCGGCGATGCCCGGCAGGGTCATGGTGGCCCCCGGGATCATCGACATGATACCGACGATGAGCACCAGGTTCATGGTCAGCGCCAGATTGGCCACCCAGCCGAAGGCACGGTAGTAGATCCCCATGAAGAGCACGATCACCAGCATGGCCCAGCCGATGGCTTCCATCCCGCTGTCGATATTCTGCTGACCCAGGCTCGGGCCTATGGTGCGCTCTTCGACGATCTGGATGGGGGCAATCAGGGCACCGGCACGCAGCAGCAGCGCCAGGTTGTGGGCTTCGTTGGCGTTGTCGATCCCGGTTATGCGGAACTGGCTACCCAGGCGAGACTGGATGGTGGCGACGTTGATCACCTCCTCCTGCTTGCGGAACTTGCGCTTGCCGTCCGGACCAGGCTGACCCACCGGCTTGTACTCGATGAAGACGGTCGCCATCCCCTTGCCAACGTTGTCCTTGGTAAAGTTGGCCATCTTGTTGCCACCCTGACCATCGAGCTTGATGTTGACCTGGGGACGGCTGTATTCATCGAAACCGGACTGGGCACCCACGATGTGGTCACCGGTCAGGATCACGCGCTTTTGCAGTACCACGGGACGACCGTTGCGATCGTTGTAGACCTTGGAGCTCGGCGGCACGCGGCCTGCGGCAGCGGCCTGGATATCGGCAGCCTCATCGACCATGTGGAACTCCAGGGTCGCGGTGGCACCCAGGATCTCCTTGGCACGGGCGGTGTCCTGGATCCCCGGCAGCTCGACGATGATACGCTCACCGCCCTGCTGCTGGACCAGCGGCTCGGCCACACCCAGTTCGTTCACCCGGTTGCGGATGATGGTGATGTTCTGCTCGAGGGCATACTTCTTCACCTCTTTGATCTTGGCTTCGCTCAGAGTGGCCAGCAGGATGAAGTCATCCCCTTTCTGGTCTGTGGTGAAGACAAGATCCGCATTCTGGCGACGCAGGAAGGAGAGTGCCTTGGCCTGATCGGCCTCGTCACGGAAGACCACCTGCACCTGATCCCCGACCCGGCGTACACCGGAGTAGCGGATCTTCTGGGTACGCAGCTCGGCGCGGAAATCCTGCACCATCTGTTCCTGCTGCTTGGCCAGCGCTTCGGCCATGTCCACTTCCATCAGGAAGTGCACACCGCCCCGCAGGTCAAGACCGAGCTTCAGGGGCGCCGCGCCGATGGCCTCAAGCCAGGCGGGGGTCGACGGTGCCAGGTTGAGGGCGGTGATGAAATTGTCGCCCAGCTTGTTGGCCACGATGTCGCGCGCCTTGAGCTGGTCTTCGGTGTTGTTGAAACGGATCAGGATGAAGCCGTGCTCGAACGCCGCATGCTTGACCGGGATCTTCGCCTCGTCGAGGGTTTCCTTCACCTGGTCGAGGGTTTCTAGTTTGACTTCGGCACCACGGCTGGCAGAGACCTGCAAGGCCGGGTCTTCGCCGTAAAGATTGGGGGCTGCATATAGAAAACCGATGGCGATCACGACGATCACCATCAGGTATTTCCACAGCGGATAGCGATTTAACACGCTGTGCTCCTCGGGAGATTAGAGGGACTGGATAGAACCCTTGGGCAGAACGGCAGAGACGAAGTCACGCTTGATGGTGACCTGGGTCTGATCGTTCAGGGCCAGCACAATGTAGTCGCTGTCGGCGGAAACCTTGGCGATCTTGCCGACCAGGCCACCGGAAGTGAGCACTTCGTCGCCCTTGGAGAGGGAGCTCATCAGATTGCGATGCTCCTTGGCACGCTTGGCCTGGGGACGGTAGATCATGAAGTAGAAGATGAGACCGAACACGGCCAGCATGATGATCATTTCCATGCCACCACCCTGTGCTGCCGGAGCCGCGCCTTCTGCATACGCCTTGGAGATAATGCTCATTTAACAACCTCTTATTGATGTAGATTTGAATACTAACTTATATGTCGTTGTTATTTCACGCCATTTTCAGCCAGTGGAGGCACAGGCTTCCCTTGCCGACGGTAAAACTCAGTTACAAAGTCGTCTAATTTACCCTGCTCGATCGCGTCCCGCAAACCCTGCATCACGCGCTGGTAATAACGCAGGTTGTGGATGGTATTCAGACGGGCACCGAGGATCTCGTTGCACTTGTCCAGATGGTACAGATAGCTGCGGGTGTAGTTCTTGCAGGTGTAGCAATCGCAGTCCGCATCCAGGGTGCTGGTGTCTTCCCGGTACTTGGCGTTGCGGATCTTGACCACCCCATCGGTGGTAAAGAGATGACCGTTGCGGGCGTTGCGGGTCGGCATCACGCAGTCGAACATGTCGATACCGCGGCGCACCCCTTCCACCAGATCCTCCGGCTTGCCCACCCCCATCAGGTAGCGCGGCTTGTCGGCCGGAATTTTCGGGCAGACATGGTCAAGGATGCGATGCATGTCCTCTTTGGGCTCACCCACGGCGAGACCGCCGACCGCGTAACCGTCGAAGCCGATCTCAAGGAGACCGTCCAGCGACACATCCCGCAGCGGTTCGTAGACAGAACCCTGGATGATGCCGAACAGGGCGTTCTTGTTGCCGAGCGCATCGAACTTGTCACGGGAGCGCTTGGCCCAGCGCAGGGACATCTCCATGGACTTGCGCGCTTCCTCGTAAGTGGCCGGGTACGGGGTGCACTCGTCGAAGATCATCACGATGTCGGAACCCAGATCGTACTGGATCTCCATGGACTTCTCGGGGTCGAGGAAGATCTTCTCGCCGTTGATGGGATGACGGAAGTGCACCCCCTCCTCGGTGATCTTGCGGATGTGCCCCAGACTGAACACCTGGAAACCACCGGAGTCGGTCAGGATCGGCCCCTGCCAGTTCATGAAGTCGTGCAGATCGCCGTGGGCGCGCATCACTTCCTGACCCGGGCGCAGCCAGAGGTGGAAGGTGTTGCCAAGCAGGATCTGGGCACCGGTCTCACGTACCTCTTCCGGTGTCATCCCCTTGACGGTGCCGTAAGTGCCGACCGGCATGAAGGCCGGGGTCTGGACCACGCCACGCTCGAACACCAGTTGACCGCGACGGGCACGCCCATCGGTGGTTTTCAATTCAAATTTCATTGCTACCTCTATTCAGTCAGAGAAACAGTCTGACAACAAAGGGCCCGAGGGGCCCGGTAATATGAAGCCGGCCGGCATACTGACAAGCAGAGCCTGAACGACTTCTGAAGGGCAAGGCTTAACCCTGCACCCGGCGACGGGTGACGAACATGGCGTCCCCGTAGCTGAAGAAACGGTACTGTCCCACCACGGCGGCCTGATAGGCGGCCATCACGTTGTCATAGCCGGCAAAGGCGCTGACCAGCATGATCAGGGTGGATTCGGGCAGGTGGAAGTTGGTGATCATGGCATCGACCACCTGGAACTCGTAACCGGGGAAGATGAAGATGTCGGTGTCACTGAAGAAGGGCGCCAGCGGCATGCCCTGGGCCAGGGTCGCCTTGGCCGCGCTCTCAAGGGATCGCACCGACGTGGTCCCCACCGCAACCACACGACCGCCGCGGGCGCGGGTCGCCGCGATGGCATCCACCACCTCTTGGGGCACTTCGGCGTATTCCGAGTGCATGTGGTGATCTTCAATCTTGTCGACGCGCACCGGCTGGAAGGTGCCCGCCCCCACGTGTAGGGTCACGAAGGCCATCTCCACGCCCTTGGCACGGATCTGCTCGAGCAGCGGCTCGTCGAAGTGCAGACCGGCGGTCGGCGCCGCCACGGCACCCGGCTTCTGGTTGTAGACGGTCTGGTAGCGCTCCTTGTCGGCATCCTCGTCGGGACGGTCGATGTAAGGGGGCAGCGGCATATGGCCGATGGCATCCAGAATGGTCAGTACAGGGCGCGGGTCCAGGAAGTGGATCTCGAACAGAGCGTCGTGGCGGGCACGCATCTCGGCCTCGACGGGCACGCCGTCGGCACCGCCATCCAGAAGGAGGCGGGTACCTGGCTTGGGGGACTTGGACGAGCGGACGTGCGCCAGCACGCTGTGCTCGTCCAGAATGCGCTCCACCAGCACCTCCAGCTTGCCGCCGCTGGCCTTCTGGCCAAACATGCGGGCCGGAATGACCCGGGTATTGTTGAACACCAGCAGATCGCCGGGGTTGAGCTGGTCAAGCACATCGACAAAATGACCGTGGCGCAGGGCGCCGGTTTGACCATCGAGCTGCAGCAGGCGGCTGGCGGTACGCTCCGCCATGGGGTAGCGGGCAATCAGCTCGTCTGGCAGATCAAAATGAAAATCGGATACTTGCATCTTTCACCTCGGGGGAATCGGCGGCTAGTCTAGTTATCCCCCTCTTCCAAGGCAACCCAAAAGACTAAAAACCCAAGGAAGACAAGGGATAGCGGGCCATTTTGTGAGGCTGGGCCCGTTAAAAAACCTTTAAGGTTTTGTATTGACCCCGATCATGTTCTGGCGACGGGAGCTGGGCTAGGGTGGAAGCAGACACACAAGGAGGCCCACCATGATGACCCTCTCCGAGATCATGACTGAACACCCCTTTACCCTGGGTCCGGAAAACAGCGTCAAGCAGGCGATGGAGCTGATGCAGCAGGAGCGGATCCGTCACGTTCCCATCGTCGATGAACACCAGCATCTGCTCGGTCTGGTCACCCTCTCGGACATCCTGGCCACCCGTGAATCCAAGCTGCTGCTGATCAACCCCGAGCGGGAGGCAGAGTTCACCGACAGCGTCCAGCTCGACGAGATCATGACTCGTCAGGTGGCGAGCGTGGATCCCCACGCCGGCATCAAGGAGGCGGCCCTGTATCTGCAGCGCCACAAATATGGCTGTCTGCCGGTACTCAAGGGGCGCAAGCTGGTTGGCATCGTCACCGAGTCGGACTTCATCGCCGTGGCCATCAATCTGCTGGAGCTGATGGAGGAGCAGGAGCCCCCAACCGACTTTTGATCTTAAAATTCTGTAATTAAATTACAATAAAAGCGTTTTAAGCCTAATTTAACGGCTATTCTAGTGAAACACTTTCAATTTGACTGTAAAATTACACCACAAAACTTGCGTTGTGACATTCATCACACTATGATGCCGACCATGCAATGGTTGCCGAAGAGGAGATGAGGATTGTGCACCCGCCATCTTCTCTTCATATGTCTGCAAGTTTGCACACCCCGTAGTTAGTCTTTGCTGTAAAGCATATTTATCGCCATTCCTTGTTTGATGACCCGGCCCTGTCTGTGCGACGGCGCCGGGATTTTTTTATCCCTCTTTTTTCTACTGCGCCGCCTCGTCTGCCCCCTTCTCTGCTCACGCAATGAAAACAAATCCGGCCCAGCCCTTGAAAATGTGACATGCAGGACAGAAATTGAACTTCGACAATGAGTTATCTCCGAAGGCCTGAGATATTCATGTTAGGTACAGTTGTGATGGTCTATCTAATAAATAGATTTATGTGATTCAAAATTGTGGCTTTGACCGATTAGAAAAAGTCACTATGATGACTCCATCGAAAGTTAAGCGCCTCGTCTGGCACGACTCTTCAACACCAGACAGGCATATGTACATCACCAAGGAGCAAATACATGTCTACCTACATCAACACTGAAATCAAGCCGTTCAACGCCACCGCCTACCACAATGGCAAATTCGTTCAGGTGTCTGACGCTGACCTGAAAGGCAAGTGGTCCGTGGTGTTCTTCTACCCGGCTGATTTCACCTTCGTCTGCCCGACCGAGCTGGGCGACCTGGCCGACAACTACGCCGAATTCCAGAAGCTGGGCGTCGAGATCTACGCCGTCTCCACCGACACCCACTTCACCCACAAGGCCTGGCACGACACTTCTGACACCATCCAGAAGATCCAGTACCCGATGATCGGCGACCCCACCGGCACCATCACCCGCAACTTCGGCGTGATGATCGAAGAAGCTGGCCTGGCTGACCGTGGTACCTTCGTCATCGACCCGCAAGGCTTCATCCAGATCGTTGAAATCAACGCTGGCGGCATCGGCCGTGACGCACTGGAACTGCTGCGCAAGGTCAAGGCTGCCCAGTACGTTGCTTCCCACCCGGGTGAAGTGTGCCCGGCCAAGTGGAAAGAAGGCGACGCCACCCTGGCCCCGTCCCTGGATCTGGTAGGCAAAATCTAAGCCTCCCCGCTCTGAAGACCGGCCCGTTCAAGGGCCGGTCTTGTTTACGGCCCTCAGAAAATGCGCCGGTCTGCTGTGTGGACCTCTGTTTTCTGTATCCGGTCATCGTGCCGACCCGCATTCAGCAAGAAGGAATTCGACCATGTTAGATACCAACCTCAAACAACAACTCAACGGTTACTTGCAGTACATCGTCAATCCCATCGAGATCAGCGTGTCCGGCAATGACAGCGGCAAATCCGCCGAACTCCTGGCATTGGCCAGCGAGATCGCCGAGATGTCCCCCAAAATTTCCCTGACCGATGGCACCAATGCCCGCAAGCCTTCCATGAGCATCGCGCCCCAGGGCCAGGCCCCGCGCGTGCACTTTGCCGGCATTCCCATGGGTCATGAATTCACCTCCCTGGTGCTCGCCCTGCTGCAAAGCGGCGGTCACCCCTCCAAGGCCGATCCGGCCGTGCTGGAGCAGGTGAAGAACCTCAAGGGCGAGTTCCACTTCGAGACCTATATTTCCCTCTCCTGCCACAACTGTCCGGACGTGGTACAGGCCCTGAACCTGATGTCCACCCTGAACCCCGGCATCACCCACACCATGATCGACGGTGCCCTGTTCCAGGATGAGGTGAACGAGCGTCAAATCATGGCGGTCCCGAACGTCTACCTGAACGGTCAGCCGTTCAGCCAGGGCCGCATCTCGCTGGAAGAGATCGTTGCCAAACTCGACACCGGCGCTGCCGAGCGCAAGGCGCAAGAGCTGAGCGAAAAAGCGCCTTATGACGTGCTGGTGGTGGGCGGTGGCCCGGCCGGTGCCGCCGCGGCCATCTATGCCGCCCGCAAAGGCATTCGCACCGCCATTGTCGCTGAACGTTTCGGTGGCCAGGTGATGGACACCGTCGGCATCGAGAACTTTATCTCCGTGCCCTACACCGAGGGCCCCAAGCTGGCCGCCAGCCTGGAGCAGCACGTCAAGCAGTACGGCGTGGAAGTGATCACCGAGCAGCGCGCCGCCGCCATCAGCAAGGATGGTTACGTCAACGTGGATCTCGCCTCTGGCGCCACCTTGAAGAGCCGCGCCGTGATCCTGGCGACCGGTGCCCGCTGGCGCGACCTGAACGTGCCGGGTGAACTCGAGTACCGTACCAAGGGTGTGGCCTACTGCCCGCACTGTGATGGCCCCTTCTTCAAGGGCAAGCGCGTGGCGGTGATCGGTGGCGGCAACTCCGGCATCGAGGCGGCCATCGATCTGGCCGGTATCGTCGAGCACGTCACCGTGGTGGAGTTCGCCGATACCCTGCGTGCCGACGACGTGCTGCAGAAGAAGGCCCGCTCCATGGGCAACATTGACATCATCATGAGCGCCCGCACCACCGAAGTGATCGGCGATGGCAGCAAGGTGGTGGGCATGGATTACGAAGATCGCACTACCGGTGAGATCAAGCATCTGGCAGTGGCCGGCATCTTCGTCCAGATAGGCCTGGTGCCGAACACCGAGTTCCTCAAAGGAAGCGAGATTGCCCTGACCCGCTTTGGCGAAATCGAGATCGACACCAAGGGTGCCACCTCCCTGCCCGGCGTCTATGCTGCAGGGGATGCCACCACGGTACCGTTCAAGCAGATCATCATCTCCATGGGGGCAGGTGCCACCGCCGCCCTGGGTGCGTTTGATTACCTCATTCGCAACCCGGCGCCGGAAGCACAAGCTACCCAGGCCGATGCCGTGACCGCCTGATAGCCGCCGCCCAACAGAAAACCGACTCCCTGGAGTCGGTTTTTTTATCCCTGTCGTTGGGTCGCCAGCCTTCAGCGCCCTTGCGGCGCGTCCCTCTCCTGCCCCTCTTCACTCACCGCTCTCTCTTCTGCGTCAGGCGCGGCATAGCTCGCCGGCACTGTCTCCCCTTCCAGATCCGTTCTTGGCTCCAGCTCCGCCGTCATGGGGGTGTTGGGGGGCACCGGCATGAAGACCTGGTGCTCCGTCAGCGGAATGGGGGCTCGCTTACGCCTGCGCCAGCCGAGATAGGCCGACAGCAGCAGACCGCACAGGGCAAAGTAGACGAACAAGCCTTCTGGCCCAACTTGCACCATGACGAAGGGGGCCAGCAGGGGCCCTATCATGGCCCCCAGGCTGTAGGCAAGCAGCAGCCCCTGGTTTGCCCCCAGCACCTGATCCGGGCGCAGTTCATCGCAGGCATGGCTGAGGCTCAAGGGATAGATGGAGAACGCCATGCCCCCCAGCAGGAAGACAAGAGTCCCCTCGACTGGCTCGCGCCAGGGCCCCGGCAGCAGCACCATCAGCAACGCGATCAGGGTCAGCAGGGTGCAGAGCAGCAGGATCACCAACCGTCTGTCGTAGCGATCAGATGCACGCCCGATGGGATACTGCAGACACATCCCCCCCAGGATCACCAGCGCCATCATGTCCGCCACCTGGGAGAGGGAGGCGCCGCTGTCGGTGAAATAGAGAGGCAACAGCCCATAGATGGCCCCGAGGATGAGGCCCGAGGTAAAGCTGCTACCCATTCCCGCCGGAGTGAGGCGCACCAGCTCCACCACTCCCACCGGCTGGGGTGCCACCATGGCCGGCGTCGCCACCCGGGAGAGAGCCAGAGGCACCACGGAGAGGGTCGCCGCCATGGCGCACAGGGCGAACGGCGTCAGCACCATGGGGTCCACCTGCTTGAGCAGCAGCTGGCCCAGGGCGAGTGAGCCGTACAGCAGGATCATGTAGAGGGACATCAACCGCCCCCGGTTCGCAGGGGTGCTTGAGACCAGCATCCAAGACTCCAGCACCACGAACAGGCCGCCGGTGGCAAACCCCCCGATCAGCCGCAGCGCCGCCCAGGTGACAGGCTCCACCACCATGCCGTGCAGCAGAAACAGAAAACAGAGCAGGGAGGCGTAAGCCGCATAGGCCCGGATATGACCCACCCGGATGATGAGGCGGGCATTGATGAAGGTCCCCAGCACCAGGCCGCCGAAATAGGCAGCCGACACCAGACCGATGGCCTGGGCGGACACCTGCTCGGCGGAGAGACGCACCGTCAGCAGGGTATTGAACAGACCGTGACCCAGAATGAAGATCACCAGACTGGTCAGGGGGGACAGCAACCTTGTCAGTGCCATGGAGCCTCCTCGCAACAAAAGGGTCATGGTAGCCCCTGCCTCCCGCCCCCTTCAACCCGAATGCCCTCCCCCTGCGGGCTATGCTTGACGGGAACCCCACATGGAGATCCGAAAGATGAGACTCATGCTGTTGTTGGCCGCCCTGCTCTTTTGCGGCAGCGCCCTCGCCTTCCACTGCCCCATGGACATGAAGAAGATAGACGACGCCCTGGCCGCAGGCCCCGCCCTCAGTGCCGAGCAACTGGCCGAGGTGAAGCAGTTGAGGGCGGACGGAGAGACCCTGCACAACGCGGGCAAGCATCAGGAATCGGTCGATACCCTGGCCAAGGCCATGGCCATTCTCGGCATCGATCAGGGCTGATACCGCCCCTTCGCCGCGCGACGGTCTCTTTCGCATCGCCCGGATACAGACCGCCAAAATGAAACAAGGCCCTCGCCATCACTGGCGGGGGCCTTTTCACTGCGGATGTCAGCGCTGAACGGGGCTACACCCGGCCACTGTAGACCAGGGTGCAATAGTTGAAGGCTATCTTGCCGTCAACGGCATGGCGAGCAAACTCGCGGCGAACGAGCGCCGTCATCTGATCGTGGGCCGGCGTGCCCGCCACAGGCGCATAGGAGGAGGAGTTGAGCCGTCCAAGCACCCCGTCAAGATCGAACAGCTGGCTGTTCTCGAAGCGATCGAGCCGGTACTCCCCGGTGAAGAAGGCGCGAAAATCCGCCTCGCCGAGGTTGCGATGATTGACCTCCTCGTAATCCCCCGAGTAGGCGTGCAACCCCTCTTCATAGGCCTTGAGAAACGGGGTATTCGTCAGCCTGTCATTCCAGATGAGGGCGACCCGGCCACCGGGCTTGAGCAGCCGCTGGCACTCCTGCCGAAAAGCCGCGCGATCGAACCAGTGAAACGCCTGGGCGACCGTCACCAGATCCATCGCCCCCGTGGGCAGGCCCGTGGCTTCCGCACTGCCGTGCAGCCAGCCGATGTTTCCCACCTGGGCGAGCAGCCGTTTGGCGGCAGCCCGCATATCGTCATTGGGCTCCACCGCCCAGACCCGCGCGACCCGGGGGGCCAGCAGGGCTGGTCAGGATGCCGGTGCCCGCGCCGATGTCCGCCACCTGGGCCTCTGGCCCCATGGCCAGCTCCCTTGCCAGAAAATCCAGCATGGCGGCGGGATAACCGGGCCGATATTTCACATAGGCCTCGACCCGGGTCGAGAATCGCTGGGTACTGTCCATGGCAGACTCCTCTCTTGCTGCGGCCTTCATGCCGGCTCCCGGCCTGGTGACCAGGATCCCCATGCCACTATACTTGACCCCATCATGCAAGCCCCAAGCGGGTGGCAAACGGCGTACAGGCTGGCTTGCCACCCAGCAAAACAGCAGGTGCTGCGGGTTGCAGGATACCCATCGGGGCGCCCGCTCACGGGCGTCGAAGGACAATCACCAGGATGGAGCTGCGACACAATGAGACCAGTCAAGAACAGGATTTGCCTCTGGTATGACGGGGATGCCGAGGAGGCGGCACGATTTTACGCCAGCCTCTTCCCCGACTCCGCCGTCGGTGCCGTACACCGGGCCCCGGCCGACTATCCCGCCGGCAAGGAAGGGGATGTGCTGACGGTCGAGTTCAGGGTGATGGGGATCCCCTGCCTCGGCCTCAACGGCGGGCCCGGGGTCCGCCACAACTGGGCCTTCTCGTTTCAGGTGGCTACCCAGGACCAGGCCGAGACGGATCGCTACTGGCACGCCATCATCGACCATGGCGGTCAGGCGAGCGAGTGCGGCTGGTGTCAGGACAAGTGGGGCATCTCCTGGCAGATCACCCCCCTCGCCCTCACCGAGGCGATCACCGATCCCGACCCCGAGGCTGCCAAACGCGCCTTCGAGGCCATGATGCAGATGGGCAAGATTGATATTGCCACCATCGAGGCGGCGCGCCGGAGCGAGTAGCCCGTTCGCACGGGCGCCACACACAACAAGGCCACCCCTGGGGGTGGCCTTGTGCGTATTGGCTGTCAGTGTAGTTGTCCACTAAATCCGGACTCTTGATTAGGCGGTCATTGAGTACTAGACATCTGATCCACATAACTGACGGACAAAGCCAACCTCATCCCGGATGCCTACCCTGTTACCATCCGGATCATGAATATTGATGGTCACTCCCCAATCGTTCTCAATAATCTCAGCTGTTAGACCGAACTCACGTACC
The DNA here is from genome assembly GCF_014168615.1 of Aeromonas sp. WP2-W18-CRE-05. Classification (NCBI taxonomy): domain Bacteria; kingdom Pseudomonadati; phylum Pseudomonadota; class Gammaproteobacteria; order Aeromonadales; family Aeromonadaceae; genus Aeromonas; species Aeromonas sp. WP2-W18-CRE-05. Next base: position 2,087,997 of record NZ_AP021917.1, on the reverse strand, counting down.
CGCAAAAGTGCAGCCGCCATATCCGGCACATTGAATCTGATCTTCGTTGGGCAAACCAAAATTGATTTACCTTCATCTATTGCCGTTCCACCGGTTTCAATCATCAGGTAACTGCTACCTAGCGCCAAACAGCTCAGCCTAAACTCTCCCTCGTTCCTGCTAAACATTAACGGTAAGTCAAACAGATCGCGGTAGAAGGCGACACACTCCTCATAACGCTCGACATTCAGGATGATGCCATTCCGTGATATTTCCATCTCTGTTCCTTATAAGTACGAAGGCTAAAAAGAGGTTATCCCCTGTCATATCCACCCGATAAAAAAATGGACCTGGTATGAACCAAGTCCATTTCGGTTAATTACACTGCCCGCACATCACTCCCCGACGTAATCCTCGGTGGGCACGCAGGAGCAGAACAGGTTGCGATCGCCATAGACGTCGTCGATGCGGTTGACCGACGGCCACAGCTTGCTGGCGCGCACGGCGTCGGACGGGAAGACCGCCTCGGCGCGGCTGTAGCCACGGTTCCACTCTGCATCCATCACGTCGTCCTGGGTGTGCGGCGCATGGACCAGGGGGTTGTCGGCGAGGCTCCAGTGACCGTCCTGCACCCGGGCAATCTCGGCGCGGATGGCGGTCATGGCTTCCACGAAGCGATCCAGCTCGCGCTTGGATTCGGATTCGGTCGGCTCGACCATCAGGGTACCCGCTACCGGAAAGCTCATGGTCGGCGCGTGGAAGCCGTAGTCCATCAGGCGCTTGGCCACGTCCATCTCGCTGATGCCACTGGCTTCTTTGAGCGGGCGGATGTCCAGGATGCACTCGTGGGCCACCCGACCGTTGCGACCTGTATAGAGCACGGGGAAGGACTCGCCGAGCTTCTTGGCCAGGTAGTTGGCGTTGAGGATGGCGACCTGGGTGGATTTCTTGAGCCCCTCGTCACCCAGCATGGCGATGTACATCCAGCTGATGGGCAGGATGCTGGCCGAGCCGAACGGGGCGGCAGACACGGCGCCGTTGTCACGGCTCTCCTTGTCGGTCTTGACCACGGCGTGACCGGCCACAAACGGTGCCAGGTGTTTCTTCACGCCGATGGGGCCCATGCCCGGACCACCACCGCCATGAGGAATGGCGAAGGTCTTGTGCAGGTTGAGGTGAGAGACGTCCGCGCCGATAAAGCCTGGCGCCGTCAGCCCGACCTGCGCGTTCATGTTGGCGCCGTCGAGGTACACCTGACCACCATACTGGTGAACGATGTCGCACACCTCCTTGATGGTCTCCTCGTACACCCCGTGGGTGGAGGGGTAGGTCACCATCAGGCAGGAGAGCTGGTCTCCGACCTCGGCGGCCTTGGCGCGCAGGTCGTCCAGATCCACGTTGCCTGCCTTGTCACAGGCGGTGACGATGACCTTGAGGCCCGCCATCTGGGCGGAAGCCGGGTTGGTGCCGTGGGCAGAGGCCGGGATGAGGCAGACATCGCGATGCCCCTCGCCGCGAGACTCGTGGTACTTCTTGATGGCCAAGAGGCCCGCGTATTCGCCCTGAGCGCCGGAGTTGGGCTGCATGCAAACCGCATCGTAGCCGGTCACCTTCACCAGCCAGTCTTCCAGATCTGCCAGCAGCAGCTGGTAACCCTGGGTCTGCTTGAGCGGCGCGAAGGGGTGCAGCTTGCCGAATTCAGGCCAGGTCACCGGGATCATCTCGGCGGTGGCGTTGAGCTTCATGGTGCAGGAGCCCAAGGAGATCATGGCGTAGTTCAGGGCCAGATCTTTCGCTTCGAGACGGTGGATGTAGCGCAGCATCTCGGTCTCGGAGTGGTACTTGTTGAATACCTCGTGGGTCAGCACGGCGTCGGTGCGCAGCAGGTCTTGCGGAATGGCGTGATGAGTCTGGGCGGCCTGGTCGAGGGCCTCCACATCGAGGCCGTGACCCGCCCCAAGGAACAAGTCGAACAGCTCGGCCACATCGCCTCGGGTGGTGGTTTCAGAGAGGGACACACCGACCGCACCGTCCAGATCCGCACGCAGGTTGATACCGAGCCCTTCGGCCCTGGCAATGAGTGCAGCCTTGTCCGACGTCAGGACTGTGAGGGTATCGAACCAGCTTCCGTGCTTGAGGGCCACGCCCTTGGCGGTGAGGCCGAGCGCCAGGATGGTGGTCAGACGGTGCACGCGGGAGGCGATGGTCTTGAGCCCCACCGGGCCGTGGTAGACGGCGTAGAAGCTCGCCATGTTGGCCAGCAGCACCTGGGCGGTACAGATGTTGGAGTTGGCCTTCTCGCGGCGGATGTGCTGCTCGCGGGTCTGCATGGCCATGCGCAGGGCGCTCTTGCCACGGGCATCCTTGGAGACGCCGATGATGCGACCCGGCATGGAGCGCTTGTAGGCGTCGCGGGTGGCGAAGAAGGCGGCGTGGGGGCCACCGTAACCCATGGGCACACCGAAGCGCTGGGCACTGCCGAACACCACGTCGGCACCCAGTTCACCCGGGGATTTGAGCAGCAGCAGGGAGAGCATGTCGGTCCCGACGCAGGCCAGCCCCTTCTGGGCCTGGACGGCGGCAATGAGGGAACGCAGATCGGTCACATTGCCGGTGGTGCCCGGGTACTGGAACATGGCACCGAATACCTCTTCGCTCACGGCCTCGCCCGCAGGGCCGACCACCACATCGAAACCGAAGTGGACCGCGCGCTCCTTGACCACGTCGATCACCTGGGGGTGAACGTCGTCGGCCACGAAGAAGAGGTTGGATTTGGATTTGGCCATGCGCTTGGCCAGCGCCATGGCTTCGGCGGCGGCGGTGGCTTCATCGAGCAGGGAGGCGCTCGCCAGATCCATGCCGGTGAGATCCAGGGTGAGCTGCTGGAAGTTGAGCAGGGCTTCGAGACGGCCCTGGGCCAGCTCGGGCTGATAGGGGGTGTAGGCGGTGTACCAGCCCGGGTTTTCCAGCACGTTGCGCAGGATGACGTGGGGCACGTGGGTGTCATGGTAGCCCATGCCGATGTAGCTCTTGGCGATCTGGTTCTTGGCCGCATAGCCCTTGAGCTTGGCCAGGGCCTCCACTTCGGTCATGGGGGCGCCGATACCAAGCGGCCCCGGACGACGGATGGCGGCGGGGACCGTCTGCTCAATCAGATCGTCCAGGCTCTCGGCCCCCACGGTGGCGAGCAGGGCCCGCAGTTCTTCCTCACCCGGGCCGATATGACGGCGGATGAAATCGGTTTTTTGCTCGAGTTCAAACAGTGACTGGGTCATTTCCCTATTTCCTGGTAATAGGTCCTGGCATGACATCCTGATAACCAAGACCTGATGTTCCTGTAGCCGGTCGATACCGGCTCCACTCATGTTCTGTGTCCGCCGCGGGCAGACGGGGAATGCGGCAAGGGCATCCCGAAGGCGCAATGGCTGCGCCCTTCCTGCAACCGCCATGGCCGCAGGATGGCAGTCATACAAGAGGGCCCTGCTGTGTTGGCAGGGCCCGGGGGCATTACTCTTCGTCCACCACGTTCTGGTAGCCTTCGGCATCCAGCAGGTTGGCGAGCTCGCCCGCGTCGTCCAGCTTGATGCGGAACAGCCAGCCGGCGCCGTAGGGGTCGGAGTTGACCAGCTCGGGGCTGCCTTCCAGCTCTTCGTTGACGGCCAGGATCTCGCCGCTCACCGGGCTGTAGATGTCGGAGGCGGCCTTGACGGACTCCGCCACGGCGCAATCTTCACCGGCGCTCACCTGCTTGCCCACTTCCGGCAGATCGACGAACACCATGTCCCCCAGCAGATCCTGGGCGTGCTCGGTGATGCCGACCACGGCTTCGCCGTTGGCTTCAACACGGACCCACTCGTGGGAGGTGGCATATTTCAGTTCGCTCGGGATATGGCTCATTTGTGCTTCCTTTATGCTCTTGGATCGCTTCAACAAAAATGGGGCGGCGAAGGTCAACCCTCGCCGCCATCAATGATTACACCAACGGCTGGCCGTTGCGCACGAAGGCCGGCTTGGTGACTTTCACGGTGACCTGCTTCTTGCGGATCTCCACCTGGGCCTGTTCGCCGATATCACGGGGCACCCGCGCCAGGGCGATGCTGTAACCCAGGGTGGGCGAGAAGGAGCCGGAGGTGATCACCCCTTCCCGTGTCTCGCCGCTCTCGCTGGTGAAGGTGACCGGCATGCCGGCACGCAGCACGCCCTTTTCTTCCATCACCAGACCCACCAGCTTGGGCTGGTTGCCGGCGGCCTTCTGGGCTTCCAGGGCGGCGCGGCCGATGAATTGGCGGGAGGCAGGCTCCCAGGCCAGGGTCCAGGCCATGTTGGCGGCGAGCGGAGAGATTGTCTCGTCCATGTCCTGACCGTAGAGGTTCATGCCCGCTTCCAGGCGCAGGGTATCACGGGCTCCCAGGCCACAAGGGGCCACGCCGTTGTCCAGCAGGGCCTGCCACAGATCGCACGCCTTCTCTTGGGGGACCACGATCTCGTAGCCATCTTCGCCGGTGTAGCCGGTGGTGGCGATGAAGAGATCCCCGGCCTGCACACCGAAGAAGGGCTTCATGCCTTCGACCGCCCCATTCTGCTCGGGGGTGAACACCTTGGCCGCCTTGGCCTTGGCGTGGGGGCCCTGCACCGCGATCATGGCAAGCTCGGGGCGCTCGGTCACGCTCACGGCAAAGTCGATGGCGTGATGGCGGATCCAGGCCAGATCCTTCTCGCGGGTGGCGGAGTTCACCACCAGGCGGTAGAAGGTATCGGTCAGGAAATAGGTGATGAGGTCATCGATGACGCCGCCTTCCGGATTGAGCATGCCACTGTAGAGGGCCTTGCCGGGGACGGTAAGTTTGGCCACGTCGTTGGCCAGCAGGTGTTGCAGGAAGGCTTTGACCCGCTCGCCGGTCAAATCGACGATGGTCATGTGGGAGACATCGAACATGCCTGCATCGGTGCGCACCACATGGTGCTCTTCCAACTGGGAACCGTAGTTGATGGGCATCTCCCAACCGTGGAAGTCCACCATCTTGGCACCCGCTTCCAGGTGTTTCGGATGCAATACAGTAGTCTGGATCATCGCTGTGTTTCCTTAAGCGTTCGCGACAACACTCGCAATCCGCCCCGGCTCGTCGGGAACTACGGACCACAAGCTCTGTGCTCGTTCCCGCCCGGGCGGGCAGGAGTGATTCCTTGAACGGAGCGGATTATATGACAAGCGTGCCGGGGCACCGCTCAAAAAAAACTAATCCTCACCCGACTCACTGACACCAGACACTAAGGCAAAAACAGTGATAAAAACAGCCAAAACCGCGCCATTGCGGGATTTAATATTGATTTTTACCGTCCTGTCACAATTTACAGAAAAACGTTTCGCTTCTCGCCAACATTAAAGGCTGACACCCCGAAGGGGCATCTCGCCCTGTCAGATTAGTTTTTTTGTTAAAACCCCGGGGTAAGATTAGATTTTTTCACCTTTGGCCAGGGTGGGCAGCTCCCCATCCAGCCCCATGGCGGCCCGGATCATGCCCTGCTTGAGGGGAGCAAGACCGTCGACGGCGCGAAGCCCCACCCCGCGCACCAGCTTCTTGAGGGGGTTGCTGCCCGCAAACAGTCGCTTGAGCCCCTCCATGGCCGCCAGCATGCGCGCCGCCTCGCTCTTGCGCCAGCGCTCATAGCCCCGCAGGTTGGCGAGCAGGCCGATGTCCGCGCCCTTGCCGTGATGAATGAGGATCTGCTCCGCCAGGGCGGCGTCATCCAGCAAGCCCAGGTTCACCCCCTGCCCCGCCAGCGGGTGGATGGTGTGGGCCGCATCCCCCACCAGCACCAGGCGCTCGCGGGCAAAGTCGCGGGCGTAGCGGGCGGTGAGCGGAATGGCGCTGCGAGCCCCCTCCACCTTGCACAGCCCGAGGCGCCCATCAAAGGCGGCGGTGAGCTGGCGGTTGAAGCCGTCGTCATCCAGGGCGCAGAGCGCCTCGGCGCGGGCCGCGGGCACAGACCACACGATGGAGCAGAGGTCGGGCTGCCACAGGGGCAGGAAGGCGAGCGGCCCCTGGGGGGTGAAGATCTGGCGCGCCACCGCCTCATGGGGTTCGGCACAACGCACCGTCGCCACCAGGGCGTGATGACCGTAATCCCAGCTGGTGAGGGGAATGTCTGCCTGACGGCGCACCCAGGAGTGGGCGCCGTCGGCGGCCACCACCAGCTTGGCCGAGAGGGCCCGGCCATCTTCCAGCAGCAGCAGGGCGCCCGCTGGCCCGCACTGCAGGCTGGTGGCCCGGGCCGGGGTCAGCATCTGGATATTGCTGGCCCCCGCGATGGCGTCCAGCAGCGCAAGCTGGATCACCCGGTTCTCGACGATGTGGCCAAGGGACCCCTGACGCAGGCTGGCGGCATCGAAATCGATGTGGCCGAAACTGTCCTGCTCCCACACCTGCATCTTCTCGTAGGGCTGCAGGCGGCGCGCCACTATGCCGTCCCAGGCGCCGACCCCTTGCAGGATGTGCTGACTCGCGAGGCTCAGGGCACTGACCCTGTTGTCCGGCGTCTCACCGAGCGTTCCATCGGGCAGCCGGCCTTCCACGATGGCCACCTTGATCGCCCGGTTCTTGAGGGCGGCAGCGAGCCCCAGGCCCACCATGCCGCCCCCCACGATCACCACATCCACATCTTGCATCTGCATTCTCTTGTGTCCTTTCCGGGCGGGTCGCCAGGATCTGCGAGGCGACGCCCACAGGCGTGCCTCTTGCTCGAAATCGTCTTTGCCGCCGGGGCGACAGCGCTTATTGGCCGCACACCTCGCCCACGAATCCCAGGGTGCGGGAGGCGAGCGGTGCCTTGAGCCAGGGCACTCTGCCCATCAGGGAGAGCGCCAGATTGCGGCCCACCACCAGGGGAGCGTGATGGTTTGAGAAGAGCTGGGCCAGGGAGGATGTGAGCCAGACGGTCTGGGCCTGATCGTCCCGCCGCTGCTGCCAGTAGCCGCTTAGCACCTCAAAACCGCCGATGTCTTCCCCCGCCTCGAGCGCACGGGCCAGGGTCCGGGTCAGCACATCCAGATCCCGCATGCCGAGGTTGAACCCCTGACCGGCGATGGGATGCAGCAGGTGAGCGGCGTTGCCCACCAGCACGGTACGCTGGGCCAGGGGATAGTCGGCCACCGTCAGCACCAGGGGGTAGAGGTTGCGCGCCCCTGTGCGCACGAAGCGCCCGAGGCGCCAGCCAAAAGCCTGCTGCAGACGGGCGAGAAAGGCGGCGTCATCCAGTGCAAGCAGCCCCTGTGCCTCGTCCCGCGGCACGCTCCACACCAGGGAGGAGAGGCCGTCCTGCATGGGCAGCAGGGCCAGCGGCCCTCCGTCGGTAAAGCGCTCGAAGGCCCGTCCGGCGGGATCCTCGGCGGTCTTGACGGTGGCGATGATGGCGCTCTGACCATAATCGTGGCGACTGACCGGCATCTTGAAATGCTGGCGCACGAAGGAGTGGCCCCCGTCGGCCGCCACCAGCAGCCGGGTGCGGTAGCGCGCGCCCCCCTCCAGGGCGAGCGTCACTCCCCCCTCGTCGGGGTCGATGGCCTCAAGCCTGGCCGGGCACAACATACGGATCTGCGGGCTGGCGGCGATCGCCTCTTGCAGCACGATGCCCGCCGCCGACAGCTCGATCACCTGACCGAGGGCGGGCAGGCCATACTCCGCCGCCGACAGCCGGGTCTGGCCGCAGTGGCCCCGATCCGACACATGGATATGGGTGATGGGGGAGCAGTGGGGCACCAGGTGCGGCCAGAGGCCGTGACGGGCCAGCGCCTCGCAGGTACCGGCGGAAAGCGCGATGGCACGGGCATCGAAACCAGGATGAGCATTGAGCTCGGGCGCACTCGCCTCCAGCAGCAGGATCTGCAGGGGGGCGCCATCCTGTCCTTTCAGGGCGGCAAGGGAGAGGGCCAGCACGGCACCGCTCATACCACCGCCGACGATAGCCACGTCGACGTGAACCAGATCAGATTGAGACATGAGAAGAGGGCATAGGCGAAAAAACGTGGGCCAATCCTACCACAAAGGTGGCGGACGGGATGCGAAGCCACGGGCAAAAAACCGCTTTGGCACCATGGGTTAGCAGGGTACCTCCCCTGCTCTCGCCCCCTTGTAAAACAGAAAGAGCGCCGTGATGCGCTCTTTCATTGACCCGCGGGGCGGGCAGATCAGTGCAGGGTCGGCGGCGTGCTCGGCGCGGCCGGGCGCTTGCCAAACTCCTCGAACGCCATCATGACCCCGAGGCGCACGTGTTCGTAGAGCACCAGGAAAGAGGCTTCGTTCTCTTCATCTTCCTGATCGAATTCGGCAGAGACCTGGGTGATGCTGGCGATGTCCTGAATCATCTCCTGCAGCTCTTCGGATGCCTTGGAGAGCTCCTGTTGCACCACGCCAAAGCCGGCCAGGAAGGCCTGGGACCAGTCCACCAGCGAGTCGATGCGCTCATCGAGCGGCGCCTCGTCGCTTGGCAGCAGCAGCTCGACGCCCTTTTGTGCCATCAGACTCTCGATCACCTCGTGATAGAGGTCGGTCATCACCTGGCGCACCGGTGCCGGCAGACCGAAACCGTCGTTGATCAGATCATTGAAATGGGGATGCCAGCTTTTGTCGTCCAGGGCCACGCCACCGCACACCAGGCCGCAGATCACGCCATGGGCCTCGACGGCCGTCGCCATGAGGTCGTGCTGTGCCATCAGGTCCGCCACGGCGGCGTATTTCAGGGGGTTTGTTTTGCTCATCTAGGATCCGCTCAAAGTTCAGGCAAATATGCAGAATTTATGGCCGAGATCCTAGCATTCTCCCCCTGCCAGAGCCAGCAAGGCCTTGAAACTTCTGCATCTGCGCTATATAGTCCCGCCCAGTTGTCCACGTGGATAAAGGCGGAAATCAGCCCCGCCGTATTGAGGAAGGCATGAGCATAGAGGCCGTAGAAATCGTCATTCTGGGACGTCCCTACAAGGTGTCCTGTCCCCTAGGACAACAAGATGCCCTGCGCCAGGCCGCCGACCAGCTGACCGACAAGCTCATCGAGCTTCGTCAACGTTCCAAGGTCTCCAGCAACGAACAGCTGGCCGTCATGGCAGCGCTCAATTTCTGTCATGAGCTCTGCCTTGAAAAAGAGAAAAACCACCAATACTCTGAGACCATGGACAAGCGGATCAAGATGCTGCAACGCACCATCGAAGCCGCCTTGATCGAGCACGGACAATACGGTGAATCCAGCGAAGAGGCGCAACAGCCCTAATCGCACCGAGTTTTGAAATTCCCTGGAGTGTTTGTCAGCCGGTTCAAGTCCCCGAGCCGATATTCATACCAAACAGGGGGTCTGCCTTCTGGCTATTGAGCATGCTCGGCCCGACCGAGAAGCCTGCGGCCAGATTAGATCTCCGCCTTGAACCGACGGTTCAAGGGCCCAAACCGGCAACGGCATCTCCGGGGTACCTACCCAAAAAAGCCCGTCATCACGACGGGCTTTTTCTTTGCCTGCGCGGCAACCCCCCTTCCACTCGCCTGCGGCATCTCGCCACCCGGCAGGAGGCAGTAAAAAGCCCGCCAACGGGGCGGGCTCTTGGCCGTGTCAGACGGCCATCTGCTCGTGGGGCGCGCCGTGGTGGCGCAGCCACACAAAGCTCAAGGCCACGATCAGCACCATCACCGTCATGATGGCCCCCAGGGTCACCTGCCCCGTCATCGGGAAGCTGGCGGCCAGCAGGGTTACCACGCCAGCCCCCAGATTCTGCATGCCCCCGAGCACGGCTCCCGCGGTGCCAGCCTGGCCCGGGAAGGGCTCGATGGCACAGGAGGTGGCGGTCGGATAGAGGATGCCGCTGCCAATGAAGTAGACCGCAGCCCCGCCCACCAGGGAGGCAGCGCTCACCATGCCGAGCAGCCCGGGTACCAGGATGATGAGCGACCCCAGGGCCAGAAAGGCGATGCCAAGGCGCATCAGCTTGCCCTGGCTCAGGCGAAAACTCAGTCTGGCGGAGAGCCAGGCGCCGAACAGATAACCGGGCAGCGGCAGCACGAACAGCACGCTGACGGTGCGGGCACTCAGCTTGAGCACGTCCCCCAGCAACACCCCGGCCGCCGCCTCGAATACCGCGAGGCCGGCAAAGGTGGCCATCAGACAGAGCAGGTTGCCCTGAAAGCGCGGGTTGCCGAGCACATGACGATAGGCGGCGCCCACCCGCAGCGAATGCTGGCGGGCGGATGCTGGCAGCGTCTCCCCAAACCAGGCCAGCAGCGCAAGGGTGGTCAGGGCACCAAAACCGAACAGGAACCAGTAGCCGGCACGCCAGTTGAACAGCTCGGTGAGCCAGCCGCCCAGCACAGGTGCCAGCAGAGGGGAGAAGATGACCCCCATGCTCACCAGGCTGTTGGCACGGTTGAGCTCGGCGCCACTGTAACGATCGCGCATCACGGTCCGGCTCATGGCGCCCCCAGCCCCGGTGCCCAGCCCCTGGATCAGGCTGCCCGCCAGCAGGGCGGTGAAGCTCGGGATCAGCTGGATGGTGAGGGTGCCGACCAGGAAGATCATCATGCCGATGATGAGCACAGGGCGACGACCGATGCGATCCGACAAGGGGCCATAAACGAACTGGGAGAGGCCGTAGGGAATGAGGTAGCAGGCCATCACCGCCTGCAGCTGGCCGGAGGCCACATGGAAGTCCCCCGCCATCATGGGAATGGAGGGCACATAGAGGGTCTGGGTCATCTGACCCACGGCGACCATCAGAATGGTCAGGAAAAACAGGGGATAGAAGCTGTGCCGATACATATCTCGTCCGAAAAAGATCAAAAAGCCGCCACCCTCCGGGCAGAGATCTGCAGGAGGTGTCTGACAAAGGTCGTTGAAGAGGAACAAGGCGGAGGACCCGCACCCGCCAGCAGCAGGACGCTCTCTGGCTTACGACAATCTTAGTGATTCATATCACAAAAAACGAACGAAACTTTATAATCTGCTTACCCAAGTTTTTCTAATGCGACGGGGCCCAAGGCCCCGTCACTGTCATCTCATCATGGGGGAAGGATTCATCCTGTCCCCTCTTTACCCCACTCTTCTCACCTCGGCCGACGCGCCTTCGAACATGGGGGTACCCGCCTCCCCCAGTCTCAGACAACGAGGAGCAACCTTGCCGGCCAGCCCCTCGTCATGGGTCACCAGCAGCAGGGCGCAGCCTATCTCTCCCAGTTCCTCCAGCAGACAGGCGATGGTCTGTTGCTGGCTCAGGGGATCGAGCCGGGACGTGGGCTCATCGGCGAACAGCAGCACGGGGCGCAGCAACAGGGCCCGGATAAGCGACAGCCGCTGCAGCTCCCCTCCCGAGACCTGGTTTGGCAGGCGCGTCAGCAGCCGTTCATCCAGCCCCAACCGGGCCAGATAGTCGACAAGCCGATGGCGAGGCAGCCTGTGCAGACGCAGCACATCATCGAACTGGGTGGCGAGGCGCACTCGGCTGGCAAAGGCCTGCACCGGATCCTGATAGAGCTTCTGCCAGCGGCAGGGGGCTATCCCTTCCCGGCGCAGCACCTCCCCTTGCAGGGGGCGTTGCAGACCCAGCAGCACGTTGCCGAGGGTGCTCTTGCCCGCGCCGCTCGGCGCCATGATGGCCATTCGCTCCCCTTGCGCCAGGGCAAGGTCCAGCTCCGTGAACAGGGGTTGATCCCCATATCCCATGGCAAGCCCCTTCCCGCGGATGAGCCAGTCACCGGTGGGAGGGACGACCGCCTCGGGCCAGGCGGAGGGCTCCGCCGCCAGCAGAGCCCGGGTATAGGCATGGGATGGCGTGTGCAGCACACGCTCGGCGGGCCCCTGCTCCACGATCTCTCCTCCCTTGACCACCAGCACCCAACCCCCCAATGCGCGAGCCAGGGAGAGATCATGGGTGATGGTCAGCAGATGGCGTCCACGGGCCAGGTAGCCCAGCAACAAGGCACCCAGCCTGGCTGCGGCCCGGCTGTCGAGCCCCTTGGTGGGCTCGTCGGCCACCAGCAGACGGGCCTCCCCCAGGGTGGCGGCGGCAAAGGCCGCACGCTGGGCCATGCCTCCCGAGAGCTGGTGTACAAAGGCGCCCTCCCGCCCGGCCAGTCCAAGCCGCTCGAGGGCGGCGCGGGCCCGCGATCGGGCCTCCTTGCCCCCTGGCAGCCACCCCTCCTCCACCTGGGCAAGCAACCCCATGGTGGGATCCAGCGCCAGCACCGGCTCCTGAGGTAGCATCGCCAGCTCCCGCCCCCAGAGAGTGCGCAGGCGAGGCGTGTCGGCCAGGTTGTGATGGCGGCCACCCGACACCATCTCACCCCGGCCTGTCAGGGGGGCTGGCAAGGTCCCCATCAGGGCATGAGCCAACAGGGATTTGCCCGAACCGCTCTCCCCGATCAGGGTCAGGGCGGTGCCGGGATGAATGGTGAAATCCAGCGCCTGCAACAGGGTTTTCTGGCCATCATCGACCTGCAACCCCTTGATATGAATGGCCGTCATGAGGTGGCTCCTTGTGAAGATGGCATGTCAAGGCCGCGCGTCTGATGAAGCAGCACCAGGGCCAGCAACATCAGCCCCATGACAAGAATGGGGGCCAGTAACAGACGGGGAGCCTCCTGATAGTGGGGCAGCGCCTCCGTCATCATCAGCCCCAGCTCGGGCGTTGGCGGCTGAATGCCCACTCCGACAAAGCCCAGGGTAGAGAGGGTTAGAATGGCACCCGCTAGGCCGAAGGCCATCATGGTGAGCAACTGGGGGGCGAGCTCGGGCCAGAGATGGCGCCGCACCACATGGGCATGGCCGAATCCCAGCAGACGGGACGCCTCCACCTGGGGCGAGGCGAGCAGCCCCCGGCTGCGGGCACGCACCACCCGGTAATACTCCACCCACTGGGCCATGGCCAACCCGAGATAGAGGATGGCAAAGCCACCCTGGGCCATGGCGGAGAAGAGCAGCACCAGCAACAGGCCTGGCAGGGCCAGCACGCCGTCGGCCAGGCTGCGCAGCAGACCGTCGACCCAGCCGCCGCGCCAGGCCGAGAGCCAGCCCAGCAATGACCCCAACAGCGCCGCCGTGATGACGCACAGCAGTCCCAGCAGCAGGGAGAGCCGGGTCGCCGCCGCGAGGCGCGCCATCAGGCTGCGCCCCATCTGATCCCGCCCGAGGGGCTCCTGCCAGGAGGGATCAGCCAGAAACTGTGCCAGATCCTGAGCCGCCGGATCGGGCCAGAGCACGGGGCCCAGCAGGGCAAACAGCACCACCAGCAGGAGCAGGCCCAGCCCCGTTTTGACAGACAACGACATGATCAGGACTCCTTGGGACCACGGGGGTCAATGGCAAGACAAAGCAGATCGGTGAGGGTATTGAGCAGCACGAAGAGCACCGCCAGCACCAGCACTGTCCCCTGAACCATGGGGATGTCGCGCCAGAAGATGGCGTGCACCAGCGCATGGCCGATCCCGGGCCAGGCAAACAGGCTCTCGACCACCACGACCCCCTCGATGAGCAGCACCAGCTGCACGCTGGTGTAGGCGATGATGCTGACCCCGGTGTTGCGCAGACCGTGGCGCCAGAAAACCCGGGCCGGCGAAAGCCCCTTGGTGAGGGCAAATCGGTAATAACCGGACTGCACCACGGTGAGCACGCTTTCACGCACCACCCGGGAGAGCACGCCGGAGAGCCCCAATCCCAGGGTCAGGGCGGGCAGCAGCAGGTTGCTCCCCTCCCCGCGCCCTGCCGCACTGACCCAGCCCAGCTCCACCGAGAGCATCACCATGAGCACCAGGCCGAGCAAGAAGGGGGGCAACGCACGCATCAGCACGCTCCAGCCCAGGGTCAGGCGATCACACCATCCCCCCGGGCGCAGCGCACTCAGGCTGCCAAGCGGCAGCGCCACCACCAGCGCCAGCACCACGGAGGCGCTCGCGAGCGTCAGGGTGGCGCCCAGGTGATGACCCACGTCGGTGGCGACCGGTGCGCCCGTCACCAGGGAGCTGCCGAGATCCCCTTGCAGCAAGGCCCACAGCCAGTCGCCAAAACGGGCAAGGGCCGAGCCGGCCAGCCCCAGCTCGCTGCGCACCGCGTTGGCCGCCTCGACGGTGACATAGTCATAGCCATAACGACCCGCCGCGATGCGAAAGGCGATGTCTCCGGGCAGGGACTGCACCATCAGAAAACAGAGTCCGGCCACCAGCAGGGCAACCACCAGCGCCTGCACCAGACGCTGACCCAGTATCCCCATGACGCGAGACAAGGGTGTCGCTGTCATCGTGCGCTCCATGTCAACCTGTCCAGGCCATAGCTGCGCTCCTGGGGATCGAGTTCAAACCCCTCCAGCCCCCGACTGACCGCCGCGCTCTGGCGGTACCAGGCGATGGGCAGGAGCGGCAACTCCTGTTGCAGTGTCGTGGCTATCTCCCGGCGAGCCGCAGCGGCGTCTGTGGGCGACAAGGCTTGCGTGGCAAGGCGGGTCAGCGTTTGCGTCATGGCCGGGGAGTGCCAGTTCATCACCCCCCAGTCCGCACCGGCAGGGGCCAAATCCCCCAGCAAAGTGACCAAGGGATCCGGTACCAGGGCATAATTGCGGGCGTAGAGACCAAGCTGGAGCGAGCCGTCCTGATGGCCCGCCGGGATCTCGCTCGAGTTGCCCACCGCCACCTTGAGATCCACCCCCACCGCCTTCCACTGCGCCTGCAGTGCCGTGGCGAGGAGCGGCAGCTCCGGACGGTCAGGGAAGGTACGCAGGGTCAGGGCGAAGCGCTCTTCCCCCTTGCGCAGCACACCGTCCTCCCCCGGCTGCCAGCCTGCCGCCGCGAAGGCAGCCCGGGCCGCCTTGACGTCATAGGCAAGCGGCGTCAACCCGAGCTGGTGCCACTCCCCCAGAGTGGGAGGAAAGAGCTGGGTTGCCGCCATCTCTGGATCCCGCAGCAGGGCGGCTGCCATACCACGACGATCGATGGCGAGACTCATGGCATGGCGCACCACCGGATCGCTCAGACGGGGATCGGCGCCATTGAGCTTGAGCTGGATGGTCCGTGGCAGGGTAACCGAGGCGATGGAGACCCGTGACGCCTGCTGCAAGCGGCGGATGCTGACCGGATCCAGCCCCCAGGCGATGTCGGCCTGACCGCTCTCGGCCATCAGGGTGCGGCTCTCTGCACGCCCCACCGTCAGGTAGCTGACCTCCTCGATTGCGGGCCTGGCCCCCTGCCAGCCGTCGAAACGCACAGTCTCTATCCGCTGGGGTTGTTGCAGGCGGGTGATGCGGTAGGGGCCAGAGCCTATCACCCGGGTTACCTCGCCCTTGGCATCGTAGGCGGCCTTCGCCAGGATCTGGGTGCTGGGGTGGGCCAGCACGGCAGGCAGGGAGGCGAAGGGTTCGCTCAGGGTTACCTTCAAGACGCCATCTCCAGATCCGATGGACGCAATGGGAGCGCTGGTCATCACGCCGGGCTTGCGCCAGGCCTGTTGCAGGGCAAAAGCGGCCTGCTCGGCGCTCACCTCGCTGCCATCGTGAAAACGGGCCCCGGGACGCAACGTAAATCGCCACTGCAGACCGTCATCGCTACGCGACCACTCACTGGCAAGCCCGGGTTGCAGATTGCCTTTCCCATCGACATCCACCAGGGTCTCCGCCACCTGCATGCGAGTAAAGAAGACCCCGTTGCTGGCGGGGTCGACACTGTGGATCTCCCAAGGCCCCACCATGGCAAGCGGTTTGCCGTCGGCTGCAGTCGTTCCTGCCATCAGAGCCAGGGCGAACCACCCGGCTGCGGTGCATTTTTTTGTCATCCTTTCCATCCAAGCTTCATGTTCATCAACCAAAGAAATGGCGTTATAACATAACAATTAATCAGGAAAAATGACTTTTGATTTTTGATAAATGGCTTATTTGAAAGACAAAAAGCGACTGCGATGCAGATCGTCAAACAACGGGGAGTCAAAGGGGAATAAAAAAGATGGCCCGTCAGGGCCATCATGATGGTGTCAACGAGTCACCATCTGCTGTGCCCGCTTGACCTGATCCTCGGGGCTCTCATTGCGCGGTGGAATGGTGATGCCCTTCTGGCAGGCGGGCCTGGCTTCCATGCGTGCCATCCAGGCCTGCAAATGCACCAACCCCTCGATGGAGATACCACTCCAGTCGTGGATGCGCACCCAGGGCCAGGTAGCGATGTCGGCGATGCTGTACTCGTCCGCCAGATACTCATGGTGTGCCAGATGACCGTCGAGCACCTCGAACAGGCGTCGCCCCTCCTTCTGGTAACGCTCGATGGCGGCCGGGATCTTCTCGGGGAAATAGCGATAGAAGACGTTGGCCTGCCCCATCATGGGACCGACGCCCCCCATCTGGAACATCAGCCACTGGATGGCCTGGGAGCGGCGCTTGGGATCCTGTGGCAGCAACTTGCCGGTTTTTTCCGCCAGATAGAGAAGGATGGCGCCGGACTCGAACACTGCGAAGTCACCATTGTCCCGATCGACGATGGCCGGGATGCGGCCATTGGGGTTGATGGCCAGGAACTCGGGCTTCTTCTGCTCCATGGTCGCGAAATCAAGGGGAATGACCTTGTAGGGCAGCCCCAGCTCTTCGAGGGCAATCGACACCTTGAACCCGTTGGGCGTGGCGGCTGTGTACAACTCTATCATCTTGGACTCCTTGAACGTTCAGGGGAAAGGATCAGGCCTGGGCGCTGGACCGGGCACTCACCCGGTCATGCCAGTCCTGCAAATGGGGCTGTTCGGGGGTGATGCGCAGGCCGACCACCTTGCCAAAATCAATGGTACAGAGGGCAAGAATGTCGGCGATGGTGAAGCGTTCCCCCGCAATATAGGGCACCTCGGCAAGACGGGCATCGAGCTTGTCAAACCAGATCTGAGCCTGTTGCTTGCACTCCTCCCCCCATTCGGGGAAGACCCGCTCCCGGTCTTTGTAAAAACCGGTGATATGACGAAACGCCATACCGGTCGGCAACCAGAGGTTGAACTCGATGAAGCGACTCCACATCTCTATGGTGGCGCGCTCCAGCGCGGTGCTGCCAAACAGGTTCGGCTCGGGGTGGAGCTCTTCAAAATAGCGGCAGATGGCCAGGGTTTCACTCAGACAGGTTCCGTCATCGAGTTCCAGCACAGGAATGCGCCCGGCCGGGTTCTTGGTCAAAAAGGCGGGCGCCAGGTTTTCCCCCGCCCCCAGATCGACCTGCTGATATTCCATCTCGATCCCCTTCTCCGCCAGAAACATTCTGACCCGACGGGCATTGGGGGCTCGTCTCAGCTCATAAACCTTCATGTCACCTCCGTCGACGAACACACAGTGAGCCGCTGCGCAGGCCATAGCAAAGCGGCACAATGTCGGTCAGTTATGACAAATATTGTGCCCCTTGAACAGCCCGCATCGAGGGGGAGATGATTAGCTGCTCAGTACCCCTGGTTGGCGCTGGCGCAGCAAGATAAGACGGGAAAGCAGCGGGAAATAGGATTCAAACTTGCTTTGCAGCACCAGGCTGCAGGCAGGATCCGCCAGTTCGGCCTCATCCAGCAGAATACCGTTGGAGACGAAATAAAAATGCGGATCCCGGACATCCGGCCCCTGTGGAGTATGTTCATACTGTCGATGCACCAACAGGGGAAGCACCGGCAATCCCAGTGCACTGCCTCCTGCTGGCCAGAGCGGAGCAGGCCAGGCAGCCCCCTCTTCTTCCAGCAGCAGGATCGCCGCTTCGTCCTTCGACGGTTGCCACTGCTGGGGCTGTGCCACCCGGACCTCGGTGACATAATCGCTCTCTTCGCTGGCGGCACGCAGTGCGGCCAACACACCCAGAGTCGTCGGCGACGACGGTTTCTGACTGATTAATGACAGATTCATGGCTCATATCCCTATGCTCACCACAGCCTGTTATCCGGCTGTCGCGATAAGACTAGTTGATTACAGGTCTTTATTGGAGCCGTCAGATCTGTCAGTCCCTCCCCTGACCGAATGAGGGCATAGCAGTTGCTATTCCCGAATATCTTGGTAAGATGTCGCGTCCTTTTATCCCCCGTTCTTTAACATCCAGTGGTGAACCTATGCATCCGATGCTGAATATCGCCGTGCGCGCTGCGCGCAACGCCGGTCAAGTAGTAGTAAAAGCCTTTTCTCAACCCGAGAACATCGAGGTTATCCAGAAAGGCAGCAATGACTTCGTGACCAACGTTGACCGTGACGCCGAAGCGGCCATCATTCACACCATCAAAAAATCTTACCCGGAACACAGCATCGTTGCTGAAGAGTCTGGCGAGATTGCCGGTACCAATCCGGACTACCAATGGATCATCGACCCACTGGATGGCACGACCAACCTGGTCAAAGGCATTCCGCACTTTGCCGTTTCCATCGCTCTGCGCGTCAAGGGCAAGACCGAACAAGCCGTTGTCTACGATCCCATCCGTGACGAGCTGTTCACTGCCACCCGCGGCAGCGGCGCCCAGCTGAACGGCTACCGCATCCGTGTCGGCAAGGCCAAAGACCTCTCCGGCACCATCCTGGCCACCGGGTTCCCGTTCAAGCAGAAGCACCACATCGAACCCTACCTGAAGATGTTCCAGAGCATGTTCATCGAGTGTGCAGACATCCGTCGTGCTGGCTCCGCCGCGCTGGATCTCGCCTATGTGGCCGCTGGCCGCGTCGACGGTTTCTGGGAAATCGGCCTCAAGCCCTGGGACACCGCCGCCGGTGAGCTGCTGGCCAAAGAAGCCGGCGCCATCGTCACCGACTTCGTCGGTGGTCACAACTACGAAAACTCCGGCAACATCGTGGTGGCCAACCCCCGCGTGCTGAAAGAGATGCTCGGCAAGATCCGCGAAAACCTGCCGGAATCCCTGGCCAAGTAATCCCGGATACCCGCGAAAAAAATGCCAGTCGGTTCGCCGACTGGCATTTTTTATTCCTGACTACAGCGAAAATCCCGCCCCTCTCGATGACTCAGCGGGATCAGATAGTGCCGTTGCGTCCCATGTTGATCACCACCCGGCGGTTCTTGGCTCGGCCAGCTTCCGTTTCGTTGGAGGCCACGTGCTGTTTCTCACCGTGCCCTTCCACCGAGATCTTGCCCTCCTCGATGCCGAGATCCACAAACACCTGCTTGATGGCATCCGCCCGCTTCTCGGAGAGCTTCTGGTTTGGCCAGCGGCCGCCATAGCTGTCGCTGTAGGCGTCGATCACCACCACATCGATGCTCTTGTCTGCCTTCACATAGTCACCGATCATCGCCAGCCGCCGCTTGGAGGCCGGTGACAACTGATCGCTGTTCTTGTCATAGGAGAGCACGCTGAAGGCGATGTCGTTGAAGCTGTAGGGCAGCAAGCCACTCAGGCAGTCCATGAACGCCTGGTACTTGACCCTGAAATTGACCGACGAGAGCGATACCCGCGCCGGCCTGTCCTGACGATACCAGTCGCGATACTGGAAAGTCGGCATACGCCCTCCTTCCAGCTCGTCCAGCATGGTCCAAGCGGTCTGCCCCGCCACCAGGCCGTCAAACTGCTGATAAAACTGCAACTGGCTGATCTGTCGCCCAGCCACCCCGGGGCGCCAGCTGGGGGGCATGATCCCGAGGCTCACTGTCTGGGTACGCGCCTGGGGTCGCTGCCCCTTGAGCTCGAAATCCAGATTGATCTTGCGCCCGGCCCGGCTGACAAAGGCCCCGGTTCCCCAGCGGGGAATAGGATGCTCCAGCCTGCACTCCACCTGGGTATCAGAGGTCAGGCGCCAGACGGATTGATCCAGACCGGCGCCAAATTCGGTCACGCCCGCCTGCAACTGCATACTCACTGATATGCTGATCAACCCCAACACCCAAGCATTCAACGGCTTGTCCTCCACACTATCTCGAATTATCTATCGGCAGCGGCAGGACAAGCTTTAGGTCAAAACGCTCAGTGGGGGGAAGAAGGGGCCATCAGCTTGAAGCTGGCGATGCGTCCCGCCAGATCCCGGGCCAGGGCATCCAGTTCGGCACTGTGTTGTTGCAGGGTATGGGAGTGCTGGCGATGGGCCTCATACACGTCACGGATGGTCATCACGTTTTGCTGGATGTCGTCGGTCACGTAACGCTGCTCCTCGGTGGCGGTGGCCACCTGGGCCGTCATGTCGCTCACCTTGCGCACCTCGTTGACGATGTCGGTCAGCTCGCTCCCCGCCCGTTTGGCCTCCGTCACGCTAAGACCCGCCTGTTCGGTGCCCGTGTGCATGGCAGCCACCGCCTCGTTGGCCCCCTGGCGCAAGCGGCCCAGCATCCGCTCTATGTCATCCGCCGCCTGCTGGGTACGGGAGGCAAGCGCTCTGACCTCATCGGCCACCACTGCAAAGCCGCGCCCGGATTCACCGGCACGGGCCGCCTCGATGGCGGCATTGAGGGCCAGCAGGTTGGTTCTGTCCGAGATCTGCTTGATGAGGCTCAAGGCCTCCCCCACCGACTCGGTATCCCGATGCAGGCTGTCCACCAGGTGCCGGGTATCCACCAGCGTGCCCGCCACCTGCTGGATGGTGTGGATGGTCTGATCCACCTCCTTGTCACCCTGCTTCGCCCGGCCGATGGCCTGCTGAGTCACCTGGGAGGTCTGGGTGGCGTTGCGGGCAATCTCCGCGACAGTCGATGCCATCTCGGTGGCGGCAGTCGCCACCAGATCCACCTGCCCGCATCCCCTGACTACGCCGGCATTCACCTCGGCAATGACCTCGGCCGAGCTGGCGGCGCTGCGTATCAGCACGTCACAGGAGTGGCGCACAGCCAGCAGCAAACTCTCCAGGTGCCCGAGGAAATGGTTCAGATCCCGCGCCAGGGCCCCCAGCTCATCCCCGGATCGCCAGTCGACCCGCACGGTCAGGTCGTTCTCCTGCACCAGGCGCTTGAAGGTCTGGTGCAGGGCCATGAAGCCCAGATGCAGATCCCGCACCACCCGCCAGCAGACGAAGGTGGTCAGGACGATGCACAGCAACACGCCAGCCGCCCCCCACCAGAAGTCACTGGCACTCCCGACCCGCATCTGTTCAACCCGCTCGAAGAGCTGCTGATAGAGGCTGTCTTCTATCTCCTTGAGCAGACCTATCTTGTCGGTACTCAAGGCAAACCAGGCCTCCGCATCGACACCAAAACCGCCGCTTGCCGCCTTGTCCAGGGCCAGTTTCTCCATGGCGGCCACCTTGGCCACCACGGGTGAGGCGAGGCTGTCGTTCAGCAACTGACGCTGGGCGGGACTCGCCACCGCCTGGAAACGTTCGAGATAGGTGTTCTGGGCCGCCAGCAGGGAGATGAACTGCTGCAACAGCGCAGGCGTGAAGCTGTCACGGCCAAAGACGTTGCTGAGCGTCGCCCGCTCCAGCCCCGCACGCTCCTTGCTCTGCAGGAAGGCGGCGTAGGCATTGGTCTGCAGGGCGATGGTGGCATCCATGCTGCCGACGCTTATCTTGTCCACCACCGCCAGCAAGGCGTTCACGAGGCGGGTATAGAAGCCGACCTGTTCCGCCACCTCGACCCCCAGGGCGCTGACCCGCTCACGCATGGCGGTGAGTCCGGCCACTCCCTGCTGCACCTCGGTCAGCGCCAGCAAGGCAGGATCCTGATGAAAACGCTGCAACAGGCTGTCCACCACCTTGCGCTGGGCAGGCAGCGCATCGCGAAACTTGTTGCCGCCAGAGCCGAGGAAACCGGCCGACATGCCGCGCTCCCGTTGCAGCTCATGGGCCAGCTGCGCCGCCTCCTTCACCACCGCCAGCGCGACCAGGGCGCCGCTCATCTCCTGTTCGACCCGATAACGTTCATAGACGTACCGGCCGGAGAAAAACAGCAGGGCCAACAGCGGCAGACAGACCACCAACATCATCTTGTGTGCCAATCCCAGCTTCTTCATCGTCCTCTCCCTCCATGGTTGACGTCGCCCATTATAAGCACAGGTGTTTCAAAATGGCCCTCTTGCCGTCCCATGGCGGCAGATAAGGGACAAGGGCACGCTTTTTTGCCATAATGCCGCCTCCTTTCACGCCGACCGAGATACCATGACCGACGCCGTTCACACCCTCAAGGGCCGTTTTCGCGGCTTTTACCCCGTCGTCATCGATGTTGAAACCGCCGGATTCAATGCCAAGACAGATGCCCTGCTGGAAATAGCCGCCCACACCCTCAAGATGGATGAGCAGGGCTGGCTCGTCCCTGACCAGATCTTCCATTTTCATGTCCAGCCCTTTGAGGGTGCCAATCTGGAGAAAGCGGCGCTGGAGTTCACCGGCATCGACCCCTTCAACCCGCTGCGGGGCGCGGTGGACGAGAAGGAAGCACTCACCGAGATCTTCAAGGGGGTGCGCAAGGGCATGAAGGAGCAGGATTGTGGTCGCGCCATCATAGTGGCCCACAACGCCACCTTCGACCACGGCTTCGTGATGGCCGCCGCCGAGCGGGCCGGCCTCAAGCGCAATCCGTTCCACCCCTTCGCCACCTTCGACACCGCCGCCCTCTCGGGTCTTGCCCTGGGGCAGACTGTGCTGGCCAAGGCCTGTCAGAGCGCCAATATCCCCTTTGACAACAAAGAGGCCCACTCGGCCCTCTACGACACCGAGCGCACCACAGAGCTCTTCTGCCACATCGTCAATCGCTGGAAGAGCCTGGGAGGCTGGCCTCTGGCCAACCCGGATGAAACGACGGACACCGAAGACGAGGGCTGAACACTCCCAGCCCCTGCCCAGACAGGCTGCCCATGGCAGCCTGTCTGCATGAGGGGACCTGTCTGGGCAACGAAGAAGGGCCATTTTCCCGGTTCCCGTTCACCTCCAGCAGAAGATGCGTCCCTTGGCCGGGATCTGCCGATTTTTTTCTCGACATTTAGCCTGTTTTTCGCAAACTAGCTGGCTTTCACACGACTGACAGCAACACAATCCATAAGGAAATCAAATGAATCCTGTTGTTATCGCGGTGGCGCTGATGCTGGTGCTCAGCCTGCTGCGGATCAATGTGGTGGTCTCCCTCGCCATCGGTGCCATCGTGGGTGGCCTGCTCGGCGGACTCTCCCTCGAGCAGACCCTCAGCACCTTCACCGGCGGCCTGGGCGGCGGTGCAGAAATCGCCCTCTCCTACGCCATGCTGGGGGCTTTCGCGGTAGCCATCTCCCGCTCCGGCATCACCGATCTGCTGGCCCGCAAGGCCATCAACCAGCTCGGCAAGGATGCCAGCAGCACCCGCATTCTCTGGGTCAAGAGCCTGCTGCTCACCTCGGTGCTCGCGGTCTCCATCTCCTCCCAGAACCTGATCCCGGTGCACATCGCCTTCATTCCCATCCTGATCCCGCCGCTGCTGCATGTCATGGCCCAGATGCAGATCGACCGCCGTCAGGTGGCCTGCGTCATCACCTTCGGCCTGACCGCTACCTACATGCTGCTGCCGGTGGGCTTTGGCGGCATTTTCCTGAACAACATCCTGGCCAAGAATCTCGTCGACAACGGCGTACCTGTGGAATTCAGCCAGTTGCCCCTGGCGATGGCCATCCCGGTATTCGGCATGTTCCTCGGCCTGCTCATCGCCGTCTTCTTCAGCTACCGCAAGCCGCGTCAGTATGATCTGGAGAAGATCCTGGCCGCCGAACCCGAGACGGTCGAGCTCAATCTCAACCACATCTGGGTCGCCCTGCTGGCCATCGCCGTGGCACTCGGTCTGCAACTGATGACCAACAGCATCGTGCTGGGGGCGCTCGCAGGCTTCATCATCTTCACCTGCGGCGGCGTCATCAAATTCCGCGAGAGCCAGGATGCCTTCACCCAGGGTGTGCGCATGATGTCCCTCATCGGCTTCATCATGATCTCGGCCGCAGGCTTCGCCGCCGTCATGAAGGAGACCCACGGGGTGGAGAGTCTGGTGCAGTCCGTCTCCAGCATGATGGCAGGTCACAAGGGACTGGCGGCCTTCCTGATGCTGCTGGTGGGCCTGCTCATCACCATGGGGATCGGCTCCTCCTTCTCCACCGTGCCCATCATCGCCACCATCTATGTGCCCCTGTGCATCCACCTCGGCTTCTCGCCCATGGCGACCATCGCCCTGGTGGGCACCGCGGGCGCGCTGGGGGACGCGGGTTCCCCCGCCTCCGACTCGACGCTCGGCCCCACATCGGGCCTCAATGCCGACGGTCAGCACGACCACATCTGGGACAGCGTGGTGCCAACCTTCATCCACTACAACATCCCCCTGGTGATCTTCGGCTGGATTGCCGCCATGGTGCTCTGAGTCCATCCCAAGCAGACAGACAAAAGGCGACCCCGGGGTCGCCTTTCTTGTCTTGCACATGCCTCAGATGACCGGTTGCAGCCCCCGCCTGCCGGCCAGGGCGCAGAGACAGGCAACCAGGGCCAACCCCATGCCGGCTGCTCCCACCCCGAGCCAGTGTCCCTGTTGCCAGACCAGCATCCCCAGGCTGGAGCCGAGGGTTCCCCCCAGGAACATGCCGGTCATGAAGAGGGTATTGATGCGCCCCCTGGCCTCAGGTCTCAGACCATAGATGCGCTGCTGATGGGCGATGAGTGCGCTCTGCACGCCGAGATCCAGCAAGATGACCCCGCACGCCAGCCCGGCCAGAGAGAGCAACAGCTCGAAGCAGATCCAGGCAAGCACCACCAGCACGGCACCGGCCAATACCACTGGTCTGGCCCCCAACCGATCCGCCATCCGGCCTGCCAGAGGAGCCGCCACCACCCCAGCCACCCCGATGACGCCGAACAGACCCGCCATGTCGGCCCCCAACCCATAGGCAGGTTCGGCCAGGTAGAACGCCAGCACGGTCCAGAAGGCGCTGAAGGAGGCAAACAGCAAGGCCTGGGTCAGGGTCGCGCGGCGCAAGGCGGGCTCCTCGCGCCACAGACCGACCAGAGAGTGAAGCAGACGGCCATAACCGAGGGGAGAGCGCGGCAATCCAGACGGTATCATCCTGGCCATCAGCAGGGCCCCCGACAGGGCAAGGGGAATGGCCAGCCAGAACATGGCGCGCCAACTGCCATAGGCGGTGACCAGGCCGGCGACGGTGCGGCTGAGCAGTATTCCGGCCAGCAGGCCGCTCATCACGCTGCCGACCACGGCACCACGGCGGGCGGGATCTGCCAGGGTCGCCGCCACCGGGACTATCTGCTGGGCCGCCGTGGCCCCGATGCCGAGCAGGACGGAGGCCAGCATCAAGGTGGTGGCACTCGTGGCCGTGGCCGCCAGCAGGGAAGCCAGCGCGATCAGTGCAAACTGCCCCGGAATAAGCCAGCGGCGCTCGACCACATCGCCAAGCGGCACCAGCAAAAGCAGACCCATGGCATAGCCGAGCTGGGTCAGCATGGCGATCAATGGCATGCCCGAGTGCCCGGGAAAGTCCTGCGTCATCACCGCCAGCATGGGCTGGTTGTAGTAGATGTTGGCAACTGCCAGGCCGCATGACAGGGCCATGGCGAAGAGCAGGGAGGGGCCGGGAGTTGCGGCCCCTCCGGCAGAAGGCGATGTACTCATTATCTTCTCCTCGTGGTAGAAGGGCTCCCGCCAGGATACGGGCCCCATGCGCACAGCCTACCCGGGGAGTGTCGCCACCAGTAGAGCGGTGGGGACCATAACAGTTATTCCGCTGGCGTATGCCCCACGCCGGGCAGGCCGGTCACGAATGCCAGAAAGGTGCTCGCCTTGGCACCAGGCTGGCGGCCTGCCGGGAGCAGGGTCCAGAGCTCCTGCATGGGCAGTTGCCACTCGGGCAGCACCGCCACCACCTCGCCGCGGGCAAGCTCGGGGGCAAACATCCACTCCGAGGCGATACCGAGCCCCAGTCCTGCCAGCACGGCGGCGCGCATGCCTTCGGCCGCCGAGACCGTCAGCCTGCCTTCTCCGGAAACCACCTTCTCTTCGACGCCACGGCGAAATCGCCACTGTTGCCCCATTCCAGGCCGTGGACTGTAAAGCACCAGATCATGCTGTTGCAGGGCCTGAGGGGTCTCAGGCTCTCCTTTGGCGGCCAGATAGGCCGGCGTCGCCAGCACCCGCATGTCGCTTCGGGCGAGGCAGCGGGCGACCAACGACGAGTCGGCCTGTTTGCCGATCCGCAGAGCCACCTCGATGCCCGCCGAAATGAGATCCACATTACCGTCATCCAGCAGGATCTCCAGATCCAGTCCCGGGTGAGCCGCCAGAAAACCGGCAAGATGGGGAATGATATGCAGGCGGGCGAAAGTGACGGGAGCACTCACCCGCAGGCGTCCGCTCAGGCCCGCCCGGCATTGCTGCACCATGGCATCGGCCTCGTTGACCTGGGCCAGGATCTCTCTCGCCCGCAGATAGTAGGCCTCTCCGGCCTCGGTAGGCGCCAGCCCCCGGGTCGAGCGCAGCAACAGGCGGCTACCAAGGTGCGCCTCAAGCTGGGCAATCAATCTGGAAACCGTGGGTTGCCCCATCCCCAGTCGGCGGGCCACCGCCGAAAACGAGCCGGTCTCCACCGCCAGCACGAACACCTCCATCACCCCCAAGCGATCCATTTATGGCTCCTCTGTCCTGTGGCACTGTTCGTGGCACAAGGTAGCACCGGGCCTGTCCTCTCGCACCCTCGTTCTGGCAGGAGGCACAATAAAGCCACGTCATGGGCGGTCCTGCCATGGGAGAAAGGTGTCGGGATGAAATATCAACCAGGAACAATCGAACAGAGGGACTCGAAGACAAGGCTACAGGAGCTCGATTGCCCCAAGGCTAGCCCAGTGCCACCTCCTGAATGGCGGCGCTGTGGGCGAAATAGCGGTGACAGAATTGCATGAACTCCGGCAGCGGCAAGGGACGCGAGTAGAAATAACCCTGGATCTCATCCACCCCTATGGTGAGCACCGCCTTGAGCTCATCGCTGTTTTCCACCCCTTCTGCCACGACGCGCACCCCCAACTGATGAGAGAGGGTGGTGATGGTTTCGACGAAGAGCGCCTGCCGGGTGTCACTGTCGATCGCGGTGATAAAAGATCTGTCGATCTTGAGCTTGTCGAAATAGAGTTCACGCAGGTAAGAGAACGAGGACCAGCCGGTTCCGAAGTCATCGAGGGCCACCCGTACCCCTATCTGGCGCAGGGAGTGAATGATCTGCTTGCTCAGGGCGATGTCATCGAGGGCGATGGTTTCGGTCAGCTCCACTATCAACTGGTGCAGCCCCAACGGTCCATCTTCCATCTTCTCTTCAATCTCCCTGGCCAACCCCATGTTGAACATGGAGTTGGAGAGGTTGATGGAGATCTCGAGCGGTGCTAGCACCTCCTTCGGGAAGCCGGACAGATCGAGCTGCATGCGCCGGATGATCCAGCCCCCGAGCGCCTCGCCCAACCCGTTCTCTTCTGCCAGCGAGATGATGTCGAGGGGGGCAATAAAGCCATATTCAGGATGATGCCAGCGGATCAGCGCCTCGGCCCCCAGCCTCACCACACTCTGACCGCGTACGATGGGCTGATAGTAAAGGGCCAGTTGCGGGCATTGCGGGCAGTGGATAAGCTCCCGCAGCTCGGTCGACAGCCGGCGTTTGCGCTGATAGTGCTGATACATGCTGCTGGAGAAGAGCACATTGCGATTCAGCCGCTTGCGCTTGGCGCTGTCGAGGGCGATATCGGCAAACAACAGCATCTCTTCCGGTGAATGATCCGGTTTCACGTACTGGCTGGTGCCCATGAAGACCCGGACCCGGTGCGCCGGATCGGCGGCAAACACCAGATCCGCCAGCTCGCTGCGCAGTTGCTCCAGAAACGGAAAGCGCAGATAGGTGGGCATGGTGCCGGTGATGATGAGGGTGAACTCGTCACTGCCGGTTCGGGCAACGAAGATCCCCTGGCCAGAGGCGGCCTTGATCCGCGCCGCAAGCCGTTTGAGCAAGGCGTCCCCCACTTCGTAACCCAGACTGTCATTGACCTCCCTGAAATGCCCCAGATCCATGAGACAGACGGTGATGCTGCTGCGCCGACCGGGATGGCTGGTCCACTGCTGGAGGTGCTTGATGAGCGCCGCCCGGTTGGGGAGACGGGTGAGAGGGTCGTTCCACGCCAGAAAATGCTGGCGACGCACTTCGCGAAACAGCACCATCAACATCACCATGGTCGCCAACATCAGAAATCCCAGGATGAAGAAGTTCTGGGTTTTCGACTCGTTGAGCAGCTCGCGCTGGGCGATGGCAGAAGGCCCGGTGAAGTTTTTCACCATCACGTCCCGCACCCCCCGCATCTCGTCATCGAGCGCGGCCGTGAACATCTTGAGTGCAGGGGAATTCGGCTCCCCTTGCACCACATCCTGCTCATAGCGTTCGAAGAGAGCGAGGATCTTGCCGACCGCCTTGTCCGCACCGAATCGGGCCCTGACCGACTTTGCCTCCTCCCCGTGCAGGAAGACATCGAGCCGGTTCCAGGCAATGTCAAAGCGCTTGTTCATCTCCTCCCGGCTGGCGGCACCGGCACGATAGAGCTGCAAGCCCTCCTCGAAGGCGTGGATCTCCAGCTCGAGCTGAGCCAGTGCCCAGGCGGAGAGCTGGGTGTAGCGCATCACCGCATTGAACGCGCGGTCATAGTTCCAGACCGACCAGAGGGTCACCCCCAAAAAGGTGGTCACCATCAGGATCAGGCTCAAGAACTTGCCGCGCAGCATCTTATTTGCTCTCCAGCGCCGTCAGCTGCCACACCATCCGGCTGTGATAGAGCTCCTTGTTGAGTTCGGGATGGTCGGTGAGGGGATAAATGACCCAGAGCGGCCCCTTGTTGCGCAGGGTCAGCGCCTTGCCATCCTGCTTCTCGGCCACCAGCACCGGGTACTTATCCCCGTCTTCCAGCGGCAGTGCGGCCCAGTATTCATTGACCGCGAGGGCCTTGACCTCCTGGCTCTTGAGACCGTAGATCCTGACCAGGTCCCGCAGCAACACCCCGCGATAGAGGTGCTCCCCCTCGGTCCAGGGCGTCCCCGTCTTAACCTCCGTCTGCGGCAAGGCCTCAAACTCGGCACGGGTCAGCACCACCTCCCCCTTGCCATTGCAGCACCCCGCCCCCGCAATTCTGAAGAAGGGCTCCTCCGCCAACACCATACCCGACACGAGCCATCCAGATATCAGCAACACCTTGCCAAACCACTTGCCCATCACGCACCTCCCTGTCATACGGTTTATTTATTCATCTCACTCTGCTGACTCATATGCAAACAACAGAAGGCACCTTCAGACCAAAGTCGCAGTCGTTTGCAACCAGCAACTATCTCTGCGCCTTCCAAAAGTACCCAATCGCTTCCCAAAGAATGACACCAGGCGCCACCCCCAGGCAAATGGATTACACCATTTTTCTTTTCACTGGCTCCTCATAAAACCGGGTGCCCGCCACGGCCGGAAAAAGGTGACAATCTTCGCTAGGCATCTGAAAAACAGACACAAAAAAGGCCGCTCCATGGAGCGGCCTTCTCATCAGTGCAGTCAGGGTTTAGCTGTCGCGGCGCTTGTTGCCACCGAATTTGCGACCCTTGTCGAAACCGCCTTCACGGCGATCCTTGTTGAAGGGACGGTCACCCTGGGGACGGCGATCCTTGTTGAAAGGACGGTCGCCACGGAACGGACGATCACCACGGGGCGGACGGGGAGCAGTGTTGCCACCGGCCGGCACTTCGGTGTAACGGGTGATCTGCAGCGGACGCTGGCAGACACGGGCCTTCTTGATCACTTCCAGCACCTCGGCGCTCATGCCCTTGGGCAGATCGACGGTGGAGAAGTCATCGGCGATGTCGATGTTGCCGATGAAGCGGCTCTCGATGTTCGCTTCGTTGGCGATGGCACCCACGATCTGGCCCGGCTTGACGCCGTGATGGGCGCCCACGTCGACGCGGTAGCGCTCCATCTCCACATCCGGGTTGTCTTTCAGCGGACGCGGCTCCAGGGACGGCATGCGACGGGCCGGACGATCGCCACGGTCACCGAAGTCACGACCGCCACGGTCGTTGAACTCACGACGCTCGAAGCCACCGCGATCGTTGCCGGCGTTGAACACCGGATCCGGGATGGAGTCATCCAGCAGCAGCGGTTGATCGCCCTGTACCAGCTTGGCCAGTGCGGCAGCCAGCTCCAGCGGATCGGCAGAATCTTCTTCGATCAGCTCGTTCACCAGGTTGTGGTAGATCTCGAGCTCTTCACCCATCATGGTTTCGCGGATGCGCTCCTTGAACTTGGCCAGACGGTGCTGGTTGATGTCCTCGGTGCTCGGCATCTTCATCGGCTCGATGGCTTGACGAGTGGCGTGCTCGATGGCACGCAGCATGCGGCGCTCGCGCGGCGCCACGAACAGGATGGCTTCACCCTTGCGACCGGCACGGCCGGTACGGCCGATACGGTGAACGTAGGATTCGGTGTCGTAGGGAATGTCGTAGTTCACTACGTGGGTGATGCGCTCAACGTCCAGACCGCGGGCGACCACGTCGGTGGCGATCAGGATGTCCAGCTGGCCCTGACGCAGCTTGTCAACGGTACGCTCACGCAGTTTCTGCGGGATGTCACCGTGCAGCGCTTCACAGGCGTGACCACGGGCAGCCAGCTTGCCTGCCAGCTCTTCGGCGGCGTTCTTGGTACGCACGAACACCAGCAGGGCTTCGTAGGATTCCACTTCCAGCAGACGGGTCATGGCGTCCAGCTTGTGCAGACCGGTCACCTGCCAGTAACGCTGGCGAATGGTGGTGGCGGTCGCGGTCTTGGAGGCGATCTTGATCTCTTTGGGCTGCTTCAGGTGCTTCTGGGCAACACGACGGATCTGCTCCGGCATGGTGGCAGAGAACAGGGCAACCTGACGACCGGCCGGGCACTGATCCATGATCCAGTCCACGTCGTCGATGAAGCCCATGCGCAGCATTTCGTCCGCTTCATCCAGCACCAGGGCTTTCAGACCGGAGAGGTCCAGGTTCTTGCGACGGATCAGGTCCATCACGCGGCCCGGGGTACCCACGACAACCTGGGCACCGCGACGCAGGGCGCGGGTCTGGGTTTCGTAGGAAGCGCCGCCGTAGATGGGCAGCACGTGGAAATCGGGCATGTGGTGGGCATAGCGTTGGCACGCCTCTGCCACCTGCAGGGCCAGCTCGCGGGTCGGGGCCAGCACCAGGATCTGGGTGTTGCGGTTACCAGCTTCCAGACGAGACAACAGAGGCAAGGCAAAAGCAGCGGTCTTCCCTGTACCGGTTTGTGCCTGCCCCAGCAGATCGTGTCCCGCCATCAGGTGGGGAATTGCTGCGGCCTGGATGGGAGACGGGCGCTCATAGCCCACGTCCTGCAGCGCTTTCAATACGGGCGCGGCCAGTCCAAGCTCACTAAAAAGGGGCAGTTGTTCGGTATCAGACATAGATTCTTCCAGATTAAGGCAGGCGGCTAACACCGCGGAATAGCAAAAAGGCGGCGATTATAGCGCCACTTTGTTCTGCTGTCTTGAAAAATGTGATAGGTGTCTCAAGACGTTGGCAATTATAGAGGGATCTCGCGACTATGGCTTGCTTATTTTTCACTCATGATGCGTTATTGCGGATCACGCTTCGCCAGAGTCCTTGTCCCGCTTGTGCTTGAGCACCGCCATGGTCAATCGGCTGGTGCACAATAAACGACCACGTTCATCGCGAATCTCGATCTGCCACACCTGAGTCGTCGCCCCCAGATGCAGCGGCGCGCAGCGCCCCGTCACCACCCCTTCCCGCTTGGCCCGTAGGTGATTGGCATTGACCTCCAGCCCCACGCAATAACTCTCCTCCCCCACCGCCATGTTGGCCGCAAGCGATCCCAGCGTTTCCGCCAGCACCACGGAGGCGCCGCCGTGCAGCATGCCGAGCGGCTGATGGGTGCGATGATCCACCGGCATGGTGGCCTCCAGCCAGTCGGGGCCAAAGGCGGTGTAGACGATGTCGAGGTGGGCCATCAGGGTGTTGCGGGAGCTGGCGTTGAGCCCCTCCAGGCTCATGGGTTTGCGCCAGATGGGGCTGCTTTCTTGACTCATGGTGAGCGGACTCCTTGCGTGATCAACGGGTTATCGCTGCGCTGTAGTGGCAAACCAGCAGTGTCGGCGAAAAAGGAGCAAAAAAAAAGATGCCCACGCCGGGGCATCTTGCATCGAGATTGACCCTCACCAGGGATAGGTCACCCCTGGCCACTCGGCCCAAGGGCCGTCCCGCCCCGGCAGACGCGGCTCGGACCAGCGCCATACCTTGCCGAGCCAGGCGCGCAGTTCGGCTTCGAGTTCGCTGTCCGTGAGCGGCACCTCGGCCACCTTCCAGAAGAAGAGCTCCACCTGCACCTCCGGCAGCACCGACGGATAGAGGTAAACCCCGCCCCAGAAGCGGGGCTCCCTGTCCGGGCTCCAGAGGCCATAGGCAAAGGAGCGCTTGGCCAGAAACTCGGAGTGCTGCCACTCCAAATCGGCCTCGTGCTGACTCAGGCTGAAATGGGCGGAGGGCCACACATCGTCCGGGCGAAACAGCTGATGGAGCTGCTCCCGCTCGCGCAGGATGGCGACAAACTCCACCACGGCCTGGGACGGCGTGGTGGGGAGCAATAGAAAATGCGGGTGCCGATAGGCCTTTGGCACCCGGAATCCCTTGGGAAAGTGGAGCATCAGAGCATTTCCAGCAGGGCCTGCAGCGGGTGCTTGAGCTTCTCCCCCTCCATCCGCTTGACCTGGCTGCGGCACGAATATCCGGTGGCCAGGCAGCGAGCCTTGGGCAGGCGTTCAAGAGGCTCGGCCCAGCTCAGACCGTAGATCCCCTTGGAGTTCTCCACCTGTCTGGCATCGTGACCATAGGTGCCCGCCATGCCGCAGCAACCCACCGACACCGGCTGCAAACGTGCACCGAAGCGACCAAACAGGGTGCTCCAGTCACCGTGGGTGGTGGGCTTGGCGGTCTTCTCGGTGCAGTGGGCAAACAGATACCAGGGGTCGGCGGCAGCCTCTTCCCGCAGCGGCAGCGCCTCGGCAGGCAGGGAGAGCAGCCACTCCTGGGGCAGCAGCACCTGGAAATCGCCGCGGGCGGGGCCGAGCGCCTTCACGTACTCGTCCCGGTAGCAGAGCACCAGAGAGGGGTCGACCCCCACCATGGGGATGCCGAGGGCCGCCACCTTGTTGAGGAACTGGGCGCTGCTGGCAGCAGTGCGGGCGAAGGCGCGCAGGAATCCCTTCACGTGCTGAGGCTTGCCGTTGGGTTTGAACGGCAGCAGGTAGGGCTGATAGCCCAGCTTGCTGGCCAGCTTCACCAGGTCACGCACCACGGGGGCGTCGTAATAGCTGGTAAAGGGATCCTGCACAATGAGCACCACTTTTTGGCGCTGCTCGGGGCTCATGGCCTCGAGGCCCGGCAGATCGAAATAGCGGGCGCGGTGATCCCGCAGCTCCTCGGCCAGGGTCGGCACGGAGAGCAGCGGCACATCCACCATGCCGATGCTCTTCTCGGTCGCCTTCTGGGCCCACTCTTTTTCGAGGAAGAAGTTGACCAGCTTGGGGGCCTTGGCCAACAGGGGCGCATAGCTTTCTACCGTGCCCACGAAATAATCCTTGGGGCCGCGCAGATATCGGCTGTGATAGAGCTGCATGAAGCGGGCGCGGAAGGTGGGCACATCCACCTTGATGGGGCACTGGCTGGTGCATGCCTTGCACGCAAGGCACCCCTCCATCGCCTCCATCACCTCGTGGGAGAAGTCATACTCGCC
Organism: Aeromonas sp. WP2-W18-CRE-05; assembly: GCF_014168615.1. NCBI lineage: Bacteria > Pseudomonadati > Pseudomonadota > Gammaproteobacteria > Aeromonadales > Aeromonadaceae > Aeromonas > Aeromonas sp. WP2-W18-CRE-05. The sequence goes on along the minus strand of NZ_AP021917.1, from coordinate 2,054,328 downwards.
CCGGGCGCGGGCCACCGTATTGCGGAACTTGTCGACGATCTGCTTGAAGCGCAGACCGCCGCTTTGCAGCGCCACCTCTTCGGCAAGGGGATCGAAGCCCTGCTCCGACAACTGGCGCAGCCATTCACGCATCAGGCCAGCCCGCCCCTTGGGGGAGTGACGGCGGTCGCGGCTGATCTTGACCGAGGGGCACATGGGGGAGTCGGTCTCGAAGGTGAAGCAGAGGCCATTGCCGTTGCAATCGAGGGCCCGGGTATAGCTCTCGCGCACGGCAATCGGGATCTGGCGGTCGAATTTGCCGCGCTTGGGCCCGTCCACCGAGACAAGCGAAGCGCCGCTGCCATAAGGCATGCAGATCTTGCCCGGGTTGATGCGGTTGGCCGGGTCAAATGCCCCCTTGACCCGTTGCAGCTCTTCCCACAGCTCGCCGAAAAAGGCGGGGCTGTATTCGGAGCGAAAGCCCTTGCCGTGCTCCCCCCACATCAGGCCGCCATATTTGGCGGTCAGCGCCACCACCTGATCCGAGATGCGCCGCAGCAGCACCTCCTGCTCCGGATCGCACAAGTCCAGCGCCGGGCGCACATGCAGCACCCCGGCATCGACGTGGCCGAACATGCCGTAGTCAAGGCCATGGGCATCGAGCAGGGCACGAAACTCCATGATGAAGTCCGCCAGGGATTCCGGCGGCACGGCGGTGTCTTCGGTGAAGGCCACCGGCTTTTTGCGCCCTTCGGCGTTGCCGAGCAGCCCCACCGACTTCTTGCGCATGCCATAGATGGTCTCGATGCTCGGCAGGTGGTCGCACACCTGATAGCCAATGACCCCCGCTTCACCACGCGCCAGCAGGCCGTCGATGCGCCGGCACAGCTCGTCCACCTTGGCCTTGTGTTCGGCCTCGTCAGTATCCGCAAACTCGACGATGTTGAGCCCCTGCAGATCCTTGCCCGGCACATCCTGGATGAGATCCTTCACCGAGTGCCAGATGATGTCGGCGCGGGCCAGTCCCAGCACCCGGGAGTCCACCGTCTCCACCGACAGCGCCTCGGCCTCAACCATAAAGGGGGCATTGCGCAGAGCCGACGGGAAACTGTCGTACTTGACGTTGACCAAGGTGCGGTAGAGCGGGATAGGGGTGATGTTGAGCCTAGCTTCGGTGATAAAACCCAAGGAACCTTCCGAACCGCACAGCACCCGGCTGACGTCCAGGGTGTCGCTCTCGGGCTGATAGAGGTGCTTGAGATCGTAACCGGTCAGAAAGCGGTTGAGCTTGGGGAAGGTGGCTTCGATGTCGGCGCGCCGCTCGCGGCCGATGCGATAGAGGGTGCGATAGATCTCCCCTTCACGGGTCTCGAGGGCCAGCTTGTCCGCCAGACGCTGACCGGTCACCGGCTCGGTCGCCATGATATCACCGTTTTCCAGCACGGCCTTGAGGCCGAGCACATGATCCGAGGTCTTGCCGTACACCAAGGAGCCCTGCCCCGAGGCATCGGTGTTGACCATGCCCCCCAGGGTGGCCCGGTTGGAAGTGGAGAGATCCGGCGAGAAGAAGTAGCCGTGGGGCTTCAAAAAGGCGTTGAGCTGGTCTTTGACCACTCCTGCCTGGGCCCGCACCCAACCCTCTTCCAGATTAATTTCCATGATCTGGTTCATATGGCGCGAGAGATCGACGATAATGCCGCCGCCCAAGGATTGGCCATTGGTGCCGGTACCGCCGCCGCGAGGGAAGAAACTCAAGGTCGCGTACTCGGGCCCCTGGGCCAGCTTGAGCATCACCGCTATGTCATCCGCGCTGCGCGGATAGAGAACCGCCTGAGGTACGACCTGATAGACGCTGTTATCCGTCGCCATCGCCAACCGGCTTGCATAAGACTTTTCGATATCACCACGAAATGCTGATCGCGCCAGCAACTCAAGAAACTGCAGGGTTGTAGGTGACAAACTGTCCTGGTAATCGAGTCTCGGGATCATGAATCCTTGTTCCCATCCTTTGCTTGATGCCGGCATTCCGGCGACAACGACCGTTCGGACCTGCCTCTTTGCGGGTGTCCGAACCAGTCCGCTCACATGTGAGCGGGCAGTATATCAGCTAGAAAACCGCTTGCGCGCGCAATCTTCACCATTTGAAAGGAGGACTTTTATGGCTCACTACAGCCATGTTATCAGTACGCTTATTCGCACCGAAAAACAGGCGCTGACCCTGTCGCTGTTTGGTTGCATCACCTTTGCCATTTTCGGGATCGGCTATGGTCTGTTCGTCGGTTCCAACGCCATCATGCTGGACGGCATCTTCACCCTGTTCAGCATGGGCATGACGGGCCTTGGGCTCATCACCGCCTACCTGGTTACCCGCCCCTCCGACGCCCGTTTCCAATACGGCTACGCCCACTTCGAACCCATCGCCAACGTCATCAACGGCGCCATCATTCTGCTGCTCTGCCTCGGTGCCCTCTATGGCGGCATCACCTCCCTTCTGGCAGGAGGACGGGAGATCGATCTCGGCCACGCCCTCATCTATGCCGTCGTCTCCACCTTCTTCTGCGGCATCCTCTATCTCATCGAGGCCGACGTGGCCGAGCGGGTCAACTCCGAGCTGGTGCGGGTGGACTCCAAGGAGTGGCTGGTGGATACCCTGCTCAGCGCCACCCTGCTCATCGGCTTTCTGGTCGCCATCGGGCTCGATACCCTGGGTTACGGCCACTACAACCGCTACATAGACCCGGTGCTGGTCTCGCTGCTGGCCCTGTGTGCCACCCTCATCCCCATCAAGGTGCTCGGTCGCAACCTGCGGGAAGTGCTGAAGATTGCCCCCAAGGGGGATGTCTCCCGGCTGGTGGCAAGCGAAGTCGAGGCCCTGCGCCTGCGCCATGGGGTCGAGTGCTACAGCCACCTGGCAAAAAGCGGCCGCCGCTTCGATCTCGAGCTCAACATCCTGGTGGCCCCCGGCCAGGAGTGGCCCGTCGAACGCCAGGATGCCCTGCGCCAGGAGCTCTGGTCTCGCCTCGGCGACACCCTGGGAGACGCTTGGCTCTCGGTCTGCTTCACCCGGGAAAAACGCTGGTTGTAAGCCGCAAGGCGGGGCTTGCCTGGCAAGCTCCGCCCGCTCCTGTCGCCCCGCTGGGCGAGCGAACCTTCCCCCTGCGCTGCCCGCCCCCTCTTGCCAAATACGGGATTCCCGTTATCATCAGGGCTCACTTTTGACCCGAGGTTTTATTGCCCATCATGGACAATCCCCGAAGTAGCCCTTCGTCTTTTCCCATCAAAGCCTATCTGTACCTGCTCAACCAACGCCTCTGAAGCGATCGTCTCCGTCACCACGGCCACGCCGTGACCACGATTCACTGCATCTGTCTTCATTGAGGTCAATCACATGGAATTCTTGCTGGACCCGTCAATCTGGGTCGGTCTGCTTACCCTGATCATCCTGGAAATCGTTCTCGGGATAGACAACCTGGTCTTCATCGCCATCCTGGTGAAAAAACTGCCCCCCGCCCAGCGGGACAAGGCGCGCATCATCGGTCTCTCCCTGGCCCTGCTGATGCGCCTGGGACTGCTCACCATCATGTCATGGCTGGTCACCCTCACGGCTCCTCTGCTGCACATCTGGGATCACCCCTTCTCCGGTCGGGATCTCATCCTGATGGGAGGCGGCCTCTTCCTGCTGTTCAAGGCCACCTCCGAGCTGCATGAGCGACTCGAGGCCAAGCCCGAGGAGCAAGGCGGCACCGGCGTCTATGCCGGGTTCGGGGTGGTGATCGCCCAGATCCTGGTGCTGGATGCGGTCTTCTCCCTGGACTCCATCATCACCGCCGTCGGCATGGTGGATCACCTCGGCGTCATGATGGCGGCCGTGACCATCGCCATGGTAGTGATGGTGCTCGCCTCCAAGCCCCTGACCCGCTTCGTCAACGCCCATCCCACTGTGGTGGTGCTCTGCCTGAGCTTCCTCTTGATGATCGGCTTCAGCCTGGTGGCGGAGGGCTTCGGCTTCCACATTCCGAAGGGCTACCTCTACGCGGCCATCGGCTTCTCGGTGCTCATCGAGTTCTTCAACCAGCTCGCCCAGCGCAGTGCCCTGCGCCATGAGGCGCGCCAGCCCCTGCGCGAGCGCACCACCGCCGCCATCTTCAAGCTGATGGGGGGGAACAAGCGCTCAGCCCACCCGCAGGAGGACGAAGAAGAGGTGCAGGCTCAGCCCCTGCCCCCCGGTTTCGGTGAAGAGGAGCGTTACATGGTGAGCGGCGTGCTGTCGCTGGCCGAGCGTTCCATTCGCACCATCATGACCCCGCGCTCCGAGATGGAGTGGATCGACGTGAGCGACAGCGAGGACGAGATCCGCGCCCTGCTGCAACGGGCCCCCCACAGCCTGTTCCCGGTCTGTGACGGGGAGCTGGACGAGATCATCGGGGTGGTCAAGGCTCGGGATCTGCTGTTTGCCCTCAACGAGGGGCAATCCCTGGCAGCGCTTGCCAGACAGAACGAGCCCGTCATCGTGCCCCAGACCATCAACGTGATCCGGCTGCTGGCGGAGCTGCGCCAGGCCAGGGGCAGCCTCATTCTGGTGGCGGACGAGTTCGGCGTCATCCAGGGGCTGGTCACCAACCACGATCTGCTGGAGGCCATCGTCGGCGAGCTGCCGGACGAGGACGAGACCCCCGATGTGGTGCGCGAGGGCGAGCACTGGCTCATCCACGGCACCACCAACATCCATCAGGTGGAGCAGACACTGAACTGCGACGGGCTGGTGAGCGAGAGCGACGAGTACGTGACCCTGGCGGGCATGCTGCTCTCCCACTTCGGCAGCCTGCCCGACGTCGGTCAGCAGTTGCACCTCGGCCAGTTCTGCTTCGAGGTCATGGCCGTGAGCGAGCGGCGCATCGAGCGAGTACGGGTCACCCCACTCTCCCCCTGATCATCGGTGGCAATGCAGCAAAAGAGGGCCTTTGGCCCTCTTTTTTCTGGCGCGAGCCAGGCCCCTCCCGCGCCATTGCTGCGATAACGGCAATTCTCTTCTGCAATACCCCCTCTTTTTCACAATAAAAATCCCCTTTAGAGTCACCTCACTCCCAAAGATTGAGGAATCCATCATGCACCACGATCCCCTGTTCTGCCCCCTTCGCCTCGGCCAGCTGCACCTTGCCAACCGCATCGTCATGCCCCCCATGACCCGCTCCCGCGCCAGCCAGCCCGGGGACGTGGCCAACGCCATGATGGCGACCTACTACGCCCAGCGTGCCGGGGCCGGCCTCATCATCAGCGAAGGCACCCAGATAGATCCCCTGGGCAAGGGCTACGCCTGGACGCCGGGCATCCACAGCGCCGAGCAGGTGGCAGGCTGGAAGCAGGTAACCGATGCCGTCCACGCCGAGGGTGGCATCATGTTCGCCCAGCTCTGGCACGTGGGCCGGGTCACCCATCCTGACAACATCGGCGGCGCCCAGCCCCTCTCCTCCTCCGCCATCCAGGCCAAGGGAGTGAAGGTGTTCGTCGACAACGGCAGCGATGCCCCGGGGTTTGTGGAGACCGTCACCCCGCGCGCCATGACCCAGGCCGACATCGACGCCGTGGTGGGGCAGTTTCGCCGGGCCGCCCGCAACGCCATGGAAGCGGGCTTTGACGGCATCGAGTTGCACGCCGCCAACGGCTACCTCATCAACCAGTTCCTCGACTCCGAGTCCAATACCCGCACCGACAGCTATGGCGGTTCGCTCGAAAACCGGCTGCGTTTCCTCAAAGAGGTGACCGAGGCGGTCAGTGACGAGATCGGTCCCGACCGGGTCGGGGTACGCCTTGCGCCGCTCACCACCCTCAACGGCACCGTGGATGCCAATCCCCAGGAGACCTACCTGGCCGCCGCGCGCCTGCTGGGCCAGCTCGGCGTGGTCTATCTGCACGTCGCCGAAGCGGACTGGGACGACGCCCCCCTGATGGCGGAGAGCTTCAAGCAGGGGCTGCGCGATGCCTTCCCCAACACCCTCATCTACGCCGGCAAGTACGATGGGGAACGCGCCCGCGCCGCCATCGAGGCAGGCTGGGCCGACATGATTGGCTTCGGTCGCCCCTTCGTGGCCAACCCCGACTTGCCGAACCGCCTGCGCCACGGCCATCCGTTCGCCCCCCACGATCCCGCCACCCTGTTTGGCGGCGGCGAGAAAGGGCTGACCGATTACCCCGTCTATGGGGCAGAGCGGGCATAAGGCGGCTGGCGCCGAACGCCTTACCGGGCGGGCCCTCCAACAGGGGGCTCGCCTTGTTGTCTTGCCAGTGCAACAACAACCCAAGGCATTGTTACGCCATGTGATTCAATCAGGGCACCCACCCCTCTCATCCAAGGAGTCACCATGAACCATACCCAGGCCTGGTGCTGGCACGCCCCCGGCGAACCGGACCAGCTCACTCTCACCCGGCAAGCGCTCCCCACCCCCGGGCCCGACGAGGTCCTCGTCGCCAACCGGATCATCGCCTTCAATCCGGTGGACTGGAAACTCATCGAACAGGGTCATCCCCACTGGCAGCCAGGCCATGTGCCCGGCGTCGATGGCATGGGCACCCTGGTGGCGCTGGGGGCCAACGTCACCCACCTGCGCCCCGGCACCCGGGTCGCCTATCACACCGACCTGCGCCACGGCGGCAGCTTTGCCCGCCACACCCTGGTGCCGGCTCGCGCCCTGATGCCGGTGCCCGATGCCCTGAGCGACGAGGCGGCCGCCGCGCTCCCCTGCCCCGGCCTCACCGCCTGGCAGGCACTGGCCAAGCTGCCGCACCTGCACGGGGAGGCCCTGCTCATCACGGGGGCTGGCAGCAGTGTCGGCCGCTTCGCGGTGCAACTTGCCCTTAAGCAGGGGGCCCGCGTCTTTGCCAGCGCCAGCCCGCGCCACCACCAGTGGCTCAAACAGCTAGGCGTGCAGGGGGTGGCGGACTATCGGGATCCCGACTGGCTGGCCCAGTTGCAGGCCGCCAACGGCGGTGAACCCTTCGAGGGGATCATCGATCTGGTCTCCAGCCAGCAGGCAGAAGCCTTGCTGCCTGCCCTTGGCTATTACGGCCACATGGTGACGGTGCTCGGGCGCATCGCGCGCAACCCGCTGCCCGCCTTTAGCCATTGCCACTCATTGCACGAGATTGCCCTCGGCGCCCAGCACGCCTTTGGCTCGGACAAGCAGTGGAGCCGTCTGGTAGCGGCCGGTGTCGCCATGATGGCGCAGATGGCGAGCGGCGAGCTGACCCTGCCGCCGCTGGTGGTGGGCAACTTCGACGCCCTGCCCGCCCTGCTCACCCGCGTCAAGCAGGAGGGACAAGGGGAGAAGTATCTGGTGCGGGTGGGTTGATACCCGCCCAACGATGGCACAAAGAGGCCCGCCATGGCGGGCCTCCTCCATTCAAGGTGTGCAAGGCGGCCTGCTCAGTGCAGGCTCACCCCGTGCAGGGCGGCATGGAGGCGAATGTCCCGGGTCAGGCGCACCTTGTCCGCAAGGCTCAGCCAGCTCGCCTCCACGGCATTGAGACTGAGGCGGCACAGCTGCTCCTGGCTGGCGCCAAGCCCGTCGGCCAGGGCCTGGAAGTTGGCCCCCAGGTATCCCCCGAAATAGGCGGGATCGTCGGAGTTCACGGTGACGCAGAGCCCCTGCTCCAGCAGCCTCAGCACATTGTGGTGGGCCATCTGGTCAAACACCCTGAGGCGCACGTTGGAGAGCGGGCAGACGGTGAGGGGCAACCGGGTATCCGCCAGATAGCTCAGCAGCGCGGGATCCTCGACGCAGCGCACCCCGTGATCGATGCGTTGCACCCCGAGCTCCCGGATCGCCTGCCAGATGTAGTCCGCAGGTCCCTCCTCCCCCGCGTGGGCCACCACCGGCAGCCCCAGTTCCCTGGCCCGGGCAAAAACCCGTGCAAACTTGCTGGGCGGGTTGCCCTGCTCCCCCGAATCGAGGCCGACCCCGTGCAGGCGCGCCTGGTGCGGCGTGGCCTCTGCCAGGGTGGCGAATGCCGCCTCTTCACTCAGGTGGCGCAGGAAGCTCATGATAAGACGCCAGCTGATGCCAAAGGCTGCTTCGCCAGCCTGCAACGCCCGCTCGATGCCCCCCAGCACGGTGGCAAAAGGCACCCCGCGGGCGGTGTGGGTCTGGGGATCGAAAAAGATCTCCACGTGCACCACGTGATCGGCAACGCAGCGCTCGAGATAGGCCCAGGTGAGGTCGAAGAAGTCCTGTTCGTGGATGAGCACGCTGGCACCGAGGTAGTAGAGATCGAGGAAGGATTGCAGGCCGTCGAACTCATAGGCGGCGCGCAGGCTGTCGACATCGGGCCAGGGCAGCGCCACCCCGTTGCGCTGGCCGATGGCGAACATCAGCTCGGGTTCGAGGGTCCCCTCGATATGCAGGTGCAGTTCCAGCTTGGGCAAGTCGGCAATAAAGTGCTCCATGATGACGGCTCCATCGTCAGACTCCGTGCGGGCACCACCGGGGCGGCGCCCTCCCTTCGCCTTCATTGTGCACCCATCTGGCCCGCCGGAGGAGACTTGTCATCAAAGGGCCTTATAATGGCGGCACAAAAACCATAACCGATTGAAGAGACGAACAGAGGGATGCCCTGTCCCCGCTCTTGCGCCCTACAAGGAGAATTCATGAAGAAAAACGTCATCTGTGACATTGACGGCGTCATCCTGCACAACAACGATCTCATTCCCGGCGCCGACCGCTTCGTCCACCGCCTGCTGGAGCAGGGCAGCAAGCTCCTGTTCCTCACCAACTACCCGGCCCAGACCCAGAAAGATCTGCAAAACCGCTTCCGATCCGCCGGAATAGAGGTGCCCGAGGAGTGCTTCTACACCTCCGCCATGGGCACCGCCGACTTTCTCAAGCGCCAGGATGGCAAGAAGGCCTATGTGATTGGCGAAGGGGCCCTGACCCACGAGCTCTACAAGGCCGGCTTCACCATCACCGACATAGACCCCGACTTCGTGGTGGTGGGGGAGACCCGCAACTACAACTGGACCATGATGCAGCAGGGCGCCAAGTTCGTGGATCAGGGGGCCCGCTTCATCGCCACCAACCCCGATACCCACGGCCCCCTGATGTACCCGGCCTGCGGCGCCCTGTGTGCCCCCATCGAGCGGATGACCGGCAAGAAGCCCTTCTATGTCGGCAAGCCGAGCGCCTGGATCATTCGCGCGGCCCTCAACCGGATGGAGGCTCACTCCGACGACACCATCATCATCGGCGACAACCTGCGCACCGACATCCTGGCGGGCTTCCAGGCCGGTCTCGAGACGGTGCTGGTGCTCTCCGGGGTGAGCAAGGTGGCGGACATCGACCGCATGCCGTTTCGACCGAACCACATCTTCGACTCCGTGGTGGACATCGACATCGTCTGATCCCGGGTGCCGCCCTTCCGGTAGCCTTCAGCCTGCACGGGCCCCCTTGGCAAAGGGGGCCCGTTTCGTTTAACGTAAGCGCAACATCGTTAAACAAACTAAACGGGAGCAGGATGCTCCTTCGCCACTCAAGGACGCACCATGAAGAGCCTGAACGACTGGATCCTGCTGGACAAGCACACTGTCTCCCCCACCCCGCTGATGCCCGCCCCCGAGCGCATCAGGGCCGGAACGCCGAGCCAGACGGCATGGAACCACTACTCCGACCCGAGCCAGCAGTTTCACGTGGGCTTCTGGGCTTGCGAGCCGGGCTGCTGGGCCGTTCACTATACCGAACACGAATACTGCCAGATGCTGGAAGGGGAGGCGGTGATCCACGACGAGCAGGGCGGCCGGCTGCACCTCAAACCGGGGGATCAGTTCGTCATTCCCGCCGGGTTTGTCGGGCAGTGGGAGACCCTCACCCCTTGCCGCAAGCTCTATGTGATCTTCGAACCCGCCGCGACTTGACGCGCACGTCAACCCTGACCCTCTCTCTTCAGGCGGCCGAACGGCCGCCATTCCCTGGCGCAACTTGACGCTTACGGCATGATTTTCTGCGGTTTTCCCGCTTGCAAAAGGGTTTTCCGCTAGGCATTGTGATTGGCGAGGAATGTAAATGGAATTTCGAGCCCAAACGTGGGGGGCTCATATAAAAATCAAGAGGATTACCGCCAATGTGTTCTATTTTCGGCATTCTGGACATCAAGACCGACGCCACTGCCCTGCGCAAATCGGCCCTGGAGATGTCCAAGCGACTGCGTCACCGCGGGCCTGACTGGTCCGGCGTCTACAGCTCCGACAAGGCCATCCTGGTGCACGAGCGCCTGGCCATCGTCGATCCGGGCAACGGCGCACAGCCTCTCTACAACCCCGAGCGCACGCACGTATTGGCCGTCAACGGCGAGATCTACAACCACAAGGAGCTGGAGAAGAACCTCAAGGTCGACTTCCAGTTCCAGACCCACTCCGACTGTGAAGTGCTGCTGGCCCTCTACAAGGAGAAAGGCCCGGCGTTCCTGGACGAACTGAACGGCATCTTCGCCTTCATCCTCTATGACGCCGAGCAGGATGCCTACCTGATTGGTCGCGACCACATGGGGATCATCCCCCTCTATACCGGCCGCGACGAACACGGCAACTTCTACGTCGCCTCCGAGATGAAGGCGCTGGTGCCGGTCTGCAAGAGCGTCGAGACCTTCCCGCCGGGACACTACCTGTGGAGCAAGGATGGCGAGCTTAAAACTTGGTACAAACGGGACTGGATGGAATACGCGCCGGTCGAGCACAACGTCAGCGACAAGGCCGAGCTCAAAGCCGCCCTGGAAGCGGCGGTCAAGCGCCAGCTGATGTGCGACGTGCCCTATGGCGTGCTGCTCTCCGGTGGTCTGGATTCGTCCGTCATCTCCGCCATCACCAAGCTCTATGCCGCCCGCCGGGTGGAAGACGATGGCAAGAGCGAAGCCTGGTGGCCCCAGCTGCACTCCTTCGCCGTCGGCCTGGAAGGGTCGCCGGATCTCGCCGCCGCCCGCAAGGTGGCCGATCACCTGGGCACCATCCACCACCAGATCCACTTCACCGTGCAGGAAGGGCTGGATGCCCTGCGGGACGTCATCTATCACCTCGAGACCTATGACGTCACCACCATCCGCGCCTCCACGCCCATGTATCTGATGGCGCGCTACATCAAGGCGATGGGGATCAAGATGGTGCTCTCCGGCGAAGGCTCCGACGAGCTGTTCGGCGGCTACCTCTACTTCCACAAGGCCCCCAACGCCCGTGAGTTCCACGAGGAGAACGTGCGCAAGCTCGCCTCCCTGCACCTCTATGACTGCCTGCGGGCCAACAAGTCCATGGCCGCCTGGGGCGTGGAAGGCCGCGTGCCCTTCCTCGACAAGGAGTTCATGGACGTGGCGATGCGCCTCAATCCCGCCGACAAGATGTGCGGCAAGGGCAAGATCGAGAAGCACATCCTGCGGGAAGCCTTCGAGGATCTGCTCCCCCACGAAGTGGCGTGGCGTCAGAAGGAGCAGTTCTCCGACGGCGTGGGCTATTCGTGGATTGACAGCCTCAAAGCCATGGTCGAGGAAGAGGTGACGGATCAGATGTTCGAGGCCGCGGCGTTCCGCTTCCCCGTCAACACCCCGCTCACCAAGGAGGCGTACTACTACCGCGCCATCTTCGACGAGCACTTCCCGCTGGAGTCCGCCGCCCGCACCGTGCCCTACGGCAAGTCGGTCGCCTGCTCCACCCCGACCGCGCTCGAATGGGATGCCAAGTTCAAGGAGATGGCCGACCCCTCCGGTCGCGCCGTGATGGACGTCCACCAGCAGGGTTACTGATCGCCCCTGACCTGAATACAAAGCCCCTCTCGAGGGGCTTTGTTGTTTTCTGCCATTCCATTGCCGCTTTTTGCCTTCCCCTTCCCTGTTTGCGGCTTGGCGCAGGAAACGCCTCGTGTCACATTGTCTGCGCCTGGAAGCAAAGATAACGACACAAGGAAGAGACCATGAAACGACTGTTACTGCCCCTGATGCTGGGCACCCTCCTTTTCAATGGCGCCGCCTACGCGGGCGACCACCTCTGGAGTCAGAGCCTGCCCGATTACAGCCAGGGTTATGACGAGACGCGGGATCCGGCCCGCGATCTCGCCGCCGCTACCGCCAAGGCCAGTGCCGAGGGCAAGAAAGTCCTGCTGCTGGTGGGGGGCGAATGGTGCGGCTGGTGCCAGGAGATGAACCGCTTTCTGGACCGGGAACCCGATCTCGCCGGCCAGCTCAACCGCACCTTCGTGGTGGTCAAGGTGAACGTCAGCGAGCAGAACAAGAATGAATCCTTCCTGAAAGCCTACCCCGAGTATCTGGGGGTGCCCCACTTCTACGTGCTGGATGCCAAGGGCAGGCTGCTCGAGTCCTTCAACACCGGGCTGCTGGAGAAGGGGAAGAGTTACGACGGGGAGAAACTCGGCAAATTTATCGCCTATTTCCAGCCAAGGACCACCCACGGCTGACTCGCCAGTCAATAAAACAGGGCCCCGCACGGTCAGTGACAGTGCAGGGCCCTGATGGCTACGCAAACAGGGAGTGGCATGTCTGCGACAAACAGGCCATCCATCACCCCGGACAAGGACGAAAAAGATGTTGCGAATACTGGGCAAGGCGTCGTCAATCAATGTGCGCAAGGTACTGTGGACCTGCGCCGAGCTGACCCTCCCCTTCGAGCTGGAGGAGTGGGGATCCGGCTTCAGACCCACGGACACCCCGGCGTTTCTGGCGCTCAACCCCAATGCCATGGTGCCCGTCATTCAGGATGAGGATTTTACGCTGTGGGAGTCGAACACCATCATCCGCTACCTGGCGACGCGCCATGGTGCCAATGCACTCTATCCCGCCGAGGCGAGAGCCAGGGCTCGGGTCGATCAATGGATTGACTGGCAAGCATCGGACTTGAACACCGCCTGGCGCTACGCCTTCCTGTCGCTGGTGAGGCGCTCCCCCCAGCATCAAGACCATCAGGCCCTTCATGCAGCTTGCCTGCAGTGGTCTCACTGCATGGAGATCCTGGAGAGACAGCTTCAAACAACCGGAGGATATGTGGCCGGTCCGCACTTCTCGCTGGCAGACATTCCCATCGGGCTGTCAGTCAACCGCTGGCTGGAGACGCCCTATGATCGCCCGTCGCTACCCGCCGTGGACGACTACTACCAGCGACTGAAAGAGCGGCCGGGGTTTCGACGCTATGGGGCCAATGGCACGCCCTGAGGCGAGCAAGATAACCCGGGCAAGGAAAGAGACGGCAGACCGGGCCAACGCGCTGGCCCGGTCTGCACAGCTTCAGGGCTGGGCATCCGGCTGATTGGCGGGGGCAGCCTTGATAAAGGCCTGCAACTGCTCGCAGTTGGCGACGATGCGCGCAATGGTGGGGTAGTCATCCAGGGTCATGTCAAAGCGGCGGGCATTGTAGACCTGGGGCACCAGCATGCAGTCCGCCAGGGTGACCTCGTTGCCCACGCAATAGATGCCGGCGGTGGTCATGAGAAGCTGTTCCAGCGCGGTGAAGGTCTCGTCAATCCAGTGGCGATACCAGGCATCCCGCGCCATCTTGCTCTGCCCCAGCTCCTGCTCCAGGTAGTGCAGCACGCGCAGGTTGTTGAGGGGGTGGGTGTCACAGGCGATCATGTTGACGATCTGGCGCACCCGGGCACGTTCGATGGGGGCAGACGGCATCAGGGGGTAGGCGGGATAGGTCTCGTCGAGGTACTCCATGATGGCCACCGACTGACCCAGATGCACGTCATCGTCCACGAGAAACGGCACCAGCCCCTGGGGATTGACCCGGCGGTAGGCCTTCTCCTTCTGCTCACCCTGCCGCAAGTTGACCGGGTGCTGCTCATAATCGAGCCCCTTGAGTTGCAGTACCAAACGCACGCGAAAGCTGGCCGATGAGCGCCAATATCCAAACAACTGCAGCATAGTGTGTCCCTGTGGTGGCAGGTGTCTGCCACCTGCCGTGTCGCCCGCCCCTCCAGGTGTCGGGCTCTCCTAGCTCGCCCGCTCGGCCGTTGCTTGCGTGACCCGCTGCAAAATGGTGCCAAACAGACTCATCCCGTTGCGATCCTGCATCGCGATGGACACTGTATCACCAAAGCGCAGAAAGGGTGTAGTGGCTTGACCTGACTCGATAATTTCCAGCATCCGCCGCTCGGCAAGGCAGGAGGATCCCCGGCTTCTGTCGTAGTTGGATACGGTGCCCGAGCCGATGATGCAGCCCGCCCCGAGCGGCCTTGTCTTGGCGGCATGGGCAATCAGCTCATCAAAGTTGAAGGTCATGTCCACCCCGGCGTCGGGCTGCCCGAACAGGGCGCCGTTGAGGTGGGTCACCAGGGGCAGGTGGACCTTGCCATCGCGCCAGTCATCCCCCAGCTCGTCCGGGGTGATGGCCACCGGCGAGAAGCTGCTGGAGGGCTTGGACTGGAAGAAGCCGAAGCCCTTGGCAAGCTCCCCGGGGATGAGGTTGCGCAGGCTCACGTCGTTGACCAGCATCAAGAGCTTGATGTGGCTCGCCGCCCCCTGCGAACAGGTGCCCATGGGCACGTCGTCGGTGATGACGGCGACTTCCGACTCGAAGTCGATACCCCACTCCTCGGAGCCCATCACGATGGGGCCACGGGGCGGCAGGAAGCTGTCAGAGCCGCCCTGATACATCAGGGGATCGTGCCAGAAGCTTTCTGGCATGTCGGCGCCGCGCGCCTTGCGCACCAGCTCCACGTGATTGACGTAGGCACTGCCGTCAATCCACTGGTAGGCGCGAGGCAGCGGGGAGAGGCACGCCTCCTCATCGAAGGGGAAGGCGTCGGGGCAGGCGCCCTCGTTGAGTCGCTGATAAACCTTCGCCAATTGCGGCGCCACTTCGCCCCACTGGTCGAGGGCCGACTGCAGGGTCGGGGCAATGGTCGTCACGTGGACGGCGCGCGCCAGATCGCGGCTCACCACCACCAGGGCGCCGTCGCGCTTGCCATTGTTCAGGGTTGCCAATTTCATATCGAATTCCTTATTTGCCGAGCATCTCTGGACGCTGCCAGCTGGTAACATAACCGGGGTGTTCGACCCCTTCGCAGATCGGGCCGACGACCAGGGCATCACGGGTGTCGAGCATCACCGCCACCTCGTCGGTGAAGGTCTTGGCATGGGCCAGCCCCGCCGCAAAGGCCTTGGGATGGGGACCATGGGTGAAGCCGGCAGGGTGGAAGGTGACCATGCCCCGCTTGATGTTGTCCCGGCTGAAGAAGTCCCCGGCGTGGTAGAAGAGCACTTCGTCGAAGTCGTCATTGCTGTGGTAGAAAGGCACCCGCAGGGCACCTGGGTCGCTCTCGATGGGACGCGGCACGAAGGTGCAGATGACAAAACGGCTCGCCACGAAGGTGGAGTGGGCCGAGGGAGGCAGGTGGTAGCGGTGGCTCATCAGCGGGCGGATATCCCGCCAGTTGAGGCGCACCACGCACAAGTCCCCGTGCCACCCTTGTGCATCCAGCGGGTTGAACGGCCAGGTGACGACCGAGACCTGATCGTGGCGCTTGATCTGCAGCGACCAGGGGTTTTCATCCTGCTGGGCCAGGAAGCGCTCGTTGATGGCGGGCACGTCCAGGGCCGCCGGATCGAAGATGGCGTGATTGCCCACCAGTCCCTTGTCCGGCAGCTGATAACTGTCTTCCGTCGCCTCGATCATCAGGATGAAGAGGGGCGCGGTGGGCTCGATGCGCCACATGGTGCCACGGGGGATCACCACATAGTCGCCATCTCTCAAGATGAGGTGCCCGTAGTCGCAGTAGAACTCGCCGCTCCCCTCGTGAATGAACAGGAGCTCGTCGCCATCGGCGTTTCGCACCAGAAACGGCATGGGCTCATGCAGGCGCCAGATGCGGTAGCGGCAGTGGGGGTTGCTGAGGATATCCGGCATCACCCAGGGGGAGAGGGAGCTCACCTCCTCCTGCAGATCGTTCAGATCAAACGCCCGTGGCCGAAGCGGCCCTTCCCAGTTGACCCAGTCGGTTGGAGCATGCTTGTGGTGCATGTGGGTGGCCGGACCGAAGAAGCCCGAGCGCCCCAGTTCGCGCTCATAGATGGCCTGCTCCGGCAGATCGGCATGGGCCTGGCGGGAGTGGGTTCCCTCCCGATGGGGGAAGCTTATCCAGTTACGCATCGCTCGGTTCTCCGTTTTTCTGGCCCTGCGCGGCACTGTTCACCTCCCCTTGCGTGGATCCGTCCAGCACGCCACGGCGGATCTGATCCAGCTCGATGGATTCGAACAATGCCTGGAAGTTGCCCTCACCAAAGCCCTCGTTGCCCTTGCGCTGGATGATCTCGAAGAACACGGGACCGATGACGGTGTCGGTGAAGATCTGCAGCAGGATGCCGTCCTTCGTCGGCGAGCCGTCGATGAGGATGCGCAGCGTCTTCAGCGCGGCCAGATCCTCCTGATGACCCGCCACCCGGCTGTCCACCTTCTCGTAGTAGGTGTCCGGCGTCGGCATGAAGCCGGTTCCCCGCCCTCTGAGCGTGCGGATGGTGTGATAGATGTCGGCAGAGGCGAGCGCGATGTGCTGGATCCCCTCCCCCTTGTACTGGCGCAGGTACTCCTCTATCTGGGACTTGTCGTCCGCCGACTCGTTGATGGGAATGCGAATTTTGCCGCAAGGGGCCGTCATGGCGCGCGAGTGCAATCCGGTCAGCTTGCCCTCGATGTCGAAATAGCGGATTTCCCGGAAGTTGCCGATCCGCTCGTAGAAATTCGACCAGAGGTTCATGTTGCCGCGATGGACGTTGTGGGTCAGGTGGTCGATCTCATAGAGCCCCGCGTCCACCTCGGCCATGCGGGCCTGCCAGTCGGGGTAGAAGATAAAGTCCACGTCATAGATGGAGCCCCGATCGCCATAGCGATCGACAAAGGAGAGGGTGCTCTCGCCGATGCCGTAGATGGCGGGGATGTTGAGCTCCATGGGGCCGATTTTGCCCACAAACGGCTTGGCCCCCTGGCCGATGGCGTACTGCTGGGCACGGCCGGCATCGCTCACCCGAAACGCCATGCCGCACACGCTCGGACCATGGGCCCGGGCAAACTCCTCCGCCTGGGAGTGGGGCTCGGCATTGACCACGAAGTTGATGTCCCCCTGGCGATAGAGCCAGCACTGCTTGTGCCTGTGCTTGGCCACTTCGGCAAAGCCCAGTGAGACGAACAGCGCCTTGAGGGCCGCAATGCCCTTGAGATCCGGCGCCGTGTACTCGACGAACTCAAACCCGTCGGTGCCAAGGGGGTTGATGGTGTGAGTACGGGAAGAAGGGGTGGTCATGATGCGCTCCTTGCGATGAACTGATAACGAAACGGTTCACGCCGCAAGGGCTCGACAGGCAGCCCGCACGGCATTGTTAACAACTTGTTTCATTAGAGTGGCGAGCGCAGGGAATGAGAAGGGGCGGCGTTCAGATAGTTTGGCGGGGATCCGCGCCAAAAAATGTAAATGAAATGTGACATCCCAGCCTCAACCTTGCACTGCGCTCGTTAGCGTCCCGCAAGGCTGTCAGCTTTGCCTTACAGCGACCAATAACGGGGTTCGATATGGGGCAGCACCGCCCTCGCTTTTAGCAATCGAGTCCTTTGCGGGTTGATGAGCCAGGCCTGCTCCCCCAACTCCAGCAGGGGCAGATCGTGCAAGCTGTCACTCAGGGTGAGTGCGGCCTCCAGGGTCAGGAGCTCGGGCAGCAGCTTGTGCCTGCCATGGCAATAGAAGCGCGGCACCAGGCCGCCGAAACGGTAACCCATCCGCGAGCCGATGATGCGGTGAGGGGGCCTTGGCAGTTGACGATGGAGCTGGGCACGGACCAGGGCGCGGGGACTGGCGGAGATAACCCAGCAGCGGTGCCCCTCCCCCGTCAGGAGGGCTCGCGCCTCCCGATACAGGCCGGGCCGGGTCAGGCTGTACTGCCGTACCAGGGCGCGCCAGGCCAGGGGGGGTAGCCCGAGGGTGATGGCCCACCAGATGAGTGCAATGCCGCGACTGCGCTGGCCTGGCAGCAGATAGATCACGGCGCCGAGCGCCATCAGTGGCCACAGCAGCAGCGGCCAGATACGGCGGCGCAAGATGAAACGCAGCAACCCCGCATGGCTGTCATCCGGCGCCAGGGTGTCATCGAAGTCGGCCAGGATCCAACCGCGGGCTGGGACTCTCGCGGTTGCAGCGCTCATTCGGAGATCTCCGCGATGGCGGCATGCAACTCGGGCAGGAGGAACAGCGCCCCCTCATCGGGCGGACAGACGAGATCGAAGCTCTCACCTGCCAGGGTGAAGGCGAGGCGCCAGGCGTGCAGATAACCGCGATCCGCCGCCGTGCCGCCGTAACGCTCATCCCCGAGGATGGGGGCTCCCACGCTCTTCAAGGCCACCCGGATCTGGTGGGTCTTGCCGGTCCGGGGCTTGATGCGATAAAGACGCAGCCCCTCGCGCACCGAAACGGAGTCGAACCAGCTGATGGCCGGGTTATCCTGGGTGCGGCTCAGCATCCAGCTGCCGCCTCGCCCTTTCTCCATGTCCCCCTTCACCCAGCCCTGCTTCTTCTTCGGCTTGCGATCGGAGAGGGCCAGATACTGCTTGCTCACTTCCCGCGCCGCGAAAGCCATGCTGAGGGCGCGATTCGCTTCGGGGGTGCGGGCCAGCAGCACCAGCCCAGAGGTCATCTTGTCCAGTCGATGGACCGGATAGAGGTCAAGACCGGTATCCATTCTGACCCGATTGACGAGACCCGGCTCGCCGGCATCATCGTGCATGCCAATGCCCGGACGCTTGTTGATCACCATGAAATCTTTGTGCTGCAATTGTATCCGGTACATGTATAACCCTTTAGAATGTTATTTGTTAACAACTTGAATGCAGGCCTGCAGGCCATCTTCATGGACCCTCAGCACAAGAATCGCACGAATGAAAAAATGCCTGTTTTGGCTGTTGTTGCTTGGCATCACTTGCTTCTCGCCCCTCCAGGCCAGTGAACGGACACGTGATCTGCCGGAGAAGGTGGTATTGCAGTTGCGCTGGCTGCATCAGCCCCAGTTTGTGGGCTATCACATGGCCAAGGCCAAGGGGTATTACGCCGACGCTGGTCTGGATGTCGAGATAAGGCCAGGTGGCAAGGGAATAAGTCCGGTTCAGGAGGTGCTGGCCGGACGCGCCGACTTTGGCGTCGGCAACACCGAGGTGCTGACCCACTACGCCCAGGGCAAGCCGCTGCTGGCGCTGGCCAGCGTCTACCAGCACTCTCCCTCCATCTTCCTGGCACGCCGCGACAGCGGCATTCTCACCGTTGCGGACATGCGTGGCAAACGGATCATGATGTTTCCGGGTCATCAGGATGCCGAACTGCTGGCCACCCTCTACTATCAGGGGCTTCACGAGCGCCAGCTCATCCCGGTACCCACTTCGGTCAACATCGACGATCTGATCGCCGGCCGGATAGACATCTTCAACGCCTATCTGAGCAATGAGCCCTTCTATCTGGAAGAGCGCGGCATCTCGGTGTCCGTCATCAACCCTCGCAACTACGGCATCGATTTCTACAGCGACATTCTCTTCACCACCCAGGCACAGGAGCGGCTCAATCCGGAGCGGGTGGCACGTTTTCGTGCAGCCAGCCTCAAGGGATGGCGCTATGCCCTCACCCACCCCGAGGAAGCCATCGCCCTGCTGCGCACGGAGTATGGCGTCAACCGCAGCCAGGCCCACATGGAATACGAGTTGCAGATGAGCAAGGAGATGATCCAGCCGCTCTATGTGGAGATCGGGTATATGAATCCGGATCGCTTCGCTCACATCATGCAGCAGCTGGTGGAGATAGGCCTCCTTGCCAAACCGGTCTCCCTGACCCGTTTTCTCTATCAGGTTCCCTCAGAACAGTGGAGCTTCTGGCGACCCTGGTTCCTGCTGAGCCTGGGTGTTGGTGGCCTCATCCTGCTGCTCTCCCTCTATCTTCTGATGAGCAACAAGCGGCTCAACCAGGAAGTGGCCCTGCGCAAACAGCGAGAGCAGGAGATACTGCAACTGGCCCGCCTCGATCCCCTTACCGGGCTGCCCAATCGCCTGAGCCTGATGGAACAATTGAAACACCAGGTGCAAAGCGACAATCCGGGCTGCCTGCTGTTTTGCGATCTCGATGACTTCAAGCGCATCAACGACAACTTCGGCCACAGCCAGGGGGATGCCATCCTCTGCCAGCTGGCCAGACGGATCCACGACGCCATCGGCCACCAGTGCTATTTTGCCCGCTTGGCAGGGGACGAGTTCATCCTGCTGCTGCCGGGCTACGATATCCGTCAGGCAGAGGAGGTCACCGCCGTGATCCGCCAGGCCATGCAGGCCCCCTTCGTGGTCAATGACCAGCCGATGCAGGTGGGTATCAGCATCGGCGTCAGCCACTACCAGCATGACTGGAGCCCGGAGCAGTGGCTCATCCAGGCCGACAGGGCCATGTATTGTGACAAGGGTGGCCGCGTCATCACGCTGGCGGAGCAGTCCGGCTGACTGGCTCATCTCCCGGCACACAGATCCGATACCCCCGTGAAACCAATAAACAGGAAGGCCACCCCAGGGGTGGCCTTCCTGCATTGCATGAGTCTGACCGCTCTTACCCGAAGGTCTGCCCCAGGGATTTGAGCTGGCGAGCCTTGGTGAGCAGGATGTCGCTCGAGGCGTCCATGTCCTGCATCTTGTTGCTGTTGGTGTGGGAGTGCTGGGAGATGGCGTTGACGTTGCGGCTGATGTCCTCCACTACCGCCTGCTGCTCCTCTGCCGCCGTCGAGATCTGGGCCGAGAGGTCCACCACCCGTTCTATTTCCGCCAGCACCTGATGCAGGCTCTCTGATCCCTGGCGGGTCAGGGTCACGCAGGATTGGGTCTGTTGCAGGTTCTGCTGCATCATTCCCTTCCAGCCGTTCAAGGTACGCTGGATCTGGCCTATGCTGCTCTGGATCTGCTCGGTCGCCTTGTGGGTGCGCGTGGAGAGGGTTCGCACCTCGTCCGCCACCACCGCAAAGCCTCGCCCCTGCTCCCCTGCCCGCGCAGCCTCGATGGCGGCGTTGAGCGCCAGCAGATTGGTCTGATCCGCAATGCCCTGGATCTCGCTCATCAGCACACCGATGCGATCCGACTCCTCAGCCAGTGCCACGGCGGCCGTGAAGGCATGCTCTGCCTGGGTTGCCAGCTCCGTCACCCTGTGCTGGGTATCTTCCAGCTGCTGATCGGTGTGTTGGCAGTGCGCCTTGGCCTGGGCTATCTGGTTGTCCGTCTCCAGGATATTGCGGGCAATCTCGTGGGCTGTCGCCGCCATTTCGGTGATGGCCGTCGCCACCTGCTGGGTCTGGACATCCTGTTCGGCGATGTCGGCGCTCGCCTCGCTGGAGGCTGTTTTCAGATGCACCGCGAGATCCTGCAGGGAGAGGGTCGCATCGTCCACTCGTCCAAGGACGGTGCGGATCCTGGCCTGCAACAGCTTGATGTGGAAGTCTGCAATAGCACTGGCATCCTCCCCCGAATAGATGAGCCGGGTCAGGCTGTCATATTCCTCCGCGAGCTGTCGCAGATAACGGGGGGTAGTGATGAGAGTGTCACGATAGATCAGGGCCAGCCACAAGAGAGGCAACAGAGTGAACAACGGCCCCCAGGGCCCCATCAGATAGCTCCCCCCCGCCAGCATCAGCAAGACACCGACGATGGCCAGCCCGTGGCGCATAGGGCGCAGGCTCAATCCGCCCTTTCGCTCCCCCCGCTCCACGCTCTTCAATCTGGCATAGGTGCGCCCGGCCACGGCTTTCATCTCCGGCGCGGCGCGACTGCGGACCGACTGGTAGCCATTGATCCGCCCCTGCTCGAAGATGGGGGTGACATAGGCATCCACCCAATAGTAACGCCCATCCTTGCAGCGGTTTTTCACCATGCCGCGCCAGGGTTTGCCCTGCTTGAGCTTGCCCCAGAGGTCAGCAAAGGCGGCCTTGGGCATGTCCGGGTGGCGAACCATGTTGTGGTGCTGGCCTATCATCTCTGCCCTGCTGTATCCCGCCACCCGGCAGAAGTGGTCATTGGCATAAGTAATGACCCCCTGAAGATCCGTGGTGGAAACCAACTGTTCACTGGACGGAAAATCCACCTCTTCATCAACGAGATGAATCTGGGTTCTGTTCATGGCGCACGCCTCTTGTGTGATAACTCAGTTATCGTAGTCAAGCCATGGCAGCCCGGCCAACAAGGCCCCTCAGACAGTGGGGATGACTGAGAGGCCGTCCTCTGGATCTATGACGGCGCCCTCAGTTCTCCACCGCCGGATGGCACTCGCGCTCCCGGATCAGCTTCTTGTTCACCTTGCCGACACTGGTCTTGGGGATCTCCTGCACTATGCGGATCTGGCGCGGAATGGCCCAGCGATTGATGCGACCACTGTCGACGAACCCCTGCAGGTGCGCCTTGATGGCCTGGGGATCCAGGTTCGTCCCCTCCTTGCCGACCACCAGGGCCAACGGGCGCTCCCCCCACTGCTCGTCCGGCACCCCCACTACGGCCACCGAATGCACCCCGCAATGGGCGCTGATGAGGCTCTCCAGCGCCAGCGAGCTTATCCACTCGCCACCTGTCTTGATCACGTCCTTGATGCGGTCCTTGATCTCCACCGTGCCGTCCGGGGTGATGGAGGCCACGTCCCCGGTGTGCAGCCAGCCGCCATCCCACAGCTCAGCCCCCTTGGCGGGCTCCTTCAGGTAGCCCTGGGCCAGCCAGGGGGCGCGCACCACTATCTCCCCCATGGCCTCACCGTCGTGGGGCAGATCCTTGCCCTCGGTATCGACGATGCGCAAGTCCACCAGGCCGATGGGCTTTCCGGTCTTGATCCGCAGCGGCAGTTGCTCCGCCATGGGCAGCGCCAGCTCCTCGGGAGCGAGGTGCACCACGCACAACAGCGGGCAGGTCTCCGACATGCCGTAGCCGGCGTGCACCCGTATCCCCTTCTGGCTCGCCTGGGTCGCCAGCCCGAGCGGCAGCGCACTGGCTCCCAGCAGCATCTTCCAGCCCTCGAACGAGGTCTGCCTGGCCTCCTCGCAGTCCAGGATCATCTGCAATATGGTCGGCACGCAGTGGGAGAAGCTCACCCCTTCGTCGCGATAGAGCTTGACCAGCTTGTTCGGCTCGTAGCGCCCCGGGTAGACCTGCTTCACCCCCAGCATGGTCGCCACATAGGGGACGCCCCAGGCATGGACGTGGAACATGGGTGTGATGGGCATGTAGACGTCGTCGGAGCAGAGCAGCGACTGGCCCGCATGGGCCGCCAGGGTGCCCAGCTCGTTGAGGGTGTGCAGCACCAGCTGGCGGTGACTGAAGTAGACCCCTTTGGGATCCCCGGTGGTGCCCGTGGTGTAGAACAGGGTCGCCACCGAATATTCGTCGAAGTCGGGGAAGTCGAACTGGTCGTCCGCCCCGGCCAGCAGCGTCTCGTACTCCCCGAGCAGGGGCAAACCGGTAGAGGGCGACTCCCCATCGGTCAGCCGGATGTAACCGCGCACCGTGGGCAGCTTCTCCTGAATGGAGTCCATCATGGGCAGGAAGTCGTCATGAACCAGCACCAGGTGATCCTCGGCGTGGTGCATGGTGAAGGCGATCTGCTCCGGCGACAGGCGCACATTCACCGTGTGCAGCACGGCGCCTATCATGGGTACCGCGAAGAAGCACTCGAGGGAGCGGTGGCTGTCCCAGTCCAGCAGGGCCACCGTGTCCCCCGGTCCAATGCCCGAGGCGGTCAACAGGTTGGCGAGGCGGTGGATGCGCTGATTGAGGGTGCGGTAGTCGTAGCGCAGCCGATCTGCGTAGACGATCTCCCGGCCCGGGTGATGGCGCCCCCCGGACAACAGCAGGCTCTTGATCAGCAAGGGATAAGCATGGGCTCCCTGGGCTGGCGGTATGATCCTTGTCTTCACCATACGGACTCCTTCCGATTCGTGTTTGGGCGCAGGGGAGCCGTCTCCCCTCACCATCTGAGTTAGCGGGCGTCGAGACGCCCGAGCAAGGCCTCGGCCTCTGGCCAGGGGCCAAATCCGCTCGCCGGATTGAGGTGTCCCACCGCCCCGGCATCCACCAGCTCGCTCCCCCACTCCCCGGCCAGGGCACGCACCGCCGCAGGGCTCGCCAGGGGATCGTTGTGACTCAGCACTACCAGACTCGGGAACGGCAGCGTCATACGGGGCAAGGGGTGCCAACCGCCGGCCGCCATGGCCTCCTTGCTGGGATAGTGGGAGGGCCAGTCGGCATCCAGATCCGGTGGCGTCACCAGCAGGGCGCCCTTTATCCTGGGCTGACTGACAGCGCCGTACTGGGCAGCCCAGTGGGCCACCATCAGCACCCCGGCGCTGTGGGCCACCAGGATCACCGGGCCCTCGATGGCGGCGATCGCCGACTCGATGGCCTCGACCCTGGCCTGGCAGTTGAGCTTGTCCGAGGCGAGCGGCGGCACCGTCACCACCTTGTCAAGCCTCTCGGCGAGCAGGGTCTGCCAGTGATCCGCCACGTGTTCACGCAGGCCGGGCACGATCAATACGGTGGCCTCGGGCTGACATTCCTTCATGTATCTTCCCCTGTTCAGGCGCTCCGGCGACGGCCGGATGACATCGGGACCACAGTAAGGTGCCGGGCCCCCGGCTGCTTTACCTTGGATGCCATGAAGTTGTCTTTTTGCGACAGAGACTCGGCCGGACAAGGCGGCGATCGCTGGGCCTGGATGCCATCGGAAGCGGACTGTGAGCGAGCTCACCCCCTGGGATCTGCGACTAACAGATAGGTTAATAAGCCTTCCCATGATGTAAGCGAAATGATAAAAAACGGTTAACAACCAGCAGATGAGCTGTCGCCATGGGAACTGCATCATGACCCTTCTTGCCAGAGCCGCTACCCTCACCAACTACCTCGATGTCGCCCGCCAACTGGGCCTCAATACCCCCCACCTGTTGTCGCAAGCCGGCCTCAGTGCCTCCATTCTGGATGTGCCCAATCAGCGCATCCCGGTCTCCACCATCATCAACTTGCTGGAGCTCACCGCCCGCACCGGCGACTGCCAGAGCCTGGGGCTGCGCATGGCGGAGCATCGCCAGCTGTCGGACTTTGGCGAGGTGAGCCTGCTGCTGAGCTATCAGCCCAACCTGCGCGAGGGCTTGCAGGTGATGGTGCAATACATCCATCTGTTCAATAACGCCCTGGCCATCTTCATCGAGGAGGCGGGCAAGGCGGTGATCATTCGCGAGGAGATCATCACCGACGCCCCCATGCCCTCGCGCCAGGCCACCGAGCTTGCTGTCGGCGTCATGTATCGCTTCTGCGCGGCCCAGGTCGGGGTCGGGGCGAACTGGCATCCCATCAGCGTCAACTTCACCCATGACGCGCCGGCGGATCTCTCCATCCACAAGCGGCTGTTCGGCTGCAAGCTGGAATTTGGCAGCGAGTTCAACGGCATCGTCTGTCAGTCAGCGGATCTGGACATCCCCAACCCCCTGGCCAACCAGGCCATGGCCCGCCATGCGCGCCAGTACCTCGACACCCTGCTGGTGGAGACCCAGCAATCCCTGATGACTGACGTGCGCAAGGCCATCTACCTGCTGCTGCCCATGGGGCGCGCCACCATAGAGCAGATAGCCCGCACCCTGGGCATGAACGTGCGCACCCTGCAGCGCCATCTGGAGGAGAGCGGTGCCACCTTCAGCGAGCTGGTCAACGACGTGCGCCGGGATCTGGTGATGCGTTATCTGCAAAACTCCGGCTATTCGCTGGGCCACATCGCCGACATGCTGGGTTACTCCATGCCGAGCTCCTTCACCCGCTGGTTCAACGCCCAGTTCGGCATGCCGCCCGCCACCTGGCGCTCCCGCCACAAGGGCGTGCCCAAGGTGACCCAGAGCGCGCACACCAGCCTTGCCTACGGCTAGACCCCATTCCTTCGCCAGACGTTGAATTAAAGAGGGAGGCTGCGGCCTCCCTCTTTGCATTCCGCTTTCCATCATGTGGGGCACTCGCCATCGACAGCGAAACGAGTGGGATGCCATGAAAGCCAGCAGCGCGACACTCCCGCATCCCTTTGCCATCCAACCCGGCCCCTCAACAGATCACGCCAAAAAAGAAGAGGGAGGCTTGTCGCCTCCCTCTTCACATCTCGGCTTGCCGCCCCTAGCGGACATCGGCCGGCAGCTGTTCCGCCTTCATCCTCCCCTGGGGCGCGGAGGCGTCGACGCTCGCACGGGGCGCAGCAGCCTTCTCAACGGCTTCGGCCAGAGCGGGCTGGGTGCCGCGCAGCAGGAAGTAGGAGAGTGCCGACACCCCTATCAGGGCCCCCAGCATGTTCCACAGGAACATGAAGGTGAGCAGTATGCCCATGTCGGCCTGGAACTTGATGGGGGACCAGACCCAGCCCACCACGCCGGCGGCCAGGGTGATGCCCACCAGCCCCACCACCCGGCCGGTGAAGGCCACGGCCTGGCGATAGGACTCCACCAGCGACATGCCCTGGCGTTGATGGTGCAACTGCACGCTCAGCAGGTAGAGCGCGTAGTCCACCCCGATGCCGACCCCGAGCGCAATCACCGGCAGGGTCGCCACCTTGACGCCTATCCCCATGAAGACCATCAGCGCCTCGCACAGCACAGAGGTGAGCATCAGTGGCACCAGGGCCACCACGGTCGCCCGCCAGCTGCGGAAGGTGATGAGGCAGAAGACGGTCACCGCCAGGTAGACGTAGAGCAGCATGGTGCGGTTCGCCTCGTGCACCACCAGGTTGGTGGCCGCCTCGATGCCCGCCGAGCCCGCGGCCAGCAGGAACTGGCGATCCGGCGACGAGTTCTCCCGGGCAAACCGCTCGGCGATGGCCACCACGCCGCTCAGGGTCTCGGCCTTGTGATCCCTCAGGTAGGCGATCACCGGCATCAGGGAGCAGTCGGTGTTGAACAGCTCGGGGCTGTTGACCGAGGCCTGCTGGGCCGCGTAGTTCAACACGTTCTGGTTGCGCTGGATGCTGGCGAGCCTGGGGTTGCCCTCATAGGTGCCGGCGGTGATCTGGCGCACCGCATTGACCAGGGAGCTGGTGGCCTGCACCCCGGGATGCTGCTGCAGCTCCCAGCCCAGGCGATCCGCCAGGATCAGGGTCTGGTAATTGAGACACCCCTCCGGCGCCGTCTTGATCATCACCGCGAACAGATCGCTCGAGAGCGCATAGTGGCTGGTGATGTAGCCGTTGTCCTTGTTGTAGCGCGAATCGGCGCGCAGCTCGGGTGCGCCGCTGTCCAGATCGCCAATCTTGAGGTGCAGGCTGACCAGGTAGCCGCCGATCCCCATGGCCAGGCCCAGCAGCACCACAAAGGTGGCCCACTTGCGCTCGGTGCAGCGGTCCAGCAGCGTCCAGAGCCTGCCGAAGCCCTGGTTGGCGGCGGCGTTATTTTCAATGGCCAGCGCCCGCTCGGCCGCCTTGTGGCCCACTCCCACATAGGAGAGCGCCACCGGCATCAACAGCAGGGAGGTGAAGATGAGCACCGCCACCCCGATGCTGGCGGTGATGGCGAGATCCTGAATGACCGGGATGTCGATCAGCATCAGCACCGCGAAGCCCACCGCATCGGCGAGCAGCGCCGTGACTCCGGCCAGGAACAGCCGGCGGAAGGTGTAGCGCGCGGCGATCAGGCGATGGGTGCCGCGGGCGATGTCCTGCATGATGCCGTTCATCTTCTGGGCCGCGTGGGAGACCCCGATGGCGAAGATGAGGAAGGGCACCAGCACCGAATAGGGATCGATGGCGTAGCCGAGCCAGGCGACGAGGCCGAGCTGCCACACCACGGCGATCAGCGAGCAACCCACCACCAGCAGGGTGCTGCGCACGCAGCGGGTGTAGAGGAAGATGATGAGAAGCGAGGTCGCCACCGCCAGGGCGAAGAACATGATCACCTGAATGAGGCCATCGATGAGATCGCCGACCAGCTTGGCAAAACCGATGACCCGGATCTTGTACTGACCCGTCCCCTCCTCTCCCGCCTTGTGGGGCTTGCCGTCGAACTCGATCTGGCTGCGCAACGTCTCGATGCGCTGGGAGAACTCGTGATAGTTGAGGGGCTTGCCGGTGGCCGATGCCTTGTCAAGCAGGGGCACGATCAGCATGGTGGATTTAAAATCGCTCGCCACCAGGCTGCCGACGATACCGGCCCGGTTGATGTTCTGGCGCAACTGCTCGATGTCGGCGGGCTTGCCCTGATAGGCGTCCGGCATCACGGGGCCGCCCTGGAAGCCCTCCTCGGTCACCTCGGTCCAGCGCACCGCCGGACTCCAGAGGGACTTCATCCAGGCGCGGTCCACCCCCTCGGTGAGGAACAGCTCGTCATTGACCCGCTTGAGCACGCCAAGATAGCCGGGATCGAAGATGTCCCCTTGGGTGTTCTCCACCACCACCCGCACCGAGTTGCCGAGGCCACGCAGGGACTGGCGGTTCTCCAGGAAGTTTTTGATGTAGGGCTGGCTCTGGGGGATCATCTTCTCGAAGCTGGGCGCCAACGCCAGGCGAGTCGTCGCCATGTAGCCAAACACCAGGGTCGCCAGCGTCATCACTAGCATGAACAGCGCTCTGTGGTTGAACACCAGCCGCTCCAGCAGGTTGCCGGAGCGCCTGTCGAACTGCGCCAGCTCGCGGATCACCGGCATCGCATCTTGCTTCACATGGCCCATGTCTGGATCCTCGTTATCGTTATTGGGCCGTCATCCGGTGACGGCCTGATTTGGCAATACTTGTGACCGCCTTAATTCACCGCCAGGGTGCGCACACCGCGGCTGCCCACCAGTGCCAGGGTGCCCTGGGGCGTCAGCAGGGCGCCCGCCACCGGGGATGGCTCGGCCAGGGGTTCCAGAGTCAGCGGCTCGTTGCCCCGTTGCCGCAGCATATGGCCGGCCTGGGTAAAGAGGCGGAACTGGCCATCTGCCCCCTGCATAGCAGTGCTGAGGCTGATGGGCAGCGGACTGGCCAGTCTCGCCCAGTGCTGGCCGCCATCCGTGCTGCGATAGGCATGGCCCCGCAGCCCATAGACCAGCAGCTCGCCGGGCCGACCGATGAGGCCGAAGAAGCTGCCGTCATAGGGGCTTGGCAGTGAGACGAAGCGCTGCGTCCCCGGATCCCACTTGCGCAGCAAGCCCTGCTCGCCGGCGAGATAGAGGCTCTCCCCGGCCAGGGCGATGGCATTGAGATGCAGCCCATCCGGGTTGTCGGTGCGATCCTGCATCGGCGTCCAGTGCTGACCGCCATCCTGGGTGCGCAGAATGAGGTTGAACACCCCGACCACGTAGCCAACCCTGTCGTCTTGGAACCAGACGTCGAGCAGGGGCTTGTCGGCCCCCTCCTCCACCAGGCGCTGGCCCTCTTCCACCAACGCGGCCCACTGCTCGTTGTCCGGCTCGGACTGGGCCTTGGCCGAGTAGTATTGCAGCACCAGGTCGCCTATCTGGCGGCCATCCAGCTGTTTCTGCCAGCTGGCGCCACCGTCCTGGCTGTGCAGGATGACCCCGTCCCCCCCCACGGCCCAGCCCTGCTCGGGACTGGGGAAGACGACGGCATTGAGATCCGAGCTCACCGGCACCCTGGCCTGCTGCCAACCCTTGCCTTCGTCGTCGGAGTAGAGGATGTGACCCCGCTGCCCCACCGCCACCAGCCGGCTGCCGGCACGGGCCAGATCCAGCAAGGGGCTCTGCTTGGCCAGCGCGCTCGGCTTGGCCGGCAAGTCCAGCACGTCCACATAGGCCGTCGCCGCCGTGATCGTCTCCGCGCTCTGCGCGGGCCCTGCCATCAGCAGGGCGCCGCACAGCCAGGGCGCCAACTTGTTGAATGAACCCATACCACTTCCTTGTCTTCAAAACCCATCGGATGGTCGCAACAACCCCACCCCGGCCCTCCCCTTGGCAAGGGGAGGGCGCACTTCACTCCTCCCCCTTTCGAAGGGGGAGGCCGGGAGGGGGGTCAGTGGAGATCATCAATGCTTAGCGGATACCCGCGCCCGCCAGGGACTCCGGTGACCACTTCGCCTTGGACAGCGAATCGCCGTACTTGATGCCGCCATGGGGTCCCACCACGCCGTTGATGTTGTAGGTCCCCGCCACCAGGTCATAGATCATGAAGGGGGTGGCATCCGGGGTCTGCTTGTCGTAGCTCTGGCTCAGGAAGGCGAAGGAGCCGCGATAGAGCTGACCACGGGCGTCGTACTGATCCGAGGCCAGGGCCACCCAGCTGTCTTCGTCCAGATAGAAGCGACGCTTGGCATAGATGTGGCGCTCGCCGGCCTTGAGGTTGCCCTCCACCACCCAGACCCTGTGCTTCTCCCAGCGCACGTGATCCGGCGACAGGAAGTTCGGGGTGGTCAGCGCCCGGGCATCGGGCTCATAGGTCAGCTTGTAGGTGTTGTAGGGAACTATCATCTCCTGCTTGCCCACCAGCTTCCAATCGAAGCGGTCCAGCGCGCCGTTGAAGACGAAGACGTCGTCATAGGTGCCGGCGCCCGAGGTGCCCGGGTTCGGGGTATCGTAGGCCAGGTTCGGTGCCAGCTTGACCCGGCGCTGCCCCGGCAGGTACTGCCAGGCCTTGCGCGGCTGCTCAAGGGGGTTGGCGGCATCGCGCAGCATGATGGCTTCACCGGCACGGCGGGCGGGCCCGGTGTAGTAGAGCTTCATCTGGTAGTAGGTGTCCTTGGCCGCGATGGGCTTCTTCATGTCCTCGTAGATGGCGTAGTTGATGAACGCCTGCCCCGTGGTGGAGAGCGCCGCTACCCCGGCGGAATCGACGTTCCAGGAGTCGTATTTGGTGGCGATGTTCACCCCCTGGTAGCGCAGCAGGAAGTTCCACATCGCCTCGGCGCCGGTCTGCGGGATCGGGAAGGGAATGCCCGGCAGCACCTGATCCACCGCCATGCCCCCTTCCAGGGTCTTGGCGTTCAGGGCGTTCTGCCTGGTGTTGTCCAGCACCGCCTGGGGCAGCGCCACGCTGCGGTGAGTCGGGTAGACATCGACTCTGAAGTCCGGGAAGCGGCTCAGCAACTCGGCGGTGGTGGCGGTCAGCTCACCCTTGTACTTGGCCACGTTCTTGCCGTCGATCACCAGCTGCGGCTTGTCGCCCGCATAAGGATCCGGGCGCATGCTGTCACCGGCCTTGAAGCCGGCGGGCGCCGTGGTCAGGCCGCCGGTATAGGCGGGGATGGAGCCGTCGGCGTTGGCCGCGGCATCGGCGCCGACCTGGGTCAGGCTGGTGCCCAGCTTGCCCGCTTCGCTGGCGGAGACGGCCGCCTGGGCCTGACTGGTGAAGGCCAGGGCGAGGGACAGGGCCAGCATGGTCTGTTTATGTTTCATCATCTTGTTCTCCGACTCGGTCGCTTGACTCAATAAGTGGTCTTGAGGGTCAGGTAGACGGCCCCTCTGTCTTCCGTGGTGGCGCCGCCACCGGAGAAGGAGGAGTAACCGCCGGCATAACAGGTGTTGCGCTGGGTCGCATCCAGGGCGTTGGGGGTGGAGCCATCGGTGGCGCCGTCGTTACAGTCGGCAGACTTGCCGAAGGAGTCCACGTACTTCAGATCGACGAAATACTGGTTGTAGATGGTAGCGCCGAGGCCAAGGGCGTAGTTGCCGGTGTCCTTGGCACCGCCGCCCTGCACGGGAGACACCCCCGCCAGGCCGAGGTTGACCGACAGCGGCATGCTCATGTCCACGCCGGGGAACACCTGATACCAGGTCGGGGTGAAGTTGATCGCCAGGCCCCAGTTGTCGGTGGTCGACTTGTCGAGCCCCTGGTAACTGTCCTCGCCCTTGTAGAGCGCCTTGTTGTGATCGTTGAGGCTCAGCAGGTTGCTGTAGTAGAGCTCGGCCAGCAGGGCGGCACCGTCGAACAGCGGGGTGTCGGCCATGGTCATCAGGCCGTTGAGGGTCCAGTGCAGGGTCTCGCCGGTGGCGCTGTAACCGTCGCTGTCGTCGGTGATCACCCCGGTGCTGTCATTACGGGCAGGCAGCGCACCGAGCCCCTGTTTCAGCCCGAGTGGACCCGAGGCACTCAGCAGCGCCGGGATGCTGGAGAGGGGCATGTTGTGGCGATAGTTCAGATCGCTGCCCACGCTGACCCCGGCGATGTCCTTGGACAGGCTCAGACCCAGGATGTCGATGTCCTCGCCGTAGGCCAGGGAATAGCTGGTGTTGGCAATCGAGTTACGCAGGTTGGGAATAGCCCCGGCCGGCAGGGGATTCGTCCCGCGGACGCTCAGACCACGGGCGTCCAGTACCGCCTGGGGCAGGATGTCGGCGGTGCGACGGTAGTATGCCCCCAGGGTGGCATCCAGCGCCTCGGGGGACCACTTGGTCATGAAGCCCCAGTCACCGTGCTTGCCCGGCTCTATGTCTGCCCCGCGGCGGATGTTGCTCAGGGTGCCGTTCGGCCCGGCGAGGCCCGGGCCACCGGTGTGACCCAGCAGGAAGGCGCGGGCACCGTAGCCCACCAGATCGGAGCCACCGTAGAAGGTGCCGGCCTCCGGCAGACGGGCCGCGTCCCAGTCGAAGAAGTACTGGGCGGCGAAGGTCCACTCCGGGTTCAGGGTGAAGGAGGCGGAGATCTGCTTGCGGGGCATGAACAGCTCTTTTGCCTCGGTGCCCGGGGACGCCGCGAGCTTGGCGAGATCCAGGCCAGACTGGCCGTAGCTGATGGAGTGCACCGGGTTGAGCAGGGTCTCGCCCCAGAAGATGTTGTGCTGGCCTATCTTGACGCCGAGCAGCGACTCGTCACCTATCTCCATGTTGTGGAACACGAAGGCGTCGAGGATCTCGCCGGAGGGGCCGTTGTAGTAGCGATCGGCATAATCGCTCAGCCCCGGCTGGCCAAACATGGTCGACCTTGCGGGGTTGGCGCCCCAGCCCGGGATGCCGGAGGCATCACCGTTGTTGTTCAAAAAGGGGTTGTCGCTCGCGCCGACGTCGTCATAGGCATAGTCGTACCAGCTCGCCGCACTGATGCGAAAACCGGTATTGCCCTTGTTCACCACGTCCAGCTCGGTCAACAGATCGAAGCGGGTGGTGACGGTGTCGCCGGCATCCTTGAAGTTGTAGTCCCCATCGTTGCTGTTCGGGGTGGCGAGCATCCGCTCGTCGGCGCTCTCGGTGCGCATGCCGTAGTTGAACTTGCCGGTGTTGTCGAAACGCACTGACCACTCTTCACTGTCCGTGTCGATCTCGACCGCCTGAGCGGTGGGCAGGAGCACGGCCGCAATGGCCGTCGCCAGCAGGCTGAGGCGCAGGGCACCGCAACCATGACTCGTGTGCTTGTAATCCATTACAGTCTCTCCGAGTGTCGTCATCTGTTGTTTGTTGTTCTGTGTCTAGTCGCCGTTTCCGTTGGCTTTATTGTCTGGCTTTATTGTCTGGCTTGTTGCTTGGCTTCTTGCCTGGCTGTTGTGCCAGTGTCGGCGCTTCCCTTGGGGATGAGGGGGCGCTCTGTTTGCCTCCTCCCCTTGCGGGTTCCTCCCCCGGGTGCGCTCTGTGTTGTTGCTACCGACTCTACGGCCAGCCCAACCCCCTTGCTTGCCATTGAACGTCAGCCACTTTTCATTTGATGACAGGGAGTGGCGGCGCCGAACAAGCGGCGCGAAAGGGGTGTCGGACGGCATCCGCGCAGGGATTCTCGGGGCTCAGCCAGGGACCATGGTGAAGGACAGGGGTCCGCCAAGGGGCTGGCGTGTCCAGTGAGTGGGTGGGTGATGGCAGTCTGTTATCGGGGCGAGAGGCAGCAGGCAGAGCATCTGCGCCATCACGGAGAGCATAAAAGCGGCGGAGCAGGCCCAAGCATCCTCACTCCGCCGTGAAAATGGCCGACGAGTCGGCCCACACGCGATTCAGCGGCAGATGCGGCAGCCGGTGGCGGCCTGCAACTGCTCAAATTCGATGCCGGGGGCCAGCTCCACCAGCTTGAGGCCGCTTGGGGTCACGTCCAGCACGGCGAGATCGCTGATGATGCGATCCACCACCCCGACCCCGGTCAGGGGCAGGTTGCACCACTCCAGTATCTTGTGCTCACCGTTCTTGGCGCAGTGCTCCATCAGCACCACCACCCGCTTGACCCCGGCCACCAGATCCATGGCCCCCCCCATCCCCTTGACCAGCTTGCCGGGGATCATCCAGTTCGCGAGATCCCCGCGTTCCGAGACCTGCATGGCCCCGAGCAGCGCCAGGTTGATGTGGCCACCGCGGATCATGCCGAAGCTCTCGGCGCTGTCGAAGAAGCTGCTGCCGGGCAAGGTGGTGATGGTCTGCTTGCCGGCGTTGATGAGATCGGGATCCAGCTCCTCTTCACTCGGGAAGGGGCCTATGCCGAGCAGGCCGTTCTCGCTCTGCAGCCACACCTCCATGGCATCCGGGATGTAGTTGGCCACCAGAGTCGGCAGGCCGATGCCGAGGTTCACATAGAAGCCGTCCTGCAGCTCCTTGGCGGCGCGCTGCGCCATCTCTTCACGGGTCCAGGCCATGACTTAGCTCCTTACTGCAGGCTGTTGAAAACAGGAAGCCACCGGCAGTTCCTGGGTGATGCACAGCGCCATCTCTTCACGGGTCCACGCCATGTTATCTGCTCCTCAGCGCGCAATGTTGAATACAGGAAGCCACCACCAGCGCCTGGGTGATGCACAGCGCCCTCTCTTCACGGATCAAAACCATCTTATTTCTTCTCCATGACGGTGCGCACTTCGATGCGTTTCTCGGGATTGGGGTTGTGCACCAGCCGCTGCACATAGATGCCGGGCAGGTGGATCTCGTCCGGGGCCAGCTCCCCCACCTCGACGATCTCCTCCACCTCGGCCACGCAGACCCGGCCCGCCTTGGCGCAGAGCGGGTTGAAGTTGCGCGCCGTCTTGTTGAACATCAGGTTGCCCGCCTTGTCGGCCCTGGCGCCCTTGATGATGGCGAGATCCGCGGTGAGGGATCGCTCCATCACGTACCAATCCCCATCGAACTGACGGGTCTCCTTGCCCTCGGCGATCAGGGTCCCGTAACCGGTGCGGGTGAAGAAGGCCGGAATGCCGGCGCCGCCGGCGCGAAGCTTCTCGGCGAGCGTCCCCTGGGGGGTGAACTCCAGCTCCAGCTCCCCGGCGAGGTACTGGCGCTCGAACTCCTTGTTGCCCCCCACGTAGGAGGAGATCATCTTCTTGATCTGGCGGCTGTGGAGCAGAGGCCCAAGGCCGAACTCGTCCACCCCGCAGTTGTTGCTGATGATGGTTAAGCCGCGTTTGCCGCTCTCCTGCAGCGCCTCGATAAGCTGCTCCGGGATGCCGCACAGGCCGAAGCCCCCCGAGGCGATGGTGATGTCGTCCTGCACCAGATCGCTAAGAGCGGCCTGGGCGCTGGGGTAAACCTTGTTCATAAATACCTCTTTCGGCTAGTCCATTGGCCACGGGGGCGCGTTCGTTTATTGCGGTTTTTCTGATTGATCTCGTATCGCGATCGTCCGATTACGCCGCTACGCGGCTAATCGAACCTACGCAGTCAATTGAGTTGGTAGGTTCGGGTAGCGAAGCCTATTCGGACGTTCGCGGCATTCATGACATTCCTGATATGCCTAAGGCTTGATGCCCCAATGCATCAGGGTCAGCACCAGGGCGACCAGGAAGGCGGTCTCCCCCACCATCAGCAGGATGGGTTTGATGCCGACCGCCGCCAGCTCCTTGAGCTGGGTCTTCATGCCGATGGCGGCGATGGCGATCACCAGGCACCAGCGCGACAGCTCGTTGACCCCCCCCTGAACCAGGGCGGGCACCCAGCCTGTGCTGTTGATGCAGGCCAGCACCAGGAAGCCGACCGCAAACAGGGGCAACAGGGGTGGCCGCTTGCCGGACGCGGGATCCGCCCCCTGCATCCGGGTGATCATGGCGGCGACCAGGATCACCGGCAGCAGCATGGCGACCCGCATCAGCTTGACCACTGTGGCCACGTCCCCGGTCTCGGTGGACATGCTGTAGCCGGCCCCCACCACCTGGGCGACGTCGTGAATGGTGGCACCGAGAAAGACCCCCGCCTCCACCGGCGTCAACTCGAAGAAGCGAGCGATCATGGGGTAGAGGATCATCGCGAGCGTCGAGAGCACCGACACCCCGATCACCGTGAACAGGGTGGCGCGCTCCTTCTGGGGATGGTTCGGCAGGGAGGCGGCCAGGGCCAGGGCGGCGGAGGCACCACAGATGGCGGTAGCGCCCCCGGTCAGCATGCCGAACAGGCGCTGGAAGCCCATCGCCTTGGCCACCACCACCGACAGGCTGATGGTCACCACCACCAGGGTGACCACCAGCAGCACCAGCATCCAGCCCAGTTCGGCGATCTGGCCGAGGGTGATGCGCATGCCGAGCAGGGCGACCCCGATGCGCAAGACGCTGCGCGCCGTGAACTCGATGCCCGCCTTGCAGCTTCCCTCGCCGCTGAGGAAGTTCAACCCCATGCCGAGCAGCAGGGCGAACAGCAGCACGGGGGCGCCGTAGTGCTCCGACAGGAAGGTGGCGGCGGCCGCCACCGTGATGCTGACCGCCATGCCGGGGGCCAGTGTCCGCACCCGCTGGAAGCGATCCGTCATGGTCAGGGTGAGCATGGGATGGCCTCCTGGGACTCGATGACGATGGACAACCCCTCCCCCGCCGGCTCGACCGGGTAGCGGCGCACCCTGAGCTGGGTCGAGTTCAGCAGCAACCCGGTCGTCAGGTTGAAACGCAGACCGTGGGCAAGGCACTGGATCACCTCCCCCTCCAGCCGGCCGCCGCACAGGGACGCCCCCTGGTGGGGACAGCCGTCATCGATGGCATGGAAACGGCCATCGACGTTGAACAGCACCAGGCTCTTGCCCGAGTCCTCGATGAGGACGCGCTGGCCCGGCGCGGGCACCCGCTCGGCCGGCACCAAGACTCGCGCCTGCGCCCGGGTCATCGCCGCGACGGCCTGGTGCAAGCCGGCAAGCAACTGCGCCACGGGCTGGGCACCGCTGAGGACGCGCCCCTTCCCCAGCACGAAGCTGGGCACCCCCTGCCGAGCCGCCTCTGGCTGATCGCAGAAAAAGGGGGTTCCGTCTCCCTGCAGGCTGCCCACCAGATCGGCAGGCGAGAAGCCCACCGCCTCGGCCAGCCCCAGCAAGGTAGCACCATCCCCCAGATCCCCGCCGTGCAGGAAGTGGCAGGCAAACAGCCACTCCAGCAGACTCTCCAACTGCGCCGGCGATCCCAGCTGGCAGGCCCGTTGCCACAGGCGGTGGGCATCGGCCGTGTTCGGCATACGGGGGATCTTGTCAAAGTCCAGCTCAACGCCGACGCTGGCCGCCGCCTGCCGCACCTGAGCCTGGCGCAGGCGCACCCCCTGTTCGCTGCCAAGGCGCCGCAGATAGAAGGCGTGAAAATCCTCCCCCTGCATCGGCAGCGCGGGCAGCAGTTGCACCCCGCGCCAGCTCACATCGACCCGCACCTCGGGCCGCTCCACCCGCAGCTGGGCCAGCGCCTCATCCAGTTGACGCTTGCCGATGAGGCACCAGGGGCAGATGAAATCGAAATAGACCTCGATGCTGAGCCTCATGCCCTCACCTCGCTGCCCTGGGGACCGGCGACGACCTGGCGGGCGTCCCCTTCAATCCTGGCCACGTCCTTGTGGTAGTGGCGCTTGCCGTCGAAGAAGACCGCAGCCGCCGCGACGCTGATGAGGGGCACCAGCTGGAAGGCGTTGTCCAGCCCGATGTGATCGGACACCTTGCCGGTGATAAAGGGACCGGGGGCCAGCCCCAGCAGGTTGTTGGCAAGGGTCAGGGTCGCAAACGCCGTACCGTGCACGCTGGCGTGGGTGAGATTGGCCACCATGGCGCCGGCGGGGCCCGAGGTGCCGGTGGCGATGAACATCCCCAGACCGATCAGCACCAGCTGGGGGAAGCCGGCCGGCAGGGCAAACGCCAGGGAGAGCAGGAGACAGCTGCCGAGGCAATAGGCGATGGCGAGGCTTATCTTGCGATCCGGCCGGTTGCGGCACAGCCGATCGCTCAGCATGCCGCACAGGATCATGCCGGCACCGCTGCACAGCACTATGATGGCGGCCATGAGTCCCGCCTTGTCCGTGTCCAGCCCGTAGTAGCGGTTGAAATAGCTCGGCATCCAGACGATGACGGTGCCGCCGACGAACAGCTGCAGGCCGCTGCCCACGTAGGCCGAGATCACCGAACGGCTGGAATAGAGGCTGCGCAGGGGGTTGCGGCCCGCCTTGCTGCCCTGGGCCGCCCGGCTGGCCTGGGAGATCCGCGCCTCCTTGACGATGAGGGGATAGATGGCCGCCAGCACCAGACCGAACAGGGCCATGCCGGCGAAGGCCCAGCGCCAGCCGAGGAGATGCGCCAGCACGCCCCCGCAGGCCATGCCGAGCACAGAGCCGAACATGCCGCCGGAGATGAAGGCGCCGGAGAGGGTGGCCCGCATCTCCCGCGGGAACACCGAGACCACCACGGCGATGCCGACACTGCCGTAGGCGGCCTCCCCCACTCCCACCAGGAAGCGGGCGATAAACATCTGCTCGTAGTTCTGGGCCAGGGCGCAGCCCAGGGTCGCCAGGCTCCAGAGCGCGGCCATCATGGCCAGGCTCTTGACCCGGCCGAACCGGTCCGCCAGCAGGGAGAGCGGGAAGGTGAGCAAGCCGACCATGAGCGCGACTATGCCGCTGAGCAGGCCGAGCTGGGTGTCGGAGAGTGCCCACTCCCCCTTGAGCATGGGGAAGACGGCGTTGAGCACCTGGCGCGACATGTAATCGGAGATGAGCAGACCGAAGGTCAGCGCAAACACTATCCAGGCATAACGACGGGGCACGGCAACCTTGCCGGCCTCGGGGTCGTCATCGATATGAAACGTAGCCATACATTCCCTCGCGCTACTGCAAATTGGGTTGGGTATTCGGTCAACCAGCCGGTGGAAAGTCCCCCGGCCAGACAATATTGATTCATCACTCAGTTGCCCTGCGTGCTGCATAGTGCAAGGCGCACCGCCGTTTGGCAAACAGGTTCTTAGGGCGCTTGGCTTGGGGGCCTTGCGCCCTGACACGCAGATCTGCGTGGGTATTACATCACTTCTTCAGGAAGCCCTGCTGACCGCCCTTTGGATTCGGGGCGAAGCCGTTGGCTGCAAGGGTTTCTTCAACCGTCTCATAGAAAACACCGATTTTGAGGATCTCGCGGGCTTCCTTACCGTTGGCAACTGGACGGCCGATCTCTTTGGCAAGGCGCACCAACTGTTCGATCTGCTCGACGGAGGTCATCTTACGCGAACGGTCCTGGGTCCAGAGGTTATCCTCAATACCGCAGCGCACGTGCAGGCCCATCGCCATGCCCATCAGGTTGATTGGCAGGGTGTTGAGCATGGAACTTTCCACCGTCAGCATGGTGCCGTCAGGAATGGCGCGCAGGAAGTTGGCCATGCTGTAGATATGCGGCTGGTCCATGCCACCGCCAATCGCCACCCAGTTGCATACCAGCGGACCCTTATAGACACCGCGGCGGATCAGCCGCTCCACCGACTCGTAGCTGTTGATGTTGTAAAACTGGAAGGCACTCTGGATGCCGGCGGCACTCAGACGCTTGACGTGCTCCTCGATGAAGCCAGGGCCGGAGGGCACGATCATCTCGCGGTAGGCTTCGTAGGTATCGGTCCCCATAGAGGTGCCGGCGTAGTCACGCTTATCCATCTGCTCGACCACGTTCATCTGCGTGGTGTTCACGGTCACAGTGACTTGGTCGGG
Source organism: Aeromonas sp. WP2-W18-CRE-05 (assembly GCF_014168615.1). NCBI lineage: Bacteria > Pseudomonadati > Pseudomonadota > Gammaproteobacteria > Aeromonadales > Aeromonadaceae > Aeromonas > Aeromonas sp. WP2-W18-CRE-05. The sequence goes on along the minus strand of NZ_AP021917.1, from coordinate 2,014,583 downwards.
TTTGGGCTCGAGTTCGGCGAGCATGTGCCGAGTGTCGTCATGCAGCCACTTGGCGGCCGCGCCATCTTCTGGCGGCGCGAAGGAGATAGAGCCGCCGACCTGGATGATCATGTCCGGCACGGCCTTGCGCACACCAGCGATCAGTTCGTTGAACATCGACAGGCGCTTGGAGCCCTTGCCGTCCAGTTCACGCACGTGCAGGTGCAGTACGGCGGCGCCCGCTTCGTAGCAGTCGACCGCTTTCTGGATCTGCTCTTCCATGGTCACCGGGATGTCTTCCGGATAGTCAGAAGGGAACCATTCAGGGCCATACGGGGCTACGGTAATAACCAACTTGTCCTGATTTTCAGGGAAGAGAGAACCGTCAAGGAAGTTCATGTCTATTGCCTCAAGTTATTGAAAATTAGCGGTATCACTGGGATGTTACGACTCAGTAAGGCGTGTCGCCCATGATCCCGGCCCGCTCCATCTTGCGATGGCAGGGGGCGTAATCCATGGCGGCGTAGTGCTGGGTGCTGCGGTTGTCCCAGATGGCCACACTGCCCGGTTGCCAGCGCCAGCGCACCTGGAACTCGGGGATATAGGCCTGGCTGATGAGGTAGCGCAGCAGATCGCTGCCCCCCATGGTGTAGTCCTGGCCGACACGGACATTCGCCGGGGTGTGGTAGTTGGTGAAGTGGGTCGCGAAGGCGTTGACGAACAGGATCTTCTCGTCGGTCTCCGGGTGGGTGCGCACCACGGGGTGCTCGGCGTCCGGGAACATGGCCTTCAAGGCGAGCCGCTTCTCCATCGGCATGGCCGCCCCGAAGCTCGCCTCTATACTGTGGCGGGCGCGCAAGCCGGCGATCTTCTGCTTGATCTCCTCCGGCAGCGCGGCGTAGACCGCCGCCATGTTGGCCCAGAGGGTGTCGCCCCCCACCGGCGGGCACTCCACGCAGCGCAGCACGCAGCCCATGGGCGGTTGCTCGCGCCAGGTGGCGTCGGTGTGCCAAGCGTTCTCGTAGCGATCGTTGGGCACCTCCGGCGACTTGTAGATGCGCACCAGGCCGGGGTGATCCGGATCGCTGCCCGCCACCGGGTGATCCTCCAGCTCGCCGAAACGGCGGGCGAAGGTCACGTGATCGGCGCGGCTCATCTCCTGATCCCGCAGGAACAGCACCTTGTGCCTGAGCAGCTGGGCACGGATCTCGGCAAACAGCCCTGCGTCGTGGGCCGCATCCGCCAGCTGGACGCCGCTCAGTTCGGCGCCGATATGGCAGGTCAGTTGTTCTACACGCATGTCTCTCTCCCTGAATGACAAGTCGGTGCGCTCAGGCGCCGCCATCGAGTGCGGGCTGGCCTGAGATCCTTGGCCTAGATGATGAACACGGAGGAGCCCGTGGTCTGGCGCGACTCCAGATCCCGGTGGGCCTGCGCCGCGTCCTGCAGCTCGTACTTCTGGTTGACCTCGATCTTGATCCGCCCGCTGGCCACGTGATCGAACAGCTCGCCGGCCAGGGCCTCCTTCTCGGCCGGGTCGGCGATGTAGTCCGCCAGGGCCGGTCGGGTCAGATAGAGGGAACCCTTCATGGCCAGCAACTGGGGGTTGAAGCCGTCGATGGGGCCGGAGGCGGTGCCGACGCAGACCATGAGGCCGCGGCGTTTGAGGGAATCAAGCGAGCCCAGGAAGGTGTTCTTGCCGACGCTGTCAAACACCACGTCAACCCCGGCGCCGCCGGTCAGGGCGCGCACCCGGGTCGCCACATCTTCCCGGCTGTAGTCGATGGTGAAGTCGCAGCCGTGGGCACGGGCCAGCTCGGCCTTGGCGCCGCTCGAGACGGTGCCTATCACCGTCAGCCCCAGCAGCTTGGCCCACTGGGCGACGATGAGGCCGACCCCGCCCGCCGCGGCGTGCAGCAAGATGCTGTCACCGGGTTTGAAGTCGTGGATGCGGCGCATCAGGTAGGCGGAGGTGAGGCCGCGCATGGTCATGGCGGCGGCGGTCTCGCAGGAGATGCTGTCCGGCAGGCGAATGAGCGGCGCGGCCGGGATCAGGCGCTCGGTCGAGTAAGCGCCGAGTGTATTGATGAAACCGGTGTAGGTGACGCGATCGCCGACGTCGACGTTGGTGACGCCCTCGCCCACCGCCTCCACCACCCCGGCCGCCTCGACGCCGAGGCCATTGGGCATGGGGATGGGGTAGGTGCCGTTGCGAAAATAGGTGTCGGCATAGTTGAGGCCGACCGCGGCGTGGCGCAGGCGCACCTGGCCAGGCCCGGGCTCGCCCACCGCCACTTGTTCGTAGCGCAAGACCTCGGGGCCCCCGGTTTCATAAAAGCGAATGGCGTTGGCCATGGCGGTTCTCCAGATTCATTCGTGGGTGAAAACATCGTCCAGAGTGAATCTAGGGATTAACGTAAACGTCCGCTTTGCATCGGGCGACAGCCACTTTTCATCTCATGACACCCCCCTTCGAATCCGTTGCCCCCCCTCGGGGAAGAGGCCAGAATCGGCCCTGTTCCCCCATGACGGCGAGGTGACAGTGGCCGGGCATGAATCAAATTGGGAAGCTACTTGATTGAATTACATGAAGTTATACAGGAAGCAACCGCTGGTGCCCGCCCATTGACGGGCCTTGGACTTAAGCATGATTGACGTTAACGTCAACGTAGTGTGAGATGAACCTGTTCACAGCCAGCATCCGCAGCAGACAAGCACCCCATGAAAGGAGTCACAATGTCCAACCTATCCCCCTCGGCCGGCACGCGTTTTCGCACCGCCCTGGCCAATGAGAAGCCCCTGCAGATCGTCGGCACCATCAACGCCTACATGGCGCTGATGGCCGAGCGCAGCGGCTTCAAGGCCCTCTACCTCTCCGGTGCCGGGGTGGCCAACGCCTCCTTCGGCCTGCCGGATCTCGGCATGACCTCCATGAACGACGTGCTGATCGATGCCGAGCGCATCACGGCCGCCACGCAAGTGCCGCTCCTGGTGGATATCGACACCGGATGGGGCGGTGCCTTCAACATCGCCCGCACCGTCCGCGCCTTCGAGCGCGGCGGGGTGGCCGCCGTCCACATGGAGGATCAGGTGGCCCAGAAGCGTTGCGGCCACAGGCCCAACAAGGCCGTGGTCTCCCTGTCCGAGATGGTGGACAGGATCAAGGCGGCGGTGGATGCCCGCCAGGACGAGAGCTTCGTCATCATGGCCCGCACCGACGCCCTGGCGGTGGAAGGACTGGGCTCGGCCCTGGAGCGGGCCGCCGCCTATGTGGAGGCCGGTGCCGACATGATCTTCGCCGAGGCGGTCACCGAGCTGGATCAGTACGATCGCTTCAAGCAGGCGGCCGGGGTGCCCATCCTCGCCAACATGACCGAGTTCGGCAAGACCGAGCTGTTTGACAAGGAGGCGCTCGCCGCCCACGGCGTGGACATGGTGCTCTACCCCCTGAGCGCCGCCCGCGCCGCCAACCAGGCCGCCCTCAATGTTTATCAGACGCTTCGCCGTGACGGCCACCAACGCGCCGTGGTCGACACCATGCAGACCCGGGAGTCCCTCTACGATTTTCTCGGTTACCACCACTACGAGCAGACCCTGGACAGGCTGTTCACCCAGGATCTGTCGACCAAGGAATAAGACGGCGACCAGCCGCCTCATGCTGGCGGCTGGCGCTTCAACGGACTGAATGAGGAAACATGTGATGAGCGCCCTGCCCGAAACCACCGGCTTCAAGCCGAAGAAATCCGTCGCCCTCTCCGGCACCGCCGCCGGCAACACGGCCCTGTGTACCGTGGGCCTCTCCGGCAACGACCTGCACTACCGTGGCTACGACATCCTGGACGTGGCCACCAGCTGCGAGTTTGAAGAGATAGCCCACCTGCTGGTGCACGGCCATCTGCCCAATGTGGCGGAGCTTGCCGCCTACAAGGCCAAGCTCAAGGCCCTGCGCGGCCTGCCCACCGGGGTCAAGACCGCCCTGGAGCAGCTGCCCCCGAGCGCCCACCCCATGGACGTGATGCGCACCGCCGTCTCCGTGCTGGGGTGTCTGTCGCCGGAGAAGGACGATCACAACCACCCGGGCGCCCGGGACATCGCCGACAAGCTGATGGCCTGCTTAGGCTCGGTGCTGCTCTACTGGTACCACTTCAGCCACAACGGCAAGCGCATCCATGTGGAGACCGACGATGACTCCATCGGCGGTCACTTCCTGCACCTGCTGCACGGCGAAAAGCCACGGGACTCCTGGGTGCGCGCCATGCACACCTCCCTCATCCTCTACGCCGAGCACGAGTTCAACGCCTCCACCTTCACCGGCCGCGTCATCGCCGGCACCGGCTCGGACATGTTCTCCTGCATCACCGGCGCCATCGGCGCCCTGCGCGGGCCCAAGCACGGCGGCGCCAACGAGGTGGCGTTCGAGATCCAGAAGCGCTACGAGAATCCGGACGAGGCGGAGGCCGACATTCGTGCCCGCATCGAGAAGAAGGAGGTGGTCATCGGCTTCGGCCACCCGGTCTACACCGTCTCCGATCCCCGCAACAAGGTGATCAAGGAGGTGGCCCGCGCCCTCAGCCAGGAGCAGCACAACACCAAGATGTTCGACATCGCCGAGCGGCTGGAGTCCACCATGTGGGAGGCCAAGAAGATGTTCCCGAACCTCGACTGGTTCAGCGCCGTCAGCTACCACATGATGGGCGTGCCCACCGCCATGTTCACCCCGCTGTTCGTCATCGCCCGCACCTCCGGCTGGTCGGCCCATGTCATCGAGCAGCGCATCGACGGCAAGATCATCCGCCCGAGCGCCAACTACGTCGGCCCGGAAGATCTGGTGTTCGTCCCGCTCAAGGAGCGCAAGTGATGAACAACGCCCACTATCCCGCCCGCGTGCACGCCGAGAAGAATCAGGAGCGCAAGTGATGATCAACGCACAATACCGCAAGCCCCTGCCCGGCACGGCACTGGACTACTTCGACGCCCGTGCGGCGGTCGAAGCCATCCAGCCCGGCACCTGGGACAAGCTCTCCTACACCGCCCGCGTCCACGCCGAGAACCTGGTTCGCAAGTGCGATCCGGCCATCCTCACCGAATGCCTCGGCCAGATCGTCTTCGGCAAGCGTGAGCGCGACTTCCCCTGGTTCCCGGCCCGCGTGGTCTGCCACGACATCCTGGGCCAGACCGCCCTGGTGGACCTGGCGGGCCTTCGCGACGCCATCGCCGAGCAGGGAGGAGATCCCGCCCAGGTCAACCCCGTGGTGCCGGTGCAGCTTATCGTCGATCACTCGCTCGCCGTCGAGTGTGGCGGCTTCGATCCCCAGGCGTTCGAGAAGAACCGCGCCATCGAGGATCGCCGCAACGAGGATCGCTTCCACTTCATCAACTGGACCAAGCAGGCATTCAAGAACATCGAGGTGATCCCGCCAGGCAACGGCATCATGCACCAGATCAATCTGGAGAAGATGTCCCCGGTCATCCACGCCGATCGCGGCCTGGCCTACCCGGATACCTGCGTCGGCACCGACAGCCACACCCCCCACGTGGATGCCCTCGGCGTCATAGCCGTGGGCGTGGGCGGGTTGGAAGCCGAGAACGTGATGCTGGGGCGCGCCTCCTGGATGCGGCTGCCAGAGATCGTCGGCGTCGAGCTCTCCGGCAAGCCGCAACCCGGCATCACCGCCACGGATCTGGTGCTGTCGCTCACCGAATTCCTGCGCCAGCAGAAGGTGGTCGGCGCCTATCTGGAGTTCCGTGGCGAGGGCGCCGCCGCCCTGACGCTGGGCGACAGAGCCACCATCTCCAACATGGCGCCGGAATATGGCGCCACCGCGGCCATGTTCTTCATCGACGGCCAGACCATCGACTACCTGAAACTGACCGGCCGTGACGACGAGCAGGTCAGGCTGGTGGAGACCTACGCCAAGGAGGCGGGCCTCTGGGCCGACGCCTTGGTGGACGCCCAGTACGAGCGCGTGCTGCACTTCGATCTCGCGACCGTGGTGCGCACCCTGGCGGGCCCCTCCAACCCCCATCGCCGCCTGCCGGTATCGGCATTGGCCGAGCGCGGAATCGCGGTGGACCTGGACAAGGCTCGTGCCCAGGAGGCGGACGGCCTCTTGCCCGATGGCGCCGTCATCATCGCCGCCATCACCAGTTGCACCAACACCAGCAACCCGCGCAACGTGATTGCCGCAGGCCTCCTGGCCCGCAACGCCAACCGGCTCGGCCTGATGCGCAAGCCCTGGGTCAAATCCTCCCTCGCCCCCGGATCCAAGACGGTCGCGCTTTACCTGAAAGAGGCGGGGCTGATGGATGAGCTGGCACAGCTCGGCTTCGGCGTCGTGGCGTTTGCCTGCACCACCTGCAACGGCATGTCCGGTGCCCTGGATCCCGCCATCCAGCAGGAGATCATCGAGCGGGACCTCTACGCCACGGCGGTGTTGTCGGGCAACCGCAACTTCGACGGCCGCATCCATCCCTATGCCAAGCAGGCGTTTCTCGCCTCCCCCCCCCTGGTGGTGGCCTACGCCATCGCCGGCACCATCCGCTTCGACATTGAAAAAGATGTGCTGGGGGTGGTGGACGGTCAGGAGATTCGCCTCAAGGATATCTGGCCGTCTGATGAAGAGATCGACGCCGTGGTCAAGGCGTCGGTCAAGCCGTCCCAGTTCCGCCAGGTCTATATCCCCATGTTCACCCAGGAAGAGGATCAGGGGCCCAAGGTGACGCCCCTGTACGACTGGCGTGCGCAGAGCACCTATATCCGTCGCCCGCCTTACTGGGAGGGGGCACTGGCGGGCGAGCGCACCCTGCGCGGCATGCGGCCCTTGGCGCTGTTGCCGGACAACATCACCACAGACCACCTCTCCCCTTCCAACGCCATCCTGCCGGGCAGCGCGGCGGGGGAATACCTGGCGAAGATGGGCCTGCCGGAGGAGGACTTCAACTCCTACGCCACCCACCGCGGCGATCACCTGACCGCCCAGCGCGCCACCTTCGCCAACCCCCAACTGGTCAACGAGATGGCGGTGGTCAACGGGGCGGTGAAGAAGGGATCCTTGGCCCGGGTCGAGCCGGAAGGCCGGGTCATGCGGATGTGGGAAGCCATCGAAACCTACATGGAGCGCAAGCAGCCGCTCATCATCGTCGCCGGCGCCGACTACGGTCAGGGTTCGTCCCGTGACTGGGCGGCCAAGGGGGTACGGCTGGCCGGGGTGGAGGTGATCGCGGCAGAAGGCTTCGAGCGCATCCACCGCACCAACCTGATCGGCATGGGGGTGCTGCCGCTCGAGTTCAAGCCGGGCACCACCCGGCTGACCCTTGGCCTGGATGGCACCGAGACCTACGACGTGGTGGGAGAGCGCCAGCCGCACACCGATCTCACCCTGGTGATCCGCCGTCGCAGCGGCGAAGTGATCCAGGTGCCCATGACCTGCCGCCTCGACACCGCCGAGGAGGTCTCGGTCTACGAGGCAGGTGGCGTGCTGCAGCGCTTCGCACAGGACTTCCTGGCGTCGACGGCGCACAAGGCCGCCAGCTAAATCGCAACCCCGCTCCGCCCCTTTGAAAAAGGGGAAGGCATAAAGCACCCTCTCTCTTTGGGAGAGGGTTGGGTGAGGGAACATGCGTCTCCCTCGCCCGACTCCCCCTTCGGGCACCTTCTCTCCAGCAGAGAAGCTTCTTTCACCCTTTTTTGGACGATTTCTATGGCCCACCAACCACAAGTCAGAATTCCGGCCACCTACCTTCGCGGCGGCACCAGCAAGGGGGTCTTCTTTCGCTTATCTGACCTGCCCGAGCGCTGCCAACAACCGGGCCCGGCACGGGATGCCCTCTTCCTGCGGGTCATCGGCAGCCCCGATCCCTACGGCGCCCACATGGACGGCATGGGGGGGGCCACCTCCTCCACAGCCAAGTGCGTGATCCTCTCCAAAAGCCAGCAACCCGATCACGATGTGGACTACCTCTACGGCCAGGTTGCCATCGACAAGGCATTCGTGGACTGGAGCGGCAACTGCGGCAACCTCTCCACCGGCGCCGGGGCCTTCGCCATCCACGCCGGCCTGGTGGACCCGTCCCGCATCCCGGAGCACGGCACCTGCGAGGTGCGGATCTGGCAGGCCAATATCGGCAAGACCATCCTCGCCCACGTGCCGGTGACGAACGGCCAGGTGCAGGAGACAGGCGATTTCGAGCTGGACGGGGTGACCTTCCCCGCCGCCGAGATCGTGCTGGAGTTTCTCGACCCGTCCGACGAGGGTGAAGACGGCGGCGCCCTCTTCCCCACCGGCAATCTGGTGGACGATCTGGAGGTGCCCGCGTCTGTTGTAGAGAGCGGCGTACTGAAAGCCACCCTGATCAGCGCAGGCATTCCCACGGTGTTCGTCAACGCCGAGGACATCGGTTATGAGGGCACCGAGCTGCGCGAGGCGATCAATACAGATCCGCAAGCGCTCGCCCGTTTCGAGGCGATCCGGGTTGCCGGTGCCCTGCGCATGGGGCTCATCAAGCGCCCCGAAGAGGCGGCCACTCGCCAGCACACCCCGAAAATTGCCTTCGTCGCACCCGCCAAGGATTACCGCACCGCCAGCGGCAAGGAGATTATTGCTGGCGAGATCGATCTGCTGGTGCGGGCCCTCTCCATGGGCAAGCTGCACCACGCCATGATGGGCACCTGCGCCGTGGCCATCGGCACGGCGGCGGCCATTCCCGGCACCCTCGTCAATCTGGCCGCCGGGGGCGGCGAGCGCGAAGCGGTGCGCGTTGGTCACCCCTCCGGCACCCTGAGAGTCGGAGCCCAGGCAGAGCAGGTAGCGGGACAGTGGACGGTCACCAAGGCGGTGATGTCCCGCTCCGCCCGCATCCTGATGGAAGGCTGGGTGCGGGTCCCTGGAGATGCCTTCTAGCCCGCTGCGGCATCACACCGACCAGGCCAGTCAGACGAAAAGAGCCCCAAGGCGACTGCCTCAGGGCTCTTTTTTGGATGTTTCAGGCTGTGAAAATCACATCATCATTGCGGTCTTGCCACGCACTCCACCTTTCTTGGCACATTGTGCTTCGCGTCCCCGCCGATGAGCCGCTTGACCTGCCCGGGTGGGCAGCGACCGTCATCCACATAGGCGGTCTCCCCAAGGGGCAGCCTGCCTGGGGGCGGATCCTGACTCAGAAAGGTGACGGGAATGGGCGCAGGCGCAAACCCACTGCACCCCGACATCAGGAGTACGCCGCACCACAGGGCCAGCATGCCTCCCCTCTTTCCTGCAACCGCCATCGCTCACTCCCTGCCTCTGTCGGGGCACCGACCCGGCGCCCCTCGTTTCGGCAGTCTACCCAGGGATGGCGCCGGACCGACACCCGTCTCCGGCGCCGTTGTGACGATTCCAGACACAGGCAAAAATATCGGCTTTTCACGGCTTCGCCCCGTAGTAGTGGGCCAGCAGGGCATCGGCCTCGTCCACGGGGATCGCCATCTGCGGCCAGCGCGCGGCCTTCTCCCTGATGTCCCGCAGGCTCCCCAGCTCCGGGCGCAGTGCGCTGCCGAGGTGGCGGTTCAGGGCATCAAAGCGGGCGATCACCCCCTGTCGGCTGAAGTGACCGGGCGCCAGATCCAGCCGATAGCCCTGAAACAGCCACTGGAGTCCCTGATAGACGGCGGGGTGGTAGACGCTGTGGTGATCCTCCTCCTCGAAGTAGCGGCTGGTGACGTGCAGATTTGGGCCGGGCGCGGCCACCACCTGCCGGGCAAACTGCTGCAGGCGATCCCGGTGAAACGCCGAGCGCCCGAATCCCGGGGTGAAGAGGTTGTTGGCCACCGCCATAAACAGCGAGGAGGCGTGCCTGAGCGGCCCGGTCAACTCCGACGCGATGCGCTCGTAATTGCGGGGGTAATCGAACCAGAGGCTGGCGTCGATGGCGATCACCCCCTGGAACTGGCCGCCATCTTGCGCCTGGGCATCGAGTGCCAGCAGGCCGCCGAGGGAGTGGCCCACCAGCAGGGCCGGCGCCCGGGTCCGAAACCTCTCCTCGATGAGGGGACGCAGCTCCTCACTCAGATAGCGCAGGAATCGGGGCCCGCCCCCCGTCACGGCATAGCCGGGCCCCGCCGGTGACCCATTGGGCAAGGTCATGGTGTGGCTCGGGGTGTAATCCCGCATCCGGTCGGTGTTGTGGACCGCGACGATGATGAGGGGGGGAATCGCCGGATTGAGCCCGGCCCGCAGGGCCCGGGTGATGCCGACAACCTCCAGCAGACTCTTCTCCCCGTCGAGCAGATAGAGCACGGGGAACCGAGCCCCGGGCTCGCGTTCATATTCCTGGGGCAGAGAGACGCTGTATTGCCGCGTCTCCCCCAGCAGGGCCGAATGGTGGGTGAAGCGCTGGGCGTAGTGGAGCATGTCTGCCTGGGCAGAAGAGAATGTGATCATGGTGAGCAGCAGGATGATGAGTCTTGTCATGGGATGAACCAGAATTGTGTCGCCAACCTTGGGGATCCCCCGTAGGGCGGCGCACAGAGACGGCAGCAGGGCCCGCAGACCCTGCTGTCGTCGGTCGTTACAGCTTGTAGGTGAAGCCTGCCATCAGGTTCGCCGGCTCGCCGTACATGTTGAAGGTGCTGGTGGAGCCGACCCGGTAGAAGTACTCCCGGTCGAGCAGGTTGTAGAGGTTCAGGGTCGCCTGCATCCTGTCGTTGATCTCGTAACGCACCGCCGCATCGAACAGGGCATAGCCCCCCTGATGGGTCTCGACCCCCTTCTGGTTGAAGCCGTAGTCGCTCACCGCCGTCATCCCGGCCCCGAGGTGCAGCCCCTGCACCCAGTCGGCCAGGTGGTAGTCGGTCCAGAGTGAGAGGGCGTGACGGGGGATGGTGTCGAATTTCGGGTTGTGATCCCCGGCCTTCTCCTCTATGTCGGTGAAGGTATAGCCGGCCATCACCATCCAGTTCTGGCTGAGATAGCCGCTCGCCTCCAGCTCCACCCCTTGCGTCTCCACCTTGCCGGTGGCCCAGTAGGTGTTGGTGATGGCAATGCCCTGATCGTCGTAGGCCTGGGCCGCGATGTTGTCGTCCTTCATCAGGAAGAGGGTCGCCCGGGTGTTGAGCAGGCCGTCACGCAGCGAGGACTTGATGCCGGTCTCCCACTGGCTGCCCTCCCGGGGCTTGAGCAGGTTGCCGCTCTCGTCCTGGCTGGTCTGGGGCTTGAACACCTTGGAGTAGCTGGCATACCAGGCGTGTTCGTCGCTCAGGTCATAGACGGCCCCCGCGTAGGGGGTGAGCTTGCCGTTGAACGCACTGGACTCGCCGCTCTGGGCTCCGGAACTCAGGGTCGTGCTGACGGCATCCAGATCGTACCAGGAGACGCGGGCCCCGGTGATCACCGCGAGCGGCTCCAGCAGACGCCAGGTCACCTTGCCGTACAGACCGAGCTCCGACTGCTCCTCATGGTCATTCTTGGTGTAGCTGTAGTCCGGCTTGGCGACCCGGGTCGGGTCGAAATCGAACACATTGATCTTGCCGAGGTTGCGGTTGGTGTAGGTCTGGATGTCCGACTCGTAGCGCTTGTAGTCGGAGCCCAGCACAAACTCGCTCTTGTGCCCCAACAGATCGAACATCTGGCTGTAGTTGGCATCGAAGGCCATGTTCTTCTGCTGGTTCCCCTGGCCGTTGAACATCAGCCCGGTGTTGCCCGCCGCGTCCACGGGGCCGTTGGTGAAGGTCTGCTCCAGCCGCATGTCGTGATCCATGTAGCGGGCCGAGACCTGACCCACCCCGCCGTTGGCAAAGGCGTGTTGCAGCGAGGCCCCCACATCCGTGGTGTCGGCGTCGAAGAAGTCTTCAGCCGACCCCAGGTAGGTGCTGCGGCCGATGTCGAGCAGGGAGCCGTCCTTGTACGCCGGCAGGCCGTTGGTGGGCAGGATGTCCTTGGTCTGGTGCAGGGCGTAGACGGAGAGCCGGGTGCGATCCGAGAGATCGAACTCCAGGGTGCCGTAGTAGGTACCGTTGTCGTTGTTGTTGTAGTCCACCTGGTTCTTGATGTCGGCGTTGGCCACCACGACGCGGCCGCGCAGGGAACCCTCGTCGTTGAGTGCGCCCCCCATGTCCGCCTCCAGGTAATGCCTGTCCCAGCTGCCATAGCGCGCCGTGACCGAGCCCTTGAAGGCGTCGGTCGGACGCTTGAGCACCATGTTGATCACGCCCCCCAGCTCGCTGGTGCTGTTGAAGAGGCCGGAGGGGCCGCGCATGATCTCCACCCGATCCACCGCCGCCAGCGACGGCAGGGTGCCGTACTTGCTCTGCATGGGCGATGGCAGGCCGTTGAGGTTCACCTCGTCGTATTCATAGCCGCGGGAGAAGATGGAGGAGCGACCGCTGTCGTTGACCAGGGTGCGCAGACCCGGCGTGTACTTGGCCAGATCGTCCACCGCCACGAAGTTGCGCTCCTCGATGTAGTCGTTGGTCAACACGGTGATCGACTGGGGGATGTCTTTGAGGGCCGCCGGCGTCTTGGTGCCGACGGTGGCCGAGTCGACCCCATAGCCTCCCATCTCCTCTGACGGCGACATCCCGTAGAGTGGATTGCCATAGACGACCAGGGTTTCGTCCGGCTTGATGTCCGGTGTGTGTGCCCCTGCCGGGGCGGCAACGGTGACGGCCAGAGCGGCAGAGATGGCCAGAGCCAGCGGGCTTCGCGCGTTATCCTTCAAGACAACCATAGTAAGAGTGACCCCAAGATAGAGATGATAATCATTTTCATTTAATTTTCCGGGGGCTAATATATCACTCCATCTTCCGCCGCAGTTTTGCGGTGTGGTCATTTCACTCTTCGACATGGTCAAATTGCACATGACTGACACAGTGGCAAGGGACACCAGCGCACGCCAGCGAGGCCGCTTCACCGGCAGGGTGGAGAACCTGGTGATCCAGGAGGGTCTTCGCTTTCACAACAAGGACATCGTTCACAAGGCAGACTTCGCCACCGAGCGGGAGTTGCCGCCGCAGTTGATCATCGCCATTCCCCTCGAGAGCCGGGCCCTGATGACCTATGGCGCCATTCACAGGCTCAAGGGGTGCCGCTTTCACGAGTCCGACCCCATAGTGGCAACCGCCATCCTCTATACCGAGCCCGACATCGTGCAGGGGGCGGCCAAAGCCCAGGTGCGCAGCCGCAGCATCGTCCTCTCCCTGGACCACACCTGGCTCGCCCACAACCTGGCACAGGCGCATCGCAAGGCTTTCGCACAGACCTTCAGCCGCCATCTGAGCCGCGTCGACTGGCCCCTGCCCGCTGCCCTTGGACAGATTGCGGAAGCGCTCAATCTCACCAGCAGCCAGAACGCCTCCGAGATGCTGATGCGCAAGGCCTTTGCCCTCAGTGTCTGGGAGAGCCTGATGACCCACCTCCAGCAGGCCGCCTCCCCCTGCTGCCAACGCCAGAACGAGCAACCGACGCGCCTCAAGATGCTGCTCAGGGATGAAAAAGTGGACGAGATGACCCTGACCGAGATCGCGGCCACCCTCGGCATGAGCGTCTCCACCTTGCAGCGGGCCGCAAAAAAAGAGCTGGGCATGAGCCTGCAGCGCTACCTTCGCCAGCGAAAGCTGCAAGAAGCGCGGGCCAGGCTGGAGGCGCGCAGCCTCTCTCTGCAAGGGGCCGCCGCCCACGCCGGCTATGACCATGTGGCCAATTTCATCACGGCGTTTAGAAAGCAGTTCGGCTTCTCGCCGACGCGGATCGCCAGACAGGGTAAAGAGCAGGAGCAGGCGCCCTCTGCAACGCCTTGAGCCTCCTTGTTCATGCGCAATACATCTTTGCTCTGGGATAGTAGGCACCACGCAGGTGGGGTGGCGCTTGAAATCAGCGCTCGTCATCCACACATTCAGTGCATACAATGCGTTAACGAAGCACACTTGGTCGCTTCACCCCGGAAATCAAGAGGACATCAAGATGGATACCCGTTCTATCTACACTGGCACCCAGGGTGCCGTGCGCGACACCAACAAGGTGCTGCGCAACACCTACATGCTGCTCTCCCTCACTCTTGGCTTCTCAGCCGTGGTAGCCGGGGTAGCGACCGTCATGAACATGCCGCCCCTGCACTGGGCCGTGTTCCTCATCGGTGTCTACGGCCTGATGTTCCTGACCGAGAAGAACCGTGACAACGGCATGGGGCTGGTGTTCACCTTCGCCCTGACCGGCCTGCTGGGCTATAGCCTCGGCCCCATCATCAACATGTACATGAACAACGGCGGCGGCGAGATCGTGATGACGGCGCTGGGCGGCACTGCGCTCACCTTCTTCGGCCTGTCTGCCTATGCCCTGACCACCAAGCGGGACCTCTCCTTCCTCGGCGGCATGCTGTTCGTCGGGTTCTGGGTACTGCTGGTTGCCATGGTCGCCAACATCTTCCTGCAGATGAGCGCCCTGAGCCTGGCCCTGTCCGCCATGTTCATGCTCTTCTCCTCCGGCGCCATCTTGCTGACCACCCAGCAGATCGTGCGCGGCGGCGAGACCAACTACATCTCTGCCACCGTCACCCTGTATGTCTCCATCTACAACATCTTCCTGAGCCTGCTGAGCCTGCTTGGCGGCAACCGCAACTGATGGATGCTTGATATGCACAAGACCCCGCTTCGGCGGGGTTTTTATTGGCGTCCATTTCTGTCAGGATAAGTTGCAAATCAAGGATATGAAGCGAAGTGGCCCTGATCCAAATCAGGGCCGTTTCGCTGTCGACGGGTTATGCTGTCGCTTTCGTTTCGCTCAAGGGTTGCCTTCATCCCATGCCCATGGACTTCTCAGGTTTATTGCGCCGTCTGCTGACCGACTGCCACATCGATTTCACCTCGTTCAAGGGTGGTGCCTAGCATGCCGATGGATTTCTCCGGCCTGCTGCGCCGGCTGCTGACAGACAGCCACATCTATTTCGCTCTCAAGGTCCTGCTCGCCATCGCGGGGCTGCTCGCCTTCGCGCTGGCTACCGGTGACATCCAGCTCACCGTGCTGCTCTCCCTTGGGGTGGTGGCCGGCGCCATCGCCGAGACCGACGACAGCCTCTGGGGCCGGGTCAAGAACCTCGCCATGACCCTGCTCTGCTTCCTGTTTGCCTCATTGTGCGTACAGTATCTCTTCCCCACCCCCTGGCTCTTTGCCATCGGGCTCGCGGGCTCCACCTTCCTCTTCGTGATGGTGGGTGCCCTCGGCCAACGCTACGCCACCATCAGCTTCGGCTCCCTGCTGATTGCCATCTACACCATGCTGGGGGCCGCCAAGGCGCCGGATCTCTTCTATCAGCCGCTGGCCCTGTGCGCCGGGGCCCTCTGGTACGGCCTGGTGTCCCTGGTCTGGCTCTGGCTGCTGCCCTACAAGACCCTGCACGAGCAACTGGCCCAGAGCTACTTCGCCCTCGCCCGCTACTTGCAGGAGAAATCCCGCTTCTTCCCGGCCGACGAACACGGCGCCCAGGCCATCCGCCACAATCTGGCCCAGCTCAACATCAACCTGGTCAATGCCCTGAACCAGGCCAAGACGGCGCTCAATGCCCGCCTTCATGCCCCCGGCCGCCACGGGGTTGCCCCCGAGCTCGCTGGCCTGCTGCGCCTTTACCTGCTTGCCCTGGAGATCCAGGAGCGGGCCACCTCCAGCCACTACCCTTACAGCAAGCTGGAAGCTGAGCTCAAGCAGGGCATCGTCCTCGACGGCTTCCAGGAGGTGCTGTCACAGCTTGCCGACGCCTGTCAGCAGCTTGGCTACGCCATCCTGGTGCACAAGCCCTACACCCACCACAAACGCATTCACTGGACCCTGGAGGCCCTCGGCGATCAGCTGGAGTTCACCCACCTCAAGCAGCACTACCCCAAGACCCTGCTGACACCGATGAAGTTCCTGCGTCGCAACCTGGCCAGCATCAACCAGTTGCTGCAAAGCGCCGAAGAGCTGCAAAACCCCGCCGCGCCGCCCACCAGCCTGCCTCCCCTGGCACGGCCGGTCGCCCTGCCCTTGCTGGCATTGCTCAGGCAGCACCTGACCCCCAACTCCATGGTGTTTCGCCATGCCCTGCGGCTCTCCCTCGGGCTGGTCGTGGGCTATGGCATTCTGCAGGCGTTTCACCTGGACAAGGGGTACTGGATCCTGCTCACCGTATTGTTCGTCTGCCAGCCGAGCTACAGCGCCACCCGCCGTCGTCTGGTGCAGCGGATGCTCGGCACCTTTGCCGGTATCCTCATCGGCGTGCCCGTGCTCTGGTTCTTCCCCGAGCTGCACCTGCAACTGGGGATCATGGGGCTGGCCGCCTTCCTGTTCTTCACCCAGGTGCGCAGCAACTACAGCGCCGCCGTCTGCTTCATCACCCTCTACGTGCTGATGGCGTTCAACCTGCTGGATGGTATCGGCTTCGCCATCCTCGGACCCCGCTTGCTCGATACCCTGCTCGGCTGCCTGCTCTCCTACGTCCTGGTGGCCTGGCTCTGGCCCGACTGGCAATACAAGCGGTTGCCGACCCTTATCGCCAACTC
The DNA here is from genome assembly GCF_014168615.1 of Aeromonas sp. WP2-W18-CRE-05. Lineage (NCBI taxonomy): Bacteria > Pseudomonadati > Pseudomonadota > Gammaproteobacteria > Aeromonadales > Aeromonadaceae > Aeromonas > Aeromonas sp. WP2-W18-CRE-05. The sequence continues at coordinate 1,998,103 of NZ_AP021917.1, read as the reverse complement.
CCTGTCCGCCAATGCGAAGTACCTCTCGGCGGTACTCGCCAGCCTGCATCGCCAACGGGATGAATCCCTGGACTACCGGGTGGCCCGCAAGTGTGCCCACCTCGCCGACAGCGAGCTGGCCATGGCCTGGCAGAGCATGCTGGTGGAGCCGAGCAAGCGCCGCCGCTTCCTGGATCTCTGCTTTACCCTCACCTGGCGCAACCATGCCCTGCTCTCCTATATCTCGGCGCTCGGGGCCCATCGCGACAAACTCGAGCCCATCGAGGGGCTGGAGGAGATAAGCCGCCACATCAGCCAGACCCTGGAGCAGGCCGCCGATCACCTGGCGGGGCAGATGCCGACGCCACTCACGGGAGCCTGTCCGGCCATCGCTCCGGAGAGCAGCGAGGAGCAGCTGATGCTGAGCCAGCAGCTCTCCCTCATCAGCCAGTTGGCAGACGAGCTGCTGATGCTGGCCAACGACGGCCAGTTGCTGACAGGTCAGGGGCGAACCTAGCCGGACATAGCCGCCGGGCCAGTCCCGCCCGAGGCAGGCGCCAAGCGCCGCCCCGGTTGCCGGACGGGACGCAAGGCGCTACCATGCCCGCCCCATTGAGATAGCCTTTTCGAGGAAGCGTCATGTCCGAGGCACATCATTTGCAGTTCAACGGCCAACTCATCGAGACCGATGCCCAGGGCTATCTGCGCCACAGCGAGCAATGGAGCGAGGCGCTGGCCCTGGTGCTGGCCGAGAAAGAGGGGATAGTGCTGGAGGATCCCCACTGGGAAGTGGTGCGTTTCGTACGGGCCTTCTATCTGGAGTTCAACACCTCCCCCGCCATCCGCGCCCTGGTCAAGGCAATGGAAAAGCAGTATGGCCCGGAGAAGGGCAACAGCCGCTACCTCTACAAGTTGTTCCCGGAAGGCCCCGCCAAGCAGGCCACCAAGATCGCAGGCCTCCCCAAGCCGGTGAAGTGCATCTAGTCCTCCTCGGCAGCCAGATAGCCCGATAGCCACACTGCCTCCCCCGTGTTGGACACAAAAAAAGACCGCGCCCATGTTGCCATGAGGCGCGGTCTTTTCATTTCATCGTCCTGTCAGGGGTTGTAGGCCACCACGGAGCCGCTCAAGCCCGTCATCTGGCTGATCCGGCTCTGCATGCCCTGCAACTTGGCCTTGGAGACATCCGGCCCGATGAAGACCCGGTTGATCTGCCCCTGCACCGGGGTTCTCGGCGACGTCTGGGCCGAGTAGCCCGCCGCCCTCAGCTTGCTCACCAGGGCATTGACGCTGTCTGCATTCTTGAAGGCGCCAAGCTGCAGGATCCAGCTCCCCTGAGCCGGGGCTGCTGCCGGTGCCGTAGTCGGCTGGGCCATCTTGCTCGCGATAAGATCATCCATGGTCTTGATCTGGCCCGCCTGTGGCTTGGCCTCCACCGGTTTTTGCACCTCTACCGGCTTGGTTGGCACCGGCTTGGGTTTGGGCTGCTCCACCGGTTTCTTGGCGATCACTTCCGGCTTGGGCTCGGGTTTGGGCTGGGGCTTGGGTTGCGCCACGGCCTGTACCGGCTGCTGCTGGGTGATGGGAGCCTGACTGGCTCCCGCTGGATTGGCTCCCCCCTGATTGGCCAGGGTCACGGTATCGCCAATCTCCTCTACCTGCCACTGGGTCGCGGCAGAGGCCTGCTGCTGACTCGCCAGATGCTCGGCCGGCAGGGTGCTCGCCGCCGAGACCTGAAGCGCAGGCTTGGCGGGCTCCAGCTCCGGACGCAGGGGTATCTTGGCGAAGGCCTCGTCCTTCTGCTCCAGCTTGTTGCCGTCCATCAGGTCCGGCAGAAAGATGACCACCAGGGCGACCAGGATGACGGTCCCCACCAATCTGTTTTGAAACTTCGAAGCCAAGTTAATTTCCACCCATGTTACTTAGGATCCATTGCAATCTTGCACACTTCGCAAAGAACGCCTCCCCTCACGCCGGCTGGCGAAGCCGGGTCCCTCGCCACCCACTTGGTCTGAAAGGGGATTATCCAGTGCAAAACCCGGCCCGTCGTCACGTTGACGGAGCCAGGGGAGCGAACGGCTCAGACCGCGCCCAGAGCCAGCACGTCGGCGACAGTGTAAAACGAGCCGAACACAATGACCATATCGTCAGGACTCGATGCGGCCAAGGCGGCGCCGTAGGCATCCCCCACGCTGGCAAAGGTGAGCGCCGCGCCCCGGCCGCTGCCAAGGGCCGTCGCCAACTGGTCGGCCGTGGCCGCGCGCGGGCCGTGGAGGCTTGCCAGGAACCACTCGTCAATCAGACCGTCAAGCTCGGCCAGCGACCCCGCCATGTCCTTGTCCTTGAGCATGCCAACCACGGCGCGGCGCTTGCCCTTGCCGGGGCGCTGACGCAGCTGGCTGGCGAGATAGGCCGCAGAGTGGGGATTGTGGGCCACGTCGACGATGACCAGCGGCGAGGTTTGCAACTGCTGCATCCGGCCAGCCAGGCGGGCATTGGCCAGGCCGTCGCGGATGGCGGACTCCGCCAATGGCAGACCGAGGGACTCCAGGGCCGCCAGCACGGTGACCGCATTCATCAGCGGCAGGGCCGGTTTGGGCAATCCCGACCAGTGGTGCAGGCCGTGATAATCCCAGTCGCCTTCATGCTCGTCACCACGAAAATCGATGCCGACCTGACGCAGGCAGGCGCCAAGGCGCGCCGCTTCGCTTGCGATGGTCGACGGCGGATTGGGCTCCCCGCTGATGGCGGGTTTATCTTTGCGATAGACGCCGGCTTTCTCCACCGCCACCGCCTCCCGGGTATCCCCGAGCCAGTCGCAGTGATCCAGGGCAATGGAGGTGATCAGGGCGACGTCCGATTCCACCACATTGGTGGCATCGAGCCGCCCCCCCAACCCCACTTCCAGCAAGAGCACATCGGGCGCGGCGCGGCGAAACAGCCACAGACCTGCCAGGGTGGCGAACTCGAAGAAGGTGAGGGCGATGTCGCCCCGGGCGGCTTCCACCTCGGCAAAGGCCGCGCAGTGATCGCCATCGGCCAGCTCCTGGCCATTGACGCGCACCCGCTCGGTAAAGCGCAGCAGGTGGGGGGAGGAGTAGACACCGACCCGGTAGCCGGCGGCCATCAGGATGCTGGCCGCCATGGCGCAGGAGGAGCCCTTGCCGTTGGTGCCCGCCACCGTGATCACCTTGAACGGCAGTTCGGTGAGGCCCATGCGGCGGGCAACCGTGCCGACCCGCTCCAGCCCCATGTCGATGTTGGCCGGGTGGATCTGCTCCAAATAAGAAAGCCAGTCGACCAGCGACCGGCTTTGGGATTGTTGCATGTGTGAACTCATCTTCAGTCTTCGATGACCTGAGTGTTCATCAGCTTGGCCAGCAGACCGGCCAGACGGTTGCGCATTTCGCGCCTGTCGATGATGAGATCGATGGCACCCTTCTCCAGCAGGAACTCGGAGCGCTGGAAGCCTTCCGGCAGTTTCTCGCGCACGGTCTGCTCGATGACGCGGGGGCCGGCAAAGCCGATCAGCGCCTTGGGTTCGCCTACGTTGATGTCACCCAGCATGGCCAGACTCGCTGAGACGCCACCCATGGTGGGGTCGGTCAGCACGGAGATGAAGGGCAGGCCCGCCTTGGTGAGGCGATCTAGGGCCGCACTGGTCTTGGCCATCTGCATCAGGGAGAACAGGGCTTCCTGCATCCGCGCACCACCGGAGGTGGAGAAGCAGACCAGGCCGCGGCCCTCCTTGATGCTCTCCTCGACGGCGCGCACGAAGCGGGCACCGACCACGGAGGACATGGAGCCCCCGATGAAGGAGAACTCGAATGAACAGGCGACGACCGGTACCCCCTTGAGGGTCCCCTTCATCACCACCAGCGCATCCTTCTCGCCCGTCTCTTTCTGGGCGGCAGACAAACGATCCTTGTAGCGCTTGGAATCCTTGAATTTCAGGATGTCTTGCGGCTCCAGCTCGGCCGCGACTTCGCTGCGTCCCTCGGCGTCGAGGAAGCTCTCGAGACGGGCACGTGCGCTGATGCGCATATGATGGTCACACTTGGGGCACACTTCGAGATTGCGCTCCAGCTCTGCCCGGTAGAGCACCTGTTCGCAAGCAGTACACTTGGTCCACACCCCTTCCGGAATGTTGTGACGACGCGGTGTGGTGATCTTGCTCTTGGGAAGGATCTTCTCAAGCCAGCTCATGGAATTCCTTAATGCATTTGTGCCTGACAAAACACATCGAGCCTTGATTGTTCAATGACTTAACGGCTCGATGGCAATAAACGACGGATCATTAAACCACAAATTTTCGGGCCCAGTTACTAAAAACTGGTCGTACCCGGTGCCGAGTCCGGCAGCCACAGCGGGCCGAGGGGCGGCCGGGGCAACCCGAATTCGGCCGGGTAATCCACATCCACCAGATAGAGGCCGCCCGCCTTGGCGGTCGGGCCCGCCAGGTTGCGATCCTTCGCCGCCAGCACCTCGGCAATCCACTCCACAGGTTGAAGCCCCTGCCCCACCAGCAGCAGGGAGCCGGTGATGTTGCGCACCATGTGATGCAGGAAGGCGTTGGCCTTGATGTCGAGCACGATGTAGGGGCCGGAACGGCTGACACACAGGTGGGTCACATTGCGCCAGGGGGTGTTTGACTGACAGGCGACAGCCCGGAAGGTGCTGAAGTCGTGCTCCCCCAGCAGGCTCTGGCCCGCCTGGTGCATCAGCGTCGCATCGATGGCTTCGTGGTAGTGGCTGACGCCTTGGCCCAGGATCGCCGGGCGGTAGTTGTGGTTGTAGATGACGTAACGGTAGCGGCGGGCGGTGGCGCTGAAGCGGGCATGGAAATGCTCGTCCACTTCCCTGACCCAGCGCACGGCGATGTCAGGGGGCAGGTTGGAGTTGAGCCCCAGGGTCCAGGCGCCTTCCGCGCGGTTCGACTCGGTATCGAAGTGGATCACCTGGCCGGTGGCATGCACCCCCGCATCGGTGCGACCGGCACACTGGATGGAGACGGGGTGGTTGGCGATGCGGCTAAGGGCTTTTTCCAGCTCCTCCTGAACGCTGATCACTTCGCGCTGGCGCTGCCAGCCGAAGTACCGGCTGCCGTCATATTCAATACCAAGGGCAATTCGCATGGGTAACGGTGTCTTCTGATGAAAGGATGCAGTGAAAGAAACGGGGCGGATTATACGCGCTCGGGCTCAAAAGTCCCAGACCGAGCGAGGCAGCGGTGCGGGGCCCCCAAAGCGAGAGAGCAGCCCGCGGGCTGCCCTCTCTGGTGCATGGATGACAAGGGCCTGCCTAGCCCAGGCGCTTGAGCAGCTTCTGCGCCTCGCTGCGCTGGTGCTCGCTGCCCTGGGCCACCGCCTCTTCCAGCAGCTCGCGGGCGCTCTCCTTGTCGTCGATCTCGAGGTAGGCCCGGGCCAGATCCAGCTTGGCCCCCACCCCGCCGTCATCGGCATCCACATCAAAGCCGTTGGACTCCGGCAGCACCTCGGGGAAACCGTCCAGCCCCACATCCAGAGAGAAGCCCTGATAGGGTTCCTGCTCCGTGCTGCTGGCATCGGCATCGGCCAGCAGCTTGTCGATTTCAACGAAGTCGCTGTCTTGCACCTGTTCGCGGGGTTTCACCTCCCCCTGATAGGACTCCACCTCGGCGAAGGCATCCTCGAAGTCCGCCAGGGCCAGCTCGCTGGGATCCCACTCGGACGCCGTCGGCTTGGTGGGCTCCAGCCCGAGCTCGGCCAGCATGTCGTCCACATCGTCCTTGCCAAACCCCGTCTCGTCGATGTGCGGCGCCTTGGTGGCAAGCTCATCGTCGGTCGGCTCGCCAAACCCGGTCTCTAGATCGCTCAGATCGAAGTTGGCCAGTGTCTCGTCACGCTGGCTGCGGCTCTCCTTCTGGGCCTGGGCCAGATCCGCTTCCAAATCCGCGTCCAGCTCGGCAAACAGGGCGGCCTGCAGCTCCTCCTCGGTCATGATCTCGTCATGACCACGAGCAGAGGAGGTGGGCTCGTCGGAGAGATCGAGTTCCGGCACCACGGGCAGATCGAAGTCCCCATCGTGGGCCAGATCCAGCTCGGGCACCAGATCCGGATCCCGGTTCGCCGTCGTCACCGCAGGCTCCACATCAAAGGCGGAGAGCGCCGTCTCGTCATCCCGGAAGATGACATCGGCGGCAGCACTGGCACCATCTTGCTTCCTGCTCACTTCCGGCTCGTTGAGATCCGGCATGCCATGGAGGGGCTCGTCATCCGCGATGCCCACCGTCATCAGCTGCTCAAACTCGCTGTTCTCGTCTCCCATGACCATGGAGGTCGACTCGGAGAGGCTCTTCTCCTGCTCTTCCAGCTCGCGGCGGGCACGAGCACGCAGCCAGAGCGTGACCAGGGCAAGCACCAGGAGCACCGGCAGCAGGATGATCATGGCGAGATTGAGCGGCGAAGAGAGCAGCTCCATCAGCCAGCTCTGTTTGGGCACCGGCGCCACCACGGGAGGCGTCGGATTGGCCTTGAGTTCCGCCACCTCTTTTTGCAGGGCGGTCTGATCCTGCAACTGGGCCTTGAGGGTCTCCACCTCTTCGGTCAGGGCTTGCAGGCGCAGCTTGAGCCTGTGGTTCATCTCGGTGACCTGGCCGAGCTGGGCGTTGGCATCTTCCAGGGCCAGCGCCATCTCGGTAGAGGGTTTGCCCACCGCAGTGGCGGGCAGGGGCGCCGGCGCCGTGCTGGCGGCGCTGCTCGCAGCAGCGCTCACCACCACGGGGGTGGAGACAGCCGCCTTGGCGGTCTCCTTCACCTCGGGGGCTGGAGCCGTTGCCTTGGGTGCCGCCGGGATCGGCGCCGCCTTGGGCGGTGTATTCTTGGCCACCACAGCCGGCTTGGCCGGAGCAGGTTTGCTCACCACCGGCTGGGCGACGTGGGATTGCTTGTTGGCCAGGTATTTGGGGCTCAGCCCCTTCCAGCTCGCGTTGTCGCTGTTGAAGCGACGGCGTGCTTCGGCATCCGTGATGCGCCCCGCCTCTGCGGCGGTGGGCAGCAGGATGTGGGAACCCACCAGAATATGGTTGATGTTGCCGTCTGCGAAGCTTCGGGGGTTCTTGTCATAGATGGCCACCATGGTCTGGTAGACACTTACCCGGTTGGACGGGCGAAGCTTGCTCGCCAGACTCCAGAGGGTGTCGGTGGGACGCACGGGACCATAACTGCCAGCCGACGCAGCAGGCACCTGACGCACGATGGGCTGGGCTCTGGGCAGGGTGACGGGCGCCACGGGCTGGGCCCGGGGCTCTGGTTGCACCGCGGGGGGCGGTGAGCCATCCGGTCCCTTGAGTTCGACAAAGAAGGGTTCTCGCGCCCCCTCTTCGGCCTGAACCGTGCCCAGAAGCCCCAATGCGAGTAGCGTTGCCAGCGTTATGCGGGAATGTCCCATATTCGTTCCTTCGTATGACGGCCCTATCACATTGAAAAATCTGGATAGTTACCCCAAAACAATCGGCTCAATATAAATCAGGCGCCGGTCTCAAGCCAGCGATCCGACATATTTCGCGCCCGGCGGCGACCAGAAAGCAGCCCCAGACGCGAACCAGAGTGTAGAAAAAAACCTAGTCCACTGATATCACACGGTATTCCAAAAACCGGAGAGTGGGTTCCCGGTCACATCCCGGGGCCAAGGGGCCCACATCAAGGCGGGGTTCCCTCCCCGCCCGGGGCCGACATCCGGCCTCAGAGGTAGTCGCGTACCAGCAGTTCGGCAATCTGCACGCTGTTGGTCGCCGCGCCCTTACGAACGTTATCGGCCACGATCCACATATTGATACCACTCGGATGAGAAATATCCTGGCGCACCCGCCCGACCATCACATCATCCTGGCCGGTGGCATCGCGCACCGGGGTCGGGTAGTCCCCTTCATCATCAAACAGGGTCACCCCCGGGGCATTGCGCAGCAGCTCCTTGACCTGCTCGGCGTCCAGCGGCTGGTGCAGCTCCACATGGACCGCCTCGGCGTGACCGTAGAAGACCGGCACCCGCACGCAGGTGGGGTTCACGGCGATGCTGGCATCCCCCAGGATCTTCTGGGTCTCCCACACCATCTTCATCTCTTCCCGGGTGTAGCCGTTGTCGGTGAAGGCATCGATCTGCGGGATCAGGTTGAAGGCGATCTGCTGCGGATAGAGGGTCGGCTCCACCGGGCGGCCGTTGAGCAGGTGGGCGGTCTGGCCCGCCAGCTCGCTCACCCCTTCCTTGCCGGAGCCGGAGACGGATTGGTAGGTCGCCACGTTGATGCGACTGATGCCCACCTCGTCGTGCAGGGGCTTGAGCGCCACCAGCATCTGGATGGTGGAGCAGTTGGGGTTGGCGATGATGTTGCGGTTGCGAAAATCGGCCAGCGCGTCCGGGTTCACTTCCGGAATGACCAGGGGAATGTCCTCGTCGTAGCGGAAGCAGGAGGTGTTGTCGATGACGATGCAGCCGTGCTCGGCGGCGATGGGCGCCCATTTGGCCGAGACCTCGGCACCGGCGGAGAAGAGTGCGATCTCCACCTGGCTCCAGTCAAAGGCCTCCACGTCAAGGATGTCGACGTTCTTGCCGCCAAAGCGCACCGTGTCCCCAGCGCTGCGACTGGAGGCGAGCGGATAGAGAGTCGCTACCGGGAAGGCGCGCTCCTCCAGGATCTCGATCATGGCCTGACCCACGGCGCCGCTGGCACCCAATACCGCTACGTTGAATTGCTGACTCACTGATCTGTTCTCCTGTGATGCGGCCCGTCGGGGCCGGGCATGAGGGCCCCGGCTGGCACGCGTATCGGTTTGATGACAAGCCCGCCATGATGCCGGGCCGGGGGGAGGCGCCGCCTGGGCAAGCCCCTCCCCTTGTTGAAATCGGGTTTATTGCTCCGAGACGGCAAAGCCCAGTAGGGCCAGTCTGTCGTCGGCGAAGGGCCCTTTCAGTTGCAGGGCGCCCAATTCGCGCCGCTCGGGGTAGCGCTTGCGCTGCTCATCGAAGCTGCCGGGCAGCCCGATCCGGTTGCGAAAACGGGCGTCGTCCCGGCGCACGTCATAAACAAGGTGGACAAGCTGCTTGATGAGCGCCTGATCCGCTGGCTGCCCCGGCGTTAGCTCGCGCACCTCTGGGGCAGGCAGCAGGGATTGCAGATCCTGGCGCGGGATGCGCCCCAGTTGCCGGCACAGCGCCTCATAGAGCATCCAGGTGCCACGGGCCTTGCCTTCCAGGCTGTAACCGGCGATGTGCGGGGTGGCCAGCTCGGTATAGGGCACCAGTTCCTTGAGGGGCTCCGGCTCTCCTTCCCACACGTCCATCACCAGCCGCAGGGGATGGGGCCCCTGCTGGCGGACAAGCAGGGCCCGGTTGTCCCACACCTCGCCGCGGGAGGCGTTGATGAGGATCTGCCCGGCCGGACGCTCGGCGATCTCCTCGGCTCCCAGCAGGTGGAAGGTGGCCTCTTCCCCTTCACGAAGATAGGGGACATGGAAGCTGACGATGTCGGCATCCAGGGCAGTGCGGTAATCCACGAAGTCGCCAGCGGCGCCGCTACGGGCCAGGGGCGGGTCGCAGCGCAGCACCTTCATCCCGAGCGCCTCGGCCTTGCCGGCCACGCTCTCGCCGGTGTTGCCGGCACCGATGACGGCGAGGCTCATCTCGCTCAAGGTCAGCTCATGGCGTTCCGCCAGAACCAGCAGGGCGGAGAGCACGTAGTCCCCCACCGACACCTTGTTGCAGCCGGGGGCGCTGAAGAAGGGGATGCCCCACGCCGCCAGCAGCCCCTGATCGATGTGATCCGTACCGATGGTGGCCGTGCCGACAAACCCCAGCCTGGGGCAACTCGCCAGGAGCGCTTCGTTGACCCGGGTCACGGAGCGCACCAGCAGCACATCCGCCTCTTGCAGATCCGCGGCCTTTATTTCTCGTCCCGGCAGGGGAACCACTTCACCAAATTCCGCAAACAGCTCCACCGCATGGGGCATATTTTCATCAACGACGATCTTCATCGGCACGCATCTCGTCCACAAGGGCCACAGGCGCGCCATTCTAGCCCAAACGCGACGGATTTTCAGAGGCTTGTTGGCAGACCGCTCTGCGGCCATCTTTCCGCCTTCCGGCCTCAGGTGCGGGCACGATGCCCGGCAGCATCATATGTAACAGCCTGTTGCCCTCGCCCCCTTCGCCTTGACCAGAGCAACCTGACTGGCACAATGACGCCTCTTTTTAGCCGCTCGCGCCACCGAACCGGACCCCTTGATGCCGACTCACTCCTCTTCGTTGCCACGCCGCAAGGTGCTTCATTTCAATGCCCTCCTGCTCCTTCCCCTGCTGCTGCTCGTCTGCCTGCCCTGGCAGCCGTTCATGACCCAGGCCCTGCAATCGGGCTGGCTATGGTGGCCCTACGCCCTCACCCGCATGGTGGACTTGCCGGGGCTGGTCTTCACCATCGCCGCCCTGCTGCTGCTCACAAGACACAAGCTGACGCTGGACGGTCGCGCCCTGCTGGCGCTGGCTGGCGCCCTCTTTGCCGTACTGGCGAGCGACTGGGTCATCAAGAGCCTCATCAAGCTGCTGACCGAGGAGCCCAGGCCCTACCTCATCTGGCTGGAGAGCCAGGAGCTGATCCCCGCCATCCGCCAGTTCTATGGAGGAAGCCAGGCCCTTCGCAGTGAACAGGTCCACGCCGCGACCCAGTTGCTGGCGCTGCCCGCCTGGCTCGGTCAGCACTGGCAGGCAGAGGTCAACTACGCCTTTCCCTCCGGTCACAGCATCGCCGCCATGAGCCTCGCCCAGTTCTTCGGCCTGATCTGGCTGGCCCGGGCACCTGCCGGGGCCTGGCTGCTGCCACTCTGGGCCATCGGGATCGGCCTCTCGCGCACCCTTATCGGCATGCACTGGCCCCTGGATGTGCTGGCAAGCGCCCTGCTTGGCAGCCTCACCGCCCTCCTGGCCGCCCGCTGGTGGTTGCGCCACTACTGACCTCCAATAAAAAACGGGCACCTGGGTGCCCGTTTTTATCGCTTGTACGCCACTCACCCCTTCTGCTGCCAGCCCTCGGGATACTTGTAGCCGACGAAGCGCTTGGCGGCATAAGCCTTGAATTCAGGGGAGTTGTAGGCGGCCGCCACATCCTTGGCGAACGGCTTGCCCGCATCGGCGCTCTTTACCACCACCCAGTTGATGAAGTCATAGCTGCGCTCGAGGAAGAGGCCGGAGCTGAACGGGATCCCGCTTGAGGCGGCAAAGTTGCCGTTGATGACGGAGAAATCCACATCCTCACGGGAGCGCGGCAGCTGCGCCGCCTCCAGCAGCACCAGCTTGAGGTTGTGGGGGTTCTTCACCACGTCGAACTCGCTCGCCTTGAGGGGATTGATCCCCTCCTTGAGGCTCAGCCAGCCCAGATCCTGCAACATCAGCAGTGCCCGGGCCTGGTTGGTGGGATCGTTCGGGATGGCGACCGTGCTTCCCTCTTTCACCGCCTTCAGATCCCCCAGCTTGCCGGCGTAGAGCCCCATGGGACCGGTCGGTACCTGGGTGATGGGCGCCAGAGAGAGACCCCGGTCTTTGGCGAAGCTCTCCAGATAGGGCTTGTGCTGGAAGCAGTTGACGTCAAGCGACCCGTCCGCCAGGGCGATGTTGGGGGTCACGTAGTCGGTGAACTCCACCAGCTTGACCTTGTAGCCCTTGGCTTCGAGCTGCGGCTTGATGGCGTCGGTGACCATGTCGGCAAAGTCGCCAACCGTGGTGCCGATGACGATCTCTTTCTTCGCCTCATCGATGGCAAAGGCGGACAGCGGCAGGCTGCTGGCGAGCAGCGCCAGGGCGGAAAGGGTGAAGAAGGAACGACGTTGCATAAAAACTCCCTGTCAACATGATCATCAAAACGGTGAGCGGTCGGGGGCGAACATGCAGCCACCACACAACCATCTAGCCATCCAAACGGCTAATTTAGCACACCATAACAGAGCTCGTAGCCTTCGCCAAGCAACAAAACCGGGCAAGCTTGGCCAGCACGAAGCAAAGCGCATCCCGCAACTGGATGAGAAATCTTTGACAGAGCGCGCAGTTATGCGCCTTGCCCTCTCCCTGCCTGGCGTCAAACTGGCTTATTGTGGTCATTCGATACCCATTTCAACGGTTCCCGTGAGGGCCTGATGGGCTGCTCTACACCCAGGCCACACAAGGAGTCACCGTGTTCGATCATGTTGAAATCAAGGTGGTGCGTTTTGACTCCTGTCAGCACTTCTACGCCACCGTACTGGCTCCTCTTTTGATAGAACTCAAATGGTCTGATGAGGCGGCGGCCGGTTTTGGCCTGATGGGCCGCGATCACGTGGGCTTCCTGATTGAGCGGGGGCAGCAGGGCGCCTCCTGCCATCTCGCATTCAGGGCCGACGACGCGACCCAGGTGGATGCGTTCCATCACGCGGGGATCAAGGCAGGTTTTGCCTGCAATGGGCTGCCGGGACTGCGTCCCCACTATGCCCCCAATTACTACGCCGCCTTCCTGCGCGATCCCGATGGCAACAACATCGAGGCGATGACCTACCTTGAATGCCCAGACACGGCAAGCGAGTGAAGCAGCGCCACTCAGTCAGCCAACGAAAGCCTTCAGGCGAGGCAGTCCGCCACAGACAAGGAGACATTCATGCTTGAGCAAAACACCACCGGCCTGCTGGTCGTCGATATCCAGGGCAAACTGGCCCGTCTGGTCGAGGAGAGCGACACCCTGATTGCCAATACCGCCAGGCTGGTGCAAGGGGCCAGGGTGCTGGGGCTGCCGGTTGTCTGGCTGGAGCAGAACCCGGACAAGCTCGGTGCCACCGTGCCCGAACTGCAGTCGCTGCAGGCAGGCGATCTTGTGCTGCCCAAATACAGCTTCGGCGCCCTGGGTGAGCCGACGGTGGCGGCCGCGTTGGCCGAGAGCGGGATCGAGCATTGGCTGGTATGTGGCATCGAGACCCATATCTGCGTCTACCAGAGCGTGCTGGGGCTTCTCGCCAGCGGTGCCGGGGTCTCGCTGGTGGTGGATGCGGTGTCGTCCCGCACCCTTGCCAACCGGGATCTCGCCATCGCTCAGCTGGCGGCCCGGGGCGCCGCCCTCACCTCGGTGGAGATGTGTCTTTACGCGCTGATGGGGGATTGCCGCCATCCGGCATTTCGCCAGATCCTCTCCCTGGTGAAATGACCGCCATGATGGACAACATGGCGCCCTTTCTGTTCGCCCTCATCGCCTTCGGGGCGGCACTCATGGTGACGGTGACGGGGATGGCGGCCACCCGTCACTATCTGGCCTGGCTCTGGCTGGGGATCATGCTCTTCTTCGGGCTGTGGTGGACGCTGCTGGGGATGCCGCCGCTCCTTGCCGAACCAGCCCCTCTCTGACCATGCCGCCCGGACGGCTCAGCCCCCCAGACGCTCCTGCAGATAGTCGTATCCTCCCCCCTCCCTTGGCACGAAGCTCAGCCTGTGGGTCAGACCGGGGGGCGCATCATCGGCATGATGGGAAACGAACAACAGCTGGGTTCCCTCGCCCACGAGGCGCGCCACCATCTCCCGTACCAGGTGACGGTTGAGGGGATCCAGTCCCTGCAGGGGTTCGTCCAGGATGAGCAGCGGCGGATGTTTGACCAGGGCACGGGCGATCAGCACCAGTCGCTGCTGACCGAAAGAGAGAGAGTGGAAAGGCTGCGCCCCCTGATCGGCCAGCCCCAGCAGGGCCAGCCACTGGTTGGCCAGCGCCAGCTGACGATCCCCCGGCCGGGTATAAAGCCCGATGGAGTCGTAGAAACCGGAGAGGATCACTGTCTGCACCGGGCAGCTGACACGATAGTCCAGATGCAGCGCCGGGCTCACGAGCCCGATATGGCGCTTGATCTCCCAGATGCTCTCGCCGCTGCCCCGCCGCCGTCCGAACAGATGGAGCTCATTGTTGTAACCTTGCGGGTGATCTCCGGTGATGAGGGAGAGCAAGGTCGACTTGCCAGCGCCGTTCGGTCCCACCAGTTGCCAGTGCTCCCCCTCGTCAATGGTCCAGTCGAGCCCGTCGATGATCACCTGATCCCCGTAAGTGATACGCATGGCTTTCATGACGACCCGAGGGCCGGGAGGCAGGGGCTCGGGTGTCGTCAGCGGGGGCGGCAAACGGGGGGACGTGGTCTCGGCCCGTGCCAGCTGGGCCACCTCCTGGCTGCCGAGCACCGCCTCGCGCTCCCCCGCCAGCAGCAGACGACACTCGCCGAGCAGGCCGAGGTGAGTGGCAAAGGGGGGGATCTCGTCAAAACGATTGACGATCACCACCAGGCGCAGCCCCTCTGACACCAGGTCGGCCAGCAACATCATCAAAGAAGCCCTGGCCCCCTGATCCAGACCATCGAAGGGTTCGTCCAACACCAGCAGCTCGGGTCGCCCCAGCAGGGCCCGGGCCAGCAGCAGCTTGCGCCCCTCCCCGCTCGAGAGGTAGCGATAGGGGCGCTCCCACAGGGGTTCGATGCCAAAACGGGCCAGCAGCGCGCGGGCCTCATGCTCCTCGTCCCCCGCCTCCAGCATCAGGGTCGATACCCGATACCCCGCCTCCTCCTCTTCTCCCAGCATGTCGGTATTGCGCCGCTGCCAGTCCAGCTCCCCCAGCTGTTGCTGCGACTCGAACGAGAGTCGCTCGGCTCGGACTCGGCCCGATACCGCTCCGGCACGCACGGCCAGCTCGCCGCACAGGGCCGACGCCAGCGCCGTCTTGCCGCTGCCGTTGCTGCCGACGAAGGCCCAGCACGCTTGAGGCGCCAGCTCAAGATCGGGAATGAAGAGGGTCTGGCTGCCGTGAAGGGCCAGCCTGGCCTTGTGCCACTGCAATAGGGTCATGAGTCCATCCAGTTAACCTGTCTCTCGCTACCTTAACAGCTGGAGGGGTGAGAGTGTATCGATAAGGGGCATCCGGGCCCCCTCTGTCACGCCCCCTGATCGTGCTGGCTGGCCAGCCCACAATTGCACCACCACAGAGAAGGGCTGCCGGACTGTGCCATCAAAGCCCGGTGGCGCGATAGATTCGATCCTTGCCATCTTGCTTGGCGCGGTACAGGGCCTGATCCACCTGCTCCATCAACGCTTCCGGAGTACGCCCCTCGGTCGCGCCGATGCCGCCACTGAAGGTCACCTTCATCGCCTCATCCCGCCATCTCATCTCACCCACCCCCTGGCGCCACTGTGCCATCAGCCACTCGGCCTCGGCCAGGGTGCAGTGTTCGAACAGGGCGACCAGCTCCTCGCCACCATACCGGCACAGGGAGGCCGCATTGGCGAGCCGCTCCTGCCCGAGCGAGGCGCAGCGGCGCAACACCACATCACCGACGGCATGGCCATGGCCATCATTGATGCTCTTGAAGTTGTCGAGATCCACCAGCGCCAGCACGAACGGCCTCCCCTCGCTGTGCAGTTGCCTGAGCCGTTCATCCAGGAAGCGGCGATTATAAAGACCGGTCAGTGCATCCCGGTTGGCGGCATCGTGCGACGCCTGCAAGCGATCGGAGACCAGATTCAGCTCCTCGTGCAGCTCCGCTATCTCCGGGAAATCCGGCAGTATCATCGTCGCCCTCTCCTGCGTCGAGCTCAAACGCAGCAGGCGCACCATCTGGATAAGCCCCCCGATCAGCGCCGACAGCCGCAAGCGAAAGAGGATCGCCATCACGATGAACAGAGCGCTCGACAACAGCAACAGCACAATGACGGCACCGCCCCCCACCAAGGCCACCGCGTCTCGCCTCGGCTGCATAGTGATGGCCAGTAGGTTCGAACGCCCCGGCAGGGCCTGATAAGCCACATACTGGCCGACTTCCTCCGAGAAGAAGGTGCCGGACGCTCCCTCCAGCCGCGCTAGCCAGGGATAGGCGATGACCTGACCATTGAACTCGGCCTGGGAATGGACCAGGATCTGGCCGCTGGATCGGTCAAACAGCAGGTGATTCAAGCCGTTGTCCCGATAGAGCATGGTGCTGAGCCGCTGCGACCAGGCGGGCAGGTTGATGTCGAGGCCGATGACACGCTCCTTCACCCCCCCAAATGGCCTTAGCCGATGGGAGACGGTCAGGGTATAGGCCCCGGTCAGCGCATCCGGATAAGCGCCGGTCCAGCTGAAACCGGAGGTGCCGAGCGCCCCCTTGAACCAGGCACGATTCGTCGAGTCAAACTGGGTGGTGTCCCAGGCCAGATCCTGCTCCTCGTTATTGGAAAAACTCTGTCCGCTCGCATCGGCGTAGTAGATCAGGTTCAGTTGCTCGCCGAGCGTCACCTTGTCATTCCACAGGTTGCGGCTGTAGGCCTTGTCTTCCTCGGAGAAGGTCAGAGGACGCAGCTCGTCGGCATTGACCTCGGCGACCAACACCTGCTCCACCTGTTCGAGGCGCTCCGCTTCGGCGTTCGCAATGGCGTGGTTGAGAATCACCAGCTTCTGCTCCACCCCGGCGCGATGATTGAAGATAGAGAGTGCAAACACCCCACCGATCCCCAGCAACATGGGCATGGCAAGTAACCAGAAATATTTGGTACTAAAGGCGTATTTGGTCGTTGGACGGGCGGTGTGAGACATGCAGGAGACCCTCGATACATCTGTGGTATGGTCCCCCGACCCGCTCGCGATAAAGCCGGCATCTGCCCGTCTTGTCCATATTATCGACAAGGTTCTCTCAGGTCAGGGAAATTCATTGATGCAACACGACATCACGTTGATATTTATCTCAGCCATCAATATGCAGTAATTCATTGCCGTTGCTCCTTGTTTACAGGGTGAAGAGCGCTGGCATTTCTCTAACTATTTTTTAAATCACGACCAAACACGCATAATATGTTTTCATCTAATTCCGTTAGGACCGGTCAGGTTTTTCATCAATCACAGACTCGAAATGAGGTTGCGTAATAATCTGGCCCGCCAATAAAACCCTTGCCCCTGAACAAAGCCATGTAATCTGAGGAATGAGAGGTGATGCTTGTTTTCGACCCCCTCGATGATGACATTGTCATGCCCCCAGTCAGCAGTGAGCCTGGTCATGGCGGTGCCATCACATCGGGTGAAGCAGCGCCAGAAGAACTGTTTATTGACCCTAATGCCATCGAACAAGGCTGCGGATACATGGTCCATCGACAACAAGGATTCATCGGCATTGTTTATCCATAACTTGACCCCTAATCTTCTAAGCCTCGCCATATTATTCAATGCCAAATCTGGGATACCATCAGAAATATCCGCCATCTCAAAGGCCATACTCAGTCCAAAATTCGATATATACGAACCGAAATCTTCCCAAGAGATAAAGCATTCCATCAAATGCATATCGACACGGAGAAACACCGCCTGATAGAGGCGACAGTCGATTTTATTAAGATCTTTAAAGAACACCAGTTGTTGCGTAAATAGCCATGCGGCGTAGGAGGTGGTCATGTTGCTGAAGTTGGCTCTGGAAAAGACAGCCTTTTTTTCTGAAAATGAAATAACCTCAACTGCAACAATATCCCCGGCATGCAGGTTGGCGATGGGTTCAATAGTATGCCTGATATAATCATGACCTTCGATGCTATGGCTTATGATGGTCGTCACCCGCTATTCCCCCCTACTGAATGAATTGGGCTTAATATGGCGACAGCCACCACACAATGACGGCAAAAAGCAAGTGGCACGGGTCACCTCATCATCGCTGACATTCACTTCAAGCATGGTTACCTCTTTATCAAGCCATGCCCTATCTGGCCCACCGGCATCTCCCCTCATACGGCACCATTATCAGTTCAATTGCTGTATCCAGACTGAATCGTTTTATGCTCACATAATAAGACCGCCAGTGCATGCCAATCAAATTACCTTGCCATCCATCAACAATAAAATCATTTAATAACAATGAGATATGAACATATTTCTGCTAAAGGGACGTGAATGAGCAAGATAAAGAAATGAGTTTTAAATTTTTTCGGAATTAAACTCTGAGGTATTGCCGTTATTAAAACAGAGGAGCGCCAAGAGAAAGCGTTTTCAAGGCTTGCCTTGATATCATGGCAAGGAGACCGACCATCAAAAAACTGATATCTCTCTCCATGACCCCTCTTATTGCTTTATTTGTGATTGGAGTGTTATCAGCGATGGTGACGACTGTGTTTGCCCAGGTTCCATCCGGGCAGAGGCAATATGAGGCACCCGCTTTGGATTGCAGCCCATGACGGCATCATTCTCGCGCCCTCTCATCGGGCGCAGTGTCACCGGCCTCACTCATTCCCTGACTTATGCCAACCAATGGGACCAAAGTCACAACTTGATCTGCTTGCCCGCAACTGCACATTTCCCGCCCCCCAGGGGCAAGGCGCGGCGGCGACTTGCTAGCCTGCCTGCGGCTCGGGCTCATGGCCACGCACGGCCTCCCCCGACGCCCTATCGACATCCCGGCCCTCAGATTGGCCTATAGTTCGGCGAGGTTGTGGATCGTAACAGCATGATCTGGCACGCCATTTTTGCGCAGGAGAAGGCAGGCATCGGACAACATAGACATGCACCGCATGCCGGCATGAAAACGGCGCCCTCTCGGACGCCGTGTCTTTTATCACAGTGCAGCACTATCGCCACACAGGCACAAAAGCGGCTCAGCCGGCCTTGTGCTGCTCGGCCAGATAGAGCCAGGTGTCGACCACGGTATCGGGGTTGAGCGACACGGAATCGATCCCCTGCTCGACCAGCCAGGCGGCGAAGTCCGGGTGATCGGACGGCCCCTGGCCGCAGATCCCCACGTACTTGCCCGCCTTGCGGGCGGCGGCGATGGCCATGGCCAGCAGCGCCTTGACCGCTTCGTTGCGCTCGTCGAACAGGTGGGCGATGAGCCCGGAGTCCCGATCCAGCCCCAGGGTCAACTGGGTCATGTCATTGGAGCCGATGGAGAAGCCGTCGAAGTGCTCGAGGAACTTGTCCGCCAGCAGCGCATTGGAGGGCAGCTCGCACATCATGATGACTTTCAGGCCGCGCTCGCCACGGCGCAAGCCGTTCTCAGCCAGTATCTCCACCACCTGCTCCGCCTCACCCAGGGTACGCACGAAGGGGATCATCACCTCGACGTTGGTCAGCCCCATGACATCCCGTACCCGTTTCATCGCCTCGCACTCGAGGGCGAAGCAGGGGCGGAAACTGTCGGCGATGTAGCGCGACGCGCCACGGAAACCGATCATGGGGTTCTCTTCATGGGGTTCGTAACCACGGCCCCCCACCAGGTTGGCGTACTCATTGGACTTGAAGTCCGACATCCGCACGATGACCCGCTCAGGCCAGAAGGCGGCCGCCAGGGTGGCGATCCCTTCCGTCAGCTTGGCTACGTAGAACTCCCGTGGGCTCTCGTAGCCCGCGATCATCCTGGTGATGGTGGCCTGGAGTTCCGGGGTCTGCTGATCGAACTCCAGCAGCGCCTTGGGGTGGACCCCGATCATGCGGTTGATGATGAACTCGAGGCGGGCCAGGCCCACGCCGGCATTCGGCAACTGGGCAAAATCGAAGGCTCTGTCCGGATTGCCGACGTTCATCATGATCTTGATGGGCAGGCGCGGCATGTTGCCCACCTCGGTCACCGCCACGTCAAAGTCGAGCTCGCCGTCATAGATGAAGCCGGTGTCCCCTTCCGCACAGGAGACGGTGATGAGCTGACCATCCTGGATGTGGTCGGTGGCGTTGCCGCAACCCACCACTGCCGGAATGCCAAGCTCCCGGGCGATGATGGCGGCGTGACAGGTGCGCCCACCCCGGTTGGTGACGATGGCGGAAGCGCGCTTCATGATGGGCTCCCAATCCGGATCCGTCATGTCGGTGACCAGCACATCGCCAGGCTGCACTTCATCCATCTGACTGATGGAGGAGATGACACGGGCCGGACCCGCGCCAATCTTGTGGCCGATGGCGCGCCCCTCGATCAGCACCTTGCCGGTTTGCTTGAGGGCAAAGCGCTCGAGGGTATTGGCTTCCTGGCGGCTACGCACGGTTTCCGGACGGGCTTGAACGATGTAGAGCTTGCCATCCTGACCATCCTTGGCCCACTCGATGTCCATCGGGCGACCGTAGTGCTGCTCGATGATGAGGGCCTGCTTTGCCAGGGCCATCACTTCCTCGTCCGTGATGCAGAAGCGGTTGCGCTCGGCATCGGTGGTGTCGACCACCTTCACCTGACGGCCATGACCGGCATCCCCGGAGTAGGTCATCTTGATGAGCTTGGAACCCAGCGTCTTGCGCACCACGGCAGGGCGCCCGGCCTTGAGGGTCGGCTTGTGCACATAGAACTCGTCCGGGTTGACGGCCCCCTGCACCACCATCTCGCCCAAACCCTGGGCGCCGGTGATGAAGACCACGTCGTTGAAGCCGGATTCGGTGTCCAGAGTAAACATGACGCCGGAGGCAGCGAGATCCGAGCGCACCATGCGCTGCACCCCGGCAGAGAGAGCGACCCCCTTGTGGTCATAGCCCTGATGGACCCGGTAGGAGATGGCGCGATCGTTGAACAGAGAGGCAAACACATGCTTGATGGCAGTCATGACGGCATCGATACCGCGCACGTTGAGGAAGGTCTCCTGCTGACCGGCAAACGACGCATCCGGCATGTCTTCCGCAGTGGCGGAGGAGCGCACGGCAAAGGATGCCTCGAGCCCCGCGCTCAGCTTGTCATAGGCCTCGCGCACCGCCTGCTCCAGAGCAGGCTGGAAGGGCGCTTCCACCACCCAGTCGCGGATCTGCTGACCGGCCCGGTTGAGGGCGGCGATGTCATCCACATCCAGACTGTCGAGCAAGTCATGGATCTTGCCGTTGAGGCCGCTTAACTCCAGAAACTCGTTAAACGCAAAGGCCGTGGTCGCAAACCCGCCCGGCACGGACACGCCGGCCCCCGAGAGGTTGCTGATCATCTCGCCAAGGGATGCATTCTTGCCGCCGACGCGTTCAACGTCCTGCATACCGAGCTGTTCGTACCAGAGTACGTACTGTTGCATTTGCATGTCTCCAGGTTGGGGGGCCAGGGTGACAATTCACCTGCTGTGCCAAGTCGTGTGTTTTTGTTAGTGTCTGTTGCCAACGACCATGAAAACGTTTTCTATTTATTGTCAAAAAAATCCCCGAGCAAGAGTTGGGGATGGTCGTTTGACACAGGCATTCTACAATAGCGACACAAAAAGGTAACGACTCAGGTTTGCAAGCGAGTTCACAACTTGGGCATGGCAGATCTGTTGACAAAAACGATATGGTTTCGAGAGATACTTATTTCTCGCCGCCCCCTGGAGCGCACCACAGGAGTCCGCAGTGCACACCGTATTCTATGTATCCGACGGCACCGCCATCACCGCCGAAGTCTTCGGCCACGCCGTGTTGAGCCAGTTTCCCCTGGCCTTCGAGCAGGTCACTATCCCCTTTGTCGAGACCCAGGAGAAAGCGCGCCAGGTACGGGCACGCATTGACGAGCAGTTTCGCCAGACCGGGGTGCGCCCCATTCTGTTTCACACCATCGTCGACCCCATGGTGCGTGAAGAGGTGCTCAAGGCCCAGGCCAGCAGCCACGATTTTCTCAACACCTTCGTGAGCCCTCTCGAACAGGAGCTCGGTATCAAGGCCGAACCCAGGTTGCATCGCACCCATGGCATGGAAAACCGCAAGCTTTACGACGATCGCATCGAAGCGGTCAACTTTGCGCTGGCCAACGACGATGGCATCACCACCAGGGAGTATGACGAGGCAGACATCATCCTCATCGGGGTCTCCCGTTGCGGCAAGACACCGACCAGCCTCTATCTGGCACTGCAATTTGGCATTCGCGCCGCCAACTATCCCTTTATCGAGCAGGACATGGGATCGCTTGAGCTGCCCGCCGCCCTCAAGGCCAATCGCCACAAATTGTTCGGCCTCACCATCATGCCGCAGCGGCTGCACGAGATCCGCAACCAGCGCCGCGCCAACAGCCGCTACTCCTCGCTTGATCAATGCAAACAGGAGCTGGCCAGCGTCGAGAGGCTGTTCCGCCAGGAGGCGATCCGCTTCCTCGATACCAGCTCCCACTCGGTCGAGGAGATCAGCGCCAAGATCCTGGAAGCAACCGGCCTTCGCCGCCAGCTCTGCTAACCTGCAAGGCTGTGACAGCACAACGCACCATGAAATAGATGAGTGGCAAGATAACGAAACAGAAGAACAGGATGAAAAAATGATGCCAGTATCATCGCTGGCATCCTATCACTCGCGGGGCAAGCAGGCTCAGGGCTTGTTGAGCTCCTTGTTGTTCATCAATATGCCGTGAAAATGGATGAGTCCCCTGCCCTTGCGGACTCGCTCGCTCAGCCAGCAGGCTGGCACCAGCCCCATCCCGGCAGCAAGGATGAGCACCATGGCGATGTGGTTTACCAGATAATCCGCTCCCAACCAGCCCCAGACAACAAGGCTGCTCATCGCCATCGTCAGCAACATGGGGGATAGCCAGATCCCGAGCCAGAGCACGGCCATCACCAGGCCACCGACTATACGCTCCATCATATGAGTCCCTTTTTATCAAAGGGCAACAAGGCCATGAAAACCGGACTGAGTCAATAGATTAAAATCCATTCGAACGCAAAACCAGCAATCACTCTCAAAACCCCTTTCCAGATCATGAAAAACCTGCATGGCGCACAAAATAGCAGCCAATGATGAGGAAAACAGGTGCATGAACGGTCGATTATCACTATTCTGCTCGGGTTGGTAGCCGCTACAAAAAACAGCCAGCGGCAAACCGTAACGATATAAATACGGATTTCGTCACGTTTTCGGCACAAGATGCCGCGCCAGGCAGAGGACGTGCTGTGGCTGACGGGACGCGAGCCGAGTGATTTCAGCGACGTAAGGAAGGAAGAATGGATCTTCAACAACACGGCGAGGAGCTCAAGCGCGGTCTGAAAAACCGCCATATCCAGCTCATCGCACTGGGCGGTGCCATCGGTACCGGCCTGTTCCTCGGCATTGCCGACACCATCAAGATGGCGGGCCCTGCGGTGCTGCTGGGTTATGCCATCGGCGGCTTCATCGCCTTCCTCATCATGCGCCAGCTGGGCGAGATGGTGGTGGAAGAGCCGGTTGCCGGCTCATTCAGCCATTTTGCCTACAAGTACTGGGGTGACTTCGCCGGCTTCGCCTCCGGCTGGAACTACTGGGTGCTCTATGTGCTGGTGAGCATGGCCGAGCTGACGGCAGTCGGCATCTATGTCCAGTACTGGTGGCCCGAGATCCCGACCTGGATGTCGGCGGCCTTCTTCTTCGTGCTGATCAACGCCATCAACCTCTCCAACGTCAAGGCGTTCGGCGAGATGGAGTTCTGGTTCGCCATCATCAAGGTGGTCGCCATTCTCGGCATGATCGGATTCGGCGGCTGGATGCTGTTCTCCGGCAGCGGCGGCCCCGAGGCCACGGTCAGCAACCTCTGGGCCCAGGGTGGCTTCTTCCCCAACGGCGTCGGCGGGCTGGTGATGGCAATGGCCTTCATCATGTTCTCCTTCGGCGGTCTGGAGCTGGTCGGCATCACGGCAGCGGAAGCGGACAATCCCGAGAAGAGCATCCCAAAGGCCACCAACCAGGTGATCTACCGCATCCTCATCTTCTACATCGGTGCCCTCACCGTACTGCTCTCCCTCTATCCCTGGGGCAAGGTAGTGGAAGGCGGCAGCCCGTTCGTGATGATCTTCCATGCGCTCGACAGCAACCTGGTAGCCAATGTACTTAACCTGGTGGTGCTGACCGCCGCGCTGTCGGTGTACAACAGCTGCGTCTACTGCAACAGCCGCATGCTGTTTGGCCTGGCCAAGCAGGGCAACGGCCCCAAGGCCCTGCTCAAGACCAACAAGAGCGGCGTGCCCCTGACCGCCATCACCATCTCGGCCGCGGCCACCCTGCTGTGCGTGCTCATCAACTATTTGATCCCGGGCAAGGCCTTTGGTCTGCTGATGTCTCTGGTGGTCTCCGCCCTGGTCATCAACTGGGCCATGATCAGCCTGGCACACCTCAAGTTCCGCAAGGTGAAGGCTGCAGAAGGGGTCACCACCAAGTTCAAGGCACTGTGGAGCCCGTTTGGCAACTACCTCTGCCTCGCCTTCATGGCCGCCATCCTGGTGATCATGTACATGAACGACGGCACCCGCATCTCGGTCGAGCTGATCCCGGCCTGGGTCCTGGTACTCGGTATCGGCTATCTGCTCAAACAGAAGAGCCAACGCAAGCTGGCGACCAACCTGGGCTAGGCATCGAGCCTCCTCCAACAAAAATGCCGGTCACTGACCGGCATTTTTTTATTCCATTCCCGTTTCACCTGACCCAGTTCGCGGCTCGCTTGTCCTGCCAGCCCCTGCAATGACAAACCCGAGGGGTTGCCTCGGGTTTGAGTGATGGACAAAGGGGCTGTGTTATTCCAGCAGGAAGACGGCTTCTACATTGTCAGTGATGCTGATCTGCTGCTGTTGATAGCTGTTTTCCATCATGTCGGCGGCAGGGGCTGCCGCAGCCTTCATGGCACGGGTATAGACCGGCATGGGAGAACTGTTGCGGTATTCAACGCTATACACTTTGCCAAGCTTCATGCCGAAAGCCTTGGCCAGGGATTCCGCCTTGCTCGTGGCATCAGCGACAGCACCAAGCCGGGCCTGCTCCTTGATGACCTGTGGTGACTTCAGGCCGTACTCTATCTGGGTCACGGACTCCAGACCCGCCTTGAGGGCGGTATCCATCAACTGGCTGAGTTTGTCGAGTTGATAGAGTTTGACGGCCAGTTGGCGCTGGGCACGGTAACCCACCATTTCAGGCTGCTTGTTCTGGGGATACTGATACTCGGGGGAGATCACCAGGTTGCCCGCCTCGACGTCGCTGCGCTTGATGCCCAGGCTCTCCAGCTGGCCAAAGAAGGCAGCTACCTTGGTATCTACCTGCTGTTTGGCCTTGATGCCCTGCTTCTCCAGTGCCGTGACGGCGACATTGAGCGTCAGCATGTCTGGTTCAGCCTTCTGCTCCGCATAGCCACTGACGACCAGATGGGGGGCTTGAGGAACCTCGATGGCAAGCAACGGAGCACTGACAACCAGCGCGGACAGGGTAAGAAGGGGACGCCACATAAAAAAACCTCCATCATTTAGATGGAGGTCATTATGCATGTCGTCGATTGGGATTCATATATCGTGTGTCGGCGGGATCTGGTCCAGCACCTGATTGGTCATGTCGATATTGATGCTGATCTCCCCTCCTCCTGAGTTGCCATGGCTTGTCATCACGGGAGCAGGCGCCTGGCTGCCAAACAGCGACTCATCCTCAAAGTGGAACGAATCCCACGACAGAACATGACCTTGTGATGGCAGATTCGGCTCGGACGTCGTCACGATGGCCAACGCACCCCAGTCAAGCTCCTCACCGTGGCTTAGCAGCCCCTGCAAGGAGGTATCGCTCAGACTTTGCAACGAATACTCCTGCTGCCCCCACTCATGGCCGACCAGCACCATCATGTGGGGCAGGGGCGCATCCTCTGCTGGCGTGAAGCTGATACGAGAAGCGGCAAAGTCCACATTGAGCAACCCCGCCACCTCACCATCTTCGCTCTCCAGCTCCAGACCGTTGAGCGTGTCACCCGTCATCGTGGCCTGATAGCCAAAGCGGCCGGTGCAGACGATATTGTCCTGCCCGTTCCAGCTGTAGCGAATGCCGTCGATGTCGACCCAGTTGAATGACTGCATGGTGACCCTCTCCTGATACTGCAGCTATCTTATCTGCCCACTCCGTCAAATAACAGGGGCCGGGCACACCGGCCCCCATACCCGGCTTACGGATCGACCTTGAGGTTGCCCTGATCCAGCAGATCCTGAATGATCTGCAGATTGGATTTACCGGCCGTCAGATCCACGTTGTCAAAGAGGATGGTATGAGTCGTGGTGCCACTTCCCGCTCCATCGAGATCAATGGTCAGGGTCGACTTGCCACTGCCCGGACCAGAAGCAAAGGTAAGGTAGTGATCCAGTGTGCTCGCATCGGCATGCTCACCACTGAGCAGTTCACTCAGGTCCAGGACATCTCCATTGGCCCCCGTGGTGAAGTCTTTGATGGTATCCGTGCCTCCTGCATCACCTGCCATCCATTTGAAGGTATCCTTGCCAGCCCCACCAGTCAGGGTATCACTGCCGGTACCCCCAATCAGCAGGTCGTCGCCCCCACCACCACTCAAGATGTCGTTACCTGCCAGTCCGCTCAGGACGTTGGCATTGCCATCGCCGGTCAGGCTGTCGTTGAACATGGACCCTACCAGGTTTTCCATGTTGCTCAGGCTGTCTGTCCCTGCCCCTCCGGTATTCTGATTGGCGCCATTGACTGTGACCGTGACCCCAGAAGCGCTGTCGAAGTAACTGGCCGTATCATTGCCGTTGCCGCCGTTCAGGGTATCGTTGCCAGCACCACCAATCAGGAGATCATTGCCTTCACCGCCATTCAAGGTGTCGTTGCCGAGCCCCCCAAGCAGGATGTCGTTCCCGGCATTGCCGTTGAGCGTATCGTTTCCAGACCCCCCGATCAGGATCTCGTCGAGATAGCTCCCGGTGAGTGTCGAACCGCTCTGCACATCCACATACACCTTGGCCG
Organism: Aeromonas sp. WP2-W18-CRE-05; assembly: GCF_014168615.1. Taxonomy (NCBI): domain Bacteria; kingdom Pseudomonadati; phylum Pseudomonadota; class Gammaproteobacteria; order Aeromonadales; family Aeromonadaceae; genus Aeromonas; species Aeromonas sp. WP2-W18-CRE-05. The sequence continues at coordinate 1,971,507 of NZ_AP021917.1, read as the reverse complement.
TATCTGTGGTCGTGCTATTGGTGTAGTTGAACGAACCCTCGTAAGAGCTGGGGGTAGCATTGCCGGAAGTATCGTCAAATGTTACCGAGCCTGCATTGTCTGTGACGGTCCCTCCAACAGCTCCCGAGACGCCCGTGATCATCTGGGTCGCAGCCAGAGGCCCGGTGTCATTGGCAAGCAGGGCCCAATCCGGAATGGTCGCCGGGTCCTGGTTGGTGATGATAAAGTCATCACGAACCACGGTAGGACCGACCGCCGGGTTGATAACGATGGACAAGGTGCTGGACGCAGTATCCCCATCGTTGTCTATCACACTGTAACCCACGACCTGGTTTATCCCCCCGACCGGAATGGATGACGGCGGGGTATAGGTGTAGGCGCCGTTGTCCATATCCACCTTGAGGATGCCGCCTGCAAGTGTAATGGTCCATTCATTGGTCGCTGTATTGAAGGTCCCGACTGATGTTCCTCCCGAAACGCCGGCGGAGTCCGTCTTCTGGTTGTAGGTATAAGTCACTCCCCCCACGGTAATGGCATTGAGCCAGCCACCATCGGCCCCGGCACTCGCCGCTACACCGTTGATAAGTTGTCCTGCCAGGGGCGGAGCTACCACGGTGCTCAAAAGGGTCGCGGTCAGTTGGCTGAAGTCAGTCACCACCACTGCGGTGGTATTTGCCGGGCTGGCACCACTGACCCCGTTGTAGGCAATAGGATCCAGTGCAGACTGGGTCGCTCCCGAGCCCATCCCGAGCGCGTACGAATTGATGTTGTTCGCCGTCAGGAAATCGGCCCAGTCCTTGGTTTCACCGCTCAGTGTCGTGCCGTCACCATCGATCCCGTTCCCACCGCCAAGCGAGTTGTTGCCATCAGGAACTGTGGCGGGGGTACCGCTCAACGAGCTGGCATTTGGCAGACCATCCGACATGAAGTAAGAGACATTTTGCGCATTAGCGAGTTTACCTGTATCGCCAAAGGCTTTGATTGCCTCGTTCAGTGCATCATCGTAGTTGGTCGAGTCCGTGGGGGTAAGGCCAAGGATGATGGCCTTGGCTACATCGATCGAAACCCACACCCCGGTCGGATTGGCGGCTGAAGTGGAGAAGGTCACGATATTGACCATGACGCTGCCGTAGGCGCTGTATTTGTCCAGCAGCTCCAACGCGGACTTCTGCATCACCTGCATCCGAGTCATGCCTTGATAGCCCGATGGGTCACCCATACTGCCGGAGATATCGAGGATCAACATCAGATTCGTGTTCTGCACCTGAGTCGCCTGGCCTGCATTGGTAACAGCATTGGCAATGGGGGCATCATCGCTGATCACAACCTGCAGGTTACCCGTGCCACTGTCGCCACTGGCATCCGTAGCCGACACGACGAAACTCGGACCATTCGCTGTATCACTGTTGCCCTGAACGTTGTGAGTCAGCACATTGTCTTTGAGCGTGTAGGTATAGTTCACCGTGTAGACACCGGCTGTGGGGCCGCTGACACCGGTTACCGTCAGCATTCCTTCCGTATTGTTGATCAAGGTCTGACTGCCGCCACTGGTCAAATTGTAAGCCTGCCCACCGATGGTCAAGGTAGTCAGATTTTCACCTTGGGTGTTGATGGTGAAGCTGCCATTGAATATCTCCGAATTACCACTGGCAGCGGTCCCCTCAGGCAGTCCCTCCTCATCAACCGTCGCATTGCCGATGGTCAATACAGGAACACGGGTATCCTGAGCAATATTGATGGTCAGTGTTGCCGGATCCGTATCACCATCGCCATCTTTGAGCGTGTAGGTAAATACCTCCGAGGCCCCCACGGGAACCGATGCCGCCGTGAGCATATAACTGTATTCGCCATCCAGCCCCATGGTCAGCGTCCCATACAGCCCGGTCACGGTGAATCCACCGGCAGGATTACTGTCTGAATTGCCGTTCGAGCTCACGACCTGGCTGATTGCCGCACCATCAGCCCCCATGACGTCCACCCCGGCACCGGCTGTGCCGCCGATGGTACCCGCCCCGGTAATGACATTACCCGTCACCGGAGTGAACACACCTTCAGTAGCACTGTCAGCATCATCGTTGGCCGTCGGCACGTCATCGACAATCTGCACGCTCAGGGTGTTCGAGGCCGAGTCCCCGTCGCTGTCCACCAGGCTCACCGCGAAGTCTTCGAACAGGCTGTTGTTGCCGTTCGCCGTCGGGTGCGCCTCGTTGTCGTTCAGGGTGTAGCTGTAGCTCACCAGCCCGGTCGCCGGGTTGTACCCGGTGATGGTCAGGGTGTTGCCCAGCGGCGTGGTCACCCCGCTCAGCGGGAAGCCCGCCACCACCCCGTTCACCACGATGTTGATGCCACCCACGCTCAGGGTCTTCACCCCGTCCGGCGCGCTGATGGTGAAGTCCCCCGTCACCGTGGTCGACTCCTTGCTGCTGTCCGACCCCGCCGATTCGTTCTCGCCGCGGGTCGCCAGCAGGTCGTCTTCGTACACCTTCACATCCCCGCCCTCGCCCTTGGGCGTCAGGTTGGTGATGGTCACCCCGTCATCGTCGTTCTTGATGGTCAGGGTCAGGGTCGCCGTGCTCACATCTCCGTCCGCATCCGTCAGGGTGTAGGTGAACACTTCGCTGCCCACCCCGCCCCCGGTCAGCGCCTTGAAGTCACCGTCGTTCGGGTTGAGGGTGTAGGTGTAGGTGCCGTTGGCATTGAGCACCAGGCTGCCGTAGGTCCCGCTCAGGGTGCCCGCGGTCACCGCCGCGCCATCCGCCCCCTGCACGTCGTTGGTGATGACGTTGCCATTGAGGACCAGGTTGTTCTCGCTCGCTACCGTCAGGTTGACGTCGCTCACCGCCGTCGGCACGTCATCGACAATCTGCACGCTCAGGGTGTTCGAGGCCGAGTCCCCGTCGCTGTCCACCAGGCTCACCGCGAAGTCTTCGAACAGGCTGTTGTTGCCGTTCGCCGTCGGGTGCGCCTCGTTGTCGTTCAGGGTGTAGCTGTAGCTCACCAGCCCGGTCGCCGGGTTGTACCCGGTGATGGTCAGGGTGTTGCCCAGCGGCGTGGTCACCCCGCTCAGCGGGAAGCCCGCCACCACCCCGTTCACCACGATGTTGATGCCACCCACGCTCAGGGTCTTCACCCCGTCCGGCGCGCTGATGGTGAAGTCCCCCGTCACCGTGGTCGACTCCTTGCTGCTGTCCGACCCCGCCGATTCGTTCTCGCCGCGGGTCGCCAGCAGGTCGTCTTCGTACACCTTCGCATCCCCGCCCTCGCCCTTGGGCGTCAGGTTGGTGATGGTCACCCCGTCATCGTCGTTCTTGATGGTCAGGGTCAGGGTCGCCGTGCTCACATCTCCGTCCGCATCCGTCAGGGTGTAGGTGAACACTTCGCTGCCCACCCCGCCCCCGGTCAGCGCCTTGAAGTCACCGTCGTTCGGGTTGAGGGTGTAGGTGTAGGTGCCGTTGGCATTGAGCACCAGGCTGCCGTAGGTCCCGCTCAGGGTACCCGCGGTCACCGCCGCGCCATCCGCCCCCTGCACGTCGTTGGTGATGACGTTGCCATTGAGGACCAGGTTGTTCTCGCTCGCCGCCGTCAGGTTGACGTCGCTCACCGCCGTCGGCACGTCATCGACAATCTGCACGCTCAGGGTGTTCGAGGCCGAGTCCCCGTCGCTGTCCACCAGGCTCACCGCGAAGTCTTCGAACAGGCTGTTGTTGCCGTTCGCCGTCGGGTGCGCCTCGTTGTCGTTCAGGGTGTAGCTGTAGCTCACCAGCCCGGTCGCCGGGTTGTACCCGGTGATGGTCAGGGTGTTGCCCAGCGGCGTGGTCACCCCGCTCAGCGGGAAGCCCGCCACCACCCCGTTCACCACGATGTTGATGCCACCCACGCTCAGGGTCTTCACCCCGTCCGGCGCGCTGATGGTGAAGTCCCCCGTCACCGTGGTCGACTCCTTGCTGCTGTCCGACCCCGCCGATTCGTTCTCGCCGCGGGTCGCCAGCAGGTCGTCTTCGTACACCTTCACATCCCCGCCCTCGCCCTTGGGCGTCAGGTTGGTGATGGTCACCCCGTCATCGTCGTTCTTGATGGTCAGGGTCAGGGTCGCCGTGCTCACGTCTCCGTCCGCATCCGTCAGGGTGTAGGTGAACACTTCGCTGCCCACCCCGCCCCCGGTCAGCGCCTTGAAGTCACCGTCGTTCGGGTTGAGGGTGTAGGTGTAGGTGCCGTTGGCATTGAGCACCAGGCTGCCGTAGGTCCCGCTCAGGGTGCCCGCGGTCACCGCCGCGCCATCCGCCCCCTGCACGTCGTTGGTGATGACGTTGCCATTGAGGACCAGGTTGTTCTCGCTCGCTACCGTCAGGTTGACGTCGCTCACCGCCGTCGGCACGTCATCGACAATCTGCACGCTCAGGGTGTTCGAGGCCGAGTCCCCGTCGCTGTCCACCAGGCTCACCGCGAAGTCTTCGAACAGGCTGTTGTTGCCGTTCGCCGTCGGGTGCGCCTCGTTGTCGTTCAGGGTGTAGCTGTAGCTCACCAGCCCGGTCGCCGGGTTGTACCCGGTGATGGTCAGGGTATTGCCCAGCGGCGTGGTCACCCCGCTCAGCGGGAAGCCCGCCACCACCCCGTTCACCACGATGTTGATGCCACCCACGCTCAGGGTCTTCACCCCGTCCGGCGCGCTGATGGTGAAGTCCCCCGTCACCGTGGTCGACTCCTTGCTGCTGTCCGACCCCGCCGATTCGTTCTCGCCGCGGGTCGCCAGCAGGTCGTCTTCGTACACCTTCGCATCCCCGCCCTCGCCCTTGGGCGTCAGGTTGGTGATGGTCACCCCGTCATCGTCGTTCTTGATGGTCAGGGTCAGGGTCGCCGTGCTCACGTCTCCGTCCGCATCCGTCAGGGTGTAGGTGAACACTTCGCTGCCCACCCCGCCCCCGGTCAGCGCCTTGAAGTCACCGTCGTTCGGGTTGAGGGTGTAGGTGTAGGTGCCGTTGGCATTGAGCACCAGGCTGCCGTAGGTCCCGCTCAGGGTGCCCGCGGTCACCGCCGCGCCATCCGCCCCCTGCACGTCGTTGGTGATGACGTTGCCATTGAGGACCAGGTTGTTCTCGCTCGCCGCCGTCAGGTTGACGTCGCTCACCGCCGTCGGCACGTCATCGACAATCTGCACGCTCAGGGTGTTCGAGGCCGAGTCCCCGTCGCTGTCCACCAGGCTCACCGCGAAGTCTTCGAACAGGCTGTTGTTGCCGTTCGCCGTCGGGTGCGCCTCGTTGTCGTTCAGGGTGTAGCTGTAGCTCACCAGCCCGGTCGCCGGGTTGTACCCGGTGATGGTCAGGGTATTGCCCAGCGGCGTGGTCACCCCGCTCAGCGGGAAGCCCGCCACCACCCCGTTCACCACGATGTTGATGCCACCCACGCTCAGGGTCTTCACCCCGTCCGGCGCGCTGATGGTGAAGTCCCCCGTCACCGTGGTCGACTCCTTGCTGCTGTCCGACCCCGCCGATTCGTTCTCGCCGCGGGTCGCCAGCAGGTCGTCCTCGTACACCTTCGCATCCCCGCCCTCGCCCTTGGGCGTCAGGTTGGTGATGGTCACCCCGTCATCGTCGTTCTTGATGGTCAGGGTCAGGGTCGCCGTGCTCACATCTCCGTCCGCATCCGTCAGGGTGTAGGTGAACACTTCGCTGCCCACCCCGCCCCCGGTCAGCGCCTTGAAGTCACCGTCGTTCGGGTTGAGGGTGTAGGTGTAGGTGCCGTTGGCATTGAGCACCAGGCTGCCGTAGGTCCCGCTCAGGGTGCCCGCGGTCACCGCCGCGCCATCCGCCCCCTGCACGTCGTTGGTGATGACGTTGCCATTGAGGACCAGGTTGTTCTCGCTCGCCGCCGTCAGGTTGACGTCGCTCACCGCCGTCGGCACGTCATCCAGCACCACGACATCCAGCCCTGCACTGGTCGTGTCGCCATCGAGGTCCGTCAACACAACGTTGAAGCTCTCCGTCAGAGCCCCATCATTTGCAGGTTTGTTATGTGTTTCGTTATCGTTCAGGGTGTAGCTGTAGGTCACGCTGCCAACCCCTGTCACCGGGTTGTAGCTGACGCCGGTCACCAGCAGTTGATTTCCCAAAGGACTGGGGATCCCCTGGGGGAAGGTGGTCAAGACCTGGCCATTGCTGATCAGCGTCACACCTCCCAGCGTCAGGCTTTGTACTCCATCTGCCGCATTGAATGTAAAAGTACTGCTCTTGGTCAAGGCTGCGCCATCGGGGGCTGAGCCATCCGGCAATGCGGCTTCATCAAGGACAAGCTCACCACCCTCGACCTGCAATCCATTCAGCGAGACAGGCTCATCTACAGGGGTGATGGTGATGGTCAGAGTGGAGTCGTTGGTATCATCCCCATCCGTTACGGTGTAATTGACCGCAGGTACAGGCCCTGTGTAGTTCAGCGCGGGGGTAAAGGTATAGGAGCCGTCGGCATTGATGATCAGCGTACCAATCCCATCCAGCGTGCTCTCAACGCCAGCAGCAATTCCCTGATTGCTGCCCCAGCTATAGGAAATGACAGACGAATCAAGGGGACCATCCGGATTGTTGCTGTTGTCGAGCACATTGCCACTGATGGCCTGATCTTCCTGGGTGACAACAGACTCATCCTGATCATCGAGCTGATTCTCGGGCAGAAGATCGTCTTCCTGCAGCACATTCTGATCGATCAACGTGTCATAGCCGGTATCGAATCCGGCCTCGGCTATGGTCGCATCTCCGATGCGATCTATGACAACAAAACCACCATTGCCACTGGCCCCAGCGACCCCGCCGATACCGCCACCACCACCGGCGGCAGGTGCCCCACCGGCAGCAGAGGCTTCGAAGTTCTTGGTCGGGTCAACCCCTTGCAGGATGGATTGTTGCAACGCCGCAATTTCTGGCGACACTTCAGGCGAGCCTTGCTGATGATTGGCAACCGATGAGGAAGATTGCCCCTCTGGAGGCATCTCTGTCCCTGCCGGAACACCATTGTCCGCTGCAGGTTTGTCATCGTAGGGAGCCAGCATCAATTTGGCATCATCAGCGATATTGAGTCTGGCGCCAGGCTGCAGTATCTCGCCAGGCTGGAGAGGGCGACTGCTGCCATCGGCAAGCAGGATCTGAACATTGCCTTCTACGGAAGAGACGACCACGGTTTTGTCGATGATTTGGGTGCGCATATCCATTGCTCCAGGGTGACAGATCTTGATGCCTACACTCTAGATACGCCCCCGTCCTGCTTCCATTGCAAAAATGTACAGGGTTGAGTCTCTTTGACTTCATCCGATGCAGCGAATCGAACGAATATTTTTTACATATAAAAATCAATTAAGTAACAGCGCGAGTTTTAGTGATATTACCTATATGTCGCGTAAAAATGATGTACATATTCTAAACAGATATAAAAAAGAGCCCTTAATGGGCCCCTTTCTATCGAGTTGTACCGCTTATGCCAGTGGAAATGCAGGGTGAACGAACCCCTGATAACCATCGATATGCAAACTGGACAACAATTCAACCTGCCGTTTATCTTCCACCCGGGTGGCGATGGTCGTGACACCCGCGTTGTGGGCAGCCCGACAGACAGCCGCCAGGAAGGAGGTATCGGCGCCTGGTTCCATGACCTGGCTGGTATACCCGTGGTCCACCTTGACATAAGCGGGGGTCAGCTCTTCCAGATAGCCGAGGGACTGGAAGTGCCGGCCATAGTGATCGACCCCCCACAAGAAGCCGTGCTCTCGCAACAGCTCAACCAGATGAGTCACATACTCTTTGTGTTTCATGATGGCCGCTTCCGGGATCTCGAACAGCAGTCGCTCCTTCAGCTCCACGTTCAGCGACAGATAGCCTCTGAGCCATGTCAGGAACTCATCCGAACAGAGAGAACCCGCCGTGATATTGACTGCCAACACCAATTCCGGTTGCTGCTTGAACAAGGGGATGCAGGCTTCCAGCACCGCCTTGTCAAACTCGGCCCCCATCTTGAACTGCTCGATCGCAGGCAAGAACTGCCCTGCGAAGTAATCCGTTCCATCTCGCGAGATGGCCGCGAACAACTCGGCATGCAGGCGGGTACCATCATCGAAGCGACATGCAGGCTGTGCCTTGAAGCGCCAGAGATGTCTGGCAATGGCATCCTGCACCAGGTCTCGCCAGGCAAGGCGTCCCATCAGTCCCTGCTCATTGCCGCCTTCCATCACGACGGCACCGCGCCGCTCATTGCGCGCTTTGCCAAGGGCGTTATCCGCCTTCGTCAGCAGGGCCGAGAGATCGTCATTGCCATCACGGCCGGCGATGCCGACGACGGACAGCGCACCGCTTTCTCCCATGGGATTGACAACCAGATCGGCGATACGGCTGTTGATGAGCTCCGCCAGCTCCTTGAGCTGAGACAGATCATCGGTGGGGCAGAGCAAGGCATACTCGGTCGCCGAGATCCGGGCCAGCGCCGCGCCATCCCAGCCATCCAGCAGTTCCCTGAGCACCTGTGCAATGGACTTGACCATGTTGTCCCTTGCAGCAAAGCCCTCTTCCCGATAGAGATCGTCCAGCATGTCGACGGCCACCAGCATGACCCCGCCCTGCCCGGCCTCCGCAATCCAGGCATTGACCTGCCCGACGAAGTAAGAGCGGTTGCCAAGCCCGGAGACGGCATCCACATAGACGCGGGCTCGCAGATTCTCGGCCTCGTCGGCCTGCTCTTTGAACTGCACGGCAAGCTTGCTGGAAAGGGTATTGATGGCCTGTACCACTTGCCGCAGCTCGCGGGTCTTGGGCTCGGGAATGGCGTGGCCGAAATGGTGCAGCTCGATTTCAACCGCCTGATCGCAAATCAGCTTGAGCGGTTTGAGCAGATAATTGAGCGCCCGCATCAGCAAGAGAGTGGTGACGAGAAAACCGACCAGGAACCAGGTGGCCAGTTCGCTCATTCCTTTCCAAAGCTCGTAGTAGGCTTGTCCAGGGTGGCCGACGACCTTCAGCTTGCCCAGTTGCAGCCAACCCGACGTCAAAATCGATTCATTGGCCACTTCAGGGAACAGATCCAGCCCAATGAACCACTGTGGGACCCCTTCGATATGGCTGCTGTTCTCCAGCTCGATGACATCCTTGGAGGCCAGCAGATCGAGACGGACCAGCTTGTAGTAACCCCCGTCGAACACCGCCTTGATCACGGATTCGGCACTGACCTTGTCGCCGTTCTCCAGATAGGGGGTCAGCGCCAGACCCAGTGCGGTGGACGTATTGATGACGGTGGTCTCCTGCTGCTGCGCCAGGTAGTTGCGGGTCGAATTGAATTGCACCCAATAGGTGGCGGCAAACAGCAATCCGAACAGCAGCAGCATGGTTGCCAATAGTTGTCTGTAGAGCGTCATAGGTTAATCATCCAAATTGACCGCAGGCCGAGCCAATCGCCCCGATGTCATGCGATTGCGTAAGTCTGTCCATAATCCCAAGCGGGATGATTGCCCGGCCAGTTCCCCTTGACCACGCGCCTTCATCAGCCACAAGTGACTACCGTTAAAACTGTAAATTGGCAACAAATCCGCCCGTTGGGTCGCCGGGCGAATTGATCCGACAAGATTGTCCAGAATCAGGGGTACTGCCGCAGGCGTCTCATAGTAGGCAACGACCATATGAAACTGGTTATAATCCAATGCCTTGACATATACCATTCGCATTTTTTCATCAGGGATGCCAAGTTCCAGCAAGGTAAAATACTTGGAAATGCTGAAGTCTTCACAATCTCCCCCCGCTGCGCCCAGAAATTCCAGCGGTGTCGCCCAATAATCCTTCTTGTGCCACAACTTGATGTCATCGATGAAACGCATCTGGTTGAAGAACTGGTTCACCTTCTCCAGCTTCTGCCGATCCGTCAGCCCCGCCGCCTTGTTCTGCATTGCCAAAGTGCGCCAGTTGGTGACCCGTTTGCCGGCCCTGGGGCCATAGGTCTCCTCCGCGCGCTTGACCAGTTTCATATCCTCCGGTGATAGAGGCTGGCTGGCGCTGAGCAGCAGGGGGATCGCCAGCAGGGCCAGCCACAGCAGGCGAACCCGCCAGGGCGCACGTGCACCTGCGACAGCTCGATACCCATCACGTCGGCTCCAGCCTGTCGATGCCACTTCTTTCTGTGTCATGACGCCGCCATCATTCCCTGAGCGCCGGACGCATAAAAGAATGACTGCAGCACGCTGCAGCCATTCCCCTTGCCTGATATGACATCAGTGGCAGGGCCATCAGTTGTTGTTGGCCTGCCATTCAGCCGGTTGCTGCACATTCAGGGCATTGAGCAGACCACCGGTGGCATTGAGGATACGATAATCCGCCAACAGGGAGTCGTACTCGGCCGTGATGTAGCTGCGGCGAGCCTCGAACAGTTCGTTCTCCGTGTTCAGCACGTCCAGCAAGGTCCGTTGGCCCAGGCCGAATTGCTTCTTGTAGGCCTGTACGGTGTCATAGCTGGCGTCCACGTGCTCTTTGAGGAAGACTTTTTGCTTGGCCAGCGACTCTTTGGCGTTCCAGGCGAGGCGGGTCCCCTCTTCCACCTGACGGAAGGCATTCATGTGAATGTCTTTGGCCTGGGAATAGAGCGCTGAGGTTGCCTTGCTTTCTGCCAGATCGGACCCACCGCGGAACAGGTTGTAACGCATCCGGACCATGGCGGTGAGATCGTCGTTACGGCCTTTGACCGCATCGATGTCCTCGTTCCAGTTCTGATCCACTTCAAAGGCTACGTTCGGGTAGAACCCGGACTTGGAGCCTTCATGCTGATACTTCGCCTCTTCGATGTCCTGCAGGGATGACAGCAGGGTCGGGTGAACCTCTGTTGCCGTCTTCAGCGCATCTTCCAGCGTTGCGGGCAGGAGTTGGGTGTTCGGTACTGGCTGAACGAGATCCTTGGGCACTTCATTGACGACACGGATGAACTCGCTCTCGGCATCCCGATAGTTGTTCTCCGCCGCCGCCTGGTTGGAGTACGCCCGAGCCACACGACCGTCGATCTGGGTCTGGTCAGCGGTCGACCCTAGACCGGAGTCGGTCCGTTTCTGGATGTCACTGCGGATCTGCTCGTGGGTTTCAAGGTTCTGCTTGGACAGCTCCAGGATCTCCTGCTGACGCAGCATGTTGAGATAGACCTCGGCCACGCGCAGGGCCGTGTTCTCCGCCTCGGAGATCATCGCCAGGCGCTGGGCCTGGGCGGCGGCATCGGTCCGTGCCACGTTGCTGCTGACATCAAAGCCGTCAAACAGCATCTGGCGAAGGCTGATCCCGGCCTCCTTGCGCGTCATGGAGTCATCGATCGTCTGTGAATTCGGACCTGCGGCACGGGTCGAGGGACTGTCAGTCTTCTCGTAACCGACGCCACCACGCAGATCAATGGTGGGGTAATAGCCGCCCTTGGCTCCATCATGCTGATACAGTCGTGCCTGATAGAGATCAAAAGCTTCCTTGATTTTCGGATGGGTAGCCAGTGACTGCGCCACTGACTGTTCCAGCGTCTGTGCCTGGCTCAGGCCCGGGAACAGTATGGTGCCACTAACCAGCATGGCAACAATCGTCTTCTTCATGGTATCTCCAGTCATGTTGTTTTTAGATTGTTGGCTTATCGTTCTCTCAGTGCCGACTGCTTAGCCCTCAAGATGGGTTTCAGCAAGTAGTCTAGGACACTTTTTTTACCAGTAATAATATCTGCACTGGCTAACATACCGGGGATGATGGGAAGTGCGTTAAGCTCATCGCCCAGATAACTCTTCTCGGTTCGTACTCGCACCAGATAGAAGGAATTGCCCTCCTCATCCTGGATTGAGTCGGCACTTATCTGTTCAACCTTGCCATGTAAACCTCCATAAATAGTGAAATCATAGGCAGTTATCTTGACCACGGCCTCCAGTCCGGGTCTGAGGAACGCGATGTCCTTGGGCGACACCTTGGCTTCAACCAGCAGGGTATCTTCCAGCGGCACTATCTCCATCAGGTCCATGCCCGGCTGAACGACCCCACCCAGCGTATTAATCTTGAGCTTCTTGATGGTCCCTTTGAGAGGCGCGATCACACTGGTACGATCGACTCTGTCCCTGAGGCCGACCTGCCCCTCTGACAACTGGCTCAACTTGCCTTGACGTTCGTTCAGCTCGGTCTGGGAGTCCGCCCGGAATTTCAGGGCGATATCATTCCGCTTCGAGATGGTCTCCCGCAGTACCGAGTTGAGTTTGGGCACCAGCAGGCGGTTCGCCTCCAGCTCCCCTTGCATTTCGTTGACCTGCCGCTCTAGTTTAATTAGCTCCACTTGAGGAACTATACCCTCTTTTGCGAGAGGACGGCTGATGTTCAGCTCCTGACGAGCCAGATCAACGCTGCGGCCCACGGTCCGGATCTTGGCATTGAGCTCTATGGTCTCCTGCTCTTTCTGCTCGATCTGCTGTCCCAGAATGTAAAGCTGGTTCTTGAGGTTGTTTAACCGCGCCTCCTGCACCGATCTTTCACGGGCGGCATATTCGGCAAAGACATTCTCGTACCCTTCGGGGAACTCGATGGCCTGTTTGTCGATGGCTACCTGTTCACGCCACCCCAGATTGGGCTCGTTCTTGACCACCACGCTGCGAATTTCGGCGCGCAGGCGGGCGATATCCCCCTTGAGGGTGACCAGCTCCTGCTCCCGTTCGCGAAAATCCGACTTGAAGCGGGTATCGTCGATGCGCAGCAGTGGCTGTCCCTTCTCGACGATGTCCCCCTCCTTGACGAAGATCTCCTTGACGATCCCCCCTTCCAGGTTCTGGATCACCTGCAACTGGCGCGACGGTATCACCTTGCCCTGGCCGACTGTCACTTCATCCAGCTCTGCCCAGGCGGCCCAGACAATGGCGCTGACAAAAAACAGGAAGCAGGCCCACAGCAGGACTCTGGCACGGGTGGGCGTCGTCAGCAGCACGGCGGCGGCGCCGTCATCCACGTACTCGAGATGTTCGGGTGCCGGCAAGACCGTATCTGAGGGCGTTTTCTTGAACCAGTGGTTAGCCATTCGCCGTCTCCTGCACCCGCACCTTGCCTTCCTTCAATTGCTGCAACACCACCTCTTTGGGACCATCCGCCACTATCTTTCCCTGCTCCACGACGATGACCCGGGAAGCGACATCCAGCATGGAGGTCTTGTGGGTGATGAGGATAAGGGTGGTTTCGGGGCCGAGCCGCGCCAGCTCCTGCTTCACGTGCATCTCTGACTGGTTGTCCATGTTGGAGGTCGGCTCGTCCATCACCAGAATGGGAGGATCGTTGAGCAGGGCGCGCGCCAGCAGGATGGACTGACGCTGGCCACCGGAGAGCTGACGTCCCCCTTCGCCTATCTGTCTGTCGAGGCCGTTGGGATCCCGGTTGGTAAAGTTGGTGACCCCGGCCCGCTTGGCGGCGCGTAAGACACGGGCATCATCCACCAGGGGATTGCCCAGCATGATATTGTCCCGCACTGAACCAAAGAAGAGGGTCACATCTTGCGGCACGCAGCCGATGTTGCGGCGAATGATGGTCGGCGGCAGTTGGTCCAGCTCAAAGCCGTCCAGACGCACCAGACCGTCAGTCGGACGGTAGAGACCCATCAGCAATTTCTCCAGCGTGGTTTTACCCGCACCGATGCGTCCGATGATGGCCACCTTCTCACCCGGCTCGATGCGCAGGTTGATGTTGTGCAGGGTGCTGCTCTCCATGCCCGGATACTTGAAGGAGACATTTTCAAACTCGATGCGCCCCTGGATGACCGGATGGTGGATGTACTGCCTGCCCTCCTCCTGCTCACCCGGCGTCATCATGATCTTCTCCAGGATCTCGAGCGCCGACTTGGCCTGGTTGTAGCGGGTGGAGAGTACCGAGAGCTGCACCATGGGGGCGATGGCCCGGCTCGACAGCATCACGGCCGCTATCATGCCCCCCATGGTCACCAACCCTTCCGAGATCTGGTAAACACCGACGATCACCAGTCCCACTGTCACCACCTGCTGGATGTAGCTCGCCAGAGAAGACATGGAGTTGGTGATGCGCCGGGTCTGTACGCCCCAGGTCGAGATGTGGGACACCGCCTGCTCCCAGCGGTGCTGGAACATGCTCTCGGCCCCGAAAATCTTCACGGTCTCAAGGCCCGAGATGCTTTCGATCAGATTGGCGTTCTTCTGGGAGGCGAGCCGGGAGCCCTCCTCGATGGATTGCTTCAGCGGTGCCTGAATGTAGAAGCTGTAGGCCACCAGGATCAGGATGGCGATGATGGGCACCACCACCATGACACCGGCGAAAATCCAGATGATGAAGAGGAAGAAGATGGCAAACGGCAGATCGATCAGGGTGGAGACGGTGGCCGACGTGAAAAACTCGCGCACCGATTCAAACTCCTGCAAGTGCTTGGCAAAGGCACCGGTCGACGCAGGCCTGGACTCCATCTTCATGCCCATCACCTTGGCAAAGATTTTGGCCGACAACAGCACGTCGGATTTCTTGCCTGCAATATCGATGAAGTAGCTGCGCAGCTGGCGCATCACGAAGTCGAAGGTGAACACCACCATGGCTCCAACCGCCAGCACCCAGAGGGAGTCGAATGCCAGGTTGGGCACAATCTTGTCATAGACGTTCATGGTGAACAGGGGGCTGGCGATGGCAAACAGGTTGATGAGGATCGAGGCCACCAGCACATCCCGATAGATACCACGGGACTCGAACAAGGTGCTCCAGAACCAGTGACCATCACGGGTCTCCAGCACTTTGGGCGAGCGCTCATCAAACTTGAACTGCCGCTTGACGTAGAACAGACGACCATTGTACTCGTCACCAAGCTGGGCAAGACTGACCCATTGGGCCGCGTCTCCGGCCTGGGGAAAGATGACCCTCGCCTGGGTCCGTTCTTCATTCCATTCAAGCAAGATGCAGGCGCCGCCATTGCGCGTCTGCAAGACGCAGGGCAGCAGCAGGGAGGAGATCTGTTCAAGGGGCTGGATCACTTCGCGGGCAGAGAGACCGCCCCGCTCGGCGGCACGACTGAAGAGCGCCGTGCTGAGACGCCCGGAGACCAGTGGCAAGCCGGTGGTGAGAGCATCCTGACTGTTGGGCACCCCGTAAAAGCGGGTCAAAAAGACCAGGCACTCCAACAGTTCATCTATATGGCTGGTTTCTGCTTGCATAGCATCCCATCAAACATGATTCAGAAGGTTGTCTCGGGGCCGAATATCCAAAGCCCGGCGGCGATCCGGAAAAACAGAACAGACCTCGCCACCCAGACCCACAACCCGATTAGCGCACAGAGCCGGGACACTGCATGTCTCGCCTCCCTTACAGATTTTCATGCCGGAAACGGAGGGGACATACCAAGCACCTGATGTTGCCAAGAAATATGCCACCCGGTTCGAAGAGACACCGCCCGGTATACAAACTGCAAAGAGTTATTGATAACTATATCTTTTTTCAACCCGACCATCTTATCAAGGTGACTTGAACGAAACTATACTCCAAAGACTGAATTTCATCTAATAACCCACTGTTTTTTTGACGAAATTAGAGTTGGCACTCGCCCGTGGGAGGGAGAGAAAAAGGGCGTCCCAGGCAGTGCCCCTGAGGGCCTGAGCGTGCCAGCTCCGCGGCAATGGCGGTCATGGCGCTCCAGCGATTCTCGCACCAGGCGGGGGCCAGCAGGGTCGGGCGGCGCGCCGACGCCGAGACCCTGTGATAGACCACCTCGGGAGGCGTGTACTGGATCATGGCGACCGCCGCCGCCACATACTGCTCCATCGTCAACACATCCAGCCGTCCCGCCTGCCACGCCTTGCCAAGAGTGCTCCCCTCCACCACATGCAGTGGGTGAAGCTTGATCCCCTCGACGCCGGTCTCCACGATACGGTGCAGGGTTTCTAGGCTGTCCATCGGCACCTCGCCGGGCAGGCCGACGATGAGGTGGGCACACACCTTGATACCCCGCAGATGGGCTCTGGTTACAGCGTCAACATAGGCGGCATAGCCGTGGCCCCGATTGATGCGTTGCAACGTCTTGTCGTTGGCGCTCTGCAGCCCGAGCTCCAGCCAAACCTCGTAGCCGCGGGCCTGATAACCTGCCAGCAGATCCAGCACCGCATCGGGTACACAATCAGGGCGAGTTCCGACGCAGAGCCCCACCATGTCGCTCACCGACAAGGCTTCTTCATACATGCGCTGAAGGTACTCCACTTCGGCATAGGTGCTGGTATAGGCCTGAAAGTAGGCCAGATAGCGCCTGGCCCGGGTCACCTCGTCCCGGCGTGCCAGCAGTTGCTGCACCACGGAGAGTTGCTGGGCCGACTCGTCGGCAAAGGAGGAGACATTGCAGAAAGTGCAGCCACCCCGGCCCAGGGTGCCGTCCCGGTTGGGGCAGGTAAAGGCCCCGTGAATGGAGAGTTTGTGGATCTTCTGGCCGTGGCGCTGCTTGAGATCCTGGCCAAATGTATTGATGAGTTCGTGTAACTGCATGACACCTCCGAAATGAGGTGTCATTCTAGCGACGCAGCCCGGCGGGCAGGCTGCGCTGGATCAATCCCGCTCCCTACCCAAAAATCATATAAATATTCACGTTAGATGTGATAAATACCCAACAGTCGGCATTCACGGTCACTTTTGACAACCTGTCACTCCTGCAACCTGGAGAAAAGTGTCATAACCTCTCGCCCATAACCGGCTGTAACTACTGAAAAAATCCTGTTTAGTCTGCTTATGGACAAATGCAAGACGCAGGATCCTGAAATGTGATCCCCGCCAAGCACACCAGAGATGACTTTGTAAAATTACTACAGTTCCCCGCCACCATGCAGTCAACCACTAAACCGTCCATAACCAGAACATAAAGCCAGCAAATAAAAAAAAAGCAGTCATAAATACACAAAAATGCTGATTGAGTCTCAAAAACCCACATTTTGTTATGGCGATGTAACATTGCAAACAAGCGGGATGTCCAATTGACCTTGCCCGAAAATCCCATTAGTTTGGAGATTCGCCACCTCAGGCGGACGGAACCACAAGAGCCAATCGCAATTTATGCAGTCTGTTGATGACAGTGCGATGGAAGGCCGAGCAAGGGAGAAATGCAATGTCACTATATGATCCAAAGCTGGAGAGGGATAACTGTGGCTTCGGCCTGTTGGCCCACATGGAAGGGGAAGCCAGCCACAAGCTTGTCCGTCTCGCGATGTCAGCCTTGGCTCGCATGCAGCACCGCGGCGGTATCTCCGCCGATGGCAAGACCGGCGACGGCTGCGGCCTGTTGCTGCAAAAACCCGACAGCTTCTTTAGAGCGGTCGCCGAAGAGAAGGGATGGCACCTGGGCCGCAACTACGCGGTCGGTATGCTGTTTCTCAACCCCGATCCCATCCTGGCCCAGGCCACTCGCGACATCATCGACGAGGAGCTGGAAAGAGAGACCCTGAGTCTGGTCGGCTGGCGCAAGGTGCCTATCGATACCAACGTACTCGGTTCCATCGCCAAGGCGTCCCTGCCCAGTATTGAACAGGTCTTTGTCAACGCACCCCCGGGCTGGGTCGACAAGGATCTCGAGCGCCGCCTCTATATCGTGCGCCGCCGCATCGAGAAGCGCATCAGCGACGACTACTTCTATGTGGTCAGCCTCTCCAACCTGGTCACCGTCTACAAGGGGCTGTGCATGCCGGTGGATTTGCCGCGCTTCTATCTGGATCTGGCCGACATCCGCATGCAGGCCGCCATCTGCGTGTTCCACCAGCGTTTCTCCACCAACACGAGCCCACGCTGGCCGCTGGCGCAGCCGTTCCGCTACCTCGCCCACAACGGCGAAATCAACACCATTGCCGGCAACCGCCAGTGGGCCAAGGCGCGCAGCTACAAGTTCGCCACCCCGCTGATCCCCGATCTGCAAGAGGCCGCCCCCTTCGTCAACACCACGGGATCGGATTCCTCCAGCCTCGACAACATGCTGGATCTCTTCCTGGCCGGCGGCATGGACCTGTTCCGTGCCATGCGCCTGCTGATCCCGCCTGCGTGGCAGAAGCACCCGAATATGGATGACGACCTGCGCGCCTTCTACGACTTCAACTCCATGCACATGGAGCCCTGGGACGGCCCGGCCGGCATCGTCATGACCGACGGTCGTTACGCCACCTGCGCACTCGACAGAAACGGTCTGCGTCCGGCACGTTACGTCATCACCAAGGACAAGTTCATCACGCTGGCCTCCGAAGTGGGCACCTGGGACTACACCCCGGACGAAGTGCTGGAGAAGGGCCGTGTCGGCCCGGGGGAGCTGTTCGTGGTCGATACCAGCAACGGCAAGATCTGGACCAGCTTCGAAATTGATGACGATCTCAAGAGCCGTCACACCTACAAGCAGTGGATGGACAAGCACTGCAAGCGCCTGGTGCCCTTCGAGCAGATGGACGATGCCAGCACGGGATCGCGGGAATTCCCGGATGACCGGCTCAAGACTTACCAGAAGCTGTTCGGCTACTCCTTTGAAGAGCTGGATCAGGTGATCCGCGTGCTCGGCGAGAATGGCCAGGAGGCGGTGGGCTCCATGGGGGATGACACCCCGATGGCGGTGCTCTCCTCCAGCCAGCGTACCCTGTACGACTACTTCCGCCAGATGTTCGCCCAGGTGACCAACCCGCCCATCGATCCCCTGCGGGAAAATCACGTCATGTCCCTGGCCACCTGTATCGGCCGCGAACAGAACGTGTTCAACGAGACCTTCGGTCACGCCCACCGGGTGCTGTTCCAGTCGCCGATCCTGCTCTACTCCGACTTCCATCAATTGCTGGCCCTGGAAGGGGAGCACTACCGCCATGCGGTGCTGAGCCTCAACTACCTGCCCGAAGAGGGGCTGCAGGCTGCCCTTGAGCGTCTCTGCCACGAGGCAGCTGAAGCGGCCCGCAGCGGCGCGGTGCTGCTGGTACTGTCAGACCGGGACATCAGCCCGGATACCCTGCCCATCCCGGCCGCCATGGCGGTGGGTGCGGTGCAGCGTACCCTGGTGGACAACAACCTGCGCTGCGACGCCAATATCCTGGTGGAGACCGCGAGCGTGCGCGACCCGCACCACTTCGCCGTGCTGCTGGGCTTTGGCGCCACCGCCATCTACCCCTACCTCGCCTACGAGACCCTCGCCAAGCAGGTAGAAGAAGGCGTGCTCAAGATGAGCCTGCGCCAGGCCATGCTCAACTACCGCAACGGCATCAACAAGGGCCTCTACAAGGTGATGTCCAAGATGGGCATCAGCACGGTGGCAAGCTACCGCTGCTCCCAGCTGTTTGAGGCGGTGGGCCTCTCTAGGGCTGTTGTCGAACTCTGCTTCCGCGGCGTATCGAGCCGCATCCAGGGTGCCGACTTTGCCGACATCCAGCAGGATCAGATCAATCTGTCCCGTCTGGCCTGGCTCGGCCGCAAGCCGCTGACCCAGGGCGGCCTCTTGAAATTCGTCCACGGTGGCGAGTACCACACCTACAACCCGGACGTGGTGCAGACCCTGCAAGTGGCGGTGCGCTCCGGCAACTACGCCGATTACAAGGAGTATGCCCGTCTGGTGAACGAGCGCCCGGTCGCCACCCTGCGGGATCTGCTGTCGCTCAAACAGGGCACCACCCCGGTTGCGCTGGATCAGGTGGAGCCAGCCGCCAGGCTGTTCCCCCGCTTCGACTCCGCGGCCATGTCCATCGGCGCCCTCGGCCCGGAAGCCCACGAGGCCCTGGCCATCGCCATGAACCGCCTCGGCGGTCAGAGCAACTCCGGCGAAGGCGGTGAAGATCCCAAGCGTTTTGGTACCGAGAAGAACTCTCGCATCAAGCAGGTGGCGTCCGGTCGCTTTGGCGTCACCCCTCACTACCTGATGAACGCGGACGTGGTGCAGATAAAAGTCGCCCAGGGTGCCAAGCCCGGTGAAGGGGGCCAGCTGCCCGGTGACAAGGTCACCGCGCAAATCGCCCAGCTGCGCTACTCCGTGCCCGGCGTGACCCTGATCTCCCCGCCGCCGCACCACGACATCTACTCCATCGAGGATCTGGCCCAGCTCATCTTCGACATCAAGCAGATCAACCCGAACTGCCTGGTGTCGGTGAAACTGGTGTCCGAACCTGGCGTCGGCACCATCGCCTGTGGCGTGGCCAAGGCCTATGCGGACTTCATTACCGTCTCCGGCTACGACGGCGGCACCGGCGCCAGCCCGCTCACCTCGGTCAAATACGCCGGCTCCCCCTGGGAGCTGGGCCTGGCCGAAACCCAGCAGGCGCTGGTGGCCAACGGCCTGCGCCACAAGGTGCGTCTGCAAGTGGATGGCGGCCTCAAGACCGGTCTGGACATCATCAAGGCGGCCATCCTCGGCGCTGAGAGCTTTGGCTTCGGTACCGGCCCCATGGTGGCGCTCGGTTGCAAATACCTGCGTATCTGCCACCTGAACAACTGCGCCACCGGCGTCGCCACCCAGGATGAGAAGCTGCGCCGCGAACATTTCACTGGCCTGCCGGAGATGGTGATGAACTACTTCAAGTTCATCGCCGAGGAGACGCGCGAGCTGATGGCCGAGCTTGGCGTCACCCAGCTCACCGACCTCATCGGTCGTACCGACCTGCTGGAAGCCCTGCCCGGCCTCACCGCCCGTCAGGCCAAGCTGGACTTGTCCGGCATCCTGGCGGCCCCGGTTGCACCGGCAGGCTCCAGTCTGTTCAGCCAGCAGCACAACCCCACCTTCGACAAGGGGCCCTTGAACCTCAAGATGGTGGAAGACCTGCTGGACGCGGTGGAAAACATGAGTGGCGGCGAGTTCCGCTACGACATCCGCAACACCGACCGCTCCGTGGGTGCACGTCTGTCCGGCGAAATCGTCAAGCGCCACGGCAACCAGGGCATGGCGGCCGATCCGGTCAAGGTGCACTTCAACGGCACCGCCGGCCAGAGCTTCGGCGTCTGGAACGCCGGCGGCCTTGAGATGATCCTCACCGGGGATGCCAACGACTACGTGGGCAAGGGGATGACCGGCGGCAAGCTGGTAATCAAACCCCACGTCGGCGTGGCGTTCAAATCCCACGAGGCGGCCATCATCGGCAACACCTGCCTCTATGGCGCCACCGGCGGCAAGCTCTATGCCGCAGGGACCGCAGGCGAGCGGTTCGCGGTGCGCAACTCAGGGGCCTTGGCGGTGGTCGAGGGGATTGGCGACAACGGCTGTGAATACATGACAGGCGGCATCGTCACCGTGCTCGGCAAGACCGGTGTCAACTTCGCGGCGGGCATGACAGGCGGTTTCGCCTACGTGCTCGACGAGTGCGGCAACTTTGCCAAGCGCACCAACCCCGAGCTGGTCGAACTGCTGGAGGTGGCGGATCTGGCCATCCACCAGGAGCACCTGCGCGGTATCATCACGGCGCACCTCAACGAGACAGGCAGCTCGCGTGCCGAGGAGATCCTGGCCAACTTCGACTCCTATGTGCCCAAATTCAGGCTGATCAAACCCAAGTCCAGCGACGTCAAATCGCTGCTTGGCCACACCAGCCGTTCCAGTGCAGAACTCAGAATCCAGGCGCAATAAGGAGGGAACCCTATGAGCCAGAACGTATTCCAGTTTATCGATGTCCAGCGGGTCGACCCGCCCAAGAAGCCGCTCAAGATCCGCAAGATCCAGTTCGTGGAGATCTACGAGCCCTTCAACCAGGCCCAGGTCGGCATGCAGGCTGATCGCTGCCTCGACTGCGGCAACCCCTATTGCGAGTGGAAGTGCCCGGTACACAACTACATCCCCAACTGGCTGAAGCTGGCCAACGAGGGACGCATTCTGGAGGCGGTGGAGCTCTCCCACCAGACCAACAGCCTGCCGGAGGTATGTGGCCGCGTTTGCCCGCAAGACAGACTGTGTGAGGGTGCCTGCACCCTCAACGACAGATTCGGCGCCGTGACCATCGGCAACATCGAAAAATACATCACCGACAAGGCGTTCGAGATGGGCTGGCGCCCGGATCTCTCCAAGGTGGTCAAGACCGGCAAGCGGGTCGCCGTCATTGGCGCGGGCCCCGCGGGCCTTGCCTGTGCCGACGTGCTGGCACGCAATGGCGTCACCCCTGTGGTGTTCGACAAGTACCCGGAGATCGGCGGCCTGCTCACCTTCGGTATCCCCTCCTTCAAGCTGGAGAAAGAGGTGATGCAGCGCCGCCGCGAGATCTTCGAGGGGATGGGAGTGGAGTTTCGTCTCGAGACCGAAGTGGGCCGTGACGTCACCTTCGCCGATCTGCTCGGCGAGTTCGATGCGGTCTTCCTCGGGGTCGGCACCTACAAGTACATGAAGGGCGGCTTTGCCAACGAAGAGGCGCCGGGGGTCTACGACGCCCTGCCCTACCTCATCTCCAACGCCAATCGCTTGCTGGGCTTTGAGAAGGCGCAAGCCGATTACATCGACTTCGCCGGCAAGCAGGTTGTGGTGCTGGGGGGCGGCGACACCGCCATGGACTGCGTGCGCACCGCCATCCGCCAGGGGGCCGATCGGGTGATCTGCGCCTACCGCCGGGATGCCGAGAACATGCCAGGCTCCAAGCGGGAGGTGAAAAACGCCCAGGAGGAAGGGGTGGAATTTATGTTCAACCTGCAACCTGTCGGGGTCGAACTGGACGCTCACGGCCGCACCTGCGGCATCAAGGTGGTGAGCACCGAGCTTGGCGCCCCCGATGCCAATGGCCGCCGCAATCCGGTAGTCATTGAAGGCTCCGAGCAGGTGCTGCCCGCCGATGCGGTGGTGATGGCGTTCGGCTTCCAGCCCAACCCCCAGCCCTGGATGGCAGAGCACGGCGTCGAGCTCGACGGCCGGGATCGCATCAAGGCGTCCGAGAAGGCGGACTACGCCTTCCAGACCAGCAACCCCAAGGTGTTCGCCGGTGGTGACGCGGTGCGCGGCTCGGATCTGGTGGTGACCGCCATTTATGAGGGTCGCAAGGCGGCCGAAGGGATCATGGACTACCTGGCCGTGTGATCTGCCGTTATAACCAAGCAGCCATGCAAACAGCCCCGCTCGTGCGGGGCTGTTTTTTTATGCCTGGCTTTGGTGCTGCGCTCTAGCACCGCACCACCAGAAACTCCCCCTTGCCCACCGGCACCAGGGAAGTCAGGAAATCGGGGTCACGCCGCACCTGTGCCATCCACTCCATCATCTCGTCTTCATGGGAGATGGCATTGTCCACCACCAGCAGGCCACGAGGGGCAAGCAGGCGCTGGATCTCGGGCCACCAGGCCTGGTAGTGGCGGCGCTCGGAGTCGAGGAAGATGAGCTGATAGCCCGCCGTCGGCAGGCAGGGCAACAGGCTGCCGGCCTCCCCCGCCAACTGCTCAATCCAGGGAGTGAGCCCGGCCCGCTCAAAGTTGGTCGCCGCCATGGTCCGTTTGCCCTCGTCCAGCTCGATGGTGGTGACCCGGCCCCCCAGCCGTTTCACTGCCTCGGCCAGCCAGAGGGTGGAGTAACCGTTGGAGGTGCCGATCTCCAGCACAGCCTGCGCCCCCCTCGTCTGCACCAGCACCGCCAGCAGTTCGCCGGTGTCGCGGGTAATGTTGAGCATCTTGCTGCCACGGGAGTGTTGCGCGCCGTCATTCTGCTCGCCAAAGCGCTCCAGCTCCCGTTTCAGTTGTTCCAGTGCCATGACTCCTCCTTGACGGTGTAAACGAGTCGGCCCGGTGCATGGCATGGCTGGACCGCCCCTCATGTTCATCATTTTGCTATCGACCCACTCGGTGGCCCATCCCCTGTGTCATCCGGATAAAGACGATACCCTGGATGACCATGTGATCACGCTGGTGCACTGCTGCTGGCGGGAAAGCCAATCGTCACGCGGTCTGGCGGTGGCCCCCCGCGCCGTCGGGCTGCTGGATACCAAGGGCAAGCCGCAGATCGCCTAGGGGGCCACCCGGGTAAAGTCGATGGCGGGGCAGCTGGGCGCCACGCCCTTGGTCAGCGTCAGGGGCTGGGCACGATAGCTGAGCCGGTAGCGGCCCGGTTGGGACAGATCGTAGGCCTGCGCCAGGTCCGCATCGGCCTGGCTCTGCTCCCCCGCCCCCAGGTGCAGGAAGTCGCCGTCCCCGGGGGTACCTCGCTTGGCAAGCGGCCCTCGATAGTCCAGCGGCTGCCCATCGCGGGTCAGGTCGATGGCATCGGCAAACCACCCCTCGAAGGGGGTGAACCAGGTCAATACCTCGAGGGGCGTCTCCCCCCGGTTGGTCAGGGTCATCACCAGGGGCAGGGGTTCGTTCACCCCGCTCTCTGCGCTGACCGACAGCTCGCACTGCAACGGCGCCAGTGCCAGGGTGGTGAGCAAGAGTGTCATCATGGTGCCTCCGTCAAAAAAGGGGCCATCCGGCCCCTGTTTGCAACTCAATTTTCGCTCGGGGTATTCTCGGCGAAATATTCATGGTTGTCGGCATTGTTCAGGGCCTTCTGGGGATCCGTGCTCGCCAGATTGCGCGCATTGGCCTGACCGTATCCCAGATCGTCGGTGCCCGCCACCACGTTGAAGTGGCTCAGCTCGTGGACAATGGTGCCGGCGCGGGAATCGGTCCCGGTGACCGGCGCTGTCCAGAAGCTCTTGCACAGATAGACCTTGTAGGGCTGGTCCGGATAGACATAGGCAAAGTAGCTCTGCTTGCAACCGCAGTCGAAGGTGAGCGGCTTGTTGTCGATGGCATCCTTGATCTTGCTGAAGTTGGTCTCGGCCTGGTTCCAGCGGGTGGCGTCATAGGCGCCAAACCAGCTGCGGTAGCGCTGTCCATTCGGCTTGTCCACCGCGAGGTAGCTGCTGGAGTTGTTGGCGATGCCACTCGCGGCATCGAGCGCAGCCAGGATGTCGCTCTTCTGGGTGTTGGTGCAACGGCCGCTGAAGCTGACCGAGGCGCTCACCGCCTGGGGCTCGGTCACCGCCGCCTTGGCCAGCACCCGATCGTCGCTCACCCCGTCCACCCAGAGGGTCACGGCATTGGACTCGCTCGCCTGGGCCTGCTTGGCCTTGGCCGCTTTCCCCTCCTGCGCCACGGTCGGCAGCAGGTAACGGATGCTGTACTGGCCCTGGGCGCTCATGTCGTAGAGACCGGAGACCTCCGCCTGCACAGTCAGGCTCTGGCCTGCCTTGAGCAGTTGGTAGTCCTTGTCACTCGGGGCGGCCCGCTTGATCAGGGCCCCTTCGTAATCCACCGGCTGGCCGTCACGCTCCACCTGGAACAGGGGGGCATCCTCGCTGCCTGGCAGTTGCCATTTGAGCAGACGAACCGGCTTCTCCCCGGTGTTGGTCAGGGTCAGGTTGACGCGCACATCGTCTGTGCTGCCCTCCACCAGAGTGAGCCGGGCATCGAGTCCGGCGGCGCAGAGCGGGGACGCCAGCACGCCGGCCAGCAACAGGGCAATTGGAGTCGCTTTCATCATGTTTCCTCATTCATTGAGTGTCGCCTTGTCAGGCGGTCCGCTTCCTTTAAGGCCCTCTTTGGGGCCCATCCACCCTAGAGCAGAAGCACCACCCCACCATCCCTCCATATGGGGGACGCCCCCCATCAGAGGGGGAGCCCCTTGGCTGCGACAAAGATTGCCCGCCCGGCCCGAGCGTGCAGGCAACCCCGTGGGGGGCATTTGCCATAAAAAAACCCGGCGCAGGGCCGGGTGACAGGATGAGAAGGCGGGATCAGGAGGCCAGCAGCGCCAGGGCCGGCTGCGCGTTGCCCGGCATCAGCCGATAGGCCTTGTGGTGCTTGACCAGGGTGGTTTTCTTGTTGCCCTGGCTCAGCAGCAGGCCCCGGGCAAATGCCGCCTCGGCCAGTACCTGCTCGTCCCCGCGCACATAGAGGGTGAGGGGCTTGACCAGCTCACCCCCCTCGATATGGCCCTGATACTCGCTGGCCGAGATGATCAGGCTGGATTGCCCCTGGCTCAGCAGCCGCTGCCGGGTGTTCAGTTCGCTGTCGGTGAACACCAGCCAGCCCGCCCCCTCCAGCGCCAAAAGCAGATCGGCCAGGCGCGCCCCCAGCTGTACCGGCTCATACATGGCACGCTCATACTGGCGCTGCACCCGCTCAAGCAGCCCCTTGAGATCGGCCCCCGCCCCCAGCGTCCGCCCCAGTTGCACCCAGGCCTTGAGATCCTCCATCACCAGCCGGGAGAAGCGTTTCTCCTTGAGAGAATCCGCCATCCAGGTACAGAGAAAGTGGCTCTCCTGGGCGGGGGTGCGTTTGCCCGTCTTCTGGGCAGCGGTGCGCTCCAGCTCCGCCAGGCTCTGGCGGGCCATCTCGAGCAGGGCCTGATTGTAAGCAGGAAGGGTCATCTCGGATCCTCTGAAACGGGGCGGCCAGGG
Source organism: Aeromonas sp. WP2-W18-CRE-05 (assembly GCF_014168615.1). Taxonomy (NCBI): domain Bacteria; kingdom Pseudomonadati; phylum Pseudomonadota; class Gammaproteobacteria; order Aeromonadales; family Aeromonadaceae; genus Aeromonas; species Aeromonas sp. WP2-W18-CRE-05. The sequence continues at coordinate 1,945,181 of NZ_AP021917.1, read as the reverse complement.
GCCGCGTCATCGACAGCACAAAGGCGCCAGTGGCGCCTTTGGAGAGTAAACGCCCCTCCCCGACCGGGAGGGGGCGACGTTGCCTTATTTCGGCTGACGGGGCTTCTTGGCCGCCGCCAGACGCTTGAGGCGCTGACCTTGCAGTTTCGCCTCGGCCATGGCCTGGGCGGCGGCATTGTCTTCACGCTGCGGGCGCTTGCCGAAGCGGCGGCGCTCCTGCAACTGCTTGATGAGGTCGTCACGGCTGCTCACCTCGTAACCCGGCACCATGATGCGACGGATTTTCTGGCCGATGAGGGCCTCGATCTCCAGCAGGGTGCGCTCCTCCTCGCGACTGACGAAGGAGATGGCCATGCCGCTCTTGCCAGCGCGACCGGTTCGGCCGATACGGTGCACGTAATCTTCCGCGAGGAACGGCAGATCATAGTTGACCACGTATTCCAGGCTCGGAATGTCCAGGCCGCGGGCGGCCACCTCGGTGGCCACCAGCACCCGCAGCTTGCCTTCGGTGAATTCACGCAAGGCACGGCGACGGCTCCCCTGGGCCTTGTCACCGTGCACCACGGCAGACTTGATGCCGTCGAGGTTGAGCTCCTCCACCAGTTCATCGCAGCTCTCGCGGGTGCTGGCAAACACCAGCACCTGCTGCCAGTTCTGCTTGCCGATAAGCTCGGAGAGCAGCTCGCGTTTGCGCTTCTGTTCCACCGGATAGACGGTGTGGCTCACGGTGTCGGCAGTGGAGTTCTGCTTGTCGACGGCCACCACCTGGGGTTTGTCCAGCATGAGGTTGGCCAGCTTTTTCACCGCCTCGGAGAAGGTGGCGGAGAAGAGCAGGTTCTGGCGGGTCTTGTTGACCGCCTGCAGGATCTGCTGCACATCGGCGCTAAAGCCCATGTCGAGGATGCGATCCGCCTCGTCCAGCACCAGAGTCTCGACCCCGGAGAGGCTCAGGTTGCAGGCGGTGAGGTGCTCGAGCAGACGGCCAGGGGTGGCCACTATGATGTGTGCGCCCGCTTTGAGCTTCTTGGCCTGCACATCCTGTTTGCCACCACCCACGATGGTGAGGGTGGAGATCCCCAGATACTTGGCGAAATCGTTGATATTGCTCGCCACCTGGGCCGCCAGCTCGCGGGTCGGGGTCAGGATCAGCACGCGGGCATTGGAAGGTTGCACCGGCGCCGGGTTGTCTACCAGGCGTTGCAGGATGGGCAACGCAAAGGCGGCGGTCTTGCCGGTACCGGTCTGGGCACTGGCCAGCACATCGCGGCCACGGCGAATGGCCGGGATGGCCTGGCTCTGCACAGGGGTCATCTCCTGATAACCGCAATCTGAGATGGCGCGCAAAATCTCGGGGGCAAAATCGAACGATTCAAATCTCATGTTGGGTTCCTGTGTTCCAGCGGAGCTGTAGTTGGCGTGGATGGCCTGGGCCGGCGTGTGGCCTGGCATCGGCGAGGCATGAAGCCAAGGACGGCTGGGTCTGACATCAGATCAGAAGATGAGCCGGAAAATGGCGGGCGCGAAGTGTAACAGATAGGCGACAGGAATGCCGCCTCAAATGGCCTGTATTTTTCCGGGGGCTGCGCCCGCCACACGCGGCAGCAGGCGCAGCCCGGGCAGTGAGATCAGCGCACCCGCTTGCTCGGACGCTTGAGCAGCCGCATGCCGATGGCCGCCACCGCAATGACGAACAGCCCGAAAGAGGTGACGAGCAGGCACTTGGTCAGCAGCTCCTGATGATGGGCAAAGACCGGGGTCGCCATCACCATCTTGCCCACCATGCTCAATACCAGGGACCAGAGGAAGGCGCTGGCAAAACTCGCCACGGCCACCCGCAGCAGGTGCAGGCGGGAGACTCCCATCAACATGGGGGTCAACACTCTCACAAAGGGGATGAAACGGGACACGAACATGGCCCAGAAGCCGTAACGATCCAGCAGTCGGGAGGCTCTGGGCAGGCTCCCTTCCGGGATCATTCGCTCCACATGGCCCATGAAACGGGTGCCATGCAGTGCCTGCCCCTGCCAGTAGGCGAGCACGCTCCCTATCCCGGCCGCGAGCGGCAGATAGAGCAAGGTCACCTCGGGCCCCAGCACCCCCATGCCCACCAGACCGCCCGCCAGCAGCACCAGGCTGTCACCGGGCAGGGGCAGAAAGACAAAGCTCGATTCAAGGAAGAGGATCACCACCAGACAGGTGACGAGCAGACCGATTGCCTGCATTTGTATAAGCTGATCAAAATCCTGATGCCATATGGCAAGCAGCATGTCCTGCATCTGGTGTGACTCCCATCAACGTAATGCGCATTCGTCATGATGACCCGAAGGCCCCGTCTGGTAATCCATCCCTGCTACCACCCCAATGTTCGTATGGGAGGCCTCTTATACACCCGGGGAACTGAACAATAAATTAATGTCTGTGATTTCTGCCCAGCGGTTCACCCTTCTCGCGGCCCCCTGCCCCCGCCAAAGCGAGGGCAGCTTGGCCCATCAGGCCAATGCGCACACTCCAAAACAGGACGGGCCTGCCCTTGCCTGGCTGCCAAGCCAGATGAAACCCGTTACAGTGTGAACATGCCCCAATGGACGGGCTACTCATGGAGCCAGGTATGGCAAGACAGCTCTCTTCTCACACACTTTCCTTGCTGGCGGTTATTGCCGGCGTCTCTGCCGGTCTTGTGACAAAGGCCCGTGCCAGCGACGAGAGCCTGGTGCAACAGCGCGCCAACGCCGTCGTCTCCCTCATGAGCTACGCCGTGGTGCCGGATATCACCGCCAGCAACCTTGATATCGGCAGCGGCACCAACGACACCTCCGCCCTCACCATCACCCAGCTCGGGGGTGGCGCCACCCTGAGCGAGGATGTTCCCCTCTATCTGGAGGGCACCCTGGGCTACAGCCGCTACGATCCCCAGTTCGTGTTCACCGATGGCAACGAGACCCGCACCATTCCCACCAAATGGAACAGCCTGAGCGCCACCGGCGGCATCGGCTGGGATGTCGGCGTCCACCGGGATCGCTTTGGTGGCAATCTGGTGCTGCGGCCCATCGCCAATGTCACCCTGGGCACGGTGGCCAGCGACCTTCGCATCGGGGCCGCCCTGCTCGAGCACAGGAGCGGCCAGAATCTGGACTTCCTCGACGGCGGCACCCTCAATGTCTACGGCCTCGGCGGCTCATTGATGCTGGACTATGAGCTCTTCTCCGCCGCCCAGGACATCGATGCCGAGCTGCGCTACTCCTACCAGCATCTGCAAAGCTTCACCGGCACCGCCGAGAGCGTCAGCGGTCAGGCCGATGCGGAAAACCTCGGGCTTTACCTGCGCCGCCGCGCCCCCCTGTGGCACTGGACCCTGCTGGACAGGCCCCTTCGCTACGTGCTGGAAGGGGCCAGAACCGAATACCTGGGGCAGCAACGGGGGCTGCTCGGTTTCAACAGCCTCAACTCCCTGGGACTTGGCCTCGAACTCGACAGCAGCAAGTACGACATTTTCATCACCCGCACCCGGCTGGTGGCCCGCTATATGTTCAGCAACAGTACCAGCGGCTACTCCATCGGATTGGCGATGAGTTTTTAGCCCTCTCACGCCATTGGCCTTCTCTGCCTGTACGCCATGGTGGATGCCCCTCTGGAGCCAAAATTGCGTGATGTACCGCCCAGTTGATAAAGATTGTTCTTCGTTCCTGCACACCACTCACTACAGTCATGCTTTGTCGCCCACTCAACTCCATCTGGCACCAGTGGGCCCCATGTTCATTGCCAGCCAACAGGACTGGCTAGTAGCGCCGGATATGGCTTCGACAGCCGAGGAGGAATGAGATGGATGTGACCAGTCTGCTGGCACCGTTGCTGACCAAACTCTGGTTTGTGTTCCCCTTGCTGTTGCTGGCCGCGATAGTCAAAAGCCCCTGGTTCAAAGGGATGGTCGGGGAGTGGTTTCTCAATCTCTGCCTCGGGCTCTTTCTCGACAAACGGGAATATCACCTGCTCAAGGATGTGACCCTGCCGATTTCTCAGGGCACTACCCAGATAGATCATGTGATTGTTTCGCGGTTTGGCCTGTTCGTGATCGAAACAAAAAACATGAAAGGATGGATATTCGGCAATCCGGCCCATAAAAGCTGGACTCAGCAGATATATCGCCGCAAGCATCGTTTTCAAAACCCGCTGCATCAAAATCATCTGCACGTCATGACCCTGAAGGCCCTGTTGGGCCTAGCGGATCAGCAACTGCACTCAGTGATTTACTTTATTGGCGACTGTACTTTCAAGACGCCAATGCCGGACAACGTCATGAACCGTGGATTGATCCGATATATCAAGGAGAAGACCACACAGGTATTGACCCCTGCAGACATCATCCAGGTGGTCAAGACCATCCAGAAAACACGATTGACTCCCAACTGGCAGACCCACAGACAACATGTTGCACAACTAAAGGCGCGCCACCTGGCGCCCTCACGAAAATCACCCTCTGCTACCCTTCTGGCTGACAACACGACTGCCTCCTCTCGCATCCTGCCTGCTCCCACGGAGCAGAGTCCTGCATGCCCCCGATGTGGCAACCTTATGGTATTGCGTACCGCCAGCCGAGGGGAGCATAAAGGCACCCAGTTTTGGGGATGCAGCGGATATCCAAAATGCAGGGGGATGACATCATTCAAAATTACACGCTAGAAAAATAACCGCGGTACAGACCTGGCAACCATGGGGCCATAATCACAAACCCAGATAACCTCTATTCAAAGGAATTGATGAATGAGCATAAAAAAAATATCGGTAACAATGGTGATCGCCAGCATGAGTATATTGCTGACATCCTGCGCATCTGACCCGCAGCCAACATGGAGAAAAGAGGGCGTGTCACACGATGACACTCTCACTGCATTGTCTCAATGCAAATATGAGATCCGTCTGAACAATATCTCTGATGAGGAAAAAAACGAAGTCATCACCGATTGTATGCAGGCCAAGGGGTATCGCTGGAGAGCCTATTAATGACTTCAGCCGGTTGTCATTAATCATGGCAACCGGCTGTTATATTTCTTACTGACCAAACGCCTCATCACTTAATTGTCGCCATCTTCCGTACGCAGGATTGCTCCCTGTCATCCACCCGCTTGGCAAACCAGGCGGTGGTGAGGTTGCGGGTGATCTTGGGGCTCTTTAGCTGGATACCGGGCAAGATGGCGCGGGGTTGCCGTGTCCCGGCCTGTTTGTCGGCCAGAGCGAAGACCCTGTGGTAGAGATCGCTTTTGGCAAAGTCGCTGCTGTCCCCCAGCTTCAGGCTCTGGTGAATGGCCTGCTTGCTCATGTTGACGCGGCTGGCGATGCTGTGGACCGCGAGTTCGGTCTTGCCGGGCAAATCCGAGTCGTAGCGGATGAGATCCCCGTCCAGGGCCAGGGGCTTGCCACTCACCCGGCTTACCGCCGCCTGGAAGGCCGCATTGCGGCTCGCGTACCAGCCCGCATTGAAGTCGGCGAAGCGATAGAGGGTATCCGGGTAGTCCGCGGGATAACCGAAGATGTGTTTGGTGCCAAACCAGATGCCGCCGCGACGAGTGAACACCTCGTGGCGAATGGACTCCTTCACGGGATAGGGGTACCCACGGGCGTTGGCTTCGGCAAAGGCGACGCTCACCTGCATGGGGCCGCCGGTGCGTACCGGGTTGAGATTGCCAAAGAGCTGCTTGCCCATGGGGACGCTGCCTATCATGTCTTCGAAGATCTCGCTCATCTCCCGCTCGGTGCGAAGTTTGTCGATGCGCTCGGCATAGCTCTTGCCGGTGGGGGATTGGATGGAGAGGGCCGTGCGCACCATGAACTCGGGGATGAGCAGCTTGCCGGCCCGGGCATTGATCTCCTTCCAGGCAATCTTGTTGAGGTTGGGCACCACGGGGTCCGCCTGATAGGTCGCCTCCTGCTCCGCCACCGCCAGCACGCTGCAGACGTTGTGATCGCTCACCGTCAGCCCCTGGGTGGTGAGCGCCGTCACCACGTCATTGGCCCAGCCCGGCTTGTCCACCACGTTGCGCGGCAGGAAGCGCACGATACGGCTCTTCATGTCGGCCGGTTTTTGCGGCTGCATCGCCTTGGGAATGGGGCGCCCCGCCGGCGTCGCCGGGCTGGTCGGGGCGGGAGGCTCGCTGGCACAACCCGACAGCAGGGCAAGGGAAAGCAGTGACAGCCAGCGCCAATGGGCATCAAACAAGGAGTGAGAGGGGATCATGAAGGCTTCCTGAAGAGCGGGACCTGCCCTTCATCGCGAATGAGAGGGCTCGAATGCATGGAGGCGGACATTGTAGGGAACAAGTCTGACAAGATGAAGGCGGATGAACCTGCTGGCCCGCTGGCTGCGGCATCCCCTGGCGCCATCACGCCAGCTCCACCCGGTTTCGTCCCAGATGCTTGGCCTGATAGAGGGCGAGATCGGTGCGCTGCAGCAGGGCATCCCCCCCCTCCCCGCTCTGGCTGATGCCCAGGGCAAGGCTCACGGTGAATCTTACCCCGTCACCTGAGACCAGCTCTTCGGTCGCGCACCTTATCTGCTCCGCCAGCGCACGGGCCTTGTCGCCCGTCATGCCGGGCAGCCAGATGGCAAACTCCTCTCCCCCAAGGCGTGCCACCACCCCATCCAATGGGCAGAGCTGGCGCAGCAGGGTGCTGAATTCACGCAGTACATTGTCGCCGATGGCGTGGCCATAGCGATCGTTGATCAGCTTGAAGTGATCGAGATCCAGCAGCAGGAGCGGCGTCCCCTCCTCTCCGTGCGCCTCCAGCACGGCGCGAAACGCCCGGCGATTGGAGAGCCCGGTCAGCTCGTCTGACATGGCGAGGGAGGAGAGCCGCATCTGGGTGCCATACATCTGCTGCACCATCAGCAGCACACCCCAGGCCGAGGCCAGCATGCCGATCGTGCGCAGGCTGTCTTCCACCGTGGAGAGCCACCAGGGCTGGAAATAGGCCTCATCCATCAGATCGATGACGCCGGAAACGAGCCAGAGGGTCAGCCCGCCGGTGAGGGAGAGATAGGTTCTCAAGGTGATCTGGGCACACTGCACCACCCAGAACATGAACAGCAGGGTCAGCACGTTGAGCGCTTCGGCCAGAGCCCCGACGGTATAGAGGTTGTGCTCTGCCAGGGGATCAAAGCTGACCCCGGCCAGGATCCCCGTCAGCAGCAGCAGACAGGGCAGGCTCACCAGCGCGAGACGACGGCAGGGAGGAAGCGAGAAGAACCGGGCGGGGTGAACGGATAACCTGAGGGGAGTCTTCATCATGTTTTGGGCTCCAAGCGCGCATGTCTTCTATCCCGAATGGCAGCCGTTGGCTGCCATCGCCAGCGAACCCCGACGGCATTCCTGGTGGCAAATCACTGATATTGTGGGCCGATTTTTCCATAAAAAACAATCCCCTCACCATATGGGTCAGGGGATTGTTGCAACGGGGACGGCGCGATCTGCCGTGACATCGGGGCGGGCGGCCCTTCCCTGCTCGCCCTCACGGCAAGCGGGCAGTGCCGCCTCAGGCGCTCTGGCGCAGGGCCTGATGCTGGGCGGCGCCGTTGATCACCGCCTGCAGGGAGGCGTTGACCACGTCGCGACCGACGGCGACGCCACACATCCGGGTGCCCTCGACGCTCAGCAGCACATAAGCGGCGGCGCGGGATTCGGTGCCGGCGGTGAGCGCATGCTCGGAGTAATCCAGCACATCGATGTGCATGCCGGTCTGACGCTGCCAGCCGTTGACCAGGGCGGTGATGGCACCCTCCCCTTCACCGCACAATTGCAGGGTGCCGTGGGGGGTCTGCAACTCCAGGCGCAGGCTCTCCTGACTGTCATGACCGAGCTGGAAGCGCCCGATGCGATAGCCGTGGGCCGGCTCGAGATAGTGCTGCTCGAACAGGGTGCGGATCTGCTCCGGGCTGATTTCGCTGCTGCTCGCCTCAGCCTCGGCTTGAACCCGGCGGCTGAAGTCGATTTGCAGCCAGCGCGGCAGTTGCAGACCGAGGTCACGCTCCAGCAGATAGGCCACCCCTCCCTTGCCGGACTGGCTGTTGATGCGGATCACCGCCTCGTAGCTGCGACCGAGATCGGCAGGATCGATGGGCAGGTAAGCCACGTCCCAGTAGTGATCCGGTTTTTCTGCCGCGAGAGACTTGCGGATGGCGTCCTGGTGGCTGCCGGAAAACGCCGTGTAGACCAGCTCGCCGGCATAGGGGTGGCGCGGGTGCAGGGCAATCTGGGTGCAGGCCCCCACGGTGGCGACGATGGCATCCATGTCCGCCAGGTTGAGTTCGGGATCGATCCCCTGGCTGTAGAGGTTCATGGCCATGGTGACGATGTCCATGTTGCCGGTACGCTCCCCGTTGCCGAGCAGGGTGCCCTCGATGCGATCCGCCCCCGCCAGCACTGCCAGCTCGGCGGCGGCCACCCCACAGCCTCTGTCGTTGTGGGTGTGGATGGAGATGCTCACCTCGGGTCGCGCCTTGAGGTGTCGGCAGAACCACTCCACCTGATCCGCAAACACATTGGGGGTGCTCACCTCCACCGTGGCGGGGAGGTTCAGGATCATCGGGCGGGCAGCGGCGCGCCACTCGTCGATGACGGCGTCACACACCTCGACGGCGAACTCCACCTCGGTACTGCTGAAACTCTCCGGGGAATACTGGAAACTCCACTCGGTGCCCGGATTGCGGGCCGCATACTCCCGCACCCAGCGCGCCCCCTGCACGGCGATGGCCTTGACCCCGTCCTTGCCTGAGTTGAACACATAGTTGCGCTGGGTCGGGTTGACCGAGTTGTAGACGTGGACGATGGCCCGCTTCGCCCCCTTGAGGGCCTCGAAGGTGCGGGCGATCAGATCTTCCCGGGCCTGCACCAGCACCTGGATGGTGACGTCATCGGGGATGAGGTTGCGCTCGATGAGTTCGCGCACAAAATCGAAGTCGGGCTGGGAGGCCGCCGGGAAACCCACCTCGATGTGCTTGAAGCCGATGTGGGTCATCAGCGCCCACATTTGCAGCTTCTGGGCCACCGTCATGGGCTCGACCAGCGCCTGGTTGCCATCGCGCAGGTCCACGGCGCACCAGAGCGGTGCCCGCTCCAGTACCCGGTTGGGCCACTGGCGATCCGCCAGGTTGATCACGGGGGCACGGCGGTATTTGCGATGATCGAAGCTCATATTCAGATTCCCTTGACGGATGGGCGAGGCGCCGGACGACCGGGCCGACAGGCGGGTGGGGCAAGGAGGGGAAGCGGGTTGGTGCGGTAACACCGTCCCTGACGAGTCGCGCGGCGGTAACCCCGCGACCGGTTTTCCTGCGGCCCCCGTCGGTCACCGGGGCCGGCCACGGCAGCCGGATCGGGCTGCGGGCGCTGATCCTCTCGCACGCCACCTTTTGGTGTGTCGGCGCAGACGACCTTGTTTGTATGAGCACCCAGTATAGGGAGGTCGTGGGGGCGAGAGATTGCGAAGATTGCACCCCATCATGCCAATTCAGCAATATTGATGCAGTGAAAGTTCATTCATGGGGTGAGTATCACCACCCATGATGAATTATTCGCCATCTCACCCATCTTCCTTGAAGGCGTTTCCCCGGAAGTGGCAGGGCGCAGGCAATAAAAAACCCCGCCATCGCTGGCGGGGTTTGCATGCATCGAGCGGGCAGCGTGCTGCCGGAGCTCTTAGCGGTTGTTCACCTTCTCATGCAGCTCCTGCACTGAGTTCACATTGGCGGTGGCATCAACACTGATGGCCATGCAGGTGGCGAAGGCCGCGTGCAGCGTGGTGGTGTAAGCCACCTTGTGCTGCAGGGCGCCACGGCGCAGCTGCTTGGAGTCCTCGATGGCCTGACGACCCTCGGCGGTGTTGACGATGTAGGTGTACTCGCCATTCTTGATGCGATCCAGAATGTGCGGACGACCCTCGTGCACCTTGTTGACCAGACGCGGGTTGATGCTCGCCTCGCCCAAGGTCACGGCGGTCCCGTGGGTGGCGTCGAGGTCATAACCCAGCTCCAGCAGCTTGGCGGCCAGGTTGACCACCCGCTCCTTGTCGCCGTGGCGCACGGACAAGAGGGCGCGACCTTCGCTCGGTACCTGGTGACCGGCACCCAGCTGCGCCTTGGCATAGGCCTCGGCGAAGCTGCTGCCCACTCCCATGACTTCACCGGTGGAGCGCATTTCCGGCCCCAGCAGCGGGTCCACACCCGGGAACTTGGCGAACGGCAGTACCACTTCCTTCACCGAGTAGTAGGGCGGGATGATCTCGGTGGTAAAGCCCTGTTCTTTCAGGCTCTGACCGGCCATGACGCGGGCGGCGATCTTCGCCAGCGGGGCACCGGTGGCCTTGGAGACAAACGGCACGGTACGGGCGGCACGGGGGTTCACCTCGATGAGGTAAATCTCGTTGTCTTTCACCGCGAACTGCACGTTCATCAAGCCCACCACACCGAGTTCCAGCGCCAGCTTGCGCACCTGCTCGCGCATCTCGTCCTGGATGGACTTGGACAGGGTGTAGGGCGGCAGGGAGCAGGCGGAGTCACCGGAGTGGATACCGGCCTGTTCGATGTGCTCCATGATGCCGCCGATAACCACATCGGTACCGTCGCAGATGGCGTCCACGTCCACCTCGGTGGCGTCGTCCAGGAAGCGGTCCAGTAGTACCGGCGACTCGTTGGAGACGCTCACTGCCTCGGCGAAGTAGCGGCGCAGGTCCTGCTCGTCATAGACGATTTCCATGGCGCGGCCACCCAGCACGTAGGAGGGGCGAACCACCAGCGGGTAGGTGATGCGCGTGGCCAGTTGCACGGCCTGCTCCAGGGCGGTGACGGTGCCGTTTTCCGGCTGCTTGAGCCCCAGGCGCTCGACGGCGGACTGGAAGCGCTCGCGGTCTTCCGCGCGGTCGATGGCATCCGGGCTGGTCCCGATGACCGGCACGCCGTTCGCTTCCAATGCCCGCGCCAGTTTCAGCGGAGTCTGGCCGCCGTACTGGACGATGACGCCCTTGGGCTGCTCGACCCGCACGATTTCCAGCACGTCTTCCAGGGTCACCGGCTCGAAGTAGAGACGGTCGGAAGTGTCGTAGTCGGTGGAGACGGTCTCAGGGTTGCAGTTGACCATGATGGTCTCGTAACCGTCTTCGCGCAGGGCCAGGGCCGCGTGTACGCAGCAATAGTCGAACTCGATGCCCTGACCGATACGGTTCGGGCCGCCACCGATGACCATGATCTTGTCGCGGTTGGTGGGGTTGGCCTCGCACTCTTCGTCGTAGCTGGAGTACATGTAGGCAGTGTTGGTGGCGAACTCGGCCGCGCAGGTGTCGACCCGCTTGTAGACCGGGAAGATGTTGTGGCGGGCACGCAATTTACGCACTTCCCCTTCGGCCACGCCGAGGATCTTGGCCAGGCGGGCGTCGGCAAAGCCCTTGCGCTTGAGGGCGCGCAGGAAGTCGGCGTCGAGACCGGCCATGCCGCGCTCTTTCACCTGCTCTTCCAGTTTCACCAGCTCTTCAATCTGCACCAGGAACCAGGGGTCAATCTTGGTCAGCTTGAACACGCCGTCCATGGAAAGGCCGGCGCGGAAGGCGTCGGCGATGTAGAAGATGCGCTCGGCACCGGCATCCTGCAGCTCGTGACGGATGCGGGTCAGGGAGTCGGGGGCGTTCAGGTCAACCATGGGGTCGAAGCCGGTCTTGCCGGTCTCGAGACCACGCAGGGCCTTGTGCAGGGACTCCTGGAAGTTACGGCCGATGGCCATTACTTCGCCGACGGACTTCATCTGGGTGGTCAGACGGTCGTTGGCACCGGCGAACTTCTCGAAGTTGAAGCGCGGCACCTTGGTCACCACGTAGTCGATGGCCGGCTCGAAGGAGGCCGGGGTACGACCACCGGTGATGTCGTTCATCAGCTCGTCCAGGGTGTAACCGATGGCGAGCTTGGCGGCGATCTTGGCGATGGGGAAGCCGGTCGCCTTGGAGGCCAGCGCAGAGGAGCGCGACACCCGCGGGTTCATCTCGATGATGACCATGCGGCCGTCTTTGGGGTTGATGCCGAACTGGACGTTGGAGCCGCCGGTCTCGACACCGATCTCGCGCAGCACCGCCATGGAGGCGTTGCGCATGATCTGGTACTCCTTGTCGGTCAGCGTCTGGGCTGGCGCGACCGTGATGGAGTCACCGGTGTGGATGCCCATGGGGTCGAAGTTTTCGATGGCGCAGACGATGATGCAGTTGTCGTTGCGATCCCTCACCACTTCCATCTCGTACTCTTTCCAGCCGATGAGCGACTCATCGATGAGCAGCTCCTTGGTCGGGGAGAGATCCAGACCGCGCTCGCAGATCTCCACGAACTCTTCGGTGTTGTAGGCGATGCCGCCGCCCGAGCCACCCATGGTAAAGGAAGGACGGATGATGCAGGGGAAGCCGACCATCTGCTGCACACCCCAGGCCTCTTCCATGTTGTGGGCGATGCCGGCACGGGGGCACTCGAGACCGATACTGCGCATCGCCTTGTCAAAGCGGGAGCGATCCTCGGCCTTGTCGATGGCGTCGGCGGTGGCGCCGATCATCTCGACACCGAACTCCTTGAGCACGCCATGCTGCTCCAGCGCCAGGGCGCAGTTCAGCGCAGTCTGACCACCCATGGTGGGCAGGATGGCGTCCGGGCGCTCTTTCTTGATGATCTCGCGCACCACTTCCCAGGTGATGGGCTCGATGTAGGTGGCGTCGGCCATCTCCGGGTCGGTCATGATGGTGGCCGGGTTGGAGTTCACCAGGATGACGCGGTAGCCCTCTTCTTTCAGGGCCTTGCACGCCTGGGCGCCGGAGTAGTCGAATTCGCAGGCCTGACCGATGACGATGGGGCCGGCGCCGAGGATCAGGATGCTCTGTAGGTCGTTACGTTTTGGCATGGCTCTCTTTATCCTCTTAGGCGCGATACTGCTTAATCAATTCAATAAAGTGGTCGAACAGACCGGCACAATCGTGCGGGCCCGGGCTCGCTTCGGGGTGACCCTGGAAGCTGAAGGCCGGACGGTCGGTGCGATGGATGCCCTGGAGCGACCCATCGAACAGGGAGACGTGGGTGGCACGCAGGCACTCGGGCAGGGTCTGCTCGTCCACCGCAAAGCCGTGGTTCTGGGCGGTGATCATCACGGTGTTGTCGTCCAGACTCTTCACCGGGTGGTTGGCACCGTGGTGGCCGAACTTCATCTTGATGGTCTTGGCGCCGGAGGCCAGGCCCAGCAACTGGTGGCCCAGGCAGATACCGAACACCGGGGTGCTGGTATTGAGGAAAGCCTTGATAGCTTCGATGGCGTAGTCGCACGGCTCGGGGTCGCCGGGGCCGTTGGAGAGGAAGATGCCATCCGGGTTCATCGCCAGTACCTCGGCGGCCGGGGTCTTGGCCGGCACCACGGTCAGGCGGCAGCCACGGTCCACCAGCATGCGCAGGATGTTGCGCTTCACGCCGAAGTCGTAGGCCACCACGTGGTATTTCAGCTCATCGGCCGCCGGGGTGACGTGACCCTTGCCGAGCTGCCAGCTGCCTTCAGTCCAGCTGTAGGATTCGCTCACGGTCACTTCCTTGGCCAGGTCCATCCCCTTCAAACCGGGGAAGGCGCGGGCCTGGCTCAGGGCATGGGCCTCGTCGAGCTGCTTGCCAGCCAGGATGCAACCGGCCTGGGCACCTTTCTCGCGCAGGATGCGGGTCAGCTTGCGGGTGTCGATGTCGGCGATGCCAACGATGTTGTGGGACTTGAGGTAATCGGAGAGGGATTGCTGATTGCGGAAGTTGGAGGCCAGTATCGGAAGGTCCCGGATGATGAGGCCCTGAGCATGGACCTGACTGGACTCTTCATCTTCGCTGTTGGTGCCGGTGTTGCCTATATGGGGGTAAGTGAGGGTAACGATCTGACGGGAATAAGAGGGATCAGTGAGGATTTCCTGATAACCCGTCATCGACGTGTTGAAAACCACTTCACCAACGGAACATCCCTCGGCGCCTATCGACACGCCTTTGAACACAGTTCCATCTTCCAGCACTAGCAATGCAGTGTGATTCAAGACAACCTCCAGTTATTTAGCTTTAAATTCAGCAATTTACCTGGGTGTTGCGGGTCCGGACGCTGTTTGAAACAGGGTTCAAACCCGGCAGATTTCTGGCAAATTGGGCGCATTCTACTTAAAAACGATCTCATTTCAACGTCTTTTCTCGTCTGAAATGCATCTAAATTCAATAAACAAGCAACATTACCCATTATCTATGCACTCACTCGCTTTGCAACCCCCTCTTCAAAAAGAAAAGCCAAACACAGACCACAAAGCGGCACCCGATGCCATGCAACGTACAAAAATCCAAATTTACCACTTAATAAACAGCAAGATAGAAAATTAAAAAACAAACAACACAACAGCAAAAACACCATTTGAAGCCAGAAAAATGAACCACAAGAATGGAAAACGTTTTTCTTGTATTGCATTTTTAGTCTGTTTCACATCAGGGAAAAATGCCTCCCACAGGGGAATATTGAGACCCAAACCCGTTACCCCTTGATGACATTTTTGTCGCAAGAGGGTGGCAGGCTTGTAAGAATGGCAGGATTTAGCGAGGTTCACTCAAAAAGTGATGATTAAGGCTCATTTCTACAAAAAAGTGACAAAAAACCCCGGCGGACCGGGGTTTGGCAACCAGTACGGGAGTCTGCACTCCCCCTGAAGACGGTTTATTTCAGACCGAGCACATCCTGCATGTCATAGAGACCGGCCCCTTGCTGGCCGAGCCACTTGCCCGCCCGCACTGCACCGTTGGCGAAGGTCAGACGGCTGGAAGCCTTGTGGCTGATCTCGACCCGCTCGCCGATGTCGGCGAACATGACGGTGTGCTCCCCCACCAGATCTCCGGCGCGGATGGTGGCAAAGCCGATGGTGTTGCGATCCCGTTCACCGGTGATCCCCTCACGGCCATAGACGGCGCACTCTTTGAGATCCCGGCCCAGGGTTTTCGCCACCACTTCTCCCATGGAGAGCGCGGTGCCGGACGGAGCATCCACCTTGTGTCTGTGGTGCCCCTCGATGATCTCGATGTCGGTGTACTCCCCCATCACCCTGGCCGCCTGCTCCAGCAGCTTGAACACCAGGTTGACCCCGACCGAGTAGTTGGAGGCGAAGACGATGCCGATCTGCTTGCCCGCCTCGTGCAGGGCCACCTTGCCCGCCTCGTCAAAGCCGGTGGTGCCGATCACCATCTGCTTGCCATGCGCCAGTGCAAAGGCGAGGTTCGCCAGGGTCACCTCGGGGCGGGTGAAGTCGATGATGAGATCGAATTCGTCCTTCACCTTCTCCAGACTGTCGCTGATGATGACGCCAAGGCGCCCCAGGCCGTTGAGTTCACCCGCATCCAGACCGATCACGGCAGAGCCCGGTCGTTCCAGCGCCGCTCCCACCACCACGCCCTCGGCGTTGGCGATAGCCTCCAGCAGCACCTTGCCCATACGACCATTACAGCCCATCACGGCCACACGGATCGGATTGTCCATCTCCACCCTCTCATCTCTTTATTATGGAAAGAGACCGTTTTACCAGCCCGCGTCCCCTTTGAAAAGCCCGATCTGGCCCGCCAAACCACCCCGACATTTAAACGATAAATTCATTAAAAACAGAATAAATAACGGAATAACCAGACAAGTCAGAATCACGAAGCAAAAAGCCCTATCCATCTGGACGGCTATCTTGACCCGGGCGGGCCGACTCACTACTGTTGGCCCCCCATGGTGGCAGGATGCCCGCCCTGTGCCCGCCCTGGAGGCGCCACAGGCAACGACAGGAGGTCATTGTTCAAGTTTCGAGGAACACATGATCCAGACCCAACCCCGTGCCAGAGCCCTGCTGCCCCTTCTGGTCTTTCTTGCCCTCTTCATCGGTACCGGTACCTGGCTGACCCTGCAGGGGGTCGAGTTCGCCTTCTACCAGCTCCCCGCCCCCGTTGCCGCCCTGCCTGCCGTCATGCTGGCCCTGCTGATGGGACGCGAGGGGTTCAACAAGAACCTCGAGACCTTCTTCAAGGGGGTGGGCGAGAGCAACATCATGGCAATGTGCCTCATCTATTTGCTGGCGGGCGCCTTCGCCACCGTGGCCAAGGCCACCGGCGGGGTGGATGCCACGGTCGCCCTCGGCCTCTCCCTCATTCCGGGCTGGTGCCTGCTGCCGGGGCTCTTCCTCATCTCTGCCTTCATTGCCACCGCCATGGGTACCTCCATGGGCACCATCGGCGCCGTGGCACCGGTGGCGCTGGGCGTCGCCCAGGCCGCCGGCATCGATCCGATGCTGATGGCGGGGACCATCCTCTCCGGCGCCATGTTCGGGGACAACCTCTCCATCATCTCAGACACCACCATCGCTGCCACCCGCAGCCAGGGCTGCGAGATGAAGGACAAGTTTCGCGAGAACATCAAGATTGCCGCCCCCGCCGCCGTGCTGGTGATCCTGCTCTATCTGGTGCTGGGCTCCACCGGTGAAGCGCCGGCCCCCACCGCCGAGGCGGACTTGCTCAAGGTCGCCCCCTATCTGCTGATCCTGGTGCTGGCCCTCTCTGGCATGAACGTCTTCATGGTACTGGGGCTCGGCATCCTGGCGGCCGGTGGCGTGGGGCTGCTTGGCAGCTACTCTCTCGGCCAGTTCAGCAAGGACATCTATCAGGGCTTTACCAGCATGCAGGAGATCTTCCTGCTCTCCATGCTCATCGGCGGTCTGGGTGCCCTGATGGAACGCCAGGGGGGGCTCGCATGGATAAGTGAGCGCATCGCCGCCCTGATTGCCCGCTTCACCCGCCACCACGATGGCGAGCAGAACGAAAAGGCGGCCGAGCTCGGCATCGCCGGCGTGGTGAGCCTCACCAACCTGTGCACCGCCAACAACACCGTGGCCATCATAGTCGCGAGCAAGGTAGCCAGGGATCTGGCGGACCATCACGGGGTCACCCCACGCCGCGCCGCCTCCATGCTGGACATCTTCTCCTGCGTGGTACAGGGGCTCATCCCCTGGGGCGCCCAGGCGCTGCTGCTGGGTTCCATCTTCGCCCTCTCGCCGATCCTGGTCGTGAGCATGAGCTTCTACCCCATGGCGCTGGCCCTGGCCGCCATCGTGGCCGTCTTCCTCAAGCACCAGATGGGGGCAGTGGCTCCCGCCCCCCACCGTTCCTGACGCCCGACCTCAGGGGCCGCCCGGCTGGCGGCCCCGCCATCGGCTTTTCATCCCGTCGGCCCCTTGCTAAGGTAGCGCCAGCCCACCTTTGCCCAGGAGTCCCCATGCCGGATACCCAACCCGAACGCCAGAACCTGCGCCAGCTCATTCGCCAGCGCAGAAAAAGCCTGAGCCAGGCCGAGCAGCAGGCGGCGGCCCAGCAGCTGGTCGAGCGCTTCCAGGAACACCCCGGCATCCTCGCGGCCAGACGCATCGCCCTCTATCTGGCCAACGACGGGGAGCTCGATTCCCTGCCCGCCATCCACTGGCTGTGGGCCCGGCAGAAGGAGGTCTACCTGCCGGTGCGGCACCCCTTCACCCCGGGTCACCTGCTCTTCTTGCGCTACACCGCCACCACCCCCATGACCCGCAACCGCTACGGCATCGCCGAGCCCGAGCTCGACGTGCAGCAGGTGCTGCCCCACAGCATGCTGGACATCATCTGCACCCCGCTGGTGGCCTTCGATGAGGCTGGCAACCGCCTCGGCATGGGGGGCGGCTACTACGATCGCACCCTCGCCTGCTGGCATGAGCACCAGCTCGGCCCAAGACCCCTGGGGCTCGCCCACGACTGCCAGCAGGTGGATGCCGTCCCCCGGGAGCAGTGGGACGTGCCGCTCCCCCAGATCATCACCCCCAGCCGCTGCTGGCACTTTGCCTGATGAGGTGGGGGCGCCCCCTTCGGTTCAATAAACAGGCAAACGATTTACATCTTGGGGATTTTTGCGCCGGAACGTGAGCACCATGGTCGCTCTGGGGGGGATGCTTGGATATAATGCGCCCGCTTTTTCCATAAGGATCCATCATGACTCAAGATGAAATGAAGAAGGCGGCCGGTTGGGCTGCGCTCAAATACGTGGTACCCGGCACCATCGTCGGGGTGGGCACCGGCTCTACCGTCAATCACTTCATCGACGCACTGGCGACCATGAAAGACCAGATCAAGGGCGCGGTGTCGAGCTCCATCGCCTCCACCGAGCGCCTCAAGGGTCTCGGCATCCCGGTGTTTGACCTCAACGACATCAATGCCCTCTCCGTCTACGTGGATGGTGCCGACGAGATCAACGCCAGCCGCGACATGATCAAGGGGGGCGGCGCCGCCCTGACCCGCGAGAAGATCGTCGCCGCCGTGGCCGACCAGTTCATCTGCATCATCGACAACACCAAGACCGTCGACGTGCTGGGCACCTTCCCCCTGCCGGTGGAAGTGATCCCCATGGCCCGCGAATACGTGGCCCGCGAGATCCGCGCCCTTGGCGGCAACCCGGTGTGGCGTGAAGGGGTGGTGACCGACAACGGCAACATCATCCTGGACGTCAAGGGCATGGCCATCACCGATGCCAAGGCTCTGGAAACCCGCCTCAACAGCATCGTGGGCGTGGTCACCAACGGCCTGTTCGCCCATCGTGGCGCCGACGTTGTGCTGATCGGCACCCCCGAGGGCGTGATCACCAACTAAGGCCTGCTCCCCGGACCTCCCCCTCCGGGCAAGCCCCTGCCCGGGTCAGTCAATCTGACTGCCCCAAATGGACAACGGCGCCTCATGGCGCCGTTTCTGGTTATCCCTCAATGGCTTGTAGCAGCACATCTGCAACAATCGTTGATAACTTCAAAGAATTTGACTTTCGTCACAAATATTCCCTCTCCCAAACGTTTTTGCTACTTTACGGTTTTCTTCACACTGCAAGCCTGAACGCATTTTTCAAAACAATAGAGGGAACGTCATGACAGCCAAGTTTTCGCTGGACAAGGATAAGATCAAGGTACTGCTGCTGGAGGGAGTCCATCCCAACACGGTGGAGACCTTTCGGGCAGCCGGCTACACCAATGTGGAATATCTGAAGACGTCCCTGTCGGAAGAGGAGTTGATCGAGCGCATTCGTGACGTGCATTTCGTGGGCCTGCGTTCACGCACCCAGATCACCGAGAAGGTGCTGGATGCCGCCACCAAGCTGGTGGCCATCGGCTGCTTCTGCATCGGCACCAACCAGGTCTCCCTCGACGCCGCCCACGTGCGCGGCATCCCCGTCTTCAACGCCCCCTTCTCCAACACCCGCTCCGTGGCCGAACTGGTACTGGGGGAGATCCTGCTGCTGCTGCGCGGCATTCCCGAGAAGAACGCCAAGTGCCATCGCGGCGTCTGGGAGAAGCTGGCCAACCGCAGCGTCGAAGCCCGCGGCAAGAAGCTCGGCATCATCGGCTACGGCCACATCGGCACCCAGCTTGGCATCATCGCCGAGATGATCGGCATGAAGGTCTACTACTACGACATCGAGAACAAGCTCTCCCTTGGCAACGCCATCCAGGTGCCGAACCTGGTGGAGCTGCTCAACATGTCTGACGTCATCAGCCTGCACGTACCGGAAACCGCCTCCACCAAGGATCTCATCGGTGCAGAGCAACTGCGCATGATGAAACCGGGCGCCATCTTCATCAACGCCTCCCGCGGCACCGTGGTGGACATCGACGCCCTGGCCGACGTCATCAAGAGCGGCCACCTCTCCGGCGCCGCCATCGACGTCTTCCCGGTGGAGCCCAAGTCCAACGACGAGGAGTTCCTCACCCCGTTGCGCGGCCTGGACAACGTGATCCTGACCCCCCACATCGGCGGCTCCACCCAGGAAGCCCAGGAGAACATCGGTCTGGAAGTGGCCAACAAGCTGGTCAAATACTCCGACAACGGCTCCACCCTCTCCGCGGTCAACTTCCCGGAAGTCTCCCTGCCCGGCCACAAGGGCTCCAGCCGCCTGCTGCACATTCACCGCAACCAGCCCGGCGTGATGAACCAGATCAACCAGATCTTCGCCGACGAGGGGATCAACATCGCCGGTCAATACCTGCAGACCAGCAGCGAGATCGGTTACGTGGTCATCGACGTCGAAACCGAGCACAGCGAGAAGGCCCTGGCCCGTCTCAAAGAGATCAATGGCACCATCCGTGCCCGGATCCTGCACTGATAAGCCCTTATCTGCGCAGCAAAAAGCCCGTCGTGATGACGGGCTTTTTTATGTCAGAAGAAAGGTTGCTCTCGCAACCTACCACCAGCCCAGCAGGTTGCGGCCCACCAGGGCGCCCCACACCAGGGCATTGAGGGCCAGGGCGATGAAAACGGCAGCGGAGCCCAGATCCTTGGCGCGGCCCGAGAGTTCGTGATGCTCGGAGCCGATGCGATCCACCACCGCCTCCACGGCGGAGTTGAGCACCTCAACGATCACCACCAGCCAGCTGATGCAGACGAGCAGCAGGATCTCGTTGAGGGAGTCACCTATCCAGAATGCCAGCGGCATCAGCAGCAGGATGAGCACCAGCTCCTGACGGAAGGCGGCCTCGTTGATCCAGGCCGATTTGAGACCTTTCATGCTGTAACCGGTTGCGTTGATGATGCGGGTGATCCCGGTCGCGCCTGGCTTTGCCACGATAACTACCTCATTTGAAATGGCTTTTGGGTTCACATCCTATCAGAGCCGCCCAAGGTTTCCATCGGGTGACTTTTGCTTTATTTTATTCCCTTGCATTTTGGCATCCCGCCCACCTTATCCACTCGAGAATTGAGTCGTATGTCCATTCACACCGATGAATTGCGCACCCGTCGCCTGGAGTCCCTGATCACCCCCAGCGAGCTGGCGCACGCCTTCCCGTTAACCGACACCATCGCCCAGAACCTGCTGGATGCCCGCCGCCAAGTGGAAGCCATTCTGTCCGGTGAAGATCAGCGCCTGCTGGTCATCGTCGGCCCCTGCTCCATCCACGATCCCGCCGCCGCCCACGAATACGCCCTGCGTCTGAACACCCTGCGTGATGAGTACAAAGAGAGCCTGTGCATCGTGATGCGCACCTACTTCGAAAAGCCGCGCACCATCGTTGGCTGGAAGGGGCTCATCAATGATCCGCGCCTGGACGGCAGTTTCGACGTCAATGAAGGGCTGAAACTGGCCCGCAAGCTGCTGGTGGACATCAACGAGACCGGCATGCCCACCGCCACCGAGTTCCTGGACATGGTGACCGGCCAGTACATCAGCGATCTCATCACCTGGGGCGCCATCGGCGCGCGCACCACCGAGTCCCAGGTTCACCGGGAGATGGCCTCCGCCCTCTCCTGTCCGGTGGGGTTCAAGAACGGCACCGACGGCAACACCCGCATCGCCATCGATGCGGTGCGCGCCGCCCGTCACAGCCACATCTTCTACTCCCCGGACAAGGACGGCAAGATGACCATCTACCGCACCGCCGGCAACCCCTACGGCCACGTGATCCTGCGCGGCGGCCACCGTCCCAACTACGACACCGCCAGCATCGACGAGGCGTGCGAGGCTCTGGCCCAGGTGGGCCTGCCGGAGCGCCTGGTAGTGGACTTCAGCCACGGCAACAGCATGAAGGATCACCGCCGCCAACTGCTGGTGGCCCAGGATATCTGCGATCAGCTGCGCCGCGGCCGCACCGGCATCGCCGGCATCATGGCCGAGAGCTTCCTGGTGGAAGGGCGTCAGGACGTGGAGAACGGCTGTGCCGCCACCTTCGGCCAGAGCATCACCGATGCCTGTCTGTCGTGGAGTGACACCGAAACCCTGCTGGCCATGCTGGCAGAAGCCGCCCAGGTGCGGCTGAACAAGCAGAAAGCCTGAGCAACCGCTCAACGCTCCATCTACCAATGAAAAGAGTCAGGCATCACAGATGCCTGGCTCTTTTCATTTCCACAGTGATTCACTCGCCCCCTTGGCTTCACTCAGCCTCTGCAGGTTTTCAATGCTGTATCCGTAGTCGACGGAGCGGCTCCCTTCTCCCGCTTGTTTCAAAAGAATGGGAGAAGGGCTGGGGATGAGGGGGAAGCCCGCCTCACAGGCTGGGCATAAACCAGGTGCGGCCAGCCGCCTCGATACGATCGGTACGGATCTGGAACACCCGCTCCAGCAGCGCCTCGTCGATGATCCCGACGCCCCCTTCCCCCACCACGCGGCCCTGTTGCAGGCAGAGCACGCGATCCGCCCAGTCGATGGCCAGATTGATGTCGTGGATGGCCACCACCACCAGCAATCCCTGCGCGGCCAGTTGCTTGAGCAGCCGCAGCAGCGCCATCTGGTGATGCAGATCCAGCCCCGCCAGGGGTTCATCCAGCAGCAGCACCCGCCCGGTCGGATTGAGGCTTGGCCACAGTTGCAGCAGGGTGCGGGCGATCAGCACCCGCTGCTGCTCCCCCCCGGACAAGCGGCTGAAGTCCCGTGCCAGCAGAGGCGCCAGTTCCAGGGCGTCGCACACATCCGCTACCGCCTGCGCCTGGGCATCGGGGCCCCCCTCCTCCAGCCCCAGGCTCAGCACCTGGAACACCGGGATGTGGAACAGCTGGGGCTGGCGCTGGGGCAGCATGGCGCGCCGCGTTGCAAGCTCGGGCCAGCTCAGGGTCGTGATGGCCTCTCCTCCCAGCAAGACGGCGCCATCGGCGGGCAGCAGGCCCGCCAGGGCCCCGAGCAGGGAGGACTTGCCGCTGCCGTTGGGGCCGAGCAGGGCCACCAGCTGACCGCCGGGCCAGGCCAGATCCAGGGGGGCGAGGCGATGGGGGATGGCCAGGGCGCGGGCCTCCAGCCGCCAGGGGGCGGGATCAGCGGGACACATCGGCATCTTGCCTCAGCAGCAGATAGATAAAGAGCGGGGCGCCCACCGAGGCGGTGATAACCCCGATGGGCAGTTCACCGGCGTGCAGCGCCGAGCGGGCCACCAGATCGGCCCCGAGCAGCAGGGCGCCGCCCCCCAGCGCCGAGGCGGGCAGCAGGAAGCGCTGATCGCTGCCACCGCACAGGCGCAGCAGGTGAGGCACCACCAGGCCGACGAAGCCGATGACGCCGCACAGGGAGACCGCCACCCCGGTGAGCAGGCAGACCGCCAGCACCAGGCGTACCCGCATGCTGTCCACGTTCAGCCCCATGAGGCGGGCCTGGATCTCCCCCAGCAGCAGTTGTTGCAGTGCCCGCCCCTGCCAGCAGAGCCAGCCGAGGGTGAGGGGCAGCACCAGCCACCACCAGGCGAGCTGCTGGCTGCCGTAGGCGAGACTCCCCATCATCCAGAACATGAATTCCCGCAAGGCACCGTCGTCGGCGAAATACATCAGCCAGGTCATGGCCGCATTGGTGAGGATGCCGATGGCGACCCCGAACAGCAGCAGCCGCCCATGGCCGAGCCGTGCCCGGCGTGCGAGACGGATGAGCAGCATGGTCACCACCAGGGCGCCGCCAAAGGCCGCCAGCGACAGCCCCCAGCCCGGCAGATAGAGCCCGAGCCCCTTGGCCACCGCCATCGCCACCATGGCGGCCAGCCCAGCGCCGCTCGAGACGCCGAGCAGGCCGGGTTCCGCCACCGGGTTGTGCAGCATCACCTGGAGCACGGCACCGCCGCAGGCAAGGGAGGCCCCCGCCAGCAGGGCCAGCAGGGCGCGCGGCAGGCGCAGCTCCAGCAAGATACGCAGCTCCAGATCCCCCAGCGGCTGCCAGGGCAGCAGCACGAACTCCCCGAGGGCGAGGGAGAGCAGGAACAGGGCCAGGGTCAGCAGCGACAGCAGGAGCAGCCAACGGCGCTGCCAGCGCTGCTGGCGACGGATGAGAGCGAGATACACGGGATCCCCAAGAAGCGAGGCCCGCCGGGGGGCAGGCAGGAAAGCTGCATGATAACAGCGCGTTACCACCCAAGGTCAAGGCTGGTAGGGCTTGGCCAGCGCCGCTATCTCGCCGCTCTCCACCATGGCTTGCAACGCCTGCGCCAGCTTGGGGCCCAGCTCATGGTGGGGTGAGTGCTTGCTCATCCCGAGGTAGAGCACCACCGGGTTGGGGGGCTGGAAGGGCGCCTTGACGAGGCCGGCGTCGTTGCGCTGGCTCAGGGCGTAATCCACCTGGCAGTCGGTCCCTATCATCAGGGGCAGGTGACCCCGCTCCACCATGCGCTGCAACTGGTCTTCGGTGGGGACCCCGTGCTTGTCGAGCTGGGTGTCGCCATCGAAGGGGGGGAAGTAGGCGGAGTTGAGCACATAGCCTATCTCGCGGCCCCGCAGATCCTCGTAGCGCCTGAGGCCGGCCACGGCGGCGGGCTTGCCATAGAAGGCAGGCCGGCACTGGTAATAGGACGGCTGCAGGTAGTCGATGAAGGCGGCCCGCTCCTCAGTGTGAGCCAGCCCTATCATCAGATCCGCCTGACCGGTCTGCATCTGTTTAAGTGCCCGTCCCCAGGGCACCCGTTTGAGGGTGAGCACAATGCCGCTGCGTGCCTGCAACTGGCGCAGAATGTCGATATCCAGCCCCTGGAAGTCGTCGTTCTCTGCCAGCATGCGAAACGGCGGCCAGACATCGGTGGCCACCGTCAGGGTCGGCGCACCTTGCGCCCAGCAGGCAAACAACAGACAAAGCGCACCCCAGCTTGTCTTGCCCATCCAGCTTTCGCCTTCTTTTGTTACATCCTTGTGAGCTAAAAATACCCTCAAGCACCACTTATGAAAACCCATGGAGTCGAGATAAAATGCATTGATTTAAAAGGAGAACCTAATGAACCCCATCATGACCAGTATCGGCCTGCTCATCTGCAGCAACGTCTTCATGACGTTTGCCTGGTACGCCCATCTCAAGAGCATGAATCACAAACCCTGGATCATCGCCGCCCTGGTGAGCTGGGGGATAGCCCTGTTCGAATACCTGTTGCAGGTGCCCGCCAACCGCATCGGCCACACCGTGCTCTCCGTCGGCCAGCTCAAGATCCTGCAGGAGGTGATCACCCTCACCGTGTTCGTTCCCTTCTCCATCTTCTATCTGAAAGAAGATCTGAAGTGGGACTACCTCTGGGCGGGTCTGTGCATCCTGGGCGCGGTCTTTTTTGTGTTCCGCGAAAAACTGACCGGCGCCTGAGGCTGTACACTCAAGCCATTCATCATCCCCCAGCCCTTTGAGCGACGAGGCCCCTCATGGAATTGAGAGACATGCTGCAGATCCTGGCCAAACAGGACGGTTCCGATCTCTATCTCTCCACCGGCGCCCCCCCCTGCGCCAAGTTCAACGGCGCCCTGCGCCCCCTCACCCAGGAGCCTCTGGGGCCGGGCGAGGTGGCCCGCATCGCCTACGACATCATGGATCTCGAGCAGAAACAGCAGTTCGAGAAAGAGCTGGAGATGAACCTCGCCATCTCCCTGCCCCAGATAGGCCGTTTTCGGGTCAACATCTTCAAGCAGCGCAATGAAGTCTCCCTGGTGGCGCGCAACATCAAGACCGAGATCCCCCGCTTCGAGGATCTCAAACTCCCCCCGGTACTCCTCGACACCATCATGGAGAAGCGGGGTCTGGTGCTCTTCGTCGGCGGCACGGGGTCCGGCAAGTCCACGTCGCTCGCGGCCCTCATCGATCATCGCAACCGCAACAGCGGCGGCCACATCATCACCATCGAGGATCCGGTGGAGTTCGTCCATCGCCACCAGAAGAGCATCATCAACCAGCGGGAGGTGGGGGTGGATACCCGCAGCTTCCACGCGGCCCTGAAGAACACCCTGCGCCAGGCGCCGGACGTCATCCTCATCGGTGAAATCCGCGATCGGGAGACCATGGAGCATGCCCTCGCCTTCTCGGAGACCGGGCATCTGGCCATCTCCACCCTGCACGCCAACAACGCCAACCAGGCGTTGGATCGCATCATCAACTTCTTCCCGGAAGAGCGCAGACCCCAACTGCTCAACGACCTTGGCAACAACCTCAAGGCCTTTGTCTCCCAGCGGCTGGTGAAGACCACGGACGGCGGGCGCCGGGCGGCGGTGGAGGTGATGCTCGGAACCCACACGGTGCGCGATCTCATCAAGCGCGGCGAGTTTGGCGGCCTCAAGGAGATCATGGAAAAATCCAGGGCCCTTGGCATGGTGACCTTCGACAGCACTCTGTTCGATCTGGTGGTCGAGGGGGTGATCGACGAGGAGGAGGCGGTGAAGAACGCGGACTCCCAGAACAACCTGCGCCTCAAGATCAAACTCTGGCGGGAGAAGGGCCAGATTGGCAACAGCGCGGCGGCGAGCGGCTGGAGCCTGGAGCCCACCAAGGACGAGGGCGACCTCTTCTGAGACGGGCCCGGCGGCCACGAAAAAGGAACCCTCGGGTTCCCTTTTGCATATGGGCAGGCGTCAGCCCTTCTGGATCAGCCCTATCTGGCCGGGCTCGCACCACTCGAACGTCACCTCTTCGTGCTTGCCGCAGCAGGAGCCGCCACACAGGCGGCTCTCCCGCTTGGCGACGCGCCCCTTGCGCATCCAGACCCCGAGCATGGCCTCTACCGCATCCTCGGAGGTGTGAAAGTGGCGGGCCAGCGCCCGCCGGCTCACCTTCTTGTGAAGGGCCAGATAGTCCCCCAGTTCACGCAGGATCACAGAATACCCTCCCTCTCGGCGCACTCGCCCCTGACCATGAGCCCCTTCACAGGGTCACCACCTTGCGGGCGACGATGTCGCCGTGACGACGCCCCAGCCACCAGAGCAGCACCAGGGAGAGCAGATAGCTCAGGCTCCAGACCAGGCTCTGCGCCGGGTGGGCGGCGAAGGTCGCCAGTTGATAGAAGAGGGTGGCGCACAGGAAGGCGACGTAGTTGCACCAGGCGGCGGTGAACAGGGCCCACTGGCGACCGGTCTCTCGCACCAGAGCCCCCATGGCGGCGGCGCAGGGCATGTAGAGCAGCACGAACAGCAGGTAGGCGAAGGCCCCGGCCACGCCGTCGAAGTGGGTCTGCATGTTGCCGTAGGTGGAGGTGTCCACCTCCTGGGCCTCGGCTGCCGCCTGCTTGTCCTCCAGATCCCCCACCTTGATCCCCATGGGATCGGCGGGGTCGATGTCCGCCAGGTTGGCGGGAATGGTGGCCAGCGCCGCTTTCAGGCTGCCCAGCAGGGAGTATTCACTCTCCTCCTCATCACCGGCGCCGCCGGCGTAGAGGCTGTTGAGGGTAGCGACCACCGCCTCCTTGGCAAAGATGCCGGTGAGGATGCCCACCGTGGCCTGCCAGTTGTCGTCCCGCACGCCTATGGGATGCAGCACCGGGGTCACGGACTGGCTCAGCTTGCTCAGCACCGAGTTCTCCTGATCCTGGTTGCCGAAGCTGCCGTCGGTGCCGAGGGAGTTGAGCACGCTCAGCACCGCCACCATCAGGACGATGGTCTTGCCCGCGCCGAAGATGAAGCCCTTGAGTTTCTGCCAGGTGCGCAGCCCCACGTCCACCGGACGGGGCCACTCGTAATCGGGCATCTCCATCACCATGGAGTCGCTCTTGCCCGGCAGCAGAGTGCTGCGCAGGAAGAGGCCGGTGAGCACCGCCACCAGGATGCCGAACAGATAGAGACCGAACACCAGGTTCTGCCCCGACTCGGGGAAGAAGGCCACCGCGAACAGGGCGTAGACCGGCAGACGGGCACCGCAGGACATGAAGGGCGCCATGGCCGAGGTCATCAGCCGCTCGCGCTCCGACCCCAGGGTCCGGGTTGCCATCACCGCGGGCACGGTGCAGCCAAAGCCCATCAGCATGGGGACGAAGGCCTTGCCGGGCAGGCCGAGGCGACGCATCAGGGCATCCACCACGAAGGCGGCACGGGCCAGATAGCCGGAGCTCTCCAGCACCGCGAGGAAGAGAAAGAGGCAGCCCACCACGGGGATGAAGGTCGCCACCGTCTGCAAACCGGCACCCACGCCGTCCGCGAGCACGGCTCCCAGCCAATCGGGGGCACTCATCAGCCCCAGCAGGTGGTGCACCCCGTCCACGAAGAGGGCCCCCCCGAGGATGTCGAAGAAGTCGATGAAGGCGCTGCCCACCTTGATGGCGAACATGAACATCAGGTACATCACCAGCAGGAAGAAGGGGATGCCCACCCAGCGGTTGAGCAGCACCCTGTCCAGCCGTTCGCTCTGGGCGACCGTGAGCTTGTCCTGATGGCGGCACGCCTGCTGGCACCAGTGGTGGATATGGCCGTAGCGCAAATCAGCGAGTTGCAGGTCGATGTCCTGGGCGTGGTGGGCGCGGCTCACCACGTTGTCGGCCGCCGCCTGCTGCCCCGCCGCCAGGGTCTCCTGCATGGCGATGTCTTCCTCCAGCAGGCGCAGGGCGCGGCCACGGCGATGCAGATGATGGGGGGCGAGCAGGGTCTCCAGCTCGGCGATGTCCCCCTCGAGGGGCTGACCGTAGTCGAGCACGAGGGCGGGCTGGGACTGACCGATAAACTGATGGATCCCCTCTTTGAAGGCCGCTACCTGCTGGCGATTGTGGGCCGAGAGCGACACCACGGGGCACCCCAGCGCCTTGGCGAGCAAGGCCTCGTCGATGGTGATGCGCCGCTTTTGCAGCAGATCCATCTTGTTGAGCACCACCACCATGGGCAGCCCCAGCTCCCGCAGTTGCAGGGTGAGGTAGAGGGAGCGCTCCAGGTTGGCGGCATCGATGACGTTGAGCAGCAGATCCGGCTGCTGGCGCTGGACGAAGCGGCTGGCGATCTGCTCGTCCAGGCTCGCCTCCTGGTTGGCCAGGGCATAGATGCCGGGCAGGTCCACCAGGGTGTATTCCTGCCCGCGGGCAGCAAAGGCCCCCATCTTCTTGTCGACGGTGACCCCGCTCCAGTTCCCCACCTGCTGGCGGGAGCCGGTCAGGGCGTTGAACAGGGAGGTCTTGCCGCTGTTGGGATTGCCCACTGTGACCAGGTTGTAGCTCATACCGGCTCCACCTCGATTTGCTGGGCCAGACTCCGCTGCATGGAGAGGCAGATGCCCTGGCACTGGATCTGGAGCGGGTCCCCCAGGGGGGCGGCCCGCAGATAGAGGATCTCGGTCTGGGGCAGCAGCCCCATCACCATCAACTTGCGCCGCAAGGCGCGGCCAAGGTGGTTCATGTGCGTGATGCGAGCGCTCTGTCCCGGCGACAGCTCTGTGAGTACCATGACGGGCTCCTGAAGTTAAACAAGAATAATTCGCTTTTAATGGGGGGATTATAAGCTGTGCCCTCAACATTTATTTGCGTAAAATCAAACTCCGCTTAGCTAACCGACAAAGTATTGCCATGAGTCACGACAACAACAGCCGCCTGGTCTACAGCACGGACGGCGGCATGATCAAGGAATCCGCCCCTGCCCAGCACGCCTCCCCCTTCCCCGCCGACGGGGTCGTGCGCATCCGCCGCGAGACCAAGGGACGCAAGGGGGCCGGGGTCATCAGCATCCACGGCGTTCCCGCCGACCAGCAGAAGGCCCTCGCCACCCTGCTCAAGAAGAAGTGCGGTACCGGCGGCGGTCTCAAGGAGGGGGTCATCGAGATCCAGGGGGACAAACGGGACCTTATCAAGGCCGAACTGGAGAAGGCCGGCTTTCAGGTCAAACTGGTGGGGGGATAATTCCCCATCCCGCGCCTTGCCTCACCGGGGGTTTTTCCCTAGAATGCCCGCTCCCATCGAGGGGGAGTAGTCTCGCCACGGACCCGTTTCGTGCGCGATCCTGATCAACATACTTGGTGCCAACTCACCATGGTCAGGGTGATCCGGGCAATGCCGGATTTGACAAGACCTTTGACGGGCCAGTGCCAAAACCGGGGACGGATGGCGCAGGCTTGTCTTTGGTTTATAACAATTCCGTCCCCCGGTCATTTTTATGGAAGCCTTGTTAACCTCCACCATCAGCGTTGCCATCGCCGAGATTGGCGACAAGACACAGCTGCTGGCCCTGTTGCTCATCTGTCGTTTTCGCAAACCCTGGCCCATCATCGCCGGCATGCTGGCTGCCACCCTGCTCAACCACGCAGGGGCCGCCTGGATAGGGGAATTCATCAGTCGCTGGATGGATCCCAAGGTGATGACCTGGCTGGTCGCTGGCGCCTTCATCGCCATGGCCGCCTGGATCCTGGTGCCGGACAAGATGGACGATGAAGAGAGTTCCCTGGACAAGTACGGCCCCTTCATGGCCACCTTCGTGCTCTTCTTCGTCGCCGAGATCGGTGACAAGACCCAGATAGCCACCGTGCTGCTGGCAGCCAAATACGACTCCCTGATCCAGGTGATTACCGGTACCACCCTCGGCATGATGCTGGCCAACGTGCCCGTGGTGCTGCTCGGCAAGCTCGGGGCCGACAAGCTCCCCCTCAAGGGGATCCGCATTGCCTGTGCCATCCTCTTTGCGGGGCTTGGCATCTCCACCCTGATCTTCGCCTGACCTCCATAGAAGCCGGCGGGGGATCAGCGTGAGCACGGATCGCCACCGCCGCCCCGGACGTCCTTCAGGCCCCCTCCTCACGGCGGGGGCCTTTTTAGTGCAAAGACATGGCCCCGTGCCGCGACCTGTGTCGCAGCGCCGACGGCGCCCCTGCCCCAAGACGCGTCGCCGTGCCATAATGCCTTATCTTTCAGGCATCACGGCTTCAGGAGCCCCCATGCACCTCACCTCAAGACAGACCCTGCTCGACTGGGTCAGGCGCGGCCGCCTGCCACGGGCCTCGCTGCCTGCCGCCCTGGCCCTGTGCGATCTGCCCCCCGGCCCTGCCCGCTGGCAGTGGCTGTTCGACAGGCTGCTGCTCTGGCTCGGCTGCCTCTGCCTTGGCGCCGGCCTCGTCTTCTTCGTCGCCTTCAACTGGCAGGCCCTGGGGCGCCTCTCACGTCTCGCCCTGCTGGAGCTTCCGTTGCTCGCCATGCTCCTGGTGCTCTGGCGAAAAACCATGAGTGACACCCCGCGCCAGGCCCTGCTGCTCGCCCTGGCCCTCAACCTCGGCGCCCTGCTCGCCCTGGTGGGCCAGACTTACCAGACCGGCGCCGACCCCTGGCAGCTCTTCGCCACCTGGGCCCTGATGCTGCTGCCGCTGGCGGCCCTTGGCAGAAGCCCGCTGCTCTGGACCTTGGCCTGGCTGCTCGGTCAGCTCGCCCTGGTGCTCTACTGGCGGCTCGGTCTTCTCGATCTCTTCTTCTCCTTCAACGAGGAGGCCCTCGGCTGGTGCCTGACCCTGCTCAACGCCGCCCTCTGGGGTCTGCTCATCCTGGTGCCCGCCCGCTACGCCCTGATGCCCTCCTGGCTCGCGGGGCTGGCCGCGGGGCTCGGCATCACCCTGCTTACCCTGCTGGCCCTGTTTGATGCCGCCTCTCCCTGGGTCTGGCCTGCCTGGCTCGCCTGGCTCGGCGCCGCCTACCTGCGCTGGCACCACAGGTTCATCGCCGGGCTCGCCATGGGGTGCCTGAGCCTTATCGCCGTGATCCTCGCGGCCCTTGGCAAGTGGATGGAGCCGGACATGAACGGCTTTTTGCTGCTGGCCCTCATCGCCATCGGCCTGTCGGTGATGGCCAGCCGCTGGCTGCAACAACAACGGAGGCAGCATGTCTGATCTCACCCCCTGGGAGCGCCTGCGTGATGCTCAACTTGTGGAAGGGGATGCCCCCCGGGATGAACAGCCCCACTGGTCGGGCCGTTTTCTGCTCGGCATGGTGGGCTGGATAGCCGCCCTCTTCCTGCTCTTCTTCCTCTTCATGGCCTTCGAGCAGCTGACCCGCGACCCCAACAACGCCCTCACCATGGGGATGGTGCTGATGGCCGCCGCCCTCGGTCTCAACCGCATGGCGACCCGCAGCGATCTCTGGGATCAGTTCGTGCTGGCGCTGGCGCTGGCGGCAGATGCCTGGCTGCTCTACGGCCTGCTGGACAGGCTGGATCTGAACGTCGCGTGGCTCTGGTTCGGTCTGACCGCCTTCTCCCTCGGGGTGGCCGCCCTGTTCGAGCACTGGCTGATCAGGCTGTTCCACAGCTTCGCCGCCGCCATCCTGCTCACCCTCGCCCTCGCCTGCCTCGGCCTGCACCTGCTGGCCCTGCCGCTGGTGATGGGCGCCGTCGCCCTGTGCTGGCTGCAGGCGGAGCGCGATCCCGCCCGCCATCTGCTCTATGAATCCCTCACCCTGGGGCTGGCACTCTCCCTGCTGGTGCTGGGACGGCTGCACCACCCCCTGTGGGAGGGAGGCACCAGCGTGCTCAATGAGCTCGGCAGCTCCCGCCTGCCCCTCTGGCTCAATCCCCTGCTCTGCGCCGCCCTGCTGCTCGCGGTCATGGTTCGCCTCAGGCTGCCGCTGCGCTACGGGCTGCCGCTGGTGGTGATCAGCGCCATCATTCCCGGCATGGGGGCTGGCGCCCTGGTGCTGGTGCTCGGCTTCTACGCCGGCAGCCTGGCCCTGATGACCCTGGCAGGCCTCCTGCTGCTCGGCTTTGGCTCCCTCTATTACTACGATCTGGGGCTGACCCTGATGACCAAGTCCTGGCTGCTGCTCGCCTCGGGGGCCCTGCTGCTCGGTACCCGTCAGTGGCTCAAGCACCTTCACCACGGGAGCCCCTCATGAGACGCCTCGCCTTTTTGCTGACCGGTCTTGCCCTGCTCGCCGGCATCAACGCCGCCGTCTGGCGCTTCGAGCACGCCATGAGCCAGGGGGAGGTGGTGCTGATCGAGCTGGCACCGGTCGACCCCCGCTCCCTGATGCAGGGGGACTACATGCGCCTGAACTACGCCCTCGCCCGCCAGCTGGCGGGCCGCCAGGCCGCCATCGGCCCCCACACCCTGGTCGTTCGCCTGGATGAACATCAGGTGGTGCACTGGGTAGAAGGGGGCAAGCCCGAGGCCCCGGGCCCGGGGGAGCGCCTGCTCAAGGTGCGCCAGCGCGACGGCCAGTGGTTTATCGGGCCTGACGCCTTCTTCTTCGAAGAGGGCACGGGAGATCAGTATGAGTCAGCCCGCTACGGCGAGTTTCGTCTGCAGGAGGATGGCAGCACCCTGCTGGTGGGGCTGAGGGACGAAACATTCACCCCCCTGGGTCACACCCGCCCGGCCTGGTAAAAAGGGGGCGCCGACACGGTTGTGAGTGGCAAGATGATGACGGCCCCCGGCGGATAACGTCTGCGCCGGGTGGCGAAACGCCGTGACTTGGCAACACTTGAAACTGGGCACTCGGCAGCAGGACGGTCAGGATGAACACAGACATTGCAGTCCCCCTTCGCAGACTGGTCGCCTGCGCCGCCCTCGCGGCCATGGTCTGGGGCACTCCCGCGACCCAGGCCAGCCCGGCGCTCGCCAGCCTGCACTACCTCACCGAAGAGTACAAACCCTACAACTTCACCGGGGAGGATGGCGCCCCGACCGGCTTTGCCATCGACCTGCTGCACCTGGTGTGGCAAAAGACCGGCACCCCTGTCCAGCCCGTCAGCATCCTCCCCTGGGCCAGGGGTTACTACCTGCTGACCCAGAAACCCAATGTGGTGCTCTTCTCCACCGCCCGCACCGAGGCGCGCAATCCCCTGTTCAAGTGGGCCTGCCCCATCGGCTATGCCGAGATAGTGTTGATGGGGCTCGCCAGTCGCCCCCTGACCTTGACCCGCCTGGAAGATGCCCAGCGCTACACCATAGGCGCCGTGCGATCCGATGTGGGGGAGCAACTGCTGCTCAACGCAGGCTTCGACGAGCAGAAGATCATGACCGCCAACCGCCTCTCCCAGGCCCTGCGCATGCTCACCTCGGGCCGGGTCGAGCTGATCTCCAGCAACAAATCCACCCTGCTGGATCTCATCAAGACCCAGCAGCTGGATCCCGCCCAGTTCGAGGTGCGCTGGATGTTGAGCTCCGAGCAGTACTGCTTCGCCTTCAGCCACCCGGTGGACGATGCCCTGGTCAGGGAGTTCCAGCTCGGCCTGACCCAGGTGCTGGCCAGCAGCGACTTCCAGCAGCTCCAGCACAAATACTTCCCCTCCCCCTGACCCCTTCCCCCGCCGGGGCCGCCAAGGCCCCGGCCCGCCTTTGAGCCAGCGCACGAAACCCGTTTAATGTTCGCCACTTGCAACGACAAGGGGTGACGCAGACCGTCCTGGGTCCGTAATATAGGGCGCAGGAGCCTGTTGGCCCCTTTTTCACGGCAAGGGGCAGGGCGCACGGTGGCAGCGACAGTCAGGGGCGGCAGCGTGCCCGCCGACCGCCTTCATCGGGCAGCGCCGCGCTCACGCCCTTCCCCGCCATCTCTCCGATCTCTTGGGAATACACATGCACAACACAGCGAAATGGTTGATGAGTCTCTCGGTCTGCGCCCTTCTGATGGCCTGCGGCGGTGACAAGACCACCGGCAAGGCCTGTCTCGGGTCAAACAACGACACCCTGGTGGAGGGGATGCAGGACAAGTGCAAGGCGGGGGACATTGTCGCCACCAAGCACCCGGCCTATTTCTGCGATTTCAACTACGCGGTCACCTTCAACAGCTACAACTCCGCGATTTGCGTCTACTCAGGTGGTCTGAAACCGGAGAGAACCACGGAAAAATCATGACTGGCGACCCATTTTCCCCGTCTGACACGAAGAGGGCGGCAGAATATGTGGTCAATGCCCGGGCGGCGGTGCCGCTCAGGCCATCCGGGGGCGGCTTCGCCCCTATTTCACCCGCATCAGACGGTGACGCTGCCCGGCGCACTCGAGCTGGAGCACCTGGGATCGGGCCATGGCCTCCACCCTGGCCAGCATCTCGGCGTTGTAGCCCTTGCGGCGCATCCATTGCAAAGGCTCCTCGAAGCCCCCTTCGTTGACCACGAAGGTATCTGTGTAGGACTCCTTGACGATGCTGACCACCCAGATGCGCTGCTGAAACTCGCAGAGTCCGGCCACCAGGGTGGCCGCCCGCCCGGCCAGGGCGCGCACACGGCGGGCAAGAAGGTGAACCATGGTATGGGCTCCGAACCGATAAAAGAGAAAACAGACTGGCACCCGGGTGGACGCGCCACCCTGTGCCCTCTCAACCCGCCCCGCTGCTATCGCGGGGCAGACACCTGACTGGAAGGAGATGGGTTCCCGCCCTCCCCTGCGGCCCGGCGCTGGCGCTTGACCGCATACATGCTCGCATCGGCCCGGTTCAGCGCCTCCTCGACGCTGACCTCGGCCGGCATCACGGCCACCGCCCCCACGCTGGCACCGGGATAATGGATCACCTTGTCCCCCACCGGCAGTGACAGCACGCTGTGCTCGAACAGGCGCTGGCGAAACGCCGCCACCGCCCCGTCCAGCGTGTCGGCGTCCGGGAAAGGCCCCATGCCCACGGCCACGAACTCGTCCCCCCCAAAGCGGGCCAGCAGATCGCCGCCGCGCAGGGTCTCGCTCAGTTGCCGCGCCATGGCGGTGAGCAGCCTGTCCCCCGCCTCGTGGCCATGCTCGTCGTTGATGGCCTTGAAGCCATCGAGATCCACAAAGGCGATGAGCACCGGATGCCCCGCCCGCTCCGACAACGAGAAAAGGCGGGTGAGCTCCAGCATCAGGGCGCGGCGGTTGGGGAGCCCGGTGAGGGGGTCGGAGAGGGCCAGGCGCGAGAGCTCGTCGTTGGCCTGCTGCAATTGCCGCAGCAGTTGCTCCCGCTCCACCTGTTCGGCAATCAGGTGCGCGAAGAAGGCGATGAGCTGCTGCGCCCCCGCCACCGCGGGCTTTTGTTCGGTACTGGCGCCGCACAGGGTGCCATAGAGGGAACCGGTGGAGGTGCGCACCGGGCTGCTCAGATAGGAGCGAATGCCGAGCTCGCTGGCCGCCTGGGAGTCCCCCCACAGAGCGGCGACGTCGTCGGTGTAGCTAATCTCATCGTCGATGGCACGGCGACACAGGGTATCGCTCCACTCCACCGTCATCCCCTCGGGGATCTGCAGCCCGGCCGCATTGCGGGCAAACAGAACATGCTGGCTGCTTTGCCCGAGGTCAATCTCGGTGAGATAGGTCGACTCCAGCCCGGTCACCGACTCCAGCATCTCCAGCAAAGGGCGGGTCAGGCTCTCCAGATCCCGCGCCTTGATCACCTGCTCCGAGAGCGCCAGCAATAACTTGTCCATGCCTACCTCCACAACTGCGTGCATGTAATGGGCGACCACCTTAGCCAACTCGGGGCGGGCCCGACAAGCGGGAGACCGCGATTGACCGGGGGAAAGATCGATTTGTTCACATTTTGGCATAACCGGCCCCCAAGCGGCGTCGCCATGCGGAACACAGGGACACAACCCTGCCCTCGCCCCTGGGTGCCGGCTCGATTCCCGCCGCGTATTCGCCCACGGTCACCATCCCCTCGCCCCTTGGGGGAGAGGGACAGGGTGAGGGGTGGGTAACGTCATTGCCTGGTGCAATGTCGTCCCACGTGTGAATGGCATGGCTTCGCCATGCAGGACACGAGGGCGCGGCCCTCGACAGGGTTCCGCCCGCCAGCCTCGGAGACTTCGGTTTGCTCCCCTCTCCCCTTGGGGGAGAGGGCTAGGGTGAGGGGTGGGTAACGGCATTGCCTGGTGAATGCCGCCCCACGCCTCAATGGCACGGCTTCGCCGCGCAGGACACGAGGGCGCGGCCCTCGACGGGGTTTCGGCTTTGTCCCCTCTCCCCTTGCGGGAGAGGGTCAGGGTGAGGGGGTCGGTAACGTCATTGCCTGGCGATTGCCACTCCACGCCTGAATGGCACGGCTTCGCCGCGCAGGACACGAGGGCGCTGCCCTCGATGGGGTTTCGCCCGCCAGCCTCGGAGACTTCGGTTTGATCCCCTCCCCCCTTGCGGGAGAGGGTTAGGGTGAGGGGGTCGGTAACGTCATTGCCTGGTGCAATGTCGTCCCACGTGTGAATGGCATGGCTTCGCCATGCAGGACGCGAGGACTCCGTCCTCGACGGGGTTTCGCCCACCAGCCTCAGCGACTTCGGTTGATCCCCTCTCCCTTTCGAGAGAGGGCTAGGGTGAGGGTCGGTAACCTCATTACCTGGTGCAATGTCGTCCCACGTGTGAATGGCACGGCTTCGCCGCGCAGGACGCGAGGACTCCGTCCTCGATAGGGTTTCGGCTTTGTCCCCTCTCCCCTTGGGGGAGAGGGCTAAATAACTGATCCCAATAGTGCTACACCTTCGCTGTGCCATAGCCATTCCCCGGGAAAGGAGACACGGTATCCATGAAGTGTTTCACTCGGGCCAGCAGGTTTGCCATCCCTCTGCATTGATGATTGCGCGTGATGGTTTCATGTAACTTGTGCCATAGCCGTTCTATGTGATTAACCCAAGGGCTGTAAACTGGCTGGAACACCAGGCAGAACTTGGGATTCTTCTTCAACCATCGCTCGGTCTGTTTGCTTTTGTGAATGATGTAGTTATCGAGGATCAACGTGATGGTTTTGGCTCGTCGGTAGTGGTGGCGCAGCTTTTCCAGCATGGCAATAAACAGCGATGAGTTTTTCTTGATCCCGCTGACGTAAAGTACCCTTCCGTTGCCTGCGTGGAGAACGCCTGCCAGATAATGCTTGGCATTCTGCCCCGGTGTGACAACCCGCTTTTGCTGCGCTCTGAACATCCAGTCGGCTCCTAATTTGGGATTGAGGTCTATATCGACTTCATCCTCATAAAACACCGGATTATCGGCATCACAGCGGGCCAGCGCGGCGTCGATATTCGCCATTTTTTCCTGATAGGCTGGGTCTTTTATCCGCAAGGTCGGCACGGGCCTGCGCCAGACAATGCCCATACGAGGTAACCATCGGCGGAGCGTGGAGGCTGCCACATTTAGCCCTGTTAACCGATTGATTTTTATAGCCAATAGTTCAGTACACCAACGGCTGCGCTGATAACCAAAATCTTGCGGAGAAAACTGCATGAGCAGCACCAGTAAGGTGACAATCTTGGCGATAGGTAAGACTGGGGCACGGCCAGCCGGTAAGGCTTCTAGCGCATCTATGCCTTCATCTCGATACCACCGAAGCCAACGACCGATGGTCGAGCGCGCAGCGCCGGTAAGGTGATGAACATCGGTGATCGTGCGTCCTTCATGTAACAGCAAGATGGCCATCAAGCGACGAGCATGTCCTTTATCACGGGTGGCATGGATGATTTTGTGAATGCGGCGCCGTTGTGGTCGTGGCAGAGGTGGTAGGATAGGCATCAACTCAGTCCTTTGGGTGTGGCTTGTTTTGTTTAGCGACTAATCAGATCGCACAAACTGGACTGAGTTCCCTTCCTCCGGTGATCTACTATTCGGAACAGCTATTTAGGGTGAGGGGTCGGTAACATCATTGCCTGGCGAATCCCGCCCCACGCCTCAATGGCATGGCTTCGCCATGCAGGACACGAGGGCGCGGCCCTCGACGGGGTTTCGCCGCCGCTGCGCGGCTGGGCGAGAGACTTTGGAAAGACCCGCTCTCTTTGGCAAATAACACCAAAGTTCTTCTCTCCCACTTGTTCGCCCTACTACGTCGGGTTCCCTCGGTTCACCCGTTTGTCCCACGGCACGCGCCGATGGGCTTTGACCTTCCCCTCGGCAGAGGTAAATAGTCTAACCCCGGGGAGTAAGAAGCACATCCTATTTCACTGAGCATAATGCCGTATCATGTACAGGATCTTTAGCTACAACCAATTGAAATAGATAGAAAAAAGGCTTCGTTTGTGATCTGATTTAATCGCAAAAAAAAACCGACACGCCCGAAGCCATGACTATTATCAATGCAACCCAGTACCTCAAGCAACTTCTTAGCTCTTCTGAACTCAACCGGATCGGTAAATTTACCGGTTTTTGTCAGCGACTCCGGGATATCCAGCCTGCGAGACTACTCCCGGCTCTGCTCTCAGGGCTTGGTTGCGACAAGGTGGATGGTATTGCTGGTTTGCATCGCCATTTCAATGCGTTGCAGCTCCATGATACTGACCAAATAGCGTATAAACCCTTTCACAACCAGTTACGCAAGCAGGGTTTTCCCTTGTTCATGCGCGCACTGGTTGAACGAGCCATCGCCTTACGCCTCAAGGAGTGTCTACCGGACGCCCACGGACTGGCAGGCTTTGAGCAGGTACTGCTGCAGGACGGGTCGTCATTCGCGTTACATCCGCAATTGGCAGAACATTTCCCGGGCCGATTCAATAAGCACAGCCCCGCTGCGGTAGAGTGTCATATGACCATGTCCTTGCTGGACCAGTCGCCGATATCGATGAGTATCACGGCGGATACCGAATCGGAGCGCAAGCATCTTCCGGCCGCAAATTCGTTAAATAACAAACTGTTATTGGCGGATGCCGGTTACATCAGCCGCGAGTACTTTGCTGATGTGACCAAAGCCAAAGGAAGCTATCTGGTCAGAGGGAGTCAAAATCTCAATCCCAAAGTACAGGCAGCTTACCGACAGGACGGCAGGGAAATGCCCAAGTTACTCGGAAAAAAGCTCAAGGATATCGATCGGAGAAGCTGCAGAGCCGAGGTTCTGGATCTGGATGTGAGTTCGGGAAAGTATAAATATCGACTCATAAGACGTTGGTTTGCAGAGGAAAAACGGTTCTGTATATGGATGACCAATCTTCCGCGTGAGCGATGGCCAGCCGAGAAGGTGATGGCATTGTATCGTTGCCGTTGGCAGATCGAACTGTTGTTCAAAGAGCTGAAATCACATAACCGGTTGAAGGCGTTCGCGACACGACAAAAAGCGATAGCGGAAGGCTTGATCTGGGCTAGTTTGCTGGCCTTGCTGGTCAAACGTCGGCTGGCGCTGACGCTGATTGGCAGCGCGGAGTTATCGATGCTGAAGATTGCCAAAAACAGCGCGCTTTGGTTAATGCCGATATTGGCGAGCATCATCCATGGTGCGTGGCAGGAAATAACAGAGAAGTTGGAGTGGGCAATGGTGTATTTATCCAAAAACGGCAAAAAGAGTAGGCAGAGAAAATCCAAGCAAAACAACACGTTAGACGGTATTATTAATTCGCTTGCCGCTTAAGGTTCTGTACATGAGGACACCCAGCCTCGGCGGCCAACCTCAATTGATGGGTGTCCCCGAGCCCGCCGTTTCCATTATTGGCAAGGAATGAGCTATTTCTGCGATTTTTATGAGTAGTGCGTTTGCCTCATCAAGATCAAAATCTGTTTGTTGACGCTTTTTAACTCCCAGCTCATTTAGCATTATATGTTGAGCTGGAACAACATTATGTACGGCTAAGCAATTCTTTACACACTCAAGAGGACATCCATCAAGAGCCAGGATTGGCCGCCCCGACTTGGCTAGGCGAACTAAATTTTTTACATTTCCGCCGACACCGGCAATACAGGACATTTCGGCCTCACCCTGCCTATCTAATTGAAGAGCTAGATAATTAGCCATTTGCGCCGCACTAGAACAACCAGAGCATGAATATACTAACGGAAAAGCCAAGCCATTTTTATTCATATGATTAACCTCAAAAAGCATGGAAAGGCGAGACAAAAGAAACGACCAATACTTTTACCTTAGTTATGGAAGGTGCGAATAAGCAGGTCATTTCTTCCCAAGCTGACTCGCTGATTAAAATTTCGCGGATCTGGGCCGATTATTTCTCCCACCAACAGCTCGAATCAGCCTGTTTAGGGCGTTTTTTCGCCATTTCTGGCGTTATTCCCGGTTTTTAGTGAGATCTCTCCCACTGACGGATCATCTGGTCCACCCGAAACAGGTTGGCCAGGGTGAATAACATCGCCAGTTGGTTATCGTTTTTCAGCAGCCCCCTAAGCCCGCCCGGCGGGTTGGGGAGCGAGTATCCGACTTTGGATTTGATCAACAAGGCCGATCGGCATGAATGTTATTGAGCGATCGCCATACGTGGGAATATGCAAGTGCTGAATTCACTATCGGCGAAGGTGAGTTGATGGCTCATGATGTCCCTCTGGGATGCGCTC
Organism: Aeromonas sp. WP2-W18-CRE-05; assembly: GCF_014168615.1. Taxonomy (NCBI): domain Bacteria; kingdom Pseudomonadati; phylum Pseudomonadota; class Gammaproteobacteria; order Aeromonadales; family Aeromonadaceae; genus Aeromonas; species Aeromonas sp. WP2-W18-CRE-05. The sequence continues at coordinate 1,904,295 of NZ_AP021917.1, read as the reverse complement.
CGGATGAACATGATGATCTCATATCAGGAACTTGTTCGCACCTTCCCTAGTAGTTCTGCTTTTAGGCTTTTCTAGTATTTATAAAAAGCCTAGTAGCTGCCGCTCTTCAGCTGTGGGCAATCCTTCACTCCCTCCGGTCGCTGCGCGGCTACTCGTTATTTAAAAATAGCAGGGCTACTCGCCCCCTGTCAGATGACATCGTAACGTTACGATAACGTAACGTTACGATAACGTAGCGCTACGATGTTACGGAGCTAACTCCTGTCCGGCAGCCGGTGCCTCCAGCAGTACTGAAGGCTCCACCCCCAGCGCCTCGGCCAGCTTGAAAATGTTGAGCAATGCGATGTTGCGCTGCCCACGCTCAACACCCCCCAGATAGCTGCGTGCCAAGCCACTTTCCAGTGCCAGGCGTTCTTGCGACCACCCTCTGGTCTTTCTGATTTCTATCAGCTTCAGGCCGAAGCGTAGTCGGGGATCAAGGGCCATATTTTCCTCTTCTTAAAGAGAAATGACTCTATGAGTACCCCCTCTATAGGGCTACGCCCGATAAGTACCCGCACTATAAGTGACAATTGAATGCATGTGCCATAAAATGACCTCTATGAGTAGCAAAATGGAGGGAATGACGTATGGCAAGCGTCTGGAAGTCTGCGGGGATGGGCGCGGCGGCGGGGCTGGCAGTTCCGGTGGCGGGAATAGCTGGGCTGATGGCGGCGGTGTTTGTGCTCATCATCGTGCAGGCTGGGCTATCCAACATGGGGCCAGCTGGCTCTCTGTGGGGGAGGCCAAGTTGGTGGGCCTTGATGACCAGCGAATGGGCGCTGTATCTACTGATTTCGCTGGCGATCTTCACGCTGTCCTTCCGCTTTCTGGCGCGCTTGCAGGCCCGCTGTCAGGCCCTTGTCGCCAGGATCAACGCCCAGCAGGGGCTGTCATTCGATGCTGGACATCTCCTGGGTTATCCCGCGCCGACATTCCTTGTTTTTGACTCCCGGAATCGCAAGATCGCGGCCTGTGATGTGGTCAATGACGCATACAAACTGCACGACTTCTCCTGGCTGCTCGGCTGGCAGATGACCTGGCGCGAGGTCGAGAGCATGGAGATGAACGGCGGTAGCCGTCAGGTCAACGCCAGCGGCATGAGCGTGCCGACCTTCGAGCGCACGGTACGCGCGAAAGACTTCGCCATCGAGCTGCAAACCGCCGATCCGCAACGACCAGTACTCAGTTTTCCCATGAGCCGTCGGGCGGCGGAAACCTGGTGCGCCCGGCTCAATACCATCTTCAACGGATAACCTCGCGAGGAACTGCGATGAAACACTACCGGAGCTTATTGCTTCTGCCTTTTGTATTGACGGGTTGTGCCACAACTGACATGCAGGGAGCGCTGGGCTCCCTGAACGGACTGGGACAATCCATTGGGGCCAGTCTGTCGCAAGCGGCTACGCCCGCAAGCGCGGCAAACCGCAACAGCTTGCTGGGCACTCCACTGCATAACGCCTTGCGCCAGAATCTGTCTACCGACGGTCGCGCCCCGGAGTGGCCCAAGGTGGTGATCAGCAATCTGCAAATTCCGGCTGATCAGATGACGCTGACCCGTAGCCTCACGCTCAAAGCCAGCGATTGCATTCACTTTGACGCAGTGCTCTGGCACGACGCCAAGCGCTCCGAGCGCTTCAGCAATCTGTCGCTTTGCGCGCCGGAGCTGCCGAAACAGTCAAACAACTTCGTGCTGACCTGGAAGAGCTTTTCCATCTCCGGCAAGACCAGCGGTCAGGTTCGCAGCGACGGGCCAACCCCACCGTACAGCAAGCTGCCCAGCGACCCGGCGATGGAGCGCTGGCTGATGAATCAGTTCGGCCTTTACTATGTCGGTTCGTTGCTGACGCTGGTCGGCTATGACCCCAACTTCACGGTCGATGACCGCCGCTTCTGGATCAGGAACATCAAGGGATGAAAGCGTTGCTACTGGCAGCCATGCCGGTGGTGCTGATGGATGGCACTGCCCCAGACCTCAACCACTGGTTGCGGATCGAGCCAGCCATCGTCGCCGCCGTGGAATGCCGTCAAGCCTTGCCGTTGCACGTACTGGACGGCATTGCGCCCAATGCTCCCGGCAGTTGGTCGCTGACACCGGCACGCAGCTTCACAGTGTTCGGGTTGCCGGTGACGCGTATCGAGCTGTTCATCGACCCGGATGGTGAATTGGGTGCGAGCTATACCGCAGTGATCGAAAAGCGCAGCCTGGAACAGGTGCGCAAGCAACTGAAGCTTGCCAGCCAGCGCGGGCGCATCGGCCAGCTCTCGGCAGATCAGCCCAGCGCAGAGGTTCAAGTGACTTGCACGGTCGCCGCAACGGAGCAAGGGTGAGCATTCAGCGCATCCTCTCCGGCGGCCAAACCGGCGTAGACCGGGCAGCGCTTGATTTCGCCATTGCCCGGCAGATTCCGCACGGCGGCTGGTGCCCGGCAGGCCGACGGGCCGCTGATGGCGTACTGGATGCTCGCTACCAGTTGATGGAGACCGAATCCAGCGGTTATCGCCAGCGCACCAAACGCAATGTGCTGGACGCTGATGCCACACTGATCATTTACCGGGACAGGATCGAAGGTGGCAGCCTGCTCACTCGCGATCTGGCGACGGGACACGGCAAGCCGCTACTGCTGTGCGATTTGCATGACCCTGCAGAAGAGCTGTTGGCGGCATGGCAAGACTGGTTGCTTAGCCATCCCGTCGCTATTCTCAACATTGCTGGCCCGAGTGAAGCACGCAACCCCGGTATTTACCTGCAGGCGAGCGCGCTACTGGATCTTTTCTGGAGCAAGGAACATGAGCCGATCTGATGCCCGCTGCGCGACACCCTATATCTACTCGGGTGAGTTGCAGATTCGCCCCGAAGTGGATGCCGCGCTGGCTGCGCTGAAAGACAAACCTTACACCGCCATCCCCAGCTGGAAAAACGATGGAACCTGGGAGCTGTGGACGGTGGAAGGCGACGGCGAAACCCAGCCCTGCATCATCAGCGGCCCATCGACCACTTACCCCAGCGAGGCCGATGCACTGGCCGCCGGTGCGGCCTGGCTATCCGGACAACGCTGAGCAACCTCAATTCCATCCCTCGCTGACAAAGCCAACGCCACGGCGGCTGATCTCGACCAGCGGTCTGATGTCTTGCACCTGGACGATTCCTCGGTCATCACGAGCTGCCGAACCCAAGGCCCGCTGCAGAACCAGACGCACACTGCGCGGCGGCAAGGCTTGCAGACGGGACAGGACATCATCATTCAGTCGCTCGGCAAAGGCAGTGCCCCAGCTCGACTCGTCGCGGAGGCGGTTATAAATCGACTGCGCAATGCTTCTTACCTGCTCCGGCCTGGGCGGTTGAATGTGCAACACCGTCAGCCGTGAGCGTAGCGGCCCCGGAATCGCCTTCAGCTCATTCGCGGTCGCCATCCAATTGACATGACTGGCGTCAATGGCAAAGTCGCGGATCGACAAGTCGCTGAAATCCCGCGCACTGCGCGGTTCCAGCAAGGTATAGAGCGCCGCCAGCGGATCGTATTGCGGTCGCCCGTTGCTGGCCTTATCCAGCTCATCGAGCACCACCACCGGGTTGGCCAGCGGCTGGTAGGCCAGCAGCTCGAAAAGCTGGCCTGGCTCGGAATTGCTCCAGAACGATTCGGAACCTGCGAGCGGCGAACTCGATTGCGTGCTCGCCATATCGAAGACCCGAAACGGCAGCACGAGCTGATCGGCCAGCCAGCGTGCCGCCTCGGTTTTACCAATGCCCGCCGGGCCGACCAGCAACACGGCAGGCCAGGACACGCGGCCATCGCCCAGACTGGACAAGGCGAAGTGATCACGCATCAGCTCGGCCAGTTCATGGAAGTTTGGAAAGGCCTGCGCGAACTCATCCAGAAGGGGTTTCCAGTCCGGAGGCAGCAGGCCCAGTTGGCGGCTACCATGGCCCGCCCGCTTGATCCGCTCCGCCATCGCCTGCGCGCGCTTGAACTTGTCATCGCCTTTCGGTCGGTGGCGATCCACGAACGCCTCCAGCCCGGCTTCATCGACAAAGACGATGCTCGGCAAGGGCATTGATTTAGCGGTTTCTGTCGGCTGCTCCTGAACCTGCTCCGGTTTGGCCTCACTTGGGATGGGCTCATCTTCAACCGCTATGGCGGCGCGTACATCTTCGGTCGTCACCTTGCCCAGATCGTGCACCACCTGCTGTACCCCCTGTTCGACGATGAGCTGGCGGCTGCGGCGCACTTCTTCGGCAAACAATCCTTGGATGCCGTCATGTTGCGGGCAGCGTTTCGGACGGATGCCGTCCCCGACAATCTGTACACCGCAGACGGGGCATTTTTGCAGCGAAAGGTGCTTGGTCTGGGCAATCAGATCGAACACGGCTGCTGCACGTTCGCTGTGGCGTCGCGGCGGCTGGTAATGAATGGCCAGGCGATCCCGGTTGCAGCTCACGGACAGCGAACCCTTGCGTGCGAGCACAGCGGGTGGCAGCAGGTATTCCACCTGGGCAAACAGATGTGCCACCACGGCCAGATGCCCTGGCGCGGGTTCGACGATCTGCCGGGCAAGCCAGGGATGCTGCTCTTTGAGTACAGCCATGGCGGCTTCGTATTCCTGCAGGCGCAACGGACGGGCTTGCTTTGGCTTGCGCATGATAGTCTCTCAAAATGTCTAACTATAATTTACTATAACAACAATATGTGCGAATCGCCAAGCCCCGCGCGCTCGTCTTGTTGGTCAATAAGCCTTATAGTGATTTACAGTGAATCCAGAGAACCAAACATGCCAACCCTTGCCTCCGAACAATTGCCAGCCTTTGCCGCCGCCTTGATACGACTGCGCGGGGAAACGCTGGGGCGGATCGCTGAAGCCACCGGTATCCGCACTGCCAACCTCTCGGTCTGGCTACGTGGCAAGGAGCAGGTGATCTCCGCCAAACGACTAGTCGGCCTGTTGCACCACCTCGGTGTGGAAGGCGGGCGCCTGCGTACCGACGTGTTGCACCAGTGGCAGGATCGCGGGGCACTGGATGACAGCGGGCTCGTGCTAAGCCTGCTGCCGGCCAACAACCAGCCGGTTTGGTTGTTTCAGGATGAGCAGCCCGGGCTTATCAAAACCCGCTTTCTGTTGGCTGGCGATGTGCTGATCCGCATGGAGATCGAGCCGGGCGTCGATCAGGCCCTTGATCTGGCGACAGTCGTCAGGGTGGATCGTGTCATCACCACCCCTGCAGCATTGGCCGGGGTGCCAATCGACTCGTTGGCATCAGCACACAACGTCCTCTTGGCGCTGGCGGAGCAGGCCGCAGCGGACGTGGGTGACAAAGAACTGCTGGAAGGGCTGATGTTCCGTCTGACCGAAACGGTTGGCAGCAATGTCGCGTCATTACGGGGATGGCAGCAGCTGGAACAAGCGCTGTGCCTTGCGCTCAAGGCAGGAGCCCAGCCTGCCGACATCGCCAAGCTGGTTGATAGCCATTTCCGCAGCGGCGGCAATGCGGACATGCCGCCAACTGGGTAAGCAAAAATGTGCTGTTTTCAGCCGTTGGGTTTTCAAATCGTGCAGCTGCGCTGATCGCAATGACTTTTAGCTGGTCACATGCCCCGTTACTCCCCATTCGGCGCTACGTTCTTTCTAACGTCACGCAACATTCTTCCTAATGATATTGTGTTGGGGCGCAAAAAAAATAATGTAATGACCAACATAATACTACGTTATGTCTAGTGTGATTAACATTCTTTCTAACGTCGCACAACGTACATTCCAACATTGCGTCGTATCATCAAACACACTGCGTCATACATGTCGCGCCCAAATGTGATGCGGGAGTAACGGGGCGTGGGTCTTTGTGACCAGCAAAAATTGTCAGTGCGATCAGATCGGGCTGCGGGCCCACTGTGTGAACAGTGTGGTTGGATGGTGGCAGCAGGGTGTCAACCTTATGGGAACAAGGTGTTGAAAGTGTGGCAAGGATGATGGTGGCAATGTGGTCACCCTGTGGCGACAGTGTGTAGCCATGGTGGTGACAGTGTGTAGCCATGGTGGTGACAGTGTGTAGCCATGGTGGTGACAGTGTGTAGCCATGGTGGTGACAGTGTGTAGCCATGGTGGCGACAGTGTGTAGCCATGGTGGTGACAGTGTGTAGCCATGGTGGTGACAGTGTGTAGCCATGGTGGTGACAGTGTGTAGCCATGGTGGCGACAGTGTGTAGCCATGGTGGTGACAGTGTGTAGCCATGGTGGTGACAGTGTGTAGCCATGGTGGTGACAGTGTGTAGCCATGGTGGTTACAGTGTGTAGCCATGGTGGTGACAGTGTGTAGCCATGGTGGTGACAGTGTGTAGCCATGGTGGCGACAGTGTGTAGCCATGGTGGTGACAGTGTGTAGCCATGGTGGTGACAGTGTGTAGCCATGGTGGTGACAGTGTGGCACTGCGCCCCGTGTTACCACATTCAACTTACAGCGAACGCAGTCAAAGGCAATCGGGATGCTTCCACAGCACCTAAATGGTAGACTTCAAACGATTTAAGACGACTTTGAATCGCATAATCCGAGCGCCAACGACATGAGCAAAGAACCGTGGGTTACCGCCGAGCACGTCGCCCAGCACTTGGGCGTGGCCAAGGACACCGTGTACCGCTGGCGCGAGCGCAAGGGTCTGCCCGCGCACCGCGTAGGGCGGCTGTGGAAGTTCCAGCTCTCGGAAGTGGATGAGTGGGTACGAGCTGGAGGTGCCGATGAAGAATCGGGCGATGGGAGCGAACAAAAATGAATCCAGCAGGGGAAGGTGACGCGTGAGCTTGGAAGGGCAACTCCTTGACCAAAAGTCCTTGCGGGCCGTGACTGGCAAGACGGCGGACTGGAACGAAATTGCTAAGGATTGCATTGCCTTTGCCAATGCAACCGGTGGCCGCCTACTGCTGGGGTTCGAGGATGGCCAGAGCGAGCCTCCCGCCGATCAGCGTGTCCCTCCAGACCTGCCAGACACACTGCGTCGCAAGCTGGCAGAGCGCACGGTCAACGTGACGGTGCTGCCGGATGTCACCATCGCCCCGAATGGCGGCCAATACATCGAATTGCTCATTCCGCGCGCCATGGCCGTTGCATCTACCACGGACGGCCGCTACTTCCTGCGCGTAGCCGACCAAAGCAAGCCCGTGACGGGTGATGACGTTATGCGCCTCGCCAGCGAGCGTTCCGCATTGCCATGGGAAACGCAAACCACCTTGCATGTTCCACGTACCGAAATTGATCCTGCCAAACGCGACAAGCTGCTCGAAGCCTTGCGCGCATCGGATCGCGTCAAGCCGTCCGTGAAAGAGAAGTCTGACGATGAGTTGCTCGATCACTATCAGCTCGCACAAGGGCCGAACCTCACCAATCTGGGCGTGCTCAGTCTCGGTCGCCATCATCATCGTCTCCGTGGGACATGTCAGAACCTTCGCCGGCTTCGCGGCCATTGCCTCGATGACCGCCCTTCTCCATGTGGCGTTCGTGGAGCCGATCGCCTGGATGCCGCTTCGCCTGATTACCGGCTTCGCCTACGCGGGCATGATCCTCGCAACGGAGAGTTGGCTCAACGCCCACGCATTGCCATCCACACGCGGGCAGCTCCTGTCGATATTCGGAGTTGTCTCTATGGGCTCATGGGCAATCGGGCAGGCGTTACTCAACATCGCACCGCCCGCCGACGTGACATTGTTCCTCATCGTGTCGCTGCTGATATCAGCGGCGGTGGTTCCGATCACCTTGCTGCCCAGTCATCCGCCGGCCCAGGTGGAACAGGAATGGGTCGCGTTCAGGGACCTCGTCCTCGTATCACCTCTCGCTGCGGCTGGCGCTTTCCTGGCCGGCCTGGCTATCGGTGGTTTCTGGGGCATGGGCGCGAACTTTGCCCAGAGCATCGGCCTCGATGTGGGCGGTATCTCCGCCTTCATGGCTGCGGTTCTTGGTGGAACGCTCGCCTTCCATTGGCCACTCGGTTGGCTTTCGGATCGAGTGCCCCGGAATCTTGTCATCGCCGGTGCGGCGCTGGCGTCCGCAGCGTCTGCCATCGGCGTAGCGTTGGCGGTGGAAGCGCCTCTGCCGCTGCTCCTTGCGGCAGGTGCGCTGTTCGGCGGCTTTGGCATCCCGATTTATTCGTTGTGTCTCGCCGTCGCAAACGACGATCTTCCGGCCGGTCGGCTACTCGGCACCGCGCGCGGGCTTCTGTTGCTCAACGGGATCGGGACAGCCGCTGGCCCCCTAATAGGAGCAGCTGCAATGAATATCGTCGGCCCTGGCGGCCTGTTCCTTTATGCGGCGGCGTTGCTCACGCTCCTGGCAGTGCTGGCCATCGCCCGCAGGCAGCCGAGGCGCGCCAACCAGGCCAAGGCGGCCCCCCGTTCTCCGAGCACGCCGATGATAACCGGATCTCTCGATACGATGATATGCATGGAGAAGCGGGCGCAGGGCGTGCGGGATTAGCGCGGCACGGCGCCTGCACGAACCGCGGGGTCAGGCGATGATAGCTGTTACGCGAATTTCGATACGCATGGTTGGAAGCCCCAGCGCTTCGATTCCCAACTGCGTCCAGATTGGAGCGCGGTCGGGCATGTAGTGGCGATACAGCTTGGCCATTGTTTCGTTGATCACGGGAGGGAATCCACCGACGTGATAGGAATTGACGTGGACCACATGCGGCCAGCGTGCTCCGGCGGTCGCGAGCGTCCGTTCCACGTTCTTGAACGCCTGCTCGATCTCTTCCTCAATCGACTCCGGAATGACGAGATCGTCGTTCCATCCGCCCTGTCCGGAGATCTCCACGCGGTCACCAATGCGCATTGCCTGAGAATAATGAAGCGCGTCATGCAGGCGCGTCCCGTATCCGGGGGTGATGAAGAATGAAGGTGTTGTCATGAGTTTGCCTTTGATGAGCCAGGTCAATGCGGCTGCAAGTGACCGTATGCATGCAGAAAGAGATGCAGGGCGTTCGGCACTAGCGCGCCGGCTGCGGTGGAGGGCTTTATTCCACGTCTTCTACGGTGAGGTCCCGGCCGTTGAACTGCACGGTCTCCCCGGCTCGGGCACCCTCGATCGCTTCGAAGATCGGCGCCATCGTGGAAATGCCCATGAGCTCACGCCCCTGACAGGTAAACTTGCTCGTTGACACCGCGATCACAAAGTGGCGGCCGGACAGCTTGACGACAGCGCCTTCGTTGACGGCCAACTTGGGGCCGAAATCGATCGTCCTGAGCTTTTCGAGTTTATTGGCGTAGTCATGGAGCGTGTCATCGAGCGCTTCAGCGAAGTCGCTCGCGACCTCGGCCTGAGCTAGTTCGTCGTTTTCGATCGGTTCGCTCCGATCGAGCCGAGCGGTAGAGACATAGTCCAGGTAGTTTTCGCGAGCGCTGTGCAACGCTGCTGTCTCCAGCAAGAGCATAGTTTCTCGTATGTGGTCCTTGTTCCAGTCCATAATCACCTCCTAATTTTCGATGTTCTTAAAGTTCAGCCTGCAGATGTGTGGGCCAGGATGGCCAGCCTTTCCGGCTAAGCGACACCGCTATTCGTCGCTGATGACGTCTTCGCCCTGGTATGGAACCCTGATCAGCCGAGGATCTCGAATGATGCTCGTGACGAGCCAGACATATTCCTGCTCGGCGGTATCGAAGCCGAGGATGCTGAAGGATTGGCCGAAAGGGCATGGCGGGAAGTCTGGAAAGCCCTCGCGCAGAACGTAACGCTCGGGATCGCTGTGAAACTCGCTCTTGTAGACTTTCCGTAGTCCGTGCTTGCTCGGCGCGTCCTGGTCACCTGCCGGTGCTGTTTCCCGATGCTCCACAAGGCGCTCGGACAAGTCGCGGGGGCAGATTTCGTGGAACACGTCGAAGGCGTCGATCAACAGGCCTTTATGCTCTGTCGCCGGATCGGTGATCGCGTAGATGTTGGAGGCATCTTCGCCGTCGTCCCCGCTCTCGAGGCGCAACGCCGCATCGACGCGAATGCTGCATGCATCGAGGGTTGACCCTAGTTCGAGATCGACGAGATTGCCGTCCTTGACGCGGTATTCGCGGTCATAGCCTTTGGCGATGAATGACTGGACTGCTTCTAGAACGTCGGTCACCTGGGAGGTCATGGAAGCACCTTCATCTTGAACTGGATTGGACACGCTCGCGCACAAAGCGCGCTGTGACTCGGCGGACGGAGAAGCTCGCGAAGTGCGTTACTCATAGCCACTTGGCCTTCTTGAAGCGCATGAACAGGAGAAGGCAGAACACCGCTATCACTCCGAGCACGACGAAGTAGCCATATGGCGTGTCCAGTTCCGGCATGTGCTTGAAGTTCATGCCATATATTCCGGCGATCGCCGTCGGGACCGCCAAGATCGCCGCCCAGGCCGCGAGCTGGCGAGTGACCACACCGATCCTTTGCGCTTCCAGAAGGCTGCTGGCCTCGAAGACCGTGGACAGGACAAGCAGGAGGCCGTCGACCATGGACTGCACGCGGTGGACATGGTCCGCGACGTCGTGGAAATATGGTGTCATTTCGGCGCTGAGGCAGGGAAAGTGGCCGCGAACGAGCTTTCGCACCAGCTCGGCCATAGCCCCGAGCGTGCGCTTGAACCGCGTGAGTTCGGACCTTAGTTCGAAGATTCGCGCCACCTCTTCTGGCCCGAGGAAATCGTGCAGCGACCGTCGCTCCATCGCCAGGACGTCGTCCTCGATCATTTCGAAGATGGGCAGATACTGGTCGACCACTCGGTGCAAGATCGCGTGCAGCACATAGTCGACACCCTTGCCGAACTGCGTCGGCGATGCCTCGAGTTGCTCCCGAAGTTTGCCCAGCGCTCCGGCATTGCCGTGCCGCACGGTGATAAGGTGATTGTGACCGGTGAAGATCGCCATCTTGCCGTAGCTGATCCGGTCGCCGACCAGCTCGGCGGTCTGGGCGACGACGTACAACTCATCGTTGTAGACCTCGAGCTTGGGCGGGCACAGCGGGTGCATGGCGTTGTCGATCGCCAAAGGATGGAGGTTATACGTCGTCTGGATCGCGCTGAGTTCGTCTGCGGTGGGCTCGCTAAGCGCGATCCAGCAGAAGCCCGAGCGATTCTCGTTTAGTTCGACGTGCTCATCGAGCCTGATTTCACGGACTCGCTTACCTTCGTTGTAATAATATGCGGCGATAATGGTCATGCAGGCCTCGCAGGAATTCGCAGGCCACGCTGTACAGCCGGTCGCGCCAGCCCGCGTTCGAGCCATGCCTGCACGTTCGAATAGCTGCTTAGGCCGAGGATGTCGCCCGCTGCGTAGAATTCGACCAGCGCATTCACCCAGCCAAACGTCGCAATGTCCGCGATCGAGTAATCATCGACAATCCATTCGCGGCCCTCCAGCCGGTGATCCAGGACCCCGAGAAGACGCCTGGATTCATCAACAAAGCGCTGCCGAGGTCGCTTGTCCTCATAGTCCTTGCCGGCAAATCGCAGGAAAAAGCCTAGCTGTCCGAAGGTCGGCCCAACGCCCGACACCTGAAAGAACACCCAGGCCAGAGTCTCGTACCGCTGGGCGGGTGTTGTTGAGATGAGCTGCCCCGTCTTGTCGGCCAGATAGATGAGGATCGCACCGGTTTCCCATATGCCAATGGGCTGGCCGTCAGGGCCAGCCGGATCGATGATCGCGGGTATGCGGCCGTTGGGATTCAACGACACGAACGCTGGATCCTTCGACTCGTTGTTCGAGATGTCGACGAAGTGGGGCTCATACGGCAGGCCAGTCTCCTCCAGCATCATCGAGACCTTGACGCCGTTGGGCGTGGGGGCCGCGTATAGTTGCAAGCGATCCGGATAAGATGCTGGCCAGCGCTGCGTGATGGGAAAGGAGGAGAGGTCTGTCATATCTGGATCCTGGCACTGCGACGGCGGCTGAATGGAATGATCTGCTTCAAGGCCGGGTTCGACGACCGCGTCGATTGACGCGGTCGTCGGAGGTTGCGAACCGGATCGGCGCGGCACTAACGGCAGCGAAGCCTATTCCGCTGCAGCCCCGGCCGCAGGGCTCACATCGCCGGCCTCATGCCGCTTTGGAAGAACCCAGTCGGGACGGACGAAGTGGCAGGTGTAGCCGCCCGGCCGCTTCTCCAGATAATCCTGGTGATCGGGCTCGGCCTCCCAGAACTCGCCGACCGGCTGGACCTCGGTCACCACTTTGCCATCCCACAGCCCCGAGGCATCCACATCGGCGATCGTATCCTCGGCGACGCGCTTCTGCTCCTCGTCGACATAATAGATGCCCGACCGGTAGGAGAGCCCACGATCATTGCCCTGGCGGTTCAGCGTCGTCGGATCGTGGATCTGGAAGAAGAATTCCAGGATGTGCCGGTAGCTCGTCACTGTCGGGTCGAAGACAATCTCGATCCCCTCGGCATGCGTGCCGTGATTACGATACGTGGCGTTCGGAATATCGCCGCCCGTGTAACCCACACGGGTCGAGATGATGCCGGGCCGCTTGCGGATCAGATCCTGCATGCCCCAGAAACATCCTCCTGCGAGAACAGCGCGCTGATGCATGTTAAGCCTCCTCTACTTGATCGAGATATTCACCGTATCCCTCGGACTCCATCTCGTCGCGCGGGATGAAGCGAAGGGACGCAGAGTTGATGCAGTAGCGCAGACCGCCGCGGTCGGAAGGACCGTCCGGGAAAACGTGGCCCAGATGGCTGTCGGCGTGTACCGACCTGACCTCCGTCCGGACCATGCCGTGTGCACTGTCCCGCACCTCGTTCACGTTTGCCGGAACGATCGGCTTGGTGAAGCTGGGCCAGCCAGTACCCGAATCGAACTTGTCCGTTGAAGCGAACAGCGGCTCTCCCGACACTATGTCGACGTAGATGCCAGGCTCCTTGTTGTCGTTGTGCTCACCCGTGAAGGGCCTTTCGGTCCCCGAATCCTGGGTAATCCGGCGTTGCTCGGGGGTCAGGCGGTCAACTGCTGCCTGTGACTTCTCAAACTTCATGATAGTCTCCAATAATTAATCTAGAGAGCTCGACACACTGTCATTTATCTTTGCAGTCATTGCGCCGACTATAGCAGTGCGCCCCAGATTTATCCAATACGCTGCGCGTATAGTTTCCATAGCGCCGAAGCTCTTCACGTCGTGATTCAGTTCCACTCATACCGGGCTGCCAGCTGCGCGATGTTCCGTATCTCGACCGTTGCCGTGGAGCCGGATACTGTCGCGATCACGACTTCGCGCTCCAAGACAAATCCGTCGATCGGCCGAGTGACGAGGCCTTGCACGGTCGGCGATCGTTCCGGAAGAATGCATATGGCGTGGCCGTCAGCGACGACCCGTTGCACCCAGTCCTCGCGATCTGATCGAAAGCGAGGTCGCATGAGCAAGTCCCGTCGCGCGAAGTGATCGAGGATCCGATCGCGAAACTCGCATTTCAGGCGATCGACGAAAGGAAACTCGAGCAGGTCTTCGCCGCGCACGATCTCGTTGGCAGCCAAGGGATGGTTTGCAGAACAGCCGAGCACGAAGCGCTCCCGAAATAGAGGATGCACATCCAGCTTGCGTTCCGGTCTTGTTTCACGCGGCATGATGCACGCGTGGTATTTTCCTGAAAGCACCTCCGATGTGTCCTCGTTCGACTGGAGCGAGTGCAGCTTGATTTCGATGGATGGCATCTCCGCCAATGCGCTCTCGAAGAATGCCGTAAATTCCTTTGGTCCGACGGTGGGCGCGACGGCGACATCCAGCACGCGGTGCCCCCCCATCGCCCAGTGCTCCGAGTGATTGCGAACGCTCTTCATCGCGACCACCATGCGCCGGAATTCTGCCTCGACGTCATGGCCAAGGCCAGTCAGGCGGCTGTTCTTCCCGTCGCGATAGATCAGCGGCCCGCCAAGCTCATCTTCCAAGCGGCGGATCGCGCGGGTCAGACTTGGCTGTGACACACCGCTCAAGCGAGCGGCCGCTGTGAAATTCAGCGTCTCGGCCAAGTTGATGAAATAGCTGACTTGATTGAGTTCCATAGTCCTTTGGCCCACGCGCCTGACTGATACCTCTTCCGTGAGACCGCCTTTGGAACGCAGGTCGCAGAAGTATGCTTGGCGCATATAATCATGATATAGGGGCTTGTCTATATGCGCCAGACATATAAATGATAGCCTGAGATGACGATTACCGGTTGGCGGTGCGCTCCGCTCAGCTCCGTCGAAGGTTCTGAGAGCGCAACCGCCAAGCCGCGTGCTGGAGGTTTGATGGACATGGCAGGAAGATCATTTACGTTTGTCAGTGGGGCTGGCTCTCCGCTGTCCGGGCACCTCGAACCGCCGGAAGGGACGCCGCGGGGCTGGGCGATCTTCGCCCACTGCTTCACGTGCGGGAAAGACAGTCGCGCCGCTGTTCACATCTCGCGCGCGCTGTCGCGTGCGGGCATCGGGGTCTTGAGGTTCGATTTCGCCGGGACCGGGATCGGCGGTGGGACGGGAGAACCTGTGAACTTCGCGTCGGACGTCGAGGACCTTCGGGCCGCCGCAAATGCGATGGCGGCGGCGGGCATGTCACCGTCCCTCCTCGTCGGGCACAGCCTGGGTGGCACCGCTGCGATCGTAGCCGCCGCCGACATGCCTGATATTGCGGCGGTAGCGACGATTGGTGCGCCGGCCGACCTTCAGCATATCTTGCGCCTCTTCGGACCGAATGATCTGGACACCATCGCGAGCGAGGGCGAGGCCTCGGTGGAGATTGCCGGTAGGCCCTTCCTCATTCGCCGAGGGTTCCTTGAGGCGGTTGAGGGGATCGACGTCGAGAAGGCCATTGCCTCCCTGCGACGGCCGGTGCTGGTCATGCACTCTCCGCTGGATCAGGTGGTCGGCATCGACCACGCGTCGCGCATCTTCGTCGCGTCCAGGCACCCTAAAAGCTTCATCTCGCTCGACAACGCGGATCACCTTCTCACCGACGTCGCGGACGCGAACTACGCCGCGGCCATGGTGGCGGTTTGGGCGAGCCGCTTTCTCCCACCACTCAGCGCGGATCTTCCGCAGATCGAGGTTGCGGAGGGCGTCGTCGCCACCGAAACTCTTGCAGGGACGTTCCAGCTCAAGGTCCGCAGCGGCGAGCACACTCTGTTCGCCGACGAGCCAGCATCGGTCGGTGGCCTCGGGACCGGACTATCTCCCTACGAACTCGTATCTGCCGGCCTCGCAGCCTGCACGGTGATGACGATGCGTCTCTATGCGAACCGCAAGGGCTTTCCGCTCGAACGGGCGAGCACGACCGTGCAGCACGAGAAGGTGCCGGACATGATGCCACCCGACCGGTTCACCCGCACCATTGTCCTCGATGGGCCGCTGAGTGATGATCAGCGCGCTCGGATCCTCGCGATCGCTGATCGGTGTCCCGTCGATCTGAGTCTCATCCGGGGTTCGGACGTGCAGACCGAGCTCTTGAGCGCCAGTCAGGCTGCGGATCCCGCGAGGCTGGCTTGACCGTGGCGCACACGGAGGAGGGCGAACGGACTGTGAGCCAATCGCCTACCGGCAATAGGGCGGCCGCGACAGAGCGAGCAATTCTCGCAGGCGGCTGCTTCTGGGGCATGGAGGATTTGCTGCGCCGAGCCAGGGGAGTCATTTCGACGCGTGTCGGTTACACAGGCGGAGAAATGCCTGATCCGACCTACGCGAGACATTACGGCCATGCGGAAGCAGTGGAAGTGACCTTCGACCCTTCCGTTCTCGCCTATCGCTCGCTCTTGGAACTCTTCTTCCAGATACATGACCCCACGACCTACGAGCAACAAGGCAGCGATGTCGGTCCGAGCTATCGATCGGCGATTTTCTACACCACCGAAGTGCAGAAGGAAGTCGCCCTCACAACCATCGCGGAAATCGAGGCATCAGGAAGCTGGCCTGGCCCGGTCGTGTCGGAGATCAACCCAGAAGAACCCTTTTGGGAGGCGGAGCCAGAGCACCAAGAATACCTGGTGCGCTATCCTGGGGGCTATAGCTGCCACTTCGTGCGCCCGACCTGGCGGTTGGACCGCTCAGACGAACGCCCAGCTGTAATACTTGACAGAAAGAGTTGATGATGACCGAAACCGTGACTAATCAGGCCGCCTGGCAGAAAGCGCCGGGGCAGCCACTGAGGATCGGTGTCACCGCTCTGCCGCATCTGGCGGCGAATGAGATATTGATCCGCAACGCGGCCATCGCGATCAACCCACTCGACTGGATTCTGCAGGACGTCGCGCTTTTGCCATGGCTCGACTATCCCGCGATTCTCGGCAGCGACGTCTCCGGTGAGGTCGCGGCGGTCGGTGGCGCGGTCGAGCGGTTCAAGGTCGGCGATCGAGTCATCGGACAGGCGGTCGGGACAACCGTAAATCAACCTGCGCAGGGTGCGTTCCAGCACCACACGATCGTGCTGGACCACATGGCGGCGCCGATCCCCAACAACATTGCCTTCGCTGATGCGGCAGTCCTCCCGCTTGGCCTTGGCACCGCCGCAAGCGGGCTCTACGGACGGACACAGTTGGCTCTCGCGCCACCGTTACACTCGCCGACCGCGCGTCCAGAGGTCGTTCTGGTCTGGGGTGGATCGTCGAGCGTTGGCTGCAACGCCATCCAGCTCGCGGTGGCGTCGGGCTACAGGTGCGTCGCCACCGCTTCGGCGCGCAACGTCGGCCTGTTGAAGGAGCTGGGTGCAAGCGAGGTTCTTGACCACTCGAGTCCAGCCATCGTGGAAGACGTGATTGAGGCAATGCGCGGGCGCAGTCTCGCTGGAACGCTTCACGCGACCGGTCACATGAAAGACTGTTTTGCCGTAGTTGCGAGATGCGAGGGCTCGCGCCGGGTGGCAGCGACGCTGGCCCCGCCCGACGAGCGTTCATTTGGAGTCGAGGCGACGCACATCTCCGGGACGAGCCTCAAGGATGACGAGGTTGGTCCAATGATCTACCGCGAATTCCTGCCGCAGGCTCTCGCGGCGCGCACGTTCGTCCCCGCCCCTCCGGCGAAGATCGTGGGCCAGGGCCTTGAAATGCTCCAGGCTGCCTTGGAAGCCCTGAAGGCGGGTGTATCCGCAGCGAAAATCGTCGTTACCCTGCCTTGAGTGACCAGCCAGGCGGTTTTTCGCGTTCGCAGTCTGAGGTGGCCCGCACTTTGCCGATTGGGAAGCTCTACCGGGAAAACGCGTGTGGGACGCGCGCTGCGCTCCTGCCGGAGCATGCGTTCCCGAAACCTGTTCCCGACTGCTTTTCCCCGAAACTACCTATCGGACATAGAGAAATGGGAATGCAGCGAGTGGTTTGAACGGCCGCTTCCGAAACCGCGTTCCGATCAATTGAGCGGCTAAAAGTGGGGCGATCACCGACATATTAGAATGAGACCGCCATGCCCGATCGGCCGGCTTGACGCGTAGCCAAAAGAATGCGGCTGATGGTAGGCTCGCTGACATTATGAAGCCCCGCCATCTGAGCAGCGTTGAGCTGCCGCAATTGCGAGTCTCCTACGCGTCGTCGTTCTTCTCGCGGTCCACACCTCGCTCATGCAATTCGGCATCGACGGGGCAGTTCGTGCAGCCCTCGTAGCAGCACAAGCGGCAGATGCGGTATGACTGCTCGAGGTTTTCCAAGCGATTTCGGAGAACGCGTTCAGCGATGTCCGATAAGGTTTTCAGTTCGTCTGGATTAAGGATCGATAGCCCTTCGGCAATCACTTGATCGCGCGAGGCCAGGACCTCGTCGCTCGCGACCTTGCCAGTTGGAGTAAGATAGAGGGATCGCGCGCGCCCGTCTGTCGAATGCTCCCTACGCTCGATCAATCCCTCGCTTACCAATCTATCCACCAGGCGAACAGTTCCAGCATGTGAAAGGCCCACCCCGATCGCAAGCATACGGATCGAGAGCCCGGGCTTGTGCGCGAGCAACGCCAGCGCTGAGGCGGCGGGTCCAGCTTCCGGCGCCCGCGATGAACTAGCGCGAACGATGTCGTCGCTGATCATGAGTGCGAACGCCCCGAAAATGTTTCGATCTCGAGGTCCATCCATTGCCACATCTATATGTGCGCGGAGCATAGACAGCAAGCCATACCGTGGTCCTCTTCCTCCGCGCGGCTTGTGGAAAATGTCCTGTTTTAAAAGGGTTTCGGAGGATTTCGACTGATCGAGCGCGCCGAAAAAAACGGGTCCGGCTCGTTAAGGCAGCGGAACCGTTGATACCTGGCGGCTATAGGGCAAGCCTTTTCGCTCGGAATCGCCGTAGGTCGCGCCCGAGAATCACTCCGCGTCAGCGCTGTCATCCAGGCCGCGCAGGTGCAGATCAGCGAGACCTAGCTTGCCCCCGGCGTCGCACTTCCATCGTGTCACCGCGCGCGATCACGATTGTATCAATCCCATTGAGGAACAGTCCGTGCTCCACGACGTCGGGGATTGCGGCGATCGCTGCTACGATTTCGGTGGGCATGGTTATCTCGTCCAGGGCCGCGTCCATCCGTACAGGCTGGACGTTTGCCAACGGGCTATAGGCCCACCCGGAGCGCCAGCCCCATTAAGTCAAAATCCCGCAAAGGTCGCGCGTTTGCTGGGTAAAGGCATCGCCGATGAGGATGGCTTCGTGAGGCAGCGAAGCGCGAACCAGCCGCTCGACATATCTCGGGGTCGTTTGCGGGAGGGGGCGGAATCCTACGCTAAGGCTTTGGCCAGCGATATTCTCCGGTGAGATTGATGTGTTCCCATCCGAGCGGCGAAACATGGGCCAAGAGATCGGGCGATAGCAGCTTTCCATCGCGTTTCTGGTTTGCAACGACCTCGCCGAGCTTCATGGTGTTCCAGAAGATGATGATGGCGGCGAGCAGATTCATGCCGGCGATGCGGTAATGCTGGCCTTCGGCGGAACGGTCGCGGATTTCACCGCGGCGGTGGAAGCTGATTGCCCGCTTCAGCGCATGATGAGCTTCGCCTTTGTTGAGCCCGATCTGGGCACGCCGTTGGAGTTCGGCATCCAGAATCCAGTCGATCATGAACAGGGTGCGCTCGACGCGACCGACTTCCCGCAGGGCTGTCGCGAGCTCGTTCTGCCGCGGATAGGAGGCGAGTTTCCGCAGAATCTGGCTTGGCGCGACGGTCCCGGCAGCAATGGTGGCGGCGATGCGCAGGATGTCGGGCCAATTGCGCTCGATCATGGCTTGGTTGACCTTTCCGCCGATCAACGCTCGCAGGTGCGCCGGGGCGGCCGACGGATTGAACGCGTAGAGCCGTTTGGATGGCAGGTCGCGGATGCGCGGAGCGAACCGGTAGCCGAGAATGGCACATGCGGCAAAGACGTGATCGGTGAAGCCGCCCGTGTCGGTGAACTGCTCGCGGATATGGCGTCCAGCATCGTTCATCAGCAGGCCATCGAGGATGTAAGGCGCTTCGCTTGCCGTTGCAGGAATCACCTGGGTTGCGAACGGCGCATATTGGTCGGAGACGTGGCTATAGGCTTTCAGGCCCGGGGTATTGCCATATTTCGCGTTGACCAGGTTCATGGCCTCACCTTGCTCTGTAGCGACGAAGAACTGTCCGTCGCTCGAAGCCGACGTGCCCATGCCCCAGAACCGGGCCATGGGTAACGCTGCCTGTGCCTCGACCACCATGGCCAGCGCCCGGTCATAGGCTTCGCCCTCGACATGCCACCGTCCAATGCGGATCAATTCCCAGAAGGTGTGGGTGTTTGTCGCATCCGCCATTTTGCGCAAGCCGAGGTTGATCCCTTCCGCCAAGATAACGTTCATTAGCCCGATCCGGTCAGCGCAGGGTGCTCCTGTGCGCAGATGGGTGAACGCTTCGGTGAAGCCGGTCGCCGCATCCACCTCCAGCAGGAGATCGGTGATGCGCGTGGGCGGGATCTGCTTGTAGAGATCGAGCACCAGATCTTCGGCGCCTGTCGGCGCGGCGGCTTCGAGTTTCTCGATATGCAGAACGCAGTTTTCAATCGACCCGCCCGGGATCGTGCCTGCGCGAGCGGCACGGCCAAGCTCGCGCAACCGCATGTCGAGGCGAGCTTGCCGGTCTGCCAGCCATTCCTCCGGCCGCAATGGCACAGCGAGACGACCGCCTTCCGCGATGGATTGTGCCGGAACGAGTGCGTGTTTCAGATCGCCATAGCGCCGGGACCTAGTAAGCCAGACATCTCCGGAGCGGAACGCATCGCGCAGATGGAACAGCACCGCGATCTCCCATAGGCGAGCGTCGCCAGCCCTCTGGGCCCGAAGGTGGCGATGCCATTTCGAGCTGGGCCGCAAGAAGCTGGTCATCGCGGCATCGTTCAAACCGGTACGAAGGGCCGTCACCGCTTCCAGAAGCGGCAGTGCAACGGGCGCAGCTCGCAGATCGAGCAGGCGCAACATGCGTGGAGCGTATCGGCGGAAGCGGTGATAACCGTCGAGCACATGATTGAGCGGATCGTCGGCCATGGTGGCGGTCAGCCTGGTTGCCATTGCAACAAGGGTTTTTAAGCCGTCCCACCCTGACCCACTCGCGATGACATCGCCCAGCGGCTGGCCATCATCCTGTGCATCGACCAGGGCGCCCCCGATCTCGGCGAAGGATTTCAGGGTGTCACGCACCACCCCCGCTTCGTCTGCGACCTTTGCATGGCAAATACGCTCCGAAGCACGGTAGAGACGGCCGACGATCCGGTCGTGGGTTTCGACCACTGCGTCGGCCAACATCGCCTGCCATTCCGAGACGCAAACAGCCAAGATCGCAAGCCGCCTGTCCTCCGGGAGATCGCGCATGCCGTCGGCATAATACCGTTCACCCTGCCTGCGCAGACGAGTCACCCGATGGGCAGGAACGCCGGCAAGCAGATCCTCGGGGAGATCGATGCGTTGCAGATATTCGAGCCGGTCGAGCAGCCGGTTGGCCGACGAAGAGTTCGAGCCAGGCTCGAACTGGCGCAGCCACACAAAACGGGTCACCCGATCATCAGCCGTCTCCTCGAGCAATGCCAGCAACTGTTCTCGGATCGACATAGGCAGCCGACTGGCGATCCTCGTCTCGATGCGTCGCTCGGCATCGACGAGAGCCGCGGCACAAAGCCGCTCGATCGTGGATGTCGCGGGAAGGACAGTGCGGGTGCGTCGGCACTCGGCTACGAAGCGACGGGCGATATCCTCGTTCGACACCGCCATCTCGGCTTCTCGGAACAACCATTCCTTCAGCTCGCTCGCACCACGTCCGGAGAAGGTGCGGAAGCCGTAGAGCCCCCGTAACTCGGCAAGATGCTCGTGCCGTGTTTCCTCGCGGGCAGCATAGTCTACGAGATCGTCGGCACCCAGGCCAAGCTGCGCTCCGATAAATTCGATGACCTCTGCAGGGATCAGTTCGCCTGGAGCCAGCACCCGGCCGGGATAGCGCAGGACACACAATTGCAGGGCGAAGCCGAACCTGTTGTGAGCGCGCCGACGCAGCCTGATATGCCCAAGGTCTTCATCACTCAGCGTATAGTGCTTGAGCAAATCCGTCTGTGAAGTCGGCAAGCGCAACAGCGCGTCTTTCTGCCGATCGGTTAGAGTGACGCGACGCGGCATACATGTTCCTTTTTCAAAATCTGATAGCGTTCAAGACGCTTTGTTTATGAAGCTGGTTGAGATACATTTCCAGAGGTCAATGCAATCGTGGCCGAAGCGCCGCCTCAAACCAACGTTTGTGATACATGCTGATCGGATATGCCCGCGTCTCCAAAGCCGATGGCTCGCAGTCTCTCGACCTGCAGCACGACGCCTTGCGCGCCGCAGGTGTCGAACGGGACAATATCTATGATGATCTTGCTTCCGGCGGTCGTGATGATCGCCCTGGCTTGACTGCCTGCCTCAAGTCATTGCGTGACGGCGATGTGCTGGTGGTCTGGAAGCTCGATCGCCTCGGACGATCGCTTGCCCATCTGGTCAACACGGTGAAGGAGCTGTCAGACCGCAAGATCGGCCTGCGGGTTCTGACTGGAAAGGGCGCTCAGATCGACACCACGACTGCGTCCGGTCGCATGGTGTTCGGAATCTTCGCCACCTTGGCCGAGTTCGAGCGGGATCTGATCCGAGAGCGCACCATGGCGGGTCTCGCCTCCGCGAGAGCGCGCGGTCGCAAGGGCGGACGAAAATTCGCGCTCACCAAAGCTCAGGTGCGTCTCGCGCAAGCCGCCATGGCCCAGCGCGATACTTCAGTTTCCGATCTCTGCAAGGAACTCGGCATCGAGCGCGTCACTCTCTACCGATATGTCGGTCCCAAAGGCGAGCTCAGAGACCATGGAAAGCATGTTCTCGGACTTACGTAGCAACTCGTTTCTTTTCGCAGGTTGAGCCACCTCCGCGCTTCATCAGAAAACTGAAGGAACCTCCATTGAATCGAACTAATATTTTTTTTGGTGAATCGCATTCTGACTGGTTGCCTGTCAGAGGCGGAGAATCTGGTGATTTTGTTTTTCGACGTGGTGACGGGCATGCCTTCGCGAAAATCGCACCTGCTTCCCGCCGCGGTGAGCTCGCTGGAGAGCGTGACCGCCTCATTTGGCTCAAAGGTCGAGGTGTGGCTTGCCCCGAGGTGATCAACTGGCAGGAGGAACAGGAGGGTGCATGCTTGGTGATAACGGCAATTCCGGGAGTACCGGCGGCTGATCTGTCTGGAGCGGATTTGCTCAAAGCGTGGCCGTCAATGGGGCAGCAACTTGGCGCTGTTCACAGCCTATCGGTTGATCAATGTCCGTTTGAGCGCAGGCTGTCGCGAATGTTCGGACGCGCCGTTGATGTGGTGTCCCGCAATGCCGTCAATCCCGACTTCTTACCGGACGAGGACAAGAGTACGCCGCAGCTCGATCTTTTGGCTCGTGTCGAACGAGAGCTACCGGTGCGGCTCGACCAAGAGCGCACCGATATGGTTGTTTGCCATGGTGATCCCTGCATGCCGAACTTCATGGTGGACCCTAAAACTCTTCAATGCACGGGTCTGATCGACCTTGGGCGGCTCGGAACAGCAGATCGCTATGCCGATTTGGCACTCATGATTGCTAACGCCGAAGAGAACTGGGCAGCGCCAGATGAAGCAGAGCGCGCCTTCGCTGTCCTATTCAATGTATTGGGGATCGAAGCCCCCGACCGCGAACGCCTTGCCTTCTATCTGCGATTGGACCCTCTGACTTGGGGTTGATGTTCATGCCGCCTGTTTTTCCTGCTCATTGGCACGTTTCGCAACCTGTTCTCATTGCGGACACCTTTTCCAGCCTCGTTTGGAAAGTTTCATTGCCAGACGGGACTCCTGCAATCGTCAAGGGATTGAAACCTATAGAAGACATTGCTGATGAACTGCGCGGGGCCGACTATCTGGTATGGCGCAATGGGAGGGGAGCAGTCCGGTTGCTCGGTCGTGAGAACAATCTGATGTTGCTCGAATATGCCGGGGAGCGAATGCTCTCTCACATCGTTGCCGAGCACGGCGACTACCAGGCGACCGAAATTGCAGCGGAACTAATGGCGAAGCTGTATGCCGCATCTGAGGAACCCCTGCCTTCTGCCCTTCTCCCGATCCGGGATCGCTTTGCAGCTTTGTTTCAGCGGGCGCGCGATGATCAAAACGCAGGTTGTCAAACTGACTACGTCCACGCGGCGATTATAGCCGATCAAATGATGAGCAATGCCTCGGAACTGCGTGGGCTACATGGCGATCTGCATCATGAAAACATCATGTTCTCCAGTCGCGGCTGGCTGGTGATAGATCCCGTCGGTCTGGTCGGTGAAGTGGGCTTTGGCGCCGCCAATATGTTCTACGATCCGGCTGACAGAGACGACCTTTGTCTCGATCCTAGACGCATTGCACAGATGGCGGACGCATTCTCTCGTGCGCTGGACGTCGATCCGCGTCGCCTGCTCGACCAGGCGTACGCTTATGGGTGCCTTTCCGCAGCTTGGAACGCGGATGGAGAAGAGGAGCAACGCGATCTAGCTATCGCGGCCGCGATCAAGCAGGTGCGACAGACGTCATACTAGATATCAAGCGACTTCTCCTATCCCCTGGGAACACATCAATCTTACCGGAGAATATCGTTGGCCAAAGCCTTAGCGTAGGATTTCGCCCTCTCCCGCAAACGACCCCTATCTCGCTTATTAGTATATGCGTCGCGCATATACTGCAACGCCTGCCCGAAGCACGTAGACGACGTTCGTGACGTTCCCACGGGACCACTGTTGAGGAATTTTAGATGAGCATTTTCGACCGTTATGAATTTCTTGTCCCCGAGCACGGTCGGAGGGATCTTGGCCTGCTTAGATGGGCTCTCGTGATCGTATTTCTGTGGTTCGGCGCGATGAAGTTCACAGCGTACGAGGCCTATGGTATCGCCCCGTTTATCGAACACAGCCCGATCATGAATTGGCTCGGCATGTTCGGGACGCAGGGGCAAAGCTATTTCATCGGCGTTATCGAGTTATCGACCGGTCTCGTTCTGATCCTTGGTGCATTTCGTCCACTCTTCTCTGCGCTAGGCGCACTAATGTCAGCAGCGACCTATCTGATCACGCTGACCTTTTTCATCACCACTCCAGGTGTCGCGGAGCAGACTGCCGGCGGCTTTCCTGCGATTTCGGCTGCACCAGGGCAGTTTCTACTGAAGGACGCAGTTCTGCTAGCGGCGTCCCTCGTGCTGCTGCGTGCTTCGGTCCGCCACAGAGGGGCGCTTGTGCCCTCGTGACTGTGGTCCTCTCGTGACGGCGGCGTGCAAATCCTGCAGAACCTCCGCGGGGCATGGATGCTCCGTCGCGATATCGAGCCCGGAGGCGCTCAGCTGCATGGCGACGCGGTCTTCGCCCGTTTCGGCGAAGGCGCGCTCGCTTATCGAGAGAGCGGCATTCTCACACTGGCAGATGGCAGAGTATTCTCCGCGTGCCGGCAGTATCGCTATCGCTTGAGCGAGGACAGTGTTGTCGTCGAGTTCGCAGACGGACCTCATATCGGGACGCAGTTCCTCAGCTTGAGTTTCTCGCGGACGGATACCGGGTTGGAAGCGAGTGGCGTCTATGCCTGCGGAGACGACACCTACCATGCAACCTACAGGATTCTGGGGCCGGCGGCCTTTGAAGTGGTCATCATGGTCCAAGGGCCTGCAAAGGCATACGAGCTAGTCAGCCGATATTCCCGGTCGGGATAAATGCTCATGTCAGGAGGGCAAGTCCTCTGTTGCCCTTATCATGGCCGTGAAAGGCAGCGCCGGAATAACTTACCACGCGCTGCAAATCCGAAGACGATTGTCGTCGTCATCAGAAGGTAGGCGACTATCCCACCAGGTGAAAGAGTCGGAACCGCTGCGAGGATCAACCCATCATTCCCGCCGGGTATGAGCGCGATGCCGATACCCATCAATGTGCCGCCGACGATAGATCGCAGAATGCCATTGGCTGTCGGCAGTTGGAGACGCAGATTGCCTTGGCGAAAGGAGGCGGTTAGGGCGCCTGCGATCGAAGAGATCACCGCAGTGAGCGCGACCTCGCCGGCCGGCGACATTCTGAGAGGAAGGGCGCGTTGAATCACGTCTGCGAAGGTCCAGGCCGGCGAGAGTGCATATAGAAGTCCGCCAGTGATACCGAGTCCAATCATCGAAGCGCCGAACGACCAACCCGGCTTTGTTCGCAGAACGCTCTTCGTGGAAACGAAAACGAGTGCCAGCACGAGCACAACTAGGAAGGCTAGGAGAGTAACGAGGCCTGTTGCGCTCGGTTTGGAGATTAAGCTTGGCCATGTTGAATCGTAGCCGAACCTGCCATGGTCGGCAACCAAGATACCAATCGTTAATCCCAAGGGTAGAGCTAGAAGTCGCATCTCCCCATCCCCAAGCCGCGCCAGCGATCCGAGCAGGCATGTGTCATTAATGAGTGCGCCGAGGCCGAAGGCGATGGCGCCGATGAGC
Source organism: Aeromonas sp. WP2-W18-CRE-05 (assembly GCF_014168615.1). Lineage (NCBI taxonomy): Bacteria > Pseudomonadati > Pseudomonadota > Gammaproteobacteria > Aeromonadales > Aeromonadaceae > Aeromonas > Aeromonas sp. WP2-W18-CRE-05. Next base: position 1,878,353 of record NZ_AP021917.1, on the reverse strand, counting down.
AGGAGGAAATTGATGCTGGTCGAGGGTGCGAGTGTTGCGCCCAGTGTTCCCGTCCAGACTATCGGGACCGCAACCAGGCCTGCCGCTGCCGACGCTGCGAGAAATCCGACGAACATTTTCGGCGGCTGTCTTCTGTGTAACTCATGAGCGGCCACCACTAAACAGGTTCCGCCTTGGTTCGCCGCATATCCGAACCCGAAGGCAAGTACGCATAGAAGAAGTTCGAGCGCAAACGATCCCATTATTTCAAGCCTGCCTGATCATATCGTCAGCCTTCTGATGCGACGTTCCAGCGTGGCGAGCGCCCCGGCTTAGCTTTACCACGGGAAGGCGCGATCCTGCTGTAGCCGCACAGATGGCAAAGGCTGACCGAGCCATCTTTGTCGAAGCCGTTTGCCACAAGGAGCCGCTCCGACAGCATGCCTAGAATGTCGAGGTCATTGGGCGACAGGGGCGAAATACATTCGGAGATCACCTGCTCCCGTGCCTTGAGCAAGGCGTCCGTTATCTTCTTCCCCGAATTGGTGAGGTGAATGAAGCGCGCCCGCCTGTCGGTGATTTGTCTTCGTCGTTCCACCAACTGTTCGCGCTCGAGCCTATCGATCAATCGCACCGTCCCGGCATGAGAAAGCCCGATCGAGGTAGCCAAAACGCTGATCGGCAGTCCGGGCTCCATGCTGAGTAACACCATCACGGCGGTCCCCGGGCCGCTTGGTGAAAACGAGGCCGAGACACTGGCGATGCTGTCTGCAACCGCCAACGCGAGTGCACCTAAATGGTACTTGGCGACCTCAGGCTCCATACCGCAAGAATATATGCTTCGCGCATAGACTTCAAGCGTGTGAAAATGTATGACCGCCGCATGCATCTATGACAGATTCGGACATGGTCATGCTCATTGAGGGGCTCAGCTCGGATTCCACATCTGAGATCAACGGACGTGCTCGTTCCCCAGGCGCTAGCGGGGGTGGGCTCGATGAAAGTGGACGTGCATGGGTGCCGCTCACCGGGCGCAGGCGGTTCGCCGATGAGACCGCCGGTATGATCGGACGGGTCTCATGCCCGACCTGACTCTTGATCTCCGATACCTGAAGTACGCCGTTCAGGTCGCCGAGGCCGGCAGCTTCCGCCGAGCGGCGGAGCGCCTATCGATATCGCAATCCACCGTCAGCCGACGTGTGCAGCTGTTTGAGCGCCAACTTGGCTTTTCTCTCTTCAAGCGTACGCGAGCGGGGGCAGGGCTGACTCCAGAAGGTGAGCGCTTCCTTCAACAAGCGGTGGTGGGAGCGCGCTACCTTCGTAACGCCGCAACGGAGATCCGCTCCGCGCGGAAACTCAAGACCGGGCTCGTGAGGTTTGGAATGCTTGAAGCGTTCCCGGCGTGCCCGATCATCAACATTCTCTCGGCATTCAGAAATAGACATCCGACGATCGAGGTAAAGCTTGAGGAAGGCACTTCAGAAGAAAACACTTTGGGGGTGAAGCGCGGATTACTGGACGCAGCAATCAGCCTGAGTGCGAGCAAGAGCCCTCAGTTCCAAGTTCGACGTCTCTGCGAACCAGATCTGTTCGTGGCATTGTCCCCGCTTCACGAGTTGGCAGCACGGCCACAGCTGTCGTGGGAGGACATTTGTGACGAAGTCTTCCTCGTTCGCTCGGATGGCGCTGGGCGTGAGCTCGCTGGCATACTCCGGCGCATGGTGGGCGCCGGAGACGGAGCGGTTCAACTCTCGATCCAACAAGTCAGCCGAGAAACCCTGCTGACGATGGTCGAACAGGGCTTCGGCTTGACCATCACCAGCGTGATCTACCGGCCGGATATCGCGTTGATCCCGCTCCCATCGGCGCGGGCGCCGACGGCCGCTATAATTTCTTCCAGTGACAACGACAACCCGACTCTGCCGCTGCTGCTGAAGTGTTTCGACACCCCCTCTAGAGCGGGGACCACGGATTAATCGGCGCTCCCCGGCGTCAACGTTCGCCTGGCTTTGGCGAAGCCACGGTCTGTCGCGATGAACCGTTGTAACATCGGGACGATTAACCGAGCTGGGTCAACAGCGGACTGACCTTGCTCTCGGCCCAATAGGTGGGCGTAGTCAACAAGGTCCTGGTGGAGAGCTGCAGGTAGCTCGACCTGTACCTTAAGCGGCTTGTCGTCCGCGATGGGGCCTAGCTTAAGCTTCGACATCATCAACCTCCATATGGCTCCAGTACCAAGTCTCGCGTCACGATAACGCGCACGGGAAATCCGGGCCGAATAGTGATCGTGGGCGCGACGTTGAGCTGACGCCTCACAATCTGCTGCCCTGCGTCGTTGATGGTGTCCTGCCCACCGTTCCGGATCGCCTGAACGAGCTGATCGTCGTTGTCGACCGCGAGTTCGGCGCCGACGCTCAGCAGTGTCGACAATCCCGCAGCCTTGGCCAGATCCCACCAATGGTAATCGACGCCATCCTGCAGCCCGGCGAACCCTTCAGCGTCAGCACCAGGCTGGCGCTCGAGAACGATCGAGCGCCCGTTCGGGAAGACGAGCCGAGTCCAGACGAGCAGGACTCGGCTCTGGCCGAACTGCACGTTGTTGTCGTACTGCCCGACCACACGAGTGCCTTGCGGCACAAGCAAGATACGGCCGGTTGGGCTGTCGTAGATGTTTTCGGTGACCTGCGCGGTGATCTGGCCGGGTAGATCGGATCGGATGCCGGTGATCAGCGCCGCGGATATCACTGCTCCCGCCTGAAGGACGTTCGGCGATACTGGCGCAGCGACGCGATCGGGCGCAACCGTCCTGCGATCGGCCGCGGCGTTCAGAAACGCGTTCTGCCGGTCCTGCGCCGAGGGCGTGGCGGGCGGCGGAGCGAGGCCAATGCTCGCCAAATCCGGCACCGGCGCGAGCGCTGGGGCAGCTCCCGCAGCAGCGGGTGTGCCCCGGCTTTCCGATCCGGAGAAGAGACGGCTGGTGCGCGCGGTCTCGATTTCCTGAAGGCGGCGCTGCTCTTCCGGGCTGATGCCGGGATTGGGCGTGGCCGTCCCGGGTGTGGGCACCGGCTGTCCGCGATCCTGGGTACTAAGGATCGGCCGGCCGAGGTCACCGGGAAGAGGGGGACCGAGCTGTGGCACGCCACTGTAATCTCGCGGCAGGCCGGCCAGTCCGTCAGCGGTCGAGCGGTTCTCGGTCGAATAGAGTTCGTCGTTCGGCCGACCGGCGTCGCGGGTCTGAAGCGCGTAGATCAGCGCACCTCCGAGCCCGACGCTGGCGACAAGACCGAGGCCGGCGAGAACCTTCCGCGACAACCGGGTGACGCGGGGCGGTTCGGCCCGCAGCCGCATCGGCGCAGGCCCGACCGGCTCGCCGGTCAGGGGCTGCGCATCGTCGTCCGGCACTTCCTCAATCCGGGGCGGGTTCTCGCTCACGAGGTCGGCCTCCCGTCTGTGCGGACGATCCTGACGCGCTTCTGCTCGCGGCCGGAGCCGAAGCGAAGTTCGGCAGCCGCGAACAGACGATCAACGATCATGTGGTGGCCGCGAACGCGATAGTTCACGAGCTCAGAGGTGTTGCCCTCGGGGCCGACGACGAAGAGTGGCGGCATCTCGCCCTGACCGATGCCGCGCGGAAACTCGATAAAGACCTGGCGTCCGTCGTCGAAGGCGCGCAGCGGCCGCCACGGCGCACGGTCGCCCTCGATCGCATAGCGGAAGTTGACGTTCGCGAGATCGACGCCGCTCGCCACCGGCTGGGCCGCCTGCGCCTCGGCGTTCTGACGGCGCAGCGCAATGAGCTGGTCTTGCGGATACTGCCATGAGACCGACGCCATATAGGTGCGCTCTGTCGAGCGCAGCTCCATGTGATAGGTGCGCATGTTGGTGTTGATGACGAGGTTTGTCATCAGGTCGGCGCGGGTGGGCTTTACTAGGATGTGGATCTGGCGCGTTGCCCCCGATCCGCTCTCGGTGTCGCCGATGATCCAGCGCACTGTGTCGCCGGCGGCCACCGGGCCTGCGCCGACAAGCTGCTCCCCGGGTTGGAGCGCGATGTCGGTGATCTGCCCGACGGCGGTATAGACTTGATAAAGCGCCCCTTGAGTCCACGGGTAGACCTGCATCGAGTTAATGAAGCCGTCGCGCACCGGCTGGACTCGTGCCGCCTCGTTTGCCTGGTTGACGCGAGCGGTCGGATTAGAAGGCTCCGGGGCACGCCGCGTCTCCTCCACACGCTGCAATTGGCCAGGCAGCGGCAGCGGCCGGGGCAGCTCGACCACGGTGACCGGCGCGGGTGGATCGACGGTCTGCACCGCCGGAGCCGCATTGTCGTAGGAAATCTCCGGCGGCGGATTGGTGGTCGCGCAGCCCGCGAGCGCGGTCGCCGCTAGCAGAACGACCGGGAATGCGGCTCTACGGAGAGCCGGGAGTACGTGTGTGTGTGAAGCCGGGTTTCCGGCTTTACGGAAATACGGCTTCATTGCCCAAGCTCCCGTGACCAGTTGATGGCGTTGACGTAGATGCCGAGCGGGTTCGCCCTGAGCCGGTCGGCGTTTCGGGGGATCTGCACGACGATCGTCAGGATCGCGGTCCAGCGCGTGGTCTCGGCGAGCTGGCCATTTTCGTATCGGCGCTCGACCCAGGCGACGCGGAAGCTGTCCGGGGACGCGCGGATGACGCTGGAGACGTCGACAGCGACCTGCTGCCGGCCGACCCGTGTAAAGGGGTCGTTGGAGCGGGCGTAGTCATTGAGCGCCATGGCGCCGCGGTCAGTCGTGAAGTCGTAGGCGCGCAGCCAGTTCTGCCGGACGATGATCGCATCGGCCGGAATGCTCCGGACCTGCTCGATGAAGCGCGCTAGGTGGAAGGCAATCTGCGGATCGGTCGGACGATAGTCGGCCTCGGCGGGCGCGACGGCCTGCGCCTGACCGATGCGATCGACTTGGACCACCCAGGGTACGATCGTCCCGCGTGCTGACTGCACGACGAGCGCGATGGCGAACCCGGCCGATAGGATCAGCGAGCCGAACGCCATGAGCCGCCAGTTCTTGGCCTGCACGCGCGAGGCGCCGATGCGCTCATCCCAGACCTGGGTGGCGCGTTGATAGGGCGTCGCCGGCTCGGGGGCCTTGCCATAATGGGTAGAGGGTCGTTTGAACATCAGCGATCGCCTTCGGAAAGATTGATGGAAGAGCCGCCGCCGTGGGCGTCGCCGGAGCGGACGGCATGGGCCGTGGCCTGGACGGCATGGGTCACGTGCTGGGATCGGCGCATCCGCTGCGCCCAGGCCGGCGGACCGCCGGCGTTCGCGGAACCGGCGGCAGCGGCGCCATCACCGGCCGCGTCACCGCCGATCGAGCCCATGGTGGAAGTGCCGCCTGTCGCCTCAAAGGCGGCCTTGCCGCCAGCGTTGAAGCTTGAGCGCATGCTTTCGGCGGCACGCGATGCGGCGCGACGCAGAGGTGAGACGGCGGCGCTGCCGCCGGCACGCACGACCCCGCCGAGACCGGAAGCGACACCGACCGCGCCGGCCTGCCCGGCTGAGCCAAGGCTGTAAGCGGTGGACGCGCCGCCGGCGATCGCAGCACCGCCACGAGCGGCGGCGGCGGCACCACCGGCCAGCGCAGCACCACCCGACGCAGCGGCGCCGACGGCGCCAGCGCCGAGCGCGACCATGCCGCCTGCGGCCAGGCCAGTGCCGACTGCTGCTCCGGCGCTGAGCTGGGGACCACCGGAGACGATGCCGCTTGCAATACCGGGACCGAAGATACCGAGGCCGAGCAGCGACAGCGCGGCGAGCACGATCGCCATCGCTTCGTCGATTGTCGGGTTCTGGCCGCCGAAACCGGATGTGAATTCTGAGAAGAGCGTCGAGCCGATGCCGATGATGACGGCCAGCACCAGCACCTTGATGCCGGAGGAGATGACGTTGCCGAGCACGCGTTCGGCCATGAAGGCCGACTTGCCGAACAGGCCGAACGGGATCAGCACGAAGCCGGCGAGCGTCGTCAGCTTGAACTCGATGAGCGTGACGAAGAGCTGGATGGCGAGGATGAAAAAAGCGAGCAGCACCAGCGCCCAGGCCAGGAACATGCAGGCGATCTGGATGAAGTTCTCGAAGAACGACCAGTAGCCCATGAGGCTGGAGATGGAATCGAGCAGCGGCCGTCCGGCGTCGAGCCCGGTCTGAGCGACCTTGCCAGGGCGCAAGAGGTCGGCCGTGGTGAACCCGGTGCCGCTAGCCTTCAGGCCGAGGCCGGCGAAGCTCTCGAAAATGATCCGGGCGAGGTTGTTCCAATTACCGATGATGTAGGCGAACACGCCGACGAACAGCGTCTTCTTCACCAGGCGGGCCATGATGTCGTCGTCGGCGCCCCAGCTCCAGAACAGCGCCGCCAGCGTCACGTCGATGACGATCAGGGTGGTGGCGATGAAGGCGACTTCGCCGCTGAGTAGCCCGAATCCGCTGTCGATGTAGCGGGTGAAGACCTCAAGAAAATGGTCAATGACGCCGGTGCCGCCCATGATCTTATCTCGCCTCGTCGAGCTGCGGCGGCGCGATCGGTGCGGCGGGCTCGAAGGCCGGCTGATCGGTGCGGTCCGATTGGGGTATGAGAGTGTTTCGCGGCGCTGGCGGGATGTCCGGCAAGCGCTCGGTAGGTCGCGCGCCGGGCGCGAGGAAGCGGTTGCGGTTTTCGGCCCAGGCCCGCAGGCACGCCGGATCGCGCGGCCCCGCTTCGCCGAGCACCTGGCAGCGGATCATTTCGTCGCGCAACGGATCGCCCTGCGCTTGGGTGGTCCGGTCGGACGGCCACGCCTCCCGCACTTCCTCTTTCCGGTTCATCTCGATCGCGGTCGCAGTGATCGCGACGGCCACGAACACCACAGCGCCGAGCCGTGCGAGCATCTTGCCGTCCATGGCCGCGCCCTCAGTTGCCGTTCGGGAACATGCGGGCGTTGCCGGGCTGATAGCCGGTGCCCGGCGTCAGGAACCGTCGGCGCTGTTCGCGACCCTGTTCGGCCGCGGCAGATCGCTCGGCCTCGGACAGGCTTTGCGCCCGGCCGTTGGCGGCAACGACGGCGGTGAGATCGGCAAGCTGCTGCGCTTGCAGCGCGAGAAGCTGGTTGCCGGCCTGCGTCGCCTGCAGCGCTCCCGTCGCGCCCTGGCTCTGGCCGACCAGTGACGACATCTCGGCGCGGTTGGTGTCGATGTTGCCGACCACGCCGGCCTGGACGCGCATGGCGTCCTGCAGGCCGCCGACCGTGTTCTGCCAGCGCTCCCGCGCCTGCGCCACGAGCGCCTGGTCGGAGGCGGACATGGAGGCGTTGCCGTAGGTCGACGTGAACGCCTGGTCGATGCGCTGGACGTCGTAGGCGATTCCCTGCGCCTGTTGCAGGAGCTGCTGGGTGCGCTGAACCGACTGCTGAAGCTGCTGGAGCGAGGAGTATGGCAGGCTGGCGAGGTTGCGGGCCTGGTTGATCAGCATCGTCGCTTCGTTCTGAAGCTGGGTGATCTGCTGATTGACCTGCTGGAGGGTGCGCGCCGCCGTCAGGACGTTCTGCGCATAGTTGGTCGGATCGTAGACGATCCATTGCGCAGCGGCGGGAGTGCTGAGGATCGGCGAAAGCGCGATCGGCGCGGCAAGCAGCGCTGCGGTGATACGCAGTGCAAGCGAGCGGGATTGAGTAGAACGGGTCATGGGCGTGTCTCCGGATCGGTTTGGGGGATGACATTGGTGAGGTCGGCGATGAGGTCCGCGGCCCAGGCAAGCCGGTTCTCGGCGAGCCACTCAGCGAGGAAGCCATCCGTGCCGCTGCGGGCGTGAACGTCCGCGATCAGCGCCTGGTGCTGCTTGGACGACGCGGCGCAGAGCGCGAGCGCCACGTCCGACAGCCCCAGCTCGAACAGCCGGTTGCCGCGCCGCGACTGGCAGTAATAGTCGCGCTTAGGCATCGCCCGCGCGAGGATCTCGATCTGGCGATCGTTGAGCCCAAAGCGGCGATAGATGGCGGTGATCTGCGGCTCGATCGCGCGTTCGTTCGGCAGCAGGATGCGAGTCTGACAGCTCTCGATGATGGCTGGCGCGATCGCTGAGCCGTCGATGTCGGAGAGCGACTGCGTCGCGAAGATGACGCTGGCGTTCTTCTTGCGCAGCGTCTTCAGCCACTCGCGGAGCTGACCGGCGAAACCCTCGTCGTCTAGCGCCAGCCAGCCTTCATCGACGATCAGCAGCGTGGGGCGACCGTCGAGGCGGTCCTCGATGCGGTGGAAGAGATAGGCGAGCACGGCGGCGGCGGCGCCCGTGCCGATCAACCCTTCTGTTTCGAAGACCTGGACATTCGCTTCGCCCAGATGCTCGGCCTCGGCGTCGAGCAACCGGCCATAGGGACCGCCGACGCAATAGGGCCGAAGCGCCTGCTTCAGGTCGTTGGACTGCAGCAGGACGGACAGGCCGGTGAGCGTCCGCTCGTTGATCGGCGCGGACGCCAGCGAGGAGAGCGCCGACCAGAGATGCTCCTTCACCTCGGGCGTGACCGGCATGCTCTCTCGCCCCAGGATCGCGACCAGCCAGTCGGCGGCCCAGGCACGTTCGGCGACATCGTCGATCCGGGCCAGCGGCTGAAGCGACACGCTGTCGTCGGCGCCTTCGGTCAGGCCGCCGCCGAGATCGTGCCAGTCGCCCCGCATGGCGAGCGCGGCTGCTCGGATCGATCCCCCGAAGTCGAAGGCGAAGACCTGGGATTGTGGATAGCGCCGGAACTGAAGCGCCATCAGCGCGAGCAAAACGGATTTTCCGGCGCCGGTCGGACCGACGATCAGCGTATGGCCGACATCGCCGACATGGATGGAAAGCCGGAACGGGGTCGAGCCTTCGGTTCTGCCGTAAAGCAGTGGGGGTGCATCGAAGTGCTCGTCCCGTTCCGGTCCCGCCCACACCGCCGACAGCGGGATCATGTGGGCGAGATTCAATGTGGAGATCGGAGGTTGCCTGACATTGGCGTAGACATGGCCGGGCAGCGAGCCGAGCCAGGCGTCCACGGCGTTGATCGTCTCGGGCATGGCGGTGAAGTCGCGGCCCTGGATGACCTTCTCGACCATCCGCAGCTTCTCGGCTGCAATGCGCGGATCATCGTCCCAGACGGTGATCGTCGCGGTGACATAGGCCTGGCCGGCGTAGTCGGCGCCCAGCTCCTGCAACGCCATATCGGCGTCGGCGGCCTTGTTGGCCGCATCGGTATCGACCAGCGCAGAGGCCTCGTTGGTCATCACCTCCTTGAGGATGGCGGCGATCGACTTGCGCTTGGCGAACCACTGACGCCTGATCTTCGTCAGCAGCTTGGTGGCGTCGGTCTTGTCGAGCAGGACGGCGCGTGTTGACCAGCGATAGGGAAAGGCCAGCCGGTTCAGCTCATCGAGGATGCCGGGCGTGGTCGCGGTCGGGAAGCCGACAATGGTGAGGATGCGGACATGTGCGTCGCCGAGCCGGGGTTCGAGCCCACCGGTCAGGGGCTGATCGGCCAGCAGCGCATCGAGATATATCGGCGTCTCGGGCACGCGGACGCGGTGCCGCTTGGTCGAGACGGTCGAATGCAGATAGGTCAGCGTCTCGCCGTCATCGAGCCAGGCGCATTCCGGCATGAAGGCGTCGATGAGCTGAAGGATGCGATCGGTGCGGTCTGCGAAGCCGCGCAGGATCTCGTGCGCATCGACGCCAGCGTGATCGCGACCCTCATAGAGCCAGGTCTCTGCGCGCGCCGCGTCTTCGGCCGGGGGAAGGTAGAGGAAGGTGAGGAAGTAGCTCGATTCGAAGTGCGCGCCGGCTTCCTCGAAGTCGGCTTTCCGTTCGGCGTCGACCAAGGCCGACGCGCTGTCGGCGAACACGCTGGCCGGATAGGTCGCGGCACCATGGCGCTGCGCCTCGACGAAGATGGCCCAGCCGGAGCCCAGGCGACGGAAGGCGTTGTTGAGGCGCCCGGCGACCGCGACCAGCTCGGCCGGAACGGCACTGTCGAGGTCGGGTCCGCGAAACCGTGCAGTTCGCTGCAAGCTACCGTCCTTGTTCAGGACGATGCCTTCGCCGACCAGAGCGACCCAGGGCAGGAAGTCGGCGAGACGGGTATTGCGGTTGCGATATTCGGCGAGGTTCATCATCGGCGTCGCTCCTCAAACCGACAGGTGGCCGGGGATGCGCAGATGTTTGCGCACGACATCGACGAACTGCGGATCGCGCTTGGCCGCCCAGACGGCCGCGAAATGACCGAGAGCCCAAAGGCCCAGGCCGACCAGCCAGAGGCGGAGGCCAAGGCCGAGCGCGGCTGCCAGCGTGCCGTTGAGAATGGCGATCGAGCGCGGAGCGCCGCCGAGCAGGATGTGCTCGGTCAGCGACCGATGGACCGGGACCGAGAAGCCCGCCAGCTCGCCATGATGATCTGCGCCGTTGGCCATCAGACGAGCGCCCCGCCGCCGAACGAGAAGAAGGACAGGAAGAAGCTGGACGCAGCGAAGGCGATCGACAGGCCGAAGACGATTTGGATGAGCTTGCGCGCGCCGCCCGACGTGTCGCCGAAGGCCAGCGTCAGGCCGGTGATGATGATGATCATCACCGCGATAATTTTGGCGACCGGGCCCTCGATGGATTCGAGGATGGACTGTAGCGGGGCCTCCCAGGGCATTTGGGAGCCGGAAGCGTGAGCGGCAGGCGCGAGCGCCAGCGAGACGAAGGTGACGGATACCGCAGTCGCGATATGGCGGCGGAAACGCAGGGCATGCTGGATCATGACGGACCTCCTGTGAGGGGCTGGCTTGCGGGCGTGACGCGGTAGTCGCCGTCGGGGCCAAGGCCCTCGATGCGGGCGAGTTCGGCGAGGCGGCGCGACGTGCCCCGGCCGGAAAGCACGGCGACGAGATCGATCGTCTCGGCGATCAGGGCGCGCGGGACGGTGACGACGGCTTCCTGGATGAGCTGCTCCATCCGACGCAGCGCGCCGATGCCCGTACCCGCGTGGATGGTTCCGACACCGCCGGGGTGTCCTGTGCCCCAGGCCTTCAGCAGATCGAGGGCCTCGGCTCCCCGGACCTCGCCGATCGGAATCCGATCAGGGCGCAGGCGAAGAGAGGAGCGGACAAGATCGGAGAGCGAGGCGACGCCGTCTTTGGTCCGCATGGCGACGAGGTTCGGCGCGGCGCATTGCAGTTCGCGCGTGTCTTCGATCAGGACGACGCGGTCGGAGGTCTTCGAGACCTCAGCCAGCAAAGCGTTGGTGAGGGTCGTCTTGCCGGTCGAGGTGCCGCCGGCGACGAGGATGTTGCGCCGATCGGCGACGGCCTGGCGCAGCGTCTCGGCCTGATGCGCCGCCATGATCCCGGCGGCGACATAGTCGTCGAGCGTGAACACGGCGACGGCCGGCTTGCGGATCGCGAAGGCCGGGGCGGACACGACGGGCGGCAACAGCCCCTCGAACCGCTCCCCCGTTTCGGGCAACTCGGCTGAGACACGTGGGGCGCCGGGATGAACCTCGGCCCCGACATGATGGGCGACGAGGCGGATGATCCGCTCGCCGTCTGACGGCGACAACAGTTCACCCGTGTCGGAAAGTCCTTCGGAAAGCCGGTCGACCCAGAGCCGCCCATCGGGGTTGAGCATCACCTCGACGATCGCGGGGTCTTCCAGAAACCGGGCGATCGCCGGCCCGAGGGCCGTGCGCAGCATGCGCGCGCCGCGAAGGATCGCCTCCGATTTCTGGTGAGTGGCCGCCACGTCGTCCCCGTTCTCTTGCGGGACCGCGACATGCGGCCCTGGATCGGGGATGAGTAGAAGAGGCAGAAATCATGGCCTGACAACAACCATAATGTGGTCGTCGTACTGTAGCGTACAAATACAGGGAAACGGCGGAACGCCGGAATACTTGAAGTGGACGTGGCCGTGATTAATCCGCGTCGTGCGCGGGCGTGATGTCCTCGGAAATTTCCTGCCTAAGCTTCGGCCCGTGAGCGAGTCGCCGGCCGAGCGCGGTGACGAACGCTTCGTAGCGTTCGCCGGCTTTGGCGCGCGCCGCTGCCTGGGCGGGCTCGGGGAGCGGCGGGTTCGTCGTCAGCCAGAATCGGATGAAGACGGCCAGCGTTTCGACGGCGATTCCAAGGTCACGCTCCATACGCGCCATTCGCCGGTCGAGCTGGTCGAGCCGTTTCGTCGTAGCCGCCTCCTGCCGTTCGGCAGCGTCGGGCGACAGGAAGGAGGCGATGCCAGCTTCCGCGATCAGCGAGAGGGATTGATCGCGCCGGGCGGCGTGCGCGGCGAGCGCCTTCATGACGTCGGGTTCGAGATACACCGATAGCCGCTGCTTTTTGGGAGGCTTTGCCATGGTGCCTCCTAAAGCTCGATACCGTCGCCGGGATCGAGCGATGCTTGGCGTGCGACCTGGCGCATGGTCTGATTCATGCGCGAGAGGCGAGCGGCGTCCTCATCGGCATCGTCGCGGGGATCGATCTCGAATTCGTTTTCGATGGGCTGCATTGGCTCGACGGGCTTTGCGCGGCTCAGTTCCGGCTGATGCCGGCGCTCGGAGTCGGTCGTATCCTCATCCTCCGATCCGCGCTCGCCGTCGGTCGCGATCGACACGGTCGGCGCCGCTGGAAGCGGCAGCGCGCTCCAGTCATCGGGCCGTGCCGTTGTCCGTTTCACCAGGTTCGGCGGCGTTACGATGCGCTCCTGAAACCGGCGATCCTCATAGTACCGCGCTTTCTTCGCGCGGATCGGTGGCGTACCGGCGACCATGACGATCTCGTCGGCGGGCGGGAGCTGCATGATCTCGCCGGGCGTCATCAGTTGCCGCGCCGTTTCCGAGCGCGACACCATCATGTGGCCGAGCCAGGGCGACAGGCGATGGCCGGCGTAGTTCTTCATCGCCCGCATCTCGGTTGCGGTGCCGAGTGCGTCCGAGACCCGCTTGGCGGTCCGCTCATCGTTGGTGGCGAAGCTAACCCGGACATGGCAGTTATCGAGGATCGAGTTGTTCGGGCCGTAGGCCTTCTCGATCTGGTTCAACGACTGGGCGATGAGAAAGGCCTTGAGGCCGTAGCCCGCCATGAAGGCGAGAGCGCTCTCGAAGAAGTCGAGACGACCGAGGGCGGGAAACTCGTCGAGCATGAGGAGCAGCCGGTGGCGGTTTCCGTTCGCCTGCAGGTCCTCGGTCAGCCGGCGGCCGACCTGATTGAGGATCAGGCGGATCAGCGGCTTGGTCCGGTTGATGTCCGACGGCGGCACCACGAGGTAGAGCGTCGTCGGATGCTTGCCGCCGACGATATCCACGATGCGCCAGTCGCAGCGGCGTGTGACCTCGGCGACGACGGGATCACGATAGAGGCCGAGGAACGACATCGCTGTCGACAGCACGCCTGATCGCTCGTTGTCGGATTTGTTCAGCAGCTCGCGCGCGGCGCTGGCGATCACCGGATGCGGTCCGGCCTCGCCGAGATGGGCTGTCTTCATCATGGCGGCGAGCGTCGACTCGATCGGCCGCTTCGGATCGGAGAGGAACGCCGCGACGCCGGCAAGCGTCTTATCAGCCTCGGCGTAGAGGACATGCAGGATTGCGCCTACCAGCAATGCGTGGCTGGTTTTCTCCCAGTGGTTCCGTTTCTCCAGCGAGCCCTCCGGATCGACGAGGATGTCGGCGATGTTCTGGACGTCGCGGACCTCCCATTCGCCGCGGCGCACCTCGAGAAGCGGATTGTAGGCGGCAGATTTCGTGTTGGTTGGATCGAACAGCAGCACGCGACCATGACGCGCGCGATAGCCGGCGGTGAGCGTCCAATTTTCCCCCTTGATGTCATGGACGATCGCGGAGCCCGGCCAGGTCAGCAGCGACGGCACGACCAGGCCGACGCCCTTGCCGGATCGCGTGGGCGCGAAGCACAGCACATGCTCGGGGCCGTCATGGCGGAGATAGTCGCGGTCGAACTTCCCGAGCACGACGCCGTCCGCGCCCAGCAAGCCGGCGGCGCGGACTTCCGCGGCGACCGCCCAGCGGGCGGAGCCGAACGTCTCGGCATTCCTAGCTTCACGCGCCCGCCAGACCGACATGCCGATCGCGACGGCGATGGAAATGAAGCCACCGGACGCCGCGATATAGGCTCCCTCGATGAAAATCGGAGGTGCATAGGCGTCGTAGAAGTACCACCACCAGAAGAAGGCGGGCGGATAGTAGATCGGCCAGCCGGCCAGTTCGAACCACGGAAGTCCGAGCTGCGGCTGGAAGCCGAGCCGATAGGCCGTCCACTGCGTCGCCGCCCAGGTCGTCATCAGCACGATCAGGAAGACAGTGAGGATTTGGCCCCAGAGGATTTTGGTCGCCGACATGGCGGGCACTCCTTTCTTGATTGGGCTACATGCCGAGGCCGCGATTGCGGCCGAAGCTCCAGTCGACGCCACCGGCGCCGCGCGACACGCCGGAGACGTGCTGACCGATCTGACGCTCGATCGACGGCGACCAGGGCACGAGCTGGAAGCCGAGGCCGTCGTCGATCATGGCGAAGCGGCCCGACGCGAGCGCAAAGCGCTGGCGATAGGTGCCGGCCACATATTCGCCCGCCGCGGCCTTCGAGAATTGCCGACCGGTCTCGGCCGCAAGCTTCTCGCCAAGGGCGTCGACCTCGCGCTGGCGCAGCGTGTCGATCAGCCCGGGGGAGAAACTGACACCGCGCGTCTGCCGCTCGGCAAGGCCCTGACCAACGAGGTGCTCGGCCCGCCTGTCCATCGCGTGACGAACCTCCGCGCCGAATTCGCCGCCGCCGAGCGCGACGGGATCGCGGGCGATCGCCTGCCGGTCGAGCCAGGTGGCGCCGGTCGCATGGACCTGCCGCTCGATTTCGAGATCGGAGCGGACGGCGAGCGCGACGCGCCTGCGCCCCTGCGCGTCGTCAAATTTGCGCAGCTCCACGATCGAGCCCGGCGCGCTGTCGCCAGCGGCGTCGAGGTCGGGCAGCTTGATGTGATGGGTGCGTCCGTCGGTGCCGTCGACCACGGCATAGGCGGTGCCCTTCAACTCGTCGTCGAGACCACGGTCGACCAGCCGGCCGATGACCGGATCGTCGAGGCTCTCACCGGCAAGCACGTAGCTGGCCGCGCCGCGCTGGATGCCGCGCTCGGTCAGGCCACGGTGAATGCGCTTGATGATGTCGCCACGCTCGCCCAGCTCCCGCAGCGTCGCCTCGGCATTCTCGGACACGACCCATTGTCCGGGGCCGACCTGATCGGCGAGGCCGAGGGTCTCCAGCTTGCGGAGGCGGCCGACCTTCATCGCATGGAATTCGTCGGGCTGGCGGTCAGGGAGCGGGGCGAGATCGACGACGCCGGTGCGATAGCTGTCGCGGGCAAGCTGGCGGTCAAGATTGGTCCAGCGCTCCGCGTCGATCTGCCGTTCGAGATTGCGGCGGATCTCGTGATCGGTGCGCGGCCCCAGCTCCTGGGTGACGAGGTCCTGCGCGCGGGCGCGCATGCCTTCCTTGATATAGTCGCGCGAGATGACGAGGTCCTGACCGTCATCGGTGCGCCCGCGCAGGATGATATGGACATGTGGATTATCCGTGTTCCAGTGATCGACGCCGACCCAGTCGAGCTTGGTGCCGAGGTCTGTCTCCATCTGCCCCATCAGCTCGCGGGCGAAAGTCTTGAGGTCGGACATCTCGGTCGCGTCCTCAGGTGAGACGATGAAGCGGAAGTGATGTCGGTCGTCCTGAGTGCGCTCGGCGAAAGCCTTGGCGTCGGCCGCCTCCGTCTCCGGCCCGAACAACTTCGCCTTCTCCCCATCCCGGGTGACGCCTTCGCGCTGCAGATAGCTGAGGTGGGCGTTGAGCGGCGCCGAGCGAGCGGTGTGCCGGACGACGCGCGTCTTGATCACGGTGTTGCGCGATCGGTTGGTGAGCAGTCGATTGGCCTGGACGGTCGCTCGCTGGCCGCGCCCGAAACGCGAGCGGTTGCCCGAGCTGATCTTGCCGGAGCGCGAGACCCTGCCGCCGGCACGCTGGGCGGCGGCGAGGGCCTGGGCGATGAAGGGCCGCGTTTGCTGTGCGCGGGTGGAGCGGATACGGCCTGGCCGGATGCGGAAGTCGTCCTCGCCGCTCATGGCCGAGGCTCCGCACATCGCGCAAACGCGCGGAAATCCCTCGCGAAATGGCGAATGCGCAGGCTGCGTCGATCAGGCGCACCTCGCGCCAATTCGCCATAAGTCTCTGAAAACACACGACCGCACCAAGCCGCACATCGCGCGCTTTTATCTCGCCATCGTGCGGTTGTGTTGCCTGCTCTCCGTCCTCGGACCGCCATCCCTGCGCCAGAGCACGCCATTCCACGAAATGCCGCGAACACCGTCATCGCGGCCCCCGATCGGCGTTTCGGGCGACAAACAGGCCTGCGGATTGCGGAGCGATGGCTGTGACATCGCGCACCGGAATGGCGGCCGGAGTGTCCTCGGAAGCGCCATTGTTGGACGTCGGAACGGCGGTCGTCGCGTGTTCGGACTGCGCGATGAAGAGCGGAGACCGCGTCCAGGCGTTGGGATCGGCTGCCGCGACCGTAACGGGAGCAAGCGCGTCTGCGCCGCCGATGACGGGTGCGAGCGCGGCGACATAGGCGCGAGTTTCGGCCGGCAAAGGACGGCCGGCGAGATACTCTTCATAGCGGCCGGGACCAGCATTATAGGCCGCGAGAAACCCCGGCGAACCGTAGCGGTCGTGCATCTCGCGCAGATACGCAGTGCCCGCCAGAATGTTGTCGCGTGGATCGTAAGGATTCGCGCCGAGCCGGTGACGGACGCGCAGATCGGCCCATGTGGCGGGCATGACCTGCTTCAGTCCCATCGCGCCGGCCGACGAGATCGCCCGCACGTCGCCAGCGCTTTCGATGCGCATGACGGCACGAATCCAGTGCTCTGGAACGCCGAACCGTTGCGCTGCCTCGGTGATGAATGTGGCGTAGGAATCGGCGCGAGAGGGCCCCTCGACCGACACCGTCTGCGCAGTCGCGGTGGCGCAAAGCGGCGCGGAAAGCAGGAGGCCGGAAAGGAGAAGGAGGGCTGTGCGCCGGGCGGCGTTGGACCGCCCGACGACAGCTTTGAGGTGCGGAGCCGACATCGCTCAGTCCCGCTCGGCCCGCTTGGGCGGGCGGTTCCAGTGCAGGCCCCAGGCGGACTTGTCGTCGGCCGACTGGAAGAGGTTGGCGCGGATCGGATGCCCGAAGGTCGGATCATCGATCTGAAGCGAAACGTAGTCGCCGGCCTTCTCGCCGGTGCGCTTCCAGCCGGCGCCGATCTCCGCGCCGGTTTCGTTGTTCATGCTGTCGAGCACATGGACGCGGAAGTCGGGCGCGTTCTCGGCATCGGACGGTTCGGCCGGAACGATGATGATGTCCTGGTGCAGTGACAGCGTCGTCAGGTGGCCGACGAAGCCATCATTTTCGCGCGTGAATTGACCGATCACGGACATGGGTCGTCTCCTTCAGATTGCGGTGGACAAGGTCATGGGCGTGCCGTCACCGCGTCGGCGCGCGCCAGACGAAGCGGCCATCGCCGTCCTCGTCGGTGTAGAGGGGTGTGGCCCGGCCGATGACCGAGTTGGCGGGGAGAGGCCCGAAATAGCGGCCGTCGAGGCTGTCGCGGACCTGCCAGTTCATCAGGAACAGTTCGCCGTCCGCGACCATGCGGCAGCCCTGCCAGATCGGCAGCGAGCGACCGCGACGATCGCGGTCCAGCGCATCGCCCATCGGCACGGCATCGACCGTGATGGCGAGCCCGGTTCTGCACACACGTTGCCCGGGAAGCGCAGCAACGTGCTTCATCAGCGGAACGCCGCGCGGCAGATATCCGCCATCCGAAAGGAAGGTGGCGAGCGGCTCTGGCGCGCGCACGGCGACCAGATCCGTCACGTCGACCCGGCCGGGTTCGCCGATCGCATACAGACCGATCGGCGTGCTGGCCGAGGCATTCCAGACCAGCTTTGGTGCGAATGACGCGATCGACGTGATGCCGAGCAGCGATACGGCGGCAGTCGTCGCGAAGGCATAGCCGAGGCGGGTCATGCGTCAATCTCCCGGCGCAGGAGGAAGGCGCGATGCTGCTGCATGTCATAGGCGCGGGGCGCTTCACCGACCGTCAGACGGTTGTGGGGGAACCGCAGAATTCGGAAAAAATCGTACGCTAAGCTAACGGTGTTCTCGTGACAGCTCTTTGACTAAATAACTGATCCCAATAGTGCTACACCTTCGCTGTGCCATAGCCATTCCCCGGGAAAGGAGACACGGTATCCATGAAGTGTTTCACTCGGGCCAGCAGGTTTGCCATCCCTCTGCATTGATGATTGCGCGTGATGGTTTCATGTAACTTGTGCCATAGCCGTTCTATGTGATTAACCCAAGGGCTGTAAACTGGCTGGAACACCAGGCAGAACTTGGGATTCTTCTTCAACCATCGCTCGGTCTGTTTGCTTTTGTGAATGATGTAGTTATCGAGGATCAACGTGATGGTTTTGGCTCGTCGGTAGTGGTGGCGCAGCTTTTCCAGCATGGCAATAAACAGCGATGAGTTTTTCTTGATCCCGCTGACGTAAAGTACCCTTCCGTTGCCTGCGTGGAGAACGCCTGCCAGATAATGCTTGGCATTCTGCCCCGGTGTGACAACCCGCTTTTGCTGCGCTCTGAACATCCAGTCGGCTCCTAATTTGGGATTGAGGTCTATATCGACTTCATCCTCATAAAA
Source organism: Aeromonas sp. WP2-W18-CRE-05 (assembly GCF_014168615.1). Classification (NCBI taxonomy): domain Bacteria; kingdom Pseudomonadati; phylum Pseudomonadota; class Gammaproteobacteria; order Aeromonadales; family Aeromonadaceae; genus Aeromonas; species Aeromonas sp. WP2-W18-CRE-05. Next base: position 1,859,627 of record NZ_AP021917.1, on the reverse strand, counting down.
CACCGGATTATCGGCATCACAGCGGGCCAGCGCGGCGTCGATATTCGCCATTTTTTCCTGATAGGCTGGGTCTTTTATCCGCAAGGTCGGCACGGGCCTGCGCCAGACAATGCCCATACGAGGTAACCATCGGCGGAGCGTGGAGGCTGCCACATTTAGCCCTGTTAACCGATTGATTTTTATAGCCAATAGTTCAGTACACCAACGGCTGCGCTGATAACCAAAATCTTGCGGAGAAAACTGCATGAGCAGCACCAGTAAGGTGACAATCTTGGCGATAGGTAAGACTGGGGCACGGCCAGCCGGTAAGGCTTCTAGCGCATCTATGCCTTCATCTCGATACCACCGAAGCCAACGACCGATGGTCGAGCGCGCAGCGCCGGTAAGGTGATGAACATCGGTGATCGTGCGTCCTTCATGTAACAGCAAGATGGCCATCAAGCGACGAGCATGTCCTTTATCACGGGTGGCATGGATGATTTTGTGAATGCGGCGCCGTTGTGGTCGTGGCAGAGGTGGTAGGATAGGCATCAACTCAGTCCTTTGGGTGTGGCTTGTTTTGTTTAGCGACTAATCAGATCGCACAAACTGGACTGAGTTCCCTTCCTCCGGTGATCTACTATTCGGAACAGCTATTTAGGCTTTCTAAGGCCATTCTGATAGCCCTGACTTCCTGAAAAGCCATGGCTAAAATTTGTGCGGCTAAAAGGGATAACCGATGGTAAAGTAAGTTATCCCTGTCGAGATACTGAAAAGCGTTATCCTCGTTTTTCCCAAAACTGTTTTGCCAGTTCGCTCAGAGCGCTAGTTAACTGAGCGACAGATTTCGCACTTTGCAAATTATTCTGCCCGGTCTGTACATTGGTATCAGCAGCATCGCGTATATTGATAATACTGCGGTTTATGTCTTCACTTACTGCTCCCTGCTGCTCGACCGCAGTCGCTATTTGCGCGTTCATGTCGGTAATTTCGTTAACGCGTTGGCCAATTCCATCAAGAGCTGTAGCTGCTTCCTCTGCGTGAGCTACACTCGTGTGCGCTTGCCGACTACTTTGCTCCATGACTGTAACAGCGGATTGCGCTCGCTCTTGTAGAGCGCTGATCATGCTTTGAATATCCGTTGTCGATTGCTGTGTGCGAGCAGCAAGACTGCGAACCTCATCGGCGACAACAGCAAAACCACGCCCCTGCTCACCAGCACGTGCGGCCTCAATTGCTGCGTTGAGTGCCAACAAATTCGTTTGCTCGGCGATCCCTCGTATAACGTCAAGAACTTTTGATATCTCGTTACTTTGACCTTCAAGCTCATGAATAACCTGAGCGGCTTGCCTAATTTCACCTTCAAGGGCAGTGATTGACTGGCTTGTGTAGGCTACCAGACGCTGGCCAGATGCCGTCTCAGTGTCTGCTCTTCCGGCCGCATCTGCAGCATGCTGTGCATTGCTCGCAACCTCTTGAATGCTTGCCACCATTTGGTTTACTGCCGTTGCTATTTGATCTGTCTCTGCCTGCTGCTCAACTGTAAGTACATTGCTTGACTCAATATCCTTTAGTAGGCCTCGGGTGTGTTCGCTAAGCCGATTTGATGCATCACCTATGCGACCTACTATGGCGCCTGTTTCAGCTTGCATCATTCGTAAAGCAAACTCTATTTGGCCAAACTCATCGGTGCGCCCAGTGTAGAGGGATTGACTTAATGGGTTATTGGAAATATTCCTGGCTCTTTCAACCAGTCTTCCAAGAGGAGAGAGAATAGCCAAAACACTAACAGAGCTTAAGCTTCCTGACATTAAAGTGGCTAACAATAAGCTGCTTATTGATGTATCAGTAAGCATGCCGGCAGCCATTGCGCTTGATATAATACTACCCCATATGAGCAAGAGTATTTTCACGGAAAAGCTAGCAGCCAATTTCGGCCTCGCGGCCTTCCCGCTTCTCAATTGAGCATATAATTTTTCCGCAGCCAAAACCTGCTCAGGTTCAGGCTTGGTCCTTACAGACTGGTATTCAACAATCGAACCATTCTTAGCTATTGGCGTTACATAAGCACTTACCCAATAGTGGTCGCCATTTTTACAGCGATTTTTTACTAGCCCCATCCATGAGCGGCCAGATTTTAATGTACTCCACATATGCTCAAATGCAGCAGGCGGCATATCTGGGTGTCTTACGATGTTGTGAGGCTGGCCTAATAGTTCTTCCTCAGTGAAACCACTGATTTTAATGAAGTCAGGATTAACGTACGTGATATGGCTTTGAGGGGAGGTAGTCGAAAGAATATTGGCATCTTTTGGGAGTTCTAAGTTTCGACCCGTCACTGGTAAATTCTGGCGCATAAGAACCTCAAGGGTTGGCTGTTTTATTTTATTGTTTTCGGCATTAAGCCCAATTTCTTGAGCGTTACGACATGTACAGAACCTTAAGCGGCAAGCGAATTAATAATACCGTCTAACGTGTTGTTTTGCTTGGATTTTCTCTGCCTACTCTTTTTGCCGTTTTTGGATAAATACACCATTGCCCACTCCAACTTCTCTGTTATTTCCTGCCACGCACCATGGATGATGCTCGCCAATATCGGCATTAACCAAAGCGCGCTGTTTTTGGCAATCTTCAGCATCGATAACTCCGCGCTGCCAATCAGCGTCAGCGCCAGCCGACGTTTGACCAGCAAGGCCAGCAAACTAGCCCAGATCAAGCCTTCCGCTATCGCTTTTTGTCGTGTCGCGAACGCCTTCAACCGGTTATGTGATTTCAGCTCTTTGAACAACAGTTCGATCTGCCAACGGCAACGATACAATGCCATCACCTTCTCGGCTGGCCATCGCTCACGCGGAAGATTGGTCATCCATATACAGAACCGTTTTTCCTCTGCAAACCAACGTCTTATGAGTCGATATTTATACTTTCCCGAACTCACATCCAGATCCAGAACCTCGGCTCTGCAGCTTCTCCGATCGATATCCTTGAGCTTTTTTCCGAGTAACTTGGGCATTTCCCTGCCGTCCTGTCGGTAAGCTGCCTGTACTTTGGGATTGAGATTTTGACTCCCTCTGACCAGATAGCTTCCTTTGGCTTTGGTCACATCAGCAAAGTACTCGCGGCTGATGTAACCGGCATCCGCCAATAACAGTTTGTTATTTAACGAATTTGCGGCCGGAAGATGCTTGCGCTCCGATTCGGTATCCGCCGTGATACTCATCGATATCGGCGACTGGTCCAGCAAGGACATGGTCATATGACACTCTACCGCAGCGGGGCTGTGCTTATTGAATCGGCCCGGGAAATGTTCTGCCAATTGCGGATGTAACGCGAATGACGACCCGTCCTGCAGCAGTACCTGCTCAAAGCCTGCCAGTCCGTGGGCGTCCGGTAGACACTCCTTGAGGCGTAAGGCGATGGCTCGTTCAACCAGTGCGCGCATGAACAAGGGAAAACCCTGCTTGCGTAACTGGTTGTGAAAGGGTTTATACGCTATTTGGTCAGTATCATGGAGCTGCAACGCATTGAAATGGCGATGCAAACCAGCAATACCATCCACCTTGTCGCAACCAAGCCCTGAGAGCAGAGCCGGGAGTAGTCTCGCAGGCTGGATATCCCGGAGTCGCTGACAAAAACCGGTAAATTTACCGATCCGGTTGAGTTCAGAAGAGCTAAGAAGTTGCTTGAGGTACTGGGTTGCATTGATAATAGTCATGGCTTCGGGCGTGTCGGTTTTTTTTTGCGATTAAATCAGATCACAAACGAAGCCTTTTTTCTATCTATTTCAATTGGTTGTAGCTAAAGATCCTGTACATGACAGGTCACTGCAGCGGCCAAACTGTTGCCACATCTCAGTTCAGGAGGAAACGCAATGACTCAGGAAAGGATCCAGACCCGCTACCCACTCGGCGGCCCCTTCGCCACCCAGGCTGAGCTGGAGCAGGCCATCACCCAGGCCATAACGACCCACAGACAAGATTTCTTCCCTCTGCTGGAACGGCTGGTGGACGTGGGGGACACCCGGGTCAACCTCAGTCAGGAGAACCCGCTGCGGGTGCTCAGCATCGAACTCGCTGACGGCCGTGAAGGAGTGGCCCATATCAACTACGAGTCCAACTTCGCCGAGAGCTGCCTGATTATCAACGAATACGACCAGCACCAGACCAGCCTGGCCTTTCGCCTCGACGGGGATGCACTTATCTTCGACGTCGAACTGCCGATCGCGTGGAATTTCAATAACTGAAGATTCAGCGGTGTAATGCCGCCTGGTTGCTACACCCGGTCAGCCAGCTCCCCTCACCCTAACCCTCTCCCAAAGGGAGAGGGGATCAGCCCGTGCCAACCTCCAGCCGTGGTAGTCACTCCATACTCTGCTGTTATTTCAGGCGCCTGTAATCTTCCCCATATGGCTGTCATCTGAATAGCAATATCCAGCATATAGCCACCATAACCCTCACTCATGTACAGGATCTTTAGCGGCAACCAATTGAAATAGATATAAAAAAGGCTTCGTTTGTGATCTGATTTTATCGCCAAACAAAATCAACACGCGCGAAGCCTATGACTATTATCAACGCTAATTACTATCTGGAGCAACTCTTGGCTCCCGCCGCACTCGAGCGCATTGCTCGGCTCTGCAAGTTTTGTCTGCGTCAGCGTGCCATTACCCCAGCCATGCTCGTACCTGCACTGCTGCGGGCCATGGGAGGCGACCAGGTCAATGACATTGCCGGTTTACACCGCCATTTCAATGCCTTGCAACTGGTAAACACCCATCAGGTTTCTTACAAACCGTTTCACAATCAGCTGCGCAAAGAGAGCTTTGCCCTGTTTATGAAAGCCCTGGTCGAGCGGGCCATCGCCTTGCGTATCGACCATCAACTCAAAGCGTAAGTATTCACCGGAACAGTATTGACACAGGAAAAATGAGACGATCGTCTCTTGATCCCACTTTCCTGCTTGCTTGATCCTGCTCCTTAGATACGCTCCCCCCATGAGCAAAAACACCATGCATTCCGCGGGAATGCCCACCACTCTGGAGCAGGCCAACGAGCTGATTTATAAGCTCCTCGACCGCATCGCCGAGCTGGAGGACCGCCTCAATCAGCACAGCGGCAACTCCTCCAAGCCGCCTTCCAGCGACGGCCCCGGTGCACCGCCGCCGGCCCGCAAGCGTCCGGCGTCCGGCAAGCAACGGGGGGCGCAGCCCGGTCACAAGGGACATCGCCGCGAGCGGCATCCGCTTGATGCCCGCCTGACCCTGGTCCCGCATTACCCTGCCGCCGATTGCGCTTGCTGTGGCGGGGACATGGTGGCCCATGCCAAACCCTATCAGGTTCATCAGGTGTTCGAGCTGCCCGAGGTGAGCTATCTCGTCACCGAACACCAACTGTATCGTGCGACCTGCTCACGGTGTATCGGCACGACCCAGGCCGCACTGCCAGACAACGTCAGCAGCAGCCAGATGGGGGCCAATCTGCTCAGCTACATCGCGCTGCAAAGCGGCCAGTTTCACCAGAGCGTCAGCCAGATACAGCAGCAGCTCAAACAGCATTTCGGCCTGAGTTTTAGCCGGGGCGCCATCAGTGAGGCGCAGGGGCGGGTGAGTGCCATGCTCACCCCGACCTACCAGGCCATCAAGCAGCAGGTGCAGACGGCCACCCACGTTCATGCCGATGAGACCCGGCATCAGCGGGGTGGAGAGCGCCGCTGGATGTGGCTGGCGCTGAGCAAGATAGCCGTCTGCTTCATGACGGCCTATGGCCGTGGTCAGGAGGCGGCCAAGCGGCTGCTGGGCGCCGAGTTTGACGGGGTGCTGGTGACCGACCAGTACGCCGGCTACCGGTTTATCGACGCCGACCAGCGGCAACTGTGCTGGGCCCACGTGGCCCGCAATCTCGCGGCCATCGCCGAGAGTAGCGAGCAGTGCAACCAGCCCATCGGTGCCCGGTTGGTCTTGCTGGCGGATGCGGTGTTTCGTACCCGGCACCGTTGGGAAAGCGGTGCGTTGAGCAAGCAGAAATACCTGCGCAGGCTCGCGCGTTACCGGCAAAGCTGGCGAAGCCAGTTGGAGCGCGGCGCCCTGTTGTGCAGCAAACGCTACCGTGGACGATGCCAGTTGCTGCTGCGGGATGACGAGATGCTGTGGCGGTTTATGACTGACGACGAAATAGCGCTGACCAACAACGAGGCGGAGCGGGCGCTGCGTGGCTATGTGCTCTGGCGCAAGGGTAGCTACGGCGTGTGGTCTCACCGGGGCGAGCTGTTTCGCCAGCGCATCCTGTCGTTGGTGGAGACCGGCAAGCGATTGGGCCGCTGCCCACAGGAGTGGTTGAGGGCCGTGGTCAGGGCGTGCATCGAGAAGACAGATTATCCCATCCCGGCAGAACTGATGCCGTCAACCCCGTCCTGGTGAATAGATACCTCAAAGCAGCCTCCCTCGGCGCGTTCAAGCAGGTGTTACTGCACGATGGCACCTCCTTTGCGGTGCATCGGCGCCTTGCTGCTGATTTTCCCGGCCGGTTCAAGACCATCAGTCCGGCAGCTATCGAGTGCCATATGACCATGTCACTGTCGGAGCAGAGCCCGTTGTGCATGAGTGTGTCTGCCGATACCGCAGGGGAACGGCAATTTCTGCCTGAAGCCCACACGCTGACCAACTGCCTGCTGCTGGCTGACGCAGGTTACATTGACAGGGCTTGGTTTGAGCAGGTGAACGACGCTGGCGGATTTTATCTGGTGCGCGGCACGAAAAGCCTGAACCCCAAGATAATCCAAGCCTGGCGCGGTGATGGACGGGAAGTACCCAAGCTGGCGGGACTATCTCTGAGAGAGGCCGGACGGCGACGCTGTCGGGCCGAGGTACTGGATATGGTGGTGAAGTCCGGCCAGGTCGAGTACCGGTTGATCCGGCGCTGGTTTGCTGAGGAAAAGCGGTTCTGTCTGTGGATGACGAACCTACCGCGAGCAGCATGGTCAGCAGAGCAGGTGATGAGCCTGTATCGCTGCCGTTGGCAGGTGGAGTTGTTATTTAAAGAGTGGAAATCGCACAACCGGCTCAAGGGGTTTGTGACGGGCGAGAAAGCGATTGCCGAGGGGTTGGTGTGGACGAGCCTGCTGTCGCTGGTGATGAAGAGACGGGTCGCGCAGAGTGTGATGAGTGGGGCGCTATCGATGCTGAAAGCGTCGAAGAACAGTGCGACGTGGTGGCTACCGCTATTGGAAGCAGTGGCCCATAGGGCGCTGACAGAAATAAGGGAAAGATTGGAATGGGCTGCCGATTATTTGGCCAAGAACGCCTGCCGAACCAAGCAGAGAAAGTCGATACAGAACAGGACCTTGGAAGGTATCTATTCACCAGGACGGGGTTGACGGCATCAGTTCTGCCGGGATGGGATAATCTGTCTTCTCGATGCACGCCCTGACCACGGCCCTCAACCACTCCTGTGGGCAGCGGCCCAATCGCTTGCCGGTCTCCACCAACGACAGGATGCGCTGGCGAAACAGCTCGCCCCGGTGAGACCACACGCCGTAGCTACCCTTGCGCCAGAGCACATAGCCACGCAGCGCCCGCTCCGCCTCGTTGTTGGTCAGCGCTATTTCGTCGTCAGTCATAAACCGCCACAGCATCTCGTCATCCCGCAGCAGCAACTGGCATCGTCCACGGTAGCGTTTGCTGCACAACAGGGCGCCGCGCTCCAACTGGCTTCGCCAGCTTTGCCGGTAACGCGCGAGCCTGCGCAGGTATTTCTGCTTGCTCAACGCACCGCTTTCCCAACGGTGCCGGGTACGAAACACCGCATCCGCCAGCAAGACCAACCGGGCACCGATGGGCTGGTTGCACTGCTCGCTACTCTCGGCGATGGCCGCGAGATTGCGGGCCACGTGGGCCCAGCACAGTTGCCGCTGGTCGGCGTCGATAAACCGGTAGCCGGCGTACTGGTCGGTCACCAGCACCCCGTCAAACTCGGCGCCCAGCAGCCGCTTGGCCGCCTCCTGACCACGGCCATAGGCCGTCATGAAGCAGACGGCTATCTTGCTCAGCGCCAGCCACATCCAGCGGCGCTCTCCACCCCGCTGATGCCGGGTCTCATCGGCATGAACGTGGGTGGCCGTCTGCACCTGCTGCTTGATGGCCTGGTAGGTCGGGGTGAGCATGGCACTCACCCGCCCCTGCGCCTCACTGATGGCGCCCCGGCTAAAACTCAGGCCGAAATGCTGTTTGAGCTGCTGCTGTATCTGGCTGACGCTCTGGTGAAACTGGCCGCTTTGCAGCGCGATGTAGCTGAGCAGATTGGCCCCCATCTGGCTGCTGCTGACGTTGTCTGGCAGTGCGGCCTGGGTCGTGCCGATACACCGTGAGCAGGTCGCACGATACAGTTGGTGTTCGGTGACGAGATAGCTCACCTCGGGCAGCTCGAACACCTGATGAACCTGATAGGGTTTGGCATGGGCCACCATGTCCCCGCCACAGCAAGCGCAATCGGCGGCAGGGTAATGCGGGACCAGGGTCAGGCGGGCATCAAGCGGATGCCGCTCGCGGCGATGTCCCTTGTGACCGGGCTGCGCCCCCCGTTGCTTGCCGGACGCCGGACGCTTGCGGGCCGGCGGCGGTGCACCGGGGCCGTCGCTGGAAGGCGGCTTGGAGGAGTTGCCGCTGTGCTGATTGAGGCGGTCCTCCAGCTCGGCGATGCGGTCGAGGAGCTTATAAATCAGCTCGTTGGCCTGCTCCAGAGTGGTGGGCATTCCCGCGGAATGCATGGTGTTTTTGCTCATGGGGGGAGCGTATCTAAGGAGCAGGATCAAGCAAGCAGGAAAGTGGGATCAAGAGACGATCGTCTCATTTTTCCTGTGTCAATACTGTTCCGGTGAATACTTACCTTGGAAGGCGTTTTAAATGGACTCGCCGCTTAAGGTCCTGTACATGAATGCCGTATAACGCATAACTTTTAAGGTAAATAAACACGCGATCTAATTAACACGTTCTAGAATATGTGAGCAATGGATAACAAGCCAAGCCACTTTCGCCTCATACATCATAAATAAATATGGAATTAATAAACATGGATGCCAATATCCCATACGCACTGCAACTTGCAATTAAAAACAATAAAATACTACTATTCATTGGTGCAGGTGTATCCAAAATTTCTGGACTTCCACTTTGGAAAGAAATCATTATGGATGCACTAAGAAATCCGTCGATAGAGAAAGGGGAAAAATATCGCTTAGCTCTTGAGGAGAAACTATTCTCTGAACTGGAAGTATTAGATAAAGTCAAAAAGAAAAACATCAAAGACATTTATGAGGAGTTTGAAAAAGCAACAAAAAAGGTTATTGACAATCCACTTTATCAAAAACTTTCTATGATAAGCAGGAAAATAGTAACGACAAACTATGACTCCTTGATTGAGCACAACACCAACATTGAAGTCATTGACCCATCGAGTGATTTTAAATTATCAAAGCTAGATCACTTAGAAGAATTCATATTGAAAATACATGGCAGTTGTAATGCTATAGACCACGCAATAATATTCTCATCCGATTACAATGCGTTATATAAAGAAAGTAACGGACTAGCAAAATTCCAACTTCAAAAAATAATCTCATCACATTCATGTCTATTTATAGGTTTTAGTTTAAGTGACCCATACGTGACAGATTTATTTGACGATTTAGACAGCATGTATAATGGCATGGGATGTGAGCACTTTGTTATATCCACCGAACATATAAATCATAAATTTGTTGATACAATAAAAATTGATAACTTTGATGAGATACCTAGCCTAATAGAAAAATTAGTGGAAATAAAATCTCTAGAGTCATCAGATAGCATCTTAGATAGCGATGTTTCAAACTCTACTCAGGAAATAATAAGTTCAGATCGAGAAATAACATTGCATGGACAAGATACTCCGCCTAAAGTCGAATTTTGGGCAGGGAGATATGATGAGCTAAAAGCTCTCAACCTTCCATACAAAGTCGTTTTTATTACTGGTATCGGAGGTCAAGGGAAATCTGCTTTAGCTTCAAAGTTTTTATCTGAATCAGATAGAAGTTTGTATACTTACTGTGATTGGCGTGACTTCAAAGAGGAGGAGTTAAATCTCCAAACAAAATTATATTCACTTATAGAACTTGTCTCTAAAGGGAAGATTGAACACAACGATATAATTGGGTTAGATACCGAGTCTCTAGTAAACCATTTCTTCCAGCAACTTAATGAACAGCGTGGAATCTTTGTTTTTGATAACATAGATAAATATATAGACTTAGAAAAATTCACGCCAAGTGGAGACATGAAACTATTCTTTGAAAAAGCAATAAAAAATCAACACAATTCAAAGTTTATTTTCACTTGTCGTCCATTTATTCATTATGCAGGTGTAGGTTCACATCAAGTCAGATTAGAAGGCCTTAAAATTGATGACGTAAAAGATTTAATAAAAAAGTACCATAATCAAGTAACAAATGTAGAAATTGAAAACACAGCAATCCGCCTACATAATTGTACACAAGGTCATCCTCTATGGATGGGCTTAATACTCGCACAGTCCAGACTTAATTTCAGCAGCATTAATGATCTTCTAAGAAAAATAGAAGGGAAGGGAATATCTGAATCTGACGCTAACTTTTCAAGTATTCTGTCAGCAACAGTCCTCGAAAACTTGTGGGATTGTTTAAAGGAAAAAGAGCGCATAATATTAAGAACGCTATCAATATGTAACGTTTCAGAATCCGAAGAAGACCTGTCAAAGATAGTAGAAAGAAAAATAAATTACAATCAATATAAGAAAGCTATTCGGGCATTAAAATCTCTGAATTTAATTATATCAAAAGAGAGTGAGGGGTATATTGAACTGCACCCTCTAGTACGAGAGTTTATCAAGGGGAAATATGACAAAAAAGAACAAGAAAGCTATATGTCCTTATACGTTAATTATTTGAATGGCTTTATTTTGCTAATTAAGAAAAAATTTGGAAGAGTTCTTCCCTCTGAAGACATAGAACTTATATCAAAGAAAATTGAAGTTCTTATAAATGCAGATAGAATCAATGATTCCATAACAGAACTCCGATTGGTTTGTGAAAGCTTCTTTATCTCTGGGTATTGTGAGGAATATCTCAGACTATCTGACCTTGCCCTCGATAAAATCACATGGTCTCATCATAAAATAAATCAAATCCAAGGGTTTATGGATTTTATTGATTCATTCTTTACTCGTTCGATTGAATTCGGGAAAGATGAACTTTTTAACAAGCATATGGATAGGTTTACACAAACATTTATAACTCCTGACAAAACAATGATACTAGCAAAATCAGCACTTTGTCATAAAAATTGGATTAACGCCAACTACACAGAAGCCATTAGATATGGAAAAAGTGCATCTGATTTAATTGATGTTTTAGGCGAAAATGATGTGTGGTTTGGAAAGCATAGGTATCACTTAGCTTTACGCGACTCCAAACTAAGAGCAAATCTTGACATTGCGATTAAATTTTTTTGCGGCGATAAAAGCTTAGAGCAAATGTGTTCACGTGAGATTGATAACAACATATTACCTTCATCTTACGGTAATGTAGGAAGATGCTTGTTTTATTTAAACAAGATAGAGGAATCTGTTCATCTGTACTGCAAATCATTTAAAATGTTTTCCTCTGAAAGTCAAAGTTATTTTGGTAAACATAATTTAGGTTATGCATCAAAATGGCTTTCAGAGGTCTTACAATTCCAAAACAATGCTATAGGCTCTTTATACTTCTTATTAAATGCGAGGAATTCCTGGAAAGATGACCTCCCTGGAGAGGCAAATAAAATAGACCAAAAGATATCTGACATGTCTCTCAGTACTGCATCCCAGTCTGTTATTAGCCTGGAGACATGGCAAGTTGACAAGTATTGTTCAGATTGGGTTGACTTATATTTATCGCAACAGTGAACAAAAGATGATCACTATATATTAAAGTCTAAACATATATTTTTATGCTGAATTTATCTATATATAATCGATGAAGTATCCTTCCATTACGTCATAAGTATGACTATGTGTATGAGAATTATATTATTATTAACAACATTACAAAATAACAATAAAGATGTTTACACTACTTGTACAGATCTAGTTATCACCTGACACCGGCCTCAAACCGGTGTCTTGTTTACGCTACTTTAGTGCGCACTTCCTTCGGTATCAATTTCAGACCCTTTTTGAACATGCTGTAGGGGGTTTGACCCTCCATCATCCTGCCCTGATGTGGCCGCTGGGTGTTGTAGTGATCCAGATAGCTGTCCAGGTCTGTCTGCATCTGCTCCACTGATTCATACCAGGTCGTCCTCCCCTTGATACGGAAGTGTTCATCCAGCAGGGTGCGATGTAGCCGCTCGATAAAGCCGTTGCTCTGCGGCCTGCGTACCTTGGTGGTCCGGTGCGCAATCCCCTCCAGTTGCAGGAACAGCTCGTAGGGGTGATGGTCAGGGCGCCCGCAGAACTCGCGCCCGTTGTCCGACAGGATGGTATAGACCCGCGCCTCGTGAGCCTCGAAGAACGGCAGGACCGTTTCGTTGAGCACATGGACCGAGGTCACCGGCAGCTTGCTGGTGTAGAGCCGTCCCCAGGCGTGGCGGCTGTAGCAGTCCAGTACGGTTTGCAGATACACCTTGCCCACCCCCTTGAGTGCGCCGACGAAGAAGGTGTCGACCGCCACCAGTTCCCCGGTGTAGTGAACCTCAATTTGGCGTTCGCGAAACTCGGGGCTGAAGCGCTCGAGCAGGCGGATCTGCTCGTCATTGAGCTCAATCGTCTGTTCCCTGTGGGTTTTCTCGAGGCGCAACAAGCGGTCATGCTTGGAGAGCAAGTCGTGCCGTTGCCATACGCCACGCACACCGCCCGCACTGACGTTGATGCCTTGCAGAGCCAGTTCTTGCGCGACCCGCAGCGGGCCATGGGTTGGTCTGGTGAGAGAGTAATCGAGGATGGCCTGTTCAATCTCGGGAGCGACCCGGTTGGGATGAGCGCCTTTACAGCCGGGGAGTTTGTCGAGCAAGCCCTCGGCGCCATAGGTCTGATAGTTACGGCGAATTTCGTAGAACTGCTGACGGCTGTAGCCGATGAGCTTGCAGGCTTTGCTGACGTTATTGAGCTCTTTGGCGAGCTCTAGCAGGCTGAGTTTACGACGTGCTACTTTCTCGTTGGTGGTCATACGGTGACTCCGGATAACACGGTAGGGGTACCGTTTTGTTATCCGGTTTGAAGCCGTATGACCACTCCCTTTTGTGGGCAACTGTCAGGTGAATACCATCTCCATACACACTACTAAATAAAAAAACCGCAGCCTCGGCTGCGGTTTTTTATTGGCTCAACCGGTTGGCGCCAGCAGCGCCACCGGCCTTAGGCTCGGCGCCAGCTGGTTTTGCCGGCGCTGTCTTCCAGCACGATGCCCATCTCGGTGAGACGGTTACGGGCGGCATCCGCCGCGGCCCAGTTCTTGTCGGCGCGGGCCTGATTGCGCTCGGCGATCAGGCGCTCGATTTCGGCGACCTCTTCGTCCGCCTCAATACCCTTCAAGAAGGCGTCCGGATCCTGTTGCAGGATACCGAGCACGGCGCCCAGTTCGCGCAGGCGGGCACCGAGACCGGCGGCGACAGCGATGTCTTCGGCCTTCTGGCGGTTGATCTCGCGCACCAGATCGAACAGGGCGGAGTAGGCTTCCGGGGTGTTGAAGTCATCGTCCATCGCTTCCTTGAAGCGAGCCACCTGCTCGTCACCACCGGCAGCAGCGGCCAGCGGCAGATCGCGCAGGGCGGTGTACATGCGCTCCAGGGCGGCGCGGGCCTGCTTGAGGTTGTCTTCCGAGTAGTTGAGCTGGCTGCGGTAGTGACCGGACATCAGGAAGTAACGGACGGTTTCGGCGTCATAATGGGCCAGCACGTCACGGATGGTGAAGAAGTTGCCAAGGGATTTGGACATCTTCTCTTTATCCACCATCACCATGCCGCTGTGCATCCAGGTGTTGACGTAGTCGCCACCGTGGGCGCAGCAGGACTGGGCAATCTCGTTCTCGTGGTGGGGGAACTGCAGATCGGAGCCGCCGCCGTGGATGTCGAAGTGGTTGCCAAGGTGCTTGGAGTTCATGGCGGAGCACTCGATGTGCCAGCCAGGACGGCCCGGGCCCCAGGGGCTGTCCCAGGTCGGCTCGCCGGGCTTGGACATCTTCCACAGCACGAAGTCGAGCGGATTGCGCTTGGCATCCACCACGTCAACCCGGGCGCCGGCCTGCAGCTGCTCCAGATCCTGGCCCGAGAGCTTGCCGTAGTCGGCGTAGGACTCGACGATGAACATCACATCGCCGTTGTCCGCCACGTAGGCGTGCCCTTTTTCCAGCAGAGTTTCAACCAGGGCGATGATCTCGCCGATGTGCTGGGTGGCGCGGGGTTCGATGTCCGGACGCACCATGCCGAGGGCGTCGAAATCCTGGTGCATGTCGCCGATGAGGCGCTCGGTGAGATCGTCACAGGTCACGTGCGTTTCGGCGGCGCGCTTGATGATCTTGTCGTCCACGTCGGTGACGTTGCGCACATAGGTGAGGTCGTATCCTGCATAACGCAGGTAGCGAGCGACGACGTCGAAGGCGACGAAGGTACGGCCATGGCCGATATGACAGTGATCATAGATAGTGACGCCACACACATACATGCCCACCTTGCCCGGGTGGATAGGTTTGAATTCTTCTTTTTGACGAGTGAGTGTGTTGTATATCTTCAGCATCTTATGACCACTGCCTGTGAGTAAAATGGCCTGCCATTCTAACCGCATCCGGTATAGAAAACGAGGCAGAAAAAGCCCCCTCTCCCCCCTGCCATCTATGCCGCAGGGCCTTGATGGGCTAGAATTGCCACCACTTTATGCCATACACCTGCGGGCACCTTGCTGCCCGCGTCAAAATGAAAGGACAACTCATGGTTACTCTGCACACCAACCACGGCGACATCACCCTGACCCTGAACGCGGAAAAAGCCCCGGAGACCGTGGCCAACTTCCTGCAATACTGCCGTGACGGTCACTACGACAACACCATCTTCCACCGCGTCATCGACGGCTTCATGATCCAGGGCGGCGGCTATGCCCCGGGCTTCGAAGAGAAAGAGACCCGCGCTCCCATCAAGAACGAGGCGGCCAACGGTCTGTCCAACAAGGTCGGCACCATCGCCATGGCCCGCACCATGGAGCCGCACTCCGCCAGCGCCCAGTTCTTCATCAACGTGAACAACAACGACTTCCTGGACTTCAAGTCCGCCACCACCCAGGGCTTCGGCTACTGCGTGTTCGGTGAAGTGACCGCCGGCATGGACGTGGTCAACAAGATCAAGGGCGTGAAGACCGGCAACTACGGTCGCATGCACCAGGACGTTCCGACCGAAGACGTCGTCATCACCAAGGTGACCCTTGCCGAGTAATCCCTGCCGGCCAGGCTCTGATACCACTGCGGCCCCGGCCGCAGTTTTTCCATCTGCCGCCCCCAACTGGCGCCGCCTCGACTATCTGGCCCAGGGCAACGCACGTCAGTGCTCGGCCCACGCCCTGCTGAGCGGCGGCCTGTGGGATGAGCTTGGCCCCCTGTGCAACGATCTGGCCCTGGTGAGCACGATCGCCATCGGGCTGGATAGGCCCGGCAGCGATCTCGACATCCTCTGCCAGCATCCGGACCCGGCCTTCCTTGCCGCGACACTGGCAGCACAAGGCTGGCAGGTGCGAAGCAAGGGCGAGCAGGTCTGGATCGCCGAGCAGCGACGCCACGGGCCAGATGGCCAGTGCTGGCCAGTCGAGCTCTACCTCACCCCTGATCCCCTCGAGATGTGTCATGGCTGGCGCCACCTCAGCCTGATGGCCGCCCTGCTTGAGCGCTTTGGCGCCCCCTTCCACCGGGAAGTGCTGCGCCTGCGTGTTGATGAAGGGCTCAAGGGGGAAGCGGCCATGTGCCGCCTGCTGGGTCTGTCCGGCGACCCTTACGAGGCGTTGCTGACCCTGGAGGGCGTCAACCTTGCGGGGCTCTGCTGCCCTTCCCTCCCCCACCCGCTCGACGAGCAAGGTCACAGGCCTTGTCCGCACCCAGGCGGGACTCTCTTACCATGATGCCCAGGAACTCATGAGCACCCTCTTTATCAGTGACATTCACCTCAGCCAAGGCAGGCCCGACATGACGGCGGCCCTGGTGCGCTTTCTGGCCGAAGACGCGCCCGGGGCCGACGCCCTCTATGTGCTGGGGGATCTGTTCGAATTCTGGATTGGGGACGACGACCCCAACCCGCTCCACCGCGAGGTGGCCGATGCCTTTCTCGCCCTGAGCCAGCAAGGGGTGCCCCTCTATTTCATTCACGGCAACCGCGACTTCCTCTTGGGGCGCCAATTTGCCAAACGGGCCGGCATGACCCTGCTCGGCGACCCCTGCGTCATCGAGCTGTACGGCGAGCGGGTGCTGCTGAGCCACGGGGATCTGCTCTGCACCCGGGATGAGGGCTACCAGAAGTTTCGCCGCATCACACAACAGAAGTGGCTACGCTGGCTCTTCCTGCGCCTGCCGCTCTCGCGCCGCCAGGCCATCGCCCACAAGATGCGCGGCCAGAGCCAGATGGAGAATGCCCAGAAGAGCCAGATCATCATGGACGTGACTCCGGAGGCGGTGGACGACATGCTGCGCCAGCACGGCTGCCGCCTGATGATCCACGGCCACACCCACAGGCCCGCCATCCACGACTTCACCCTGGATGGGCGTGCGGCGCGGCGCATCGTGCTGGGAGACTGGTTCGAGCAGGGGTCGGTGCTGGTCTGCTCCCCCGCCGGGCAGCGCCTCGACACCCGCGAGCTCGGCTGAGGCCCTCTGCCTGCCATGGTCAGGAGCGAGTCTCATATGACCGTTCCTGACTCACGCCGTGCTGCGGCGGGATACAAACTGGATCCCTGCATATACTCTGGTTCTCTGCACACAACGAGGAGATGACCATGGGATTTCTTACTTGGGTGGTACTGGGGCTGATCGTCGGCATCCTGGCCAAATGGATCATGCCAGGCAAGGATGGCGGCGGTTTCTTCATGACGGTGATCCTGGGGGTAGTCGGTGCCATGGTGGGGGGCTATGTCAGCACCCTACTCGGGATGGGAACGGTCACCGGCTTCAACCTGCCGAGCATCATCATCGCCACCGTTGGCGCCCTGATCGTGCTGTTTGTCTACAACAAGCTGCGCAGCTGAGACGCAGCCAAACATCGATGCGAGGGCGCCACTGGCGCCCTCGCTGTTTTCAGCCCCGCTGGCGCCAGCATGTCTCGACTACCCGATCTCATCCACTCGTTTCGTCCGTTCGATGCCGCGCTTGCATCATTTCTAGTTGAGGCGTCTAATAAGCCCCATGCAAGCCAATGACCCCCTACCCCGCCGCCCTCGCGGCCGCCCTGCCCAGCACGGGCACACCTATGCCGACACCCGGGATCTGTTGATCCGCCGGGGCATGGAGCTGCTGACCGAGCAGGGCATCGCCGCCACCTCCATCGAGCGGGTGTTGCAGTCGACCGGGATCCCCAAGGGCTCCTTCTATCACTACTTCGCCACCAAGCACGACTTCACCCTGGCGGTCATGGATGCCTATCATCACTACTTCTGCCGCAAGCTGACGCGCTATCTGGAGGATGAGAGCCTGCCCCCCCTGGCCCGCCTTGTCGCCTTCGTCGACAGCGCCTGCCGGGGCATGACCCGTTATGGGTTCCAGCGGGGCTGTCTCGTGGGTAACCTGGGTCAGGAGGTGGTGCAACTGCCCCCCGCGCTGCGCCTGCGCCTCGAGCAGATCCTCCTCGACTGGGAGGCGCTGCTCGCCCGCTGCCTGAGGGATGCGGTGACGGCGGGGGAGCTGCCCCCTGATTGTGACTGCCCTGCCCTCGCCCATCAGTTCTGGATCGGCTGGGAAGGGGCCGTACTGCGCGCACGCTTGGTGGGCGATACCGAGCCCATGCTCTCTTTTCTCAGTTTTTTCATGAAGTTAGCAAAGTGATTTTTTTACGAAGATTAATAGTCAGTCAGTCCAATTAATGGGAGTAGACAAGATGTTCAACGGTATTCTGATCGAGAAAGACGAGGCGGGTTATCGCGCCAGCTACCAGAGCCTCTCCGAGGAGATGTTGCCTGCCGGGGATGTGACCGTTGCGGTAGAGTGGTCTTCCCTCAACTACAAGGATGGCCTGGCCCTCACCGGCGCCGCCCCCGTGGTACGCCGCTTCCCTCTGATCCCCGGTATCGACTTTGCCGGTACCGTGCTGGAGAGCCAGCATCCCGACTGGCACCCCGGCGACAAGGTGGTGCTCAACGGATGGGGCGTGGGCGAGACCCACAGTGGCGGGCTGGCGGAGCGGGCACGGGTCCGGGGCGACTGGCTGGTTGCCCTGCCTGAGCGCTTCCAGCCCCGGGACGCCATGGCCATCGGCACCGCAGGGTACACCGCCATGCTCTGCGTGATGGCGTTGGAGAAGCACGGCATCACCCCCGGTGACGGTGACATTCTGGTGACGGGCGCCAACGGCGGTGTGGGCAGCGTGGCGATCACCCTCCTGGCCAAGCTGGGCTATCGAGTGGTGGCCGCCACCGGGCGGCTGCACGAGGCCAACTATCTGACGTCCCTCGGCGCCGCCGAGGTGATCGATCGCGCCGAACTGGCCACGCCGGGACGCCCGCTGGGCAAGGAACGCTGGGCCGGCGTCATCGACACCGTCGGCAGCCACACCCTGGCCAATGCCTGCGCCACTACCCGCTACGGCGGCGCCGTGGCTGCCTGCGGTCTCGCGGGAGGGATGGACTTCCCCTCCACCGTCATGCCCTTCATCCTGCGCGGCGTCACCCTCTATGGCATCGACAGCGTGATGGCACCGCGCCCGCTGCGCCAGCAGGCCTGGGCCCGACTGGCCGAGGATCTCGACCTGACCCGCCTCCATCTCCTCACCCGGGAAGTGCCCCTCTCCCAGGTCGTGACCCTGGGGGATGCCTTCCTGGCAGGCCAGGTGCGCGGCCGGATCCTAGTCAATGTCCAGGGGTGATGACTGACGCGATATGAGCCGGCTCGCCTGACCACGTCAGGCGAGCCTCTCCAGGGCATTTCGCAGCCACACGGAACATCACCCCTCCTTCCCATCGTCCATGACAATGGGCAACAGATGCGTTCAAACACTCAAGTGCAGGTTTCCCGGACAGAGGGACCGAGACATCTCTATAGGCAGCACCTTCCCGCTGCGCGCCCTCCCCCATCGATGCAGACAACCGTCACGCCTCACCGACAAGCGCCCTGGATACCCGTATTCGCCGAAATGAGGCCCTGTTCGCCCACGACTGCGAACCATTGTCTTGCCCACTGACAGACCCCCGTTAAACAATCGATGCATCGAACAAATAATTCAGAATAGGAATACGTTTTATTTATCACCGCATATAAAAAGGGCGCATCATCTTGTATTAAACCTGTTTTTTGTATGGAAAAGCCCGAATCAAATGACAGGGGTGCATTACACTCAAAACGACGCTTCATACCCAGAAAGTGTGAAGGGTTCGTCAACGAAGAGATGTCGGATGATTCTATTTTCTTGGCTGGGGTGTACTTATGTTCGACTCGAAACTTAAAAAAGAGCTGGCAGCAGAACGAGAGAGGGCCTTGAAAAGCGAGGCACTGGATCATGCCATGCACGATCATCTTCCCATGATTGAATTCACTACCGATGGTTATATTCTCGATGCCAGCCCGCTTTTTCTTCATTCCGTCGGCTACTCCCTCAATGAGATCGTGCAGCAGCATCACGCCATGTTCTGCATGAAAGAAGATACCGACTCTCCCTCCTATCGGGAATTCTGGCGAGATCTGGCAAATGGGCACAGCCAGCATGGCACCTTCCACCGGGTTGGCAAACAAGGCAAGGAAATATGGCTGGAGGCCACCTATTTCCCCGTCAGCCAGGGCGGAAAAATAATCAAGATCATCAAAATAGCGTCAGATGTGACGGTGCAACATGATCTGCTCATGACTCAAAAAGCAATATTTGAGGCGCTGGATCGCTCCCTTGCCGTCATCGAGTTTGAACCGACTGGTGTTGTTATTTCCGCCAACCGTAATTTCCTGGATACCATGGGCTATCGACTCGATGAAATTAAAGGCCATCAACATCGCATGTTTTGTGATGAGCTGTTTTATCGGGAACATCCCGATTTCTGGCAGGAGCTGGCTCAGGGGACGTTCAAATCGGGGCGCTTTCAGCGATTTGATAAAAAAGGCCATGAAGTCTGGCTGGAGGCAACCTACAACGCTGTGCGGGGCAGCCATGGCAAGGTGATCAAGGTCATCAAGTTTGCCTCCAATATCACCCCGCAGATCAGCAAAGATCAGGCCGTACAACATGTGGCCAAGGTGGCAAATGAAACATCTGTCACAACCAAATCCTCCGCCATCAAAGGAGAGGAGATGTTGACCACCGTCGTCTCCACTTCGGACAATATTGTCAGGCAGATGGAACATGCCAGCACCTTGATGAGCAAGCTCCACGCTCAATCCCAGAATATCACCGCCATCGTATCCACCATCAGCAGCATTGCAGACCAGACCAACCTGCTCGCGCTCAATGCCGCCATCGAAGCGGCGAGAGCCAGCGAACAAGGCAGAGGCTTTGCCGTCGTGGCCGATGAAGTTCGTCAACTGGCGGCAAGAACCTCCCTATCGACCAACGAAATAGCCAATGTCGTCAGCCAGAATCAGCAGCTCACCAGGCAGGTCAGCGAGCAGATCCAGTCCGCAGCAGACGGTGCCATCCACGGGCAAAAGCAGATCGATGACGTTGCAAAAGTGATGGAGGAGATAAGACACGGAGCAGAAGAGGTGTCGACCATCATCTCGGAACTCTAGATAATTCTGGGAAGCACTCAGGAGCCTGCCATCGAGCAGGCTCTTTGATGTTCACACCAGGGTGTCGTAGCTTGGCACGTGCAGATTCAAGAGATGAACCGACTCTTCAGGTCGCTGCCATTCTGGCTGTCAATTAGCTAGTAACAAAAAGGCCACTATTGCTAGTGGCCTTAGTAACTCTTTGATTTTAATGGTGCCTGAGGCCGGAATCGAACCGGCACGACGCGAACGTCGAGGGATTTTAAATCAAAGGAACTCGTTTGCATCTCATTGCATGAAATAGCAAGCAGATGGAACGAGTAACACCGTAAGTTCGCAACAAATCGCACCCCGTCATAGGCCATCGCATACCGCTTATCACAGAATTCGCAAAGATGAGGGGATTACCCCATCGATGCAATCCTTTGCAGACCGATATCTCAGCCCACACCGCTAGAAAAAAAATGAGGGTAGAAACGCCGGTAGAAATGCGGGTAAAAACGTCGGATGCGGTGTTGACTATCTTGGTAGCCGAACCGGCCTTGACCCTTAAACAGGTAGCCGAGCGAATAGACAAATCGACCAGCATGGTGGAGCGAGCAGTTGCCTAAGACCGCCACATGTACAGGATCTTTAGCTACAACCAATTGAAATAGATAGAAAAAAGGCTTCGTTTGTGATCTGATTTAATCGCAAAAAAAAACCGACACGCCCGAAGCCATGACTATTATCAATGCAACCCAGTACCTCAAGCAACTTCTTAGCTCTTCTGAACTCAACCGGATCGGTAAATTTACCGGTTTTTGTCAGCGACTCCGGGATATCCAGCCTGCGAGACTACTCCCGGCTCTGCTCTCAGGGCTTGGTTGCGACAAGGTGGATGGTATTGCTGGTTTGCATCGCCATTTCAATGCGTTGCAGCTCCATGATACTGACCAAATAGCGTATAAACCCTTTCACAACCAGTTACGCAAGCAGGGTTTTCCCTTGTTCATGCGCGCACTGGTTGAACGAGCCATCGCCTTACGCCTCAAGGAGTGTCTACCGGACGCCCACGGACTGGCAGGCTTTGAGCAGGTACTGCTGCAGGACGGGTCGTCATTCGCGTTACATCCGCAATTGGCAGAACATTTCCCGGGCCGATTCAATAAGCACAGCCCCGCTGCGGTAGAGTGTCATATGACCATGTCCTTGCTGGACCAGTCGCCGATATCGATGAGTATCACGGCGGATACCGAATCGGAGCGCAAGCATCTTCCGGCCGCAAATTCGTTAAATAACAAACTGTTATTGGCGGATGCCGGTTACATCAGCCGCGAGTACTTTGCTGATGTGACCAAAGCCAAAGGAAGCTATCTGGTCAGAGGGAGTCAAAATCTCAATCCCAAAGTACAGGCAGCTTACCGACAGGACGGCAGGGAAATGCCCAAGTTACTCGGAAAAAAGCTCAAGGATATCGATCGGAGAAGCTGCAGAGCCGAGGTTCTGGATCTGGATGTGAGTTCGGGAAAGTATAAATATCGACTCATAAGACGTTGGTTTGCAGAGGAAAAACGGTTCTGTATATGGATGACCAATCTTCCGCGTGAGCGATGGCCAGCCGAGAAGGTGATGGCATTGTATCGTTGCCGTTGGCAGATCGAACTGTTGTTCAAAGAGCTGAAATCACATAACCGGTTGAAGGCGTTCGCGACACGACAAAAAGCGATAGCGGAAGGCTTGATCTGGGCTAGTTTGCTGGCCTTGCTGGTCAAACGTCGGCTGGCGCTGACGCTGATTGGCAGCGCGGAGTTATCGATGCTGAAGATTGCCAAAAACAGCGCGCTTTGGTTAATGCCGATATTGGCGAGCATCATCCATGGTGCGTGGCAGGAAATAACAGAGAAGTTGGAGTGGGCAATGGTGTATTTATCCAAAAACGGCAAAAAGAGTAGGCAGAGAAAATCCAAGCAAAACAACACGTTAGACGGTATTATTAATTCGCTTGCCGCTTAAGGTTCTGTACATGAAGACCGCCAAGAGAGCGGTTACAGTTGCCCATTTTTCGGCTTGCATCAGCGTACAACCGTGTGAGTAACCCCAAGCGCAACGAACCCCATTTGCGCCCATAGGGTGAGCTGTAACTCTCTGTTTTATCACACCAAAAACACAAGGTGTAAGAGCACTATTGGGGATAATCAAATACGAGGCTGCAAGTATTATGTTGAAGATATGCACTATTGGTAATCAATTGATTGATATCTAATCAATTGACGCTCGTTTTTTTTTTGATCTAACCCAAATTTCACCCCGCTAGGGCTTTTTTTACTGCTCGTGAGTTGTATCATGCCCAATTGGCAATGATGCTGTCTTAACCATTGGCCGTTGCCGCCTCGCCCTTTTTATCCAACTCGTATCATCTTGTTTTCTAGGACATTCAATGGCCGTCAACCAGGCGAAGATTTTTGAACAACTCGAGCGGGAATTCAGATAATAAGTGCGACACTCATGGATGAATGGCGAGAGGTGGCCAACTGCTGATTGGTGGTACCCTTCTGCTCGCCAAAGTAAAAGCAGTATCACCATGAGCTATCAGCAGTTGACCGAGGGGCAACGATACCAGTTATCGGTGCTTCGCGCACAGGGGATGTCCATCCTTGCCACCGCACGCGCCATTGGCGTTCATCGCTCCACCCTCTACCGGGAGCTGCGTCGTAACGCCGGGCCGCAGGGCTACCAGCCAGACAATGCGCATCAGCACGCCACCCACCGACGGGCCAGTGCGGCCAAATCTCGGCTATCTGCCGATGTCATCCAGTTTGTCGAGCTGACACTCGCCTGGTGGTGGAGCCCGGAGCAGATAAGCGCGG
The DNA here is from genome assembly GCF_014168615.1 of Aeromonas sp. WP2-W18-CRE-05. Taxonomy (NCBI): domain Bacteria; kingdom Pseudomonadati; phylum Pseudomonadota; class Gammaproteobacteria; order Aeromonadales; family Aeromonadaceae; genus Aeromonas; species Aeromonas sp. WP2-W18-CRE-05. The sequence goes on along the minus strand of NZ_AP021917.1, from coordinate 1,835,889 downwards.
TGGGCAAGCAGATAGGCCTCATGGTGAGTCACGAGTGGATATACCGCCATGTGGCCGCCGACAAAGCCCGGGGTGGCCAGTTGTACCGCCATCTGCGCCAGGGCCACAAGCGCTACCGCAAGGGGGCGAGCAGCCTGCGTTCTCCCATCAAGGAAGCCCGCTCTATTGATGAACGGCCGGCTATCGTCGATAGCCGGGAGCGGCTCGGTGATTGGGAGGCGGACACGGTGCTGGGCAAGCAAGGCACAGGTGCACTGGTCACCCTGGTGGAGCGCAAGAGCCGGCTCTATCTGGTCAAGCGGGTCGCGAGCAAACAGGCTGGGGTGGTGCGGGATGCGATAATCGAGATGTTAACGCCCTACATCGAGCAGGTGCATACCATCACCTTTGACAACGGCGGCGAGTTTGCCGAACACAAGGCGATAGAGGAAGCGCTGGGTGCCGAGACTTACTTTGCGCACCCTTACTCTTCGTGGGAGCGCGGTCTGAACGAGAACAGCAATGGGCTGTTGAGGCAGTTTATCCCAAAGGGAACAGACCTGAGAGAGGTCACGGACGAGGATGTCAGGAGAGCGGAGCAGTGGCTCAACCTACGACCTCGGAAATGTCTCGGATTCAGGCAGCCTGTCAAGGTATTCGAAGAGTACCGTCAGGCGGCATAGGCGAGTGTCGCACTTCGAAGTTGAATTCGCGGAGCAACTTACCAGTGAGCTCTATCGCGATGAGTTTATTTACGGCTTTTTGAGCGCATTCGATTTTCCGAAAGCGACGATAACCCAGGTTCGTCAAGGAGGGGCTCGAAACGTTGCCAAAGAAGCGTGCCATGTTGCGCTGAAGAACAAACTTTACTTCCAGCCCGTAGTAGAAGGTTCTGATCTCAATGTGCTGTTGGAAACGCGCTTAAGCGATCCTGGTATCGCCAAAAATAAGATTCGTTTTGTGCTGGTTACCGACTTTATTCGGTTTCTGGCGTGGGATACGTTAAGCAAAGAGTTACTCGATATTGATCTGGATGAGCTGCACAGCAACTATGGCTTCTTCCTGCCGCTGGTAGGCCTTGAGAAGGCTATCGTCAGCAGCGAAAATCCTGCCGATGTCAAAGCTGCTGAGAAAATGGGCAAGCTGTTTGATCTTATCCGCACTCAAAATGACCTTAGCCAGCCTGCTGACATCCACGCTCTGAACGTCTTTTTGACTCGCTTGCTGTTTTGCCTGTTTGCCGAAGATACGGGCATTTTTGGCAAAGGGCAGTTTACTTCTGCCATCCAGAGTTACACAGAAGAAGATAGTCGCGATCTGGATTTCTTCCTCGATCAATTGTTCACGGTGCTCAATAGCGAACCAGGCAGTGCTAAGCGGCAAAATTTGCCTGTGCATCTGACGGCATTCCCCTACGTCAATGGCGGATTGTTCTCTTCGGATCAACCAATCCCTGAACTGGGTAAGAAAGGCCGCCGGATCCTGCTTGAATGCGGCACCATGGATTGGAGTGAAATCAACCCTGATATCTTCGGCAGCATGTTCCAGGCCGTTATCGACGTAGAGCAGCGCAGTCGGCTGGGCCAGCACTACACCTCCTACAGTAATATCATGAAGGTGATTCAACCGCTGTTTCTGGACTCGTTGCAGGCTGAACTCGATAAACAGCAACAGGTTGCAACGAGTAAACGTGCTAAAGGGTTGCAATCCTTATTGGTTCGAATGGGCAAGATCAAAGTATTCGATCCGGCCTGCGGTTCGGGTAACTTCTTGATTGTTGCCTATAAGGAACTACGCAAGCTTGAGATGGCCGCGATCAAAGCGCTAGAGGAAGTGGACCCACAAGGATTTGCAATGAGTGGGCTGCATCTGTCGCAATTTTACGGCATCGAAATAGATGATTTTGCCTGTGAGATTGCCCGTTTGTCGCTATGGCTGGCAGAGCACCAGCTTAACAGCCTGTGGCAGCAGGAGTTTGGTTTTGCTCCCCCGGCACTCCCTTTGCGCGAAAGCGGCAATATTCACAGCGGTAATAGCCTGCGGCTGGATTGGAATTTGGTATGTCCCAAAGGTCCTGAAGATGAGGTCTACATCATCGGCAATCCGCCCTTTTTGGGGACTCTAGGACGTAGTGATGGACAACGCGCGGATATGCAAGCGGTATTTGATGGATTCAAAGCATTAGGTGCTTTGGATTTCGTTGCTTGTTGGTTTTGGAAAGGTGCTAAATATATAAAAGATTCTCGCTCAGAGCTTGCTTTAGTATCAACAAATTCAATTTGTCAGGGTGAACAGGTCGCTACATTATGGCCAGCAATATTTAAGCTTGGATTGCGAATCCATTTTGCTTATCCGACATTTCCATGGGCAAATAATGCTCGGGATAAAGCAGCCGTGCATGTAGTCATTGTCGGTCTTTCATCAATCGCTAAGCAATGTCACATCTATCGTCAAATTGAAGATGATTTACAATATGAACGAGTGAGGAATATAAGCCCGTACCTTATAGAGGGCAACAATACTGCAGTAACACCACAAAACACCCCTATAGTATCCGATGTTCCACCACTATTATTCGGGAATAAACCTACTGACGGTGGTAATTTGTTGCTAAATCGCAATGAATATGAGGGCTTAATCACTAATGAACCTCAATCAGAGAAACTATTGAAAAAGGTATTGGGGGCTGATGAGTTTATAAATGGTATCGAAAGATGGTGCTTATGGCTTGTTGATGTTAACGAAAATGAATTGAAAAAATCTCCACTAGTCTTTGAAAGAGTTCAAGCTGTCAAGGACTTTAGAATGAGAAGCCCTAAAGCGAGTACAAAGAAAAAAGCAAACACACCTCATTTATTCGATGAGAATAGGCACCCTCAGTCTGGGGAATATATTTTGGTGCCAAGTGTCTCTTCGGAACGAAGACTTTATGTTCCACTTGGAATATTTGATTCAAATGTGGTTTCAACAAATCGAAATTATATAATTCCTAACGGGACATTATATGAATTTGGCGTATTATCTTCACTTATGCATAATGATTGGATGAGGCTGGTTACTGGGCGGCTAGAAAGTCGATATAGTTACTCGTCATCTGTCGTATATAACACATTCCCTTGGCCTGAAAAGACAGAATTGCAACGCAAAGAAATTGAATTTCTTGCTGAAGAGGTCTTGCTAACCCGAGCAGAGTTCCCTGGGCGTACCCTTGCTGAGCTCTATGATCCGGACAAAATGCCTACTGCATTGTTGGCAGCACATCAGGCGCTTGACAGAGCTGTTGATCGTCTTTACCGCGATCGACCATTTAAAGATGCAACAGAACGATTAAGTTGCCTCTTGGCTCGTTACGAGGCTCTCGTCGGAAATTGATCAATGACGCAGGCTTAGGGCCTGCGTTGTGTCACCATTATTTGGAAGGGTTCACGATGAACAATTTGTTGCATGTCGAGTACGGCCAGACAGGCCAGAGTGCCAGCTTAAACGAAATGGGGATGCGCGAGATGCAGGCACGTGCCTTTGCCGAGCGTAATAGCCAGTATTTGTTGATTAAGGCACCGCCTGCTTGTGGCAAGTCTCGTGCTTTGATGTTTCTGGGGCTCGACAAGTTAGAGCGTCAAGGGCTGCGCAAGGTGATCGTGGCTGTGCCAGAAAAGTCCATCGGTGGATCTTTCCAGAATACGCAGTTAACCGAATATGGCTTTTTTGCAGATTGGGTGGTGAGCGCAGAAAACAATCTCTGTGTTGATGGTAGTGACAGCGGCAAGGTCAACGCTTTTCAGCGCTTTATGAACGGCGACGATCGCATCCTGGTCTGCACCCATGCCACTCTGCGGTTTGCGTTTGATAAGTTACCAGTGGCCGTCTTCAATGACTGTGTTGTGGCCATCGATGAGTTTCACCATGTGTCCGCAGATGGTGATAACCGGTTGGGGGGCCTGATCGATGATCTGATGAATAAGTCGAGCGCCAATATTGTCGCGATGACGGGGTCTTATTTCCGCGGTGATACAGTTCCGATCCTGCTCGCAGAGGATGAGGCCAAGTTTACCAAGGTCACTTATACCTACTACGAACAACTCAATGGCTACCAGTACCTGAAATCCCTTGGCATCGGTTACCACTTTTATCAGGGGCGTTATATCGATGCTTTGCCTGATGTGCTTGATGCCAGCAAGAAAACCATCATCCATATCCCTAACGTCAATTCAGGTGAATCGACCAAGGACAAGCACGGTGAGGTAGATGCCATTCTCGACGTGTTGGGTGAGGTTGCCATGCGTGACCCGGAATCGGGCATTTTGTATATCACTGCCAAAGATGGGCGGATGCTGAAAGTGGCCAACTTGGTAGATGACAATGCTACTGAGCGACCAAAAGTTCAGGCCTATTTACGAGATATCAAACAGGCCGATGATATGGATATCATCATTGCCTTGGGAATGGCCAAGGAGGGGTTTGACTGGCCTTACTGTGAACATGTGTTGACCATTGGTTATCGCAGTTCGTTGACCGAAATTGTGCAGATAATTGGCCGTGCGACCCGTGATTGCAAGGGCAAGAGGCATGCTCAATTTACCAATCTGATCGCCCAACCTGATGCGCAAGATGAGGATGTTCGGGCATCTGTAAACAATATGCTCAAAGCAATCACGACTTCGCTGTTGATGGAGCAGATCCTCGCTCCCAGCATTCAGTTCAAGCCCCGTTCCCAATGGGATGGTAAACCACTGCCGCCTAATACCCTGATTATCGATGACACTACGGCTACCCCCGTTTCTCAGAAGGTATTGGATATTTTGAATGGTGACAGGAATGAGTTGATGGCTGCGCTTTTAACCAAAGAGCAAGTGGTTAAAGAGGCGATCACAGATACCACGCCAATTGAAGCTGTGACACAGGTGGCGCTACCTCAGGTGATCCAGACCCTCTACCCAGAACTGAGCGAGGAAGAGCAGGAACAGGTACGGCAAGGATTGCTGCAAACCATATTGATCAACCAACAGGGAGGCTTGATTGATGGCAAAGACTTGCCAGAAGGTGCGGACGTCGATTTAGGTAGTGAAGCAGGTCATCAGGATGGCAGCACTGGAAGTGGTGTGGCGGGTAAACAGTTTTTGAAAATGGGTGAGAAATTCCTCTGCATCGACAATTTGAATATTGATCTCATCGATACCGTTAATCCGTTCCACGGTGCTTATGAGATCCTGTCAAAGCAAGTTACCGCAGCCATGCTGAAAACGATCCAACAGGCGGTAAGTGCAACCAAATCACAGGTATCTGAAGAAGAGGCGGTGATCCTCTGGCCCAAGATCAAGCAGTTCACTCGGGAGCACGGGCGTGAGCCATCGCTTAATGCGAGTGATCAGATTGAGGTGCGCTATGCAGAAGCGTTAGCCTTTGTACGCAAGATGAAGCAACAACAGATGGCAGCACAGGGACGTTAAAATGATCCGCTTATCGACAGCCAGGCTCTCTACTAAGTCGAGCTTGGGAGATATCCTCGGTGAAGACGATGACCTGGGGTTACTGGATGTGCAACCGTTGAAAGCCAAAGCGGCTCCCATCGATCTCGCCAGCGCACAGTTTGCTGAAATTAGCGCGTTTTATGAACTGCATGGCCGGTTGCCCGATGAGGGAGGTGGTGCGCAACTCGATGAGAAATTGCTGGCAAGACGACTTAAGGGGATTTTGGCGAATCCTGCACAGTGCGAACATTTGCAGGCACAAGATAAATTCGGGCTGTTAAGTCATGCCGTTAATGGGCAGTGTGAGCCAGGTTTGACTGATGAATCTGATCCGGTGGCATGCATCGATAAATCTGAATTGGTGACCTCACTGGCGGATATTTTCGCCGATGATGATGATGGGTTACTCGATTTTGATGAACCCGATATTTTTAACTTTCAGCACATATCTGCCGAGAAAAAAGAGCAACCAGATGAGATTGCTCAGCGCCAGCCATGCGCGGATTTTCCCCGCTTTGCCCCGCTGTTTGCTGCTTTCCATGAGGGATTGCAGGCAGGTTCCTTCAATCTGGTTCGCTTCGCTCACAAATTGAAAATAGCCAAGGGGGATTTCTTCATTCTCAATGGATTGGTCGGCTATGTTGTCAGTGAAGGTGAGCGTCTTGCGCAATACACCGAATACAACGCCAGGCTTCATTTGGTGTTTGAGAATGGCACGGAAATGCACATGCTCTATCTATCGTTAACCCATGGCTTGGTGCGCGATAAAGAAGGCCGAAAAGGGGTGTTGCATGGACAGTCTTTGCAGCCATCTCAAGAGGCAGTGCCGACCGGTATTGTTTACATCCTCAAGACGTTGAGTGCTGATCCGGTACTCGGCCCCTACAAGCAAGATCTCTATAAGATAGGCTTTACCGAAACGTCAGTGGAAGATCGGATCAAAAACGCAGAGTTGGATAGCACCTTCCTTGAAGCGCCGGTCAAGATTGTTGCAACCAACCAATGTTTTAACCTAAATGCACAAAAATTGGAGGCCTTGGTGCATGGATTTTTTGCTCCGAGGCGCTTGAATGTGAAACTCAAGAGCCATTGCGGACAAATTTATACCCCGAAGGAGTGGTTTAATGTTCCGCTGGAAAGCGCTCTGGCAGTGATTCAATACATTGTGGATGGGTCTATTTCACAATACCGGTTGGATAATACGACAGGGAAGATTATTGCAAAAACATAGATGCATACAACGGATTTTCACTGCGGCCACGACATCGTGTTTTTGGTGTCAGAAAGAAAAATACTATTAGAAGCTGTTATTCTCACCTTAGGATTTTTTATGCAGCACAAATGTCTAATTGATGATAACGACCCAGATATCACATACGTTCTTGAAAATCACCCTGATTATTCCCCTGATCTCGTATTTGACGTCACTGGCGATAAAGTTACGTTAAAGAAGCAGTCCATATATATTTACTCTGCGAGTAAAACTTCTCGTCTAGAACAATACTACAACTTAGAGCTACTTAGTAAATACCTGCACTACCTTCATGCCGAAAGTGTTAAAAAGACTAATGTGCAGGCAAAAACTCTCGAAAATTTAATTTCTTTTTGCTTAAGCCTTTTTGGAAAAACTGACGTAAGAGAAAGTTTAACTGGAGAAACTAAACGCTTGTACGTTGCACTATTAGATGAGTTTGAAAAGTGCGACCAAGTTTATAAATCAACAACGGATGCCTATTATTATCCTGAGCATAATGAACTCACCGAATACGCAACAAACCTTTCCACCCTGCTGATATCATTCTTAGATAGAGTAGACATTCCCTCATATATTAAAATTAAAAGTGATCAAACAAAGAGAATGAAAATAAAAGCGCACTTTGCTCGAGGACTGTTTATTGAGCATGCGATTCGTGTGCTAGCTAAGATAGATGTAAACACTTCCACTGCCTACGCAATTGATAAAGCCGGGTTTATAGGAACGGTTTTTAGCATCGCAGCTTTCCAGGTTCTGACAAAAATCGCCGATGTTGGGAAACTTCAAGACCACAGGTCGCGGATTAAATCCCCTGATGCATATGCAATTTCAAACATGAGGAACGAGCGATTCCAAGGAACAAAAAAACCCAACAGTGCCGTTCGAACTATCACAAGAAACCTATACATCAAGTTAGTCATATATTATTTGGAAAGAAATTGGGAACACGTCTCAGCACTATACAGTACGCCAGGGAAGCCCTTTACATACACTATAAACAACCTATTGCTTGTTTTGATAAGCATTTGTGATGATGTTTTTGTTTATGAAGGTGCCACACCAATCGACCTCTCTTCTAGGCCGAAACTCGACAACCTTAAAACCCGGCATGAAAATAGAGTGATGCGGCGTAATCTTAATAAGATTATCGGAAAAAATGGACCACTCCTGTCTGAGCCGAAAAATAATGAGAATGCTACTTAACAAAAATGGCATTTCCTGAATGCATGTGATGTCAATGATGTAACCATCCTCGATGGCCTAGCATCCTCCTTTTTCTGAAGGAGGATCTATGTCCATTACTACTCTGAAACTGACAAAACGAGCTCTTGAGACCTTACCACCGCCAGCCAATGGCAAGCAGCAGGTATATCGTGATGCTGACGTAAGGCAGCTATACGTGTACCGGTACGCTCTATCTACGTCTTTCGTCTTCGACACAACTCATCGTTACAAACGGGTCTTCGAGACCATTGGCACCTATCCGCAGCTCTCCATACAAGAAGCCAGGGACGAGGTGCATGCGAGGCTCCATAAACTTGCCCGCAATACGTATCCCTTGGGACAAAACAAAACCCTCCAAGAGATCTTTGAAACCGCCTACCTCGACGATATGCAACTGCATAAGCGCAATACGCAGTCAGAGCTGTCCAAGGTCAGAAAACACATCCTGCCGGAGTTTGGAAGCTGTCGTCTAAAAACACTGGATCGCCAAACCATTTTGGCCTTCCAAAGGCGACTTGCTGAACACCTCAAGCCTGCCACCGTGAACAAGATCTTGTCTGCCCTGTCAAGGATGCTGACCTTGGCCGTGGAGCACGGATACCTCTCTGTCTCACCGATGAATGGGTTACGGCAACTCAAGGAAAATAATGAACGCAAGCGGATCCTGAGCCTTGATGAACGGTCACGTTTTATCGATGCATGTTATGCCCAAAACTCGGAAGCAAGTCGGTCGCTATTACTGTCTCTCTACACAGGGATGCGAATTGGGGAGGTGTGCTCCATAGAACAAGCCCACTTGCACCTCGATGAGGCTTACCTGATCCTGCCTACGACCAAGAATGGATTACCTCACCAAGTGGCCCTGACGTCTCATGCCATCAGGCTCATCGAAACACAGCAACTACTGGTCAACAAACAGAGGTTCCTTTTCCCCTCCTCCCAATCCTCTTCGGGGTACATGAGCTACCCACGGCATGCCTTTCAGCGGATTTGTGCTGCAGCAGGGATCAGTGACCTTTGCATTCATGATCTCCGCCGAACCTTTGCCACGGAACTGATGCTACAGACGGGTGACATTGCCATGGTTGCACAGGCCCTGAACCACTCATCACTACAGATGGCGATGCGATATCAGCAACGCACCACGACCCACTTACTCCCTCATATCAATGCCACTCAACAGCAATGGCTCTCTGAAGACATATCACTGCCCACAGCGTGTTGCAGTTGAGTTGCGCGGAACGCCACAAAGACCCATTCGCAACCAAAATGCACAAAATTCCGCAATGCATGTGTTGTCAATGCTTTGGGGGGTCAACTTCTGAATACTGCAATCCAGTCGAACGAACAGCACAAACGAGAGGTTGCGATGGACGATGTACATATGTTGACACGAAGCGAACTAGCTATGCGGTGGCGCGTCAGTAAAAGCACCATCGATAAGCAGATGATCATCGCCCCTGAGAAGCTACCCCCGTTTGTAACCATCGGTCGGCAAACCCGGTTCCCACTAAGTGAAGTGGAGAAGTGGGAACGTAAACAACTGCAAAACCTAAATTAACAACCCTAACTACAGGAGGCTCTCATGAGCACAAATAACACCCAACATGCTGCTGTCTACCAAATCGTAGGTGCATTCATCAAAGTGAACGATGGTTTGACGAACCTCGGCACGATCAGTCGCGTTGCACACATGCAGCTCAATGATCCCGACCAGCCACATGCGCTGATGGCATGGTCCGACAGCAACTCATACCCGGCCATTATGTACAGGAGCAGTGACCGTCAAGAAATCGAGGAGCGCTTCAAAGAGGTCTCTAGTCTCGTGCTCAAGCAAAAGAAGCGCAAGTTCATCCGAACCAAGAAGTTACTGGTCGCAACAGACCTGATTGCCGGTTGCACCCCGATCGTAAAAGACGCCAATGTCTGGATAAGTATTTCCCTTCTGTTGCCAGACACCAAGCCCCTGTGGGTTGCATGCGACTCTAAAGAAGAACTTGATGCGGACATGGAGGCTATCGAACGCCAGCTAAGCGCCTAACCGTATTCCTTTTCAATAAAGGGTCTCCAAGGAGGCCCTTTTTTTTACGAGCCAACACGCATGAAAAGACAAGAACAACCTACACATAATGCTGGAGACACGGCGGTGAACTTTTCCTACGCAGATACCGACCTGCTGCCGGAGCTTAATAACAGCCCCCTTCCCGATGACTACGGCATGCTCAACGACGAGCAACACCAGAGTGCATTGGCGCTCGCGATTGAAAGCGCACTCGACCCCTGCCAGTACATGAATGCTCCCTCACGCCTTCCTGACTGGATGATAGATGGCCTGAGTTCTGATGTGATTGCGGGAGACCCCGACATACCTGATTACCTGCTACCCGTGCAGGAGAATTCTACCAACAAGGCACTGCGGTTACGCACTCAGCATTATCTCAAACCGGGAGAGACAGTAACCCCGGCCAAAGGGGCTAGGCTCCATATCGGCATAGACAGCGAGTACGTTTACAATCCCGCGACAAAGCGTAACGACATTCTCTCCTACCAGTTCTTTGCTATGACAGAGAAAGGAGAACATTCAGACATCATTTACCCCGCATCCAATCGGATATCTGATCGCCTGAGTTTCGATAAATTCCTCGGCCACATCGTAGTGGTATGTAAGGAAAAAGGGTTACTCACGGAGTGGCCGAAACATGTCTTTGTGTATGCCCATTTCCTGCGGGCAGACCTTGCCTCGTTTGGCGACTTCTGGCAGTTCAAAACTCAGGTTAATGGCATTCGCCGAACAGTGGCGTCAGTAAACAATGCCTATGGCATCGATCTTGAGAACGTCTTGCACCGTCAAGCCAAACCTGCCCCGCTGATTTTGCGAGACAAGCAGCGTAAAGCCCAACGAACCTTGATCACCTTTGTCGATACTATGTTACACACCCCTGGTGGTGCGGGCCTTGCAGCCGTTGGTGAACTCATTGGCTTACCCAAATTGTCTCTCCCTGCGGGTCACTCTATTGATCGCATGGATGAACTACTTGCCAGCAACAAGGCAGCCTTTGAAGCTTATGCCCTGCGCGATGCCGAAATTGCAGTCAAATATGGCCTACAACTCCATGCATTCGCTAAGACACTGGGGCTTTCATCCCTGCCAAAGACGATTGGAGGCTGCGCCACATCGGTGTTCCTGAAACATCTGCGCGAAACGGGCCAAGACCGGGATCAGCTATTTGGAACTCATGAGGTGGTGCAAACTGGATGGAACAAGAATGCATCCAGACCTGTGACCAAGAAGGCCCGGGAAATGGCCCCTGAAGCAAAGCTATTCGAGGGTTTTGCCATCGATTGCTACCACGGTGGACGGAATGAATGCTTTTGGGGTGGCCCGACCCCACTATCGCTCTTCAACGATTTTGACCTCAGCGGAGCCTATACCACAGGGCTCGTTGACCTTTTTCCCCTTGATTATGGGCGAGGGCGAATGACCACCAACACAGCCGAGTTCTGTGGCCATGTCTTTGGTCTTGCTCGCGTTAAATATAGATTTCCATACGGGACACGTTATCCCAGCCTACCGGTGCGTACTGAAATTGGCCTGCTGTTTCCCCTCACTGGTGAATCGCTCTGTACCGCACCGGAGATCGAGGTCGCACTCCGCATGGGTTGCCAGATTGAGATACATCAAGGTGTCATCATCCCTTGGACAGATACGACGCAGCGCCTGTTTGAGCCCTTTGTCTCGCAGGTTCGGGAAAAACGCCAATCGTATGTGAAGAAATCCTTCGAAGAGCTGCTTTGGAAAGAAATTGGTAACTCTCTCTATGGCAAGCTGGCACAAGGTCTGAGGGGCAAGTCAGCCTTCGATACATCCAGTGGATTGAGCAAGCCCATTGAGCGCTCAGCCATCACCAACGCATTTTTTGCCGCGCATACAACCGGTCTGATCCGTGCCGTACTCGGGGAAGTCTTGGCTTCCATCCCCGCTCACCGAACCGTAGTGAGCGTCACGACGGATGGCTTTCTCACCGATGCAACCTATGACGAACTTGTGCTGAATGGCCCGATATGCCGCCGCTTTCAGGAACTGGGCGAGCGACTGGATGGCCCTGGCTTTCGGATGCTGGAGCAAAAACATCAGGTTAAACAGGTCATCGCGATGAAGACTCGTGGTCAACTTACTCCCGAAGGCGTTGAGGGTCAGCCCCAGATCCTGGCCAAGGCTGGGGTTAAGCCCCCCTGCTCTAAGGAGCTGCATCAGGCGTACATGCTTGACCTGTATCTGAATCGTACCCCCGGTCAAAAAGTCGAGAGTGACCATTTAATATCTACGGCTGAAATGTGGATCAATGAACACGATCTCGTCTCAGTGAGCAGGTCAAAGACCCTGAATCTTGAGTTCGACTTCAAGCGGCAACCCATGCTGCCATCAATGCAGAGCGTGCTAGGCACCGAACACATCTGCTTTGATACACGCCCCTGGCCGACGGTAGCAGCCGCTATGGAGCAACGGGTGGTATTCGATAACTGGCGGCGAACGAACTGCCTGAAGACCCTCAATGACTGGGAGAGCTGGGAGGATTACTTCGTCTGCAAGACGTCGATAAAAGGATTGCCAATGCGTGTGACGGATGAAGGTTCGCTTGGCATCCTAAAGCGGGTTTTCCTGCGTGCTTATACCCAGTCCGCCTTCGGTATGACGAAAACGATGGGGTACGATGAGCTGGCCGAATGGCTGACCATCAATGGCTGCCCAACCAGCGTGGATGACTGCAAGTCCGCCAAACGCGCCAAACTGGTCGGGCAGTGTGTACCGGTGACGACGCGCACCGTCCGCCTGGTGCGGGTGATCCTGCAAGAGTGCCCAGGGTTAGAGCTGGGGGCGCTGTTCAAGCCCGAGGACATGCCACAGCTCCAAAGCCGGTTGAATAACCCCAAGACCGAGATAGCGCAAATCACGCAGGATGCGCCGAGTCATGAGGTGATAACCGACTGATTGATATAGCAATATCTGGTTAGTGTAATAAGGCGATTGGGGAAGCAACATAATGGTTGCTTCCCCTTCTCTTTTTACAGGCTCTGTGATGATGGCATGTGCTCCTGAATACTCACCCCCAGAGCCGTTTTAGACGCCCAATAGCCTGTCAGTGTGACCCATGGGCATGAATGGCAACAACGCAGGGGAAAACGGCTGGATGGGTGTTTAGAATCGCTTCTAGTGGAGCAGTTATACTGCTTTCCACGCCATTCGAAAGTGATGTGTGACGTCATAGCTAACAACACAACGGCGAAGCCAACCGTCCATACAATATCCCGACACTGAGCTCGGTCGCACGGTTGTTTCGCATCGGTTGCTGCGCGTTGTTAGGCTGCAACCTTCTTCAATCACTAAACTGCGAAAAGTAGTCGATTACCTCTGCAGCCTGCGTCCCTTTCCGAAATCGACGTTGTGCCTCGAAGTCTAGCGACGGGAGCAAATGTATGAGCTGTTCATTCGCGTATAGCGCTAATACCATCTCTGGGTCCAACCCTCTGGGCTGCTTCATCTTTAAGCTATTCGTCATTTCAATGGCCGCACCGATCATCACATCAGCCAGCTGAACAGCTGGACTGGTCTTTGAATCAACCTGACTGACTGACACAAGTTTAAGCGGGAACTTGATACTGGCGATTTCTGTCTGCCGGAACTCGACCTCGTCATCATGGTTAATGTACCGTTCGAGCAGATCATGATAAGTAAGCAGGTTTTTTGACTGGTCGTGTTCAACCCGATACGGTCCTTCAGACATGACTTCCATCCGGCTAATTAGCGACTGCAACACGATGAAAGCAGCATCGGTACCGACTCCTGGTGTTGCTATCGCTGACAGGCAAGAGGGTGCCGCATGGAACGCCAATGGTCCAAGGGCTTCTGGTAGTTCACGCCAGTTTGTGTTGCGTGCTGCGATGACGAGATCGGACAACGCCTCTGGGGTCTTTTCTTTCATTGCTCGCTGAAAGGCTGCCAGCAGCATGTCAAAGGCATTCTTACCCAACAGCGTAGGGCCAACGTAATACAGAAGCGATGCCAGCGAATAATTTTGTCCGTCCGCATAGAAATTTATTCCCCGCTCGTAGTAGAACGGCTCGACTGCGTAGTCCACGAACATCAGCAGCAGCAGGAAACGCTTGTCACAGACGTATGTTACACACTTGTAGTTTTTCAGGACGTCACTGAGCAAAGCGAGCAGTCGGGGGTGGTTCTTAGGTCTTCGTGCAAGCGACCTGTATTTGAGTTCTGGCGCCTGTAGCCCCGGGAAGTGTGTATTTATGAGAGACCTAGCATGCTCATCGCTGATCGCAATTGTAGCAGCGCCCTGAAAGGGCTGTTCAGCATTTAACAAATCAAAACCAGTATATCCGCTTTCATCGATCCGAAAACACTCCATTGGAAAACCTCCATTTTCTTGGGCTATCAGAACTCGTCCGAAAATGTTCTGTCCACTATTTCCCATGAAAATATTTTATGAATTGATCATCAACGCAGGCCAAAATGCTTGATTAATGCATATTGTACACGACTTGGACCTGTTTTTTACGCCATCCATAAGCTCTTTATTATAAGAGAAATCGTATATGAACTTAGGTTCATCATCATTAATCTTGATTCCTAAAAATCCATACCAAAGCAACAAACTAAAAATTCTTCTTGCCTTCCCATCATTATCCTCACTGCTTGAGATCATTATTATGACCTCGTCTTCGCTGAGTTCTGACTTACACCCAATGAATGAATAAAGAATATTCTCTGTATCTGCCGCTACGTCCCTTAACTCATAGCCTATATCCCTGAGCAGGTCTGAAGAATATGCAGATAGACCTTTATCAATATCTGACTCACAAATGAGATCATGATTCAAATTAATAGCAAAGCTTTTGCAATGATTAATCAAATTAAGTAAAAAACGAGGTCTCATCAGTGATCTTTCAATCAAATACTGTGATGTTTCCTCACCTTTATAGTGACTAACAATAACTTTTAACCAAGCATCAGAAAACTTAGTGTTATTATCTAACCCATTTGCGACTATGCGCAATCTAACCATCTCCCTTAATAGATCAGGATCAGTCCAGTCTAGAAGGACACTAGCTTCTTTCCCCCTATCAGCCGTTTCCTTAACCAACAATTCATAGACGTCATTCCTAAGGAATACTGCAGTTTTTACATCAAGATCTTTTTTACCAAAGACCCTCTCAATTTTTCTAGTCGCATCAATCAGGGCGCGTATCATTAAAAGATCATTATGCTCTAAACCAGATGTGGGCCAGCCATTATCTATGTTATCAAACAATAACCATAACGTACCCTTGTTCTCCATATAAGACAGCAACTCTTGTCTTAATGATTTCACGTCATGTTTATAAAGAAGCTCAGTAACCTGTGAGGCAGATAGACTTACTTTTGTTTCACCCGAATGTAAAGACTCATATTCTGAGTAAATTTTTTCCATAAGCCCCGACATTCGCTCTGAAAAATCACCATCAGAATCATATTCCTCAACATTGTAAATTTGAGATAAACGTCTATATCCATCATACAAGGTGTGATCATGGATATGTCTTTTTTTGTCTTTTTCTAAAACCTTATAACAAATTTCCAGAAGTAAAACATACTCCCAAAAAGCTGTAATTGTGTGTAGATACGTCCCCTCTTCTAAGAAAGACAATATCCTTTCTTTAAACTTTATCAACTTATATCCGTCAGGTTTTAAATCCAAGACAATATTTAAACTTCGATTTCTTTCTCTTTCTATATCTCTAATCTGTAGAAATATTGCAGATTTCCCTGAGCCTTTCCTACCTATCACTAAGTGGGCTTCACCTCTTAACGCTTTTAAGTATTGATCTGTTTCTAAGTAATACGAGTTTAAGTCTCGCATTTCATTTTCAGCAGATGATGAGCCTAAGTTCAACTTTTTCAAGAAAGAACGTTCTGGCTGAATATGTTCTTCTGTTTGTACTTGGAAAGCCCGTGCCACATTACTAGCAAACTCTGCTATAAAATCATTGATTTCGTCCGGATGATAAGTGACATTTACAAAGTCACGATAATCAAGTGGGACTGGATCATCACCGTTTTGTAAAATACAAATTGCTTTCTGCATACCCTCTGCTAAACCAGCTATGAATGCTGCTCTCATATTGTGACTATCACTACCAGCAGATATCTTTGATAGTAACGGAACGATGACACCGTATGACGATCCGACTTGGTTTATTGCATCGTATGCTGAAAGTCTTGGTTGCTCATTAGGATCAAAGTTTCTAAAAATGTAGCCTGACTTCTTAATTCTGGAAACTATGCGTCCAGACCAATCTGTTTTAAATGGTGTTTCTAGCAAATAAATTGGTGCTTTGCGATTATGCTTTTCTTGTATTTCCAGAGGTGCTTTTTTTGAAGCCTCAAGTATAAGTCGCTTTAACTCATATGAGTTTTGATATTCACAAAAGCCAAGTGTATCAAATATTCCGACTTCTTCTATTGTTACTCCCATAGCATCAATGCTTTTATTTTTTGTCAGCAGTACTCTTTTCGCACTGCCTATCGCATAGCCTATCTCGTAAGTTACATTAAAATTTAGAGTTGTAATATCAGCAATAAGAAAGTCAGCCTCATCAATACCTCTCAAAACCTCTGTAGATATGAAGTGACCAACAATGTCCAGTTGTTTCCAAGTCTTGACCTCTATCTTCGACTGAGAACGATTGTAGTCTTCAACTGCCTGCTCTATACATTGCCCTATCTGAGCCGGTGTAGATGCATAAGCATAAAACCCAACAAGGTCACCCATTCTGTATCTTCCTCTGATCTGTATTTTCTTATTGTTGGCTTACCATTAGCCCAAGCCTAATTGCTCAGACTTCCGATTGTGGAAAACACTAACTCATGATGCGTAAGAGTCCTACCTTATCACCTCATTGAGTTGATGAACATTTGCGAATATCACACTATGAGTAGTTGCTCAAACTTTCTTGATTACCGATGTTCAGGGGGCAAAGATGTTCAGGGTCTAACTGCGCAAACCATCCCTGCTGCGGAATAGAAAAACCCCATAACCTATTGATATTTAATTAAAATAATGCAAAGTGGAATAACCCCATTGGGGATGCACACATAATCTGTCTTTCTCCCTCCCCGCCGATGACAAAAAACAAGCCTCCCAGCCACGGGCCGGGGGATACTTGTTTTGGGGGTGGTGGCTGAGAGGGGCACCTGAAACAGACGAGGGATGGACTAACCTACTGAGCCGCTGACCGGTTTCGAGTTGGGTTAGTCCATGGCTCCTTGCCCTGCATGGAAAGGTGAACACAGCAGCACCACTGCCAGAACCAAACCGCCGCTGATTCCTGTTCCTCTCCTGTCCGGTGCGACGGTTACGCAGTCACTGAGACGGTAAACGCGCCCATCTGGTAGTAACTGACGAAGTTCGACTCCCACATCGTATAGAGCTCCCTGGCCGACTCTGGCCCCATCTGGCCGTAACGGATCAGGTAGTATTCTTCGCTCAAAAAGTTGAAGTCGATCTCTTTGACCAACTCAGCCATCTCTTCCGGTCCCTGATAGCTAAAGTCCGTCACGTAATCGAATTGCCACCGATCTTTATGCTTAAGCAGCCGTATTTCTACCGGATGAAACCCGCCGCGAACCGGGCCGTAATCCGGGTCTCGGAAGTTGAAGACCAGACTGGATTTTCCCTTCAGCACCATTCCAGATCTAACCAGTTCCTGGTCCAGAATACTCATCAATGCCTGACTGACAGGCAGGGCAAAATCGCCCGCAAATGGGATCGTCATAATCACCTCAGATTGATTGTTTAGGGGGGCTCACCCTTGGACAGGTGAGCACTATGCAGGGGTTATTCGATGGTAGAAGTTACGGTAGAGAGCTCATTGGTTAGCGAACCCCAGCGCTCAAGGTAATCAGGCACCAGTTCGTGCAGCATCGGATTGCCGTCAGCCTTCTGGATCAACTTCAGCCCGTCCGAGCGCAGAATGGCTGATAAGAATCCGGCATTGTTGGCGCTGCCCCCTTTAAACAGTCGCTTCATGACGCTGGATTTAAAGGGCTTGTCTGCGGGCAAGGAGCGCAACACATCGTCAATCGCCGACAGCACAATCCACTCCTTGCTATGCAGACCCCCACCCTGATTGCCGGTGATTTTCAGGAACAGCTCGCCACTCTCTTCATGACGACCGATGGCATAGAAAATCAGCCCTTCTGATCGGGCACTGAGTTTCTCGGCGGTATGGTTGAGCAAGGTGTGTATGGGTGCAGGGCCGCCGGGCACGGAGTCTGCGGTGTCGCCGGGTCCAGGCCTGGCCTTGTCGGCGTCAGCCGCAAGGGCTGGCGAGAGAGGCTCGGCGCAGCCGCTTGCTCCGGATGTGAGAGGGCTCTCGTCGGCTGGCGTGGTGCTGGCAGGTTTAGGGGTCTCTTCAACGCGGTTTTTACGGGGTCTTGCCATGATAGTTTCCTTACAACGTCGTTAGATAACCGGAGATTGCGATCTCCAGTTCATCGCTAGATGGGTCATAGATAAAGGGTCATAGAAAACGCGATAGCGTGACAGGACCGACTCCATCACTGTCACAGTGATCTCATTCGGTCCTTGGCGGATTGACGGTGGTGTGACTTAACCGGCAGTGCGGCTAATGCCGAGGTGATGACCGATAAGTCATCCAGATAACCGGCAAATGGAATGGGATCGGGTACCACGTCGAACGGGTTTACCAGATAAGCCAGCGCACCGATGATGAGCGCATAGCACCAGACCGGCAGATCGCCATCCGTGAGCAAGACATACAAGAGCACGGCCTTCTCCAGCAGCTCCTTAATCCCCTTGATCTCTTTTAACTTGCGCATGATGTCGCTATGGCTGGGATTACTCATGGTGCATCACCTCCAGGGTGTTGTTCAGCGGTGCATCTGAGTGGATCAATAGGTAAATCCCCGCCCCCTCATCGTTGAGAATGGCCAGCAGCAGACGCCAATCTTCGGATATGGCGAACTCTTGCTCCGGGTAACGCAAACCGAACATCACCTGATTCTGGGTATGCTGTGGCATGGCCTGAAACTCATTCACCGAGTCCGTCATCTCGATAATGACCAGACTACAACCGGTCGCGTCCCAGAAAGCCCTCGCCTCCTCTACTGATGAAAAGGGCTCGATAATTTGCTCCATGACCGAGACATGGAGTGCCGGGTAAGCCGCGAGCAATGTCTCCTCCGGCCATTCCATACAAGTTTTCATCGTGTTTCTCTCCAACAAAAAGGCCCTTAAGCTCAGATG
Source organism: Aeromonas sp. WP2-W18-CRE-05 (assembly GCF_014168615.1). NCBI lineage: Bacteria > Pseudomonadati > Pseudomonadota > Gammaproteobacteria > Aeromonadales > Aeromonadaceae > Aeromonas > Aeromonas sp. WP2-W18-CRE-05. The sequence goes on along the minus strand of NZ_AP021917.1, from coordinate 1,816,642 downwards.
AACTTAAGGGCCTGGGAACTGTGAAATGTGGACCAACAGCCGATGTGACAGCGCTGTCTGGTTATTAATATCTGTTTATAAACAATACCTTTTCGGTCACTCCGCTTGGATCATAGACGAGAGACCTTCGCTGATATTGCGACTGCGCTCAGAGGTCAGCTTTGCATAGCGCTGGGAGGATTGAATGCTGGCGTGGGCCAGTTGTGCCTTGACGTCATACAGGCTGTATTGCCCGGAAGAGACCAAGGCGCTGGCGACAGAGTGGCGAGCCGTATGGAAGCAGACCTCATCGAGGTTTTCGATACCGGCCTTCTGCAACACCCGTTCATAGGCACATCTGGGTTCACCGATGGGCTTGCCCTGACATCGAATACGCTGGCTCGCGAACACATAGGGATTACCGGCTATTCTGGGGAGCTTCTCCAGAATATCGATAGCCAATGTGCTCAGGTAAATGATCCGGCTCTTGCCATTCTTGGTCAGAGGTACGAACAGCGTCTTATCCTCCCAGTTCACATGTTCCCATTTAGCGAGTAACACCTCTGACTTTCTCGCCCCCGTCAGGTAGAGCATCGCGATGAAGCTGCCTGCGGCTTGATTGCGATCCTGCAATGCCACCTCAATGACCCGTTTCATCTCTTCAATCGATAGGAAGCGCGTCCTGGCATTGTCCTCCTTCAACAGCTTGATCTTGGCCGCCTCATTAGTGTCCAGAATGCCCCAGCGCACCGCATAGCTGCCCATGGTCTTTAACTGGGCCAACACCCTGTTGGCGGTACTCGGCGCGTAGGCCGTCTGCTGAGGGTTGTTAGGGTGAACCATCTCCGATTGCAACTGCAGGACATCCATCGCCTTGAGTTGCCGGTAACGCATGGCCCCAAAGCGTGGTTCTATGTTGTGTTTAAACCGCTGAATGTCGCTGTTGATCGACCGTTTGCCGATGGTCTTGAGGTGCGGCAAAAAGGTCTGCCAGAAGAACTCCGAAAGGGTGGGCTCAGTTTTGTAGCTATCCCGCTCTGCTACCGGGTCGATGCCTTCTGCCAACATCGCCTTGTACTTGCGGGCAATGGTCCTGGCTTGGCTCACATCGATATCGCCGAATCGTCCCAAAGCAATGCTGCGCTTCTTGCCCTGGAGGGTATAGCGCAGTAGGAAACGCTTACTGCCTTGGCTTTTTCCTGACAAGAGTTTTAAGCCGATGATCTCTGTATCGGAGAACTCCAGTTCAGTAGCGCCAGCCTCTCGTTGTTGTGCGGGCAAAGCCTTGATGGCTGCATTGGTAAAGCGAAATTTGGTCTGCATAGATACCTCCGATGATGGGTTAGATCATGGGATTAATATCTGTTTCAAAGAGGATTCAATGCGGGTTTGGGAGGGGTGAAGACGAAGGGGTAACGGTGAGCGGCACTTGCTTCAGCACCAGAAACAGACCCCGGAAAAGTCCGGAGCAGTAGCCTACCAAACGTCCTTGGTTATGTTGGAAGACTGAGCAGGTTGTTCGCAACAAGTCGCAGGAAGTAGTAAGTCGCTTAGACAAGAAATGGACAAGAAAGGAAAAGTTGGAGAGAAATCTTGGAGAGAGTTAAAAACAAAAACGACGCAATGAAGCGTCGTATCTGTTTAATCTGAAAGGATTTTTTCTTTAATCTTAATGGTGCCCGAGGCCGGAATCGAACCGGCACGCCTCGAAAAGCGAGGGATTTTAAATCCCTTGTGTCTACCGATTTCACCACTCGGGCACCGCAATCGGTATCAAGCTCGCGTGGCGGGCTTGTCAATATGGAGGCACGTTCCGGAGTCGAACCGGACTAAACGGATTTGCAATCCGCTGCATAACCGCTTTGCTAACGCGCCATGCAAAAGAGAGGAACTCTCTATTGTCTGAATTTGGAGCGGGAAACGAGACTCGAACTCGCGACCCCGACCTTGGCAAGGTCGTGCTCTACCAACTTAGCTATTCCCGCATCGGTCTGGCTGACTGCCTGACTGTGAGAACGCATTCTAGCGATGTTCCCCGCCCAGTCAACCAAAAACATTTAATACGCTGATCGTTCGGGTGTTTTTTACCCTTTTCCCACACTTTTGCAGCTCATGGCCGTTTCTCGGCGCCAGTGGCAGAGAAACGGCCATCTTCCCGTTTGGACTAGAACCTGGAGTGGTAGCTGAGATCGCCCCAGGCAGCCTTCATGTACTGGAACATGGACCAGAAGGTGAGCACGGTGGCCACGTAGAGCAGCACATAGGCGAGCCACACCATCCAGATGTCGTATTGCCATATGAGGCCGGTGAGCGACACCATCTGGATCATGGTCTTCCATTTGCCAATCCAGCTGACCGCCACCGAGGAGCGCTTGCCAAGCTCGGCCATCCATTCACGCAGGGCGGAGATGATGATCTCACGGCCAATCATGGTCATGGCGGGGATGGTGACCCAGACGGTGTTGTAGTGCTCGACGATGACTACCAGGGCCGCCGCCACCATGATCTTGTCGGCTACCGGATCGAGGAAGGCGCCAAAGGCGGTGGACTGGTTCAGCTTGCGGGCAAGATAGCCGTCAAACCAGTCGGTTGCGGCCGCCAGGATGAAGACGATGGCCGCCGCCATGTAGGACCACTGATAGGGAAGGTAGAACAGGATGACGAAGACGGGGATGAGCAAAATCCGAAAGAACGTCAGCAGGTTAGGAATATTTGTCATTATTTTCAGCCACTTCTTGTATGCCGCTACATGGTAGCCCCAAGCCGATCGCGGATGCAACCGAACTGGCGCCCGCCTTGGTCCATTAATCCATCAATAACCTCAGGATGCCGGTCATTATGGCATTTGGGAGCCCCCTGCGTCACGGCTCTTGTGCGCAGGCGGCACGCCCTGATGCCCCCTGGTGTGACCTCCTTCACACCAAAGGCAGCGCTAGAGCGAGTGCAATGCGTCGTGGATGGACTGGGCCAGCTCCTGGCTGATGCCGGGCACCTTGGCGAGCTCGTCCACCCCGGCTTTTTTCACCTCCTGCAAACCCCCCAGGTATTTGAGCAGCGCCTGCCGCCGTTTCGGCCCCACCCCGGGAATCTCTTCCAGGGTACTGGTGGTGCGGGCCTTTGCCCGCCTGGCCCGGTGGCCCGTGATGGCAAAGCGGTGGGATTCGTCGCGAATGTGCTGGATGAGGTGCAAGGCGGGCATGTCCGCCGGCAAATGCAGCTCTTCGTGGCAGTCCCCCAGGATCAGGGTCTCCAGCCCCGCCTTGCGGGTCACCCCCTTGGCGATGCCCACCAGCAGCGGGTATTTGCCGCCGAGAAACTCCAGCTGGCGCGCCAGGATCTCCTCCGCGCGGCGCAACTGGCCGAGACCGCCGTCGATAAACAGCACATCCGGCACCTTGTCCGGCTCCTGCTGCTTGCCAAAGCGACGCTCCAGCGCCTGCTCCATGGCGGCATAGTCATCCCCGCCGGTGATACCGTCGATGTTGAAGCGGCGGTATTCCGAGGAGAGCGGCCCCTCCCGGTTGAACACCACGCAGGAGGCCACGGTGCGCTCCCCCATGGTGTGGGAGATATCGAAGCACTCCATGCGGGCGATGGGGCTCTCGAGCTCCAGCAGCTCCTCCAGCTGATCGTAACGGGCGCTGATGGTGCTCTTGTGGGCGAGGCGCGAGCGCAGCGCAGTCTGGGCGTTGATGGAGGCAAGCTTGATGAAGCGGGCCCGTTCGCTGCGCGTCCGGCTCACCACCCGCACCTTGTAGCCGGCGGTCTGGCTCAGGGTGTCGGCGATGACGCTCTCATCCTCCAGCGCCACGTCCAGCAGCACCTCGCTCGGGATCTGCCGTCCCCCCTGCCCCGACAGATAGAACTGCAGCAGGAAGGATTGCACCACCTCGTCAAGCGGGGTATCGGCCGGCACTTTCGGGAAGTAGCTGCGCGATCCCAGCACCTTGCCCTGGCGGATGAAGAGCACATGGATACAGGCGGTCCCCTGCTCGAAGGCCACCCCCACCACGTCGAGCTCGTCCAGCACGTTGCCACTCACCGACTGCTGCTCGGTGACCCGGCGCAGGGCCTGGATCTGATCCCGGTAGCGGGCCGCCTCCTCGAAGCGCAGATCGCCGCTGGCGGACTCCATCTTGCCCACCAGTTCGCCGATCACCTGCTGGTTCTTGCCCGCGAGGAACAGCTTGGCCAGCGCCACCTGCTGGGCATACTCGGCCTCGCTTACCAGCCCCGCCACACAGGGACCGGCGCAGCGCTTGAGCTGGTAGAGCAGGCACGGGCGGGTACGGTTGGCATAGACGGCATCCTCGCACTGGCGCACCGGGAAGATCTTCTGCATCAGGTGCAGGCTCTCGCGTACCGCGCCACCGGAGGGGTAAGGGCCGAAATACTCCCCCTTCACCTTGCGGGCGCCGCGATGGACGCCAATGCGCGGGTGCCGATGGTCGGTGATGATGATCCAGGGGTAGGACTTGTCATCCCGCAGCAGCACGTTGTAGCGGGGCTGGTACTGCTTGATGAGGTTGTGCTCGAGGATCAGCGCCTCGGTCTCGGTGTGGGTGACCGTTACCTGCACATCGGCAATCTGGCGCACCAGGGTGCGGGTCTTGATGCTGTCGACATTGGCCCGAAAGTAGGAGGCGAGCCGTTTCTTGAGATCCTTGGCCTTGCCCACGTAGATGACGGTGCCGCCGCTGTCGTACATGCGGTAGACACCGCTCTGGTGGGTGACGGCGCTCAGAAATGCCTTGCTGTCAAAATGGGGCTCGGGAGAGAGGGTCATCGGCAACTCGACTCAACGGATGAATGCAAAAAGACGGGGAGAGCATACTGCCCACAGCCTGCAAAAAGCAAAAGGCGGCCGGTGCCGCCTTTGGTGTCCACACGCCCCCGTTACAGGGTATCGGCATCCAGCATGCCATAACGAATGGCCAGATGGGTCAGCTCCACGTCACCGTTGATCCCCAGCTTGCTGAACAGGCGGTAGCGGTAGCTGTTGACCGTCTTCGGGCTCAGGTTGAGCTGCTCGGAGATGTCGGTCACCTTCTGCCCCTTGGTGATCATCATCATGATCTGCAGCTCCCGCTCGGAGAGGGACTTGAAGGGGTTCTCGTCGGCGGAGGCGAACTGGCTCAGGGCCATCTGCTGGGCGATCTCCGGGGAGATGTAGCGCTGACCGGAGTGAACCAGGCGAATGGCGTGGATCATCTCGTCCGGCGCGGCCCCCTTGGTGAGGTACCCGGCGGCGCCCGCCTGCATCACCTTGGTGGGGAACGGATTTTCTGAATGAATGGTCAGCACTATGATGCGTACATCGGGGCGGATCCGCAGGATCTTGCGGGTCGCTTCCAGACCGCCGATGCCCGGCATGTTCATGTCCATCAGGATCACATCGGGGTGATGTTGCCGACAGAAGGCCACCGCGGTTTCCCCGCTCTGCGCCTCGCCCACCACCTTGATCCCGCGGACGTCTTCCAAAATGCGTCTTATCCCTGTACGCACCAACTCATGATCATCGACCAGGAATACATTAATCACCCAAACACCCCGTTTTTTATCTCGTTATATGCCAGTTAGGGTTAACACGGCGTCTTGCATCATAACCAAACTCGATGATTTGGCAAACCATGGGCGGGAAAAGTTTGAAATTGCTCGTAAAATCCGTTTTAAATCAAATTCTTATACAAAGAATCAATTAAAAAACGGCGCCCTGGGGCGCCGTGTTGCATCAAAGCCGTTCCGCCAGCCTCAACCGGCCAGCAGCGCTCGCACCTTGTCGAGATCGGCCTGGGTGTCCACCCCCACCGGCGGGGCTTGCAGCGCCTGGGCCACGTGGATCTTCTCCCCGTACCAGAGCACCCGCAGCTGCTCCAGGGCTTCGACCTGCTCGAGCACGCTCGGTGCCCAGTCCACGTAACGCTGGATGAAGCCTGCGCGATAGGCGTAGATGCCGATGTGGCGCTGGTAGTGATCGCCAATCTGCTCGCGGCTTTGGGTAAAGCGGTCCCGATCCCAGGGGATGCTGGCGCGACTGAAATAGAGGGCATACCCCTCCCGGTCGGTCACCACCTTGACGGCATTGGGATTGAACGCCTCTTCGGCATCCCTGATCGGCACCGACAGCGTCGCCATGGGCGCGCTGGCCGCGGCCAGGTTGTCCGCCACCTGGCGGATGATGACGGGGGGAATGAGGGGCTCGTCCCCCTGCACGTTGACGATGATGGTGTCGGCGGCAAAGCCGTAGTGACGGCACACCTCGGCCAGACGCTCGGTGCCGGACTGGTGATCCGGTGAGGTCATGCACACCTCGAACCCGGCAGCGGCGGCAAAGGGAGCCAGAGCCTGCTGCACCCGCTCGTCATCGGTGGCGACGATCACCCGATCGGCGCCCGATTGCAGGGCCTTCTCCACCACGTGCTGCACCATGGGCTTGCCGTGAATGTCGGCCAGCGGCTTGCCCGGCAGCCGGGTGGAGGCGTAACGGGCAGGAATGACGACGACGAAACTCATGGCTTCAGCTCTTCCAGCGCCAGGTGACGGGCCCGGTTCTCCAGCAGCACCGGGATCCCCTCCTCCAGGGGATAGGCCAGTCTGTCGAAGCGGCAGATGAGCTCCTGAGGGCCCTCGGCGTGCGCTTGATAGTGCAGTTTCCCCTTGCAGACCGGGCAGGCGATGATGTCGAGCAGTTTAATATCCAGTGCCACAACGAAACTCCTTTAACGATTTCCCACAGGCGATCTTGCCTGGCATGTCAATGTGCAGGGCCAGCCCCCGAGTCCGGGCGCTGGCCGTCTGTTCCAATCCGGTGGCGCCCGTCAGGGCGCCTGGTGCCCGTCCCTTCTTCCGGGCTGCGGGCCCAGGGTGCGCAGCAGCGCCTCCCCCAGGGCATCGGGCAGCTCGGCGCTGACCGGCAGATACCACCAGTTGTCCGGGGCGAAGGGGCGGCACTTGACCGCATCCTTCTCGGTCATCAGCAAGGGGCGCTGGCCGAAGCGGGCCAGCAATTCGGCGGCGTCGAACGCCTGGTGATCCCCGTAGCCGACGCTCTGCACCAGCTCGTAACCAAGGGCGGTCAGGGTGGCGAAGAAACGGGGGGGATGGCCGATGCCCGCCAGGGCATCCACAGGCCCCGAGAGGGGGGCTGTGAGAGGCGCATCGTCGCACACCCGGCGCAGGGTGTCCGGCACCAGGCGCATGGCGTACTCGCCACGGGCGGGTTCGCCGCCGTTGCAGATGATGGCGTCCACCCGCTTGAGGCGCGTCGTGGGCTCGCGCAGCGGCCCCATGGGCAGCAGACAGCCATTGCCAAAGCGGCGCGCCCCGTCCACCACCACCAGTTCGATGTCACGGGCCAGGGCATAGTGCTGCAGGCCGTCGTCGGTGACGATGATGTCCACCTCACCGCCTTGCTCCAGCAACCGCACCGCATCGGCCCGTCTGGGGGCAACCGCCACGGGGCAGCCGCAGCGCCTTGCGATGAGCACGGGCTCATCCCCGGCCTCGGCCGGGGTGCTGCTCTCATCCAGTCGATAGGGGTAATGGGGCGCCTTGCCGCCATAGCCGCGGCTGACCACGCCTGGGCGCCAGCCCCGGGCCTGGAGTTGTTCCACCAGCCAAACCACCACCGGGGTTTTGCCGTTGCCCCCCACCGAGAGATTGCCCACCACCACCACCGGCAGGGTGGCCCGATAGGCGCTGAACCAGCCTCGGCGATACCCCAGACGGCGGACGCCGCTAATCAGGGCAAACAGCAGGGCGAAGGGGGCCAGCCCCCAGCGCCAGAGGCTGTTCCCGTACCAGAGTCTGGCCAGCATCAGCCCTTGTTACCCGTGGCAGTATTACCAAACTGAATGGCCCGCAGCTGGGCATAAGTACCATGCATGTCCATCAGGGTTTGGTGGTTGCCGCGCTCGACGATGTGTCCCTCGTCGATCACCAGGATCTCGTCCGCCTTCTCGATGGTGGAGAGGCGGTGGGCGATCACGAGGGAAGTGCGCGCCTTGCACAGCTCGTCGATGGCCGCCTGGATGTGGCGCTCGGACTCGGTGTCCAGGGCCGAGGTGGCTTCGTCCAGCAACAGCACCGGGGAGTCCCGCAGCAGGGCGCGGGCGATGGCGATGCGCTGGCGCTGGCCGCCGGAGAGGGAGGCGCCGTTCTCGCCGATGACGGTGTCATAGCCTTCCGGCATCTTGCTGACGAAGTCGTCCGCATGGGCGATGCGGGCCGCCTGCTGGATCTCGTCGCGGCTGTACTTCTCTTCCGCCGCGTAGGCGATGTTGTTGGCCACGGAGTCGTTGAAGAGGTGCACGTGCTGGGAGACCAGGGCGTACTGCTTGCGCAGCTCGCTCAGGCGGTATTCGCGGATGTTGACGCCATCCAGCAGGATCTCCCCCTGCTCGATGTCGTAGAAGCGGGTCAGGAGGCTCGCGATGGTGCTCTTGCCGGAGCCGGAACGACCCACCAGGGCCACCGATTTGCCCGCCTCCACCTTGAAGCTGATGTTGCGCAGCGCCGGTGTCTCCTTGGTCGGGTAGGTGAAGGTGACGTTGCGAAACTCGATTTCACCTCGGGCACGTTCCAGGGTGCGGGTGCCGGTGTCCTGCTCCGGGGTGGAGTCCAGCAGACCGAACAGGCTCTGGCAGGCGGTGATGCCGCGCTGGAACTGGTTGTTCACGTCGGTCAGGCTTTTCAGCGGCTTGAGCAGCATCATCATGGAAGTGACCATGACGGTGAAGGTGCCCGCGGTCAGGGTCGCCTTGACGCTGTCGATGGTGGCGACATAGAGGAAGACCGCAAGGGCCACGGAGGCCACCATCTGGACGATGGGGCTGCCGATGGCGTCGGCGGCGACCATCTTCATGGTCTGCTGGCGCATCCGGTTGCTCACCTGGTAGAAGCGCTTGTCCTCCACCTCCTGGCCACCGAACATCAGCACCTCTTTGTGCCCCTTGAGCATCTGCTCGGTGGAGGTGGTGATGTCACCCACCGCCTGCTGGATGTGGCGGCTTATCTTGCGAAAACGTCGGCTGATGATGCTGATGAGGATCCCGACCAGGGGCCCCACCACCAGGAAGATCACCGACAACTGCCAGGAGTGCCAGAACATCAGGCCCAGCAGGCCGATGACGGTGGCCCCTTCCCGCACCAGGGAGACCAGGGTCGAGCTCGCGGCGGACGACACCTGACCGGCGTCATAGGTCACCTTGGAGAGCAGGTTGCCGGTGTTCTGGCGGTCGAAGAAGCTCATGGGCATGGCCATCAGGTGGCTGAACACCTGCTGCTGCAGGCGCATCACCACGTGGTTGCCGACCCAGGCCATGCAGTAGTTGGAGAGGAAGGCGGCGCAGCCGCGCAGAGCCACGATGCCGAGGACGAAGAAGGGCATCCACTTGAGCACGCTGCTGTCGTTGCCGTTGAGCCCCTGATCGATGAGCGGTTTGATGGAGTAGACGAAGGTGGTATCCACGGCCGCGTAACCCAGCATGCCAATGATGCCGCCCACCAGACCCAGCTTGCGATCCCGGACATAACCGAGCAGGCGCTTGAAGACGGTCCAGCTCTCTTGTGAGGTTTCTTGTTGCATGAATAGCCGTTAATAAGGGAAATGACGGGCTATTCTAGCCAAACCTTGGAGCTACACCAAGCGCCGCTGGCGCGATGGCTACAACCCGGGTCACAAATGAAGGCCGCCCCTTGCCGGGCAGGCTCATTGGATCCTCACTCCCTTCCCCATACCTGCGGCTGCCACCAGGGGCCGCCACGCCTGTACCAGGGCCCCTGCTCTCGCTCGGCCCGGATCCTGAGCCCCGCGTCCCCCGGCTCGATCAGGATGGCGCCCGCCTCCCCCGTGACCCACTGCCGCGCCCCCTGGTATCGCGCCACCACCTCGGGGCGGGGAAAGCTCCACTGGTTCATGAAGCCTGCGCTGTGCACCACGAAGGCAGGTTGCACCGCCGCCACGAAGGGGGCCGTGGAGGAGGTGCGACTGCCATGATGCGGGCTCACCAGCAGGGTGCTGGCCAGCCCCGCGCCCTCACCCTCCTCCAGCGCCAGTGCCAGCAGGCGGCGCTCCGCCTGCTGCTCGATGTCGCCGCTCAGCAGCAGCCGATGGCGCCCGTCGTCCAGCTGCACCACGCAACTGTCGTTGTTGCGCCCCGCCCCGGCTGCCAGGGGCCAGAGCATCCGCACATCCAGTCCCTGCCAATGCCACTGCTGACCTCGGCGGCAGGCCTGGGTAGCCGGTGCAAAGGGGAAGGAGGAGAGCTCCCGGCGCACCGCCATGCTCTGCAGCAGAGCCTGCCGGTTGCCCGCGTGATCCCTGTCTCTGTGGCTGATGATCAGGGTGTCGATCACCCGGATGCCGAGCCGGTTGAGCAGGGGCAGGATGGCCGCATCCGCCATGTTGTAGCCCCCGGGGTAGCGATCCCCGGTATCAAACAGGATGGCCCGCTCGCCCCGGGTGACGAGCACCGAGAGCCCCTGCCCCACGTCCAGCACCCGCACCTGCCAGGAAGCGGGAGCAGGCCAGAGGGCGAGCAGCAGGGCCGCCGCCACCGGCCCCCCCAGGGCGCGCCCTCCCGGCAGGTGCCATCCCGTCCACAGCAGGATCAGCAGGGCGCTGGCGGGCATCAGCCAGCCGGGCACCGGCCACCAGAGCTGCAGGCGATCCGCCAGCTGCGTGAGCCCCCACAGCACCCACTCCAGGCCGAAGGCGGAGACCCAGAGCAGGCCGTGGGCCAGCAACGTGGAGAGGGGTGCCACCAGCACGCCGATGAGCGCCAGGGGAATGATGACAAGGCAGAACAGCGGCAGTGCCAGCAGATTGAGCAGAAACGCCAGGGGCGCCATCCCCTCGAACAGCAGCAGTTGCAGGGGCAGCAATCCGAGTAGCAGCAGAAGTTGCAACCGCACCAGGCCAGGGCGATCGTGCAACAGGCTCGCCAGCAACAGCAGGGCCACCGCCAGAAAAGAGAGCCAGAACCCCGCCGAATAGAGGGCGAGAGGGTCCCACAATGTCAGCACCACAAAGGCCCACAGCCAGATCCGGTGGCTCGGCCAGTCCCGCTTTAGCCAGCGCAGCAGGCTCCACACCAGCACCATGATGAGGGCACGCTCGGTGGCCACCGCAAACCCCGCCAGCCAGCTGTAGGTGGCCGCGAACAGGAGTGACACGCAGATAGCCCCGCGCAGCCCGAACAGCCGCCCGAGCCACCAGCCGAGCACCGCTACCAGAGCGATATGCTGGCCCGAGATGGCGATGATGTGGGTCAGGCCGCTGCCGCGAAAGAGTTCCCACTGGGCATCCGTGATCCCCCCCTGTTCCCCGAAGGTGAGGGCCGCCAGCAGGGGGGCCTGCGCCATCCCCTTCCAGGCGCGACTCGCCGCCGCCAGCCAGCGATCGCGCACACCCGGGGGCACGGCATCCAGGGCGATGACCCGACGCAGGTTGCCGGTGGCGGTGATTCCCTTGCCAAGGAGCAGGCGCCGCCCATCCATCCCCGCTTCGTTGGCCAGGCCATGGGCCGGCTTGAGAGAGGTCACCAGGGTGACGCGGCTGCCGGCAGGCAACGGCGGCAACACCTGATAGGCATTGACCCGCACCAGGGGTGGCACGATGAGGGGGCGATCGTCCAGGGTGTCGAGGCGCAGCAGCAGGCGCGCAAATTTATCCCCCTCTTTCTCTCCCGAAGACTCCGTACTTTGCACGTGTGCGGTTATGATGTGGCTCGTTTTTTTGCCAAGCTGATCCAGCCAGGCAAGCCGGTAGTGCAAATTCACCTGCATCCAGAGGATGCCGAGCAGCAGAAACAGCAGCCGCCAGCAACGACCACCGGCGAGGGGGAGCGCGAGCAGCAGCATCAGGCCACCCCATTCCCATGAAGGCAGCCATGGCCAAAGCAGTGAGGAGCTTGCCCCCAGGGCAAACGACAACAGACGCAGATCCATGGAGCAAGTATTTAGCAAGGTTCAGAACATGCCCAAACGAATCATACAGCGCTGGCTACCCGACCCGGCGGCCCTCAAGGAACACAAGCACTTGCGACTCTTTGGCAAGCTGCTGCTGGATGCTAACCTCTGGCATCTCAACCGGCGCTCCGCCGCCGGTGCCTGTGCGGTCGGCCTCTTCATGGCCTGGGTTCCCCTCCCCTGCCAGATGCTGCTGGCCGCTGGCGGCGCCATCGCCTGCCGGGTCAACCTGCCCCTCTCGGTAGCCTTGGTCTGGCTCTCCAACCCCCTGACCATGCCACCGCTGTTTTATGGCGCCTATCTGGTGGGCTGCCAGTTGCTGGGGCAACCCTCCCAGCACATCGAGATCACCTTCACCTGGGCCTGGCTGGTGTCGGTGTTCGAGACGGTGGCCCCGCCGCTCTTGCTGGGCTCCCTGGTGCTTGCCCTGCTGAGCGCCCTCGTCGGCTATGTCCTGGTTCGCGCGGGCTGGCGCCTGAGCACGGTGCGCCAGTGGCAAAAACGCAAGGTGGCGCGCCCATGCTGAATCGCTGGTTGGCCCGCTTCAAGATTGACCCCGATACCCTGCGCCAACAGAAGTGGTTCGCCCTCTTTGGCGAGCGACTGCTGACCCCCGCCCTCTGGCAAGGGGGAACGCGGGCCCTCTGTGGCGCCGTGGCGGCCGGGCTGTTCGCCAGCTGGGTCCCCATGCCCATGCACTCCCTGGTGGCCGTCGCCCTGGTGCTGGCGTTCAGCTTCAACCTGCCGCTGGCCCTCTTGGCGGTCTGGTTCAACAACCCGCTGACGCTCCCCTTCATGTACCTCTACGCCTATCGTACCGGTTGCCTGGTGCTGAACGAGACGCCAGCCCCCTTCCATCTCACCTGGTCCCTGCACTGGCTGGAGCAGGAGGCAGCCACCCTGGTGCCCCCCTTCCTGCTCGGCAGCCTGCTGCTGGCGGTGCTGAGCGCCGCCGCCGGCGCCTTGCTCACCCTGCTGCTGTTACAACTGGGCAAGCTGACCCGCCCCCGCTAGGTTGCCAGCACGCCGTCCTTGTCTCGGGCGGCGTGCCTTGCCATCGTCTGCCTCTGCCACCACACTCCTTGTAACCCGTTGTTTTTCGACCCCCATTCGAAACAAGGAGCCCACCATGGCCGAACCGCTCACGCTGGCCCATGCCAATGGCAACCCCCTCTCCCTGCTCCCCGCCATGGCCAATCGCCACGGCCTTATCACCGGGGCCACCGGCACCGGCAAGACAGTCACCCTGCAGGTGCTGGCGGAGGGGTTTTCCCGCCTCGGCGTGCCGGTCTTTCTGGCAGACGTGAAGGGGGATCTGAGCGGCCTGGGCGCCGCCGGCACCCCCTCTGCCAAGCTGGATGCCCGTCTGGCCCAGCTCGGCCTTCAGGCACCCGACTTTGCCGCCAGCCCCACCCTGTTCTGGGATCTCTTCGCCGAAGAGGGCCACCCGGTGCGGGCCACCGTCTCCGACATGGGGCCTCTGTTGCTTGCACGCCTGCTCGGCCTCAACGACACCCAAAGCGGGGTGCTGGAGCTGGTGTTCAAGGTGGCGGACGACGAGGGGTTGCTGCTGCTCGATCTGAAAGACCTGCGGGCCATGGTGCAGTTTGCGGGGGAGCACGCCAAGACTCTCACCACCCGCTACGGCAATGTGTCGACCGCCTCCATCGGCGCCATCCTGCGCAACCTCCTCACCCTGGAGAGCGCGGGCGGCGATCACTTCTTCGGCGAGCCCATGCTGGACATCCAGGATCTGATGCAGACCGACGAGGCGGGCCACGGCCATATCAATGTACTGGCCGCCGGCAAGCTCACCCAGTCCAGCCGCCTCTATGCCTGCTTCCTGCTCTGGCTGCTCTCCGAGCTGTTCGAACAGTTGCCCGAGATAGGGGATCCGGAAAAGCCCGTGCTGGTGTTCTTCTTCGACGAGGCCCATCTGCTATTCAAGGATGCGCCCAGGGCACTGCTGGAGAAAATTGAGCTGGTGGTGCGCCTCATCCGCTCCAAGGGGGTGGGCGTCTATTTCGTGACCCAGAGTCCGGCCGACATCCCCGACAGCGTGCTGGGGCAGCTTGGCAACCGGGTGCAGCACGCCCTGCGCGCCTTCACCCCGAGCGATCAGAAGGCGGTACGCATCGCCGCCAACACCCTGCGGGCCAACCCTGCCTTCGACGCCGCCGGAGCCATCACTGAACTGGGGGTCGGGGAGGCGCTCATCTCCCTGCTCGACGAGAAGGGGCGGCCCAGCGTGGTGGAGCGCGCCTTCATCGCGCCCCCGGCCAGCCGCATCGGCCCCCTGAGCGCGGCCGAGCGCCAAGCGCTTATTCAGGGCTCATTGCTCTACGGCAGATACGACACCCAGGAGGACAGGGAGTCCGCGTTCGAGCGGCTTCAGGAAGCATCGCCCGCCGCCGGTGACGAGACCGCTTCCCCACAGACCGACCAGGGCGGCGGTCTGCTGGATGCCTTGAATGGCATCCTGTTCGGTCGCACCGGCCCCCGTGGTGGCCAGCATGACGGGGTGGTGCAGACCGCCGCCAAGAGCGTGGCCCGCACCCTCGGCAACGAGGTGGGACGCCAGCTGATGCGCGGGGTGCTCGGCTCCCTGCTGGGAAGCAGCAAGCGGCGCCGCTGATGCCGGAAAATGAAAAAGCCCGCCGTGTCGGCGGGCTTTTTATGGCTGAAGCAACGCGCTGGGCACAGATGCTTCTCTCTTACAACACCTTGGCGATGGCGTCGCAGAGGGGATCAATGTTGGCGCGGGTGATGCCTGCCACGCTGATCCGGCCGGAGCCGACGATATAGATGGCGAATTCGCTCTTGAGGCGCTCCACCTGATCCTTGGAGAGACCGGAGAAGGAGAACATGCCGTTCTGTTCGCGGATGAAGCTGAAATCCTGGTTCACCCCCCGCTCAGCCAGCTTCTCCACCAGCAGCTCGCGCATCTCGCGAATGCGCACCCGCATGGCGGCCACTTCTTCCACCCACTCCGTATAGAGGGCCGGGTCGCTCACCACGGTGGTGACAACGGCAGCGCCGTGTGATGGCGGGTTGGAGTAGTTGGCACGAATGACGGTCTTCACCTGGGTGAAGGCGACGTCGGCCACCGCCTTGGTCGCGCAGACCAGGGTGAAGGCGCCGACCCGCTCGTTGTAGAGGCCGAAGTTCTTGGAGAAGGAGCTCGCCACCAGCAGCTCGTCGTGGCACTCGGCGAAGATGCGAAGGCCTTCGGCATCCTCTTCGATACCCCGGGCAAAGCCCTGATAGGCGAAGTCAAAGAGCGGCAGCCAGCCGGCGGCGGCACTCTGACTGGCCAGGGCGCGCCACTGCTCGGTGGTCGGGTCGATACCGGTCGGGTTGTGGCAGCAGCCGTGCAGCAGCACCAGATCCCCCGCCTGCGCGTCAGACAGGGAGGCCTGCATGGCGGCGAAGTCGAGTCCCTTGGTTGCGGCGTCGTAGTACTTGTACCACTTGACGGTCAAACCGGCCGCCTGGAACACGCTGACGTGGTTCGCCCAGGTGGGATCGGAGATCCAGATGGTCTTGGCGAGATTGTTGCGTACCACGAACTCGGCGGCGATGCGCAGGGCACCGGTACCGCCCGGCGCCTGCGCCGTCTTGGCGCGGCCGCTGGTCACCAGGGCGGCATCACGGCCGAACAGCAGTTGCTGCACGATGCGGCCGTATTCGATATTGCCTTCGATACCGAGGTAGTTCTTGGTCTTCTCGTCGGTCAAGAGCTTCTGCTCGGCTTGCTTGACGCAGTGAAGGATAGGAGTGGCACCGGTCTCATCCTTGTAGATACCGACCCCCAGATTGATCTTGTGGCTGCGAGTGTCGGCACGGAAGGCTTCGGTCAGGCCCAGGATCGGATCCGCTGGGGCGGCAACAACCTTTTCAAACATGGTATTCCCTGTAGTCCGTTGAGTTCGTTGGCTGGCAAAGTAGGTTGGCAAACAAAAGCGCCCGTCCAGGGAGCACTTCGTCAGCTCTTTATACCACTGCCTTCCATAGGGGAAAACCGCTTTCTCGGCGCCGCCTCAACCAATCCCGTGCCAATCCGGTGCCAGGGCACACACCTCGACCGACAGACCCCGATTCGACTCCACCAGATCATTGCACTGTCCCAGCAGCGCACGGGGGATACGGCTCGGCTCCCAGGGCCGACCATCCCCCAGGGGAGCCCCGTAAGCCGCCTTGATGGGCACCAGATCCCGGGGCAGCCACCAGCTCGCCGGTCTCCCCAACCGCTGGGCCAATGCCAGTACTCTGTCGACCCCGGCCGGATCCAGGGCAGTGAGGTGGCTCCAGAGGGTCTGGGGCGGCAAGGCGGCGATCAGGGGCTCCAGCGTGCCGGGATCCTCGGCGGGATACCAGACCAGCAGAGCGTCGGCGGGCAGTGGCAACTCGGCGAAGGCGCCGATGGCATCGGTCGTGATCACCCGCTGTATCTCCCCCTCTCCCCAGAGGATCTTGCCAAGCTGCGCCAGGGTGCGGGCTGGCAGCGCTACCTCCCCCAGGGTCTGGAGCCAGGGGGCGGCATCCAGCAGGGTGCCGCCGCTGAGAAACAGGCTGAACGGCCGTGCGGCCCGCAGACGAAGGGGCAGATCAGTGCAAAGCCGGATCCCCTTGTCTTCGAAGTCGATCTGCTCGATGGGGCTGAAATGACCCTCCCCCTTGCGATACAGGGCCGCCAGCACCCGCTCGTTGACCCTCTCCCCTAGTTGCCAGCCGTGGGATTGCAGCCACTCCTCGGGTTCCGGCGGGGCACTGGCCATCTTCGCCAGCATCAGCTCCCGGGTCAGATAGCGGTGCCCGGCAGAAGTGAGCGCATAGTGATGATTGCCAAGGGCCAGCAGCAACTGGTTGTCCCGAAGCATGCCGATCAGCGGCTGCCATTGACGACCGCGAACAGCCTGGGGACCGCCGCTCAGCAACTGCTGTGCCAGCGCGCGCCACTCGGGGTGACTGAAATCGATCACACGCATCCTTCCCTGTCGGCAGACCATCCTTCAACGAATTGAATAATCTAGCGATTTACGACGAAGGAGCCAAGGGCGGAAAAGAGACAACGTGACCTGGCGCAGCACCGGACGTCGAAAGGAAGCGAAAGAGGTGAAAGGCAGATAAAACAAAACGGCCAAGCAAGCTTGGCCGTTTCATCAACTCTTTCACGATTCCCTAAGAGAGGGAGCCTTGATTAGAAGTTGTATTGCATACCAACAGTCCACTCGTCATCTTGCTGACTCAGGCCTTGGATTTTGTATTCGGTGTAAGCTTTCAGCTTGGAGTTGAAGGCGTATTCAACACCCATGGAGGTGAAATCTACGGTGTCTTCGTAAGAAGTTACACCTTCCACTTTCGCTTCAGCGAAGTTGTAGCCAGCCAGGAAGGTCCAGGCGTCTACGTTGTAGGAAGCAGCCAGCTCGTAGCCACGCGCCTTGGCATCGTTGAAGCCGTCGAACTTGTAGGTGGATTCGTTATACAGGGCAGCGAAGTAGAAACCCTGATAGGTGTAGCTTGCGGCAACAGCCCAGTCATTCTTGTCGGTCAGATCAGCGCGACTGAAAGTATCGTTTTCGGAAGTGATGGTGAGGCTGGAGGCATCTTCGAAGCTCTTGGACTCGTAACCTGCGGCCAGACCCAGACCAAAGTCGAAGTCATAGGTTGCGCCCAGGGTGTAGCCGTGGTCCATTTTACCTTCAACACCAGACCAGTCAGCGTAGTTCGCATCATAGCTGCCGTTGTTGGTGATGTAGCCACCTTTCAGGCCAAAACCGTTCCACTGACCGTTATAGATAGCCTGACCTTCTTGACGATCATCATAGACGTTGGCCTTGTCACCGTAGTCGTTGAAGATATCGGTCTTGGCGACGGTTGCATTGTAGAAAGCAGTTTCTGTCTGACCAAACAGGAACTGGCCATACTGGGAACCATCGAAGCCAGCATAGATGTGACGAGCCTTCAGCTCACGCTTGTCGCTGCCATAGGAGTTTTCGGAGGCCAGTTGCCACTCAGTTTTGGCAACGCCAGACCAGGTGTCATTCAGAGCCATTTTACCGGACCAGCCCAGACGGGCATAGGTGGTCAGCTCACCATCATTCTTGGAGTAAGAATCTGCGTCTGCATCGTAGGAGTCGTACTCGCCGAAGTACTGGGCATGTACACGACCGTAGATGTCGAAGGTGGTACCGTCTTTGTCATAGATGACGGCAGCGTTAGCTGCGGATGCGAACAGAGCCGGGATAGCAATAGCCAGAATTGTCTTTTTCATAGTTTCCAATGCCTACTGTAATTAAACACTAAGTCCTTGTTATTCCCTGTGTTAGCGATGTTCTTTGCATCACTATGGCGCCGAGACTATCACCGGGTTTTCGAATCCGCAATGAAAAAACGGCTATTTGCATTCTGAGGTAGGATCGCAGATTTAACCTGAAAATGGAATTCAGCCTCTTTTGTGCAAAACATGGTTGACGATCATGTTTAGGTTATAGTACCGTTTCGTGCAAAAAGTGGTTGGAGACCAGAATGAACGACTTTACGGGATCGGCAGCTTCACAGGCTGATTTTATTTGGAAGAACGCGGAAGATCTGTGGGGGGACTTCAAGCATACGGACTTTGGCAAGATCATCTTGCCGTTTACCCTGCTACGCCGTCTGGAGTGTGCGCTGGAGTCGACCCGCGAGGCGGTGAGAGAAGCGCATACCGCCTTCAAGGATGCCGATATTGAGCTGGATACCATTCTGCGTTCTACTGCTAACTACCCTTTCTACAACATCTCTGAATACTCGCTGGCTACGCTTGGTAGCACCAAGACGCGCCGCAATCTGGAAGACTACATCGCCCTGTTTTCGGATAACGCCCGCGCTATTTTCGAGGAGTTTGAGTTTGGCAATACGGTGATCCGACTGGAGAAAGCGGGCTTGCTGTATAAGATTTGCCAGAACTTCGCCAAGATCGACCTGCACCCGGACGTGGTGCCGGATCGGGTGATGAGTAACATCTACGAACACCTGATCCGCCGCTTTGGTGCTGAGGTCAATGAAGGAGCCGAGGACTTCATGACGCCGCGTGACATCGTTCACCTGGCGACCGCATTGCTGCTTGACCCGGATGATGCCCTGTTTGAGGCCAGCCCAGGTTTGATTCGTACCCTGTATGACCCGACCTGCGGCACGGGTGGCTTCCTCACCGATGCTATGAACCATGTGGGGGACTACGGTAACCGCGACAAGATCCCGCCAGTGCTGGTGCCGCACGGGCAGGAGTTGGAGCCGGAAACCCATGCGGTTTGTGTGGCCGGTATGCTGATCCGCCGTTTGGAGTCCGACCCTGGCCGAGATCTGTCGAAGAACATTCGTCAGGGCAGCACGCTGTCCAACGACCAGTTTGCCGGTGAGCGTTTCCACTACTGCCTGTCCAATCCGCCTTTTGGCAAGAAATGGGAGAAGGACAAAAACGCCGTCGAAGCGGAACACAAAAAAGGCGAATTGGGCCGCTTTGGGCCGGGCCTGCCAAAAATCAGCGATGGCTCCATGCTGTTTTTGATGCACCTGGCGAGCAAGCTAGAACTGCCGATCAACGGCGGTGGCCGCGCCGCTATCGTGCTGTCGGGTTCGCCACTGTTTAACGGCGGTGCCGCGTCTGGCGAATCGGAAATCCGCCGTTGGTTGCTGGAAGACGACCTGATTGAAGCCATTGTGGCTCTGCCAACGGATCTGTTCTTCCGCACCAATATCGCCACCTACCTGTGGATTCTGTCCAACAAGAAGCCTCAGGAGCGCAAAGGCAAGGTGCAGTTGATCAACGCCACCGACCTGTGGACTTCAATCCGCAACGAGGGCAACAAGCGCCGTATTGTCAGCGATGAGCAGCGCCGCCAGATTCTGGACATCTACGCAGCAGGCGAAACCGGTGCGCTTTCCCGGATGCTGGACTACCGTACCTTTGGCTACCGCCGTATCAGGGTCCTGCGCCCGCTGCGCATGACCCTAGAGCTGGATAAGGTGGGTATGGAGCGGTTGGAAGCCGAAGCTGCCTGGGAAAAGCTCTCTGACGCGCATCAGACATTCTGGCGCGAAGCCCTCAAGCCGCTGATCGGGCAAACGCAGCCCTATAGCTGGGCAGAAACCTTTGTTAGCAACTCGATCAAGTCCGATGAAGCCAAGCAGCTCAAGGTCAAATCCAACAAGACATTGATCACCGCGCTAATCAACGCCTTTGGTCACAAAGACCCGAAAGCCGAGCCAGTCACGGATTCAAACGGCGAGCTGGTGCCAGACACAGATTTAACTGATTACGAGAACGTCCCCTATCTGGAGGACATCGACGACTACTTTGCCCGCGAAGTGCTTCCTCATGTGCCGGATGCCTGGCTGGATGAGAGCTTTACCGATGCCAGGGATGGTCAATTGGGCCGCGTTGGCTACGAGATCAACTTCAACCGCTTCTTCTACCAGTACCAGCCGCCGCGCAAGCTGCATGATATTGATGAAGACCTGAAGCAAGTAGAAGCCGAGATTGCCGCGCTACTGGCGGAGGTGGCCAGCGAATGAGCCAGTACAGAGCATATCTCGCATATAAGGATTCCGGTATTGAGTGGATTGGGCAGGTGCCGGAGGAATGGAAAACAGGAAAATTAAAGCATCTAGGAACATTGAAAGGAGGTTCTGGATTTCCAACTGATATGCAGGGGCAACCTGATAATGAATTACCATTCTATAAGGTAGGCGATTTATCAAAATCACGAGATAACATCTCGCTGAATGGGTCTTCTAATACAATATCAAGAAAAGACGCTAAGGAGTTGGGTGCGACTGTATTTCCAGAAAACACAATCTCATGGGCAAAAATTGGGGCTGCTTTATTCCTTAATAGAAGAAGGATCTCAAAAACAGCATGTTGTTTAGACAACAACATGACAGGATTTGTTGTTGACTCTAAAAAGGTACCTATTCAGTACGCTTTTTATTTGATGAATGCCATCGATTTTTCGTTCTTTGCTAGGCCGGGAGCAGGTAAGTATTCACCGGAACAGTATTGACACAGGAAAAATGAGACGATCGTCTCTTGATCCCACTTTCCTGCTTGCTTGATCCTGCTCCTTAGATACGCTCCCCCCATGAGCAAAAACACCATGCATTCCGCGGGAATGCCCACCACTCTGGAGCAGGCCAACGAGCTGATTTATAAGCTCCTCGACCGCATCGCCGAGCTGGAGGACCGCCTCAATCAGCACAGCGGCAACTCCTCCAAGCCGCCTTCCAGCGACGGCCCCGGTGCACCGCCGCCGGCCCGCAAGCGTCCGGCGTCCGGCAAGCAACGGGGGGCGCAGCCCGGTCACAAGGGACATCGCCGCGAGCGGCATCCGCTTGATGCCCGCCTGACCCTGGTCCCGCATTACCCTGCCGCCGATTGCGCTTGCTGTGGCGGGGACATGGTGGCCCATGCCAAACCCTATCAGGTTCATCAGGTGTTCGAGCTGCCCGAGGTGAGCTATCTCGTCACCGAACACCAACTGTATCGTGCGACCTGCTCACGGTGTATCGGCACGACCCAGGCCGCACTGCCAGACAACGTCAGCAGCAGCCAGATGGGGGCCAATCTGCTCAGCTACATCGCGCTGCAAAGCGGCCAGTTTCACCAGAGCGTCAGCCAGATACAGCAGCAGCTCAAACAGCATTTCGGCCTGAGTTTTAGCCGGGGCGCCATCAGTGAGGCGCAGGGGCGGGTGAGTGCCATGCTCACCCCGACCTACCAGGCCATCAAGCAGCAGGTGCAGACGGCCACCCACGTTCATGCCGATGAGACCCGGCATCAGCGGGGTGGAGAGCGCCGCTGGATGTGGCTGGCGCTGAGCAAGATAGCCGTCTGCTTCATGACGGCCTATGGCCGTGGTCAGGAGGCGGCCAAGCGGCTGCTGGGCGCCGAGTTTGACGGGGTGCTGGTGACCGACCAGTACGCCGGCTACCGGTTTATCGACGCCGACCAGCGGCAACTGTGCTGGGCCCACGTGGCCCGCAATCTCGCGGCCATCGCCGAGAGTAGCGAGCAGTGCAACCAGCCCATCGGTGCCCGGTTGGTCTTGCTGGCGGATGCGGTGTTTCGTACCCGGCACCGTTGGGAAAGCGGTGCGTTGAGCAAGCAGAAATACCTGCGCAGGCTCGCGCGTTACCGGCAAAGCTGGCGAAGCCAGTTGGAGCGCGGCGCCCTGTTGTGCAGCAAACGCTACCGTGGACGATGCCAGTTGCTGCTGCGGGATGACGAGATGCTGTGGCGGTTTATGACTGACGACGAAATAGCGCTGACCAACAACGAGGCGGAGCGGGCGCTGCGTGGCTATGTGCTCTGGCGCAAGGGTAGCTACGGCGTGTGGTCTCACCGGGGCGAGCTGTTTCGCCAGCGCATCCTGTCGTTGGTGGAGACCGGCAAGCGATTGGGCCGCTGCCCACAGGAGTGGTTGAGGGCCGTGGTCAGGGCGTGCATCGAGAAGACAGATTATCCCATCCCGGCAGAACTGATGCCGTCAACCCCGTCCTGGTGAATAGATACGGGAGCAGTTCCAAGTTTGTCTGAAGGTGAGCAATCAGCCATCCCCATTGCAATCCCATCTTATGAAGAAAGTTTTTCCATCGCCGCCACCCTTGACCGCGAAACCGCCCGTATTGATGCGCTTGTCGAGAAGAAAACCCGCTTTATCGAGCTACTGAAGGAAAAGCGCCAGGCGCTGATTACCCATGCTGTCACCAAGGGCCTAGACCCCAACGCGAAGATGAAGGATTCCGGCATTGAGTGGATTGGGGAGGTGCCGGAGCATTGGGAGGTTAAACCCTTCTTCGCTTTGGTTACAGAACTGAACCGAAAGAATGTTGGCCTAGTTGAAACCAATATTCTGTCCCTCAGCTACGGAAACATCATCCAGAAGCCTGAAACTAGAAATATGGGGTTAACGCCAGAGTCTTATGAAACCTATCAAATCGTAGAGTCTGGCGAAACTGTATTTAGATTCACCGATCTGCAAAACGACAAACATAGCTTGCGCTCAGCCCTGGTTACGCAAAGAGGAATCATTACCTCTGCGTATATGGCCGTAAAACCGCACAGTATTGATTCTACATATTTTGCATGGTTGATGCGTTCGTATGACCTTTGTAAAGTCTTTTATGCAATGGGTGGAGGATTAAGGCAGTCATTGAAATTTGAAGATGTCAGAAGGCTTCCAGTACTTATCCCTCCGGTCGATGAGCAGAGCGCAATTACCAATACAATCAATGCTGGAACTGCTCGTATTGATGCCCTAGTCGAGAAAACAGAACAAAGCATCACTCTGCTCAAAGAACGCCGCGCCGCCTTTATCACCGCCGCTGTCACCGGCCAGATTGATTTGCGAGGAAAACAATAAATGCAATCAGCAGCACATCAGGAAAAACACTTCCAGCAATACATCATCGACCGGTTGGTAGAGCAGGGCTGGAAGCTGGGTGATTCCAAGTTCTACGACACCGAGCGGGCGGTGTACCCCGAAGACCTGGAAAGCTGGATCAAAACCAGCGGCCAGCAGGAAAAATGGGACAAGCTGGAACGGCTCAACGGGGCCAAAACCCTTGAAGTGCTGATGGATCGCTTGGATAAAGCACTGGAGAAACAAGGCACCATGCAGGTGTTGCGCCAGGGTTTTTCCATTGCCGGTTGCGGCCTGATCGAGATGACCGAGGCCGCGCCGGAAGACAGGCGTAATGAAGCGGTGATCAAGCGCTATCAGGCGAACATCCTGCGCGTGGTGCCGGAGCTGAAGTATCACCCCGCTCGTGAATTTGCCATTGATCTGGTGCTGTTTATCAACGGCCTTCCCGTGGCAACCGTCGAACTGAAGACCGACTTCACCCAGTCCTGCGAAGCGGCAATGGATCAGTACCGCAATGATCGTCTGCCGTATGACGCCAAGACCAAACGCCGGGAGCCATTGCTGACCTTCAAGCGCGGGGCGGTGGTGCATTTCGCCATGTCCGACTCTGAAATCATGATGGCGACCAAGCTGGATGGAGAAAACACCTTTTTCCTGCCGTTCAATAAGGGGCGCAAGGACGAAAACGGCACGGTACATGCGGGTAACCCGCCAGGTGAGATTAAGGCCGATGGTACTCAGGAATACCCGGTAGCCTACTTCTGGGAGGCGGTCTGCCAGCCGGATGCCTGGCTGCGGATTTTCCATAGCTTTGTCTACGTCGAGAAAAAGGACGTTGTAGATATTCAGGGCAACTGGTCGAAGAAAGAAACCCTGATTTTCCCGCGCTTCCACCAATGGACGGCAGTGAACCAGATGCTGGCCGATGCCCGCGAAAACGGCGCTGGCATGACCTACCTGTGTGACCACAGCGCCGGTTCCGGCAAGACCAGCACCATTTCCTGGACGGCCCATGACTTGGTGAAACTGCGCGAAGATAACGGCGACTCGGTATTTAACAGCGTGATCATTGTCACCGACCGTAATGTGCTAGACGGCCAGCTTCAGGACGCGGTGAAACAGATTGACCATCAGTTTGGGGTGATCGCCGCTATTGACCGGCAGAAGTCATCCAAGTCCAAGAGCAAGCAACTCTCGGAGGCCTTGTTGTCTGGCACGCCGATTGTGGTGGTCACGATCCAGACCTTCCCCTACGCGATGGAAGCCATCATCACTGACAAGGCCCTGAAAGGGAAAAACTTTGCTGTGATCATTGATGAGGCGCATAACTCGCAGACAGGCTCTACCGCCGCTAAGCTGCAAGCCGCGCTGGGGATGAGTGGGCAAGGCAAGATGTCCACCATGACGGTGGATGAATTGCTGGAACAACTGCAAAAGTCTCGGGCCCGCCCGGACAATATCAGCTATTTCGCCTTTACCGGTACGCCGAAGCACTCCACTTTGATGCTGTTCGGTCGCCCAACAGACCCGAGCCGGCCAGCCTCGAACGATAACCCTCCACAAGCCTTCCACCTGTACACCATGCGCCAGGCCATTGAGGAGAAATTCATTCTCGATGTGCTGAAAGGCTATGTGCCCTACAAAACGGCCTTCAACCTTTCCAAGCAGCTTGAAGACAGCAAGCGGGTAAGCGGCAAGGCCGCCAAACGCGCCCTGGCACAGTGGATGTCATTGCACCCCACCAATGTGACCCAGAAGGTGCAGTTTATCGTTGAGCACTTCACCAAGAACGTCGCGCACCGGCTCGATGGCAAGGCCAAGGCGATGGTGGTGACCAGCTCCCGTGCCGCTGCCATTCGCTACAAGAAGGCGTTTGACCGCTATATTGAGCAGCACAGCGAGTACGGCTTTATTCACTCACTGGTAGCCTTCTCCGGCAAGATGACTGGCAAGCAGGTGATGCACCAGGATGACGGTGAGTTTAAGGACGATGTATTTATCGTCGATGAGAACGAGGAGTTCACCGAGCAGAGCATGAACCCGGATATCCACGGGCAGGATTTGCGTTTTGCCTTTGACCGCCCTGAATACCGGGTGATGTTGGTGGCTGACAAGTTCCAGACTGGCTTTGACCAGCCCAAACTGGTAGCCATGTATGTAGACAAGAAAATCGCCAACCATGTGGAGATTGTGCAGACCTTCGCCCGCCTCAACCGGACGGCCCCCGGTAAGGATGAGGTCTTTATCATCGACTTTGTGAACGACCCAGAGAACGTGCGTCAGGCCTTTACCACCTATGACAAGGGTGCTCACATCGACGAAGTGCAAGACCTTAATGTGGTCTACGAGATCAAGGAGCGCTTGGACGAGCACGGCCTGTACGACGATAAGGACTTGGCCGCGTTCAAGGAAGCTCGCTTCAAGACCATTCGGGACATCACCCATACCAAATCGCCGCAGCACAAGGCGCTGTATGCCGCTACTGCTGGAGCGACGGCCTTGTATAACGACAAGATGAAAATGCTGCGTGATGGCATGGCGACCTGGGAAGCGGCTTTTGAGAAGGCCCGTGCCAAGGGTGATGAGGCAGGTATGAAGTCTGCCGATCACCATCAGGATGAGTATGCCGAGCAAATCAAGGCGCTGATTGGCTTCAAGTCGGATTTGGGGCGTTTTTGTCGTACCTACTCTTATATCGCCCAACTGATTGATTTTGGCGACCCGGAGTTGGAGAACTTCGCCGCGTTCGCCAAGCTGCTGCAAAAGCGTCTATTACACGAAGCTCCGGAAACGGTGGACTTGACCGGCCTGGTGCTCACCGGCTTTGACATCAATGCTCGTTCAGATAACGCGGAAGACGAAGGCGAAACCCCGGTACTGCAACCGATAGGTGCAGGCGGTGGTGGCGCGGCAGGCGACAAGCCGAAATTCGTCAAAGAGATTATCGAGAGGCTCAACAGCCTGTTTGGTGAGGCGACGCCGATCCAGGATCAGGTGGCTTTCGTTAATCAGATTTCAGCGATTACCGGTGAAAGCGATGTCGTCATGGCTCAGGTGGAAAGCAACACCCGTGAGCAGGCTATGAAAGGCAACCTCCCCGGTGCGGTTCAGCAAGCGGTGGTTCGTGCTTTGTCCAGTCATCAGAAGCTGGCAACCCAGGTGCTCAAGTCTGACCGTCAGGGCATGACCGCATTGGTTGATATGGTGTATGACCTGCTGCGCGAAGGCAAAGACATCGACCTGGATATGGATTAAGCCGATGCTTGACCTGCTGAATCTGCCAGGCATCAAGCCTGTCGATATGCGCCACGAAGGCAAGTGCCTTGTGATAGTTGCTGAGCCGGTAACGGTCGAGGTGCCATTATGTGGGGACTGCAACACCCCTATGCACAGACACGGTACGCGCAAAAACAAGTTCATGGACACGCCGTTGTACATGGAGCCCGTCCGCCTTGAAGTTCAGCGCCCGCGCTTTCGCTGTGAGTCGTGCGGAAAAATGTCCATGCCGGAGTTGAGTTTTCTGGATGACAAACGCCGAGCCACCAAACGGCTGGTCGATGTTATTCGGCAACAGTGCCTGGGAACCACCTTCCATGCTTTAGCCGAGCAAACCGGTGTGGCGGTGAACACCGTCAAGAACATCGCTCACGATCTCATTGAGGAACTCTCCCAAACCGTTCGTTACGAAACCCCTGTCATCATGGGAATCGACGAAGTGAATCTGGCCGGCGGGTATCGCTGTGTAATCACCAACCTGGCAACCAACAACGTCTTTGATATGTTGGAGCATCGTACTCAAGAGCACCTGAAGCCCTTCTTCAAGGATTTGCCGGATGCTGACAAGGTGGAATGGGTCTGTACGGATATGTGGCGCCCCTTCAAGCGTTCCTTTGCTCAGTATCTGCCCAACGCCAAACTCGTGATCGACAAGTTCCATGTCGTCAAGATGGCCTCTGAAGCCCTGGAAGCGGAGCGCAAGAACTATCAGGCACAGTTAAGCAAAGAAGATCGGATTTATGTCAAAAAGTCCATTCGCTGGCTAACCCTGAAGCGGCCCGGCAACCTGACGCCCGCGGAGCAAAAGGCGCTGGAGGTTGTAAAGCAGGCGATCCCAGAACTTGCCGTGGCCTATGACTTCAAGGAAGCATTCTTCTGCATCTACGACGAACCCGACAAGCAGAGCGCTCAGAACGCCTTTGAGGCTTGGGAGAATAGCCTGCCGCCTTATGGCATGGAGCCTTTCAAAAAACTGGTGAAAACGGTACACAACCATTACGACGACATCTTTGCCTACTGGGATGCGCCGTTCTCAATCACCAATGGGTATACCGAAGGGCTCAACGGCTTGATCAAGATGTCCAACCGGTTAGGTCGGGGTTACAGCTATGACATCATCCGTGCAAAGACGTTGTACTCCAAAGAAGCCCGCAAGGTCGGCAGTGGTATTCGAGCAGGACGAGGCAAGGTCGAGTATGGGCCGCACATTCCGACATTGTTGAAGCAGGCAGAAGGTGGGGAGTTGGATTAACGCGAGAGAGGGCGCGTCTGAGAATCCAACCAATGTTAGATTTTCGCAGAGTGGTGAAAAACAGAAAAATCCAACCAGAAGCACCTTTTTGTCCGACTAAGAATCTAGGGTTAGAATGGATGTATTCCAACCCTAGAATGCAAATAGCCGAAAAAACTTGGAACTTTTTATGAAAACCATAGTCACAGGGAAAAATTTGTGAGCTGTATCTCACAATGTTTGCCCCATCAGGGAAAACGTTTACAGCGATACTCTCTGCCTGAATCCCTCTTTTTTGGTGGTTTATTGCAACCCCCTGTTCCCTCATAACATATGTGCAAAGCCGGGGCTGACCCGACTGCTTCTCCCCTGCCTCGACCCGGGCCGCCTGTTGCGGGTATCCTGTTGCCATCCACACCGACACGGCCACACCTTCTTTATGCTATCGACTCGCCTCAAAGCCACCATCCGCAATACCTATCGCCAGATTGCCGATGGTTTACCCGGTTTTGTGCCGCGCAAGGAGCAGAATTTCCTGGTTGCCGAAATCGCCAAGACCCTGACGGGAGAATATGACAGGAGTCGCCGCATCCTGGTGGCCGAGGCAGGCACCGGCATCGGCAAGTCCCTCTCCTATGCCCAGGGGGCCATCCCGGTGGCCCGGCTCACCCAGAAGAAGCTGGTGATCTCCACCGCCACCGTGGCCCTGCAGGAGCAGCTCATCCACAAGGACCTGCCGTTCTACCATCGACACAGCGAGCTGCCGTTTCGCTTCATGCTGGTCAAGGGCCGCCAGCGCTACTGCTGCGAACACCTGCTGGAGCAGGCCGCGAGCGGCAGCGAGATGGCCAACTTCGAACTCGACTTTTTTTTGCAAAATACTGGCGCACTGAGCAAACACAAGCCGTCTGATACCGACAAGGCGTGCTATCAGGCGCTGTGGCAGGCCTACACCGAAGGCAAGTGGGACGGGGATCGGGACAACTGGCCCAAACCCATTACGGACCCTTGCTGGGATCGCATCGCCGCCGACCGCCACACCTGCAACAAGGCCCTGAGCCACCATCAGCACTGCCCCTTCCATCGGGCCCGCAACGACATGGACGCAGCAGACGTGCTGGTGGTCAACCACGCCCTGCTGCTCTCCGACCTCACCATGGGGGGCGGCATCATATTGCCGCCGCCGGACGAGTGCATCTATGTGCTGGACGAAGCCCATCACCTGCCCACCATCGCCCGGGATCACGGCGCCGCCAGCGCCAGCATCAAGGGATCCCGCCGCTGGCTGGAAAAGCTGGTGCAAAGCGCGGGCAAGCTGGCAAGGACGCTGAACAAGGAGAGCCTCCTCGACCCCCAGCTCAAACTGCAGGATGCCCTGGCCTCTCTCCAGCCGGATCTCAAGGCCCTCGAACAGTGGCTCGCCAGCAATGCTCACCTCTTTGGCGGCGAGCCCCACCACAGATTCGCCGATGGGGTGCTGCCGGATCCCCTGCCCATGCTGGCGGAAAACCTCAAGGAGGCGAGCAAGAAGGCACTGAGGGCGCTGGACAGAATGCAGGGGGCCATCGGCGAGGCGCTCAAGGATGGCGACATCCGTCGCAAGGAGGCCGAGCCTCTGCTGGCGGAGAGCGGTTTTCACTTGCAACGGCTCGAGAGCTTCTGCGCCCTCTGGGAGATGCTGAGCCGCCATGTTCCCACCGGCAAGACCCCCCTCGCCCGCTGGATGGCCAGAAGCGAGGACGGGGACATTTGGCTGCACGCCTCCCCCATCGAGGTGGGGTATCTGCTGGAGGAGTGGCTCTGGTCCCGCTGTCTCGGGGCCGTGCTGGTGTCGGCGACCCTCACCGCCCTCTCCTCCTTCAGTTATTTTCGCCACCAGGTGGGGCTCAAGGAGCATGACGGCACCCGCTATCTGCGGCTGCGCTCCCCCTTCGACTACCACAAAGCCGAACTCTATCTGCCCAAGATGGCCCATGAACCCAGTGCCCCCGCCTTCACCCAGGAGTTGATCGATACCCTGCCCCGCCTGCTGGCAGGCAAGGAGGCCAGCCTGGTGCTCTTCTCCTCCTATCGCCAGATGAACGAGGTGGCGGTGGGGCTGCGGACCAAGGGGATGTCGCTCCTGGTACAGGGGGAAGCGTCCCGCAGCGCCCTGCTCCTCTTGCACAAACAGAAGTGCGACGGCGGCCAGGCCAGCATCCTCTTTGGCACCGGCAGCTTCTCGGAAGGGCTGGATCTGCCTGGCCACTACCTCACCAACCTGGTGATCACCAAGCTCCCCTTCGCGGTGCCCAACTCCCCCGTGGAAGAGGCAACCGCCGAGTGGATAGAGCAGCGCGGCGGCAACCCCTTCCTGCAACTGACGGTGCCGGAGGCGTCGCGCAAGCTCATCCAGGCCTGTGGCCGCCTCATCCGAAAAGAGGCGGATCGGGGGCGGGTCACCATCCTGGACCGGCGCCTGCTGACCAAGCGCTACGGCAAGGGGCTGCTGGACGCCCTCCCCCCCTTCACCCGACGCATCGAGTGACACGGCTGACGCCCGCCATGCGATCCCCTGTCTCTCATGTCAGGAGGGGGCAGGAAGATAGAAGAGCACGCTGCCCGCAGGACTCGGGGCAGCGGGATCCACACCCCGCACACCGGAAGGCGCCATAAACGGCTATTGCCGCTGTGGGGCAAACCTGTAAAAATGACCCCCTATTTTTCAGTGGGCAATTGCCTGACTGTTCAAGGAGATGAAATGAAACTGACTGTTCTGGTACCGGCCCTGGCTGGTCTGTTGTGGGCAGGTAGCGCCCTGGCCGCTAGCCAACTGGAAATTACGAATCCCTATGTCATCCAGCTGCTCGATGGCGAACCCGTCAACCCCCAGCTGCTCGACAAAGCCACCGTCTTCTCCCTGGAGCCCGGCAGGCACCAGGTCGTGGTCGCCTTCGAGGGCAACTACTCCAGCCGCAGTGAAACCAAGCTGGTCACCGCCGAGCCCCTGGTGATCAACTTCACCGCCGCCGACAACCAGCAACTCTTCCTCGACTTCAAGAAGCCCCGCAAGGAAGAAGAAGCCAAGCGTTTC
Source organism: Aeromonas sp. WP2-W18-CRE-05 (assembly GCF_014168615.1). NCBI lineage: Bacteria > Pseudomonadati > Pseudomonadota > Gammaproteobacteria > Aeromonadales > Aeromonadaceae > Aeromonas > Aeromonas sp. WP2-W18-CRE-05. The sequence continues at coordinate 1,785,708 of NZ_AP021917.1, read as the reverse complement.
GTCAAGGAACAGAACGTCGTTCTGAAAGACAAATCCACCGGCCAGGTCCTGAAATCCGAGCAGTTCGTCATGCCGACCGTGGGTGGCTTCCAGCTGACCCGTGACTATCAGCAGGAGCTGCTGAAGATGGGCAAGGCCTTCAACCAGCCCAAGACCGTTTCCGTCTCCACCGCCGCCGTGATGGCTGCCGCCAGCGCACCGGTGGAAGTGGCCCCGAGCAAGGCCATGAGCAACCCGGAAGCCCTGACCCAGCTGCAGAGCTGGTACAACAAGGCCGATGCGGAGACCCGCAAAGCCTTCCAGATCTGGGTGATCCAGCAGCAGTAAGGCGCATCGCACGCCTGCATCGAGGGGAGCCTGGCTCCCCTTTTTCATACCCGTTCATGGCCGATGCTTCATGTCACTGCGCATCTTCTATCACCCCCACTACTCCGCCCTGACACTGCCCGAGCGTCACCGCTTCCCCCTGGCCAAGTACCAGGCGCTGTTTGAACGCCTCGTCGCCCTCGACTATCCGCTGGCACAGGCCACCCCTGCCAGCCGTGAGCAGATAGAGAAGGTGCACGATGCGGCCTATGTACAGGCCGCCCTCGCCGGCACCCTCGATGAAGGGGCCATTCGCCGGCTCGGCTTTCCCTGGTCTCCCCTGCTGATAGAACGTACCCTGCACTCGGTCGGCGCCACCCTGGCCGCCAGCCGCCACGCCCTTGCGCAGGGCTGCGGACTGCAGATCTCCGGCGGCTACCACCACGCCCACCGGGGGTTTGGCAGCGGCTTCTGCCTCTTCAACGATCTGGTGATCGCGGCGCGAACCTGCCTGGACGAGGGACTCTGCGAGCGGGTACTGATCGTGGATCTCGATGTCCATCAGGGAGATGGCAGCGCCGCCCTGTGCACGGGCAGCCGCGACATCATCACCCTCTCCCTGCACGGGGAACACAACTTCCCCCGCCACAAGCCGGCCTCCCATCTGGACTTTCCCCTGCCAAGCGGCATGGAGGACGACGCCTATCTCGAGACCCTGGACCAGGCCCTCGCCCTGGCTCATCGCCTCTACGCCCCCGACTTCATCCTCTATCAGGCCGGGGTGGATGTGCACCGGGACGACGAGCTGGGCTACCTCTCCCTGAGCGACTCCGGCGTGCGCCAGCGCGATGCCATGGTCTTTGACTCTGCGCTTCGCCACGGGCTGCCCATCGCCGCCGTACCGGGAGGGGGTTACCGGCGAGACTGGCAGCAGTTGATCCCGCTGCACCTCTCGCTCTTTGAAGTAGCAAGGCACCGGTTTGGTTGAGCGGCACTACCCGGCCCATGACGAAAAAGAGGCGACCCTTGGGTCGCCTCTTCTATATCCGTGCACAGGGATGATGACGCCGTCTGCCCTCAGGCATGGGCCATCGGCGTCGGGTGCTCGCCCATCTTGCGCAGCAGCATCAGCAGATAGACAAGGGAGACCCCGGCAATCACCATGAACAGCAGATGATCCGAGTAGTGCTGCATCAAGAGCGCGGTCAGGGTCGGCCCGAGCAGGCTGCCGATGGTGTAACTCAGCAGCAGCGCCTGGTTCATGGCCACCAGTTGATGCTGCTCGACCTTCTCGCAGGCCCAGGCCATGGCCACCGGATAGAGCGTGAAGCCCGCGGCCCCCAGAATGAACAGCGTCGGTCCCATGGCCGCGTTGCCGAGCATCGCCATGGCCCCCAGGATCACCACCAGCACCTGTACCCGCAGCACCGGCAGGCGCCCGAAACGATCCGCCAGACGTCCCACAGGCCATTGCCCCAGGATGCCGGCGCTCACCATCATCGCCATCCAGTAGCCGATGGCCCCGTCGCTCACCCCCTGGTGGTTCAGATAGAGCGGCATCAGACCATAAAGCACCCCCAGCACGATGCCGGAGAGGATGCAGCCGTTCACCCCCAGACGCGCCTGACGCAGGCGCAGCATCGGCCAGACCGGAGTCCTGGCCTGGTGGTTGCCTGACGGACTGGCGATGCGGGTGAACAAGAGCGGCAGCATGGCCGTCAACACCAGGGCGGTCACCCAGGGCAGCACCGCCATCAGCGACGTCGGCACCTTGCTCACCAGCAGTTGCCCAAGCACGGTGCCCACGTAATAGACCATCATGTAGGCGGCCAGCAGGCGACCCCGATTGCGGGCGTTGCCGCTGCACATCAGCGCGCTCTCCACCACCACCCAGATCATGGCGCAGCCGACCCCGGCGATGAATCGCCAGGCGAGCCAGCTCCAGAACGCCAGGGTAATGCCGAGCCCGACGCAGCCTGCGGCAAAGAGCGCACTGGCCAGGTAGTAACTGCGATTGAAGCCGCAGCGGGCGATGAGTCTGCCCGCCAGCAGGGTTCCCAGCAGGTTGCCGGTGAAATAGGAGGAGCCGACCATGCCGACCTGCCAGGTGGGCAGATGCTCATGGGCGAGCCAGAGCGGCACCAAGGTATTCAATACCGCGATGGCCAGGGTCAGCAACAGCAGGCCACAGAGCAGGAGCAGCACCGGGCGGGAGTATGTGGTCATGGATAGAACCGTGGGGAGAGGCAAAATGCGAGCGCATCATGCCACCGCCTGTGCCTTTGTCAATCGGCACTGAGGCCGAGTCGCAAGGTTTTTCTGCCCACCGTGATGGCAACGCGGCACGGCCCTCCCCTGACGGGAGCCTCATCCCCTTGATTGGCCGGCACGTTGGTCATGATGAGGGGAAGCGGGCCGTTGAACATCGACCCTCACGCCAGAGGCCGAGGCCATGACAAGAAGAGGCGGCCCAGGGCCGCCTCTTCTTTCTATCAAGCACAACCTATTGTGCACAACGCCGGTCAGCGCTGGCGCTTCTTGGCGTACTTGCGACGAGCCCGGGCCTGGCGCTCCTCTTCCCGCTCCGCCTTCTCCCTGGCTTTCTGCTCAGCCTCGGCCTCGGCCTCCACTATCTCGACGCTCACCATCTCTGGCGTCTCCAGGGAGATCCGCCCCAGCATGCCGGACCGGAATTCATTGACCAGAATTTCCGAGGCCTTGTGCAGATCCGCAAGCCCCCCCTTGCGCATGAAGCCGCGCTGACGGGCAATGAGATCCAGCAGCTCGATCTCGGTCTCCGGCAGCTCGCTCAGCTGGTAGCGTGCCTTGATGCGCTCCGGATAGGCCTTGATGAAGTAATCGGCGGCAAACATGGCGATGTCGGCGTAATCGAAGACGGTATCCTTGATGGCCGCCGTGATCGCCAGTCGATAACCGCAGGAGGGCGGGTTGAGCTTGGGCCACAGGAAGCCAGGGGTGTCCGTCAGGATGACGTGGTTGTCGAGCTTGATCCGCTGCTGGGACTTGGTCACCCCCGCCTCGTTGCCGGTCTTGGCGATGATGCGCCCCGCCAGGGTGTTGATCAGGGTGGACTTGCCCACGTTGGGGATGCCCATGATCATGGCGCGCACCCCGCGCAGCTCGAAGTTGCGCTCCGGCAGCATCTCGTGGCACAGGGTCAGCAGTTGCTTGATCCTCGTAGGCTCCTGCTGGGTCAGGGGCAGTGCCTTGATCCCCTTTTCCTGCTCCATGTGGGCCACCCACAGCTCGGTGATCTCGGGGTCGGCAAGGTCTGCCTTGTTGAGCACCTTGATCACCGGCGTCTCCCCGCGCAGCTCCGGCACCAGGGGGTTCTCGCTGGAGAAGGGGATGCGGGCGTCGAGCATCTCGATGATGACATCGACCTGGGGCATGACCTCTGCAATCTCTTTGCGGGCCTTGTGCATGTGGCCGGGGAACCAGTTGATGGACATATCCGTTACTCTCTCATTGGCATGCGGTCCCCTCTCGGGGCTGCGGGCGCTCGGGGTTGCGGGTGCGTGGTGATGCGCCAGACCGCTGGCACTCATCGCAAGGGGGCGCATTTTACCTGCTGCGGCCCCGATTTGACAGGCTATTCTGGCCGGGTGTTGTCACCCGGGTGGCCGGATGCCCGCTACGCCACCGGGAGGTGAGTGGCAGAACACAATCAACATAACCCATTGATATAAGATAACATTTCCAAGGTGCTTTCACCGTATTGTCATCTCTCTTCACTAAAAGTGTCATCTGCCCCCTCTAGGCTGCGCTCAGGTTTCACAAGGAGCGAACCCCAATGAGAAAGATGGCAGGACTTGCAGTGATGATAGGCGCCGCCCTGGCCGCCGGCTGCAACTCCAACAACGACAGCAACACCCCGGAACCCAGCGCCAAGAACGTGATCTTCTTCCTCGGCGACGGCATGGGTCTCAACACCCTGACCGCCTCCCGGATCTATGGCGTCGGTGAAGAGGGCAGCCTCACCATCGACACCCTGCCGGAAACGGCCTTCATCAAGACCTTCTCCCACGATGCCCAGGTGACCGACTCGGCCCCCTCCATGGCGGCCTACATGACCGGGGTCAAGAGCAACAACGGCGTCATCAGCATGGACAGCGACGCCACCCAGGAGAGCGATTGCAGCCAGAGCGGCGGCAAAGCGGTGACCACCCTGCTGGAGCTGGCCAAGGCCGATGGCCGCGGCACCGGCGTGGTCACCACCACCCGGGTCACCCACGCCACTCCGGCCGCCACCTATGCCCATATCTGCAACCGGGATCTGGAGGCTGATATCGCTGTCCAGATGGTGCCGGGGGGCAGCGGTTACAACAGCGCCCTGAAGGAGGGGCTGGACGTGGTGCTCGGCGGCGGCAGCAGCTTCTTCCTGCCCAGCGCCGACAAGGGCAAGCGGACCGATGGTCGCAACCTCATCGACGAGATGAAGGCGAAGGGCTATCAGTTTGCCGCCACCCTGGACGAGCTGAACCAGGCCGATGCGAGCAAGCCGCTGCTGGGCCTGTTTGGCTCAAGCCACATGAAATATGACCTGGACCGGCCCGCCAGCGAGCCATCACTGGCCCAGATGACCCTGGCCGCCATCAAACAGCTCAAGGACAAAGAGAAGGGCTACTTCCTGATGGTGGAAGGGGGGCGCATCGATCACGCCCTGCACGACACCAACGCCAAGCGTGCCCTGCAGGATACCCTCGCCTTCGACAACGCCATCCAGGCCGCCATCAATGAAGTGAAGAAAACCGATCCCGAGCTGAAAAACACCCTGATCGTGGTCACCGCCGACCATGACCACACGCTAGTCCTGAATGGTTATGCCAAGCGCACCGGCAAGACCACGGCAGGCAATGCGGGCGTGCTCGGGCTGGTGAAGAACTACGACACCGGCGAGCCGAGCAAGGATAGCGATGGCATGCCCTACACCATCATCGGCTTTGGCAACGGCTACAACCGGGTGGATGGCCCGCGCAGCAGCGTGGCGGCCCTCGACGACGCCACCGTCTCCGCCGACGACTATCACCAGGAGGTGGTGGTCAAGGTGGGCGAGATAGGCAACGAGACCCACGGCGGTACCGATGTCTTCCTCGGCGCCATCGGCCAGGGAGCGGAGCGCTTCCACGGCTCTCTCGACAACACCGCCGTGTTCGGCAAGATCAAGGCTGCGGCCAAGCTGTAAGGGATTATCAGGATGAACATCACCATGAAAAAGACGCTGGTCTGCACCGCCCTGCTCGGCATGCTTGGCGGCCTCTCCCAGGCGCACGCCGCCGATGCCAAGAACGTCATCCTCTTTATCGGTGACGGCATGGGTCCCACCGTGCTCACCGCCACCCGCCTGTTCAAGGTGGGGGAAGAGGGGGATCTCGAGATGATGAAACTGCCCCAGAGCGCGCGCATCAAGACCTTCTCCCACGATGCCCAGACCACGGACTCCGCCCCCTCCATGGCGGCCTACACCACCGGCGTCAAGATGAACAACGAGGTGATCGCCATGAGCAGCGACACCAGGGCCGTGGCACCGTCCAAGGATGCCAACGGCAACAAGGGCATCAACAACTGCACCAGCGACAACGGGAGCCCGGTGCCCACCCTTCTCGAGCTGGCCAAGGCAGCCGGCAAGTCGGTGGGTGCTGTCACGACCACGGAGCTCACCCATGCCACCCCGGCGGCCACCTATTCCCATATCTGCCACCGGGATGCGGCCTACGCCATCGCCGAGCAGGCGGTACCGGGCGGCGCCGGCTTCAACCAGGCGCTGGGGGATGGGGTCGATGTGCTGATGGGGGGCGGCGCCAACCACTGGACGCCCTACAGCGCCAGCAACAAGGGCGGCCGGGCCGACGGCCGGGATCTCACCGCCGAGCTGACCGCCCGGGGCTACCGCTATGTCACCAACAAGGATGAGCTCTCTGCCGTCAACTCGGGCAAGGTACTGGGGCTGTTCAGCACCAAGTCCCACCTCGACTACGAACTGGACCGCGTCGCCAAGGGGGCGGCCAGTACCCAGCCGTCCCTCTCCGAGATGACCGCCAAGGCGATCGATCTGCTCAGCCAGAACAGCCACATGTACAGGATCTTTAGCTACAACCAATTGAAATAGATAGAAAAAAGGCTTCGTTTGTGATCTGATTTAATCGCAAAAAAAAACCGACACGCCCGAAGCCATGACTATTATCAATGCAACCCAGTACCTCAAGCAACTTCTTAGCTCTTCTGAACTCAACCGGATCGGTAAATTTACCGGTTTTTGTCAGCGACTCCGGGATATCCAGCCTGCGAGACTACTCCCGGCTCTGCTCTCAGGGCTTGGTTGCGACAAGGTGGATGGTATTGCTGGTTTGCATCGCCATTTCAATGCGTTGCAGCTCCATGATACTGACCAAATAGCGTATAAACCCTTTCACAACCAGTTACGCAAGCAGGGTTTTCCCTTGTTCATGCGCGCACTGGTTGAACGAGCCATCGCCTTACGCCTCAAGGAGTGTCTACCGGACGCCCACGGACTGGCAGGCTTTGAGCAGGTACTGCTGCAGGACGGGTCGTCATTCGCGTTACATCCGCAATTGGCAGAACATTTCCCGGGCCGATTCAATAAGCACAGCCCCGCTGCGGTAGAGTGTCATATGACCATGTCCTTGCTGGACCAGTCGCCGATATCGATGAGTATCACGGCGGATACCGAATCGGAGCGCAAGCATCTTCCGGCCGCAAATTCGTTAAATAACAAACTGTTATTGGCGGATGCCGGTTACATCAGCCGCGAGTACTTTGCTGATGTGACCAAAGCCAAAGGAAGCTATCTGGTCAGAGGGAGTCAAAATCTCAATCCCAAAGTACAGGCAGCTTACCGACAGGACGGCAGGGAAATGCCCAAGTTACTCGGAAAAAAGCTCAAGGATATCGATCGGAGAAGCTGCAGAGCCGAGGTTCTGGATCTGGATGTGAGTTCGGGAAAGTATAAATATCGACTCATAAGACGTTGGTTTGCAGAGGAAAAACGGTTCTGTATATGGATGACCAATCTTCCGCGTGAGCGATGGCCAGCCGAGAAGGTGATGGCATTGTATCGTTGCCGTTGGCAGATCGAACTGTTGTTCAAAGAGCTGAAATCACATAACCGGTTGAAGGCGTTCGCGACACGACAAAAAGCGATAGCGGAAGGCTTGATCTGGGCTAGTTTGCTGGCCTTGCTGGTCAAACGTCGGCTGGCGCTGACGCTGATTGGCAGCGCGGAGTTATCGATGCTGAAGATTGCCAAAAACAGCGCGCTTTGGTTAATGCCGATATTGGCGAGCATCATCCATGGTGCGTGGCAGGAAATAACAGAGAAGTTGGAGTGGGCAATGGTGTATTTATCCAAAAACGGCAAAAAGAGTAGGCAGAGAAAATCCAAGCAAAACAACACGTTAGACGGTATTATTAATTCGCTTGCCGCTTAAGGTTCTGTACATGAGAACAGCCAGGGCTACTTCCTGATGGTGGAGGGGGGGCGTATCGACCACGCCCTGCATGCCACCAACGCCAAGCGATCGCTGACCGATGCGGTGGCGCTGGACGAGGCGGTCAAGACGGCTCTCGGCAAAGTGGATTTGAGCGATACCCTGATCGTGGTTACCGCCGACCACGACCACACCATGACCATCAACGGCTATTCCGCCAAGGGCAACAAGGTGCTGGATCTGGTCAAGAACGCCGATGGCTCGACCCAGAACGACGCGGACGGCAAGCCGTTCACTACTCTGGTGTTCGGCAACGGCCCCAACCGCCAGGACCAGCGCCCCACCCTCACCAGCGATGAGGTGATGGCGGATGACTACCTGCAGGAAACCGGAGTCAAGCTCGGCTCCGAGACTCACGGCGGCGGCGATGTGATGCTGTTCGCGGGCGGCGCAGGCAGCAGCCAGTTCAAGGGCACCCTCGACAACACCCGGGTGTTCGGCAAGCTCAGGGAGGCCCTCGGCCTGTGATAAAGGTGCCCGGCACCGCGCCGGGCACCTTTTCCGTCGAGCGAGAGACGATGATGAAATATCTGCTTTCTTTATGGCTGCTGGGCAGCGCCCTCTCCTTTCCCCTCCAGGCCGACGAGGTGCCCGATCTGGCCGCCCGCATCCGCTACGTGGACAGGGTGACCGGCAGCGACGGCATCACCCGGGAGAGCCAGTGGCAGGAGAAGTGGCTGCGGGTCGGTGACCAGGTGTGGAGCCAGCGGCTCATTCCCGTTCCCCTGGCCCGTGCCTATCACGCCACCCACGATGCCCGCCCTGGCCACAAGCACTTCACTCACCAGATGGCGGCGCGCTGGGTGACCCGCAGCGAGGGAGACGCACTCCAGTTGCGCTACGCCGATGCCTGGCACAACCAGCTGGTAGAGGTGCCGCAGGAGGAGTACGGCCAGGTGGCCTTCAAGCCGGAGTGGGCGCGGATCCGCCACCTCATCAACCCTTCCCTGCTAGAGGGAATGACACCACTGGATGAGGCCGCCCCCGACCAGGCGAACTGGTACGAGACCCGCGAAGGTCGCCAGCGTACCCGCATCCTCTGGTCGAGCCGCTGGCAGTTGCCCCTGGTGGTGGAGTCGGCAAGCCTCGACGGTTATCGCAGCTACCGGATGGAGGTGACGCTCAAGCCGCTGCCAAAGACCCTCCCCTGGCATCAACTGGCAGGGTACCAGACCCTGGACCTGCGGGATTTCTTCGACTGATCCCCCCAGGCGGCAATCGCCTGGCTGACATGGCGTAACGGGATGTTACACTCTCTGTACTCATCCCGGATCCGAACATCCATGCGCCTTGTTACTCTGCTTCTGCTGCTCTCTCCCCTGATCGTCTGCGCCTTTTCGGCCCGTGCCGTGGTCGTCGTGGCCGCGGACATTCCCCCCTATGTGATCCGCGCCCAACAGGGTGCGCCGAGCGGCATGGCCATCGAGGTGCTGGAGGAGGCTGCCCGCCGCCTCGGGGAACCGCTCGAGATCGAGTTGATGCCGCTGGCTCGCGCCCTCAGCCAGGCCAGCCACCGCCCGGATGTCCTGTTGTTGCCCCCGGCCCGAAATCCCCAGCGCGAACCACTGTTTCTCTGGATTGCCCCCCTGCTGGAGGAGGCCTTCGTGCTGGTCAGCCATCGCCGTCACCATCCAACGCCGCTCTCCATGAAGACGCTGCCAGGCCTCACCGTTGGCGTGATGCGTGGCTCCCATAGCCAGAGCCTGTTCCAGCCGCTGACAGGGGTGACCCGGGAGCTGGTCACCGAGGAGGTCAGCAACGCCAGAAAGCTGGCGCGCGACCGCATCCAGGCATGGGCGGTGGCCTGGAACACCGCCCGTTACAACCAGCAGCGGGCGGGTCTGCCGCTCCCGGACCTGGTGCGGGGCGAGACCTTGCAGCAGAGCACCCTCTACCTGGCCGCCAGCCCCCGCTTCTCCCGCAGCGAGGCGCTGCGCTGGCGCCGGGTCATTCAGGAAATGAGGGAGGATGGCAGTCTCGCGCGCATCCTGCACCAGTACGATTACCAGGCTCCCTGATGAGACAGTCAGCCCAATTGCCAAACCACCCCAGAATGGTTATGGTATCTCCATGAAAGCAATCATGATTTTTTCCAGTACGCTCACACCCCGCTGAGCCCCCGCCCTCGCCCCGCTGCGCGAGTCGCTCGGGGGCATCGCTGTTGCTGTCTGCTTTTTACCCTTGCACCGTTTTTTGTCGACCAGTCTGCCCGTCATCCTGGTCCCTTCAGTCATTGATAAGGAAATACCCTATGAAACAGCCTCATCTCGTCATCTCCAGCCTGGATCTGGATCGCATCGAACAGCTGCTTGGCAACCACCCCCAGCACCTTGCCCTGCAAGAGGAGCTGGATCGCGCCGAGATCCGCGAACCCGCCGACATGCCGCCGGACGTGGTGACCATGAACAGCACGGTGCGCTTCAAGATGCAAAACAGCGGCAACGACTTCTGCCTGACGCTGGTCTATCCAAAGGATGTACAGGGGGACGAATCGAAGATCTCCGTGCTGGCGCCAGTGGGCAGCGCCCTGCTGGGGCTCAAGGTGGGTGACAGCATCGCCTGGCCGGGGCCGGCCGGTCGCACCATCCAGGTGGAGATCCTGGAAGTGGTCTATCAGCCGGAACGCGCGGGGGAGCTGCACCGCTGACAGGCCGCCAGGCGGCCACTCTGGTCTGATGCGACCAGGTGGCTGACTCGGTATGCCTTTGTCCGGTCGGAGCCAAGGGCCACCGGCCGGGCATGACCTGACGGGGGATCAGGCCCCCTGACAGATCCGGTTCTTGCCCTCCCGCTTGGCCTGATAGAGAGCGCGATCGGCCTGGCTGAACAGGGTGTCAAAGTGCCATTCGCGGGCGCTGGGCGCCCACCCCAGGCTGGCCGTCACCCGGACCCCCTTCAGCCCCAGCGTTTCTATCCCCTGGCGGATCTGCTCGCAGCGCGCCTGCTGGGCCAGGGGGTCCCGCTCGGGCAACAGCAGCACAAACTCCTCCCCGCCGAAGCGGCTGGCCACCAGATCCCGCTGGCCGGCAAGATAGTGACCCACCGCCTCCAGCACCCTGTCCCCGGTCTCGTGACCGTGGCGATCGTTGATCTGCTTGAAGTCGTCGAGATCCAGCACCACCAGCGCCCCCTGCCTTGCCATCGTCACGCAGTGGTCCATGAAGCCGCGCCGGTTCAGGAGGCCGGTCAGGGGATCCTGGCTGGCCTGTCGACGCAGGGCCAGGGCCCGGTACTGGGTACAGAGCAGCAGCACCCCGAAGGTCGACAGATAGTTGCCCATCAGCATGGAGAGGAAAGGGAGCACATTGACCGCATGCTGATCCATCAGGACCCGCACCTCGCCACCGAGCAGGGCCCCCATGCGCACCAGATTGAAACCGTAGAGCAGGATATTGACCACGGTGAACACCAGCACAGCGGGCAGATAGTCAGGGTAGCCATGACGCCAGATGAGCCAGACAATCACCGCCCCCACCATCATGTAGCTCAGGCAGGCCAGCAGCACCCGGGGGGCCATCTTGTCGTTGAAGATGACGCTCCAGCAGAGGATAAGTAGGTAGACCAGCATGAAGAGGGTGAATGCTCGCCAGTTTGGCGGCTCCCCGAAGAAGCGCTGGATGGCGAGTGGCATCAGGGCGAGGCAGAAGGTGATGAGCAGGTTGGCCAGCCAGATCCCCGCGATATGGGGGGCAAATGCCTGCATGAAGAAGAGCGATTGCGCCGCCAGGGCACAGAGGCTGGACCACCACCAGAGCCCGAGACCGGGTATTTCCCTGTGGGTCCACCAGATGATGGAGAGGGTGATGAATCCCAGACTGTAGCCCCCGAGGGCCATCAACATCAGGGTAAATACGTCCAGATTGAGCAGAATTGAGGCGTCCATTCCCGAACCTTCCAATGGGGATGGCTGAGTATATGGGAAGCCCATGACAAGACACAGAGGGAGCCTATGGGCCGGGCAAAAATATTTGCCCGGCTCGCACGCCCTACTCCCCTTGAAGCGGGCCGGACAACGCCCTGTCTGTACCCGGATTTTCCACCGAGACGGCCGCCGGATATTTTGCACTTGAACCGGCGCCATTAGATAGATATGTTGTTTTCATGTGGTTTTATGAGTCACCACGACGGATAAAAGTCTCCATAACTTATTGAGTCTTCTGGCACAAACAGGTTTTGGTACATTTTTCATCCAACGAACCATTCATAGAATCTCATATGGGGCTTTTGCCCCGACCAAGACAATAATCCTGTCTTGCCTGCTGCCGGATGCAGCAGTCTCTTGTGCCATGGAGTCGCACGGGAGCAGGTTCAAGGCCGACCACATTTACGACAGAGACGTCATTTATGATCAAAAAACTCATTCTCTCTACCCTGCTGCTGTGCGGGCTGGCCAACGCCGCGCCCACTTCCACCCTGGATGCCGTGCTGGAGCGCGGTGTGCTGCGGGTCGGCTTCGATGCCGGCTATCAACCCTTCGAGATGACCAACAAGCAGGGCCAGTACATCGGCTTTGACGTGGATCTCGCCAAGATGGTCGCCAAGGAGATGGGCGTGAAGGTGGAGTTCGTCAACACCGCCTGGGACGGCATCATCCCCGCGCTCTTGACCGACAAGTTCGACGTCATCATGGGCGGCATGACCGTCACTCCCCAGCGCAACCTGCGCGTGAACTTTGCCGATCCCTACATCGTCGTCGGCCAGACCATCGTGCTTCGCAAGGACAAGGCGGGCGAAATCAAATCCTTCCAGGACCTCAACGATCCCAAATACAAGATCGGGGTCAAACTCGGCACCACCGGCGAGCAAGCGGTCAAGCGCATGATCCCCAAGGCCACCCTGCTGCAGTTTGAAACCCAGGATGACGCCAAGCTGGAAGTGATCAACGGCAAGGTGGATGCCTTCGTCTACGACCTGCCCTACAACGCCATCTTCGCGTCCCAGAACCAGGGCGCCGTGGTACACCTCGACAAGCCGTTCACCTTCGAGCCGCTGGCCTGGGCCATCCGCAAGGGGGATCAGGACACCCTCAACTGGTTCAACAACTACCTGCGCCAGATCAAGGGCGACGGCAGCTACGACCGTCTCTACAAGAAGTGGTTTGAATCCACCGCCTGGCTGAACCAGCTCAAATAACCTCTCAAAGGGGCGGCATGCCGCCCCTTCACGCAGACTCCCCACACGATAACGACAAAAGAGGTTGTGACAGTGATCAACCCCAAACTCACAAGACAGATGGAAAAACAGCCCAATCAGCTGCTCTGGCACGGGATCTTCCTGCTGCTGGTGCTGGCCGCCATTTTCGGCATCTACAAGGCCGTGCAGGCAGTGGATTACACCTGGCGATGGGAACGCATTCCCCAGTACATCGCCTATCAGGCAGAACAGAAACACTATGCCGAGTTTGACGGCACCGTGGTCGCGGACAAGGGACAGCTCTTCCTGCAAGACGATCTCGACCCCAGCCGCCGTCAGGCCATCGCTCCCAAGGGCTCCCAGCTGGCTGAAGGGGATACCGTCTTCCTCGGCGATACCCTGGATGTGCAACTGAGCTGGACCGCTGGCCCCATCGCCTGGGGCGTCTGGGTCACGGTCAAGCTCTCCCTGGTGGCAGGCATCTTCGCCATCCTGCTTGGCACCCTGGCCGGGCTCGCCCGCCTCTCCCCCAATCCGGCCCTGCGCAACCTGGCCGTGACCTATGTGGAGCTCATCCGTGGCACCCCGTTGCTGGTGCAGATCTTCATCGTCTATTTCTTTATCGGCACCGTGCTGAACCTCGACCGATTCACCGCTGGTGTGGCGGCGCTCGCGGTCTTCACCGGCGCCTACGTGGCGGAAATCGTGCGCGCCGGCATCAGCTCCATTCACAAGGGGCAGATGGAAGCGGGCAGAAGCCTCGGCATGACCTCGGCCCAGACCATGCGCTACGTCATCCTGCCGCAGGCGTTCAAGCGGGTGCTGCCGCCGCTCGCGGGCCAGTTCATCAACCTCATCAAGGACTCCTCCCTGGTCTCCGTCATCTCCATCACGGATCTCACCAAGGCGGGGCGCGAAGTGGTCAGCTCCACCTTCAGTCCGTTCGAGGTGTGGTTCACCGTGGCTCTGCTCTATCTGGTGCTGACCGGCACTCTCTCCTTCCTGGTGCGTCGTCTGGAGGTGAAATATGCGCGCAGCAACTGATCCCGTTATCAAGGCGCCATCGGTGTCGAAACGTTCTGCCATCACCGGCACACCCTGCCCCTTCCCGGTGCGTCGTCCGGAGGTGAACTATGCGCGCTGCAACTGATCCCATCATCAAGGCGACCGGTGTAGAGAAGTTCTACGGCACCGAGGTGCACGCCCTGAAAAACGTCAGCACCCAGGTGGCCGAAGGGGAAGTGGTGGTGATCGTGGGGCCGAGCGGCTCGGGCAAGTCAACCTTCCTGCGCACCCTCAACCAGCTGGAGACCATCAACGATGGCAATATCGTGGTCGACGGCATCAGCCTCACCGAACCCGGGGATGTCAACAAGCTGCGGGAAGAGGTGGGCATGGTGTTCCAGTCCTTCAACCTCTTCCCTCACCTGACGGTGCTGGACAACATCACGCTGGCCCCCCAGAAGGTGAGAGGGCTCTCTCGCCAGGAGGCAGAGGAGCGGGCCAAGGCCCTGCTGCTCAAGGTCGGTCTCTCCAACAAGGCCCAGAGCTACCCCTCCCAGCTCTCCGGCGGCCAGCAGCAGCGGGTGGCCATCGCCCGGGCGCTCGCCATGCAGCCGCGCATCATGCTGTTTGACGAGCCCACCAGCGCCCTCGACCCCGAAATGGTGGGAGAGGTGCTGGACGTCATGAAGGGGTTGGCCCGCGAAGGGATGACCATGGTGGTGGTGACCCACGAGATGGGCTTTGCCCGGGAAGTGGCGGACAGGGTACTCTTCATGGAAAGCGGCGAGTTGCTGGTGGACGAGAAACCCGCCGACTTCTTCGACAATCCCCCCTCCCCGCGCCTGCGCCAGTTCCTGAGCCAGGTACTCTGACGAGCGCACCGATATTGGCAATCCGGTAAAGGGGCAAACCCGGGTTCGATCAACCGCGCAGCGGTGTCATGCAAATCAAGAAGAGGGAGCCCAGGCTCCCTTTTTTGTTCCAGGTGGCTCGCCCTAGAATCGATACATGCCCGTCAGGCCGGCGAAGTGCTGCTCGGGCAGCACCACGGGTGCCAACAGCCAGCGATCCGTCCCGTAGGCACCGGCGGCGGCCCCCAGCGCATTGGCCCCCGCATCCAGGGCGGAGAAGGGCCCCTGACCACTGGCCCGCTCGATCAGCTCTGCGGCGATGCCGATGCCGGTCGAGATGCCAAAACCAATCCAGCCCCTGTGTTCCCGATAGCCATAGTGATCCGCGATGGCCGTAAAGCCCGCCCCCATGGCCGCACCACCGACAACATGGCTCAACTCGCTGTTGAAACTGTCATTGGCCATCGCACTCGCACTGAGCAGGCCGAGCATGAGACAAACAGGCGTCCCGTTCATTTTCTCTCCCTCCCAAGGTACTGCCGCTTGCGGTAGATGCCGCGCGCGCTCCTTCTTCAGTGTAAACAGAGAGGGCAAGGCCGGGCCGCGTCAGACAGGAGGATCACCATCAAATGTTAATGAGTTTTTAACATCATCCGGTATGCTGACATCCAACTGGTCCAAGCGGATGCCTCACATGGATGTGCAACTGCTCCTGCTCTACCTATCCCCCCTCTTTCTGGCCTTTATCGGCTGGGAGATGCTCTACCTGCGCAAGCATGGCGCCGCCTTTCCCACCGCCGGTTATCAGTGGAAGGATCTCTTCGCCAACGCCACCCTGGCGCTGATGCATCAGGGGGGCGATGCCCTGGCGGCCATCGCCATCGCCTACCTCTACGACGCCCTCTGGGGCTGGCGGCTGCTGGACATAGAGCTGAACGTCTGGAGCCTGTTGCTGCTCTTCCTGCTGCAGGATCTCTGCTACTGGCTGTTCCACTTCGCGAGCCACCATGTGCGCTGGTTGTGGGCCTCCCACGTAGTGCACCACAGCTCGGAGCGGCTCAACCTCTCCACCGCCTTTCGCCAGAGCCTGATGTATCCGGTCTCCGGCATGTGGCTGTTCTGGATCCCCATGATCCTCATCGGTTTCCCGCCCGAGGCGGTGGTCACGACCGTGCTCTTGAGCCTGGGCTTCCAGTTCTTCGTCCACACCCAGGTGGTGGGCAAGCTTGGCTGGCTGGAGTGGATCTTCAACACCCCCTCCCACCACAGGGTGCACCACGCCAGCAACGCCAGATACATCGATCGCAACTTCGCCGGGGTGCTCATCATCTGGGACCGGCTGTTTGGCACCTTCGTGGAGGAAGACCCCGCCGAGCCATGCCGCTTCGGCATCACCAAGCCCATCTACAGCTTCAACCCCCTCACCCTCACCTTCCACGAGTGGCGCGACATGCTGCAAGAGGCCCGGGGCCTGCCCTGGCGGCAGAAGCTCGCCGTGCTGTTTGGCAAACCGGCGGGCCCCACCAGCGGTTGACCCACCGACCAAGATAAAAAAGAGCGCCCAGGGGCGCTCTTTTTCATGACAGGGACAACCCCCAGGTCAGACGTGAACGAAGGACCAGACGGCGGGGATCAGGCTCAGCAGCGTCACCCCGGCCAGCAGCCGTTCGCGACCGCTGAGCCGCTGTTCGGCGCCGAGCTGGCGACGGCTGTAGAGAAACAGCAGCAGACCCGGCCCGTAGAGCAGAAGCGACAGCAGCAGGTACTCCACCCCGGCGGCGTAGAGCAGCCAGAAACCATAACCGCTCGACACCAGCGCCACCACCCGCATCAGGCCGCGGCCCTGCCCACCCTTGCCACCGAAGACCAGCTTGAGCAGGAAGAGGCCGATGAGCAGGTAGGGCACCAGGATCATGGAGGTGGAGATGAGCAGCAGGTTGGTGTACCCCTTGCCAAGCAACCACACCAGCAGCAAGCAGCCCTGCACGGTCAGGCTGGTGAGCCAGAGCGAGGCGATGGGAGTGCCGTTGCGGTTCTCGCGCCGGAAGATGGCCGGGAAGGCCCCGTGACGCGCCGCGCTGAACGGCACCTCGGCCGAGAAGAGGGTCCAGCTCACGTAGGAGGCGAGCACCGACACGATGAGGCCGGCGCTGATGAGCAGCTTGCCCCATGAACCCGTCATCTGGGCCATCAGTCCCGCCATGGAGGGGTTGGGCAGGGCCGCAAGCTCCGGGCGGCTCAATATTCCGAGCGCCAGCACCGAGATGAGCACATAGAGCAGCAGCGCCAGCACCACACCGAGCACGGTGGCTGTGCCCACGTCCCGCTTGTTTCTCGCCCGGGCCGAGAGCACCGCTGCCCCTTCGATGCCGGTGAAGACCCAGAGGGTGATGAGCATGGTGTTGCGCACCTGCTCGGAGACCGGTACCGCCAGGGTGCTGCCCTCCTGATCCGCCGCAAAGGTGACCGGATCGAACCAGTAGCAGGCGAACAGGATGAACAGCAGCAGCGGCAGGCTCTTGGCCAGGGTCGCCACCAGATTGAACAGGGCCGCCTGCTGCACGCCGCGGGCCACCAGCAGGTGCACCGCCCAGAGGATGCAGGACTCGCCGACAAAAGCTGCCAATGTGTTGCCCTCGCCAAACCAGACCCGCTCCGGCGTGTCGACGAAGCTGCCCAGCGCCGCGAAGGCGATCACCAGATAACCCACCACGCCGATGGTGGCACAGAGCCAGTATCCCCAGGCGGAGAAGAACCCCACCAGCTCGCCAAAGCCGGCTCGGGCATAGCTGTAGATGCCTCCGTCGAGCTCGGGTTTGAGCCGCGACAGGTAGAGGAAGCTCATGGCCAGCGCCAGTATGCCGACCCCGGTGACGGCCCAGCCGATCAGCACGGCGCGGGCGCCCGCCACATCGGCCATGTTCTGGGGCAGGCTGAAGATGCCGGCCCCCACCATGGAGCTGAACACCAGCGCAGTGAGGGACCAAAGCCCGATCTTGCTCTCTTTCATGGGCGCTCCTTAACGCAGCCTGCTGGCCAGCGCCTCGATGTGTTCCGGGCCGATGCCGCAGCAGCCGCCGATGAGGTTTGCCCCGGCTCTGCGCCAGCGCTCGGCCCAGCCGAGGTAATCCAGCGGCCCCAGATCGCCGCGGATCTCGTCCAGACCGTCATTGGCAGTCGCCTCCTTGGGCTGGGGCGGGAAGGCGTTGGCATAGGCGCCGAGGCGAACGTCGGTGCGCCCCTGAACCTGCAACGCGGCGACGGCCACCTTGAGCGCCCCTTCAATCACCTCGGGCTGGCAGCAGTTGAACAGGATGGCATCCACCCCGGCCGACGCCAACGCGGTCACGGCATCCGCCACCCGCTCGCCGGAGCGCAGGGTGGGCTCGCTGCCCGGCGCCTCGTCTTCCAGAGTAAAGGAGACCCAGAACGGCTTGCCGTCCTGTGGCAACAGGGCCTTGAGGGCCAGGGGCTCGGCGATGAGGCTCATGGTCTCCGCCAGCCAGAGATCCACATGGGGTGACAGGGCACGGATAAGCGGTGTCGCCAGCTCGCTCACCCGCTCGGCCTGATAGAGGTCCGCACGATAGGAGCCAAAGAGCGGCGGCAAGGAGCCGGCCACCTTGACGGCTCCCCCCTGCTCGTCGGCCACGTCTCGGGCCAGTTGCCCGGCCAGAGCCGCAAGTGCCTCCCCTTGGGCGGCAAAGCGCGCCTCGCCGATATGGAAGGGCACCAGGGCATAGCTGTTGGTGGTGATCACCCGGGCACCGCTCGTCGCATAGGCCTGGTGTACCTCGCGCACCGTCTCGGGCGCTTCCATCAGCGCCAGCGCCGACCACTCCGGTTGACGGAACGGCGCACCACGCCGCGCCAGTTCACGACCCATACCGCCATCGAGTACCCACAAATCCTGCTTGTCCATCTCTGTCTCTCTGCGTCTCCCCGCCATGACGGGTGTTTATTGTGTGAAACCACATTAAGCCATCAAAACATCTAGACGGCTAAAAATCCCAAATATCATGACCCAAAGTAGAACAAGAGGCAATCGGGGGCTACGAACAAATCCGGGCAAGCTCAGGATGATGACGGCAAAGGGAAGTCTCCCCGGCACAGGCATCACCTGGCCAGGCACTGAAACGACAAGAGGCCACCCCGGGGGGGTGGCCTCTTGTGAAACAGGGGATCAAGGCGGGCACAGCCGCCGATAACCAGGGGCTCAGCGCCCGGCCAGCACCCGCTTGGTCTGCTTGACCCAGTCGGAGACCCGGCCCTGCTGGGGATAGCCCTGCCAGATCTGCTCCCACTGGGCGGGGCTGAGCGGGCGGCCCAGCCGACGCTGCACCCCGGCATAGAGGTAGTCGTGGGCCGTGGTGCGTGCCTGGGCCGAGGTGAGGAACTTGGCAACAGGGTCGGTGAGACGTACGTCCCGCATGCCGAGCAGCGGATAGTCGCTGTGCACCGCCGCCAGCATGGTCTCCCGCATGGCGGATTCGATGTAACCCCGGGCAAACAGGGCGGTGACCGATTCAAGCGACCCTTGATCCGGGCCGTGATACTCCTCGTCGAACACCGGGCTGGGCTCTGCAACGGCGCTTTGCACCACCGCATCGGGATCCTGCTGCGGGACCACCACGGCAGGCTCGGGGGTAACGGGTTTGGCAGGCGTCACTGGCTTGCGCGGTGCGCTCTGGCTGCAGGCACCCAGTGCCAGGGCGAGTGCCACACAGGCCAGCGCACGGGAATGAGTCTTCATCTTCATGATTGCTAACGAACTCCTTTAGGATTCCTGAGCGGGCTTCTCATTGCTCGCAGGTTCTACCCGGGTGACCAGCAACTGGTCAATCTTGTAACTGTCGATGTCCACCACTTCGAACTTGTAACCGGCATATTTGACCGAGTCGGTGCGCTTGGGGATCTTGCGCAGCATGTACATGATGAAACCGGCGATGGTCTCGTAGTTTTGGTTTTCCGGGAACTCCTCGATGTCGAAGGCGCGCATCACGTCGGAGATGGGGGTCACCCCGTCCACCAGCCAGGAGTTCTCGTCCCGCTGGACGATCTGCTCTTCCACCACGTGGGTGGCCCACTCCCCCATGACGGTACTCATCAGGTCGTTCATGGTGACGATGCCCACCACCAGGGCGTATTCGTTCATCACCACCGCAAAGTCCCCGCGATGGTTCTTGAAGTACTCCATCGCCTCGTAGAGGTTGAGGGTGTCGGGAATGATGATGACGTTCTGCACCAGGGAGCCGCTGTTGAGATCGATGCTCTGGCCGCTGATGACGCGGATCAGCAGCTCCTTGGCATCCACGAACCCCTTGATGCTGTCGAGGTTGTGGTCGCACACCAGGAACTTGTTGTGGGGGTGCTCGGCGATCTTCGCCTTGATGCTCTCCTCCCCCTCTTGCAGGGTGAAGTAGATGAGGCTCTCCCGCGCCGTCATGGCGGAAGTGACACCCAGAGACTGGAGCTCGAACACGTTCTCGATGAGCTGGTGCTCCTCGCGCTGGATGACACCGGCTTCGGCACCTGCATCCATCACCGCATAAATATCGTCGGAGGTGATCTCGTCGTTGCGCACCATGGAGATGCGCATCAGCCGGAACAGGCCGTTGGCCATGCCGTTGAACAGCCACACCAGCGGCATCAGCAAGGTGACGCACAGCATCATGGGACGCACCACCACCACGGCGATCCGCTCGGGCATGGTCATGGCAAGGCGCTTGGGCATCAGGTCCGCTATCAGGATGAACATGCCGGTGACGAAGACGAACGAGGCCGCGGAGCTAATCTGGCCGAGCCAGGGCCCCTGGTAAAAGCCGGCTATCAGCTCCCTGATGGCGGGATTGAGGGCTGACTCCCCCAGGATACCGCCGAGGATGGCGACGGTATTGAGGCCTATCTGCACCACGGTAAAGAAGTTGCCCGGCTGGGCCTGCAATGCCAGCACCTTCTCGGCGTGGCGGTTGCCCTCGTCGGCCATCACCTGCAACTTGATCTTGCGGGAGGCGGCAAGGGAGATCTCGGAGAGTGAGAAGAACACGCTGCCGGCGACCAGCAGCATCAGAAAGAACAAACTATCGGCAAAACTCATGATTAACCTATTGCTACAGCCGCCTTAGCACAAGACGGCAAACTGGGCCCGGGAAACCGGACCGTGATTCCATCCGGGACTCACACAGGGGCCATATTCTAGCAGAAAAGCGCCCGCTGGGTGGCGTTATCTTGAACTGCCGTGCCATGCAATGAAAAAGGCGCTCAAAGCGCCTTTTTATTCAATCAGGGCTGGATTCCCGTCGTGCAGCCGCGACGGGAGCTCCACCCAAGGCGCCCTATCAGCCCTTGCCCAGCAGATCGCTCAGGTCATCGGCCTTGGTGTGACGCACATCCTTGCCCTTGACGTAGTAGACGATGTACTCGCAGATGTGCTGGCAGCGATCACCGACCCGCTCGATAGCCCGTGCCGCCCACAAGACGTTCAGCACCTGCGGTATAGTGCGCGGATCTTCCATCATGTAGGTCATCAGCTCGCGGATGATGGACTCGTACTCCCGATCCACCTTGTCATCTTCCTTGTAGACCGCCAGGGCGGCATCCAGATCCATGCGGGCGAAGGCGTCCAGCACGTCGTGGAGCATCTTGATGGTGCGACGCCCCATGTTCTCCAGCGACACCAGCGGTGGCTGGGGCTTGTTGGCGTTGTCGGTCAGCATGCGGGCAATCTTGTCCGCCACGTCGCCAATCCGCTCCAGATCCGTGATGGTCTTGATGATGGCCATCACCAGCCGCAGGTCGGACGCGGTGGGCTGACGCTTGGCGATGATGCGGGTGCACTCCTCGTCGATCGCCACTTCCATGGCGTTGACCTTGTGGTCGTTGGCCACGATCTTGCGCGCCGCATCCAGATCCTGGCCATGGATGGCGGCGATGGCGTCGGTGAGTTGCTTCTCCACCAGCCCCCCCATCACCAGTACCTGGTTGCGCACGCTCTCAAGCTCGGCATTGAACTGACCGGAGATGTGTTTGTTGAGGTTCATATTGTCCATACCAGTAATCCTTGTTGCTCCGATTATGCCTTAGCCGTTGAACTGACTGCCAATCTGTTTGTTGATGCCCATCTTGTTCATCTCAATCACCCTTGTTGCACCAACATGCCTTAGCCGTTGAACTGACTGCCAATCTGCTTGTTGATGCTCAACTTGCTCATCTCAATCACCGGCATCCCTTAGCCGTAACGACCGGTAATGTAGTCTTCGGTCTTCTTCTTGGCCGGGGTGGTGAAGATGGTGTTGGTATTCGAGTACTCGATGAGTTCCCCCATGTACATGAACGCGGTCTGATCCGAGACCCGCGCCGCCTGCTGCATGTTGTGGGTTACGATCACCACGGTGAACTGGCTCTTGAGCTCGTTGATGAGCTCCTCGATGGTGAGGGTGGAGATGGGGTCCAGCGCCGAGGTCGGTTCATCGAGCAACAGCACTTCCGGCTCGATGGCGATGGCACGGGCAATCACCAGACGCTGCTGCTGACCGCCGGAGAGACCAAAGGCGTTGTCATGCAGACGATCCTTCACCTCCTCCCACAGGGCGGCACCGCGCAGGGAACGCTCGGCGGCCTCGTCCAGAGTACGGCGGTCATTGATGCCCTGCAGGCGCAGGCCGTAGACCACGTTCTCGTAGATGGACTTGGGGAAGGGGTTGGGGCGCTGGAACACCATGCCCACCTGGCGGCGAAGGGCGGAGACATCCACGCTCTTGTCATAGATGTTGTGGCCGTGCAGCTGGATCTCCCCCTCGATGCGGCAGATCTCCACCAGATCGTTCATCCGGTTGATGCAGCGCAGCAAAGTGGACTTGCCGCAACCGGACGGGCCGATGAAGGCGGTGACCTGACCCTTGGGGATCTTCATGTTGACGTTGAACAGCGCCTGCTTGTTGCCGTAGTACAGGTTGAGATCCTTCACCTCCAGCGCAGTCTGCTCCGGGGTCAGGTTGAGCAGGTCGGTGGCGGTGTGCGGGGCCGAACTCGGTGTTACGTTGATCATCTGTTTACCTCAAATTCTCTTGGTGGCAGCGGGCAAACGTCTTGCCCGCTGCCGGAATATCTGGTTGGCAGGGAAGACCCCTGCCCGTCTCTGTAATGGCTGGATTAATGTTCCAGCGACCGGAATTTCTCGCGCAGGTGGTTACGAATACCGATCGCCGTCAGGTTGAGGCCGACGATCACCGTCACCAGCAGGAAGGAGGTGGCGTAGACCAGAGGACGCGCCGCCTCGACGTTCGGGCTCTGGAAGCCCACGTCATAGATGTGGAAGCCCAGGTGCATGAACTTGCGCTCCACGTGCAGGTACGGGAAGTTGCCGTCCATCGGCAACGTGGGAGCAAGCTTCACCACCCCCACCAGCATCAGCGGCGCCACCTCGCCCGCCGCACGGGCGATGGCCAGGATAAGGCCGGTCATGATGGCCGGGCTTGCCATGGGCAGCACGATGCGCCACAGGGTCTCGGCCTGGGTGGCACCCAGCGCCAGCGAACCCTGGCGAATGGTGCTCGGGATCCGGGCCAGCCCCTCTTCGGTGGAGACGATCACCACCGGCAGGGTCAGAATGGCCAGGGTCAGAGCAGACCAGATGACACCGGGGGAGCCGAAGGTCGGGCTCGGCAGCGCTTCCGGGTAGAAGAGGCGGTCGATGCTGCCCCCCAGGGTGTAGACGAAGAAGCCCAGACCAAACACGCCGTAGACGATGGAGGGCACCCCCGCCAGGTTGATCACCGCGATACGGATGATCTTGGTCAGGCTGTTCTTGCCCGCGTACTCGTGCAGGTAGACCGCCGCCACCACCCCGAGCGGGGTCACGATGATGGCCATCAGGATCACCATGAAGACGGTGCCGAAGATGGCCGGGAAGACGCCGCCCTCGGTGTTCGCCTCCCGGGGGTCATCGGAGACGAACTTGCCAATCTGGTGGAACCAGTGACCCACCTTGGCCATCAGGCTCATGTCGTTGGGCCAGACCACATCCAGCACCCGGGACATGGGCATGGTCACCAGCTCGCCGCGCATGTCCTTGACGGTGATGCTGTCTCTGTCCGCCTGGGTACGCAGGGAGAAGAGCTCTTTCTCCAGCACCTGATAACGGTCGTTGAGGGCCTGACGCTCGCTCGCCAGCTCGGCTTTAAGCTGATCGGTCAACTTGTCATCCAGCTCGGCCTTGCGCTCTTTCAGGCGCAGGCGCTCCAGCTGATAGTTGATGCTGCCGATGGCCCCTTTTTGCAGGTCGTTGGCTTGGCTTGAGAGGCCGTTGGCACGGGCCAGCACCCGCTGCAAGGCGGGATGCAGATCCGTGGTCAGCTCCTGGCCATCTTCCTTCACCGAGGTGATGTAACCATAGAAGTTGCCGTTGGTGGCGCGTTCCACCATGGCGAGCTCCGCCGGCTGGGCGCGCGATTTGATATCGGTCTCCAGCACCCAGCGAAAATCGAGGTCCACGAACTCCCGGTTGCCGGTCTTGACCAGATAACGGGTAATCTCTTCGCGATCCTCCCCTTCCAGCGCCTGGCCTGCGGCGCGCAGGCGCTCCACCGGCACCAGCTCCCGGTCGTTGATCTCGCCAATCAGGACGCTCTTGTTGCCGCTTGCATCTTCAAGTTGCCACTCATAGATGGGATGGGGCCAGAAATAGACCAGACCACGCCAGCCGATCAGCAACAACAGACCCAGTACGGCCACCAGACTCAGGCTGACGGCGCCCCCCGTCATCCAGATCCAGGGGGCCCCCGATTTAAACCACTTACCCATTGTCGATTCCTTAGTCCTTACAGAGAGCTGTACTTTTCACGCAACCGCTGGCGGACGAATTCGGCCAGGGTATTGAACAAGAAGGTGAACACAAACAGCACGAAGGCGGCGAGGAAGAGCACCCGGTAGTGGGAGCTGCCCACTTCCGATTCCGGCATCTCCACCGCGATGTTCGCCGCCAGGGTCCGCAGCCCCTGGAACATGGAAAAGTCCATGATGGGGGTGTTGCCGGTGGCCATCAGCACGATCATGGTCTCGCCCACGGCGCGGCCAAGGCCCATCATCACCGCCGAGAAGATGCCTGGGCTCGCGGTGAGGATCACCACCCGGCTCAGGGTCTGCCACGGGGTCGCCCCCAGCGCAAGCGAGCCCTGGGTCAGGTGCTTGGGCACCGAGAAGACCGCGTCTTCGGCGATGGAGAAGATGGTGGGGATGACCGCAAAGCCCATGGCGATACCGACCACCAGTGAGTTGCGCTGGTCAAACTTGATGCCCATGTCGTGGGTCAGCCAGATGCGCGAATCACCGTGCATGAAGGCGTTCTCGATGATGGGACTCAAGGCGAAGGCGCCCCATCCGATGAACAGCAGCACAGGGATAAGCAGAATGGCGTGCCAGCCTTCCGGCAGCCAGGTGCGGCCACGCTCCGGCAGATAGTTCCACACCAGGGCGGTGAGCAGCATGCCCATGGGCAGCAGGATCAGCAGCAGGATCACCCCGGGCAGGGCCCCTTCGATGATAGGCGCGAGCCACAGACCCGCCAGGAAGCCGAGGATGACGGTCGGCAGCGCCGCCATGATCTCCACCGTCGGCTTGACGTATTTGCGCAGCCCCGCCGACATGAAGTAGGCGGTATAGATGGCTCCGGCGACACCCAGGGGCACCGCGAACACCATGGCATAGAAGGAGGCTTTCAGGGTACCGAACACCAGGGGCACCAGGCTCAGCTTGGCTTCGAAGTCGTTGCTGGCGGAGGTGGACTGCCACACGTACTGGGGCTCGGGATAGCCTTCATACCACACCTGTTGCCAGAGGGCAGACCAGGTTACCTCGGGGTGATCGTTCTCGACGTCAAAGACCTTGAAGTCATCCCCCTGCTGGGTCAACAGCAGGTTGTGGCGAGGAGAGATGGCAACGGCAGCCAGGTTGCCCCCGTCAACCTTCTCGCCAAGCAGCTTGGCTTCGCCGGTGGCATGGAAGAAGTTGATGGTGCCGTCGCTGCCTGCGCTGATGAAGCCCTTGCGAAAGTGCTCGGGGGTCAGCAGGGCGACCGGCGCGTCACCCTTGAAGTCACGGATCTGGGTGAACTGGCGCTTGCCATCCTTTGCCACCTCGAACCACTGGGAGATGACGCCGTTGTCGTTGCCCACCAGCAGGGAGGACGCACCGGAGAGCAGGGCCACCTGGGTCACGCTGGCATTGGGGGCGTTGATCTCCATGACATTGCGCAGGGAGATGTCGCTCAGGTTGTGGATGTCATAGACCGACAGGCGGTTGCCCTCGCGCACGAACAACAGACGCAGGTTCGGGGTCAGCAGCATCTGGTCAACATGGCGTGGCAGAGACGGAATGGTGTAGGTCTGGTTGCTCCACTCGATTTCGCCGGAGAGGAAGTTCTCCTCGCCGCTCATCACCATCAGCACACCACGACCATCTTCGGTCACGGCCGCGGTCGCCATCTTGTCCTTGGTCGCCTCGAAGACCATGCGCGTCAGCGCCTTGCCCTGGGGATCGATCACCACGGGGGTCTCGCCGAAGGGATATTGCAGGCTGGGCTCGATGACGCGCACGTCATTGGGATAGGAGATCTTGAAATAGGGTTGCACCACCTGAGCCTTGCCGTCGGCAAACCCATAGGCGATGAGTTTCTGGCCCGGCGCAGGCGGCGCGACCGCCGTGATCTCGCCGTTCACCTGTGCCTCGCCAATCACCTGTCCGGTCTTGATCTTGCCATCCGGTTGCACGGCAAAGAATTTGACCTTCCCCTGGTCGCTGAAGCGGTAACCTATCTCGTTTTGCTCCTCGACCCCGAGCCAGGCTGTCTTGCCCTTGATGGGCAGGGTGAAGGAAGCGGTGCTCTCCATGCTTGCGCCATTGAAGATGGGCTTCACCACATAAAGCAGGTAGAAGAAGATAAGCAACAGCGCCACCAGCACCAGGGCTCCCCCTGTGGTGACGCCATATTTGGCCAATTTATCCTTGATCCGGCGTTTTCGACTGCCCGCCATGACCAGATTTAACGATTCCGATGACATGCAAGACCTCAATGTGAGCTAGGCTTGGCGGCATTATATGGCGGATGCATGACAGTTTTGTTACATCAACAGCGGCAAAGAGCGCGGGCTTCATCGCAGGGGTGGCAGTTGATATTCGGTGGGAAGCAGGCCGCCGGTCTGGCAGTGAAATAAAAGCAAACGGGGCCATCAGGCCCCGCTGTCATCTTGAGGAAGCGCCTCTTTCGCGGCGAGTCTGGCCGCCTTCTTCTCGGCGCGGCGCCGTTTGAAGAAATCCGACAGCTGGGCCGAGCAGGCGTCGGCGAGCACCTCCCCCGTCAGTGCCACCTGGTGGTTGTGGCGAGGATCCAGCAGGATGTCGAACACAGACCCTGCCGCCCCCGTCTTCAAATCCCGGGCACCATAGACCACCCGCTTGACCCGGCTGTGGATGAGGGCGCCGGCACACATGCAGCAGGGCTCCAGCGTCACATAGAGGGTGGTGTCGAGCAGGCGATAGTTTTCAAGCTGCTTGCCCGCTTCCCGAAGCGCCATCACCTCGGCATGGGCGCAGGCGTCGTGCTCGCTGATGGAGCGATTCCACCCCTCTGCCACTATCTTGTCCCCCAGCACCAGCACGGCGCCTACCGGGATCTCGCCTATCCCCTCTGCCCTGGCTGCCAGGGCCATGGCATGGCGCATCCAGCGTTCGTCCTGCTCGCGCTGGCTGATCTGTGCTGCAACTTCAGATGGTTTCACGCCCTGATCCTCTCGTCGATATGATGTCAGCTTGCCTGGCCCCTGCACGGCATCGGCCGCGCACTCCCGGATTGCTGCGTCCCGGCCCTGGGCACACCGGGCCCCTTCCCCCTCGCGCTAGCCGGTAGCCCACGGCAGAAGATGCTGTCAATGAAAGAGAGGCCAAAGGCCCCGGCGACATCGGAACGCCCCGAGTTGGGTGTTCGCCACCCTGTGCCCGCCTAAGGGGGCGGCGATTATGCCAAAACTCCGGCCAGGGCCCAAGTTGCATCTTGGCTGAACAATAAAGAAGCAATCGGCATCTCCCTGATAAAAAAGGAGTTGCGCCCGCCAAATCATCCGATTAGACTTCTTCCCCGTCAGCCGAGCTGACTCCGTCGGTGTGTAGCGCAGCCAGGTAGCGCATCTGCATGGGGTGTAGAGGGTCGGAGGTTCGAATCCTCTCACACCGACCAAATTCCCCGAAAATAGCCCAGTCAAACGACTGGGCTATTTTTTTGCCTGCACGCCCGACGCTTGCCTCTTTTTCCTCTCGCCTCCCCCGTTCATCGGGTCGCCACTTTTATTGGCATGAATTTTATACAGAACCACTTGAAGCTTTCATAAAGTGCCGCTAGGATACGCAACTTTTCCGCCGGCCATAAAAACAGGGAGGTGGACACAAGGGTGATGGAATCACCGACCGGCTTGCAATCAATGAGGCAAGCATCCATGACCCAAGCTGTTGACTCCCAGCCCGTTCAGCCCCTGATCTCCCCCACGCCCTCCGAGCTCGATTCCGCAGAGCACGGGTTTGGCAGTTCAGTGCACCTCGATGTGATCGATCTCGCCGCCCCGGATGAAGATTACTGAGACGAGCCCGTGCCATAGTGCGGTTCAAGACGCCGGTTTTGCTGTCCGGCACCGCCCTTGACCCAGGCCAACAGACCGCCACCGCAAATAACGACAAAATGCTAGTTTTTCTTCAAAAATCAGTTTAATTGACCATCTACTGCGTTCCAACCTCCCTCTCCTTCATGGACACGCCTTGATACAAACCTACGTTATTGCTCGTCATTTCCCTCCCTCCTGTTCGCCTTCGCCATTTTGACTCAATTTGACATTTTAGTTTTAAACGCCAGTTCACTACCCGGTTACTTCATAGCCCCCATGCAGGCTGGATTGAACGAAGGCATTTCATACAGCTGTTTTTGCAAAGCTTGGAGTAATGTCGGGATTTGTTTTTGCATTTGTAATTTTATTACGTAATTAATTACATTTTTAACCCATCCCCTCTACCGAAATTCTCCCCCCTGCCGCCCCGGCAACCCAAGAGCATAACCATCTGCAAAGAGCTTTTGCACCAATCACATAAATCCATTTAAAACAGCATCTTAACTATCATCAAAAAACACCTGTTTTAAAAATCAAGTTGACGAATCCGCCATTCTTTTGCACCTTATGAATCGTGTTACCCCGCTGTTATGGGGAGTTTGAAAGAAAGGGATATAGACGTTAGTCGTAGTTAATAAATTCAAAATGTAACTTTTGGAGGAGTACCCACTATGTCGGCACCGGCCCAGACCATCAGCAGCACCCGCCTGCGCATTCAAGGCGAGATGCTTCCCGATTACGCGCAGATCCTGACGCCGGATGCGGTGGCCCTGGTGTCCGAACTGGTGGAACGTTTCGCTCCCCAACGCAACGAGCTGCTGAAGCAGCGAGTCGCACGCCAGGCCCGTATCGATGGCGGCGAGTTGCCGGACTTCCTGCCAGAGACCGCCCATATTCGCGATGGTGACTGGACGGTGCGCGGCATTCCCGCCGATCTGCAGGACCGCCGTGTGGAGATCACCGGCCCGGTCGAGCGCAAAATGGTGATCAATGCCCTCAACGCCAACGTCAAGGTCTTCATGGCCGACTTCGAGGACTCCCTGGCCCCGGCCTGGAACAAGGTGATCGAGGGCCAGATCAACCTGCGCGATGCGGTCAACGGCACCATTGCCTACCAGAGCCCGGAGGGGAAGGCCTATACCCTGAATCCCAACCCGGCCGTGCTCATCTGCCGGGTGCGCGGTCTGCATCTGCCGGAGAAGCACGTCACCTTTGATGGAGCCCCCATTCCCGGCGGCCTGTTCGACTTCGCCCTCTATTTCCTGCACAACCACAAGGCGTTGCTGGCCAAGGGCTCCGGTCCCTACTTCTACGTACCCAAGCTGCAGAGCCATCTGGAAGGGCGCTGGTGGAGCGAGGTATTCGCCTGGACCGAGGACAAATTCGGTCTGCCCCGCGGCACCATCAAGGCCACCGTGCTCATCGAAACCCTGCCGGCGGTATTCGAGATGGACGAGCTGCTCTATCAGATGAAGGATCACATCGTCGCCCTCAACTGCGGCCGCTGGGATTACATCTTCAGCTATATCAAGACCTTGAAGAATCACTCCGATCGCGTCCTGCCGGATCGTCAGGTGGTGACCATGGACAAGCCGTTCCTCTCTGCCTACTCGCGACTCCTTATCAAGACCTGCCACAAACGCGGCGCGCTGGCGATGGGGGGCATGGCCGCCTTTATTCCGGCCAAGGACGCGGCAGTCAACGAACAGGTGTTTGCCAAGGTGCACGCGGACAAGCAGCGCGAGGCCGACAACGGCCACGATGGCACCTGGGTCGCCCACCCCGGTCTGGCCGATACCGCCATGGCGGTGTTCAACGCCACCATTCCGGCGGGTGCCCAGAACCAGATCAGCGTGCTGCGCGAGCAGGATGCCCCCATCACGGCCGCCGACCTGCTGGCCCCCTGTGAGGGTGATCGCACCGAGGCGGGCATGCGCACCAATATCCGCGTCGCCCTGCAATACCTGGAAGCCTGGATCAACGGCAATGGCTGCGTGCCCATCTACGGCCTGATGGAAGATGCCGCCACCGCCGAGATCTCCCGCACCTCCATCTGGCAGTGGATCCGCCACGGCAAGACCCTCTCCAACGGTCAGGCAGTGACCAAGGCGCTGTTCCGCCAGATGCTGGCCGAGGAGCAGGAGGTGGTCAGAGGCGAAGTGGGCGAGGCCCGCTGGCAATCTGGCCGTTTCGCCGAGGCAAGCGCCCTGATGGACGAGATCACCTGCGCCGACACACTCATCGATTTTCTGACGCTGCCCGGCTACGAGCGGCTGTGAGACCCGGGCCGGTAACGGCCCCCATAACAAGTCAATGGAAACGTGAAATCAATGAAAGAGGGAACTGATATGGCACTGACCCGTGAGCAACAGATCCAGGCTATCGAGAAAGACTGGGCAGAAAACCCCCGCTGGAAAGGGATCAAGCGCGGCTACAGCGCCGAGGACGTGGTGAACCTGCGTGGCAGCCTGCAGCCGGCACACACTCTGGCCCAACGCGGCGCCGACAAACTGTGGGAGCTGATCCACGGCGGCGCCAAGAAAGGCTATGTAAACTGCCTCGGCGCCCTGACCGGCGGCCAAGCGGTGCAACAGGCCAAGGCCGGCATCGAAGCCATCTATCTCTCCGGCTGGCAGGTGGCGGCGGACAACAACCTCTCCTCCACCATGTACCCGGATCAGTCCCTCTACCCGGCCAACTCCGTCCCCTCCGTGGTGGAGCGCATCAACAACTCCTTCGCCCGGGCCGACCAGATCCAGTGGGCCAACAAGGTTGGACCAGAGGACAAGGGCTTCATCGACTACTTTCTGCCCATAGTAGCGGATGCGGAAGCCGGTTTCGGCGGCGTGCTGAACGCCTTCGAGCTGATGAAGGGGATGATTGAAGCGGGCGCCGCCGGCGTGCACTTCGAAGATCAGCTCGCGTCCGTGAAAAAGTGCGGCCATATGGGCGGCAAGGTACTGGTCCCGAGCCAGGAAGCGGTGCAAAAGCTCATCGCAGCCCGTCTGGCAGCCGACGTCTGCGGCACCACCACCCTGGTGATCGCCCGCACCGACGCCAACGCAGCGGATCTGCTGACCACGGATGCCGACCCCTACGATGCCGGCTTCCTGACCGGTGAGCGCACCAGCGAGGGCTTCTACAAGGTGCAGGCTGGTATCGAGCAGGCCATCTCCCGCGGCCTGGCCTATGCCCCTTATGCCGACATGGTGTGGTGCGAAACCGCCAAGCCCGATCTGGACGAGGCGCGCAAATTTGCCGAGGCCATCAAGGCCCAGTACCCGGACAAGATCCTGGCCTACAACTGCTCCCCGAGCTTCAACTGGAAGAAGAACCTGGACGATACCACCATCGCCCGCTTCCAGCAGGAGCTCTCCGACATGGGCTACAAGTACCAGTTCATCACCCTGGCGGGTATCCACAACATGTGGTTCCACATGTACGAGCTGGCCTACCAGTACGCCCGTGGCGAGGGGATGAAGCACTATGTCGAGATGGTGCAGCAGCCCGAGTTCGCCGCTGCCGAGCGGGGCTACACCTTCGTGGCACACCAGCAGGAAGTGGGGACCGGCTACTTCGACAAGGTCACCACCGTCATCCAGGGCGGCCAGTCCTCGGTCACCGCCCTGACCGGCTCCACCGAAGAAGATCAGTTCCACTGATAGCTGTGTAATGCTCGCAAACAAACCCCGGCCAAGTCCCGGGGTTTGTCGTTATGGGGCTTAGAACCTATCCCAGTAGGCGTAATCGTTGAAGGCAGTTTGAACACGGACAGCGCGCAGAAACCGGAGCGTACTGTAGTACGTGAGGATTTCGAGCACTGCCCAGGTTCAAAATGGCGAATAAGATAGGCTATGTCCCAATTACGTGTTGCATCGGGTGCCCTAGCGCCTCATGCAAACACATCTTGGTATTTACCTCCCTGCCGTAACGTTCCAGCATCCTGCGCCAGCCCAGATAATTCCTCAGGTAGTGGGTTGCGACTCCATGGAATCGTTCCATCCACTCCTTCAACCGCCGGTGATATCCGTTCACATGCTGGATGTGGTATGCCCCAATGACTCGCTCACCTCGACGGTTGTACACCACCTGATGTGTTATGCCCCGCGCTTGGCTGAAACTGGCATACACCCCTGCACCATCACTGCAGAGCACTGCATCGGGCGCGATGAGTGGCTGCAACACCGCTTTCACCGTCTGCGCATTCAGCCTTTCCAGCTGAAAGTCGGCTTGATGGCCCGCCCTGTCCTGCACCACCATCACCGGGATGTAATCCCGCCCGGTCCCCCGGGTACGCCCTTTCCCGCCACGATGTCTTGCCGGACGAGGCAACCCTCGCTGCCCCTTGAACGATTCGAGGAAGAAGGTTTCATCCACTTCCACAATGCCTTCTTCCCGTGTTGCCTGGTGGCTTGCCATCGCCTTCAGGAAGCGGTGACGCCACAAGAAGGCGGTGTTCTTGCAAACACCGCAGCGGACGGCGGCCTGGCGGACAGTGAGCCCGTCGATGAGAGCCTGGGCGTAGTCCTCCCAATGCTCAGCCTTACGTAATCTGGCCAAAGGCGTCTTGGTGAGGAGGGAGCTGGTTCGCCGACACTGCTTACAACGGTAACGACGCAGCCCACGGCTCCAGCCCCAGGGGGCCAGCTGGGTGGCATCCGCCTGGCAGTGGGGACAGCCGCAGCATGTGGGTAACTGGGCATGGAGGGACGTAATCGGGTGTGGAGCGGCGAGCTCATGCTGAGCGACACGGCGCTGACGCAGAGTAAGTAATGGAAAGAGGGACAACAGGTGTTGGAAGGCTGGCGTATCCATGATGAAGGTCCTCGCGGTGATGACCTACTTCCAGATTAGCCTTCCAACACATAATTGGGACAGCGCCATAAGATAGCCTAATGGGATAGGTTTTCAGAGCTCGAGTATCTCTTTGACAAAGGGGATGGTCAGCTTGCGCTTGGCACGGAAGGAGGCGTTGTCGAGACGATTGAGGGTGGCAAGCAGGGTGCGCATGTCGCGGGAGAGGCGGTTGAGCAGGAAACGGCCCACGTCGATGGGCAGCTTGAAACCCCGCAGCTCGGCGCGCAGTTGCAGGGCGCTGAGTTTGCCCTCGTCGTCCAGCTCGTCAAGGTGGAAGCTCACTCCCCAGTCGAGACGGGACGCGAGATCCGGCAGTTGCAGCCCCAGCTTGCGTGGCGCGCTGCAGCCGGTAACGATGAGCGTCCCCTCCCCCTTCTCCTTCCAGCGATTGTAGAAGTCGAACAGGGCCCGCTCCCACAGGGCGTTGCCAGCGATCGCCTCCAGGCTGTCGAGACAGACCAGGGGCAGGCTCTCCAAAGCATCGAGCATGCTGGGGTCAAGCTGTTCGAACTGATCGAGGGAGAGATAGGCCGCCGCCGCGTCGCGGGCGTTGACCTCGGCGCAGGTGGCATGGAGCAGATGGGAGCGGCCCGACCCCTTGGCTCCCCAGAAATAGAGGAAGGGCGAGCCCTGACCGATGGCCGCATTCTTGAGGGCGGTGATCAGATGGGCGTTGTTGCCGGGATAAAAACTGACGAAGGTTTCATCATCCGGTAGTTGTACGGCTAAAGACAGTTGGGCCGGTTGCTTCACTCGTTGGGCTTTGACTGTGATATTTGCGGGCAAGTGTATCACCAGCGGGGCAGATAGAGAACCGCCCGGACCATGCCGGGCGGTCAGGATCCTTCCCCGGGATCAGGGCTGCGACCATTGATAGCGCAGGCCGCTCTCGTTGTCTTCCACCTGATGCAGGCGGCTCTCCAGTTGCAACCCCCTCACCAGCTCGGCCTTGTCCCCCTGCAGCGAGAGGTTGAAGGTCACCTTGTCCCCTTCCAGCTTGCCGATGGCCACCTTGGTGACACTGGCCATCCCCTGCAGCAGCTTCTGGATCTGGATCATGCCATCGATATCGGACAGCCCCTCCACCACCAGGGTCTGGCTGGAGGCGACACCGGAGAGACGGGTACCGTACTGCTGCACCAACCAACCGGCCAGGGCATCGGCAAAGCCCTTTGCCACCTCGGCCTGGGTACCTGAACCCGAGCCCTTGGTCAGCTCGGTCAGCTCTCCTGCCTGCGCCCCCGGCTTGGCCCCATAAAGACCCCAATCGATGCTCCAGGCCTCCCCCTCCGGGGTGAGTTTGCCGAGCACCACCATTTCAGCGCCGTAACGCTGGCTCGCCTTGAGCACGGGATCGGCAAAGCGGCCCCAGACATCGGTGGCATTGACCGCCATGTTGTCATCCAAGTCCATCAGCGGGAGACTGACCGGCAGCCCCATGGCCTGGGTCTGGGCACGCAGCGCCTCGGACCAGCCATCGCCGGACTGATCCGGCAGAATGCGCCGCTCCCCTTCGTCGACCACCAGCCAGATGGCGACCTGCGGCCGCACCGGGCCAAGCAGGGCAAACTTGCTCTGGCCGACCAGGGCGTTCACCTTGGCCACATTGAAATCCGCCTTGAGAAACTTGACCGAGCCGATGTCCTGATAGCTGTATTGCTGCACGTAATCCGCCGGCGCCGCCAGGGCCTTCACCACATCCGGCTGGGTGAGGATATCGCGCTTGCCCGTCACCTTGACGAGCACATCCCCCAGCGCCTGGGACTGGGCGGCCGTCATGTCGCCACTGGTGGGAGCCTTGCCCTGATAGAGGTCGGTTACCTGGGCGGCCGACACCACGAGAGGCAGACAGCAGCAGAGGAGAGTCGCTAAGCGTTTCAGCATAAAGAAGATTCTCGAAATGGGGGATGGTGCTTATGGTAGCGGCAAGGCGCGCATGGCAGCAAGCAAAGGGGGGGAGAAACAGCGGAGCCGGCAGGATGCCGGCTCCGTTTGCGCGCCTTGGGCGCGGCGATGGGGTGATGCTTACTTGGTGCCGAAGATCTTGTCGCCGGCATCACCCAAGCCCGGGACGATATAGCCCTTCTCGTTCAGCCCCTGGTCGATGGAGGCACAGAACAGCTCCACGTCCGGGTGAGCGGCTTCCAGCGCCTTGATGCCTTCCGGCGCGGCAACCAGCACCAGCACCTTGATGGACTGGCAACCTTTCTTCTTGAGCAGATCGATGGTGGCGATCATGGAGCCGCCGGTGGCCAGCATGGGGTCGATGACCAGGGCCAGACGCTCTTCGATGTTGCTGACGATCTTCTCGAAGTAGGGGACAGGCTGCAGGGTCTCTTCATCGCGATAGATACCGACCACGCTGACGCGGGCGCTCGGCATGTGCTCCAGCACGCCATCCATCATGCCAAGACCGGCGCGCAAGATGGGCACGACGGTGACCTTCTTGCCCTTGATCTGGTCGACTTCCACAGGGCCGTTCCAGCCATCGATGGTCACTTTTTCGGTTTCGAAGTCAGAGGTCGCTTCGTAGGTCAACAAACTGCCCACTTCCTTGGCCAGTTCACGGAAACGCTTGGTGCTGATGTCGCCTTCGCGCATCAGGCCGATCTTGTGCTTGACCAGGGGGTGTTTGACTTCAACGACTTTCATTATTATCTCCTCTAACCGGCGCCAAAAAAATCGCGGAATCATACAACAAAAGCCACGGCTTGTAGAGCTTTTCGATTCAAAAACGCGCAAACGATTTTCTTTCTGGTTTTTCGTGCCCGCTGGTAGAATACGCCCCGAATTTTACCCTCCACTTCTTTATATGACGGGGAATACGCGTGACTGACAAAACCTCACTGAGCTACAAGGATGCTGGCGTAGATATCGATGCCGGCAATGCACTGGTTGAACGTATCAAGGGCGTGTCAAAACGCACTCGTCGTCCTGAAGTCCTTGGTGGTCTTGGCGGCTTTGGGGCCCTGTGTCAAATCCCTGCTGGCTACAAGGAACCGGTACTGGTCTCCGGTACCGACGGGGTGGGCACCAAGCTGCGTCTGGCCATCGACCTGAAGAAGCACGACACCGTGGGGATCGACTTGGTCGCCATGTGCGTCAATGACCTCATCGTGCAGGGCGCCGAGCCCCTCTTCTTCCTCGACTACTATGCCACCGGCAAACTGGACGTGGACACTGCCGCTGCCGTGGTCACCGGCATCGGCGCCGGCTGCGAACAGTCCGGCTGTGCCCTGGTCGGCGGTGAAACTGCCGAAATGCCTGGCATGTATGAAGGGGAAGATTACGACATCGCCGGTTTCTGTGTCGGCGTGGTGGAAAAGAGCGAGATCATCGACGGCAGCAAGGTTGGCGAAGGGGATGCCCTGATCGCCCTGGCCGCCAGCGGTCCCCACTCCAACGGCTTCTCCCTCATTCGCAAGATCCTGGAAGTCTCCAAGGCCGACGTGCAGCAGCCGCTGGGTGATACCACCCTGGCCAACGCCCTGCTGGAGCCGACCCGCATCTACGTGAAGCCCGTGCTCAAGCTCATCAAGGAGTGCGAGATCCACGCCCTGTCCCACATCACCGGCGGCGGCTTCTGGGAGAACATCCCGCGCGTGCTGCCCGCCAACACCCAGGCGGTCATCGACGAGCAGAGCTGGCAGTGGCCGGCGGTGTTCAGCTGGCTGCAACAGGCAGGCAACGTCACCCGCCACGAGATGTATCGCACCTTCAACTGCGGCGTCGGCATGATCATCGCCCTGCCGGCGGATCAGCTGGACAAGGCACTGGCCCTGCTCAAGGCCGAAGGCGAGAACGCCTGGCACATCGGCCACATCGCCAAGGCGGCCGATGGTGAGGAGCAGGTCATCATTCAATGAATGATCGGATCAACGGCCAGATGACCTCCCCTATGAAACGCATCCTCGTCCTCATCTCAGGCAGCGGCAGCAACCTGCAGGCCATCCTCGATGGCTGTGCCGGCGGCAAGATTGCCGGTCAGGTGGTCGGCGTCATCAGCAACAAGGCTGATGCCTATGGCCTGGTGCGTGCCAGGGAAGCCGGGGTGGCAACCGCCATCCTGGCCCAGCAGCAGTTCGCCAGCCGGGAGGAGTATGATGCCGCCCTGCTGGCCCTGATGGCGGATTATCAGCCGGATCTGGTGGTGCTGGCCGGCTTTATGCGGATCCTGAGCGCCGACCTCGTGCGCCACTTCGCGGGGAGGATGATCAACATCCACCCCTCGTTGCTGCCGAAATACCAGGGTCTGCACACCCACCAGCGCGCCATCGAGGCCGGTGATGACGAACACGGCGCCAGCGTCCACTTCGTCACCGAAGAGCTCGACGGCGGCCCGGTTATCCTCCAGGCACGGGTCCCCATCTTCGAAGGGGACAGTGCAGACGAGGTCGCCGCCCGGGTCCAGGTGCAGGAGCACAGCATCTACCCCCTGGTGGTGCAGTGGTTCTGCGAAGGGCGCTTGCAGATGCGAGAAGGGTCTGCCTGCCTCGATGGCAAGCAGCTTGGCCTGGCAGGCTATGCCAGCGAGTAACCGCGAGCAGCAGTAAGACACCACAAGGGAGGCTCAGGCCTCCCTTGTCATTTCTATCGACCAGCGCAATGGCTGTCATCACGTCCGATGACGCCGCTGCGCGGCTAATCGGCCCTACACCGGATTGTCGATATCGATAAAGGTCACCTCCAGCCCGTGCACGGTGGCGAGCCACTCTCCCAGCGCCTTGACGCCGTAGCGCTCGGTGGCGTGATGGCCTGCGGCGTAGAAGTGCATGCCCATCTCGCGGGCAGTGTGGATGGTCTGCTCGGAGGCTTCGCCGGAGATGAAGGCATCGATGCCCTGCTCCGCCGCCTGGCTGATGTAGCTCTGGCCACCGCCGGTGCACCAGGCCACGGAGCGGATGAGCTCGGGACCACTGTCACCACAATGAAGCGGCTCGCGACCGAGACGCTCGGCAATCAGCTTGGCAAAATCGCTGCCGCTCATGGGCTCCTCCAGCTTGCCCACCATGGCCACGCTCTTGCTGTTCCAGGGTTCGAGACCGCGACGCACCTTGATGCCGAGCAGCCTGGCAAGCTGGGCGTTGTTCCCCACCTCGGGGTGCACGTCCAGCGGCAGGTGGTAGGCAAACAGGTTGATGTCGTGGGTCAAGAGGGTCTTGAGACGACGCTGCTTCATGCCGGTGATCTGGGCCGGCTCGCCGCTCCAGAAGTAGCCGTGATGAACCAGGATGGCGTCAGCATCGGCGGCCACGGCGGCATCGATGAGGGCCTGGCTGGCGGTGACGCCGGTCACCACCTTGCGAATGCGCTCGCGCCCCTCCACCTGCAGGCCGTTGGGGCAGTAATCTTTGATGGCATGGGGTTCGAGCAGGTGGTTGAGCAGGCTTTCCAGTTTACGATGAGAGATCATGGGGGTCTCCTAGCTGGGCTCCCCACGTACTGTGCGGGGAGCCGGATTCCGATCGTCAGGGCCCATGATAATCGAGCCGGACCGGCAAGGCCATGCGCCTGTCAGGCCTAGGCGGGCAGCTCGATGCCGGCGTCACGCATCTGGGCCAGCTTGTAGCGCAGGGTGCGCGGGCTGATGCCGAGCTTGTCGGCCACCGCTTTGCGACTGCCGTTGCACTCCTGCAGGGTGTCCAGAATGATCTGGTGCTCCTGCTGCTTGAGTTCGCCACCGAGCCCCTCCCCTGACAGCCGCTCGAGCGGGCGCACCAGGGTCTCGTCCGTCTCCTCCAGGATCAGGTGCTCACAGTCGATGAGGCCGTCTGGACAGAGGATCAGGGCGCGCTGCACCACGTTGTCGAGCTCGCGCACGTTGCCGGGCCAGGGGTGAGCCATCAGACGCTCTCGGGCGTCCTCTGCGAGCTGCGGCGTCGGCAGCCCCATCTGGCTGGCATGCAGCGCCAGCAGATGCTCCGCCAGGGGAAGAATGTCACCCGGGCGTTCCCAGAGCGCCGTCCAGCGCAGGGGGAAGACGTTGAGGCGGTAGTAGAGATCTTCGCGGAACAGCCCGTCCTGCACCGCTTTTTTCAGATCCCGGTTGCTGGTGGCAATGACCCGCACATCGAGGGGGATCATTTTGCGGCTGCCGAGCCGCTCCACCTCTTTCTCCTGCAAGACCCGCAGCAGCTTGGCCTGCAGCCCCAGATCCATCTCGGTGATCTCGTCGAGCAGCAGGGTTCCTCCCTGAGCCTGCTCGAACTTGCCAGGGCACCCCTGCACCGCACCGGTGAAGGCGCCCTTCTCGTAGCCAAACAGAGTCGCTTCCAGCATGTTCTCCGGAATGGCGGCGCAGTTGATGGCGACGAAGGCCTGCTCTGCCCGGCTGGAGTGGTCGTGAATGTAGCGAGCCAGCACTTCCTTGCCCGTCCCGCTCGGTCCGGTCACCATGACGGTGGCTTCGCTTCTGGCCACCCGGGTCGCCAGCTGGAACAGCTCCGCAGTCCTGGGGTCCCCGTACACTACGGCACGCTTCTCCACCTTCTGGGCCGGCACATAACGGCTGACCTGGTTGAGCAGCACCTCGGGGGAGAAGGGCTTGGCCAGATAGTCGATCGCCCCCTCGCGCATGGCGCGCACCGCCCCGTCGATGTTGGCGTAGGCAGTCATCAGGAGCACAGGCACCTGGGGATATTGCTGGCGGATGTTGGCGAGCAGGGTCAGACCATCCATGCCCCCCATCTGGATGTCGGAGATCACCATGTCAAAGCGCTGACGGGACAGGGCAAGCAGGGCCCGCTCGCCGCTGTCCACCTCGCGGCACTCATAGCCACCGAGCAGCAGGGTATCCACCAGCGCCTCGCGCAGGCCGTTGTCATCTTCCACCACCAGAATGCGAGCCTGGGTCATGCCACACCTCCTACAACCAACATGGCCTTGTCGAGAATCATCTTCACCGGCGCTCCGGCTTTTGCGCGCCTCATGCCACGCCCCCCAACTGAACCTGTTGCTGATGCAGGGGGAAGGACAGGGTAAAACAGGTGCCCTCGCCAGGGACCGAGGCCACGCTTACCTCCCCCTGATGGGCTCGTACCACCGACTGCACCACCGCAAGACCGAGGCCCGTGCCTTGGGATCGGGTGGTAAAGAAGGGTTCGAAGATCTGGTTGAGCAGGGAGGGGGCCATCCCCTTGCCGTTGTCGATGACCCGCATCTCCACCCGGTTGCCGCTGCGCACAGCGCTCACCAGGAGCGAATCGGCGCCGGCCTGCCGGGCGTTGGCGATGAGGTTGTTGATGGCCCCCGCCAGGGCACTGCTGTTGGCAAGCAGACAGAGATCGGGCTCAGGGGCCTCCAGATGCAAGGCGCAGCCCTGCTGCTGGCAGAAGGCTTCGGCCCCCGCCTGCACTTCCGCCAGCAGGCCCTGCACCGAGAGGGGCGCCACCACCTGGTTGTCGCCATTGCGGGCAAACAGCAGGATGTCGTTGATCTGCTTCTCGAGATCCTGCAGGCGCGCCATCAATTTTTGCTGGAACTGGCTGCGGGATTCAGGCTTGAGGGTGCGGTTGGCCAGGTTGGCCGCATAGAGCATGGCGGCGGAGAGCGGGGTGCGGATCTGGTGCGCCAGGGAAGCCGCCATGTTGCCAAGGGCGGAGAGGCGCTTCATGTGGTTGACCCTGTCCTGCAACTGGCGGGTCTCGGTCAAGTCGGTAATGAACACCAGTTGGCCGGGCTGATCCGGCAGCGGCTGGGTCGACAGCTGGACCCGGCGGCCGTCGCGCAAGGAGATCTCGTGACCGTCATCCTCACGGGGTTCGAAGCAGCGGGCGATGATCTGGCGCCAGGAAAGGCCTTCCAGTGGCTCTCCCAGCAGCGCCAGGGCGGCAGGGTTTGCGCGGGTGATCAGCCCCTCGCCATCGAGCAGCAGCACGCCGGTCGGCAGCGCCGTGAAGATGGCGTAAAGCTGACTCACTTCATGTGACTGGAGGGGGGCATCCTGCTGCAAGATTGTCATAAAGCTGACCTCAAACTGGCGATTGAGTCAGCTTATTCAATTTCCATGCCAGCAAAATAGACGTTATTTATCAATGCATTGGGTCAATGCGTCAAAGCATTGACCTCAATTGTCCTTGCTCATGCCGTACTTCTTCATCTTCTCCACCAGGGTGGTGCGGCGCATGCTGAGCAGGTCGGCGGCGCGGGCCACCACCCCGTCCTGGGACTCCAGGGCCTGGCGGATCAGCTCCACCTCGAGGTCGGCCAGCATCTCCTTGAGGTTGACCCCCTCTTGAGGCAACTGCATGGGCAGGGGCATGGCGATGCCGGGATCCAGCTCTGGTGGGGACTGGAACACGGCAGCCAGGGCGTCCCGCTCGTCCATCTCGGTGAGCCGTTCATCTCGTGGCTCGCAGGGCAGCAGGCGATAGCGGCCGGGCAGATCCGCCACATCGACGATCTGGTTCGGATAGAGGATGAGCAGGCGCTCGATGAGGTTGGACAGCTCGCGCACGTTGCCGGGCCAGGCGTACTGCATCAGGGACTCCATGGCGCGCTGGGTCAGACGGATGATCCCCTTGTGCTGTTCGGCATGGCGATTGAGCAGCTCCTGCAGCAGCAGCGGGATGTCGTCGGCCCGATCCCGCAGGGGGGGCGTCTCGATGGGGAACACATTGAGGCGGTAGTAGAGATCTTCGCGAAATGCCTGGGTGCGGATCATGGCTTCCAGATCCCGGTGGGTCGCCGCTATCACCCTCACATCAGCCTGGACGGCCTTGCCGCCCCCGACCCGGTCGAACTGGCGCTCCTGCAGCACCCGCAGCAACTTGACCTGCATCGGCAGCGGCATGTCGCCGATTTCGTCGAGGAAGAGGGTGCCCCCCTGGGCCAGTTCGAAGCGGCCGCGCCGGGCGGCAATGGCACCGGTGAAGGCCCCCTTCTCGTGACCGAACAGCTCGCTCTCGAGCAGTTCAGCCGGAATGGCGCCGCAGTTGATGGGCACGAAGGGGCCCGCGCTTCGGGCGGACAGCTCGTGGATGGCGCGAGCCACCACCTCCTTGCCGGTCCCGGACTCAC
This sequence comes from Aeromonas sp. WP2-W18-CRE-05, assembly GCF_014168615.1. Taxonomy (NCBI): domain Bacteria; kingdom Pseudomonadati; phylum Pseudomonadota; class Gammaproteobacteria; order Aeromonadales; family Aeromonadaceae; genus Aeromonas; species Aeromonas sp. WP2-W18-CRE-05. The sequence goes on along the minus strand of NZ_AP021917.1, from coordinate 1,743,363 downwards.
CGAGGATCAGTACGTTGGCGTCGGTCTCGGCCACCTGGCCGATGAGACGGCGCACCTCCTGAATGCCCCTCCCCTTGCCCACCAGCAGGCGCAGCAGGGTCTGACCCTTGTCGTGGGTCTGATGACGGGGATGCAGGGAGATGAAGGCCTGGCAGAAGTGCAGATGACGGGTGAGGGACTCATAGGTAAAGGGCGCCTCGGCCACCCCGATGAAGTTGCTGCAGCCATGGCTCGCCGGCATCAGGGAGAGGAAGGGCAGACGAGGATGGGCGGCAAGCAGCTCACTCAGGGCGCGCTCGCGCAGTTCCCCGGCCAGAATTCCCTGCAGGGGCCCGGCAGTCTCGATGGCCACATCGAGATCGCTCTCCACCACATCCTGCCAAGGGATCCCCATGAAGGAGAGCACAGTCCCCAGTTGCTGGCGCCGCACATCATCGGCATCAACAAGCAGCACACCCATAGCCATCCTATCCATATTTTCACACCTGACGCCAAGTTATTGTTTTTTAAGTGCTTATTAAAACCAATTTCGCACTGTGTCATAAGGGGGACAAAGTGCCAAAATTCTGGCGGATTGTCAAAACTTGTCGCATCCTCCCGGACCCTGGCGGGACGGGGATCACGCTTCCAGCCAGATTGAGTATCGGATGAAAACCAGCGAAGGGGAAAGAATGACGCCGACAGGATGCGGCGTCAGAGGAGGGATCAGTGTTTCACGCTCTCCTGGGGAGCGGCATAGCGGCACTCGGGAAACCGGCTGCAGGCGAGGAACAGGCGACCGGCGTGGGGACCCTTTCGTGCTTCCCGTGCCACCAGGGGCGCGGCACAGCGGGGGCAATGGGGGATCGTCTCCCGGGGCTCCTCCTCATCCGGATCGAGGAAGGGATTCTCCTCCATCAACACGGGCATTGCCTCTTCGGCCTGGGGGGGCGGCACCTGTGGCTCCCTGGCAGCCCCCGGGTGTGACGTGCCCAGATCGACACCATCGAGCAGCAGCGGGCTGAAGGTCGGTTCGCGGCGCTCGCCGGGCAGCAGGTCATCCACCGGCGCCGTCGTTCTCGCCAGCAGGGGCAGCAGTTGCTCCCGCAACTCGTCGACCTGATAGTGGCTGCTGGCCGGGATCTGCAACAGCGGCAGACCGGCGCCATCGCAGGCCGCCTTCAGGAAGAGATCCCGCGCCTTGCGCTTCTGGTGGCGGTGCCCCTCGTCATCCAGCTCCACGGCACACAGGAAAGAGAGATCCGCCGGGTGGCAGAGCAGAAAATCGAAGTGCTTCTCCCCTATCTTGCCGAGCGCCTGCTGGCGCTTGCCCTTGCCAAGGTGCGCCTCGGGCGTCAGTACATAGGAGGCTCGTACCTTGGCAAAGACACGGGCCTTGTCCCCCACCGCCTGGTCCAGCACCCCGAAGAAGGTGCGCTCCGCTGGGCTCATCAAGGTTTCCTGCAGATCATAGGGCTCGGCCTTGCCCCCTTTCTCCCTGCGCCAGACGATCACCAGCAGGAGCAACCCCAGCAACACGGCTCCCGATACGACAAGGCTATTCATACACGCACATCCCGTTTACAAGACAAATTCAGTTCACACCAGAGGAAGGGGCACACTCTACCACGGGGAAAGCGACTCAGGCAGCGCAGAAATCAAGCCCGTCCCGGCATTCGCGTTTTTTCACTGAATTTGCGCAAGGCGGGCTTCATATGGCCTGTCACAGCAGGCACAATGCTAGAGCCCATGGACGTTCTGGCGCGCACCCCGTCACCGCCAGGCGTCAACGGACCCCACGCAGCCCCATTCAAGGAGAGCAGGATGCAAAAGCAATTGGTCGTCACCGTGATCGGCGCAGACAAACCCGGGATCGTCGAGAGCCTGGCCGATACCATCACCCGGCAGCAGGGCAACTGGCTGGCCAGCTCCATGAGCGAGCTGGCGGGGCAATTTGCCGGCATTTTGCACGTCGCCGTGCCTGACGAGCATTACCGTAGCCTGTGCGAGGCCCTGGTGATGCTGCCTGGCCTCACCGTGAGCTTCGCCGAAGGGCAGCTCAGCCCGCAACCGGCCCATCAGGTGATGCTGAGCGTCACCGGCAACGACAGACCGGGCATCGTCCACGAAGTGGCCAGCATCCTGCGCCAACTCAACATCAACGTCGCCGACCTCACCACAGGTTGCGAACCTGCGCCCCACTCAGGCGCCCCCCTCTTCTATGCCCACGCCCTGGTGGCCCTGCCGCCGCAGCTCGAACTGGACGATCTCGTCACGGCCCTGGAGTCCCTCTCCGACGACCTCGTCGTCGACATCGATCAGGATCTGAGCGAATAGTGTCGCCTGTCATAAATTTGTCATGGTTTGACGCCATAACTTCCGCGCAGACGCAACCAGAGCAAAGAGGCACCAGATGAGCACCGACAAGCAGTATGAAGAGAAAGAGCTTAGCTGGCTCTCATTCAATGAACGGGTGTTGCAAGAGGCGATGGACAAGACGGTACCCCTCATCGAGCGGGTCCGCTTCCTCGGGATTTTCTCCTCCAATCAGGACGAGTTCTTCAAGGTACGGGTGTCGGACGTCAAGCGCCGCATCCTCATCAACGAAGTCCACGGCGGCGACGACGAGGCCAAGGTGCTGCTGCGCGCCATCCAGCAGAAGGTGATGGCGCTCGGCGAGGCGTTCGACAACACCTACAAGGAGCTGCTGATCGCGCTGGCCCGCCACAACATCTTCCTGGTGAACGAAAGCCAGCTCTCCGAGTCCATCCAGCAGTGGCTGCGGATCTTCTTTCGGGAAAAGGTGCTGCGCCACATCATCCCCATCCTCCTCAACAAGGAGGTCAACCCGGTCAAGTTCCTGAAAGACGAGCACACCTATCTCGCCATCGAGATGAAGAAGAACGGCCAGGTGATCCAGTACGCCCTGGTGGAAGTGCCCACCGACGATCTGCCCCGCTTCTTCCAGCTACCGCCGGAGGGCACCCGTCGCAAGAAGCAGATCATCATCCTGGACAACGTCATCCGCTTCTGTCTGGACGAGATCTTCAAGGGCTTCTTCGACTACGACGAGATTGCCGCCTACGCGGTCAAGCTGACCCGGGATGCCGAATATGACCTCTCCGACCAGCTGGACCTCAGCCTGGTGGACAAGATGAGTGACGGCTTGAAACAGCGCCTCACCGCCATGCCGGTGCGCTTCGTTTACGAGCGGGAAATGCCGGCGGCCATGATAAGCTTCTTGAAGCTCAAGCTGCAGATCAGCTCCTACGACGCCATCATGCCCGGTGGGCGCTACCACAACTTCAAGGATTTCATCGGCTTCCCCAATGTGGGCCGGGATTATCTGGAAAACCCCAAGCTGCCGGCCCTCGATTGCCGCGACTTTGACGGCTTCGTCAACGCCTTCGACGCCATCGCCAAGCAGGACATCCTGCTCTACTACCCGTACCACAAGTTCCACCACTTCACCGAGCTGGTGCGCCAGGCGGCCTTCGATCCGGCGGTCAGCGCCATTCGCATCAACATCTACCGGGTGGCCAAGAAGTCGCGGATCATCCACTCCCTCATCGACGCCGCCAACAACGGCAAGAAGGTGACCGTGGTGGTGGAGCTGCGCGCCCGCTTCGACGAGGCGGCCAACATCGACTGGGCCAACATCCTGACCGACGCAGGCGTCAAGGTGGTGTTCGGGGTGCCCAGCCTCAAGATCCACTCCAAGCTCTGCCTCATCACCCGCCACGAGAACGGCGAGGCGGTGCGCTACGCCCATATCGGGACCGGCAACTTCAACGAGAAGACCGCCAAGATCTACACCGACTTCTCCCTGCTGACCCGCCATCCGGACATCACCGCCGAGGTGGAGAGCGTGTTCGAGTACATCGAGTACCCCTATCGGCGCTACAAGTTCAACCACCTGCTGGTCTCCCCCATCAACAGCCGCCGCCAGCTCTATCGCCTCATCGACAACGAGCTGACCAACGCCAAGGCGGGGCAACCCAGCGGTATCACCCTCAAGATCAACAACCTAGTGGACAGAGACCTCATCAACCGGCTCTATGCCGCCGGCCAGGCCGGGGTGCCCATCCAGATGATCATCCGGGGCATGTGCGCCCTGCGCCCGGGGGTGCCGGGTCTGAGCGACAACATCCGGGTCATCAGCATCATCGACCGTTTCCTCGAACATCCCCGGGTGATGGTGTTCCACAACAAGGGCAATCCCCAGCTCTATATCTCCAGTGCCGACTGGATGAGCCGCAACATCGACGGTCGCATCGAGGTGGGCACCCCCATCTATGACGAGCGGCTCAAGCAGCGCATCCTCGACATTCTCGAGCTACAACTGAGTGATACCTGCAAGGCGCGGGTGATCGATGCCGACCAGAAGAACGAGTACGTGAAGCGGGGCAACCGCCGCAAGGTCCGTTCCCAGGTGGCGATTTACGACTACCTCAAACGCATAGAGTCAAACCATGGACAATAGTCTGTACGCCGCTGTCGATCTGGGCTCGAACAGCTTCCACATGGTCATTGCCCGCCTCACCGAGGGGCGGATGCAGATCATCGATCGCATCAAGGAGCGAGTGCGCCTCGCCGAAGGGATGGATGAGCAGCGCCGCATGTCCCAGGAGGCCATGGCGCGCGGGCTGGACTGCCTCGCCCTGTTCGCCGAGCGGCTCACCAACATCAAGCCGGATCAGATCCGCATCGCCGGCACCTACACATTGCGCCGCGCCAGCAACGCCCGCGACTTCGTGCGCGAGGCGGCCAAGGTGCTCAACCACCCCATCGAGATCATCAGCGGCCAGGAAGAGGCCCGCCTCATCTATCAGGGGGTCGCTCATACCCAGCACATCGAGGGCCAGGTGCTGGTGGTGGACATCGGCGGCGGCAGCACCGAGCTCATCATTGGCGAAGGGTTTGAGCACAAGGCGCTCACCAGCCGCAAGATGGGCTGCGTGAGCTTCACCCAGAGCTTCTTTGGCAACGGCAAGCTCGGCGAGAAGGCCTTCAACGCCGCCGTGTTGGAAGCCCAGCACCAGCTCGCCCCCATCATCAACCAGTACCGCAAGCTGGGCTGGCAGAGCTGCCTCGGCAGCTCGGGCTCCATCCGCACCGTGCGCGACGTGTTGCAGGGGGAAGAGTGGACCGATGGTGCCATCACCCTGGCGGGACTGGAGCGGCTGAAGGAAGAGATGCTCAAGCACAAGCGGGTCGATCAGCTCAAACTGGCGGGCCTCACCGAGGAGCGTCAGGGGGTGTTCGCCGCCGCGGTGGCCATCCTGCTCGGGCTCTTCACCTCCCTGCCCATCGAGCGGATGGAGTACTCCGACGGCGCCCTGCGCGAAGGGTTGCTCTACGAGTTCGAGGAGCGCCTGCAGCATCACGACATTCGCGAACGTACCGCGCTTGCGCTCAGCACCCACTATCGCATCGACAAGCGCCAGGCCACCCGGGTAGAACGCAGCGTCCTCTCCCTGTTCGACGTCCTGAGCGGCCCCTGGGAGATGCCGGAAGAGCCCTATCGCGCCATCCTCGGCTGGGCGGCGCGGCTGCACGAGATCGGCCTTGCCATCAACTACAGCGGCATCCACAAACACTCCGCCTACATCTTGCAAAACACCGACCTGCCCGGCTTCAACCAGGACGATCAGGCCCTGCTGGCGGCCCTGGTGCGCTTTCATCGCAAGGGGCTCAAGCTCTCCGAGCTGCCCGCCCTGCCCAACCACGACGAGCAGACGGTGCTGCGCTGCATCCGCATCCTGCGCCTCGCGGTGGCGGCCCACCACAGGCGTCAGGACAACCTGCTGCCCGAGTGGAACGTGCAGGCCGCCGGGGATCAGCTGGTGGTCACCCTGCCCCTGGACTGGTGCGACGAGAACAAGTTGCTGATGCAGAACCTGGAAAAGGAGCACCGCTACTGCCACGAGCAGGGCTGGCCCCTGCTGTTCCAGCTCGGGTGATCCGCCCCTCTGTGCAAAAAGGCAGCCGATGGCTGCCTTTTTTGTCTCTTGTCCTTTCCTACTGCAGATCCGGCAGGATCAGCTTGGCTATCTCGAAGTAGATGATGAGGCCGGTACCGTCCACCAGGGTGGCGATGAAGGGGGCGGAGACCACCGCCGGGTCGATGCGAAAGCGACGCAGCACCATGGGGATCACCGAGGCGACGGTGGCGCTCCAGAGCACGATGGCGACGATGGTCAGGGTCACCACCATGCCGATCTCGGGCCCCACTCCCAGGCTCCAGGCCCGCACCCAGGCCGCCAGCGCGATGGCGGCCGAGATGAGCAGACCGGTGGAGATCTCCTTCTTCAGCACGGTGCCGAGGTTTTTCAGGCTCACCTCCCCCACCGCCATGGCGCGCACTATGGTGGTGGTGATCTGGGTACCGCTGTTGCCACCGGTGCCGATGAGGAGCGGGATGAAGAAGGCCAGGGCGATGGCCGCCTCCAGCTGCTCTTCAAACGCCCGCAGCACGGTGCCTGTGTAGGCTTCCGCCACGAACAGGATCAGCAACCAGCCCACCCGCTTGCGCCACAACTGCCAGGGGGTGGCCTGCAGATAGGGGGTATCCAGCGGCGAGGAGCCTCCTTGCAGCTCCGCATCCTCGGTGGACTCCAGCTCCAGGATGTCGGCGGCATCGTCCACGTGGAAGACCCCCACCAGACGCCCCTGATCTTCCACCGGCAGGAGCGAGAGGTCACGGTCAATGAGCAGGCGGGCCGCCAGCTCCTGATCCGCCCGGGCGTTGATACGCACCGCCTCCCCCTCCATCAGCTCCCCTACCGGCAGCAGAGGATCTGCGATCAGCAACGACTTGAGGGAGACGCTGCCAAGCAGGCGCTGCTCGCCGTCAACCACATAGAGATGACCGAACAGCCTGGCCTGATCCCAGGCCCCGTGGATCAGCTGCTTGGCGCTTTCCACCGTCGCATTGGCCTCCACTGCCAGGTATTCGTGGCGCATGTTGGCCCCCACCGACTCGTTCGGCCAGGCCAGCAGGGACTGGAAGGCTTTGCGGGTGGGGTCTGGCAGCCGGGCGAGCAGAGTCTTGCGATCGTGCTCGTCGAGCCTGCGCAGGATGGCCAGCAGGTCCCGACGGGCCAGGGTGCCCTGCAGTATCCCCACGATGCTGCCATGCAGCCTGAGCAGCAGATGGCCGGCACACTCCGCCGGGAGGGAGGCGAGCAAGGACGCCCCTTCCGGCATGGAGAGGGTATCGAAGATGCAGTTGAGCTCTTCCGGGCGCAGGGTCAGAAGCTGATCGGCACGGGCCACCGGATCCAGGTTGTGCGCCAGCCAGTTGCGCAGGGCAACCGGGTCGAGCAGTTGATGACGATTGAGCAGGGTGTGTGTTTTCTTCATCACAGATGTCCTCATGTGATTTCAGGCGAACCTGAACGCCTCCGGCACCTGGCCGGATGCAACGGCAAGAAAACAGCAATTTGATTGACGAGTAACAGGCAGGAAATGACGCCGTCCGGCGTGTTTTCATCCCCACGTACCAGCTTTAGCACTGCATAACGTATCCGGCATGCCGGAAGCCACTTGGGTTGACACCTTAATCCGATGAAAACTGTCCTGATCTTGGGCGTCTCTGGACGTCGTGAGATCAGTGGCCTGTGTTTATGCAGGAGCCTCGCCTAACGAGATGCTGCGAACATTGATTGCACGGCGCTACCGTGCGGGCGGCATCATCTGCCCAGGCGCAGGTCGAGTCAAGGCAAACGGGCCCCTGGCAACGGGTTGTTACAAATTGGCCGGACGGCGGGCCTTTCATGAAACGAGGCTCCCCCGTGCGTGGCACGGGGGAGCCTGCGGTCAACGGATGAACGTCAGCGGATATAGTCGAAGAGGGTCAGCTTGCTTATCTTGCTGAAGGCGAGCTGGGAGGCGCTCATGGCTGCATCCTCCTTGGAGAGGGCCGCGATCACCTCGTACATGTCCGCCTCGGACACCTTGGCCCGCGCCTGCTGGTTCAGGGTGCTGAGTCCGTCGTTGGAGCTCATCACCTGCTCCAGGCTGTTCATCCTTCCCCCCAGCTCCCCCAGCCCCCGGTCTATCTTGGTTCTGGCGTTGCTCATGTGGGTGGTGGCATCGGAGACCGCCAGCTGGAAATCGCTCTCGGACAGGGTCGGATCGCGCATGGCGGAGATGAAATCGGACATGCCATTGAGGATGTTGTCGTTTTTCGGGGTATCCAGCACGAAGTTCTGGGTCGCCGACCCCGCAGGGAGGTCGAGGGTGAGCGCCAGGCCGTTGAAGGGGATCTTGTTGCCCGCCACATAGTCGCCGCTTTGCAGCAGGGTGCCACCGCTGTCACGGATCTCGTAGGTGTCCGGCGGCCCGGCCAGGGTGCTGACCGCATACTGGTTGCTCGGCAGGGAAGCATCATAGTTGTTGCGATAGAAGCTCTCGAAGTTCCCCTGATCCGCCACCGACACCTGGATGTTGCCACTGGCGGCGCTGGCGGTGCGCCGGGTCGCCACCATCTCGAACAGATCGAAACCGGAGTCGTTGGCCGGGATCTGCACCGTGGGAGAGACCTGGATGTTGCGCTGCCCCGTGTCCCCCTGAAACACATAGTTGCCGCTGGCATCCTTGACGAAGGGCTGGGTCTTGCTCTGATTGCCGCCGAAGATGTACTCCCCCTGAGAGTTCTTGCTGTTCATCAGGTCGAACATCTGCTTTTGCAGCCCCTCCAGTTCGCTCGCGATGGCGTTGCGCTCCTCGGAGCCCATGGCGGAGTTGTTCGCCTTCTGGATCAGGGTCTGGGCACTCAGCATGGCGTTGTTGAGGGAGGTGAGCACCGTCTCCTCGTGGCCCAGGCTGTTCTCCAGCAGGCTGCCGTTGACGCCGTACTGCTTGAAGAGATCGATCTCCTTGGTCAGCGCCATCTTCTGGCTCATGCCGGCCGGGTCCTCCCCGGAACGGGAGAATTTATCCCCCGTCATCAACTGGTTGTAGGCGGTGTTCTGGCGCTCGCTCACCTTGCTCATGGAGGCAAGATTGCGGTCATAGATCATGTTGGTGGTGATGCGCATGACTTACCTCACGGAGGAGAGCAGGGTGTCGAAGATGGTCTTGGCGGTATTCACTATCTGGGCCGAGGCCGCATAGGACTGCTGGAAGCGGATGAGGTTGGCCGCCTCCTCCTCCAGATTGACGCCGGAGACACTCTCGAAGATGGCGGTACTCTGGGTCAGCTTCGCCTCGTTGGCCTGCAACAGGGTCTTGGCCTGGCTGGTCTTGTTGCCAATGCCGCTCACCAGACCCGAGTAGGCATCGTTGAAGGTCATCTTGTCGTTGCTGGTGGCGGCGTTGTTGTTCTTGCGCACCAGCTCCTTGTTCTGCAGCTCCGCCAGCGCCAGGCCGTTGGCGTTGTCCGCAAAGCCATCCTTGTTGTAGCTGAGCGTGAAGCTGTCGCTGGCCTCCACCTTGCCGGTGATGCTGAACTCATAGCCCGGGCTCTGGGTCGGATCGGCGTAGACCTTGGGCCCCCCCAGGGGGCTCTCGAGGGCGGCCATCAGGTTCTTTCCCTTGCTGGAGGCGGGGGCCACACCGAGCAGGTTGTTGTTCTTGTCATAGACCTCGTAGTTGCCGCTGCCGTCGATCTTGATGACCTGGGGTGCACTCGGGTCCAGAGTGTTGGTGCCAAAACCCGAACCCGTGCCGGTGTTGTAGACACCGCCCAGCGTTATCTCGCCCGAGCCCAGGTTCTGGGATCCCTTGTCCGCCTTCAGGGGGGATGCCAGCGCGATATCCTCGGGACGGGTGATCGCCTGCTCCAGGTTGGCAGCCGCATTCCGGGTGGGTTGCAACAAGATCTTGTCACCCGCGACCGGAGTGCCGGAGAGATCGATTTCGATGCCGTGCCCCGCCACCTCGAAGGTGGCTGGCGGCGTGGTCCCCGTGGCGAGCGAGGTACGCTGCCCGCTACCGTCGATGGAGAATACCTCGTAACCGGTGGCGCTGTTGAACCGCACCTCGTAGTCGAAGGTGGTGACCTCGCTCCCCTTGCCGGGGACGAAGTTGACGCTGGCCGCCCCGTTACCCTGGTTGCTGGCGTAGGGCAGCCCCTGGCTTCCCTTGAGGGTGAAGAGATCCCCCCCAAGCTCGTTGTCGAGATCCATCCCCAGCCGGTTCTGCTGGTTCATGGCATCCCCCAGGGCGACGGCCAGCTGCCCCAGCTCCCGCTTGGCGGGCTCCAGATCCCGGCGCGCGGTGAAGAGGCCACCGATGGCACCGCCAATATCCTGGTCGTTGATGCTGGCCTGGTTCTTGCCCAGGGTCAGCTGCAGGGAAGGCTCACGGGAATCCGGGTCCCCCGGCACCACCTTGAACTGGGCCACGCCGCCATCGAGCACCAGGGAGTGCCCTGTGCTCATGTTGACCAGCATGCTGCCATTGGGCTGGGTCACGGTGCGGATCTCCATCTTCTCGGAGAGCTGGCGAATGGCCTCATCCCGCTGATCGAACAGCATCAGGTTCTCTTCAGGGGAGCCCTGGGTGCGGACGATGGCCTGGTTCAGATCGTTGATGCTGTTCAGCAGGCTGTTCACCCTGTCCGTCTCGTCCCCTATGGTGGCGTTGATGGTATCGGACTGCTTGTCGAGCTGGGCGGAGAGGGTATGGAATCTGTCCACCATGCCGCTCAGTTCACTCAGGGTCGTCTTGCGCCCCCCGATCTCGGACGGTGACTCGTTGGCGGTGTGGAAAGCCTTGAAATAGGAGGTGATGGTGGTCCCCACGCTGTTGCTGGCATCACCGAGCAGGCTGTCGAGCCGGAACAGTTGATCGTAGCGGGTGTTGGCCGCCTGATAGGCGGACGTATCCCGGCGCACCTCGGCCTGGGCATAGGCGTTGATGATGCGCTCGCTCACCATGTCCCCCGTCCCCAATCCGACGGAATTGGTGTAGATCAGGGTGCGTTCACGTACATAGCCCTGGCTATTGACGTTCACTATGTTGTTGCTGGTGGTCTGCAGCAGTCGCTGCTGGGCCAACACACCCGAGGTCCCAATTCCAAGCAGATCGCTTGCCATAGCTTACAGCTCCATCTCTGTGTTCCTGTCTGCAATGTTGCCGGGCGTCGAGTAACCGGCGATGGCATCACTGCGCAACACTTGTTTAAGTTTCCTGGCGTACTGGGGATCGGTGGCATAACCGGCCTGCTGCAACGCCTCGAAGTAACGTTCCGGGCTGTCCACCTTGGCCAGCGCCCCCTTGTAGCGACTCCCAGAGGTCAGGAAATCCACGTAGTCGTTGAAGCTCTCTTCGAACGACTCGTAGGAGCGAAACGCCGCCTTCTGGCGCGAGGCCACCCCTTGCTCGTATTCCAGGGTGCTCACCACCGCCTTGGGGCCTTCCCAACGCGGATCGGCCTTGATGCCGAACAGGTTGTGCGTCACGTTTCCGTCTGCATCCTTGATCACCCGCTTGCCCCAGCCACTCTCAAGGGCGGCCTGGGCCACCAGCACCGCCGGGCTCAACCCCAGCTTGTCCGCCGCCTTCTTGGCCAGCGGCATCAGCCTGTCGACGAACTCTTCCGGGCTGTCAAACACCTTGGCGCTGCCATCCAGGGCCGAAGGCCTCTGGCTGCTGCCCATGGGCGGCACGGTGCGGTGGGGGCGTCTTGGCATGGCCAGCGGACGCTCGGCCCCATTCAGCTCACCCTTCATTTCGTTATCAGCAAAATCTTTGCCAACTTTGGAGGCAGCAATCAGATCGTTGGAGGCACTGGGGGGTTGATAGGGCTTGTAGACCCGCTCGGTACGCTGGGGCAGCTTGAGTACCCGGCCATCCTTATGGGTGAAGGTCTGCTCGGGTGAGAGCTGCCTGGCCACCATCTCGGCGATGCCCAGCCCCCCCTTGCTCGACATGTCGGCAACCCGCTGCTCGTCCAGCATCCCTTCATAGAACTGGGTGTAGCTGCTGTTCATCGGGTTGCCCTCGGTGAGCACCGAGTTGGCCTGGCGCATCCCCTTGAACAGGGTCTGGGTGAAGATGGATTCGAACTGGCGGGCGGCCGCCATCAGGGCCCCTTGCTTCCCCTCCTTGCTCAGGCTCATCTGGCGCAGTTTGTCCAGGTTCTGGACGTCCTGCACCATGCCAATATTGATACCGCTCTGGGTGTCGAACTCTGCCATAACCTACCTCTTTGCCGCCCGTGGCAACCGCTTGCCGTTCACGAAATTACAGAATGACCAGTTGGCCCTGGATCGCGCCCGCCTGCTGCAGCGCCTCCAGGATCGCCATCAGATCCCCGGGGGCGACCCCCACCTGGTTCACCGCCCGCACCAGGTCGTCCAGGGTCGCGCCGGTATCGAGCTTGAACATCCGACCGGGATCCTGCTGCACGTTGATGGTGGAGTTGTTGGTGACCGCCGTCTGCCCGCCAGCGAGCGGATTGGGTTGGGAGACCTGCTGGTTCTCGGCGATGGTGACCGTCAGCCCACCGTGGCTGATGGCCGCCGGGCGCAGCTTGACCTCGCTGCCGATGACGATGGTCCCGGTGCGCGAATTCACGATGATCTTGGCGGACTCGCTCGCCGGGTCCACTTCCAGGTTCTCGATGGTGGAGAGGTAGGAGACCCGCTGGGCCGGATCCCGCGGTGCGAATACCTTGATGGAGGTGGCGTCCATCGCCTGGGCGGTGTTCGGACCCACCAGATCGTTGACCACGTCCGCCAGACGGCGGGCGGTGGTGAAGTCCGGCCGGTTCAGGTTGAAGGTGATGGTGTCGCCCTGGCTGAAGGAGTTGGGAACCTCCCGCTCCACGGTCGCCCCGTTGGCAATGCGCCCCACTGTGGGCGTGTTCACCACCACCTTGGAGCCGTCCGCCCCTTCGGCCCCGAGGCCACCGACCACCAGGCTGCCCTGGGCTACCGCATAGACGCGGCCATCCAGCCCTTTCAGGAAGGTCTGGAGCAGGGTGCCGCCACGCAGGCTCTTCGCCTCGCCGATGGCGGAGACGGTGACGTCTATGGTCTGACCCGGCTTGGAGAAGGGGGGCAGATCCGCGTGGATGGCTACCGGTGCCACGTCCTTGATCTTGGGCTTGATGTTGTCAGGCACCTTGATGCCGAAGTTGTTGAGCATGGTCCTGAAGGTCTGCTCGGTGAAGGCGTTGTTCTTCTCCCCCGTGCCGGGCAGGCCCACCACCAGACCGTAACCGATCAGCTGGTTGCTGCGCACTCCTTCCACCGAGGCGAGGTCCTTGATGCGGGATGCGTGCGCCAGCCCGAAGGGCAGCAGGCAGCACAGCAGGGCAAGCAGACGGAATCGGTTCATGACATCTCCTAACAAAACCTTCCTGATCCAGGGCCCGTGAACGCCCCGGACTCTTGAGTCTTAAATGGGCCACCAGGGGCCGTTGAAGAAGCTGGTGAGCCAGCCCTGTTCCTGGGTGTTCGCCAGATCCCCGGTACCGCCGTAATAGATACGCGCATTGGCCACCCGCTGGGAGGAGACGCTGTTTTCCGAGCTCACGTCCTCCGGGCGCACCAGACCGGTGATACGGATGTATTCGTTGCCATTGTTGAGCATGATCCACTTCTCGCCGCGCACCAGCAGGTTGCCGTTTGGCAGTACCTTGACCACGCTGACCGAGATGTTGCCCTGCAGGCTGTTGCTCTGATCCGCCTTGGCCTGCCCCTTGAATGCACTGTTCTGGCCGATGGAGGCCGACAGATCGTAGGGCCCCGCCGTGACCGGCACCCCACCCAGGGTGACGGGGTCGAGCGCCAGCTTGTTGTCCTTGCCGCTCTGGGTGTTGGCCTTTTTCGACGCCGAGGTCGACTCCGCCAACTGGATGGTGATGATGTCACCCACCCGGTGCGCCTTGATGTCCGAGTAGATGCCGTTGACCTGCTCGGGCTGGAAGATGGCGCCGGTCGGGCGCACCGACACCGGCTCCGACTCCCCGTAGACGGGGGCGAAATCCGGGTCATCCGGTTTGGCGGTATTGGGGGTACTGGTACAACCCGCCAGCGTCAGCAGTCCCAGCATCCATATGGCTTTCATCATGACACTCCTTTCATCAGGTCCGCTGGGTCAGGAAGGACATCATGGAGTCGACGGCGGAGATGACCTTGGAGTTCATCTCGTAGACCCGCTGAGCCTGGATGAGATTCACCAGCTCCTCGGTCACGTTGACGTTGGAGGTCTCCAGCATCCCCTGCTTGATCACCCCCAGCCCGTCCGCACCGGCAGTCCCCTGAATGGGTGCGCCGCTGGACTGGGTCTCGAGGAAGAGGTTCTCCCCCATGGGCTGCAGGCCGGTGGGGTTGACGAAGTCCGTGGTGTTGATCTGGCCCACCACCTGGGATTGGCCATCCCCCTTGAGCTGGACGGAGACCTGGCCATCCTCCCCCACGGTGACGCTCTGGGCGTTCTCGGGGATCTGGATCTCCGGTTGCAGCGGGTAACCGTTGCCCGGGGTGACGATGGTCCCCTCGTCGTTCAGGGTGAACTGGCCGTTACGGGTATAGGCGGCGCTGCCATCGGGCAGCTGGATTTCGAAGTAGCCGCGGCCGCTGATCATCAGATCAAGGGAGTTGTCCGTGGTCTGGACGTTGCCCTGACTGTGGTTTTTCTGGGTGGCGACCACCTTGGCCCCCGCCCCCAGCATCAGGCCGGAAGGGAGCTCTGTGTCCGCCGAGGAGCGACCGCCAGGCTGGTTGATATTCTGATAAAGCAGATCCTCGAAGATGGCCCGCGCCTTCTTGTAGCCCACTGTGCTGGCGTTCGCCAGGTTGTTCGAGGTGACCGAGATGTTGGTCTGCTGGGCATCGAGGCCAGTCTTGCTGATCCAGAGTGCAGGATTCATGGGGTGCTCCTTGATTAGCTGATACGCAGCAGCTGGGTTTGTGCCTCGTCGTTCTCCTCGGCGGTCTTCATGATCTTGACCTGAGTTTCAAACTGACGTTGCAAGCGAATAAGGTTGGTCATCTCGTCGACCACGTTGACGTTGCTCCCCTCGAGGGAGCCGGCGATCAGGCCCACATCCGCAGACGCGGCCTCACTCTGGCCATCCTTGCGGCGAAACAGACCGTCCTGGCCTTTCTCCACCGCATCTGCCGCCGGGTTGACCAGCTTGATGCGCTGGAAATCTTCCGGCAGGTTGGCGGCTGCCCCCTCGGGGCGGCCGCTGATGGTACCGTCACGATTGATCTCAATTTTCTCCATGGGCAGGGGCAGCACGATGGGCTGACCGGCATCATCCACCACATTCAGACCGGTGGAAGTCTGCAGATTGCCGGTGGCATTGAGCTGCAGGTTGCCCATGCGGGTATAGGCTTCCGCGCCGTTGGGATCCTGCACCGCAATCCAGCCTGGCCCATCGACGGCAACGTCAAGATCCCGACCCGTGGTCATCAGCATGCCGTGCTGCAGGTTCTGGCCCGGCCGCTCGGTCATGGCGAACACCCGCGTGGGCAGCCCTTCACCAAACGCCTGCATGCTGCGCGCCTGCTCGAAGTCGGACTTGAAGCCAATGGTGTTGGCGTTGGCAAGGTTGTTGCCACGAACAGCCAGGCTGTTCATGTTCTCCTTGGCCCCGGACATGGCGATGTAAAGCAGGTGATCCATGGGATCCTCCGTCAAACAGATGACTCTCACAGCTCAACTGCAAGTTGAATGCCAAGAGAGATGACGAAGACGGAATGAAAGGAGGAAATGAGGCGGGACGGAAATGACAAGGGGCGCCAAAGCGCCCCTGCCAACTACCCGCCGTCTTAGCGGATCTGCAATATGTTCTGCTGCAGGGAGCTGTTCACTTCCAGGGAACGGGAGTTCGCCTGGAAGTTGCGCTGGGCAGTGATGAGATCGACCAGCTCGGTAGTGAGGTCCACGTTGGACTGCTCCAGCGCCGACGACTTGATGGAGCCGAACGTGCCGGAGTTCGGGGTGCCGGGCAAAGCATCGCCAGAGAGCAGGGACTGGCGCCAGGAGGTGTCGCCGACCTGGGTGAGCCCCTGGGCATTGGCAAACTTCGCCATGGCCACCATGGCCACCTTGACGGTGGTGGCGTTGCTGTAAGTGGCGGAGACAATGCCATCCGCCCCGATCTCCACCTTGGTCAGGCGACCGACGGTGGAGCCGTCCTGGGTCAGCTTGCTCACTTCAAAGGGGGAGGCGTACTGGGTCACGGTACCAAGCTTGAACTCAATCTCCTGGGTGCCATCGGCGCCATTGGTGATGATACCAGCCCCTGTCGCCCCCAGGGGTTCCGTCTTGATGACCGCCGGGGTGGTGGGTGTGACCATCTTGCCGGAGGCATCGAAGGTCACCCGGGCGCTCAGGGGAGCCTGGCTCAGACCGGTCGCCATGGTGGTGGCCGTACCGCCTACGATGTCGATGGGCTTGTCCCCTTCATAGAGGTACATACGCCAGGCAGTCGGCACCGCCGCTTGGGTAGGATCGGCCGGATCCGCTTCCTTGGTGAAGTACTGGGTGATCGTGTGTGGCTCGCCCAGGGAGTCATAGACCACCACGGAAGTAGAGGAGGAGTAGGTGGTCGAGTCCGTGGGATCGAATTTGGAGGCATTGACATCCATCAGCGTTTTCGTGCTGGAAGGCAGGTTGAAACCAGCCTCGACCGTCGTGGTCTGCACCGGCTCACCGGCCTTGTCCGGGATCTGGATGGGCTTGGTAGCGTTGATGCTCACCGCCTTGGGGGTGCCGTCAGAGTTGATCTCGTACCCTTGCAGATAACCGCCGGAGTTGCTGACCATGTAGCTGCTTTCATTGAGCTTGAAGGCGCCCGCACGGGTGTAGGTGCGATCCAGGTTGGTCAGGCCGTCCGAGGTCACGAAGAAGCCGTTGCCCTGGATGGCGAGATCCAGCGCGTTGTTGGTGAATTGCAGCGCGCCCTGGTGGAACTGCTGGGCCACAGCGCCAGTCGCCACCCCGTTGCCGACCTGGGTCTTGGCGTTGACGAAGATGGAGTTGGCGTAGACGTCGGCAAACTCGGCACGGGACTCCTTGAAGCCGGTGGTATTGACGTTGGCAATGTTGTTCGCGGTGACGTTCAGGTCTTTTTGAGCCGCATTGATGCCGCTGAGGGCATTGTTGAATGACATGTCTTTCTCCTTAGATCACTGCGTTAGAGGACGAAGCCGACTGGGTGGTGGTCTTGCCGGTCGTCGCGCCAATTTCCAATACATCGGTCAGGTAGATGCCACCCAGTCCCTTGAGTTTGAGGGTGCTGGGGTTGGTGCTCGTTCCCAGGGTGACGCTCTCCACCTTGGCGTAAGTCAGGGCGGGGACGCTCTCCGACTTGCCGTCGACGGTGGCATGCGCCTCTATCGAATACTTGCCGCTCTTGGCCTCGTTGCCGGACTTGTCCTTGCCATCCCATTCGAAGGCCACGTTCCCCTTGTGGCTCCCTTCGATGGCGAACTCCCTGATGACCTGGCCGCTCTCGTCCTTCACCGTCACCTTGATGTTGCTGCCGCCATCGCCGGTGGCGATGACCCCCGTGAGGGTGCCCCCCTTCTCCACGTAACCCGTGTTGGACGGGATCAGCACGTTCTGCCCCACCAGCGCGGAGGCCTGCAGCGCCTGGCTGGAGGTCATCAGGCTGTTGAGGCTCTCCATCTGGGTGGAGAGACTGCTGATCCCCTGAGACGTCGACATCGAGGTCATCTGGGAAAGCATCTGGGCGTTGTCCACCGGTTTGAACGGATCCTGATAGGAGAGCTGCATGGTCAGCAGCTTCAGGAAGGACTCCTGATCCAGCTCCTTTTTCTGGGTACTGGTGTTGGCCGTACTGGTCTGGGCCGACGTCGTCCGGTTGACACCCAGCAGGCTGTCATAGGTATCTGCCACTTATGCTCCCCCCTCTAGGGCGTGCCCACTGGGCCGATTGTTGCCGCCTGGCAGGCGATCACGGGTCACTCTCATCCGGGTTCACCTCTGTCAGGACTTGCCCAGACCCAGGGTCTGCTGCAACATTTTCTTGGCCGCATCGGCCACCTGGACGTTGGTCTGGTAGCTGCGCGACGCCGCTATCATGTCCGCCATCTCTTCCACCATGTTGACGTTCGGCTTGAAGATGAAGCCATCCTTGTCCGCCATGGGGTGATTCGGGTTGTACTCCTTGAGCAGGGGCGCATCACTCTCGACGATGCCCTTCACATCCACCCCGACCGAGGCCTGCTTGTCGGACATGGCCTGATCCAGCTGGGCGGCAAAGACTGGCCGCCTGGCGTGGTAAGTTTTTTCCACGCTGGAGCTGACACTGTCAGCGTTGGCCATGTTGCTCGCCACCGTGTTGAGGCGAACGGACTGCGCGCTCATGGCAGAGCCTGCAATGTCAAAGACCTTGAACAAACTCATCCTTGCTCTCCTTTCAGTGCCTTGAGCAGGCCGCTTATCTTGCTGTTCATGAATTCAAGGGAGGCCTGGTATTCGAGGCTGTTGCGCAGGAACTCGCTGCGCTCCTGCTGCACGTCCACCGTGTTGCCGTCACCGGTATCCGGTTGCAGGGGATTGCGGTACTGGGTCGTGCCCGGGGTATCCATCTGCAAGGCGAAGTGCTTCTCGCTGGTGGTGCTGAGCCCGAACCCTTGCTGGCCCTGGGCATCCTGCAACGCCTGTGAGAAGTCGATGTCACGGGCCTTGAAGCCCGGCGTGTCCGCATTGGCGATGTTGCTGGACAACACCTCGGCACGCTTGGCGCGCACGCTCAGCGTGTACTGATGAACACCGAATGCCTTGTCGAATGAAATTGCCATAGCACACCTCCTGCTTCATGAATATTTAGCAAGAGGTGTGCCAAGAGGGTATTGAGCGGGGTTATTTGACCTTGTAGACGATGCCGGGGTTGCAGCGGATCATCTCGAACTTGTCGGTGAGGCCGGCCAGAGACTCAGAGGCCCCCAGCATCAGGTAGCCGCCAGGATTGAGGCTGCTGGCGAACTGGTTGAGGATCTTGGATTTCACTTCGGGCGCAAAGTAGATGAGCACGTTGCGGCAGAAGATGATGTCAAACTTGCCGAGCAGGCTGTAGCTCTCCAGCAGGTTGAGGGGACGGAAGCTGGTCAATTTTCTGACACGCTCCACCACCCGCATCTTGTTGTCGCCACAGGGTTCGAAAAAGAGTCGCTTGCGCTCGGGGGAGAGCCCGCGAGCCAGCGCCAGGCTGTCGTAGACCCCCTCCTTGCACTGGTTGAGCATGGTGCTGGAGATATCGGTACCCACTATCTGCACCCCGCCCGGCAAGGTACCCGGCCGCTTGACTTGCTGCTCCAGCGCCGTCATGGCGATGGAGTAGGGTTCCTGCCCGGATGAAGAGGCGGCAGACCATATCTTGATGGGACGACCGCTCTTGCCAAGCTCCGGGAAAATCTTGTCGCTCAGCAGCTGGAACGGATAGGTATCGCGAAACCACAGGGTCTCGTTGGTGGTCATGGCATCGACCACCGCCATCTTGAGCTCCCGCTCGCGCACGCTCATCGCCCGGGTGACCAGATCAGACAGACTCTCGATACCAAACTGAGTCATCAAGGGCGACAGGCGGCTCTTGACCAGATACTGTTTGTTGTCACCCAGCACTATGCCGCTCTGTTGCGCCAGAAAATTGCTGAATTGCCTGTATAAGTCGTCCGAAAGTGTCTTCATGCAGTTGTTCTTCTTGATTAGAGAGCGCCTTGTACGGCCTTGGCCAATTCATCCGGCTGGAATTTGGCAATGAAATTGTTCGCTCCGACTTTCTGCACCATGGCCTGATTGAACACCCCACTGAGGGAAGTGTGCAGGATAACATGCAAATCCTTGAGGTTGGGATTGTTGCGGATCTCGGCGGTGAAGGTATAACCGTCCATCTCCGGCATCTCGATGTCCGAAATGACCAGGGCTATCTGATCCTTGATGGGACCGTTCTTGGACATCTCCAGCAACATGTTGAGCGCTTCCCGTCCATCCTTGGCCAGCACGCACTGCACCCCGATAGCCTCCAGTGCCCGTTGAACCTGCTTGCGCGCAACCGAAGAGTCGTCCGCAACCAGCACGGGACGCCCGTGAGGATTGCGCTTCACGCTTGCTTCCACCAGTTCGGTGGACACCTCGGTGGAGACCGGCGAGATCTCGTTGAGAATGCGCTCCACGTCCAGGATCTCCACCAGCTCACCATCTACCTCGGTCACCGCCGTCATGTAGTTGATGCGACCTGCCCCTTTGGGTGGCGGCAGGATGGACTCCCAGTTCATGTTGATGATGCGCTCGACCGAGTGGACCAGGAACCCCTGAATGGAACGGTTGTACTCGGAGATGATGATGAAGCACTTGGAAAGGTCCTGGATGGGGCGCTTGCCCATCGCCATGCTGAGATCGATCACCGAGATGGTCTGGCCACGGATATGTGCCACGCCGCGAATGCAGGAGTTGAGCTTGGGCATGACGGTCAGAGGGGGACACTGCAGCACCTCGCGTACCTTGAATACGTTGATGCCAAATCTTTGACGTCCATTGAGACGAAACAACAGCAGCTCCAGCCTGTTTTGTCCCACTAGCTGGGTTCGCTGGTTGACCGAGTCCAGAATACTCGCCATAAACACTCCCTAAAAATGCTTGGCACTGATCGTGCATGTCATTATGCATGCACATTGGCTTGCATCAGATCATCGTTGTTTCAACAACCGAATAATTCTGGAGCAAGCATAGTTAACCGGGAATTCAGATAATAAGTGCGACACTCATGGATGAATGGCGAGAGGTGGCCAACTGCTGATTGGTGGTACCCTTCTGCTCGCCAAAGTAAAAGCAGTATCACCATGAGCTATCAGCAGTTGACCGAGGGGCAACGATACCAGTTATCGGTGCTTCGCGCACAGGGGATGTCCATCCTTGCCACCGCACGCGCCATTGGCGTTCATCGCTCCACCCTCTACCGGGAGCTGCGTCGTAACGCCGGGCCGCAGGGCTACCAGCCAGACAATGCGCATCAGCACGCCACCCACCGACGGGCCAGTGCGGCCAAATCTCGGCTATCTGCCGATGTCATCCAGTTTGTCGAGCTGACACTCGCCTGGTGGTGGAGCCCGGAGCAGATAAGCGCGGTGGGCAAGCAGATAGGCCTCATGGTGAGTCACGAGTGGATATACCGCCATGTGGCCGCCGACAAAGCCCGGGGTGGCCAGTTGTACCGCCATCTGCGCCAGGGCCACAAGCGCTACCGCAAGGGGGCGAGCAGCCTGCGTTCTCCCATCAAGGAAGCCCGCTCTATTGATGAACGGCCGGCTATCGTCGATAGCCGGGAGCGGCTCGGTGATTGGGAGGCGGACACGGTGCTGGGCAAGCAAGGCACAGGTGCACTGGTCACCCTGGTGGAGCGCAAGAGCCGGCTCTATCTGGTCAAGCGGGTCGCGAGCAAACAGGCTGGGGTGGTGCGGGATGCGATAATCGAGATGTTAACGCCCTACATCGAGCAGGTGCATACCATCACCTTTGACAACGGCGGCGAGTTTGCCGAACACAAGGCGATAGAGGAAGCGCTGGGTGCCGAGACTTACTTTGCGCACCCTTACTCTTCGTGGGAGCGCGGTCTGAACGAGAACAGCAATGGGCTGTTGAGGCAGTTTATCCCAAAGGGAACAGACCTGAGAGAGGTCACGGACGAGGATGTCAGGAGAGCGGAGCAGTGGCTCAACCTACGACCTCGGAAATGTCTCGGATTCAGGCAGCCTGTCAAGGTATTCGAAGAGTACCGTCAGGCGGCATAGGCGAGTGTCGCACTTCGAAGTTGAATTCGCGAACTACGGTGGTATACGTGAATAACTTATCGACCGGTAAGCAAAAATGATTAGTAGACTTTTCCTTATCTTACTGCCGTTTTGCAGTCTGTCTCACGCCATGGCGTCCGAGGTCACCGACTATTTGCAAGAACAGGCACAGGCGTTCGTGCTCGACCAGCTCGATATTCCCCTCGATGCACAGGCCGACGTCAAGGCCGGTACCATTGACGAGCGTCTCCCCCTCACGCACTGCGAAGATGCCCTCACCATTTCCCTCCCCGCCAGGATGGAGATCCGTCGCAACACCACCGTCTACCTCAAGTGCGAGGGAGACAAATCCTGGGATCTCTATCTACCGGTCCGGGTCAGCATCCAGAAACCCTATGTCACCGTCGCCGTCCCGGTTGCCAAGGGAGACATTTTGAGTGAACCCATGCTGACCCTGGCATACCAGGACCAGACCCTGATCCGTGGCGACTACCTTACCGACCCGACCGCCCTCATCGGGGTACGCAGCAAGCGTGAGCTCAAACCGGGCCAGCCAATCAGGCTCACCCAGGTATGCGTGGTCTGCAAAGGGGACCAGGTCACCCTGAGCGCCGAAAACAGCAGCATGCAGATCAAAACCATGGCCCGCGCCTTGCAAGATGGCAGCTTCGGAGACATGATCCGGCTTGTCAACACGCGCTCGGGCAGAACGGTGCAAGGCCAGGTCAGTGCAGTGGGTTCCGTGGTCGTGACATTCTGACACATGATGCACTGCGCAATTTTTTTCTAAAGTTCTGACCGCCGTCACCGATATACAGGTAAGCGAACAGCAAAGCAGACGAAGGTAAACCTTATGGCTATCAACAATATCAACAACTTGGCTAACAACCGCCTGCAAAACAGCGGCAGCAGTCAAGGTGTAGCCACCAAGTCGGCGACCTCCAGCGAGAGCAGCCGTGCGACGACCGTCAAGAGCGACTCTGTCTCCTTGACCAGTGAGGCGCAGCAATTGCAACAGATGCAGAAGACCCTCAACACCGCCTCCACCGGTAACGAGAGCCGCGTCGAGAGCCTGAAGAAGGCCGTGGCCAGTGGGGAGTACAAGGTCAACAGCGAAGCCGTGGCCAGAAAGATGTTCAGCTTCGAAGCCGATCTGGATAAACGGTTGGGATGATGGACCTCCCTTCGCTGCTGCGCGCTCAGGATGACAACCTCTCCCAGATGCAAGGCTTGCTGGCAGAAGAGTTCGACCTGCTCAAGGCTCACCGGGCCCTTGCCTTGCCGGCACTCGCCGATCGCAAGCAGCAACTGCTGGTGGCCATCGAGACGCTGGACAAGACTCTGGCGGAGCTACCCGACCTGCAGCAACAGCTGGGCGCCTTCCCGACCCAATTGCAGGCCCTGCAAGCCAAGCTGGAAGCCTGTCAGGAGCAGAACAACCTCAACGGTCGTCTGCTCGAACTCAGCATTGTCTCCAATCGCCGTCTCGCCAGCTTCCTCAGCAAGCTCAGAGACAGCAGCTCCCTGACTTATGACGCCAAGGGCAATACCCGCTCGGGCACCCGCTCTTTCGGGATCAAGGCCTGATCTCCTCTCCCCCTTCTGATTTCCTCTCCTTGTCAGCCCCTAGTCAGAGCACCAGCTGCATCAGGGTTTCTCCATCCTTGCAGGCATGGATGCTCATGCAGCCCTCGTCATAGCGCCCATAACTGGCCACCCACTCGTCCCTTGGAAAACAGATAGACCCCGGGTTCATCAGGAAAATCTCTCCCTCCTGGCGCAGCACAGGCACATGGGTATGACCGCTGATGAACAGGCTCCCTGCTGGCAGGGGCACGTTGCCGGGCTCATAGAGATGACCGTGGCTGACAAACCAGCGCCGCCCATCCACCAGCAGCTGGTTGTAGGGCGCCGTGATGGGGAAGTGGAGCAGCATCTGGTCCACCTCCGAATCACAATTGCCACGCACCGCCATGATGCGGGGGGCCAGCTGGTTGAGCCTTGCCGCCACGGCGGCAGGATCATACCCCGCCGGCACCGGATTACGCGGCCCGTGATTGAGCAGATCCCCGAGCAGCAGATAGTGATCAGGCTGCCAGGGAACGAGTTGCGCCAGCACCTGCTCGAGGGCAGTCAGACTGCCGTGCAGATCCGAGATAATGGCAATCTTCATTCCACACTCCTCATGGCTGGCTGAAATAGAGATCCTTGGTGGCGATGGCGCCCTTGAGGTTGCGGCTCGGCAAGCCGCGCAGTGCCGGGTCCACCAGTCGCATCTGGTTGTAGTGATAGACGGGGATGACGGGCACCTCCTCCATCAGCAGTTGCTCGGCCTGATGATAGATCCCGGACCGGGCGTTGGCATCCAGGGTCTCGGAGGCCTGCTGCAGCAGACCATCGAAGGCGGGGTTGCAGTAGCCGCTCTCGTTCTGGGGATCCTGGCAGCGGAAACTGCCAAGCATGGACGACGGCTCGACATAATCACCAAACAAAAATGAACGAGCCAGCATGAAATCACCACTGTCCTTGGCGACCTGATAGGCATTCCACTCCATGTTGTTGAGAGAGACCTCGACCCCCAGCGGTTTCCACATGGCCGCCACCGCCAGGGCCAGCTTCTTGTGGTTCTCCGACGTGTTGTAGGTCAGCGTCAGCCTGAGGGGATGGGCGCTGTTGTAGCCCGCCTGGGCCAACAGTGCGGCGGCCCGGGCCAACCGGGTCGGCTGGTCTTCCCGGGAGAGGGGGATATCCAGCTCGTCATAACCCGGCATGGCGGGCAGCAGTGACCAGGCAGAGCGCTCCCCCTGGCCGCTCACCTTCTCGGTCAGCAGGTGGCGATCGATGGCCATGGAGAGCGCCTGGCGCACCCGCACATCCTGCAACTCGGGGCGATTGAGATTGAAAGTGTAAAGATAGGTGCCAAGCAGCGGCAGACCCCAGATCCGCTCCGGTGCCTCCTGCATGGTCTTCTGGTAGTACTCCAGCGCCACCTTGTTGGTGAGCTGGATCTCCCCCGCTTCGTAACGCAGGCGCTCCCCATGCTGGGAAGCGAGCGGCAGGTAGGTCACCCGCTGGATCCGGGTATGGGCGTCATCCCAGTACTGGGGGTTGCGTTCGGCTTCGATGCGCTCGTTCACCACCCAGCTCGCCAGCTTGTAGGGGCCATTGCTCACCATCTTGCCTGGCTGGGTCCACTGCTTGCCAAACTGGGCGATGACCCGCTCGTTGACCGGCACGAAGGGGCGCTGGCTGACCAGTTGCAGGAAATAGGGAACGGGGCGCTCCAGGGTCACTTTCAGGATCTGGTCGCTTTCTGCCTCCACCCCCAGGGCATCGAGGTCGAGCGCCCCGGCATAGATGGACTGGGCATTGTTGATGCCGGTCGCCAGCAGCAGGCCGGCGGAGGGGGAAGCCTGCGCCGGGTTCAGCAGCCGCCGCCAGGCGTAGACGAAATCCCGGGCGGTGAGGGGCTCACCGTTGGACCATTTGAGCTGGGGACGCAGGAAGAAGCGCCACACCAGCCCATCCTCGCTGGTCTCCCAGCGCTGGGCCTGGGCGGGCACTATCTTGCCCTGACCATCCTCGCTCACCAGCCCCTCGAACAGGTCCACCAGCACCACCTCCCCCGGGAAACCGGAGCGGATCAGGGCCGGATCGAGGGACTCGGGTTCGGCGCCATTGCCCTTGACCAGGGTCTGCCTGTCCGACAGCACGGGCTGCTGCACCACGGTAGTGGCCTGAAGCGGCGGCACCGCCATCAACCCGAACAGCAAGGGAGAGAGCCAGCGGCGGGCTGGCCTGGCGGCGAAACGGTAAAACATGACATCAACCTCGTTCAATTCTTTTGACTGCAATGGGGGGAAGGCCGGCGGCGCGCCTGGAACCGAATGCATCATGCCGCGCTTGTTATCCCCGAAGACGACCCGTATTGTATCGGGCCTGCCCGATAGAGGGAGTCTTTCGGGCTATTTTTTTCAAGGTTTTATGACGACACGGCCGCCACGGGTGGGCGCAATTGCCAGAAGGCGCACTCCCCTGCCCCCTTGGCAATCGCCCCGGGGCGATGTGTCGCCTGCAAGTCCGGTTGTCGTCTACCGTTTCAGGGGTCTTTATGGGTTACGAATGGCTGGCGCTGGCTGCCGCCAGTTTATGGGCGATCGCCGCCCTCATCTCCGTCAAACCGGCTCGCCATCTGGGGGCCTTTGCCTACAGCCGCTGGCGGATGTTCCTGGTCAGCCTGATGCTGGCCAGCGCAAGTCTGGTGACGGGAGGCTGGCAGACCCTCACCGAGAGCGCCCTTCCCCTGCTGGCCCTCTCCGGCCTCATCGGCATCTTCGTCGGCGACACCGCCCTCTTTGCCTGCATGAACCGGCTCGGCCCCAGGCGCAGCGGTCTGCTCTTCTCCTGCCACGCCCTCTTCTCCGCCCTGCTCGGGCTCTGGCTCTTTGGCGAGCGGCTCGATGGTTGGCGCCTGCCAGGCGCCTTGCTGGTCCTGGCCGGGGTCATGCTCGCCATCCTGTTTGGTCGTCGTGGCGACAACCAGCAGAACGAATGGGAGCAGGTGCGCGGCCGCCTCGTGGTCGGCATAGCCCTTGGCCTCACCGCAGCCCTGTGCCAGAGCCTCGGAGCCATCATCGCCAAGCCGGTGATGATGAGCGGCACCGTGGACGCGGTGAGCGCTTCCGGCGTGCGCATGGGCAGCGCCCTCTTGGCACACTGCGTCTTGCGGGCACTGCGCCTGCCGCTCGCCATGCCGCACAACCCCATCAACCGGCAGGTGCTCGGCATGATAGGCATCAACGGATTTCTGGCGATGACGCTGGGAATGACCCTGATCCTGGTGGCCCTGCGTCAGGGAGATGTGGGCATGGTGGCCATCTTGTCTTCCACCACACCGGTCATTCTGCTGCCCTTGCTGTGGTGGCACTCGGGGATGCGTCCCTCGCTCCCCGCCTGGGCCGGAGCCCTGCTGGCCACCCTGGGCACGGCCCTGGTGCTGGGAATGGGGAACTGAGCCCCGTCTCTCCTGCAAGAAGGAAGGACCAACACGCCCATCGGCGGCACTGAGCCGCCGATACTCCCCCTTGCCGGACAGGGAGAGAGGCGATCGCGCCCCTAGAACAGAGCGACTTCCTCTTCGGTCAGCTCCCGGTATTCCCCCGGTGCCAGCTCATCGTCCAGAGCCAGATCGCCGATGCGTTCCCGATGCAGCCCGACCACCTTGTTGCCGATGGCGGCGAACATCCGCTTCACCTGGTGATACTTGCCCTCGTGGATGGTCAGGCGTGCTTCCCGCTCGTCAAGGATTTCCAGCTCCGCAGGGCGGGTCTTGTCGTTCTCGTTGCGCAGGTAGATACCGTCGGCAAAGAGCGAGATGGCCTCTTCACTCACGGGATCAGCCAGCCAGACGTGGTAGGTCTTCGCACACTCGTGCCGGGGCGACGTGATGCGATGGGACCACTGGCCGTCATCGGTGATCAGCACCAGCCCGGTGGTATCGAGATCGAGGCGTCCCACCACGTGCAGTTTGCCCATGGCCGGCTCGTCGAGCAGGTGGAACACCGTGGCGTGATCCGGGTCCTCGTTGGAGCAGACATATCCTTCCGGCTTGTGCAGCATGAAGTAGCGATTCTGCAGGTTCAGGGTCAAGGTCACACCGTCAAACTCGATCTGGTGTTGCTCATTGATGTGAAAGGCGGGCTGCTTGACCAGCACGCCGTCTACCAGCACTTCCCCCTGACGGATCAGCTTGCCCGCCTGGGAACGGGTCAAATCGGAGCAATCGCAAAGAAATTTGTCGAGCCGCATGCAAAAACCTCGGAATCCATCATGATTGGGGGCGACATTATATCGGTCAGACCCGACAACACCAGTACTAAGCGACAGGGACTCAAGATGGCGCCTGACGCCATGATGTGCCAGTGATAGACTGCCGTCAGCAGACCGACATCACACATAATAATAAGCCCAGGATGTACCCATGAAGCCGACGAAGTCTCACCCCGTCATCCCCGTCAGCCAGCTAAAACCTGGCATGTACGTCATTGCCATTGCCAGCCAGACCGGCGCCATGGAGATTGCCCAGACCGGCATGGTGACCAACCCCCAGCAGGTGGAGGCGCTGATCCGGCGCGGCGTGCTGACGGTGCGGGTGGATCTTGCCCGCAGCAAGCTGCCGGGAGGGGGCTCGGCAAGCCCGGCGGATGTGGTGACAAACGGGGCGGGCTCCTCTCGTCAGATCGGCAGTGGTGAAGGGCGCGAGCTCAAGATCCGTCGGCTCTATCAGGAAGCGCGCGAACTCCAGGGCAAGTTCATTCGCCATCTCAAGGCCGGAGAGCCCATCGACATCACGCCCCTTGCCGCCGTGGCCGAAGAGATGGTCGATACCATGTTCACCCACGGCGATGCCATGCTCTGTCTGGCGCGGATCCGTGCCAAGGATGCCTACCTGATGGAGCACTCCATGAATGTCGCCATCCTCCTGGCGAACTTCGGCCGCTACCTGGGGCTGGATCGCAGCGTGCTCAAGGAGCTTACCCTCGGTGGCCTGCTCCACGACGTGGGCAAGATCATGACCCCGGACGAGGTGCTCAACAAACCGGGCAAGCTCACCGATGAGGAGCTGGAGGTGATGCGCGAGCACGTGGTCCACAGCCACGACATCCTGGCCGCCACCGCCGGCATCACCCCCATCATGCTGGAGGTGGCCGCCAACCATCACGAGCGGATCGATGGCACTGGCTACCCGCGGCGCCTCAAGGGGGATCAGCTCTCCCTCTACACCCGCATGAGCGGCATCGTCGATGTCTACGATGCGGTGACGGCAGACAGGGTATACAAACAGGGCATGCAGCCAACCCAGGCGTTTCGCATTCTGCTCAAGGGGGTTGATCTGCATTTTGATGCCGACCTGGTAACCAGGTTCATCAAGTGCATGGGGGTCTATCCGGTGGGTACCCTGGTGCAGCTCTCCAACCAGCGCCTGGCCATCGTGATGCAGCGCAACGAACAGCAACCGCTCAAGCCCGTGGTCAAGGTGATCTATCACGCAGGCCATCGCCATTATCTCGAGGTGCAGTGGCTGGATCTCGCCAAAAACGGGGTTCAGGAGACCATAGAGAGCACGGTGGACCCCAAGGAGTTTGGCATCAACCTGGCCAACTTCGTCTAACCTGTCCGGCTTGTTGGCGGCTGCTCACGGCAATGGCGAATCAGGAACTCCTCATCCAGCGGGGAGAGATCGAAGCGCAGGCAGGCCTCTTCGATGGCCCGGATGTCGTGTTGATGGTGTTCGCTGAGCCAGCGCACCGCGCGGCGCAAGTCTTCACCATGGGGCAGCAGGGTATGGTCGCTCATGGAATACCTCCGGTCAGCCATCGACGCCAGCCCGTCAATCCGGGCTCTCACTTTTAGCTTAGCCCGCCCGCACTCGCCCGGCAGACACCTGCGCCCTTGACGGTGCCCACCCTGTAGCAGGTATGCTCGACCCCTTCGGCGCCCTGCCGTGCCGGCGCCGCTCAAACAAGGATGCTGCATGCAAACCAAGGACAAGTGTCTGGCCGCCCTGGTCATTCTCTGCTGGGGACTCAACTTCGTTGCCATCAAGTGGGGGCTGGAAGGCATCCCCCCACTGCTGCTGGGAGCACTGCGTTTCGTCGGAGTCGTCTTCCCCGCCATTCTGCTGGTCCCCAGGCCTGCCATGCCCTGGCGCTGGCTGCTGGCCTATGGCGGTGCCATCAGCCTGGGCCAGTTTGCCTTCCTGTTCTGCGCCATGAAATTCGGCATGCCCGCCGGCATGGCCTCCCTGGTGCTGCAATCCCAGGTGGTCTTCACCCTGCTGTTCGCCATGATCTGGCTGGGAGAGCGCTGGCAGCCCCACCACTGGGTGGCACTGCCGCTGGCGGGAGCAGGTCTTTATCTCATTGCCACCCATGGCGAGGGCAACCTCACCCTCATCGGGTTTGTGCTGACGCTGTGCGCAGCCGCCTGGTGGGGCCTTGGGAACGTCATCAATCGCCAGATAGGTCTGCGCTATCGCACCTCTCTGCCGAGCCTGGTCGCCTGGGGCGGGCTGGTGCCCATCCTGCCCTTCTTCGCGCTCTCCTGGCTGTTCGAAGGGCCCGAACTCATCGCAAGCAGCCTGCTCAACATCCGTTGGCAGGGCGTCTTGTGCGTGCTCTATCTCTCGTTTATCGCCACCTGGCTCGGTTATGGCCTGTGGGGGAGGCTGTTGATGCGCTATCCGGTGGCCCAGGTTGCCCCCCTCTCCCTGCTGGTGCCCTGTGTCGGCATGGTGGCCGCCGCCCTGCTGCTCGATGAACACCCCACTCCCCTGCAATGGCTGGGCTCGGGTCTGGTGCTGCTCGGCTTCGTGGTGCATCTGCTGGGGGGCAAGATGCGCTTCTTGAAGACCCAAACCGAGGATTGACCTCGCCCGGGAAACTTCCCATCATGGGTCAGGCCCTCTTGGGCCCACCCCGTTATTTCGGCAGGACGCCATCATCAGGAGAGCAAGGACATGCGTCATCCGTCACTTTCGATCATCCCCTCTTTACCAGGCATCATGCGGGTCACGGCCATGCTGCTCCCCTTCTGCTGGAGCCCGTTCGGCTGGAGTGCCACCCTGCCGGCAGATCTCAAATGGGAGAGCAACGACACCGATCCCGTCTATGCAGACCCCGAGGCCAAGCGAGGCGGCACCTTCCGGGATTTCATGTCGAGCTTTCCGCTCACCTTGCGCAAATACGGGCCGGATTCCAACGGCGGCTTTGCAGCCTACGTGCGCGAGACCAACCTGCCGCTCCTGAGCACCCATCCCGTGACGCGCAATCCCATCCCCATGCTGGCCAATCAGTGGGCTTTCGGCGCGGATAACAAGACGCTCTATTTTCGCATCAACCCCAAGGCCCGCTGGTCGGACGGCCAGCCCGTCACTGCGGACGACTGGGTCTTCACCCTCAAGATGATGCGCAGCAAGGAGATCAACGACCCCTGGTACAACAACTACTACAGCACCCAGATAAGCGAAGTGACCAAGTTTGACGATCACACCCTCGCCATCACCAGCGGCACCGAGAAGAGCCGGGAAGATCTGCTCGAAGCCCTCCCCTTCACCCCGGAACCCAGCCACGCCATCAAGCTGACCGCCAACTGGGTCAAGGAGTACAACTGGAAGGTGCTGCCGGTCACAGGCCCCTACCAGATTGGAGAGCTCAGGAAGGGCAAGTCGGTTACCTTCGACCGGGTCAAGGATTGGTGGGGGAACGACGAGCGCTACTTCCAGCACCGCTTCAATCCGGATCGCATCGAGATCAAGGTGCTCAGGGATCAGAACATCGCCTGGCAGCACTTCCTGCGCGGTGAGCTCGACACCTTCCCCCTCGTGATGCCCAACTGGTGGCACGACAAGAGCAAGACCGCCGAATTCGAGAAGGGTTATATCGAGCGGCTCTGGTTCTACAACCAGACGCCTCAGCCCCCCATGGGGCTCTATCTCAACACCGCCGATCCCTTGCTGAGCAATCTCGACGTCAGACTCGGCATCCAGCACGCCCTCGCCCTGGACAAGATGATCGCGACCCTGCTGCGAGGGGACTACCAGCGTCTCAACACCTATGGCTCGGGCCAGGGAGATTTCACCAATACCGACCTCAAGGCGCGCCCCTTCGATCCCGCCCTTGCTCGCGAATTCTTTGCCAAGGCGGGCTTCACCAAGACCGGACCGGATGGCATCTTGCGAAACGACAAGGGCCAGCCCCTCTCTCTCAGCATCACCTACACCACGGCGGAACATGCACAGCGCCTCACCTTGCTGCGGGAAGAGGCGAAAAAGGCGGGGCTCAACCTCGAGCTCAATCTGATGGATGCGTCTGCCGGCTTCAAATCCATGCTGGAGAAAAAGCACCAGAGTGCCTGGATGGCCTGGAGCGGTGGTCGCTATCCCGCCTATTGGGAACACTTCCACAGGGTCAATGCCAACAAGCCCCAGACCAACAACATCATGAACATCGATGACGACAGGATCTCGGCCCTGGTGGAGCAATACGACAAGGCGTTCGATTTCGGCAAGAAGGCCGACCTCTCCCGCCAGATCCAGCAGCGACTCTATGAGCTCGCCAGCTTCGTCCCCGCCTATCAGGTGCCCTATACCCGGGCCGGCGCCTGGCGCTGGGTATGCCTGCCCAAGGTGCCGGCAACCCCCCAGAGCGACTTGCTCTACTGGCCCCTCGACGGCTCCAACTCGGGTTACAGCTTCGGCGGTCTGCTCTGGATTGACGAAGCAGCAAAGGCGCAGACCCGGGCCGCCATCAAAGAGGGGCAGACCTTCCCGTCAGTGACCATCACGGATACCACCTACCAGCAAAAATAGGGCAGCTGGCACCGTCATCCCCAAAACAAAAGACCCCGCACATTGGCGGGGTCTTTGTTACAACCGGGATGGCACCAGGCAGAGGGCATTCAGCTGCGTTTGGCCTGCTTTTGCGCAATGGCGTCGGCGACGTCGACCGGGTCCAGCACAATGCCTTCCTGATCCGGCGTCGGGAACACGGCCACGCAGAGATCATCCTGCTCCATGCCGTCCACCCAGCGATCCAGCCACACCTTGAGGGTGATGGACTGCGGCTTGCACTCGGCCCACTCCCCTTCGGCCCAGGCCTTGGCGTAGTCGGGATGCGGCCATACCGGGATGCAGTCTTCCTCTTCGGTCGTCAGCATCATGACGCCGTGTTCGTCGGTCAGGACAAACAGCTCTTCGTGCTCGACCAGCTTGCTGATGAAGTGATCAAAGCGGTAATCGGCGTTCAGTTGCAGCGCGGCATTGCGCTCGGTGTCGCTAAGTTCATAGCTCATCGGTCAAGTCTCTCGTTCAATAAAGGGCGACATGTTCACATCTTGCCGACCCCTTGTCCAGCAGGAGTAATGGGTCATCTGTCTTTCCATCGCCTCACCCCAGCTCGGGGGTCAACAGCCGGAGTCCCGCGGTCTCACCCAGTCGCTCCCTCAGCCAATAGGCGGACTCCACTTCCACAAAGCAGAGCTGATCCCGCCCCGCAGCGACCCCCACCATGATCTGCTCAAGCCGTGCTTGCTGGGCGGTACTCCAGGCAGCAACCAGCTTGCCGCCATGGGCCTCGTCCACCACCTCGCGGCGCAGCTCGAACAGGTTATCGGTGATCGGGCTGTTTATCTTGCTCGGGTGGCGCCAGTACATCTGCAGGTTGTCCAGCATCTCCTCATCGTAACTTGCCAGCGCATCGAGCTCCGGCGTCTCTTTGCTCTGGGCCGCGAATTCACACCAGCCTGCCGACAAGGTAGCCAGACTCTGGGCATCCTTGCCATGCTGACGCAGGGTTGTCACGTCTTCCCCGCGAATGGCCGGCAGCCAGAGATCTCCTTGATGTTGCGCCAGGAGAGGGAGCAGCAAGGAGGGAGCATAAACAGGAAAACGGGGACCCAGAGAGTGCAGCAGAGAGACCAGAGTAACAGTGATCATGAGACGCGCCTTGAACAAGATGACCTGGCATCACGCCTGGTCATGAGGGTGAACGAGGGTGCCATTCTAGCATGTTTGCCTTGCTGGGGGCTTTTGCGTCCAGTCGGAGCGGTGATAGATAGCGTCCAAAAAAGCAGCGTTTGAACCAGAGCGGCCCCGATAAAGGCCAATTGTTTGAGCCAGCGCCCACTAAAGAGGCACCGGGGATGCTAGGTTGCATACATCTTTAGCGTAAGGAGTGCATCCATGAGTGGGATCAACCAGGTTTCTGACGATTTTGTGAATGAGCTGAAAATACTGGCGTGTTTTGATCCGGCCAACATGAGCCTGGGGATCAAGCTGCGCAGCGACATGTCGGAAGCGCTTTGCCAGGCGGCAGCGCGCCTGCACAGCCAGGGCCTGATCACCGCGGCAGATGGCGGCTATCTGACCCCTTTCGGCATGACCATGCTGGAGCATCTCCAACACCTGCTGGTCGCACTCAAGCCGAATTGAGCGGTTGTGGTGCCCAGAGCGAGAAGTTGAGCAACTCCCAGCGCTCTCCTTGTCGCAGCAGACAAGCAAACAGCAAAGGACCTTCGGGTCCTTTTATCTTGCCATCGACCAGCCACTCTCCCGCCCGTTTTGGCACCGGCTGTACCCTGATCTCATCGGGTTTCACCGCGTTTCCCAGACGAACATGTACAAACTGTTGACACACGGACACGGCATCATTCACCGCAGGATCCGGCGTTGGCGGGCTGGCCTGACCGGTCAACGCCACGGTCAGCAAGAGGGAGGAGATCAGGGTCATGACGCGTATTGATGAAGCCATGAAAACAAAAAGCCGTGGCACCAGAGGTACCACGGCTTTCTTAAATTCTGCAAGAATTACAGAGCAGTTACGTTCTCAGCCTGCGGGCCTTTTTGACCTTGGGTCACAGAGAACTGTACGCGCTGACCTTCAGCCAGGGTACGGAAGCCGTTACCTTGGATGGCGCTGAAGTGAACGAAAACGTCCGGGCCGTTTTCTTGCTGGATGAAGCCAAAACCTTTGGTTTCGTTGAAAAACTTAACGGTACCGGTGATCATGTTAGACATATCTTTAAACCTGTATTCAAAATAATTACTTATGCTTTTCAGCGGGTAAAGCTCAAAAAACGGGATTACTTATGAACAACAGGAAAAGATGTAAAACATCATATTCATTGACATAACTATCGCCCTTTCAAGCTGGTTGAGATTATACGTGCCTTTGTCGATTACGCAAACAAATTTGTACCCCGCCAGCGGCGGGGTACAGCGGTTTAGACCTGTGCCGACTCCAGTGCCTGAACCAGGGCTTTGAGGAAGCGAGCCGCCTCTCCACCGGTGCAGGCTCTGTGGTCAAACGTCATCGACAGGGGAAGTGCACGCACCGGGCGCGCCTCGCCGTGGATGAACACCACCTTCTCGAACAACTTGCCCGCTCCTATGATGGCCACCTGGGGTGGTGTGACGATGGGGCTGGCGTAACGGCCTGCGATGGCGCCAAAGTTGGTGAGGGTGATGGTTGCCCCCTGCAGCATTTCCCGCGGCACGGCACGGGCCTTCACATCGGCGATCATCCGATCCAGCCCCTGCCGTATGTCAGCCGGGTCCCGCTCTGCCACGTTCTCCATCACGGGCACATAGAGCCCATGCTTGGAGTCGACCGCGATGGCCACATTGACCTCCCTGAACAGGCGCCGCGACAGGGTCTCTCCGTCAAACCACGCATTCATGGAGGGTTCGGCCCGACACGCCACGCCGATCGCCTTGATGAGGCGCACCGTCACATCTTCATCCGGGCGCCAGTGGCGCAAGTCCACTTCGTCGGTGATGCTCACCGGCACCACAGTCCGGTGCGAGAGCTCCATCGCCTTGGCCATGGCCCGGCGCGAGCCTTTCAGGAATTCGTTGCCGCTCTCCTGCTGGGCCTCGAACGCCTGTTGCACATCCTGCTCGGTCACCATGCCAGCGCTGCCGGTTCCCTTGACCTTGTCGATGTCCAGTCCCAGTTTTTGCGCCAGCAGACGTACCGCTGGCATGGCTTGCACCAGCGTGCCGCCGGGCGCCATGGCCCCCACCACGAAATGATCCTCGATATGCTGCTGATGGGCGCTGACCTTGCCAACGACGGTGCCGTCATCCTCGCCCCCTTCAAACTCCACCAGCGGTGCCCCGATGTGGAGGATGTCCCCCTCCTGCCCGCACAATCTGGCGATGACCCCGGCCACCGGTGAGGGCACATCCACCAGCGCCTTGGCTGTCTCCACCGACAGCAGTACCTGATCTACCTGCACCGTATCACCGGCGCTCACCTTCCACTCGACGATCTCGGCCTCGGCCAGTCCTTCGCCCAGATCCGGCAATTTGAAAAATTTCATGACCTGCTCTCCCTCTGCTGGGACATCACCAAACATTGACAGACACCATGGAGCCCTGTGGCCCTGGCACTTGCGCATCCGTACCTGTCGTGCGTCATAGCCACTGGTTCTCCATCAGTTGCCGAGCCGCCTGCGCAATCTCCTGCTCGGTGATGAGGTAATACTCCTCGTTGCGATAGTAGGGGACGGCGGCATCCACGCCGGTGAGGCGTCTTGGCGGCGCCTTGAGGGCAGTCATCGCCTCTTCGGTCACCTGGGACACGATTTCGGCTCCCACCCCGAAACTGCCACAGGCTTCGTGTACCACCAGCAGCCTCCCGGTCTTGCGTACCGAGGTCAGGATGCTCTCCATGTCCAGGGGTTTGATGGTGGCAAGATCCAGCACCTCGCACTGGATGTCCTGCTCCGCCAGCAGGTGCGCCGCACGCATGACTTCCTGGATGCAAGCACCCCAGGCCACCACAGTGATGTCCCGGCCGGGACGCAGGGTGAAGCAGACATCCAGCGGCAGGCCGACGCCGTCATCCACCACATCCGACTTCATGGAGCGATAGATGCGAT
Organism: Aeromonas sp. WP2-W18-CRE-05; assembly: GCF_014168615.1. Classification (NCBI taxonomy): domain Bacteria; kingdom Pseudomonadati; phylum Pseudomonadota; class Gammaproteobacteria; order Aeromonadales; family Aeromonadaceae; genus Aeromonas; species Aeromonas sp. WP2-W18-CRE-05. The sequence goes on along the minus strand of NZ_AP021917.1, from coordinate 1,707,217 downwards.
CCGGCTCGAAGAACATCACGGGATCCGGATCCCGAATGGCCGACAGCAGCAGGCCGTAAGCCCGCTTCGGGCTCGAAGGGATCACGACCCGCAGCCCGGGGATATGGGCAAACAGGGCCTCGACGCTCTCGCTGTGGTGCTCGGGTGAATGGATGCCGGCGCCGTAGGGGGAGCGGTAAACGATGGGACAGGTGATGCGGCCACGGGTCCGGTTTCGCATCCGTGCCGCCTGGCAGATGATCTGCTCCATGCCCGGGAAGATGAAGCCCTGGAACTGGAATTCGGCCACGGGTTTGAGCCCCTGGGTCGCCATGCCCACCGCCACACCGGCGATGAGTCCTTCGGCCAGCGGCGTATCGATGACCCGCTTGAACCCGAATTTATCGCGAAGCCCCACGGTGGCGCGAAACACACCGCCGTTGACCCCCACATCCTCCCCCAGTACCACCACATCAGGATCGCGTGCCATCTCGTGGTGCAACGCCAGATTGATCGCTTCGAGCAGCGTGATATCGCTCATAGTCCCTCCCCGCTCTGCTGCATACCTTTGGCGATGATGCGCTGGCGCTGGGCAAGATAGGCCTTCGGCAGCTCGGCAAACTGGTAATCGAGCAGGGTCTCCGGCGCCTGGGGCGTGATGGCCTCGTAGGCGGCAACGGCGCGTTCCACTTCCCGGCCCGCCTCTGCCAGCAGCGCCTGTTCCTGCTGCTCGTCCCACCAGCCCCGTTCAAACATGAACTGGCGCAGCCGCTTGACCGGTTCCCTGGCCCAGGCCGCTTCCACCTCGGCGCCGTCACGATAGCGAGTCGCATCATCGGCGGTGGTGTGATCCCCGAGCCGGTAGCTGACGGCTTCGATGAGCGTCGGCCCCTTGCCGCTGCGAGCCCGCTCGACGGCGGCGCGGGTCGCCTCATAGACCGCCACCACGTCATTGCCGTCCACCTGAAGGCTGCGCACCCCGGCTCCTATGCCCTTCTGGGCCAGGGTGGGCGCGCTCGACTGCAACTTGCGCGGCACCGAGATGGCCCACTGGTTGTTGTTGATGATCATCACCATGGGGAGATGCCAGACACCGGCACAGTTGAGCCCCTCGAGGAAGTCTCCCTTGGAGGTGCCGCCATCGCCGATGGTCACCACGGCGACCCTGGGCTGGTTGCGCAGCTTGAAGGCGGCCGCGATGCCGGCAGCATGGGTGATCTGGGTGGCGATGGGAACGCAGATGGGCAAGTCTTCCGACAACTCGCCATCGGCCTTGTAGAAGACGCTGCCACGCTCGTCCCCGCCCCAATACTGCAGGTTCTGCTCCATGGGCACGCCCCTCACGTAGAGAGTGGGCATGTCCCGGTAGTAGGGCACATAGACATCCTCTGACTGCATGGCGAGCCCGACCCCGATCCCCACCGCTTCCGCCCCGAGATGGGAGGGAAAAGTGCCGAGTTTGCCGGTTCGCTGCAGTGCTATCGCTTTCTTGTCGTAACTGCGCACCATCACCATGTTGCGGTAGAAGGTGTGCAGCATCGCCTTGTCCAGCCAGGTCGGCAGTGTCGCGACCGGGCGCCCCTCCTCATCGAGGTAACGAAGGAAGGGGATGTCGACATGGGTCATAACTGGCTCCTTGCCGTTGTCAGCGTCACCACCATGAGGTGACATTTAAAATGTAAACAACATGTTAATCAAAGGGCAACGAGATTCATCCAGGTAAGACCAGTAGAAACTTCTTTTATTTTCGAAGGTAATCGGAATTTTCGGCGAGCAGAAACAAAGAAGGGAGCCTGTTCAGGCTCCCTGTCATATCGAGTTCGGGATCATACCCATCACCGCCATGCTGCTTGCCACCGCCCGTGGCGCAGGATCAGCATGACAAAAAGGCGTCAATTCACTCCCACAAACGGGTGGGTACCACCAGCAGCATGGTGCGCTGTCCGATGGCCACGTTGGCGTTGGGGAAGACCACCGCTTCCCGCGGTTTCTCTACCCTGTATTGCCGATCCCCATCTTCTGCCAGCACAAAACCCTGGGGAAATTCGGTGAAATTGTCCACATCGCTGGCAAACAGGAAGCGGAACTGCTCCGACTGCTTGTTGATCACCCGATCTATGGCAAAAAGGGTGAAGTCATCGGCTCGCCAGGGCTCAAGGGCCACCTCATCCCGGGTCACCAGCTCCTGCAATGTCTGGCGCACCTCGATGAAGCGGGTCATGTCGTTTTCACCGAAGGGCCGCACCTTGCCCAGCTCCACCGTAAAGGCATGGGCGCCGTGCTGGTGCGAGCTGTAATAGCTGAAGGTGGTAGTCGGGCCGCTCGAGAGCAGTATGGTGCGCACGCCGCAGGCACCGAGGAAACGTACCTGCTCCTTGCAGTGGGGGCGTTCGTGGGGGAAGGGATAGACGGCAAACTTCTCGTGGCGCGAGCCGCGAATGGCGGTATGGAGATCGTAGTGGTAACGGGGCCTGGCCGAGTCGGCAAAGAAGCGGCTCACATACTGCTCCAGACGCATGGCGCGGATGCGCTCCCGGTTGCACAGCCCCTCCCCCTTGCTGTGGGCGCCCGAGAAGAGGCGGTTCATGTTCTCTTCCACCTCCCTCACCCCCTGGTTCATGGCGGCGGGGTTGCCAAAGAGGAAGAGCACCCGGTGACGAACCTTGAGCTCCTCTGCGAGCAACCGGGTCAGCAACTGATTGCAGATCTCGATGGGGGCTGTCTCGTTGCCGTGGATGCCGCAGGAGAGGACGATGTCCTTGTGCCCGGGTTGCCCCGCCTCGGAAGCGGGTTCCAGGCAGATCACGCCGGTATCCCACACGCTCACCCGGGTACCGTTGGTCAGATTGAAGGCGAAAGGCTCGAGCTGCCACTCATGGCGGCGCGTCAGGGCCAAAAAGTCATGCTGGGGAATCATCCGTCTCACCCTTTAGTCTGGAATGCCATGGCCGGATTATACGCAAGGCAACCGGGCTTAAAATCAGTTTTTAAACAAATTCAAACAGTAAGGATACAAAGGTGGCGAAAATGAGTGACAACTCATGCAACAGGATCAAGCGGGGGGAAACACGGGAGAGGGAAAGTGGTGAACGGGTATCGGCAGGTGAAGACAGCATGCCTTCGGCAGACGGGTGGGCAGCATGCCCCTGGGATCAGCAGAAAAACAAGGCATCCATGCCCGGCTGATCAACCACGCCAGAACGGCTTGGTGGTCTCTTGATAGCGGTCGGCTTCGTTCAGACCGATGTCCTTGAGCAGGTAGGCGGGCAGCTCGGAGAGCTGGCGACGGCTGCGGCTGCGTTCCAGCCAGGTCAGGACGGTCATCTTGACGCGAGCAACCAGATTCGATTCGCTGGAATGCTGGTAACCGGCTTCGGTATAAGTCATGTTGGCCATGATATGGCTCCTCTCTCTCGTTCTGCGCAAGGCTCGGATTTGATGCGCAAAGCTTAGTCAGGGCGGGGAGGTGCCTCAATTGACGAATTTTGATACATGACATTAGTAAAAGTAATGGTTGATATCGCCAGGGCAATAACCATAACCATATGATTTTAAAATGAAATAATGCTGAAACTTTCCCCCTGGCAGCCTGGCAGCATTTTCTCCTGCGCCACCCACTTCTAACTATGCACTTTCCCACGCTAGCTATGCACGGCACGACGGCGAGTCAGCAGGGTGCAAACTCTCGGTCAACAGGTTTTGTTAACAAATAGATCGCAACAAGATCGTTATTTAACAAAAGGATACGAACAGGCAACCTGAACCGGATGCCCCCATGTCACCCCCATCGTCAGGGTGGCACCGGACACTTGGCACCCTGCCATCATACTGGTATGGTTATTTATACAGTGGTTTATCATGCTGCCTCCCCACGTTGTCCCAACACCATGCTGAACAGGGGAGCGGCACACACACAGGATCTGCCGATGGACACCTTTACCCCCACCGCCGCCCTGCGTCAACAGATGGCCCTGCTGGAGGCGTCGCTGGCACGCCTTGCCCGGCAACTGGGCCAGCTCGACCTGCTGGAGGCTCATGTCTATCCTCTCCCGGCCGTGGCCCAGGGGGAAGAGCATGAGCCCATCGAGGCTATCGAGGTGGGCTATCTCTCGGGCGAGGCGGCCCTGGCCGCCACCCTCGCCGCCTTTCAGGACCACAGCGCCCGCCCCGGCTGCTCCACCAAGGCGACCCACCGTCTGCCCGGCTGGCTGCGCTTTCCTGCCGCCTGCGCCAGGGAGCTGGCCCCCGTCATCGAGGAGATCAACGCGCACAAGCTCGCCTTCAAGGCCATGGTGCAGGCGGCGGGCGGGCGGGACGAGAAGTTCGAGCTGGTGCACGGCGCCCTGCCCGGCGTCATCACCCTGCAGGTCTATCGCAAGCTGACCTGGCTTCAGGGGGATCTCCATTCGCTGGGTTTCACCTGGGCCGACAAGCAGAGCATCAGCCGCCTCAGCCGGGAGCAGGTACTGGAGATGCTGGAGCGCAGCCGCCGGTATGTACCGGCGCTCTTTGACAACGAAGAGTGGAGCAAGATGGTGGATCAGGAGGTATACGACATTCGCCGCCTGCCGGCGGATGCCGCCCTGCGGATCCGCAGGCCGGTCAAGACCCACCCCATGATCAACCTGCTCTGGCAGGACCGGGAGCCCCGCAAGCAGCAGATCAAGGCGAGCCTTCCCCTGCTGCTCTGCTCCGATACCCAGCCGGCCGTCACCCATCTGGGCCACTACCCACCCAAGCTGCGCCAGGCACGCCGGGATCGCAAGATTGGCGGTGACCCCATCATAGAGCGGCTGCACCTCTACCTCTATCAGGGGTAGCGCAGGCTCGGCACCGCCACAAACGACAAGGGGAGCATCACGGATGCTCCCCTTGTCACATCGGGCGACAGCCCATCGCCGTCAGCTCATCAGCAGTGCCCGCAGGCTCTCCACATCCAGCCCCTTCACCTCGGACTGGCCGCTCAGGAGGCCGTCGGCCAGTGCTCGCTTCTCGTCGTGCAGCGCCACTATCTTCTCCTCCACCGTCTGCTCGCACACCAGGCGATAGACGGTCACCGGCTGGGTCTGGCCCATGCGGTGCGCCCGATCGCTCGCCTGATCCTCCACCGCCGGGTTCCACCAGGGATCGAGGTGCAGCACGGTGTCGGCCTGGGTCAGGTTGAGGCCCGTGCCCCCCGCCTTGAGGCTGATGAGGAAGAGCGGCACCGTTTCATGGCGAAAACGCAGGATGGACTCCTGACGGGACTTGGCCGAGCAGCCCCCATCCAGATAGCAGTAGTCCCACTGCCGCTGCTCGATACGGCTGCGCAGCAGGCTCAGCAGATCGACAAACTGGCTGAACACCAGCACCCGGTGGCCACCATCGATGGCTTCGTCCAGCAGCGCCATCGCCTCGTCCAGCTTGCTGCTGGTCTGGGACCACTCCGGCATCACCAGCTGGGGGGAGCAGCAGAGTCGGCGCAGCCGGGTCAGGCCGCTCAGCACATGCATCAGGGCACGGCCATCGGCACTTTGCACCTGCTGCACCACCTCGCGCCGGGTCGCCTCGTAGAGCTGACGCTCCTCGGGGGAGAGGCTGATGTGATGGATGATCTCGGTCTTGTCCGGCAGCTCCGTCAGCACCTGTTGCTTCAGGCGGCGCAGGATGAAGGGGCTGATCACCGCCCGCAGCATCGCCATGTGCTGGGGATCCTTGACCGCCTTGCCAAAGCGGCGCTTGAACTCCCCGAGGCTCCCGAGCAGGCCGGGGTTGATGAAGCTGAACAGGCTCCACAGCTCCCCCAGATGGTTCTCGATGGGGGTGCCGGAGAGGGCGAGGCGAAAATCCCCGTCGAGCTGGAACAGCAGCTTGGCGCGCTGGGTACCGGCATTTTTGATCTGCTGTGCCTCGTCCAGCACCATGCTCGACCAGCGGCGGGACTTGAGCGCCTGGGAGAGACTGCCGAGCATGCCGTAGTTGACCAGGACGATCTGTCCGGCCCTGGCCCCCTGGATCAGGGTCTCCCGCTCGGCGGGATGGTCGAACACCACCACCTCGAGCTCGGGGGCAAAGCGGGCCACCTCCTCCTGCCAGTTGGTGACCACTGACTTGGGCACCACCACCAGCGCCGGGCCCAGGTGCTGACGCATGCGCAGCACTATGAGGGCCTGCAAGGTCTTGCCCAGGCCCATGTCATCGGCCAGACAGGCGCCAAAGCCGTGATGGGCCAGGGTCGCCATCCAGCGTACCCCCTCCTTCTGATAGTCCCGCAGCGCCGTCAGCAGCTCGGGGGGACAGCTCACCTCCTGCTGCCACTCCTGCTGGAGATTCTGCCAGGCGGCATCCCCCTCGGTGGTGATGACGGAGAGCAGGCGGGCCAGCGGATAGGCCAGCTTGTTGTTGATGCGCTGCTCGTTGTCCAGCATGGCGCCGAGCACGGTGAGGCGTTCCACCAGCTTGTCGCTCAGCATCAGGCTGGTCTTCTCGTCGAGCTGCACCGTGCGCTGGCCCGGTGTCAGCTGGCGCAGGATGAGGCGAAGATCGAGGATCTGGTGCTCGTCCAACGAGAGCGCCCCCTCCACCTGGAACCAGTCCTGACGCCGCTCGATGCGCAGGCTCAGGGCCGCTTCATCGAGGCTCTTGAGGCGGGCGCTGTCCTGGTGCCAGTGCACCACCACACCGGCGTCCACCAGCTCCGGCAGGGCGTTGACCAGGGTGAGCGCCTGCTCCCCGTCCAGCTTCCACTCGTTGCCGGGCAGGCCGATGGGCAACTGGTTGCGAAGGCGCTGGGCATCGTCCTTCTCGGCAGCCAGATCCCGCTGCCAGTAGTGATACTCCCGGATACCCTGGCGCACGATGGCCTCCCCCTTGCCCAGAGGCAAGGGAGGCAGGTCCCCCTCCCGGGTCACCAACTGGACCACGAGCTGCCCCTCCTGCCAGTCGAGCAGGACGGAGGGATCGCCGGGCCAGGGGGCCAGCTCGGCATTGCCTCTGAGCCCCGCCACCTGGCTGTGCCAGGGGAGATCGGGAATGGCATCCAGCGTGCGTTGCAGCTCCTCGAGCCCGGCCGGCGGCAATGCCGGAATGGCCTCCAGGGCCGGTAATCTGTCCAGCAGCGCCTGCGGTGTCAGAATAAGCTGCCACAAATCCTGAGCCAGGGGGACGATGTGCGCACCGCGGGCGGCGGGAGCAGGATGTAGTCTGGCGCTCATGCCCTCCCCGCTCTGTACCAGTTGCAGCAGGGGGGCGCTGACGGCCAGTTGCAGCTTCTGTCCCTTGGCATTGAAGAGGCGAGGATGGTTTGCCAGGGGCACCCAGGCATCCCGGGGCAGCTTGCCCATGTTGCGCGGCAGGGTGCGCACCAGTGCCCAGTCAGCTTCGTCCAGCAGGCTGGCGTACTGGGTGGAAAGCAGGGCCGGATCGACCCTTCGCCCGGCGGTCCATTCCCCCTTGGTGCTCTGCTTCTGGATCTTGCACTCAAGCTCAGGCCCCTCCGCGTGGAGCAGCCAGACCAGCCGCTCCTGGGGCTTGCGCACCCCGCTCGAGCGTCCCAACCCCTGCAGCCAGTTGAGCCAGCTTGCCGAGGCGGGGGCCTTGCCTTCCTCCTCGGTGGCATCCTCTTCCTCCCCTTGAGCAGGACGCAACGCGCGCAGGGGCCAATGGGCGGCCTCCCGGCCAAGCAGGAGTCGCAGCAGATCCTGGCAGAAGGCCATCAGGCGATGCCGGGGCTCGGCGTCCAGCACGTGGGAGAGGTCCCACTTGTGCAAGATGGTCACCTGGGGGCTCTGCTCGCCGTGGCGCGCCAGGGCGCAGAGATCGAGCCAGAGGTAACCCCAGTGGAGCTCCTCCAGCGGCAGTTGCAGGGTATCGAACAGGCCGACCGCCTGGCCGTGGCGATCTCCGGCCCACTGCCCCAGCAGATCGGCCAGCAGGGGGGAGTGATGGCCCAGACTGCGCTGCCACTTCTTGCGCTGCTCGCTCCCCTGCACCGGATCTGCCTGTTGCAACCAGCCGAGCCAGAGCAGGGCACTGAACATCCGGGGCCAGGGCGACGCCTCTTGCCCCTGCCACTGGCCAAGCGCCCCCAGCAGCCGCTCGGCCAGGGGCTGCTCATCCCCCTGCTGCGCCAGTTGTTGCAGTGCAGGCCAGTGAGTGGTTACCTCGCCCCCAAAGGAACCGCAGAGCCACTCCCATTCGCGGGCGCGAGCCTGGATCTGGCCAGAGAGCGCCGGGGAGCAGGAGACAACCAGCGTTGCCAGCGGCCAGCCCTCGTCAGGCTCAGCGTCAAGCAGGGCCTGCAGGGCGAAGTGCTCGAGCAGCAGGGCCTGCCAGGCGGGGCTGGAGCCTGCCAGCAGGCGGGGAGCATCGGGAAGATCCAGCAGGCTCAGGAGTTCGGCACTCTGGTAATAGGCCGGGATCTGCCCCGCGTCTCCCAGACAGAGCTCGCGCACCACCTCCTGTGCCCGCTCCAGGCCCGTGACCGAGGGGATGCGGGACCACTGCGGCATGGGGCACTCCCCCGCACGCACCGCCAGGATCAGGGTCAGGGTTCCCTCTGCCGTCAGACTCCACTGCTGCTCCGTTCGTTGACGGACAAGCCCCCACTGCTGCAACTGATCAAGGGTGTCGAGCAGCGCACGCCCGGGTGCGCCCGGGGCATAGAGGGTGTCTTGCAGGTAACGAGTGCTGGCGGCGCGCTGCAATTGCAGCTCGCACAGCAGGGCATGGCAATCTGAAGAGAGGGTGAAGGCTGACATCAGAACTCACGGGCAAGTGCAAAGGCGGAATTTTAACGGGAAAGCGGCGGCGGCTCGACCCTTAAGCGCGAAATAGTGCAAAAAAGCTGGCGCCTTTGATGGGTACGCGAGCGACAAGGCTGACAGGGCACTCGCCCCTGCCACCGGGCAACGGGCCGCAGGAGGGGCGCGGTCATCAAAAAAGGCGCCGCAGCGCCTTCTGGAAACAGATTGTTGGCTCAGCCTTCCAGCCGGGCCAGACGGGCTTCCAGCCCCTGCAACTGCCCCTTGAGGTGCTCGACCTCTTCTTCGAGCGCCGCCAGTCTGTCTGCCGCCGGTGACACAAGGTTGCCAGCGGGCGCCGCGTCGGCCAGCGCCTGCAGATCCACCTCGCCACTGAACAGGTGCGCGTAGCGGGATTCCCGCTTGCCCGGCTCACGGGGCAGCTTGACCACATAGGGCCCCCGCTCGATGAGAGTGGCCAGCACCGCATCCACCTCGGTCACATCGTCAAAGCTGCACAGCCGGTTGGTGCGCGAACGCAGCTCACCCGGGGTCTGCGGGCCACGCAGCAAGAGTTCGCAGATAATGCCGAGTTCCTGGGCCGAGAACTTCAGCTCGCCGAACTCGGTATTGCAGAAACGATGCTGATAGCGGGGCACCCTGGCGTTGAAACCGGCGGTATTGACCACCAGACGGCGGCGGATCAGCTCGTCGATCACGGCGCGAATATCCAGCTCGGCGAGCTCCAGCACGGGTTCCCGGTTGCTCTTCTGGTTGCAGGCATTGACCAGTGCATTGAGCGAGAGAGGGTACTGATCCGGCGTGCAGATCTCTTTCTCAATCAGGCAGCCGATCACGCGGGCCTCTAATGGGCCTAGTACTATCTCCATGTCATACTCCCTTGCCAAACAAGACGTTAAGACGGTTATCTTAGCCAAGACGCTTGCGCCGTCCAGCAGATAACCCCATTTTTGCGAGCCGATGAAACCCTTGCTGCAACCTTGTACAGCAAAACGGCCGCGGTGCGCAGGCGAGGTGAAGGGATGGCCGGGAACCTCTTTGGCAACCAGCCCCCTCCCCCTTCAACGAGGCGGGCACAAAAACCATCACGGCCGCAAAGGCGGCCGTGATGGTTAAACGGGTTGAGACGGCCCTCATGAAGAGGGCTTGCGCTCCAGGGTCGCGGCCACCTTTCTTGCGGCCGACACGGTGAGCAAAGGCTCACCCGGATAGAGCATCAGGGCGCTTGCCCGCAGGTTGTCGGCCTCCGCCGTGCGCCCCAGGGCATTGAGGGCGATCACCATGTTGGCGTAGATGTTGGCCCTCGGGGTATGGCGCACGAAGGCCTGTCCCCAGTCGAGGTAGGCTTCAAGCTCCGCCTTGTTATTGGCCTGCAGACCGACCATGAGGCGCACCGCGTTCACGTCGAACTCCACCCGGGTCAGCCAGGCCATGGGGTTGACGATGTCGAGCAGGAGCGCAGGCTGCTTGTAACCGCCCCGCTCATACTTGGTCACCACCCAGGCGGTATGCATGGCGGTCAACATGAAGGGGATGACGATCAGGGGAATGGCGATGGCCATGAAGCGCAGCAGCAACCAGGGGCGGCACAGATGGTCGCGCCAGTTGCCGTGGTCTTGCTCCTCCACCTCCGCATCCATCGCATACAGGAGCAGCAGCAGCGCCCACCACAGGGCGATGGCGTGGTAAAAGGGGTACTCGGTCTGGGTGTGCAGCAAGATGGGGGTCACCAGCGCGAGCAAGGCGGCGCCCTTGACCCAGCCCGCCCGGCTCAGACGCCACAGCAGGGCCCCGCCCATCAGCACCATGCCCAGCATGGGGGCCAGACCCCCTTCCACCGCCCAGTAGAGAAACTCGTTGTGGGGGTGATCCAGGTTGTACTCGATCTGCACCATGGCCGGGTTCAGCGCCTTGTCGGCCATGTAGTGATGGAGAAACACCGACTCGAAGCTGCCATAGCCCCAACCGGTCCAGGGCATCTGGGCAATCAGCTTGGCGGCGTAGGGCCAGTAGATGGAGCGCATGCCGCCGGACTGGTAGATCTCCAGCCCTCGTCTGGCTCCGGCCATCAGGTATTGCGAGGCCAGCCCGAGCAGAATGCCCAGGGCCACCAGCGCGAGCATCCTGCCCAGCCGCCGCTCACGACCCAGCTGGGCAGACAGCAGCAAGAGAGCCATCACGCCGCCCAGTTGCCCGACCCGCGATTGCAGGACCACCAGCAGCAGGGAAGTGGCCAGGATCACCCCATAGCGCAGCCCCTTGAGCCAGGGGTTGGCATCACCGCGCAGCTCCAGCCAGATGGCCAGTGACAGGCCGGTCGCCATGAAGCTCGCCATCACGTTGGGTTGCTGGAAGATGCCATAGGGGCGGTTGGTCTGGGTGTCGTACCCAATCCAGTTGCCCGGCACCAGCAGGTAATACTGCACCAGGCCGAGCAGCGCCTCGATGGCAACGGCCCCCAGCAGCAGATAGAGCAGCCTGTCTCGCCCCTCGCGGCCGAATCGCCACTGATAGAGGCTTGCCAGAAACAGCAGGCCGGCAAACAGCCCCAGCAGCCGGGGAATGGCATAGTCCTTGAGCTCGGCTCCCGGGTAGGCCATGGGCAGCAACAACAAGAGGCCCCCCAGCCACTGGGCCGTCAGCAGCGGCGAGACCACCAGCCGCTGGCTGAGGGTCACATGCCACAGCCCCAGCGCCATCACCAGGCTGGCGAAGATCCAGCCCCAGGCATTGAACGGCAGATAGAGCCCTGCCCCGCCCGGGTTGTGCATGAAAAAATGCATGCCAAGCAACCAGTAAAGGAGGCTGACAACCCCCAATATCCCTGTCGTCGACGTCACCGTCACTGCTCCCTGTTGTGTCATGCTCATGCTCGTTTTCTTCCGACACGCCATACATGAAGGGGGGCAGAGCCCCCCTTGTTCACTTCAATCATCCTTGTGCCGATTCCGGTCGGCGAAATGCATGGCGCACCAGCACGATGCCCACCCCCAGCATGCCGCCGAGCAGGGTAGCCAGCACCACGACCAGAGGGCGCTTGGGCTGCTCGCGGCTCAGGGGCTCACTCGGCGAAGCCAGATAGGCGAACGACTGGAAGGGCTGTGCCTCAAGCTTGAGGGCCTCAAGACTGCCCAATTGCAGGCGCAGGTCGCTCAGCGCCGGGTTGAGGAACTCGGGGTTCTTGATCTCCTTGAGGATCTTGAGCTTCTCGGAGAGGGCGCGCGCCCCCAGATCGATGGGAAGGCTCCCCTGCTCCTGCAGATTCTGCACCGGCGCCTCCAGCCCGGCCGCCTGTGTAATACGCAGACCATATTCGGTACGCAGAATATCGTCTTGCAACTGCTTGAGGGTATCGGCCTTGGCACTCTCGAACTGGGTCTGCAGCGTCTTGATGCGGTTCTGCCAGATGGTATACAGCTCCTTGCCCTTGGCCGCCGACTCCTGATGCTGGATAAAGGCGATGTACTGCTCCAGCCGGGATTTGGCCTCCCCCGCCGTGGCCGCGGCAAAGGAGAGTGTCACATCTTCACGCAATTTGTCCGGTGCCTTGGCGCTGATCCCCTCGGCCATCTTCTTGAGCAGCAGCCGCTTGCCTTTGGGGTCTGTGACGTCGGCCTGCGCGGCCTCGGCATCCAGGTAACCCCTTTCTTGCAGGAACTGGCGCTTGTTGTTGAAGCTGTTGAAGTTGTTGACGAAGTCGCCATAGAGCGCCTTCTTGTCAAAGGCAGTAAAAGCCGCCACCGGTACCTGGGCATTGATCAGCTGATTGATGTTGAGCTCGAGGGACTCCACCTCCTTGAGGGTGGGCGACCTGATCTCGGCCTGGCTGACCCAGACCTGGGGGGCCAGCAGGGCATAGGCGATACCTGCTGCGGCAAAGACGCCTGCGACCAGCAGGATCAGTATTTTCTGGCGCCACAGGACCAGGATCAGCTCACGCAGATCGATTTCATCACCGGAAGAGGCTTGCCAACCCTGGGGCAGCTGACTGTCTGAATTATCGAATACTTGTTTGTTCATATCGGGCTCTGAAGATGAGGTGATTGCCAGAGAGGGGCGTGACGGTCTTTCTCTGACAAGCGTAATGGCACATTGTCCATGAGGGGCCACTCAATAGCCAGTGTCGGATCCGACCAGTGAAGGGAGGCTTCCAGCTCGGGAGCGTAATAATCGGTGCATTTGTAGAGCACCTGGGCCCATTCGCTCTGAACATAAAAGCCGTGGGCAAAACCTGGCGGGATCCAGAGGGAGGTTCCCTCCTCGGCCGAGAGCGACACCCCCACCCACTGGCCCAGGGTCGGGCTCCCGGCGCGCACGTCGACGGCCACGTCGAAGATGGTGCCTGCCAGCACCTGTATCAGCTTGCCCTGGGGCCGTTGGCGCTGATAATGCAGCCCCCGTAGTGTCCCTTGTCGGGAACGACTCAGATTGTCCTGAACGAAGCAAAAATCACCGCACCTGCGGGTGAAGAGATCGTGGCGAAACAGCTCCATGAAGTCGCCCCGCTCATCTGGATGACGCTGGTGGCGGATCTGGATAACATCCGGAATCTTCAATGAAATAAAGTGCATAGGTGTTTTCTTTGGAATAATGGGCAAGGATATATCACTCAATGGAGTGCCTTATCAATCCCAATCGGGGTGCATTTTGCCAAAGGGCTCTTGCAACAGACGCAACAGATAGGCGCCATACCCGCTTTTTGCCAGTGGCTGTGCCAGTGACGCCAGCGCCTCGTCAGAGATCCAGCCCTGGCGCCAGGCGATCTCCTCCGGAGCGGCCACCTTGAGCCCCTGGCGTTTCTCCAGGGTCTGGATGAAGCTGCTCGCCTCCTGCAGGCTGTCATGGGTCCCGGTATCCAGCCAGGCAGCACCACGCCCCATGAAACAGACCTCCAGACTTTGCTGTGCCAGATAATGGAGATTGACATCGGTGATCTCGAGCTCTCCCCGTGACGAAGGGCGCAGGCCCCGAGCAATCTCGCTTGCCGTGGCATCGTAGAAATAGATGCCCGTCACCGCATATTGACTGGCAGGAGATGCCGGCTTCTCGACGATCGACTCGACCCGCCCCTCGCCGTCGAACCCCAGCACACCGTAACGTTCTGGATCCTGTACATGATAGGCAAACAGAGTGGCGCCTTGCGTCTTGGCGCTCGCGCGCTGCAACTGGCGGGGCAGCTCGGTGCCATAGAAGATGTTGTCCCCCAGAATGAGGCAGCAGGGGCTGCCGGCCAGAAAGGGCTTCGCAATGAGCAGCGCCTGGGCCTGCCCGGCAGGCTCTTCCTGCACCGCGTAGCAAAATTGCATCCCCCACTGGCTGCCATCCCCCAGCAGCAGCTCGAAGCGGGACAGATCCAGCGGCGTGCTGATGATGAGAATCTCACGGATCCCCGCCTGCATCAGGGTTGAGAGGGGGTAATAGATCATGGGCTTGTCATAGACCGGCAGCAGTTGCTTGCTGATGGCCAGCGTCGCCGGATAGAGACGGGTGGCGGATCCCCCGGCCAGGATGATGCCTTTACGCTGGTGCATGGAACACCTCCAGAGGAGAACAGAGAGCCATCAAGACACACGTCACATCATTCACCTTCACACTGACTGGCAAGCCAGCGGCTCATCAGCTCTTCCCAGGCCGGGATCTGGATCCCGAACACAGTGGCAAACCGTCGACAATCGAGCCTGGAGTTGAATGGCCGACGGGCTGCCTGGGGCCAGTTTGCAGATGGAATGGGTTTTATCGGAACAGGCTGCGCCAGCAGACCAAGCCGACAGCCTTCCTCAACCAGGGCCGATGCAAAGCCATGCCAGCTCGTCTCGCCTGCGGGGCAGAGATGATAGAGGCCGCCCTTGTCTGGCACCTTCACGACCTGTGTCAGCGCCAGGAGAACGGACGTTGCCAGCCAGTCCACCTGGGTCGGCGCTCCCCACTGATCCGCCACCACCTCAAGGGGCTTGCCCTCGTTGGCACGGCGCAAGATGGCTCGGGCGAAGTGTGCCTCTTCCCCACCATAAACCCAGCTGGTGCGCACGATCAGATGATGGGGACATAGCTCCTGAATGGCCTGCTCTCCGGCCAGCTTGCTGGCACCGTAGACATTGAGCGGGGCAGGCACATCCACCTCGCGCCAGGGAGCGCTGCCGGAGCCATCGAACACATAGTCGGTGGAAAAATGCACCAGCAGCGCCCCCCTGGCACCGGCTTCCCGGGCAAGCAGTGCGACGGCCAGATGATTGATACGCTCTGCCAGCTCGGGCTGGCTCTGTGCGAGATCGACTGCCGTAAAGGCCGCACCGTTGAGGATGACATCAGGCTGATGGCGGTTCAGGGCGCAGATCAGCGCACCGGGGTCGGTGATATCACACGCATCCCTGCCAAGGGCCGTCACCTGCCAATGGGGATAATCCCGGCAAAGGGCAGAAAAAAGGGCTCGTCCCAACTGGCCACGAGCCCCCAGCAACAAGATCCGCATCGGGATTACCGCGCGCCAAAACCGGTCAGGATGGTGCGGATGGTCTTGAACACGATGAGCACATCCAGCCAGAGGGAGAAGTGCTTGATGTAGTAAAAATCGTGCTCGATCTTGATGCGGGTATCATCGGCATCGGCGGCATAACCGTGGACCACCTGCGCCCAGCCACTGATCCCGGGCCGCACGATGTGACGGTACATGTAGAACGGGATCTCCCGTTCGAACTGATCGACGAACGTGCGCTGCTCCGGTCTTGGCCCAATCAGGCTCATGTCCCCTTTAAGGACGTTGAAGAACTGCGGCAGCTCGTCGATGCGCAGCTTGCGGATCACCTTGCCCACCCGGGTGACGCGCATGTCGCCGTCCTGGGCAAACTGGGCGCCGGCTTTTTCCGAATCCTTGCACATGCTGCGGAACTTGTAGATGCGAAAATCCTTGTTCCCCTTCCCTACCCGGTTTTGCAGGAACATCACGGGGCCCGGACTCTCCAGCTTGATGAGGATCGCCGTCACCAGCATCAGGGGGGAGAACAGCGGGATCGCGATCAACGCGGCCAGAATGTCCATTCCACGTTTGATGAAGGCATAGACGGGGGACGGCAAGAGGGAACCAAGCTGGTTCTCGTGCAGATGATCGATCTTCACGCGCCCGGTCAGGGTCTCGCTGATCTGCTTGATGTGATAGACGGGAATGTGCGACAGGGCGCAGCGCGCCAGGAAACGCTCCCACTCACCCGCCAGCTTCTCATCCCGAAGATCTGCCACCACGGCGTCATAACGCACGGCCCCGAGATCGGGTTTGTCCAGCAGACGCCACTGCACACACTCGTGCCGGGTCAGGGCCTGATAGTCCCCAAAGGGTAGCAAGGCGTATTTGGGGGTCCGGTAACGGCGGCCGATGAAGTAGGCGAGCCAGCAGCAAAGCAAGGCAACCAGATACGACTCGAACAATACCTGGCGGCTGTAAGGCAGCCGCAGGAAGAAGAGAATGCCGACCAGGGCACCATAGAGGGTGGTCACCGTGGGGATCATATAGGCCACGGGACTCGCGCCCGGATAGCGCAGGAAGCGATGCAGCACAATCCCGGTCAGCAGAAACGCCACAAAGGCACCGCTTAGGGTATTGATCCGGACGGCATCGAGGTGATGCCAAAATGCCAGGCCCCATCGCTCAATGGCAGGCAGGCAAACCGCAAGCAAGGCCCCGAAGATGAACAAGGCAGGAGAGCTGAATAACACACGTTCATACCAGCGTGAGTGACGGCGTTGAAAGGACAAAGTTACCCCCAGAGATCGAAATAAAGGTCAAATAAATACATACATAACTTTCTAATTCTACTCGCGAATTCGTTTTTTCAACGCGATGACGATATAGCTGAGCCAATGATACAAACTATCTGGCAAACTTAACAACAACTTGTGTCGATAGATATGCCACTGCCATTTTGCTGCGGTCAATTTATTTGCAGATAATGAGTTGGAACTCAATCTATAACGAGCAACGATGTCTTGAACGCAGGCAGCTTTTTTTGCAACCTTCATTATTGCAAGCCACATCAAGTAATCTTCATGCCCACAGCGCTCTTGGTAAAATGTGCCAAGCAGTTCGCGGTTATATATTCCCGTCAGATTTCCGATCCGGTTGCTGTTCAGCATATCCTTGTAGCTGAATTCCATCGGACTGGTTCGCACTGCCACGGGGCGATCAATGTCATCAGAGAGAAAAGTAGAGTAATTGCCACACACCACAGCATACCCTTGCTCCAGCAAAGATATCTGTTTTTCCAGTTTGTTTGATTCCCAGAGATCATCACTATCCAGAAACGCAATATACTTGCCCTTGGCGGATTGAATGCCGACATTGCGGGCATTGGCTACACCACCATTATCCTTGAGCAGGATATATTCGATTCTATCATCGTGGATATCTGCCACAACATTCGCTGTGTCATCTGTTGATGCATCATCAACAATATAGAGGCGCCAATCGCCAAATGATTGGGACAATACAGATTCAACACTATGCATTATATGTCTTGCCGCATTATATGCAGGCATGATGATAGACACTATTTCACATGGCATTTATAGTAACCTTATCCATCGACTTTTTCATAATAACCTCAACGAGTAGCACTTTTTGCTGATGCAACCGAATAACCAGCCAATATTTCATATGTTTTATGATAATACTTATAATGAAGTTTAAATTTCATTTCAAAAATTAACCTGATTACCCATGATTAGCAGTCAGTTACCACGAACTATACTGATCTTACGTACAGTTATCGAGGTGCGAGATCATGGCCAAAAGCAAAATCCAATTCCAGAAAGGCTACAGCCTGTTTGAGTTTCTCAAGGACTATGGCACTGAGGCTCAGTGCGAAAACGCGCTGTTCACTTGGCGTTTTCCTAACGGCTTTGTCTGCCCTGAATGTGCCAACAAGACCTGTTGTCGCCTGAGAAGGCGGCCACGTGTGTGGCAATGCAATCACTGCCGTCACCAGATGTCATTGACTGGAAACACGATTTTCGCAAACACCAAGCTCCCACTGACCAAGTGGTTTCTGGCAATGCACCTGTTGTCACAAACCAAAACAGGCTTGTCAGCGATGGAGCTAAAGCGCCAGTTGGGCGTCAAATATGACACCGCCTGGATGCTCAAGCACAAGCTGCTGCAAGCCATGAAAGAGTCCGATGACAAGCAGCCCATCAGCGGCATCATTCAGCTCGATGATGTCTACTGGGGTGGCGAGCGCCGTGGTGGCAAACGGGGTCGGGGCGCGGCAGGCAAGACGCCGTTTGTGGCAGCAGTGGCCCTGAACAAGGAAGGACATCCAATCAAGATGCGGATGACGGTGGTCGATGGTTTCAAAACCAAGTCCGTTGCTGATTGGGCAAAACGGCATATTGCCAGTGGTAGCGCGGTGATATCCGATGGATTGGCCTGTTTCAAAGCGGTCAAGGAGGCCAATTGTGAGCACCTGGGTGTTGTCACCGGGGGCAACCTGGACTGGCTGGATCATCCGGCATTCAACTGGGTAAACACGATGATAGGAAATGTGAAAAACTCGCTGCGGGGCAGTTGCCATACGCTCGGAGCGAAGCATTTACCAAGGCATCTTGCGGAATACTGCTTCCGGTTTAATCATCGTTTTGACCTCAAGAGCATGTTGGTTGAATTGGGGCATGCAGTCGTGGCAAGCCCTCCGATGCCATATCGGCTCTTGAAGCTGGCTGAGGGTCATGGGTAATCAGGTAGTATTTATTCTATGAAGTAACTCTTCCTGCTTTTCTTCCCAAAAAACATCTGGTGTATACTTATTGAATGTTGTTTCTTTTGATGACAATGCATTGTTTATTTCATTGACAATATCTGCAACATCAAATTCATTAACTAAAACAGTACTTCCATTTATTTTATATAGTTCCTCTGCCATCATTGTTTTTCTTGAAATTATAGGAGGTCTGGAGAAAAGAGAACTTTCAAAAAATTTATTTGAAATAGCATATACTGCATTAAAATCTAGCGTTGGGTAGGCGGCCCAAACTAAGTTTGATACTTTATAAATAAATGGCAAGTCTACTTGTGAATATCTTCCAAAAAATAAAACTTTTCTTTCCAGTTGTTTCTCTTTTATATAATACTTTAAGAAAGACAACTCGGGGCCATCTCCAAATATTAGAAGCTCAGCATCTACGGTTCTCATTGCATCGACCATATTAGTAAGAACATCTCTATATCTTACAACGCCAATCCATGAGATGAACTTTATGCCTTTAGATTTTTTCTCTTGCAATGAATTCAACCATACCGGGGTATCAGGTAAAGAATCTATTATTTCACGAGATGGATAGTTTTCAAAAACCATAATATTATCATGATTGTATAACTTAGCGTAATATCTTGAAGCTAAAATAACAAGATCGACTTTTTTTAAACAAATACTTTCAATATAAAACAATGCTTTTAAAATTGATTTATTACGTGATGTTGGCAAATCTAAACAATCATAGATGATTTTAGATTTTGACTTAAGGAATAAATTGGCCAAAACAAAACAAAGAAGAGAATCCCAATGACTTAAAAACAAATAATCAGGGTTTTCTTTTTTTACTACATTGTAAACGTGGAAAATAAACTTTGGCAAAAGCCACAATTTTTTCAGTTTATGTCCATATCCAATATCAGACTCCAGTATATGATAGTTGTCATCCGTGTTGATATTGTTATTGGAGTTCCTGTTCCAGGCTATTACATGTGTGTTAAAACATTTAGATATCGTTTTTTTAAATTTTTCCGTTCTGGTATTAATGGGATATCCAGTATCAATAAATAAACACTTCAGCATATGATAAACCTATTTCAAATAAAATTCATATGGCTCTGCCATGTATGCTAACGCAGATATGTATGTAATATAAGCACAGGATAAAAAAAGTGACACAGCTCTTTTAAAGTTAATTTGGAGATAAAATCTCTGATTATAAATCTGACATATGACAGGTATTACTATTACCCCTGTTATTAAGTATAAATAACTAACACGCAAGGATATGACTGTTATACTTGCGAAAATTATCATAAAAAACATACCGGCACAGAAAGCTTTGCATAAATTAATATACAAAGGGTCATTGATTTTACCCTTAACATGCCAAATCAAAAAACAAATAAAAACATTTAATATAATTCGAGGATCATACATCCTCATTGGATATCCATACTCAATCGATGACATGTAATTTAGTATTTTATTAGATACTATGCCTAACCCCATCATATTAAAAAGATCAGCAAGCAATGCTAATGGATTTAGAAAGACACAAGACAATAAAATAATGAAAATCGCAAGAAGCAATTTTTCAAGGCTAATTCTTGTAATAAAAATAGCCAATAAGCTAATCGCTGATGTATGAAAACTTATTGATAAGGCAAAAAAAATAACAGATTTAAGATAGCTTTTATTTAAAAAAGAGATAATGAAAACCAAACCAAATGCAGCTGCCACAGAACTTCGGGATGCCTGCATGTTCATCGTTAGAACAAAAGGATACCAGATTAACAATGATAATACTCGATAGCAGGAGTATTTATATATAGTAAACGCGACAGGAATAATCGATAAAACCGCCATTACGAATATTATAAATTGGCCATCAAAGTTGAACTCATTACCAATGTATGATAAATATCTAAAGCCTATTTCAGCATGTATGCTAGTATCAAATATATCATCGAATGTTTTTATTTTCTCGTATAATCTAATATACTCATAATAGTCACCTGTACCAGTCCCTCCTTCACGAAGGCCTACAAAAAAAATCAATACCAAAGTAAGAAATATTAAAATAGGTTTTTCTGCCTTCGATTTGTCAAAGACAGACATGGACAAGAAAAAAAATGGGAGTATCAAATAATAAATCATTTAATAAATGCCATAGTAAACGCTGCGTTAATCATTGGCCTGCTTTTAGAGCATTTAAAATTAAGGTTACACTATCGCCATCACCATACGGATTGTGTGCATGACTCATCGTATGATAGGCCTCTTCATTGTTGAGTAATTCATCTAAACATGTGAATATTTTATCTACATTGGTACCGACTAATTTAACTGTTCCTGCAGACACAGCTTCAGGTCGCTCCGTAGTATCACGCATAACTAAAACAGGCTTACCTAAGGACGGGGCCTCTTCTTGAATACCACCAGAGTCTGTCAAAATGATATGAGCACGCATCATTAGATAGATAAATGGCAAGTATTCCTGTGGCTCAATCAAAATGATGTTGTCGATCTCACCTAGAATACGGCTAACAGGTTCGCGCACATTGGGGTTTAAATGCATTGGATAAATAATTTTCACACAGGGATTTGCTTTAGCGGTAATAGCAAGCGCTTTGCAGATCCGCTCAAAGCCACCACCAAAACTTTCTCGACGATGCCCAGTAACAAGGATAAATTTATTATTATCATTCAGAAATGGGAATTGTGCGGCAAGGTTTGTTTTTAATTGTTTATCTTTTTCAATTTTCTCTTTCACCATCAATAACGCATCAATAACAGTATTGCCCGTTACAAAAATTTTATTGGCATCATAGCCTTCTCTTAATAAATTGCTCCTTGATATTTCTGTCGGGGCAAAGTGGTACGCTGCTAATGTACCTGTTAATTTACGGTTAGCCTCTTCCGGCCAAGGAGAATAAATATTCCCGGTACGTAACCCTGCTTCAACGTGGCCAACAGCAACTTGCTCATAATATGCAGCTAAACTTGCCGCAAAAGTGGTCGCTGTATCACCGTGCACTAACACTACATCCGGCTTAAACTCCTGCAATATTGGTTTTATCCCCAATAATATCCTAGCAGTAATATCATTTAAAGTTTGCCCTACTTTCATCAAATTCAAGTCATAATCAGGGATGATTTCAAATAATGATAACACCTGATCCAACATTTCACGATGTTGAGCAGTTACACATACCCTTGATTCAAAGCAATTATCTGCAGCTAATGCGTGAACTAAAGGTGCCATCTTAATCGCCTCTGGACGGGTACCAAATACAACCAATACTTTCATTCTCCCCCCTGATCATCAATGATCAATAATATAGATTTGAATTTTATATAATAATATGGATATTTAAATTTCTC
Organism: Aeromonas sp. WP2-W18-CRE-05; assembly: GCF_014168615.1. NCBI lineage: Bacteria > Pseudomonadati > Pseudomonadota > Gammaproteobacteria > Aeromonadales > Aeromonadaceae > Aeromonas > Aeromonas sp. WP2-W18-CRE-05. Next base: position 1,685,373 of record NZ_AP021917.1, on the reverse strand, counting down.
TGGACTAGATGTGATGGACGCAACTTCAAGCACTATGCTCTAACCCATCTTACAAAATAATCTTCTAAGTTAAAATACAGAGCCTTAACCATCAAGCAAAACATCATATATTTTCTTTATTACTTTTATATATGTGATATTTTTTTTGACGATCGAAAGCGATATTAATCTAGCCATTCTAACAAAGAAAAAAATGAAAATAATTATTTTATTTTCTTGTGTTAATTTATAAAATATAGCCCGACCGACTTCAATATTTATAATTTTGAAATCTGAATTATTCGATGTAGTAACACTACCTATATGTACAGCAAAAGACTCCAATAAAAGTTTTATCTTTTTCCCTTTTTCTTTAAATCGCCACAGTAATTCCGTTTCTTCAAAATATAAGAAGAATGCCTCATCAAAACCATTCATTTCTTCATAAATGGCTCTAGATGTAGCAAAAAGTCCTCCGCACACATAATCAACCTCCAATGACGATCCATTTTTAGATGGAATTTTAATTTTGGCTGTTGCGTAATCATTAAAATATTTGGGTAAAAATTTATGTACAAAAAACAACTCTAATAATTCACCTTTCAACGAAGGAAAACTACCATGGGTATGAGTTGGATCACCGAATTCATCGACAAAATTAAACCCGAGTACATTTCCATCATTCAAATAATCAAGATGGCGATCCAATGTAGATAGTATATTTTTCAAAAAAACGATATCTGGATTAACAAACAGTAGTATATCACCGAGTGCATTATTGACACCGATATTGCAGGCCGCACCAAATCCCACATTACCTTCAGATTTAATATATTTCACTGTTAAATTGTCAATGACATCAATAAAATCTGAATATTGTGATGAATTATCAACAATGATAACTTCATAATCACTTCGCCCATCAATATATCTATCTAATGATGCGATCATTTTTAATATATAAGGTGAGCATTCATAGTTTACAACTATTATAGAGTATTTAATTTTCATGGCACTTTATTTATATCTATGAATATGTGTTTTATATTTAAAAATATGCATACAACTCATACTGAGAACGCCAAATAACTCCGACAGCATGAGCGATGCAATTGGCCCAAGATAACCAAAAGTGAACGTTAATGGTACAATCGATATTGAAAAAGAAATCAAAACGATTGAATTACTGAATGTTGTGACTTTTTCAAGATTATTAGGAATACTTATTTGTGTATCAATAAATATTGCGGAAGCTGTAGCCAGCATACACAACGCACAGAAGATGACATCAATCATTGAAAAATTATATTTATTTGTTGCGATGAATTTTAATGCAGGAACACCAACAATTATCAAACCGACAAAAATAAATGTAATCAATATTGCATAACGTTTTGCATTGTTTTTTATATACGATAAACCATCTACGCTACTGCTCTTTGATACTGCTATCGGCATCCACAATCGACACACCATTGACGGCAGCATTATGGAGGCATTCAAGAGTTGCTTTAAGATGCTAAGGGCTGCTAACTCACCTTTCGCAAGGAAAAGACCAACCAATAATTGATCTACGTATTGATAACACACTCCGATAGATGAGTTGGCAATAAAATTTTTCGCTTTAATTAAAAAACCCAAATAATTTATTTTATTTTCCCACATAGCAGAAATACTAATATACGGTGAGACATATATAAATCCGATAAGATTGGTCAATAAATAAGAAGCAGACATGATAGATACATACGCAATAAAACTCTTTTCTTCATTTATGAAAAAAATGATGGCTATGAGAACTAAAGCTCTAACAAAAAGAGTCCTGTAAAAAATCTCTTTATATTTTTGGGTGGCATAAAAATACCATTCAAAATTCATAAAAGAAAATAAAACAGGCAACATAAATATGCCTGACAAGGTCATATTAGTTGCACTTACATGCATAAATAACAGTATTATAACTACATAAAAAAATGTACATGATAAAGATAAATATAATTGCAGCTGTAGGTTTTGTGATAAACATACCTTTTTACTAATACCTGACTCGATTTTCCTTATAAATTCGCGGATAAAAAGAGGCTGTACAGATAACACAAATAACACATTAAAAATCTGATAAACCACGTTTATAAAAACGTACTCACCATATTGGTGACTTGAAAAAATTCGTAATACTATAGGAATAGTCAATATAGGAAATACTGCATTAAGGACAGTATATGCCAATGAATAATTAAAAGGTGCGCTTAATTTAAATTTCATGCAATATTTCTTCAACTTTCAATCTAAGATTGAAACTGTTCCTAACATAACTCAAGCGAGATTCATATTGCTGTTCATATATTGAGTCATCTGCCATGATGTTTTCTAAACAACGACTTAGCGCATTGGCGTCGTTATGGGGTATGACGATACCATACTGCTTGTTAGATGTTAACTCTTCAACTGCGTTCACTGGTGTTGATATTATCACATTACCAAAATATGCAGCTTCGGTCATCGCTAAGGAAAATCCTTCATAGCGAGAAGTCATAAGGAAAAATCGACTTTTTGAATAAAGGTTGAAAACAGCTTCTCGATTCTGATCTCCAAGAAACTCTATCGAATCTGCATCAGGGTGCTTTTTTATTTCATAAATTTTACTTTTAAACTCTTCCGATATAGGACCAACAAATTTAATTTTCCATCCATTATTTATACGTATCTGGAGAAGTGCATCAACAACCATCTCATGGTTTTTCTGAAATGCACCAATTCTACCAACAATAATGATTACCTTATCTCTTTCATTATATTTAACAGGGGATATAGAGCGAGAAACAGTTAATGGTGATACTGCATTTGGCACAACTCGCAGCTTTTTGTTAGGCCATATTTTCATTAAGTCTGTATAGCCACCATTGGTTTCTATAGATGCTAAATCAACCAATGATAACATAGTTCTTTTAATCACCCACTTTATTTTATTATTTTTTGTATCTGTAATAAATTTAGCAAGCCCACGATTGTCAAAATCCAATTTCAGATAGACTTTTTTGCGTGATAAAACTTTGAACATCAATATAAAAATAAATGTTTCTTTATTCATATGATAGATGTTGATATGAGTGACCTTTCGTATTAATACAAAAAAGAAAAGCTTCATATAATATGATAAAACACTAGAGGCACTTATAGGGCTTAATATTATATTATCCTCATATGGATTATAAAAATTCTCTCCTTTATCTTTGTATATAAGCAGTGACTTATCAAATCCAGAGCATTGGCTCACCTCCATAGGAATCATACCTACATCTTTTGTCAAGTGTACACTGGAGAAACGTGTAAAAATTGTGGCAAAAGTACTCATTTCATCCTCTGTTTTAGATAAAATACAGTGCATCATTAAACGATATTGATAGATGAGAATCCTTATTAGATAGCTGTGGCCGGAATTCAAATGGCCATTCAATGGCGACATCTGCATCATCCCATTTTATACAGGCCTCACTTTCAGGGACGTAATAGCTTGTCGTCTTGTATAGAAATTCTGCCGTTTCACTCAAAGTAACAAAACCATGGGCAAATCCTTCCGGGATCCATAACTGTCGTTTATTTTCGCCTGACAAATGCACTCCAACCCACTGACCGAAAGTTGGTGAACCTTTGCGAATATCTACGGCCACATCAAATACTTCACCCACAGCACATCGCACGAGTTTCCCTTGAGCATGGGGTGGCAACTGGTAGTGCAATCCACGTAGCACGCCTTTCGATGACTTTGAGTGATTGTCCTGTACAAAGGTAACAGGATATCCTACCGCCTCTTCAAACAGCCTGTGGTTGAAACTCTCAAAGAAAAATCCACGCTCATCACCAAATACTTTTGGCTCAAAAACAAGCACATCTGGGATTGCTGTCTTGATTACATTCATCTGTCTATCCACATTTAGTTCAATCTTTATGGGGGAGCATATTCCCTCCCCCATATCACATCAGGCTTTGGCAACCATTCTTAACAAATATTGGCCATACGCATTCTTTGCCAACGGTGCAGCAAGTTCACGAACCTGTTCGGCATTAATGAACTTCTGGCGATCATGTACAGGATCTTTAGCTACAACCAATTGAAATAGATAGAAAAAAGGCTTCGTTTGTGATCTGATTTAATCGCAAAAAAAAACCGACACGCCCGAAGCCATGACTATTATCAATGCAACCCAGTACCTCAAGCAACTTCTTAGCTCTTCTGAACTCAACCGGATCGGTAAATTTACCGGTTTTTGTCAGCGACTCCGGGATATCCAGCCTGCGAGACTACTCCCGGCTCTGCTCTCAGGGCTTGGTTGCGACAAGGTGGATGGTATTGCTGGTTTGCATCGCCATTTCAATGCGTTGCAGCTCCATGATACTGACCAAATAGCGTATAAACCCTTTCACAACCAGTTACGCAAGCAGGGTTTTCCCTTGTTCATGCGCGCACTGGTTGAACGAGCCATCGCCTTACGCCTCAAGGAGTGTCTACCGGACGCCCACGGACTGGCAGGCTTTGAGCAGGTACTGCTGCAGGACGGGTCGTCATTCGCGTTACATCCGCAATTGGCAGAACATTTCCCGGGCCGATTCAATAAGCACAGCCCCGCTGCGGTAGAGTGTCATATGACCATGTCCTTGCTGGACCAGTCGCCGATATCGATGAGTATCACGGCGGATACCGAATCGGAGCGCAAGCATCTTCCGGCCGCAAATTCGTTAAATAACAAACTGTTATTGGCGGATGCCGGTTACATCAGCCGCGAGTACTTTGCTGATGTGACCAAAGCCAAAGGAAGCTATCTGGTCAGAGGGAGTCAAAATCTCAATCCCAAAGTACAGGCAGCTTACCGACAGGACGGCAGGGAAATGCCCAAGTTACTCGGAAAAAAGCTCAAGGATATCGATCGGAGAAGCTGCAGAGCCGAGGTTCTGGATCTGGATGTGAGTTCGGGAAAGTATAAATATCGACTCATAAGACGTTGGTTTGCAGAGGAAAAACGGTTCTGTATATGGATGACCAATCTTCCGCGTGAGCGATGGCCAGCCGAGAAGGTGATGGCATTGTATCGTTGCCGTTGGCAGATCGAACTGTTGTTCAAAGAGCTGAAATCACATAACCGGTTGAAGGCGTTCGCGACACGACAAAAAGCGATAGCGGAAGGCTTGATCTGGGCTAGTTTGCTGGCCTTGCTGGTCAAACGTCGGCTGGCGCTGACGCTGATTGGCAGCGCGGAGTTATCGATGCTGAAGATTGCCAAAAACAGCGCGCTTTGGTTAATGCCGATATTGGCGAGCATCATCCATGGTGCGTGGCAGGAAATAACAGAGAAGTTGGAGTGGGCAATGGTGTATTTATCCAAAAACGGCAAAAAGAGTAGGCAGAGAAAATCCAAGCAAAACAACACGTTAGACGGTATTATTAATTCGCTTGCCGCTTAAGGTTCTGTACATGTTCTGGCGATAGGCGATCTCTTCCGGGCAAGCCACTTTCAGTCCCTGACGGGTCTCGATGGTCCGAATAAAGTTGCTCGCTTCAATCATGCTTTCATGGGTGCCAGTATCAAGCCAGGCATAACCACGGCCCATCATCGCCACCGACAGATTGCCTTGCTCTAGGTAGATACGGTTCACATCGGTGATCTCCAGCTCACCACGGGGCGACGGCTTCAGGCTCTTGGCGATCTCCACCACGCTGTTGTCATAGAAATAGAGGCCGGTCACCGCATAGTTGCTCTTGGGCTCCAACGGCTTCTCTTCCAGAGAGATAGCGGTACCCTCTTTATCAAATTCCACCACACCATAACGCTCGGGGTCATGCACATGGTAGGCAAAGACGGTAGCGCCGCTCTCTTTGGCCGCTGCCGCCTCCAGCTGTTTCTGCAGGTCGTGGCCGTAGAAGATGTTGTCCCCCAGCACCAACGCACAGGGGTCTGACTCGATAAACTCTTCACCCAGAATAAAGGCTTGTGCCAACCCGTCCGGGCTTGGCTGCACCTTGTATTGCAAGTTAAGGCCCCACTGACTGCCGTCACCCAGCAATTGTTCAAAACGGGGGGTATCTTGCGGGGTACTGATGATCAAAATATCGCGAATACCCGCCAGCATCAGGGTGCTGAGTGGGTAATAGATCATCGGCTTGTCATAGATAGGCAGCAGCTGCTTGCTCACCGCCATGGTGACCGGATAGAGACGGGTACCGGAGCCACCAGCCAGAATAATGCCTTTGCGTTTAATCATGATGCTTGTTTCTTATTTTTCAATTTCAAAAGAAAGGGTGGCTTGACACCACTCCTTTCTGTTTTATCCCTACCAGCCTGGAAGGCATTCAATACATCCCTGACCTGTGATTTACTTGCCCAGGATCTCGGTCAACATCCGCTCCACGCCGACCGTCCAGTCCGGCAGCACCAAATCGAAGGTGCGCTGGAATTTGCTGGTATCAAGGCGAGAATTATGAGGGCGTTTGGCCAGGGTCGGGAAGGCGCTGGTCGGCACCGCATTGAGCTGCGTGACTGCCAGTTCAACCCCGGCCTCTCTGGCTTTGGCAAACACCAGCTGGGCGTAGTCAAACCAAGTGGTGGTACCGGAGGCAATCAGATGATACAGCCCGGCAACGTCGGATCTGTTCTGCGCCACGCGGAGTGCATGAGCGGTACAATCTGCCAGCAATTCGGCACCGGTCGGGGCACCAAACTGGTCATTGATGACCGACATCTCGCTACTCTCCTTGCCAAAACGCAGCATGGTCTTGGCAAAGTTGGCGCCACGGGCAGCGTAGACCCAGCTGGTGCGGAAGATCAGGTGGCGCGAGCACAGGGCCGCAGCCTGCTCACCCGCCAGCTTGGTCTCGCCGTAGACGTTGAGCGGAGCGGTCGCATCGGTTTCAAGCCAAGGGCGCTCACCATTGCCATTGAACACATAGTCAGTGGAGTAGTGCACCAGCCAAGCCCCCAATATATCGGCTTCTTTGGCGATAGCGGCCACGCTGGTCGCGTTGAGCAGCTCGGCAAACTCCCGTTCACTTTCCGCCTTGTCTACTGCCGTGTGGGCCGCCGCATTCACAATAACATCGGGTTTGACCAAGCGCACCGTTTCGGCCACACCGGCCGGATTGCAGAAGTCGCCACAATAGTCGGTGGAGTCAAAATCAACGGCAGTGATGCGCCCCAGCGGCGCCAGTGCGCGTTGCAGCTCCCAGCCTACCTGACCGTTTTTGCCAAACAACAGAATATGCATCAGGTACGCTCCCCGTAGTTCTGCTCAATCCAAGATTGGTAGGCACCGCTTTTGACATTGTTAACCCACTGCTGGTTCTCCAGATACCACTGCACCGTCTTGCGGATACCAGACTCGAAGGTCTCTTGCGGTTGCCAGGCGAGTTCGGCGCTCATCTTGCTAGCATCGATGGCATAGCGGCGATCGTGACCGGGGCGATCGGTCACATAGGTGATTTGATCGCGGTAGCTTCTCCTCTCATCCCGGCCCTCTCCCCCAAGGTGCGAGGGAGACAGAGGCACCATCTCGTCGAGCAGATCGCAGATGGTATGAACGACGTCCAGATTCTGTTTCTCGTTGTGACCGCCAATGTTGTAGGTTTCACCGATCACACCTGTGGTGACCACGGTATAGAGTGCACGCGCATGATCCTCAACGTAGAGCCAATCGCGGATCTGGTCGCCCTTGCCATAAACCGGCAGCGACTTGCCATCCAGAGCATTGAGGATGACCAGCGGGATCAACTTTTCGGGGAAATGATAGGGGCCGTAGTTGTTGGAGCAGTTGGTAACGATGGTCGGCAGGCCATAAGTACGGCGCCAGGCTCGCACCAGATGGTCGCTGGAGGCCTTGGAGGCAGAATAGGGGCTGCTGGGGGCGTAAGGGGTGGTTTCAGTAAAGAGTGGCAATGGCTCACCAGCGGCGACTTCATCCGGATGGGGCAGATCCCCATACACCTCGTCGGTGGAGATGTGGTGGAAGCGGAAGGCCGCCTTGCGCGCCTCGTCCAGACCGTTCCAATAGGCGCGTGCCGCTTCCAGCAACATATAGGTGCCGACGATATTGGTCTCGATGAAGTCGGCGGGGCCCGTGATGGAGCGATCAACGTGACTCTCGGCGGCCAAGTGCATCACGGCATCGGGTTGGTGGGCAACGAAGATCCGATCCAGTTCGGCGCGGTTGCAAATGTCAACTTGTTCAAACGCATAGCGGTCGCTAGCAGAGACAGCCGCCAAGGATTCCAGGTTGCCCGCATAGGTCAACTTATCGAGGTTGACTACTGAATCTTGGGTGTGCCGGATGATATGACGAACAACGGCAGAACCGATAAAACCGGCACCACCAGTCACGAGGATCTTCATTGAAAGGTTCCCGATTGCAATCTGATTAAATGGAAAAGAGATTAAGAGACTCATGGTTGGCGGCCGTATGCCACCACATCTATAAACAAGCTAATGATGTAATGGCACAGACACCAGAACAGGTGTGGGAGGAGTCCATTTACCTCAATAGGTTGGCGCTTTATTTCAGGAGCGTGGAAAAACAACATTGATGGAAACGCAGATTATGCCGTTGTCAGCCCAGAAGGTGAACAAGGCTTATGCTACCGCCCTTGGGTTACAGCTCCCAACATGCTGCTTTTAACCTGATTGTCCGTGCTGTTGGCCATCACATCCTCCAGCTTCTTGTTTTGATTGATGTTTAACAATGTTGTCGCATTACATTGCACACCCAGGCAGTCCACAGCCTGCATTGCTCACATCTTGGGCTATCTGCGCCCCAAACCCGATTCGGGGTCAGATTCTATCTTGTTTAACCCAAAGATGAACAGTCAAAACAATAGGAAAGCGCCTATTGAAATCAGGATTCAAAAAAAACCATTCATGTGATACTGCCCTCCGTGAATCCACTCAGCCGTTGCCGGGGATTGCCCTGCTTTGTTCCAGCATCCAGGCCAGGGCATGTAAACATGTTTAATTTCAAACAATTAAATTCATACCTCAAGCGCGTGCAGGCACTCGGGGATGGCCTGACGCCAGCAAGGCCCCCCGCCCCTGTGTACCGGCAGGCTGAAAGCGGCAAGCCGCTTGTGCGATAAGAATGGTCGCGACCAGCCCCTGCACCGGCTCTGACCCTCAACACCCAGAAACCGGCAGGCACGGATAGCGAGCCTGAACACGAGGCTGATGACACAGCGTTGCATCATGGGAAATGCATGAGGAAAGAAGGCAGGGATGATTCAGTCCCGATACAGCGGGGTCAGGTAGGATCCGGATTGACTCTCCCTCTTGTTGACCCTCTAATTGACAGCCTGGACCCTCATCATCATGCATCTTATGAAAATCCTACTGGTTGAAGACGACAAGCTGCTCAATCACCACCTCTCCACCCTGTTGACCGAGGCCCAGAACCAGGTTTACAGCACGGACAATGCCCAGGTGGCGCTGCACTACGCAGCCGACTACCCCATCGATGTCGCCATCATCGATCTGGGCCTGCCTGACATGGATGGCCTTCAGCTCATCACCCGCCTGCGCGAGCAGCAGATCCCCTTTCCCATCATTGTGCTGACGGCCAGAGGCAACTGGCAGGACAAGGTGGAAGGACTGGAGGCCGGGGCGGACGACTACCTGGTCAAACCCTTCCAGAAGGACGAACTGCTGGCCCGTCTCAATGCGCTGGTACGCCGCAGCGCCGGCTTCATCTCCCCCAGAGTGAAGGCGGGTGACTACGAGCTGGATCTCTCCCGCAAGGAGCTGACCATCGCCGGCGAGGTCACCGTGCTGACCAGTTTCGAATATCTGATCCTGGAATACTTGATGCGAAATGCCCGTCAGGTGGTCTCCAAACAGCAGTTGCTGGATCAGCTCTATGGGGATGGTGAAGGGGATCCCAACACCATCGAGGTGATGGTGAGCCGGCTTCGCAAAAAACTGGATCCGGAAGGGAGCATCCAGCCCATCTCCACCATCCGCCGCCAGGGCTACATCTTCAACCTCGCCTGCAGCTGATGCGCCTTGCCATGTTGCATCCCCTGACCCTGATCCGCCGCTCCCTGCACCTCAAGCTGATGCTGAGTGCCATGCTGGTCATCGCGCTCATCATGGCCTTCTCCGTCTACATCCTCTACCTCGGCCATGCCGAGGAGCAGGCCCAGAAAGCCAGTGTCCGCATGCAGGAGAACCTCTCCAAGCTGTTCTCGTCCAAGCAGCCGGAGCCCCACGCCATGACGGATCTAGGCAAGCTCACCCCGGATGCCATCGATCCCAATCTCGATACCCTGATCTGCCGCGCCGACGGAGTGCTGAGCTGGTCCAGCCTGCACATGCCGGAGGTGGTCTCCATCAAGGAGACCATCTGCCGGGATCTGATGAGATACCTGGGGGGACTGGATCAGGACTATTTCTTCAAGCTGCATACCATCAAGAACGGCGAGAGCTACTTCATCTACAGCCTGCGTTTCCTGCGCAATCATGGCGCCGGCCCCACCACCTACTACGTGGTGATGGTCGATTCCGCCCGGCGCTATCAGGCCCAGACCCGCGATTACCTCTACCGCTGCATTCGCCAGGCGCTGCTCGCCTACTGTCTGCTGGGCGCTCTGTTGCTGCTCACCAGTTTCTGGAGCCTCTCCTCCCTGCGCACCATGGCGCGCCAGATTGACGAGATCCGCGCCGGTACGCGAGAGGCGCTGTCAAACGACTACGAGCGCGAGCTGACCCCCCTGACAAGCTCGGTCAACCAGTTGCTGGAGAACGAACGCCAGCAGACCCAGCGCTACCAGCACGCCCTCAACGATCTCGCCCACAGCCTGAAAACCCGGCTGGCGCTCATCCAGATCACCGCCCAGGAGCTCAAGCTCGGCCACGACATCCATGACAACATCAATGAACAGATCACCACCATGGATCAGATCATCCAGTACCAGTTACGCCGCGCCGTCACCGGGCGAAAGCGCCTCGCGAGCAAGGGCACCGAACCGGTTCCCCTCATCGAGAAGCTGCTGGCCAGCCTCGCCAAGGTCTATCGACACAAGAAGCTGCAGACCGGCTTCCAGTTTGACGACGATGTCTTCTTTCACGGCGAGCAGGGCGATCTGATGGAGCTGATGGGCAACCTGCTGGACAACGCCTGCAAGTTCGCCATCAGCGAGATCCGGGTTCATGTCCGCCACCGGGAGAGGGGTCTGCTCATCGTGGTGGAAGACGACGGCCCCGGCATCGATCCCGGCAAATCGCAGCAGATCTTCCAGCGCGGCGTGCGGGCTGACAGCTCCCCCGGCCAGGGGATTGGCCTCGCCGTGGTGACCGAAATCGTGCACAGCTACGGCGGCGAGATCCGGGTGGATGACTCCCCGCTCGGCGGCGCGAGATTCCACATCACCCTCCCCTGACAGCGCAGGGGTCAGTACCTGGCCCCTGCCGCATTCGGGCATTGCCATCCCGGTGCTTGCCCTGTCTCACGCCTCACTCCTTATGCTTCGACCAGGCCAAGCACATGGCAGCGAGGCTGACGAGCTTGTGCACCCATCAGAAGCTGGCCTGCCGCTCCCCTCGGCCCCATGCTCGCGCAGAAACGACAGGCATAAAAAAACCGGCCGCGAGGGCCGGTAAAACAGTTCAGGCTTGTCAGGTGACAATGCGCACCCAGCGGATGAAGACCGGTTTCAATTCCCTATGAAGCCCCGTCCTCTTGAGTACGTAGGTTCACTTTACGCCCCGGTCACTGAATCGGGACTGAACCATGTTCACGCTGGCAAGGCTCAGAGACGGATCCCGAGTGACTGGCGCAGATAAGCCCCTGCCCCGAGCAGCCCCGGCCCTTCATGGGTGATGAGGAAGACCGGAATGTCTTTGAGATAAGGCTTGAAGCGCCCCTTGTCCTCGAAGGCGACCCGAAAGCCCGATCCGATGAAGAACTCCTGGAAGCGCGGCACTATGCCACCGGCGATGTAGACACCGCCGAAGGTGCCCATGTTGAGTGCCAGGTTGCCGGCAAAGCGGCCCATGAGCACGCAGAACAGGCTCAAGGTGCGGCGGCAATCGAGGCAATCCCCCGCCAGCGCACGCTCGGTGATGTCCTTGGGGGCAAAAGGTTCGGGCTCGCGGCCATCGGATTTGACCAGGCCGCGATAGAGATTGACGAGCCCGGGGCCCGAGAGGAAACGCTCCGCCGACACATGGCCCAGCTCGCCGCGCATCACCTGCAGCACCGCATCTTCCTCTTCCGTGTTGGCGGCGAAGTCCACGTGACCGCCCTCACCCGGCAAGCTCAGCCACTGCTCACCGGCCTGCACCAGGTGGGCGACGCCAAGGCCGGTCCCTGCGCCATAGATGGCGATGGGCTTGCCGGCGACTGGGGCCGCGCCCCCGAGCTGGATGCGATCCATCTCGCCGAGCACGGGCACCGCCATGGAGACGGCAGTGAAATCGTTGATCACCTGCAGGCGTGCCAGGCCGAGGTTGGCCTGCATCTCGCAGATGGAGAACTCCCAGCTGTGGTTGGTCATGGCGACCCAGTCACCATTGATGGGACAGGCGATGGCGATGCACGCCTCGCCCACGGTGGCATCGTGCTCTTCGAGATAGAGGCGCACCACGGCCTCCAGGCTGGGATGGGCCAGCCCCGAATAGGTTTTTGCCTGGGAAATGGCGCCCGTCGCCAGTTCGCAGAGGGCCAGTCGGGCATTGGTACCGCCAACGTCGCCCACCAGCGCATGGGTATGCTGCATAACAAACTCCTTCGTTACCGACTCGGGGCGGCCCTTACCGTCCCGACATTATTATTTGGCTGCAATACTACTCGAGCCCGCAGCCGGGCTGCGCGATTTATGCAGACAAGTGTGCGCCCGCTCACAGTGTTGTTGCTTTGCAACATTTGTAAGCGTTTTCAAGACGCAAATGGAAGTTTGCAACTAAAAACACGAAATAATTAGACATGAGTCATACTTTGCAGGGCCGAGATTAGTTCCGATAAGCGCTTGTCTTGTATAGTCATCGCGGAGACTGGAAACCTGCTTGAGCTGTGAATTTAGTGCACAGACACTGAAGTTAAATTACAAAAATGCCTGGTGGTAATGATGAATACCCTCGATAAAATTACGAACAATCTGGAAAGTTTCAGTAAATCAGAGCGTAAGGTGGCTGAAGTGATCCTGGCCTCACCCCAGACCGCCATTCACTCCAGCATTGCTACCCTGGCCAAGCTGGCCGATGTGAGCGAACCGACCGTCAACCGTTTCTGCCGTCGCCTCGATACCAAGGGTTTTCCCGATTTCAAGCTGCACCTGGCCCAGAGCCTGGCCAACGGCACCCCTTATGTGAACCGCCACGTGGAAGCGGAAGACGGCCCAGATACCTATACCGCCAAGATCTTCGAATCCACCATGGCCTGCCTCGATGCCGCCAAGAACAGCCTGGACATCTCGGCCATCAACCGCTGCGTCGATATTCTGACCCAGTCCAAGAAGATCAGCTTCTTTGGTCTGGGCGCCTCCTCCGCCGTCGCCCGGGATGCCCAGAACAAGTTCTTCCGCTTCAACATCCCCGTGGTGAGCTTCGATGACATCGTCATGATGCGCATGAGCTGCATCAACAGCAGTGAAGGGGACATGGTGGTCCTCATCTCCCACACCGGCCGCACCAAGGCCCTGGTGGAAATTGCCGCGCTGGCCCGGGAAAACGATGCCACCGTCATCGGCATGACCGCCAAGGACTCTCCCCTGGCCCGCGAATGCAACCTGGTGCTCTCCATGGACGTGCCGGAAGACACCGACGTCTACATGCCCATGGCCTCGCGCATCGCCCAGCTCGCCCTGGTGGACGTGCTGGCCACCGGTTTCACCCTGCGCCGTGGCATGAAATTTCGCGAAAACCTGAAGAAAGTCAAAGAAGGTTTGCGCGAATCCCGCTTTGATACCCAGCACTCCTCCTGATCATTCGGGGGTCCGCCCCCGACTGTCTATGCCAACGGGCTTGGTGTAGTATCGAAATTCAATCAAACAAGGCCACCCAGATGGCCTGCCAGTTGGCGCCATGCCACATGCTTGACGGGGCAGTATTTCAAGTCATATCAACTTCACATTGGAGTCTTTCATGCCAAGACGTACAAAGATTGTTACCACACTCGGTCCGGCGACCGATCGCGACGGCATTCTCGAGGGGATCATTCGCGCCGGTGCCGACATGGTGCGGATGAACTTCTCCCACGGCACTCCTGAAGATCATATCCAGCGCGCCAACCAGGTGCGTGACATCGCCGCCAAGCTGGGCCGCCACGTGGCCATCATGGGCGATCTGCAAGGCCCCAAGATCCGCGTCTCCACCTTCAAGGATGGCAAGATCTACCTCGCCATCGGTGACAAGTTCATTCTCGACGCCGCCCTCGGCAAGGGCGAAGGCTGCCAGGAGCAGGTCGGCATCGACTACAAGAGCCTGCCGCAGGACGTGGTATCCGGTGACATCCTGCTGCTCGACGATGGCCGCGTGCAACTGAAGGTCGAGCAGGTCGAAGGCACCCGCATCCACACCACGGTGACCGTGGCCGGCCCTCTCTCCAACAACAAGGGCATCAACAAGAAAGGTGGCGGCCTCTCCGCCCCGGCCCTGACCGAGAAGGACAAGGAAGACATCAAGACCGCCGCCCGCATGAACGTGGACTACCTGGCGGTCTCCTTCCCCCGCAGCGGCGATGATCTGCGCTACGCCCGCGAACTGGCCCGCGAAGCCGGCTCCAACGCCAAGATCGTGGCCAAGGTCGAGCGCGCCGAGACCGTCGCCAGCGACGAGGCGATGGAAGACATCATCCTTGGCTCCGATGCCGTCATGGTGGCCCGTGGTGACCTGGGTGTCGAAATCGGCGACCCCGAACTGGTGGGTGTGCAGAAGAAGCTCATTCGCCACTCCCGTCGCCTGAATCGCGTGGTCATCACCGCGACCCAGATGATGGAGTCCATGATCAACGCACCGCTCCCGACCCGTGCCGAAGTCATGGACGTGGCCAACGCCGTGCTGGACGGTACCGATGCGGTGATGCTCTCCGCCGAGACCGCCGCCGGCCAGTTCCCCATCGAGACCGTGACCTCCATGGCCAGCGTCTGTGTGGGCGCCGAGAAGCACCCGAGCCTGAACGTCTCCAACCACCGCATGAGCTACACCTTCACCTCGGTGGAAGAGGCGGTGGCCATGTCCACCATGTATGCGGCCAACCACCTGGAAGGGGTCAAGGCGATCGTGGCGCTGACCGAGTCGGGCACCACCCCGCTGCTGATGTCCCGCATCAGCTCCGGCCTGCCCATCTTCGCCATGTCTCCTCACAACAAGACCCTGGCCTGGGCCAACCTCTACCGCGGCGTCACCCCCGTGCTGTTTGATGGCGACGAGACCAAGCCGGTCTACGAGGTGTGCCGCGACGCGCTGGACGTGCTCAAGGCCAAGGGACTGCTGCAAAGCGGCGACATGGTACTGCTCACCCACGGCGACAAGATGGAGACCGTCGGCAGCACCAACACCTGCAAGGTGATGATGGTCGAGTAATCGCCCCTCCTCCCTGCAACAAAAACGGCTCCCGCGGGAGCCGTTTTTTTATGGGATCAGCCCCAGGTTCAACCGCGAAACAGCTCCACCTTGTCCCCATCCTGCAGGCTGCCGGCGCCGCGCACCACCACCTTGTCTCCCTGCTTGAGGGCGCCACTCACCGCCACCTCCCGGCTGTCCCCAAAGAGCACGGTGACCGGCACCCGGTTCACCGTGAGCGCCTCGCCGTGCTGCTCCACCTGATAGACCACGCTTCCCTCGGTGCCGAGCACCAGGGCATCCCGTGGCAACAGCATGGTGTGCTGCTCTCCCATCGGCAGCGCCACCCGCACCGGCGAGCCGATGATGAACGTGCCCGCTTCCGGCTTGAGGCGCAGCTCGATGAGCCGGGACTTGGGATCGGCGCTCGCCGCCCGCTGGTAATAGATGGCGTGGCTGCTGAGCTGCTCCCCTTCCACCCGCAACCGGGCCTGGGTGGCCAGTTGCCGGGCCCAGGCAATAGGCGCACGCAACCGGATGTCCGGCTGGTCCGGATTGACCAGCTCAAGCGCCTGTTCGCCCGCATCCACATGCTCCCCCGGCTGGATGAAGTGTTCATTCACCACTCCGTCAAACGGGGCAAAGATGCGGCTTCTGCGCAGCTGCTCCTCAATCTGGCGCACCTGCACCCGCGCCAGCTGCTCGGCCAGCTCAGCCTGCTCCACGTCATAGCGCGCCTTGTCATACTGGCTCTGGGAGGCACTCTTTTGCTGGTGCAAACGATCCAGGCGCTGGAACTCGGCGCGAGCGTAACGCAGATTGCTCCCCTCTCTGGCTTGTTCCGCCCTCGCCTGCTCCAGCGAGAGGCGCAGGGTCGCGCTGTCCAGGCGCAGCAACTCGTCCCCCGTCTTCACCCGGCTGCCAAACTCGGCTATCCACTCCACCCGACCGCTCACTTCGGCGCTGAGCGCCGCCTGCTGGCGGCTTGCCACCGTGCCGCTGACCCAGATGCTGGCCCCCGCCTCTCCCTGGGCCACCTCCGCCAGCGTCACCATCTTGCTTTGTGCAAACGCAGGCAGCCCGCCAGCCAGCAGCAGAGCCCCCACCACTATCCTTGTGAAACCTTGTGTCATCGATGAGCTCCTTGCTCAGGCACGCTGCCGAAGGGCGTGCGGTATGTCGGTCTGCTCCCCCAACCGCAGGAAGGCGGGCAACAGGATCAGGGTGAAGAGGGTGCTGCAACTCATGCCGCCGACGATGACGGTGGCCAGCCCCCGGTAGATTTCGCTCCCCTCGCTCGGACTCAACATCAGGGGCAGCATGCCGAAGATGCTGGTGAGGCTGGTCATGGCGATGGGACGCATCCGGCTTTGCAGAGCATCGGTGACTGCCGACTGTCGGCTCATCCCCTCCCGCTCGGCCATCCTGGTCTGGTGCACCAGCAGAATGGCGTTGTTGACCACCAACCCGAGCAGGATGACGAAGCCGATGATGGTGAGCAAGTCCATCGGCAGCGGCGCCACCAGTCCGCTCAGGTGCAGCGCCAGCACGCCGCCTACGGTGGCGAGCGGCAAGGTGAGCAGCACCAGCACGGCATCCTTGAGGGAAGCGAAGACCCCCCACAGCAGAATGAGCAGTATCATCACGGCGAACAGGAAGATGCTGCCGAGGTTGCCGAGCGCCTGCTGCAGGCTGTCGGCATTGCCGGCGACCCGCAGCTCCCCCCCGGCCGGCAGCAACGGCCGGATGGCGGCAAAGCTCTTGTGCTGCAGGGTGTCGAGCACCTGCTCCATGCTCATCCCCGCAGGGGGGGAAATCTGCAGACTGATGCTGCGCCGCCCATCGGATCGGAAGATGCTCTCAGGCCCGAGTTGCGGCTCCACCCGCAGCAGTTCCCCAAGGGGAACGATGCGCCCGGACGGGGTAGCAAGCGGCACCGCCTTGAGCTCGTCCGGGTTGGCGGAGGCCTGCCCCATCAGCAGGATGTCGAGCCGCTCATCCCCGTCGAAATATTCGCCGACCCGCAGACCATCGCCGAAGGTCTGGATGATGGCGGGCATGGGGGAGCGATCCCAGCCCACCTCGGCCAGGCGCCTGTCCTGGGGCACCAGCCGAAGCTCGGGAGCGGTGAAATCGAGTCCGGGCTCTGGCCTGACCTGGGCGCCGGGCAAGTCCCGCTGCACTATGGTCATGCTCTCCCTGGCCGCCTGATAGAGTTCGGGTAGCCCACCCCCCTGGATCAGCAGGGAGATGCTGTTTTCACTGTCAAAACCGCCAAACAGGGACCCCTGACCGCCAAACACCCGGGTGTCGGGAATGCCCACCAGCAATTGCTTCATCAAGAGCTGCTCCAGCACCTTGATCTGGTTATCCTCCTTTGGCCGCACCCCGATCTGGGCACCGCCCGGGTAGCGCAGGATGTAGTAGTTCTTGAGGACAGGCTCCTTCTCCCCTTTCATATAGGGGTCGAGGCGGGCAATCAGGGTATCGATCACCTCCTCCCGCTGGGCCTTGAGATTGACCCCGGGGGTGAAACTCATCCAGACGTCGATGGCGTCCCGCTTCACATCCGGCAGGTAGTTCATCTTGGGCAACATCAACCAGCTCACCAGCACAGGCCCCGTCATCATCAGGACGATGATGGCCCAGCGCCTGGGGGCGGTGGCCGTCCAGCGGATCACGTGGCGGGTGACGCGGCACCACAGGCGCTCAAAGGGATCAATCAGCCGCTCGTGCCCCATCCAGCGCGCCGCCACCGCAGGCAACACAGTCACCGCCACCACCATGGAGACGGTCACGGCGCAGGCGATGGTGAGCGCAAGATCGGCAAACAACTGCCCTTCCACGTCGTTGAGCAGGAGCACCGGCAGGAAGATGGCGACCGTGGTCAGGGTGGACGCCACCAGAGCGGTCCACACCCGGCGGGTGCCCTCCAGCGCCGCCTCTCCCTTGCTGATGTCACCCCGCTCATGGCGCCGGTAGATGCTCTCCAGCACCACGATGGCGGCGTCGAGCACCATGCCGACCGCAAACGCAATGCCCGCCAGGGAGATGATATTGAGGGTCCGCCCCATCACCTTGAGCAGGCAGAAGGTGAGCATGATGCTGATGGGAATGGCGATCGCGATCATCAGGGTCGCCTTGAGCTGGCGCAGAAAGACCCAGAGGATGGCGCAGGAGAGCAGCACCCCGAGCCCCAGGTTGGCGGTCACCATGCTCACCGCCCGGTTGATGTAGAGAGAAGCGTCAAACGACTGCTCCATGTGCAGACCAACCGGCTCCAGCACCTCCTGGTTGAGCTCCCCGACCTTGGCCTTGATCCCCTCGAGCGCCGCCAGGGCATTGGCACCGCTCTCCTTGAAGATCTGCGCCGCGATGGCGGTGTTGCCGTTCTGGATGCGCAGCACCGGGTTCTCCTCCCGGGCCACTCTGATCTCGGCAACGTCCCGCAGATAGATCGGCAGGCCGTCACGCCAGTCCACCACCTTGTCCCCCAGGGCCGCCACGTCATAGCGACCGGCAAAGCGCAGCTTGTACTCCCAGCGTCCGATGTCGAGGGTCCCGGCCGACACATCCCAGCCCGTCGTTGCCCGGCTGGCGAGCACCGGGATCTCCACCCCCAGCTCGGCGGCGCGGTAAGGGTCGAAGCGGATCTGGATCTGGCGCTCGTTGATCCCCTCGATGTCGACCGTGGACACCCCGGGGATCCGCTCCAGCTCGGGCTTGACCCTCGCCTCGATCAGCGCCTGGTGATCGTCTATCTCCCCCTTGGCGCCGGGCAGTTGCTGGATGAAGAAGAAGGTCAGGGTGTCGTTGCTGCTGTAGTTGTTGACGTAAGGACCACCGATGTTGTCCGGCAGCCCCGAGACCCGGTTCAGGCGGGAGATGACGTCAAGCTGGGCCCGCTGCATGTCGGTGCCAAGGGCAAACTCCATGTCGATTTCGGTGAAGCCGGGGTAGCTGTTGCTGCTGAGGCTCTTGAGCCCCTGTACCCCCTGCATCTCCTGCTCGATGGGATCGGTTATCTCCGACTCCATCTCCTGGGGCGAGGCCGAGCGCCAGTCCACCGTGATATTGAGGTGAGGACGGTCTATGTCGGGAAACAGCTGGACGGGCAGTCCCCGGATGCTGAGCAAGCCCAGCAAAAAAATCAGCACGACCGAGACCGCCACCCAGATGGGGCGTTCGATCGCCGTTTTGGCGAGGTTCATTCACTCTTCCTGAGTTGTTGTTATCGGCCATTCCTATGGCCTTGCTTCCTGCCCCAAGGGTGGGGGCCATTGCATTAAACTGGAATTAATCGACCTTGTAAATGCCTGGTTAAACAACAAAAAAACCGGCCACTAGGGCCGGTTGTCGGTTTATGCTCGGGGTCAGGCTGCATGCTCGACCGGGTTCGGTTGAGACAATCCTTCCAGCTCGCCAGGAGCGAAGTTGTCCACCTGGATCGCCTCGTAGCGCAGGGCATCGGCGGCCAGCAGCTTCTCCGCTTCCTCCTTGCCGAGGATGGACTGGGACAGGGCCGCAGCCACCAGCTCAGGCAGCGCCAGCTTGCGGGGCAGTCTGCCCTCTTTCTGGGCCTGCACCAGCTTCTTCTCGATGGGCTGCACCGAGACCATGGCCTGGAAGGCACGCTCCATCAGCCCCACCGGATCCGCCTCGTCCTTGCCCACGTAACAGAGCGCGGTCAGACGATCCCGGAACTCGCCCGGCGTCATCATGGCCAGGCAGATGGCATGGCAGCGATCGTCCGCCGGCATCTTGTAACCGACGCCGAACGGGAACACCACCCGCTTGAGTACCGCACCCACCACCTTGTTCGGGAAGTTCTGGAAGAAGCCCTCGAACGCCTTGCCAATCAGGTAGAGGTTGCGCTCCACCGCGTACTGCACGAACGGCAGGTCAGAGACCATGCGGCCCTGATCCTCGTAATGCTTGAGGGTGGCGGAGGCCAGGTAGAGGTGGCTCAGCACGTCACCCAGTCGGGCGGAGATCATCTCCTTGCGCTTGAGATCGCCACCCAGCATCAGCATGGAGACGTCGGCGCACAGGGCCAGCCCTTTGCTCATGCGGGAGAGCTGCTTGTAGTAGCGGGCGGTTTCACCAGCCACCGGGGCACTGTTGAACTGGCCCAGGGTCAGCCCCTGGAACAGGGCACCGAAGAAGTTGCCGGTACCGAAGGCGATGTGTTTCATCAGCAGGGCGTCAAACTTCTCGAGACCGCGCTCCACATCGGTGTCGGCCGCCGCTTCCAGCTCGGCAAACACATACGGATGGCAGCGGGTGGCCCCTTGCCCGAAGATCATCAGGTTGCGGGTCAGGATGTTGGCCCCTTCCACCGTGATGGCCACCGGAATGCCCATGTAGGCGTAGCCGGTGTAGTTTTTCGGGCCCAGCTGGATGGCGCGACCGGCGTGGATGTCCATGGAGTCATCCATCACCTGGCGGGCCATCTCGGTCATGTGGTACTTGGAAATCGCGGTGACGATGGCCGGTGCCTGACCCAAATCCAGGGAACCTGCGGTCATGCGACGAGCGCCTTCGAGCTGATAGGTGAGGCCGCCGATGCGGGCCAGCGCTTCCTGCACACCTTCAAACTTGCCGATGGACATGCCGAACTGCTTGCGCACATAGGAGTAGGCGCCCACGGTGCGGCTCGCCATGTGACCACAGGCGGTGCCAAGGGCAGGCAGCGAGATGCCACGACCGGCGGAGAGGCACTCCACCAGCATGCGCCAGCCGCGGCCGGCGTAATCCGGGCCACCGATGATCCAGTCGAGCGGAATGAACACATCCTTGCCGAAGGTCGGGCCATTCAGGAACGCCAACCCCATGGGGTAGTGGCGATCGCCGACGCGCACGCCAGGGTGACTGGTCGGGATCAGCGCACAGGTGATGCCGATCTCTTCCTTGTCACCCAGCAGTTTTTCCGGGTCATAGAGCTTGAACGCCAGCCCCAGCACGGTGGCGCGCGGCGCCAGGGTGATGTAGCGCTTGTTCCAGTTCAGGCGAATACCCAGCACCTCTTCCCCCTTGTGCACCCCCTTGCAGACGATCCCCTTGTCCGGGATGGCGCCCGCATCGGAGCCCGCTTCCGGCCCGGTCAGGGCGAAGCAGGGCACCTCCTTGCCGTTGGCCAGCCCCGGCAGCCAGAAATCTTTCTGGGCCTGGGTGCCGTAGTGCATCAGCAGCTCACCCGGGCCGAGGGAGTTGGGCACCATGACGGTGACCGCGACGCTCAGGCTCTTGGTGGCGATACGGGTGACGATGGTGGAGTTGGCAATCGCCGAGAACTCGCGGCCGCCGTAGGATTTCGGGATGATCAAGGAGAAGAAGCCTTCCTTCTTCAGATAGTCCCACACCGGCTCCGGCAGGTCCTTGGTCTCGTTGACGATCTTGAAGTCGTCCACCATGGCGAGCAGGGTTTCGACCTGGTTGTCGATAAAGGCCTGCTCTTCTGCGCTCAGCTCGGCCTTGCCGTAGCCATGCAGTTTCTTCCAGTCCGGGTTACCGCGAAACAGCTCCCCGTCCCACCAGACGGAGCCGGCCTCCATGGCCTCCCGCTCGGTGGCCGACAGGGGCGGCAGTATCTTCTTGAAGATGCCGAACACGGGGCGGGTCACCACCTTTTTACGGATGGCGGGGACACCGAGCACCACGGCTATCGCCAGCACCAGCAGGACAAGCAATGTGATCATACCGAAGTTCCTTCTATTTCACTGTTTCCGTTGATTATTGTTAGGTGTTACACGGCCAGGGAGAGCCTGGTCGACTCCACGGGCGCCCCGACACCGGACGCCAGATAAGGAATGACGTTGCGCACCAGCCCTTCCACATCGAGCTGCTGGCCAAAATCGGCCTGGGCGATGTCACGCAGGGCATCCGCAGAGGCCATGGTGAAGACGACGGTGCCCAGGGTGAAGTGCAGGCGCCAGAAGAGATCCGCTGGCGACAAATCCGGATTGGCCTTGGAGATGGCCTGGGTGATCCCGTGCAGGGTCGCCCCATAATGGGTGGTAATAAAGCGGCGCAGGTGCCCCTGACTGTCGATATAGCCGCGCCCCAGCAACTGCATGAAAAGCGCCGGGCCATTCGCCCTGACGGCCGACAGTTTCATCAGGGGTTCGACAAAGCTCTCGAACACCTGCAACAGGGTCAGCTGATCCTGCGCCATCAACGTCTGCAACCGCCCGTCCAGTGCCGGCATGAAGAGGCTCAGATAACGGTCGAGCACCGCCTGGATAAGCTCCTTCTTGGAGCCGAAGTGATAATTGACCGAAGCCAGGTTCACATCGGCCTCGCTGGTGATCAGACGCAACGAGGTATCGGCGAACCCCCGCTCGGCAAACAGCACCTCGGCGGCGTCGAGAATACGGTTCTTGGTATCGATTTTACTCACTGGACACCTCACTTAAACGAATGTTTAAAAAGTACGTTTCACGCTCACCCATGTCAAGAGAATGTGAACAAGTGTTGGCTAAATGTTTTTAATCAAAAAAGAGGGAAGATGGCGGGAACTTCGCGGCGAGACGGCACTCTATATCTATGCCACTGCAATTAAACATTCATGTACAGAACCTTAAGCGGCAAGCGAATTAATAATACCGTCTAACGTGTTGTTTTGCTTGGATTTTCTCTGCCTACTCTTTTTGCCGTTTTTGGATAAATACACCATTGCCCACTCCAACTTCTCTGTTATTTCCTGCCACGCACCATGGATGATGCTCGCCAATATCGGCATTAACCAAAGCGCGCTGTTTTTGGCAATCTTCAGCATCGATAACTCCGCGCTGCCAATCAGCGTCAGCGCCAGCCGACGTTTGACCAGCAAGGCCAGCAAACTAGCCCAGATCAAGCCTTCCGCTATCGCTTTTTGTCGTGTCGCGAACGCCTTCAACCGGTTATGTGATTTCAGCTCTTTGAACAACAGTTCGATCTGCCAACGGCAACGATACAATGCCATCACCTTCTCGGCTGGCCATCGCTCACGCGGAAGATTGGTCATCCATATACAGAACCGTTTTTCCTCTGCAAACCAACGTCTTATGAGTCGATATTTATACTTTCCCGAACTCACATCCAGATCCAGAACCTCGGCTCTGCAGCTTCTCCGATCGATATCCTTGAGCTTTTTTCCGAGTAACTTGGGCATTTCCCTGCCGTCCTGTCGGTAAGCTGCCTGTACTTTGGGATTGAGATTTTGACTCCCTCTGACCAGATAGCTTCCTTTGGCTTTGGTCACATCAGCAAAGTACTCGCGGCTGATGTAACCGGCATCCGCCAATAACAGTTTGTTATTTAACGAATTTGCGGCCGGAAGATGCTTGCGCTCCGATTCGGTATCCGCCGTGATACTCATCGATATCGGCGACTGGTCCAGCAAGGACATGGTCATATGACACTCTACCGCAGCGGGGCTGTGCTTATTGAATCGGCCCGGGAAATGTTCTGCCAATTGCGGATGTAACGCGAATGACGACCCGTCCTGCAGCAGTACCTGCTCAAAGCCTGCCAGTCCGTGGGCGTCCGGTAGACACTCCTTGAGGCGTAAGGCGATGGCTCGTTCAACCAGTGCGCGCATGAACAAGGGAAAACCCTGCTTGCGTAACTGGTTGTGAAAGGGTTTATACGCTATTTGGTCAGTATCATGGAGCTGCAACGCATTGAAATGGCGATGCAAACCAGCAATACCATCCACCTTGTCGCAACCAAGCCCTGAGAGCAGAGCCGGGAGTAGTCTCGCAGGCTGGATATCCCGGAGTCGCTGACAAAAACCGGTAAATTTACCGATCCGGTTGAGTTCAGAAGAGCTAAGAAGTTGCTTGAGGTACTGGGTTGCATTGATAATAGTCATGGCTTCGGGCGTGTCGGTTTTTTTTTGCGATTAAATCAGATCACAAACGAAGCCTTTTTTCTATCTATTTCAATTGGTTGTAGCTAAAGATCCTGTACATGATTAAACATTAAGTCTCGCCCAACCTGCGTCATGCTAGTTGGGCATTTTTTTGGCCTGCCGTCACCCGATGCGCCGACAGAGAACCAAAAAAAACCGTCGCAGGGGCGACGGCGGGGAAAACGGGTCTGACCATCCAGTGTCGACCCATCGATGGGTGTTCAGGCTTGCATCGATGTCGCCATCCTCGCAGTGAAACGTCATCAGACTTTGTCAGCACAGACCCAAATTGTGACAAAGTATGGCAACCAGCCACATGGCCCGGCTTCGCCAATCTTGCTATGCTGTCGCCTCATGCCAGAGGGGAGAGAAGATGAAGTATACGGTCGATACCCACACGCACACCGTCGCCAGCACCCACGCCTACAGCACCATTCACGATTACCTGCCCATCGCCAAAGCCAAGGGGATCAAGCTGTTCGCCACCACGGACCATGGCCCGGACATGGCAGATGCCCCGCATTACTGGCATTTCGTCAATCTGCACGTGTTGCCCAGAGTCGTGGACGGGGTCGGCATCCTGCGCGGCATCGAAGCCAACATCAAGAACATCGACGGTGAAATAGACTTCCCCGAGCGCTACGAATCGCGGCTCGACATGATCATGGCGGGCTTTCACGAACCGGTGTTCCCCCCCTGCGATCAGGCGACCCACACCCAGGCCATGATCAACGCCATTCGAAGCGGTCGGGTCGACATGATAAGCCACCCCGGCAATCCCGCCTTCCCCATCGATATTCAGGCGGTGGTCAAGGCAGCGGCAGAGTATCGAGTGGCGCTGGAGGTCAACAACTCCTCGTTCAGTCACTCCCGTGCAGGCAGTGAAAGCAACTGCCGCGCCATCGTCGAGGCGGCGCGCGATCTGGGTGCCTACCTCACTTTCGGCTCCGACTCTCACGTGGCATTCAGCCTCGGCGACTTTGATCACTGCCATCGGCTGGTCACCGAAGCCAACTTCCCACATGAGCGGATCCTGGCCCGCTCCCCCCGCGCCCTGCTCGATTTTCTCGAGAGCCGCGGCCGTGCTCACATCCCGGAGTTCGTTGACCTCTGATATGCCTTAACATCATGAGCCAACTCATAAAATCGAGTTGGCTCAATTGACTTGTCCGGCTTTTTTCACGACTCTGAACATCAAGCCGCCGGTATAGCTCAGTTGGTAGAGCAGCGCATTCGTAATGCGAAGGTCGCAGGTTCGACTCCTGTTACCGGCACCAAGTTTTATCAAAAAAAACAGTAAGTTGGGCGTTGCAGTTTGATGCGTTACTGAGCGTTGGAATGCAGCATTTAGCTTATCCAGTGTGGCAAAATTGTGGCATGCCACACTGGCCTGATAGCGGCGAATGACGCTTGCCAGTGCATGACATAGCAAAACACTGCTGGTAGACTTCATTTCGTCACGTAACATCGGACGACAGGCACTAATTATTTATACCCTCAAGGCCGGGCATGGTGCCGCTCAGGTCAATTACCGATTAGCTAACCGGCACAGCTATTCGATGACCCTTGCCGCCTTGTTGGGTTATGACCATGAAACAAACCTCTATTACCACCTCCAGCGTGGTGCTTTTGACTGTTGAGCAATTGGCTCTCTGTCTGCATAAATCCGTTGCTAGCATCCGTAGTGACGCGACTCGCAACCCTTGTTCACTTCCCCCTATCTGCCGTTTACCAGGAACCAAGCGTTTGCTCTGGCGTGCTGAAGATGTTGAGCTTTGGCTTGCTGAACATGTCATTAGCCAAGGTTTGGATGATCGAGCGGTTAAATCGGCAGATATGCCTCGGCGTGGCCGGCCAACCAAAGCCGAGCAGCTAGCACGACAAAAGTCACAGAATTCAAACGCTAAGAGGTAAGCCATGGCTCTTGACCTACTAGCTGCGTTTGAACAGGAGCCGCCTGCTCTTGACTTCATATGGTCTGGATTTTTGGCCGGTACTGTGGGAGCTCTGATCGCACCAGGAGCAACAGGTAAAAGCTTTTGGGCATTGCAGGCCGCAATGGCCGTGGCTTGCAAAGAGTCTGATGGCGATCTGTTGCAACTACGTCCGACCCGTTCAGGCCGAGTGATCTATATGGCTGGTGAAGATCCGGCTGCAGTGCTTAGTCATCGCGTCCATGCGCTTGGCAAACATCTATCGCCCAAAGCGAGGGCCTCTATTGCCACAAACCTCGCATTGGAACCGATGATGGGTGTGAGTTTAGATCTGATGAATCCGGACTGTTTCAAGGCTCTGATACAGCAAGTAGATGGTTATCGCCTTGTTGTTCTCGACACTCTCAGCCGTATGCATCAGATGGACGAAAATAGTAACGGGGACATGTCTCAGTTGATTACCCGACTTGAGTCGCTGGCCGCAAATACGGGGGCTGCGGTGCTCTATTTGCATCACGCTAGCAAGGGGAGCGCGAGGGATGGCAGTCTTGATCAGCAGCAGGCAGCCAGAGGCGCATCAGCGTTGATTGATAACATCCGATGGTGTGGTTACATCGTGCGGATGGGGGAAGAAGAAGCAAAGCAGCTAACCGAGATTCAACACGGTAGTACACCCATCGGAAACTCTCGACGCAGTGCGTTTGTGCGCTTTGGGGTATCCAAGCAGAACTATGGCACTGCAATCAAAGATCAATGGTTTGAACGCCAGGAAGGGGGCGTATTACATCCGGTACAACTTATGGAACCTCCTCAGGCGCGAGAGCGAAGGAGGTTTGCTCATGGCTATTGAACTTACCCACGCGCGCCATGATCCGATGCACTGCCTTGCTCCTGGTCTATTCCGCAGTTTAAAGCGAGGGGAGAGAAAGAAGTTAAAGCTGGATGTGACGTATAGCTATGGACAGAACCAAAGCGCTCGTTTTATTGGTTTTGAGCCATTAGGGGCTGATGATATGCGACTGCTACAAGGGCTGGTTGCGCTATCCGGTCCCAAGGGCGTTATTCTGACCTCTGCGCCATCAGCAGCTATTCCTAAGCGACTTCGTTTGGCCTTAGCATCGGAGTTTGATAGTGCGGACTGCCGTTGCTTGGTGGTGCAGTCTCGTATCACTCAGCTACTCGAAGAGATTGGTCTATGCAAAAGCGGCAGAAACCTTAAAACCCTAAAGGCTAGCCTGATCAGGATGTCGAATGTCACCGTTGTCATTCAAGGTGACTCTCGCTGTGCATCCTTCCACCTGATGAGCCATCTCTTTGATGACCATGATAACGCGCTATACATCTGTTTGAACCCACAGATTGCAGAAGCCGTTCTCGGTGGACGGCCACATGCTCGCATCGATATGAATGAAGTGCGTAGCCTCAAGAGCGATCCTGCTCGATTGATCCATCAACGCCTATGCGGGTGGATCGATCCTGGTAAATCAGGGCGCGCGTCCTTGGATACTCTGTGCAGTTACATCTGGCCGGATCCTGCGATTGCTGATGCGATGAGAAAGCGCCAGCAGATTGCCCGTAGAGCTGTGGGGGAGCTGTTCACGATAGGTT
Source organism: Aeromonas sp. WP2-W18-CRE-05 (assembly GCF_014168615.1). Lineage (NCBI taxonomy): Bacteria > Pseudomonadati > Pseudomonadota > Gammaproteobacteria > Aeromonadales > Aeromonadaceae > Aeromonas > Aeromonas sp. WP2-W18-CRE-05. The sequence continues at coordinate 1,657,429 of NZ_AP021917.1, read as the reverse complement.
GGTTGGTAACTGAATACCGCAAAGATATGTGGGAGATCCGCAGGCCACGGAACAGATCTTTGGAGTAATTTCAGTGCACTATCATTCCCGAACTGGTGCACTAACGTTCCCAACTGGTGCACTTTCATTCCCAGGAGTTGGTCTTAAAATCTTTTCAAAACATGTGGTTAAGGTATTTTTGGAAAAGTGATCCAAGATTATCCATAAGATAATCCACTAGACACAGGCCCTTGCAGCCCTTGGACGGGTTGCAAGGGCCACAACTGAGATTACCCACCTCGCTAATAGACCTAGTTGTCTAAGCTGGTCATTTGGTCTTTTTATCTGTAGCAGGCTGTATATTTGCGGATTGAGTGGGGATCGTCACGCTATCAATTTGGGGGGCTACGCCGGAACCCCAGAAAATTCTGCCGGTAAACCTCTAGGCTGATGTTTCCGTATACATGCCTTATCCGACAGGGTTTTTTGTGCGCTTTCCACTCACTTCTGAGCTTGTTTTTGCCCTGATATGGACGGTGTCTGGAAACAACTGTTTACCGTCAACCTTCGCCAGTGCTGGCTTTGCGGGCCAGACGGAAAAATCTGGGATTCCGGCTTGGAACCCCAAATTGCACTGTCCCGCCAGGCAGTATCCCTGATCATGGAGTACCTGCAGCTGGCCGGCCGGGAGTACGCTCACAAGAGCGAAGCGGCCCTGTTCGGTGGTTTTGGCTGGCATCAGACAGCCCTCAAGCGCGGCGCCCCACTCTCCGTCAAGACGATAGAGCGGATCTTTGCTAGGGCTCACGAGGTGCTGGCTCTCTCCTCGATGGGGATTGCGCCGTGGACAGGTCACAGTGCCCGGGTCGGCGCCGCCCAGGATATGACTGCGTCTAGCTGTACGATCCTGCAGATCATGCAGGCCGGCCGCTGGGGTAGTGAGGCGATGGTGCTGCGCTACTGCTGCGCTACTGCAGGGATATCCTAGCCAGCGAGGGGGCGATGGCGATGCGTCGGGCTGGCCGGGTGTAGGTCAAGTGAGTTAAGGCGAATCCCCGGTGAGTTTGCTTAACTCACCGGGCTGGCCAAGGAGTGGGATAAGAGAGAGGGCGCCAATATGGCGTCCTTCAATTAGAAATGGTAACTGTTCAGCTTGCGCTGCTTTATCCTGCTCACAATTTTCTTAGCGCCCTCTGGCTTAGATCGCCTCATTTTCCCAGGGCTTTCAAGATGTAGAGATTTGCATCCACCATGAAACCTATACGTGGCCAACGCCTGGCGAGTTAGCAGCGCCTTCAGTGCAGACCAGTGGCTGGTTCTCTGCATGTAGACAGGTATGGCGGGGTCAATCCAGCCGGCCAGCCAGGCAATCTTGTCGATGGCTTGTGCTATCGAGATAACAGTGTGGCGAGGGTGGCGCGGGGTGAAGCCAGCAGCACCTGAGCTGTTAAACTCGGGGATTCTCCAGATCGCGTCGTGGTGCCCAACACGATTTCTAATGTCTCTGATTCTGTAAAGAAGGTTGGTAAGATCTTGTTTGAACTGTGGATCTCCGAAATGTAGGCCCTGCTGGAGGGGTGCGTGAGGGAATGCGGCGGACAGAATGTCGTACTGTAAGTTGGGGTGCCGCCTTGAGTGAGAGACGTGATCAAGGGAAGCGATGAGGTTTTCCCAGAATCCAAACGGAAGTGCTGCAACTATGTCATCTGGAGTGGCGGCCGGCTTTTTGGTTATCACGCTCTGCACGTTCTGGATGCTCTGCGAAGCCATGCGGTGAAGGGGTGTTATAAACGGTTTTAATGGGTTGGGCACCGGGTTAGGGCGCGGTATCATCCAGTTGAAAGAGTCGGCTTGTTGGTTGCTGTAGTGGAGTGAGAGTGAACGATGCAAAGCATTGCGAAGGGTTATTTCGAAGTCACCCAGTATGGGTAGTAGGCCGGAGGAAACAGCCTGAGCCCAAGCGTAACAGCCCAGTAAATCGTCATCATCTTTTGTTCTGAAAAAGTGTCTAACAGTGGCCAGGCGTTGCTGGGTCAGATGGCTTAGCATAAAAGACCTTGTTCTGGAGTTTTAAAGTGCATATAATAACTTATATAGACACAGGGTTTTCTGGAAACAGACGTGCCCTTGTAACTTGAGGCCAAAGCCCGCTACTTGCGGGCTTTGTCCTATCTGGAATTCAGCGCGAATGAAAAAGGGTGCCATCATGGTGCCCTTTCTCAATTCAGCGGTGGGGTGAACACGCCATTTTTGATGAGGGTGTTCCATATGGTTTTCATCGCCTGGCCAGTCTCCTGAGTAACAAACAGGGATGACCTGCTTCCGGCCGGGGAACCCATAAGGTAGTCCTTCATATCCTCCCAAGTCTCAGGGCATTGGGCAGTTGGCCAGTGAGGAAGCTCTTTTAGTAGCATCTTGGGGATGGCGACAGAGGAGGGGATCGGTCTGCTTGGCTCTAGGCCACAAAGCCACTCAAAGCGGATCAAAATCGGAGTGGCACTCAGGTTGTATAGAGGGATTCCTATCTCTTCTGCCTCAAAGTACCCGTCAGGATGGCTAAGGGCTGCAGCGGCGTTCAGCACTGTTTTGGTGGCGTGGCTATAGGGGCAGGTGATGATCGCGTTCGCCAGGTAGATCGTATGATCAAGCCCGTGATACCCGATGTCTTCGCATGGTGCTGTTCGCGCCCAATCACGTATGCCGGCGTATTTGTTTGGCAGATCAACTATTGGGTGCCAGACGGGATATGAATCTACTACTGGCCCATAGTCTTCGATCAGTTTGAGCACCAGCTCCTTGGCATCTGCCCTCTGCGCCGGGTTTCCATCTGATGGGGTGAGATACCGAACAGCCCGTTCCGTCCCTCGCTGAATCTCGTCGTTCGCTCTAAATGCCATTTTACGCACCTCCAATTGACCATAAAACAAACCAATTAAGCATGAAGTTACGATTTTATGCCTAAGCAGTCAATCTCGTGCGTGATTTTAATTGTTTGTGCAAAAAGCAAGGGCGCCGATGTGGCGCCCTTGCCTCATTCATCAAGCCCCAGCGATCTCATTAGGGCCTCGCCGTTCTCTAAGGCCTGCTTCTCCCCTATGGCATAGGCGCGGGTAGGCTTCTTAGCCAGTTCTATGGCGCTGGCCAGCTCTTCATGGTTGCCTATGAACGTGGGGCGATCCCATGCGCCGCCATCGAGGCATCGAACATCCCAGTGCCCATTGCTATTCCATTGCAGGTACGGTTGGCGCCACCACAGTATCATTTCTTCGGGTTCACGCTCGTCGTGCTTGATGTCTCTGGCTGGTGGATTGGTCGGGTTGACCGGTATCCCGTCTATGACGCCAGATAGCTTGGCCGGTTCAATGGCCAGGGCGGCCTCAAGGGTGATCGCAGTAAAGGACATCGCTTGCCCTCCGTGTTGATTGATTGGTTCATCATTGCAGCTGGCCAGCCTGGTGTCACTGGTGTCCGCCCTATTCCGTGCTGCCCTTCTCGTTCTTGCCGGCGGCAGCCTCACTTGGCTTGCCTTCTTGTTTGCTGAGTGTGGTCTTATCCCAGCGATCCTCTGGGAGAATCACCTTAAATCCCGGGCTATCAACTGGTGTGCCAAGTGGTGTGTAGTTGGGGTCTGGCTTCCCAAACGATCGGCGTCTTTTCGACTTGGGCCAGGTAGCCGCCACCAATATCGCTATGGGTACCGAAAAGCGTGAGTTCCGTATGCTCTGGCTGCACAGAGTTAAGCGCAAAGTTGAGCCGGTACTCATCCTTGGCGGCCAACTGGACAACCTTCTCCGCTGCCCCTGGGGCATTGTAGAGGCGAACCGGCGCATTGTCGTCATCAGTGGTGTCCAGGCCAATTGCTGCCACGGTATCGAAGAGGCCGACGAAGGCGACGCGTACCTCGCGCCCCTGGTTGCGGCTTACAACCCCTCATAGGTGCCGGTGAGGGAGCCAGGCTTGAGGAATTTTTTCCCTTGGCGTTCCATCCTGATCACTCAGCTCCAATCTGTAAAGTGTATGGAAGTGGGATGGAAAGTGAATGGAAGAGGTGGGTAAACCTATTGAAAACCATAGGTTTTCTCTTTGGTTATCCTATCCGCAGATGATTTGTATGATTTCCCTTGTTGCTGATGCATGCTTTCCTTCATGATTACAAGGCTGAATTGCGGGCAGGATGTGTGAAGTTAGCTAACCGGCACGCCGGAGTAGCTTCTTCACTAAGCCTTATTCGCACCTCATGTACAGGATCTTTAGCTACAACCAATTGAAATAGATAGAAAAAAGGCTTCGTTTGTGATCTGATTTAATCGCAAAAAAAAACCGACACGCCCGAAGCCATGACTATTATCAATGCAACCCAGTACCTCAAGCAACTTCTTAGCTCTTCTGAACTCAACCGGATCGGTAAATTTACCGGTTTTTGTCAGCGACTCCGGGATATCCAGCCTGCGAGACTACTCCCGGCTCTGCTCTCAGGGCTTGGTTGCGACAAGGTGGATGGTATTGCTGGTTTGCATCGCCATTTCAATGCGTTGCAGCTCCATGATACTGACCAAATAGCGTATAAACCCTTTCACAACCAGTTACGCAAGCAGGGTTTTCCCTTGTTCATGCGCGCACTGGTTGAACGAGCCATCGCCTTACGCCTCAAGGAGTGTCTACCGGACGCCCACGGACTGGCAGGCTTTGAGCAGGTACTGCTGCAGGACGGGTCGTCATTCGCGTTACATCCGCAATTGGCAGAACATTTCCCGGGCCGATTCAATAAGCACAGCCCCGCTGCGGTAGAGTGTCATATGACCATGTCCTTGCTGGACCAGTCGCCGATATCGATGAGTATCACGGCGGATACCGAATCGGAGCGCAAGCATCTTCCGGCCGCAAATTCGTTAAATAACAAACTGTTATTGGCGGATGCCGGTTACATCAGCCGCGAGTACTTTGCTGATGTGACCAAAGCCAAAGGAAGCTATCTGGTCAGAGGGAGTCAAAATCTCAATCCCAAAGTACAGGCAGCTTACCGACAGGACGGCAGGGAAATGCCCAAGTTACTCGGAAAAAAGCTCAAGGATATCGATCGGAGAAGCTGCAGAGCCGAGGTTCTGGATCTGGATGTGAGTTCGGGAAAGTATAAATATCGACTCATAAGACGTTGGTTTGCAGAGGAAAAACGGTTCTGTATATGGATGACCAATCTTCCGCGTGAGCGATGGCCAGCCGAGAAGGTGATGGCATTGTATCGTTGCCGTTGGCAGATCGAACTGTTGTTCAAAGAGCTGAAATCACATAACCGGTTGAAGGCGTTCGCGACACGACAAAAAGCGATAGCGGAAGGCTTGATCTGGGCTAGTTTGCTGGCCTTGCTGGTCAAACGTCGGCTGGCGCTGACGCTGATTGGCAGCGCGGAGTTATCGATGCTGAAGATTGCCAAAAACAGCGCGCTTTGGTTAATGCCGATATTGGCGAGCATCATCCATGGTGCGTGGCAGGAAATAACAGAGAAGTTGGAGTGGGCAATGGTGTATTTATCCAAAAACGGCAAAAAGAGTAGGCAGAGAAAATCCAAGCAAAACAACACGTTAGACGGTATTATTAATTCGCTTGCCGCTTAAGGTTCTGTACATGATTCGCACCTACGGTGCTCAAAGGGGTTGCTGTACAGCTAATATAGGATAGAAAGTTTAATTAATTATTGTGGGGGGGAATAGCAGCTAGATTATAAATGCAATACGAAATATATAATATAAACTGACTGCATAGAAAATAACTTTTAATGTTTGCACTTATGTTTTAAAATATAATTTACTATCAAGATAAACATCTTAATTGATTAAGTGAGAGTTAAATGACTGCGAGGCGTGAAAGTGATAAAAAAGTGAGACTGCTTACCAAGCATGAGTTGAATTCACTGCGTACAGATATGGTTAGGTCAAGTAGACTAATGAAACTTGAATTGCTTAAACGAAGAATAAAAAATGACAGTTGATGTAAAATCTTTAATATTGATGCATATGGCAACGGATTACCTTGATAATTACATAAAAATATCATGGCATTTATTGAATGGTATGCCGCACCAGCGACATACCATTGCTACCTACTCCCCATCAATATCGTTTTATATGTTAAGTCATAATATTAAGTGGTGCTTTATTTGATGTAAGGTCTTTCTGATGTATGGTCAAACAATCGTTTGAAAAAATCAAACCCTATGTTTCTATCAACTCCAATCTTAATTGAAGATGAGTTTTTATAGTAGAAATCAAAATGGTATCTTGGATGGATTCGTCCATTTTTATTTTTATCGTCATCATCAAATCTAAAATAACCATGATCTTCAGTCATCAAGCTTGTGAATATATCACAATAATTAACTGCAGCTCTCACATCAATGTTGTAGTTCACTACTATATTTTCTATTATATCTTCATGTGAGTATCCATAGTCCCGACAGGCTTCGACACAACTTCTCATTATAGAGATAAATAATGCGGTTATCGGCATGTTATACTCATCGTAGTTAAAGCTAATGTTTCCACCAAAATCAATTATTTGAAATGGTAGGCACATAGTATAAAAGCCTAAATCCTTTTTAATCAAAATCCGAGTTGTATTGCCAGTAAATATAGCAAAAACTGCTTCATCTTCATTTTCAGTACGGCAGTGACCACAACGGTTAACAGTCTCTACCAATGTTAATACATTAAGAAAGTTATCATAAGAGTTCCTTACTGCCACAAAGTCATCCAGATGGTAATCAGGTATATCTGTGAATAAATAAACACTCATAGTTTTCTATTCCGGATGTACTCAGCTTCAACAATTGTTAAGAGATATTCCTCTGAATAATCTTCTATCCCCTCAAGCATTGTAGATACTGTGCTGATAATTTTGGCAACTAACCGAGGTGTGGCTTTTCTTGACTCACAGTAACGTTTTACAGTTTTCTCTATAGAAAGACCTTCTGCCAAAACAAACAGATCCTTCTGTTTTTCAATTTCCTCTGCAGTTGGTACTCGAACATTCAACTCATTACTTGCTGTTAACTGTTCTAAGCCTGTTGAGATAGTCTCAAATACGGCAGAGTCAGTATCATGGCTTAATAACAGATGACTTTCTAAAAATGACCTGGCCATCATCGTATAAAGAGCATTTCGAAAGCTAGGATAATACCTAAGTTGTTTGGCGAAGCAAATTACAAAAGGAAATTCTAGGCCCTTAGCATTATTGATATTAGATATAAATAGTTTATCTGTTAGTCTGTTTTTTGTCTCAAATGAGACATTGGATTCCCAATTATATTGGCTTTTAATTTTCAGTCTTAACTTTGAGATTTCATCATAAATGTAATTTTCTGTATCTATAAAGATTACAGCGATATCACCTTGCTCTACTGAAGGATATCTATCTCTAATGCTTTGGATCATCGCTATTATGTTATCGGAGATATCAGCACTCTCCTCTAAAATATGTAGCGAGGTACTTGGATAGTCACTCGGTATGTCTTCAAATCGTCTTAGAGGGTCACGTGTTAAATGTGCTCTTCCATCGCTATCATTGTAATTGTAACCACATGCATCCCATTCCTCCGGCTTCAACCATCTCAGGACAGGTTTTTCAAACAATCCCATACCTAACGCATGAGAAAACATCAAGTTTTTAGGGTCTGTTCTATAGCATTTTTTCAAGACCATATTGGCTGTGCTGACACCTTCATCAATCGGTCTGAATATATTTTGAAATACATCCCCAGCAATGAATACTTTTTTAGATGTAACCAACTCACATAGTTGTAAAAAACTTGCAGGAAAATCTTGACTTTCATCAACAAAAACGTAATCAAATGCTTTTTCATGTACCCCATTCTTTGATAAGAACTCTATGGCTTTTTGGCTATGGTAATCTAATGAACCTGAGCCGTATGTTCCGAATGGAATGTTATAAAAATGACAAATATAACGATACATTCCTGAATGAGGATCTTTTCCACTACCCCATGACTGGAAGCAAAAAAACTTAGAATCCCACTCAATCTGTCTGTCAACTCGCATGAAGTCGAAAAACTCGGGAATTCTACTTTTCATTGTTTTAGCTAAAATCTTATTAAAACAAGTAAATGCAATTCTTGAGTCTGTGTCATGCGCAAAAATCTCCTTGACCTTATGTAGTAATAGCTCTGTTTTTCCTGAGCCAGCCAATCCCTGGATTACAAATTTTTTCTCTGGGCCAGTTTTGAATACAAAACTGGTTTGATCAGTATCAAAAAGTATTATTTTTGACTTTACGCTATCAAGTAAGTTATCGGTTTCAATCTTTATTCTTGAAACATCATTAATACTACCGACAATTAAAGATGTAATGAGATCAACGTGCCTAGCCAACACTTTGTCAGCCAAATATGAATCTAAATCTAAATCACCTAGATCAACAATCTGAAAGTACTTCTCCCAATCTCTTTTTCTTCCAATTTTTTCTCTATATTTAAATTTTTCTGCCAAGAATGACACATCTTCCAAGAAATCATCCACAAAATAATTGAATTTTTTTTCATCTCCGCCAGTGTTGATTAAGCATGGCTTCATTCCGCTGGAGAATATGGCTAAAGCATCATTATATTCATAAGATGCATCTTCTTTGGATAGGGGCTTGCATAATACATAAGTTTGTTTTTTATGTTCCTCTGCAAAGCTATCAATTTGTTCTTTTATGTTTACTCGCTCTGCAATGGCTAAGGCATCATGTGTATAAAAACAATAGTCAGACATATATCACCTCAAACTTCATTTCGTTAAACTAATATGAATGTTTAATTTAAAAAATTGTAATTATTGTAATTGCTCTGGATGCTTCATCACAACCAATTTTTTGAATGACAATGATTATAAAGTCGTACAAATGAGCATAATAAAAGATGGTTAGTCATGATAGCTTTCTGGCTAAGTCTTCCGCTCTTGGATGATAGTACCGCATTAGCATTCTCGGGTCTTTATGTCCGGTGATCTTTGTGAGTTCGTGCATAGGAAATATCTCAGCCAGACGAGAAGTGGCTTCATGGCGCAGATCGTGGAAACGCAGGTCACTGAGAAAGTTGGTTACTGGCATCACACCTTGGGCTTTACACTCTAGCTCGTAGGTCTGTCTAGCGCGCTGGACTGCCCGTTCAAAAGCTCGCGTTACCGCATCAGGTCTGATATCAAAAACTCTACCTGTAGCAGTGACTCCCATAGATTGCAGAGTAACAACCGCGCGAGTTGAAAGTGGCACATCACGCGCACTGCCATTTTTGGTCGATGGCAGGTGTGCAACTCTGCGTTCCAGATCGATGTGCTCCCAGCGCAAGCTAACCAGCTCACTCCGCCGCATGGCTGTTTCCAATGCCAGTATGACCAACGATGGTAAGACCCTTGAGCTACTGGCAGCGATGATCCGCTCTATTTCACCTTCTGATGCTCTATGTGCGCTTTCTTCATCCTGGCTCTGGGGACAATGTGCTGACGTTGCAGAAGCTGCTATACGCCTTGTACGTGCGTTATCAGCTTGGGGCTTACGAATTAGCTCCAATGGATTGGATAGACTTTCCATTCCCCATTCTTTACGGGCCATGTTGAAGACGTGGGAGAGCAGGGCAAGCCGCCGGAGGACTGTTGCAGGTTGATAATCTTTCAGCCACTCGTCTCTTAGCTTTGCAACATCCGCTCCACGAATGGATGCCAATGCGCGTGATGACAAAGGTAATGTCTTGTAGATGCGGATCAGTGAGAGCTCTTGCACGGCTCCCTTTTTATGCGGAACAACCTCAGTTTCATAGCGGCATAGAGCCTCATAAAGCGAGGTTGCTTCAGCTTCGGCTCTGCTGACCCAAATCCCTCGGGTCATCTCAGATTCAATGACTTTAGACCAGGCCTCCGCCTCCGCCTTTGTGTTGAAGGTTTTACTCTGAGCCGGATACCCCTTGCGGCGTACCTGGGCTTCCCATTGATAGGGGCCGCGCTTACGGAACGTTGCCATAGCCAAATACCATAACTTGCTGCTGAGTGTGGCAAGATTGTGGCATAAACCCTATTAAATAGAAAAAGCTATTGATTTATATGAATTGCAGTTTGCTTTCGTAATGCGAAGGTCGTAGGTTCGACTCCTATTACCGGCACCAGACAGACGAAGGGTTGGCCTCAGTGCGAGGCCAACCCTTCGTGCTGTTTGTCTCGGGTCTCTGGCCAAGACGCCGAAGTGACTGCGCCAGAACACCCTCCCCCACCATCCGAGACGGTCCTGTTCATCTTTCAGAGCCTGACGCACCAACCTGGCCCCACCGACAGAGAGGGCAGCCAGGCAGCCACGCCCCGGCTGCACCTGGGTGAGCATCGTTATCCAGAGGCCCCTCAGCGCTGGGCATAGATCTGGTCGAACACCCCGCCCTCCTTGAAGTGAGTGCGCTGGATCACAGGCCACGCGCCGAAGGTCTTCACCACGTCGAGGAAGGTGGCGTTCGGGAAACGGTCTGCAAACTCGGCGAGGATCGCCGGGTTGCGCGGGCGTAGATAGTTGCTGGCAGCGATGCGTTGGCCTTCGTCGGACCAGAGATAGGCCAGATAGGCTTCGGCCTCCTTGCGGGTACCCTGCTTGTCGACCACCTTGTCCACCACTGACACCGGCAGCTCGGCCACGGCGGTGACGCTCGGATAGACCACCTCGAAGCTGCCACGACCGAACTCCCGGGCAATCATCTCGGCTTCGTTTTCGAACGTGACCAGCACGTCCCCTATGCGGTTCTGGATGAAGGTGGTGGTGGCGGCGCGGCCGCCGGTGTCGAGCACGGGAACCTGCTTGAACAGCTTCCCGACAAATGCCCTGGCCGCATCTTCATCGCCCCCCTGCTCCAGCACATACCCCCAGGCAGACAGATAGGTGTAGCGGCCGTTCCCCGAGGTCTTGGGGTTGGGCACGATGACCTGTACCCCCTCCTTGAGCAGATCAGGCCAATCCTTCAACCCCTTGGGGTTGCCCTTTCGCACGATGAACACGGTGGCCGAGGTGAAGGGGGCGCTGTGATCCGGCAGGCGATCCGCCCACCCCTTGGGCACCAGGCCCCCATGCTCGGCGAGGGCGTTGATGTCGGTGGCCATGTTCATGGTGATGACATCGGCGGGCAGGCCGTCGATGACGGCGCGCGCCTGCTTGCTCGATCCGCCGTGGGACATGTTGATCTGCAGTGGCTCCCCGCCTTCGGCCTGCCAGTGCTTCAGGAAGGCTCCGTTGTACTCCTTGTAAAAATCGCGCATCACGTCATAGGAGGCGTTGAGCAGGGTGGTCGCCTGGGCCAGCGGGGCGAGAGCCAGTCCTGCAACAAGCAGGGTGGCGGGCACGAGTCGTTTCATTTCACATCCTTGGAATGAGGGGCGAGTGACTGACTATAAGAGCCGACCATTTATTCTTTGAAAGAATAATTACTGCTCAGCTTATGCGATAAATGGCATCTCCTGGGTCCGGCGCAACGGATGACGGCGATGAGGTAGTCACCTCCAGGCGGGCCATGATGGCTGCCGAGGACGGCGCCCATGAGCGTGGGGCACCTCCTGCCCGCTCCCTGCCCCGGGCAGGGAGCGCCGTTGTCACCTGCCTCGATTTGGCTTCTCGACATGACAGATAAAAAACGGGGCGAACCTAGTGGTTCACCCCTGATGCTTTTTACGTCAACCCCGACGGGTCAACCCTGTTTGTCTGATGCCAACTCTGCGTCCTTCGGCGCCTGCCAGCCGCCACCGACGGCCTTGTAGAGGGCGACCTGGTTACTCAGCTGGGCGAGCCGGGTGCTGATGAGCCCCTGCTTGGCGCTGAACAGGGAGCGCTGGGCATCGAGGCGGGTCAGGTAGCTGTCCACCCCTTGCTCGTAACGCACCTCCGCCAGCCTGAAGTAGGTCTGGTTGGCATCCACCAGTGCCTGTTGCGCCTGCAACTGCTGCGCGTAGTCCGCCTGGGCACCGAGGGTGTCCGCGACCTCCTTGAAGGCGGTCTGGATGCTCTTCTCGTAGCTCGCCACCGCCTGCCTGGTCCCCACCTCGGCCACGTCCAGATCCGCAACGCGCTTGCCGCCATCGAAGATGGGCAGATTGATCTGGGGCATGAAGGTCCAGGTGCCGGTGCCGCCGTCAAACAGACCGCTCAGCTGGTTGCTGGCGGTGCCAGCCGTCGCGGTGAGCGAGATGGTCGGGAAGAAGGCGGCGCGGGCCGCCCCTATGTTGGCGTTGGCCGCCTTCAGGTTGTGCTCCGCCGCCAGGATGTCCGGGCGTTGCTGCAACAGGCTGGAGGGAGCCCCCACCGGGATCGGCGCCAGTTTCACCTCGGCCAGGGTGGCCGGTTGTGCCGCCAGTACCGGGATATCGGTGCCAAGCAGCAGGGCCAGACCGTTTCTGTCCTGCTTCACCAGACGCTGGTATTGCGCCTGGCTGACCTTGGCGTTTTCCAGTGCCGTGCGTCCCTGGGCCAGCTCCATCTCGGAGGCGGCGCCCAGGCGGTATTTGTGCTCGGTCAGGGCATAGCTCTCCTGCTCGGTGGCGAGGGTCGCCTGGCTCAGGGCCAGCAACTCCTGATCCGCCAGCAAGGTGAAGTAGGCATTGGCCACCGAGGCCACCAGCGCAATCTGGGTGCTGCGCTGGGTCTCGATTTGCGCCAGATAGGTCTCAAGGGCCTGATCTTTCAGGCTCTGGATCCGGCCAAACAGATCCAGCTCATAGGCGGTGATGCCGATGTTGGCGCCGTACTGGCTGCTGATGGTGCCCTGCCCCGTACTACTGAGATCGTCGGATCCCTGCTGGCGGGTGCCGCTGCCACTGGCGGCCAGGGTCGGCAACTGGGCCGCCCGCTGGATACGGTATTTCGCCTCGTAGGCCTCGACGTTGAGGGCTGCCAGGCGCAGATCCCGGTTGCTCTCAAGGGCGGTGCCGATCAGCGTCTGCAGGGCCGGGTCCTGGAACTGCTGGCGCCAGGGGGCAAGTTCCCCGGCGGCCAGGTCAGCTTGCCAGGAGACGCCTTGGGGCAGCTCGGGGCGCTGGTAGTCGGGGACCATGGAGCAGCCCCCCATCATCAGGGTCACGCCCAGGGCGATCAGGGTCTTAGTCATGGTTGATCTCCTTGGTGTGGACACACTCTTCCCCGGCATGCTTGCGTTCGGTGAAATAGCGCATCACCAGCACAAAGAACAGCGGCACGAAGAAGATGGCGAGCACGGTGGCACTGATCATCCCCCCCATCACGCCGGTCCCGATGGCGTTTCGGCTGCTGGCGCCCGCCCCGGTGCTGATCACCAGGGGCAGTACCCCCAGGATGAAGGCGAGCGAGGTCATCAGGATGGGGCGCAGACGCTGACGCGAGGCCTCCACCACCGCATCCCCAAGCCTCATCCCCTTGTCGTGCAGCTCCTTGGCGAACTCGACGATGAGGATGGCGTTCTTGGCCGACAGCCCGATCGTGGTGAGCAGGCCCACCTGGAAGTAGACGTCATTCTCAAGCCCGCGCAGGGTCGCGGCCAAAATGGCCCCCAGCACCCCGAGCGGCACCACCAGCATGACCGAGAACGGAATGCTCCAGCTCTCGTAGAGGGCCGCCAGACAGAGGAAGACCACCAGGAGCGAGATGGCGTACAGGGCCGGCGCCTGGGAGCCTGCCTGACGCTCCTGGAAGGAGAGGCCGGTCCACTCGATGCCGATCCCTTCCGGCAACTGCTTCACCATCTCCTCGATGGCCGCCATGGCATCACCCGTACTCTTGCCCGGGGCCGCCTCACCGACGATCTCCATGGCGGAGACACCGTTGTAGCGCTCAAGACGGGGCGAGCCGAAGCTCCACTCCGTGCTGGCAAAGGCGGAGAAGGGCACCATCTGGCCCGCGCTGTTGCGCACGTACCACAGCTTCAGATCTTCCGGGTTCATCCGGAAAGGGGCATCCGCCTGCAGATAGACCTTCTTGACCCGGCCTCTGTCGACGAAGTCGTTCACATAAGAGGAGCCCCAGGCCGCCGACAGGGTGTTGTTGATGTCGGTGATGGAGAGCCCCTGGGCCAGCGCCTTCTCGTAATCGATCTTGATGTCGAGCTGGGGCGTGTCTTCCATCCCGTTCGGGCGTACCCGCACCAGGTTGGGATCCTGCGCCGCCATGCCGAGCAGCTGGTTGCGCGCCTGCATCAGCTTCTCATGACCCAGACCGCCACGGTCCTGCAGGAAGAAGTCGAAGCCGGTGGCCGTGCCGAGTTCCGGAATGGGGGGCAGGTTGAAGGCGAAGACCTGGGCTTCCTTGATGCTGAACAGGAACCCCATGGCGCGGCCGATGATGGCATTGGCGCTGCGCTCTTCTCCCTTGCGCTCGCTCCAGTCCTTGAGCTTGATGAAGGCCATGCCGCTGTTCTGACCGCTACCGGCGAAGCTGAAGCCCGCCACCGTCAGCACGGAGTCCACGTTCTCCTTCTCGTTCCCGAGGAAGTAGTCGCGCATCTCCCCGAGCACCACCTCGGTCCGCTCCTTGGTTGCCCCCACCGGGAGCTGCACCATGGACATGATGACCCCCTGATCCTCTTCCGGCAGGAAGGAGGTGGGCATGCGCATGAAGAGCACCGCCAGCACCGCCAGCATGGCCAGATAGATGATGCCGTAGCGGGTGCCCTGCTTGATCACCTTGCGCACGCCGTTCTGGTAACGGTTGGCGTTGGTGTCGAAGAAGCGGTTGAACCAGCCGAAGAAACCGCGCTGGGCGCCGAATTCACCGTGCTTCATGGGTTTGAGCAGGGTGGCGCACAGGGCCGGGGTCAGGATCAAGGCCACCAGCACCGAGAGCACCATGGCCGAGACGATGGTGAGGGAGAACTGGCGATAGATGGCACCGGTAGAGCCACCGAAGAAGGCCATGGGCACGAACACCGCCGACAGCACCAGGGCGATGCCCACCAGGGCGCCGGTGATCTGGGTCATGGACTTGCGGGTCGCCTCGAGGGGGGAGAGATCCTCCTCGCTCATCAGACGCTCCACGTTTTCCACCACCACGATGGCGTCATCCACCAAGAGGCCGATGGCGAGCACCAGACCGAACATGGTCAGGGTGTTGATGGAGAAGCCGAAGGCCGCCATCACCCCGAAGGTGCCGAGCAGGACCACGGGCACCGCGATGGTCGGAATCAGGGTCGCCCGGAAGTTCTGCAAGAACAGATACATGACGCAGAACACCAGGAAGATCGCCTCGATCAGGGTCTGCACCACCTCCTCGATGGAGATCTTCACGAACGGCGTAGTGTCGTAGGGATAGACGATCTCCATGTTGGCCGGGAAGTACTCGGAGAGTTCACCCAGCTTGGTCCGCACGTGCTCGGCGGTGTCCAGGGCGTTGGCACCGGTCGCCAGCTTGATGGCGACGGCGGCGGTGGCCTGGCCGTTGTAGAGCGCGGTCGCGTCGTAGTTTTCACCGGCAAGTTCGACCCGGGCCACGTCCTTGAGCTGGACCTTGGAGCCATCCTGGTTCACCCGCAGCAGGATGTTGTTGAACTCCTCCACGGTGGAGAGCCGGGTCTGGCCCATGATGGTGGCGGTAAATTGCTGATCGCTCACCGCAGGGGTCCCCCCCAGCTTGCCGAAGGCAACCTGGGCATTCTGGGCCTTGATGGCGGCCTGAATGTCGGCCGGGGTCATCTGCACCCGGTTGAGCTTGTGGGGATCGAGCCAGACACGCATGGAGTACTGGCTGCCGAACAAGGTGATGTCACCGACCCCGTCCAGACGGCTCAGGGGCTCCTTGATGTTGGCTACCACATAGTCCGCCAGGTCATCGTTGGTCATGGCGCCATCGGTGGAGATGAAGGCGGCCACCATCAGGAAGCTGCTGGAGGTCTTCTGTACCCGCACGCCCTGTTGCTGCACCTCTTGGGGCAGGAGCGACATGGCCTGTTGCAGCTTGTTTTGCACCTGCACCTGGGCGATGTCGGGATCCGTGCCCGGCTTGAAGGTGAGGGTCACGCTGACGTTCCCTGACGAGTCGGATTGCGCCGACATGTAGAGCAGGTGATCCAGCCCGGTCATGTTCTGCTCGATGATCTGGGTCACCGAGTCTTCCACC
The DNA here is from genome assembly GCF_014168615.1 of Aeromonas sp. WP2-W18-CRE-05. NCBI lineage: Bacteria > Pseudomonadati > Pseudomonadota > Gammaproteobacteria > Aeromonadales > Aeromonadaceae > Aeromonas > Aeromonas sp. WP2-W18-CRE-05. The sequence continues at coordinate 1,641,358 of NZ_AP021917.1, read as the reverse complement.
GTCTTGGCGGAGGCCCCCGGGTAGCTGGCGGAGATGCCAACCGCCGGCGGGGCGATGGTCGGGTACTGGGCCACCGGCAGGCCGATGATGGCCATGGCCCCGGCCAGCATGATCACCAGGGCGATCACCCAGGCGAAAATGGGTCTATCTATGAAAAAACGTGCCATGAGGCGACTACTCCATCCTACTGCTTGGTTGCCGGGGTCTGTTGTGCGCTGTTACCGGCACGTTCAGTGGGCGCCACCACGACCCCGGGTTTGACTTTCTGCAGACCGGCGACGATCACCTTCTCGCCAGCCTTGAGACCGGACTCCACCACCCAGCTGTCGCCGGACATGCGGCCGACCTGCACTTCACGCAGTTCCACCTTGTTGTCCGCCGTCACCACCATGACGGTGGCACCGCCCTTGGGGGTACGGGTCACGGCAGTCTGGGGCACCAGCAGGCCTTGCGGGCGCTCGCCCTCCTGCAGGGTGGCGCGCATGAACATGCCGGGCAACAGCAGTTGATCCGGGTTGGGCACGATCACCCGCAGGGTCACCATGCCGGTCGCCTCGTCCACGGTCACGTCGGAGAACTGGAGGGCTCCTTTCTCGCCATACTGGCTGCCATCTTCCAGCTGGAAGCTGACACCGGCCCCGTCCTTCTCCCCCTGGGTCAGCTTGCCCTCGGCCACCAGGCGCTTGAGGCGCAGCAGGTCGGCGGTGGACTGGCGCACGTCCACGTACATGGGATCGAGCTGGGAGATGGAGGTGAGGCTGTCCGCCTGCTGGGCGGTGACCAGGGCACCCTCGGTCACCGCCGACTTGCCGATGCGGCCGCTGATGGGGGCCGTGATGCGGGTGTAAGCCAGGTTGATGTTGGCGGTCTGCAATGCGGCCTTGGCGGCCCCGATCTCGGCCAGCTGCTGTTTCCAGGCCGCGTCGGCGTCGTCATACTCCTGGCTGCTGATGGCTTTCACCTTCACCAGCTCGGCGTAGCGCTGGGCCTTGAGGCGGGCGCTGCGCTCGTTGGCCTCGGCCTTGGCGAGGTTGGCCTTGGCGGAAGCCACTTCGGCCTGATAGACGGCGGGATCAATCTGATAGAGCAGTTGACCGGCCTTGACGTCGCTCCCCTCGGTGAACAGGCGCTTGAGGATGATGCCGTTCACCTGGGGACGCACCTCGGCTACCCGCAGGGGGGCGGTGCGGCCGGTGAGCTCGGACAACAGTTGCAGGGGGGCCGTATGGAGGGTGACCACGTCCACGGCGGCGGGAGGCATCTCCCCCATGGCCTGCTGGGCCCCGTCCTTGTCACCACAGCCAGCCAGCAGGCCGCTTGCCAGCAAGGCAAGGCCGACCGAACGTGCGAGAATATGTTTATGCATCAAGTCTCTGAACCTCAGTTTCAATCAAAAAGAAGTGACAAAACCACAGGGTTTATAAGGCCCCTGTTGGTAAAACGGCGAAGATGAGGCAATATACATACATTCATGAATGTATGTAAGAAACTTTTTTCACTTTTAAACAGGACCGGAGTCAATGGCCAGACGCACCAAAGAAGAGGCGCAGCAAACCCGCTGCAACATCATGAGCACGGCCCTGGATCTCTTCTGCCAACAGGGGCTGGCACGCACCAGCCTGACCGATATCGCCAAGGCGACGGACCTCACCCGGGGCGCCATCTACTGGCACTTCAAGAATAAAGAAGAGCTGTTCGTCACCCTGTGGGAGGAGCTGTGTGCCCCCCTCTCCCACCAGCTCGATGCCTGCGTCGACGAGGCGGAGCCGGATCCTCTGGGCAAGCTGCGCAGCTTTCTCAAGGAGGTGATGCTCAAGATCAGCACCGAGCCCGCCCACCAGCAGATGTTCACCATCATGTTCAATCTGGAATCCATGGAGGGAGAGGCCGCCGTCATGCGCGAGCACATGCACCTGCAATCCATGAATTTCTTCCGGGATCTGGAGATCACCCTGGCCAATGCCGTGCGTCGCGGCCAACTGCCCGAGGGGCTGGATCTGCGCCGCGCCGCCACCCTGCTCCACTGCACCCTGGACGGCTACATCATCAACTGGCTGCACTTCCCGGATCGCATCGATCTGATTGAAGAGTCGGACTTCCTCCTCGATACCCTGTTCACCCTCATCGCGAGCCCCACCCTTCGCCGCCACCCCTGAGTCGGCAAGACGCGCCGCCCCCGCCAATGCTCAACAGCCGGGGGCAAACCTGCTAGAGTAACGCCCCCCACCACGATGAGCCCGACACCCTTGCCACACGCCCCCGCGCCGGCGCACGACGCCGCCCCTCGCCCCGCCCTCGTGGCAGGCGCCCATGCCCTCTTCCTGGCCCTGCTGGGCAGCGGCCGTCATCTGCTGGAGGCCGGTTGCGGGGCAGGAGAGGATCTGCGCCTCTTTCGCCAGCAAGACCTCACCGTGACCGCCTTCGATGCGAGCCGGGCGCAGGCCGCCGCCGCCTCGCGCCTGTGTGGCCAGCCGGTGCGGGTCTGCCGCTTCGAGCAGATGCAAAGCGTCGTTCCCTATGACGGCATCTGGGCCAGCGGCTCCCTCCCCTGTCTGCTCGAACACGAGATAGCCCCGGCGCTCGGTCATCTGGCCACCCTGCTCAAGGCCGGGGGCCCCCTCTACGCCTCCTTCCCCCACGGGGAGGGCGAACCGCTGCCACGGTCGGGGGAATATCCCTTGCAGACCCGGCTCGACGAGGCGGGGCTGCGACGCCTGATCGCTCCCCTCCCCTTCACCCTGCACCATAACTGGGTGGGGAAAGATGAGGTGAACGGCCCCTGGCTGCACGCCTTGCTGGTGCGGCGCTGATCCGCGAAAGCCCCCGGGGACAGTGACACCTCACGGCATTCAGCCCGTTAACAATATTTAACCCTAAGTTAACCACCATAAAGCAGACAAGATGCGGCGTTTGTGTTAAAAAGCGGCATTAAATTCAAAATTAAATAACAAATCAGACACCAACACCTGGATTCCCCCATGAAACTCGTTCTCAATCTGGTTGCCGGTATCCTCGCCGGCCTGCTGCTCGGTCTCTATGCCCCCGAATGGGTCGCCCGCGTGCTGTTCACCGCCAAGACGGTGATAGGCCAGCTCATCACCTTCACCATCCCGCTCATCATCCTCTTTTTCATCATGAGCGGCATCGCCAGCCTGCCGAAGAACTCCGGCAAGCTGCTGGGCAAGACGGTGGGGCTCTCCTACTGCTCCACCATACTGGCGGGCCTGTTCGCCTTCACCGTGGCGAGCCACCTGATCCCGCACCTGACCACGGCCGCCGAGCCCACCGCCGAGGCTGCCACCAAGCTCGCTTCCTACATCAATCTCGAGATCCCGCCCCTGTTCGGGGTGATGTCGGCCCTGGCCGCCGCCTTCGTGTTCGGCATCGGCATCAGCGCCACCCAGGCCACCGACCTGCGCCGGGTCGCCGATCAGGGCCGTGACATCATCGACCGCCTGCTGGCACGCGTGATCATTCCCCTGCTCCCCTTCTACATCGCCGGCGTCTTCGTCGAGATGACGGTGGAAGGCACCGTCTTCGCCACCCTCAAGACCTTCGGGGTAGTGCTGGTGATGGCCATCGTCATGCACTGGATCTGGCTCTGCGTCCTGTTCGTCGGCACCGGCCTCGCCCAGGGGCGCTCCCCCGTCATGCTCATCAAGAACATGCTGCCCGCCTACTTCACCGCCCTTGGCACCATGTCCAGCGCCGCCACCATTCCGGTGGCCCTGCAAGCCAGCAAGCGCAACGGCGTGAGCGACGGCATCGCCAACTTCACCGTGCCCCTGTGCGCCACCATCCACCTGTGCGGCTCCACCATCACCCTGGTGACCTGCGCCACGGCGGTGATGTTCCTCTCCGAACACCTGGCCATTCCGGGCTACGGCACCATGGTGCCCTTCATCATGATGCTGGGCGTCATCATGATTGCCGCGCCGGGCGCACCGGGTGGCGGTGTCATGTCCGCGCTCGGCCTGCTCACTTCCATGCTCGGCTTCGGTGAGGCCTCCATCGCCCTGATGATCGCCCTCTACCTGGCCCAGGACAGCTTCGGCACCGCCTGCAACGTCACCGGTGATGGCGTCATCGCCCTGTGGGCCGACCGCTTCGCCCGGGGCGAGCCAGCACTCAGCACCGAGCAGGACGCAGCCTGATAGCGCAGGCAATAAAAAAACGGGAGCCATCGGCTCCCGTTTTTCGTTGGCGCAAGGGGGCGTCTCAGCCCCGGCGACGGATCACCCCTTCCTGCATGGTGCTCGCCACCAATACCCCATCCCGGGTGAAGAACTGGCCGCGCACCAGACCCCGACCGCCGCTGGCGCTCGGGCTGTCCACCACGTAGAGCAGCCAGTCGTCCAGCCGGAACTCCCGGTGGAACCACATGGAGTGATCGATGGTGGCCACCTGCATGTCCGGCTCCCAGTAGGAGACCCCGTGGGGCTGCAGGGCGGCGAACAGGAAGTGGAAGTCGGAGGCATAGGCCAGCAGGTAGTTGTGGACCCGCTGATCGTCCGGCACCGGGCCATTGGCCTTGAACCAAGTGTAGCGAAGGGGCTCGTGAACATCCGGGCGGATGGGATCCACCAGGGTCACGGGGCGAATTTCGATGGGCTTCTCGCACAGGATCTTGTCCCGCAGGGCCGCCGGGATCATCTGCTCGTAGGGACGCACCAGCTCCAGCTCGCTCTTGAGCTGCTCGGGGGGCGTGATGCCGGCCGGCATCTTCGTCTGATGCTCGAAGCCCTCCGCCTCCACCTGGAAGGAGGCGTTGAGGTAGAAGATGGGCTTGCCATTCTGGATGGCCTTGACCCGGCGGGTGGAGACGGTCTGGCCGTCGCGGATGTTCTCCACGTCGTAGACGATGGGCTTGTTGGCATCCCCGGGGCGCAGGAAGTAGGAGTGGAAACTGTGGACCTGGCGGTCGCTTGCCACCGTCTGCTTGGCGGCTGACAAGGCCTGCCCCATCACCTGTCCGCCAAACACGGATCGCAACCCGAGATCCTGGCTCTGGCCCCGAAACAGGCCCTCCTCGATCTTTTCGAGCGCCAGCAACGCCAGCAGCTCATCCAGTACCTTGCTCATTGGTTTCTCCTGTCTTTGTGCGCGAAAGGCTAACAAGCCCGTCCCGGCAGGGCAACCATCCTGATGCACATCCCCGTCTGCAACCACCTCCCCTTCAAAAAAAGGAAGTGTATGGCGCTTTCCAGCCCGTACAGAGGGCACTCTAGCCCCCTCCCCTGGCAAGGGGAGGGCTGGGGTGGGGTCAGACGCGATCAAGCCATGCCCGAATAGAGACAACCACCCCGGGTAGATTTTCCATCACCTCCCTGTTGCTAAATCTCAGTACCGTCAGCGACAGGGCCGCCATGTAGGCATCCCGTCGCTTGTCATGACGCAAACCCCGCATGTCGAAATGGCTGTCGCCATCAACCTCAATGACCAACAACCGCCCGGGGCAGTAAAAATCCGCAATGTATGGGCCTATACCTTGCTGACGACGAAACTTGACTCCGAGTTGCCCAGCCCGAAGCGCCTGCCACAATCGCCATTCAGGCTCTGTTGGATTGCTTCGTTGTTCACGCCGTTTATCCAGCGTTGCCTCGCGGTTGAAAACACGAACTGGCTTCTCGTTCATGACAGTATTCCTCCGACTATGACCCCGTCAGCATAACAACTACTCACCCCCTCCCAGCCTCCCCCTTCAAAAGGGGGAGGAGCTTGCCTGGCCCTTTCTCTCCCCTGTGCGATTCAGTCTCAAGGAGCCCGGCAGGAGCAGAAAACAAAAAAGCCCGCACCTTGGGGTGCGGGCTTGTGGCGTGTCCGGGGCGAGCGGCCCGTGGCGGCGCCTTACTTGCTGCCGGTGCCGGAATTGCGGGTGGAGGAGGTCGGCTTGCGACGGGCGGTGGTGGCACGGGCGCGCGGCTCCTTGCCCTGCATCTCCTTGTGGCGCTTCACGGCGCGACGGATCTGGGCGGCCTGCTTGTGGCGAGTGCTCTTGCCATCCTGCTGCAAATCGACCTTGGACTCGGTCTCGTTGGGCAGGTTGACCAGGCCGCGCAGGTAGTTCACCTCGGGCAGTTTCAGCTCCTGCCAGCCGCCGCGGGGGATGCCGCGATCCAGCTTGACGTCGCCGTAGCGGATACGCATCAGGCGGCTCACCTGTACTTCCTGGGACTCCCACAGGCGGCGCACTTCCCGGTTGCGGCCCTCGGTCAGGGTGACGTTGAACCACTGGTTCAGCCCTTCACCGCCGGCCGGCTTGATCTTGTTGAACTTGGCCATGCCGTCTTCCAGCTGCACGCCCTTGCGCAGGCGCTGCAACATGGCTTCGGTGATCTCGCCAAAGACGCGCACCGCGTATTCCCGCTCCACTTCGTGGCTCGGGTGCATCAGGCGGTTCGCCAGCTCGCCGTCGGTGGTGAACAGCAAGAGACCGGAGGTGTTGACGTCGAGGCGGCCGACCGCTATCCAGCGGGCGCCATCCATCTTGGGCAGACGATCAAACACGGTGGGACGTCCTTCCGGATCGTGGCGGGTACACATCTCCCCTTCGGGCTTGTGGTAGGCCAGCACGCGGCAGATCACTTCCTCTGCGGCGCGGGTCTTGACCTGGTGGCCATCCACCCGGATCACGGCGTTCACTTCGACGCGATCCCCCAGCGTGGCGACCTTGCCATCCACGCTGACCCGACCTGCGGTGATCAGGGCCTCCATCTCACGACGGGAGCCTTGACCCGCGCGGGCCAATACTTTTTGCAGTTTTTCACTCATCGGGTTTACCTGATTGTTGATCGCTGCCCGCCGACATCGCGGACAACCTTGGCTCTTGTGGGAAGGCCCCGTTGGCCTCCCCACCATGTTCATGCTCAGCACGGCCTGCCAGAGGCTGACCGTCACCGCCCTCGCCCGGCATGAGCGACAAGGGGGCCTGCAGCTCGGGATCCAGCTCGGGGAGCTGCTCCAGACTCTGCAGGTTGAAATAGTCCAGAAATTCACGGGTGGTGGCGAGCAGCTCGGGGCGACCCGCCACCTCCTTGTGGCCGATGCTGCGCACCCAGCCACGCTCCTTGAGGGTGTTGACGATCTGGCTCGACACCGCCACCCCGCGGATGGCTTCTATCTCCGCCCGGGTGATGGGCTGACGATAGGCAATCAGCGTCAGCGTCTCCATCACGGCGCGGGAATAACGGGGAGCCCGCTCGCTCCACAGGCGCGACAGCTCCTCGGCATACTCCTGGCGGGCCTGGAAACGCCAGCCGGAGGCCACCTCTTTGAGCTCGACCCCCCGCTCGCTGTAATCCTGTCTGAGCTCTGCCAGCAGCAGCTGGACATAGCGGCCGGTGACCGGGTAGTCCGAGAGCACGCTGCCCTTGATTTCGCTCACCGTGAGGGGACGCCCCGCCACGAAGATCGCCGCCTCGATCAGGGTCTTCAATCGTTCAGCAGGCAGCGCCACGGTGGACCTCCCGGGTCCGCGCCCCTGGGGCCGCCCCTCGCTCAGTGTAGATGCTCATGCTCCTCCCCTTTCCCCTGACTGGCCAGGGCAAAATGGATGGGGCCCAGGGGCTCCGCCTGCAAGATCCAGATCAATTGTTCCTTGCACAGCTCCAGCAGGGCCAGGAAGGTCACCAGCACCCCCATGCGCCCCTCCTCGGCCCGCAGCACCTGCTCCAGGCGCAGGGTCTGGCCCAGGGAGAGCATGGCGAGGATCTCCGCCATCCGTACCCGGGTAGGGATCTGCTCGCGGCGGATCTGGTGATGTTCAAAATGAGTCGCGCGTTTTACCACACTTTGCATGTAAAGGGCGAGTTCAACCAGAGAAACATCGGGCGCCAATGGCTTCAAGGCACCAAAATCCGGCGCCATGGCGGCGGCGACGAAGATCTCCCGCTCCACCCTCGGCAGGGCATTGACCCGCTCCGCCCCCAGCTTGTAGCGCTCGTACTCCTGCAGGCGACGAATGAGGGTGACGCGGGGATCTTCCCCCTCCTCCTCGTCTTCCAGCTCCGGGGCCTTGGGTAGCAGCAGGCGGGACTTTATCTCCGCGAGCCAGGCCGCCATCAGCAGGTATTCCGCCGCCAGCTCGAGGTTGAGGCCCTGCATCAGATCCACGTACTCCATGTACTGGGCGGTGATCTGCAGGATGGGCAAGTTGAGGATGTCGAGCTGCTGGCGCCGGATGAGGTAGAGCAAGAGATCCAGCGGCCCCTCGAAGGTGTCGAGAAACACCTCCAGCGCATCGGGGGGGATGAACAAGTCCTGGGGCAGCTCATGGTAGGGCTGCCCCAGCACGGTGGCGATGGGCGGGGGAAGGGAAGCCTCCCCCGTCGTGCCCGCGGGGGTTGTCAGCGCGGGCACGGGGTCGGCAAGATCACTCAAACGGCGTCGGATCCCCGGCACCGCGGCGACGCAGCACGGGCTCGTCGTCGGAGAAGTCCACCACAGTGGTGGGCTGCTCGCCCAGATACCCGCCGTTGACCACCAGATCCAGCTGCTTGCCGAGCTTGTCGGCAATCTCCTCGGGGTCGAACTCCGCCATCTCGGAGCCCGGCAGGATCAGGGTGGTGGAGAGCAGCGGCTCACCGAGGGCCTCGAGCAAGGCCAGCGCGATGTTGTTGGCCGGGACCCGGATGCCGATGGTCTTCTTCTTCTCGTTCATGAGGCGGCGCGGCACCTCCTTGGTGGCCTTGAAGATGAAGGTGTAGGGTCCGGGGGTGTTGTTCTTGACCAGCCGGAAGGCGGTGTTGTCCACCTTGGCATAGGTGGAGATCTCCGAGAGATCCCGGCACACCAGGGTGAAGTCGTGGTTAGGCTCGATGCGACGGATGCGGCAGATGCGCTCCAGGGCATCCTTGTTGCCCATCTGGCAGCCCAGGGCGTAGCCGGAGTCGGTGGGATAGACGATGACGCCGCCGTTTTGCAGGATCTGCACCGCCTGGCTGATGAGGCGAACCTGGGGATTGTCGGGATGTACGTAAAAATGCTGACTCATATGCTCTTCTCGCGATAGGGGGCACGCTCGTTGCCCGCTTCATGGTCAAGGGCCCCTTGGCCCATGACACTACCTTAACCTGTTTGACGCAGACTCGCCTGCATCAAAGATGCCGGCCCGGGGGGTCAGCGGCTGGCCAGCAGGCCCGCATGCTCCTCGGGGGTGAGCCCGAAATGACCGGGGTGACCCAGCCACAGCGGCATCCCCTCCTTGGGGAGCCAGAGGTGGCGGCCAAGCTCGGTCCAGTTGGAGGGGAAGTGAAAATCGGACCCCACCGAAATATAGAGATCGTGCTCCCTGGCCCACTGGCCGAGATTCGCCCGCTCCTGGGGGCTCTGCTGGGGCAGGGAGACCTCCATGGCATCCCCCCCGACGGCCTTGAAGGCCACCAGCAGCCGCTTGATCCACTTGGCGGTGAGATTGTAGCGGCTCGGGTGGGCCAGCACCGCCAGCCCGCCTGCGGCGTGGATGGCCTCGATGGCCTCCCCCATCCCGGGCCACTCGGCGGGCACATAGCCCTTGTTGCCCCGGCTCAGGTACTTCTTGAACACCTTCTGCATATTGTCGGCCACCCCGCGCGCCACCAGCACCCGGGCAAAGTGGGCCCGGGTCACGGCGGCGTCACCGGCGAGCTGCTTGGCCTCTTCATAGGTGCCCGGGATGAGGCACTTCTCCAGACGACGCCCGATCTCCTCGGCGCGCGCCTCCCGGCGAGCCCGCTGCCCTGCCAGAAAGGCGAGCAACTGGGGATTTTTCTCATCCACCCCGAGGGCCACGATGTGGATCTCGTGATGCTCCCACCCGGTGGAGATCTCCACCCCGCTCACCAGGCGCAGTGGCAGCTGGTCAGCCGAGATGGTCTGGCGCACCTCCTCAAGCCCGTCGAGGGTATCGTGGTCAGTGACCGCTAACACCTCCACCCCTTTTTCGGCGGCGCGGCGCACCAGGTCGGCGGGGCTCAGCACCCCGTCCGAGGCGGTGGTGTGGCAATGAAGATCGAATCTCATCGGCGTGTTTCGCTCTTGTTTGGGGCCTGCCTGGAAAAGGCCGGCAAAAAAGCGACTTGACTTGGCCGCGGCTTTATCGTTTTCTGTAGGCACTTCATTGCAAACATCTTTTTACAGGACTCAATCTCATGCAAGCGACTTCCATCCTGACCATCTGGTGGTGGCACACTCCCTGACATGCGGGCGTGTGGTCGTTGCTGTACCTGTAATCTGACAGCAAGTTAAGAACCCAAAGAAAAAGCCCGCTGACCCCAGCGGGCTTTTTTATTATCCGGCAAATGGACCTGTGATGAAACCGACAATTCAGAGAAGCACACTGACATGGCGATGGCGAACTCGCTGACGTGACCCGAACCCGACCCATTTTCAAGAGAGACAGCGCCATGACCATCGGTGACACACAACACATGCAAGGGAAGGCATTATGACAGGCAACAAGACCCGTTTGCCCCTGGGCGAATTCGATACCATCCGGCTCAATGCCCCCTATGTGACAGACCCCCTGGCACTCTATACCCGACTCTGCCAGGACAGACCCAACAACCTGCTGCTTGAATCGGTGGAGATCGACTCCAAGGCCGGCACCCAGAGCCTGCTGCTGGTGGACGCCTGCCTGCGCATCGAGTGCCGCGGCCGCGCCGTGCAGGTGCGCCCCCTCGGCGACAACGGCGCCGCCCTGCTACGCCTGCTGGAGCAGCGCCTGCCCGCCGTCATCACCCAGACCCGGGTGGCGGACGAGCTGCACCTCGACTTCCCGGCGTCCGATCGGGAGCTTGACGAAGACAGCCGCCTCAAGGGCAGCAGCGTGCTGGACGTGCTGCGCACCCTGCAGCGGGAGCTGCAATGCCAGCAGGGCAAAGAGGCCCTCTTCATGGCGGGCAGCTTCGCCTACGACCTCATCGCCTCCTTTGAAGACTTGCCCGAGGTGCCAGAGGGGAGCAACGACTGCCCCGACTATTGCTTCTATGTGGCCGAGACCCTGATCACCATCGATCACATCAAGCAGAGCACCCAGTTGCTGGCCTGCCTGTTCGGCGGCGAAGAGGATGAGCAGCTGGACGCGCGCTACGCCCGCCTGACCGCTCGCCTCGAATCCTTCAAACAGGCCTGTCAGCAGCCGCTGCCTGCGCCACAGGGCACGGCGCCGCTGACCGGCGCCCTGGCCGTCGACAAGGGGGACAAGCAGTTCTGCGCCGAGGTCGAGAAGCTCAAGGGCTTCATCCGCCGTGGTGACATCTTCCAGGTGGTGCCGTCCCGCAGCTTCTCCCTCCCCTGCCCGGATCCCGTCGCCGCCTATCGCCGCCTCAAGCAGACCAACCCCAGCCCCTACATGTTCTACGTGCAGGACGAGGGCTTCACCCTGTTTGGCGCCTCCCCCGAGAGCGCGGTCAAGTTCTGCGCCAACAGCCGCCAGGTGGAGATGTACCCCATCGCCGGTACCCGCCGCCGCGGCCTCAACCCGGACGGCAGCATCAACCTGGATCTGGACGGCCGCATCGAGCTGGAGCTGCGCCAGGACGAGAAAGAGGTGGCCGAGCACCTGATGCTGGTGGATCTGGGCCGCAACGACATCGCCCGCATCTCCGCCCCCGGTACCCGCTACGTCAAGGATCTGCTGAAAGTGGATCGCTACAGCCACGTCATGCACCTGGTCTCCCGGGTGGTGGGCACCCTTCGCGCCGACCTTGACGCCCTGCACGCCTACCAGGCCTGCATGAACATGGGCACCCTGACCGGTGCCCCCAAGCTGCGCGCCAGCGAGCTTATCCGCATGGTGGAAGGCAAGCGTCGCGGCAGCTACGGCGGCGCCGTGGGCTACCTGAACGGCGCAGGGGAAATGGACACCTGCATCGTCATCCGCTCCGCCTTCGTGAAAGAGGGGGTCGCCCATGTCCAGGCCGGCGCCGGGGTGGTCTATGACTCCAAACCCCAGGCCGAGGCGGACGAGACCCGCGCCAAGGCGGCGGCCGTGCTGGCCGCCATCGCTGCCAGCCATGGCACCTCCCTGCAGGCCCTCAGCGCCCAGCAGGAACAACACAAGGACGTGAGCCATGACTAACATCTTCCTGCTCGACAACTTCGATTCATTTACCTACAACCTCGTCGACCAGTTCCGCACCCTGGGCTACCCGGTGCGCATCTACCGCAACAGCCTGCCGGCGAGCCGCATCATGCAGGAGATCGACGCCTGCGAAGGGGACGCCGTGCTGGTGCTCTCCCCGGGGCCGGGCGCTCCCCATGAGGCGGGCTGCCTCATCGATCTCATCAAGCTGGCCCGGGGCCGGGTGCCCATCCTCGGCATCTGTCTCGGTCATCAGGCCCTGTGCGAAGCCTACGGCGGCACCGTCGGGGCGGCGGGGGAAATCGTCCACGGCAAGCGCTCGCTGATTGAGCACAACGGCCATGGTGCCTTCGCGGGGCTGCCGAGCCCCTTGCCGGTGGCCCGCTACCACTCCCTGGTGGCCACCTATGTGCCACAAGAGTTGCAGGTGATTGCCCACTATCAGGGCATGCCCATGGCCATCGAGCAGCGTGACGAGCGGGTGCTGGGCTTCCAGTTCCACCCGGAATCCATCATGACCAGCGAAGGGGCCCGCCTGCTCACCCAGGCCCTCGCCCATGTCACCCGTCCAGAAAGCCACGTGCGGTAAGGAAGAGACCATGCATCAACATCTCAACACCCTCTATCAGGGGCAGTCTCTCACCCGCGACGCCGCCCGCGATGCCTTCGGCCAGGTGGTTCGTGGTGAAGTGGATCCCATCGTGCTCGCGAGCCTTTTGACCGCCCTCAAGATCAAGGGGGAGACCCCGGAGGAGATCGCCGGCGCCGCCGAGGCGCTGTTGGCCGAAGCCCGCGACTTCCCGCGCCCGGACTATGCCTTCTGCGACATCGTCGGCACCGGAGGGGACGGCCTCAACACCATCAACGTCTCCACCACCTCGGCCCTGGTGGCCGCCGCCTGTGGCCTGAAAGTGGCCAAGCACGGCAACCGCTCGGTCTCGAGCAAGTCGGGGTCGAGCGACCTGCTCGATAAAATGGGCATCAAGCTCGACATGAGCCCGGCCCAGGCCCGCCGCTGCCTGGACGAGCTCGGGGTCTGCTTCCTGTTCGCCCCCCAGTACCACGCCGGGGTGCGCCACGCCATGCCGGTGCGCCAGGCCCTCAAGACCCGCACCCTGTTCAACGTGCTGGGACCGCTCATCAACCCCGCTCGCCCCAGCTTCCAGCTGATGGGGGTCTATGCCCCCGAGCTGGTGCGCCCCATCGCCGAAACCCTGCTGGCACTCGGCCTGAAAACCGGTATGGTGGTGCACGGCGCCGGCCTCGACGAGATTGCCATCCACGGCCCGACCCAGGTGGCGGAGATCCGCGACGGCGAAATTCGCGAGTACTTGCTCACCCCGGCGGACTTTGGCCTCGACACCTACCCGGTCAGCGCCATCCAGGGCGGTGAGCCCGAGGAGAACCGCGCCATCACCGCCGCCATCCTGGAAGGACGCGGCAGCCCGGCCCACAACGCCGCCATCGCCGCCAACGTGGCGCCGCTCCTGGTGATGGCGGGCGAGGCCCCGGACTTTAGGCAGGCCGCCGCCCGGGTGCAGGCGGTGCTGGCAAGCGGCCAGGCCGCCCTCCTCGCCCGGGATCTCGCCACCCTGAGCCATCAGGAGGCATGATGTCAGCCACCACCACAGCGTGCCCCAGGGGCACTCACCCAGAACGCCCGACGGGCAACAGCCAGCTTCGCAAGGATAACGAGATGTCAGATGTCATTGCTCCCCACGCCTTTCTGAACATGGCCTCCATCAGCCAGACCATCCTCGGCAAGATCGTGGCGGCCAAGCAGGAGTGGGTCGCCGCCCGCAAGGAGAGCCAGCCCCTGGCGAGCTTCCAGGACGCGCTGACCCCGAGCGATCGGGACTTCGAGGGGGATCTGCGCAAAGGCTCCACCCGCTTCATTCTGGAGTGCAAGAAGGCCTCCCCCTCCAAGGGCTTGATCCGCAACGACTTCAGCCCGGAGGCCATCGCCGACATCTATGGCCACTACGCCACCGCCATCTCGGTGCTGACGGACGAGAAGTTCTTCCAGGGGGATTTCGCCTTCCTGCCCCGGGTACGGGGCCGCGTCCAGCAGCCGGTGCTCTGCAAGGACTTCATGATTGACCCCTACCAGGTCTATCTGGCCCGCCACTATCAGGCGGACGCCATCCTCTTGATGCTCTCCGTGCTCACTGACGAGGGGTATCGCGCCCTATTCAACGTGGCGAAAGAGTTGGGCCTCGGGGTGCTCACCGAGGTGAGCAACGAGGAGGAGCTGACCCGCGCCATCGACCTCGGCGCCCCGGTTATTGGCATCAACAACCGGGATCTGCGGGATTTGAGCGTCGATCTTGCCCGCACTCAGCAGCTGGCGGCCAGGATCCCGGGGGATCGGGTGGTGATCAGCGAATCCGGCATCAACCACCGCGCCCAGGTGGCGGCCCTGCGCCACCACGCCAAGGGCTTCCTGGTGGGCTCTTCCCTCATGGCGGAGCCGGATCTGGAAGCCGCGGTGCGCAAGCTCGTGCTCGGCCAGAACAAGGTGTGCGGTCTGACCCGTCCCGAGGACGCCGCCGCCGCCCATCAGGCGGGGGCCGTGTTCGGCGGCCTCATCTTTGTGGCGAAAAGCCCGCGCTACGTGGACATTCCCGCCGCCCGCGCCGTGATGGCGGGCGCGCCGCTCTCTTACGTCGGGGTGTTTCGCAATGCCCAGCCCGCCACCATCGCCAAGACGGTGGATGCGCTGGGGCTCGCCGCCGTGCAACTGCACGGGGATGAAGATGCCGCCTATATCGAGACCCTGCGCCCCCTGCTGCCGGCGGGCTGCCAGATCTGGAAGGCCGTCGGTGTCACAAGCGGCGAGCCCCTGCCCGCCCTCGACTACCCGGCGGATCGCCTGCTGCTGGATACGAAAGTCGGCAGCCAGAGCGGCGGCACCGGTCAGGCGTTCGACTGGACTCTGCTGGCCGGGCTCGACAAGAGCAAACTGATGCTGGCAGGGGGGCTCAACCCCGACAACGCCCTCGAGGCCGCGCAAGTGGGCTGTGTGGGCCTTGATTTCAACTCCGGGGTGGAGAGTGCCCCGGGCAGGAAGGATGCCCACAAGCTGGCGGCCGCCTTTGGCGCCCTGCGCCAACTGTGAGCGCCCCCGTGACTCATTCAACGAATTAATGAACTGCGTTTGCCCATAAGCACAAGGAATAATGTATGACCCTGCTCAACCCGTTTTTTGGTGAATTTCGTCGATGACATGTATGTGCCCTAGCCATACGCCTCAGCCCGACAAGGCTCATACCTGATCTCAATTGCAGAATGTAAAGGAAGATAACCATGACCCTGCTCAATCCGTTTTTCGGTGAATTTGGCGGCATGTATGTGCCCCAGATCCTCATCCCCGCCCTGCTCCAGCTGGAGAAGGCCTTTGTCGATGCCAAGGACGATCCGGCCTTCGTCGCCGAGTTTCAGGCGCTCCTGACCGAGTACGCCGGTCGCCCGACGCCGCTCACCCTCACCCGCAATTTGACCAAGGGCACCAAGACCCGCCTCTACCTCAAGCGTGAGGACCTGCTGCACGGCGGCGCCCACAAGACCAACCAGGTGCTGGGCCAGGCCCTGCTCGCCAAGCGCATGGGCAAGAAAGAGATCATCGCCGAGACCGGCGCCGGTCAGCACGGTGTGGCGACGGCGCTGGCCTGCGCCCTGCTCGGCCTCAAGTGCCGTGTCTACATGGGGGCCAAGGATTGCGAGCGCCAGAAGCCGAACGTGTTTCGCATGAAGCTGATGGGTGCCACCGTGATCCCGGTGCACTCCGGCTCCAGCACCCTGAAAGATGCCTGCAACGAGGCGCTGCGGGACTGGGCTGCCAACTATGAAACCGCCCACTACCTGCTCGGCACCGCCGCTGGCCCCCACCCCTTCCCCACTATCGTGCGGGAGTTCCAGAAGATGATCGGGGAAGAGGCCAAGGCCCAGTGTTTCGAAAAAGAAGAGCGCCTGCCGGATGCGGTGATCGCCTGCGTCGGCGGCGGCTCGAATGCCATCGGCATGTTCGCGGACTTTATCGATGAGCCTTCCGTGCGCCTTATCGGGGTCGAACCCGGTGGTCACGGCATCGAGAGCGGCGAGCACGGCGCGCCGCTGGGTCACGGCAGCAAGGGGGTCTTCTTTGGCATGCACTCCTTCCTGATGCAGGACAACCAGGGCCAGATCCAGGAGTCCTACTCCGTCTCGGCGGGGCTGGACTTCCCCTCTGTCGGCCCGCAGCACGCCCACCTGGCCGCCATCGGCCGCGCCGAGTACCCCTCGGTGACCGACAAGGAGGCGCTGGACGCCTTCCAGGAGCTGGCCAAATCCGAAGGGATCATCCCGGCGCTGGAGTCCTCCCACGCCCTGGCCCACGCCCTCAAGATGGCCCGCAGTGAACCGGAAAAAGAGCAGGTGCTCATCGTCAACCTCTCCGGCCGTGGCGACAAAGACATCTTCACCGTTGCCGACATCTTTGAAAAAGAAGGAACCTTGTCATGAACCGTTACGCACAACTCTTTTCCCGTCTGGACAAGGCCAATCAGGGCGCCTTCGTGCCGTTCGTGATGCTGGGTGACCCCACCCCCGAATTGTCCCTGGCCATCGTCGATGCCCTGGTCGAAGGGGGCGCCGACGCCCTCGAACTCGGCATTCCCTTCTCCGATCCGGTGGCGGACGGCCCCACCATTCAGGGTGCCGCCCTGCGTGCCTTTGCCAGCCACACCACCCCGGACGACTGCTTCGGCCTGCTCGCCCGCATCCGCGCCAAATACCCACAGCTGCCCATTGGCCTCCTGGTCTACGCGAACCTGGTCTATGTGCGCCACATCGACGGCTTCTACGAGAAGTGCCAGCAGGCAGGGGTGGACTCCGTGCTGGTGGCGGACGTGCCGGTGCAGATGTGCGAACCCTACAAGGCGGCCGCCGACAGGTTCGGCATCGACAGCATCTTTATCGCCCCGCCCAACGGCGATGCCGAGACGCTCAAGGCTGTTGCCGAGCTGGGCTCCGGTTACACCTATCTGGTGAGCCGCGCCGGTGTGACCGGTGCCGAGACCAAGGCCGGCATGCCGGTGGAGGGGCTCATCAACACCCTGCGCGAGTTCAATGCCCCCCCCGCCCTGCTCGGTTTTGGCATCAGCGAACCGGCTCAGGTGCGTGAAGCGATCAAGGCTGGCGCCGCCGGTGCCATCTCCGGCTCCGCCGTGGTGAAGATCATCGAGACCCACCACCAGAACCCGGAGCATATGCTCACTCGCCTGAAGGAGTTTGTGGAAGGGATGAAGGCCGCGACCAACCGCTAAATAGGAGCAATAGCCTGATCGCCAAAATCAGAATAGAAATGGCCATAATCCCAAGCCTGAATGGTGCCCAATTGGGCGCCATTTTTATGCCTATGCTTTTCAATTAACACTGCAAATTCGCTATACCACCAGTCACGAATAAAATTCGTCAGCATGAAATTTTTCTCTATCCCTCTTTTCCATTTCAAATGGCACCATTAGTATGGTCAAATGGAAACCATTCTTCATGTACAGGATCTTTAGCTACAACCAATTGAAATAGATAGAAAAAAGGCTTCGTTTGTGATCTGATTTAATCGCAAAAAAAAACCGACACGCCCGAAGCCATGACTATTATCAATGCAACCCAGTACCTCAAGCAACTTCTTAGCTCTTCTGAACTCAACCGGATCGGTAAATTTACCGGTTTTTGTCAGCGACTCCGGGATATCCAGCCTGCGAGACTACTCCCGGCTCTGCTCTCAGGGCTTGGTTGCGACAAGGTGGATGGTATTGCTGGTTTGCATCGCCATTTCAATGCGTTGCAGCTCCATGATACTGACCAAATAGCGTATAAACCCTTTCACAACCAGTTACGCAAGCAGGGTTTTCCCTTGTTCATGCGCGCACTGGTTGAACGAGCCATCGCCTTACGCCTCAAGGAGTGTCTACCGGACGCCCACGGACTGGCAGGCTTTGAGCAGGTACTGCTGCAGGACGGGTCGTCATTCGCGTTACATCCGCAATTGGCAGAACATTTCCCGGGCCGATTCAATAAGCACAGCCCCGCTGCGGTAGAGTGTCATATGACCATGTCCTTGCTGGACCAGTCGCCGATATCGATGAGTATCACGGCGGATACCGAATCGGAGCGCAAGCATCTTCCGGCCGCAAATTCGTTAAATAACAAACTGTTATTGGCGGATGCCGGTTACATCAGCCGCGAGTACTTTGCTGATGTGACCAAAGCCAAAGGAAGCTATCTGGTCAGAGGGAGTCAAAATCTCAATCCCAAAGTACAGGCAGCTTACCGACAGGACGGCAGGGAAATGCCCAAGTTACTCGGAAAAAAGCTCAAGGATATCGATCGGAGAAGCTGCAGAGCCGAGGTTCTGGATCTGGATGTGAGTTCGGGAAAGTATAAATATCGACTCATAAGACGTTGGTTTGCAGAGGAAAAACGGTTCTGTATATGGATGACCAATCTTCCGCGTGAGCGATGGCCAGCCGAGAAGGTGATGGCATTGTATCGTTGCCGTTGGCAGATCGAACTGTTGTTCAAAGAGCTGAAATCACATAACCGGTTGAAGGCGTTCGCGACACGACAAAAAGCGATAGCGGAAGGCTTGATCTGGGCTAGTTTGCTGGCCTTGCTGGTCAAACGTCGGCTGGCGCTGACGCTGATTGGCAGCGCGGAGTTATCGATGCTGAAGATTGCCAAAAACAGCGCGCTTTGGTTAATGCCGATATTGGCGAGCATCATCCATGGTGCGTGGCAGGAAATAACAGAGAAGTTGGAGTGGGCAATGGTGTATTTATCCAAAAACGGCAAAAAGAGTAGGCAGAGAAAATCCAAGCAAAACAACACGTTAGACGGTATTATTAATTCGCTTGCCGCTTAAGGTTCTGTACATGAACCATTCTTTGTCATGAGACAAAAATATTTTTATTAATATAGGTTCTCTTGAATATGAAAAAATTTGACTTAAATATTGACCGGATGTTGGAAAACTGGGATGCATTTCATGCAATTCGTGAAATTATTGCTAACGCCCTTGATGAACAAGCATTAACCCAATCCCAAGATGTAATTATCACACATAATGAACATGGACAGTGGTGTATTCGTGACTTCGGGCGTGGGCTTAGACATGAACATTTCACCATGAATGAAAATCAGGAAAAGCTTGATCATCCCAATCTCATTGGTAAGTTTGGTGTTGGTTTAAAAGATGCTCTAGCAACATTTGATCGTTTAGGAATTGAAACAAGAATTCGTTCTAAGTTTTGCGATGTGACATTCGATCGCTCAGAAAAACATGATTTCTCAGATATCATAACTCTGCATGCTTGCATATCTGAACCATCAGATCCAACATTTATTGGCACTGAATTTATCTTAACCGGTTGCTCACATGGTGATATAGAAAAAGCAAAGCAACTTTTTTTAAAGTTCTCTAAAGAAGATTTGCTTGAAAAAACTAATTATGGAGAGATTCTTAGTAAAAAAGGAAGTGTTTCATACATATACATCAATGGAATTCGGGTCGCTGAAGAAGATAACTTTCTCTTTTCTTACAACATTACTTCTTTAACAGCTTCAATAAAAAAAGCTCTTAACCGAGAAAGAACCAATGTAGGTCGCACAGCATATTCTGAAAGAGTAAAATCTATTCTACTATCCTCATCTTCAGAGGTCATTGCCAAAGCTCTTGTTAACGACCTTAGTAACTTTGGACATGGAACACTCCACGATGAAATGAAGTGGACAGATGTATCCGTACACGCATCAAAGATAACTAATGCTTCTGGAGATGTATTATTTCTCACCAGTGACGATATCATTAATGCCCCTCGTTTCGTTGAGGAGGCACGAGCATGCGGTCGGCAAATAATTACTATCCCTAGTGTTGTGAAAGATAAGTTATCTGGCCAGATCGATGTAGAGGGGAATAAAATTCAGGATTTAAGCCACTTTGTATCCGAATGGAATGACAGCTTTGAGTTTAAATTCATTCAACCTGATATGCTTACAAAAGCAGAATATTCAATATTCAACATGACACATAAAATTGCTAGTCTTGTTGGCGGGCTCCCAGCTAATGTCAAAGATATAAAGATTTCAGAGACGATGCGTTCTGAGTTCGGTGGATTTTCAGAAGCATGTGGTCTCTGGACTGGTACCGAGATCATAATAAAACGGAGTGAACTTGTTTCTATAGAGCGTTATTCCGCTACTTTACTCCATGAGGTTGCACATGCCCGTAGTGGAGAGTCTGATATTACTATCGGTTTCGAGCTGGAGTTAAGCTCACTTCTTGGAATGGTTGCCTCTAAAGCACTCCACGGAAGTTATGACTCTAATAAAACAATTAGTAACAGCCATTCACTCTCATCGAAGAAAAAAGGTTTTTGGGCTCGACTGTTTAGCTAAAGAAATATGGGACATCCACTTTTATGAACAAGGCATAGCATAGCCAACATTCAAAATGATGGGTGTCCCAGCTCTATCGCATCTCAGTCCAAAAAGTTAACGTTGGCAAATTTTAAAAATTGCATGACAGAAATCAGCCGAAAAACAGAACAACTGGCCACTCTCTGTTTTTCCCTGTTTCTGATCAGACTCGGATTTCGCGCCTTTGGCTATGATCAGCTTTATCACAATCCAAATGATCCATACGGCATATCAGATTTGATTGAAGTGACGTTAGCCCTCATATATCTGGTGAGTCTGGGTCTCTGCATACTGCATGCACTATGGATATTGCTCCGACACTGGGAGCAAGGTGCCTTGGGAGCCTCAGCCCTGCTCGCTCTCTGTGCCGCCCAGTGGCACAGCTATGACTATCTTCATCATTTGGCCGCCAGTCTCAGCATCCCCTAGGGCCCCCTTCCACTTCCCCGCCACCCCATCAATATCAGCATCACTACAACCCCTGGCAGCCAGATCCAATAGAGCTCGGAGAGGATCACCGCTTCACCCCGGGCGGTGAGATAGGCCTCCGGCTTGAAGGGGGCGACCCGGATCAGCTGCCAGGGGGCGAAGAAACGCTCGTCACGCCACGGCCAGAACCAGCCTACCCCCTTGCCGCCTCGAGCAGGCTGTGGGGGAGCAGAGAGACCAGAGCGGTGGCGGAATGCTGGGAGTATTGCTATGGACAGGCAGGCTCGTCTCCATTCGTGGCTCAAAACGCTTGCCATGGGTATCCATCTTACGCATCATTCACTATTTATAGAGTCATACGAAAACGGAATGGTGATGAAAAAAGGGTTATTCCTGCTTTTAATGCTGTTGCAAGCACAAGTTTTAGCCGAAGGCGCCCCTCTGAAAGCCAAAGATCCGCTCGATTTTGTCCCCAAGGGATATGTCGTCTTTGAGAAAATCGAAGGGGATTTAAACAAGGATGGCCAGAGTGATATGGTCATCGTCATCAAAGGCACTGACAAGCGCAATGTCATTGTTGACGAATACCGTGGTGAGCTGGATCGTAATCGGCGAGGCCTTATCATCGCGTTCAATAAGGGGGATCACTATGAGCTGGCGCTCGATAATCCAAGCTGTTTCTCCTCGGAGAATGAAGATGGTGGTGTCTATTTTGCCCCTGAGCTTTGGGTCTCCGTAGAGAAAGGGATCTTGCAGATCCACTATGGCCATGGACGTTATGGTTACTGGTCTTACAAATTCAGATATCAGAACGCCGGTTTCGAATTGATTGGCTATGACATGAGTGAAAACCGCGGCCCCCTCGTCGAGCGGGTGACGAGCATCAACTTCTCGACCAAGAAAATATTAATAAAGGAGAACATCAATCAGGATGCGCAAGAAGATGGTGACGAGATCTTCAAGGAAACCTGGAAACGATTCACCCTGCCAGCACCGTTTACCCTAAAAACGGTTGCTGACTTTGATGATTTTTACTACGACAAACTATACAAAATCATTCTCTAGATGCCTTGCAGGGTATCTGGATGCAAAAAATATAGATATGAGACACGGTAAATCCGAGCAAAAGTAGCGTATGCCAAGGCTTTGTGTGAATTTGTACATACAAGGAACCGCAGTGAATACAAACAAATTATCCAATTACTGTCAAGCGCAGTGATAGTTCAGGAAACCAGAGAATGAGAGAGTTAATCCAGCGGATTGGTGAGATGGAAAACTGCAAGGTATTGCCACCTTCAGGCATTCCTGAAATGGATATTCCAGATGATTTAAAAGAATTTTATTCACTCTGCGGTGGTGTCATTCTTTTTGAGGCAAGTGACTATTGTTTCAAAATCTCGACACCAGCAGAATTAATCCCTGCGAATCCATCTATACTGCCTGAAGGATATGAGCAAGACATACCCAAAGATGATATGTCCAATGATTTCTATGTCATCGCAAGAAATGGCCCTGAACAAGCAATAAGCATAAATCTCGGGGATTCTCAATTTGGCTACTGTTACGATAGCTTCTGGGACCTCCATGCAACGAGTGATTCCCCCATAATCGCATACAGTTTCACATCGATCTTGAATAGCTTGGTCAAAAATAAAGGCTCTTGTCTTTATTGGCTCAATTCAAGCTTTGTTAGTTTGGGGTACTTATATGACTAGGCGCTTTACAAGGGCCAGCAAACGACAGGGTAACGCCAATTAACATACTGGCAAACAGGTGAGGCCGGGAGCATATGCCCACAGCCAAAAGTACCGACATATCGGACACCCGCCTTGCTGAGCAAGGCGCTGGATAGCCAGAACACAAAAGATGGGTGTCTACGTTTTTGATTTTCGACTCCCATAGGGATATAGCTGCAATCGCTGCATCACCCCGCCAGATCGACGCCATTTCGCTTTTCTGCTTGTTGCCGATCACGGCATCGTTGTCGCCTCGCTCGAGGAGACGGCAGGAGCGAAGGGGCTTTGTTCATACATCTGCTCACTCAGCAGTAAGTATTCACCGGAACAGTATTGACACAGGAAAAATGAGACGATCGTCTCTTGATCCCACTTTCCTGCTTGCTTGATCCTGCTCCTTAGATACGCTCCCCCCATGAGCAAAAACACCATGCATTCCGCGGGAATGCCCACCACTCTGGAGCAGGCCAACGAGCTGATTTATAAGCTCCTCGACCGCATCGCCGAGCTGGAGGACCGCCTCAATCAGCACAGCGGCAACTCCTCCAAGCCGCCTTCCAGCGACGGCCCCGGTGCACCGCCGCCGGCCCGCAAGCGTCCGGCGTCCGGCAAGCAACGGGGGGCGCAGCCCGGTCACAAGGGACATCGCCGCGAGCGGCATCCGCTTGATGCCCGCCTGACCCTGGTCCCGCATTACCCTGCCGCCGATTGCGCTTGCTGTGGCGGGGACATGGTGGCCCATGCCAAACCCTATCAGGTTCATCAGGTGTTCGAGCTGCCCGAGGTGAGCTATCTCGTCACCGAACACCAACTGTATCGTGCGACCTGCTCACGGTGTATCGGCACGACCCAGGCCGCACTGCCAGACAACGTCAGCAGCAGCCAGATGGGGGCCAATCTGCTCAGCTACATCGCGCTGCAAAGCGGCCAGTTTCACCAGAGCGTCAGCCAGATACAGCAGCAGCTCAAACAGCATTTCGGCCTGAGTTTTAGCCGGGGCGCCATCAGTGAGGCGCAGGGGCGGGTGAGTGCCATGCTCACCCCGACCTACCAGGCCATCAAGCAGCAGGTGCAGACGGCCACCCACGTTCATGCCGATGAGACCCGGCATCAGCGGGGTGGAGAGCGCCGCTGGATGTGGCTGGCGCTGAGCAAGATAGCCGTCTGCTTCATGACGGCCTATGGCCGTGGTCAGGAGGCGGCCAAGCGGCTGCTGGGCGCCGAGTTTGACGGGGTGCTGGTGACCGACCAGTACGCCGGCTACCGGTTTATCGACGCCGACCAGCGGCAACTGTGCTGGGCCCACGTGGCCCGCAATCTCGCGGCCATCGCCGAGAGTAGCGAGCAGTGCAACCAGCCCATCGGTGCCCGGTTGGTCTTGCTGGCGGATGCGGTGTTTCGTACCCGGCACCGTTGGGAAAGCGGTGCGTTGAGCAAGCAGAAATACCTGCGCAGGCTCGCGCGTTACCGGCAAAGCTGGCGAAGCCAGTTGGAGCGCGGCGCCCTGTTGTGCAGCAAACGCTACCGTGGACGATGCCAGTTGCTGCTGCGGGATGACGAGATGCTGTGGCGGTTTATGACTGACGACGAAATAGCGCTGACCAACAACGAGGCGGAGCGGGCGCTGCGTGGCTATGTGCTCTGGCGCAAGGGTAGCTACGGCGTGTGGTCTCACCGGGGCGAGCTGTTTCGCCAGCGCATCCTGTCGTTGGTGGAGACCGGCAAGCGATTGGGCCGCTGCCCACAGGAGTGGTTGAGGGCCGTGGTCAGGGCGTGCATCGAGAAGACAGATTATCCCATCCCGGCAGAACTGATGCCGTCAACCCCGTCCTGGTGAATAGATACACTCAGCAGCCCGCTTAAAACAGTAATTTTTCACTAATGTATTGAAGCTAATAGTATTTTTCTCACTCCCCTCTTCCCATGCCCCGATCAGAGCCCTTATGATAGCCAAACGATAATCCCTCTCTCGGGAGAAGGCCATGACAGCGATTGTTGCTATCTCGCAGATGACAGGCTGCAGACTGGGGGCTGGAACTCAGGGGCGGTAGCTTTGCCAGGATTGTGGCGCCAGACTCGAAAAAGATGGCGCTCAATGCAGGTTCAACCACTGCAAGGGCTTCGATATCGACCAATAATCCGGCAACATAGCCGGGACTTTTCCATCGTATCGAGATCTGAGTGTGACCAAGACTCCAATTCTGCTTTTAGTCGGCCGCGACGATTGGCAAAGAGATGAAGCATTGAACCAGGCCCTGCTGACCAGATTGAGAAAAAACAATGTCGACATTCGTTGGGAGGATCCAGCGGCCGGCTTCATTTTTTCATTCAGAAAATGGGTAAAACGGCTCCGTCTTCTTCCAAAACGCCTGGAACGATTACATCTTCGGGCGGCACAGGTACTCTATGGTATCTTGCACCCATCGTATTTTTCCTATCTGTATCACAGGAAAGACAACGCTGTGTTATCTCGTTGTGATTTTCTCAAGAAGACAATCAGCAGCCAGAGTATCGCTGAACGTGTCATCGTGCTTGCACGCTCTTCAGGTGGACGGGTGTCATCATTGATCGCCGATGAACTGGGTCTCAAGAAAATAATTTGCCTGGGCTACCCTTTCAAACATCCTGATTCGCAGGATGAGCCAGAACGTTATCAGCATCTGGCCAATCTCCAAACTCCCATGCTGATTATCCAAGGTGTTCATGATGAATATGGTGGTCTGGGTATAGAAGATCACTACCCTCTCAGTGAGAATATTCAGATCTCTTATTTTGATACGAATCATAATTTCACTGTCGATGATGCCACCATCACCCGATTGGTTGATGCCATTGAAAGCTACTCGGGTTTGGTGAAACGGTCTTGATATTTATAAACAGATGCATGTGTTGAGACCAGGGACGGTTTGAAACAGTCGGGATAATCAGTTCACCTGCCTATTGACCAGAGGTGGTTCTTTTTTGATGATGAGACCACCTTTTTATTATTACTGCCTTTCCGGCTAATTACTATTGAGGTATTCTTGAAAAGTGAAGGATGCCCAATCTGTGGCTTTACAGATATAACCGTGTTGGATGAGTCAAATTGCACCACTTTTGATATTTGCGCATGTTGTGGTGCCGAGTCAGGTTTTGATTATGATCAACACTCCACACCTGAGCATTTTGCCAAGATCCGTCATCAATGGGTTGAAACAAAACATTGCGCATGGTGGGGGAGTAAAAAATCGATTCCATTAAACTGGGATCCAAAAAAGCAAATGGCGCTTGCCAACATTGAGATGTCTCTGTAGCAGCCAGTTGTTGGCAATCCATGCAGCACACCACTCACCAAAAACCGGCACTTGAAAACAGCCACGGGTTCTATATTAACCATTGAGAAAATATGAGCTACCGACTCACTGAAAAGGAAATGCAAAACGTCCTTGCTCTTCCGTCGACAGAGCGTGTCATGCATTTCATCAAACGCGTCGCAGACCAGGAGTCTGCCTGGGGATTGCGTGCATCTGACGGCTGGGTGTCTGGCGATATTGATGGTTGTGGCAAGCCAGCATTTGCCATCTGGCCTCACCCTGAATACGCCAGCGCATGTGCCACGGGTCCTTGGTCAACGGCGAAACCTGAGATCATTGGCCTGGACGACTTGATGGACGAGTGGTTGCCTGAAATGTCCAGACTGGGCGTTCCGCTCGCAATATTCCCCACCCCTCAGGACGCCGCTGTGACCATGACGGCACAAGCGTTATCGGCAGCCCTGGCATATGAACTGGAAAACTACTAGGTGTCAGCGGTCACCCATTCCTGTCGGGCTTCTCATAACGGCGCCTGAACTCGGACCACAGCAGATAAAAGAAAAGGAGCATCTTTTGAACCCAGACTACATTGAAACCGGCAAGCAGTTTTTTGTTGGGTGGGGGACATTGATGCTAATCAATGCTGTCCTCGCCCAAGGGAAGAATCGTAGCGGTTTGGCCTGGTTTTTTATTTCATTGCTGCTAGGCCCGGTTGCAACATTGATATTGGTTCTGGTTCCAAAAATAACAGAAAGTCAATGACAAGACATGCTTTAACCATGATGCTTTTCAATTTTGTGATAACAGGTGGATCATGTAGCGATTCATTTTTATCAATTTGGCAGGCTCTAAAAATCAGTCAATATGCTTGAAAAAAACAAATTATATCGCTGTGAACTGGCGCTATATGAATTTTCCTGGTTGATGTTCATGTTTGCACCGCAATCCAGGTCGTGTATCAATCCCTCACCATGAATATATTTCCATCAGGCATATTCGGATATCCCGGTAAGGACCTGGTATCTGATGGTGCGATCATGCTCTCAATCTGAGGCTCATCAAAAATGAACCCCCTTTTTTATCTGAAAGACATCCTGCTTCCCATAAGGCGGCCATTCTTGCTGATGAAGGGACTTCGGTCTGGCTCTACATGACAGACTCCGGGTCTGATTACCCTGCAGCGGACTGTTGGCTGCTCAATACGGTACCATCCCCTGAACATCTGAATGAGCACTGCGACAACAACGCACCGCCGGCAATCCTCAAGTTTGTTGTTCCTGGTAGTGAAGGTGATGCACCCCTCGAAAGCGATATTGAGCTGCGTTGGGCGCCTGACGGTCATTCCGTCGCCCTGTTGGTCAAGGGTACTCCACTGGGGTTTATTGCACAGGGAAACAAACATGGCTACAGCAAGAATCTGGTGACTGCCAGCCCGTTTGGCATGCCATTTGAATAAGAGCTTTATGAGCGGTTGTTCCCATGATCACTCCTGTCTTGTCGGCCTGTCATTCAAGACGTTCATAGCCTTCACTGGTCTGGATTGACCACCCCATCTTGCCAACAGGTCGGGCAATATTGCAGCCAAATCCCAAACACAGAATCTGCCGCAGAACAATTTTCTGTTATGCATGTTGACCGCGAGATAGGTTGCCGCCGCTGGATATAACACGCCATAACATAGAATCTGAGAAGGCAAAATGGACAATCTGGAAAAAATCAAAAACCTTATTCCGCTATGGTATGCACAAAGGAAGTGGGCTGAAGAGCTGCTTGTACGTGTTTTTCATCTGGCCTCTGCAGAGGAAATATTGGAGCCAAAGCATAGGGGAAGCATGACCATACCAGGGACTCATTGGGTCTATCGTACTCATGGTGTTGGTGTCGATATATACCGAACTGCTTCTGTCGGTGGAATAGACTTTGATTTCAACAAGCCAGATCCCGACGAATGGCGCTTAAAAGTATTCTTTGAAAAACAGTACAATGAAGGCAACCTCTCTTTCACCGCGTACCGCGAGCTCTATGAGGATGAAGAACTGCTTGACCGCGTTATAAAAATGGCGCTTGACAGGTGATCTACAACACCTGTTGTTTATCAAACCCATATCTGGTTTTAGTGGGTCGTGTCACGACAGGGCGGCGTAGATTTCCCTGGCCAGGTGTCATTCGATCGGGAGGATAATGATGGACATTCGACATAGAGAGCCCGTCAAAGAATATGTTATCAAGGCAGGCATGACGTCTGTTTCGAACAATTCCAAATGGAATCGTCTTTTTGCGTTGCTGCATCAGAGCAACAGGTTCTTCCAATACCGGCGAACGGATCTGGATGGTTCCACATTTCCAGAAGATGGCAAGAGCTATACACCAGAACTGGCCCAATATTGGGGCAACTTCTGGGCCATGGAGTTCCTGGACGTCCTGGCATACCAGGCTCACTCCAGAGGGGCATTGCTGGCACCGGATATTGAAGATTTCACGGATGAAGCGATTCATATTGCGAGCCAGGCCGGTGTCAAATTTACCATGCTGGAGCGTGGTATCCGGGTCTGGGGCTATGTGAGAAAAGAGAGCCATCCCGTTTTCGTCTGTATGCACAACCAGTCTCTACAGGCGCAGCGGCAGGACCACTGCGCGAACTAGCGTACTGTGTTGACCCTTATTTTTCTGCATTGCGTAAACGACTTGCGCCCCAAAAAGAGCGACGAATGTCTTGGTGCAAATACATGCCCTACACAGGGTTGTTTCACTGGACATATCAACCATCGTCACCACACCAGATGTTGCAGGTAAAACAATATGCTCGATGAAATACAGCTGGCATTTACGCCAGACAATGTAAAACAGGTTTTGACATGGGGCGCCCATCCAGAAAGTGCACCTCACCATCATGAGTCCATTGCTCACTGGTGTGAGGCTTTCTGGAACAAATACGCTGATATAGATGCCCCCGCAGAGATTGATGCCGTGATGCCCATCCTCGCTGAGGTAGAAACGAACTGGGATATCCACGTTGCGTTGAATAAAGAGTCTGCCTCCATGCCTGCTGAATGGTTTGTCGCATGGTTATCTCAACTACCGGAGTGACAAGGCAACTCCTCGCCAGACCGGAATCGCAAAATAGCACGCACGCGACAAAATAGAGTGCCCGAAGAAGAAGACCCAACGTTGAATCACACCAACTGGCATGGCTGATTAACGCAGCGAAAGGCTCGCGACAAGCACCTGCTCATCCATATTTCGCATCCAATAAGTGAATCGCCCCATGACAAGAACACTTATCCAGCTTCTGTTGACACCGCTTCTGGCGGTTGCCTTCCTCTATCTTTGCAGCCTGCCGGAGGATCTCTATTTCGACCCGCCGCTCTTAAGCTATGTCGTCATGTTTCTTGTCACTCTGGCTGGCACCGCCTATGGCAGGATCAAGGCCTGGCGCGCCTCCTGACCGACCTCATCACAGATTCTCAAGGCTGCGCAGACGCAGCCTTGAGCCCATGGCGGGCATTGCCTACAATGACCCACTTTTTATCACTCTCAGGTCTATAAAATGAGCGACAACAAACCTGCACTGCCCGACCGTCTGGCGGCCAACCCGCGCAGCCCGCACCATGTGGCGGAGTGTTTCGAGCACGAGATCGGCATTCGCGTGAACGGCAAGGAGCGCACCAATGTCGAGGAGTACTGCATCAGCGAAGGTTGGGTGAAGATCCCCTCCCCCAAGGCCAAGGATCGCTACGGCAACCCCATGCTGATCACCGTCAAGGGCACCGTCGAGGCTTTCTACGCCTAAGCGGCCCTGACCGCGCGCCCCGCCGGGCCCGCCGCCATGCTGTTCAGAACATCGGCCTTGCGCCGGTGTTCTGCTGTTGAGGGCGGCCCAGGGTGACAGGCGCCTCTCTTTCTTTGCTCTCTGTTGCCTTCCTGTTTCTTCCTTTCCCTCCCTTTCTTTCGCCTTTTCCTTTTCATCTGGGCCCTGATCCGACAGGCGAGCCGCCTTTGGCATCCAGGCAGGGCGACACTCTTGTCATCCCTGCCGGTTTACCCAGGCCATCACAGCATCACTCACCCTCGGGAGCGCGACTTGCCGGCCTGCCAGCGTTGCAGCGCAGCCCCCGCCAGCACCAGCAGGATGCCGAGCAGATCGCTCGCGGCCAGCCGTCCAGCCAGGGCATCGAGCAGGGCGCCCCCCGCCAGTTGGCCCGTGACGATGAGCAGGGCGCAGGCCAGGGCGCCGATCCGGCCGATGGCCCAGCTGCTGATGGCGACGAACAGCGCCCCCAGCACCCCGCCGAGCAGCAGCCAGGGATCGAGCCCGGCGAGCCGCTCCCAGGGTGCCCCTTTGAGGATGAGCAGGGCGCCGAGCAGCCCGAAGCCGAACAGGTGGTTGGCAAGGGACGCCGTCATGGCGCCCCGGGCGCTGGCGAGGCGGCCATTGAGGGTGCGCGACAGGCTCACCGCCACGCCGTTCAGCAGTCCCAGCAGGATCAATAAGGTCATGGTGTCTCTCCTAATGCAGCACGATAAGCAGGGCGCCGGCCAGCACCAGCAGGGCGGCGAGCGCGTCCTTTCCCGAGGGGCGGCGGCGGGTCAGCCCGAGCCAGCCGAGGCCATCGCACAGGGCACCAAACAGCAGCTGGCCGAGCAGCAGCAGGGCCAGGGTGCCCGCCATGCCGAGGGGCGAGTTGAGGCAGAGGGCCGCCAGCACCACGGTGAGCGCCCCCGGCAGACCGCCGAGCCAGGCCCAGGGCGGGGCCGCCTCCGGCGTCGGGGGCCTTGGGGAGAGCCACCACAGGAGCCCGGCCACCAGGGTGCCGACCCCGTGGGCCAGCCAGCTCGCGAGCCAGGGGTCGGTGGCGCGGGACAGGGCACCGTTCTGGGCGATCATCAGCGCCAGCAGCAGGCCGGCGGCGAAGGCGGCCAGGGCGCCCAGGGTCTGGCCAAGTGTCTGTCCGAGGGCGGGGCGGCCGGAGCCGCCGTCAACAAGCGGGGGGATCATGGGGTTGCTCCTTGGTTGAATTGACGAGCAGGGTAAATTGTTTTTGATTTGGGGATAATCTACCCTCCTGGAACAACATTGTTTCCATATCGAGAACAACATGAACCAGGAAGCCTTCGCCCTGCTCCCGGCCTTCGTCGCCGTGGTGGAGTCGGGCACTTTCTCCGGCGCCGCCCGTCAGCTCGGCCTCAGCAAGTCGGTGCTGAGCAAGAAGGTGAGTCAGCTCGAGCAGGCCCTCGGCTGCCAGCTCCTCTATCGCACCACCCGCTCCCTCACCCTCACCGAGGCGGGGGAGCGCTACTTCGAGACGGTCCGCCATGCAGTGCGCCTGGCCAGCGACGGGGAAGATGCCATCGGCGCCCTGCAATCGGCCCCCCGCGGCCTGCTGCGGGTGACGGTGCCCATGGTCTATGGCCGGCGCCACATCGCCCCCCTTGTCCCCGAGTTTCTCGCCCTTCACCCCGAGGTGCAGTTGCAGCTGGAGATGAGCGACGCCCGGCAGGATCTGGTGGCTGAGGGGTTCGACGTGGCGGTGCGCATCGGCGAGCTGGAGGATTCGAGCCTGGTCGCCCGCCGCCTCGCCCCCTGTCTCAGCACCCTGTGCGCCGCCCCCGCCTACCTGGCGCAGGCCGGCACGCCCCGCACCCCGGCGGATCTCGAGCGCCACAACTGCCTCTTCTACTCCCTGTTTCGCGGCGGCACCCAGTGGCGGCTGCACGGGCCCGAAGGAGAGGTGGCCATCACCCCCAGGGGCAATTTCGAGGTCAACAACAGCGATGCCATCCACACCGCGCTGCTGGCGGGGCTTGGCATCGGCAACATGCCGGACTTCATCGTGGCGCGGGATCTCGCCATCGGGCGGCTGGTGCCCGTCCTGCCAGACCATGCCCTGCCCGAGCACGGCATCTGGTGCGTCTATCCCAAGCGCCGCCACCTGCCCGCCAAGGTGGAGGCCTGGCTGGCCTTCCTGCAGGAACGTCTGGGGCTGCGCTGAGGGGGGCATCGGGATAACCGGAACGGTTCACGTTTTTTTCATCGGGAAGGGAGTAGAGTAAGCAGCAAACCAAGCATCTGTTTTTATTGGAAAAGCATTCAGGGGACGAGCCACGGCATCGCGCCCCGCACCCCAGAGGGAGCCCCATGATGAAGAAAACCGCGATTGCCCTGACCCTCACCAGCCTGCTGACGCTGCCGCTCGTTGTCTCATCCGATGCCTGGGCCGCCCCGGTGCGCTCCCTGCAAAAGGAGCAGAATTACGAGCAGTTCATCAGCAAGCGCCAGGTGGTGGATCAGCTGCTGGCAGACGCCGCCCGCATCTTCCACTCCCCTGCCCGGGTCTCCGATGCGGGCTTTACCGCCAAGATGCCGAGCAACATGGAGCAGGTGACTACCCTGCTGCTGGAGGCCCACCAGCTTGAGCCCTATCGCACCGATCTGCTCATCTCGGCGGCCAACGCCCAGATCTACAACGGCAACGTGGACAGGGCCATCGCCCTGTTCGAGCAGGCCCTCACCGCCGCCCCGGACGATCTGGACATCAACACCTATCTGGCCACCTGGCAGCGCTTCAAGGGCAACCAGGCCAAATCCGATGGCTACCTCAAGCGGGTCGGCGAGCTCAATGCCGGTCGCGCCGCCGACTTGCAGCGGCTGTTCGCCACCGTGGACAGAGTGGTCGCCACCCCCCTCAAGGAGCGTCAGGGACGGGGCGAGAAGAAGGGGCGCCGCGCCATCGTCACCCTGGGCTATGCCCTCAATCCCGACGGCTCCATGCACGACATCCTGCTGGGACGCCTCGAGACCACCCGCGCCCTGGCCCAGGCCGATCCGGCAGCCCTCGTCATCCTCACCGGCGGCGTGCCCCAGAACCGCCAGACCGAGGGCAAGCTGATGGCGGACTGGCTGGCGAAAAAGGGCATCGACCGCTCCCGCATCATCGAGGAGAACTACGCCACCAGCACGGTGGAGAACGCCCTCTACAGCGGCTATGCCCTCGCCCGCCACGAGATTGAGTTCGCCACCCTGGTGAGCTCGGCGAGCCATGTGCGCCGGGGCCAGACCCTGCTGGAAATCGCCTGTTGGCAGAGCGGCCCGGCGAACATCCGCATCGACAGCGTCGCCTACCCGGACAAGCCCCTCTCGGCCCTGGCCAAGGCAAGCCCGGAGGAGCTGCTTGGCATCTACCGGGACGCCCTGCGCACCTATGGCCTGTGGAGCTACCGCTCGGCCCCGCTGGTGGAGCGCTGATCCCCCGGCCCCGCCACCCTGGCGGGGCCTTTTCCTCTCTTCTCCCTGCCAGTCACTGCCCTCCCTGTTGGCCAGCCCCTGCACGCACCTGCTGACCCCTTGCGCCAGACACCCGATAGATGGCGGGTGAGCAAGCTATCCACTTTCTGGCATATCTCAATCAGATCATTGATTTACCGTTCTTTTTCTAAGAACCAAACGGCATGAGAACACCCTTCTCGTTCCTTCGCCCCCGGGGATGTTCAGATAAAGATGTGGCTTCCAACCCCCCCAACAAGGAAGTGCATCATGACAGCAAAAGGCATCTCTCTGTGGCTCGCAGCCTCCATGCTGCTCGGCCAGTCCGCCCAGGCCCTCGACGTCACCGTGGCCTACCAGACCTCCGCCGAACCCGCCAAGGTGGCCCAGGCCGACAACAGCTTCGCCAGGGAGAGCGGCGCCACCGTGGACTGGCGCAAGTTTGACAGCGGCGCCAGCGTGGTACGGGCGCTCGCCTCTGGCGACGTGCAGATAGGCAACATCGGCTCCAGCCCCCTGGCGGTGGCGGCAAGCCAGAACCTGCCCATCGAGGTGTTCCTGCTCGCCTCCAAGCTCGGGGAGTCCGAGGCTCTGGTGGTGAAGCAGGGGCTCGCAAAACCCGAGGATCTCGCGGGCAAGCGCATCGCCGTGCCCTATACCTCCACCACTCACTACAGCCTGCTGGCGGCCCTCAAGCACTGGAACGTCGACCCCGCGACGCTGCAGATCGTCAACCTGCAACCACCAGCCATCATCGCCGCCTGGCAGCGGGGCGACATCGACGGCGCCTATGTCTGGGCCCCCGCCCTCAACCAGCTCACCAAGGAGGGCAAGGTGCTGACCGACTCCGCCCAGGTGGGTGACTGGGGGGCGCCGACCCTGGACGTCTGGGTAGTGCGCAAGGACTTTGCCAAGGCCCACCCCGAAGTGGTGCAGGCCTTCGTGAACAGCACCCTGGCCGCCCAGCGCGACTACTTGGCCAACCCCGACGGCTGGCTCACCAAGCCGGACAACCTCGCCAAGCTGGCCAAGCTGAGCGGCGTTCCCGAGGCGGACGTTCCTACGCTGGTGAAGGGCAACACCTACCTCGATGCGAAGGCCCAGAGTGCCGAGCTCGGGCGCCTCGTCAACCAGACCATCATCGACACCGCCCGCTTCCTCGAGAGCCAGGGCAAGGTCGCGA
Source organism: Aeromonas sp. WP2-W18-CRE-05 (assembly GCF_014168615.1). Classification (NCBI taxonomy): domain Bacteria; kingdom Pseudomonadati; phylum Pseudomonadota; class Gammaproteobacteria; order Aeromonadales; family Aeromonadaceae; genus Aeromonas; species Aeromonas sp. WP2-W18-CRE-05. The sequence continues at coordinate 1,606,938 of NZ_AP021917.1, read as the reverse complement.
ACGCCGCCTCGGACTACCGCCAGTTCGTGACCGATCGCTTCGTGAAAGCCGTGGCCCAGTAAATCCAAGGAGACGACCATGTTGCAGCTCTCTCATGTGTCCGCCGAGTACGCCGGCAGACGGGTGCTCGACAACATCAACCTCTCCCTGTCCGAGGGGGAGCTGATGGTGGTGCTGGGGCCCTCGGGCTCGGGCAAGACGACCCTCCTCAACCTGGTGGCGGGCTTCGAGCCTTGCCACCACGGCCAGATAAGCCTTGAGGGCAAGCCGGTCACCGGCCCCGGCGCCGAGCGCGGCGTGGTGTTCCAGAGCGAGGGGCTGCTGCCCTGGCGCAACGTGCGAGACAACGTGGCCCTCGGCCTGCAGCTGGCGGGTGTGCCCAGTGCCGAGCGCACCGAACAGGCCCAGGCACTGCTGCGTCAGGTGGGGCTGGAGGGGGCCGGCGATCGCGCCATCTGGCAGCTCTCCGGCGGCCAACGCCAGCGGGTCGGCATCGCCCGGGCCCTCGCCACCCAGCCCCGCCTGCTCCTGCTGGACGAGCCCTTCGGCGCCCTGGACGCCTTCACCCGGGAGCAGATGCAGACTCTGCTGCTGCGCCTGTGGCACGAGCAGCGGCGTCAGGTGCTGCTCATCACCCACGATATCGAGGAGGCCATCTTCATGGCCACCGATCTGGTGCTGCTCTCCCCCTCTCCCGGGCGGGTGACGGAGCGGCTGACCCTGGATTTCGGTCGCCGCTTCGCCGCCGGGGAGCCCTGCCGCAGCATCAAGTCCGATCCGGCCTTCATCGAGCGCCGTGAATACGTGCTGGAACGGGTGTTCGCAGAGCGGGAGGCCTTCGCATGACCCTCGCCCTCGCCCGGCAACGGGATCTCACCCACGCACGGGCAGCGGGCTGGCCCCTGTCCCGCCGTCTGACCCTGAGCCTCGCCACCCTGCTCGTGCTGCTGGCCCTGTGGTGGCTGGTGGCCCACTTCGGCTGGGTCGATCCCCTGTTCCTGCCGCCCCCACAGCGGGTGCTGGCACAGCTCATCACCATCGCAGGCCCAACGGGCTTTATGGATGCCACCCTGTGGCAACACCTGGGAGCCAGCCTGGGGCGCATCCTGGTGGCGCTCGCTGCCGCGGCGTTCTTTGGCATCACGGTGGGCATCGCGATGGGGCTCTCCCCCACGGTGCGCGGCGTGCTGGATCCCCTCATTGAGCTCTACCGCCCGGTGCCGCCGCTCGCCTACCTGCCTCTCATGGTGATCTGGTTTGGCATCGGTGAAACATCGAAGGTGCTGCTCATCTATCTGGCCATCTTCGCGCCCGTGGCCCTGGCAACCCTGGCGGGGGTGCAGAGCGCCAACGCGGTGCGAGTGCGGGCGGCCCAGGCGCTGGGCGCATCCCGGTCCCAGGTACTCTGGCACGTGATCCTGCCCGGCGCCCTGCCGGACATCCTGACCGGGCTGCGCATCGGGCTCGGGGTGGGCTGGTCCACCCTGGTGGCGGCCGAGCTTATCGCCGCCACCCGGGGGGTGGGCTTCATGGTGCAATCCGCCGGCGAGTTTCTCGCCACCGACGTGGTGCTGGCGGGCATCCTGGTGATCGCCCTGATCGCCTTCGTACTGGAACTGGGCCTGCGCGCCCTGCAGCGCAGGCTCACCCCCTGGCATGGAGAAGGACAATGAGCCACAGGCTGACCGCGATCCTTCGCCTCCCTTTCCTATTGGCATCGGGCCTTCACGCCCCCAGACATGGAGCAAGACCATGACCGACAAGTTGACCATTACCCCCCTCGGCCCCCACATCGGCGCCGTCATCGCCGGCGTCAATCTGGCAGAGCCCCTGAGCCAGGGGCAGTTCGAGCAGCTCCATCGCGCCCTGCTCAAATACCAGGTGCTGTTCTTTCGCAACCAACCCATCACCCCGCGAGCCCAGCGGGCGCTGGCGAACCGCTTCGGGGATCTGCACATCCACCCCGTCTACCCCCACACGGAGGAGGCCGAGGAGATCATCGTGCTCGATACCCACGACGACAATCCGCCGGACAACGACAACTGGCACACCGACGTGACCTTTATCGAGACGCCCCCGGCACTGGCCATTCTGGCCGCCAAGCAGTTGCCCCCCACCGGGGGGGATACCCTCTGGGCCAGCGGCATCGCGGCGCTGGCGGCCCTCTCCCCGCCCCTGCAAACCCTGCTGGCAGGGCTGGAAGCCGAGCACGACTTCACCAAGTCCTTCCCGGCCCATCGCCATGATGACAGCGAGGAGGCGCGCCAGCGCTGGCAGGCGGCCGTGGCCCGTCACCCGCCCCTGCGCCACCCGGTGATCCGCACCCATCCGGTGAGCGGCCGTCAGGCCCTGTTCGTCAACGAGGGGTTCACCACCCGGCTGCCCGGACTGCCCCCCAAAGAGAGCGAGGCCCTGCTCGGCTTTCTGTTCGAGCACATCACCCGCCCCGAGTTTCAGGTGCGCTGGCGCTGGCAGGAGAACGACATCGCCATCTGGGACAACAGGGTGACCCAGCACTATGCCAATGCCGACTACCTGCCGGCCCGCCGGGTGATGCACAGGGCCACCATTCTCGGGGACAAGCCCTTCTGGCGCCCGGGCTGAACATCCCCCATGGAGAGCGACCATGAGATAACGCCCAGCAAAAAGCCCGCCGGCTGGCGGGCTTTTTCATCATCTGACGGGCCTGGGTGTTGCTATCGGCCCTTGCGCTCCGGCCACCAGGGTGAAGCCCCGATGGCCGGTCTCAGCCCTTGAGCTCCAGCACGGTGGTGAAGCCTCCGAAAATCATGCGGGCGCCGTCAAACGGCATGGTCTGGTGCAGGGGATTGGCGGGATCCATCCTGGGGTCCTGCATCATCTTGCCCATGGCGTCGTCCCGCACCGCCTTGCTCGGCCACTCCACCCAGGAGAAGACCACGGTTTCATCCTCCCTGGCCGCCACCGCCCGATAAAAGTCAGTCTGCTTGCCGTGGGGCACGTCGTCCCCCCAGCACTCCAGCACCCGGGTGGCGCCGTATTCGAGGAAGATGGGGTCAAACTGCCCCGCATGATCGATCAGGGCCTGCTTGTTGGCCGTCGGCACGGCGAGCACGAATCCGTCCACGTATGACATCAGAGGTTCCTCCTGTGAGTGAGGATCTCAGCATAGCAGCCGCCCTTCAGCCCGCGCCTGCGCCGCCCCGCGCCGCCAGCCATCACAAAGAGACCAGCCGCTCCAGATCGCTGCGGGTCAGGCGCTTGCTGTCCACCTTCACGTAGAGGGAGTGCTCCTCGCGCACCAGCAGCACGTCGCTCACCCCCTCGCAGGCGCGGATCCGCTGCTCCAGGGCCGGGGTGGCATCGACCCCTTCCGGCAGCACGATGCGCAGGCTGCTCACATAGGGGGGCTCGGCCATGGTGAGGCTCACCCCGAGCCAGGCAAGGGCCAGAGCGGCACAACCGCCAAACACCAGGGGGCCGCCCCCCAGGCTGTAAAGCAGGCCGCCGAGGCTGCCGCCGATGGCGACCCCGAGGAACTGACTGGTGGAGTAGACCCCCATGGCGGTGCCCTTGTAGCCCGGCGGGGACTCCTTGCTGATGAGAGACGGCAGCAGCGCCTCCATCACGTTGAAGCCGATGAAGAAGAGCTGCAACCCGGCGAGCAGACCCCACAGCTGCTGGCCGCTCTGCCAGAGCACCAGCTCGGCGGCCAGCATCACCACCACGCACCCGATGAAGACCCGCTTCATCCGGCGGTGCTTCTCGGCATAGATGATGAAGGGCACCACGCTCACGAAGGCGATCAACATGGTGGCCAGATAGGCCTGCCACTGGCTGTCACGGGGCAGCCCGGCACGCTCCAGCAGGGGCGGCAGGGCCACGAAGCTCGACATCAGCAGGGTGTGGACGCAGAGGATGCCGAGGTTGAGCTTGAGCAGGCGAGGGTTGGTGAGCACGGTACGAAAGCTGCCTCGCACCATGGCGGACTCGCGATTTTGCAGGTGGGCCGCCGGGGTCGGCACCACCCAGAGCACCATGGCGATGGCGGCCAGGGCCAGCAGGGCGATGAGCCAGAAGAGGCCGGACAAGCCCAGGGCATGGGTGATGAGGGGGCCGGTCACCATGGCGATGGCGAAGGTGATGCCAAAGCTCACCCCGATGAAGGCCATCGCCTTGGTGCGATTCTGCTCCCGGGTGAGATCCGACAGGAGCGCCATGACGGCGGCGGAGATGGCGCCGCTCCCTTGCAGGGCGCGCCCAACGATGACCCCCCAGATGGCGTCGCTCAGGGCGGCGATGACGCTGCCAAGGGCAAACATCAGCAAGCCGCCGACGATGAGGGGCTTGCGCCCCACTTTGTCGGAGAGCAGGCCGAAGGGGATCTGGAACAGGGCCTGGGTCATGCCGTAGATGCCGATGGCAAGCCCGATGAGCGCCTCGGAGGCGCCCGCCAGGGACATGCCGTAGGTGGTCAGCACCGGCAGCACCATAAACATGCCGAGCATGCGCAGCGAGAAGACGGAGCCGAGCGCCCAGGTCGCGCGTCGCTCGCCCCTCGTCATGGTGAAATCATTCATGAGGGCCTCGATGAGTCAAAAAGAAGAGGAAAAGAAAGGGGTGACAGGCGCCCGGCCGCCCCCGAAAATCGGCGATGCCCCTCGCAGGGCGGCGCCCATAATAGCAGAGCCGGGAAGATTCCCGGCTCTGGATTTCATGCATTTCAGGGGTGCAGTTCACACTATCAGGGCAGCATGCTCACCAGCAGCGGCGCTGCGTCCGGCTGGAAGCCCACCGACATCATCACGCTCAGGCAGGTGAAGATGATGACGACGATGGAGAACATGTCAGCTCCAGCGTCAGGGCAGCATGCTCACCAATACAGGCGCTGCGTCCGGCTGGAAGTCCACCGACATCATCACGCTCAGGCAAGTAATGGTGACGATGGAGAACATGAACAGCTTGCGCGCCCAGAGGGAGTCGTCCACCGCCGCCTTGTAGCCCGACAGGGCCATCCCCAGCCACCAGACGCTCACCGCGGTGGCCACCACCAGATACTTGTACCCGGCGTAGCCGCCGAGGAACAGCATCAGGGTCGGCACCATGAACGCCAGGATGTAGAGGGTGATGTGGAGCTTGGCCACCGGGATCCCCTTCACCACCGGCAGCACCGGGATGTTGGCGGCCTGGTAGTCCTTGAAGCGGAAGATGGCGATCGCATAGGAGTGCGGCATCTGCCACAGGCTGAAGATCGCCAGCAGGATCAGGGCCCCCGAGTCGAACTGCCCGCTCACCGCGCAGTAGCCGATGACCGGCGGCGCGGCGCCGGAGAGGCTGCCGACCAGGGTGCCATAGACCGAGTGGCGCTTCATGTAGAGGCTGTAGACCCCCACATAAACCAGGAAGCCCAGCACCGCCAGCAAGGCGGCCAACGGATTGGCCGCAAAGTAGAGCAGTGCAATGCCCGCAACGCCCAGCGCCGTCGCATACCAGAGGGAGACACCGGGGGCGATGAGCCCCCGCACCAGGGCGCGGTTCTTGGTGCGCTCCATGATGCAGTCGATGTCCCGGTCGATGTAGTTGTTGAACACGCAACCGGAGGCCACCACCAGTGACACCCCCACCATGGTCAGGATGAACAGGGGCACATCCAGGCTCCCCTTCGAGGCCAGCAGGAATCCCCCGATAACCGAGATGAGGTTGCCGAAGATGATGCCCGGCTTGGTCACTTGCAGGTATTGCTTCATCATCATCAACCCGCTCAGTGAACCATCATGTTGATGTTGAGGTTGTACATGATCCACAGGGAACCCACGACCACGATGGCGATGATGAGCACGGTAAAGACCAGTGCCACCAGGTTCCAGCGCTCCTCGGAGGAGGTGTTCATGTGCAGGAAGTAGACCAGGTGTACGAAGATCTGCACCACCGCCATGGCCACCACGGTGCCGAGCACCACGGCGTGGGAGGCGGAGCCGTCCATCACCATCCAGAACGGCACGGCGGTCAGGATGAGTGACAGCACGAAACCGATCATGTAGGACTTGACGCTGCCGTGGCTGGCGCCGTGATTGTCAACGGAATGACTCATTTACATGACCCCCATCAGATAGACCACGGTGAAGACGCAGATCCATACCACGTCGAGGAAGTGCCAGAACAGGCTCAGGCACATCAGGCGAGTGCGGTTGCGCTCGGTCAGCCCCTTCTTGGTGATCGACACCATCATCACGATGATCCAGACCAGGCCGCTGGTCACGTGGATACCGTGGGTCCCCACCAGGGTGAAGAAGGCAGAGAGGAAGCCGCTGCGATCCGGGCCCGCCTCGTGCACGATCAGGTGATGGAACTCGTAGATTTCCATCGCGATGAAGCCGGCACCCAGCAGGAAGGTGACGAACAGCCAGGTGTTGACCGCCGCGACCTTGTTCTTGTTCATGGCCAGCATGCCGAACCCGAAGGTGATGGAGCTCAGCAGCAGCAGCATGGTTTCGGCGAACACGAACGGCAGTTCGAAGATGTCCTTGCCGGTGGGGCCGCCGGCAGTGCCGTTGACCAGGACCGCATAGGTCGCGAACAGGGTCGCGAACAGGATGCAGTCACTCATCAGGTAGATCCAGAAACCGAATACCTTGGTGGCACCGGCATCGTGGTGCCCATCCTCATGGGCACCGTGAGAGTGATGTAGTACGTCAGTCGCCATGGAATTAAGCCACCTTGTTGATGTTGTCGAAATGCTGACCTTCGATGCGCTCGATCTCGTCAACCTGTACGTAGTAGTCCACATCGTCGTTGAAGCTGTGGATGATCCAGGTGGCGATCATGCCGATGAAGCCGGCGATGGCCATCCACCAGATGTGCCAGATCATGGCAAAGCCGAACACCACGCTGAAGGCGGCGATGATGACACCGGCACCGGAGTTCTTCGGCATGTGGATGGGGGCATACTGGGCAGGCTTCTTGTAAGCGCTGCCGTCAGCCTTGGCTTCCCAGAAGGCGTCCAGACCGGTGACCTTCGGCTCGATGGCGAAGTTGTAGAACGGCGGCGGAGAGGACGTCGCCCACTCCAGGGTTCGGCCACCCCAGGGATCGCCGGTCAGGTCGCGGTTCTTCTCGCGGTCGCGGATGCTGACCACGATCTGGATGACCTGGCACAGCACGCCCAGGGCAATCAGACCGGCGCCGCAGGCGGCGACCACCAGCCAGCCGTGGAACTCGGGATCGATGTTCTGGCTGACACGACGGGTCATGCCCATGAAGCCCAGCACGTAGAGCGGCATGAAGGCCACGAAGAAGCCGGTGATCCAGCACCAGAAAGCACGCTTGCCCCAGACGTCATCCAGCTTGAAGCCGAACGCTTTCGGGAACCAGTAGGTGATACCGGCGAAGCAGCCGAACACCACGCCGCCGATGATGACGTTGTGGAAGTGGGCGATGAGGAACAGGCTGTTGTGCAGCACGAAGTTGGCGGCCGGCACGGAGAGCAGTACCCCGGTCATGCCACCCACGGTGAAGGTGATGATGAAACCGACGGTCCACAGCATGGGCGAGCTGAACTCGATGCGACCGCGGTACATGGTGAACAGCCAGTTGAAGATCTTCACCCCGGTCGGGATGGAGATGATCATGGTGGTGATGCCGAAGAAGGCATTCACGTTGGCGCCGGACCCCATGGTGAAGAAGTGGTGCAGCCAGACGATGAACGACAGCACGGTGATCGCCACGGTTGCCCACACCAGGGAGGTGTAACCGAACAGCTTCTTCTTGCAGAAGGTCGCCACCACTTCGGAGAAGATCCCGAACACCGGCAGCACCAGGATGTACACCTCGGGGTGACCCCAGGCCCAGATCAGGTTGATGTACATCATCATGTTGCCACCCATGTCATTGGTAAAGAAATGGGTACCCAGGTAGCGGTCTGCGGTGAGCAGGGCGATGGTGACGGTCAGAATCGGGAAGGAGGCGATGATCAGGATGTTGGCACACAGGGCGGTCCAGGTGAAGACCGGCAGGCGCATCATGGTCATGCCAGGGGCACGCATGCGGATGATGGTGGCGAAGAAGTTCACGCCGGTCAGCAGGGTCCCCAGACCCGAAATCTGCAGACTCCATATCCAGTAATCGACCCCGACCCCGGGACTGAACTCCAGCCCCGACAAGGGCGGATAGGCCAGCCAGCCGGTCTGGGCGAATTCACCGACCCCGAGGGAGACGTTGATCAGCACCACGGCCGCGGCGGTGAACCAGAAGCTCAGGTTGTTCAGGAAGGGGAAGGCCACATCACGGGCACCGATTTGCAGCGGCACCACGATGTTCATCAGACCGATCACCAGCGGCATGGCCACGAAGAAGATCATGATGACGCCGTGGGCGGTGAAAATCTGGTCGTAGTGGTGCGCATTCAGGTAGCCTTCGCCACCCCCGGAGGCGATGACCTGCTGGCCACGCATCAGCACGGCGTCGGCAAAGCCACGCAGCAGCATGACCATGCCCAGAATGAGATACATGATACCGAGGCGTTTGTGGTCGACCGAGGTCAGCCACTCTTTCCACAGATATTGCCACTTGCCGTAGTAAGTGATGAGACCGGCGATGGCCAGGCCCCCCAAAATGATACCGGCTATCGTGACCATGATGATGGGTTCATGGTACGGAATAGCCTCGAGTGTCAATTTTCCAAACATCGATTATTCCTCGGATCCTGCTTTCACACTCTTGTCGGCCGACATGGCCATGTGTCCGGCATGGGCGTCATGGTTCATGGCCTGGTTCTCCATGGCGTCCTCTTGCGAGGCCTCATGGTTCATCCCTTCGTGGTCCATGGCACCCGCTTTCGGGGCGGCGTCATGGTTCATGGCCTCGTGGTTCATGCCCTCGTGATCCGCGGAGCCCGCAGCCGGGGTGGCGTGACCACCATGGGACATGCCGCCCATGAACTTGTTGATGATGTTGACGAACAGCTTGGGATCGGCGCTGGCGAAGTACTCCACCGGGTGGTTTTCGCTCTTCTTGGCCAGGGCATTGAACTCATCCATGGTGCTCAGGGCCTTGGAAGAGGCCTTCACCTTGGCTACCCAGGCGTCGAAACCGGCTTGATCCTGGGTCGCGATGGCCTTGAACTTCATGCCGGAGAAACCGGCACCGCTGTAACCGCCGGAGATGCCCTTGTACTCGCCCGCTTCGTTGGCAATCAGGTGCAGCTTGGTCTGCATGCCGGCCATGGCGTAGATCTGGCCGCCCAGTTGCGGGATGAAGAAGGAGTTCATCACGGTGTCGGAGGTCACCCGGAAGTTGACCGGGGTGTTGACCGGGAAGGCCAGCTCGTTGACCGACGCAATGCCCAGCTCCGGATAGACGAACAACCACTTCCAGTCCAGAGAAATGACATCCACCTGAACCGGTTTGACGTCCGATTCCAGCGGCTTGTAGGGGTCGAGGGAGTGGGAAGTTTTCCAGGTGATCACCGCCAGGATGACGATGATGATGACGGGTACAGTCCAGACGACTGCCTCAATCTTGTTGGAGTGGGCCCAGTCCGGCGCATAGGTGGCACTGGTGTTGGACGCCCGGTATTTGTAGGCGAACGCCACCGCCATGACAATCACGGGCACCACCACGATCAGCATCAAGCCGAGTGCGGTGAGTATCAGTGACTTCTGCTCCATACCGACCTGCCCCTTGGGGCTCATCAGTGCCATGTCGCAGCCACTCAGCAAGCTGGCGGTCGCGAGCAGCAGCAAAGCGCCCAAGCCCCTCTTCACATCAAAGAGTCTCATGCAATGTCCTCATCTTTTGAAGGCTTATTGGTATAAAAAAATGCAGCATTTTATTGCATCAGACCGGCATGTGAACAACATGAAAAATTAATCCCAAAAATGTTCAAAAGGTGATGGAAAGCGGTATCAGATGTTAATCACTTGACAATGACCAATTTATTCAAGCTACACCGCGGCAATTCATCTTCCGTTAATCTCTCGCGCCACCAAAAGTGACCACCAATTAACCAAAAAGATCCATCTGGTCTGTTTTTAACCCGCCATTGCGATCAAAAAAGAGCCATACAGCCCCTTTTCGACTCACAGGTCATTTTTCCACACCTTGATCTGGATGTGTGTTTTTCGGGGAAGATTAAAAAAATAATTAATCAAACGAATGTATGATTAACTTCCCGCCCCCCGACAACGGTCGCAACCCCTGACGCCAGAAGGCACACTTCGTAACAAAACGGGCCCTTGTGCGGGCCCGTTGACAATCGTTTTCTCTCCCTCCCTCGGAGTCGGAGTCAGGAGTGATTGTGTTCCATCCGGGTCGCCACGGCGATCCGGTTCCAGGCGTTGATGGTGACCACCTGCACCAGACACTGGGCCAGCAGGGTTTCCCCCAGTTGGGCCAGCGCCGCCTCATAGGTCTGCGTCGTGAGCCCCTTGTCGGCGATCAGGGTCACCTCGTCGGTCAGGGCCAGCACCGCCCGCTCCCGGGCGTCGAACAGCGGCGACTCCTGCCAGGCGGCCAGCGCCAGCAGACGCTGGGCACTCTCCCCGTGCTTCATCGCCACGTCGGCGTGCATCTCGATGCAGTAGGCGCAGCCGTTGATCATGGAGGCGCGCAGCTTGATGAGCTCCTTGAGCGACAGGGGAATGTCGGTGCCCCCGAGGTAGGACTCAAGGCCCATCATGGCCGAGACGGCGGCGGGCACCTGGTTGGCGAGCTGGATACGGTGTGACATGGCAAGACTCCGGTGATGGACCCCGGATGGGGCGGTGAGCTGATTGTTCACTTTTTCATTGTTGATTAGAATATCGTCATAACCTGCAACAGTTTTGCGTTTATCGCAAAGGTGAATCCATGCTGGATCGCATCCGCATCCTGGCCCAGGTGGTGGAATCGGGCAGTTTCTCCCGTGCCGCCCGCGCCCTCAACCAGGCCCCCTCCTCCGTGACCCGTGCCATCGACGCCCTGGAGCAGCAGCTCGGGATCCCGCTCTTCAAGCGCAGCACCCGCCAACTGGTGCTGACCGAGCAGGGCGCCTATTTTCTCGCCCGCTCCCTGCCCCTGCTGGAGGAGGCGGATCAGCTGGTGCAATCCCTGCAACCCCTCTCGGTGACGCCAGAGGGGCCGCTGCGGGTCTCGGTGTTCGAGAGCTTCGGCGCGTCCTGGCTCTCTCCCCGCCTGCCCGACTTCCTCGCCCGCTACCCCGGGGTGCGCCTGGAGGTTGCGCTGGACAACCGCATGGTGGATCTCGATGCCGAGAACGTGGACGTGGCGGTGCGCATCGGCAAGCCCGCCGACAGCAGCCTGCACACTCGCCATCTGCTCACCAACCGCTCGCTGCTGGTCGCCTCCCCCGCCTATCTGGCCCGCCATGGCGAACCCGCCCATCCCGCCGAGCTGGCCCACCACAACTGCCTCATTCGCGGCCATGGGCGCCAACGCCAGCACTGGTACTTCCAGCAGGGCACGGAGCGCGAGAAGGTGGCGGTGCAGGGCAACCTTGCCTCGGTCGGGGGCACGCCCCTGCTCTGCGCCGCCCTCGCGGGGTGCGGCGTGCTGCTGCTGTCGAGCTGGATGGTGCAGCAAAGCATCGACGAGGGCACCCTGCTGCCGCTGCTGCCAGAGTGGCTCGCCTCCCCCTACGAGGATCGCCAGGACGAGATCCACGCGGTGTTTCGTGGCGGCCGCTTCCTCAAACCCCAGACCCGCGCCTTCATCGACTTTCTGGTCGAGGCGATCAGGCCCCTGCAAGGGCCGCGCTGACCGCAACAGGGCCTCCTGGCGAAGCGCTGAAAACGCAGACGCCGGGCACAGGGCCCGGCGTCTGGAAATGAGGGTCGCCACGGCGACCGCTCAGCGTGATTTTCGCCCGTCAGGGCTCGGGGAGAGCCCCCGGTAATCCCCGTAGGGGAAGATGTTGCGCAGGCGCTGGGCCACGGGCTCGGGGATGGAGCGGGAGAAGACCAGCCTCACCCCGTTGCCGTCCCGCAGGCCCAGAATGCGCCCGCGCACCGCCTCATGGTGCAGGATCTGGGTCGCCTGGGTCACAAAGCGCGGCGGCACCGAGCCCCGCTTCACCACCACCTTGCCCGGCGCGAGCCGGACCTCGAACAGGGCACCGCGCCCCAGCGTCATCAACCACCCGATCAGGGCTATCGCCACCAACAGAGACAACCAGGCCATTGCGTCTTCCTCCCGTCAACCCGATGTTCGCCAGTATAACCGGGGGCGCCTCACCATGACCCGGCCGCCATCACGCTTTCACTCACTGCCGGGCCTTATCGGCGCCCCTTGCCCCAGCCCACCAGGGTATCCCGATAGAGGGCGAGCAGGGCCTGATCCCGCACCGCGACCCCGACCTGCTGGGCCGGGCAGTGGGCCCACTCGTCATGGGGATGACGGGTGTCGTCAAACTTTTGCAGGGTATGGCCGATGGCGGGCCCCTCGGTGATGACCCGCACCGGCCCCTTGCGCAGGGTGAACAGCGCAGGATCGATCACATAGGCGATGGCGGAGGGATCGTGCACATGGCACCCCGCCATGCCGATGCGCTCGGAATAGAAGCGCAGGTAGAAGCGGCTGACATCCCACAGGAAGCGGCCCGGCTCCCCCGCATCATCCCGCAGGGCATCCAGATAGTCGGCGGTGAAGATGCTCTGCTGGGTGACGTCGAGCCCGATGATCACCAGGGGCCAGGGGGCGGTGAAGACCCGGTCCGCCGCATCGGGATCGTCGTGAATATTGGCCTCGGCATAGGGGGTCACGTTGCCGCGATGGCCGTTGACGCCAAAGGCGCCGCCCATCACGACCACTTCTTTCACCAGGGCGGCTACCTCGGGGGCCGCCTCGAGCGCCAGCGCCAGGTTGGTGAGGGGCCCGATGGTCACTAGCGTGATCTCGCCGGGGTGGGCCTTCACCGTCTCGACGATGTATTGCCAGGCCGGGCGGGGATCCGGGATGAGGGTCACCTCCCCCGCCTGGACGTCGCCAAACCCGCTCGGGCCGTGCACCACAGTGGTCGGGCCCACGGGCTCGCGTAGCAGCGGCGCGGCGGCGCCCCGGGCCACGTCCGCCTTCATGCCATATTTTTGCTTGAGCCAGAGGGTGTTGCGGGTGCCGTTTTCGATGGTGGCATTGCCAAACACAGTGGTGATGGCGAGCAATTCGATGGCGGGGTGCGCCTCGGCAAACAGAATGGCCATGGCATCGTCGATGCCGGGATCGGTATCCAGAATGATCTTGTGGGTCATGGGTCCTCCGTGAAACGAGAGGCCAGTGTAGCGGGCCGTCGCCGCTTTGACAGCACCGGGATCACAACCTCGGGGTTTCCTTTGCATCAGGCATCCTGGCGGGACCACTCGCCCTTGGGGTCAGGGCAGGAGTCACTCGGAAGGGGCGACCACCGCCTCCTCTCCCCTGGCGGTGCGTTTCAGTTGCCCCATGAATTGCTTGAAATGGGGGAGAAACCCCTTGAACAGCTCCTCTTTGCGATGCTGCATCATGACTTCGCCAAACAGCTTCAACCCGACGATAAACGCCTGATGTTCCTGCTCCGACATGGGCAGCTTCCCCTTGCTGAGCGCCAGGATGGCAAAGATGTCGTCGTGATTCTGGCAGTCGAACTGCAACGGGGGCACCTCGCGCTCCAGCGCCTGGACCTGTACACGATAGCTGTGTGGCATCTTTCATCTCCTCTCGGGCTGGGCTTTTGCCCATATGGTTGATAAAATCAATTAAACCCTTTTAAGTTGACTTTATCAACCATGAAGTTGTCAAACCGCCTCTTCCGGATCCTCGATCAGTACAAAATCGCCATGACGCAGCATTTCCGGGCACAGCAGATCGCCCTTAGCCCCCTCCATTACAAGGTGCTGCAACTGATCCATGCGCTGGATCCCGCCACGCCGCAGCTCATTGCGCAGCGGTCGGGCCGCGACAAGGCGCAGGTGACGCGCCTGCTGCAGGAGATGGAGAAACAGGGGCTCATCGAGAAGAGGCCCCATCCCACTGACAGACGCAGCATCTGTCTGGCCTTGACCCCGCTGGCCTGCGAGCGGGTCAACCAGGGGGAGCAGGAGGCCGCACGGCTCGACGAACGGCTGTGTTCCCTGCTGACGCCGGCGGAGATAGCGCAGTTGCAGCAACTGCTGGACAAGATAGAAAAAGGGCTTGAGTCGACCGATTAGGGTCAGCGTCAGGGGCCCGCTGCCTGATTTGTGGCCAACCAGCGCGGCCTGCGCTGGCGGCGCCTTGTGAGCCACTCCCGGAGATGGTATCACTGGCCCCACTCTCCCCTTCCCGCCGAGGCGCCATCGTGATCACCCTGATTAAAGAGTCCGACCAGTTGAAAATGCCCTGGAAGAACAGGCAGGGCACCACAGCCCAGATCCTGATCTCCCCCCCTGGTTCGACCCTGGACAAGCTCGACTTTGACTACCGGCTGAGCTCGGCCCCCATCAAGGAAGCGGGGAGTTTCTCCCGCTTTCCCGGCTACCAACGCATCCTGCTGCCCGTCAGCGGTGCCGGTTTCGTGCTCAACGGCCACCCCTACGCCACCTTCGAGGCGGCCCACTTCAGCGGGGATGACGAGACCCGCTGCGAGCTGCTGAAAAAAGAGGTGACGGATCTCGGGCTCATCTACCACCCCGCGCGCATCAGCGCCAACGTGCGGGTGCTGAACCTGCCCTTCCCCCTCAGCCTCACCCTGGAGGTGGACAAGTGCTACCTCTGCCACCTGCTGGAAGGCCAGCTCACCGTGCAGGGACAGCAGGTCGCACCGGGCGAGACCCTGGTGGTACAGGGGGAGGAGAGCATCCGCTTCGAGTGCGGGAAGAAGACCACCCTCGCCTTCTTTACCCTGCAGCCCAAGCAGGCCGCCGTTTAACGCCGGGGGGCTCGGCCCCCGCTGTCGAGGCAGGCCTGCATGGTGTCATAGGGGGTATAGTGCCTGGTGCGGCTGTAGTAGGTGCCGCCCTTGGGGTGACAAATGCCGCTCCGGCTCTTCTTCACCGGGGGCTCGGCGGCCAGCGCGATGGCACACAGCAGCATCAGGCAACAGCCAAGCATCCATTTCACTGCGTTCATGCTCTCTTTTCCGAAGGGGCGTAGGCGGGCCACTGGCCCATTTGCGGCCTATTCTACGCCGCTCATCTCCTTGCCACCCCAGACCAGATCATGAAAGCACTGCGACGCAGCGCAAGCGAAGACAAAAAAGCCGGGACCCTCCCGGCTTTTGCTTGTGCTGGCGGCGACACGCCCCTTGGCACTACCCCACCTTGAAGCTGCCCTTCATCAGGGCGAAGTGGCCCGGGAAGGAGCAGAAGAAGGTGAGATCCTTGCCCGCCAGGCCGTCGGTCTTGAAGGTGACGCTGGTGCTCTCGCCGCCCCCCACCAACTTGGTGTGGGCCAGGATCCTGGGGTCATCCTTGGGCAGGTAGTCGTGATCGACCCCGGCGCTCATGCCGGCGGTGGCGATAGCCTGATAGTCGGCGGTGTTGGCCAGCACCCAGTTGTGGCCCATGTTGGCCACCGGCAGCTTGCCCGTGTGATTGAGGGTCACCGTCACCTCCTTGCAGGTGGCCGGCACGCTCATCGCGGTCTGGTTGTACTGCATGGCGTCATTGCCTTCGATCACCAGTGCGCACTCGTCGGCCAGGACAGGGGTGGCGAGGGAGCCAAGAAGCAGCAGGGTTAACACCTTTTTCATCATTTTCTCCTTTGATTGACGAAGGATGACAGCACAGGCATCTCGCCCCCGTGGGCGCGACCCGCAAAGATGCTGTCAGGATCGATCTTCATTGTATTCAAATGTCACCGAAGGACGACCGCTTTTGGGCCAGCCTGCGGGCCCGGTCACTTCTTTTCTCCCGACCCCGGGCCCAAAGCGGGTTGATCACATCCCCGTCTGGCTTAATTATTTGCGGCCTTCCCGCCCACGGCCACTCGCCAACACCGCAGCCGTTGGCTAAGCTGCTCCCCCGTCGATGACTCCCGCGAGAATGAGAGATGAAGTTCCCCTTTGCGCCTGCGCTGACGCGCACCCTGCTGCTCTCCCTGATCCTGCTGCTTGGCGCCTGCCAACCGGCCCCGACCCAGACCCGCATCCAGGGCAATACCATGGGCACCTATTATGCGGTAACCCTGAGCGACCCCTTCCCCGGCGGACAGGGGGCACTGCATCAGGAGGTGGAGGCACTGCTGGCACGCCTGAACAAGGAGATCTCCACCTATGATCCGGGCTCCCTCATCTCCCGCTTCAATCAGGGAACGGGGCAGCCCCCCCAGGTCATCCCGGCCACCATGGCGAAGATTGTGCAACAGGGCATTGACGCCGGGCACCTCACCCGGGGGGTTCTCGATGTCACCGTGGGCCCCCTGGTCAACCTCTGGGGCTTCGGGCCGGACAAGCGCCCGGTCAGGCGGCCCAGCGCAGAGCAGATCGCCAAGGCGCGGGAGCGGGTCGGCATCGACAAGCTCACCCTGACCCCCGAGGGGGATCACTTCCTGCTCGGCAAGGCCATCCCAGACCTCTATCTGGATCTCTCCACCCTGGGCGAGGGGGCGGCCTCCGACGAGATAGCCGGGCTGCTGGAACAAAAAGGGGTCCACAACTACCTCATCGAGGTGGCGGGGGCGGTGCGCAGCAAGGGGCACAACGACAAGGGCAATCCCTGGCGGGTGGCCATCGTCGAGCCCTCGGACAGACCGGGCGCCATCGAGGATGTGGTGACCCCGAACGGCATGGCGGTGAGCACCGCCGGCAGCTATCGCAACTATTACGAGCTCGACGGCAAGCGCTACTCCCACATCATCGATCCCGTCACCGGCGAGCCCGTGACCCACAAGCTGGTCTCCGCCACCGTCATCACCCCCACGGCCCTGGAGGCCGATGCCCTCGACACCGCCCTCATGGTGATGGGCCCCGAGCGGGCGATGGCCTTTGCCAGGGAGCACAAGCTGGCGGTCTATCTCATCGAGAAGACCGCCACGGGCTTTGCCGCCAGCCACACCCCCGAGTTTGCCCCCTATCTGGTGCGCAAGCAGCCCTGAATGACGAGGCCCCGCAGTGCGGGGCCTCGTTCACTGACCGCCTATTCGATGGGGATGCGGTGGGGCGCGGGGCTGGCCGCCTGCTTGGGCAGGCGCAGGGTGAGGATGCCGTTGTCAAAGCGGGCGCTCACCTGCTCTGGCGACACCTCCACCGGCAGCTCGACGCTGCGCGACACGCTGCCATAGTAGCGCTCGCTGCGCAGGGCCCGTTCATCCTTGTTCTGGCTGTCAAACTGGCGGATCTCCGCCTTCAGGGTCACCAGCTTGCCGTGCACGTCCACGTGGATGTCCTCCTTCGCCACCCCGGGCAATTCCGCCTGCAGCAGGTAGTCATTCCCGCTCTCCCGCAGATCCAGCTTGATCTGGCTGGGCAACGGGTCCCCGTGCAGGGGGCGGATGTAGAAGCCGGAGGCCATGTCGTGGAACAGGTCATCAAACAGGCTGGTGCGACTCGGTAGCAAACTCATCTGATCCCTCCTTGTGAGCGGGTAAGGGAGCAGACGGGCACCCTGCCCTCTGCCGCCTCCCTCATGCTGACGCTCTTCAAGTCTAAAAACCGGGACGGCGCCTGCCAGTGCCAACTCGCCTTCCCTTGACCGGGATCAAAGGCAAGACACCTTTTTTTCACCCAAGGTCTGCGGGAAAAACCGGGGCCCCTCCCCATGTGCAATTGCCTGCCTGCGGACTTTGGTGGCACACTTCTCCCACCAGCCCGTAGCGCCTTGATGCCAGACAGATGCAGACACCGGACTCCGTACCCGAGAAGAAACCCCAGCCCAAGCCCAAGCGCATCCTGCTGGTCAACGAACAGCGTTCCTTCCAGATGATGATGAAGGCGATGCTGATCAACATCGGCATCAACCGCATCACCTACACCAACTCCGCCGACGAGGCGCGCCGCCGCTGCCAGAAAGAGAGCTTCGACATCTATCTGCTCGACTATGAGCTGGGGGCGGGCGAGAACGGCCGCCAGTTGCTGGAAAGCCTGCGGGATCAGCAACTCATTCCGCCCCAGAGCGTGGTGATCATGGTCAGCAGCGACGGCTCCCGCGCCATGGTGCTGAGCGCGCTGGAAGCCGAGCCCGACGAATACCTGATGAAGCCCTTCTCCCAGGAGCAGTTCTCGTTTCGCCTCAAACGCGCCCTCGCCCGTCGCCAGGCACTGGAGAGCGTCTTCAGCGCCCTCACCCGGGACGATCTGCCCGCCCTGGTGGAGGCCTGTGCCAAACAGGCGGACGCCGTGCCCCGCTTTGCCAACTTCTGCCGCTGCCTGCAGGCCGACACCCAGCTCAAGCTGGGCCAGGCCAAGGAGGCCCGCAGCCTGATGCGCCAGCTGCTGGCAGGGCAGGAGAACAGCTGGGCTCGCCTCACCCTGGGCAAGGCGTGCCATACCCTGGGTCTGCATGAGGAGGCGGTGAGCCACCTGCAAGCCACCCTGAAACACACACCCCTGATGGTGGAGGCCTACCTCTGGCTCGCGGAGTCCCTGCTGGCGCTGGGCAATGACGAACAGGCCCAGCAGGAGCTGCGCCGGGCGGTGGACATCTCTCCTCAGTCGGTGCAGCTCTCCCGCCGTCTGGCGGAGGTGTGCCTGCAACGGCACGACTACGCCCAGGCCAAGGACGTGCTGCTCGCCCTCATCGACTTGTCGCGCAACTCGATCCACCGCACGCCGCATTATCTCGGGGCCTATATCCAGACCCTCACTCTCTACGCCCTCAACAGCAACGACGGCTACCACATCGCCAACCTGCAAAAGCAGGTGAACTCCGCCCTGTCGCGCATCCGCGACTCCCTGATGATGTCGGAGTTCAACTACCCGGTGTTCGAGCAGATCTGCCAGGCCCGGGTGCGCATCGCCCTGGGGGAGCTGCTAAAGGGCAAGAAGATGCTCTATCGCGCCAACCAGAACTGGCTGGACGAGCCCGCCACCATGCCTCCGGCCCTCCTTGGCGAGACCATACTCGCCCTCTATCAGCTCGGGGAGTTCGAGTACGCCGAGAGCCTGCAATCCCTGCTGGCGGAGGATGAGGATCGGCTGCTCACCACCTGCATCCAGGTGACCCGGGATGACAAGACGGTGCAGGAGCGGCGCCAGCGCTATCAGCAGCTCAACGATCTGGGCATCAAGGCCTATCAGGCCGGGGAGCTGGAGCAGGCCCTCGGCCACTTTCGCGAGGCCCTGCGCCGGGCGCCCGCCAATACCGGCGCCGCCCTCAACAAGATCCAGGTGCTGCTGCAACTCATGCAGAAGAACCGCAAGAGCCCGGAGTTTGGCGCCGAGTGCAAGGAGACCCTGGAGGTGCTGGAGGGCATCCCCCTCAACCCCGCCCAGCAGGAACGTTTTCGCAAGCTGCGCCAGGAATATCATCAGCACAGCTGATATCCCCCCTCCTCCCCTCACCTATGCTGATACTGACTCAGGGAAGGGAGGGGCAACACCATGGCAATGTGCCGATACCTGGTGGCCGATGGCCGCCACTGCACCGAAGAGGCAGGGGATCATGATCTCTGCCGCTGGCACGACCCCGCTGCGGCCCACAACACCCCTGATACCGCCCAGGCGCTGGAGCGCTATGTGCGCCAGGGAGGCCTGTGCCACGGCCTGCAACTGGCCCGCGCCGAGCTGGCGGATCTCAACCTGGTGAACAGGCAGGGTCCGGAGGGATTCTTGCTGGAGCAGTGCAACCTCTATCGCGCCAACCTGCGGGGGGCCCATCTCTTCGGCATTCGCATCAAGGGCGGCAGCCTGATGAAGGCCGATCTGAGCGAAGCGAACCTCCACTGCGCTACCCTCGACGACGTCAACCTGCTCGGCATCCGCTGGAAGAACACCCGCCTCGACAACCTGGAGACGGGCAAGCGGCTGATGCAGGACAGAAAGGGGCGCCGCGAGCGGGACCCGGCGCAGGCCCGCGTCTGGTTCAAGGAGGCGGAGGAAACCTACCGGGATCTGCGCAAGGCCTCGGAGGCCCAGGGCATCTTCACCATGTCCGGTCGCTACATCCAGCAGGAGCTCACCATGCGCCGCCTGCAGATGCCGTTCTGGTCCTACCGCCGCTTCGCCTCCTGGATAGTGGATCTCTTCTGCGGCTACGGCGAGGCCCCGATGCGGGTGGTGCTCTTCTCCCTGCTGCTCATCGTCATCTGCAGCATTTTTTACTTCTTCTGCGGCCTCAACTTCGCGGGCACCCACCTCATCTATCGCCCGGACGCCCCCCTGGAGCAGAACGCCATCTTCCTGATGGAGTGCCTCTACTACAGCGTGGTGACCTTCACCACGCTGGGGTATGGGGACTTCACCCCGGTGGGGTTGTCGCGGATCTTCGCCGCCTTCGAAGCCTTTACCGGCAGCTTCACGCTGGCGCTGTTCGTGGTGGTGTTTGTCAAGAAGATGACCCGCTAGAAACCTGTCCACGATCCTGCTGGGAGGCTGCTTCCAAGGCTCATGTGCAGCTCGCTTATGTGTCGCCAGGCGCTCCCATGTATACATATGCGCTCAGGTTCCTCTGCTGCGCGTCACCTTGCTGACAGACTCTCGCGACAGATCGTGAACAGATTCCCGAGCCGCTGCGCCAGTCACAGCCACCGAACTTGCATCCATCGCGGATTCCTAGTCCAATAAGCGACGAACAAAAACGACATGAGCACCCCGAACATGAAGATCATCTCTTTCAATATCAATGGCCTGCGCGCCCGTCTTCATCAGTTGCAAGCCCTTATCGACAAGCACCAGCCGGACGTGATCGGCCTGCAGGAGATCAAGGTGCACGACGAAGCCTTCCCGGTCGCGGACGTGGAGGCCATGGGCTACCACGTGGTCTTCCACGGCCAGAAGGGGCACTACGGGGTCGCCATCATGAGCAAGCAGGCTCCCATCGAGGTGCAAAAGGGCTTCCCCACCGATCCGGAAGATGCCCAGCGCCGCATGATCATGGCCAGCTTCAAGCGGGAAGACGGCTCCGTCATCAAGGTGATGAACGGCTACTTCCCCCAGGGGGAGAGCCAGGATCACGAGACCAAGTTCCCGGCCAAGCAGAAGTTCTATGAAGACCTGCAGCACTACCTCGAGACCCACCACACCCCGGACGACCAGATAGCGCTGATCGGGGATATGAACATCTCCCCCACGGATCTCGACATCGGCATCGGCGAGGCGAACCGCAAGCGCTGGCTGCGGGATGGCAAGTGCTCCTTCCTGCCCATCGAGCGGGAATGGATGGAGCGGCTCAAGGGGTTCGGACTCACCGACACCTTCCGCGCCGCCAACCCCACCGAGTGCGAGCGCTTCTCCTGGTTCGACTACCGCTCCAGGGGCTTTGACGAGAACCGGGGCCTGCGCATCGACCTCATCATGGCCTCCGACGCCCTCAAGGACAAAGTGACCGAGACCGGCATCGACTACGAGCTGCGCGGCATCGACAAGCCATCGGATCACGCCCCCATCTGGACCTGCTTCGCCTGATCCCCACGCCAGGCTAGCCCTCGCCAAAAGAACCTGCCCCCGCCCATGCGGGGGCTTTTTTTGTTCACTGCCCCGCCCTTTCTTAATCCATGTCAATTCCCAGGCAGACGGCGCTTGCCAGGCCTTGACCTTCTCCTTTCGGCAAGGTTTAGATTCGGCCCATCCGTCACAGGGAAACCACCCATGCTCTCATCGAGATTGCCCACCACGTTCATCGCCCGGCTGTTGCTGGGGCTGATGCTCGTCTGCAATCTCACCCTGTGCATCGGCTGGCATGGGGCGGCCACCGCCCTGCCAAGCAGTGCATCCGCATCCATCCTGACTCCGGCGCAGCTCCCCTTGTCTCATGGACGGCACCAGAGCGAGCCGATGCAGCACACCGCCATGCACCAGGCCGACACAGCCTCCCTCTCCTGCCACGGCGGCCCCCAGAGTGAGGCGGCCCCGCCCGGGGAGGAGTGCCAGATGCAGAGCGGCGTCTTCGGCGCCACCAGTGCGCCGCCCCTGCTCGGCCTGCTGCTGTCACTGCTGCTTCCCCTGCTGTTGTTCCCTTCGTGGCGCGTCGCCCCCCTGCTGGACAACTGGTTGCGGGATCCCTTCCTGCGATCCCGCGGCACCCACCCTCCCTCCTGGCCACGCCGACACCTGATGTTGTCGGTGCTGCGCCACTAGAAAGCGCTTCTCTCGCGGCAGCGACAAGCCTCGGCTTGCCCGTTTTCTGCCGCCTTGCCTGACCCTGTGACGACTGGCCCCGCCAGTAACAGGGAGCCGTGCGTTCGCTGACTCGTCAGCAACGCCCCGTTTGCCGCCTCGTGGTGATGCCCTGCCCGCGCACACCACCACACAGGCGGCCTGACAGAAGAGAAGAGATATCATGTCATCCACCCCCGTTATCCGGTCTGCCTGCACGCGGCCGTGCCAGTCCCCCCTTCGCCTCCTGTGCGTCGGAGGCTTGTCATGAACAAGACGCTGTTGATGTCCGCCCTGCTGCTCGCCCTCGGCGCCGGTGGCGGCTACTGGGCCGCCAAACAGACCGGTGCAGGCCCCGCCGCCAAAGAGAAGACGCCGCTCTACTGGGTCAACCCCATGGATCCCCGCGACAAGCGCGACGGCCCAGCCAAGGACAACATGGGGATGGACTTTATCCCCGTCTATGAGGAAAAACAGGGCGGCTCACCGGGCACAGTCACCATCAGCCCCGAGATCCAGCAGAATCTTGGGGTGCGGCTCGCCAAGGTGGAGAAGCTCCCCATCCACCAGCAGATCGAGACGGTGGGCTACGTCGGCTATGACGAGGACAGGCTGGAGGCGGTCAACGCCCGCATGGCGGGCTGGGTCCGCACCCTCGCCATCAAGAGCGAGGGACAGCAGGTGAGCAAGGGAAGCCTTATCTACGAGCTCTATGCCCCGGATCTGGTCAACGCCCAGCACGAGTATCTGCTCGCCCTCAACACCAGCAACCCTCTGTTGCTGCGCGCCGCCGAAGGCAAGCTCAAGTCCCTGCAGGTACCGGCGGATCAGATAGCGGCCCTCAAACGCACCCGTCAGGTGCAGGAGACGGTGCGCATCTATGCCCCCAGCAGCGGCTATGTCTCCGAGCTGAAGGTACGCGAAGGCCAGTATGTGGAGCCCGCCGCGGCGCTCTTTAACATCAGTACCCTCAAGCAGGTGTGGGTGAGTGCCGAGGTGTTCGAGCGTCAGGCGGCCCAGCTGAAGGTAGGCGATCCGGTCACCATGACCCTCGACTATGCCCCCGGCCGCCACTGGCAGGGCCGGGTCGATTACCTCTACCCGACTCTGGATGCCACCACCCGTACTCTCAAGGTACGGCTGCGCTTTGCCAACCCGGACGAGTTCCTGAAACCCAATATGTTCGCCAAGGTGACCATTCAGGCGGGCAAGGGAGAGCCGCAATTGGTGGTGCCGAGCGAAGCGGTGATCCGCACCGGCAGCCAGGACCGGCTGGTGCTGGCGCTGGGGGATGGCAACTTCAAGTCGGTCGCCGTCACTCTGGGCCCCCAGTTTGGCGACAAGGTGGCCATCAAGGCAGGGGTAGAGGCTGGGGATAACATCGTCAGCTCGGCCCAGTTCCTGCTCGACTCGGAATCGGCCATCGATTCTGACTTCCAGCGCATGACGGCGGTACGCCCCGCCCAGGTGTGGACCCAGGGGGAGGTTGAAAGCATCGATCTGGCCAACCGTACCCTGATGGTCTCCCACCAGCCCATCCCCGAGTGGCAGTGGCCCGCCATGGAGATGGAGTTCACCGTGGCAGATGGGGTCGATATCAGCAAGCTGGCCGAGGGGCAGACCCTCCATCTGCAAGTGATGCAGGAGGGTGATGAGTACCGCATCACCACTATCCATCAGGAGAAGTCACCCGCTACTGACGGCGACGCCAAGCCTGTGGCAGATGAGATGGGCAAGATGGAAGGCATGGACCATAGCCAGCATCAGATGGCGATGCCCGAGATGGAGAAGAAGTCATGATCCCTGCCATCATTCGCTACGTTGCCAACAAACAGGCTCAGCTCTCTGCACCCAATGAGCAAGGAGCCCAATCATGATCCCGTCAATCATTCGCTGGTCCATCGGCAACCGCTTTCTGGTGCTGCTATTGACCCTCATGCTCACCGCCTGGGGACTCTGGTCGGTGAAGCAGACTCCGGTGGACGCCCTGCCGGATCTCTCCGACGTGCAGGTGATCATCAAGACGGCCTACCCGGGCCAGGCGCCTCAGGTGGTGGAGGATCAGGTGACCTACCCGCTCACCACCGCCATGCTGGCGGTGCCGGGGGCGACCACGGTGCGCGGCTACTCCTTCTTCGGTGACTCCTTCGTCTATGTGCTGTTTGACGACAGCACCGACCTCTACTGGGCCCGCGCCCGGGTGCTGGAGTATTTGAGCCAGGTCGCACCCAACCTGCCCGCCTCCGCCCGCCCCCAGCTCGGCCCCGATGCCACCGGGGTGGGCTGGGTCTATCAGTACGCGCTGGTGGACAGAACCGGCAAGTATGACCTGAGCGAGCTCACCTCGCTGCAAAACTGGTTCCTCAAGTACGAGTTGCAGACGGTAGATGGGGTCTCCGAAGTCGCCACCGTGGGCGGCATGGTGCGCCAGTATCAGGTGCGGGTCGACCCGGACAAGCTGCGCGCCTACGGCATTCCGCTCTCCCTTATCGAGACCGCCATCAAGCAGGGCAACCAGGAGACCGGCGCCTCCGTCATCGAGATGGCGGAAGCGGAGTATATGGTGCGCTCGAATGGCTATCTGAAAAGCGTGGAGGACTTAAAACAGATACCCCTCGGTACCACTGTGCGCGGTGCCCCGCTGCTGCTGGGCGACGTAGCGGATGTGGTCACCGGGCCCCAGAGCCGGCGCGGTCTGGCCGAGCTCAACGGCGAAGGGGAAGTGGTGGGCGGCATCATCGTCATGCGTTACGGCGAGAATGCCCAGCACACCATCGACGGGGTCAAGGCGCGACTCGCCCAGCTGAAAAGCAGTCTGCCGGAGGGGGTGGAGGTGGTCACAGTCTACGATCGCTCCGACCTTATCCAGCGCGCCATCGACAACCTCTCCGGCAAGCTGGTGGAGGAGTTCGCGGTGGTGGTGCTGGTCTGCCTCGGCTTCCTGTTCCACCTTCGCTCATCCCTGGTGGTGGTCATCTCCTTGCCCATCGCCATCCTGACCGCCTTTATCGTGATGCACCTGCAGGGGATCAACGCCAACATCATGTCCCTCGGCGGCATCGCCATCGCCATCGGCGCCATGGTGGATGGCGCCATCGTGATGATCGAGAACGTCCACAAGCATATGGAGCGGGAGACGCTCACCGACAAGAACCGCTGGCGCATCATCACCGAGGCGAGCATAGAGGTGGGCCCCGCCATCTTCTTCTCCCTGCTGATCATCACCATCAGCTTCCTGCCGGTGTTTGCGCTGGAGGCGCAGGAGGGGCGGATGTTCCACCCCCTCGCCTACACCAAGACCTACGCCATGGCGGCCGCGGCCGGGCTCGCCATCACCCTGGTGCCGGTGATCATGGGCTACTTCATCCGCGGCAAGGTGCTGGCGGAGCAGGCCAACCCGCTCAACCGCTGGCTGAGCCAGGGCTATGTGCCTTTGCTCAAGGCCGTCCTGGCCCGCCCGAAAACCACCCTGGCCATCGCCGCCGTGGTGACGGTGGCGGGCTTCTGGCCGCTCAAGTACCTGGGTTCCGAGTTTATTCCGCCGCTCGATGAGGGGGACATCATGTATATGCCCACCACAGCAGCAAATATCTCGGTGGGCAAGGCGCGAGAGATTTTACAGCAGACCGACAAGCTCATTCGCACCGTGCCCGAGGTGCAGAACGTGTTCGGCAAGGCGGGGCGCGCCGAATCGGCCACCGACCCCGCCGACCTGGTGATGATGGAGACCAGCATCCAGCTCAAGCCACGCGACCAATGGCGCCCCGGCATGACCCCGGAAAAGCTCAAAGAAGAGCTCGACTCCCTCATCCGCTTCCCCGGTCTCACCAACGCCTGGGTGCCCCCCATCAAGACCCGCATCGACATGCTGGCCACCGGCATCAAGACCCCGGTGGGCATCAAGATTGCGGGGCCCGATCTCAAGGTGATCCAGCAGCTCGGCCAGCAGCTGGAACAGATCGTCGGCAAGGTGGAGGGCGCCTCATCGGTCTACGCCGAGCGGGTAGCGGGCGGCCGCTATGTGAAGGTGGACATCGACCGGCTGAAAGCGGCCCGTTACGGCCTCAATATCGCTGACGTGCAGGCGGTGCTCGCCACCGCGGTGGGCGGCATGGAGGTGGGTCAGACCATCGAGGGGCGCGAGCGTTATCCCATCAACCTGCGCTATCCCCAGAGCTATCGCGATTCGGTGGCCAGCCTCGAACTGCTGCCCCTGGTCACCCCCAAGGGTGAGCGGATCGCCCTGGCGGACGTGGCGCGGGTCTACATCAGCGACGAGGCGCCCATGCTGCGCAGTGAAAACGCGCGCCTCAACGGCTGGGTCTACGTCGATATTCGCGGCCGCGATATCGGCTCCTTCGTCGATGAGGCCAAGGCCGAGGTGGACAAACAGCTGGTGCTGCCGGCGGGCTACGCCCTCACCTGGTCCGGGCAGTACGAGTACATGGAGCGGGCCAAGGCACGCCTCGCCTACGTGGTGCCATTGACCGTCGCCATCATCGTGCTGCTGCTCTATCTGGCGTTTCGCCGCTTCCAGGAGGTGCTGCTCATTCTCACCACCTTGCCGCTGGCGGTGGTGGGCGGGATCTGGACCCTCTGGCTGCTCGACTTCAACCTCTCGGTGGCGGTCGGGGTGGGCTTTATCGCCCTGGCGGGGGTGTCGGTGGAGACCGGCGTCCTGATGCTGGTCTACCTCAACCACGCCTGGGATGACCTCGTGGCCAGCGGCAAGCCGGACCAGGCGGGCCTGCACCGGGCGGTGATCCACGGCGCCGCCCTGCGCCTGCGCCCCAAGATGATGACGGTGGTGACCATCATCGCAGGCCTTCTGCCCATCATGTGGAGCCACGGCACCGGCTCCGAGGTGATGCAGCGCATCGCCGCCCCCATGATTGGCGGCATGGTGAGCGCGCTGGTGCTGACCCTGCTGGTACTGCCTGCGGCCTATTACCTGTGGCGCAGCCGCAACCTGCCTGCTTATCAACAATCCGAATGACCCGATTTCCCAACCCTTTTCGACTGAACGATTGAAGGAAAACACCATGAACTACAAGACGCTGACCCTGACATTGCTGCTCGGCCTTGCCACCCACACCGGCCTGCAGGCTGCCGAGATGATGAACCATCAGGGCCACGACATGAGCCAGATGGGGCAAATGGAGGGCATGAGCGAGATGGGCGACATCATGATGACCAAGGGGGTCATCAGCCGCATCGACGCGGCCAACGGCAAGGTCGGCATCAAGCACGAGGCCATCGCGAACCTCAAGATGCCGGCGATGACCATGGTGTTTCGGGTGGCCGATCCCGCACTGCTCAAGGATCTGAAAGTGGGGGATGCGGTGCGCTTTCACGCCGAAAACCCGGCCGGCAAGCTCACCGTGACCGCTATCCAGAAACGGTAACCACTGCCTTGAGCCATAAAAACGGCGGGATTATTCCGCCGTTTTTATTTATGACATCACAAGATGCAGCTCTTCAGCCACGAATATGCGCGATAAAGGCGTCGATCTGCTCGCGGGTGCAGGCCGGGTTCATGAAGACCGCCTTCTCCCCGGCGATATAGGAGTACTTGCCGCGCTCGTCGTAGTCCGAGTGCGCTACCGCCTCCACCCAGTTGGTGTAGAGCCCTACTTTGCCGCGTCCCTTGAACAGGCTGCGATGGTAGTCGGTGTTGCGCTGCAGGCGCGCCTTGTAGGCGGGATCGCTGGAGCGGGCCAGCTCGAAGGCGAACTCGGCCTCGGGGTCCTGTACCCACTCTGGGTTGTAGATCTTGAAGCCGACACTGGGCCCCTGGTTCTCCTGGGCCACCAGCTTGACGTTGCCGAGCTGGCTTAACCGGAAGCGGAAGTAGTTGGCGTTTTGCAGGCAGTGGGCAAGCACGGTGCGATACCCCTCCACCCCCAGGTAGTTGAGGGCCGCATAGGCACCGAACAGGCCGCTCGCCCCACGGGAGCACTCGATGGTGGATTGCAGGTGGGTCTGACCCTGGATGTCCCGCTCGAAGTAGGAGAAGTTCTCCGGGTCATTCTCCATCGCCTTGAGATCGCTCTGCTCTTTTATCATCACCAGGCTGGAGGTGTAGGGCACATAGCCCCACTTCTGGAAGTCCACGGTGAAGGAGTCGGCGTATTTGAGCTCGGCGAATCGGCTCACGTTGCGCTCGATCCCCGCGAGCGTCGCGGCGTTGATGGCCAGCGGGTTGGCGACGAAGTCGTAATCCAGGAAGAAGATCATCGACCAGCCGATGGCGGCGTCCACGTGGATGTGGGGCTTGACCGCCACCTCGAACCGCTCGCACAGCCTGTCCCGCAGCTCGACCACGGGTTTGACCTGATCCACCCCGAAGGTGTCGGTGGTGCCCATGGTGAGCATGATGGTGGGCACCACGTGATGAAGGGCAAAGCAGGCGGTCAGGGTACGCTCGAGGTGGTCGAGATCGATGTCGTTGTTCTCGCCCACCTGGATGCGGATGGTCTTGTTTTCGATGTCCACCCCGAGCAGGGAGAGGTTGGTGATGTTGGAGTAGTGGCCACCCTGGGAGTTGATGATGCGGTAGTCCTGATAGTGGCCGAGCCCCTTGTGCTTGGCCTGTGGCAGGCTCTTGCGGATGCCGAGCAGGTAGCCGTAGAGGTTACAAAACGTCCCCCCCTGGGTGAAGATGCCGGTGGCGCGGGCCGGGTCGTAACCCGCCAGCAGCGCTATCTGGCGCACCACCTTCTTCTCCAGCTCCTCCGCCACCCCGGCGTATTCGGAGTAGACCAGGTTGGGGTTGGCGAGAATGCCCATCTGGGCGCCATAGATGGCGGGATCCGCCGACATGGTGATGACGTTCTCGACGCTGGAGGGGTTTTCCCAATCCTTTGACAAGGCGCCGGCAAACAGCAGCTCCGCCATGGGCTCCCCCGGCGTGCGCATGGTGGCTGGCACCGGCATGGTTTCGCAGAGATCGGCCAGACGGGCGCGACCATCGGGCCAGGCATTGAGCCGCGCATCCGGCGCCAGTCCGCGGGCGCGAAACTCGTTGAGGGTGGCAAAACCGGGCTCGCGAAACACCGGCCAGAGGTCGGGGTTGCGTGAGAAGAAGTGGGCTTTGACGGTGGCAAAACGGCGGGCGAATTCGGGGGAGACGGCGTTGACGCCCTCATCTTTCAGATAGACCAAGTGATTCATTTTTATACCATTGATACTGCTGAGGTGCGGTTTTTATACTCCAGTGACACCTCTATCAACAGAGACAATAACTAATGGTCTGCCCTACTTTTTGTCATGTTGGCGCCCTGACGGGCGCCGCGCCCCCTCTCCCCTCTTTTCCCCTGTTCATCTTGTGATCCTGGTCATGGGCAAGGTCAGCGCAGGGCGGTCAGCAGCCATGCCGAGAATCCTTCCAGCTCGGAGTTGGCCGAAAACGTCGCCCGCCACTGACGCAGCAACTCGTCGATGGCGTCGGGACGATAGGCCACCCCAGGCAGGCGTGCGGCCAGGTCATCCAGGGGCGCAGGGTCCAGGGTGTCACTGAAGATCTGTGCCCTTCCTATCACCCCCTTCTCCACGTCGAAATGAAGCTCGACCCCGCCCCAGGGGAAGCGCTCCTCCAGCAGGTGGCTGAAGGCGGGAGCATGGCCGAAGTTCCACTCCCAGCTGCGTTGGCGGGCAAAAGTCTCGGCAAAGCCGGGCAGGTCGGGCATCCGCTCGGGGGAGATATGCTCGGGCTGCACCACCTCACCGTGATGGGCAAAGAAGGCGTCGCACAGAGCCTGCACCACCTGCTCATGATCCAGACCAGGCAGCAGCTCGCCAAGGTTCGCCACCCGGCTGCGCACCGAGGTGATGCCCTTGGCCGCGAGCTTCTTCGGATCCGGGTTGAGGTAGTTGGCGAGGCGGCCGAGATCGGCATCCAGCAGCAGGGTACCGTGGTGAAAGCCGCGATCATGGGTCTCCCGGTAGGCCGAACCCGACACCTTGCGATCCCCGTCCGGGGTCGCCACCAGCAGGTCGTTGCGCCCGGAGGCAAAAGCGCTCACGCCGAGTCTGGCGAGGGCATCGATGACGATGGTGGTGGAGACGCTCTTGTCATAACCGGGCTTGCCCGCCATGAAGGTGAAACAGCTGTTGCCAAGGTCGTGAAACACGGCGCCGCCCCCGCTGCTGCGCCGGGCCAGGGTCACCCCGTCCTCTTCCATGCGGCGGGTGTTGCACTCCTTCCAGGGGTTCTGGGCCCGGCCTATCACCACCGTATTGTCGTTGCGCCACAGGAACAGCACCCGCTGGGCCGGGTCCATCTGGCGAAAAATGCACTCCTCCACCGCGAGGTTGAACAGGGGATCGTGGGAGTCGGAGAGCAGCAGGCGCAAGGAAGACATGACAGGACCTTCTCGGAAAACAGGAAACGGATGACTACCATACCACCCTGAACGGAGGAAGGCGTCCCCCGACCGCCACAGGTCGACACCCGATCGGGGCAAGAGCATCAACTTCTGATACGACAGGAGAAGACAAGAGGGAGTCGCCGAAAACACGCAGTTTATCATTAACAGGCGAGAAGAGAGGCGGCAGCCACCCCTCCTGGAATGACACCTTATGCCCTTGTCACCGGGCCGGTGACGGGTTGACAAGGTTTCAAAACGAGCCGTGATGCCCATTGACGTGATGAATGACACAAAAATGACTTTTACTGCCTCCCGCGCCCCATCTTATTGGGGCCTGCTCCCCTTGCGAATGGCAGGAAATTGTTTGACTCTAGCCAGAAGAGCACCTCCCGAGAGAACAGCGGTATGACGGAGTCCGATGCATCTCGCCAGCCTGTACGCTGGCTTCTGCCCTTCTGGGTGATGATTGCCACCCTGACCACGGCTGACCTCAGGGCGGATGAGCGCGTCATCCTGCAACTTCCCTGGCAGCACCAGTTCCAGTTTGCCGGTTACTACGCCGCCATCGCCAAGGGGTTCTACCGGGAGGCCGGTCTGCAGGTCACCCTGCGGGAGGCGGGGCCGGGCACCGACGTCATCAATGAAGTCACCACGGGTCGCGCCCAGTTCGGCATCCGCGGCAGCGATCTGCTGCTGGCCCGGGCAGCTGGCCGCCCAGTGGTGGTGCTCGCCGCCATGTTGCAGCACTCCCCCCTGATGCTCATTACCCTGGAGCGGCCGGATATCCAGACCCCGGGCGATCTGGCCAACAAGCGGCTGATGCTCGAACCCGGCTCCAACGAGCTGCTCACCTACCTGCATCGCTACACCCGCAGCCGGCAGTGGGATACCCTGCCCTACGAGCGGGGGGTACAGGCACTGCTGAGGGGCCAGGCGGACGCCATCAGCGCCTACAGCACAACCGAGCCCTTCACCTTGCAGCAACAGGGCATTCCCTACCGGGTGTTCAGTCCCAGCGACATCGGGTACGACTTCTACGGAGACAACCTCTTCACCTCGGAAAATGAGGTCTTCAACCAGCAGGAACGGGTCCAGCGCTTCTTGCAGGCCAGCCTCAAGGGGTGGCGCTATGCCATGGATCATCCCGAGGAGATGATCAACCTGATCCTGGAGCACTACCCCAGCGGGGCCGGGCGTGAGGCGCTCGCCTTCGAGGCCCGTGAAACCCGGGCCCTGATGCAACCCGACATCATCGAGCCCGGCTACATGCAGCAGGATCGCTGGCAGCAGATCGCCCGCACCTACCAGGAGGCCGGGATGATCAAGGCGGTGCCCAACCTCACCCCCTTCCTCTACAACAGTACCCAGGCGAGCCTTCGCCAGCAGCGCCAACTGCTCGACAGGAGCGTGGCCATCGCCATGCTGATCTCCTTCTCCCTGCTGGCCCTTCTCGGCGTCTTCCTGCACCTCTATCTGCGTCTGCGGGAAGAGGCCAGTGACCGACAGCGGCTCACCCGGGAACTGGCCCAGCGCGAGCAGCACTACCGTTTCGTGGCGGAGAACAGCGGCGACGTGATCTGGACCATGGACACCGACAGCCTGCGTTTTCGTTACATCAGCCCCGCCATCGCGTCCCTGAGCGGCTATGAGCCTGCCGAACTCTTTGCCCTCTCCCTGCGCCAGCTGCTCCCCGATGAGTCCTGGAAACAGCTTCGCGACGGCATCACCGCCTCCCTCGAGGCCTGGCAACGGGGGGATCATGGGCAGACCCGGTGCGTCATCCACTCCCAGCTGCGCCACAAGCAGGGTCATCTGGTGGCCATCGAGACGGTAACCACCTTGCATGGCAGCGCCAGCACAAGACCGGACGCCATTTTGGGGGTGACCCGGGATGTCACCGAACGTTCGGCCCGGGAGGAGATGATGCGCCGCCTCGCCTTCTATGACCCCCCTCACCGGCCTGGCCAACCGCCGCCTGCTGCAACAGCGGCTAAAGGAGACCCTGGAGCAGGCTCCCCAGCAGCCCCTGGCCCTGGTCTTCATCGATCTCGACCACTTCAAGCCCATCAATGACACCTTCGGCCACGAAACCGGCGACCTGCTGCTCAAGTTGGTGGCCGAGCGCATGGGGGAGTGCGTCAGGGAAGAAGATCTGGTGGCACGCCTTGGGGGGGACGAATTCGTCATCATGCTGCCCGATACGGATGCCTCGGCCCT
This sequence comes from Aeromonas sp. WP2-W18-CRE-05, assembly GCF_014168615.1. Lineage (NCBI taxonomy): Bacteria > Pseudomonadati > Pseudomonadota > Gammaproteobacteria > Aeromonadales > Aeromonadaceae > Aeromonas > Aeromonas sp. WP2-W18-CRE-05. The sequence continues at coordinate 1,574,178 of NZ_AP021917.1, read as the reverse complement.
CGCGGTCGCCGACAAGCTGCACCACTGCCTGCATCACCCCTTCCAGCTTGAGCAGCAGGCGCTGCGCATCTCCGGCAGCATAGGGGTCGCCCTCTATCCGGATCACGGCACCGACCCCAAGACCCTGATGCACCACGCCGATCAGGCCATGTATCAAGCCAAGCACCATGGCCGGGGCAGGGTCTGCCTGTTTTCCACCGGGCAGGATCCCCTCCCCGGCACCCTGCAATGGCAGCCCGCCCACGCATGCGGCCACCCCCGCATCGATGCGGACCACCGCCAGCTCTACCTGCTGGCCAACCGCTTGCTCGAGCACATGCAGGATCCCGGCATCCATCCGGATGCCTTGCTGGCAGACATGGCGCAGATATTCGAGATGTCGCGCCAGCACTTCCTCCTCGAAGAGCAGGTCCTCGCGCAATATGGCTATGAGGAGCTGGCGGCCCATCGCCAGGAGCACCAGCATCTGCTGAAAAAAGCCGGTCAGCTGATGGCGGCCGCACAGGCGGGCACCCTTGGCAACGACGCCCAGCTCAACTTCATCATCCAGGAGCTGGTCGTGGGCCACATGAGCCAGGCGGATCGCCGTTATTTCCCTCTGATGAAAACCTGCGATGCCCGCGAGGCGGTGTGATGCCAGAAAACAGGGGGCACGTGCCCCCTGTGTTTACCTCTGACTTCGGCGAACGAGCAGGCTGTAGTAGAGCAGCGGGATCACCACCAGGGTGAGCAGGGTGGAAACCAGGATCCCGAAGATCAGGCTGATGGCGAGGCCATTGAAGATGGGGTCATCCAGGATGAAAAGCGCCCCTATCATGGCCGCCAGCGCCGTCAGCATGATGGGTTTGGCTCGCACCTGCGCCGCCTCGATCACCGCCTGCTCGAACGCCATGCCACTCGCCCGCTGCTGCTCGATGAAATCCACCAGCAGGATGCTGTTGCGCACGATGATCCCGGCCAGCGCAATCATTCCGATCATCGAGGTGGCGGTGAACTGGGCCCCCAGCAGGGCGTGACCCGGCATCACCCCGATGAGGGTGAGCGGAATGGGGGCCATGATGATGAGCGGCACCAGATAGGAGCGGAACTGGGCCACCACCAGCAGGTAGATGAGGATCATCCCCACCCCGTAGGCCAGCCCCATGTCGCGGAAGGTCTCGTAGGTTATCTTCCACTCCCCGTCCCACAAGAGCGCCACCTCCCCCAGCTTGTCGGGCTGATGCACGTAATACTGTGGCAGCGAGATGTCGGCACCGGTGGCAAACATGCCGTAGAGCGGGCTGTCGGCATGGCCCCCCATGTCAGCCACCACCATCACCATGGGCTGCATGTTCTTGTGCATGAGGTAGCTGGGGGCGACCTCGTCACGACGGCTCACCAGCTCGGAGACCCGCACCAGCTGGCCGCTCTGGCTGCGCACCTTGAGAGCCAGGATGCCGGTCAGATCCCGCTTGTCACCGGGGGCGAGCTCGATGCGGATCGGCACCGGATACTTGGCGCCTTGCCCCTGCAGCCAGCTGGCATCCTGATAGCCCACGCCCCCGTTGAGGGTCGCCACCAGCTCCCCGAGATCGACCCCGAGCAGGGCCGCCTGGGCGCGATCCACCACCAGCCGCCACTTGGGCTGGGGGTCGGTCAGATAGATGTCCACGTCCACCAGATCCGCCGTTGCCACAAAGCGGGCCTCTACGGCGCGCGCCACCGCTTCGCGGGCAGCCTGAGTCGGGCCATAAATTTCGGCAACTATGGGTGACCAGACCGGCGGGCCGGGCGGCACCTCAACGACTTTCAGGTTGCCCCCTGCCGCACTGGCGATGGCCTGCAAGGGCGCACGCACCGATTGGGCAATCTCGTGACTGCTGCGATCCCGTTCATGCTTGTCCACCAGATTGACCTGGATGTCCCCCACGTTGGCGCCGCTGCGGATGAAGTAGTGGCGCACCAACCCGTTGAAATTGATGGGGGCGGCGGTGCCGGCGTAGATCTGGTAATCCTTCACCTCGGGCACCCTGGCGAGCTCCCGCCCCACCGCCAGCAGGGTGCGCTCGGTCTGCTCCAGGGTCGCCCCCTCCGGCATGTCGAGCACCAGCTGGAATTCCGACTTGTTGTCGAAGGGGAGCATCTTGAGCACCACCCACTGCACCATGGGCATGGCGGCGGCGCCCGCTACCAGCAACAGGATGGCCAGCCAAAGCTTGTGTCTCGCTCTTTTGGCACCCGCCCCCATCAGGAAGGGGGTCATCAGTCGGTGAAAGAGCCCGGCCTTGGCCTCCCCGTGGGCGACACGCCCCTCGCGCTTGAGCAGGTGATTGGCCAGCCAGGGGGAGAAGATAAAGGCCACCAGCAGGGAGATGAGCATCCCCATGCTGGCATTGATGGGGATGGGGCTCATGTAGGGGCCCATCAGGCCGCTGACGAAGGCCATGGGCAGCAGGGCCGCGATGACGGTCAGGGTCGCCAGTATGGTCGGCCCCCCCACCTCGTCCACCGCGCCCGGAATGAGATCCTTGAGGGAACCCTTGCCCAGGCCACGATGGCGGTGGATGTTCTCCACCACGACAATGGCGTCATCCACCAGGATGCCGATGGAGAAGATAAGCGCAAAGAGGGACACCCGGTTGAGGGTAAAGCCCCACGCCCAGCTGGCAAACAGGGTCAGCGCCAGGGTGATGACGATGGCGACCCCCACCACCAGCGCCTCGCGCCACCCCATGCTCACCAGCACCAGCAATACCACCGCCGTGGTGGCAAAGATGAGCTTGCCGATGAGGGTGTTGGATTTGGTCTCGGCGGTGACGCCGTAGTCACGGGTCACCGTCACCTCGACGCCAGCCGGGATGAGCCGGTTCCTGAGGCTCTCGACCCGCACCTCCACCCGCTTGGCCACCTCGACCGCGTTCTGGCCGGGCTGCTTGCCGATGGCCAGGGTCACCGCCGGATAACTGCGATCCCCCAGCCCCATCCAGCTGCGCTTGGTCGGGGTCTCCTGACCCAGCGAGACCCTGGCCACCTCCCCCAGATAGACCGGCTTGCCGTCGTGCAGCCCCACCACCAGCTCGCGGGCCTCCTGCTCGCTTTGCAGGAACTGCCCCACCTGCACCTTGATCTCCCGGTTGTCCTGCCAGGTGGCCTGTGTCGGGCCCACCTGATTGGCGGCCGCAAGGCGCTGGCTCAACTCGCCCCAGCTGATGCCGTGGGCGCTGAGGGCCGCCGGATCCGGCATCACCCGCAACACGGCACTCTGGCTGCCCAGCGTGTAGATATCGCGGGTACCGGGAATGCGCTTGAGTTCGGTCTCCAGCTCGTGGGCGACCCGGGTCAGATCGGGGGCCCCCAGCAGCTTGCTCCAGAGGGTTAGACTGACGATGGGAACATCATCGATCCCCCGGGGTTTTACCAGTGGCTGACCGACTCCGATCCCCTGTGGCAACCAGTCGCGGTTGGAGTCGAGCTGGTTGTTGAGATCCACGATGGCCTGCTCCCGGCTCACCCCCACCTTGAACACCACCACCAGCAGGGCGCCATCGGGTTGGGAGAAGGAGTAGAGGGTATCTATCCCCTTTATCTGGGAGACCACCTGCTCGGCAGGGGTGGTGACGAGGGATTCCACCTCTGCCGGGCTGGCCCCCGGGAAGGGAATGTAGACGTCGGCGAAGGTGACATCGATCTGGGGCTCCTCCTCCTTGGGGGTCACCAGCACGGCAAAGAGGCCGAGCAAGAGCCCCACCAGCGCCAGCAGCGGGGTGATGGCCGAGCCCTGAAACAGGGCCGCCAGCCGACCCGCCGGCCCCAGGTGGCCATGGCTGCCGTTCAGCTCGCTACTCATGGGGCACCTCCTGTTGACGGGTCCAGGCATCGGGGGCCAGGGTGTCACCGCCCTTGAGACCCGCCAAGACCTCGCACAGCCCAGCCTCGCAGTGGCCGACCCGCACCGGGGTCAGGGCCCAGCCCTCCCCCTCTTTGAGGTAGACGCCGTTGAACTCCCCCTGCCGCAGCAGGGCGGGCTCCGGCACTTGCAACACCTGACGCTCACCCTGTTTGAGCTGCACCTTGAGCCACATGCCGGGCAGCACCCCTGCCGTGTTCGGCGGCAGATCGAGGCGCAGCCGGAAACTGTGGCTCTGGCTGTCGGCGTAGTTGAAGCGGGTCAGCTTGACGGGAGTCACTGCCTTGCCACCAGGCAGCAGCACCTGCACATCCGACGGCTGGCCGGCGAGAGCCAGCGCGGACTGGGGCAGCTCCAGCTCCACCCTCAGCTCGCCCAGGGAGAAACCGGATAGCAGCGGCGTACCGGGGGCCACCGTCTCCCCCAGCTCCACCAGCCGCCTGGTCACCACCCCGGCGTAGGGGGCGAGGATACGGGTATAGCCGTAGGCTTCCCGGGCCTGGATGAGGGCGGCCTCGGCGGCATTGACCTCGGCGCGGGCGGCCCGATCCGTTGCCTGGGCGTTGTCGAGCTGGGCCCGGGTGATCACCCCCTTGGCGATGAGGGCCTGATAACGGGTGAGCTGGCGCTCGGCCTCCACCTGCTGGGCCTGGGCCCTGGCCACCCGCGCCTCGGCGCCGGTCACGGCGGCAGACTGCTCCTTGCCGCTTATCTCGAGCAGGGGCTGCCCGGCCTGTACCTCGTCGTTCACATCCACCAGCATGCGGGAGACGCGGCCGCTGGTCTGGGCCGCGACCGTCCCCTGATGAATGGCGCTCACGGTACCGCTCAGGGTGAGCCAGTCGGTGACGCGCTGCGGGGTCAGCGTCAGCGGCCCCTTGGCCTCCTCGGCCGCCACCATGGTGGATGTCATGACCAGCAGGGTGGTCACCAGCAACCGGATTGTGTTCATCATGATTCTCCTTCCCTGGCTCATGGGCACCTTGAAAACTCAGGCAATACGGTGCTGGCGAGCCTTCTCCAGCACCCTGTTCCAGACCTTGTCCACCAGCAGGATCCCGGCCGCCATGGCCCCGATGAACAACAATATCACGGGCTGTCCGCTGGAAATGAGACTCAAGGCAGGCCCTGGACAGATGCCGACCAGGCCCCAACCGATCCCGAACAGTGCGGCCCCGCCAATCAGGCGGCGATCCAGCACGGGAGCGGGAACCCGGGCCATGGGTTCCCCCAGCAGGCTCAGACGACGGGGCTTCACCAGCAGGAAGTAGCCCGGCATGAAGACAGCCAGGGCCCCCCCCATCACGAAGGCCAGGCTGGGATCCCAGGCACCGGCCAGATCGAGAAACCCGGTGACCCGCGCCGGATCCATCATCCCGGAGAGGGCCATTCCCAGCCCGAACAACAGACCCGCAAACAGACTTGTCAGCAATTTCATGGCAATCAACCCGTCAAAACATGTGGTGAGTAAAGAACACGGTCGCCACGCCCATCCCCATAAAGGTGAGCGTCGCCACCACGGAGCGCGTCGACAGCCGCCCCATACCGCAGATGCCGTGACCGCTGGTGCAGCCATTGCCAAGACAGGTGCCGATGCCCACCAGCAGGCCGGCCAGCAGCACCACGGGCCAGCCGGGCAAGGCATCAAAGGCGGGCATGGTGGCCCAACCCAGGGTCAGCGCCAGCCAGGCCCCCAGTCCCAATCCCAGCAGAAACAGCACCCGCCAGGGCGTCTTGTACTGCATTGCACCGGCCAGAATGCCGCTGATCCCGGCCACCCGGCCGTTGAACAACATCAGGATCAGGGCCGAGAGCCCCGCCAGCATGCCGCCCCCCAACGAGAGCAACCATTGGCTTTCCATCATCGAATTTCCTCATCTGAGTGACAAAAATGGGTTTGCAGCGCCGCCAGCACATCGGCCGCCGCCTCGCTCACCAGGGAGTAGTAGATCTGCTGGGAGACTTTGCGCGAACGGATAAGGCCGTAGCGCTTCAATACCGACAGTTGCTGGGAGAAGGCCGACTGCCCGAGCTGGCTGTGGGCCAGCAGCTCCCCGACCCCCTTCTCCCCTTCCACCAGCTGGCAGAGCACCATCAGGCGTTCGGGATGAGCCAGCGCCTTGAGCAGGCCGGCGGCGGCTGTCGCATGTCGGTTCATCTCGTCGAAGTGGCTCATAAGATTAAATTAGCAATTGCTGATATTTGTTCTATTGTATAAAACATCCCTAAATTAGCAATCTCTAAACAAAAAAGGAGACGAGAAATGACCGTCGATAACGGAGTCAGAGTGGTCGCAGGTGGCATGTTGCTGCTGTCGCTGCTGCTCACGGCCTGGGTCCACCCGGGCTTTGTCTGGTTGAGCGTCTTTGTCGGGGTCAACCTGATCCAGAGCGCGTTCACCGGGTTCTGTCCCGCCGCCGCCGTGCTCAGGCGAATGGGGCTCAAATAGGCAGGCGGACATATTGGCTCACAGGAGCCGTGTAATAGAGCGGAGGCTCATTATGGCAACCATCATCATCATCGGGGCAGGGTTGGGGGGCATGTCGGCCGCCTACGAGCTCAAGGCCGAACTCGGCAAGCAGCACGACGTCATCCTGGTGAACGACAAACCCGACTTTGAATTCAACCCTTCGAACCCGTGGATTGCGGTCCGGTGGCGAGAGCGCAAGGATATCTCCCTCCCCATAGAGCCTCATGTGAAGAAGAAGGGGATCCGCTTCATCCACGCCGCCCTGACCGGGTTGCAACCCCTCGAACAGCAGATCCGCCTCTCCGATGGCCAGCACCTGCACTACGACTTTCTGGTGCTCTGCACCGGCCCCGCACTCGCCTTTGAAGAGGTGCAGGGAGCGGGCCCGACGGCGGGCGGCACCGCCAGCGTCTGCACCCTCTCCCACGCAGAGGAGTGCCTGCACAGTGTCAACGGGCTGCTCGACGAACCGGGTCCGGTGATCGTCGGTGCCATGCCCGGCGCCTCCTGCTTCGGCCCGGCCTACGAATACGCCTTCATCCTCGATCGCCACCTGCGCGACAAGAAGGTGAGAAAGGACGTGCCCATGACCTTCGTCACCAGCGAACCCTACATCGGTCACCTCGGCCTCAACGGCGTGGGGGATTCCAAGGGCATGCTGGAGAGCGAGCTGCGCATGCGCGACATGCAATGGATCTGCAATGCCCGCACCGTGGCGGCCAGGGATGGGGTGATGACGGTGGAGGAGCTGGATGAAGATGGCAACGTCAAGCGCACCCACAGCCTCCCCTACAAGCATGCCATGATGCTGCCCGCCTTCGCCGGCATCAGCCCCCTGCGGGGCCTCGAGGGGCTGGTCAATCCCCGCGGGTTCGTCATCGTCGACGAACACCAGCGCAACCCTGTCTTCCCGCAGATTTACGCCGCCGGGGTCTGCATCGCCATCCCGCCCCAGCACAAGACGCCGGTCCCGACCGGGGTGCCCAAGACCGGCTACATGATCGAGGCCATGGTGCGCACCTTAAGCCACAACATCAAGGCGGAGCTGGACGGCCAGCCCCCGGTCACCCGGGCGGTGTGGAATGCCATCTGTCTGGCGGACATGGGGGACACAGGGGCCGCCTTCGTGGCCATGCCGCAGATCCCGCCGCGCAACGTCGCCTGGTTCAAGAAAGGGAAGTGGGTCCACCTGGCCAAGATAGCGTTCGAGAAGTATTTCCTGCACAAGATGCAAGTGGGCGACACCGAACCCATCTATGAAAAACTGATGCTCAAATACCTGGGCATCGACAAGACCCGGTAACCCCCCAAGGGCCCGCCGGTGAAGGGAATAGCGCTCCCTTTACCGGCGCTTTCATCTCTTTTTTATTATGTTTCAATATGTTGCTATCAAGGGCTCGGGGTTTACCCAGGCCGCCGTATCGGCTACCATGTCGCCTCTTTATCACTAGCGGAGACCATCGGTGGGCAACTCATCAAGTGACAGACGCACGCCGACCCTCGTCGTCGGCACCCTGGTCGCGAGCTAGCCGCAGGTTTTTCTCTGCCGCGACTCGCCACCCTGCGAGAAGTGGATCCCTCTTTTCCCCGCTTTTCACACTTGACGTCAGGTGACGCGGACTCATCCCACGACACCTTGCCTGCATAGTTTCTGCTTCCCAAAAGGAGGCTGCTATGCGCTTGATTTCAAACAACCCTGTCGCTGACAAATCCCCTTCCCTGCTGAGCAGACTGGGACGGGGCCTGCGACCACTCTGGCAACGTGGCAGACGGCGTCAGCACCTCTATCGGCTGCACATCCGCTGCGAAGACAGAGCCGACATGGAGCAGGTGCTGGCGGCGGTGAGCCACACCCTGCAACCGGCCGGACTCAGTCCCCTGCAGTCCATGCAGCCCGGGCGCGGTGAAGGCCGCGTGCTGGTGCTGAGCCTCTACTGCACGCCGCCCCAGCGCCGCTATCTGGTGCAGTTCATCCACCAGGTCGGGGCTGTCCACCCGGTACGCTGGGAACTGCGCCCCCGCGCCGGGGACGACGCCACCACCAGCCATTGACCCTCGAACGAGGCGAGGTCCTTCCCGGGCAACCGTGAAGGGCCTCTTCCCTGTTCTGCGCCATCCCGCCCCGTCAGGAAGCGGGTCGCGCCCTTGCATTCACCACGATGTCGACCTTGCCCCCCGTCTCTCACGCAACCCGGGGGCGAAGGCTGGTCGGCATCCCCAGAAGGAGACCCTTCATGAGAATGTGGCAACAACTCGATTTTCTCGCCCTGCTCGACACCCTGTCCAGCCTGCTGCTCGCCTTCGTGCTGGGCAGCCTGGTCGGCCTGGAGCGCCAGTACCGCCAGCGCACCGCCGGCCTTCGCACCAACGTGCTGGTCGCCGTGGGGGCGGCCCTGTTCGTCAACCTGGCCCAGCGCATCTATGACCTGCATGGTGGCAGTTACGGGGTCGTCCACGTGGTGGCCTACATCGTCTCCGGCATCGGTTTTCTCGGCGCTGGCGTCATCATGCGCGAGTCCGGCAACATCCGGGGCATCAACACAGCGGCCACCCTGTGGGGCGTGGCCGCGGTCGGGGCCGCCTGCGGCGCCGGGTTCGCCCTGGAGGCCATCCTCGGCGCCCTCTTCGTGCTGGCCGCCAACACCCTGCTGCGCCCCCTGGTCAACCAGATAAACCGCGACCCGGTGGACAACATGGACACCGAAGTGACCTATCACGTGACCGCTCTCATCGGCCGCGCTCACCAGAAGGAGGTACTGCCCTGGCTCGAGCAGATGCTGGAACAGGCCCACTACCCCCTGAGCGAGCTCGACATCACCCCCTTCGGCGATCAGGATCTCGAGATCTCGGCGGCGCTGCTCGCCACCGCCATCGATGGCACCAAGCTCGATGCCCTGATGAACACGCTCGGGGAGCACCCTCACATCAAGCAGATCTTCTGGCGGGCCAGCATCACCGATTGACGCCCTCATACCAGATGCAGCAGAAAAAGCCCCGCCGGATCCGGCGGGGCTTTTTCACAGGAAAGGGAAGCCGTGTGCCTAGCGGCGGCTGCGCCAGCGCACCCTGGGGTTGATGACCTGGGCGGTCTGGGCAGGGGGATTGCCCGCGATGAGTTGCTGCATCATCTCGAAGGCGGCCCGGGCCAGGGCCGGGCAATCCTGGGCCACGGAATCGATGCGCATGGGGATGCAGTCGAGCAGATCGTGATCGTCGAAGGTACACAGGCGCATGCCGGTCTCCATCAGTTCCGCCTCGTTGAGGTAGCGCAGCACCCCCTCCAGCAGGGTGAAAGAGGCGGTAAAAAGCCCCTTCGGCGGTGCCCCGAGTTCGTCCACCAGCTCAGACATCAGCTGATAGCCCGAGCTCGGCTGGTAGTCACGGTGGCGGACCCGGTCTGAAGTGGCCTCCAGCCCGGCCCGGTGCAACCCGAGCTCGTAACCCGCCAGCCGGTGGCGGCTGGGGGAGAGATCCAGCAGACCGCCGAAGTAGTAGATCTCCTCCCCGCAATCCTCGGCCATATCCTGCACCAGCTCGGCGGTAGCCTTGCAGGCGTCCGAGATCACCATGGGCAGGCGCGACTCACCGATGTGGCGGTCGAGCTGCACCACCGGCAAGCGGTCGTGGATGCGGGCATAGATGTCGTCACTGTGGCCGCTGGAGGCGACGATGAGGCCATCCACCTGGCGGCTGATGAGGTTGTCCACCACCCGCTGCTCCAGGGTGGGGTCATCCTCGGAGCAGGCGATGAGCAGCTGGATCCCCGCCTCCCGACAGCGGGCCTCCAGGGCACGGGCAATGCTGGCGAAGCCGAAGTTGGTGAGGTCGGGGATCACCAGCCCCCAGGTGTAGCTGCGCACCTCCCGCAGGGAGCGGGCGTGGATGCTCGGCTGATAGTGGCACTCGTCCGCCACCGCCTGGATCCGCTTGCGGGTATCGTCGGCGATGCGGTATTCCGCACTCTTGCCGTTGAGCACCAGGCTGGCGGTGGCCTTGGAGACCCCCGCAAGCGTGGCTATCTGGGCAATCGTGATCCGTTTCTTCTTCTCCACCTGACCTCCCGGCACACTGAGACCGGGCTATTGTACTAGGCAGGCCGCCAGCGGCCAGTGATCGAGGCAAATTTTGCTGCCATCACCACCACAACGTGCGGAAAGTACTGGGTTTTCGCCGGGGAAGTAACGGGTCGACAAGCTCTGGCGACCGCCATCCACGAAGCACTCCAGGCTGGAGCGGTCACACAAGACGGTGATCTTGCCCCCAAGCCAGGGGGCGCTTCGCTCCTCCCACTCCCCGCTCTGCCAGTTCTGGCGCCGCAGGACAAGACGCCCCGGCTGCCACACCAGCTCGACCACGGCCCCGAACCCGAGGCGCCCTTCACCGCACAGCGCCACATCGAGCCAGGCCGAGTCGATGGCCAGGGCAGGCAGCTCGTCCGGTGCCCCCTCGAAGCGGGTCTGCTCCCCTTTCAGGGCGTCCAACTCTGCCACCGGCCGCTGGCAGAGCCACTCATCCTGCCAGAACAGCTCCCGCGGGCAGCTCATCTGGTGGATCCAGCCGTGCTCGAGAGTGGGCTGGCTCATCTCGTTCTCCTCCGGCAAGCCCAGCCAGCCGAACAGCAGGCGCCGCCCCTGACTGTCCTGAGTGGTCTGCGGCGCATAGAACTCGAAGCCCCGGTCCAGCTCATGGAAGGCCCCGTGCTCGAAGCGCTCGCCGTCGAAATCACCCGCCAGCCAGCCGCACTGGTAGAGGTTGCGATAATCCTCTCCCTGCGGGGCAATCCCCTGCGGGCAGCTGATCAGCACATGGCGATCTCCCAGGGGGAAGAGGTCCGGACACTCCCACATGTAGCCAAACTCCCCGAGACCGCCGCGCCCGCTGCCGGCGATGGGCCCCACCAGCGTCCAGGCATCCAGGGTGTCACCGCGATAGAGCAGCACCTCACCCCAATCGTCCAGGGTGCGGGCCCCCAGCACCATCAGCCACTGCCGACCGTCGTGCCACACCTTGGGGTCGCGCACATGGCCGCTGTAGCCTGCGGGCAGGTCCAGCACAGGGCCCAGCTTGGCAAAGCCCCCCGCACCGTCGGCGCGGGCCAGACACTGGTAGGCGGTGCGGCTGCCGTCCGGGTATTTGACGTTGCCGGTGTAGATAAGGGTCAGACGCCCCTGCTCATCGCTCACCGCCGAGCCCGAATAGCAGCCGTGGCTCTCATAGGCCTCGGTGGGCAATAGCGCCACCGGCTCATGCTGCCAGTGCAGCAGATCGGTGGAGGTGACATGCCCCCAGCCCTTGTTGCGGTGCTCGCAACCGAGCGGGTTCCACTGGTAGAAAAGATGGTAGTGCCCGTCGTGCTCGATAAAGCCGTTGGGATCGTTGAGCAGCCCCACCGGGGCTGCCAGGTGCCAGCGGGGCCGATGGGGATCGGCCGCCGCCTTGAGCTGTCCGGCCAGCAGGGACCGGACAACCTGGTTCAGGAGATGGCTTTCCTTCATCACTCCACCTTGTACTTGAGCAGGTAGGAGGCGGCGAAAGCGGCGCCGAAGGCGATCACCAGACCGATGACGTAGTGGATGAGGCTCATGGGCTGGACGATGGCCATGCCGGGGATGCCGGTCAGCCCCACCGCCGTCATGCCGACCTTGGCCGCCACCACGTAGGCGCCGCCGCAGGCCCCGCCAAACAGACCGGCCAGGAAGGGCTTGATGTAGCGCAGGTTGACCCCGAAGATCGCCGCCTCGGTGATGCCGAGCAGGCAGGACATGGCCGCCGGCACCGTGATGGCCTTGATCTTCACGTCCCGGGTCTTGAAGTAGACCGCGAGGCAAGCCCCGCCCTGGGCCACGTTGGCCATGGCCCAGATGGGCAGCAGGAAGTTGACGCCGATGGCAGGGTTGGCCAGCAGCCCCGCCTCGATGGCGTGGAAGCTGTGGTGGATGCCGGTGATGACGATGAGCGAATAGGTGCCGCCAAACACCAGCCCCGCCAGCCAGCCTGCCTGCTCATAGAGGGCGCTCAGACCGAACGAGATGCCATCCCCCAGCACCCGCCCGGCGGGGCCGATGAAGAGCAGCGCCACGAAGCCGGTGATGATGACGGTCAAAAACGGGGTGAGGATGAGATCCAGGGCGTCAGGGATGCGCTTGCGCAGCTGCTTCTCCAGGTGGGACATGAACCAGACCGCCAGGAGCACCGGGAAGACGGTGCCCTGGTAGCCGATCATGGCGACATCCAGGCCGAAGAAGTCCATGGTCTTGAAGCCCCCGGCCACGCCCCAGGCGTTGGTCAGGGCCGGGTGGGTGAGAATGCCGCCGAGCGTCGCCCCCAGATAGGGGTTTCCGCCGAATTCGCGCGCCGCCGTAAAACCGATGAGGATCGGCAGGATGATGAAGGCTGCCGAGCTGAACATGTCGAGCATGACGAACAGGGCGCTGTCGGCGTTGACCCAGCCGTAGGTGCGCACCATGCCGAGCAGCCCCATCAGCAGGCCGGAGGCGACGATGGCCGGAATAATGGGTACGAAGATGTTGGAGAGGGTCCGCGCCAGACGCTGGGCCACGTTGAGCTTGGCCGTCGCCATGTCGGTCAGCTCCGCCTTGCTGGCGGTGCCGGTCCCGGTCAGGGTGACGAACTCCGCATAGACCTTGTTGACCAGGCCGGTGCCGAAGATCACCTGAATTTGGCCCGCGTTGCTGAAGCACCCCTTGACCCCCTCCAGCTTGTCGATGGCGGCCTTGTTCACCTTGCTGTCGTCCGCCAGCACCAACCGCAGCCGGGTGGCGCAGTGGGCGGCGCTGACGATGTTCTCCTTGCCCCCGAGCAGGGGCACCAGATCCTGGGCTATCGCACTGATATTCATATTCTTCCTCTTATGGCCCGCCGTCGGCGGGCCCATGTCACATGAGAGTAGGGTCTGTCGACCCGCGGTTCTAGCCGCGGATCAACAGCCGTCTGCGCCTGATCGCAAAAATTCATCCAGCCGGGTGCGGGTGGGCAGTGCCGTCATGGCCCCCTTGGCGGTGGTGGCGAGCGCCCCGCAGCCGTGGGCCTGAGCCAGGATGGCGGGCAGCTCGGCCTGCGTCGGCAGCGAGGTCCGTTCGGCCAAGGCCGCCAGCAGTCCGGCGACGAAGGCGTCCCCCGCCCCCGTGGTATCGAGTGGCGTCACTTTGGGCCCCACCCACTCCAGCAACTCGCCACCCAGACGGGCCACCACGCCCCCCGCCCCCCGGGTCACCAGCACCAGGGCCGGGCCTGAAAGAGTGGCAAGCCCCGCCGCCAGATCGTCCAGACCGCTCAGCAGTTGCAGCTCCTCCACCGAGAGCTTGACCACGTCTGCAAGGGCCATGGCCTCGCGCACCACGGGCAGCATCTCGGCAGGGTTGCCCCACACCTCTGGCCTCAGGTTGGGGTCGAAGCAAACCCGCCCCCCGACGGCCCGGATGGTCGCCATGGCTTGCAGGCAACTGCTGCGCACCGGCTCGTTGGCGAGCGCAATGGAGCAGGTCAGCAGCCACTGCCCGGCCTGGAAGACCGGCAGATCGGCGGGGCTCAGGAACTGATCGGCGCTCGGGCGCACCATGAAGGTGAAGCTGCGCTCCCCCGCCTCATCGAGATCCACCAGCACCGTGCTGGTGCGATGGGCCGGATCCAGGATCAGGTGGCGAATGTCGACCCCCTCCCTGGCCAGGGTCTCCCCCATGAAGCGGCCGAAGGGATCCGCGCCGACCCGGCCAATGAAGGCCGACTCCCCGCCGAGCCGGGCAACGCCCACCGCCACGTTGGCCGGTGCGCCACCCGGACACTTGAGGTAGTGCTGCTCCCCTTCCGGGATCAAGTCCACTACCGCATCCCCCATTACCCACACACGATTCGTCACCTTGTTGCTACTCCACTGCTGCACAGGATTTGCCGGGGTCAGCCCCGGGTTCTGGGTCCGCATTATCAGCTAAACCGTTTTAGCTAACCAACAGATCCCGGGGCCGCCTGCCATTTTTGTGATCGGGATAACGAACTAGAACCAGGTTTCCATCTGCACGCCGAAGTTCCACTCGCCCCCGGCGGTGAAGTTGCTCTGGCCCATGGCATCGGAGCTGGCGTAGTTGTCGAGCTCGGAGGACCAGTCCATCCAGGTGGCGAACACCCGAAGCTCGGGCCGCTCGAAGAAACCGGCGGTCTGCGCCTTGAAGGTCGGCGCGAAGGTGAGCTTGGTGAAATCGCCGCTCACCGCCTGACGACCCTTGTAGCCCTTGGGATCGAGGTCCATGTACTGCCAGGTCGCCTCGTAGACCAGCTCGACGTTCTGGCTCAGTACCTGGGCCAGGCGGCCATTGAGGGTCACCCAGCGGTACTCGTCCCCCTTCACGTAACGATCCTGGCTGTGCTCGGCCAGCAGGGCCGGGGCGACACGCCAGCGGGGCGCAAGATCGGTGGCACCAAACACGGCGACCCGCACCGCATCGGCATCCGGCAGCAGCTCGCTGTCGGAGCCCAGCCCCTTGACCTCGGCACCCAGACCGTGGCCATACAGCACAGCCGCCTTGGAGAAACCGGGGTTGATGCCAAAGAAGCTGTCGGCGTGGTAGGCCACCAGGGTGTGGGCCCCCTTGTTCGCCGCTTCGCTGCCCGCGCCGCCGTCATTGATGCGCGCCTCGTTGTCCTTGGCGGAGAGGCCGTTGAGCATCCACTGCCAGCTGCCAACGCGGTTGTTCATGGTGAGGATGTAGCTCTCGATGTCGGAGAGACCGCTCGCGCTGATGTCGCCGTAGTCGCGCCCGTAGAGGGAGAAGTTCGCCTTCCAGCTGTCGGCCAGCTGCACGTCGTAGACGCCGCCGCCGGTGCCGGCCAGGAAGACCACGTCCGAGTCGAGCCAGTGGATGTCGAAGTTGTCCCGGTCAAAGCGCTTGCCCGCCCAGAGCACCGAGTGCTGGAAAGGACCGCTGAAGCTCGCCAGATCGCCGATTTCGGCAAACACCTGGCGGGTGTTGAGGCTGGAATCGCTGGCGGTCCAGTCGTTGCTGGTCTCCACCCCGTCCGCCAGCATCAGCTTGTAGCGGGCCCAGCTGCCATCATCGAAGGTCTGGGTCTTCAGCAGGTTGGCCTCCATGTAGGTGTCATCCTCGTTGCCAAGGCGACCCACGGCGCCGCCCACCGAGCCGGCCGGGGTGATGTAGGGGCCGCCGCGGCCACCATTGCCGTTGCCGTTCACCAGCAGGCCCGAGCGGGCATAGCCGTGGAACTCGAAGCCCTGGGCCCCGGCAGTCTGCTTGTCCACCTTCTCGCTCTGGGCCTTGGCCACGGCGGCGGTCTCGCGGGCTTCGCTCGCCTTGCTCTGGGCCTCATCGGCCCGCGCTTCGGCAGCGGTGGCGCGCGCCTCGGCCGCCTGCACCCGCGCCTCCAGCGCCGCCAGCCTGGCTTCGATACCGTCATCCGCCGCCCACAGCGGGCTGCTCATTCCCAATCCCAGCGCCACGGCCAGCGCCAACTTGCTCTTGAACATCGTCATCGTCCTCACCTGTCTTCTGTCGCCCGTCCGGGCTCTGTTGTTGTTGACGAGCCGAGGATAGCTAAACCGCTTTAGCTGACTCAATATGCCAGCTAAACCGTTTCAGCAAGAGTGTGAGCGGGATAACATTTGTACAGGGGGAATTGGCGGAAGTTGTGAGGAGGATCCCTCATCGGGATCCACTCAATAAGGGGGGATCCAGGCCAGATGGCGGGCAAAAAAAAGCCGGCACATCCGTGCCGGCTTGGGTAACGCGGGTCGCGTTTATTTGGTCAGGTCGTCGAAGAAGCGTTTCACCCCTTCGAAGAAGCCTTCGGATTTCGGCTTGTGGGTCTTGGCAGCGGCGCCGCTGAAGGAGTCGTCCAGCTGGCGTAGCAGATCTTTCTGGGTCTCGGTCAGCTTGACCGGAGTCTCGATCACCACCTTACACATCAGATCCCCCACCTGGCCGGAGCGCACGGACTTGACGCCCTTGCCCCGCAGGCGGAACAGCTTGCCGGTCTGGGTCTCCGGGGTCACCTTGAGCTTGACCCGACCATCCAGGGTCGGCACTTCAATCTCGCCGCCGAGCGCCGCCGTGGTGAAGCTGATGGGCACTTCGCAGTAGAGGTCGTTGCCGTCACGGACGAAGATCTCGTGCTCGCGCACGTGAACCTGTACGTAGAGATCCCCCGCCGATGCGCCGGTTTCCCCCGCTTCCCCTTCGCCGGAGAGACGGATGCGATCCCCGGTATCGACCCCGGCCGGGATCTTGACCGACAGGGTCTTGGTCTTCTGGTAACGCCCTTCCCCATGGCACTTGCGGCACGGATCCTTGATGATCTTGCCGCGACCGTGACAGTGGGGGCAGGGCTGTTGCACCGCGAAGAAGCCCTGGCGCATCTGCACCTGGCCGGAGCCGTGGCAGGTGGGGCAAGTCTGGGCGGAGCTGCCGGTATGGGCACCGGAGCCGTTGCAGACTTCGCAGTGGACCTGGGTCGGGATCTTGATCTCCTTGGAGACCCCGCGCACCGCCTCTTCCAGCGTCAGCTCCATGTTGTAGCGCAGGTCGGAGCCACGGGCCGGGCCGCGACGACCGCCCCCGCGACCACCGAAGATGTCGCCAAACACGTCGCCGAAGATGTCGCCGAAATCGGCGCCACCGCCAAAGCCGCCGTGGCCGCCACCCTGGCTCGGATCCACCCCGGCATGACCGTACTGGTCATAACGGGCACGCAGGTTCTCGTCGGTCAGGACCTCGTAGGCTTCCTTGACCTCTTTGAACTTCTCTTCAGCCCCGGCATCACCCTGGTTGCGATCCGGGTGATACTTCATGGCCAGACGCTTGTACGCCTTCTTGATCTCGCGCTCGTCGGCACCTTTCGACACCCCGAGCACTTCGTAGAAATCGCGCTTCGACATACTCATCCTGTTGCTATATCAGCAGTTACGCAGACGGGCGTTGGTTACCCAACGCCCGTAAATTCATTGACGAATCTGCTCACACTCTTACTACGAAGCCGTGATCAAGGCTCATGTGCTGCTCGGGATCCTCACGTATATCTATACGCTCCGGTTCCTGCGCTGCTCTTTACCTTGCTGACGGCCTCTCGCGACAGACCGTGAACAGATTCTGAGCCGATGGGCGAAGCGGACTTCGCCCATCCGGGTCGGGCTTATTTCTTGTCGTCTTTCACTTCTTCGAACTCGGCGTCGACCACGTCGTCGTCAGCCTTGGCAGAAGAGGAGGACTGACCGGCGTCAGCACCGGCGGCGCCTTGCGCCTGAGCCTGCTGCTGGGCAATCTCCATCAGCTTCTGGGACGCTTCCAGCAGCGCTTGCTGCTTGGCTTCGATGGCAGCCTTGTCGTCACCCTTGATGGCGGATTCCAGCTCGCTCAGGGCAGTCTCGATCTTGGTCTTCTCGTCGGCAGGCAGAGCTTCACCGGCTTCGGTGACCTGCTTGCGCACGGAGTGGACCAGACCGTCAGCCTGGTTGCGGGCCTGCACCAGCTCTTCGAACTTCTTGTCCTCGGCCGCGTTGGCTTCGGCTTCGCGTACCATGCGTTCGATCTCGTCATCAGACAGACCGGAAGAGGCCTGGATGGTGATCTTCTGCTCCTTGTTGGTCTCCTTGTCTTTGGCGGAGACGTGCAGGATGCCGTTGGCGTCGATGTCGAAGGTCACTTCGATCTGCGGCAGACCGCGCGGTGCCGGGCGGATGCCTTCCAGGTTGAACTGGCCCAGGGACTTGTTGTCGCTTGCGCGCTTGCGCTCACCCTGCAGCACGTGAATGGTCACGGCAGACTGGTTGTCTTCGGCGGTGGAGAACACCTGGGACTTCTTGGTCGGAATGGTGGTGTTCTTCTCGATGAGCGCGGTCATCACGCTGCCCATGGTCTCGATCCCCAGGGAGAGCGGAGTCACGTCCAGCAGCAGTACGTCGGTCTTGTCACCGGACAGTACGGCACCCTGGATGGCAGCACCCATGGCCACGGCTTCGTCCGGGTTGACGTCTTTGCGCGGCTCTTTGCCGAAGAAGTCGGCCACGGTCTTCTGAACCAGCGGCATACGGGTCTGACCGCCCACCAGGATGACGTCGTCGATCTCGCCAACCGCCAGACCGGAGTCTTTCAGGGCGACACGAACCGGCTCCAGGGAGTCTTTCACCATGTCTTCCACCAGGGATTCCAGCTTGGCGCGGGTCACCTTGATGTTCATGTGCTTCGGACCGGTGGCATCTGCTGTGATGTACGGCAGGTTCACGTCGGTCTGCTGGGCAGAAGAGAGCTCGATCTTGGCTTTTTCGGCGGCGTCTTTCAGACGCTGCAGAGCCAGCTGGTCATTGCGCAGATCGATGCCCTGCTCGCGCTTGAACTCGTCAACCAGGTAGTTGATGACGCGGTTGTCGAAGTCTTCACCACCCAGGTGGGTGTTACCGTTGGTCGCCAGTACTTCGAAGGTGGTTTCCCCTTCGACTTCGTCGATCTCGATGATGGAGATATCGAAGGTACCGCCCCCTAAGTCATATACAGCAACCTTGCGCTCACCCTTGACCTTGTTGACGCCGTAGGCAAACGCAGCCGCAGTCGGCTCGTTGATGATGCGCTTGACGTCCAGACCGGCGATGCGACCGGCATCCTTGGTGGCCTGACGCTGGGCGTCGTTGAAGTAGGCCGGTACGGTGATGACGGCTTCGGTCACCGGCTCGCCCAGGTAGTCCTCGGCGGTCTTCTTCATCTTTTTCAGCACTTCGGCAGAGATCTGCGGCGGTGCCATTTTCTTGCCTTTCACTTCAACCCAGGCGTCACCGTTGTCGGCCTTGGCGATGGCGTAAGGCATGATTTTCAGGTCACGTTGTACTTCGTCATCTTCGAAACGACGGCCGATCAGACGCTTGATGGCGAACAGCGTGTTCTTCGGGTTGGTGATGGCTTGGCGCTTGGCCGGCTGACCAACCAGGATTTCGCCGTCATCGGCATAGGCAATGATGGACGGAGTAGTACGGTCGCCTTCCGCGTTCTCGATCACGCGAGCATGGTCGCCATCCAGAATAGCGACGCAGGAGTTGGTAGTACCCAGGTCAATACCGATGATTTTACCCATTTGACGAATCTCCAAATACTTTGAATAAACTGGCGAGGGGCTCGCCTTGATACGTTAACGGCTAGGTGGGGCCTGCCACTGTGGCTTTCAAGCTCCCGGCATCAAATTTTTTGTGCCGCCGTGGCCTTGCAACCTATATGGGGTCTCAAGTCGGCGCTTCAAGTCCGGCCCTGAAAAAACCTGCATACAGGCCACTTGACAGCCAAATGACGCCAGACACGTCTTTTGGCGCCACATCCAACAAAAAGCCCGCCAAGCGGCGGGCTTGGTGAGAACAGCGTGATCAGTCAGCGGACTTGGAGACCATCACCATGGCCGGGCGGATGACGCGGCCGTTGAGCTCGTAGCCCTTCTGCATCACGGCGATCACTGTGTTCGGCGCCACATCGGCACTGGGCACCATGCTCATGGCCTGGTGGGCATTGGGGTCGAACGGCTGGTTGGTCGGGTCCAGCGCCACCAGGCCGAACTTGGCCACGCCGCTCTGCATGGATTTCAGGGTCAGTTCGACCCCTTCAATCATCGGCTTGAGGGTGTCGTTCTCCTTGTCCGCCAGCTCGATGGCGCGCTCCAGGTTGTCCAGCACCGGCAAGAGCTCTGCGGCGAACTTCTCCAGTGCAAACTTGTGGGCTTTCTCCACGTCCTGAGCGGCACGGCGACGCAGGTTCTCCATCTCGGCGACGGCGCGAATGGCGCGCTCCCGCTCTTCCAGGGAGGCCTGCTGGGCCGCCTCCAGCTGGGCCTCCAGCTCGGCGATGCGGGCCTGCTCGGCTGTCACTTCACTGTCTACATCGGTCGGCTCGACTGGCTGGGCTTCCACTTGCTCCATCGCTTCAACCTTTTGTTCTTCGTGGCTCATGACATCTCCAATATTCAGGGGTTGCGTGTGAGGGTGGCTGGCGTTCAGACAAGCGACACGCGCCAGCAGACCCTGTGTTGGCGCTATTATGGGGACACAGCCCCGGCTTTCAAGGGGAAAAGGGCAGATCAGGCACAATGGCGCCCATCCGCGTGCCAGGCAGCCCCTTTTCGGGGCCGATTGCACCAACTGCCACGGAGGCAGACAAATCCCCGGCAAAGCGCGGTATACTCCCCCCAAGACTCTCCCAGACCCGATAACCTATGGATTCTCCGTTCAAAACCGTTGCCCTCATCGGCAAGCCCCATCACGAGGGGGCCAACCAGACCCTGACCGGCCTGTATCAGTACCTGACCAGCCGCGGCTTTCGTGTGCTGCTGGAGAGCCGGGTGGCCCATACCCTGGGGCTGGTCGGGGAGAACGTGATGGATCTGGTGCAGCTCGGCGAGCAGGCGGATCTCGCCATCGTCGTCGGCGGTGACGGCAACATGCTGGGGGCCGCCCGGGTGCTGTCACGGTTCGATGTGGCGGTGATCGGGGTGAACCGGGGCAACCTCGGCTTCCTGACCGATCTCTCGCCCCAGGATTATCTGCTGCCCCTGGAGCAGGTGCTCTCGGGTCACTTCAAGAGCGAGCATCGCTTCCTGCTGGAGGCCGCCGTCTATCGCCACGGGGAGCGCAAGTCGAGCAACCTCGCGGTCAACGAGGCGGTGCTTCACCCGGGCAAGATCGCCCACATGATCGAGTTCGAGGTCTACATCGACGGCAGCTTCATGTACAGCCAGCGCTCGGACGGCATCATAGTGGCGACACCCACCGGCTCCACCGCCTACTCCCTGTCGGCAGGGGGCGCCATTCTCACCCCCAAACTCAACGCCATCACGCTGGTGCCCATGTTCCCGCACACCCTGAGCAGCCGCCCCATCGTGCTGGATGCGGACAGCGAAGTGCGGCTGCTGGTCTCGCCGGACAACCAGGACGACGCCATGCAAGTGAGCTGCGACGGCCAGGTCACCCTGGCGGTCCACCCGGGGGACGAGATCCTCATCAAAAAGAGCAGCCACAAGCTGCATCTGGTGCATCCGCTGGATTACAGCTACTTCCACGTGCTGCGCAACAAGCTCGGTTGGGGCAGCAAGCTCTTCTAGCCAGGCAACACCGGTGGCGAGGGTCTACCCCTCGCTGCTTTCGACCAGCCGAGGCAGTGCCGGCTCGAATGCCAGATGCACCCCGTTTCTCCCCGCTTCCTTCACCCGGTACATGGCAGCATCGGCTTTGGTCAGCATCAGTGCCAGGTCAGCCTCGGCACTGGCGCACACGACCCCCATGCTCACCGTAACCCCCTCGCACGGCAGGCAGGCCCCCTGCCGGGAGCCCGTCTCTATCTGGCGGCGGATCCGGTCACAGATGTCGCGGGCCATCTGGCCGCTCACGCCCCCCATGATGATGGCGAACTCCTCGCCACCGATGCGCCCCACCAGATCATCCTTGCGTACCTCGGCCACCAGCACCCCGGCCACATAGCGAATGACCTCATCCCCGCAGCCGTGACCAAACTGGTCGTTGACCCGCTTGAAGTGATCGATGTCCAGGACCACCACGCAGCGCGTCTGGCCAGGCGTAGCCCCCTCTCCCTGCCTGAAGAGACCGCGCCGATTGAGCACCCCGGTGAGGGGATCCCGCTCCGAGAGCGCCAGCAATGCCTCCTCCGTCTCCACATAGGCCACCAGAGGCAGCAGCAACACCGAGCCGATGGTCAGCACCATGTGCATGAAGAAGATGAGATCGAGCCAGCCTCCGTCTCCCATCCGCCCTTCAGCTCCCAGCAAGAGCAGCCCCCCCTGACTCAGCAGGATGGTGAAATGCAGCAGGTAAATGAGCGCCACCACATGGAGCACCCGCTTCTGTTGCCGGCCGAGAGAGACGATGAGGCAGGCGCACCACAGGTACAACATCGACTCCATCAGAGCCAGCACAATGCGCACGGGGGCGAGGCTGGACAGTCCCAGATAGAGCAGCAGCAACACCGCCACGCCTCCCCCCACGGCACGGGGATGCCATGCGCGCTCGTAAAGCGCACAAAAACCGGCGAGCAACAGCAGGATGCTCATGATCGAGACCAGGCCGCCGACCCGGATGCCCAGCGCCGGATACCCTCCCAATACCCCCAGACTGAGCAGCAGGATGGAGAGGGAGAAGAGAAAAGCGGAGAGGGACCAGTACAGAAAGTTGCCTCGACCCGGCTTCAGGGAGTGGATGAACAACATGATCAGCCCCGACATCAGGTTGATTGCCAGGGAGATCAGCAGCAGGGTTGGGGTATGGATCATCTTGACGCATCCTTGCGAAGAGGTCTGTACACAGCCCAGGCTCAACCAGGACTGTTTCGAGTGTGTCTCAGCCAGCCACTCACCACAAGAGAGCCCCTCAAGGTGGCTTCTCGCATCGCCTCAGCCCATGCCAGGTACGCAGGTTGATTTTGCAGGCCATCTGATCGGCGTCACACTCATGCCGCGGCCTTGACATCCTTGCCCTCCCCCTGTTTCGCAAAAATCCTCCCTGCCCACTTTACTGTATATAAGACCAGTATATACTGGATGCATACACAGTAATGTTGACCCATACAGGATGAGACCATGCTGACCCAGCTGACCGTCAACAACTTCGCCATCGTCAAGTTTCTCGAGCTCGATCTGCAACCGGGGATGACCTGCATTACCGGGGAGACCGGGGCGGGCAAATCCATCGCCATCGATGCTCTGGGGCTGTGCCTGGGGGAGCGCGCCGAAGCCAGCATGGTGCGCCCGGGCAGCGACAAGACCGAGGTGAGTGCCCGCTTCCTGCTGGAGGGTAATCCTGCCGCCCGGGCCTGGCTCGCCACCAACGAGCTTGAAAATGACGGTGAGTGCATCGTCCGGCGGGTACTGTCCGCCGAGGGGCGCTCTCGTAGCTATATCAACGGGGTTCCCGTCCCCCTCGCCCAGCTCAGGAACCTGGGTCAACTGCTGGTCAATGTCCACGGTCAGCACGCTCACCAGATGCTGCTCAAACCCGATTACCAGCTCGCCCTGCTGGACGGCTACGCCGGTCATCATCTGCTCCTCGACGATGTGCGCCGCCACTACCAGCAGTGGCGCCAGTTGCAAAACGAGCTCAACCGGCTCAAGGCCGAGCAGCAGCAGCGGGAAGCCCGCCGTCAACTCATCGAATACCAGGTGCAGGAGCTGGACGAATTTGCCCTTCAGCCGGGAGAGTTTGAAGAGATTGAAGAGGAGCATCAGCGGCTCGCCAATGGCACCGAGCTGATGCAGGAGTGCGGGTATTGCCTCGATCTGCTCTATGACAATGAAGAGACCACCATCGCCGGTCTGCTGCAGACGGCCGTGGACAGGGCCGAGACCCTGGTCGGCATGGACAGCCGGCTTGGCAACGTGCTCGGCATGCTCAACGAAGCCCTGATCGGCGTACAGGAGAGCCACAGCGAGCTGCGCAGCTATCTCGACCGGCTGGAACTGGATCCAGAGCGCTTCAACGAGCTGGAGAGCCGCCTCTCCAAGGCCATCAACCTGGCACGCAAGCACCATGTCAAACCGGCGGAGCTGGCCCTGCACCATCAGGAGCTGGCCGCCGATCTGGCCCGCCTCAACTCCGACGAGGAACGCCTCGAGGGGATGGAGGACGAGCTGGCCTCGGCCCGCCAGGCCTTCGTGCAGGCCGCCGAGGCCCTGAGCCAGAGCCGCCAGCGCTATGCCGAGGAGCTGGGCGCGAAGGTAAGCGCCAGCATGCACGAACTGGCGATGCCAGATGGCCGCTTCGCCATCGAGGTGCGACCCGATGCCCAGAGCAGCCTCTCGCCCCTTGGCATCGATCGGGTGGAGTTCATGGTCACCACCAACCCGGGTCAGCCCATCCAACCCCTTGGCAAGGTGGCTTCCGGCGGCGAGCTGTCGCGTATCAGCCTCGCCATCGTGGTGATCAGTGCACGCAAGATCTCCACCCCGACCCTTATCTTCGACGAAGTGGATGTGGGGATCAGCGGCCCGACCGCCGCCGTGGTGGGCCGCCTGTTGCGCCAGCTCGGCGAATCCACCCAGGTGATGGTGGTCACCCACCTGCCCCAGGTGGCAGGCAAGGGTCACCAGCACATGGTGGTGAGCAAACACACCGACGGCAAGACAACGGAAACCCAGATGCAGGCGCTCACCCCGGGCGCCCGGCTCAACGAACTGGCCCGCCTGTTGGGGGGCGATCAGATCACCGACAACACCCTGGCCAATGCCCGTGAGTTGCTCGCAAGCTGACCACGGGGCGGGAGGGATGCCCTCCCGTCCATGTCGGCCCTTTCAGATTGACCGTGCCATCATCGCGCTGGCCAGTTGAAACCTCTTGCCGACGGCGCCGGCCTGGTTGGCCGATGCCGTGAGCCGCAAGCAAGAACGAGGGGCTGCCCTGGCTAATCCGCGGCACGTGTCTTGATGCTCAGTCTGAACCTGCCAGCCTGGTCATCACCCAGTCGGGTTTCCATCGCCATGGTCAGGACGCCACTCATCTTCGTTGCACTCATTCACATTTCGAACGGACACATCCCTTCATTTTCCATTCAACTCAGTCTGTTATGATGATGTAAACGGACTCGGTACCTTCAGTTGCCATCGACAGAAGGTGACGCTTGATGCAAACACACCGGGTTCGTTTGAGCTGACATTTCGCGGGAAGGGAGGATGGGAGCGCGCTTCCGCTGTCTGACCCGCACCTGCCAAGGAGAACTGCTTATGAGCCCGACCAATATTGTGCTGTTGCTGGAAGGCAAGGATTACGAGCAGGAGACACTGGCCAAGGCGAGCCGTCTGGCACAAGGGCTGGGCGCCAACCTGACCTTGTTGCACCTGACCCACAGCAGCAAGACCCGTCGCAATAGTCTGTCCCTGTCACAAGAGGAGCGCAGCCCCCAGGGCACCCTGGATGCCAAGGCGATCATCAGTGAACTCATCACCCAGCTGTCTCACCCAGTGGATTACCAGTGCCTGGTGGTGGATGACGTGGTGCCGGATCTCCAGCGCTGGCTGACCGCTCACCCCGCCGACCTCTTGCTGGTCGGCAGCCGTCATCACTGGATGGAGGGCTCGCTGGCCCGCCTGCTCCTCTACAAACTGCCCCTCGATATCCAGATCTGCCACGAGCCTCACGCCGCCTTGCTCAAAGCCGTCGGTTGACACCACAAGACCCGCTCCCTGAACGGGTCTTCTTGTTTCTGACGCCCCGCCGTCACCCTCCCCCAGCTTGACCTCCTCCACTGCGTCACCGCCAGAACCACACGATTTCTTACACATTGCTCGCTTCTTTTTGAGGGCCATTTGCTGCACGATATGGCCCTTGCACGCCTTCGCTCGTTTCGTTCAGGTGATAAATGAAAGCTCTTCGAAAACCCGGCAAGCTCGCCCTGCTCGCCCTTGTGCTGATCCCTCTCGTCACCTGGCTGGCCTGGCCAGGCAACACACCGGACCCGGTACTGACCGCAACGGTTACCCGACAGGATGTGGAGCAGACGGTGCTCGCCAGTGGCGTACTGCAGGCCATCGAGCAGGTGGATGTGGGGGCTCAGGTCTCGGGTCAGGTCACCTATCTCGCGGTGGAAGCGGGTCAACAGGTCAAACAAGGAGAGCTGCTGGCGGAGATCGATCCCCTGATCGCCCAGAACAACCTCAAGACCGCCGAAGCTGAGCTGGCCAGCCGCCGCGCCCAGCTCAAGATCAAGCAGGCACAGCTCAAACAGAACGAGCTTGCCTGGCGCCGCCAGCAGCAGATGTTTCGGCAGGAAGCGAGCTCTCGTGCGGATCTGGAGAGCGCCGAAGCCCAGCTTGCCGTCACCCGGGCCGAGCTGCAAAGCGCCCAGGCCGACATCGACAACGCCATCATCAAGGTGGAGCGCGCCAAGACGGAGCTCGGCTACAACCGCATTCAGGCCCCCATGGATGGTACCGTCGTCTCCATCGTCACCCGGCAGGGGCAGACCCTGGCCGCCAGCCAGACGGTACCGACCCTGCTCAAGCTCGCCAATCTCGACACCATGACGGTCAAGGCCCAGATCTCCGAAGCGGACGTCACCCGGGTCAAGGCGGGCATGCCGGTCTATTTCACCCTGATAGGGGATCCGGATACTCGCTACCACGGTACCCTTCGCACGGTCGAGCTGGCCCCCACCAACATCAATGAGCAGACGGCCAGCACCACGGCCACCAGCAATGCGGCCATCTACTACTATGCCCTGTTCGATGTGCCCAACCCCGGCCATCAGCTGCGGGTCGCCATGACGACCCAGGTCACCATCGTGCTCGGCGAGCGCAAGCAGGTACTGGCCATTCCCCAGACCGCCCTCGGCAAGAAGACTGGCGACAACGAGTACGAGGTCCGCCTGCTCAAGGCGGGGGACCAGAGAGAGATCCGCCGCATCAAGACCGGCATGAAGGATGACATCAAGATTGAGGTGGTGAGCGGCCTGACCGAGCAGGAGAAGGTGATCCTGGAGCAGGGCAAGCCGGCCCTGCACGATGAAGGGGAGATGGAGCCGTGAGCGAGCCCCTGATCCGTCTCAAGGGCATCGAGCGGCGCTACCAGAGCGGAGAGCACGAAGTGACCGTGCTGCACCCGCTGGATCTCGCCATCGATGCCGGGGAGATGGTGGCCATCGTCGGCGCCTCCGGCTCCGGCAAATCGACCCTGATGAACCTGCTGGGCTGCCTCGATCGCCCGAGCGGCGGCCAGTATCTGTTTCGCGGCCAGGATACCGCGACCCTGGATGCCCTCTCCCTGGCACGGCTGCGCTGCCACCACTTCGGCTTCATCTTCCAGCGCTATCACCTGCTGCCCCATCTGGATGCGGCCGCCAACGTGGAGATCCCCGCCATCTATGCCGGCACCGCCCGCCTTGATCGCCAGGCCCGTGCCCGCTCCTTGCTGACCCGCCTGGGACTGCAGGATCGCAGCCACCACAGACCCGGCCAGCTCTCCGGCGGTCAGCAGCAGCGGGTCAGTATTGCCCGGGCGCTCGCCAACGGCGGCGAGGTGATCCTGGCGGACGAACCCACCGGCGCTCTCGACAGCCAGAGCGGCAAGGAGGTGATGGCAATCCTCAAGGAGCTGCACGCCCAGGGCCACACCATCATTCTGGTGACCCACGACATGGCGGTGGCAAGCCATGCGGATCGCATCATCACCCTGCGTGACGGGCGGGTAGTGGAGGACAGCGGCCATCGGGCGACCGATGACAACGCAGCCTCACCCTCCCTATCCGGGACGCCGGCCCACCCGCAGCCAGGTGACGGCAGCCAGCTTGCCCCTCCCCCTGTCGGGCAAGATGCACAGAGCACAGGCGCCGCCGTCCGCACCGCAAGCCGGGGCTGGGATCGCTACCGGGAGGCGGGGCGCATGGCCCTGCACGCCATGCTGGCCCATCGCATGCGCACCTTCCTCACCATGCTCGGCATCATCATCGGCATCGCCGCCGTGGTCAGCGTGGTGGCGCTGGGTCAGGGGGCGCGCGCCAAGGTGATCGACGACATCAACGCCATGGGCACCAACACCATCGACATCTTCCCCGGCAAGGACTGGGGAGACGAGAAGGCCGCCAGCATCCAGACCCTGAACGAGCGGGATCTCGACGCGCTGCTCGGCCAGCCCTATCTGGAGGGGGCCAGCCCCCAGATAGCGACGTCGGGCCAGCTTCGCTATCGCAACAAGACCAGCAGCGGCAGCGTGATCGGGGTCGGCAACGACTTTTTCCGGGTCAAGGGGATGACGCTCACCCAGGGGCGCTTGCTCGATGAGCGGGACATTCGAAACCGGACGGCAGTCGCCGTGGTGGATGGCAAGACCATAGAGAGCCTGCTCGGCAAGGTGGACCCGGTCGGCCAGGTGGTGCTGGTCGGCACCCTGCCGGTGCGCATCGTGGGGGTGGTCACCCAGGAGACCGGCTTTGGCCGCAGCAGCCAGTCGGTCAATGTCTGGCTCCCCTACAGCGCCGTCATGAGCCGTCTCCTTTCCCAGCAGCACTTCACCCAGATCACCATCCGGGTCAAAGACGGCGTCCAGCCCGCCCTGGCCGAGCAGGCGGCAGTCGCCCTGCTGACCCAGCGCCACGGCGTGAAGGACTTCTTCACCTTCAGCAGCGACAGCATCGTCAAATCGGTGGAGAAGACCACCGCCACCCTGACACTGCTGGTCTCCGCCATCGCGGTGATCTCCCTCATCGTCGGCGGCGTCGGAGTGATGAACATCATGCTGGTCTCGGTGGTGGAGCGTACCCGGGAGATAGGGATCCGCATCGCCGTCGGCGCCCGCCAGTCCGACATACTGCAACAGTTCCTCATCGAGGCGGTGATGGTCAGCCTGCTGGGGGGGCTGCTCGGTATCGGCCTCGCCCTGCTCATCGGCGCTCTCTTCTCCCTGCTCGTGGAAAGCTTCCAGATGCGCTTCTCGCTCTTCTCCATCCTGATGGCCTTCGGGTGCTCCTCCCTCATCGGGATCCTGTTTGGTTACCTGCCCGCCCGCAATGCGGCCAGGCTCGATCCGGTGGAGGCACTGGCGAGGGAATGACGATGCACAACCTATCAAGGCTCGGGCTAAGCCTGATGCTCACCGCCAGCCTCGGTGCCTGCAGCCAGCAGAGCACCTATCACAGACCCGATCTCGACGTGGCGCCAGCATGGCAGCAGGAGAGCCGGGATCTCACCGCGCAGCAGGCTGGCCCCTGGTGGCAGGGATTCCAGGATCCCGCACTCGATCGCCTGGTCGAGGCGGTGCTGGCCGCCAACCCGGACATGCGGGTGGCCGGGCTCAAGCTCAAGAATGCCCTGCTCGGCGCCGATCTGGCTGACACCAACCTCACCCCCTCGGTCAGCGCCAATCTCGGGGCCAGCGGCACCAAGAACATGAAAGATGGCAGCGCCAGCAGCAACCTGGGCCCTTCCCTCAACCTCAGCTACGAAGTGGATCTCTGGGGCAGACTGGCCGCGGCAAGGGATCAGGCGAGCTGGGAGGCACAGGCCAGCGAACAGGATCTGGCCGCCACCCGATTGCTGCTCATCGGCAAGACCCTGGAGCAATACTGGCAGCTGGCCTACCTCGGCTCGGCCATTACCCTGGGCACCCAGCAACTGGCCAATCTGGAGCGCATTGAGCGCCTGACCCGCGCCAAATACGAGGCGGGCGCCGTGACCCGACTCGATCTGGTACAGGCCAGCCAGCAGAAGGCAGGCAAGCAGGCGGAGCTCGCCACCCTCACCCAGCAGCGGGCACAGGCGGGCAATGCTCTTCGCCTGCTGCTGGGCCGCAGCAGCGGGCCGCTCGCTGACGCTCCCGACGCCCTGATCATGGGCCCGATCCCGTCCGTGGCGGCCGGCATCCCCACCGATTTGCTGGCCCGGCGGCCCGATGTGCGCGCCGCCGAACTCAGGCTGCGCAAGACCCTCGCGAGGGGAGACGAGATCCGCACCGGCTTTTATCCCACCCTGAGCCTGACCGGCGGTGCCAGCACCACCTCGGATACCCTGACCCAGGTGCTGCAAAATCCAGTCGGCACCCTGGGCGCCACGCTGGCGCTCCCTTTCCTCGAGTACAACAAGACCCGGCTCTCCATTGCCAGCGCCGACATCGACTACCAGATTGCCGAAACCGAGTTTCGCAAGCAGCTCTATACCGCGCTGCTGGAAGTGGAGGATGGCCTGGCCGCCCGTCAGCAAGGGGATCAGCGGCTGCGCTATCTGGAGCAGCAGAGGGCCTATGCCCGGGAGGCCGAAAGGCTGGCAGGCGCCCGTTTCCTGGCCGGAGCCACCGGGGTGCAACCCTGGCTGGATGAGCAGAACCGCCTGTGGGATGCCGAGCTCGCTCTGCTGGCACAGCAGCAGGCCCAGCTCAACAACATGGCAGGCATCTATCGGGCACTGGGGGGAAGCGATCGAACCTGATCCAGGCAGAGAGTGTGGGATCGCGATGGACGTCCCGAGGAGGTCAATCGCGACCCATTCTGCCCACAAACTAATTGATAATAGTTTTCATTTAATCAAGAATGGGCGCCATCATCAGCCAGGAGTATGCCCATGTCTCAACCCGCCCCGGCCAATCGCCCCCGCCTGCTCACCGTCAAGCATGTTCAGGATGTGAGCCCGCACCTGCGCCGAATCTGCCTGACCAGCCCCGAGCTTGTGGACTACCCCTTCAGCTGTGGCGGTGCTCATGTCAAGATCATGCTGCCCCGACCGGATCAGCGCGAGATAGTGTTGCCCACCCCCACCGACAAGGGGCCTCGCTGGCTCGATCCCGCCCAGAAACCCGTCATTCGCACCTTCACCATACGTGCGTTTCGCCGGGAGGCGCTGGAGCTCGACATCGACTTCGCCCTGCACGGCGAGGCCGGCCCCGCCAGTCGTTTCGCCCTGCACGCCAAACCGGGTGACAGGCTCGCCATCTCGGGCCCGGGCGGCCCCGACCCCATGCTGCAAACGGCCGAGCACTATTACATGGCGGGGGATCTCACCGCCCTGCCCGCCATCAGCGCCATGGTGGAGGTGATGCCGGCCCATGCCCTCGGCCATATCGCCCTGCTGGTCCCCCATCAGGACGACGTGCAGGATCTGTCGCTGCCGGCCGGCGTCGACCTGCGCTGGTTCGTGGGCAATCCGGAACAGGCCGCGACCCTGGTGGCGTATTTCACCGCCCAGGCCATGGTCGCCGAGGGGAGCTATTTCTGGTTTGGCGGGGAAGAGAACCTGGTCGTGCCGCTACGCCGCCACG
The DNA here is from genome assembly GCF_014168615.1 of Aeromonas sp. WP2-W18-CRE-05. NCBI lineage: Bacteria > Pseudomonadati > Pseudomonadota > Gammaproteobacteria > Aeromonadales > Aeromonadaceae > Aeromonas > Aeromonas sp. WP2-W18-CRE-05. Next base: position 1,543,089 of record NZ_AP021917.1, on the reverse strand, counting down.
TCAGACGCACCCTGGATGCCGAGCGCCAGCGGGTCTACGCAGTCCCCTACTGGCGCAGCGGCAAGGATGAAGACGCCTACCACCAGGACAGGCACGCCGTGATGGACAGCTGACCCCCTCTTTATCTTGTGACTGGCGGGCTTCTTCCCTCGGGGAGCGGCCTGCTTTTGCTGCGGTTCCCCCGCCATCGTTCTCTCTCCCCCCATCTTCGCCTGGCGATTTCATTGCACTTGCATTTGAGACAAACACCAAGATAATGACAATCATTCTCAACAACTGCGATGAGCCGTGAATCTGTCTGCTCCCAACAGGATGCCGCATACGGGTTCCCCATCGCACACATGCACAGCAAGGTAACTCCAGATGGCAGTTTTGAATTCGGTCATGCGCGCCTTCGCCATAGAGGCGCTACCCACCCCTGCCGAGCTGCTGGCGCAGCACCCCTGTCCGGCCGACATGGCCCGGCACATCGACAACCAGCGCCATCAGGCACGCCGGATCCTGGCAGGTGAAGACGATCGCCTCCTGGTCGTGATTGGCCCCTGCTCCATCCATGATCCCGTCGCGGCCCTGGACTATGCCGGGCGGCTGGCACGACTCGCCACCGCCTATGAAGACAGCCTTCAGATAGTCATGCGCGCCTATTTTGAAAAGCCGCGCACCACGGTGGGCTGGAAGGGGCTGGTCTTCGATCCGCACCTGGACGGCAGCAACGACATCAATCGGGGATTGCATCTGGCACGCCAGGTGCTGCTCGACATCAATGGGCTGGGGCTCGCCACCGCCACCGAATTCCTCGACACCACCAGCTTTCTCTATCTCGCCGATCTCGTCAGCTGGGGCGCCATCGGGGCACGCACCACGGAGTCTCAGGTCCACCGGCAATTGGCCTCCGCACTGCCCTGCCCCGTGGGATTCAAGAACGGTACGGACGGCAATATCCGGGTCGCCATCGATGCCATCCAGGCCAGTACCGCCTCCCATCTCTTCACCGCCCCCGGCAGCCAGGGCGGCATGGTGGTGATCAAGAGCGAAGGCAATCCCGACGGCCATATCATTCTGCGTGGCGGCATCCTACCCAACTACCACCAGAGCGATGTGGCGGAGGCAGCAGACCGCCTCACCCGTCAGGGACTCCCCCCTCGCCTGATGGTGGATTGCAGCCATGGCAACAGCCAGAAGCTGCACACGAACCAGCTGAAGGTCGCCAAAGAGCTCTGTCGCCAGCTGAGCGAAGGGAGCCAAGCCGTCGCCGCCGTCATGGTCGAGAGCTTCTTGCTGGGAGGAAACCAGAAACCGGCTCCTCTGGGTGAGCTGCAATACGGTCTGTCAGTGACCGATGCCTGCCTCTGCTGGGAAGAGAGTGAACACCTGCTTGCCATGCTGGCAGAGGCGGTCCAGGCCCGTCGCCGCACCCGGAGAAAATACACACACGCCGTTCAGTCTGAACTCGGACAACCCGTCATCTAGCATTCGGTTTATTTGTTTGCCACCAATCCGTGTCTGCCTCATCCGCACGTTGTCCGGCATCGTGCGGATATATCGCAGAAGAGCGGTGTCAAACAGACCATAAATAGAGGGGATAAATTAATAGGCGGTGGGCGTCATGCATCAGCATGAAAAAGAGACGGGCCGCTCAGGCGTACAGATGAGTATCCACCGCCGCTATTTCATTCTGTCACAGCAGGTATCCATGTTCGTTTCTCACAAGGGACGAAGAAACACGGGCTGTATGAGTCCTAAGTGCGTATAAGTGGCGAGGTGGCGTGGAAGATGATGCGCCACCTTTATTGGGCACATGATGGTTATGGCTATTCCAGACGAGGCTCTCCAATTAACCGGAGTAACCTGCGCAATTGGGTTTTACTGCGACATCATCTGAACTCTGAAAATAATAATGCCGCCCTGCAGGCGGCATTATCGAGAATCGGATCCGGCGATCAGATCAGGAAATCGTTCAGATCCTTGCCCAGCGCAACTTGCTCGGCGATGGCCTTGGGCATACGACCCTGACCGGTCCAGGTCTTCTCCTGACCGTCTTCCTGATACTTGTATTTCGCAGGACGGGGAGCACGCTTGCTCTTGGTGGTGCCCGCCGCAGCCGGAGCCGCCACGCTGCCGATCAGCTCACGGGGATCGATACCAGCCTGTTGCAGCATTTCGGTGAATTCATTCAGTTTGCGCTGACGCTCTTCCTGTTCGGCGCGTTCCTGTTCAACGGACTCGGCACGCTCGTTATATACCAGGTCAAACTTTTCTTTCGCTTCTTGCAGTTGCTCAAACGGCAGTTCACGAATGGCAGCGCGCAAGCTGCGAATGTTCAGCAGAACCTTCAGAAACTCGTTCATTACTTCCTCACAGAATTATTTTTGTATGTCACAGGGATAACACGATTTGAGAATAGCATGCCCATTGGATAACAACATAATGTTTTTATACCATCCGGCAAAGCGCTGACACCATATGGACATTATTCACCGTGGTTAATTCCCTGCCTGATACTTATTGGGAATACTCTCACAGACTTTATTTTCTATTTTCCCCGGTTAATCTCTGGTTCACCTCATCCGTTGCTCACGCTGTTATCTCTTACCCGCGTCGCTCTGCGCCAGGTCATTTAGCAGCAGTGCCGGCCCTTATTGTACAAATAGTGCGCTCATGGCCATGACCTTCGCAGACAATAAACCAAGTCCCGTGTCAGGATGCCCCTTGCGCCTGATCCTGTATCCAGCGGATGAATGCCTGGATCTTGGGACACTGGCGATGAGGGAGGGTCGCCAGGTAATAACGCGGCTCGCAGCGCACCGCCATATCCGGGAAGGGCATCACCAGCGCTCCGCTCGCCAGCGCCTGGCTTGCCAGTTGCCTGCGCCCCATGGCGACACCGGCGTGGTGGGTGGCGGCAAGGATCGCCAGATCCGCCCGATCAAATCCCATGTGCGACGCGCAAGCCTCCAGGGAGAGATGCCAGTGACTCCCCCAGGTGCGCCACTCGTCGCTGTCGGTGTCCTGGCCCCAGGCCTGCCTGTCATGGAGCAGGCGGCACTGCTGCAGATTCCCCACCTCCCCCATCAGACCGTGGTCGCTGGCGTATTGCGGGCTGCACACCGGCACCATGTATTCATCCATCAGGGGGTGGATGGCCAGGCCCGTTGGGGTTCTGGCATCGAAGTTGAGGGTCAGATCGATGCCGTAGCCGTGCAGGTTGATGTGCTCGTTGCCCGTCAGCAGGTTGAGCTCGATGTGAGGATGCCGGCGGGAAAAATCGGCGAGCCTTGGCACCAGCCAGCACTGGGCGATGGAGGGGCGCGAGTGCAGCGTCAGGGAGCCCGACAGCGCCTGCTCCCTGATCTCCAGCACCTCCTGATTGATGAACTCCAGGGAGGAGGTGAGGGCCCAGAAGATGCGCTGCCCCTCCGTGGTCAAGGCCACCTTGCGGTGAAAGCGCTGGAACAGCAAAAAACCGAGCGCCTCTTCCAAGGCCGAGATGCGGTGGCTCACCGCGCTTGGGCTCAAGGAGAGCTCGTCGGCTGCGAGCGCAAAGGAGCCGTGGCGGGCCGCCGCCTCGAAGGTGTGGAGCCTGGCGAGCTGATGGCTGCTGAGCAGCTTGCTCCTCACCCCCGGGTGCTCATCACGTTGCATGGTTGGGCCTCCCTCTCTTTTATCTGGCAGATGATACCAGAAGGGCGAGGTTTGCATTCACCAGGAAGACTCAAGTCACCCGTATTCGAAGGTACAGCAGGGCAGATGACCATTTGCATCAACTGGGCTCATCCAAGCGACGCATTTTATCATTTGTCACGGCAACGCTGGTGCCATTCAATGGGATGATTCCGTCACCACCCCGAGAGGCTTTCATGACACACACCGACATTGCCGGGCTCATCGCCCGCTTCCCCCTGCTCGAACCGCTGATCGCCCTCACCCCTGTGACCTGGTTCAATCCGGGGGCCACCTCCCTCGCGGAAGGATTGCCCCATGTGGGGCTCACCCGGCACGATGTGGCCGCCGCCTCCGCCCGGCTCGCCCGCTTCGCCCCCTACCTGTGCGAGGCCTTCCCCGAAACCCGCGCCAGCCACGGCATCATCGAGTCCGGGATCGCCGCCATCCCGACCCTGCAGGGGACCCTCAATGGGCGCTACGGCGTCAAACTCACCGGCAGGTTGCTGCTCAAACAAGACAGCCATCTGCCCATCTCCGGCTCCATCAAGGCGCGCGGCGGCATCCACGAGGTGCTGGCCCATGCCGAACATCTGGCCATCCAGGCTGGGCTGCTGCGCGAGACGGATGACTATCGCACGCTGTTCTCGGACGAGTTCCGCCACTTCTTCAGCCAGTACAGCATCGCGGTGGGGTCGACCGGCAACCTCGGCCTCTCCATCGGCATCATGAGCGCCCGCCTCGGCTTTCGCGTCACCGTCCATATGTCCGCCGATGCGCGGGAGTGGAAGAAGAAAAAGTTGCGCGAACATGGCGCCATCGTCGTGGAATATGCCGACGATTACGGGGTGGCGGTGGAGCTGGGGCGCAAGGAGGCCGAACGCAATCCCGCCTGCTTCTTCATCGATGACGAGCACTCTCGCACCCTGTTCCTCGGCTATGCGGTGGCGGGCGAGCGGGTGAAAAAGCAGTTCGACGAGATGGGCATCAGGGTGGACGCCGACCATCCGCTCTTCGTCTACCTGCCTTGCGGCGTCGGTGGTGGCCCGGGCGGGGTGGCCTTTGGTCTCAAGCTGGCGTTCGGGGACAACGTGCACTGCTTCTTCGCCGAGCCCACCCACTCCCCCTGCATGCTGCTCGGGGTCCACACCGGGTTGCACGATGCCATTGCGGTGCAAGACCTTGGCATCGACAACCTCACCGCCGCCGACGGCCTCGCGGTGGGACGCGCCTCCGGTTTTGTCGGTCGCGCCATGGAACGCCTGCTTGCGGGCTTCTACACCCTGAGGGATCAGGAGATGTACGACCTGCTGGGGCTCCTGGCCCGGGATGAAGAGATCCGGCTCGAGCCCTCGGCACTGGCGGGCATGGCAGGCCCCTGGCGAGTGGCCGCCAACCTTGAGTGGCAGAGTGGGCAGGGATTGGATGCTGCCAAGATGGCCGGGGCCACCCACCTGGTGTGGGCCACCGGCGGCGGCATGGTGCCCGCCGAGGAGATGGAAAAATACCTGGCCTGCGCCCGGATCTGATCTTTTTTTCGCCCCCATGACCCGCCGACCTGGCGGGTTTTTCTGCTGCGAGATCAGCAAGATGGCGCCTCAGCCCTCGCCACCATGACACAGACGGCCAGACTGCTGGACAGCCTGATTTGTCATCCAGCCCCACTGACTGGTTATTTTGTGATACGATAGAGACCGTTTTTTGACATCTGCGCCCCGTTGTCCCCTTTTTCCGGTGAGATAACCACCGGTTCCGGCGACCAACACCTGCCGGGCGCAGCACAACATGTGCCCAGTTCGAATCGCTCCTGCGCGACCTTGACGCCAGGAGCACTCCCCTCTGGGCACCTTAGATAAGGAGATCGGGCGATGAAACAATATCAAAGCTGGTTGGGACAATATCTGATGAGCCGCCGTGACGGAGACCACGCCATGGCATCCGAGCTCGCCAACTCCATCTGCGAATTCTGGCAGGCCCGTGGAGATGAGGCCGAGACCAGCAAATGGCAGCAGATCTACGAGCAGCACGTGGAAAAAACCACCTGACGACCTGCTCTCCTCCATAAAAAAACCGGCGCTCATGGCGCCGGTTTTGCATTTCAACGACCCGGATCACATCTGGTCGATCATGTCCTGGGCGAACTGGGAGCAGGAACGCAGGGTGGCTCCTTCCATCAGACGCTCGAAGTCATAGGTGACGGTCTTGTTGGCGATGGCCGCTTCCATCCCCTTGACGATGAGGTCAGCCGCCTCGGTCCAGCCCAAGTGGCGCAGCATCATCTCGGCAGAGAGGATGAGGGAGCCCGGGTTGACCTTGTCCTGGCCAGCGTATTTCGGCGCGGTGCCGTGGGTGGCTTCGAACAGGGCAACGCCATCGCCGATGTTGGCGCCCGGCGCGATGCCGATGCCGCCGACCTGGGCCGCCAGCGCGTCGGAGATGTAGTCACCGTTGAGGTTCATACAGGCAATGACGTCATACTCGGCCGGACGCAGCAGGATCTGTTGCAGGAAGGCATCGGCGATGACGTCCTTGACGACGATGGTCTTGCCGGTCTTCGGGTTCTTGAAGGAGCACCAGGGGCCGCCGTCGATGAGCTGGGCATCGTACTCTTTCTGGGCCAGGGCATAGCCCCAATCCTTGAAGGCACCCTCGGTGAACTTCATGATGTTGCCCTTGTGCACCAGGGTCACGGAGTCGCGATCGTTGTCGATGGCGTACTCGATGGCGGCACGGACCAGACGCTCGGTACCGGCCTTGGACATGGGCTTGATGCCGATGCCGCAGGACTCGGGGAAGCGAATTTTCTTCACGCCCATCTCGTTTTGCAGGAAAGCGATCACCTTCTTGGCTTCATCGCTGTCTGCCTTCCACTCGATGCCGGCGTAGATGTCTTCGGCGTTCTCGCGGAAGATCACCATGTCGGTCAGCTCGGGGTGCTTGACCGGGCTCGGGGTCCCTTCGTAGTAACGGACCGGGCGCAGGCAGACGTAGAGGTCCAGCTCCTGGCGCAGGGCCACGTTGAGGGAGCGAATACCACCGCCGACCGGGGTGGTCAGCGGGCCCTTAATGGCCACGCAGTATTCACGAATGAAATCCAGGGTTTCGGCCGGCAGCCAGGCACCTTCGCCATAGACATGAGTCGATTTCTCGCCGGTATAGATCTCCATCCAGGCGATCTTGCGCTCGCCTTTGTAGGCTTTCTCGACCGCAGCATTCACCACATTCAACATGGCCGGGGTCACGTCCACACCGATACCATCCCCTTCGATAAACGGAATGATGGGATTGTGGGGAACCTGCAGCTTGCCGCTGGCATCGACTGTGATTTTCTGGCCCTGGGTCGGGATAACTACTTTGCTTTCCATCGGCATCTCCTAACTTCCGTTTGTTATCAATCTGATCGTTGCGCGCGGCCATCTTAAGCCCATCCATTTGCATAATCAAATAGCGGGCGTGCATGTCAGACCATAGTCGGGGAGTGGATCACAGTGCGCCTGAGGATCCCCTACTCCCTCGCTGCCCTCTGGTCCTGACGAGGCGCAGGCCCCGTCCATCCGGGCCTCTTCCTCTAGTGATGACAGCGTCTTCCTGCCCTCGCCGCCCCGAAGGCGCCATTCCCCCAAATCTCGTTCGCCTTTACATCGTCGTAACCCCTTTGGCGAGGCAAGGCGCGCCGGGGGACAGGCTGCCGGATCCGGACTAGGCTCTTTGCCAGTGATCGGGGCGCCCGGGGCGTGGCCGGTCATGAAGAGAGCACGACAACAAGGAGAACACCATGTTTATCGTCACCAACCGGATGGTCAACGAGCAGGGCAAGACCCCCAGCGAGATCTTTGGCGAAAAACCCGCAGAGGGCCCCAACGAACTGCGCCTCGCCGAGGCCCGGCGTCAGGGCAAACAGTGGCAGCTGGACCTGCTGCCGGATCAGATCACCGCCGAGATGGCCGCCAGCGTCGGCCTTGACCCCGACCTCCCCCACCCGGCCAGCGCCTATGTGGCGCGCAAGCTGCTGGAGCGCTGCGCCGGGACCGGCAGCACGGCCAAGCAGAAGCTCAAGACCGGCAAACACCTGCTGCTGTTCGTACACGGCTTCAACAACGATCTTGACGATGTGCTGGAACGGGCCGCGGGGCTCGAGGCCCGGTACGGCGTCGAGGTGCTCTGCTTCAGCTGGCCCGCCAATGGCGGCGGCGCCCGGGGCGTGCTGAGCTACAAGAGCGACAAGCGCGATGCCCTGGCCTCGGCCGGTGCCCTTGACCGGGTGCTGGAGAAGATGAAGGGGCTGCTCGACGAGTTCAACGGCCAGTATGTGACGCAGCTGGAAGAGAAGGCCCAGAAGAAGTTCGCCGACAACGGCGAGGCCTGGGATCGCTACTTCGCCAAGGAGGTGAACAAGCGCTGCCCCTTCACCATCAACCTGCTGCTGCACAGCATGGGCAACTACCTGTTCAAACACCTGCTGGGCAGCACGACCTACCACGCCAACCAGCTGCTGTTCGACAACATCATCATGGCCGCCGCCGACACCAACAACGAGCTTCACGCCCAGTGGGTCGACCGCATCCAGTGTCGCAACCGCCTCTACATCACCATCAATGAGCGCGATGGTGCCCTGATGGCATCGCGCATGAAGATGGGGGAGCAGCAAAAGGCGAGGCTCGGCCACTACACCCGGCGGCTGGACGCCAGAACGGCCACCTATGTGGACGTGACCAATCAGCCCCATGTGGGGGACTCTCACGCCTACTTCGAAGGGGATGCCCTCGCCAACGAGAAGGTGCTGCGCTTCTTCCACACCGTCTTCAACGGCGGCACCGGCGAGAGCGCGGAGCTGTTCGATGCGGCCCAGAACCTCTATCGCCTCTAGCCACTGCGCAAAAAAACCACCGCCCCAAACAGGGCGGTGGTTTTTCATTATGCGCTCACTTGGTGGCCACAAGGCCGCCAGGGGCTAGTGTTCTGCCGCTTCCGGCTGGGGCGCTTCGCTGCGCTCCCGTTGCAGTTCATCGACCCTGGCCTGCCATCTGTCCTGGGCCTGTTTTTGCCCCTGGGACTCGAATTCCTGGCGCATGATGTCGATTTTTTGGTCAAGTTTTTCCATCAGGATGTCTCCTTACATCTCGGGTTACACACTGGCTGACGGCACTGTTTGGCCAACCTGCTCACCCGATTGGACACCAGGTTTTCCCCAATTGTCCAACAAAATAAACGATTGATTATGCAAAAACCAATCTAGAAAATGGGTTAAAGCTCCTTATGAAACCCCATCATCCACCCTGAAAACGCCTGATAAAATCACTGTTTTTGCCATTGATATCAATACCTTGATATTTATAACTTGCTCAATGACTCCCTTGAGATCGGCATGACGAGGATATGCACATTTTTTTTCACAAAAACTCCCCGCTCTCCGAGTTTTGCAACCGGAAAGGCCCCCATGTCCATCCAAAAATGCGATGGGTTATGACGCAACCCATCTCTTTAATGGATAGATAATCCCCAACCCCGACCCTGCGGCTTGCCAGCCCGACCACCAGCAGGTTCGCTTGTTACCCATCCGGGCATATCCCGCCCCACTCCCGCCCCGATAAAATGGGGCCGCACCGCGCCTGCTGAGCGGGTTGTTGCCGCCCTCATCCCCTCTCGTCGGAGTCATGACATGGATCTCTTCTGGTGGTTTGCCCTGCCCGTCGCCGCAGGCACCTTCTATGGGTGCTATTTCTGGAACCAGCGCCATGCCCAGCCCGACTGGCTGCGCCTGCCTACCCGCGCCGACTACCTGCACCAGCATCCCGAATGCGCCATCGACGATGAACTGGGGGCGCGCTGCTGCGCCTGCGGCTCCGACAAGGTGCTGGGCCACCCCCAGACCGGCTGGCCTGATCATCGCTTTCGCCACACCTGCCTCGCCTGCGGCAAGGCGCTCTTTCGCACCGAAGAGCCCCCGATATAAGCATCCACATTCTCTCTTTTTGTATGGCGATGTATGGCGATGGCAGATGCTGACATCCGCGAAGCAACAAAGAGCACGCGCTCGGGACAGGGGGATGGCGCAGGCGTCCTGACAGGGAGAGCACCGACCAGGTCAGAATGGGTTGTCGTTTGTGACCCTCTTTCGTACTATTGCCCGCCACTGCGAACCCCCTTTCCCGGCCCGGGCGTCATGCACGGCGCGGGCCCACAAACGGATAGCGATCCCATGACATCTCTGACCCACTGCTCGGTGCTGGCGATGACGCTGGTTGCACTGCCCGCCCTCGCCTCCGGTGACGGTGACGGGTGCGGCTTCTGGCTCACCGACTGCCCTCTCCCCACCTATCCGCTCTATCTCAACGAGAACGACACCCGGGGCAACCTGCTGATGCTGCTGGGGGATGCCCAGCATCACCCCCTCCCCTTCACCCTGCCGGCGGATCCGCTGAACGAGCGCAGCCAGCCGCTGTTCTACCTCACCCGCCTCCCCCAGCCGGAGGAGGTGGAGGATCCGGCGCTGCGCGAGCAGCTCGGCAGCCGGCTGGCCGCCTACGACCCGTCCCTCCCCCCGCTGCTCGAGCAATACGCGGGCCACGACTCCCTCTACGGCCACGCCATCTCCAACTCCCTCTCCTCGGTCAGCGCGTTTCTGGACGCCCTCGAGCAGAGCGAGGTACCCGCCCCGGAGCGCACGTCCCTGCTGCGAAGCCGTCTGCTGATCCTGGGGCAGCAGGAGAGCCCCGCCCCCGCGACCGAAATGAGCAGTGCTGCCCTTGAGTGGCAGGGGTATCTGCAGGCCGCCCGACACTTCTACGAGAGCCGCTTCGAGGAGGCCCGCGCAGGCTTTGCCGCCTTGCAGCAGGCCAAGGCCCCCTGGGTGGCCGAGAGCGCGACCTACATGGTGATGCGCACGGAGATCAACCTCGCGATGAAGGAGGCGAAGGACGAATACGGCGATCAGGACGTGACCAGGAGCGACAAGGAGGCCCTTCGCCGCGCCATGGCCCAGGGCCAGGCCTATCTGGTGGCCTACCCGCAAGGGCGCTACGCCAGCTCGACCAGAGGACTGTTCAGACGCATCCAGTGGATGTCCGGTGATCTCGGCGCCCTGCGGGATGCCTATGACGAGGCCATGGCAACCCGCCAGCCCTTGCCGGCGCTGGAGGCCCTGGTCAACGAGATCGATCTCACCCTGCTCAGTGGCGATGCCTATCGCCATCAGGCGGCCTATCAGGACTCGGCCCAGCCGGCGCTGCTGTTCGTCAATGCCCTGCGGGGTCTCAGACCGACCTATGAGCGGCCGCGGGACTGGCAAGATGCCCAGCTGGACGACGCCATCGCGCACCTGCAAAAAACCGGTCACCAGGCGCAGGCGGCCTATCTCAAGGCCTACGCCCTCTTTTTGGACAAGCAGTTCGAGCAGGTGCTGGCCCTGCCCTCCCCCGGGCAGGAGGACGCCACCCTGGCATTCAGCCACCAGATGCTGCGCATCTGGGCCTGGCAGGGCATGAAGGCCTTCGACAAGGCCGAGCAGGCCCTGATGGCGCTGGTGGCCTCCCCCCTGGGTCAGGCCCAGCAGGCGTTCGTGGAGAACGTGCTGGCGGATCACTGGGTACGCACCGGCAACACGGCCGCCATCTTCCAGCCGGGCAGCCCCATCACCCAGCTGCGCATCCGCGCGGCCGTGCTCAAGCAGGAGGCCGAACCCGCCCTGTTGCGCCAGCAAGCCAGTCAGGGCCCGAGCGCGGCGGAGCGGCAGATTGCGCTCCATACCCTGCTGGTGCGGGATCTCATCGCCAGCGACCCGGCCACCTTCTTGCAGGATGTGGCCCTCATCCCCGCCGATTACAAGGAGGCGACCCCTCCCGCCGACGCGCCCTGGGAGCCCGTGCCCAACGGGGATGTGCGCCTCTCGGCGTTCCAGTGGCGCGGAGAGGGGACGCCCCAGGGCTACCACTGCCGGGATCTGGCCCAGACCCTTGGCACCCTGGTGCAGCGCCCCGACGATGGTCATGCCCTCAACTGCTTCGGGGAGTACCTGCGCAGCCGGAATCCCCATATCGACCTGTGGCAGGATCGCGAGATGATCTGGGGGCTGGCGCAAGACGAGCATCCCACGTTCCCGAGTCGCCTCGCCCTCTATCAGGCCGTGATGGCCAACCCCAAGGCGGAGCCCGAAGACAAGAGCTATGCCCTCTATCGCGCCATCCAGTGCTATGCCCCCTCCGGCTACAACAGCTGCGACAGCCAGGAGATCCCCAAACGCACCCGGCAGGCCTGGTTCAACACCCTCAAGCAGCGCTATGGCAACTCGGTGTGGGCCAGATCCCTCAAATACTACTGGTGAGCCATGAGCAGACGCTCTAAACGCGCCCTGCTGGCGCTGCTGCTGACGGCCCTGGCCACCCCCCTTGAGGCCAGTGTCGATGCCAGCGCCTATCACGGGTTCTGGCTCTGGTCCGCCACCCGCCACCAGCCGGTACTGGAACAGGCCAGCACCCTCTATCTGCATCAGGGGGAGATCCTGGACAGGCCCGGCGGCCCCCGCTTCGTCAAGCTGGGGCGGGTTCCCTCCCCCCTCAAGGCCGGGCAGGTCTGGCTGGTGGTGCGTGTCAACGCCCTCCCCCTCTCCCCCGCCCACGAGCAGGTGCTGGTGCGCCTCTACGAGGCGTGGCGCGCGGCCGGGGCCAGGGTGGCGGGCATCCAGATCGACTTCGATGCGGCGACCCGCCAGCTCGATCGCTATGGCAACGCCCTGCAACAACTGCGGCGTGCCCTGCCTCCCGGGTGCAAGCTCAGCGTGACGGGGCTGCTCGACTGGGCGAAAACGGGGGACGTGGCAGAGCTCAATCGCCTGCCCGTGGACGAGCTGGTGATCCAGACCTATCAGGGCACGCGCACGGTGCCGGGATATCAGGCCTATCTGCCCGCCATGGCGCACCTGACCATCCCGTTCAAGGTCGGGCTGGTGCAGGATGGGGAGTGGGATCCCGCCTGGCAGACAACACTGGCCGCCTCCCCCCACTACCGGGGCGAGGTGGTCTTCCTGCTCAACCGCCCGGCGCCGATCCCGGGGACCAGCGCCCCTGTTCCCCGGCATGACGCCCACTGAGACGCGGGTGAACCCTATCGGGACACAGGGGCAAGGGCTTGCCCACAGCAAGCAGCAGTTGCAGGCCCTGATCCAGCTGGTTGAAGCCAAACCGGGCGAGATGCCGTGCGAGGAGAACGCCGCCCGGGTGCTGGCCAGCATGGGCATTGCCTCCCCCGAGGGCGCCGCCCGGGCCACCACATCGGTCAAGCCCGCCATCGTGCTGCGCGCTGCGCGCCGTCACAAACAGGAAGAGAAACAAGGATGACGTTTGTCGAGATGAACCCCGCCCACCTGCAGCTGGCCCTGCTGCTGGAGGCCGATCCCGCCGCGTCGCGCATCGCCGCCTACCTGCCCGGGGCCTGGGGCTTTGCCGCCCTGGCGGACAACGAGGTCGTGGGGGCCTGCGTGGCGGGCCTGGTGGGGGAGCAAACCGCCGAGATCTTCAACATCGCCGTTGCCCCCAACCGCCAGCAGCAGGGCATCGGCTCCGGCCTGCTGCGCTTCGTGCTGGAGAACCTGACCGGGAAGGGGATAGGCCGCGTCGAACTCGGTACCGGCAGCTTCGGCCACCAGCTCACCTATTACCAGCGCCACGGCTTTCGCGTCCATGCCGTCGTGAAGGATCACTTCCTCATCCACTATCCCGAGCCCCTGATGGAGCACGGCATCCAGCACAAGGACATGCTGCGCCTCTCCCTCGCACTGGCGCCGGGCACCGCCTCCCTCTGACCCGAGAGGGTGAGCCCCGCTCTCCCCCTGATGACCACCCCCTGTGGTACACTCCGCCATCCCCTGTTTTTGGTAGGCATGCGATGAAATCAGCCCGTCCCCGTCTCTCCCTCTCCGCCCGCCCTGACGCAGGCCGCACGGCCAGCGGGCCCACCACGGTGCGCCCATCCCAACGCCGGGAGGCCCGGCACGCAGGGAGGGTCAACGAGCGCAAACCGGCCCCCGCCCCGGTGGATCGCAAGCTGCTGCTCTTGAACAAGCCCTACATGGTGCTCTGCCAGTTCACCGACGAAGGGGGCCGCGAGACCCTCAAGGATTACATCAAAGAGCCCGGCATCTATGCCGCGGGCAGGCTGGATCGAGACAGCGAAGGGCTCTTGCTGCTCACCAACGACGGCAAGTTGCAGGCACGCCTCACCCAGCCGGGAGAGAAGACCCCCAAGACCTACTGGGTGCAGGTGGAAGGCATCCCGAGCGAGGAGAAACTGGCCGCCCTGCGCGCCGGTGTGGAACTCAACGACGGCATGACCCTGCCCGCCGGGGCGCGCATCATGGATGACCCTGCGGTGTGGCCACGCAACCCGCCCATACGCGAGCGCAGGGAGATCCCCACCTGCTGGCTCGAGATCAAAATAGTGGAGGGGCGCAACCGCCAGGTGCGGCGCATGACCGCCCACATCGGCCACCCCACCTTGCGCCTCATCCGCTACGCCATCGGGGAGTGGACCCTCGATGGGCTGGCGCCGGGAGAGAGCCGCGCCCTGCCCGCTCCCGATCTGGCACCCGCGCCACGACCAGCCGCCACGCAAGGCAAACCACGGGCATCCGCCGCAGCCGGGGGCACTGGCCGCAGCGCCCCCCGCACCGCCCGGCCAACAGATCAGGATCCACCCCAGGGGCGGGAGCGCCGCGGGGCAGACCCGCGCCCCGGCAATCGCAGCGGCGGGCGCACCACCGCCCGCCGTCCGGCTCGCACCAAGCCCTCTGAATGAAGGCGACAGCGGATCTGCATCGAGCGCCCCCGCCGGGGCACAGCCAACAAGACAAGGAGTCCTTATGAGCGATCACCCACCGCTGCCCACCCGCCTCACCGTGGCCGCTCTGGTGCACTGGCAGGGGCGTTTCTTGCTGGTGGAAGAGGAGATTGCGGGCCAGCGCCGCTTCAACCAGCCCGCCGGCCACGTGGAGCCGGGAGAAGATCTCATCCAGGCGGCCTGCCGCGAGCTGAAGGAGGAGACCGGACTCACCGCCGCGCCCACCGGCTGGCTCGGGGTCTACCTCTTCAAACCGGCGGACAGCGAGGCCACCTTTGTGCGCACCGCCGTCATCTTCGACCTTGAAAAGTCGCCCGGTCAGCACCATCCAGAGGATCCCGACGGTGACGTACTGGCCTGTCACTGGCTCAGCCTGGAGGAGATTGCCGAGTGCAAGCCCGCCCTGCGAAGCCCCCTGGTGTGGCAGTGTATCCAGGACTATCTGGCAGGCACCCGCCTGCCGCTGTCGGCACTCAAAGCCTTTATCTAAGCGCCATTGGACGCTCTTTTTGACGCGATGGGGCCGAGACAAGAAAAACGATTTCCCGCCACCGGGCTTCCAAGGGGAACGGCGGCAGGGAGATGTGACCGGGGGCGCAAAACTCTGGTAGAATACGCCCCGTTTAAACGAACTGGTAACTTCGACTAATGACAGACAACAGCCAAATCAAGGTGATCGTCGGCATGTCCGGCGGCGTGGATTCTTCCGTCTCGGCCTACCTGCTCCAGCAGCAGGGCTATCAGGTCGAAGGCTTGTTCATGAAGAACTGGGAAGAAGACGACACGGACGAGTACTGCTCTGCCGCCCAGGATTTGGCTGATGCCAAGGCCGTCTGCGACAAGCTGGGGATGAAACTCCACACCATCAACTTCGCCGCCGAATACTGGGACAACGTGTTCGAGCACTTCCTGGAAGAGTACAAGGCGGGTCGCACCCCGAACCCGGACATCCTGTGCAACAAGGAGATCAAGTTCAAGGCGTTCCTGGAATTCGCCGCCGAAGAGCTGGGGGCCACCTACATCGCCACCGGCCACTATGTGCGCCGTGACGACAGCACCGGCCGCCCGCGCCTGCTGCGCGGCCTCGATACCAACAAGGATCAGAGCTACTTCCTCTATACCCTGAGCGAAGCCCAGGTGGGTCAGAGCCTGTTCCCGGTCGGGGATCTGGAAAAACCCGAGGTGCGCCGCATCGCCGAGCAGCTGGATCTCATCACCGCCAAGAAGAAAGACTCCACCGGCATCTGCTTCATCGGTGAGCGCAAGTTCAAGGACTTCCTGGCCAAGTTCCTGCCCGCCCAGCCCGGCCCCATCGAAACCGTGGACGGCAAGATCATCGGCGAGCATCAGGGGCTGATGTACCACACCCTGGGCCAGCGCAAGGGGCTTGGCATCGGCGGTCGCAAAGATGCCACCGAAGAGGCCTGGTACGTGGTGGACAAAGAGGTGGAGCGCAACACCCTCGTGGTGGCGCAAGGGGAACACCCCCGCCTCTACTCCGACGGCCTGGTCGCGAGCCAGCTGCACTGGGTGGATCGCACCCCCATTCGCGCGCCGCGCCGCTGCACCGTCAAGACCCGTTACCGTCAGGAAGACATCCCCTGCCTGATCCAGCCCATCGACGATGAGACTATCCGGGTCATCTTCGACGAGAAACAGGCTGCGGTGACCCCGGGCCAGTCCGCCGTCTTCTACGACGGGGAAGTGTGTCTGGGCGGCGGCATCATCGAACAACGTTTCAGCCATCCGGTCTAAGGGCTGGGCGCTCACGAGCGTCCGCGCTGTACTCCCTTCTCCCCTCGCGGGAGAAGGGTTGGGGATGAGGGGGTAACCACCCTCACCCTGACCCTCTCCCTGAGGGAGAGGGGACAAAGAAAAACAGTACCAGGCAGCGATGCATGATTGGCAACGTCCAGGCCGGATCATGGCATCGGCCGGTGAAAGAACAGAACAGGGCCGTGAAGATATGAGCGACAAATTCCAAGACAGAACCATGGCCTTCGCAGGCATCTGCCAGGCCGCCTATCTGGTGCAGAAAGTGGCCCGTGACGGCTCCTGCGATGAAGCCTCCCTGCGCGAGAGCCTGCAAAGCATTCTGGTCACCAACCCCACGCAGCCGCTGGAAGTGTTCGGCAGCCACCTGGCCATTCGCGACGGCTATCGCGCCCTGGTGGAACAGCTGGGGGCCGACGGCAGCCAGAAGAATGCCGAGCTCACCCGCTACGTGGTGAGCCTGATCGCGCTGGAGCGCAAGCTCGCCAAGCGCAAGGACATCCTCAACATGCTGGGGGAGCGGATCAGCCAGATCGGCCGCCAGCAACAGCATTTCGATCTGCTCGACGAGCAGATCCTGGCCAACATGGCGAGCATCTACAGCGACCTTATCAGCCCCATCGGGCCGCGCATCCAGGTGGCGGGCACCCCGCTGTTCCTGCAGCAGCCCCTGGTGCAGCACAAGGTGCGCGCCCTGCTGCTCGCAGGCATCCGCGCCGTGGTGCTGTGGCGCCAGCTCGGCGGTAGCCGTACCCAGATCATCTTCGCCCGCAAGAAGATGGTGGAACTGGCCAAACGATTTTAACCCCCACACCAATCATCAGGAGTTCACCCCATGGAGCTGTCCGCGCTGACTGCCGTTTCCCCGATTGACGGTCGTTATGGCGACAAGGCCGATGCCCTGCGCCCTATCTTCTCCGAATTCGGTCTGCTGCGTTTTCGCGTCGAAGTCGAGGTGCGCTGGTTGCAAAAACTGGCCAGCCACGCCGGGATCCCGGAAGTCCCTGCCCTGAGCGAGGCAGCCAATGCCGTGCTTGACGGCATCGTCAGCAACTTCAACGAGCAGGATGCCGCCCGCATCAAACAGATCGAGCGCACCACCAACCATGATGTGAAAGCGGTGGAGTACTTCCTGAAAGAGAAGGTGGAAGTGAACCCGGAGCTGGCCGCCGTCAGCGAATTCATTCACTTCGCCTGCACCTCGGAAGACATCAACAACAACTCCCACGGCCTGATGCTGAAGACCGCCCGGGAAGAGGTGATCAAGCCTTATTGCGAAAAGCTCATCGGTGAGATCAAGCGCCTGGCCGTCGAGTACCGCGACATGCCGCTGCTGTCACGCACCCACGGTCAGCCGGCGACCCCGAGCACCATGGGCAAGGAGATGGCCAACGTCGCCTACCGTCTGGAGCGCCAGCTCAAGCAGATCATGGCGGTGGAGCTGCTGGGCAAGATCAACGGTGCCGTGGGCAACTACAACGCTCACATCAGCGCCTACCCGGATGTGGACTGGCACCAGTTCTCCGAGGAGTTCGTCACCTCCCTGGGCCTGACCTGGAACCCCTACACCACCCAGATCGAGCCCCACGACTACATCGCCGAGCTGTTCGACGCCCTGGCCCGCTTCAACACCATCCTGATCGACTTTGACCGTGACGTCTGGGGTTACATCTCCCTGGGCCACTTCAAGCAGCGCACCATCGCCGGCGAAATCGGCTCCTCCACCATGCCCCACAAGGTCAACCCCATCGACTTCGAGAACTCCGAAGGCAACCTGGGTCTGGCCAACGCCGTGTTCCAGCACCTGGCGAGCAAACTGCCCATCTCCCGCTGGCAGCGTGATCTCACCGACTCGACCGTGCTGCGCAACCTGGGTGTGGCGGTGGGTTACTCCCTGATTGCCTATCAGGCGACCCTGAAGGGTATCTCCAAGCTGGAAGCCAACGCGGACGCCATGGCCGCCGATCTGGACGCCAACTGGGAAGTGCTGGCGGAACCCATCCAGACCGTGATGCGCCGCTACGGCATCGAGAAGCCCTACGAGAAGCTCAAAGAGCTGACCCGTGGTCGCCGCGTCGACGCCGAAGGGATGCGCACCTTCATCGACACCCTAACACTGCCGGAAGCGGTCAAGGTCGAGCTCAAGAAGCTGACCCCGGCCAACTACATCGGCGACGCCCAGCGTCTGGTCGATCTGCTGAAATAAGTGATGTAACCGAACCGGCGGGGGCTCTGTCATGACGGCAGGGCCCCCGTTGATTTTGGCCCATTTGATATGATCACCCTCTATCGGGCCATTTCAGAGCCCTTGCCCAAGCCCGCCTTGGGCAAGCCCTCTCACAAGATACGAGAAGCACCATGTACCAACTCAATCTGGATATCGCTCACTTCCTCGAGCACTACTGGCAGAAGCGCCCGCTCCTCATCAAGGGCGGTTTCACCGACTTTCAGGATCCCATCAGCCCGGACGAGCTGGCGGGTCTGGCCATGGAAGAGGAGATCGAATCGCGCCTGGTCACCCGCTTCAACAACAAGTGGGAGGCGGCCCACGGCCCCTTCGAATCCTACGATCACCTGGGGGAAGAGAACTGGACCGTGCTGGTGCAGGCGTGCAACCACTGGGTACCCGAGGTGCACGAGCTGGCGGTGCCCTTCCAGTTCATCCCGGGCTGGCGCTTTGACGATGTGATGGTGAGCTTCTCCACCCCTCACGGCGGTGTCGGCCCCCACATCGACAACTACGACGTCTTCATCACCCAGGGTCAGGGCAAGCGCCACTGGCGGGTCGGCGATGCCAAGCCCTTGAACGAGTTTGCCGCCCACGCCGCCCTGCTGCACTGCGAGCCGTTCGAGGCGATCATCGACGTCATCATGGAGCCGGGCGACATCCTCTACATCCCGCCCGGATTCCCCCACGAGGGCTACGCCATCGAGCCCTCCCTGAACTTCTCGGTGGGTTTCCGCGCGCCGGACGCCAAGGCCCTTGTCTCCTCCTTTGCCGATCACCTGATCGACAACGAGATCCGCACCGAACGTTACGGCGACCCGGACCTCCAGCCCCGCGCCCGCCACGGGGAAATCCAGCCCCATGAGCTGCACCGCCTGCGGGAGCTGATGCAACAGGCCCTCGACGACGAGACCCTGTTCAAGGAGTGGTTCGGCACCATGATCTCCGAGGCCAAGCACGATCTGGACGTCAATCCGGTGGAGCCGGACTACAGCGCCGACGAGGTGGCCGACCTGCTGAGCCAGGGGGAGCCCGCCATCAAGGTGCCGGGGTTGCGCAGCGTCTGGTTCAGCGGCGAGAGCCGCACCTGCTACATCGACGGCGAAGCCTGGACCCTGCCAAGCGAGGATCCGGCCGCCATCGCACTCCTGTGCGACAAGGACATCATCACCCAGGACGCGCTGGTGGAACTGGCCGATCAGGCGGGCTTCCTGCAACTGCTGACCCGGCTGGTCAACCGCGGCTACTGGTTCTTCGGCTGATCCAGAGGGCTGCCGCCCCTCCCGGCGTGCCGGGAGGGGCGGCGTTTTTTCCGCTGTAGGCCAACCGGCTCCTGCCTTGCGTTGCTTCGCCCTGACGCCGCGGGAGGGAGTGACTACACTGGATGACGGCCAACGGCATCGGGCCGGATCGCCCCCGCAATGGGGCCCTGTTGTTTGTCATTTAACAACATGGGATCGGGCAGGATGCGGGGCCAGAAATGGGAACCAAATGGCCTCAGTTGCGGAAAATCAATTATTTTAGCCCCTAAAATGAGCTGTGAGCGAAAACGTTATCTTTCAAATTGAGGCCGTTTTCGCTCAAAACGTTGTTTCTGGATCATAAAAAGTATCCAAAAACTGGTGTATATTGCACGGCGGAAATTCCTTAACCATGAAGACTGACATGAAAAAGACCAAAATCGTCTGCACCATCGGTCCCAAGACCGAATCCAAAGAAATGCTGGGCAAGATGCTGGATGCCGGCATGAACGTCATGCGCCTGAACTTCTCCCACGGCGACTACGCCGAACACGGTGGTCGCATCAGCAACCTGCGCGCTGTCATGGCCGAAACCGGCAAGCACGCAGCCATCCTGCTGGACACCAAGGGTCCGGAAATCCGCACCATCAAGCTCGAAGGCGGCAACGACGTCTCCCTGGTCGCTGGCCAGACCTTCACCTTCACCACCGACCAGACCGTGGTGGGCAACAAAGACAAAGTCGCCGTCACCTATGCCGGTTTTGCCAGCGACCTGCGCGTCGGCAACCGCATCCTGGTTGACGACGGCCTGATTGGCCTGGACGTCATCGAAATCACCGAGCGCGAAGTGATCTGTAAAGTGCTCAACAACGGTGACCTGGGCGAGAACAAGGGCATCAACCTGCCGGGCGTCTCCATCAAGCTGCCGGCCCTGGCCGAGAAAGACAAGCGCGACCTCATCTTCGGTTGCGAGCAAGGCGTTGATTTCGTTGCCGCCTCCTTCATTCGCAAGAAAGAAGACGTGCTGGAAATCCGTGAGCACCTGAAAGCCCACGGCGGCGAGAACATCCAGATCATCTCCAAGATCGAAAACCAGGAAGGCCTGGACAACTTCGACGAGATCCTGGCTGTCTCCGACGGCATCATGGTTGCCCGTGGCGACATGGGTGTCGAGATCCCGGTAGAAGAAGTGATCTTCGCCCAGAAGATGATCATCGAGAAGTGCAACAAAGCCCGCAAAGTGGTCATCACCGCCACCCAGATGCTGGACTCCATGATCAAGAACCCGCGTCCGACCCGCGCCGAAGCCGGCGACGTGGCCAACGCCATCCTGGACGGTACCGACGCAGTCATGCTGTCCGGTGAGTCCGCCAAGGGCAAGTACCCGCTGGAAGCCGTGACCATCATGGCCACCATCTGCGAGCGTACCGATGCCGTGATGCCGTCCAACCTATCTGCTGCCAACGACAGCAACAAGCTGCGCATCACCGAAGCGGTCTGCAAAGGCGCGGTAGAGACCTCCGAGAAGCTGGACGCCCCGCTGATCGTGGTTGCCACCGAAGGCGGCAAGTCTGCCAAGGCCATCCGCAAGTACTTCCCGAAAGCCTGGATCCTGGCCATCACCACCAACAAGAAGACCGCTGCCCAGCTGGTGCTGACCAAGGGTGTGGTTGCTCACGTGGTTGACTCCATCGCCTCCACCGACGACTTCTATCGCATCGGCAAAGAAGCTGCGCTGGAAATCGGCATGGGCGTGAAGGGTGACGTGGTTGTCATGGTCTCCGGTGCCCTGGTACCGAGCGGTACCACCAACACCGCCTCCGTTCACGTACTGTAATCAGTCCTGAACCGATGAAAGCGGCGCCTGCGGGCGCCGTTTTTTTTTATCTCTCCCCCTGCTGCCCCTCTTGCGCCGGTGCTAGAATCCACGCGGATTTTACCCTGGTGGAAAATCCCCCGAACATCGCATAATCACCCGGACGCTTTATGCTCTCAACACGCTTCAAAAGAGCCTCGGCCACCCTGCTGCCGCTGCTCTGTTTACTCATTACCTTCTGGACCCCGAGCACCCTGGCGCAGGATCTGCCCCAGCGCGCCACCGTGCAGCGGGCGCTCGACGCCCTCGGCAAATCGGACACCCCCACGGCCAGCCAGCAGGCGGACCAGAAGTTCCTGACTGACACCCTCTCCCTCCTCGACAGCATCGACAAGGAGAAGAGCAAGGCCAAAACCCAGAGCGAACGCCTGCGCACCCTGCCGACAGAGCTCAAGGAGATCGGCACCAAGCTCGACGCCCTGACCCAGGGCAAGAGCCCGGAGCAGCTCAAGAGCGAATACGCCACCATGAGCCTGGCGGAGCTCGATGCCCGCCAACCCGAGATCATGGCCAACATGCAGGCGGCCCAGGAGGCCCTTGGCACCATCGGCAGCCAGATCACCAACCTGCAGACCCTGCCGGAGCGGGCCCAGGCCAGCATGAGCCGCGCCTATCAGCGCAGCCAGGAGATCCGCACCCGCCTCAACGCCGGGGACGGGGTGAGCAGCGCCGAGAAAATGAAGCTTAATGCCGAGCTGGCCCTGCTGGATCTGCAACTGGCCAACCTGCAAAAGGAGCTGGACAACCGCACCAGCATGCAGGATCTGGTGGTCAAGCAACGGGACTACCAGAGTGCCCGCCTCGCCAGTGAAGAGCAGAAACTGCAGGCATTGCAGGAGCAGAGCAGCGCCAAGCGCCTGGGCGACACCGAGAAGACCGCCGAAGAGACCGGCGAGCTGGTGGCCGCCGAAGACAACCCCCTGGTGCAAAAAGAGCAGGAGCTCAACTACCAGCTCAGCCAGCAGCTCATCAGCTCCACCAACAGCCTCAACACCCTGGCCCAGAAGAACCTGCAGGCGAAGAGCATGCTGGAGCGCGGCACCCAGACCGAGCGCAACCTCAACGAACAGGTGCAGATGCTCAAGGGCAACCTGCTGCTCTCGCGCATCCTCTATCAGCTCTACCAGCAACTGGAAGCGGCCCCCTCCACCCTAGTGAAGAACCTGGAGGAGCAGATCGCCGACCTGCACCTGGCCCAGTTCGAACTGAGCCAGCAGCGTGACCAGCTGTTCCAGAAGAACCAGTATCTGGACAACCTCATCGCCAGCAGCGGCGAGACGGTGAGCGACGAAGACAGGGCCAGCCTTGCCAAGCTCATCGACACCCGCATCGGCCTGCTGGATCAGCTCAACCGCCAGATGGATGCCCAGCTCACCAACGCCATCAGCCTGCAACTGACCCAGCAGCAGCTGACCCGGGTCTATGCCTCCATCGAGTTCACCCTGCAGCAGCACATCTTCTGGGTGAGCAGCAACAAGCCCATCGATGCCAAGTGGTTCATCACCTGGCCGGCCCAGGCCTTCAAGCAGGCCTCCGACTGGGTGCTGAAACCGGACTGGAGCGGCTGGGGCGACATGCTGCTGGCGGTCTCCCTGCTCTCCCTGCCACTGCTGCTGGTGGGAGGCCTGCTGCTGTGGAAGCGCGGCACCCTGCTCGAGCGCCAGAAGAAGATCGTCAAGGATCTGGGACGTTTTCGTCAGGACAGCCAGTGGCACACCCCCCGTGCCCTGCTGTTCACCGTGCTGCAACGCCTGCCGGGCACCCTCTTCATCCTGGCCGCCGGCCTGCTGCTCGCCTATTGCGGCCTGCTGAGCCCGAAACTCATCTTCCAGATCACCCTGAACCTGGCCCTCGGCTACCTGGTGTTCAGCGTCTACCTGTCGGTGATGCGACCGGGGGGCATCGGCGAGACCCACTTCCGCATGCCGCGGGACGAGCTGCAGGCCAAGCGCAACAGCATGCGCTACCTCTGGCTGCCCCTGCTGCCCCTCATCATGCTGTCGACCAAGGCGGTGGTGGAACCCTCCTCCCTTGGCAACGACGTCATCGGCCAGGGCATGACCATGCTGCTGCTGGGGCTGACCGCCTACCTGGTGCTGCCCATCTCCCGCGCCCGCATCAAGGGCGAGGCGAGCATGTTGCAGACCCTGACCGCCGTCTCCCTGGCGCTGGCGCCGGTGGCCCTGATGGTGCTGGCAGCCCTTGGCTACTACTACACGGCTCTGAAACTCACCGGCAGGCTCATCGAGTCCTTCTACCTCATCATCATCTGGGGTCTGGTCTATCGCACCGCCCTGCGTGGTCTTGAGCTGGCGGCCCGTCGTCTGGCCTATCGCCGCGCGGTCGCCAAGCGGGAACACAAGACCCAGGAGGATGCGGAAGGGGGCGAAGCCATCGAAGAGCAGCCCATGGATCTGGAAGAGGTCAGCCAGCAGTCCCTGCGTCTGACCCGCATCATGCTGCTGCTGGTGTTCGGCGTCGCCTTCTACTGGCTCTGGTCTGATCTGGTGGCGGTCTTCACCTACCTCGACAGCGTGGTGCTGTGGCACAAGAGCGAGGGGACCGGGGCCAACGCCGTGCTCTATCCCATCAGCCTGAGCGACGTGCTGACCGGCCTCTTCGTGTTTGGTGCGGCTCTGTCGCTGGCCCGCAACCTGCCGGGCCTGCTGGAGGTGCTGGTGCTCTCCAAGCTGCGCCTTGCCCAGGGCACGGCCTATGCCTTCACCACCATGCTCAACTACGCCCTGATCGGGGTAGGCAGCCTGACGGCGCTGGCCATGCTCGGGGTCCAGTGGGAGAAGCTGCAGTGGCTGGCCGCCGGTCTCTCGGTCGGTATCGGTTTCGGCATGCAGCAGATCGTCTCCAACTTCATCTCGGGCATCATCATCCTGTTCGAGCGCCCGGTGCGGATCGGCGACACCGTCACCATCGGCACCATCTCGGGCACGGTCAACAAGATCAGGATCCGCTCCACCACCCTCACCGACTTCGACCGCAAGGAGGTGATCATCCCGAACCAGCAGTTGATGATAGAGCGGCTCA
Source organism: Aeromonas sp. WP2-W18-CRE-05 (assembly GCF_014168615.1). NCBI lineage: Bacteria > Pseudomonadati > Pseudomonadota > Gammaproteobacteria > Aeromonadales > Aeromonadaceae > Aeromonas > Aeromonas sp. WP2-W18-CRE-05. Next base: position 1,518,440 of record NZ_AP021917.1, on the reverse strand, counting down.
TCAACTGGTCCCTATCCGACACCGTCACCCGGGTCATCGCCCGGGTCGGGGTGGCCTATGGCTCTGATCTGGATCTGACCCGCAAGCTGTTGATGCAGGCCGCCATGGAGAACAGCCGGGTGCTGAAAGACCCGGCCCCCATCGTCTACTTCCTCACCTTCGGGCCCAGCACCCTGGATCACGAGCTGCGCTTCTTCGTGAGCGAGCTGGGGGATCGCAACCCGGCCATCGACGAGCTGAACCGCCGCATCGACGTGCTGTTCCGCGAGCATGGCATCGAGATCGCGTTCAACCAGATGGACGTCTACATCAAGAACATGCAGGGAGACGAACAGAAGGTGGAATCCCGCCCGGCGCTACCGCCGGCGGGGAACCAGCCCGTCTGATCCCGCCCGCTTCACAGGCCCCGTCACGGGGCCTGTTTTTTTTCTGCCCGCCCCCCGCCTTGGAAAGCGCAGATCGCCCCCAATATAGGGAAGACAACGGACTGTCTGCACGAGGAACCCAATGGACTCGCTCTACGCCGTGGTGCTCTTTGCCATCTCGGCATCGGTCACCCCCGGCCCCAACAACATCATGGTGATGAGCGCCGGCGCCAGCGTCGGGATACGCAAGAGCCTGCCCCTGCTCATGGGGATCTGCGTCGGCTTCACCCTGATGCTGTTGCTGGTGGGGCTGGGCTTTGGCCAGCTCTTTACCCGCTTCCCCGAACTCCACATGTTCATCAAGTGCGCGGGCACCCTCTATCTGCTCTATCTTGCCTGGCTCATCGCCCGCCCGACGGACGGGATGGCTGACAGCAACGGGACCCGCCCGTTCGGCTTTTTCAAGGGTGCCCTGTTCCAGTGGGTCAATGCCAAGGCCTGGGTGGTCGCCACCGGCGCCATCGCCGCCTTCACCAGCGCGGGGAGCGACCCCTTTGAGCAGCACCTCGTCATCGCCCTGACCTTCTTCATCGTCTCTTTCCCCTGTGTCGGACTCTGGCTCCTGTGCGGTTCCCTGCTCAAGCGCTGGCTGGCAAACGATCTTGCCCGTCGCCGCTTCAACCAGGTGATGGCAGCCCTGCTGGTACTGTCAGTGGTGCCCGTCATTCGCGAGATCCTGATCCCCGCCTGAGACGCCGGGACTCCCCTTTCCCTTGACCCGACGGATGGCCGTCGCAAAGGAGATGCAATGCAACAAGTGGTCTATGTGGCCAACCCGGTGAGCGGGTTGATCCATGTGTTTCGCATCGAGGCAGGCACCCTCGCCCCGCTGCAGGAAGTGCAGACCGGCGGCGAGGTGCAGCCCCTGGTCATCAGCCCGGACCGGCGCTGGCTCCATGCGGGGGTGCGCCCCGATTTTCGGGTGCTGAGCTTCCCCATCGCCGCCGATGGGCGGCTCGGGGCCCCGACCTCGGCGCCACTGCTCGGCAGCGCCTCCCACACCTGCACCGATGGGAGCGGCCGCCTTTTCTTTGCCGCCTCCTACGCCTTCAACCACGTCACCGTCTCCCGCCAGGATCAGGCGGGCCGGATGCAGCCCCCTCACCAGCGTCTCGACCACCTGATGGCGGCCCACTCGGTCACCTGGCTCCCGGGGCAAAACGGGGAGCAGGATCTGCTGGTGGCCTGCCTGAAAGAGGACAGGGTGCGCCGCTTTGCCCTGGTGGACGAGAGGCTGGTTCCCCATCCCTTGGGGGACATTCACACCGCCCCCGGCGCCGGGCCCCGCCATCTGGCACTGCACCCGGACAACGGCGATCTCTATTGCCTCAACGAACTCGACGCCACCCTCAATCGCTACCACAGGGAGGCGGACGGACAGATAGTGGCGCGCGAGAGCCTGGACATGCTGCCCCCAGGCTATGAGGGGGAGCGCTGGGGCGCCGACCTGCACCTGACCCCGGATGGACGCTTTCTCTACACCAGCGAACGGGCCAGCAGCCTGCTCACCCTGTTCGGCGTCTCCCCCCAGGATGGCGCCCTCACCCCCCTCGGCCACTTCCCGACCGAGGCCTGTCCCCGGGGCTTTGCCATCGACCACAGCGGCCACTGGCTCATCGCGACCGGGCAGCAATCCCACGAGGTGGCGCTGCATGCCATCGACCCCGAAAGCGGTCTGCTCACCCCGGGCCCACGGAGCGAGGTGGGCAAGGGGGCCATGTGGGTGAGGGTGCTCGCCCTCCCCTGAGATGGCGAAAAACGGGCATAAAAAAAGCCATGGCACTGCCATGGCCTGCGTGAACCGGCCCCCTCAGGAGCCGGTCACCTCCTTCAGGAAACCGGTGAAACGCTGCCAGGACTTGGCATCGGCATCGGCGCGGTAGTTGTCCGAGCCAAAGACGCTGAACGCGTGGGGAGCGCCGCTGTAGCTGGTCGCCTCGTGCTTCACCCCGGCGCTCTCCAGCTCGGCCACCAGCGCCGCAAACTGACCCAGAGAGATCGCCTCGTCGGCGCTGCCGTGCTGGACAAGCAACTCTCCCTTCACCTCTTTGTAGTCCTGCCCGGCCGGGGTCTCCAGCCCGCCGTGTACGCTCACCACCCCCTTGAGATCCGCCCCGCTGCGGGCCAGCTCCAGCACGGCGGCGCCGCCGAAGCAGTAACCGAGGGCCACCGCATTGTCGAGCCGCCCCCCCTGCCTGCCCGCCTCCGCCAATCCTCCTTGCAGCAGGGAGCGCATCCTGGTCCTGTCCTGATAAAGGGCCCCGGTGAGGCGCTTCTTGTCTTCCACCGTGCTCGGCCTGACCCCGGCACCGAACAAATCTACGGCAAAGACACTGTAGCCCAGGGCCACCAGCATCTCGGCCCGCTTGATCTCGTAACCGTTGAGCCCGTCCCAGTCGTGCACCAGCACCACCAGAGGGGCCTGCTTGTCGGTACCCGCCAGGTAATAGCCCTCGAACGGCTTGCCTTCGACCTCGTAGCGCACCGCACCGGCCTCGGCCGCGCCGCTCCCCATCAGCCCCAGCAGGGCCAGGATCCATGCCCTCTTCATCCTTTCGTCCTCTCCCGTCAATGGTGCCCCTGAGTGTAGCCGCTTCACATGGGAGGCCGGGTTCAGTGGTACGCAGGCAAAGAAAGAGAGGCCACCTGAAGGTGGCCTCTTTTTCATCATCTCAACGTACAGCAAGCCAGGCGCTTAATCCTTGGCGCTCTCCATGGCACCCGTTTCGGAGTGCTGGGGCAGGATGAGGTTCAGCAGGATGGCCGCCACCGAGGCCAGCCCCACGCCCGCCAGGGCGAAGTCACCGATCTTCATCTCCAGGGCGCCGACACCCACGGTCAGGGTCACCGCCACGATGGCGATGTTGCGGGACAGCCCCAGATCCACCTTGGACTCCACCAGGGTCTTGAGACCGATGGCGGCGATGGATCCGAACAGCAGCAGCATGATGCCGCCCATCACCGGCATGGGGATGGAGGTGAGCAGGGCGTTGAACTTGCCGAAGAAGGCCAGAATGATGGCGAACACCGCCGCCCAGGTCATGGTGACCGGGTTGAAGTTGCGGGTGATCATCACGGCGCCGGTCACTTCCGCATAGGTGGTGACGGGGGGACCACCGATGAAACCGGCGAAGCAGACGCCGATGCCGTCACCGGCCAGGGTGCGGTGCAGGCCGGGATCCTTGGTGTAGTCCTTGCCGGTCACGCCGCCGATGGCCAGCACGCCGCCGATGTGCTCGATGCAGGGGGCGATGGCCACCGGCAGCATGAAGAGGGCCGCGGCCCAGTTGATCTCCGGGGTCTCGAAGTGGGGCAGCGCCAGCCAGGGGGCGTTGACCATGCCGTCGAAACTCACCTGGCCCATCAGCACAGCAGAGACATAACCGGCGATGACACCGCACAGGATGGGGATGAGCTTGATCCAGCCCTTGCAGAACACGGCGGCAATCAGGGTGACCGCCAGCGAGATCCCCGCCAGAGTCAGCGCCGTGGTGGCAGGCACCACCTGCTCACCGCCGGCACGGCCCATGGCCATGTTGCAGGCTACCTGGGCCACCGACAGGCCGATCACCATGATGACGGGACCGATGACCACGGGGGGCAGCAGCTTGTGCACGAAGCCCATGCCACGAGCGCGGATGATGGCCGCCAGGATGAAATACATGAAGCCCGCGGCAAACAGACCGAACATGGTGGAGGGCAGGCCCCAGGTCTGGGTGGCATAGATGATGGGGGCGATGAAGGCGAAGCTGGAGCCGAGGAAGATCGGCACCTGACGACGGGTGCAGAGCTGGAACAGCAGGGTGCCTACACCGGCGCCAAGCAGGGCCATGGAGGGGTTCAGACCGGTGAGCAGGGGCACCAGCACCATGGCACCGAAGGCGACAAACAGAATTTGCAGCCCGGCGACGCTTTGCTTGACCAAGGAAAACATGGGTATCCTTAATTTTTTGATAACTGACAGGGATATTTGACACTTTTCAGTCATCACACATGTACAGAACCTTAAGCGGCAAGCGAATTAATAATACCGTCTAACGTGTTGTTTTGCTTGGATTTTCTCTGCCTACTCTTTTTGCCGTTTTTGGATAAATACACCATTGCCCACTCCAACTTCTCTGTTATTTCCTGCCACGCACCATGGATGATGCTCGCCAATATCGGCATTAACCAAAGCGCGCTGTTTTTGGCAATCTTCAGCATCGATAACTCCGCGCTGCCAATCAGCGTCAGCGCCAGCCGACGTTTGACCAGCAAGGCCAGCAAACTAGCCCAGATCAAGCCTTCCGCTATCGCTTTTTGTCGTGTCGCGAACGCCTTCAACCGGTTATGTGATTTCAGCTCTTTGAACAACAGTTCGATCTGCCAACGGCAACGATACAATGCCATCACCTTCTCGGCTGGCCATCGCTCACGCGGAAGATTGGTCATCCATATACAGAACCGTTTTTCCTCTGCAAACCAACGTCTTATGAGTCGATATTTATACTTTCCCGAACTCACATCCAGATCCAGAACCTCGGCTCTGCAGCTTCTCCGATCGATATCCTTGAGCTTTTTTCCGAGTAACTTGGGCATTTCCCTGCCGTCCTGTCGGTAAGCTGCCTGTACTTTGGGATTGAGATTTTGACTCCCTCTGACCAGATAGCTTCCTTTGGCTTTGGTCACATCAGCAAAGTACTCGCGGCTGATGTAACCGGCATCCGCCAATAACAGTTTGTTATTTAACGAATTTGCGGCCGGAAGATGCTTGCGCTCCGATTCGGTATCCGCCGTGATACTCATCGATATCGGCGACTGGTCCAGCAAGGACATGGTCATATGACACTCTACCGCAGCGGGGCTGTGCTTATTGAATCGGCCCGGGAAATGTTCTGCCAATTGCGGATGTAACGCGAATGACGACCCGTCCTGCAGCAGTACCTGCTCAAAGCCTGCCAGTCCGTGGGCGTCCGGTAGACACTCCTTGAGGCGTAAGGCGATGGCTCGTTCAACCAGTGCGCGCATGAACAAGGGAAAACCCTGCTTGCGTAACTGGTTGTGAAAGGGTTTATACGCTATTTGGTCAGTATCATGGAGCTGCAACGCATTGAAATGGCGATGCAAACCAGCAATACCATCCACCTTGTCGCAACCAAGCCCTGAGAGCAGAGCCGGGAGTAGTCTCGCAGGCTGGATATCCCGGAGTCGCTGACAAAAACCGGTAAATTTACCGATCCGGTTGAGTTCAGAAGAGCTAAGAAGTTGCTTGAGGTACTGGGTTGCATTGATAATAGTCATGGCTTCGGGCGTGTCGGTTTTTTTTTGCGATTAAATCAGATCACAAACGAAGCCTTTTTTCTATCTATTTCAATTGGTTGTAGCTAAAGATCCTGTACATGAGGGTTATCTCACCCGCTTCATACCTTTTTTCCATCCTGACGGTCGCTACTTTTGCATGTCATAAGAAGCAAATAAGAGACATCAATCACGCAACATATTTAACATCATTAACACCACGAAAACATGGTCGCAATGGGCGCCGAAGAGCACCAAATGAAAATGACGGAAATAAAAATGCCCCGCATGGCGGGGCATTTTTGATAGTAAAAATCGCGATCAGGCGGAGGTATCGAGGGGCTCGAAGCCCTTGACGAGATCGTCGATGGCCTTCATCTGCTTGAGGAAGCCTTCCAGCTTCTCCAGCGGCAGAGCGCTCGGGCCGTCGCAGCGGGCAATTTTCGGATCCGGGTGGGATTCGATAAAGAGACCGGCGAGGCCCACCGCCATGCCGGCACGGGCCAGCTCGGTCACCTGCTCGCGGCGACCGCCGGAGGCCGCTCCCAGGGGATCACGGCACTGCAGGGAGTGGGTGACGTCAAAGATGACCGGATAGCCGCCGGTGCTCTTCTTCATGACGCCCAGGCCCAGCATGTCCACCACCAGGTTGTCATAGCCGAAGTTGGCACCGCGCTCGCAGAGGATCAGGCGATCGTTGCCACACTCCTCGAACTTGTCGGTGATGTTCTTCATCTGGCTTGGGCTCAGGAATTGCGGCTTCTTGATGTTGATGACGTTGCCGGTGCGGGCCATGGCCTCTACCAGATCGGTCTGGCGCGCCAGGAAGGCGGGCAGCTGGATGACGTCGACCACCTCGGCGACCGGTTTGGCCTGATGGGGCTCATGCAGATCGGAGATCACCGGCATGCCGAAGGTCGCTTTCAGCTCCTGGAAGATCTTCATCCCCTCTTCCAGACCCGGGCCGCGATAGGAGTGGATGGAGGAGCGGTTGGCCTTGTCCCAGCTCGCCTTGAACACGAACGGGATGCCGAGCTTGCTGGTCACTTCCACGTACTTCTCGCACACCGCCATCGCCATGTCGCGGGATTCCAGCACGTTCATGCCGCCGAACAGCACGAAAGGTTTGTCGTTGGCGACGTCGATCTGGTTGACCTTGATATTCTTCTGTTCCATCTCAGGGATCCTTAATGGAGGGGCTTGGGACTGAGGTCCAGGGTGGCCAGCTGGGTTTTCAGCACATCGGCCACGGGATCATCAGGGCATTGTTCAATAAAGTATTCGAAATCGTCGGCGGCAAAGCGCGGGCAATCGAGTTGCTCATAGATGAAACCCCGATCCCGCGTCTCCAGCGGATCGCCGGGCTTCATGCGCAGCAGCAGCTCGCTGCAGCGCAGCGCCTCCGTCATGCGCTCCTCGCGCAGCAGGGCGCCCTTGCTGACATTGAGCAAGCGCTCGATGATCTCCCACTGCCCCGATGGCTGCAGATGATCATCGCTCAGACTCGCCAGGTTCCCGAGGGCACCGCGCAGCAGCAGTTCGATGCGGTGCCGGCTCAGTTCATCACCGTTGAAGGGGTCCACATAGACCTCCCCGTCCAGACCGGCAAAACTCAGGAGGAAATGGCCGGGGAAGCAGATCCCCTCCACATCCAGCCCTATCTTGCGACCCAGCTGGATGAGGAGGATGCCGAGACTGACCGGGATCCCCTTGCGCCTTGCCAGCACCTGGTCCAGATCGCAGTTGGCGGACGAGAAGTAATCCTGCCAGTCGCCACGAAAGCCCAGGGTCTGGTAGAAACCCTGCAACAGCTGACGGCGCACCTCGTCGCAGTCTCCCTCGGCAATCGTCTCGTCCAGCCAGGCATCGAGGCGGGCAAGCTCGGCCTCTCCCGTGCCGCCATGGCCCCGGATCTCGTCGCTCACCGACAGCGCCAGCTCGGCCAGATCGTGAGCCTCGAAGTCGGTCCACTCATCCACATGTATCATCGTCATCCTTCCTAGCCGAACAGGCTGGCCTGCTTTTGCACCGCAAGCTTGGCGATAAAGAAGATCCACCCCAGTGCGCCCAGGAAGGCAAACCAGCGGATGCCGTTGCTGCGGGCCAGACGCAGCGCCATCATGGCCAGAAACGCCACCACCAGGATGGACGTCAGCTTCTCGGCCAGCCAGGGAATGGCGTTGTTGAGGGGGTTGAGACCCAGCACCATGCAGAGCAGCACACCGGAGAGCACCACCAGGCCGTTGAGCCAGCCGCTGATCTTGAGGGTGCGGGCGCCCCCTGCCAGCGCGGAGCCGGTCTGCAACCAGTAAAAGCGCAGGATAAACATCAGCACGGCCCCGGCAATCAGGGTGAGGTGCAGATGCTTGAGAACAACATACATAAGATTTCCTTGAACAGGGGCAGACCGGGCCCGCCCGTCATATCACTGAGCCAGGCGCCCCAGGGTCACCCGCTCGTTATCGCCGTAATCGCGCACGGTTTCCACCTGGACGTAGCCTTGTTGCAGCAGGAGTTGACGCACCGCCTCCCCCTGATCCCAGCCGTGTTCCAGCAACAGCCAGCCACCTGGCACCAGATGGGCGGGCGCCTGGGTGACGATGAGGCGGATATCCGCCAGCCCCTGCTCCTCCGCCACCAGGGCGGAGCGCGGCTCGAAGCGCACGTCCCCCTCGTGAAGATGGGGATCCGTCCCGTCGATGTAAGGCGGGTTGGAGACGATCATCGCAAAGCTCGGTGCATCCGAGAGCGGCGCAAACCAGCTGCCGTCGCGCACCTCGATGGGCAACCCCAGGGCGGCGCTGTTGGTGCGGGCCAACGCGGCCGCGGCCGGCATCCTGTCCACCGCCCATACATCGGCATCCGGTCGCTCAGACTTGAGCGCAAGGGCGATGGCACCGGTGCCCGTGCCCAGATCCAGCAGGGCGCAGGGGCCGCCCGGCAGGCGGGCCAGCGCCTGTTCCACCAGCACCTCGGTATCGGGGCGCGGGATCAGGGTGGCCGGGCTCACTTTCAGCGGCAGCGACCAGAACTCCCGCTCACCGATGAGGTGGGCAATGGGCTCACCATTGAGGCGACGGGCAAGCCAGCCCGCCAGGGTCGCCTGCTGGGCGGCATCGAGCTCGTGCTCCGGCCAGGTCATCAGATAGCTGCGCCGGCAATCCAGCAGATGACAGAGCAGGGCATCGGCGTCGGCACGGGGGGATTCCCCAGAGGCCAGGGTCGCCATGATATGGGCACGGGCCTGCTGGATCTGCATCAGTTGCTCTCGGCCAGGGAGGCGAGCTGATCCGCCTGATACTCCTGCACCAGGGGGGTGATCACGCAGTCCAGATCCCCTTCCAGGATGTCGCCCAGACGATACAGGGTGAGGTTGATCCGGTGCTCGGAGAGACGCCCCTGGGGATAGTTGTAGGTGCGGATGCGCTCGGAGCGATCTCCCGATCCCACCAGGTTGCGGCGGGTGCTCTGCTCGGCGGCGCGGTGGCGCTCATCCTCGGCCGCCTGCAGACGGGCGGAAAGCACCGACATCGCCTTGGCGCGGTTCTTGTGCTGGGAGCGCTCGTCTTGGCACTCCACCACCAGCCCGGTGGGCAGGTGGGTGATGCGGATGGCGGAGTCGGTCTTGTTGACGTGCTGGCCGCCGGCACCGGAAGCGCGGAAGGTGTCGATCTTCAGCTCGGAGGGGTTGATCTCCACCTGCTCGGCTTCCGGCACTTCCGGCAGCACGGCCACGGTACAGGCGGAGGTGTGCACCCGGCCCTGGGATTCGGTCTCGGGGACTCGCTGCACCCGGTGGCCGCCGGACTCGAACTTGAGGCGGCCGTAGACGTGCTCGCCGTCCACCTTGGCGATCACCTCCTTGTAGCCGCCGTGTTCGCCGTCATTGCAGCTGACGATGGAGACACGCCACCCCTGACGCTCGGCGTAGCGGGAGTACATGCGGAACAGATCCCCCGCGAAAATGGCCGCCTCGTCGCCACCGGCACCGGCACGGATCTCCAGATAGCAGTTGTTGTCATCCTTGGGGTCGCGCGGCAACAGCATCACCTGAAGCGCCTGCTCCTGCTCCTCGAAGGTCGCCTTGGCGAGCGGCAGTTCCTCCTGCGCCATCTCCCGCAGCTCGGCATCCTCTTCCTCCAGCATCAGCCGGGTGGTGTCGAGGTTCTCTTCGGCCTGGCGGAAACGCTGGAAGGCGTGAACGATATCTTCCAGCTGGGCGTATTCCCGGGTCAGGGCGCGGTATCTGTCCTGATCCGAGGCGACACCGGGCTCCCCGAGCAGGGCCTGTACTTCTTCATGGCGCTCGATGAGGCCTTCCAGCTTTCTGATCAATGAGGGGTTCATGACTCTTGGATTCTCGATGGAGGACGGGACGGCAAAGGGCCGTCCCAACACTATGATTCTTGTGACAATCCCAGCACCTGACGCAGTTGGGCCAGCTTGTGGCTATCCCCCTGAGCGGCGGCCTGGCGCAGGGCCTGGGTCGGTGCGTGGATCAGCTTGTTGGTGAGGCGATGGGCCATGGCCTTGAGCGCCTGCTCGGCATTTTCACCCTGTTGCAGGGCCAGCAAGGCCCGCTGCAACTCTTCGTCGGCGACCTGCTGTGACTGATGGCGATAATCGCGAATGAGATCCACCGAGTGCTGGCTGCGATACCAGCCCATGAACTCGTCGCGCTCTTCCTGCACGATGAGTTCCGCCTCGGCGGCCGCCCGTTTGCGGGTCTCCAGGTTCTGCTCGATGATGCCCTGCAGATCGTCCACCGTGTAGAGATAGGCATCGGAGAGCTCGTCCACCTCGGCTTCGATGTCGCGGGGCACGGCGATGTCCACCAGGAACATGGGCTTGAAACGACGCGCCTTGAGCGCCCGCTCCACCATGCCCTTGCCGATGATGGGCAGGGGGCTTGCCGTGGAGCTGATGACGATGTCCGCCTCGTGCAGGTAGTCCGGGATCTCTTCGAGCGTCATTACCTGGGCACCGAACTCCTCTGCCAGCAACTGGGCCCGTTGCAGGGTCCGGTTCGCCACCATCATCCGGGTCACGCTCTGCTCGCGCAGGTGGCGGGCCACCAGTTCGATGGTTTCGCCGGCGCCCACCAGCAGCACCTTGGTCTGGGAGAGATCGGAGAAGATACGGCGGGCCAGGCTCACGGCGGCGAAGGCCACCGACACCGCGCTGGCGCCGATCTCGGTGTCAGTGCGCACCCGTTTGGCCACCGAGAAGGATTTCTGGAACAGGCGCTCCAGGGATCCTTTCACCGCATCCGCCTGCTGGGCGTGGGCGTAGGATTGCTTGATCTGCCCCAGGATCTGCGGCTCCCCGAGCACCAGGGAGTCGAGGCCGCAGGCCACCCGCATCAGGTGGCGCACAGCTTCCTCGTCCTGATGCCGGTAGATGGCGGAGAGCACCTCGCTCGCCTCCAGCGCGTGGAACCGCTGCAACCAGTTCAGCACCTGCTCCCCCTGCCCCTGCTCCAGACTGCAATAGAGCTCGGTGCGGTTGCAGGTGGAGACAATCACCGCCTCGCTGACGCCAGGCTGCTCCACCAGCTCACGCAGGGCGCGATCGATGCGGTCCGGGCCAAAGGCGACCCGCTCCCGCAAGGCGACACTGGCGGTGTTGTGGTTGATTCCGAGGGCAAGCAGACTCATGGGTGGGTGATGATCGTTTCATGCACAGGGTGTAGAGGCCGACAATTGTACGAGAAAGGGTAAGTCTTTAAAAGCAATACGGCCGCCCCTTATACTGTCGCAAACCTCATCTGCGGAGCTCCACCTTGTTGTTGCGTATCTTCTCCCTCGCCTGCCTGCTGGTGCTGGCGGGCTGTACCACCACCCAACCCCAGCGGGATCAGGTCAACTGGCAGCAGGAGCGCGCCCGCCTCGAACGCCTCACACACTGGCAGTTGTCGGGCAAAATGGCCATCATCACCGCCCGCCAGAAGGGCAGCGCTCGCCTCAACTGGCAGCAAAACGGCGACGACTATCGCCTCAACCTCACCAGCCTCATCGGCACCCATATTCTGGAACTCTCCCGCACCGGCGGCGAGGTGACTCTGCTCGACAACGACGGAAAACAGCACCAGAGCCAGGATGCCGAGCTCCTGGTCTATCAGCTCACCGGCTGGCACATTCCGGTGGCCGGGCTGCCTGAGTGGATCAAGGGATTGCCGGGGCAGGCCGAATTCGAGCTCAACCCCGATGCCAGCCTCGCCAGCGTGCGCGACGGCCAGTGGCAGATCGTCTACGGGGACTATCGGGATCAGGACGGCTATCGCCTGCCCCACCTGCTCACCATGACCGGGCAGGAGAGCCGTCTCAAGCTGCAGATCAACGAGTGGACCCTGACACCATGATGCACGACCAGACGCCGATCCGCTGGCCCGCCCCGGCCAAGCTCAACCTCTTCCTGCACGTCAACGGCCGCCGCCCCGATGGCTACCACGAACTGCAGACCCTCTTCATCTTCCTCAACCACGGCGACTGGCTCGAATTCGAGCCGATCCCCGGCAGCGACCAGCTCACCTTGAGCCCGGCCATTCCCGGCGTGCCCGATGAACAAAACCTCATCATCCGGGCTGCGCGACTGTTGCAGAGCCGGTTGGCCAGTCCGCAGGGAGCCCATATCCGGCTGGAGAAGGTACTGCCCATGGGCGGTGGCATCGGGGGCGGCTCGTCGGACGCGGCCACCACCCTCGTGGCCATGAACCACCTCTGGCAAGCAGGCTTGAGTGAAGAGGAGCTGGCCGAGCTCGGTGTGCTGCTGGGCGCCGACGTGCCGGTGTTCGTGCGGGGCAAGGCCGCCTTCGCCGAGGGCGTGGGGGAGCGGTTGCAACCGGTCGAGGTGCCGGATGCCTGGTACCTGGTACTCAAGCCCGATTGCCATGTGGCCACCGCCGCCGTGTTCCAGGATCCTGACCTGCCCCGCAACACCCCCAAGATGACCCTGGACAATCTGCTGGCAGGAGAGTGGAAAAACGATTGCGAACTGCTGGTGAAAAAGCGCCACCCCGAGGTTGCCAATGCGCTCGGCTGGTTGCTAGAATACGCGCCGTCAAGAATGACGGGCACTGGCGCCTGCGTCTTTGCTCGATTTGAAGACGAAATGGCTGCTCGGAAGGTGTTGGCAAGAGTGCCGGAAGGCTGGGATGGGTTTGTCGCCAAGGGCGAGAACATATCACCACTCTTCGTCACTTTGCAACAAGTGAGTGATTGGGGTATCGCCAAGCGGTAAGGCAGCGGGTTTTGATCTCGCCATTCCTAGGTTCGAATCCTAGTACCCCAGCCAACTCTCTCCTTGTTGAGGCCGCATCGGGAGGTGTTGACCTCGTCGATGTGTCTTGGGCCAATCTGACGCGATGACGCTCAAGGTGGATTCCCGTCCACCCACCCTGCGGGTGATGAGACGCCATCCTCGACATCGCCCAGAGACCTTGTCCGTCATCTTGCTAAATCGTTTGCCCCCAAACGATACGGGTCTAAAATCAGACTCCCCACATACTGGATGCAACCCCGAGGTTTCAAACCGTGCCTGACATGAAGCTGTTTGCTGGTAACGCAACGCCGGAACTAGCCCAGAAGATCGCAGATCGCCTGTTTATCAAACTCGGCAATGCTGCCGTAGGTCGCTTTAGCGACGGCGAGATCAGCGTACAGATCAACGAGAATGTACGCGGTGGCGATATCTTCATCATTCAATCCACCTGTGCCCCGACCAACGACAATTTGATGGAATTGATCGTCATGGTGGATGCACTGCGTCGTGCTTCAGCTGGCCGTATCACTGCCGTTATCCCCTACTTTGGTTATGCCCGTCAGGACCGCCGCGTCCGCTCCGCCCGTGTGCCCATCACCGCCAAGGTCGTCGCAGACTTCCTCTCCAGCGTGGGTGTGGACCGTGTGCTGACCGTTGACCTGCATGCCGAGCAGATCCAGGGCTTCTTCGACGTCCCCGTCGACAACGTGTTCGGCAGCCCGGTGCTGCTGGAAGACATGAAGGCCAAGAACCTCGAATCCCCCGTGGTCGTGTCACCGGACATCGGTGGCGTGGTCCGTGCCCGTGCCATCGCCAAGCTGCTGGACGACACCGACATCGCCATCATCGACAAGCGTCGTCCCCGTCCGAACGTCTCCCAGGTCATGCACCTGATCGGCGACGTGGCCGGTCGTGACTGCGTCATCGTCGACGACATGATCGACACCGGCGGCACCCTGTGCAAGGCGGCCGAAGCGCTGAAAGAGCGTGGTGCCAAGCGCGTGTTCGCCTATGCGACCCACCCTGTCTTCTCCGGCACCGCCGTTGAAAACATCAAGAATTCGGTCATCGACGAGCTGATCATCACCGACTCCATCCCGCTCACCCCGGAGATGAAGGCAGTCGGCAAGGTCAAGCAGCTGACCCTCTCCTCCGTGCTGGCCGAAGCGATTCGCCGCATCAGCAACGAAGAGTCCATCTCTGCCATGTTCGAGCATTGATAGACCCTGTCGTGACAAAAACCGCCGAATGGCGGTTTTTGTTTTTTGGGTGCCTGGCGCCAGCCCCCAACCTCCACTCGGCAAGAGACGAAAACCTCGGACGAGCCACCCCACCCGAGCCCTTCTGTCCGGCTTTTCCCCGACCTTGCCGCGCTTTGGTTGAGTGATCGCCACTCGACGGCTAGAATATTGCGTCCCATTGCCCCGGGTCATCCGCCCATGGCAAGTAGCGAGTGAAGACATCAAGCGTGACAAGTCAAATCAAACTGATTGTCGGGCTGGGTAATCCCGGCCCCGAATATGCCAAGACCCGCCACAATGCGGGGGCCTGGTATGTGGAGCAACTGGCACGCTGGCACAATGTCAGCCTGCGCGAAGAGCCCAAGTTCTTCGGCCACACCGCCCGCTTCCTGGTAGACGGGCAGGATGTGCGGCTGCTCATCCCGAACACCTACATGAATCTCTCCGGCAAGGCCGTGGCGGCGCTCGCGCGCTTCTACCAGATCGCCCCGGAAGAGATCCTGGTGGCCCACGACGAGCTGGACCTGCCTCCCGGCATCGCCAAGTTCAAGCAAGGGGGCGGTCACGGCGGCCATAACGGCCTCAAGGACATCATCGCCAGACTGGGCAACAACAATAACTTCTTCCGGCTGCGCCTTGGCATCGGCCATCCGGGCGCCAAGGAGCTGGTCGCCGGCTTCGTGCTAACCAAGGCGCCCAGCAGTGAGCAGAGTCTGATCGAGGCCGCGCTGGACGAATCCCTGCGCGCCACCGACATCCTGTTCAAGCAGGACATGACCAAGGCCATGAATCGCCTGCACAGTTTCAAGGCCGAGAAAGTCTAGGCCTTCAGCCTGCATCGCCAGGCAGTTCAAGATGACCGGCCCCCTGGCGAGATCCCTCGCCTCGGGGTCAAGCAACACGACACGGGCCGCCCGCGCGGCCCCTTGAAGCATCCATCAACAAGGTAACAATCCATGGGTTTTAAATGCGGTATCGTGGGCCTGCCCAATGTAGGCAAATCCACCCTGTTCAATGCGCTGACCAAGGCCGGCATCGAAGCCGCCAACTTCCCGTTCTGCACCATTGAGCCGAACACGGGTGTGGTCCCCATGCCGGATCCCCGCCTCGACCAGCTGGCGGCCATCATCAATCCGCAGCGTGTCGTGCCGACCACCATGGAGTTCGTGGACATCGCTGGCCTGGTGGCCGGTGCCTCCAAGGGCGAAGGCCTTGGCAACCAGTTCCTGGCCAACATCCGTGAAACCGAAGCCATCGGTCACGTGGTGCGCTGCTTCGAGGACGAGAACATCGTCCACGTGGCGGGCAAGGTCTCCCCGGCCGACGACATCGAGGTCATCAACACCGAGCTGGCCCTCTCCGACCTGGATGCCTGCGAGCGCGCCATCAATCGCCAGTCCAAGCGTGCCAAGGGCGGCGACAAGGATGCCAAGCTGGAAGTGGAAGTGCTGGAGAAGATCAAGGTTGCCCTGGAAAACGGCCAGATGATCCGCGGCATGAAGCTGGACAAGGATGAGCTGGACGCCGTCAGCCACCTCAACTTCCTGACCCTCAAACCCACCATGTACATCGCCAACGTGGCGGAAGATGGCTTCGAGAACAACCCCTACCTGGATCAGGTCCGTGAGATAGCCGCCGCCGAAAACGCCGTTGTCGTGGTCGTCTGCTGCGCCATCGAGGCGGACATCGCCGAGCTGGACGACGAAGACCGTGCCGAGTTCATGGCGGATCTCGGCATCGAGGAACCGGGCCTGAACCGGGTGATCCGTTCCGGATACGAGCTGCTCAAGTTGCAGACCTACTTCACCGCCGGTGTGAAAGAAGTGCGCGCCTGGACCATTCCGGTAGGCGCCACCGCCCCGCAGGCCGCAGGCAAGATCCACACCGACTTCGAAAAAGGCTTTATTCGCGCCCAGACCATCGCCTTCGACGACTTTATCACCTACAAGGGTGAGCAAGGCGCCAAGGAAGCAGGCAAGATGCGCGCGGAAGGGAAAGACTACATCGTCAAGGATGGCGATATCATGAACTTCCTGTTCAACGTCTGAGTCAAATAAGCCATTTCACAAGATTTCATCAGATTACTCTGAAGTCCTAAAATAGCGTAAAAACCCCGGAATACCGGGGTTTTTACTTTCTAGAGATTGCATAAGGCTACTCTACCTTACCATCTCAAAGTGACTACATTGGTGTATACAAACATTGAACTGAATGACGAATGGTGTATATGATAATCCTATCATTCATCTTCTCAGATCCCGTAATACCATGCTGACAGATGCCCACTGCCGTGCTGCTAAGCCAAAGGAGCAGCTTTACCGCTTGAACGACCTACGTGGCCTCTACCTTGAAGTGAAGCCCAACGGAGTGAAAGCTTGGCGTTACCGCTTCAAGCTCGCGGGCAAGGGCTCATGGTTTGCACTCGGCGATTACCCTCTCGTCAGCTTGGCCGAGGCACGTGCCAAGTGCGATGAGGCACGTAAGCTGGTCAAACAAGGGATCAATCCCGTTCAGAACCGGCAGCTGGAGCGCCTAAAACGCGAGCACGATTCCGCCAATACCTTTGAGGCAATAGCTAAAGAGTGGCTAGCTCTGCGGGACTGGGAGGAGGTCACCAAGAAGCGTCGCCTGGATATGCTGGAGCGGGTTGTTTTCCCCAGCATCGGTAAGCTACCGGTAAGAGACATAACACCAGCTCACGTTCTCGATATCCTAACTAGGACAGTGAAGCGTGGCGCACCGACAGTTGCAGCCGAAGCAAAGCGCACCATGTCCGGCATTTTCGAGCTGGCGGTTGCAACCCTACGAGCAGATACCGATCCGGTATGGCCTGTCCGGAAGGCACTACCTGCCAACAAGACGCAGCATAAAACCGCACTGACTACTACGCAGATCGGCAAGCTGCTCAATGACTTCGACAACCACCGCTGCGGCTATCAGGTGAACTTCTGCATCCAGTTGATGTGGTGGACACTGGCGCGTCCCAGCGAAGCGGCAGAAGCGGAATGGGCTGAATTTGATCTCGATGCCGCGCTTTGGACGATCCCAGCCCGGCGCATGAAAGCCCGCCGCGAGCATTTGGTGCCGCTGCCGAAGCAAGCCGTGGATATGCTGCGCCGCCTGCACGCCATCAGCGGCGAGCGGACGCACCTATTTCCCGGCAGGGATGACCGCAACAGGCCGATGTCGGTGCACTCGATCCGGCAGGCGCTCAAGGTGCTGGGCTGGAGCGGCACCTACAGCCCGCACGGCACCAGAACCACGGGCAGCACCCGTCTGAACGAGATGGGCTACCGCGCCGACGCCATCGAAGCGCAGCTTGCCCATGCGGAACCCAACTCGGTACGCCGCACCTACAACCATGCCACCTACCTCGAAGAGCGGCGAGACATGATGCAGGCATGGGCAGACAAGCTCGAAATCTGGAAGCGGGAGAGCACAGGTGAAGTCAGTGGAACACAGTGAGTACCTGCCCGACACGGAGGCAGGACGCTCACTATTCAGGGAGCGCCTGATTGCAAAAATTCAGCAACATCGCGATTTCAAGGCGCTGCCACACCAAATTCGGTCGGGCTTCTTTGAGGAGTTAGCTGAACTCACCCTCTTCGGCACCAACAACTGTTCGGTGGAGACACATAGCCCTAGGATACGCAAGCTCGAAAAACTGGCCGACAGTTATCGCCGGGTTGCCAATAGCATTGCACTGCTTTCGAAAATAGATGAGCTGCTGCTCGATGATGCCTTTCAACACAGCATGCCTTTGCAACAGCAAGAGAAACTGATGCGACTGCTGGCTACCCAAGTTGATGGCCTGATAGGCGGGATGCGGCAGACGTCTACCAGCACGTCTGAGCGGCTTTTGCTACGACTGCAGGGCGCGAGCTTGCTGAGGCAATTAGACAAGCTGGGAGTCGCCTGCAAGATCAACAATGACTTTCAGAAAATCGACCAAGATGATGTGGCGCACCGCGAGGAAAGCGAGGGCGTGCAACGCTTTCTGCCGGATCTTTCGCAAGGTATGACTCTCGCCATGCTCTGCGCCATGCTGATTCTCTTCAATAACGGCCAGATCGTTGAATGGAGCTATTGCCGCAGACTGCTGTTGGAAGGGAAAAGTGCTTCCAGGTAAGCGTAGATTGGATCAATCCCCAGCGTCAGTGGCTCAAAGCATTCGCCGCTGCCGCGCCATGACGAACAATGACGTGCCCGGTGATGCGCGCGCGAGACTGAACCACCTTGTCGACCGGCGGCGGGACCGGGCCGAAGCGGCTAACACACGTACGATCGTGTCTGTAGTGGTCAAAAATTCCCGGACACAGAATTGAGTTTTTCTTCCGCAACCGCCGGCGGTACGAAGCCGTTGTGCTGATGCGGCCTTATCCAGTTGTACCGCTGCATGAGGTAGCGGCCGATGTCCTGCTCGGCCAACGCTGTCGTGATGTAACCCACTGTCGGCACCCACTCCGTTTTCAGGCTACGAAACAGCCGCTCCATGGGCGAATTGTCGTAACAATTTCCCCTTCGGCTCATGCTCTGAATCATCCGATAGCGCCAGAGCCGTTGGCGGAAACCCCGGCTGCCATATTGGCTGCCCTGGTCGCTGTGAAACAGCACGCCTTGTGGTCTGCCACGCATCTCGTAAGCCCTGTCGAGCGCTTTGACGACCAGTTCCGCATCAGGCTTGGCGGACATCGCCCAACCCACCACTCTGCGGCTGTACAAGTCCAAGACCACCGCCAGATAGCTCCATCGACCCTCTGCCCAGATATACGTGATGTCGCCACACCAGACCTTGTTTGGCGCAGCCACGGTGAACTTGCGATCAAGCACATTGGGAATATCGGGGCGCTCGACCGTGGCCTTCTTGTACGCATGAGAACCGGGCTGTTTGCTGATCAGTCCTTGTTCCTTCATCAATCTTCTGACTCTGAAACGCCCGACGTTAACGCCTTCATCCCTCAGCATGGCAACCAGACTGCGACTGCCCGCTGAGCCACGACTTTGGTTGAACAGCTCGTTGACACGACTGCGTAGGTTCACTCGGCGGACATCGATATGACGCCGCCGGGCCAAGTGGGCGTAATAACAAGACCGGGGTAGCTCGAAGACTGAACACAACAGTTGAACAGGGTAGTGCTTTACCAACTGCCGAATCGACTTCAACGTCTGCGCCCGTGTTCCTCGGCCATCAAGAGCGCAGTGGCCTCCTTTAATATTTTCTTCTCAAGCTCCAGCCGGTTGATACGGGCCTGAAGCTCCTGAATGGTCTGCTGCTCCGGTGTGAGCGCCTTGGCAGTGGGCGTAACGCCCCCGCGCTCCAGCTGCAACTGGGTAACCCAGCGGCGCAATAAGCTCTCACCTACATCGAGAGATCTGGCGGCCTCGGGACAACTGTAGCCTTGGTCGAGCACCAGGCTGGCAGCCTCTCGCTTGAAAGTCGGGGTGAAGGTACGTCGTTGTCTGCTCATCGAACACCTCTGTATGGCGAGCATTCTCGCCCTAAATGGGTGTCCGGGGTTAGTAGACCACTACATAGTTTTCAGCCAGAACTGGCCCGGCCTGAAGGGTGATCAATGCGGCAAGCGTGGCCAGCAGGGTCTTCTTCATTACCACCGCCTATTGGGTCTGGAAGCTCGACAAGCGGCTTTTCACGAGGTCGAGCTTGGCCTTGTGGGCCAATGGCCTGTTGAAAACACGATTCTGGATTTGGTCAGACACCTTGCTGATGGCGATGTACGCCATGCTCAAGCCAGACTCCCGCTCAGACGCCTTCTTCTCGACGAAATCGTATGGGAAATTCTCGCAGAACTTGTGGAAGCCGGAGAACTGCGCGACATCCTTCGTGAATCGGAAGCCGTCTGGGGTAAGGCGCGAGCGCCGTGGATGGTAGAGGTCAACGAAAAAGATGAACCATCCGCTTCCGTCGAATGTCACGGCCTCGAACACGTCCACTTTATCGATGGCCCCGAGGCGATGAAAAAGGATGCGCTGCCCCGACTGCGTTTCGAGTCTGGACAGATATGCCAGTTGACCGATAGGCCCGTTAACCGGGATCGGGTTCGTCTCAGTAAAGCCAAATGGCCCAGAGCCGTTTGGGTCCTTGTCGTAGGCAGGCGCAGATTCCAGCATCGCCTTCATCATTGGATGAGCGAGCTCCAACTGGAACTTTTCGTCATCCAGGATGCGATGGATGTGCGCAAGCGCCTCTCGTAACGCCTTGTCTTCTTTGTTGCCCCCGAAGAGGTTTGATAAAAATCCCATATAAGCTGCCCCCAAAGTCGAATGGATTACGTCATTGCAGCAGTTCGCTCAGTCGGCGCAGTCCGGGCTTCTTGAAAGCCATGCGAATGAGCTGCTCCATGATGTGCGTGTTTGCGACGTGAATGTAGGAAATGCCGACATTGGTTTTCTTGTCGTCCTTGGACCCGATGCAGAACGATCCATCAGCATTCCATATCTGCACCTGCCCCCACGTGCACCGCACCCTTTCATTGGCACCCAGGAATTTGTGCTTCACCAAGGTGATGCCATCGTCGTGAAGGAGTGCGTCGCCGAAGTACAGGTCCCGCCCATCCTTCAGCGCTTCCAGCATCTCACCCAGCAGGCGGACGCACACGGCTCGCCAGAGCTTGTCAATGAACTTGCTGTAGATGTCCTCTTTCTTTAGCTCGACAACCGCCTCGGAGCGTTTGTCTCCGAAGGCAATGGTGTAGGTCGTCCCTGTCGGCACGCCGTTGACGGAGTGGCGCACGCCACCCCAGCGAACTCGGGTGATCGAGTCCAGAGAAAAACTCTGTCCTTTCCACGAGATGCCATCGGGCGAAATGCTCAGGGTGTCCTTGAACATCACACCAATTTCAGCGCGGTAGGTGATCTCACGCGCCCATTCGTCTCTGCGTGCTACCGCTTGCTTCCGCTCATGGAAGATGTCGGCAAGCGCATCCGCATCTTGCGCAACGCGCTCAGATACTTCAGGTAGCTCGGCAAACAACTCTTGAAGCAGGCCAGTCAGCCGTTGGGCCTGCATCAACATGTCATGCGTGTTGAATAGGTCGATGGCGAGGCTACGTATCTCGTAGGCCAGGTCACGGCTTGCTTCATGATCGATGCCGCGCGCTTTGGCACTCAGCTGGATAGGCTGTGCGACCTTGTCCCAATTACGTGCCACGGCATCAAGCTTGTCCACATACGGCTTGACGGCTGCTTCACCCGAGTTCGCCGAGTCACGGGCGGCTTTGATCAGCTTGTGGACGTTCTCAGCTTCCTTCTGCAGAAAGCCCTGGGTTTCCACTTCGTAGCTATCGACGAGGTCATCGATCAGTTCGGGCGCGTGATCCTCGCCGCCCAACGTAACCCCCTCCACTGTGTCCGTCATGACCTGGACGAGCGTCGTAGGTGGCAACCTGTCGAGGGCGTCCTTGATGGCGTTGCGATAGTACCGTTTACGTTCCGCCAGTTCGGCTTCGATCTGGTCGAGCGCGCGCACTTCCGGAAAGCCGGACACAGCCCGATCTTCATTGATGTCGCGCAGCACCTCCTCGGGGTTCAGTTCCTCGGCGAGGTAGGCAGCCTCCACAATGAACTCGGCCAGATCTTCCGCATCGTGTTCGCCATCCACCGCCTCGAAGGCGGCGGCGAGCAAATTCAAGTGTGCAAGCGTGGGCAGGCCAGACTCCTCCCTGACCGCCATAGGATCATGGAGCAGGTTTTCAACGAGCTGGGATGCCTTTCGCGGAGAAACGCCGGGAAGCCATGCGATCTCCGCGCTCAACCTGGTGCGTGGATTCGTTAGATCAGAGCGTGCCTTCTGACAGACATCGTGGTCCAGCTCCAGTGACTTCTCTTCTGCCAACTCAACGATTCGCCTGCGGTCGTCGCGAGTGGTCACATTGAGAATCGCGAAGGGCGTCTGATGGAGCGCGGTTGTCTTCAGTGTGCGTTGAGCTCGGGCTCGCGGAGATGGGGTATTCCGGGCCGATTGCACAGGAGGCACAGCGGTTGGGCGGGAGGACGCCGCTGTTGGCACTGGCACCGCCGAGGAGCTAGATGCCGGTTGAGCGCCGAGCATCGCCATGAGCTGCGGGTCCTTCAGGGCTTCTTGAGCCTGAGCCAATGCATCCGATGGCACGGACAGCTTCAAATGATTGCGAAGCTCATGGCTGTAATGTGCCAGCTGCGTTCTCGATGAGAGGTGATCAGTCAGTACGAGCGACAAGGCCAGCTCTCCGTTTGATCGGGGAGTGGTGCCGCATCCAGTGCAGGCCAATAAAGCCCCGGCTTTCTCTGAGCCGCATTTAAAACAAATAGCCAATGTCATTCTTTAAACTCTCGCCGTCAACGCAATTTATTGGCTTCACGACGCAAGCAGCCGTAATAGTCACCAGGACCGCGGTATTGCCGGTCGTAATTACAGGCATTCTCAATTGATGTTTGTTCAAACTGTGAAAACCGTGACAGATCAGGCCTTCCTCGGCTTGAATCAAGCTTCTGAAGCTCTCGTCGAAGGCAGCTGTAATAGTCACCTGGTCCACGATACTGCCGATCGTAATTGCATGCGTTTTCAATGGCCGTCTGCTCCCAAGGCGTTGCTTGAGCAAGACTAGGCTTTCCCGCTGTGCTTCCGAGTTTTCCCAGCTCTCGTCTCAAACAACTGTAGTAATCACCCGGGCCGCGATACTGTCGATCGTAATTGCAGGCATTTTCAATTGCCGCTTGCTCCGATTGGCTGGCCCTCGAGAGATCTGGCTTTCCAGAGTGTGCGCTCAACTTCGTAAGTTCGCGACGCAGGCAGTTGTAGTAGTCCGCTGATGATCTGTACTGTCTGTCATAGTTGCAGGCATTCTCAATCGACACCTGCTCTGAAGGATTGGCCGCCGAGAGATCTGGTTTACCACTTGGTGAAGTTCGCGACGACTGGGTTGATGGAGCATCGGTCATTGCCGGCGGAGAAGAAGACCTCGAGGGGGGAGTTATGGTCGCCGTTGACCGAGAAGGAGCACGTTGCAGTTGGAGCAGCAACGCTTGATCTGCGACACCCGTGGCGGCCACCCCCCTGTCTTGCTGAAAAGCGATGATGGCGGCACGAGTGCCCCTTCCCAACAGCCCATCGGCGGGGCCGGCGTTATAGCCAAGCTCATTGAGCTTTTGTTGAACGGCACGTACCGTCTCATCCGCCGCAGGACGCGCTGGTGCTGGTGCCGACAGGGAACCTGTGGATGGGCTTCGAGCGAATCGGCTCCTGCCTTCCGCCTGAAGTTGGCTTCGGTACGGCTCGACATCGCGGCGCGCGCTTTCCAGAGCACCGCTTCTGTAGCGGAAACTGCCGCAGCGACTGTTGTAGTCGGCCACCATCGCATTGAACCGATCCACATCGGAGTCGCTGTAGTTGTTGAGAACGGCCTTAGCAGCATCCATGCGGATGTCTTCGGCCAGACAGTACCTGATCTGCGCCGTCGAAAAAACGAGGTCTTGTCCAACCGGTGGTCTTGTTTCTTCCGGGCGCGATGGCACTTGAGGTTGTGCCGGAGCAGCCGAATAGGTCGGTGCTGTGTTGCCTGCAGGCGGGGTATAGGATGGTGCCGGAGAGGAGGGGCTCTTGTCTGCTTCCCCGATGAGCCAAAGCACCCCTATGACGGCGGCGATACCCAGCACCCACTTGCCCGTGGATGAGCCAGAAGACGGCGGCGATGGCGCTTGGTAGGGTTGCTGCTGCTTAGGCTGTGCTTCCTGCTGCTGACTTTCTGGAGCTGAACGGCGCTCGGCGTTAGACGAGGCACCGGCGGTCTCAGCTTCCTGCTTGGCAGGAGGCGGCAGAGACGTATCGACGTCGGACACGAGCGAGGAAAGGCCAGCGAAGCCTTTGCCTTCATTTTTCTTGTTGTTTTCTTCCTCCGCTGCCACCAGTATCTCCCTTAGATAAATCCTATGCTCCGCTTTTCGCTGCCTTCACGTTCCCGTGCAGGTGTCGTGCGCAAAGCTGCCAGCAGGCTGGCCTGCTCCAGCCTGTCCTTGCCCGAGCGTGCTGCGAGCCTCGCGCCTTCCCGCACAACGAAAGCGACGTCAGACAACGGTCGTCCCGCGAGTTCTTGCGCCAGCGGCTTGGAGTCCACATCGGACTCCTTTGGCAAAGCAGACAACAGCTTGTCCAGGAGCGACTGCACCTCGATCTCGCTTGCAAAGTCCACCTTGATGACATGATCGAAGCGTCCCCGGCGCTGGATGGCGGGGTCGATCATGTCGATTCGGTTCGTCATCGCGATGATCAATACCTCGTTCTTCACGGCCTCCGGGATGCGCCGCAGGAACTCAGCCACCTCTTCGACGCGGTGATGGCCCGATCCCATTTCGCGGTCAGCAAGAAACGCCTCCATCTCGTCGATCACGAGAACTGATGGCGCGTTTTCCATCGCCTTGTCGAACACCTGTGCGACCTTCTTGCTGGTCTCGTGGATGTACGGGCTGGCCACGCTGGATGCGTCGATCTGGAAGCTTGGCCACCCGAGGAAATCAACGAGTCGCTCGACCGCGAAGGTCTTGCCGGTGCCTGGAGGGCCGGACAGGATCACTGCTGATGGGAATTCGATACCGAGCGCCTTGTAGCGGTCGCGGTGCAGAATGATGTCGACGATGTGCTCGTTGAAGAAGGTCGCAAGTTCGGGACGCCCGGCGAGTTCGAAGACCTTGTTGGGCTCCGGCTCGGCGCGTTCGACTTTCTCCACCTTCTCGACGGGAGCAACTTCCGTCTTTTCGGCAGGAGCCGCTGGCTTGCGCTCCAGCGGCATGATTTCCGCGACTTCGAAGCCTGCCGCCTGCACGACATCCTTCAGGTGGCTCGCGCCCAGCCAGCTCATGGTCTGGCGGAGACGGCGGAAGGAAGTGGCCGGAATGCTGGTGCCGCCCGTCAGCCAGTAGCCGAGCACGACGTCATCGCCAGCTCTGGAGCTGATGCTGTAGGTTGGCAGCAGCCGCGTGATCTTCTCAACGTAGAGCGCATCCTGGAGCGCCGAATCCGCATCGATATCGCGTGTAGCCTTCAACGCAAGAGCAAAGGCGAGCGCCTCGGCCTTGGTGTCGGGTGATTTCGCCTCGCTGACCGGGCACAGCGTCTGGCTCGGACCGCAGGAGATGGACCGAAGCTGTTGATCGCCGAACTGGAAGGCGTTGAAGGTCCCGTCATCGATCAGCCCGGCATTTAGCCAATGCTCCGCCAGTGCGTCGCGAACGACGAGCGCCCGCCCACCGCCTTGGGTCTCAAGGATCTGCCAGTCCGCCCCTTCAAACAGGGCGACGCGCGCCTTCGCACCGTCGGGCAACTTGAAACCGATGGGAAGCCACGCGTCGAGTGCCATGGGTCAACTCCGCACGATGTTCGCGCCAGCAAGCATGTCGTCCTCACCCGCAGAACCGATGCGGATGGAGTCGAGATGGGCTACTACAGCACGAAGCTTGTCGATGTCATTGGCCTTCAACGCCTCCGCTCCCGCAGCCACCAACTGGGCATGCTCGCGGGCATCAGGGAAGAGGTAGGCATCCTCGGCCAGCCACTTGAAGCGCTCGATGACGAACCAGTCCTGGCGCCACAAGATCATGAAGCTGCGACTGCGCAGATCATCCAGGTGCGACTCGAAGTCGCCACTAGGGCTGCCAATCGCGCGCTGCGCCGTCTTGACCAAGTTGTCGAAAGACGAGGCTTCGGTGGGTCTGGCGTGCTGGCGCACCACCTTGTCGAAGAAATCGACTGCCTTGTCCAGTTCCAGCTGGCGAATGTCTTTTAGATGCTCCTTGCGGGTCAGCGCCAGCAGCCGCTTGGCCTCCTGGACGTGATCCATCGCCTGCTTGGCCGTCTCGGGGTCGGCCTCGTCAGTTTTGATGGTGCTCGCTTGCTCGAGCTTCTCGCGGGCCTGCTCAAGACGTGGGTCATAGACCTTGGACGCCATCTCGTCAAGCCGCTGCAAGGTGTGGTCCGACTGCTCCTGGATGTTCTTCGCTTGGTTGGTGTAGTCGACCTTACCTTCCTGACTCGAGTAGAAATTATGGCTACTCTGGAATGAGCCACTAATGGATGGAACCGAAACCTCTAGGAAAATATTCCCAGAATCGCGCACCTCATACTCACAAATAAGGTCAGCGCCCGCCGCGATCACGTCATCATCAAAATCCGTTCCGCTGATCTTGAACAGGCCAATGAAGCGATTGTCGTGGATCGTGTCATCTATATCACCCTCCCAGAGTTTAAAGTTAAGAGAGCCGGGACTGCCTGCCTTTAGTGACTCTCCTGCCTTGAAAATCTCCTTGCCTTTTTTGGGCAGCTGATCCCCCTCCTTGACAATATTCACAAGGATCGACCTCCCTCCAACTTTGTTGCGTGCCTCAATTCCAATGGAGTGCGACGCAGGAATTGCATCGATGCTAGCGGCGGTGCGTGCAATGACAATCTTGTCTTCACGCAGCGATACGGGCCCGCCGTTGGAATCGAACACAAACACCTTGAAGGTGTTGTCGCCAGGCTTGGTCAGGTTGAGTTCGATACCTGCGCCATCCTTCAGGGCGATGCGTCCGGAGGACCACCCGGTGTCCAGACTGTCGATCTGAAACTCGACTCCAGCCGGAGCAGAACTTCCCAGTTTGGCGACGATCTTTGCCTTCGAGTCGGGCGTGCGCGCGATGTAGTTGAACGACAGATCAAGCGCGCCACCGGCGCTGATGGCTCCTCGGGCGCTCTTACGCCCACGGCTCTGCGACGCCCAATCGATGGACTCGGCGAAGACCGCTGCGCCTTCCGCAACGGCGGTCATCGGATTCACATCGGTGGACGGCGCGATACCGAGTTCGAAGGCCACCTTGTCACGCAGATTCTTGTACTGTGCCGGACCGCCCACAAAGACAATGCGCTCAATGTCGTGTGGGCTCAGACCTGCCTTTTCTATGCTCTCGCGAGTGGCTTGGATGGACTCATCAACCTTGAACGCAATCAAGTCGTCGTACAGACTCCGGTTGATAGGAATATCGAGATAGATCTCTTCGCCAGCTTGGTCGCGCACGCCGAGTTCATTCTCAGCAAGGCTGATAACAGATTCGTCGCTTTGCGATAGTGCAATCTTTGCCTTTTCAGCCGCCCAGGTCGCAAGGGTTCGCAATGACTTGTACTGCGAATTGGACGCCAAATCTTCTGGTAAATCAAAGTTCTCGAGCAGCCACGGCTTGACTACGTTGTCGAACAAGATGCGGTCGAAATCGCGTCCACCGCACATAGCTATGCCGCCGTGGGCGAGCAAGTTCACTCGGCCGCCAATGCTTTCAGCAATGGCAACATCCAGTGTGCCGCCGCCAATGTCGTACACGACAAAGATGCCATCAGTCTTTCGCTGCCGCATGACGCTCATCACGGCGGCCACCGGTTCTTGCATCAAGGCTACTCGCCCGAGCCCAGCCGCATCAGCGGCAGCCATCGTCGAGTCCTTCTGCATCTGGTTGAACGCGGCTGGAACCGTAATGACCGTGCCGGTATCGCCATCGCCCCGGATCTCTTCCGGCAGGTAGCCGTACAGCGCACGCAGCACCTCGGCAGAGCATTCCTCTGGCGTCATGGTGAGGTTCACCGCCGGCAGCTTCACCGGCGTGCTCGTACCCATGAGCCGCTTGAATAGCACTGCCGCGTTGTCGGGATTGCGTGCGGCGTTGTTGTAGGCGCGCGAACCGACGTACTTGTTGCCACGCCGGTCGATGAAGATGGCCGACGGCGTGACGTCATGCTGTTCTGGACTCTTGTAGAGCCGGATCGACTCGCCGTCGAAGGAGCAGATGGCACTGTTGGTCGTGCCTAGGTCGATACCGACATACTTCATGCTTCCACCTTCCTGAGCATTACCGTGCCTTGTTTGCGCAGGCCGTTCGGCCCCATGATGATTGGCTCCACCATCTGATCGACGAGCAACACGTCGTCAGGGCCGAAGTCCCCGAGGTTCAATGCCGATGCCGCCATGCCAGCGTCGTAGGGCTGCCCCTCGACGTTGACCAGCTTGAGGCCACTCGAGTCGAGGCTCTCCTCGACCTTCTTCTGGAAGTAGCGGAGCTGATTGACGTAACGACCCGACTCACCCGCATCGAGTTTGCTGACGACCTTTCCGAACAGACGCGAGAAACGCCAACTCTCGACAGCGATGTCGATCAGGGATTGCTCCATCTGCTCACTGCTTTCGGCCTGCTGGGTCATCAAATCCTCCTGTGGTTACGTCTTATCGGCTTTTCCGCCCTGCGTTTGCTGCTGAATCCATTAAGTGATCTCCGCCTTGGAGAACCGCCATGTCCCACCAACCTTGAACGCGGGGATCTTTTTGGCTGCGGCCAGCCTGTAGATCGTCCGGTCCGTGACCTTTAGGAACTCTGCAACCTGTCTGAGGGTGAGGATCTCCCCCTCGTCGGCACTGGATGTCATGGTCCTGACCAATCGTGATCAATTGTGGGTAAGATAGTACAATCTTTTCATGATCATAACCACATGCGTATGGCGTACTGACCCAGCCTGAAAGGCCGGCCCAGCGCGCCAGGTGCATCAAACAACGATCCTCATCTCGTAGCCGTTCCCCCAAATTCCTTCTGCAAGAAATCGCGGCATCTGATCATCTGTACCGCCATAGCTCGCGCCGACGAACCAGGTCGCATGCGGTGCACTATCTATCGTCTGAGTGGTCATCCCCCGCCCCTTTAGTAATACTGCCGGATGTAGCTGTAGGCTTTCTCGAACAGCTCCTCATCCGCGTGCAGCTTGTATTTGAAGAGGGCCTTGCGCAGTGCCTTCTTGACCTCACGCTCACCCGCCTGAGTCCCTTGCCAGCCCGGGAAGCGGACCAGTCGCACGATCTCGTCGATGTCCGCCACAACGCGTTCGACCATGATGGGCGTCTCGGCGGTCTTCACCTCGTTGAACAGCTCGGTCAGCGCCGCCTTGCCGCGATCCTCGTCCTCTTCGGGCGGGACCTCCTTCTCGGCTTGCAGCGTCTCCTTGGCGATCTCCAGCAACTGCTTCAGAAACTCGACGCTGTTGATCTGCCCGGATTCGAAGCGGTCCTTCAGCGCATCGAGCCGCTCCGACAGCTTCTTGAACTTGGGGTTGCCGCCATGCCCGCGCAGCCGGCGCTTGAGCTTGATCTCGATCTCCTTGGCCTTCTTCGGGTCAGGGTTCGACAGCACAGCCTCCAGCAGATCGGCGTCCAGCACCAGGGTGTCGAGGTCATCCCGCACCGCGTCGACATGCACGTTCTGGTGGATCAGCTCGATAGTCTTGGCGCCCAGAGAGTGCCAGATCAACTTGCCGTGGCCACTGGACGGCTGCACCGACTGGTACACCTGAGACAGCCACTTATAGTCCTTCTCGAAGGGGCCCAGAACAGTGTCCGGTGACAGCGCCTCCCAGATCTTGTTGAGCACGCTGTACTCAGCAGCAAAGTTGTCTCGCACCTCATTGTTGGGCAGGCACTGTTGTGCAGCGATCAGGCCCTCATAACCTTGCAGGGTGCGATCACAGCCAGTGAAGTAGGCCAGACATTTCTGCATGGCTTCGGGCAGCTTGTCCTTCAACTCCTGGATGTTGCTGACCACCTGCTTGACGCTCTGGTCGTCGAATTCCAGCGCCGCTGCCACGTCATCGAAGATGCCGAGGTAGTCGACGATCAGACCATGGGTTTTCTGCTCGGAGTAGGTACGGTTTACCCGGCAGATGGCCTGGAGCAGCGTGTGGTCACGCAGCGGCTTGTCCAGGTACATGGCCTGCAAAATAGGCGCGTCGAAGCCGGTCAGCAGCTTGGCCGTGACGATGATCAGCTTCAGCGGGTCGGCCGGGTCGAGGAACCGGTCCAGCAGTCGTTCTTCTTCGTCGCGGCTTCGGTCGTAGGGCGCGTACTCCGGGTGCTCCTTCTTGTCCGCCGCCTGCACCGACATGACGATGTCCGTGGCCTCGGGCGGCAACAACTTGTCCAGCTCGGCCTTGAATAGCAGGCAGGATTCCCGGTCGAAGGTGACGATCTGGCCCTTGAAGCCGTTGGGCTCCACCTTGGTCTGGAAGTGCTCGACGATGTCCTCGCACACCTTGCGGATGCGCTCAGGCGTCTTCACCAGCACGGCCATCTTGGCGGCGGTCTTGGCGAGGTTGTCCTTGTCGAGATCCGACAGGCCGCCGGTCAGGTCTTTGTATGCGGCATCCAGCGCTGCCTTGTCGATGTGCAGATCGATCAAGCGCGGTTCGAAGTGCAGTTTCAGTGTGGCACCGTCGCGGATCGACTCCTCGAAGCCGTACCGGCTCATGTAGCCCTTCTCGTCCTCTTCGGCACCGAAGGCATAGAAGGTATTGCGGTCGGCACGGTTGATCGGCGTACCGGTCAGGCCGAACAGAAACGCGTTAGGCAGGGCCTCGCGCATCTTGCGGCCCAGGTCGCCTTCTTGCGTGCGGTGGGCTTCGTCCACCAAGGCAATGATGTTGCTGCGGTCGTTCAGGCTGCCGGTGGCCTCGCCGAACTTGAAGATCGTGGTGATGATGATCTTGCGCACGTCCTGCGCCAGCAACTGCTGCAGTTTGTCGCGGCTGTCCGCCTTTTCCAGATTGGGAATGTCCGCCCCGGTGAAGGTGCCGGTGATCTGGCTGTCGAGATCGATCCGGTCCACCACGATCAGCACAGTGGGGTTCTTCAGGCCGGCGTGCATGCGCAGCTTCTGCGCGGCAAACACCATCAGCAGTGACTTGCCCGAACCCTGGAAGTGCCAGATCAAGCCCTTTCTGGGGTAACCCGCCAGCACCCGCTCGACGAGCTTGTTGGCCGCTTCAAACTGCTGGTAGCGGCAGATGATCTTGATGCGCTGCTTTTTCTTGTTGGTGGCGAACAGGGTGAAGCCGCCGAGAATGTCCAGCACCACATGCGGGCGCAGCATGCTCTCGGCCGACAGCTTGAGGGATTTGAGCGGGTGGTGCTGGCCATCGTCGCCATCACCATCCAGATGCCAAGGGCCCCAGTCCTTGACTGGTAGCCCGATGGAGCCATAGCGGTACGCCTTGCCCTCGGTGGCCACCGAGAACACGTTGCAGACGAACAGCTCGGGTACGAACTTCTCGTAGTCGTCGTGCACCTGCACCGCAGCGTCGACCCAGCTGATGCACTTCTTGACCGGCGTCTTGGCCTCAATCAATACCAGTGGCAGCCCGTTTACCAACATCACCAGATCAGCCCGGCGTTCAGTGGAGCCGGCGCGGTAGGTGTACTGCTGGGTGACGATGTACTGGTTCTGCGCCAGGTCATCCAGGTCGATCAGCCGCACCGGCACATGCTCGTTGTTGGGGCCGAAGGGCATCGAGCGCTCGCCGCGCATCCACGCGGTCATTTCCTCGTTGGCGCGGATCAGACCATCCGAGCGCACCGACAGCACGATAGCGCGCAGCTTGTAGAGCACTTCATCGGCGCGGTCGGGCTGAGCAGCAATCTCGGGGTTCAGACGGGTCAAGGCATCGCGCAGCCAGGGTTCGACCAGCACTTCCTGAATCTGGCACGGCACGTCAGCCGGGGCGGAGTAGCTCCAGCCGATGCCTTTTGGGCTGGGACCATAGCTAGCTTGAGGTTCCTGGGCGGTGTTGGCCGGCATTGTTATTGGCTACTGTCGTTGTAAGTTGAATGTGGCTGCATGGGGCGCAGTGCCACACTGTCACCACCATGGCTACACACTGTCGCCACAGGGTGACCACACTGTCGCCACAGGGTGACCACACTGTCACCACCATGGCTACACACTGTCGCCACAGGGTGACCACACTGTCGCCACCATCCTTGCCACCCATTCAACACATTGTTCGCACAAGGCTGCCACGTTGTTGCCAGCATGCCGCCACACTGTTTACACAGTCGGCCGGCAGCCCGGTCTGATCGCACAGTTAATTTTTGCTGGTCACAAAGGCTCTTGCCACGTTACTCCCCATCACATTTGGGCGCGACATGTATGACGCAGTGTGTTTGATGATACGACGCAATGTTGGAATGTACGTTGTGCGACGTTAGAAAGATCGTTAAGCACACTAGATATAACGTAGTATTATGTTGGTCATCACATCATTTTTTTGCGCCCCAACACAACACCATTAGGAAGAACGTAGCGTGACGTTAGAAAGAACGTAGCGCCAGATGGGGAGTAACGGGGCATGTGACCAGCTAAAAGTCATGCGATCAGCGCAGCACGATTTGAAAACCCAACGGATGGAAACAGCGCATTTTTTGCTTACTCAGTTGGCGGCATGTCCGCTTTTCCGCTGCTGCGGAAATGGCTATCAACCAGCTTGGCGATGTCGGCAGGCTGGGCTCCTGTCTTGAGCGCAAGGCACAGCGCTTGTTCCAGCTGCTGCCACCCCCGTGATGACGCGACATTGCTGCCAACCGTTTCGGTCAGACGGAACATCAGCCCTTCCAGCAGCTCTTCGTCACCCACGTCCGCTGCGGCCTGCTCCGCCAGCGCCAAGAGGACGTTGTGTGCTGATGCCAACGAGTCGATTGGCACCCCGGCCAATGCTGCAGGGGTGGTGATGACACGATCCACCCTGACGACTGTCGCCAAATCAAGGGCTTGATCGACGCCCGGCTCGATCTCCATGCGGATCAGCACATCGCCAGCCAACAGAAAGCGCGTCTTAATGAGCCCCGGCTGTTCATCCTGAAACAACCACACTGGCTGCGTGTTGGCCAGCAGCGTGCCTAGTACAAGCTTGCTGTCATCCAGCGCCCCGCGATCATGCCAAGGGTGCAACACGTCGGTACGCAGGCGGCCGCCTTCCACACCGAGGTGGTGCAACAGGCCGACCAGTCGTTTGGCGGAGATCACCTGCTCCTTGCCACGCAGCCAGACCGAGAGGTTGGCAGTGCGGATACCGGTGGCCTCGGCGATCCGCCCCAGCGTTTCCCCGCGCAGTCGTATCAAGGCAGCGGCAAGGGCTGGCAATTGTTCGTTGGTAAGGCTTGGCATATCGGGCTCTGCGAATTCACTGTAAATCACTATAAGACTTATTGGCCGACAAGACGAGCGCGCGGAGTTTGGCGATTCGTGTAAATTGGCGTTATAGTAAATTATAGTTAGATGTTTTGAGAGGCCATCATGCGCAAGCCGAAGCAAATCCGTCCGTTGCGCCTGCGGGAATACGAAGCTGCCATTACTGCGCTCAAGGAGCAGCATCCCTGGCTTGCCCGGCAGATCGTCGAACCCGCGCCGGGGCATCTGGCTTTGGTAGCACATCTGTTTGCCCAGGTGGAATGCCTGCTGCCGCCCACAGTGCTCGCACTCAAGGGCTCACTGTCGGTGAGTTGCAACCGGGATCGCCTGGTCATTCATTACCAGCCGCCGCGACGCCACAGCGAACGTGCAGCGGCAGTGTTCGATCTGATTGCCCAGACCAAGCACCTTTCGCTGCAACAATGCCCCGTCTGCGGCGCACAGGTTATCGGGGACGGCATCCGTCCCCAGCGCTGCCCGCAACATGACGGCATCCAAGGGTTGTTTGCCGAAGAAGTGCGCCGCAGCCGCCAGCTCATCGTCGAACAGGGGGTACAGCAGGTGGTGCACGATCTGGGCAAGGTGACGACCGAAGATGTACGTGCCGCCGTGGCGGCTGAAAATGAGCCGGTCTTGAGTGAAGCCGAACCGGAGCAGGTTCAGGAGCAGCCGACAGAAGCCGCTAAATCAGCGCCCTTGCCGAGCATCGTCTTTCTCGATGAAGCCGGGCTGGAGGCGTTCGTGGATCGCCACCGACCAAAAGGCGACGACAAGTTCAAGCGCGCACAGGCGATGGCAGAGCGGATCAAGCGGGCGGGCCATGGCAGCCGCCAACTGGGCCTGCTACCCCCGGACTGGAAAGCCCTGCTGGATGAGTTCGCGCAGGCTTTCCCAAACTTCCATGAACTGGCCGAGCTGCTGCGTGATCACTTCGCCTTGTCCAGTCTGGGCGATGGCCGCGTGTCCTGGCCTGCCGTGTTGCTGGTCGGCCCGGCGGGCATTGGTAAAACCGAGGCGGCACGCTGGCTGGCCGATCAGCTCGTGCTGCCGTTTCGGGTCTTCGATATGGCGAGCACGCAATCGAGTTCGCCGCTCGCCGGTTCCGAATCATTTTGGAGCAATTCCGAGCCAGGCCAGCTCTTTGAGCTGTTGGCCTACCAGCCACTGGCCAACCCGGTGGTGGTACTCGATGAACTGGACAAGGCCAGTAACGGCAGACCGCAATACGATCCGCTGGCAGCACTCTATACCTTGCTGGAACCGCGCAGTGCGCGGGATTTCAGCGACTTGTCGATCCGCGACTTTGCCATTGACGCCAGTCATGTCAATTGGATGGCGACCGCGAATGAGCTGGAGGCGATTCCGGGGCCGCTACGCTCACGGCTGACGGTGTTGCACATTCAACCGCCCAGGCCGGAGCAGGTCAGAAGCATCGCGCAGTCGATTTACAACCGACTCCGCGACGAGTCGAGCTGGGGCACGGCCTTTGTCGAGCGACTGGATGATGATGTCCTGTCCCGCCTGCAAGCCTTGCCACCGCGCAGTGTGCGTCTGGTTCTGCAGCGGGCCTTGGGTTCGGCAGCTCGTGATGACCGAGGAATCGTCCAGGTGCAAGACATCAGACCGCCGGTCGAGATCAACCGCCGTGGCGTTGGCTTTGTCAGCGAGGGCTGGAATTGAGGTTGCTCAGCGTTGTCCGGATAGCCAGGCCGCACCGGCGGCCAGTGCATCGGCCTCGCTGGGGTAAGTGGTCGATGGGCCGCTGATGATGCAGGGCTTGGTTTCGCCGTCGCCTTCCACCGTCCACAGCTCCCAGGTTCCGTCATTTTTCCAGCTAGGGATGGCGGTGTAGGGTTTGTCTTTCAGCGCAGCCAGCGCGGCATCCACTTCGGGGCGAATCTGCAACTCACCCGAGTAGATATAGGGTGTCGCGCAGCGGGCATCAGATCGGCTCATGTTCCTTGCTCCAAAAAAGCTCCAGTAGTGCGCTCGCCTGCAGGTAGATACCGGGGTTGCGTGCTTCACTCGGGCCAGCAATGTTGAGAATAGCGATGGAATGGCTAAGCAACCAGTCTTGCCATGCCGCCAACAGCTCTTCTGCAGGGTCATGCAAATCGCACTGCAGTAGCGGCTTGCCGTGTCCCGTCGCCAGATCGCGAGTGAGCAGGCTGCCACCTTCGATCCTGTCCCGGTAAATGATCAGTGTGGCATCAGCGTCCAGCACATTGCGTTTGGTGCGCTGGCGATAACCGCTGGATTCGGTCTCCATCAACTGGTAGCGAGCATCCAGTACGCCATCAGCGGCCCGTCGGCCTGCCGGGCACCAGCCGCCGTGCGGAATCTGCCGGGCAATGGCGAAATCCAGCGCCGCCCGGTCTACGCCGGTCTGGCCGCCGGAGAGGATGCGCTGAATGCTCACCCTTGCTCCGTTGCGGCGACCGTGCAAGTCACTTGAACCTCTGCGCTGGGCTGATCTGCCGAGAGCTGGCCGATGCGCCCGCGCTGGCTGGCAAGCTTCAGTTGCTTGCGCACCTGTTCCAGGCTGCGTTTTTCAATGACGGATGTATAGCTCGCACCCAATTCACCATCCGGGTCGATGAACAGCTCGATACGCGTCACCGGCAACCCGAACACTGTGAAGCTGCGTGCCGGTGTCAGCGACCAACTGCCGGGAGCATTGGGCGCAATGCCGTCCAGTACGTGCAACGGCAAGGCTTGACGGCATTCCACGGCGGCGACGATGGCTGGCTCGATCCGCAACCAGTGGTTGAGGTCTGGGGCAGTGCCATCCATCAGCACCACCGGCATGGCTGCCAGTAGCAACGCTTTCATCCCTTGATGTTCCTGATCCAGAAGCGGCGGTCATCGACCGTGAAGTTGGGGTCATAGCCGACCAGCGTCAGCAACGAACCGACATAGTAAAGGCCGAACTGATTCATCAGCCAGCGCTCCATCGCCGGGTCGCTGGGCAGCTTGCTGTACGGTGGGGTTGGCCCGTCGCTGCGAACCTGACCGCTGGTCTTGCCGGAGATGGAAAAGCTCTTCCAGGTCAGCACGAAGTTGTTTGACTGTTTCGGCAGCTCCGGCGCGCAAAGCGACAGATTGCTGAAGCGCTCGGAGCGCTTGGCGTCGTGCCAGAGCACTGCGTCAAAGTGAATGCAATCGCTGGCTTTGAGCGTGAGGCTACGGGTCAGGGTCATCTGATCAGCCGGAATTTGCAGATTGCTGATCACCACCTTGGGCCACTCCGGGGCGCGACCGTCGGTAGACAGATTCTGGCGCAAGGCGTTATGCAGTGGAGTGCCAAGCAAGCTGTTGCGATTTGCTGCGCTTGCGGGCGTAGCCGCTTGCGAAAGGCTGCTCCCAATCGATTTTCCCAAGCCGTTCATGGAATCCAGTGCGCCTTGCATGTCGGGTGTGGCACAACCTGTCAATACAAAAGGCAGAAGCAGCAAGCTCCGGTAGTGTTTCATCGCAGTTCCTCGCGAGGTTATCCGTTAAAGAGGGCATTGAGCCGGGCGCACCAGGTTTCCGCCGCCCGACGGCTCATGGGAAAACTGAGTACTGGTCGTTGCGGATCGGCGGTTTGCAGCTCGATGGCGAAGTCTTTCGCGCGTACCGTGCGCTCGAAGGTCGGCACGCTCATGCCGCTGGCGTTGACCTGACGGCTACCGCCGTTCATCTCCATGCTCTCGACCTCGCGCCAGGTCATCCGCCAATCAAGCAGCCAGGAGAAGTCGTGCAGTTTGTATGCGTCATTAACCACATCACAGGCCGCGATCTTGCGATTCTGAGAGTCAAAAACAAGGAATGCCGGTGCGGGATAACCCAGGAGATGTCCAGCATCGAATGACAGGCCCTGCTGGCCGTTGATCCTGGCGACAAGGGCCTGACAGCTGGCCTGCAAGCGCGCGAGAAAGCGGAAGGACAGCGTGA
This sequence comes from Aeromonas sp. WP2-W18-CRE-05, assembly GCF_014168615.1. Taxonomy (NCBI): domain Bacteria; kingdom Pseudomonadati; phylum Pseudomonadota; class Gammaproteobacteria; order Aeromonadales; family Aeromonadaceae; genus Aeromonas; species Aeromonas sp. WP2-W18-CRE-05. The sequence continues at coordinate 1,481,287 of NZ_AP021917.1, read as the reverse complement.
AGATCGCCAGCGAAATCAGTAGATAGAGCATCAGCTCACTGGTCAGCAGCTCCCAAAGCGATGTCTGTGACAGGCGCGCAGGCCCCACGCCGAACATCGCCAGAACAAAAATCAGCGTAAAACCAGCGGCAGCGAGACCTGAAAGCCCTGCCACCGGAACAGCAAGCCCCGCAGCTGCTCCCATCCCCGCAGTCTTCCAGACGCTTGCCATACGTCATTTCCTCCATTTTGTTACTCATAGAGGCCATTTTATGGCGCCTGCATTCAATTGTCACTCATAGTGCGGGCACTTATCGGGCGTAGCCCTATAGAGAGGGTACTCATAGAGTCATTTCTCTTTAAAGAAGAGAGAAATATGGCCCTTGATCCCCGACTACGCTTCGGCCTGAAGCTGATAGAAATCAGAAAGACCAGAGGGTGGTCGCAAGAACGCCTGGCACTGGAAAGTGGCTTGGCGCGCAGCTACCTAGGGGGTGTTGAGCGTGGGCAACGCAACATTGCCTTACTCAACATCTTCAAGCTGGCCGAGGCGCTGGGGGTGGAGCCTTCAGTACTGCTGGAGGCACCGGCTACCGGACAGGAGCCTGCACCGTAACATCGTAGCGTTACGTTATCGTAGCGTTACGATGTCGTCTGAAAAGGGTGAGTGCTCCGGGCAGGGCCGTCGAAGGAATATTGAAAACAGCCGACGCCAAGTAGCCCTGCTATTTTTAATGTAAGCGCCGCTAAATCGACCTACTTGCCTTCGTTGTATTGCGCCACTTTTTTTGCAATGGGCTCCAGCGGGACGTTCCAGGGTAGCAGGGCTTCGAGTTTTTCCAGGGTATCGGCCTCGCCGATCTGCGCCAGCACATAGTTGATATACGCTGATGGCTCCAGGTCATTTGCTTTGGCTGTCTCCAGCAACGAGTAGCAGGTCGCGCTGGCCTTGGCGCCTTGCGCGCTGTCGGCGAACAACCAGGCCTTGCGCCCCACGGCGAACGGGCGGATCGCGTTCTCCGCCAACACATTGCTGATGTGTAGATCACCCCGCTCGCAGTAGCCGACCAGATAGGGCCACTGCCCCAGCGTGTATTCCATCGCCTTTCTCGTCAGCGAGCCTTTCATCACCTTGCCGACGTTATTGTCCAGCCAGGTTTTGAACTCCGCCAACAGCGGCATGCTACGCGTCTGCCGTGCCTGATAGCGTTCGGCATCACTGCGCTCCTTCTGCTCCCGCTCGATGGCATAGAGTTTACTTATGTACCCCAGGGCTACATCGGCCTTGCTGGCACCGGACTTGCTCTTGCCCTTCGCAACGGTCGGCGCGGCCTGGGTCGCTTCGATGAATTTGCGCCGCGCATGATCCCAGCAGCCAATCCGGGTGAGACCGCTCTGTTTGCACACCTGGCTATAGCCAGAATAGCCATCGGCTTGCAGTACGCCGCTAAAACCGTCCAGCAGGCGCACGGGTACGCTTCCGGCGCGCGACGGATCATATTCAAATAACACAGCGGGGCGGCCCGGCGGACCACCGCGGGTCACCCACATCCATTTGTCCGATTGCGCAGTTTTGCCCTCTTCTTTGAGCACCTGGATCCGCGTCTCGTCGGCTTGCAGGTACGTCGCGTGGTTCTGCTCCTCGCGCAGCAGGTTTATCAATGGCTGGAACACCTCGTCCAGCCGGATGATCCAGTGGGCCATGCTGGTGCGGCTCACCTCCTGCCCCAGGCGCTTGAACATCTGCTCCAGACGGTACAGTGGCAGGCCATCGGCATACTTAGAGGTAATGATGTAGCCCAGCAATGACGGCGTGGCGATACATTTGCCCAGCGGGTGTACGGGGCGGTTGGCCGCGAGGATCACCTCTTCGCCATCACGCTCGAACACCGCCTTCTCTTGCCAGATCTCCAGCACCTTGAGTTGAGCCGGAATGAACTGCAACTCCTCTTTGACCTTGGTAAAGAACACCTTGCTGGCCCCGGCTTTCTGCTCATCGCTGAGGGTGAGTTCGATGCGCTCGCGCAGCAGTGAGGCGGAGAAGCCACGTTGACGCGGCTTGGCCTTTGCTTCGGCAGTGTGCGGCAGGTCATCGGGTAACTGGGCCAGCAGGGCGTCCATGTCCGCTTCCAGCTCTGCCTCATCAAAGAGCTGGAGCTGATGAAGTTTCTCGCTGCTGGCGGCAAAGCGCTGGATCCTGCGCAGACGCAGCAGCTCTTCGAGTAACAGGATATGGGCGTCACGCCGCTGGATAGCCTCTTCTTTGGATTGAAGAGCTTCGTCTTTTAACGCCAACTGTTGCTGAAAACCCGCAATAACCGCCAACAACTCAGCGGCGCTAAGGCCACTGAGATCAGGTGATGGGGTGAGGTTTTTCAGCGTCATTTTCATGAGGAAATTATAACAAAAACAAGGCGGTAAAGCACGAGGTTGGCGGTATTAAAGCGTCTCATAATGCAGTGTTTTATGGCCCTGCATCAAGGAGATATCGTAGCCATCGAGCAACCAGTTTATCTGCTCGGAAGAGAGGGAGAGTAGCTCATCGGCAGACGATGGCCACTTGAATTTCTCCTCGGCCAGCGCCTTGTAATAGAGCACAAAGCCGTTGTCCTCCCACATCAGACACTTGATCTTGTTGCGGCGGCGATTGGTAAAGGCATAGAGGGCACCGGTGAACGGGTTGTGCCCCAGTTGCTGCTCGACCAGCGCCGCCAGGCCGTGGGCCTGTTTACGAAAATCGATAGGAGCCCGATAGAGGTAGATCTGCGGCATGGTCAGTGCCGGACGCAAGTAACGAGGGCGCATTACAACTGCCTCATGATAGCGCCGAGCAAATCGATATTGCCCGGATGTAACCCGGAGAGAGTGATCCCGTTGGGTAAGGTGAGCGTCAAGCCGACTTCGGTCCCGACAGGAGCAGGCATGGCTACTCTGACAAAGCCAGGAAGAGAGTCCGAGTCTACAGGCTGTTCGAGCTTTTTACGCCAGTAAGCAAACTGGTGATAGACCAGTGCCTGGCTTTTGCAAAAGGCGTGGCCGGAGAGGCCGGAGTCAAGCCAGGCGGTGATCTGCTGTCGCCAAAAATCAGCACGTTCTTGAGTGGTCATAGTGAAAATCCAGCGAAGAGGTAATGGATTTCAAGTGTGACGAGCTGATTTTGGGAAAAAAAGATGCCGATTCAAGGGCGCTTACTTTTTAATAACGAGTAGCCACGCAGCGACCGGAGGGAGCGAAGGATTGCCCACAGCCGCAGAGCGGCAGCTACTAGGTTTTTATAAATACTAGAAAAACCTAAAAGCAGAGCTACTAGGGACAACCTCGCCATTTCGTTGAATCCCAGTCCCTGCGGGGCTTGCAGGCGATTCCGCACGTCGGCCTTGACTAGCGATGTCACGTAAAACGGCTAGAGATGTCACGTACCGATGACTAGCGATGTCACGTGGACAATTTACAGAAATGGCACCAAAGCCAGCTCTGGCAAGGGTTTCCGTCTTGCTAGTGATGTCACGTGGACAGCCCGAAAAGCCCACAGGCTTATCTCCTCCTCTTGGTCGCTGCGATATGCAGGCGTGCAGGGGTGAGGATCAGGTGATCTTTCGTTTCCTCGATGTGGTTCCGAGCCTCGGGATAGAACAGCAGCGCTTCGTTTAGCCGGAGGCGGAAATTGGTCTTGAAGTTGGCCAGCCCCTTGGGAGTATTCGCATAGCCAGAGCCGAACTGCATCATCAGGCCAGTCCATGGCACGTGAACAAGCCGTTTGCCTCCTTTGCTTGCCCCAACGTTCAAGGTGAACATGCGGTAGACCAGCCATGTGTAGATGTCCATCGCCAGAGGCGACTTTATGAGCGCACGTAGTGCCTCCATCTTGAGTGGCACGGGGGCGCTGATCAGACGTTTAAAAAAGTCTGTGCTCAAGGTGATCGAGCTTTCCCATGCCCCTCGTCGCACCGTATCGCGAGAGCTCCAGAAGACGAACGCCTCCTCCGCGATGAGGATGTTTCTGACGTGCAGCGCATCGCCATCTGCACCACCGACGGTAATCATCGAATGCACCAGCCGCAAGCTCTGGTCACGCACTCGCGCGATGTACCGGCCATCATTGTGCAGATCAAGACTTTGCAAGAATGCCGCCTGGGAACGCCCAAGCGATAGATCGGGACTACCTGTGCGAACGGCTTCAGTACACAGCCACGCCAGCAGCAGGCGCGGCAGCCCGCCATACGGTACGCCATAGTCGGGGTTGGCTACGATGGAAAGGCTCAGCTTGCCCGTGCCGCGTTTGAAATGGTTGGTCTTGGGGTCTGTATGAGGAAGCGTGGCCTGCGCCAGAAAGTGTGCGATGTAGCCTGTAGCGCCTGCGTTGCGGGCCTGCTCGATCTCCAGCTCCACAGCTTCGTCGATCAAGTGGCGTATCCGTGGAGTCAATGCATGGGCGGCGTCGTGCTGCTCTGCCTGCTTCGCCACCTCGGTGGCATTCTGCCTGATCCGCTCCAGCGGATCGCGCTTGAGCGTGACTTCTGCCACACCAGCGTCCAGCAAATTGCCCACGCTGCGCATCGCCAAGTCCTGACCTTTGACCTGCGAGATCGCGGCGATCAGGGATGGACAGCGTTGTTGCTGGCAGTACGGGCGGCAGCGGCCTTCTGTCCAAGCCATGTATCAATCTCGTGCTCCAGCCATCCGACAACCCGCTTGTTGATCTGGATGCATACCGGGAATGTCGGATCATCGCGTGTGATCCGCCAGAGCGTTACGTCGTTGATACCGCCAAGCTTTTCGCAGACGGCCTTGCGGCGTAGAATTTTCATCGTCCTCACCTCCTGCACATTGAAAGTCGATGCAGGAAGTTTCAGATGGCGACCCGGCAGCGGTCACGGATTCCCAGAAGGGAATTTTTGCAGCAAAAAATCCGACGGCTGCGATGCAGGACAGGCAAGCGATGCACGGGCCTCGCTCCGGGTAGCAGCGGCCAAAGTGTATATGGAAGTGACTACAAGATGTAGTGATAACAGAGACAATGCCGCTACCACACACGCTTTCCTGCTAAACTTCCTGTTCAATGTTTAATGTTTAATTTACAAATTACATTATAAATCAATTTATTATGCACTGAACATTGGGTTGATTTTACTTTGGGGACACAGCTGCGTACACAGTTTGAATCGCTAGCACTACCCCAAAATAGACCAACTTGATCTAAGCCCATCCAAATACGGATGGGCTTTTTCTTCTTTATCCACCGGCTTTAAACATGAAATCAGCGGTTGGCAAGCAAAAAATCTATGTTATGAAGGGGAAGCTGAACGACATTGTTACTTGCTGATGTCTGCTGTTTGGCCAGCCACACCAGATCACAGATGCCATCTGTTGGCTCGAATGCGGTGGGTGCATGCAACAGAATTTCTCTTACCTGCTGATGGTCAAAATGATGGCAGGCGTCGTCCAGCGCAGCTAGCATAGTGCGCAGCTGCTTCCATGGGAGCCAGCGCTCTTGGGCCATCATGATCCTCGGATGCTCAGTCCCTCGGGCATCATCACCGATGAGCAGTTCTTCATAGAGCTTTTCACCCGGTCGTAATCCAGTCACCTCGATAGCGATATCCCCATCGGGCCTTTGTTCATCACGCAAGGTAAGTCCGCTGAGCCTGATCATGCGCTTAGCCAAATCCATGATCCTCACCGGTTGCCCCATATCCAGCACAAAGACATCCCCGCCCTCCCCCATGGCACCCGCTTGGATCACCAACTGGGCCGCCTCCGGAATCGTCATAAAGTAACGAATGATGTCGGGATGCGTTAGGGTAATTGGCCCCCCCTTGTTTATCTGCTGTCTAAACAATGGAACCACGGAACCGGAAGAACCCAATACATTTCCAAAGCGAACCATACAAAAGCGAGTATTGTGTTTTTCACGTGTCAAAGCCTGCAAGTAAGTATTCACCGGAACAGTATTGACACAGGAAAAATGAGACGATCGTCTCTTGATCCCACTTTCCTGCTTGCTTGATCCTGCTCCTTAGATACGCTCCCCCCATGAGCAAAAACACCATGCATTCCGCGGGAATGCCCACCACTCTGGAGCAGGCCAACGAGCTGATTTATAAGCTCCTCGACCGCATCGCCGAGCTGGAGGACCGCCTCAATCAGCACAGCGGCAACTCCTCCAAGCCGCCTTCCAGCGACGGCCCCGGTGCACCGCCGCCGGCCCGCAAGCGTCCGGCGTCCGGCAAGCAACGGGGGGCGCAGCCCGGTCACAAGGGACATCGCCGCGAGCGGCATCCGCTTGATGCCCGCCTGACCCTGGTCCCGCATTACCCTGCCGCCGATTGCGCTTGCTGTGGCGGGGACATGGTGGCCCATGCCAAACCCTATCAGGTTCATCAGGTGTTCGAGCTGCCCGAGGTGAGCTATCTCGTCACCGAACACCAACTGTATCGTGCGACCTGCTCACGGTGTATCGGCACGACCCAGGCCGCACTGCCAGACAACGTCAGCAGCAGCCAGATGGGGGCCAATCTGCTCAGCTACATCGCGCTGCAAAGCGGCCAGTTTCACCAGAGCGTCAGCCAGATACAGCAGCAGCTCAAACAGCATTTCGGCCTGAGTTTTAGCCGGGGCGCCATCAGTGAGGCGCAGGGGCGGGTGAGTGCCATGCTCACCCCGACCTACCAGGCCATCAAGCAGCAGGTGCAGACGGCCACCCACGTTCATGCCGATGAGACCCGGCATCAGCGGGGTGGAGAGCGCCGCTGGATGTGGCTGGCGCTGAGCAAGATAGCCGTCTGCTTCATGACGGCCTATGGCCGTGGTCAGGAGGCGGCCAAGCGGCTGCTGGGCGCCGAGTTTGACGGGGTGCTGGTGACCGACCAGTACGCCGGCTACCGGTTTATCGACGCCGACCAGCGGCAACTGTGCTGGGCCCACGTGGCCCGCAATCTCGCGGCCATCGCCGAGAGTAGCGAGCAGTGCAACCAGCCCATCGGTGCCCGGTTGGTCTTGCTGGCGGATGCGGTGTTTCGTACCCGGCACCGTTGGGAAAGCGGTGCGTTGAGCAAGCAGAAATACCTGCGCAGGCTCGCGCGTTACCGGCAAAGCTGGCGAAGCCAGTTGGAGCGCGGCGCCCTGTTGTGCAGCAAACGCTACCGTGGACGATGCCAGTTGCTGCTGCGGGATGACGAGATGCTGTGGCGGTTTATGACTGACGACGAAATAGCGCTGACCAACAACGAGGCGGAGCGGGCGCTGCGTGGCTATGTGCTCTGGCGCAAGGGTAGCTACGGCGTGTGGTCTCACCGGGGCGAGCTGTTTCGCCAGCGCATCCTGTCGTTGGTGGAGACCGGCAAGCGATTGGGCCGCTGCCCACAGGAGTGGTTGAGGGCCGTGGTCAGGGCGTGCATCGAGAAGACAGATTATCCCATCCCGGCAGAACTGATGCCGTCAACCCCGTCCTGGTGAATAGATACGCCTGCAATACCAACTCGGCCAGCCGCTTGCTCGCTCCCATGGTATTTGTCGGGCGAACCGCTTTATCCGTTGAGATCAGTACGAAGGTTTCAACGTCCGCCTCAATAGCTGCCTGAGCGGCATAAAGAGTGCCAAATACATTGTTGCGAACACCTTCGATGATGTTGAACTCAACCAGCGGTACATGTTTATAGGCGGCCGCATGGTAGACGGTCTGGATACGAAAGCTCTGCATCACTGTCCTTAAGGCGATGCTGGCGCTGCACTGACCCCAATAACGGGACCAGCTTAGTTTCGATGCCTTCTCGGTGACACTGTTCATGCAGATCTTTATGCAAAACATAAAGGGCGTATTCAGTTAGCTCGAACAATACCAGAGTGGATGGACGACACCGCAAAATCTGCCGACACAACTCGGAGCCAATGGATCCTCCAGCACCGGTAACCATGACAGCCTTGCCGGCTATGTTGGCTTCCAACAATCCGCTCACCGGTTCTACCGGATCTCTACCTAGCAGATCGTCGATGGACACCTCCTTGAGCTGATCAATGCGGGCAGAGCCATTGACCAGATCAGCCATCCCGGGGATGGATAAAACTTCACATGAGAGGGATTCAAGCCCATTGATCACTTCCTGGCGTCGAGCCCTTGTACTACTCGGCATGGCCAACAAGATCTTCTGCACCCCGTGGTGGTCAATCAGGGTTGGAAGTTGGGCACTATTGTAGACAGTACACCCTTGGATCACGCAGCCCTGTTTAGCAGGGTCATCGTCAACAAAGGCAACAGGATAAAATTCATTGCCTTGCAGCAAAGCCATTTGCAACTGACGCCCGGAAGAACCAGCACCGTAGATCAATACTTGGGTACGCGCCAAACGAGTGGTATTCAAAAGCGCCCGAAAAAACAGCCGCACACCACCGACAAGCAGCACCAGAAATGAGAAGTAGATGATCGGTACGGTTCTAGGTAGGAATATATCGAAGTAAAACGCCGAAATGACAAAGAAGCTGGCCGAAAGAAATGCACCCAGTGAGATTGTCCAGAACACCCGAAAACTAACGTATCGCAATACCGCTTTATATAGGCCCAAGCGAATAAATAAGCCGATACTGACGGCAATAATGGCACTTAAAAGGGCCCAGTGATGAGGGCTGTCGATTGGCCAGCCCCGCTCTAGTCTGATCCAGTATGCCCCCCAGAATGCCATCGTGATCAAGATGATATCTACAATGACTGAGACTGCTCGTTTGCTGGCGCGCGACAACGAGCCTAGGCACATCAGTAACCAGTTACCACCAGGAATAATCCGATTTCTCACTCTGGTACTCCTGCATTCAAGTGATACGCAAGATAGGCTAACGGTAAGTAGGCTATGGCCAAACCGATGACCCCATCGAGATAGCCCAATGCAATCATGGCCGCGATCGGAGCAAGCCAGATGCTATTTATGAGAAGCACAGCCAATGTCACGTTTCGATGGTTATTCCAGCGTCTCACCAAATATTGATAAGCATGGGTGCGATGAGCCTCACTCAGGCGACACCGCAGGCGATAGCGATTCAGCAAGGTCCAGGTGGTATCGACCACAAAAACCCCAAGCATGACGAGCCATGCCCAGAGAAATTGGGGCGCAGAGGCGGCATCAAGCAGCATCAAGGAAGCCAGCATCAAGCCAAGAAAACCACTGCCACCATCCCCCATAAAGATCGTTGCCGGTGGAAAATTCCAGCACAGAAAACCTGCAGCAGAGATCCCCAGCAGCAGAGTCAAAGCCGCGCTCGCCCATGACGCCCCCACTAGATGATGGAATAACACCATGAACAGGCAGACGATAACAGCCTCTCCCGCCGCTAGGCCGTCGATCCCATCCATAAAGTTGTAAAGATTGATAAACCAGATCACTCCCAACCAAGCAAAAACATAACCAAACCAGGCGAGATCTAGCTGCCAGCCCCAAAAGCTCAGTTCTGGCAAGCCATCAACAGCAAATACCACCAAAGCTGCCGCAATGCTCTGCACAATCAGGCGAGTTCTGGGCTTGAGAGATGTGTGATCATCGATAAAACCAACCAGTGCAATGCCCAAGGCCGCAGCCCATATCAATGCGAAACTGCCATAGGATATGCCAAGCGAGATCGGTATCAGGGCGAAAACCAGAGGCACGGCCAGCAGAAAGGTCGTGACGATGGCCATTCCGCCACCTCGCGGTGTTGGTACCTGATGCGAACTGCGATGATTGGGTTGGTCAAGCAAGCGGGTCTGGGCGTAGCGCCTGAGCAGGCCGGTCATGGTGATTGAGAGAAAAAGACAAAACATCAACAACAAAACAAATGCCAGCATCAAGACGACTCACTATGGATCGACGCCATCAGAGATAGGGTCTGAGAGAGCGAATAGGGTGCCGACCATTGTAATCGCCTCTGAGCCTTACCGGTATCCATTTCCAGAGAGTCATAAATCCGTTGCAGTTTGGAATCAATCCCCAAACAACGGCCAAGCCCTCTTATCACTCCAGGTGGGAGATAAAACAGCCGACAAGCAACCCCTTCTGCATCAGCAATCGCCGCCAACAACTGCGATGTCGACACCGCGACCGGATCTGCAACCAGAAAGACTTGGTTCACTGCGGCAGGATGTTCCATCGCATGGGCAATGAAGTCACACAGATTAGGCAACGCCAACAGGCTGCGCGCATTATTCAAACGGGCAAAAGGGAGCGGGATCCCTTTGCGCACCCACGTCATCATGCTGGCAAAGTTAGCCTTCACCCCTTCCCCGTAAATAAGAGGAGGACGAATGATGGTTACCGCCATACCACACTCTTTCGCGAGTGCCATCAGCCCCTGCTCCGCCTCATACTTCGAGCGTCCATAGGGATCTTCTGGCGGACTCTGCACATTCTCATCAAATGGCTTGCCTGGCTCGGTGTGCTCGCCATTCACTTTGATCGAGCTAATAAAGATGAAGCGCTTCACCCCTGCCTCAGCAGCCTGCCGAGCAAGCGTGAGGGTGCCCTCTGTATTCACCGCTCGAAAAGCCGCCAGGGGATCTGTCGCGGTATCTGACATCACATGCACCCTAGCTGCACAGTGAACAACCACATCCACTTGTTGCAATTGGGCTGTCCAGTTGGCATCCGCAGTCAAAGAGGGAGCCTGAACCTGGTACGAAGCAAGCGGGGGACTTCGCACCGCACCTTTCACATTAGCCCCCAGACTAAGCAGGTGTTGACAGACCGCCTTGCCTACAAATCCGTTGGCACCTGTTACCAAGACTGTACTTTTGATATCTGCCATTACCACCAACGCCAACCGTGAATATTGAAGAAAGTCACCATGGAACGCCCAAACATCCAGATATGACGCCAGCCTTTGCGCGATGCATGACCACCGTGATGGACAACCTTCACCTGAGGGACATAAGCAATCCGGCTGATCTTTCCTGCCCGCAAACTGATGTCAAAATCTTCAAAATAGAGGAAGAAGCGAGGGTCAAACCCTCCGAGCTGCTGCAGAATATCTGTGCGAAACAGCATAAAACAACCACTGACAATGGGTGGATCCCACAGCACGTCATGATTATTAAGCTGATCTGCCATCTCATATTTTGCCAAGCGCGTCTGAAATAACTTCTTCACAAACGCGGGAGCAAAACCGCGCAGCAATAAATCAAATACGGTTGGATAGCGTTTGCAAAGCCCCTGTACCTCACCATCTTCCCATGTAGCGAAAGGCGTCAATAATCCGCAATCCGGATGTTGCTCCATAAATTCAAACGCATTTTTCAGTGCATCTGGAGCAACTTCAAGATCAGGATTGAGGATAAGGTGGTATTTTAAACTGCTATCATATCGCATGGATTGGTTGTGTGCGATCCCAAAGCCAGGGTTATCATCACGGCCAATATATTTTATTGAGTTAAAGAATTGGATGGATTCTATATATTCTTTAATTTCTTTTGATGGTTGACTACTATTATCAATAACAACTAGGTTAGTGGATAAATCATGATAATTAAATGAGTTCAACGCATCAAAAAACTTATCAAAAACCGTACCTAACAATATCTTATCAGGATTAAATAACACCATTGATATTAAGAGCAACGTTGAAAAACCTCATCAAACAACACAGCGAAACGATCACTCCATCTGGGCACTCTTGCTTTCATATGGTCATGCGCGAAAAATAATGTCCCGCTAGGTATAGAATAATGACAATTGCTTTTATTTATAATCTCTCTATGATGCCAAACCATTTCGCCAAAGTTAGTCGAGAGAATAGGTATTTCTGCAAGCGCATATTCGTAGTATTTTACTGGATCAACAAACCGGGTAATCTCGTTGATAACAAAAGGGATGATTGCCACATCAAATTTCGAGATTTCTGACATGACTTGACTATGAGGTATGGCACCTTTCAAAATAACATTTTTTGGCAAACATGTCGGGAGTCTGCTCTTGACAGGGCCAAATAGATGAACAGATGATGTTGGATTTAAATTGGCTAGCTCTATTACCCATTTCCAATCAAACCAACTAGCAATCGTCCCAATGTAACCAAAAACATGCCCCTGACTTTTGTCAACATCTTGCTCTTTAGTTACCCCATCAGCACAGGCATTTAAAACTAGCAACTTTTTATCATGAATAAACTTGTCATATAACTCATGGCTAGAACACATTATGATATCAACCTCTTTGATGAGATTAGCTTCCATTAGAGCCATGTGTGTTCTAGATAGGCCATGATAAAAAGATGGAAAGTCATCCATAGCATCATAACAGGAGAAGTCCCAGCCTCTTGCCTTGAGTAAGGCAAGAGAAAGGCGACATGGCTTACCTATAACAATACCAGCCTTTTCCGTTCCGACAAACTCAAGAATTGAGTTAATTAACTTATTAATACGACTACCATTGAAGAAATAAAATAATATTTCAATAGGTTCTAAAGGCATTAAAGAACCAGCCGAAACAATCTGCACATGCTCTATGTTTGCAAGACCTGATGGTTCCGGGGCATGGCGCCCCGGAAGAATATCTCCAAAATTAGGAAATCGGCTTGGATATGGCTCAACCCATAGTAACTCATCAACTCCATACTTAACTGCCATTTTCGCAAAAAAGTGGGGACGTTGATTTATACTACGCCAAGGTACAGGTGATATATATACTAGTCTCATATTGGCTTGCTATTAAAGTAATTTCTTACTATTTCTACAATACGCTTGCTAGCATTACCATCGCCATAAGGCGATGCACCAATTGCCATCTTATCGTATGCAACTCTATCGGATAGTAACTGAGATGCCTCACGAACAATATCTATTGTCTCTGTACCTATTAATCTGACAACCCCCTCTGTTACGGCTTCAGGACGCTCTGTGTCACGACGCAAAACCAGTACAGGCTTACCAAGCGCCGGAGCTTCCTCTTGAACACCACCTGAATCCGTAAGGATAAGGTATGCGGACTTCATCGCTGTCACAAATGGACCATAGTCAAATGGCGAAACTAGCTGTATACGCTCATGGCCACGAAGATAACGGTCAGTAACCTCACGGACATTCGGGTTGGGATGCACAGGGAAAAGCACATAAATATCTTCGTGCTTTTCTATTAGCTCCAAAATCGCCTTACAAATATTTACTATTGGTTGACCAAAGTTCTCTCTTCGATGAGATGTTACTAATACAATTCGCTTATCTTTAGGAATCTCGATACCAAGATTAAAGTCGGTCTTGGCTGTTTCCAGTAGTGCATCAATAACTGTGTTTCCAGTTACAATAATCTGCTCTTGTGAAATTCCCTCACGAAGCAGATTTTCTCTGGAAACGGATGTTGGTGCAAAATGCAAGCATGCCAAGTGGCCAGCTAGAACTCGATTTGCCTCTTCAGGGAAAGGAGAATATAGATCATGAGTTCTTAGCCCAGCCTCCAGATGCGCAAATGGTATCTTTTTGTAAAAGCATGCAAGAGCGGTAACAAACACTGTTGTTGTATCACCCTGAGCTATAACCATGTCGGGCTTTGCCTCATCCAGCGTTTTATCTATGCTCAACATTAGACGTGATGTCAGCTCTGGTAGCGTTTGTCCCGGAGTCATCACATTAAGGTCATAGTCCGCTTGAATATTGAATAGGGCAAAAGCTTGATCTAACAAATCACGATGCTGAGCCGTTGCCAGAACAATAACATCAAAGTCATCAGCTTTCTGCAAAGCTTTAACCACTGGTGCCATCTTAATTGCTTCTGGCCGGGTTCCAACAACACACATTATTCTTTTCATACATGCTCCACTTACATAATTTCTTGCCAATCTAACATAAACTTATCAGATGAAAATGTATTCCTCAGTAAGAGCATTTTCTCGTAGGCCTGAATATAATTATCAGCTACTGATGCTAATTTTAGACACAAGTCTGTACTATCCCCCAAATTATAAGTAAATTCATCAGAGTAATCTCCGACTAGCTCTTTATGGGCATCAATATCAGATAACAGCACAGGTATCCCCATACAAATTGCTTCCGCTGCAGATAAACCGAAGGATTCACCAACAGAACATGAAACAAAAATACCTCTTGATTTGTGGATCGAAAAGAGTAATTTTTCACTTTTTGAAAAACTTATCTCAGGCAATATAAGCACACGCCCCTCAAGCCCCCTATAAGATATTTCACTAAAAATATCAATATCTGCACCAAGAGGTCCACATAAAATCATAAAGTATTCATTTCTTCTCTCTTGATTTAATTTATAAAAAGCATCCAAGGCCTCAAGTGGATTCTTGTGCTTATCAAGTCTAGAAAAGAATAATATTGGCTTTAAACTATAGCAACTAAAAATATATTCATAAAGTTCATCACTCGGTACATCAACTATATCCCAGGGCACGAAATTTTGTATCGTTAATATTTTATGTTTATTTTTTCCATTTATAGATAAAAAATCTGCTAATTTTCTCTTGAAAAGAACTGAAGGAACAATGATCCCACAACATGATATTGGTAGTCTGGTAAGATAATCCCAGCCATGCTTATAAGTAGTATGACATTCTACATAATATTTTATTTTATTCGTATCACAAAAATCTATTGCCGCCTCGAAATCAATACAAAATACACAGTCGTAATTTCCATCTCTAAGAGCAGACAAATCACTGACCTTAGCCTTACACAAGGAAGACAACCCATAGTCATCCATAACCTTATTCAAGGGTGCCAATCCACCAGAATCATGAGTAAATATAATATCAATACAATTAACAACTATTTTTTTATTTCTTGAAAAAGCAAGAACTCGATTAATCAGAACTCTTTCAACACCACCAAATGTAGCCCATGGATATACAAATGCAATTTTATTCATGGTCATATAGACGTCCTATTCTTTTATTTTTTGAGATTTTTTCCATATATTCAAATCTAGCATGCCATGATGTTTTCAGTAAGAATTCATTTATGTCTTTTTTATTAACTCTGAGTTTCAGCTCATCTATATTAACTTGTTCAAGTCGTTCTTTATCAACATCAACAACAACCGTATTTGGATATGATGACAAATGTTCTATTCCAGTAACAATTACATCAAGACCAAAAAACAAATATTCATATATTTTTATCGGATCAACAGCTTGTGACAACTTTCCCTTCTTAAATGGGATGAGACCAATGGACCAATGCTTGATATGCTTATGCAGATCCTTTGGATAAACCTTCCCATGAAAAAATATATTACTGTGCTTTTTGAGTGCGTCATGAATATAATCAGGCTCGCCATAGCCAATAATATGAATTTCATATTCTTTATTATCCAATGCCAATCTAAATATAAAATTCCAATCAAACCATGCATCTGTGAGATGGCCTACGTAACCAATTTTTTTTGCATTTCTATCGGCGATGAATTTATTATCGCCAAGTACTATTTCAGAATATCCATTACCAAGAACATCTATATCTTCTCTAATGAATGAAAATTTCTCTTTCAAAGAGGGTGCAACACAAAATACGCTATCAGCCGATAGAAGTATTCCTTCCTCTATGTCTTTTTTATACCAAGGCGCCTGACCTGCGAGATTAAACTCCTCCCACTCATCCATTATGTCATATACAATAGAGAAATTATTTCTGCGTAAAACATATGAAATATCGAGGAATATTTTTGCTGGCATAGTAATCAAAAATATTGCTTCACCAAAGTAATAGTTTATATTGCTTACAGCGTTCGTAAACTCATACAATGGAACCTGATATACCTTGTCATAAACTAAACCACATCCTTTACTAAGTTTTTCATTGGGAGACCATTGCCAGGCAACAAATAACACAGTAAATCCTAGAGCTGAAAACTCTTTCGCTGCATTAATAGGCCTCTGATTTACAAGTTCATCAAATTCAAACCCACAAGGAACAATTAATAATTTAGAACTATTTTTAGCCGCCAATAACCAATCTGGCTCACATACAGAGCATTCTTCCGTCGTGACATCTTGATACAAGTTAATATTTGATGCATTGCTAAGTAATTTCTTTTGGACATATCGATGTCTATACCTATCAAGCTTCAGTCTTAACCATTCAGGTAAAGACCAATACATGTTTTTTAGGGCTACATATCTTTTGTTTTTATCAAAAAGCCATTTTATATTTAAAAATAAGGATTTCATTCTATTAATCTTTATGGATTTATTTTTAACATTCTTATGTTCTAAATAAGAGTGAAAAGTCTTCAATGAGGCTTCAATTCTTGACAGCTTCTCTGCCACTCCCTCATTATGAAATTTATTAGTGATATTAGCATCATGAAGTCGTTGTGACATAGTCTCTTCGAGGTCATGGATTCGCTGGTATAAGTGGTCAATATTTCTACGAGTTGCGTACGTATATATCCCACCTAAAAAAATAGGTGAGGATATATACGACTCATCACTAGCGTTAGTTAAATTACTTGATTGTAGGTAATAATACAATGAATACAGCACTTCTGGTGCGGTAGTATCAACCTGACCTAGTTTAGTTAAATACGATGGCAATACTTTATTCACATCATAATTACAAACTTCAATTTCGTCTAAAATTTTTATATTAGTTAAATCACGCTCAAAATCCTCTTCCTCTATCGTACGTAATGATCGTCCTGAAAAATTACAAGTTTTAGCTTTTTCAAAAAGAGCGTTATTAATAATACCTTTGACACCATCGTAACCGACCAAAACAGATGGCATTCCAGCTATAATGCCCTCTAAAAGTGCTCTACCCATACCAGCCATACCAAAATATTTTTCAAAAAGCTCTGATGGTTTCGCAACTTCACCAATAATATTAACCCATAATAACTCATGAGATTTTATGTAATCAATTAATTCATCTAAAACAGGTCCATTACCAATGATGTCGACCTCATAAATTTGATTAGACTTAGATGCTAATTCTATAAAATGTATGATACCTGGTAACTTCTGAGCATCAATACGGCTTACGACTACCCATTTTTGTTTTGAGACATGAGCTATATTTTTATCATTCCTGCCTTTATTATTTAATTCATTAAAATCAAAAAAGTTAGGTAATATCATTCCATCTCTTCTAAAAAATGGCTCTGATATGAACTTCATTTCTTCGGATACATATAAAGTTAAATCAACAGAACAGCCTATTATATACCTTAGAAGATCGTTATATGATGTACCAGAGAAGGATGTTATCGTGCTTGGACCATGCACAGTTAAAACTAGTTTCTTGTTCTCTAATTTTGCAGCGAATACAGACGGAATTATACTACCAAATGGGTGAGCATGTACTACATCAATATTTTGCTCTCGAATGATATTTCTTAACTCATCAATTGTTTTAAGTAATTCATCCAAAGAGTTATTATGTGAAAGTTTTAGACCACAGTAATATTTATCAATTGATGCGTGTACTACCTTGTTTTCATTCGATTCCCCCGTAGCCAAATACAGCTTACAGTCTTTTCCATGTAACCAAGATGACATTGTCTCTATATATGTTTCCACACCACCATGTCTATAGCTTTCACTAACCATTAATATTCTATACATACTTCCTCTTTATTATGATGCTTTCAGAGAAACGTTAACGGGCAATGCTGCTATTCCCGACATGGTGGTTTTACCATGGAAAACCTTCATAATTAATACATCAGTTTTTTTATCTAAATACCGCATATCAGCATGACTGATTGACTCCGCTATTGCTAGCGTTACAAAATATGTTCCCTCACATAAATTTAAATTCAAAGCAAACTTGGCTATTGCTTTTTCACCAGCTCGCAGGTTATGGATGTTCATGTTATGATACAAGGTACTTGTTCCAAACACTGATACACCTTCGATAGTTCTAATTAGTATGCCTGCCTGCAGCTCATTAATATTTCCTAGAGAAGATATTTCAAACTCTACACTTGCGACTTCGCCGACACGATAAACCTCGCAGGGATTACTATTAGCATCGTAACATCCCCACTTAGTTATAAGCGCATCATTACTAAGTGATTCATTAGCATGATCAGAAATATCATCATTAATAACTGGCCGTGTCTCTTCTGGAACATTGACGACATTGGGTGAGGATATTTCATTTGGCAATAGCGAATTCAAATATCTAGCATATGTTTTTTCATCTGAGTAAAGTAACGCATGGTATTGATCGACAATTTCTTTTGCTGCTCCGATACCCTCAACATTACCTTTATTCAGTAAAACTGCTCTCTGACAGAATTTCTCTACAGTAGACGTTGAATGTGTAACTAACAATATCGAGCACCCATTTTCACGTAATGACTCTATATACTCAAAACATTTTCTTTGAAATTTTTCATCACCTACTGCAAGAGCCTCATCCACTATTAGTACATCAGGCTTAATGCATGCTTGTACAGCAAATGCTAACCTCACAGCCATACCACTAGAATATGTTTTAACGGGTTGATCAATATGATCACCGATATCTGCAAATGATTCAATTTCAGAAAACTTACCCTTCATTTGCTCATGAGTAAAACCTAAAATAGAACCATTTAGATATACATTTTCACGCCCAGTAAATTCAGGATTGAATCCAGAACCTAGTTCAAGTAATGCAGCTAGACGACCATTAACATTTACATCACCATCTGTTGGATTTAACGTGCCAGCAATGATTTGTAGCAATGTACTCTTACCACTTCCATTTCGACCCAATATACCAACTGTTTCTCCTTTATTGACTTCAAATGTAACATTTTTTAATGCTAAAAATTCTTTATGCTTTTCTTTTTTAATAGAAAAAAGACTTAATAGCCTTTCAAATGGACTTGAAAACATGTCATATTTTTTTGAAATATCTTTAACACTTATTGCTATGTTATTAGATGACATCAGCAAAGCCCTTCTTTGTAATCAAAAACCAAATATAACCAAATACCATAGTTAACAATGAAATAGCTGTGTATAAGAAAAACTCAAATATATTTAGTCCATTACCGAATATCATCAGATCTCTAGCTGACTCAACTATAAATGTAAGGGGACTGAGCTTCATAAATACCTGATATGATTCTGGCAACATTGATACAGGATAAAATATAGGGGATAAATACATCAACACCATTACTGCAACACCAACAATCTGAGTTACATCTCTTACATATACAGAAAGTGAAGATAAAAACCATGACAACCCTAGGACCATCATGGCAAAAGGAATGAAAATTAACGGCATTAATATAAATGTCGCATGTGGCATACCAAAGAATATGATATAAAAAATAATCCACACAATGAGACTAATAACAAAATGAAAGAAAGAAGACAGTAGAGATACTATAGGTAATATTTCTATTGGGAAAACTACTTTTTTAACGTAATTTACATTGGATGTAATTAAAGTTGGAGCTCTTGATATGCAATCAGAAAAAAGATTAAAAAATATAAGGCCACAAAATAAAACTAAAGCAAACTCCGTTTTAGAGCCTTCACCTCCAGACCATCTAGCTTGAAATACAACACTAAAAACAAATGTATATACAGTTAACATTAACAGAGGAAATATAAATGACCACAGGACTCCGATCAAGGAACCTTTGTATTTAGATGCTATATCTCTTTTAGTTAATGATACAATAAGATTCCAGTTTTTAACAAACAAGAAAATAAACTTTAAAATTAAATCTTTCATCTTAAGATCCAAGGTCGAAATCTGGTGCTGTTTTGTCTTTATCCGAAATAATAAGGGTATGCACTTCCCCCCAGCTAATATTTAGCTTTCTATCATCCCATCTAATGGCTCTCTCATATTTTGGGTTATAATAATTTGTTGTCTTATATTGGACTTCAGCAAAGTTTGACCTAACATAAAATCCATGAGCAAACCCTTCCGGGATCCATAACTGCCTCTTGTTTTCTCCAGAAAGATGAATGCCAACCCATTGCCCGAAGGTTGGTGAGCTGTTGCGAATATCTACTGCAACATCAAATACTTCACCCGCCACGCAGCGTACCAGTTTGCCCTGAGCATGAGGAGACAACTGATAGTGTAAACCACGTAGAACCCCTTTCGAAGATTTGGAGTGATTATCCTGCACGAAATTCACCGAATATCCTACCGCCTCTTCAAATAGCTTGTGATTGAAACTCTCGAAGAAAAAACCTCGTTCATCAAAAAATACTTTTGGTTCAAAAATATGCACATCTGGAATCGCAGTCTTGATTATATTCATTTTTCTATCCACATATAATTCAATCTTATGGGGGTAATATTTTTCTTCCCCTCTGTATCACATCAGGCATTATCAATCATCCTTAATAGATATTCCCCATAAGCATTCTTTGCACATAGTTTAGCCAGCTTACGAACCTGCTCAGTACCTATAAACTTTTGGCGAAAAGCGATTTCTTCTGGGCAGGCCACTTTCAACCCCTGACGAGTCTCAATAGTCTTAATAAAGTTACTCGCTTCAATCATGCTCTCGTGGGTTCCGGTATCAAGCCAGGCATAACCACGGCCCATCATGGCCACCGACAGATTGCCTTGCTCCAGATAGGTACGGTTTACATCGGTGATTTCCAGCTCACCACGCGGCGAGGGCTTCAGGCTCTTAGCTATCTCCACCACGCTGTTGTCGTAGAAATAAAGACCTGTCACCGCATAGTTGCTCTTGGGCTCCAGTGGTTTCTCTTCCAGTGAAATAGCGGTGCCTTGCTTATCAAATTCCACCACCCCATAACGCTCAGGGTCATGCACATGGTAGGCAAAGACGGTTGCACCACTGTCTTTACTTGCTGCCGCTTCCAGTTGTTTCTGCAGGTCGTGGCCATAGAAGATGTTGTCGCCCAGCACCAGTGCACAGGGGTCTGAACCGATGAACTCTTCGCCCAGAATAAAGGCCTGTGCCAACCCGTCCGGACTTGACTGCACCTTGTATTGCAAATTCAGGCCCCACTGGCTGCCATCCCCCAGCAGTTGCTCAAAACGGGGGGTATCTTGCGGGGTACTGATGATCAAAATATCCCGAATACCCGCCAGCATCAGGGTGCTCAGCGGATAGTAGATCATCGGCTTGTCATAGATGGGCAGCAGCTGCTTGCTCACAGCCATGGTGACTGGATAGAGACGGGTGCCAGAGCCACCGGCCAGAATAATGCCTTTACGTTTGGTCATGATGCTTGTTTCTTATTTTTAAATTGCAAAAGAGGAGGTGGCTTGTGGCCACACCTTTCTGCTTTATCCCTGTCAACCAGAGATGTATTCAGTACATCCCTGGCCTGTGATTTACTTGCCGAGGATCTCGGTCAACATCCGCTCTACACCGACGGTCCAGTCCGGCAGTACCAGATCGAAGGTGCGCTGGAATTTGCTGGTATCCAAGCGGGAGTTATGAGGGCGTTTGGCCGGGGTCGGGAAGGCGCTGGTCGGCACTGCATTGAGCTGTGTCACCGCCAGTTCAACCCCGGCCTCTCTGGCTTTGGCAAACACCAGTTGGGCGTAGTCAAACCAAGTGGTGGTACCGGAGGCAATCAGATGGTATAGCCCGGCAACCTCTGGTCTGCTCTGCGCCATGCGGAGCGCATGAGCGGTGCAATCTGCCAGCAATTCGGCACCGGTCGGGGCACCGAACTGGTCATTGATGACCGACATCTCGCTACGCTCCTTGCCAAAACGCAGCATGGTCTTGGCAAAGTTGGTGCCACGGGCAGCGTAGACCCAGCTGGTGCGGAAGATCAGGTGGCGCGAGCACAGGGCTGCAGCCTGCTCACCCGCCAGCTTGGTCTCGCCGTAGACGTTGAGCGGAGCGGTCGCATTGGTTTCAAGCCAAGGGCGCTCACCACTGCCATCGAACACATAGTCGGTGGAGTAATGCACCAACCAGGCACCCAATGCTTCCGCTTCTTTGGCTATCGCTGTCACGCTGGTGGCGTTGAGCAGCTCGGCAAACTCCCGCTCGCTCTCGGCTTTGTCGACCGCCGTATGCGCAGCTGCGTTCACAATCACATCCGGTTTGACCAGACGTACCGTCTCGGCCACGCCCGCCGGATTGCTGAAATCGCCGCAATAGTCGGTGGAGTCAAAATCAACAGCGGTGATGCGCCCCAGCGGCGCCAGTGCACGCTGCAACTCCCAGCCAACCTGGCCGGTTTTACCAAACAGCAGAATATGCATCAGGCACGCTCCCCGTAGTTCTGTTCGATCCAGGATTGGTAGGCACCGCTCTTGACGTTGTCCACCCACTGCTGGTTATCCAGGTACCACTGCACAGTTTTGCGAATGCCGGACTCGAAGGTCTCTTGCGGCTGCCAATCAAGCTCGGCACTCATCTTGCTGGCGTCGATGGCATAGCGGCGATCGTGACCGGGGCGATCCGCCACATAGGTGATTTGATCGCGGTAAGAGCTCGTTTTCGGCACCATCTCGTCGAGCAGATCACACACGGTATGCACCACGTCCAGGTTCTGCTTCTCGTTGTGGCCGCCAATGTTGTAGGTCTCACCCACCACACCAGTGGTCACCACCTTGTAGAGCGCGCGAGCGTGATCTTCGACATAAAGCCAATCGCGGATTTGATCGCCCTTGCCATAGACCGGCAGCGGCTTACCATCCAGGGCGTTGAGGATCACCAGCGGGATCAACTTCTCGGGGAAGTGATAAGGGCCGTAGTTGTTGGAGCAGTTGGTGACGATGGTTGGCAAACCGTAGGTACGGCGCCAGGCGCGCACCAGATGGTCGCTGGAAGCCTTGGAGGCAGAGTAGGGGCTGCTAGGAGCATAAGGAGTGGTTTCGGTAAATAGCGGCAGCGGCTCACCGGAGACCCATTCATCCGGATGGGGCAGATCGCCATACACCTCATCGGTGGAGATATGGTGGAAGCGGAAGGCCGCCTTGCGCCCCGAGTCCAGACCGTTCCAATAGGCACGCGTCGCCTCCAGCAACATATAGGTGCCGACGATATTGGTTTCGATGAAATCGGCGGGGCCAGTGATGGAGCGATCAACATGGCTCTCTGCGGCCAGATGCATGACGGCATCCGGCTGGTGAGCAGCAAACACTCGATCAAGCTCCGCACGGTTGCAAATATCAACTTGCTCAAACGCATAACGCTCACTATCGGATATGCAGCCCAAGGACTCCAAATTCCCGGCGTAGGTCAGTTTATCGAGATTGATAACAGAATCTTGAGTATCACGGATGATGTGCCGTACAACGGCAGAACCGATAAATCCAGCGCCACCGGTAACAAGAATTTTCATAGATAGGCTATCTCATGAGAAAAGTTGATATTTAATTGATGCGGACTGACGCGAAACAGCAAGCAACAGAACTGCACCTCCCCCCCCTACAGCTCGAGCCAAAGAGCGCCGTATGAGCCTGAAAATATCCAAATTGAAGACGCGATCCCTCTGATGAGCGCTAACGAACGCCATGGCTACCGCCCTTGGGTTACAGCCCCCAGCCTGCTGCTTTTAACCACATTGTTCACACTGTTAGTCATCATGACTTCCAGTCATTACTTTGTCTTGGCTGCGTGCATAGTGATGAAATCTGGTGAATTAATCGTGAATTGGTGTACGCACTGCCGACCCGATCTGGGCTCGAATTCTATCCCGTTTTCCCCGACGATGAAAAGAATTCTATGGTTGGTGCAATTTGAGATTTGTCGCTGTGCACAGGGCAGGGCGGGAGCACACTTTGTTGATCTTTTAACCAAAGAATAACTGAGCCCGATAGTCGTCATTCCAGCCGGCTCTTTTTAGCTTGTTTCTCTGACTTCGAGCACCACAATTGCTCTGTTTTACGATATTCAATACGAACCGCCGGAATAGCGCCATATTCTCGACCGCATCCTCCATCGCTATCCTGGAAGCATCCTCGTTGAACACCACATCAAGAATGTAATGCTGGCTGTGGTGAGTAGACCACGGGAACCTCCCCCGCAGCCTCTCGCAGAACGGTACGTGAACCTCTCAATTCATACCGCTCCCATCAGGAAAACCGACCTACCATTCCTGCCCGCCAATGGGCAAACAGTCGCGGGCTCTTCGTTGCTATTCCTTCCAGAAATTTTAACGTCCGAGTCTTGTGCCGACGCAGCGTTTTGTATTTTCGCCGCGCCCACCTTATCAGGGCTTTGTTTATGTGTCGAAATAGTGAATATAATGCTGAACGATTATAACGTCCGTAGTAGCCAATCCAGCCATTTATGATCGGATTCAGCCAACCTCCTAGTTGCGCTATGTTCAACTCTGTTCTGCTACGTACTTTCAACACTTTGATCTTGCGTCTCATCGCTTTTAACGCAACTTTGCTCACCGCTGGCGTAAAGCTAACAAACAGGCTATTACGTTTGCGGTTCTTCACCACCCGTCTTCTGAATGTATAACCCAGAAAATCGAAGCTGGTGTGTTCATAGTTGCCTTTTCGGCTACCATCTTTGCAGTAAACAATCTTTGTTTTCTCTGGGTGCAGTTCTAGTCCACATGCTATAAATCGCTCTCGAAGTACTTCTAGCATGTGTTTCGCTTCTGACTCACTACGGCAGTGCACCAATCCATCATCAGCATATCGACACCACGGTATGTTGGGATAGTGCTGTTGTAGCCACTTTTCAAATACATAGTGCATAAATAAATTGGCTAATAATGGACTAATAACACCTCCTTGCGGTGTTCCCTGGGTTCGTGCTCTGACTTCTCCGTCTGGCATCACCATCGGTGCCGTCAGCCAGCGCTGGATATATAACCTGATCCAGGTGGTCGGTTGATGTTTATCCACCGCTTTGAGCAAGAGCTCATGAGGAATGTTATCGAACAGACCTTTAATATCAAATTCCAGAACCCAGTTATAAGACCAGCAACGCTTCCTCGTGATCCCGATCGCATCCAATGCCGATTTCCCTGGCCTATAACCATACGAATCTGGCAGAAAATGGGGTTCAACTTTCGGTTCGAAAGCCATTTTGACCACCATTTGTGCGATACGATCGCTTACGCTCGGGATCCCCAGTATGCGCTCACCACCTGACTTTTTCGGGATGGCCACCGCTTTAACTGGCGCTGGACAATAACTACCCGAAGACAGTCGATTCCAGAGCTTATATAGATTGTTTTTCCTGTTTTTATCAAAGTCGGCTATTGACTGCTGATCTATCCCTGCCGCACCTGCATTGGCTTTCACCAGTTCATACGCTCTGACTACTTGCCATTTATCAATGGTAAATGGTTTTGTCTTCGTTACTGCTTCCTCCTGATCTGTGATCAGTTGAGCACATGCCAAAGACGTCCTGACGCTACCCCTTCGCTCCACGCTCATTACAAGCGCTTCCTCGCTACTACGAGTAGCTCCGCCCCAGTGCCATGCCTCGGTACTCTCACACTTGCCAATTCAGTGGCTTGCATTTCTCCCTTAAACATCATGACGACTGGTTCCCGCAGTTCCCAAGAAAAGCCCGATACTAAGTCACGCCCACTATACGCCGGACACCGCCTGCGCAGCATTCGGAATTCACTCGCAGACTTATCCCAGAAGATAGAAACGCCTCTGGTTTTGATGTCAGTCTCTGGCTTACGACGCGTCCACATGGGTTCGGGTTAACTCGTCTCTTTAGTATCATACCTGCCGAACTTACGTTCGTGCTTTGACCTCAACGCTCACCACCACGACTCTTTATCGCAGCAGCTTGAGGTGGTTTGAAGCCAGCTTCCGACAGCAGACTTCGGTGGGCCTACCACCATCTTTCCTTGAGCTTATGCTACATAACTTACACACATCCTTATGCTGCAAATTTATGTGCCTGCGGCACACTCTCTATCCGCCAGTGCTGCCGTATATAGTGCCCTAGCAGCTTGTGCTTGGGGGATAACGAGCTGACATAGTAAGAGGTATCTACCGTTCCTTTTCCGTTGGCGCTGCGGTGACGCTCAACGGCAATGATGCTGCGGATTGTCGGCCATATCTCCGTCAACTCTGGCGGTAATTTGGCTTTTAATTGAAACACATAGCGCTCTTCCTGGCGGCCATGTCCACTCTCTTTGTGCTCGACGACAATCTTCTCTTTCTGGGCGTCAAACAGTGACTGGAATTGCGATTGAACCGCTTGATACAGCTTCGGTTGATTATTCTTGACCTGTACCACTACATGAGCCTTCTTCTCGCTGATTTTCTCCAGTGTCTCACGCTGACAATGCAACGCATCGAGTGTGACAACGGCTCCTTTTAGCTCAAGAATGTCCAGCATATCTTTGACGGTTTCGATTTCCCCCTTCTTGTTAGGGGTTGCTTTCTGGCTTAACACCAGACCATTTTCGGTATCGTAAGCCGTGACCAACTGAAGCGCATCCTTGGCATTTCCCCGAAAGGAGCCGCGTAACACCTTGCCATCAAAGGCAATGATGGGTTTGCCCTGATGAGTGCGCTGTTCATTGACCCAGCACAGCAACGCTTCAAGCAAGGTATCGATGACAATGCAGCGCAGAATGCGGGCAACCGTGTGACGCCGCGGGATGCCGTTGGCAAAGGGGCGATGCTGACGGAGCCAATCGATCTTTGAATCGCCATAGGTTTCGATGTCATTCCAGCCCTCGGCACCACTCATGATGGCACTGATGACAAGGAACATGACATCAACCAGGTTATGTTTACGATTGATCTCAGAGCGAGTTTCTTCGACAAGGGTAAGGTGTTCAATCAACGTCATAGCGCGTGCCTCCTGCATGGAGACTCGATTAGATCACAGACGATCTGCCTGTTCAAATTTCATTAACAAAGTGCGATCCCGCCCTGATGGCACGATGACGGCAGAGCAGATCAAGGCCATCCCAATGTTCGTGGGGAAAATGGGGGATGATGGCTTTATTGGTGACCTCGAAAAGACTGACTCCAAGGTATTCTTTAGCAGCTTCCGAAACATGGCAACGTTGTTTGCTACAGGCGACTTGAAGATGAACATTCTGGCCATGATTGCCAAGTTCGAGAAATCAGAGGGCGGCGAATACCGAAACCAAGCCATGACGCGAGCGGTGCGAGGCCATCCCACCACGATCAAGTTCTCAGATACCCTCATCAAAGAAGTTAAGGCAAAACTAGCCGAGCTTGATGGTGATGTGAACAAGCTGGTTCTGAATGACCTGATGCAGCAATACAACAATAACTCCGGCTTTCGGTTACCCATTTTCAACTCAGCGGCTGATAAGGTGCAGGGCCTGACGATTGCGGTTAACGATGTCTGGGCCGGAAAGGCTGAAATCACGACATATGAAAAGTATGGAGACTTCTACAAGGGGACGATCAAAGTAACGTTATATGACCACTTCGGTCTCGATTATCCCGATATTGGCCCTGACCCCACGACCGGAAGAGTCAAATTCTACGGCCTTGCGTCCGGTTTCAGAAGCTGTGTTTGTTCTTCAACACTACGAGCGCTTTGCCTACAAGCCTTTTTTGACCGTCATTGAGCTCAACTATCCATTCCAAGGGGAACTAAAGTGAGCGCCGCAGTGAAGAGAGAGAGAACATGGGTATTCGTGTTATTCATGCTCTATCACCTCTTGAACACATCCATCCTGTTTGTTCAGCCTGTCTATGATTGGTTCAATGATGAATACTCACTGACTGGACTATATGCTCTGCTCATGCCCTATCTCTGGGGCTTGATAACGCTACTTGGTACAATTTTGTTCTTGGCTGATCACTCTTGGAAATACTTGGCTGGTAATCTACTTGGCGGATCTGTCCTTCTCTTCTGGTGGCTTAGATTGGTGTACCAATATTAATATTGACGTCATGATGCGTACCATCTGGCATACGGATGAATAGACTCAGCCGACAGTCATGATTCTCAACCGACCTTTTAAGCGATGACAAACTGTCGAGAACATCGGCATCAATTTCAGGAACATCATCTCGCCCCAAGCTTAGAAAGCAGTTTGGTCACACTGATAC
Organism: Aeromonas sp. WP2-W18-CRE-05; assembly: GCF_014168615.1. NCBI lineage: Bacteria > Pseudomonadati > Pseudomonadota > Gammaproteobacteria > Aeromonadales > Aeromonadaceae > Aeromonas > Aeromonas sp. WP2-W18-CRE-05. The sequence continues at coordinate 1,453,407 of NZ_AP021917.1, read as the reverse complement.
AAACCAGCTGCCCTTCGGCAAGATCCTTGGTTCTCTGGGCAACCTCGGGTGATCACAGGTGCGGGATGGGTCAGACAACTGCCCAGTAGTGGTCGCAGATTCCCAACCGCTAATTTTTGCAGCCCATAATCCGAATCGGGTCATACATGGGATTCAGCACTGCTTTAATCATCGACTAAAGCAGTAGGGCCTTGTTGATCAAATCCAAGGCTGGGACAGCCGTGCCCCAACCCACGGTTGTTGCTTAGTTGAGCGGCTGACGCACAGGCATACCAAGGCCAAGGACCTTGTTCATGACTTTCACCCCGGCCAAGATCTCGCCCACCTGCGCGTTGTAGCTGCGCAGGCTCAGCTTCGGTCTGATGAGCTGCTTGAAGCGATACATGGAGGTCTCGGCTTTTGAGCGCTGGTGATAACCGGAATCCCTTTTCCATTGCTTCAGTTCACCGGCCTTGAGCGCAGTAACCGCCTCGTTGCGGGGATGACCATCCTCCCAGAGCCCGGCATTCTTTCTTGGTGGGATGCTGGCCTTGGCGCCCTTCTTTTGCAGTAGCGCATGGCAGGCTCTGGTGTCATAGGCGCCATCGGCACTGACCTGTTCAATCTTGCGTCGCAGCGGATTGAGCAGCGTCGGCAGCACCTCGTTATCTGCCACGGTTTCCAGGCTGACTTCGGCTGCGACGACCGCATGGGTGGTCGCATCCACTGCCAGGTGAAGTTTGCGCCAGACTCGGCGCTTCGCCTTACCATGCTTGCGAATTTTCCATTCGCCCTCGCCATAGACCTTGAGCCCGGTGGCATCAATAACCAAGTGGGCAACCGGGCCTTGGCTCGGTAGGCGATACTTGATTTCGACCGTCTTAGCACGCTTGCTGATGCAGCTGTAGTCCGGCGACTGTAACGGCACCTTCATCAGCTTGAACAGCGAGTTGATGAAGCCCTCCAAGGCACGCAGCGGTAGCTTGAATACTCCCTTGAGCATCAGCGCGGTCTCAATGGCGGAATCACTGTAGTGAAAGCCTCGCCCTCGGCGACCGTGGTGGGTTTGGCAATGCCACTGCTGGATGGCTTGCTCATCCATCCAGACGGTCAACGAACCACGTTGCACCAAGGCTTGGTTGTACTGTTTCCAGTTGCTGATCTTGTGCTTGGACTTGCCCATCTGGCGCTCTGTCTGGTTGCTCTCAACGATCAGATCACGGCTGAGCCAGATAGTTCCCTGATTTGAGCAACAACGCCAAGCAGTAGCCACAAAAGTGTATATAAAAGTGACTACAAACCAACAGCAATGATGACAATCCCTTTTATTATAAGACTCCGACGCCATATTTACCGTTCAACGTCTAAATTAAAATTATAGATTACTTTCAATGACATGCGATCACAAGGCGCAGCCATTATTAGTTTGAGTACACTTTTGCGTACACACTAGGCAACGCTAGGCATGCATAATTGTTATCAAAAGGGCCTATCTAAAATCTGATAGGCCCTTCTCTTTCCCTGATCCCACCTTACTTCCTTTTGAGTCCCACCTTTCAATTTGTACACCACAGTGCAGCCACAGCGCGCATTCCATAGCTACAAATCAGAGAAGCAAATAAGTCTCATTTCAATTAATTTCAGATATATATTATCTCCATGAACCTACCCAAGGGACTGCTCTGTGCAGTCCCTTTTTCATTGGAGATTTATCATGGCTCACCTGATCGATACGATGGCCTACACCGGTCAAACACCCTGGCATGGCCTTGGCAATATTTTGCCCCCGCAACAATCTCTCGATATCTGGCTACAGGCAGCCGGGATGGATTGGACCATCGAGCAGAGCGACGTGATGTTTAACGTCGCCTCCGATGCACTGCATATCCGCCCCTACAGCGACAGCAAAGTGCTGTATCGCTCCGATACCCTCGCCCCCCTGTCGGTGGTCTCAAGTCGCTACAACGTGGTACAGCCTCATGAGGTGCTGCACTTCTATCAAGACCTGGTGGAAGCCGGTGGTTTTGAGCTGGAAACAGCAGGCTCGCTCAAAGGTGGCCGCAAGCTGTGGGCTCTGGCTAAAACAGGTCAGGACCTAAAACTCAAAGGCAATGACTTGGTAAAGTCCTATCTGCTGCTGGCGACCAGTTGCGACGGCACACTCTGCACCACGGCGCAGTTCACCTCGCTGCGAGTAGTCTGCAACAACACCCTGCAGATGGCACTGCGCAGCGCTACCGGAGCCATCAAGGTGCCCCACTCCACTCAGTTCGATGCGGCGACCGTCAAAGAGTCGCTCGGGCTGGGGCTCTCCCATTGGGATGAGTTCAAGGCACAGACCAAGGCGCTGGCACAGCGGCCCGTCGCCCCCGAAGAGGCGCTGCGCTTTTTCAGCGATCTGTTGGCGCAACCGCTCGATGAGGAGAACATCATCCTCACCAAGCCGGTACAACGGCTGCATGAGCTCTATCAGGGCGCAGGCATGGGCTCAGAACTTGTCAGCTCCCGCAATACCGCCTGGGGGCTGGTCAATGCGGTAACGGAATACGTGGATCACCACCGCCGCGCTCGCAGCCAAGATCACCGGCTCGATTCCGCTTGGTTCGGTCAGGGAGCACAACTCAAGTCCCAAGCCCTGAATCAGGCCCTCACCCTACTGCAGTAATTCCGCTTCCCCATTCAAACCGCATAACGACCTCACCCGGACTGGCGCAAGCCAATCCGGGCATAGCCATTTATGCCGTCAACAAGGAGTCGTCATGAAAGCAAAAGCCAAATACGGCCAAGCCCTGCGGCTGGCCTCTACTACCCACTTAACCCGCGAGCAGTGGCTCGCTATCCGCAAGCTCGGCATTGGTTCTTCCGATGCTGCTGTGGCAGTAGGCCTCTCCCCCTACAAATGTCCGCTCAGCCTGTGGCTGGAGAAGACCGGCCGTAAAGAACCGGAGGATATCTCCCACAAGGAAGCGGTGCTGTGGGGCATTGAGCTGGAGCCGGTGCTGGCGCAGGTCTACGCCAAACGCACCGGCTATAAGGTGCGCCGGGTCAATGCGGTGCTGCAACACCCCGAACAACCCTTCATGCTCGCCAACCTCGACCGGGAGGTAGTCGGCCATCCCGATGGGCCGGGCATTCTGGAGATCAAGACCGCCAGCTATCACAGCGCCCCCCAGTGGGAGGAAGGAGTGCCGGTGGCTTACCAGTGTCAGGTACTCCATCAACTGGCCGTCACCGGCCATGTCTGGGCCGAAGTGGCTGTGCTGATCGGTGGCCAGGATTTTCGGATTTACCGCATCGAGCGCGATGAGGAGAAGATCCAGGATCTCACCGAACGGGAAGCGCAGTTCTGGCAGATGGTGCAACAAGACCAGCAGCCCGAGCCTGACGGCTCCAGTGATGCTGCCAATGCCCTGAGCTGGCTCTTCCCCCGTGACGATGGGCAGACGCTGGATCTCTCCGATTCTCCCGAGTTCAACCAGCTGTTTGGCGAGCTACTGCGCTTGCGTCAGCAAAAGGAAGCGGTCGAGCTACAGGAGTCGCAACTCAAGCAGCGGCTGCAAGCCACTTTGGGTGAAGCGACAGCCGGGTTGTTTGCCGATGGCAAGATCACCTGGAAGCGCAGCCAAGATCGGCTGGCGCCGGATCTCGATAAGCTCGGTCAGGCTCATCCCGACTTGCTTACCCGTTACGTCAAACCGGTGCCCGGCGTGCGCCGTTTCACCATTCAACCCTTGAGGCAAACACCATGATCAAAGGACTGGCGATTACCCCGCCCGTGATAGGGCGGATCTGCATCGGCAAGCTGGTGCAAAAACAAGATAAGTGGGTGCCGGAGAAGGACGACAGCTTCACCCTCACCACTCAGGTACAACAAAAAGGGGGATGGTTGCTCCATCCCCTGCATCAACACTACTCATCACAAAAGAGTGGTCAAGGGCAGGAGCAAACCAAGATCCGCGCCATTCCGGTGCGGGTGTTGTTCAACGACAGCGACTTGAATCTGCGGGCGGAATACAGCGCCTTTGATCGGCAGACTGGCAGGCCGCTGTGTGTCGGGAATGGGGAGGTGGCAAGACGTGTGGGAGCACAAGGCATGGAGGAGGTCAGCTGCTCTGGACCAGAGCGCTGCGCCTTTGCAGGGCAACAGGGCTGCAAGCTGTACGGGCGACTGAACCTGTTTGTGGAGGGGCAAGGGGATGAGCTGGGCAGCTTTATCTTCCGAACCACCGGCTACAACTCGGTGCGCACTCTGTCGGCTCGACTGAAATACCTGGAGGCCGTGAGCGGTGGTCACACCCGTTATTTGCCGCTCACCCTGCGGTTGCGAGCCAAAAGCACCACCCAGTCCTACCGCACACCGGTCTACTACGTGGATTTGACCTTGCGGGAAGAGACCAACCTGACCGAGGCAATCAGACAGGCACACGAGGCCGCCCAGCGTGACCAAGAGGCGGGACTCGCCATCGACCAGATGGAGCAGGCCGCGCGCGAGTTGCTGCGTAACGGCCAGTTTGAGGATATCGATGAAGAGGTGCCGATGCTGCTGGAGGAGTTCTATCCCGAAGCTAACAGCGACGAGACAGCGAATGGTAACGCTGATGCAGTGGCGACTACCTCGCTTAACGCACCGCAAAGCCAAGCAACCAGAACACCGCAGAGGCCACAACCAAGAAGGAGCCCACTCACCAACAAATTGGGGAAAGGGAGCCCATCCCCTCCCCCAGTAACTGGCGGGTGATCAGCGGGGACGAGCCAACCGATCTACCAACCGCTCCACTGTTTCCAGCAACAGGGTTCGGTCGGCATCATCAAGCCGGGCCAATTGCTGGCTCAGCACAATACCCTGCTCGGTCGGGCGGTTACTGGTCTCACGCAGAAAGTCGGCTAGCTCACAACCAAACAGTTGAGCGAGCTCCGCCAGCCGCACCACGGTCGGCACCACAATTCCCCGCTCCATTCGAGAGACGGCCTCCATCCCGATATTGAGGTGTTCAGCCACCTGCTCCTGGGTAAACCCGGCCTGGTTACGCTGACGCCCAATAGCCTTGCCCACGTTCTTGGCTAACTGCTCAAAGTTGATATCTGTCATAAGTCCTCCAACCAACCTCTATGGTTGGATATAGACCCATTGACATGAAGAACCCTGAAGGGTGAGGATCAACCGATCAGGTTGACATTGGTGCTTTGGCAGGGAATTTCAGAACGAAAGGAAATCCATCACCCAATACTCCACAACCCTCATTTACCGCTGTGCAACCACCGCATGACAACGGGAAATGAAAAGTCATTTTTATCCATAAGGAGACATCATGAAACGTTACTTTGCTATCGCGGGCCTGCTTTTTCTGGCCCTGACCATCAACATCGCCTGGACCGGCAAAGCTCCCTGGCTTGGATTTTGGGGGCTGACCGCCACCTTCGTGTTCGGCACGCTTTTTACCGGTGTTGGCATGTGTATCGGGGAGTGGTTTCGCCGCTTTACCCACCCGGACTGGATCTCGACCAGCGGCGCAGTCGAGACCTTCAAGGCCAAAGTGTTTTGGCTTATGGGGCCGCAGGCCATCGGGGCACTGATTGGCTTTTTCGCCTTTCAGAGCTTTATGAACAATATCCTCGGCTATGCCGTGTAAGGAGTGTGGGATGCATCAATGGATAATAGCTCTACTGGGCTTGCTGCTAACGCCCGCCGTGCTGGCGTTTGGAGACCATGGCCGCTGGAACGATGGCTGGGGTCAGGGGGTAACGGAGTACTCAGCAACGGTCGATGACGCGACCTATCTCTATCTATCGTGCCGGATGGGCCAGCTTAGCCGCATCGAACTCAACCAAGCAGGCCAAGCACCGACTGAAACCGTTTGGCTACGCATCGATGGCCATACCTATCCCCCGCTATCCGGCATGGTGGCAGGGAATGACAGTAAGGCGTTCTATGACATGTGGGCCGCGCTGCGCTCAGCCAAGTCGCTGCAAGCCATCACCCAGGATGGCCGCACCGTTGAGCTGCCGGTCGCGGGTGTACAAGAGACGCTAACTGCCGCTACGGACGCGGCCTTCGACTGTGCCTTTCCGGCTCCAGAGCCTGAGCCAGCCGCCGCCCCCTTGAACTTTGAACTGCGCGCACAACAGGGCGTACTGCAGGTTGTGTCTCGTAATGACCCTGTCACGATTAAAGACATCACCATCAACCGTGGCCAGTGTCAGCTGGTTCGGGAAGTGCCGAGTGATGATTGTGTCAGCGGTCGTGTGAAATGGAGCACCTGTCTCGCCAGTAAAGACCGGTTAAAACCAGAGTACATCAAGCAAGTGTTCCCTGTTGCAATGAACTTTGGACAGCAAGCTCGGTTCACCCTCAAGTCAACACCGCTGTGCCGAGTATTGGAGGTGGTTATTCATACCGACCGGGGAAATGCCGGTTACACCTTCGAGTGAGCCCACTCCACTTCGCTATGCCCGGTCTCGTACCGGGCTTTTTGTTTTCTAAAAGGAGCAGACATGCAACCTGGTGACCATCTGGTCGTAAGCCGATGGGGCTACGACCATCACGGCCTCTACGCGGGCAATAACCAAGTTATTCACTATACCGGTCCTTTCTCGAGTGAAGGCCCGGTGACTGGGCGGATTATTGTTTCATCGTTGGAGATATTTACAGGCAATGGCGACTGCTACCTGCGTGAATACAGCCACCGTTACTACAGTCCGAGCGAAAGCCTGGCGCGAGCGCATCAACGGCTAGGAGAGCGGGCCTACAACCTGCAGTTCAACAACTGCGAGCACTTCGTGACCTGGTGTATCCAGGGTGTACACCACAGTGAGCAGGTAGACCAGGCGTGGAGTACCGTCTTGCTAGCCATCACGATTGCACAAACGCCCCTGCCGCCAATTCGCACCACCAAGCCGACTCTCCCCACACTGCTCACACCGCTGACGAACAAGCTACCAACCTGGCTTCTGCCCTGGCGACTGCGCTAACCCCAACCCTTTATTCGGAGAACACCATGACCATTCCCTTTTTCCGGGACGGCTTTGCCCTGCCCGTTGCACAAGCATTGCTGGTTCTGCTCGACCAAGAAGCCGCTAAAACCGAGCTCAATCTAGAGCGCTTAACCCAACTGACTTTCAACTTCCGCAACCCCGGCTACAGCGTCGAACAAGGAGGTGTGCATCCGGTCGAGATCCGCTTGATCCGTGGGCTCGATGGTTGGCTGTTCGATTACGTCACCGACTTCAGTTATCAAGGGCTGGGGCAGGATGCCGAGCTCTGCAAGGAGCTCGATTTCAATTTTCTAGATGGTGAACACACCATGTTGGGCTGGGGACCGCTGCGGCTGACCGAAGCGCGGGAGTTGTTCGATATCTGGCAGAGCAACTTCATTGCCTACTGCCGGTTGGAATGCTTCAGCGTCACGGTCGCAGGAGATTAGGAGGACACGATGCCCCATGAATTAGCTCTCTCCCACTACTCCCGTCAGTGGCTAGGACAAGTTGCCGCCAACGCCAAGATAACACCCACCCGCAGTGGTCAGCGCTGGCTGCTGCACCTGACACCTGGTAGCCAACAAGCTCGTACCGTCACCCTGCAAGTCCGTTGGTCCGGGGCGCAGTGGCAACTGCTCTCCCTCACCAATGCCGAGGACTGGCACATCATGAGTCAGCCGAGAGATGAGATCTGCATCGATCCCAAGCGCAATTGCTTCTGGCATTGCCAAGCAGGGCCGGTGCCGCTCACCGAGCAGCCTTGCGTACTGGCAAGCTTTTTGACCGACCTGCAGCGCATCTGCATCCATCGCGGCTATGCCGTGGCGAGCGACCCCATCCCTGACAAGGAGACCGAAGATGATTAACGCCGTGATCGCCATCGAGCTGGAGGCTTACCTTGAGCACGATGGTCAGATTGAAGTGGTGAATGACCAAGGCCAGCCGGTAGCCGGTTACGCCCTCTACCTACGCTATGAAAACGAACGGGGTGACAGACTGGCGCAATGGCTGTGCGATCACCCGGATCACCGCTGGCTAACCCAGTTCGGCACCCTAGTAGCCACCAGTTACCACATTCCGCTGCACGACTACACCCGAACACCTTGGCGGCCTGAACATTCCCAACCAAGCCTGCTGTCACACCCCATTCAGTAACCCATTAACCAACTACTTCGCCTAGCCTGCCGCGTCCAATGCGGTGGGGCGATGGCGTATGGAGCCTAACCATGTTGCATCACAAACTGATCGCCGGGGAGCAACCCGGCACCTATCGGGTCACCGACCTGCTTAACGAAGAGGAACTGTTGACCATCGCCAATCAGATTGCTCGCCAGAAACTGGCCACGGGTGTCGCAATTACCGACAAACACTTGGCTCAAAAAGCACTACAAGCAATATTACAGACCAGGGAACGAGAAGTGTTTGTCGCTCTATTTCTCGATAACCAGCACCGGTGTCTGGCTTACGAAGAGCTATTTTTGGGCACGTTAGGCGCTGCAACTATACACCCCAGAGAAGTTCTCAAAAGCGCACTCAAACATAATTCTGCAGCCGTACTACTGGCCCACAACCATCCTTCAGGCTATGCGGAACCCAGCTCAGCCGACCTGCAGATCACCGAGCAGTTAAAAGGCGTATTACAGCTGGTGGAGATACGCCTGTTAGATCACGTGATCATCACCGCACATACATGTGTGTCGCTCGCGGAGCGTGGGTGCTGTTGAGCACCATCAGACCACGGCAAGGATACTTGCCGTGGCATCCTTCAAACTTGTTTTTTTGATTGAACACAAGAGTTTTACTCGCTCACAGTTGGAACCCGCAGACAGCTGTGTGAAACTAACAGACCTATCTATTGACCACGCAGATCCCCTATTCATGACAGCCAAAGCCGACTCTTTGCGACAAAAAGTTAATGCCATCCTCACAGGAAAAAAATTACACGATCATCAACGTATCGCAGCACAAAAAACATTCGATGCACTGAGTGGTAATGTCCGAGCGGTTATCACTGCTGCTGAGATGCAAGCTGGTAAGTCTGGTGTGGCACTCGCTCTTTGTTGTTTGCAGCGTCTCTCACTGACTGATGAAGAGATCTGCGACCGAACTAAGCTCAAAGACACTCTATATTTGGTAACCATGCCTGACGTTGCATTGTTAGAGCAGGCAGAAAAAGATCTGACAGATGCCAAAAACGTTGTTGTGAGTAACTTCATTCGATTCGACCAAGATTTAGAGCGAAGTTTTAAAGGCAATCCGCCCAAACTGATCCTGATCGACGAGTGCCACTATGGCTCAAATGCAGCAGCTATTCGGTACTGCAAGGTTTTTGATTACCTCGAAAAAGAGAATAAAGATTGCAAAGTAGTGTTTATCTCTGCGACGCCATTTGGGGCTCTCTATGCGGCAGAGACTGAATATGATGTTGCCAAGCACGAAGAAGAAATAGCAAAACATAATCACAGAGAAAAAGAGGCTATCGAAGCTGCAGAAGCAGCCGAAGAGGCAGCTCGCAACTCAATTTTACGGCGTGATTTTAATACCAAATTGGTATTCCATCGCACCAGTAACGAGTACTACGGTGTTCGGGAAATGCTGCGTTACAATAAAGTCACAGGATTGGATTCTGACTCGAGGAATATTCTTGATGACTCGCCTGCTAAAGAAAAACTACTGAACTTACTTGAACAACATGAAGGTGCTGGATGGGTATTGGTCAGGGTGCCGCCAGGTGCCGCCATGGAGGCAAAAAATGGTTTTATTCAAGCAGGATTTGCAGATCAGAATGTTCATATTCTTGGCAAAGATCTCAGTGGTGTCCCAGAAGATCAATTAACTACCATTGAGCGATTTAAAAAAGAGTTCGATGAATGCATCGACTTTGACGAAAAGCTCATTGCTATTACTGTAGCAGGCTGTCGCGCAGGGATTAATTTTGGTCAAGATATGAAACAGCGGCTAATTGCCACCTGGGATAGTACAGTAACCAGTGTCGCAGCAGTGGTACAAGCTAACATTGGCAGAGCCTGTGGGTACCATGACAATCGAGAAGCACATCACTTCACAAGTCTTAATGCGGCACAAGCCTATGGGGCAATCCTGGATTACCTTGATAAAAATACCAGTGAACACGCCGCCTCTGATTTTGATGGTCTCAAAGAATTTTTTGAAGATGTATGCCAAGAGTTTAATGTCAATGGTTTGGATGTCGGATTAACCGTCAAAAACAAGCGGCGTCGACCCATAGGTGATGTTGAAACATACATGACCGATAGCTACGTTGCCGTGCCAGCCAAGCTGCTTGATCCTGATTACGACTTCACACAGCATACCGAGGATAAATTAATCCTGCAGGCCATAGCATTGCTACGTGAAGAGCTACTCAGAGATTCTGGTCCTTCGGTAAAGTCTTCTCGTGCCATGCGTGGCGCCAAGAAAAATTGGATAAAAGCTCATTGGGTCAATGGCGACTCCTATGATAACAAGGAAAAAGCACGTAAAGAGGGTACGATGAAAGAACGGACCCTAAATTTTACGCAAAAAGTTGCTCAGCAAGAGCCTATAGAATTCAATACTATTGTCATGCCTGGCTCTGGTGAATACACAGAGCAAAAGCTCGTTACAGCAACCATTTTCAGTATTTATAACATGTCCCGACGCAATAATGTCAGCAAATGGGTCATGACTGAAGATGATGTTCACGAAATGTGTGATCATTTTGGTATAGAACACGATGACACAATGTTCGTACTCTATAAGCGTGGGGAATATAATGCCGAGGCAAGCCGTATGAAAGCTGCCGCCAATGAACTGCCAGAAAATGAAACAATCATCCATGATGAATCACAATTTTCTGAGCAACAGCGCAACGTTTCAGTGAGTTAAAAAATCACATGAACAATCAGGTAACACGGCATAGAGAAAAAGTTGAATCAGTACTATCTGGTAATACCTTCTCACATCAGATAAATGCGGCGCAGCGTGCTTTTCGTCATTTCGATAATGGTTCAAGAGCTGTCGTTATCGCGGCAGAGATGCAATCAGGAAAGTCTGGTATTGCCTTAGCACTTAGTTGTCTGCAGCGGAATTCATTATCTGACAGTGATTTATGTGATCGTCGCAAGTTAAAAGATACCTTGTACTTGGTCACGATGGCTGACCTTGCGCTGTTAGAGCAGGCCAAATCTGATTTCGCTGCATGCCCTAACATGGTCGTGAGTAATTTCACAAATTTCCGGCTTACTCTGGCATCCGAGTTTAAGCATCAACTGCCACGATTGATCATCATTGATGAGTGCCATTACGGCACTCATCAAGATGGCGTCCGCTACAGTGATGTATTCAATTACCTTGATAGTGAAAATAGTGCTTGTAAGATTGCATTTATCTCTGCAACTCCTTTTAGCGCTCTCTATGCCGCTGGCGCTGACTCAATTCTAAAACATCAGTACCACACTCAACTGGTATTTCACAAAACAAGCTCCGACTACCACGGTATTCGGAGCATGCACAAGCATCATCAGATCGTGAAGCTCGATCCGACACAGCGAGATTTTTGCCAAGACTCGCTATTGCGAAGACGATTCATCAGACAATTTCTTGAACATCAAGGCCCAGGTTGGAGCCTCGTTAGGGTACAAAGTGGCGCAGCTGCTTCAGTGAAGGCCATTCTGCTTGAGCAAGGGATTGCAGAAGACCAGATTTTTATTATTGGCCAAAAGCTAGCTGGTGTCGAAGAACATGAAATTAGCTCGATTCAAGACTTCAAATACGCTTATGATGGCGCCAGCCTCTTTGATGATAAACTCATTGCTATTACAGTTGCCGGCTTTCGAGCAGGCATAAACTTCGGCTCAAAAATGAAAGAGGAGTTAATTAACAGCTGGGATAGCACCATCTCAAATATAGCGGCAATCGTCCAGGCAAATATTGGTCGAGCATGTGGCTACCATAACAACACCAAGGCAATCCATTATACTAACCTTGATGCGGTTGGTGCATATAGTGAATTACTTGATCATCTTGAGTCTCAATCTGAACACTGTGACTTTTCAGCCTTACATGCTCAGTTTGAACATATCTGCCAACGTTATGATGTCGCAGGTTTTGACCGTGGCCTCACCATTAGCAGTAGTGTCGGGCACTCCGTAAAAACCACTATCCAGCCAGACCAGTTTATCTATTTAACTGAGCGTTATCGCATAGTCCCCGCGAAACTGCATGAGATTGAGCCAGACTTTAGCGGCTACAAACTCGATAACGATGAATTAGAAGCTATCAGACTGATTCGAGATGAGTATCTTAAAGACGGTGGACCGTTTATAAAAAGTGGTCGGGCTTTGCGAGGGGAACATCAGAACTGGATCAAGGCACAGTGGGTCAATGGCGCCACCTACAATGACTTTACCGATAGTTGTGCCAAAGCACGAACTTTATCATTTATTAAAACCCTTGATCAGGGTAAGCCATTAATATTTAACCAGGTCGTCAATCCTGGTGGTGGTGAGAGCACAGATAGCAAGCGATTGATGGCGACCATTTTCAGCGTGTACAACTTATCACGGCAACAGAGTGCCTATAAACGCACTATGGATGAAGATGACCTTATTGAATTATCTGCGGCCCTAGAGATTGACTATGATGATACCATCATCGTTTTGTTTACACGTGGAGAGATGCAGTCTGCTGTAAATGGTGAAGTAAATATCTCGACAAGCAGAATCCAAGAACATTCAATTTTCAAAAGTTGACTGTATCGTCTGGCCATGTTCGTTATGTAGATGGCCAGTCCCACATCATATCAACATAATACTTACTCCGTAACCAAGAGAGATCATCCTCCCAATCACTCACTGCACGTCGCATATCAGCCTTGGTTTTTCTTTTCGCATTTCTAACCAAGGATGCGATCATGTACAGGATCTTTAGCTACAACCAATTGAAATAGATAGAAAAAAGGCTTCGTTTGTGATCTGATTTAATCGCAAAAAAAAACCGACACGCCCGAAGCCATGACTATTATCAATGCAACCCAGTACCTCAAGCAACTTCTTAGCTCTTCTGAACTCAACCGGATCGGTAAATTTACCGGTTTTTGTCAGCGACTCCGGGATATCCAGCCTGCGAGACTACTCCCGGCTCTGCTCTCAGGGCTTGGTTGCGACAAGGTGGATGGTATTGCTGGTTTGCATCGCCATTTCAATGCGTTGCAGCTCCATGATACTGACCAAATAGCGTATAAACCCTTTCACAACCAGTTACGCAAGCAGGGTTTTCCCTTGTTCATGCGCGCACTGGTTGAACGAGCCATCGCCTTACGCCTCAAGGAGTGTCTACCGGACGCCCACGGACTGGCAGGCTTTGAGCAGGTACTGCTGCAGGACGGGTCGTCATTCGCGTTACATCCGCAATTGGCAGAACATTTCCCGGGCCGATTCAATAAGCACAGCCCCGCTGCGGTAGAGTGTCATATGACCATGTCCTTGCTGGACCAGTCGCCGATATCGATGAGTATCACGGCGGATACCGAATCGGAGCGCAAGCATCTTCCGGCCGCAAATTCGTTAAATAACAAACTGTTATTGGCGGATGCCGGTTACATCAGCCGCGAGTACTTTGCTGATGTGACCAAAGCCAAAGGAAGCTATCTGGTCAGAGGGAGTCAAAATCTCAATCCCAAAGTACAGGCAGCTTACCGACAGGACGGCAGGGAAATGCCCAAGTTACTCGGAAAAAAGCTCAAGGATATCGATCGGAGAAGCTGCAGAGCCGAGGTTCTGGATCTGGATGTGAGTTCGGGAAAGTATAAATATCGACTCATAAGACGTTGGTTTGCAGAGGAAAAACGGTTCTGTATATGGATGACCAATCTTCCGCGTGAGCGATGGCCAGCCGAGAAGGTGATGGCATTGTATCGTTGCCGTTGGCAGATCGAACTGTTGTTCAAAGAGCTGAAATCACATAACCGGTTGAAGGCGTTCGCGACACGACAAAAAGCGATAGCGGAAGGCTTGATCTGGGCTAGTTTGCTGGCCTTGCTGGTCAAACGTCGGCTGGCGCTGACGCTGATTGGCAGCGCGGAGTTATCGATGCTGAAGATTGCCAAAAACAGCGCGCTTTGGTTAATGCCGATATTGGCGAGCATCATCCATGGTGCGTGGCAGGAAATAACAGAGAAGTTGGAGTGGGCAATGGTGTATTTATCCAAAAACGGCAAAAAGAGTAGGCAGAGAAAATCCAAGCAAAACAACACGTTAGACGGTATTATTAATTCGCTTGCCGCTTAAGGTTCTGTACATGAGGATGCGATAGTATATGCAACCTTATACAATCGTTGTGATGATTTAGGGGGGCCCCATTCATTCATATAAAGTTGGCTTTCGACTAATGGTAATTCACTATTATAGACTTCACTTAAAATATTTTGCCGTTGATTTTTAAATAGTCCCTTATCACCAACTCGATATCCAACTGCTTGTAAAATACCAATCTTAGGCCAGTTGATTTCCGTCAATGAATGATTGGATGTGAAAACAGTGGTTGTGGGCCAGGCAAATTTTTCGGCATTGTTCGCTCTAAGGAGCGTTAATGTTTCACGTCGCGTTGTTTTAGTTTTAGGCTTTCTATCATGAGTCCCCCATACAATTGGTGTGGCATTCAATTTTTTGAATAGATAATCCCGATGATAATAAATTCGAATATAATCTTCCATGCTCGCTGATGATTCCATTCTTGAGTACGGCCACCCCTCTGCAGGGGAAATGACCAAAGAGCATTCATCCTGCTCCGCATGCACAGGCTGTTGCACCCGACGCGCGGCAGCAACAATATCCCAGACACTTCGCGACCTAGTCGGTGCTCGATGTCGGACAAGATTGGCTAATCTAACGACTTTTTTATCTTTTCTTATTTTCTTTGTAGTGGTCAACTAAATCCGGACACTTGGTTAGGCCGATCCTCGGCTTTTGCTGGCGCGCTCCCGTCATTGTGTTGATGTGGACGCCGCCAGTTGTAGTAATCCATCAGGTAATAGCTGATATCCCGCTTCGCCTCCCGCAGGTTCATATATCCCGTTGTCGGGAGCCACTCTGTCTTCAGACTCCTGAACAACCGCTCCATCGGTGCATTATCCCAACAGTTGCCACGCCGACTCATGCTCTGGGTCATGCGATGGCGCCACAGCCGCTGCCGAAATGCCCGGCTGCCATATTGGCTGCCTTGGTCGGAGTGAAACAGCACACCTGATGGGCAACCCCGCTGCTGATAGGCCATCTCGAGCGCTTTTATTACCAGCTCTGCATCAGGCTTGTCAGACATCGCCCAGCCCACGACTCGGCGGGCATAAAGGTCGAGCACCACCGCCAGATAATTCCAACGACCACCTGCCCAGACGTAGGTGATATCGCCACACCACACCTGATTGGGCTGCTGGACATCAAATTCACGGGCCAGCAGATTGGGAATATCCGGTCGTTCAGACCGGGCGACCTGATAGCGATGAGCGCCCGGTTGCTTGGATACCAGACCGACCTCCTTCATCAGACTGCGCACTTTGAATCGGCCAATCTGATGCCCCAGCTCTCGCATCATCGACATCAAGGCGCGGCTGCCCGCTGAGTTCCGGCTCTCTTTGAACAAACGGCGCAACTCGCTGCGTTGCTGCATCCGCTCACGGTTAATCGTCCGCTTGCGGGCCAGATAGTCGTAAAAACAGGATGTTGGAACATCGAAAGCACAGCAGACCAGAGTGATAGGGGCTTGCTCTCTTAATCGGTCTATCAGCGCGTACGTTTGAACTCGTCCGTCATCAAGAGAGCCGTAGCCTTTTTTAGAATGTCCTTTTCGCGCTCGAGCCGGTTGATGCGGGCTTCCAGCTCCTGGATTTTCTGCTGCTCCGGGGTCAGCGCCTTGCCGATTGGGGTGGTGCCGGTTCGTTCGGATTGAAGCTGCTGAACCCATCGGCGAAGTATGGTTTCACCGACATCCAGTGAACGGCTGGCTTCGGGGACAGAGTATCCCTGGTCGAGTACCAGGGATGCGGCTTCGAGTTTGAATTCAGCAGTAAATGAGCGACGTAATCTTGTCATTGAACACCTCAAGTCATGGTGGCGACTGTACCACCTAAAATGGTGTCCGGGATGATTAGACCACTACACTTCGCCATCTCAATAAAGGGAGTTGTACTCACAACTCCCACCTTTATCTCTGTTACTTAGAAACCATCAGCTCTGGCGTTAAACATTCTTGCAGACTTACACCACCGTGATTGTAGTAATCCCCTGCCTGGAACAAACTGATCCCGGGGGCCATCACTACTCGTACTGCGGGGTTCCAATGCCAGGGGCATTGCAGGTAGTCACTCTGGCCATTACCTTTCAAAATGGCGCAGCGTGGCGTGCGCAGTTCTGCCATGTGTTTGGTCAGCTCTGCTTTAGGTAGCTTCTCTGGGCTCCATAACCAGCCATGGTCGGTCACCACATGTACTCTGGTCCAACCGGCATCCAATAGACTCACAATCCGCTCAACCACCCCCTTTAAGGCATGATCGATAAATCTCGGCAGGCTCTGCTGACGCTCGTGCCCAAGATTATCCAGGTCACCACACTGCACCCAAGCCTTACCTTGTTCTGGCTCACCACAGTCGTGCCCTTCCAGATATTGCCAACCCGCTTGGGCTAACCCTTTCTTGAAATGATGGCTCGAGAAATCAGCCCCACTGTCGGCAAATTGCGGGACAAATTTATCGCTTTCCAGATCACCGGTTAATAAAGGGCTAAGGGGGGTCACTGCCGCTTTCGCTGTCGCCGTCAGACTAGGGAGTGCGCTCCAGCGGGTTTTCAAGCTGGCATGTAGGTTAGCCTGCGCCAAAAGATGCATAAGACGATGGCCCATATCAAGACGCAACCCATCGACAAAAAAGAGTACGGTACTGGCCCCCTGGTATGCTCCGACCGGCTCTTGCACCCCCTGGCCACCCGGATAACCCTGGCTCTTCACCAAGTGCTGGAAGTGCAGGGTCACAGCTTCCAACCAAGGGGTATAGAGTTTGCCAAGCAGCGCGGCGGCTACCTGCTCCATAGCGCTATCGCTCGCCAAGGCCATCACTTGCAGGGCAAGATCATCGGTCTGCCATACCTTCTCCTGGTAATAGCTGGCCATGGTCTCGATATCCGGCCCACCCAGTGGCTGTCGTGTCAGTTCACTCAGCTGGCTTAACGGATCAAGCAACATCGCCCAGGGTGAGAGCCCGAGCCCAGCCCACAACCACTCACGCCGGGCTGCATGCTCAACGTTAAGCGACGCCAGGTGGGTACGAATGGTTGCTACCTCCTCGTTAACCAAGGTGGTGAGCGTCTGCGCCAGCCGTTGCTCTTCATGCTCATTGCAAAAGGGGTAGCGGGCTGGCTCAGAGAGCAATTCGCTGGGCTGCACCTGATGCAGTGCCTTAATCAATGAAGAGTGGTGTGCGGCGGTGTCGCTAAAACGCTCCCACACCGCTTGCCAGGGTCCCTGTGCATCGCACAGCAGCGGCAACAACGACGAGATCTCAGCATTGGCAGGGTCAACACCAAACGCATCTTGGCTCTGACCACAGAAGTGCTGCCAGCGGTTGCTCTGCTGCCACTCCTTTTGGATGGCCTCAGGCTCATTGAGCCAAGCCAGCATATTGCGGATTGGGTCGCCCCCCGCCAACGCATAGAGATCGCTAGTTTCTAACCGTTTGCCCTGCAAACTAACGGCCTGGGCTTCAAGCAGATCAGGCAACACCTCTAGCAACGCTTGCTGAGTTTTACCATCTTTGGCGACATCAAGCTGCAACCCCACTTTGGGATTACTTAAAAAAGAGCCCACGCTCCAATCCCGACCTGCAGTGTTATAGGCCCACCAGCAGCCGCGATACTGCAACTCGGCAAGGGGTTGCAGGGCAAGCGAACATTGGTCGATGGCACGCAGATCTTTGCGACTGACGCCGGGCAGATAGAGGATCGGGATGGCATCAGCAGACAGGGATTGCTCTGGTGCAGTACCTGCAATCATGCACTTTAGCCAAATTGCGGGACCGGTGCGCTCGGTGGGTCGATACTCCCCCAGCTCGAGTAGCTCGGGTAGATAGCGCTTAATAATCGGCATGGCTGCTTGCCACTGCCGGGTTTCATCGGTCCAGAGCACCACTGCGGGCGGTACCTGCACCTGAGAGTTATAACGCGCGCTGTCGCGCAATTGAGTAACCAGATAGTCGATAACTTGCATGTAATTCTCGATTCTGTTTCGCGTCTTAAGGCTTAAGCCAACCCTTGGCGGATCAGCTCGCCATGAACAAAGGGAGAGTGGCGTTGTAAAAAAGCGAGCGAACAGTCATTTTTCAAGTAGTTGTCATAATGCCGGGCGCGCATCTGATTATGCTCCGGGCTATCGAGCTTGAGACGGGTAATAGTTGCCGCAGCATCCGCTGCATGAACGGTTCCGGCAGGATAGCGCGAATGGTTGACCGCAATCTCGCCATTGGCAAAGTTGATGATAAAGGTCTCAGGGGCCAACCCGATGGGGTCTAGCACATCATCAAACTTATTCTTATTGCGGTTCGGCCCAAGGGCGCTTAGACGGTAGTTATCCCACTCATAGGCATCACCGGCATTCTGTGATTTGGCCACAAAGTGGTCAGTTGAGGCCGCGCCAATCACCCACTCAAAATAGATTGCCAGATAGGCGCAAACACCATTGTAGGTATCCCACAACTGCTTGTTAGAGTGTGTCCAATAGTTGGGCAACTTGGATGCATCCGGCGGTGGGGCATTGAGCGCTATGCCATGAGTGGCTAACCAATCGCGCCCCGGCTGGCGCACTCTGGCATCAAAATCGGCAGGCTCAGGTTGCAATTGCACCGGGATCATAACGGCCAGCCCTTCTTATCGCAGATGGCACGCCAGCGAAACAGAAACTCATCGGTCGGCTTTAACGCGAGCAGCAATTTCTGATACATGGTAGCGAGCGCCTGGGGATCTGGAGCCGCTTGCCCCAAGAGCGCCGAAGCCTGCTTGATCAACTGTTCGTACTCTTTGGGTCGCCCACTGGGTAAGTCAAAGGCGTCACTGGTTAGCCAACTGGTGACATCCCCCTGCTTCTCAAAAGCTCGCCGGGTGAGCGTCACCTCGCCTTGGGCCAAATCCAGGTCAAACCAGGCATCTTGGCGGGCATCAAACAGCGGCTCGACCGAGGCCATCACCAAGGGGGAATGGGTCGCGGTGATCAACTGCACCTTGGCCTGTTTATCAAGCAACCCCATGACGCTTAGCAAGGTGGGCACTATGCTGCGCTGCCAGCTGGGGTGCAGGTGAGATTCAATCTCGTCGATCAAGAAGGTGATCTGGGGGGTCACCGGTTCACCCAATTGCTTGGCCGCCTGCTGGTGCTCTTGCCAGGCCCACACCAACAGATATGCTAGGGCTAAAATACGCCGCATCCCTGATGAGGCGTGTACCACGGGCACATCTTTTTGGTACGGCATCCGGATGGTCGGGATATCCCGCGCATCATCCAGGCTGATCCGGGTCAGCTCCCCCAGGGTCAGGATCTCTTCAGGAGAAGGGGAGAGCGCCTTAAGCACCGCTTTCAGGTGTTTAAATGCCGCCCCTTTCTCTTTTTGCCAGCTGGCCAGATCGCGAATAAGGCCATTACACAACCAACTGCCATCGCCGCTGGCCAGGCCATCCCATACTTCACTGGGGCTTAAGACATAGGCGGGCAGACGCTCTTGAATATCGAGCTCTCCCTGGGTGCGCCAGTAGTTACGGTGCGGATCCCACAGCGCGAAACTCCCGTCAGCCATGGCATAGAGCACCAGGCCAGGGTTGGCAGGCCGCCCGGGGCGGCCGGTCCAGCTCTGTTCACGGCGGGCGAAGGTACTCTGGTACTCTTCACGTTTACTCTTGGCGGTAAATGAAAAGCTGATGCTCGCCTCCCCAACCTCACTGGGCAGGGCTTTACGCCCTGTGGTGAGCTTAGGGTTGATCTCAGCTGGCCAGCGGCGAGTCAGCGCCCACCAGGCGATATCCAGCAAAAAGCTCTTACCCAAGCCATTATCGCCGGTGAGCAGATTAAGCCGCTGGCCAAAGGCCAGCGACAAGGTAGGGGCAGGGCCAACATTGACCGTCTTGAGCGTATCGATCATAGGGCTTCCATCATTCGGGTTGGTTTGCTCTGGCGGCGCGTTTGTCTGCTAGCGACAAGTGGTGATCGTTAATGCGCGCCCCCTCTTTTTCGCCATATTGCAGGCCCAGAGTGTACCAAGGGGCTGAGGCGACGTCGTTACCGCGATCCTTGTTCCAATTGATATTCGGCTTAAAGCGCAGGATACCGGCGCCTTTTTTGCCGACATCGGCCGCTTTGAGGAAGGGGCGGATATTGAGGCGCACACCATCGTTAAGGTCCGGTTCCCAACCGATGGGTTGTTCGGCCAGGGGTTTCCAGCGTACAAAGATATCGAGCCCCTTTTCACCGGCCAAGATGGCCTCGAGGCGCTGTTGCAGGTTTTTGGCGGCGGTCAGGCGCTCTTCGGCGCCATCGCGCGCTTCTTTTACCCCCTGCTCCTGAATACGGATCCAGTCACCCAGGTAGGTGTAGATCAGGCGCTCTAAGCCGGAGCGATCGAGCTTGTGGTAGTTGACCAGGGCGGAGAAGCCATCTTTTAGGCCGTCCCAGATATGCCAGATAAAGGGTCTATGTTGGAACAGTTTGCAGTGCTGCTCGAAGAACTTGTCGCGCAGCCACAGCTCCAGGCTCTTGCTGCCCACGGCGGTCAGCAGCTTATCCAGGGCACCGTTTTTCCAGTCATCCTCATAGGCTGCCACCAACAATTTTTCCAATCGGGTATGGCCCGGGGCTTCACCGCGCACAGCTGGGAGGCAGACGATACCATCTTCATCGGCAAACATGTTGAGCCTGGCAACCTCTTCGACCAGCTGGCGCTGCTCATCGGCCAGCTCCATCGCCTCGTCCAGCTCGGCAGGCCACTGATAACCCAGTAAGCGCGCTACCGCTACCTGCAGTACAGTCTCATCAAAGCGCACCGGCCCCTCTTTGGTCCATTTGCTGGCGTCGTCCCACACTACTGAGGCGCAGGGGTGGCCATGGAAGATCCATTGGGTGGGGTCATTGGTATGCGGTTTGGGTAAACCTTGGGGGTAAGTTTCAGCAGCTTTCTGAGTCCAAAAGTGTTCATCAAAGGGAACCGCTAAAAATGTATTGTTTGACGGTTTGAGTGATTGATCAATTAGTCTGACTTCATCATAGAACTTTTCACTAGATAAATAGCACCATAGTGCAGATATTTGACCATCAACATTGGGTACAACAACGCATGCGTTGTGATCATAAAATTCACCGCCATAAATAGATACAGGTATTTTATTCATTTGAGATATAATAATCCCTTTTTTTCCTCTTGCCTCTGTACCTGATTTCCACCCACCAAGTCTTCCTACCTCTTTTAAGGCCATCGCATGCCTAAAATATTTTCCGCTGCCATCCTCCCATAAAAGCAGTCTTTGGTAACCACTAAATAAGTTAGTGTCAGATGTTGTTCCGCGTAAACCTACCCATTTAATATTTCCTGGCGTTTGCTCCCAAAAAAAGCAGGTAAACTGCGGATCATCACTAGTAGCTAAGCCTTGAACAGAGATTGCATGACCTGTCAGTAATGAAGAAACATCCATTTCTTCAAATGCAATTCTTGCATCTGGATTTTTTAATTGACGTGATTGCATTACAGACTTTAAATTATCGAATCTTATTTTCCTTTCTTTCTCTAGCGCTGTTTTTGATCCTGAAACATCTACCCCACATAGCAATGCCTCCTTAAATGCTATACCTTTGCTAAGTGTAATTAAAATTGCTTGTACCACCTCCCCTGAAATGGTTTCAAAGGCTCTGGAACCTAAACGAGCCAAGATATTCCACGTCTGTTCAGATAGCATTTTTTCGCGGAATTTCTTATAACCGGCTAAAAATAACCAGTTTTGTGGCAAGACGATGGTTGAACTACCGCCCTTCAGATTAAAATCGAGGCAGCGCTCCAAAAAAACGGTGGCCAGATCAGTTTTCGCCTCGGTGTAATAATTCTCACAAAAGTCTCTAAGGCTGTCACACTGCTTACTCCGAGCAAGATAAGGCACATTGGTAGCCACCAGATGGTAGCCCCCAGCCAACAGTTTGGCCGCTAGGGCCAAGCCTTGGGCAGCGACACTGGCATCTTTACTTTCATCATCACTTTGGGCTTGGGCATCGAGCAGTTGCTGCCAGGGGGCCGGAGCACCTTGAGCCTTGCCTTCATAGTGGGCACGCTTGATATCGATAAGGCTACCGAGCACAGGGGCATCGCTAAACTGACGCATCAGCCAAGCAAGGGCGGGCTCGAGTTCTGGATTTTGCTTGGCAAGCTGTTGCCACTCATTGCTGGCGGCCAGCACATCTTGCCCCGAGCAAGCGAGCTGCAAGGCAGGCAGTGGCCGATAACCACCGGCATTGGGGAAGCGCCAGGCTTCGAGCGCCAGGGCAAAGGCGGCGATCTCGATACAGCGGCCATCTAGCTCCAGGCCATGCAGGTTTTGTGTGATCACCCGCTCGATGGCGGTATTGGCATCACATCCTTCCAGCTGCATGCGCATCGGCACCAGCATCAAAAAGAGGGCCACTAGGAAGTGACCGGAGCCGCAGCAAGGGTCGAGGGTTTTTAGCTCGCTGATATCTTCAGGCCAGGCGTCGTACCAGCCACCAGCCGGTTGCCAGAGATCACCCTGAGTATCCGTCACTTTAACAAAGCGCAGGTAAGTAAGCGGCACACCTGGGATGGCTGCGCGCTCACGCAATTCCTGTTCATCGCTGGCATGACGCAGGTGATCATCGGTGAGACGACGTTTGGCCCACCAGGCACCCAGGGCGTTATCCAAGAGGAACGAGACCATATAGGGTTCGGTAAAGAGCTGGGTGACCGGGCTGAGCTCATCAGCCCCGATGGGCACGCCGGATTTGTTGACTTCGTCCTTGCGCTTGCTCTGCCAGAACTGATAGCACCAACCCAGGCTGTCTTGCGCCTCAAACACTGCCGGTGACAGGGCCATGATCAAGCCTTCGAGGGTGCGCTGATGGTTGATGGGCAGGCGTACTGCCAGCACCGGAGACTCTACCCTAAACACTTGGGGCAACATCTTGGCAGCTAAGCGCCCTGCCAACTCCCAGGCGCTGGCGCAATCTGTCTCTTCTTCTAACAGCTCTGCGCACTCATCCAGGGTGACTGGGGTATAAGCGTCATACATCAACAGGTCGTTTTGCTCGAGAAAACGTGCAAACAGCATGCGGTGCCACTGCTCGTAGGCCATCTCGGCCAGCAGGTGAGCGGTCTCTTGCTTGCCATTATCGTGAAGCGGGTCGCCCAGTTGGCGAGCGTGGGCCCGCAGGCGGTTGCGCAGCTTGCGCTGAGCGTCGTTTAGAAAGGCGGGCACTGTGGCATCAGCCACCCCTAAGCGCTCAATCTCTTCCCGACAGGCGGTTTCAACTACCTCACGGGCGGCAAGGACGGTGCTTTCCAGCTGGGTTCTGAGGGTCTTATCCAGGGCTTGTCTCATGGTGTTAGCTCGATATGTGGAAGATGGGTGACCCCATGTTCCTTAAATAGAATGCGGGGATTCGGTTAAACAGCGCAGCGGCCAACGTGCCGCTGCGCTCTAAATATTGGTTATCTTGGGTTTGCGTTGCTCACTAGCTGACGCGCACCGGGTTACCTTGGGCCAGTTCGCTGCGCACCTGATCTTCTACCTGGGCCAGCCAGGCTTTTAGATCTTGTTCTGATTCAATCAGCGGCTTGGGCAGAGAAATATGGCGGACTTTGGGTTTAAGCTGCGTCACTGCATCATTGAGTGCCTTGGCAAAGTAAGAGGGCAAGGCGGCAATGCGATCGTTCCACCCCTGCCAGGAGCAGTTATCCAGGCTCTGTTGCACCTCTTGCAAGCTACCCAGTTTGAGTGCTGGCAACTTAGCAATGCCGTGCTTGGTGAGCAGTTGGCTCTGCTGATCGCCAGTGAGCTTGGCCCAACTGGGGTCACTGTCGAGTTCGCGGTAGCAGGCCTGGTACTCCTGCTCATAGCGGTCACAGTGCGCCATGATGGTGTTACGCAATGCGTCTATGGCTTTGTTGAGTAGCGGCTGCACCGGGGAAGGGCTTTGCAACAGGGTACGACCGGCACGCAGGGCCTCGCACTCTTGATTCAGCTCGCCAGAGACCGCCAGTTCACGGCAGTAGGGCAGCAGACCTTGCAGGTTGTCCCACTGCTCTTTGCGCTCGGCCACCAGCTCAAGCTGCGCTTTCCAGCTCTCGAATTCGGCTTGTAGCGCCTCTTTGCCTTCAAAAGCGGCGAGCAGTTGATCATTGCCCGAGAGCATTAGCAGCTCATCGAGTCGCTGGGTTGAGGGGGGCAGTGGCAAGGGGGCATCCCCCCCCAGACGACGAGCCAGCGCTTTGGCCTGTTGTAATGCGTCGGCAAGCTTGCTGCTCTCTTCCCCGGCGTTACAACTCACCCCCAAGCTGTTGATCAGGCTGCGCACCTTGATTAGCTGCACCTTGCTGATGGTGGCCGTTTCGGGACGGAACTGGGTCGGGCCGACCTGGGCGCGCTCCAGGCTACGCGCATCAGTGGCATTGAGTTTGGCATCGCTGGCTTTAAGTACGCCAGCTGCCAACATGGCAAAGAGTGCGCCATCAATTGCGTCGCGGGACCAGCCGTAAGGGGCTTTACCAAAGTGTTCGCGCACTTCACTACCGGTTTTCATCACCCCGATAAACCTTTTGATTTCACGGCAGACCGGGAGGTTTTGTGCCTCACCCTGGTGGCCAATCGCCTCTAGCGCATCGGCATCCCCCTGGCTGGCACGGGTGTAAACCTTGGCCCACTCCTTGTGATCTGCCATATCGAAGTTGCGATAGAGGCGCACGCAGGCCGTTTCGGCCCCAGCTTGCAGTTGCGCCACCAAGGTATCTCCCCCCACTTCACTGCCACCAGAGAGGCGCAGCCACATCATCCCTTCCATCTCAGCGGTCAAGCGTTTGACCTCTGCTTCGGCATTGCGCTGGCTCGACATCATGGCGGCACGGGCCTCTTTACCCGCTTCGGTCATCACCGCATTTTGTTTGACGTCCAGGGTCATGGTGGCCGCCTGCTTCTCAACGATGGCTGCGTTAAGCTTGCTCTTACCCTCTGAGGGGATATAAAGATAAAGGGTGCCATTATCTGCGCTATCTGCGCGCGCCAAATCTTGCAATTGCCGCTCCGGTAATCCCGGTGCCCAGACGTAGAGCTTCTCTTGTGCATCGTTGGGCAACTCATCATCGAACGCAACATTCAGGGTGCGCCCCTCTGCCACCTGGCCTTGGGTAAGGCGCACTTGGCTGACCAACTTGCGCACTATGGTGTGCACCAGTTGATTGCGCAGGCCATCGAGTCGTGCTGGATCGGCACGGAGCTCCGCTTGCTGCTGGCGATACATGTCATACCAAGCCTGGCTCTCGGCCGTTTGCAGGCGATACTCAACGCCACTTGCAGACTGCACTGCCATGATCAGCGAGGCCTTTTCCAACACCTGCAGCGCCGCATTGACTCGTGGCCGCAGGTCGTGCTTCTCATTCTCCAAATCTTCGATCAGCAAGTCAGCCAGGGTTTCTGCACTGGCGTGAATGCCGTAGTCAATTTCGCTCGGCAATTTGCTGATCATCAGGATGAGGGAGAGGATCCGCCCCTGCAGGACCTCTTCAGGCGAGCCATCTTTGAGCTTGCCAATCTCGGCATAGATCTCTTGCCCCACTACTCCGCTATTGACCAGATCGTTGACGATTTGATCGTAAATAAAATCGGCCGGGATCAGACAGCCAAGCGCCTTTTCGGCCCCGTAACGGGTTGCCTCATGAGTGATACGCAGTTGATTACGCAGCTGTGAGCCGGTGCCGGTTTTATCCAGCGCGGGCAGCAACTTTTCCCAGAAACGGCGACGCACCGGCAGCAATGGATAGTCGGCCACCATCCACTGTTCGTCATCCCGTTGATGTTCAAACTTAGAGCCCCGCAGATGGCGGCTGATCTCGCCCAGGTTTTTCTGGATCAGATCCTCGACAGCCCCCTTGGCACTCTCTTTTTTCTGCAGGATCACTTTGCGGATCACTGCATCCACATCGGTATCGGCCAGTTGCACTGTGACCACAAAGCGGCCCATCAGGCGTTGCAGGTTAGGGGTGTCACTTAGCGCACTTTGCCCTGTGGCAACAAACAGCAGGCGTGATTTAAAGCGGCTCGCCTTGCAGCAGGTTTCAATTACCTCTTGCACATCAAAGGCGCGGTCTTCATCTCCGCCCACATACTGCTGCACCTCATCAAGCACGATCAGCGTGAGCGGCAGCTGACCATTACGTTCCAGGGCATCCATGACCGCATCGACCATCTCGTCGTTGGTGATGTCTTTGACCTCTGGGAACTGTGCACGCAGTACCTTGGACATGTCTGGGGCGTTGGTGGCCAAATCACTGAAATGGTGCAACAGTGCCTGAGCCATCACAGGAGAGACGTAGAGATTACGCAGCTCTCTTTGCCAAGGATCTTGATCTGCAACTGCTTTGCCATGCAGCCTGACATACTGTTGCACGGCATCGAGCACCCCTTGGGATTTCAACCACATCACAAAGCGGGCTAGATGGTATTGCTCTGGCAACCCTACCGACTTGAAGATGATAGAGAGAAACGCCAGGCGCACGTTGCCACGCTTGCCCGCGCCCAGGGTACCCGAAGCGGCATGCAAACCCTGGTATTGTTGGGAGAGCAGTGACAGCTTGGCAAATTGCTCGCGAATGCCTGCAGGGAGATCGGCCAGGCTCAAGGGATCGGCACCATCAGAGAAGCGTTGATTGGTCCAGAAGGTGCGCAACATCTTGGCCAAGTGAGATTTACCCGATCCGTAGAAACCGCTGATCCAGACCCCTGACTGCTCAACCTTGGCGTCTAGCTTGCTCAGATAGGCCGCCAGAATTTTCTGCATGCCCGCCTCATAGGCGCCATCACAGACAAAGGTTTTAAGCTCATAACGCAGGGTAGCGAAGGACTCGGCACTCTGATCATCGTTGACGACGGCCACACCGTTGTTGGCCAACTCAGATTGCAACGGATCGTTACTGTAAATCTCTCTATTTAGCATCCCGTAATTCCTTGTTGTTATTCGTTATGGTGACAGATGGCGGTGGCGTGATATCCCCACCCATCCTTGGCATCTAACAGACTAAAGTTGTTGTCGTGATACTCGCCGGGGAAGAAGACCACCAGCTTGCCTTTTACCACTGGAGAGAGCGCCTTCACCAACCCAGAAACAGAGGCAAAACCAAACAGCGTGCCAGTGCCCAGCAGGGCCACTACATCGTTGCTCCCCAGGGTTTTATCGACTTCCTCTTTCAGACGCTCGGCCAGCTCTTCGGCAAAAAATTCATAACTGCCCACTAGCAGCTCCGGCTCGGCGAAATAGGCGTCTGCATAGTCGTGTTCCCCCATCCACTTGGGGAAGGCATCTGTGATATCCAACAACTGCCAGCAGTGACCATGCTGCTCAACGGCCAGTTGAAATTCAGTGACCCGAGCCCGCAGCTTTAACTCATCTTCTTTGTGGTACACCACAAAGACAGCGCGCTCTTCGGCAGATAGCACCGAGCGCCAAGGCACCGAGATATAAGTGGTAAAACGCTTAATCAGTTTTGAGAGGCGATCACCCATGCTCTCGTTCTCCTCAAGATGCTGGCGCTATTGGCCAGAGGGGGAAGCGGATTTCGACAATGCCACTAGCCTGCTTGTAGCTAATTACGCCATGCAGCGATGCCATGTAGGCCAGCTCATATCCCTCTGCCGGATCCAGGCTTAGCAGTTGAAACCATGGAGTCTGAAACAACCCTTGTCCGGCACGCCCTTCACAGTGACCGAGAAAGAGTGCAAATGCCGCATTGACATAGGTCACGACCGGACTGGTTCTCACCTTTTTGTATTTGCCTTGCAGGAACCCGGCGTGCGTCCAACTGCCGTTGATATTCTGGGCAAACGAGCGCAGGGAAGCCGGGCTGAAACGGTTAGGGTCGGGGGCGGCTAAAACGTGTTCCACCTGTTCACGTTCCAGTATGTCTCCCAACGGGGTCGTACTAATCAACGACTGGGTCTGCCTTAATAACGGGTCCCTGGCCAGCGCAAGTTGCAAGGTCAACAGAGGTTGAGCCTCTTCACTTCGCTCCCATAGCTGGCGAAACACGTGAAACAAAGGGATATCCGGGGAGATACCATACAGATCGACCAGGTGGCGGAACGTCAACTTGCGGGCATTGTCGCTGCTTTTATGCAGCACATTGTAAAGCTCGATATCTTGCTGATAGTCATGCCGGGTTGCCTGCTCAGGGCGACCATCCAGCAGCGTTTTTAGCTCGCTATACATCAAGCTTCTAGCCGAGTGGGCCCCATTTTTACCAAATTTAAAGCCCAGCTTAACCAGGTGTTCTTCGCTACTCATAAATGCTCTATTGACCCTAACGGCGCTCAGTTCATGCTATCAAAGGAGCGTCATTCTACCCCTCAGAGGGCGATTGCTCTATGAAGCCAGGTCACCAAAACTCAAGATTTATGTCAATTGGACAAGATAAGCGCATATTTGGCAGCCGTTTGTGCTCTCTGAGCTTTCACGACCAGGTATATTTGATGGGGTTTGAAGCTCCCCGCTTGCGAAACTCATCGGGCAGCCTCTTGCCGACATACATGGCTTTGATCTCCTCAGACGCCTCATGGCCAACAAAGCCATAACGTCCTTCAATGGTCTCTTTACCTGGAAAATGTTCAGCTGTTGCGTCAATCCACTGCTGCGCAATAAATGCACCGACAATCAGCCCCTGCACCGTGGCTAAAATCACATCTGCTTGGCAGGCCTTATCTTTATTAAGACGCCAAGCAAAGCGGGTTGCGTCATAAAGTGACCGCTCTAATGCGCTACGGTTAACACTGATCAACAGCGCCTTATGGTGGAATTCGGCAGTTGGAGCACAGTACTTTTGGATGATCTCGGTTGAGTGCATGGCACCAAATTCACTATTGCCATGCCCATCCATGATATTGGTGATCCCCGGATAGGCATCAACCAGCGCCGCTTCGACCTCAAAGGCCGTTTTTTCGTTCATACCGTGCCGATGAATAACATGCACCACATCCAGCCCTGCAAGATGGATGGCGCGAATTCGCTCCAATTTTTCCGATACAGCGTCATCCTCAACACTGCCTTGGACATGAGCAAAGACCCGGTTGCCCTTCCCCTTGCCGATATAAAATGTTTCGCCATTGCGTGGATCAATCAGCCGGTAAACGTAGTACTGCAGTTTACTGACAACTTCAGGGGGGAACGATTCTAACGTTTGGACATGCATGTTCAGGTTATTGCTCTCTCGTGCAAGCTGCATAACACAGCCATTATTTTAAAGGCTATTTGCATTCTAGGGTTGGAATACATCCATTCTAACCCTAGATTCTTAGTCGGACAAAAAGGTGCTTCTGGTTGGATTTTTCTGTTTTTCACCACTCTGCGAAAATCTAACATTGGTTGGATTCTCAGACGCGCCCTCTCTCGCGTTAATCCAACTCCCCACCTTCTGCCTGCTTCAACAATGTCGGAATGTGCGGCCCATACTCGACCTTGCCTCGTCCTGCTCGAATACCACTGCCGACCTTGCGGGCTTCTTTGGAGTACAACGTCTTTGCACGGATGATGTCATAGCTGTAACCCCGACCTAACCGGTTGGACATCTTGATCAAGCCGTTGAGCCCTTCGGTATACCCATTGGTGATTGAGAACGGCGCATCCCAGTAGGCAAAGATGTCGTCGTAATGGTTGTGTACCGTTTTCACCAGTTTTTTGAAAGGCTCCATGCCATAAGGCGGCAGGCTATTCTCCCAAGCCTCAAAGGCGTTCTGAGCGCTCTGCTTGTCGGGTTCGTCGTAGATGCAGAAGAATGCTTCCTTGAAGTCATAGGCCACGGCAAGTTCTGGGATCGCCTGCTTTACAACCTCCAGCGCCTTTTGCTCCGCGGGCGTCAGGTTGCCGGGCCGCTTCAGGGTTAGCCAGCGAATGGACTTTTTGACATAAATCCGATCTTCTTTGCTTAACTGTGCCTGATAGTTCTTGCGCTCCGCTTCCAGGGCTTCAGAGGCCATCTTGACGACATGGAACTTGTCGATCACGAGTTTGGCGTTGGGCAGATACTGAGCAAAGGAACGCTTGAAGGGGCGCCACATATCCGTACAGACCCATTCCACCTTGTCAGCATCCGGCAAATCCTTGAAGAAGGGCTTCAGGTGCTCTTGAGTACGATGCTCCAACATATCAAAGACGTTGTTGGTTGCCAGGTTGGTGATTACACAGCGATACCCGCCGGCCAGATTCACTTCGTCGATTCCCATGATGACAGGGGTTTCGTAACGAACGGTTTGGGAGAGTTCCTCAATGAGATCGTGAGCGATGTTCTTGACGGTGTTCACCGCCACACCGGTTTGCTCGGCTAAAGCATGGAAGGTGGTTCCCAGGCACTGTTGCCGAATAACATCGACCAGCCGTTTGGTGGCTCGGCGTTTGTCATCCAGAAAACTCAACTCCGGCATGGACATTTTTCCGCACGACTCACAGCGAAAGCGCGGGCGCTGAACTTCAAGGCGGACGGGCTCCATGTACAACGGCGTGTCCATGAACTTGTTTTTGCGCGTACCGTGTCTGTGCATAGGGGTGTTGCAGTCCCCACATAATGGCACCTCGACCGTTACCGGCTCAGCAACTATCACAAGGCACTTGCCTTCGTGGCGCATATCGACAGGCTTGATGCCTGGCAGATTCAGCAGGTCAAGCATCGGCTTAATCCATATCCAGGTCGATGTCTTTGCCTTCGCGCAGCAGGTCATACACCATATCAACCAATGCGGTCATGCCCTGACGGTCAGACTTGAGCACCTGGGTTGCCAGCTTCTGATGACTGGACAAAGCACGAACCACCGCTTGCTGAACCGCACCGGGGAGGTTGCCTTTCATAGCCTGCTCACGGGTGTTGCTTTCCACCTGAGCCATGACGACATCGCTTTCACCGGTAATCGCTGAAATCTGATTAACGAAAGCCACCTGATCCTGGATCGGCGTCGCCTCACCAAACAGGCTGTTGAGCCTCTCGATAATCTCTTTGACGAATTTCGGCTTGTCGCCTGCCGCGCCACCACCGCCTGCACCTATCGGTTGCAGTACCGGGGTTTCGCCTTCGTCTTCCGCGTTATCTGAACGAGCATTGATGTCAAAGCCGGTGAGCACCAGGCCGGTCAAGTCCACCGTTTCCGGAGCTTCGTGTAATAGACGCTTTTGCAGCAGCTTGGCGAACGCGGCGAAGTTCTCCAACTCCGGGTCGCCAAAATCAATCAGTTGGGCGATATAAGAGTAGGTACGACAAAAACGCCCCAAATCCGACTTGAAGCCAATCAGCGCCTTGATTTGCTCGGCATACTCATCCTGATGGTGATCGGCAGACTTCATACCTGCCTCATCACCCTTGGCACGGGCCTTCTCAAAAGCCGCTTCCCAGGTCGCCATGCCATCACGCAGCATTTTCATCTTGTCGTTATACAAGGCCGTCGCTCCAGCAGTAGCGGCATACAGCGCCTTGTGCTGCGGCGATTTGGTATGGGTGATGTCCCGAATGGTCTTGAAGCGAGCTTCCTTGAACGCGGCCAAGTCCTTATCGTCGTACAGGCCGTGCTCGTCCAAGCGCTCCTTGATCTCGTAGACCACATTAAGGTCTTGCACTTCGTCGATGTGAGCACCCTTGTCATAGGTGGTAAAGGCCTGACGCACGTTCTCTGGGTCGTTCACAAAGTCGATGATAAAGACCTCATCCTTACCGGGGGCCGTCCGGTTGAGGCGGGCGAAGGTCTGCACAATCTCCACATGGTTGGCGATTTTCTTGTCTACATACATGGCTACCAGTTTGGGCTGGTCAAAGCCAGTCTGGAACTTGTCAGCCACCAACATCACCCGGTATTCAGGGCGGTCAAAGGCAAAACGCAAATCCTGCCCGTGGATATCCGGGTTCATGCTCTGCTCGGTGAACTCCTCGTTCTCATCGACGATAAATACATCGTCCTTAAACTCACCGTCATCCTGGTGCATCACCTGCTTGCCAGTCATCTTGCCGGAGAAGGCTACCAGTGAGTGAATAAAGCCGTACTCGCTGTGCTGCTCAATATAGCGGTCAAACGCCTTCTTGTAGCGAATGGCAGCGGCACGGGAGCTGGTCACCACCATCGCCTTGGCCTTGCCATCGAGCCGGTGCGCGACGTTCTTGGTGAAGTGCTCAACGATAAACTGCACCTTCTGGGTCACATTGGTGGGGTGCAATGACATCCACTGTGCCAGGGCGCGTTTGGCGGCCTTGCCGCTTACCCGCTTGCTGTCTTCAAGCTGCTTGGAAAGGTTGAAGGCCGTTTTGTAGGGCACATAGCCTTTCAGCACATCGAGAATGAATTTCTCCTCAATGGCCTGGCGCATGGTGTACAGGTGGAAGGCTTGTGGAGGGTTATCGTTCGAGGCTGGCCGGCTCGGGTCTGTTGGGCGACCGAACAGCATCAAAGTGGAGTGCTTCGGCGTACCGGTAAAGGCGAAATAGCTGATATTGTCCGGGCGGGCCCGAGACTTTTGCAGTTGTTCCAGCAATTCATCCACCGTCATGGTGGACATCTTGCCTTGCCCACTCATCCCCAGCGCGGCTTGCAGCTTAGCGGCGGTAGAGCCTGTCTGCGAGTTATGCGCCTCATCAATGATCACAGCAAAGTTTTTCCCTTTCAGGGCCTTGTCAGTGATGATGGCTTCCATCGCGTAGGGGAAGGTCTGGATCGTGACCACCACAATCGGCGTGCCAGACAACAAGGCCTCCGAGAGTTGCTTGCTCTTGGACTTGGATGACTTCTGCCGGTCAATAGCGGCGATCACCCCAAACTGATGGTCAATCTGTTTCACCGCGTCCTGAAGCTGGCCGTCTAGCACATTACGGTCGGTGACAATGATCACGCTGTTAAATACCGAGTCGCCGTTATCTTCGCGCAGTTTCACCAAGTCATGGGCCGTCCAGGAAATGGTGCTGGTCTTGCCGGAACCGGCGCTGTGGTCACACAGGTAGGTCATGCCAGCGCCGTTTTCGCGGGCATCGGCCAGCATCTGGTTCACTGCCGTCCATTGGTGGAAGCGCGGGAAAATCAGGGTTTCTTTCTTCGACCAGTTGCCCTGAATATCTACAACGTCCTTTTTCTCGACGTAGACAAAGCTATGGAAAATCCGCAGCCAGGCATCCGGCTGGCAGACCGCCTCCCAGAAGTAGGCTACCGGGTATTCCTGAGTACCATCGGCCTTAATCTCACCTGGCGGGTTACCCGCATGTACCGTGCCGTTTTCGTCCTTGCGCCCCTTATTGAACGGCAGGAAAAAGGTGTTTTCTCCATCCAGCTTGGTCGCCATCATGATTTCAGAGTCGGACATGGCGAAATGCACCACCGCCCCGCGCTTGAAGGTCAGCAATGGCTCCCGGCGTTTGGTCTTGGCGTCATACGGCAGACGATCATTGCGGTACTGATCCATTGCCGCTTCGCAGGACTGGGTGAAGTCGGTCTTCAGTTCGACGGTTGCCACGGGAAGGCCGTTGATAAACAGCACCAGATCAATGGCAAATTCACGAGCGGGGTGATACTTCAGCTCCGGCACCACGCGCAGGATGTTCGCCTGATAGCGCTTGATCACCGCTTCATTACGCCTGTCTTCCGGCGCGGCCTCGGTCATCTCGATCAGGCCGCAACCGGCAATGGAAAAACCCTGGCGCAACACCTGCATGGTGCCTTGTTTCTCCAGTGCTTTATCCAAGCGATCCATCAGCACTTCAAGGGTTTTGGCCCCGTTGAGCCGTTCCAGCTTGTCCCATTTTTCCTGCTGGCCGCTGGTTTTGATCCAGCTTTCCAGGTCTTCGGGGTACACCGCCCGCTCGGTGTCGTAGAACTTGGAATCACCCAGCTTCCAGCCCTGCTCTACCAACCGGTCGATGATGTATTGCTGGAAGTGTTTTTCCTGATGTGCTGCTGATTGCATTTATTGTTTTCCTCGCAAATCAATCTGGCCGGTGACAGCGGCGGTGATAAAGGCGGCGCGGCGTTCTTTGAGCAGAGTGATGCTTTGTTCTGTTTTCTCGACTAGGGCATCAATACGAGCAGTTCCAGCATTGATTGTATTGGTAATTGCGCTCTGCTCATCGACCGGAGGGATAAGTACTGGAAGCCTTCTGACATCTTCAAATTTCAATGACTGCCTTAATCCTCCACCCATTGCATAAAAGACTTTACAAAGGTCATACGAACGCATCAACCATGCAAAATATGTAGAATCAATACTGTGCGGTTTTACGGCCATATACGCAGAGGTAATGATTCCTCTTTGCGTAACCAGGGCTGAGCGCAAGCTATGTTTGTCGTTTTGCAGATCGGTGAATCTAAATACAGTTTCGCCAGACTCTACGATTTGATAGGTTTCATAAGACTCTGGCGTTAACCCCATATTTCTAGTTTCAGGCTTCTGGATGATGTTTCCGTAGCTGAGGGACAGAATATTGGTTTCAACTAGGCCAACATTCTTTCGGTTCAGTTCTGTAACCAAAGCGAAGAAGGGTTTAACCTCCCAATGCTCCGGCACCTCCCCAATCCACTCAATGCCGGAATCCTTCATCTTCGCGTTGGGGTCTAGGCCCTTGGTGACAGCATGGGTAATCAGCGCCTGGCGCTTTTCCTTCAGTAGCTCGATAAAGCGGGTTTTCTTCTCGACAAGCGCATCAATACGGGCGGTTTCGCGGTCAAGGGTGGCGGCGATGGAAAAACTTTCTTCATAAGATGGGATTGCAATGGGGATGGCTGATTGCTCACCTTCAGACAAACTTGGAACTGCTCCCGGCCTAGCAAAGAACGAAAAATCGATGGCATTCATCAAATAAAAAGCGTACTGAATAGGTACCTTTTTAGAGTCAACAACAAATCCTGTCATGTTGTTGTCTAAACAACATGCTGTTTTTGAGATCCTTCTTCTATTAAGGAATAAAGCAGCCCCAATTTTTGCCCATGAGATTGTGTTTTCTGGAAATACAGTCGCACCCAACTCCTTAGCGTCTTTTCTTGATATTGTATTAGAAGACCCATTCAGCGAGATGTTATCTCGTGATTTTGATAAATCGCCTACCTTATAGAATGGTAATTCATTATCAGGTTGCCCCTGCATATCAGTTGGAAATCCAGAACCTCCTTTCAATGTTCCTAGATGCTTTAATTTTCCTGTTTTCCATTCCTCCGGCACCTGCCCAATCCACTCAATACCGGAATCCTTATATGCGAGATATGCTCTGTACTGGCTCATTCGCTGGCCACCTCCGCCAGTAGCGCGGCAATCTCGGCTTCTACTTGCTTCAGGTCTTCATCAATATCATGCAGCTTGCGCGGCGGCTGGTACTGGTAGAAGAAGCGGTTGAAGTTGATCTCGTAGCCAACGCGGCCCAATTGACCATCCCTGGCATCGGTAAAGCTCTCATCCAGCCAGGCATCCGGCACATGAGGAAGCACTTCGCGGGCAAAGTAGTCGTCGATGTCCTCCAGATAGGGGACGTTCTCGTAATCAGTTAAATCTGTGTCTGGCACCAGCTCGCCGTTTGAATCCGTGACTGGCTCGGCTTTCGGGTCTTTGTGACCAAAGGCGTTGATTAGCGCGGTGATCAATGTCTTGTTGGATTTGACCTTGAGCTGCTTGGCTTCATCGGACTTGATCGAGTTGCTAACAAAGGTTTCTGCCCAGCTATAGGGCTGCGTTTGCCCGATCAGCGGCTTGAGGGCTTCGCGCCAGAATGTCTGATGCGCGTCAGAGAGCTTTTCCCAGGCAGCTTCGGCTTCCAACCGCTCCATACCCACCTTATCCAGCTCTAGGGTCATGCGCAGCGGGCGCAGGACCCTGATACGGCGGTAGCCAAAGGTACGGTAGTCCAGCATCCGGGAAAGCGCACCGGTTTCGCCTGCTGCGTAGATGTCCAGAATCTGGCGGCGCTGCTCATCGCTGACAATACGGCGCTTGTTGCCCTCGTTGCGGATTGAAGTCCACAGGTCGGTGGCGTTGATCAACTGCACCTTGCCTTTGCGCTCCTGAGGCTTCTTGTTGGACAGAATCCACAGGTAGGTGGCGATATTGGTGCGGAAGAACAGATCCGTTGGCAGAGCCACAATGGCTTCAATCAGGTCGTCTTCCAGCAACCAACGGCGGATTTCCGATTCGCCAGACGCGGCACCGCCGTTAAACAGTGGCGAACCCGACAGCACGATAGCGGCGCGGCCACCGCCGTTGATCGGCAGTTCTAGCTTGCTCGCCAGGTGCATCAAAAACAGCATGGAGCCATCGCTGATTTTTGGCAGGCCCGGCCCAAAGCGGCCCAATTCGCCTTTTTTGTGTTCCGCTTCGACGGCGTTTTTGTCCTTCTCCCATTTCTTGCCAAAAGGCGGATTGGACAGGCAGTAGTGGAAACGCTCACCGGCAAACTGGTCGTTGGACAGCGTGCTGCCCTGACGAATGTTCTTCGACAGATCTCGGCCAGGGTCGGACTCCAAACGGCGGATCAGCATACCGGCCACACAAACCGCATGGGTTTCCGGCTCCAACTCCTGCCCGTGCGGCACCAGCACTGGCGGGATCTTGTCGCGGTTACCGTAGTCCCCCACATGGTTCATAGCATCGGTGAGGAAGCCACCCGTGCCGCAGGTCGGGTCATACAGGGTACGAATCAAACCTGGGCTGGCCTCAAACAGGGCATCATCCGGGTCAAGCAGCAATGCGGTCGCCAGGTGAACGATGTCACGCGGCGTCATGAAGTCCTCGGCTCCTTCATTGACCTCAGCACCAAAGCGGCGGATCAGGTGTTCGTAGATGTTACTCATCACCCGATCCGGCACCACGTCCGGGTGCAGGTCGATCTTGGCGAAGTTCTGGCAAATCTTATACAGCAAGCCCGCTTTCTCCAGTCGGATCACCGTATTGCCAAACTCAAACTCCTCGAAAATAGCGCGGGCGTTATCCGAAAACAGGGCGATGTAGTCTTCCAGATTGCGGCGCGTCTTGGTGCTACCAAGCGTAGCCAGCGAGTATTCAGAGATGTTGTAGAAAGGGTAGTTAGCAGTAGAACGCAGAATGGTATCCAGCTCAATATCGGCATCCTTGAAGGCGGTATGCGCTTCTCTCACCGCCTCGCGGGTCGACTCCAGCGCACACTCCAGACGGCGTAGCAGGGTAAACGGCAAGATGATCTTGCCAAAGTCCGTATGCTTGAAGTCCCCCCACAGATCTTCCGCGTTCTTCCAAATAAAATCAGCCTGTGAAGCTGCCGATCCCGTAAAGTCGTTCATTCTGGTCTCCAACCACTTTTTGCACGAAACGGTACTATAACCTAAACATGATCGTCAACCATGTTTTGCACAAAAGAGGCTGAATTCCATTTTCAGGTTAAATCTGCGATCCTACCTCAGAATGCAAATAGCCATTTTAAATAAATTTTGTGAGTTATTACCGTACCGCTCGTGTGCCGACTAAGACGACCCGAGTTGCTGTAACGAGCGTCTAAAAGTGGTGAGAGGCGATTTTATCGGGCTATGACAATTCCTTCGATACTGGGCATGTGTACATGTAACATTTTCAACCAGATAGAGTTAGCCTCGTTTGTATTTACCCACTTGCTCAAGAAAGTAGCTGCTCAGCTCACCCTTATGCTGGCTTGCTTCGCTTTCTGCGCTGGCCAAGTAACCGTTGCGCTCCTTCCATACCGCATATGCGGCGGCCTTCTCGACCTCGACCCGTTCTTGCTGCTCTTTCGGTAGGGCACACAGATTGTGACTCATACTGACCTCTTTGTTATTTGTTGGCGCCATGGTACGCCATCACTGGCATGCGGGACTTGCGCTGGTTCAAAGGTGGTGCGCTATAATAGCTGTATATAAATACAGGTGTTTTGCCATGAAGCTGTTAACCCCAGACCCATCACCCGCCGAGGTGACCATCCCGCTGTTCTTGCACCGCGCCTCTTGCGGCTTTCCCAGCCCAGCCAGCGACTATCTGGAAGGGAAGTTAGACCTCAACACCCACTGCGTGGCGCACCCTGCAGCAACCTTCTATCTGCGTGCCGAGGGGGAGAGCATGACCGGGGTCGGCATCTTTCCCGGTGACTTGCTGGTGGTCGATAAGAGCCTCACCCCGCGCCATGGTGATGTGGTGATTGCACTACTCGATGGCGGCTTCACGGTAAAGACCTTGCAGCTCAAGCCGAGGTTGCGGCTGTTGCCAGCCAATCCGGCGTTCGCGCCTATCGACCCTTGTATGAGCCTCTCCCTGGAGTTGTTTGGAGTGGTCACCCATGTGATTGGCAATCTGAGGCAGCGTGATGGCTATAGCGCTCGTTGATGTAAACAACTTCTACGCCAGCTGTGAGCGGCTGTTTCGCCCTGAGCTGCGTGGCCGCCCGATCGTGGTGCTCTCCAACAACGATGGATGCGTGGTGTCGCGCAGCCCCGAAGCCAAGGCGATGGGTATCAAGATGGCCGGGCCCTACTTCAAGATCCGCGAGCAGTTCGAGGCGCATGGCGGTGTGGCATTCAGCTCCAACTACGCACTCTATGGAGACATGTCTGGCAGGGTGATGAGCACGTTGGAGACCATGTCCCCCGAACTGGAGGTCTACTCCATTGATGAAGCATTCCTGTCACTGTCGGAGTCGTTTGCCGGGGACCTGACAGCCTATGGACAACAGATCCGGCAGCGAGTGTGGCAGTGGACCGGCCTAACGGTAGGGGTCGGGATTGGTCCCACCAAGACCCTCGCCAAGCTGGCCAACTATGCAGCCAAGAAGTGGCCTGCCACTGGCGGCGTCGTGGACTGGCTAATAACATCATGTCGATCAGCCAATAACATCATGCCGATCACCGTTTTTCTGCCCGCGTTTATAGCGTCTTTCTTTTACTCCGCCTGATCGGCTTCGGTCAAGTTGGCACCCTGTTTTCGCATCGATTCTCCCGTTAAGGTCACGCGCACTGCTCTGTGGATCAATCGGTCCAGGATTGCCTCGGCGAATGTTGCCTCTCCGATCATTCCGTACCACTTCTCCACCGGCAATTGGCTCGCCACTATCGTTGAGACTTTGCCGTAGCGGGTATCGATGATCTCCAGCAGGTTGCTGCGTTCGCTCGCGTCCAGCATCTCCATGCCCCAGTCATCCAGGATCAACATTCCTATGTGACTTACTTGCTCCAGCAGTTTCGGATAGCTGCCATCCGCTTGTGCCAGTCGCATCTCTTCGAGCAGGGTTTTCAGCCGGTAATACCGCACGCCCACTCCTTGCCGGATAAAGTAACGACCCAGAGCACACGCCAGGTAACTCTTGCCACAGCCTGCCGCGCCCGTCAGCAGCAGATTTTGTTGATGACTCAGCCAGTGTCCTTCCAGCAGTTGGCGGATCTGCGCTTGGCTCACGCCTCGACCCGCCCGATAGTCGAGCTGCTCCACCTGTCCGGCGAGCCGGAACCGGGCTTGCTTCTCCAAACGGTTGGTTTTCCTCTGCTCCCGTTGCACCAGCTCATGGCTCAGTAACAGTTGCAGCCGCTCTTCAAAACCCATATCCAGGTACAGCATGCTCTGGGCCTGCTGCTGGTTCAGGGCCTGTTTCATACCGCTCAAGTGCAGGCGGCTTAGTTGTTCATTGAGGTGTAATTGCATGGGCTTCTCCTGAGCTGTGGGGGTTAGTGGAAGTAGTGCTCGCCATGGACATTGTCATGACGGATGTCTTGCAGCGGATCCTGTCGCTTGCTGGCGATGGGTTGTTGCTCGAGGCCGTTCTTGAGCATGCTGCGGATGTTGTGCAGCCGGTTGGCGCCGGTCAGGTAACCCCGGAGGCAGGCCGCTTCCAGCCGCTCCTTGCCATAGGTTTTGCTCTGCCCCAGCAAGGCCAGACAAGGTCGCACCGCTTGCGCCGGGTGTGCCACATTCCGGATAAAACCATCCACCCAATGCGTGGTGTAGGGTCCGATGGATACCGCCCAGCCGAGCAGACGCTCGGGCGACCATTCCAGCAGCGCCTGGTGATGCGCGGGCATATGGGCAGGCAGGCTGCTGTGCTGACCTTTGCGATGACTCCGCGGGTGCTCGGCCACGACCTTGCCGGCGTGGTACAGCGTGACGGTATGTTCGGCCAGATGAGCCTCCAGCCGCTTGCCCTGCAAGGCATGGGGCACGGAGTAATAGTGCTTTTCCAGATCGACGTGGTAGTCCTTACCAACCAGTACCAACATCACTTTGGTGTAGTGATAGGGATAATCCGGCAGCGGCTTGAGCGCCGGAGCATCGAGCTCGGCAAACTGTGAGGCACGGCAGCCAGGAAGCTTCTGGAAGGGTTTCTGGTTGAGCCGGGTCAGCAGTTCACCCATCCGCTGATTGAGCTGGGCCAGGCTATGGAAGGTTTCATGACGCAGCACCGCCAGGATCCAGCGGGTGACGATCTGCACGCCCACCTCTGCCTTGGACTTATCCTTCGGCTTGCGGGGCCGCGCGGGCATGATCGCCGTACCGAAATGGGCCGCCAGCATCTGGTAGGTGGGGTTGAGATCCGGATCGGTATTGCGCGCCACGCTGACGGCACTCTTCAGGCAATCGGGTACCACCAATTGCGGCACACCGCCAAAGAACTCGAAAGCGCGCTTGTGGCTCATGACCCAGTCCTCGAGCTGCTGGGAGCGGGTGGCCTCGGCAAAGGTGTAGTTGGAAGCACCCAGCACGGCGACAAAGATCTGGGCCCGGTAAAGGATTTCGCCGGTGTGCGGATCGACAATCGGCATGGTCTGGCCGCAGTAGTCGACAAAGAGTTTTTCGCCCGCAATATGGGTCTGCCGCATCGAGGGTTGCAGCAGGGCCGCCCACTCTTTATAGAGCCGACAGAAGTGGTTGTAGCTGTAGTGGGAGCCAGAATGGCGCTCGGCGTACTCCTGCCATAGCAGCTCGAGGGTCACGCCTTTTTGACCTGTTTTTTTGAGCTCCTG
Organism: Aeromonas sp. WP2-W18-CRE-05; assembly: GCF_014168615.1. Lineage (NCBI taxonomy): Bacteria > Pseudomonadati > Pseudomonadota > Gammaproteobacteria > Aeromonadales > Aeromonadaceae > Aeromonas > Aeromonas sp. WP2-W18-CRE-05. The sequence goes on along the minus strand of NZ_AP021917.1, from coordinate 1,412,245 downwards.
ATGCAGCAAGGCCCAGTTGGGCGTGGGTTTGTGCTGAGTGTTATGGACGGCGCGTGTGTTGAGGAAAGCGCGCGCCAGGGAGACATCATCCCAGGACTCAGACAGGGGCCAGGTCAGGATGCCCAGTTGAGCAGCGCGGTTGAGGTAATAGGATACGGTGCTGGGTGAGATATGCAGGCTGAGGGCGATCTGCCGATGAGCCAATTGAGCCTGATATTTCAGACGAAGAATTTCTTTGAGTTTTCTCACAGTGATAGGCCTCGCAGACATGCACGTTCCTCTGTTGGAGCAGATGGGAAAGTGCGGGTTTAACGAAGCGGGGAGAAAAAGTCACCAATAACATGGATGCCGATCACATGTACAGAACCTTAAGCGGCAAGCGAATTAATAATACCGTCTAACGTGTTGTTTTGCTTGGATTTTCTCTGCCTACTCTTTTTGCCGTTTTTGGATAAATACACCATTGCCCACTCCAACTTCTCTGTTATTTCCTGCCACGCACCATGGATGATGCTCGCCAATATCGGCATTAACCAAAGCGCGCTGTTTTTGGCAATCTTCAGCATCGATAACTCCGCGCTGCCAATCAGCGTCAGCGCCAGCCGACGTTTGACCAGCAAGGCCAGCAAACTAGCCCAGATCAAGCCTTCCGCTATCGCTTTTTGTCGTGTCGCGAACGCCTTCAACCGGTTATGTGATTTCAGCTCTTTGAACAACAGTTCGATCTGCCAACGGCAACGATACAATGCCATCACCTTCTCGGCTGGCCATCGCTCACGCGGAAGATTGGTCATCCATATACAGAACCGTTTTTCCTCTGCAAACCAACGTCTTATGAGTCGATATTTATACTTTCCCGAACTCACATCCAGATCCAGAACCTCGGCTCTGCAGCTTCTCCGATCGATATCCTTGAGCTTTTTTCCGAGTAACTTGGGCATTTCCCTGCCGTCCTGTCGGTAAGCTGCCTGTACTTTGGGATTGAGATTTTGACTCCCTCTGACCAGATAGCTTCCTTTGGCTTTGGTCACATCAGCAAAGTACTCGCGGCTGATGTAACCGGCATCCGCCAATAACAGTTTGTTATTTAACGAATTTGCGGCCGGAAGATGCTTGCGCTCCGATTCGGTATCCGCCGTGATACTCATCGATATCGGCGACTGGTCCAGCAAGGACATGGTCATATGACACTCTACCGCAGCGGGGCTGTGCTTATTGAATCGGCCCGGGAAATGTTCTGCCAATTGCGGATGTAACGCGAATGACGACCCGTCCTGCAGCAGTACCTGCTCAAAGCCTGCCAGTCCGTGGGCGTCCGGTAGACACTCCTTGAGGCGTAAGGCGATGGCTCGTTCAACCAGTGCGCGCATGAACAAGGGAAAACCCTGCTTGCGTAACTGGTTGTGAAAGGGTTTATACGCTATTTGGTCAGTATCATGGAGCTGCAACGCATTGAAATGGCGATGCAAACCAGCAATACCATCCACCTTGTCGCAACCAAGCCCTGAGAGCAGAGCCGGGAGTAGTCTCGCAGGCTGGATATCCCGGAGTCGCTGACAAAAACCGGTAAATTTACCGATCCGGTTGAGTTCAGAAGAGCTAAGAAGTTGCTTGAGGTACTGGGTTGCATTGATAATAGTCATGGCTTCGGGCGTGTCGGTTTTTTTTTGCGATTAAATCAGATCACAAACGAAGCCTTTTTTCTATCTATTTCAATTGGTTGTAGCTAAAGATCCTGTACATGAGTCATCACAAGACGTTTTCAAGGCAGCCAACGGACCAAACGGCGTCATTTGTTGCCTTTTACTGCTTGGGGAGGGCATGAAACTGGCTTTTTAGGCGGGATTCGCTGCTACAAGCATCGAGGAAGCGATTTTACGCACTTTTATGGCCAACGCCAATCGTTTTTCCGGCGAGTTGACATGACAAGGCTTTCAACTGGTCGACGCAGATACCACCCCAACCCCCTCTCTATACTCGAAGGCGTGACCCCACACCGACAAGGAGTTCCCCATGTCACTGCCCTCGTTCAAACCCAGCCAGCGCCGACTGCTGCTGGGCTCGGCCATCGCCCTGGCCTTGTTCGCCACCCCGCTGAGCTATGACTTCGACCACCACCAGTGGCAGGCAAACCAGGCCCATGCCAAGTCCTGCTTCATCGCCGGTACCCGCATCCTGATGGCCGATGGCTGCGAACGCCCCATCGAGACCCTGCTGGTCGGCGATCGGGTGCGGGACAGGCACGGGCAGAGCAACCGCATCCAGGCCATCGAGCGGGTGGCGCTGGGGGGGCGCAGGCTCTACGGGCTCAATCATCTGCCCCCCTTCTTTACCGCCGAGCACCCCTTCCTCACCACCCGGGGCTGGGCGGCCATCGCACCGGCCATGACCCGCACCGAAAACCCGGCCCTCGCCGTGCTGCCGCTCTTTACCGGCATGCACCTGCTGGGTTGGTCAGAGGGGGGCAGCGCGGGCAACCTGGCGCTGGCACCGCACCCTGTCGAACTGCCGGTGGCCTCCCTCTCCTGGGTTGATGCCCCGCCCGCCACGGCGCTGTTCAACCTGATCCTCGATGGCAGCCACAGCTATGTGGCCAATGGGCTGATCGTGCACAACAAAGGGGGGGATGGCGGCGGCAACAGCGGTAGCGGAGGCAGCAACAGCAGCGGCGGAGGCAGCAACAGCAGCGGTGGGGGCAATAGTAGCCACAGTGGAAACAATAGCGGAAATGGAGGCGATAGTAGCCATAACGGAAACAATGGCGGGGACGACAGCGGCCATGGCGGCGATGACCGTGGTCAGGGCGAACATGCCGGTGGCGACCAGCACGCTGGCGGCGATCGCCACGGCGGTGGCGACAAGCATGCAGGCGGGGAACGTCATGCCGGTGGCCGGGTGGACGACAACGGTGTGGACGCCGTCGATGCCAATGGCAACAAGCTTCGGGGCGATGGCAGCGTGGACGACAACGGTGTGGACGCCGTCGACGCCAATGGCAACAAGCTTCGAGGCGATGGCAGCGTGGACGACAACGGCGTGGACGCCGTCGACGCCAATGGCAACAAGCTTCGAGGCGATGGAAGCGTCGATGACCGCCTGGTGCCCCCGCCCGCTCAATAGGTGGCAGCGTCCTGCCCCGCACACACAGCAGGGCAGAAAAAGAGAGGGTGGCCTGGGCCACCCTCTCTTTTTCTATGGCATCGTCATGCCCGCGACACGTGCGGGCAGGTCGCACCTCAGACCCGGCGATAGGGCAGGTAGACCGGCTCCCACATATGGCTCAGGATGTGCTCTTGCAGATCCTGACCGATGAGCGGGTGGGAGGGGTCGCGGCGCACGATATCCTTGAGCACTGCGGTCGCCACGTGCACCGAGATGTTGCGCAGCTCGCTGATCCTCGGGTAGACGGTGCCCCGGGCGAGATCCGCCTCGCTCACGCACTCCGCGAGCGCAAAGGCGGCGGTAGTGAAGATGTCCGGGCTTATCTCGCGGATCTGGCTGACGATGGCCGCCAGCCCCACCCCGGGGAAGATGAAGACGTTGTTGCCCTGACCGATGCGATAATCCTGCCCCTCATGATGCACGTCCTTGAACGGGCTGCCGGTGGCGACGATGGCGCGCCCCTGGCTCCAGCGGAAGATGTCTTCCGGCAGGGCCTCGCAGTTGGCGGTGGGGTTGGAGAGGGGGAACACCATGGGGCGCTCGCAGTGGGTCAGCATCAGCTGGATGTGCTCCTCCTGGAAGGCGCCACCGGCGCCGCTGGTACCGAGCAGCACGGTGATGGGCACGTGGCGCAGCACCTCGGTCAGCCCCGCCTTGCCCTGCAGATCCCACTGGGCCAGCAAGAGGCCCGGCTTGGCGTAGCGGCGCTTGTACTCATCCAGCCCCTCGCGGTTGTCACACACCAGCCCCTGGGTATCCAGGATATAGATGCGATCCCGCGCCGCCTGCGGGTCAAGCCCCTCGCGGATCATCCCCGCGCAGATCTGATCCGCCACCCCGACCCCGCCGGCTCCGGCCCCGTAGACCAGGTAGTGCTGCTGGCCCAGGGTTTCCCCCTTGGATTTGACGGCCCCTATGATGCCCGCCAGCACCACGGCCCCGGTGCCCTGGATGTCGTCGTTGAACGACGGCAGCGCCTGCTGGTAGCGGGCCAGGTTGTTGAAGGCGTTGGACTTGCTGAAGTCCTCCCACTGCAACACGGCGTTGGGGAAGTGGCGCTTGACCCCGGCCACGAACTTGTCGATGAAGTCGTCGTACTCCTTGCCGCGAATGCGCCTGTGGGGCTGACCCAGGTACATGGGGTCATCCAGCAGCGCCTGGTTGTCGGTGCCCACGTCCAGCGCGATGGGCAGGCAGCAGGCGGGGTGGATGCCCGCCCCCAGGGTATAGAGGGCGAGCTTGCCGATGGGAATGCCCATGCCCCCCACCCCCTGATCGCCGATGCCGAGGATCCCCTGGCTGTCGGTCACAACGATGATGCGCACCGCCTTGGCATCCATGTGGCGGGCGAGAGAGCCCATGTCCTCGACGTTCTTCGGGGTGATGTAGAGGCCGCGCGGCTTCTGGAATCGGTGGCTGAACTCCTGGCACGCCTTGCCCACGGTCGGGGTGTAGATGTAGGGGGTCATCTCCTCCACGTGGCGGGACAGGAGGGCGTAGAACAGGGTTTCGTTGCGATCCTGCAGGGCTCGCAGGTTCTGGTACTTCTCGATGTCGCTGCAGGCGCTCAGGAAGGCCTCATAGACCCGCTCCAGCTGGGCTTCGAAGGTCTGCACCTGGGGCGGCAAGAGGCCGCCCAGCTCAAAATCGGCCCGTTCCTGTTCGGTGAAGGCGGTGCCCTTGTTGAGGTTGCGATCGTTGAGCAGATTGGTGCCCGTCAGCGCAACGGGGCGAAAATCGTGACCCTGTGCATCTTTCCACAGCAGATATTGTCCGGTAGCCATAGTCATTCTCTTTGATTTACATGAAGTTGCCATCAGGCAGGAGAGCAAGACTCAGAATGCTGGGGATCATATGACGTTTGCCGATCCGGTTTTGTGAGCTTGGACAAACCCTGCGGCCAAAGGCGCCTTTGCCGGGGCAGCCGAAGGTTGCTCCCGCGCCCGCCTTGGCGCAAGATCCCGACACGCCCCTATGGGCATCCCTTTGCGAGCAACGGAGCACCATGACCCCTTCCTCTTCCCCCGCTTTTCTCGTCAGCGGCGTCATCCTCGCGGGCGGTCGCGCCACCCGCATGGGGGGCGATGACAAGGGCTGGGTGCCCCTCGCGGGCACTCCCCTGATCCAGCACGTGCTGACCCGCCTGCGCCCCCAGGTGGACGAGGTGCTGATCAACGCCAACCGCAGCCAGGCTCGCTACCGGAAGCTGGCTCCCGTCATCGGGGACGCGCAGGCCGACTTCCAGGGGCCGCTGGCCGGCATGCTGGCGGGGCTGACGGCGGCCCGTCACGACTGGGTGCTGTTCGTCCCCTGTGACGGCCCCGCCCTGCCCCTTGATCTGATGACCCGCTTTCGCGCCGCCATCACCCCGGACACCGATCTGGTGGTGGCCCACGACGGGGAGCACCTCCAGCCCGTGGTCGCCCTGCTGCGCCGCGCCCTGCGCCCCTCCCTGAGCCAGGCGCTGGCGGACGGGGAGCGCAAGACCGGGGCCTGGTTTGCCCGCCACCGGATGACGGTGGTGCCCTTTGCCGATCTGCCCGACGCCTTCGTCAACCTCAACAGCCCGGCCGAACTCGCCGCCTGGGAGGCGAGGCTGCGGGAAGGCGGCGCGCCATGAGCCCCCTGCCCCTGCTCGGCTTCGTCGCCTGGAGCGGCACCGGCAAGACCACCCTGCTGGAGCGCCTCATCCCGCGCCTGGTGGCACGCGGTCTGCGCCTCGGGGTGCTCAAGCACACCCATCACGCCTTTGACATGGACCAACCCGGCAAGGACAGCCACCGCCTGCGCCAGGCGGGCGCCACCCAGGTGATGGCGGCCTCCGACCGGCGCCACGCCCTGATCCGGGAGACCCCGGAGGGGGAGCCCCCCTTCGAGGCGCTGCTGGCCCGCTTCGATACGAGCGCCCTGGATCTGCTGTTGGTCGAGGGGTTCAAGCACAGGCGCTTTCCCAAGGTGGAGCTGTATCGCGCCGCCATCGGCCGGCCCCTGCTCTTCCCCGATGATCCTGACATCGTCGCCCTCGTGAGCGACGCCCCCCAGGCCACGACCCTGCCCCGGTTCCCCTTCGAGGATCTGGAGGCCATCGCCGACTTCATCTGCGCCCGGTTGCCCCCGCACGAACCCCGTCAGGCCCCGCCGCCCCTTCGCCTCTGCGCCCGGCTGCTGGCGGCCCTGCCCCCATCGGCAGAGCAGGGCTTTGTGCCCGGCTTGCTCAGTCAGGACGAGGCGGGCACCCTGCTGGTGCGCCCGGTGGATGGGGGCCACGACAGTGCCAACTGCCGCATCGAACGGGCGCCGGGTAGCGCAGCCCTTCCCCCCGGCGAGCGGGTCATGGTGCGCCTGCCGACAGGTGCGCCCCTATGAACCGGAGAAACGACGCAGGTCAAGGCGAATGCCGTCCACCTTGCTATCCTCACAACCCTGACCCGAGATAAGAGAACGCCCTTGCGCCTCAATGCCCCGCTCTCCCGCTTCGATCTGCTCATCTATGGCCGCTACCGCCTGGTCCACGGCCTGCGCATCGCCCTGGCCTTCACCCTCACCTTCCTGCTGACCCGGGAGCTCAAGCTGCCGGAGAGCACCTGGCCCCTCATCACCCTGGTGGTGGTGATGGGCCCCATCTCGTTCTGGGGCAACGTGCTGTCGCGCGCCCTGCAACGGGTGGTGGGCACCGTCTTTGGCGCCGCCTGCGGGGTGGTGGCCCTCTATCTGGAGCTCTACTCCCTGCCCCTGATGCTGGCCTGGTGCTGCGTCATCATGTTTCTGTGCGGCTACCTGGCGCTCGGCAAGCGCCCCTATGTGGGGCTGCTCATCGGCATCACCCTGGGGGTCATCGTCGGCGGGGTGCCCGGGGACATCGAGACCGCGCTCTGGCGCAGCGGCGACGTCATCCTGGGGTCGGTGCTGGCCCTGCTGTTTTGCAGCATCTACCCCCAGCGGGCCTATACCCACTGGCGTCTGCAGATGCACGACACCCTGCAGCAGGCCGGGCGGCTCTACCACACCCACCTCTCCCCCAACGTGCTGGAGCGCCCCAAGCTCACCCGAAGCCATGCCCGCCTGCTCGCCAAAATAGTCAGCCTGCGCCCCCTGCTGGCCCCGGCGGTCAAGGAGACCCGCCTTGGCAGCCCGCTGTTCGAGGCGACCCAGACCACCCTTCGCAACAGCGTCTGCACCCTGGAGATGCTGGCCAACACCTACTGGCGGGATCGCCAGAGCCACTTCCTGATGCAGAGCCACCCGGGGCTTCGCGCCTGCCAGCAGGCGACGGAGTCGGTGCTCACCGAACTCGCCCTCATGCTCAAGAGCGGCGATACCACGGCGGCCGACCAGGCCATCGGCCGCCTGCAAGCCGCCGCCGCCAGGCTCGATGGGGACGCAAGCCAGGCGCCAGGCCAGGGACACGACCCCACCCTTGGCGGCTACCTCTGGCTCAATCTCCATCTCATCGAGCAGCTCACCCACCTCCATCGCCTGCTGGGGCTGGTGCTGCAACCCTATGCCAAGCCCTCGGCCCGCCCCTGATCGCGCCGCCTGCAACCGCCCACAAAAAAGCCCCGCCGTTGCGGGGCTTGCTTGTCTCGGGCTCGCGCCTTAGCTTGCACGAGCCAGGGGCTGCTCCGGAGTGAGGTAGAGGGAGAAGTCCTCTATCCCCGCCTTCAGGGCGGCAAAGCAGTCGGGGTCGATGGCCGTGCCCAGGTTTTCCGCCATCATCTCCAGGGCACGCGGCACCGGGATGGCATCCCGATAGGGACGCTTGGCGGTGATGGCATCGAAGATGTCGGCGGTGGTGATGATGCGCGTCTCCAGGGTGATCGCCTCCCCCTTGAGCCCCTTGGGGTAGCCCTTGCCGTCGAGTCGCTCATGGTGGGCACCAGCCACCAGGGCCAGCTCCTCGAAGGCGCCGATGCGGCCCAGGATCTCCTCGGTGTAGGCGGCATGCATCTGCACCGCCGCCCACTCCTGCTCGTCAAGCTTGCCCGGCTTGTCGAGGATGGCGTTGCTCACCCCGAGCTTGCCCACGTCGTGAAGCAGGGCACCCCGCTTGAGCCAGCGCCGCCGCGCCTCGGACATCCCCATCTGGGCGGCGAGGATGTCGGTATAGAGCGCCACCCTGCCGCTGTGCCCCGCGGTATAGGGGCTCTTGGAGTCCACCACCTGGCCGAAGGCCGCCGCTATCTCGTCCAGATAATCCTCATCCAGCGCCACCTCCCCCTGCCCCGCCGGGTGGGCGAAGACCCGCTCCGCCAACGCGGGATCCGCCAGCCCTTGCCAGAAGGCCTCGTCTGCCAGCGCCTCGAAGGCCCTGACCAGGGCGGGATCAAACCAGTTGCCGCTGCGCTCGCGCAGCTCCCTCATCGCCGCGTCCGGTCCGGCGGCGGCGTGAAACACGTCCACCACCTGACAGAGCAGGGCGATGCGGGAGAAGAGCGGGATGGCCTCCCCCGCCAGTTGTTGCGGCCGCCCTTTGCCGCTCCAGTGCTCATCCAGGGAGAGGATCCCCTGGGCCACCTCGTCGCTGAAACGCAACTGGCGGGCGATGTCCGCCCCCCGGTGGCAGCGGGTCAGGATCAGCTCGTTGGCTATCTGATCCCCGTTGCGAAAGATGTGGAACAGGCTGCGAAAACGGCCCAGCAGATCCGCCTGCAAGCCGGTGTGGCCCAGTACGAAGTTGACCACCTCGGAGAGGGAGCCATCCACCAGCTTGAAGTCGCGCTTGAAGTGAAGATCGTCGGTGAGATAGAGCTCGCAGATGCGGGCGGCATTGCTGCTGCACCCCAGATCCTTGAGCAACAGGGTGTAATAGAGGTCGTGGCGCTGCCGGGCATCCAGTCCCAGTTGCTCCCCCAGACGAGAGCCTATCCAGCAGCAGCGGATGCAGTGGCCTCTCGGCTGCCCTTCCGTCATGTCCAGGGCATGACTGAGAGAACCAATCAGCTCTGCCAAACGCAACCCGTTTACCGTCATAGCCCACTCCCTCTACATCGGGGCGTACTTGCCCGCAGGCATGTATAGCATTTGTCGGGAGTAAAGGATCAGGGGCGCGACAAATTATACCTGCCCCGCTCCCCGACTTGCCGCCGCATCGCGCTGCTCGCGGCTCAGGGTCGAGACCAGTCTGTCATCCAGGTAGAGATCCAGTCGCTCCCCGCGCATCTCTCCCCGCATCAGGCTGCGCTGACCGTCGATGTAGTGGATCTCCATCTGGGCGGTGCGCTCGTCCGGGTAGCTCACCTGTACCTCGCGCACCCCTTGGGGCAGCAGGGCCAGCGGCACTTGGTTGAGGGCAGGATCCAGGTGCTGGTTCACCTTGATGATCGCATCGCTCTTCTGATCCACCAGGGCGGGCGACTTGCCGGTGATGGGGTTCTTGCCGGACCAGAATTCGATGGTGTTGAACACGAAGAGATCCGCCGTGGCCGCCAGGCCATAGACGGGGGAGAGCAGCACGAAGACGCCGGCACGGCCGTAGCGGTTGTCCACCACGCTGAGGTTGCCCTTGGTCACCATGGAGGAGAGGCCCATCTGCCCCATGCAACCGCCGAGCCCCAGGCTCGCCCCCATTCCCAGCAGCAGGGCCAGTGCCCTGCCTCTCTGTCGTACTGCCATTGTTGTCTACCTGCTCAATAAAAAGGAGGCGGCAGCCTAAACAAGGGGGCCGGGCGGCACAATGACGAAGGGGGGCGTCATACAGCCAGGGTTCAGCCTGGCCGTCCGATCGCTCACTCTGTTGGCAATCTTGCGGTCAGCCCCTCAGATGGAGAGGGCCGACACCGTCTGGGAGACCCTGTCCGCCTCCTGGTGGATCTCGCTCATCAGCTTATCCACCCCGGCGATCTGCTGCTTGCCGAGTTCGGCGCTGCCCGCCACCCCGGCCATGTCGTCGGTCACCCTGGCGGTCAGCTCGCGGTTCTTCTGCACCACCCTTGCGATCTCGTCGGTAGAGAGCGACGTGCGGGCGGCCAGCTGGCGCACCTCGTCCGCCACCACCGCAAACCCGCGCCCCTGCTCCCCCGCCCGCGCCGCCTCGATGGCGGCGTTCAGGGCCAGCAGATTGGTCTGATCGGCGATGGCGCTGATGGTCGAGACGATGGCCTCGATGCTTCTGGACTGCTCGTTGAGCTGGCCGATGAGGGCGATGGCCTCATCCACCTGGGAGGCGATGAGGGAAGAGGTCTGCACCACGGCGCGCAGCAAGCCCGCCCCCTCCTCTGCGCTGTGCAGGGTCTCCTGGGCGGTGCTGTGGGCCAGGCGGGCGGCCTCCCGGGTGGCGTGGTTCTGCTCGATGCGCGCGGTGATGTCGCTGGCGAACTTCACCACCCGCACCACCTTGCCGCTGCCATCCCGGATGGGGTTGTAGGTCGCCTCCAGCCAGACGGCCTGCCCCCGGCTGTTGTGGCGCATGAAGAGGCCGGATTTGAACTGGCCCCGGGCCAGCTCCTCCCAGAAACGGGGCTGCTCGCGCAGGAAGGTTTCGTCACAGAAGATCCTGTGGTGCCTGCCCGCGATCTCCCCCAGGGTGTAACCCATGACGCTCAGGAAGTTGGCATTGGCATGGAGGATGTCGCCGTTCGGGGTGAACTCGATCATGGCCCGGGAGCGGTCCAGCGCCTCGGTCAGCGCCTCGAGTCGCTCCAGCCGCTGGTGCTGTTCGGTGACGTCGCTGGCAATCTTGAATACCCGGGTCACCCGGCCCTGGTGCTTCACCGGGAAATAGGTCGCCTCCAGCCAACGCGTCTCCCCCTGCCGGTTCACGCGCTCGAAGGTGCCTGACTGCACCTCCCCCTGGGCCAGGCGGCGCCAGAACTGGCGATAGTCACCGGACTCCCCCCAGGCCCTTGGACAGAGCTGGCTGTGGGGCTGCCCAATCAGTTCGGCGGCACCATATCCCATCAGGGCCAGGAAAGGGGTGCTCGCCTCCTGGATGATCCCCTCCGGGCTGAAGATGACGGTGGCGGCACCCGCCTTGATCGCCTCTATGATGCCCTGCTCCTCGTCGAGCCGGGTCTGGCATGCCTGCAACTGCGCTTTGAGCTTCTGATTGAACATGACACTTCTTCCTCGTTGACCATCCCCATGGGCACCACCGCCTCACCCACAGAGGGTATCGGCACCGCCAGCGCCGACATAAGTGGTCGGACGACTGAAACGAATGGGGCGCGCAGTGTATAGAAAAGCGGCGATGCCGCCAAGGGCTCCCAGTACGCAGCCCTTGTGAAAGAGGATCAGCCCGGTGCAGAAAAAGAGGAGGCTAACGGGCAGGTACGCACTCGAGACAGGCAGGATTGCCAGCAAAGCCGAACCGTTCGTAGATAGCGCGCCCATCACTGCTGGCATGGAGCCACAGCTTGCCCAGTTGCTGCTCGCGGGCATACGCCACCATGGCCACCAGCAGGGCGTTCGCCATTCCCCGTCTGCGCCAGGCCGGCCGGGTGTAGATGTTGAGCAGGTACCCTTCCCGCCCCGCCAGATTGCCCGGGTAGGGCGGGCGCACGAAGAGTGCCAGGGTGGCGCACGCCACCACCTCGCCCTCCTCTTCCACCACCCAGCTACGGGCGCTGCCCTCTTCCTGCGCCTGAATGAAGTAGGCCTGCGTCGCCTCCCTGAGGACCGGATCCTCATCGGGCCGGGCAAGTTCCCCCACCTCACAAAAGAGCGCCATGCGCAGTGTCGTCAGGGCGGGAATATCGGCTGCCAGGGCCTCGCGAACCTTCATCTCTTCTCCTTTGCATTCCTTTCCCCCCCCCCTCAGTCAGGCAGGGCTCGTGTGCGGCCACCTTACGCCGGAGGCGAGCGACGGGCAAGGCGCCAGCTGTCGAGCCCCAGGGGGCCCGCCCCCCACACAGCCAGGGTCAGCAGCATCCAGCCCCACAACTGGTGATCGTGAAAGCCCCCCGCCCAGAGGGCCGGGTAGGAGATGACCGCCATGACGTTGAAGCCAAACAGCAGCAAGGCGACCGGACGGGTGAAGAGGCCCGCCAGCAGGAAGAGGGGCAGCAACAGCTCGGTCGCCGTGCCCGCATAGGCCGCCCACTGCCAGGGCAGCAGGGGCACCTGATATTCAAACTCGAACAGATAGAGGGTGCTGTCCCAGGCCGTGAACTTGAGCCAGCCGGATCGCAGAAAAATGGTGGCGACCCAGAGCCTGGCAAGCAGCAACAGGCCACCGCTGCACCAGGGCAAGATGCGTTCAACAAGGGGGCCAAGGGGCCTGGCAAGGGTTTGCGTTGTCATGGGGCAAGCTCCAGATCGACCAGCAGGTCGAGGGTGATGAGGGGGGCCAAGTGTTCGGCCATGGCGGGATCCTGAGCCAGCAGGCTGGCCAACGGCCTGCCCTGCAGGCAGCCTTGCAGCAGACGCCAGGCGGCGGCATCCAGGGGAATGGGGTCGACCCGGTGTCCGGGGCGTTTCTTGAGTGCCAGGGAGCAGACAGCATCCAGTTCCCTGACCGTCTCACCGCCGTGCAGGGCCATCTGCCAGAGCGCCAGCACCGGATGGGGGCTCTCCAGGAGTTGCAGATCGCAGGCAGGATGCAGCACCAGCCGCTCCCAGTGCTCAGGGGTCATGGCGGCAAGCCGCTCGGCGGGCCAGCGCCGCGTCTCTGGTGCAAGCAGCGAGACCCGCTCCAGCCCCCACTCGAAGCGGGCCAGATCCCCGAGCCAGGGCAACGCGGCCGTGGTGGGCAAGCGTGCCAGCCAGTCGCCAAAGCCCTCCCCGTAGTCCATGACGCTCCCCTCCTCCAGAGGTGCCGCCAGCACGAACCCTCGTGCCGCCGCCTCAAAGAAAGTCTCGCCAACCATGGCGCGTACCGCGGGGTAGCTGCTGGCGAGCACCTCAGTGAGGCCGAGGATGAAGTTGTTGCGATAGATCTGCAACAGGGCGTCGGGGGCAAAGCGCCCCGGCTGGATGTGCCCGAGGATGGCATCATCCTGGCCGAGCAGACCGCTCGCAAAAGCGCGTTGCAGGGAACCAAGCTCACACATGGGCGGCCTCCCCGAGCAGACCGCTCACAAAAGTACCTTGCGGGAAAACTAGCTCAGACATGGGCGGCCTCCCTGGATGGTTGCTGTGCTGCGCTCAGGATCTCGCTGGCACGCTGCGCCTCTCCCAGCAGCACCGGCAGCGGGGGGATCGCCAGATCCCATTCAATCAGGGTGGGGATGGCGCGCTGCTGGCAAACCTGCTCGTAGAGCGCCCAGACGGGCTCGGCCACGGGGGTGCTGTGGGTATCGATATAGAGGGGCCCCTGAGGCAGGTGCTTCTCGGTAAAACCGGCCAGGTGAATTTCGCCGACCGTGTCGAGGTCGATAGTCGCCAGATAGTCGTCCACCTCCAGGCCGTGATTGACCGCGCTCACATGGAGGTTGTTGAGATCGAGCAGGACGCCGCAGCCGCTGCGCCCAGCCAGCTCGGCCAGAAACTCGGCCTCCCCCATCTCCCCCGCCAGTTGCAGGTAGGAGGAGGGATTCTCGATGAGCAGTTGTCTGCCCAGTGTCTGCTGCACCCGATCTATCTTGTCGCTCATGTGCAAAAGAGCGGCCCGGGTGTAGGGCATGGGCAGCAGATCGTTGAAATAGCGCCCGCCGATGCTGCCCCAGCTCAGGTGCTCCGACACCCGCACCGGCGAGATGGCCGCCACCAGGGCCGCCAGCTGGCGCAGGTGCCCGGCATCGAGAGGATCGGCGGAGCCCAGCGACATGCCGACTCCGTGAAGGCTCACGGGGTAGTGCCTCGCAAGCTCCGCCAGCACCTCGAAGCCCTGGCTGTGGCGCTCGAAGTAGTTTTCGCTGTGTACCTCAAGCCAGCCCACTCCGGGCAGGGTGTGGCGGATCTCGTTGTAGTGCGGGGGGCGTAAACCGATACCGATCAAGGGGTTCATGGCTGGGCTCTCAATAGATAGGGCCATGATGTGGCGGGCGCCACACCATGGCATGCGGCTTACTTGGGTTGCAGGGACCCGCCAGCGAGCTTCTCGCACAGCCCCTTGGGCACCACCACGAAGGCATCCCCCTGGGCATCCATCTTGGCGGTGCCGGCGCAGGATCCGCCCTTGGTGGCGCAGTCGTTCTTGCCCGCCTTGACCACGCCGTAGCACTTCTCCTTGTCATCCGCAGCCATGGCCGGCGCGGCGATGAACTGGGCACCCAGGGCCAGCAGACCCGTCATGGCAGAGGCGATGGCAGTACTTTTTTTCACATTCATGTCTCTATTCCTTGTTGTCGAGAGTGATGTCTCCGGCGCATCTCATCCGGCTACGTTCAATAGAACCGGACGAGGGGGGAAAAGATTTCCCAAAAAACGGCATCAACTCGCTATTAACAAACAAGAAATCGGTAACCATCTGATTTAATGGAATAAGTTACGATAAAAAAAACAGGACGACGAGTGCCTCCCCCACGGTGCTCATGGCCGTTGACCCCGTCACTCGCCGTCCACCCCTTGTCTGCTTTGCACCCGAGGGGCCTATAGTGTCTTGAGTCCTTCCACCCAAAGGTGTCCCATGAACGCTCCTCGCCCTCCCAGATGCACCCTGTCGCTGCCCATCTTCATCCCGGGTCTGCTCTTCATCCTGGCGCTGCTGGCCATCTGCTCCCTAGCCCCGGAGGCCGCCGCCCGCTTCTTCGGCAGCGGCCAGAGCTGGATAGCCCAGCACTTCAGCTGGTTCTATGTGCTGGTGGTCGGCATGTTCCTGATCCTGCTGCTGGTGATCGCCTTCAGCCACTTTGGCAACATTCGCCTCGGGCCGGACGATGCCCGCCCGGAGTTCAGCTTCACCTCCTGGCTCGCCATGCTGTTCGCCGCCGGCATGGGGATAGGGCTCATGTATTTCGGGGTGGGCGAGCCCATGAGCCACTTCGTCTCCCCGCCCCAGGCGACGCCCCTGACCCAGGTGGCCGCCCGCGAGGCCATGGTCACCACCTTCTTCCACTGGGGCTTTCACGCCTGGGCCATCTACGCCATCGTCGGCCTGGTGCTGGCCTACTTCGGCTTTCGCTACAACCTGCCCCTGACCATCCGCTCCGGCCTCTATCCCATCTTCAAGGAGAAGATCCACGGGCCGCTCGGCCACGCGGTGGACGTCTTCGCCCTGGTGGGCACCATCTTCGGCATCGCCACCACCCTGGGCTATGGCGTGATGCAACTCTCGGCGGGGATCACCCGCCTCACCGGCATGGACACCTCGGGGGAGCTGTTTCGCTTCGGCCTCATCGGGGTCGTCATCACCCTCGCCGGCATCTCGGCGGTCACCGGTCTCGACAAGGGGGTGAAGCGCCTCTCCGAGCTCAACCTCTTTCTCGCCATCGTGCTCCTGCTGTTCGTGCTGGTGGCCGGCCCCACCCAGTACCTGCTGGGAGCCCTCTCGGAGAACATTGGCAACTATGTCTCCTCTTTAAGCCAGCTCACCTTCCGCACCTTCACCTACAGCGAGACCCGCCAGGCGGGCTGGTTCGGCAACTGGACCCTGCTCTACTGGGCCTGGTGGATCTCCTGGTCCCCCTTCGTCGGCCTCTTCATCGCCCGCATCTCCCGCGGACGCACCCTGCGCGAATTCATCCTCGGCGTCCTGTTCGTGCCCACCGCCTTCAACCTGCTCTGGATGACGGTGTTCGGCAATGCCGCCATCTGGGCCAGCCAGCATGAGGGGGGCACAAGCCTCATCGACTCGGTCGGCAACATCGACACCCTGCTGTTCAACTTCTTTGACCTCTTGCCGGGAGCGGACATCACCTCGGCCCTCGCGGTGATCCTCATCAGCGTCTTCTTCGTCACCTCCGCCGACTCGGGAGCCTTCGTCATCGACAACATCGCCACCCAGGGCAAAGAGGGCTCACCGATCTGGCAGCGCCTGTTCTGGGCTCTGCTGCTCGGGGTCACCGCGGGTACCCTGATGAGCACAGGGGGGCTGGCGGCACTCCAGTCCATGACCCTCATCGCCGCCCTGCCGTTTGCCTTCATCATGGTGCTGCTCTGCCTCGGACTCTGCCGCGGCCTTGTCGCGGACAAGGAGCACTCGGCCAGGCGCCTCTCCCCCGCCACTGACTTCTGGAACGGCAAGCAGTGGCGCACCCGGATGGATCACCTGCTGCGCCCCTCCACCGAGCAGGAGGCCCGCGCCTTTGTGGACAAGGTCGCCCTGCCCGCCCTGACGGCCCTGAGTCAGGAGTTCGCTGCCCGGGGCATCACCAGCCGGGTCGAAGAGGATGGGCCGGATCAGTGCCATCTGCTGGTGCCCCAGCAGGGTCGCCGGGACTTCTGCTACGGGGTGCGCATCGAGGCCCGCCCCGCCCCCGCCTTCAACCCCCTGGAGGCGGCCCACAACCACGATCCCGAGGCCCGCATCTTCGAGCCCATCACCTATTTTGCCGATGGACGTGCCGGTTACGACATCCAGTACCTGACCCGGGACGAGCTGAGTGCCGACGTCTTACGCCAGTACGAGCGCTATCTGGTGCTGAGCCAGGACGAGGGGCAGGATCTGCTGAGCAGCGCCCCCGAACATACCCAGCCAACCCAGGGAGAGTGATGACCAGGCAGGGATCAAGTCAGCTCCCCGCCCAGAGCTTATGGCCGGGCACACTGGCGGCGAGGGCGGCCCCCACCACCCATCACAACAGAGAAAGGGGCCCCAGGCCCCTTTCTCGTCACTGCCTCAACCAGCGTTGATTTCAGAGCCTCAACCGGCTCAGGTGGTTTTCACGCACTTCTGGATAAAGCTGTTCTTGGCCGCCCCGGCGAGCTTCTTGTCCGCTGCCGCCTTCTCGCACTGGGTCGCCTTGTCGGCGGCCCCGTCCGTCTTCACGCACTTTTGCACGAAGCTGTTCTTGGCCGCGCCGGCCAGCTTCTTGTCGGCGGCCGCTTTCTCGCACTGGCTCGCCTTGGCACTGGCGGAGGCATCCTTGACGCACTTGCCCACAAAGCTGGTCTTGGCGGCGCCCGCCAGCTTCTTCACCGCCGCCTGGGCCTCGCACTCTTGCTGCGCGCCAGAGGTCGCGCTCTGGGCTACCCCCATTCCCATGCCCATGACCGTCACGCACAGACTCAACACCATCAGGATCCGCTTCATATGTCACACTCCCATCGTTCTATCCTTTGTGGTTGGCCCCCACTCACGCGGGCCAAACGAGGCACCCTTGCCACGCTGCACTATAGTCCCCCTCCCCCGTGACAACAAAATGCCCCTTCCTTGCCGACAACCCCCTCCTTGCCCCCGCTCCGGCCACCCGGCACCTTCGCTCAATTGTTGAGCTGGCGCAAAAATCCAGTCATTCCCTTCAGTTGCGTCAACTTTTGACTGGTTTGCGTATGAGGCTTGAGGATATGCTGACCATTCGGCGCCTACTGCACCATTCGGGCCCCGCCCGCTGGTTAATGGAGCGCATTGGAAGCTGTAATCCAGGGGCGGTAGCGTATTTTCAGATACTCAGTCTAATTATCTCCAGTGCTGCATGATAAAAATCGGCTCGGCCGCATCAGTTTTTTCATATTGCACATTGTCTGGCTGAATTCGTAGATGAACACTCCATGATTTTGTTATTGTCCATCTGAAGTAAGAACTAATGATGTGCAAAGCCCACAAATAAACGAGATTCATTTTTATGGAACTTTAATATGTTACTAGAAAGTATTCCCCCCAGAGAGCAATCAGGAAGAGACTCTTTTTCTAGGTATCGAGCACAAGTACGTTCAGCAGCCATCGCAGCATTACAAGTTTTATCCGGTGGAGATTTCGATCGCATCTATTGTGATCTTCACGATGATATCGTGGTCAGGAAAAAAGATGGCAACAACGTTAAATACATTTTCTACCAAGTAAAAACCAGAGCAAAGAAAAACCAAAACTGGACTTTATTAGAAGTTTTTGGGATGAAAAAAAGAGGTGTCATATCCGCTGATGAAATAAAGAAAAGCTTTGTAGGTAAAATGTTGATTCACACTATCACTTTCAATCAGAACTGTAATTCTGTAATATTTCAAACAAATATAAACAATGAGGATGATATTGACAATCTACTTTCTGATATTGAAGATGGAAAATTCACCGGTAAATTTAGTAAAACTCTTCTTGAAAAATTCAATGACATTTATAAGGATGAATTAAAACTCCCTCTGTCTAACGAAGATATAAAGGCTCGACTATCAAAGTTGAAATTTGAAAATGACGTTTACCATCTAAAAGATGATGCCTCATTTTTTGGACCACTTGCAAGAGCGAAAATATATGAATACAGTGAGATAGATTTAACTCACACTGAATCTACAGACATAATAATAAAATTACTTGAGTTAATATCCACAAAATCCTCTGGAGTAATTCGCGAATTCAACTTCGAAGTGCGACACTCGCCTATGCCGCCTGACGGTACTCTTCGAATACCTTGACAGGCTGCCTGAATCCGAGACATTTCCGAGGTCGTAGGTTGAGCCACTGCTCCGCTCTCCTGACATCCTCGTCCGTGACCTCTCTCAGGTCTGTTCCCTTTGGGATAAACTGCCTCAACAGCCCATTGCTGTTCTCGTTCAGACCGCGCTCCCACGAAGAGTAAGGGTGCGCAAAGTAAGTCTCGGCACCCAGCGCTTCCTCTATCGCCTTGTGTTCGGCAAACTCGCCGCCGTTGTCAAAGGTGATGGTATGCACCTGCTCGATGTAGGGCGTTAACATCTCGATTATCGCATCCCGCACCACCCCAGCCTGTTTGCTCGCGACCCGCTTGACCAGATAGAGCCGGCTCTTGCGCTCCACCAGGGTGACCAGTGCACCTGTGCCTTGCTTGCCCAGCACCGTGTCCGCCTCCCAATCACCGAGCCGCTCCCGGCTATCGACGATAGCCGGCCGTTCATCAATAGAGCGGGCTTCCTTGATGGGAGAACGCAGGCTGCTCGCCCCCTTGCGGTAGCGCTTGTGGCCCTGGCGCAGATGGCGGTACAACTGGCCACCCCGGGCTTTGTCGGCGGCCACATGGCGGTATATCCACTCGTGACTCACCATGAGGCCTATCTGCTTGCCCACCGCGCTTATCTGCTCCGGGCTCCACCACCAGGCGAGTGTCAGCTCGACAAACTGGATGACATCGGCAGATAGCCGAGATTTGGCCGCACTGGCCCGTCGGTGGGTGGCGTGCTGATGCGCATTGTCTGGCTGGTAGCCCTGCGGCCCGGCGTTACGACGCAGCTCCCGGTAGAGGGTGGAGCGATGAACGCCAATGGCGCGTGCGGTGGCAAGGATGGACATCCCCTGTGCGCGAAGCACCGATAACTGGTATCGTTGCCCCTCGGTCAACTGCTGATAGCTCATGGTGATACTGCTTTTACTTTGGCGAGCAGAAGGGTACCACCAATCAGCAGTTGGCCACCTCTCGCCATTCATCCATGAGTGTCGCACTTATTATCTGAATTCCCGCTTCAGTATCTATAAATGACCTTCTACCATTACTCAGCCTATCTAAAGATGCCTATGAGCAAATTCTCAGAGGCGAAGATCCCCAAGCAATAAAATCATTATCAATAATACAAAGAACCTTATTATCATCTGGAGCTAGTTTAGATGATGTAACCTTCTGCTCAAAATGCAAGACTGAGTGGGATATATGGTATCGAAACATTCGACATAACATATCCGAACTTGAACTGAGATATATTATCAGTTCTGTAAGAGATATAATTAATGCTGTTTCCGCAAAAAATAACAATTCACTAACCGTATCACGCCTTCATGCACCATTAAAAAAATTTCATGCTCACTTAAAAAGTGAAGTCAGATTGTACGGGCTTACGGAAGAAATGTTGCTGGGAGCTGTTTTCTCTGAAATAATAAAAGGTGGCATATGAACTTTGAGAGTTTTTTCCATCGCCTCCAAAATAATGTCATAACACTGCCACTATCCTCCCAAGAAAAATCAGAACAGTACAACCTCCTTGACAACGAAGCATTATTTCAACTCCCACTTATAAGCATAATAATATTAGTGCTAGCTAAAGATAAGAGAAAGCCGAAGGTAGCCGAGGTTGGACAATTAGTTGGTGAATGTATTGAAAGTAGCTTTTTAGGATTTAAAGGATCAACCCAACATATTGGTTGGTCAGCCAATCTAAGAATTCGAACTGTAAAATCAATGAGCTTTTTAGAAAACGCCGGTTTGATTACTATCAATAATAGAAAAGATCGGTTGCATATAACAGAGCTGGGCAAGAAAGTTATTGATAGAGCTAATGCTTGGGATGAAAATCTTGAATATAACCTCAGCTTAATATCCCGTTCATACCGGAACATTTGTGTTTCACGCCAATTAGACTCGGAGTTAGAATGAAGCTCATAAAAATACAGATTTTCCCTAAGGGAAAAGATGGCTGGATATCTGAAGAGTTATTTTTCGGAGAGCACATAACTCAAATATATGGTCCGAATGGCAGTGGTAAGACACCAATAGTTCAATCTATTTCGTACTGCTTAGGTTATCCAAATGTTTTTAGAAATGATATATATGACCGATGCAACCATGCCATTTTGCATGTGGAAATTGAAGATAAGATATATCAATTTAAGAGATTTTATAGTAAAGAAGAAATACATATCCATGTTATTGAGCCGAATGGTGTAACGCAGACATTTTATGATGAAGCATCACATTCAGCATTTATCTTTGAATTGCTTGGCTTTAGTTTAAAACAGCTTGTAACCGTGCAAAGTAAAGCAACTCCACCATATTTCTCATCTCTTTTGCCCATCTTTTATTTAGATCAAGACGAAGGATACGGAAAATTATATTCCCCACCAAGTAACTTTATCAAAGATCAGTTTTCTGAAATGATAAGATTGGCATTCCGCCTTCCACCTAAAAATTCCGTGGATGAAAAAAAAGCAAGAAGAGCTCTAAAGGACAAGTTAGATAGATTAGATAGAGAACACCAAGATATATCCAGAAAATTAACTATCGAAAAAACAAAAACAATTTATATAACTAAACAACCAGAGGATTTAAGAAGAGAAATTCAAGGGTTTGAAAGTGAACTGGAACAATTAAAAAACGTTGGTAATAGCTATGATGACTCCATAAATATCTATGATAAAGTTATATCTAAATAACTGATCCCAATAGTGCTACACCTTCGCTGTGCCATAGCCATTCCCCGGGAAAGGAGACACGGTATCCATGAAGTGTTTCACTCGGGCCAGCAGGTTTGCCATCCCTCTGCATTGATGATTGCGCGTGATGGTTTCATGTAACTTGTGCCATAGCCGTTCTATGTGATTAACCCAAGGGCTGTAAACTGGCTGGAACACCAGGCAGAACTTGGGATTCTTCTTCAACCATCGCTCGGTCTGTTTGCTTTTGTGAATGATGTAGTTATCGAGGATCAACGTGATGGTTTTGGCTCGTCGGTAGTGGTGGCGCAGCTTTTCCAGCATGGCAATAAACAGCGATGAGTTTTTCTTGATCCCGCTGACGTAAAGTACCCTTCCGTTGCCTGCGTGGAGAACGCCTGCCAGATAATGCTTGGCATTCTGCCCCGGTGTGACAACCCGCTTTTGCTGCGCTCTGAACATCCAGTCGGCTCCTAATTTGGGATTGAGGTCTATATCGACTTCATCCTCATAAAACACCGGATTATCGGCATCACAGCGGGCCAGCGCGGCGTCGATATTCGCCATTTTTTCCTGATAGGCTGGGTCTTTTATCCGCAAGGTCGGCACGGGCCTGCGCCAGACAATGCCCATACGAGGTAACCATCGGCGGAGCGTGGAGGCTGCCACATTTAGCCCTGTTAACCGATTGATTTTTATAGCCAATAGTTCAGTACACCAACGGCTGCGCTGATAACCAAAATCTTGCGGAGAAAACTGCATGAGCAGCACCAGTAAGGTGACAATCTTGGCGATAGGTAAGACTGGGGCACGGCCAGCCGGTAAGGCTTCTAGCGCATCTATGCCTTCATCTCGATACCACCGAAGCCAACGACCGATGGTCGAGCGCGCAGCGCCGGTAAGGTGATGAACATCGGTGATCGTGCGTCCTTCATGTAACAGCAAGATGGCCATCAAGCGACGAGCATGTCCTTTATCACGGGTGGCATGGATGATTTTGTGAATGCGGCGCCGTTGTGGTCGTGGCAGAGGTGGTAGGATAGGCATCAACTCAGTCCTTTGGGTGTGGCTTGTTTTGTTTAGCGACTAATCAGATCGCACAAACTGGACTGAGTTCCCTTCCTCCGGTGATCTACTATTCGGAACAGCTATTTAGACATAAAAAAGAGATAATGTTTTTGGATGAGCAAATAGAAGTCATAACCCAGAGAGGTAATGGATTACAAAAAATCATCTCTGACATAAACACAGAGATAGAAACATTAAGTCTAAATGAAGGCGCCAGAAGAATATTTATTTCGTTTGATGAGATATGTGGATCGTCAAACTGCCAACTTTTTTCTCAAAGTTCAAATGCATATAGTAAAAACCTTCTCTATTTAAAAGATCAACTAAAAGATCTAGAAAGAAATAGAATCACAGAGTTATCGACTCTAGACATGTTGATAACATCCAAGGAAAATCTTGAGTGGTCAATAAAAACCATTGTCGAAGAGAGAAATGAATCAATAAACAAACCTGAATTAGCAACTTTAGTAGATGCTATATCTAGAATTAAAAATCAAGTGTTTGAACTTCAAGCCCAACTCAGTGAACTTGAAAACATTGAACGTATTGAAAGTATTCTCTTTGATAAGGTCACTGTGAGAAATAGGGTGTATGATGAATACAGAGGACTATCTGAAACTAAAAATAAACTACCTGAAATAATTAAAATAAGACTAAAGTTAAAAGATCTTTTTGTTTATTGGCTTGACTCAATACACACAACAAACATCAGCAAAGACATAACATACACGGATGAGTTTGTTCCTGTTTTAGGGGTCGAAACCATCACGCAACTAAAAGGAAGCACACGTATAAGAAGTGTGCTTGCATATCATGCTGCTTTAGTAGAGTTAATTTCCGAAGCAAGTAAAAAAAGCCTGCGCTTTATGATACTCGACACGCCAAAGCAACATGACATAGAAAACAAAGATTTAGACGGATATATAAAATCATTAAAAGCCCTCTCTAAAAAAAATAATATTCAAATAATTTTTTCCACAACTGAGTATCACTACTCTGGTGACCAGCATGATATGTGTACAGATCTAGTTATCACCTGACACCGGCCTCAAACCGGTGTCTTGTTTACGCTACTTTAGTGCGCACTTCCTTCGGTATCAATTTCAGACCCTTTTTGAACATGCTGTAGGGGGTTTGACCCTCCATCATCCTGCCCTGATGTGGCCGCTGGGTGTTGTAGTGATCCAGATAGCTGTCCAGGTCTGTCTGCATCTGCTCCACTGATTCATACCAGGTCGTCCTCCCCTTGATACGGAAGTGTTCATCCAGCAGGGTGCGATGTAGCCGCTCGATAAAGCCGTTGCTCTGCGGCCTGCGTACCTTGGTGGTCCGGTGCGCAATCCCCTCCAGTTGCAGGAACAGCTCGTAGGGGTGATGGTCAGGGCGCCCGCAGAACTCGCGCCCGTTGTCCGACAGGATGGTATAGACCCGCGCCTCGTGAGCCTCGAAGAACGGCAGGACCGTTTCGTTGAGCACATGGACCGAGGTCACCGGCAGCTTGCTGGTGTAGAGCCGTCCCCAGGCGTGGCGGCTGTAGCAGTCCAGTACGGTTTGCAGATACACCTTGCCCACCCCCTTGAGTGCGCCGACGAAGAAGGTGTCGACCGCCACCAGTTCCCCGGTGTAGTGAACCTCAATTTGGCGTTCGCGAAACTCGGGGCTGAAGCGCTCGAGCAGGCGGATCTGCTCGTCATTGAGCTCAATCGTCTGTTCCCTGTGGGTTTTCTCGAGGCGCAACAAGCGGTCATGCTTGGAGAGCAAGTCGTGCCGTTGCCATACGCCACGCACACCGCCCGCACTGACGTTGATGCCTTGCAGAGCCAGTTCTTGCGCGACCCGCAGCGGGCCATGGGTTGGTCTGGTGAGAGAGTAATCGAGGATGGCCTGTTCAATCTCGGGAGCGACCCGGTTGGGATGAGCGCCTTTACAGCCGGGGAGTTTGTCGAGCAAGCCCTCGGCGCCATAGGTCTGATAGTTACGGCGAATTTCGTAGAACTGCTGACGGCTGTAGCCGATGAGCTTGCAGGCTTTGCTGACGTTATTGAGCTCTTTGGCGAGCTCTAGCAGGCTGAGTTTACGACGTGCTACTTTCTCGTTGGTGGTCATACGGTGACTCCGGATAACACGGTAGGGGTACCGTTTTGTTATCCGGTTTGAAGCCGTATGACCACTCCCTTTTGTGGGCAACTGTCAGGTGAATACCATCTCCATACATGATATGGAATGGAACCCAAAATTCCCTGGAGAGGACCATTTAATGTTTCTTAAGAAAAATGACCATGTCGACATAAAGAGCTAGTGCTCAGAGCTAGTGATCACAAGACCCCGGTCACAAAGTCGAGCCCATAAAAGTCCTTAGCATAAAATCTAGATAAAATATAGGACACCCACCTTTTTGAGCCAGCCGTTACCTGGCTGGCTATATCTCTCATCACACACTGATCTTCCTGGAACCCGATAAATACCTTGTACACCAGCGACATTTACCCAGTGGGGTCGCGTGTTCAGACATGGCAATGCCTGACACCAAACAAATGCCAAGGGAGTAAAACGGGATCTATCGGATTAACAAGGTGGCTGATGGCATCGCCGCTGACCACAGTGCCGGGCAAACTGCTGGCAAAAAGGTGGGAGTCCCAATTTGGAAGTCCAAAAACCATCCCTCCCGGGATGGTTTTTTATTGGATGGCTAGCAAGGCGAGGGCCCTCTTACCACCGTCCCTGGGGTGGCTGCTGGTTGCGCGACTCCACCATGGCAATGAGTATGGCCATCAGGCTCGATATCAGCATCAGCCCAATGGCGATGGGAAACGTCACCAGGATGTAAGAGAAACGCCCGATCTCTGCCGCCGGAGAGTCCGAAAGCATGATCATTGGCAGGGGGAATACCAATAACAGGGCCAGGTAAAACATGATCCTGGCGATCATCAGGGGGGTTTTGAGGGACTGGGTCACTATTTTTCGGTACGGCCACATGATGGTTTGCTCCCTGCACTGTGGTGTTGTTGTTGTCGATAAGCCGCGCCGTCGAGGCATCTGCGGCCCTGCTCGTCCATGAAGGGTGTCAAGCAGTCCCCTGATTAGCAGCCACGGCAGACCGGGTCAACGGGCCACGGGGGGCCGGAAATGACCCACAGACAGGGTTGTGCTGCCAGGGGGCGAGCATAACAACGAGAGTGCAAATCAAATGTGCAAAAACGTCGCAGCAATCACTGTCGGCGCACTTTCTGCCAGCAGGTTGTGAGGCACAACCAAAACGGGGAGTTGCGCCGTGGGCTGCGCTGTGATCCCCCTCCCAGGCAGAGCGGTGCCCTGCGTGCGGCTCGGGTTCTCCGGCCTGGATGGCTTGGCTCTTGCTACTCAATCTGGCTACTCAATCTGACTAACCGGTCTGGCTGCACGGCCTTGATGGTGAGCCTTGATTACGCACGCTATACACGCACTCTGGCTACGCCGAGCCAGTGTGACTGCGCTAGTCGGTTGCAGGCCGATCGCCGGGCTGCTGCGCCCCCAGCAGCGTGGTGCCGTAGGAGTTGTCCACCGTGCAGCGCCACTGCCCGCCGGGCTCTTTGCGAAACACATAGGTAGCGCGCCGGGTTTCAGCAATCCACCCCTCTCCGCCCGGATATCGCAGCCGGGTCTCCATGATCACCAGGGCATTGTCTGCCCCCTCGATCACCTCCATGGCCCCCTGGGTCACCTCAAGCTGACCGTCAAAGTAATCGGAGATGGCAGTGAAGGCGCGGCGGATGGCGGGAATGCCGCGCACCACCATGCCGGGTTTGACCACCAGGGCGGCGTCTTCGGCGTAGAAGGCCATCAGGGCGTCGAAGTCGCGCCGGGAGATGGCGGCGTCACAGGTCTCGATCAGGGTGCGAAGGGGATGCGGGCTCATGCCGTGCTCCTTGTTTCAGGGGGATCTGGGCGGGCTACCCGCCCAATACCGGACATAAAAAATCCCCCGCTTTCGTGAAAAAGCGGGGGATCGTCAGCGTCTCATGACGGCTTAACCGAGCAGGAAGGCCTTGAGGCGGCCAAAGTCAGCGGGCAGATCGTGGGACAGGAGCGGCAGCGCGGCGTGCTTGGCGAGCGGGCCCGGCAGCGGTACATCCAGATTCAGGATCTCGTCCACCGACTCTTTGAACTTGGCCGGATGGGCGGTGCAGAGGAAGACCCCGACCTCGTCTTGCCCAAGCTGCTCGTTCAGCAGATCCCAGGCAATCGCCCCGTGGGGCTCGCACAGGTAATCCAGCTGATGCAGGCGCTGCAACGCATCCCGGGTCTGGGCATCATCACGCATCCCTGAGCCCAAGGTTTCCAGCGCCCAGCCCTTGCGACGGCACAGCTCTTCCACCCGCGGCCAGTTGTTGGGGCGGCTCACGTCCATGGCGTTCGACAGGGTCGCGACCGTCTGGTGCGGCTCCCACTGGCCGGTTTTCAGGTAGCGCGGCACGGTGTCGTTGGCGTTGGTGGCGGCGATAAAGCGCTTCACCGGCAGCCCCAGCGCCTTGGCGATGAGACCCGCAGTGAGGTTGCCGAAGTTGCCGGACGGCACGCTGATGACCGCCTTGGCGCGATCGGCTTTCGGCAACTGGGCCACGGCTTCGAAGTAGTAGCAAACCTGGGCCAGCAGGCGGCTGATGTTGATGGAGTTGGCGGAGTTGAGGCCGATGGCGGTCTTGAGCCCTTCATCGTCGAAGGCATCCTTGACCAGCGCCTGACAGGCATCGAAGTCACCGTCGATGGCGAGGGTGCGGATATTGCCGCCTAAGGTGCAGAAGAGCGCCTCCTGCAAGGGGCTTATCTTGCCCTTGGGGTAGAGGATCACCACTTCAATCCCCTCCAGGCCGAAGAAGGCGTGGGCCACGGCAGCGCCGGTGTCGCCGGAGGTGGCGGTGAGAATGGTGATCTTGTCATTGGTTCTGAACGCAGCCAGACACTGGGCCATGAAGCGGCCGCCGAAATCCTTGAACGCCAGGGTCGGGCCGTGGAACAGCTCCAGGGCATAGGTGCCATCTTTGAGCTTCACCAGGGGCGCCGGGAAGGTGAAAGCAGCGTCGATAAGCTCGCTCACCTTGGCAGCCGGTACTTCGTCACCCAGCAGGTGGCTCAGGATGCGGGCCGAGCGCTCGGCCAGCGGCAGATCCAGCAGGGCATCCACGTCGGCCAGCGGCTCCAGGGTCTCTGGGAAGAACAGCCCCTGCTCGCGGCCCAGCCCCTGACGCACCGCCTGCGCGAAGCTCACCTGTTCACTCTTGTCCTTGATGTTGTAAAGATTCATAGCTCGCTTCCTGTTACCCGTGCCCCGGCCATGTCCAGTTTGCAGACCCGGGCAAATCCATCTTCATTGCGCACGAAGTGCGCTTCCATCCACTCTTTCATGCGTTCGGCCTGGGCCAGATCCTTCATCACCACGAACACGGTGGGACCGGACCCCGAGATGCCGGTGGCCAGCGCCCCGTTCTGGGCCCCCTGGGCCCGCACCTCGTTGAAGCCTTCAATCAGGGCCGCGCGATAAGGCTCGGCGATGACGTCTTTCAGGACGCTGGCGGCCAGCCCTTCCTGGCGGCTGTAGCTGGCATGCACGAAGGCGGCCAGCCGGCGGCCATAGGTGAGGCAGTCCTGGCGGCGATACTGGGCCGGCAGGATGGCACGGGCGGCGGCGGTGGAGACCACGGTGCCCGGGTAGCAGACCACCCAGTACCACTCGTCAAACACCGGGATGCCCTGGCTGATGACGCCTCCCTCCTCCAGCACCAGCTGCATGCCGCCCAGATAACAGGGCGCCACGTTGTCGTAATGGACGGAGCCGGAGATCTTCCCTTCCATCTCCCCCATCAACAGCAGCAGGTCGTGTTCATTCAGGGGCGCACCGTGGAAGGCGTTCAGCCCTTCCAGCGCCGCCACCACGCTGCAGGCGCTCGATCCCAGACCCGAGCCTACCGGCAGGTTCTTCTCCAGTACCATTTCCAGCGGCTTGAGACCCAGGCCGCGCTTCTCCAGCGCCTCGCCATAGGCGACCCAGCAGTCGTGGAGGATGTTCTTTTTCGGGTCGTCCGGCAACTTGTGGGCGTAACGGCCCACGGAAGAGAGAGCGAAAGGCACCTCTGCCGATTTGACCTGGACGCGGTCACCCAGCAGGGAGCCATCCACGGGGGCGAGCGCCGCCCCCAGGACGTCAAAGCCCACACTCAGGTTGGCGCTGGAGGCCGGGGCATAGGCCACCACGCTACCGCCGATTTCTACATTCGGGTTCATCTCTGAACTCATGTTACAGCTCCTGCTTCCAGTTCTGGGTGCGCAGCACGTCGGCGAAGACACCGGCGGCGGTCACTTCGGTACCTGCGCCATAGCCGCGCAGTACCAGGGGGATGGGCTGGTAATAGGTGGAGAAGAAGGCGAGCGCGTTCTCCCCGTCTTTTACCTTGAACAGGGGCTCGTCACCACCCACCGCCTTGATGGCCACCTTGCACTTGCCACCCTCGATGGAGCCGACGTAACGCAGCACCTTGCCTTCACGCTGGGCCGCCGCGAACTGGTCGCGGAACCAGCCGTCGGCCTCGGGCAGGCGGGCCATGAAGGCCTCCACGTCGCCGCTCACGTCAAAGCCCGGCGGCAGTGCCTGCTCCACCTCCACATCGGAGAGCTCCAGCGCCATGCCGGCCTCGCGGGCCAGAATGAGCAGCTTGCGAGCCACGTCCATGCCGTTCAGGTCATCGCGGGGATCCGGCTCGGTGAAGCCGTTGCAGCGGGCGATCTGGGTAGCCTCAGAGAAGGCCATCCCCTCGTCCAGCTTGCCGAAGATGAAGGAGAGCGACCCGGACAGGATGCCGTCGAAGGCGCGCAGCTTGTCACCGGCCTTGATGAGGTTTTGCAGGTTCTCGATGACCGGCAGGCCCGCGCCCACGTTGGTCTCGTACAGGAACTTGCGACGGGTCTGGCGGGCGGTGCGGCGCAGCGCCTTGTAGTAATCCAGCGACCCGGTGTTGGCCTTCTTGTTCGGGGTGACCACGTGGAAACCGGCCCCGAGGAAATCGGCGTACTGGACGGCCACGGCTTCGCTCGAGGTGCAGTCGACGATCACCGGGTTGATGAGGTGGCTCTCTTCCACCAGCTTCTTCACCGCCTCCAGGCTGAAACTGCCTTGTGCTTCCACCAGCTGTTCACGCCAGTTGGCGAGGGCCAGACCATCCTTGTTGACCGCCATCTGGCGGCTGTTGGCGATGCCCACTACACGCAGGCCGGTGCCCTGCTCGGCCAGTACCGGCTGCTGGCGGGCAATCTGATCCACCAGGGCCGCACCGACGCCACCCACCCCGACCACGAAGAGATCGATGAACTGCTGGCTGCCAAAGAAGTTCTGGTGGCACGCCTTGATGGCTTCCGCCACCTTGCCGGAGCGCACGACCGCGGAGATGGAGCGCTCGCTCGACCCTTGCGCGATGGCGACGATGTTGATGGAGGCCTGGGCCAGGGAGGTGAAGAAGCGCGCCGCCATCCCCTTGGAGGTACGCATGCCATCGCCGATGAGGGAGATGATGGCCAGATCGGTCATGATCTCGAGCGGGTCCAGCAACTGGTTTTTGAACTCCAGCTCGAACTCGCGCTCCAGCACCTTGCGGGTCTTGTCGCTGTCGTAGCTGTGGATACAGAAGCTGACGCTGTACTCGGAGGACGACTGGGTGATCAGCACGATGCTGACCCCGGCGCGGGAGACGGCGGAGAAGATGCGACCGGCCATGCCCACCATGCCCTTCATGCCGGGACCGGAGACGTTGAACATGCACATGCCGGAGAGATCCGAGATGGCCTTCACCTTCAGATCGTCATCCCCCTGATCGACCCCGATGAGGGTACCCGGACCCTGAGGGTTGAAGCTGTTCTTGATGAGGCAGGGGATGTGGAACTGGGCCACGGGGGCGATGGTCTTCGGGTGCAGCACCTTGGCACCGAAGTAGGAGAGTTCCATCGCCTCTTTATAGGAGAGGGTTTTGAGCAGGTAAGCGTCCGGCACCAGGCGCGGGTCGCAGTTGTAGCAGCCCTCGACGTCGGTCCAGATCTCGCAGCACTCGGCATCGACGCAGGCGGCCAGCACGGCGGCGGAATAGTCGGAGCCGTTGCGGCCCAGCAGCACGGTTTCACCCTTGTCGCTGCCACCGGTGAAGCCCGGCATCAGGTAGAGACAGTCGGAACGCAGGCCCTTGGCGGCGAAGCGCAGGCGGGAGGCTTCGATGTCGACGTGCGCCTCCAGGTAGCCGCCGTCGGTCACCAGCAGCTGCTCCGGTACTATGATGTCCAGCTCAAGGCTGCGCACCCGCAGCAGTTCGTGCATGAAGGCGATGGAGAGGTTCTCGCCCCGGCTCAGGATACGGGCCTGGACGTTGTCCGGGCACAGCCCCAGCAGGCGAATGCCCTGCATCAGCCGCTCCACCTGATCCAGCTCGGCGGTGAGACGGGCCTGCAGCGCCTTGTCATCCAGCGCGGGATAGGCGGCTTTGAGCCCCGCCAGCAGGCGGGAGAAGATGCCGTTGATCTCGAACAGGGTACTGCTTGCATCCATGCCGCGACTGGTCTGCTCCACCAGGGCGACCAGGTGATTGGTCACCTTGGCCGGTGCCGACAGCACCAGGGCCACCTGGGATTGGCCGTGGGTATTCACCGCGATATCGGCAACCCGCAAGAAACGCTCTGCGTCGGCCAGTGACGACCCGCCAAATTTCAACACTCTCATCGCTATCTCCCTGTATTCCCTGCAAATTGATCTGCTAATAGGTCTAAAAACAATCCAACAAAAAAGGCCCGTACTGGGTGGGTACGGGCCTTTTTCTGATTTCTGTGCTTGTTCGTCAGCGCATCAACCGGCCCCAGTGCCACCTGTGGTGGTACCGGTAATAATGGTGGTGGTGATGATGTTGGTGAATAGCTGCATGACGAACACTCTTGAACGAATCTGGTTGTTAGCAATACCGCGCCCGGCGAGGGGCTGTCAACCTAAACCTCCTTGCCAAACTTGCGGGCAAGGTCTTTGCAGAGCAGATGGAGCATATTGAGATCCCGCTGCGGCAGCATGGGCACTCGGTCCATCACCCATTGATGTAGTTTTTCATCCTGCGAAACTCCGAGTTCACCAAGCAATTCTGCTGTTTTTGATTTCAGCACGCGAACCTGCCCGGCACTCTCGAAATTTTCTGCTACGTCCTGCTCGTCGCTCACTTTCTGGTCATCGAGCAGCGGACTCAGCTCATAGGCATACAGCATGATCGCCTGACCCAGGTTCAGGGACGGGTATGAGACCTTGAGAGGCAGGTAGCTGATGAGATCCACCTGGGCGAGCTGTTCGTTGGAGAGTCCGGACTCCTCGCAGCCAAACACGATGGCCACCTTCTCGAGGGAGGGCTTGGCCCGGATCTGGTCGCGAATGTCCGCCGGGGTGAGGTAGTGCTGGTAGCGGCCGCGCTGCCGGGCGGTGGTGGCGACCACCAGATCCATGTCCGCCAGGGCCTCTTCCAGGGTGTCGAAGGCTTGCGCATCCGTCAGGATCTCCTGCGCCCCGTGGGCAACCCAGCTCGCCTCCTCCTCTTCGTGCACCCGGCTCCCCACCAGTCGCATGGCATCGAAGCCCATGGTCTTCATGGCGCGGGCAGCAGCCCCCACGTTGGCGGCACGGGCGGGCGACACCAGCACAAAATAGAGTTTCATCGGGTTCTCTCCAGGATGGGGCCGACGCCGCGAACTGCGGCGAACCGTCGGCAAAACAGGGGCGCAATCTACCGTTTATCCCGAAATATTGCCACTTGAACAGATGTTTGGATGTTGCCATAGTGGCCTTGGACGCGAGTCCGCCGCCTCAGGGCACTGACGCCATGGGCCCGACAGTTCACAAGGAAGAGAGAGATGCAGCAGCCATTGGAGCAGGCGGTCGCCGAGACGATCCTGCAACGTTTTGAGTCGTTTTACAGCCGCTTTCTCGAGATAACCCAGGGCAGCAAGAGCCGTTTCGAGAACAGCGACTGGCTGGGGGTGCAGCTCGCCGGTCGAGAGCGCATCCGCCTCTATGATCACCATGTCGGCGCCACCACGGCTCAGATCAAACAGATGATGGGGGAGCAGCTGCCGACCCAGGCCCTGCTCAAGCAGGTGAAAGGCGCCTTCAGCGATCTCCTGCCCCGCTGCGAGAACTTCGAGGTGGCGGAGTCTTTCTTCAATTCCGTCTATCGCCGCATCTTCCGCCATCGCAACATCCGCGACGAGAACCTTTATATCCACCCCTTCGTGAGCCGGGGCGACAAGCCTGACCTGGGATCCTTGCTGCGTATCTATCGCACCGATCTCTCCCACCTGCCCCAGACCCTGAGCCAGCTGCTCGGGGATTACAGCTTCACCCTCCCTTTCGAAGACAAGCAGCGGGACATCATGGACATCCACCGCCATCTGGCAGAGAGCGGCCCGGCCATCCTGCACGAGGAGCCCTTCGCCATCGAGCTGCTCAGGGAGGTGTTCTATCGCAACAAGGGAGCCTATCTGGTGGGGCTCATCCGGGTGAAGGGAGAAGTCTATCCCTTCATCCTGCCCTTGCTCAGCACCGGTCAGAGCATCTATGTGGACACCGTCATCTTCGAGCCGGAGCTTGCTTCCATCGTGTTCGGCTTCGCCCGCGCCTACTTCATGGTCTATGCCCCGGTACCGGCGCTCTTTGTGGCCTTCCTTCGCCAGATCATGCCCCGCAAGCCGGACTATGAAATCTACAACGCCATCGGCTGCCAGAAACACGGCAAGACCGAGCTCTATCGCCACTACCAGCAGCACTTGGCCCAGAGCCGGGAGCAGTTCGTCATTGCGCCCGGCATCAAGGGGATGGTGATGAGCGTGTTCACCCTCCCCTCCTACGATGTGGTGTTCAAGGTGATAAAAGACGAGTTCACCCCGCCCAAGGAGGTGAGCCACGAGCAGGTGAAGGAGAAATACCGGCTGGTAAAACAGCACGATAGAGTGGGCCGCATGGCAGATACCCAGGAGTTCACCAACTTCGAATTTCCCCTCGATCGCATCTCGCCGGAGCTGTTGACCGAGCTCAAGGCGGTGGCGCCTTCTGCGCTTACCCTCACCGCCGACAAGCTGGTGATCAAACACCTCTACACCGAGCGCAAGATGATCCCCCTGAACCTCTATCTGGATCAGGCGGACGAACAGCAGACCCGCCTCGCCCTGGAGGAGTACGGCAACGCCATCCGCCAGCTCGCGGCGGCCAACATCTTCCCCGGCGACATGCTGTTCAAGAACTTCGGGGTGACTCGCCACGGCCGGGTGGTCTTCTATGACTACGACGAGATCTGCTACATGACGGAGTGCAACTTCCGCCAGATCCCGCCGCCGCGCTACCCGGAGGACGAGTGGAGCGCCGAACCCTGGTATTCGGTGGCACCCAACGACATCTTCCCGGAGGAGTTCGCCACCTTCCTGCTGCAAAAACCCCAGGTGCGGGAGATCATGATGCAGTTGCACAAGGAGCTCTTCGATGCCAACTACTGGAAGATGCTGCAGAGCAACATCAAGGAGGGGATGTTCGAGGATGTCTATCCCTACCGGCGCAAGAAGCGGTTTCGCTTCCAGCGAGGGGGATGACCCGACATCAGGCACAAAAAGGGACGCCATGGCGTCCCTTTTCACATTCTTATGCACGCTGGCGCAGGGGTCGCCTGCGACAGCCTTTGACGAGATTCCGGCTTATTTCACGGCGTCAAAGGTCAGCAAGGTGGCCTTGTCGGCATCCTTGAGTACCAGCTGTTTGCCGCTGATCTGGAAGCTCGCCACCTTCTCCAGGGTCTGCAGGTAGTTCATCTCCTTGCCGGCCAGATCCCCCGCACACATCATGCGCGTCGAACCCATGGCGCCCAGCGTCAACACGCCGTCACCCTGCTCTGTGATGCCGCCAAAGTAGCGGTTGCAGCCGCCCTTGCCCGCCACCTTGTCACCGGCGACCTGCAGGGTGAAGGTATCACCGCTCGCCCCTTGCAGTTGCCAGGTCGATGCCTGCAATTGTGCCAGCGTAGAGCCCGTAGTCATGGCGCAGCCTCCCAGGGCCAGAGCGGCCAGCAGGATCAGTTTGTTGTTCATCAGTTCACCTCGTGATGGAGCGTGTCGTAACGACACGGAGTGAGGGGCCTGTGTACCATGACTGCGGCGTCAATCAAAACTCTTTTATTGTGATCGGGGTTCCCTTTACTCCCCGCTGGCATGTGCCATGCTTGTAGTCCTGTTCGGACCCAGGGAGGGGAAACGAATGGTCAAGTCTCTCGTCATCGCCATGGCATCCAGCCTCGTCTTTTCGGCTCAGGCCGCCGACTGGAGTTTTCTCCAGACCGAATCGGACAACCCGCTCTACGTCAAAAGCTATTCCGGCATACTGCTCGGCAACCAGAGCCATCTTGGCGACAACTTCGACCTCTGGCTCATCAATACCGGCTACCAATACCCGCTTCAGGATGACATCAGCCTCTACATGGAGGCCGGCCCCGCCATCGGCCCCCAGAGCGGGCAGGCCGGCTTCAATATCAGCTCTGGGGTGCGCTATCGCCTCTCCCCGTCACTCAACATCGGCAGCCAGCTCAAGCAACTGGAGGTGAGCAAGGCCAGCACCCTGGTTGAGCTCAACAGCAGCCTGCTGGTGACACCCTCCCTGGCCATCACCGCCAATTACGGACTCAGTGCCTTCAGCACGGAACACTTTCTCACTCTGGGCGTGGGCTTCAACTTCTGAGGTTCAGAGGAGCCTGGCGCCGCTCACCAGCACACCGTTGAGGTCGGCGTAGACATAGTCGCCGGGCGCTATGGTCACTCCGGCAAAAGAGACCACGGTATCCAGCGTGCCCAGGCCCCGTTTTTCGGTCTTGACCGGGCAGGGGGCCAGGGCCTTGACACCCAGCGCCAGGGTCGCCAGCGTCCCCACATCCCGCACGGCACCATTGATGAGGATCCCCTCCCACCCCTGCTCCACCGCCTTGATGGCCAGCTGATCCCCGAGCAGCGCCCGACGCAGGGAGCCGCCCCCGTCGATCACCATCACCTTGCCATGGCCGGGACGGTTGACCAGCTCACGCACCAGGCTGTTGTCTTCAAAGCAGGAGAGGGTCACGGCCTCGCCGTAAAACAGCGTCTTGCCGCCATAGTCCTGAAACAGGGGGTCAGCGATCCTAAGGGCATCGCCATGTTCATCGCAAAGGTCGGGCAGCAGGTCCAGCATGATCATCATCCTTCCATGGAGTGAAATGTGTCCGCTCATTCTTTCATCATGTCGGGGCGCTGACAATCCACCGGCCGGGTGCCCTGTCCGGATGGCGGGGGGTCATGTCAGCCCAAAGGCCTGAACCGCCAGCGGGACGCAAGCGCCCCCAGATGACAGGGCGGCCCTTCCAGCAACACGGGCACCAGCCAGAGCTCTCCTTCACGCACCCAATAGAGGGCATTCTGGCCAAATCGGGCGGCCAGCCGGATCGCTTCTGGCAGCGAAAGCGGCAACAATAGCGACGCCTCCTGCCAGCGCTCATCCTCATCGCTCCCCCAGACCTCTCCCATGACGGGACACTCGCCCACTTGCCGGACAAGGGCTCGCTGGCGACGGGCATTGCGGCGCAGCCCCACCCACCGGCTGGCCGGGTTCCAGGCCGTGACAATGGCATAGGCTGGGCAGCTGGGAGGCGCAAAGGGGGCGATGAAGCACACTTTTCTGTAGTTTTCCCACAAAGTCATGTCAACCACATGTTACATCCCATTACATTTATTAAGGGCGAAAAAGCGGGTCAGCCCAAGTATGATGCAGCGAACTCGGGGATTGACTTATATCAAAGCTGAGTTAAAAAGTTGCTATCTGACGGCAAAGAGTGTTGTTATGCGCCTGTTAACTGATAAAATGCAGCAACTTTTGTAATGGACTACCTCTCCGGGCTTCTCTTGTTCAGACTTGTTGAGAGCCCATGTACGGCACAGGGATGCTTGCCGACATAGTTACCAAATTCGCGATGATTCGACCTGATATTCATACCCAGGATGACGTAATAAATTTTCAGGACCGGTCGGATAACGCCAAAGAGTGTTAAAATTTCGATAATTAACTGATAAGAATCTGGGAATACTCATGCAAACACCACATATTCTGATCGTCGAAGACGAGCTGGTCACCCGCAACACCCTCAAGAGCATCTTCGAAGCCGAAGGCTACATCGTGCTGGAAGCCAACAACGGTGACGAGATGCACCAGGCCCTGACCAGCCACACCATCAACCTGGTGATCATGGACATCAACCTGCCGGGCAAGAACGGCCTGCTGCTGGCGCGCGAGCTGCGTGAAGATGACAACATCGCCCTGATGTTCCTGACCGGTCGCGACAACGAAGTGGACAAGATCCTGGGGCTGGAGATCGGTGCAGATGACTACATCACCAAGCCGTTCAATCCCCGTGAACTGACCATCCGTGCCCGCAACCTGCTGAGCCGCACCATGAACGTGGCCGCCGGTGGCGAAGAGAAGAAGCTGGTGGAACGTTATCTGTTCAATGGCTGGGCCCTGGACATCAACAGCCGCGCCCTGGTCAGCCCGGCTGGCGACATGTTCAAGCTGCCCCGCTCCGAGTTCCGCGCCATGCTGCATTTCTGCGAGAACCCGGGCCAGATCCAGACCCGTGCCGAGCTGCTCAAGAAGATGACGGGCCGCGAACTCAAGCCCCACGACCGCACCGTGGACGTGACCATCCGCCGTATTCGCAAGCACTTCGAGAGCGTGGGCGACACCCCGGAGATCATCGCCACCATCCATGGCGAAGGCTATCGCTTCTGCGGCGAGCTGGAGCAGGAGTAATCTTCCCCACTCCCGAGTTGAAAAGGCGCCCTTTGGCGCCTTTTCCATGTCTGCAAGGCCGCCCCCCAGGCAACTTGCCCCCTCGAAAAATGCACAACAAAAAGCCCACTCGCAGGAGTGGGCTTTTTGTGTGAAGACTGGAGCGGGCAGCGGGAATCGAACCCGCATCATCAGCTTGGAAGGCTGAGGTAATAGCCATTATACGATGCCCGCTAGGCATCAAAACGTACTTGGTGTGATGGGGAATCCCCACGACAGACAGCCATCTGGCTGATATGGACAACGGCGCGTGCCGCTATCTGGAATGTGGAGCGGGTGATGGGAATCGAACCCACGTATGCAGCTTGGGAAGCTACCGTTCTACCATTGAACTACACCCGCGTCAGTGGCCTCTACTATATGCATTTTGCCGCCGAGCGCAATCACCGACCTCGCATTTTTTGCCATAAATCAAGCTGTTCGGCCAACTAATGAGCATGAAGCCGATTTTTCACACAATGATGTTCATCCGCCCGGTTCTGCAAGGTTGCCAAGCCGTGGGGGCGACGATAGTCTTGCGCCACTCGTTTGAGGAGGGTGGTAATGGACAAGAACAGACAGAAACATCTCTATGGCTGGTTGCGCAAACAATCGGGCCATGGTCGGCGCTGGATCGGCATCTCCATCGCCTTCGGGCTGGGTCAGGGCGTCCTGATGGTGATGCAGGCCTGGTTGCTGGCGACCCTGCTGCACGGTTTCATCATCGAAGGCTCCACGCCGGAGCACTCCGCCCCCCTCTTCATCAGTCTGTTGCTGGTGACCCTGACCAAGGCGGCCCTGGCCTATGGCCGCGAGGTGGCGAGTTTCAAGGCGGGCAGTGCGGTGCGCCAGGCCATCCGCGAGCTGGTGCTCACCCGCCTCGCCAGGCTCGGCCCTGCCTATATCCAGCGTCGCCCCGCCGGTAGCTGGGCCAGCCTGCTGCTCGAGCAGATCGAAGAGATGCAGGACTTCTTCTCCCGTTATCTGCCCCAGATGGCCATCGCCGTCTTTATTCCCCTGGTGATCCTGGTCTCCGTGTTCCCGGTCAACTGGGCGGCGGGCCTCATTCTGCTCGGCACGGCCCCCCTCATTCCCCTCTTCATGATCCTGGTAGGGGTGGGCGCCGCCGATGCCAACCGCCGCAACTTCCAGTCGCTGGCACGCCTCTCAGGTCACTTCCTCGATCGCCTGAAGGGGCTGCGCACCCTGCAGCTTTTCATGCGCACCCGGGCGGAAGGGGAGGCAATCCGCGATGCATCGGAAGATTTTCGCGAGCGCACCATGGAGGTGCTGCGCCTCGCCTTCCTGAGCACGGCCGTGCTGGAGTTCTTCGCCGCCATCGCGGTGGCCCTGGTGGCCGTCTACTTCGGTTTCTCCTACATCGATCACCTCAACTTTGGCAGCTATGGCGTCAAGGTCACCCTCTTTACCGGCCTGTTCGTGCTCTTCCTCGCCCCCGAGTTCTACGCGCCGCTGCGGGAACTCGGTGCCCACTATCACGCCAAGGCACAGGCCATTGGCGCCGCCGAACAACTGCTGGAATTTCTCGAAGCCGACGTGAGCGAACCCGCCTCCGGGACGCTCCCCTTCCATGCGGATGGCCCCGTCAAGGTAGAAGCCCGCAGCCTGGAAGTGCTGAGCGCCGAAGGCAAGGTGCTGGTCGGTCCCCTCGATTTCACGCTGGAAGCCGGCACGCGCACCGCCCTGGTCGGCATCAGCGGCGCGGGCAAGAGCTCCCTGGTCAATGCCCTGCTCGGTTTTGCCCCCTATCGCGGTTCCCTGTGCGTCAACGGAGTGGAGCTTCGTACCCTGGACATCAGCCAGTGGCGCCAGCAGCTAGGCTGGCTCTCCCAGAATCCCCAACTCTTCCACAGCTCCCTGCGGGACAACCTGCTGCTGGCCAGACCATCCGCCAGCGACGCCGAACTGGAAGCCGCGCTCAAGCGCGCCCAGGCCTGGGAGTTCGTCAATGAGAAAGGGCTGGACTATCGGGTCGGGGATCAGGCGGGCGGCCTCTCCGTCGGCCAGGCCCAGCGCATCGCCCTTGCCCGCACCCTGCTCAAGACGACCCAGATGATGGTGCTGGATGAACCCACTGCCAGCCTGGATCGCCATTCTGAGCGGGCCGTCATGAGCGCCCTCGAACAGGCCGCACAAGGTCAGACCCTGCTGATG
Source organism: Aeromonas sp. WP2-W18-CRE-05 (assembly GCF_014168615.1). Classification (NCBI taxonomy): domain Bacteria; kingdom Pseudomonadati; phylum Pseudomonadota; class Gammaproteobacteria; order Aeromonadales; family Aeromonadaceae; genus Aeromonas; species Aeromonas sp. WP2-W18-CRE-05. The sequence continues at coordinate 1,372,886 of NZ_AP021917.1, read as the reverse complement.
ATCACCCACCGCCTCGATCAGCTCAGCCAGATGGACAACATCCTGGTGCTGGCGCACGGCAAGCTGGTGGAGCAGGGACGTTTTGCCGCACTCGGCGAGGCCCAGGGCCCCTTCGCCCGCCTCCTGTCGCAATCCCAAGGTTTCGGAGACTCTCTCGATGACTGATCTATTGCCGTTCCTGCGCCTTTATCGCCAGCACTGGCTCAGCCTCTCCATCGGCCTCCTGCTGGCCCTGGTCACCCTGGTGGCCGGCATGGGCCTGCTCTCCCTCTCCGGCTGGTTCCTCTCCGCCGCCGCCGTCGCCGGGCTGGCGGTCGCCACCCGAGACACCTTCAACTACATGACCCCTGCGGGGGGCGTGCGTTTCTTCTCCATCGTGCGCACCGCCAGTCGCTGGGGCGAGCGGGTCGTGAGCCACGACGCCACCTTCCGGGTGCTGACCCGGCTGCGGGTCTGGTTCTGGCAAAAGCTCTCCCCTCTCTCCCCCGGCTCCCTTGCCGGTTTTCGCCAGGCTGACCTGCTCAACCGTCTGGTGGCCGACATCGACGCCATGGATCACGTCTATCTGCGCCTCATCACCCCCATTGGGGCGGCACTGCTGAGCTGCGCCGGGCTGGTATTCTTCCTCTCCTTCTTCGATGGTCGCCTGGCGCTGACGCTGGGAGCCATTCTGCTCTTTGGCATGCTGGCTTTGCCCCTGGTCTTCTATTTTGCCGGGCGCGCGCCGGGCCGCCAGCTCATCGCCGAGAAGTCCAACCTGCGTACCCGCATGGTGGACTATCTGGATGGCCAGGCCGAACTGCAGATGTTCGCCGCCGCTCCCGAGGCGCTCACCGGATTGCAGCAGGCGGAGCAGGCCCTGATCCGGGCCCAGGCCCGCATGGCCCGCGTCAGCGGCCTGGCCGCCTTCTCGGTGCAGTTGCTGAGCGGCTGGACTCTGACCCTGATGCTCTGGCTGGCTGGTCACGGCGTCGGTGGCAGTGCCCCTGACCCCATCACCGCACTCATGGTGTTCGCTACCCTGGCGAGCTTCGAGGCGCTGCTGCCGCTGGCCGGTGCCTTCCAGCACCTCTCCACCAGCCTCACCTCCGCCCGCCGTCTCAACGAGATCCTGCAAGAGGCCAAGGCGCCGGAGTGGGGAGCACAGCAAGCCCCCGCTGCCCGGGGTGCCGTACAGATAAGCGGCCTGCATTTCACCTATCCAGGCCAGGATGCTCCCGTGCTGCAAGGGTGCACCCTGCAACTGCATGCCGGGGAGAAGCTGGCGCTGCTGGGGCAGACCGGCTGTGGCAAGTCCACCCTGATGGGGTTGCTGACCCGGGAGTGGACGGCCCTATCGGGGGAGATCCTGCTCGATGGCAAGCCCCTCACCGATTACAGCGAAGAGGCGCTGCGCGCCTCCTGCTCCGTGGTGAGCCAGCGGGTCCACCTGTTTGCCGATACCCTGCGTGGCAACCTCACCCTGGCCGCCCCCGGAGCCAGCGACGAACGGCTCATCGAGGTGCTCACCCAAGTGGGGCTCAGGACTCTGCTCCACGATGAGGGTGAGCAGGCAGAACAGGGGCTGGATGCCTGGCTCGGGGATGGCGGGCGTCCGCTCTCCGGCGGGGAGCGCCGCCGCATCGGCATCGCCCGCGCCCTGCTCCACGATGCACCGCTCTGGCTGCTGGACGAGCCCACCGAAGGGCTCGATACCCAGACCGAACGGGAGATCATGGATCTGCTGCTGACCCTGGGGGCGGATCGCACCCTGCTGCTCATCTCCCACCGCCTGCTGGGGCTGGAACGGATGGACAGGGTAGCCCTGATGGAAGAGGGTCGCATCCGTCTGTGTGCCCCCCACCAGGAGCTGCTGGAAGATGATCACTACCGCAGCCTGCACCGACGACTGGCCCCCGCTTGATCCGGGGTCGTCTCGCTACAATCCATTGATATGGCTAAAAATGGGGCTGGTCGCCATCGGCGACTGCCCCCTATAATGGCCCACTCGCCACCCAACAAGATGCCGATATGAAACGCCTGATCCTGATGATGCCCCTGATTGCCTCCGGTTGCGCCGACTTCGCCTTCAACAGCAATCTGGACAAGGAAAACTTCGACGAGTACTTCAAGCCGGGGAGCGTGCGGATCTACGAGCAGAGCGAGCTCGCCGACCTCAACTACCTCTATCTCGGCACCGTCGAGGGGGAATCCTGCCAGAGCGATGCCAATCAGGCGGTGCCCAATGCCGGTGAAGCCCGCACCCTGGCCCGCCGCCGCGTGGCGGACATGGGGGGCAACGGCGTCAGCTTCGACAAGTGCGCCGAGTTCAGCGACGTGCCCGGCTGCCTGAAACAGGTGATCTGCTACGGGCAGGCGCTGAAAGTGGCCGAAGAGAAGTAAGTCCTGCCATGGCGATCGCCATCGTGCGACTCGGCAGCCCCCGCCTCGAGGATGAGGGGCTTCGCATCGGTACCGTGCGTCGCCCCCCTCGCGGCGTGCCCAAAGCGGCGTTCGCCAGCCAGGATTGGTACGACGTCTGGTTCCCCAATCTGGCCCCCAGCGCCGAGACCATGAAACTCGGTCAGACTGCCGACACCCCGGCCCGGTGGACCGCCTTCTGCAAGCAGTACAAGGCCGAGATGGCCGCCCCGGCCGCGAGGCACGATCTGGCCCTGCTGGCTGCCCTCTCCCACACCACCCATTTCTCGGTGGGGTGCTACTGCGAACAGGAGTCCCGCTGCCATCGCAGTGTGCTGAGGACCCTGCTGGCCGACGCGGGGGCATTGCTGCACTGAGCCCCGTCATGGATGAACACCCCACATGAGAAGAGGGCACCCCGGGGTGCCCTCTTCTTTATGATGTCGGCTAATGCGCATTCGATGACAGGGGAAGCGCCCCCCGTCGTCGCAGGGCCTGTTCCTCATCAGGGGTCATGCCTGGCAGCGGCCCCCGGGGGTTGCTGGCAAGCCATACCACCAGATCGTCAACCGTCTCCTCCAGAGGGCGAAAGTTCAGGCCATGGACGATGGCGGCCTCGGCGCTGATGGTGCCATACCCAGCATACTCGGGCAGCTCGTTTGGCAGCAGTGTGGGATAGCTTTGCCAGGGCGCCACCCCTACCGCCATCAGGTCACGCCAGGGAGCCCACTCGAGCTGCAAGGGGGTCACTGGCGTCAGCCGGGCAGTGAGGCGTTCCACCCAGTCGTTCAGTGCGATGCCGGGCTTGATCAGGTTGAAGCACCCAGCGAGTCGCTGCTCGGCAGCCCGCAGCACGAACTCGGCGCAGTCGCGCACATCCAGGTATTGCAGCCTGTCCTCCCCCAGCCCCGGCAAGAGCCAGGGCCCGCCCCGCTGCACCCGCCTCACCCACCAGGCAAGACGAGCGGTCGGGTCAAAGGGGCCGCAGAGCACGCCGGGGCGCAGGGTGCACAGGCGATCTCCCCAGCGGGCGCGATACACCGACTCGCACAGCACCTTGAGGGGGCCGTAGTCGGTGGGCGCTCCTGCTATCTCGTGCAAGGGGGCCGACTCATCCATGCCGGGTTGGGAAAAATCGCGATAGACACTGATGGTGGAAATGAAGATGAGCCGATCACAGCGCCCCAGCAGGGCGTCAGAGAGTCCTTCGGCCTGTTCGGGGCGATAGCAGCAGGTGTCGATGACCAGATCCCAGTGCCGCCCCTCGCCCCGCAAGGGGGCCAGGTCCCCGTCTCTGTCCCCGTGAAGCTGGGTCAGCTCCCGCCAATCCGGGTGCTGGCGGTGACCACGATTGAACAGCGTTACCTCGTGCCCCCAATCCAGTGCCAGCGTGGTCAGGTGGCGACCCAGAAAGCCGGTGCCGCCGATAATCAACAATTTCATCCCTGTCTCTCCTCTATGGCGCCCTCTCCTTGCAGCCCCTCCACGGGCAGCCGAAACGGCCATGGCCTGGCATGGTGAGCACACGTCCCAGGCACGCCCTGATGCCGCCAGGCATATCGTCATGGTGCGGGCAGCAGGCTCCTTGCCCGCTCCCCCGCCACCCCTTTTGCCGCCCCACCCTACGCAAGTTGGCACCAGGACACAGCCCCCGGGCACCGGGTCTGGGATCGGGATCACAGGGGCCGCGTCCTGGTGCTCCCCCTGCGTTTTCGGCGTGCCTGTGCTACATTGCCCGGGTTTTCAGCCAGGATCCGCCATGAAGTTCGATATAGATACCCTAGGGATCATCCGCTCTCCCTACAAGGAGAAGTTCGCCATACCCCGCCAGCCCGGTCTGGTCAGCGCGGCTCGCGCCCGCCTCGAACTGCTTCCTCCCTATGATCAGCCCGATGTGCTGCGCGGCATCGAGCAATTCTCCCATCTCTGGATCAGCTTCGTGTTTCACCAGACCATGGATCAGGGCTGGCACCCGACGGTGCGCCCGCCGCGCCTCGGCGGCAACGAGCGGGTCGGGGTCTTTGCCACCCGCTCCACCTTCCGCCCCAACCCCCTCGGCCTCTCCGTGGTCGAACTGCACGGGGTGGGACGTGAGCGCGGCAAGCTCTGGCTCGAGCTGGGCGCCGTGGACTTGCTCGACGGCACCCCCGTTGTCGACATCAAGCCCTATGTCCCCTATGCCGACAGCCTGCCCCACGCCCGTGGCGGTTTCGCCCCCGATGCCCCTACCCCGCCGCTGGCGGTGAGCTTCAGCGCACAGGCCGAGCAACAGCTCGCCCCCTGGCTCAAGGCCCACCCGGAGCTGCGTGAACTGGTGAGGGAGGTGCTGGCTCAGGATCCCCGCCCTGCTTACAAGAAGGGCAAGCCGGATGACAAGGTGTACGGCGTCAGATTGTTCGATGTGAACGTGCGATTTCAGATAAAAGAACCGCAATGTCAGGTACTGGCCATCGAACCCGCTTGAAAAAAGCCTCTCTGGCAGCATGAAAAAAGCCACCCTCCCGGGTGGCTTTTTTATGGGCAAAACAGGGTGCTCAGCGCCGCTGCAGCAGCAGGCTGCCGATGGAGTAACCGGCCCCAAAGGAGCAGAGCACCCCGCGAGCCCCGCTCGGCAGATCCTGGTTGAAGAGGTGGAAGGCGATGATGGAACCCGCCGAGCTGGTGTTGCCGTAGCGGTCGAGGATGACAGGCGCCTCCTGCTGGCTGGCGTCATGGCCCAGCAACTTTCGGCCGATGAACTGGTTCATGGTAAGGTTGGCCTGATGAAGCCAGAGCCGGCTCAAGCCATCGGCCGCCCATCCCTGCTCCGCCAGCTGGGAGGCTATCTGATCGCACACCAGGGGCAGCACCTCCTTGAACACCTTGCGCCCCTGCTGGCGGAACAGCTTGTCGTCGCCGTAGCGGGTGCGCGGGCTGAGCCGGTTCAGGAAGCCGAAGTTGTTGCGGATGTTGTTGGAGTACTGGGTCACCAGCTTGCTGGCCACCAGTTGCCAGGGGTTGGCCACCTGGCAATCGGCCTCCCGTTCCAGCAGCACGGCGGTACAGGCGTCGCCGAAGATGAAGTGACTGTCCCGATCGCGGAAGTTGAGGTGACCCGAGCAGATCTCCGGATTGACCACCAGCGCCAGCCGGGCGGTACCTGCCGCCAGCATGTCTGCGGCGGTCTTGATCCCGAAGGTGGCGGAAGAGCAGGCCACGTTCATGTCGAATGCCAGGCCGCTCGCGCCGAGATAGTGCTGCAATTCGATGGCCAGCGCCGGGTAGGGGCGCGGCATGTTGGAGGCAGCGACGATGACAAGATCGATCTCCCCCGGTTCACGACCGGCGGCAATCAGCGCCTGCTCGGCGGCCGCCACCGCCATCTCCACCATGATGGAAGGCTGATCGTCCGGGCGCTCCGCCATGAGCGGTTGCATGATGTCGGGATCCAGCACCCCCTCGCTGCTCACCAGATAGCGGCTCTTGATGCCGGAGGCCTTCTCGATGAACTCGCAGCTCGAGTGCTGTTTGGCAGGCAGCTGCCCTGCATCGATGGCGGAGGCGTTCTCCTCGTTGTAGAGATCCACGTACTGGTTGAAGGCCGCCACCAGCGCTTCATTGCTGACGGCAAAGGGAGGGGTATAGAGGCCTGAGCCACTGATTACGATAGAGGTCATCTTTGCTCCTGGCCGGGTGCAATCCCGGCTTGTCTGTTTTTTAGGGTTCAGAGGGTCACAGCTGGTCGATGGCCGCAGCCAGACCCGCCAGGGTCAGCGGGTGCATCCGCCCGCCGATCAATTCGTTCATCAACTTGATGGAGGGGTGCCACAGCCACTCCTGCCTTGGCAGCGGATTGACCCACACCATCTTGGGGAAATGTTGTTGCAGGCGCCCGAGCCACACCTGGCCGGGCTCCTCGTTCCAGTACTCTACGCTGCCACCTGGCCAGGTGATTTCATAGGGGCCCATCTTCGCATCCCCCACCACCATCACCCTGTAGTCGCTGCCGTAGGTGCGCAGCAGCCGCAAGGTATCGAACCGATCATCATGGCGCCTGGCATTGTCCTGCCAGACGAAGTCGTAGAGGCAGTTGTGAAAATAGAAGAACACCAGGTGCTTGAACTCGTGGCGCAGGGCCGAGAAGAGGCGCTGCACCTCGGCCACGTGGGCATCCATGGAGCCCCCCACGTCGAAGAAGACCAGCAGTTTGACCCCGTTGTGGCGCTCGGGCCGCAGTTTCACATCGAGCCAGCCTTGCCTGGCCGAGCTTTGGATGGTGTCGTCGAGATCCAGCTCGTCGGGATTGCCCCGGCGCACCCAGCGCCTGAGCTTGCGCAGGGCGAGCTGGATGGCGCGCTGCCCCAGGGGCGAGTCGTCACTGAAGTTGCGAAAGTGGCGCGCCTCCCACACCTTGGTCGCCCGCCCGTGCTGGCCCTCTCCCCCCATGCGGATCCCTTCCGGGTGATAGCCGCCGTGACCGAACGGGCTGCTGCCCCCGGTGCCGACCCACTTGTTGCCGCCGGCGTGGCGCGCTTTCTGCTCGCTTAGCCGCTGGTTGAGGGTCGCAAGCAGCTGGTCAAGCCCGCCGAGGGATTGGAGCAACGCCTTCTCCTCCGGGCTTAACAGTCGCTCGAACTCCTGGCGCAGCCAGTCGTCAGGCAGGCTCTCCGGCAACAGGGGGATGGCGGTCAATCCTTCGTAATACTCGGCGAAGGCGCGATCGAAGCGATCGTAGTGCGCCTCATCCTTCACCAGCAGGCAGCGGGATAGCTGGTAAAACTCGTCCATGTCGAGGCTGGCCAGTCTGGCTGCCAGCGCCCCGTGCAGGTCGAGCAACTCCCGCAGGCTGCAAGGAAGCTTGTGGCGGCGCAGGTGAAGGAAGAAGTCGATGAGCATTCAGCCGCCGCGGCGCGCCAGGAAGGCGAGCTTCTCGAAGAGGTGCAAGTCCTGCTCCGTCTTGAGCAGGGCACCGTAGAGTGCGGGCACCAGCTTGCCGGGCTCACGGGTGCGCAGGGCCTCGGGGGCGATATCGTCCGCCAACAGCAGCCGGATCCAGTCCAGCAGCTCGGAGGTGGACGGTTTTTTGCGCAGCCCCTCTACCGCACGCAGCTCAAAGAAGAGCGTCATCGCCTCGTCGAGCAGCCGCTCCTTGAGGTTTGGGTAGTGGAGCTTGACGATGGCCTGCATCTCGGCCTTGTCGGGGAAGCGGATGTAGTGGAAGAAACAGCGGCGCAGGAAGGCGTCCGGCAGCTCTTTTTCGTTGTTGGAGGTGATGATGACCACGGGGCGCTGGCGCGCCTTCACGCGCTCGCCGGTCTCGTAGACATCGAACTCCATCCGATCCAGCTCCAGCAGCAGATCGTTGGGAAACTCGATGTCCGCCTTGTCGATTTCATCGATGAGCAGCACTGGCCGCCGCTCTGCGCTGAAGGCCTGCCACAGCTTGCCCCGGCGGATGTAGTGGCCAATCTCCCCTACCCTGGGGTCACCGAGCTGGGAGTCTCGCAGCCGGGCGACGGCATCGTATTCGTAGAGCCCCTGCTGGGCCTTGGTGGTGGACTTGATGTGCCAGCTGATGAGCTCGGCGCCCAGAGATTTGGCTACCGCCTCCGCCAGCACTGTCTTGCCCGTACCGGGCTCACCCTTGATGAGCAGCGGCTTCTCCAGCACGATGGCGGCATCGACGGCCATCTTCAGTGCCTGTGATGCGAGATAGCGATCGCTTCCTGCAAATCCCATGAGATCCCTTCCATTGGATGCCCAGGCAGCGGGAGCCCCCTCGGCAAGAGAGAATAAGTTCTATATGTTGTAATAACATATTGTTATAACGATTCGTCACTTCTCATTCAGAAACCACAGGGTAATCTTGTTTCATCGCCTTAACAAACACAGGGATAGCACCATGAGCAAAATTTTTGAGGACAACAGCCAGACCATAGGCAACACCCCGCTTGTTCGTCTCAACCGTGTTACCAAGGGCCGCGTGCTGGCCAAGATCGAGAGCCGCAACCCGAGCTTCAGCGTCAAGTGCCGGATCGGTGCCAACCTCATCTGGGATGCCGAGAAACGCGGCGTGCTGACCAAGGGCAAGGAGATCATCGAGCCCACCAGCGGCAACACGGGCATTGCCCTGGCATTCGTGGCTGCGGCCCGCGGCTATCCCATCACCCTGACCATGCCGGCTACCATGAGCCTGGAGCGCCGCAAACTGCTCAAGGCCCTGGGTGCCAACCTGGTGCTGACCGAAGGCCCCCTCGGCATGAAGGGTGCCATTGCCAAGGCCAACGAGATCCTCGAATCCGAGCCGGGCAAGTACGTGCTGCTGCAACAGTTTGAAAACCCGGCCAACCCGGAAATCCACGAGCAGACCACTGGCCCCGAGATCTGGGACGCCACCGATGGCGAGGTGGATGTGTTCGTGGCGGGCGTCGGCACCGGCGGCACCATCACCGGGGTCTCCCGCTACATCAAGAAGACCAAGGGCAAGGCCATCGTCTCCGTGGCGGTCGAGCCCAGCGAATCCCCCGTCATCAGCCAGAAACTGGCGGGTGAAGAGATAAAGCCCGGTCCCCACAAGATCCAGGGCATCGGCGCCGGCTTCATCCCGGGCAACCTGGATTTGAGCCTGCTGGACCGCGTCGAGCAGGTGAGCAGTGACGAAGCCATCGAGATGGCCCGCCGCCTGATGGAAGAGGAAGGGATCCTGGCCGGTATCAGCTCCGGCGCTGCCGTGGTCGCTGCCAACCGTCTGGCCGAGCTGCCGGAGTTCGAAGGGAAAACGATTGTCGTCATCCTGCCGAGCGCCGCCGAGCGTTACCTCTCCAGCGCCCTCTTCGCCGGTGTGTTCAGCGAGCAGGAATTGCAGCAGTAGTTGATCAGCCAACACCAAAACGACGGCGCTCCTCGGAGCGCCGTTTTCATTATGCGCTAAACTCTCTAGCCACCAGTGCCACTCGGCCCCTTATTTTTTGGGGTAAAATAACAAACTTGGATATGACAAAAAAAGCAGACATTCTGTGATAAATCTCATATCCTGTGCGGCGTCACGAGGTGTTTGCTGGCAAGGTATCACAAGGTAACAAAGTGTTATTTTTCGTTATAAAATAATTTCAGGCCAGGCCTGACGCGGCTTGCAGCCTGATAGCGAAAAAATACCTGGCCACGACGCCGAATACTGCACAGAAAATTGACCTGGATTAAACCATTGCAGGTCTGATTTCGTTACTTTACAACATATCCATACTGACACGGTGAGACAGGAAGCCTCGTTGGCGACCATCTCTCCAAACAATATCAATAATATGGGGTGAAACCATGTACGAGAAGTCTGTTGTTATTACTGCTGAAAACGGCCTGCACACCCGTCCTGCAGCTCAGTTCGTGAAAGAAGCCAAAGAATTCCAAAGCGAGATCACTGTGGTCTCCGGTGGCAAATCCGCCAGCGCCAAGAGCCTGTTCAAGCTCCAGACCCTGGGTCTGACCAAAGGCACCAACGTGACCATCCAGGCTGACGGCCCGGACGCTCAGAAAGCCGTTGAGAAGCTGGTTGCCCTGATGGACGAGCTGGAGTAATCCAGCTTTATTCCTCCCCCACAGTCGTTTTAATAGGAAGGATTATGATATCTGGCATTCTTGCGTCCCCCGGTATCGCATTCGGCAAGGCGCTTCTTCTGAAAGAAGATGAAATCGTTATCAATCAGGGCAAGATTCCCGCCGAACAGATTGATGCCGAGATCAACCGCTTCCTCGAAGCCCGCACCAAGTCAGCCGCACAGCTGGAAGCCATCAAAGAGATGGCCGGTCGCACCTTCGGTGAAGAAAAAGAGGCCATCTTCGAAGGCCACATCATGCTGCTCGAAGATGAAGAGCTGGAAGGGGATATCAGATCCTTCATCAAAGAACACAAAGCCTCTGCCGACAGAGCCGTTCACGAGGTGATCGAACAGTACGCCAAGATGATGGCCGATCTGGATGACCCCTATCTGCGTGAGCGCGCCACCGACTTCCGTGACATCGGCACCCGTCTGGTCAAGAACGTACTGGGCATCGCCGTTGTCAACCTGAGCACCATCGACGAAGAGGTCATCCTGGTCGCCAAAGACCTGACCCCGTCTGAAACCGCTCAGATCAACCTGAAATACGTGCTGGGCTTCGTCACCGACATAGGTGGCCGTACCTCCCACACCTCCATCATGGCACGCTCCCTGGAGCTGCCGGCCGTCGTGGGCACCAACGACATCACCGAGCGCGTCAAGAACGGTGACATGCTGGTGCTGGATGCGATCAACAACCAGGTCATCATCAACCCGACCGCCGACCAGTTGAACGAAGCCAAGAAGTTCCAGGCCCAGTTCCAGGCAGAGAAGGACGAGCTGGCCAAGCTCAAAGACCTGCCTGCCATTACTCTGGATGGCCACCAGGTCGAAGTGTGCGCCAACATCGGGACCGTCAAGGATACCGAGGGTGCCATCCGCAACGGCGCCGAAGGCGTGGGTCTGTACCGTACCGAGTTCCTGTTCATGGACCGTGACGCGCTGCCGACCGAAGACGAGCAGTTCAAGGCTTACAAGGAAGTGGCCGAAGCCATGCCGGATCAACCGATCATTGTCCGTACCATGGACATCGGCGGCGACAAAGAACTGCCCTACATGAATTTCCCGAAAGAGATGAACCCCTTCCTGGGCTGGCGTGCCGTGCGTATCTTCTTCGATCGCACCGACATCATGCACGCCCAGCTGCGGGCCATCCTGCGTGCGTCTGCCTTCGGCAAACTGCGCATCATGTTCCCGATGATCATCTCCGTCGAAGAGTTCCGCAGCCTGAAGGCTACCGTGGAGACGCTGAAAGCCGAACTGCGTGCCGAAGGCAAAGCCTTTGATGAATCCATCGAAGTGGGTATCATGATTGAGACCCCGGCCGCGGCCGTGATGGCTCATCATCTGGCCAAGGAAGTGGATTTCTTCAGTATCGGTACCAACGACCTGACCCAGTACACCCTGGCTGTCGACCGTGGTAACGAGATGATTTCCGCCATGTACAACCCGCTGTCACCCTCCGTCCTGACCCTGATCAAGATGGTGATCGACGCTTCCCATGACAATGGCAAGTGGACCGGTATGTGCGGTGAACTGGCTGGTGACGAACGCGCCACCCTGCTGCTGCTGGGTATGGGTCTGGATGAGTTCTCCATGAGCGCCATCTCTGTACCGCGTATCAAGAAGCTTATCCGCAACACCAACTTCGAAGATGTGAAGGCCATGGCCGACCAGGCGCTGAGCTTTGCCACCGCCGCCGAAATCGAAGCGTGCGTAGATAACTTTATTAAGCAGAAGGCAGTCTGCTAAGATCGGCTGCAAACAGCGACAATCATCTCTAGGAGCTTTTACTATGGGTCTGTTCGACAAACTGAAGAAACTGGTTTCCGACGACAGTTCTGACACTGGCGGCATCGAAATCTTTGCTCCGCTGTCCGGCGAAATCGTCCCCATCGAAGATGTGCCTGACGTCGTCTTCGCCGAGAAGATCGTCGGCGACGGCATCGCCATCAAGCCAGCCGGCAACAAGATGGTTGCTCCGTGCGACGGCACCATCGGCAAAATCTTCGAGACCAACCACGCGTTCTCTCTGGAGTCCGACTCTGGTATCGAGCTGTTCGTTCACTTCGGTATCGACACCGTCGAGCTGAAGGGTGAAGGTTTCACCCGTATCGCTCAGGAAGGTCAACAGGTCAAGCGCGGTGACACCATCATCGAGTTCGATCTGGCCGTTCTGGAAGCTAAAGCCAAGTCTACCCTGACACCTGTGGTCATCTCCAACATGGACGAGATCAAAGAGCTGGTGAAAATGACTGGCGCCGTGACCGTGGGCGAAACCCCGGTGATCCGCATCAAGAAATAATGCGCCCTGGCCTGACGCCAGTGACCGCCAAAAACCGAAGCCTGGTGCTTCGGTTTTTTTTTTGCCCCTTCCATCTCCCGATACTCCATGGGCTCCCGCACAGGTCAGCATGACGGCAAACAGGCAGAAATGTTATCGAGATCAACACGGGCATAAGCAAGCCGAGTACCCTCAAGAGGGATACCTGCGGGTCCTTTGGCTCGATATGAGACGGGATGAAAAGAGATAAGCCGCTTAAGTGGCGAGGAGACAACGATGCTGAGAAATACCGAACAACGTTATGGCAGCCTGAGCATAGGGCTGCACTGGTTGACCCTGCTGCTGATGATCGCCGTCTACGGCCTGATGGAGTTCAGGGACATCTTCCCCAAGGGGTCGGCTGGCCGCGACCTGATGAAGGAGTTTCACTTCATGGTGGGTCTGCTGATCCTGGCGCTGGTGGTCGTGCGCCTGCTGGTGCGCGTGGGTAGCCCTTCACCGCGTATCGTGCCCGAGCTCTCCCCCCTGATGCTCACGCTGGCCAAGCTCGCCCACCTGGCGCTCTATGGCTTCCTGATCCTCACCCCGCTGCTGGGCTGGCTGCTGTTGAGCGCAGAGGGCAAGCCCATTCCCTTCTTCGGCCTGGCGCTCCCCGCCCTCATCGCCCCCGACGACGGCCTGAAGGGTACCATCAAGGAGCTGCACGAGACGCTGGCCAACATAGGCTATGCGCTGATTGCCCTGCACGCGGCGGCAGCCATCTACCACCACCATGTGCTCAAGGACAATACCCTGACCAATATGCTGCCCGAGCGCAAATAACCAGCGACGGGTTGCACACCAACAAAAAGGCCCCTGTGACAGGGGCCTTTTTGTTCATGGAGGGTCATGGGCGACACGTCGTCAGCCGGGCAACACTACCCGGCTTTCGCCGCCGCCGAGGGCCTCCACCCGCACCTGCACGCCGATCCGCTCCACCAGGGTCTGCACGTGGGAGATGACCCCGATCTGGCGGCCGGCCGCCTGCAGGGAGTCGAGACTGGAGAGCGCCAGATCCAGACTGTCGGGATCCAGGGTGCCAAACCCCTCATCGATAAAGAGCGATTCGACCTGGGTCTGGCGCGACGACAGGCTGGAGAGGGCCAGCGCCAGTGCCAGCGACACCAGGAAGCTCTCGCCGCCGGAGAGGGAGTCCACCGAGCGCACCTCGTCCCCCATGTCGAGATCCACCACCTGCAGCGCCAGATCGGTGCCGGGCACCCGCTCCAGTCGATAGCGAGGGGAGAGCTCGGCAAGCTGGGCGTTGGCCTCCAGCAGCAGCCGCTCCAGCGTGAGGCTCTGGGCGAAGGTACGCAGCTTGGCGCCGCTGGCCGAACCGATAAGGTCACAGAGCCGCTGCCAGTGATCCGCCACCCCCTGCTGGGCGGCCAGTTCCTCCTGCAGGGTGCCCGCCTTGAGGGCCGCCGCCTCCGCCTGTGCCAGCGTGCTCTTGCACTGGAACAGCTGCTCGTCGAGGGCGCGGCAGTGCGCCTCCAGCGCCGTCAGCCGGCTGTCGAGTTCCTGGGGCGCCAACGCGGCCAGCTCGGGGTGATGCTCGCGGTAACGATCCCGCTTGCTCTCCTCCAGCGCCAGCGCCCGCTGCCGCTCGGTCAAACGGGTACGCGCCTCGGCGCGGGCATCCTCCAGCGCCTGCAAGGCGGCGCGGCGCCCCTTGAGCTCATCCGGGCTCATGGCCAGCAGGCGGCGCAGATCATATTCGGCGATGCCGAGGCTGCTGGCGTGGGCAGCCCAGCGCCCCAGCACCTCCCGTCGCCGCCGGCTGCTCACCTGCTTCTCCTGCTCCAGATGGCTGAGACGGGTCTTGAGCTCGGTCTGGCGCTCGCGCAGGGTGCGGGCCGCCCCCTGCATCGTCTCCAGCTCGCTGGCCAGTTGTTGCAGCCGCTGCAGCCAGCGGCTCTCGACCAGGGCAATCTCCTCGCCCCCCAGGCAGGTGGCACGGCTGGTGACCAGCCCCTGCCGTTGCTGTTCATGCTCCTTGTAGTCGCGCTCGAGCTTGTGCAGCAGCTCACGCTGGGTCTGCAGGCGCGCCTCCTGAGCGCTCAGGGCCGGGGTGAGGCTGGCAATCTCGCCGGTCAGCCGCTCCCACTCGCTCTGACCGTGCAGCCAGGCCTCGCAGGCCCGCTGCCACTCGCGCCACTGCTGGCTGCCCAGCCACTGACGCCAGGGCTGGCCTCCCATCTGCTCGTCGAGCCGGCTGCCCCCCTGCTCAAGGCGCTGGCGCAGGGTCGTTTCCTGCTCGCCCATCGCATTCACCTCCCCTTCCAGAGCGATGCGCTGGCGATCGGCCTCCTGCCACTGCTGCTCGAACTGCTGGTGCTGGCTGGCCAGCTGACTCAGCTGCTGGCGCACGGCCTGCAACTGCTGCTGCCCCTGCTGGGCCTCGCGCAGTTGCTGCTGGCTGCGGGCCAGCCCCTGCTCCAGACTCTGGCCGCGACCGAGCAGGGTACTCATCAATTCGTTCCACTCGATCGGGCTCTGACGCAGCGGCAACGGATGGCCCAGCAGCTCGGCACCGCCCAGCTGCTGCCAGCGCTGGGTCAGCTGCTCGGCGCGCGTCTCCAGCTCAGGCAGATGCTGCTGGCGCACCGCCAGCTGGCGGGCCAGCTCCTGGCGCTCGCTCTCGCACTGAATGTATTGGTGATTGAGCCGCTCCCACTCAAGCTCCAAGCTGCGGACACGCTCCGCCAGTTGCCCCAGAATGCCCGCCACCTGTGGCTGGCTCTGGTGATAGGGGTGCTCCTCGGCGCCGCAGAGCGGGCAAGGTTCACCGTCGCGCAGGATGTGGCGATGCTGCTCGAAACTGGCGATGGCGCGGGACTGCTCCAGCGCGTGACGCGCCTCATCCCGTTGCAGGGCGAGCCGCTCGCGGGCCGGCGTCAGCTCGTCGCCGAGGATCGCCAGCTTGCCGAGCGCCTGCTCCAGCTGGGCGATCTCCTGCTGCAGGCGACCATGCTGCTCGCCGTGATTGCGGCCATAGTCGGCCAGCTCCAGCAGCTGGCGCAGCTGGCCCAGCTGCTCGGTCTGCCCTTGCCACTGCTCCTGCGCCTTGGCTAGACGCCCCTCCCACTGCTGCTCCTGCAGCTCGTGCTGTTGCTGCTGCAACCGCGCCTGCTCACGCTGCCAGTAGTCGCGCTCCTGCTGCCCCTGCTCCAGCTGGTGTTGCAACTGCCTGAGGGCGCGCAGCTTGTGTTCGCGCAGGGTGAGCAGTTGCTGCAGCCTGTCGGCATCCTCGGCCCAATCCTGCATGGCGGTGAGCAGGGGCTGCCACTGGCGGGCCACCGGCGCCAGCTCCTTGTGCTCCTCAAGCCAGGCACCCCACTGCTGGTGCTGGCCCTTGAGCTGCTCCACCTGCTGGCACTGCTGGCGCCAGCCCTGCTCCAGGGTGAGCTGCACCTCCCGCTCCTGCGCCCCCTCCTGCTGGATCTTCTGCAGTTGCTGCTGCTTTTCCCGAATGCGGGTGTCGAGCTCCTGCGCCCGTTTGAGTTCAGGCTGCAGGGCGCCCCACTCGCGCTCGGCGGCGATCTTCTCCGCCAGCAGTTGCTGTTCGGTGAGGGCGCTCTGCTGGGTCTTCTCCTCCAGCTTGCCAAGTTCAGGGCCAAGCTCGGCCAGCGCCTTCTCCTGCTGCTGCACCTCCAGGGTGAGGCGGGCCAGCTCGTCGTGATCGGCGCGGGCCACCTGGGCCTGCTCGGCGCGGGCGAACTCCTCCCGCTCGGGGGCGGCCGCACCGTGGGCAGCCTCCGCCGCGGCAAGGGCCGCTTCCCCCTCCTGACAGGCCTGCAACTGGGCGGCGATGCGGCCGTTGAGATCGCGCAAGTCCTGCATCAGCTGCTGTTGCTGCTGCTCGTGTTTGAGGCTGGTGGCAAGGCTTATCTGCTGGCTCACCCACTGCTCGCGGGTCGCCTCGTCCATCAGCGCCACGTCACCGAGCCGCTGGCTGATGGCAGCCAGTTTCTGCTGCTCCTCCCGCGCCCGCTCATGGGTCTGGACCGAAATAGCGGAGTAGAGCTCGGTGCCGGTCATCCGTTCGAGCAGGGCCGAACGCTCGTCGGCGCTCGACTTGAGGAAGGCGGCAAACTCCCCCTGCGGCAGGATGACGGCACGGCGAAACTGCTCCCAGGAGAGTCCCACCAGCTCGTCGATGCGATCCTGCAGCTCCCGCTTGCTGCCACTGAACACCTGGCCCGACGCCACGTCGGTCAGGCTGCGCTCCTGGGCCTGAAAGCGCCCCTCGGCACGGTTGCGAGCCCGGCGCACCGCCCAGCGGGCCAGCCAGACACGGCCGTCACAGCCGCGAAACTGCACCTCGGCAAAACCGCTGGCGTGGCCGCGGCTGAGGATGCCGCGCACGTCGTTGGCCTTGAGCTTCTCCTCGTCATCCATGCGACCCACTTCGGCCACGTTCTTGCGATTGGCGATAAAGCGCGGCATCTCGTCGTAGAGCGCCAGACAGATGGCATCGAGCAGGGTACTCTTGCCGGCGCCGGTATTGCCGGTGATGGCAAACAGGCCGGCGGCCCCCAGGGCGCCACCGGCAAAATCGATGGTGAATTGACTGGTCAGGCTGGCCAGATTCTCCCCTGACAGCGACAAGATTTTCATTGGCTGGACTCCTTCACCTTCTCCAGGATCTCTTCAAACGACGCCACCAGCGCGGCCTCCGGCTCCCCGTCGAACTGACGCTGATAGCAGAGGCGAAACACCTCGGTGGGGGAGAGCTCATCGAGCCGGCGCTGGCCGGCACCGTCCGCCAGCCCCTGGCCCGAGCCCTGATAGCTGGTCGTGATGCGGGCCAGGCGCACCGGCTTGTCGCCGATGGCGGCCAGCACGCGCTCGCGGATGCGGGCCTCGGGTTTGGGCAGCAGCAGCCGCACCTCGAGGAAGGGCTGCGCCTGCTGCGGGCAAGCGGGCAGCGCCAGCGCCTCGATGGCCTGGAGCGCCTCGTCGAGGCCGCTCTGGGGCAGGCGGATCATCTCCACCGCGCGGGGCACCGGGATCCGCTCAAGGCGGGCCAGTTTGCCCCCCTCAAACGTCACCTCCAGCACCTGATGGTTGTAGTTCGCCTCGGCCAGCGAGAGCGGCAGCGGCGAGCCGCTATAGTGCACTCCCTCGGCCGGGCTCTGGGCCAGGTGCAGATGACCCAGCGCCGTGTAGTCGGCAGCGGCAAACAGTTCGGCAGGCAGGGCATGCTGGTTGCCGCCGAGCACCCTCCGCTCGGAGAGCTCGGAGAGCTGGCCCGCCGCCAGATAGGCGTGACCCATGGCGATGAGGGCCTGATCCGGATGGCAGCGCGCACGCCCCTCGCTCAGCACCGCCTCATAGACCTGGCGTACCCCTTCGATGAGTCTGTCCTGCCCCTCCCTGAGCCCTTCCGGGCGCAGATCGCTGCTGCGCAGAAACGGCACGGCGGCGCACCAGGCGGCCACTTCGCCATCCTTGCCTCGCAGCGGCACCAGCAGGCGCTCGGTCTCGAGGCGCCCCTCGTCGTCCCGACTGATGCTGCCCACCAGATGCAGGTCGAAGGCCCGCAGCAGCTCGTGGGGGGCATCCAGCTTGGAGGGAGAGTCGTGGTTGCCGCCGATCAGCACCATCTCCAGTGCCGGGTGCTCGGCCCGCAGACGTGCCAGAAAGCGGTAGAGCTGCTGCCAGGCGCTGGCGGGAGGGTTGGCGGTATCGAACAGATCGCCCGCCACCAGCAGGGCGTCGATGTCGCGGGTCTTGATGGTGTCGGCCAGCCAGTCGAGGAAGGCGTCGTGTTCGAAGCGGCGGTCGTGGCCGTGAAGCTGATGACCGAGGTGCCAGTCGGCGGTGTGCAGGATCTTCATGGAAAACGGCTCGATAAGGAGAAGAGAGCGGGGGCGAGGGCGCCCCGGGATGGAGACAAGATGAGGATGGTGCCCCCCGTTTTCAACCGGGGCAGCCCCAGACGTCAGATTCAGACGGCTTGGTAATGCATCTGGTACTGAAGATGGCCGGTGAGGGGATCGGGCACCTCCCCCCCGATTTCAAAGCCGTGGCGGCGGTAGAAACGCACCGCCGGCTCGTTCTCCACGAAGACCCGGGTATGCAGCTCGGCACATCTGGATCTGGCTTCCTGCAACAGGGCGTGCCCCACCCCCCGCCCCTGCCTATCGGGGCGCACGAAGAGTGCAGTCAGGTAATCATCCACCAGCGCCATGAAGCCGAGCAGGTCCCCTCGCTCCTCGAACACCCAGATGCGGGCGTGATCGAGGTAGCGGGTACGCAGCTCCTCCTGAGCCTGCCACCAGCAGGAGGCATCGACGAAATCGTGGGCCTGCAGGGAGGCCAGGAGCCAGATTTCGACGATCTCTTCCATGTCTTCCGGCCGACTCTGTCTCAACATGGTCGCCTCCTTGTCAGCAATGTGAACACTCGCAGTCTAGGGGAGTTGGGCCCGCGCCCGGGGGAGCAAGGTGAGGCCCTGTGAGGTTGATCGCCCTTTATTTAGCGAGAATGATTGGCTGATCACAAAGCGCCTCTCTAGTACAATGCCCGCCGGACAATCTAGAGACCGAGGACGCCATGTGGTTTAAAAACCTGCAGATTTACCGCTTTACCCGCCCCTTCGACCTGACCGTTGAGCAGCTGGAAACCCAGCTGGAAGCCTGCGCCTTCACCCCGTGCGGCAGCCAGGACATCTCCCGGTTCGGGTGGGTCAAGCCCCTTGGCAAATTCGGCTCCACCCTGACCCACGCCGCCTCTGGCCACATCCTGCTGTGCGCTCGCAAGGAAGAGAAGATGCTGCCCGGTACCGTGGTCAAGGAGATGCTGGCGGAGAAGGTAGAGGCCATTGAATTCGAGCAGGGTCGCGCCCTCAAGAAGAAAGAGAAGGAGGCGCTGAAAGAGGAGATCATGCACACCCTGCTGCCCCGCGCCTTCAGCCGTACCAGCCAGACCTTCGCCTGGATAAACCCTGCCGACAACCTGATGGTGGTGGATGCAGGCTCCGCCAAGAAAGCGGACGATCTGCTGGCGCTCCTGCGCAAATCCATCGGCTCCCTGCCGGTGGTGCCGGTGGCCCTCAAGAACCCGCCCGAGATCACCATGACCGAGTGGCTCAACGAGGGCAACCTGCCCGCCACCTTCACCCTGGAGGACGAAGCCGAGCTGCGCAGCGCCATGGAGCACGGCGGCATCATCCGCTGCAAGCAGCAGGATCTGATGAGCGAGGAGATCAAGAATCACCTGGCCAACGACAAGCTGGTGACCAAGCTGGCCCTCAACTGGGGCGAAACCCTGAGCTTCGTGCTGGGGGACGATCTCTCCATCAAGCGTCTCAAGTTCAGCGAAGAGCTGCGCGAGCAGAACGACGACGTCACCAGCGAGGATCCCGCCGCCCGCCTGGACGCCGACTTCGCTCTGGTCACCGCCGAACTCTCCCAGTTCATCCCGGCCCTGTTTGCCGCCCTGGGTGGTGAAGAGCAGTCCATCTAAGCAAATTGGCTCAGCCTGATTGCAAAAAACCGCCTTCACGGCGGTTTTTTCATGTCTTCGGGCATTGTCACCACGGGCTGGACGCCTCTGGGGTAGCGCCGCCGCGCAATCCACTGACCCCATTGATTGCGGCAGCATGGCGCACTGCCCCGGCAGCATGACACCTCGCTAGAGTGCCCCCCTTTCCTGCAACAGTCGATGAAGTCGCTGCGCCAGGGTGCGGTAACCCTCGGCATTGAAATGCACCGCATCGGACTTCAGGGCCGCGTCTCGCAGCAACTCGCCGATGCTGTCGTTGTCCAGCACCAGTCCGTACTGCTCTGCCAGCTCCTCGTAGAGGGGGGCGCCATCGGCAAACAGGGATTTTCGGGGCACCCCGACAAGCAGGATCTGGGCCCCGCTCCCCTGCACCGCCTCTATCATGGCAGCGAGATTGGCCTTGAGGGCCGCCTCCCCGCTGCCACGCAGGATGTCGTTGCCCCCCTCCAGCAGGATGACCAGAGCGGGTCTGTGCCGGGCCAGCAACCCGGGCAGGCGGGCCCTGCCGGCCTGGCTCAGCTCTCCGGACACCCCGCCATTGACCACGGGATGGCCGCTCAGGTTCGCCAGCACGCTGGGGTAGCTTTGGGACGGGCTCACCCCGCGCCCCTCGGTCAGACTGTCCCCGAAGGCGAGCAGGGTCTCCCCCTGGGCCAGCGGTCTGAAGGTCGGCTCCCCGCAGGCCGCCAGCAACAGGCAGAGCAGCCCCGCCATGCAAGGTTTCGCCAGCGTCCCCCGGTGTGTCATGAGCGCCTCCTTGATAGTTTTGTAACCATATGAGTATTAAGACAAACTTTTAATCAAGCTCCAAGTGTGACACATTTCGGCAGGTGAACAAGAAACCGACAAGGAGCCTGTCATGTCCCTCAAACCCCTCGGCCTGCTGGTCGCCCTCGGCCTGCTTGGCGGCTGCGCCTCCCAGGATGGCTTTCACTATGTCCCTCCTCCCCAGACCCTGATCGCCCCGGAGGCGGCCAGCGGCTGGATTGACAAACCGGGCTGGCAGGGCCGTGACTTCATGGTGGCGGCGGCCAACCCGCTGGCGGTGGACGCGGGCTACCAGATCATCAAGGCGGGGGGCAGCGCCGTCGATGCAGCCATCGCCGTCCAGCTGGTGCTGACTCTGGTGGAGCCCCAATCCTCGGGTATCGGCGGCGGCTCCCTCATGCTGGTGTGGGACGGCAAGCAGGTGGCGGCGGTGGATGGCCGGGAGACAGCCCCCGCCGCTGCCACCGATCAGCTCTTCATGAAGGCGGGCAAACCCATGGCCTTCTATGAGGGGGTGGTGGGCGGGCGCTCCGTCGGCGCCCCCGGCACGGTGCGTGCCCTGGCCCTGGCCCACGAGCGCTATGGCAAGCTGCCCTGGGCCACGCTGTTCGAACCCGCCATCACTCTCGCGGAACAAGGGTTCGTGATAAGCCCCCGCCTCGCCACCCTGCTGGCAAAAGATCCCTATCTGGCCGGGGATCCGGACGCCCGTGCCTACTTCTATCAGGCGGACGGCACTCCCAAGACGGCAGGTACCCGGCTCACCAACCCGGCCCTGGCCAGGGTGCTGCGTACCCTGGCAAGCGATGGCCCCGACGCCTTCTATCGCGGCCCGCTGGCCGAGGCCATGGTGGCCAAGGTGCACGCCCACCCGACCAACCCCGGGGTACTGAGCGCCGCCGATCTCGCCAGCTACCGGGCCAAGCTGCGGGACGGGCTCTGCTTTGACTATCGCCAGAGCGAGATCTGCGGCTTCCCGACCCCCTCCTCCGGCACCCTGGCCCTTGGCCAGATCTTCGGCATGCTGGAGAGCCGGGACATGGCCGCCCTCAAACCGGTACAGGGGGAGCAGGGCCAACTGGCCGCCTCCAGCGAGGCCATTCACCTCTACAGCGAGGCGGCACGCCTCGCCTTCGCCGATCGCAACCAGTACGTGGCCGACGGCGACGTCGTCGACGTGCCGGTGACAGGACTGCTGGACAAGGGCTATCTGGCGCAGCGGGGACACCTTATCGGCAACCGCTCCATGGGCGTCGCCCAGCCCGGCAACCCGCCCCGGGCGCTGGCCAGGGGCCGGGACGCCACCCCGGAGCTGCCCTCCACCAGCCACATCTCCATCGTGGACAAGAACGGCATGGCGGTGGCCATGACCAGCTCCATCGAGGATGGCTTCGGCTCGCGGCTGATGGTCAACGGCTACCTGCTGAACAACCAGCTCACCGACTTCTCCTTCACCTCGGTGGACACCGCCGGCCTGCCGGTGGCCAATCGGGTGGAGCCCGGCAAGCGCCCCCGCTCCTCCATGTCGCCCCTGCTGGTGTTTGACAAGGCAAGCGGCGAGCTCGAGATGAGCCTGGGCTCCCCGGGAGGCTCGGCCATCATCAACTACGTGGGCAAGGCGCTGCTCGGCACCCAGGATTGGGGGCTCGACCTGCAGCAGGCCATCAACCTGCCCAATTTCGGCAGTCGCAACGGCCCCACCGAGCTGGAGCAGGGTCGCACGCCCGACGCAGTGGTTCAGGGGCTCAAAGCCAGAGGGCACGAGGTCCTGCTTAACGAGCAGACCTCCGGGCTGCAGGGCGTCCAGCGCCATGCCGGCGGCTGGCTGGGAGCCGCAGACCCCAGACGTGAGGGGGTCGCCAGGGGAGAGTGATGCCCCTTCAGCACCCTCGTTCACCATGGAGGAGGCCAGCCTCCTCCATGCCGTGTGCTCATAGGTGTTCTCCCTTGCCTCCCAATATCATCATCGATTGATTATTCCTGCCAATTTTTCTTTAACTGCACACTCTTTTCACCCAATCGCAATGCATGAAAGACGCTTTTCATTAAAACCAACGCAGAAACTGGAGCAGTGTTGCTCATGGCATATAAATGCATTACTTTTCAATAGAAACGGCATCTGTTGCCCTCAAGATTTCCCCTTGATACGGCCAACTTCTGTCTCTTTCGCCCCCTGCTCATTGACAGCTGCCCTCTTCGCCTTCGGGTGATCTGGTAGCCCCTGACTGCCATTAGCGAGGTGACGACATGGACCACTCACTCCCCCTTATCACCACCCTGGTAGGCGGCCTCGTGCTGGCCTACCTCTTCGGCATGCTGGCAAGCCGCCTGCGCATCTCCCCCATGGTGGGCTACCTCGCGGCCGGCGTGGTATGCGGCCCCTTTACGCCGGGCTATGTCGCCGATCTGCGGCTCGCCCCCGAGCTGGCCGAAATCGGCGTCATCCTGCTGATGTTTGGTGTCGGCCTGCACTTTTCCGTGAAAGACCTGCTGTCGGTGAAACACATCGCCATCCCGGGAGCCATCGTTCAGATAACCCTTGCGACCCTGCTCGGCCTTGGCCTCTCCCAACTGCTCGACTGGACCGTGACCGCCGGCCTGGTGTTTGGCCTGGCCCTCTCCACCGCCAGTACCGTGGTGCTGCTGCGCGCCCTGGAGAGTCGCGGCCAGCTCGACACCAACGAGGGACGCATCGCCATCGGCTGGCTCATCGTGGAGGATCTGGTGATGGTGCTGGCCCTGGTACTGCTCCCCATCCTCGCCAACCTGCAGCAGGGGGGCGAGGCACTGACCCCGGCCCAGGTGATGGCGGATATCGGCCTGACCCTGGCCAAGGTGGCTGCCTTCATCGCCCTGATGGTCATCGGCGGGCGACGCCTCATCCCCTGGCTGTTGGCCCGCACCGCCGCCACCGGCTCCCGCGAGCTGTTCACCCTGGCCGTCCTCTCCTGCTCCCTTGGCATCGCTTTTGGCGCCGTCAAGCTGTTTGGCGTCTCCTTTGCCCTCGGCGCCTTCTTCGCCGGCGTCGTGATGAACAGCTCCCATCTGAGCCACAAGGCGGCCAACGACACCCTGCCCCTGCAGGACGCCTTTGCCGTGCTCTTCTTCGTCTCCGTGGGCATGCTGTTCGACCCCGTCATCCTGCTGCGCGAGCCCCTGGCCGTGCTGGCCACCCTGTTCGTCATCGTGATCGGCAAATCGGTGGCCGCCTTCGCCATCGTGCGGCTCTTTGGCCACAGCCAGCGCACGGCGCTGACCATCTCCGCCAGCCTGGCCCAGGTGGGTGAGTTCTCCTTCATCCTGATGGGTCTCGGGGTCATGCTCGAACTGGTCCCCGGGGTCGCCCGGGATCTGGTGCTGGTCGGCGCCTGTTTCTCCATCGTGCTCAATCCGCTGGTCTTCAACCAGGTGGAGCGCTGGCTGAGGCGCCATCCCGAGCCACGCACCGATGAGTCACCTCACCTCTGCCCCTTGCAGGGCCATGTGGTGGTAGTGGGCGCCGACGAGATAGGTCAGCACCTCATCTGGCAGTTGCATGAACAAGGCAGGGAGATGGTGGTGATCGACACCGATGAGCGACTGCTGGCCCCTTGGCGCGCCATGGGGATCACCTGTCTGGCGGGCCATCCCATCCAGCAGGATCTGCTGACGGCGGCGCTGCCCAACGCCAGCTGGCTGCTGATCACCCTGGATGACAGCCTGCTGGCCGGTGAGATAGCCATCAGGGCGCAGGAATACGGCGCCCTGATGCGCATCGCCGCCTGTGCCCACCAGCACGAGGAGGTGCATCATCTGCGCGTGCGCGGCGTGCATCAGGTGGTCAAGAGCGAGGAGGAGGCTGCGCGGCGACTCTGTCACCTCGCCATGGAGATGGCCTGAAGCTCATCGGAAGTCACGAGTCCCCACGACGGGGCCAGACAGGAAGCCCGGGCCTGCTGCCCGGGCTTTTTGCATGACGGGGCGATACGGCCGTCCCCTCACAGCAGATCGTGCTTGTCCAGCAGGCGATAGAGGGTGGCCCGGGAGATGTCGAGCGTGCGGGCCACCTCCTCGAGCTGATCGGGGAAGCGGGCCAGCGTCCGTTGCAAGGCCTGACGCTCCGCCGCTTCGCGCACCGCCTTGAGCGAGCCGTCGAGCAGCAGGCTGTCCATGTTGGTCAGCTCCATGTCATCGGCTTCGATGAAGGGGCCGCTGCACATGACCGCCGCCCGCTGCACCCGGTTGCGCAGCTCCCTCACATTCCCCGGCCAGCCATAGGACTGCATGGCCTGGCGCGCCTTGCGGGTGAAGCTGAGCACCCGCCCGCCCCGCACTTCCGCCAGAATGTCATCGGCAAGGAGCTGGATGTCTTCCGCCCGCTCGCACAAGGCCGGGGTACGCAGGCGCACCACGTTGAGCCGGTAGTAGAGATCCATGCGAAAGCCGCCGCTGGCCACCGCCTGCTCCACATCGATATTGGTGGCCGCGATGATCCGCACATCCACACGACGCGACAGGTGGCTGCCCACCGCCTCTATGCACTGCTCCTGCAAGAAGCGCAGCAGGGTTGCCTGATCCTCCAGCGGCAGCTCCCCTATCTCGTCGAGAAACAGGGTGCCGCCATCGGCGGCCTCTATCTTGCCTATCTTGTGGTGCTGTGCCCCGGTGAAGGCCCCCTTGACGTGGCCGAACAGCTCGGACTGGATGAGCTGATGGGGCATGGCCCCGCAATTGACCGCCACGAAGGGGCTCTCCTCCCCGAACGTGCTGTAGTGCAGCTCCCGGGCCACCAGCTCCTTGCCCGTACCGCTCGGTCCCGTCACCAGTACGGGCAGGCGGCAATGCTGCAACCGCACGATCTGGTCGCGCAACTGGCGGATGGGGGCGCTCTCCCCCTGGATGAAACGCAGCTGGGGTTGCAGTCTGGGGCGGTGTCGCCGGATGAGGCGCGCCATCCCCAGGGCATGTCCCAGGCTGTGGGAGAGCCTGTCTCTGTCCAGGGGAAAGGTGTGAAAATCATGAAAACAGGCTGCCAGCAAATTGCGAAGGGCTTCGCTGGCGAGACAGTCCCGCTGGATGAGGCCGATCCACAAGGCGCCGGAGTGCTGCGCTATCAGGTTGTAGAGGGCTTCGTGCTGCTGATGCTCGATCACCACCAGCACCAGGGGATAGTCCTTTTCCTGCAGTTTTTTCTCTGCCACCACCAGGGAGCTTGCCTGCTCCACCTGCCACTCGCCTTGTTCCAGCAGGCTTTCCAGTACGGCACATGAATTGATGAGCAACAATGCCGTTTCTGTCATAGGGACAACTCCTTGTTATCACCACTGCACGAGGGAGTCTGACGCTGACGACTTATCCAGATAACTCCCTTTATCATCAAATGGCGTCGTTTAATATGGCCAGACGATGATAACTATAAACCATCCCGCCTTTAGACTGATGGCACCACAATATTGAGACGGCAAAAATATCGGTGAGAAAAAATAAACCCTTTGATAAATAAGCGCTTACTTGGCGACATAATATGTCGCTCTCAACATTGAGACATAAAAACAATCATATCAAATAAAAAACAGTTAAAAATCAAAATCTTGCCAATTGGCATGGTCGTTGCTCTCTCTAATAAGCCCTCCTGGCAGATGGAGACAGAACATGAAGACATATATTGCATTGGCAACATTTCCTTTTCTGGCATTTGCCACCCCCTCATTGGCACAAAACCGGGTCGATCTCGGTGCTCAGGCATTGAGCAATATTCGTGGTTCCATGGGCGTCAATATGGTTGCCGGCAATAACAACCAGCAAGGCAATCTTGCCGCCATCGCCATTTCGGGTCCGGCCGTCATTCAATTTGGCCAGCTGAATCAATCCACCACCAATCTGAACGGCAGCCAGAGCGTCGCCATCCTGGGCTCGGCCCTGAGCCAGAACCGGGGACTGGTCGGCATCAATCAGGGGGCGGGTGAGGGCAACCAGCAACTGAACGCCTTCGCCCTGTCCCTCGATGACAGCGGCCTGGGTGTCGTGACCGACATCAATCTCAGTTCCAGCGTCGCGAAGACCCCAGGGGGAAAGCCCCCCGCCAACACCACTACCAGCATCTATCTGGATGACACCGCCCTCACGGGCAGCAAGGGGGTCATTCAGGTGAACCAAGTCACGGGACAGGGAAACCAGTCAGTCAACATGGTTTCCCTGCCCCTGGCTGGCGCAGTAACGGCATCCCCATGATGCCGCAGGGATAGAGGGATAGGAAGCCAGGCCCGGGGGTATCAGCCGATGGGCATATCTTCCGCTGAAAGTTCAATGGAGAGACTCATTATGCGTGGACTTATTTATAGCTCATTAGCCGCCGCGGTCATCATGGCCATGTCGGGCACTGCATCCGCCGATTACCGCGGTGACAGAGATGAGACAGGGGCAACCTTGACCAAGAAGGTCAAGGCAGAAGTCGATGTGGAATACGAAGGCAGGGTCAATGTCGGCGGCTACATCAACGTCAACAAACTCGGCATGGCCGTCGTGGACAACCAGCAGTCCAGTTCCATGATAGGCACCGCCAATACAAGAACGGAGAACACGAGCAAGATCGACGGCTCGTTCAAGGGTGCATCCGGTAACATCGGCGCCAACGTCGCAGCCGGTGACTCCAACGTACAGGGCAACAGCGCTTCCCTGGCCGCCTATGACGAGGTCGATGCCGAGTTCATCATGGGTCGTGGTCAACAACAACACGGCGCCCCTGGCGGATCGTCGGATGCCGAGGTCTTCTCCACCCAGAGCGCCAGCAACAACTGGACGACCAATCACGGCCATCAGAACAAGGCCGGTGTGGGCGATGGGGCCTTCAAGGATGCCGCAGGCAACATCGGGGTCAACGTGACCTCGGGCTCGGGTAACGTCCAGGCCAACAACATGGCAGCCTCCGTGTCCACCGGCAACATGGCCGTGGCCACCGTGGCCAACAGCCAGAGCGTCTCCAAGAACATGACCGAAAACCAAAGCCTGAGTGCAACCAAGACGGTTGACAAGGCAGGTGTGTTCCTCGGTCTCAAGGCTTGGGGCGATTACGAGGGGGGCGGTACCGGTCATGATGTCAAGAAAGGACATGGCCACGACAATGACAACGACAGGTACGGCAACAACAACCCGAAAGATGATGGCAAGTTCGAGTTCAAGGAAGAGGGTGACATCAAGCTCAGTGGGTACGCCGTCGGGTATATTCCCGTGGTCAACACCTACACCAGCCGCGAAACCTTCAACCGGGCAACCATCGATGGCGGCGCCTTCAACGGTGCCGTGGGCAACATCGGGGTGAACGTCTCCTCGGGGACCAACAACCTGCAAGCGAACAATCTCTCGCTGGCCGCAGGGTTTGCCAAGTAAGTCGATGCGAGGGGGCCCTGTGCCCCCTTTTTCCCTGACACTGGAGGTCTGAATGCGCTGGCTGTTGCTGTTGCTGTGCTGTCCTGCCGTCTGGGCGGGCTCGGTGCCACTGGGGGAGCATCTCCCGGCGCTGGGGGATCTCAACAAACCGGTACAGAGCATTCTGGAGCGTCGGTACGCCAACATCGAGCGCCAACATACGGATTTCAGTTGCGGGGCCGCCGCCGTCGCCACCATCTTGCGCTACGCCTACGGCCATGCAACCAATGAACGCTGGGTCATGGATGGCATGCTTGCCATGGCAGACCCGGAGCAGGTCAAGCACTACGGCTTCTCCATGCTCGACATGAAGCAGTACCTGCAAATGCTCGGCATGCGGGTCAGAGGGTATCGACTGGGCGATGAAAAACTGCGCCAGGTGAGGGTGCCCACCATCGTCCTGCTCAACATTCGCGGCTATCAGCACTTTGCCGTGCTGCGGGCCATCGATCGCCATGATCGCGTCTATCTGGCAGACCCGGCCCTCGGCAACCGGGTGATCACGTTCAAGGAGTTCAAGGAGAGCTGGAACGGCATCCTCCTCGCCGTCATCGGCGCGGGCTATCGTCCCGATGCCCCCCTTGCCAACCCCTCTCCCCCGCTCTCTGTCAGAGGCAAGGATGGGCTCTTCGCCCCGGTCAATGAAACATCCCTGCTGGAATTCGGTTTTCAGCACAAAGAGCTAATGTGAGGTCATCATGAATACCCGACCCGCCCTATGCCTCCTCTGCAGCCTGGGTGGCATCGCCTCTCCGCTGCTGGCAGCACCGGACCCGCTGGCCCATCTGTCAGACCACTTTGCGCCCGAACTGGCGGACGGGGAGCTGGCCCACCTGCGCGGCCGCTATGTCAGCAGCCATGGCATCAGCTACTTCGGCATCGAGTTCATCTCGTCACTGACCACGGCCCAGGCCCAGCAGACGGCGGCCATGAACCTGGCGCTGAGCATTGTGCAAAACAAGCCCAAGCTGGATGTGCGCGTCAAGGATGAGGTCAAGCCCGCGGCCACGCCCGCCAAGGAGGCCCAGGTGCAGGGGGCCGGGCTGGTGCAGGTCGTTCAACTGGAGGGGAGCGGCAACAGCTCGGTCAACCAGGCCGGTATTGAACTGACCACCCCGACCATGACGGGACACCTGGTTCAGGCGGGCAGCTACGAGCACCAGGGCGATCTTGGCACCGCCACTTACCGGGTCTCGGGGAATTATGCCGGCTTGCAACTACACTCTTCCGACGGCCGGGTCCTGCTGGAGCAGAGCCTGCGCGGTACCGACTTCAGCCGGGGGCTGCTGCAGTTCAACAAGGTCAGGGGGGACGGTTTGCAGACGCTCAATCAGACCCGCATCTGGTTTTCGCGCTGAGAGCAGGTGAGTTCCCGGGGCTGAACTATAAGAAAGGATGATAAACAACAAGGACGTATCCCGATGAAACAGTCTCGCATGCTGTTGATTGCCCTCGCCCCCTTCGCCTGCTGGGGGGCCACGGCCGAGGAGGAGGCCCTGCAACAACAGCTGGATCTCCTGCGCCAGCAACTGATCCAGCAAAATCAGGCCCTTCATCAGCTCCAGGCCCGCCTGGAGGCCGTCAAGGCCGCCGGTGCCACGACGGCAACCACCGGGGTCGGAGCCGGGGCCGCCGTCGCCTCCACCCAGCAGGACGCCTCACGGCGCACGCCGGAAGTCGGCCGCAGCACCGAAGACCTGATGATCGAACAGCACAATGTGTTCGACCGCGCCCTGACCGTCGATGTGGGCCTCTCCTACCAGCACTACAACCGCAAGGATCTCGCCCTGCGCGGCTTCCTCGCCCTGGACGCCATCTTCCTTGGCGAAATCAACCTGGATCGGGTTCGCTCCGATCAGTGGACGGCGGATGTCATCACCCGCTACACCCTCAACGATCGCTGGCAACTGGAGCTGGCCCTCCCCTACATGTTCCGCAACACCAACTACCAGAGCACCGGCAAGGAGAACTCCAGCCGCGACTTCGAGGAGCAGAGCGTCAGCGATGGCGGTCTGGGGGATCTCAGCCTCGCCATCTACTACAGGGTCATGGCAGAGAGCGAGGATTGGCCGGATCTGGTGTGGAACTTCCGGGCCAAGGCGCCGACCGGCAAGGATCCTTACGGCATCGAGATCAACACCTCGGAATCGGGCAACCTGGTGACCCCCAAGGAGCTCGCCACCGGCAACGGGCTCTGGCAGCTCTCCACCGGCTTCTCCCTGGTCAAGACCATGGATCCCGCCATCCTGTTTGCCAGCCTCAACTATGGTCACAGCCTCAAGCAGGACTTTGACGATATCTCCTACCAGCCCGGCAACCAGCCCGGCAGCATCCAGCTGGGTGACTGGTATGAATATGGCCTGGGGGTCGCATTCGCCCTCAACGAACGCTTCAGCCTCTCCTTCAACATCAACCAGCGCGTCACCATGGAGTCCGAGCAGGGGTCCGAAGGCTTTGCCATGGAGAAGGTCACCGGCTCCGATGCCAACGCCGCCAGCTTTGGCATGGGGTCGACCTGGGCCATCACCGACAACCTCTCCATGGCGGTCAACTGGTCTGCCGGGCTCACCACGGATGCACCGGACTACACCATCGGGATCCGCTTCCCCTACCGCTTCTAGCCCCGTCAGGGCCCGGGCAGGTTGACGACAAAAAACGAGGGAGGCATAACGCCTCCCTCTTCTTGTTGACGCCAGCCTGCCTGGCGGGCCACCTTGTCATCACACCCCCAGGCGATCGCGCAGGGTGTACCAGGCGGCACCGGCGGCGGTGAAGGGGATGCGCAGCAGGCGGCCACCCGGGAAGGGGTAGTGCGGCAGCCTGGCGAACGCATCGAAGCGCTCCGCCTGACCGCTCAGCACTTCGGAGAGCAGCTTGCCCGCCAGATGGGTACAGGTGACGCCGTGGCCGCTGTAGCCCTGCATGTAGTAGATGTTGTGACCGATGCGGCCAAACTGAGGCAGGCGCGACAGGGTGAGCAGGAAGTTGCCGGTCCAGGTGTACTCCACCTTGACGTCTTTGAGCTGGGGGAAGGTCTTGAGCATCTTGGGGATGATCAACCGCTCGATGTCCGCCGGATCCCGCGCCCCGTAGACCACGCCGCCGCCATAGATGAGCCGGTGATCGCCGGAGGTGCGGTAGTAGTCGAGCAGGTAGTTGCAATCCTCCAGACAGTAGTTCTGTGGCAAGAGTGAACGGGCCCGCTCCTCTCCCAGCACCTCGGTGGCGATCACCTGGGTGCCGCAAGGCATGCTCTTGCCGGCGAGCTCGGGCACCAGATTGCCGAGGTAGGCGTTGCCGGCCACCACGATAAAGCGTGCCTTCACCGCCCCCTTGGCGGTCTTGACCAACGCCGGCTGACCCGGAGTAATGCTGGTGACGGCGGACTGCTCGAAGATAAGCCCCCCCTGCATGCGGATCGCTTCCGCCTCCCCCAGCGCCAGGTTGAGGGGATGGATATGGCCGCCGCTCTTGTCCAGCAGGGCGCCGACGTAACGATCGCTCGCGACCACCTCGCGCACCCCCTTGGCATCGAGCAGCTCCAGCTGGTCGTTGCCCCACTTCTCCCAGCGCGCCTTCTGCGCCTTGAGCTCGTGCAGCTGCTTCTCGGTCTCGGCGGCAAAGACCCCGCCCTCCTGCAGATCGCACTGGATGTTGTAGCGCTTGATCCGCTCGCGGATGATCTGGCCCCCCTCAAACAGCATGGAGCCGAGCAGCCTGGCCTGATCCGGCGGGCAGTTCGCTTCGATGGTGTCGATGTCGCGGCTGTAGGAGTTGACGATCTGGCCGCCGTTGCGGCCGCTGGCGCCAAAGCCGACTCGCGCGGCCTCCAGCACCACCACCTTGTACCCCTTCTCCACCAGATGCAGCGCACTGGAGAGGCCGGTATACCCCGCTCCGATGACGCAGACGTCGCACTCCAGCTGCTCGGTGAGCGTGGGATAGGGCGCGTGTTTGTTGGCACTGGCTGCGTAGTAACTCTTTACATGTTCGGTCATGATCCCTGTTTCCTTACCGGTTCGTTTCCAACACAACGGGTTGTTCACATTAAAAGCTGGCCGGGGTGTGAGCGCTGACGATGCGGCAGACCTGCCCCGAGGGATTGCTGAAACTGTGGGGCTCGCCGGTGTCGATGACATAACTGTCCCCGGCGCACAGTTCATAGGTCTGGCCGGCCAAGGTCAGCAGCACCGACCCTTCCAGCACGGTGCCCACCTCCTCCCCCTGATGCTTCACCACGCCGCCGGTGTCGGTGCCGGGGGCATAGGTCTCCAGCATGAAGCCGAGCTGGCGCCGATTGTTGCCGTTGTGCACCAGCTTCATGGAGACTCCCTGGCTGCCGAGCTCGATGAGCTGCTCCGCCTTGATCACCACGCTGGGCGTGCTCGCCACCTCCTCTTCGGCGAAGAAGCGCGACAACGGCAGCTCGTAGACGCTCAGCAGCTTTTGCAGGGAGGCCACCGAGGGGCTCACCTTGTTCTGCTCTATCATGCAGATGGCGCCGTGGGTCAGGCCGCTCAGCTCCGCCACCCGGCGCTGGGAGAGCCCTAGCTCCCTGCGGATCCGGGCGAGCCGCTCCCCCATGTTTCTCTCGTGCTCCGCCAGGGGGTTGTCCGTCATGGTCCGCCACCGGACCTCGCCACGGGATTGCTCCATCGCCCACCTCCTTCCATGGTCATTCGAATACCTGGGGCCGACTGGTCAATATAGTGAGTCAGGCACGTCAGCCCCGTTCACTATCCTGCACAACCCAGAGCGTTCATTATTTTGCACACCCTGCGCAATGAAAACCGCTACAATCGCGCTCACAGCCCCATTTCTAGCATGTGACGCCCAGTTCACTCAAATATATTTAACACTTGAAAAACATTTCGGCTCATTTTATGGTCGTTACGTGCTTATTATTCTATACGGCGGTGCCCACATAAACGCGCCACCCAGACCCACTATCGAGGCCCCTTACTTATGTCAGCATCACAACCTGCTCTCTCCCTGATCAAATCCCTGGCCTATGTCGACGGCCGCTGGTGCGAGTCCCTGGGCGGGCGCCGGTTCGAGGTCCTGAACCCGGCCACCGGCCAGGTCATCACCCAGGTGCCCGACATGGACGGGGAGGATACCCGCCTCGCCATCGCGGCGGCCCACGCGGCGCAACCCGCCTGGGCGGCCCTCACCGCCAAGGAGCGCAGCAGCAAACTCTACGCCTGGTTCGAGCGCATCATGGCCAACCAGGAGGAGCTCGCCCGCATCATGACCTGCGAGCAGGGCAAGCCGCTGGCGGAAGCCAAAGGAGAGGTGGCCTACGGCGCCAGCTTCATCCAGTGGTTCGCGGAAGAGGGCAAGCGTGCCTATGGCCGCACCATCCCCGGCTTCTCCGCCGATCGGCGCCTGGCCACCATCAAGCAGCCGGTGGGGGTCGTGGCCGCCATCACCCCCTGGAACTTCCCCATCGCCATGATCACCCGCAAGGCGGGTCCGGCGCTGGCCGCCGGTTGCACCATCGTCATCAAGCCCGCCGCCGAAACGCCCCTCTGCGCCCTGGCGCTGGCGGTACTGGCTGAGCAGGCGGGCATTCCTGCCGGGGTCATCAACATCGTCACCTCCCATCAGGCGAGCGCAGTGGGCAACGAGCTGTGCAGCAACCCCGTGGTGCGCAAGCTCTCCTTCACCGGCTCCACCCGCATCGGCAAACTGCTGATGCGCCAGTGCGCCGACACCATGAAGCGCCTCTCCCTGGAGCTTGGCGGCAACGCCCCCTTCATCGTCTTTGACGACGCCGACCTCGACGCCGCCGTGGCCGGGGCCCTGGCGTCCAAATACCGCAACGCCGGCCAGACCTGTGTCTGCGCCAACCGCATCCTGGTGCAGGCCAGCGTCTATGACGCCTTCGCCGAGAAGCTCGCCGCCGCGGTCAAGGCCTTCAAGGTGGGAGACGGCATGGGCGAGGGCGTCCAGATCGGGCCCCTCATCAACCCGGCCGCCGCCAGCAAGGTGGCCGAGCTGGTGCAGCAATCGGTCGCCGCCGGTGCCCGGGTGCTGGTGGGGGGCGACGCCCACCCCGCCGGTCCCCTCTTCTATCACCCCACCATCCTGACCGGGGTCACCCGGGGCAACCCCATTCTGGACGAGGAGATCTTCGGGCCCGTCGCGCCTCTGGTGCGCTTCGAGACGGAAGCCGAGGCCATTGCGCTTGCCAACGACACCCCCTATGGCCTGGCCGCCTACTTCTATGGCCGCGACATCGCCCGGGTGTGGCGGGTGGCCGAGGGGCTCGAATACGGCATGGTGGGGATCAACGAGGGGATCATCTCCACCGAACTGGCCCCCTTTGGCGGGATCAAGGAGTCGGGGCTGGGCCGGGAAGGGGCGGCCGAAGGGCTGGAGGAGTACCTGGAGACCAAATACCTCTGCTTTGGCGGCATTCGCTGAGGGGAGTGAAGGGGCAATCGCATCGTTAAAACAGATGCGTTATGACGCAGCCCATCGCTTTTACAGATAGAAAGAGGGGGTCGCCGGTCACGACCGAGCGCCTTGTGGGCCCTGAGGGCACGCCCGGGGCCCCCTTTTGCGAACAGGCCGCCCTGCCCGAGGGCAGTTGGCGGCACACATATGGCCAGATGGCACAGGAATAGCGGGGCCCATGCCCCTCAGGGAGGAAAGATGAGTCATTCAAGCAACAACCAGCAGTGGCAGGCCCGCCGCGAAGCGGCCGTGGTCCAGGGGGTCGGCACCCTGCTGCCGGTCTTCATCGACCGGGCGCACAACGCCGAGCTGTGGGACGTGGAGGGCAACCGCTACATCGACTTTGCCTCCGGCATCGCCGTGCTCAACACCGGCCACAACCACCCCAAGGTGGTGGCGGCGGTGCGCGAGCAGCTCGAGAAGTTCAGCCACACCTGCTTCCAGGTCACCCCCTACTCCGGCTATATCGAGCTGGCGGAGAAGTTGAATGCCCTGGTGCCCGGCCCCACCCCCAAGCGCACCCTCTTCCTCTCCACCGGCGCCGAGGCGGTGGAGAACGCCATCAAGATCGCCCGCGCCCACACCGGTCGCAGCGGCACCATCGCCTTCAAGGGGGGCTTCCACGGCCGCACCATGATGGGCATGGCCCTCACCGGCAAGGTGGTGCCCTACAAGACCGGCTTCGGCCCCTTCCCGGGGGAGGTCTATCACCTCCCCTTCCCCGCCGACTACCTGGGAGTGAGTGAAGACGATGCCCTGGCCGCGCTGGATCTCTGCTTCAGCGCCGACATCGAACCCACCCGGGTGGCCGCCATCATCATCGAGCCGGTGCAGGGGGAAGGGGGCTTCTACCCCGCCTCCGCCAGCTTCATGCAGCGCCTGCGCCAGGTGTGCGACCAGCACGGCATCCTGCTCATCTGCGACGAGATCCAGACCGGTTTCTGTCGCACCGGCAAGACCTTCGCCACCGAATACAGCGGTGTCGAACCCGACATCATGACGCTGGCCAAGAGCCTGGCCGGCGGCTTCCCGCTCTCTGCCGTGGTGGGCAAGAGCGAGGTGATGAACGCCGCCAAGCCCGGTGGCCTGGGGGGCACCTATGCGGGCTCCCCCATCGCCTGCGCCGCCGCCCTGGCGGTGCTGGAGGTGATCGAGGAGGAGCGCCTGAACCAGAAGGCCCTGGCCCAGGGGGAGCAGATCAAGGCACGCCTGCACCAGCTGGCGACACGGTTTGACTGCATCGGCAACATCCGTGGCCCCGGCGCCATGGTGGCCATGGAGCTGGTGAAGGAGGGGGATGCCGAAAGACCGGACCCGGATCTCACCAAGCGGCTGGTGGCCGAGGCAGGCAAGCGGGGGCTGGTGCTGCTGGCCTGCGGCGTGCGTGGCAACGTGATCCGTTTCCTCACCCCCCTGACCGCCCCGGCGGCCATCGTCGACGAGGGACTGGACCTGCTGGAGCAGGCCCTGTCCGCCTCCCTGGCCTGATCCGGAAGAGCGCGTTCGCCCACGTGCAAAAAAATGCGTTTTTGCTCCCTTGATATGCTTGTCAAGGGGGCATCACGAATGCACAATGCGCCGCCGTATTCAAGGACCGTCCGCTCATCGGAGCCCGGTTCTTTTTTTGCGCCAAACAAATCCATAACGAGGCCGGAACAGACCGGAAATGATAACGAGGTGGCACGCCATCTCACGACACCCGCTTCTTAGTGAGGAACTCCATGGGGCATATCATCGCTTTCCTGCCGGCCCGCGCCGGTCTGCGCCATCCGTCCGCATCCCGGACTGGCGCCCCCACCGTGCAGGATGACCTCACCGTCAGCCTGATCCCGTCAGCCAGCCTGCGGGGGATCGCCTGATGCACCCGCACCCCGCCGGTCTGAAAAAAAGCCTGAAACTCTGGCACGTGGTCATCATGGGGCTGGCCTATCTCACCCCCATGGCGGTGTTCGACACCTTCGGCATCGTCACCGAGATCACCGAAGGCCATGTGCCGACCGCCTACCTGCTCGCCCTCATCGGCATGCTGTTCACCGCCATGAGCTACGGCCATCTGGTGCGCAAGTTCCCCTCGGCAGGCTCCGCCTACACCTATGCCCAGAAGGTGTTCCACCCCTATGTGGGCTTCATGGTGGGCTGGGTCTCCCTGCTCGACTACATGTTCATGCCCATGATCAACATGTTGCTGGCCAAGATCTACATGGAGGCCCTCTTCCCCGGCGTGGCCCCCTGGACCTACATCCTGGCCCTGGCCGCCGTCATGACCTTCCTGAACCTGCGGGGCATCAAGCTGGTGGCGAACTTCAACAGCCTGATCGTCATCATGCAGTTCAGCATCATCGCCGTCTTCATCGGCCTCATCGCCTGGGGCGTGAGCCACGGCGAGGGCCTCGGCACGGTGGCGAGCAGCCGCCCCTTCTTCTCCGAGCAGATGCACATCAATCCCCTGCTGACCGGCGCCTCCATCCTCTGCCTGTCGTTCCTCGGGTTTGACGCCATCACCACCCTGTCGGAGGAGACCCCGAACGCGGATCGGGTGATCCCCCGGGCCATCGTGCTCACCGCCCTCATCGGCGGCGTGCTCTTCATCTCGGTCTCCTACTTCCTGCAGCTCTTCTTCCCGGACATCTCCCGCTTCCAGCAGCCGGATGCGGTGCTGCCGGAGATCGCCCTCTATGTGGGCGGCAAGCTGTTCCAGGCTGTGGTGCTGGTCTGCACCACGGTGGCGGTGCTCGCCTCGGGGCTCGCCTCCCACGCCGGGGTGTCGCGCCTGCTCTACGTGATGGGCCGGGATCGCGCCCTGCCGAGCCGCGTCTTCGGCTACATCCACCCCACCTGGCAGACCCCGGCTCTCAACGTGCTGCTGGTGGGCATGCTGGCCCTCTCGGCGGTGGCCTTCGATCTGGAGATGGCGCTGGCGCTCATCAACTTCGGCGCCCTGGTGGCCTTCACCTTCGTCAACCTGGCGGTGATTGCCCACTTCTATCTCAGGCTGGGTCACAACAAGACCCTGAAGGATCACCTGCTGTTCCTCGCCTTGCCCCTGTGCGGCGCCGCCTGCATCGGGGTGCTCTGGCTCAACCTGGAGCCAGCCTCCTTCGAGCTGGGGCTGATCTGGGCCGCCCTCGGTGCCATCTACCTGCTGCTGCGCCTCACCGTGTTCCGGGTCCGCCTCGGCCGCCCCGAGCAGGACGCCTCCTGAGCGAAACCGGCGCCCTCAGGGCGCCGGTTTCACATGGCGGCAAAGCAGGGCGCCAGCTGATGACAAGGTTGTCATCGACTTTCCGGCAGCGGTGGCGAAGTGATCGCTCACGGGGGGAACAAATTCCCCGCTGGCGGCCTTTTTCGCTTGTCTCCTCCCCCCCCTGAGGGCACAATACGGCGCCCCTTGAGAGCCGATGTTTCAACAACATCGGTTCTTTGCTTTTCTGGGGCACACCACCATTCACCAAGAGGCCGGCCATGTGCCGGAATTGATACCCAGATTGCCAAGCAATCTCCCGACGTTGTGAGGAAAAACATGGGGCATTTCACTGCTTTCCTGCCGGTCCCCGCCGGCGTGCGCCACGCATCTGTGCCACAGATGGGCGCCCCCTGTGTCCAGCGACGCGTTCCCGCGTCCCTGATCCCGTCCCATCTCGCCCACGGGGCCTGTGCAGAGGAGAAAGCGTGATGGCCGGTGCCAAGCTGCTCAAGACCCTCACCCTGTTCCAGGTCGTGGTGATGGGTCTGGCTTACCTCACGCCCATGGCGGTATTCGATACCTTCGCCATCGTCGGTGACATCACGGATGGTCGCGTGGCCACCGCCTACCTGCTGGCGCTCGGCGGCATCCTGCTGACCGCGTTCAGCTACGGCCACCTGGTGCGCCGCTTCCCGTCAGCAGGCTCCGCCTACACCTATGCCCAGAAGGTGTTCCACCCCTATGTGGGCTTCATGGTGGGCTGGTCTTCCCTGCTGGACTACATGTTCATGCCGATGATCAACATCCTGCTGGCCAAGATCTACCTGACCGCCATGTTCCCCACCGTGGAGCCCTGGATCTTCATCTTCGGTCTGGTGACCGTGATGACCTTCCTGAACCTGCGCGGCATCAAGCTGGTGGCGAACCTCAACGGCTTCATCGTCTTCATCCAGATCGCCATCATCGTCACCTTCCTCGGCCTCATCGCCTGGGGCCTGAGTCACGGTGAAGGGGCCGGCACCCTGATGAGCAGCCGTCCGTTCCATGTGGAGTCTGCCAGCATGCTGCCGCTGTTCACCGGCGCCACCATCCTCTGCTTCTCGTTCCTGGGCTTCGACGGCCTGAGCTCCCTCTCCGAAGAGACCCCGAATGCCGGCAAGGTGATCCCCCGCGCCATCGTGCTGACGGCCCTCATCGGCGGCATCATCTTCGTCACCGTCTCCTACAGCCTGCAGCTCTTCTTCCCGGATCTGGCCCGCTTCAAGGAGCCGGACGCCGTGCTGCCGGAGATCGCCCTCTACGTGGGTGGCACCCTGTTCCAGAGCGTGGTGCTGGTGTGCACCACCGCGGCCGTGCTCGCCTCCGGCATGGCGGCCCACGCCGGCGTGTCGCGCATCCTCTACGTGATGGGTCGCGATCGCATGATCCCGGAGCGGGTGTTCGGCTATATCCACCCCACCTGGCGCACCCCGGCCATCAACGTGCTGCTGGTGGGGGCCCTGGCCCTCTCCGCGGTCTCCTTCGATCTGGACATGGCCCTGGCCCTGGTGAACTTCGGCGCCCTGGTGGCCTTCACCTTCGTCAACCTCTCGGTGATCGGCCAGTTCTGGGTGCGCGAGAAGCGCAACAAGAGCCTCAAGGAGCACCTGCTGTTTCTGATGCTGCCGCTGCTGGGGGCCGCCACCATCGGCGCCCTCTGGATCAACCTGGAGCAGAGCTCCCTGGAGCTTGGCCTCATCTGGGCGGGGATCGGGGTCACCTACCTCTTCCTGCGCCTCGCCGTGTTCCGCATCCCCTTCCGTCAGTACGAGGAAGCGGCCGACGGCCAGTAAGCCATCTCGATCGCAAGATGCAAAGAGGGGAGCCCACGGGCTCCCCTCTCTTGTTTGCACGACGCATCGCCTTCTGCCGGGTTTCCCCTCAGTAGGTGCCCGTCTTGCGCAGCACGGCGCGGCCCGCCGCCTTGGCGGGATCGTCCACCACGTTCTCGACTCGCTGCTGGGTGTTCTTCGCCTTGTTGTAGGTCTCGCCCACACCGGCAGCCTCGGCGGCCTTGCGCTTGGCGTAGTCACCGGGATTGTCCACCGCATTCTCGACCCGCTGCTGGGTGTTCTTGACCTTGTAGTAGGCGTCATCCACGCCGGTGGCCTGGGCCGCCTTGCGCTTGGCATAGCCAGCGGGATCGTTGACCGCGTTGTCCACACGCTGTTTGGCGCTCTGCGCGGAGCAATGGCTGTTGACCCCGGTCGCGCTGTTGACGGCCGAGCCGATCGCCACGTCTTTGGAGCTGCAATCGGAGGGCAGCACGGCGGCATGAGAGGAGAGAGAGGCCATCGCCAGGGGCAGGAGAAGAAGGGACCAATGTTTCATGACAGACTCGCAATTACTGATTAAATGACGAGGCAGTCTACTCCCATTGACTGAGTGGCGGCACAGGATCCACCAGTGGATGGCACCCCGTCCGTCAGTTTCTAACGCATTCCTACATTCCACAGACCAATTCACTTAAAACAACAAAATAATCAGAATTAATCACTACCCTCCCATCTGACCCGCCAATCCCGAGCCCCCTGTCATCAAATCATCATCAAAGTGTCACTTTGTCATATTTCTGTCATAGAGCACTGCTGTAATGCGCCCGTCCAATTCAACGCAGACGTCCCAAGAGGCACCATGCAAAGCAAACCGTCATCCCCGCAGACCCGCGCTACCGGCCCCCTGTTCAACTGGCTCGCGGTGATCACCTTTGTTTACCTGATCCTGGTCGCCGTCGGGGCCGTCTCACACGGCTTTAAAGGGTTCTCCGGCGGCGCCGAGGGCGCGGCCCAGATCTTCGCCTTCGCCAACAACCCCTTCGTCGCCCTGCTGCTCGGCATCCTGGCCACCGCCCTGGTGCAATCCTCCAGTACCGTCACCTCGGTGATCGTCGGCCTGGTGGCGGGCGGCCTGCCCATGAGCATGGCCATCCCCATGGTGATGGGGGCCAACCTCGGTACCACCATCACCAACACCATCGTCTCCCTTGGCCATATCCGTGACAGGGGCGAGTTTCGCCGCGCCTTCGCCGCCGCCACCGTGCACGACTTCTTCAACCTGCTGGCGGTCTTCATCTTCCTGCCCCTGGAATTGATGTTCGGTCTGCTGCAAAAGAGTGCCGAGTGGCTGTCCGGTCTGCTGCTGGGCTCCGCCGACATGTCCATGAAGGGCATGGACTTCATGAAGCCCCTCATCTCCCCCTCCCTGGATCTCATCGACAGCGCCGTCGCCTTCCTGCCGGGCAAGGGCCCCGCCATCGCCACCATCGTCATCGGCATTCTGCTGATCCTCGGCTGCGTTACCGCCCTTGGCAAGGTGCTGCAACGGGTCATGGTGGGCCGTGCCAAGGAGCTGCTGCACAAGGCCCTGGGCCGTGGTCCCCTGACCGGCATCGCCTCCGGCACCCTGGTGACCGTCATGGTACAGTCCTCCTCCACCACCACCAGTCTGATGATCCCGCTGGCGGGCGGCGGCGTGTTCAACACCCGTCAGCTCTACCCCTTCACTCTGGGGGCCAACATCGGCACCACCATCACGGCCCTGCTGGCGGCCACCGCCATCAGCGGCGCCGGCGCCCAGCTGGCCTTGACCATCGCCTTCGTGCATGTGCTGTTCAACGTCTTCGCCGTGGCGCTCATCTATGGCGTGCCCTTCCTGCGGGAGCTGCCCATCAAGGCCGCCGAAACCCTGGCCCGGGTCGGCAGCGAGAACAAGCTGCTGGCGCTGGGTTACGTGGCCGGGCTCTTCTTCGCCCTGCCCGCCCTGATGATGGTGGCCGTCAAGTAAATCCGAACCGGGGGCATCATGCCCCCGGTGCCTTGCCCGTCCGGTCACACCCTCCGGCATCCCCCCTCGCCCTCCCTCCCCGGCTGGGATAAGATGCCCCTTCATTGCACTCTGATTTCAAGGAACAGGAAAACCCGATGAAATTCATTCTGATAGCCCTTCTTATCGCCGGCGCCGCCTACTACTTCTACTCCAGCAGCAACAACCGGAAGCTGGCGGAAGAGAACGTGCGCAAGGGGGCCGAGTTCCTCGCCAGCAACCAGGAAAAACCCCTGGTGACCACCACCGCCTCCGGCCTGCAGTACGAAGTGCTGACCCCGGGCACCGGCACCGTTCACCCCACCGCCACCAGCAAGGTAAAGGTGCACTACGAGGGCAAGCTGCTGGACGGCACCGTGTTCGACAGCTCCGTCGCCCGTGGCGAACCCATCGAGTTCGGCCTCAACCAGGTGATCAAGGGTTGGACCGAAGGGGTGCAACTGATGGTGGAAGGGGAGAAGACCCGCTTCTACATCCCCGCCAACCTGGCCTATGGCGATCGCGCCGCCGGCAAGATCCCGCCGGGCTCAGTCCTCATCTTCGACGTGGAGCTGCTGGGCATTCAATAAACTCGCCCGGGGCCCGCGTTGATCTTGGCGGTGGCGCTGCGGGGCATCCC
Organism: Aeromonas sp. WP2-W18-CRE-05; assembly: GCF_014168615.1. Classification (NCBI taxonomy): domain Bacteria; kingdom Pseudomonadati; phylum Pseudomonadota; class Gammaproteobacteria; order Aeromonadales; family Aeromonadaceae; genus Aeromonas; species Aeromonas sp. WP2-W18-CRE-05. The sequence goes on along the minus strand of NZ_AP021917.1, from coordinate 1,330,782 downwards.
GTCAGAGGCCACGTCCGACGGACCCTGATCACAACGCCGGCGCACTGCGCCGGCGTTGTCGTTTCTGCCCCGGACTCCCTCGCCCTGATGCCAGACTATCAACCAAAAGTGAAGAGTGCTTATCCATAAAGCCTGATTGTTAACCCATCAATAGGGGCAGATAATGACCACATCGTCAGCGGCATGTCGCCCTGGCCTCGGGTTGTCGGTGCGCCGCGCATCGGCACAACGCATATGGAGTCTGTCATGTCTATCGCCCCTGTCTGGTTCATCTCCCACGGCGCCCCGGATCTGGTCCTGCGCGATCAGCCCGCGACCCGGTTCCTGAAGCAACTGCGCCTCGAGGGTGCCAGAGGGCTGGTGGTGATCTCGGCCCACTGGTTCAGCCGAAGCGAGCTGCAGATCAACGTCGAGCCCAGCCCGGCCCTGATGTACGACTTCTACGGCTTCCCCGAGCCCCTCTACCAGATCCGCTGGCCCGCGACGAGCCCGCAATGGTTGCAGGAAGCGGTGAGCGATCAGCTGCTGCTGGCCGGCCTGCCCGCCACCCCGGTGCGCCGCGAGCTGGATCACGGGGTCTGGTCCCCCCTCTCCCTGATGGATCCGGACAGTGAACTCCCCCTGGTGCAGATCGCCATCCCGGCCAGCTTCACCCCGGCCCAGCTGTGGCAACTGGGGGAGGCATTGCAGGGGCTGCGCGAGCAAGGGATCGGCATCCTCGCCTCCGGCGCCATCACCCACAACCTGCGTGCCCTCGGGCCGGACGGCTCGCCGGTTCCCCAGTGGGCGAGCCAGTTTGCCCGCTGGCTGGAGCAGACCATGGCAGAGGGAGACAGGGGAGCGCTGGAAGAGTACCGGGCCCGGGCACCGGGCGCGGTGGAATCCCATCCCCATGACGATCACCTGCGCCCCCTGTTTGTGGCGCTCGGCGCGGCGGGGGCCGACAGACCGCGAAAGCTGCACGACAGCTGGGATTACGGCAGCCTCTACATGGGGGCCTACCAGTTCGGTTGAGGGCGGGGCGGCCAGGCCGCCCTGCTTGCCGTGCTCTCGCCGACGCGCGTGGAGAAATAGCGGACTCGTTATAGCCATTTTCCGGTAGAATGGCGGCCATTGGATGAGGCTTGGCAGGGATGGCTGTCGCGTCGGGTGGCTAGATGAACCTATATCGAACACTGATCCTGCTCTGTCTGCTCTGCCTTCAACCTGTGCAGGCCCTGACCCTGCACAGCCGCTACGATCCCGCCCCGCAGCCTCCCCGCTGGTCGGAGGCGGAGCTCGGATGGCTGCGCCAGCAGTCCCAACTGCGGGTCGGCATCCTGCAAGAGGACTACCGCCCCTTCACCATGATCGCTCGCCAGCGCGTCGAGGGGCTCAGTGCCGACTACATCGATCTGCTGGCCCGGATGCTGGACAAACCCGTTGCCCTGAGCGCCTTCCCCGACAAGGCGCACCTGCTCCGGGCCCTGGCACGGGGGGAGATACACCTCGCCAGCCTCGGCAATCTCACCCTGGCGGACAGTGACACCCGGGCGATCCGCCTGAGCAACCCCTATTTCAGCAGCCCCCTCGTCTTCTCCGTGCCCAGACGTTATCGGGGGGCACTGCTCACACCGGGACAGCGGGTAGCCGCCGTCCGGGATCAGATAGACAGGGCGCGCTTTGGCCGCTACTACCCCACTCTCACCCTGGTGACCTATCCCTCCAACATGGAGGCGTTCGATGCGGTCTTCTTCGGCCGCGACGACATCCTGCTGGGGGATGCCCACGCCACCCACTACCTCAACAGCGAGCGCTTCGACAACCTTCGCCAGCGGGGCGAGGCCCCGCCCGAGCTGGCGCCTGCCGAGTTCCGCTTTGCCGTCCCGGCCACCGAGCCCGCCCTGCTCAGCCTGGTCAACCGGGGGCTGGCGGCCATCGACGACCGGGCGCGCAACACCCTCTTCACCCAGTGGAACGGGCCCATCCGCGACATGAACGAGCGAAGCGCCGATCTCTATGATGCCGCCGAGCGGGCCTGGATGCGGCAAGCGCCCCCCATCAGGGTGTGGCTGATGGACAACCTCTACCCCTATGGCGCCCTGGATCATGACGGCCAGCTGGTCGGCATGACGGTGGACATGCTGGACAAGATCCGCACACGCACCGGCCTCACCTTCGAGTTCGTGCGGGCAGACTCCGAGGGTCAGCTGGCAAAAGCCATGCAGTCAGGCGCCATCGACCTCATCGGCGCCATCTCCCAGCAGGTGGCTGAACACTACGGGCTGCGCACCTCGGTGCCCTACGCCACCGACAACATCTATGTGATCCTCACCCGCCAGGAGGGACAAGGGATCGACACCATCCGGCGTCTGGCGGGCAAGGCGGTGGCGATGACGCGCCATGTGCCCCTCGCACAGAGACTGGAGGGCAGCCGCATCACCCAGGTGGAGAGCGCCGCAGAAGCGATGGAGGTGCTCGCCCAGGGACGGGTGGATGCCGCCATCGTGCCCCTCTATTTTGCCCGCCATGCGCTGGACAATGATCCCCAGAGCCCCCTGCGCATCGCCGGCCCCGCCGATGACGAGCCGATCCGGATGGGGTTTGCCAGCCTGCCCGGACAGGGGATGCTGATGGGGATCCTCGACAAGACCATCCTCGCCATCCCCCCCAACGAGCTCGCCATGATGAGTTACGAGTGGCGCAACCGCAAACTGCCGGTGCCCGGCTTCATGGATCGCCACGCCCACATCGTCTACCTGGTGTTCGTGGGGCTCCTCACCCTGGCGCTGGTGCTGCTCTATCGCAACCGCATGTTCAAGCGGATGGCCAGCGCCGAGCAGGCTTCCCGCCAGCAACTGGAGGCCCATGTCAGGTTCATCCGGGCACTGGGGGAGAGCCTGCCCCACCCCATCGTCGTGCGGGACAAGAGCGGCAAGGTGCTGCTGTGCAACAGCAAATACCTGACCCAGCTCGGCGCCGAGCCAAAGGCCATCCTGGGTCAGCCCTTCGCCCAGGGGCTGTCAGGGGTGCTCGATGCAGGCAGCATCGCCGTGCTGGAGCAGGACTTTGCCAGGGTATTGCAGGAGGGGCAGCCCATCTTTGCGGATCGCCTCTTCCATCACAGAGGCACCCAGAGCGACATCTATCACTGGATGGTGCCCTATTTCGACGGGGAGGGGGCCATCAGCGGGGTGATCGACGGCTGGATAGACATCACGGACCGCAAACGGCTGGAAGAGGCGCTGCGCGAGGCCAAACAGCAGGCCGACAGCGCCAGCCGCGCCAAGAGCGACTTCCTCGCCACCATGAGCCACGAGATCCGCACCCCCATGAACGCCATCCTCGGCATGCTGGAGCTGGCCACCGAGGATCCCGCTCTCAGCCGTCACAGCGGCGAGCTGCTGCGCATCGCCGCCGACTCCGCCAACGGCCTGCTGGATCTGCTGGGGGACAGCCTGGATATCGCCTCCATAGAGGCGGGCCAGATGACCCTGACGCCCACCCCCTGCGATCTCGCGCCCCTGCTCTCGTCCGTCACTCGGGTCTTTGCGGGCATGGCCGAGCAGAAGGGGCTGCTCTATGAGGTCAGGCTGCCCGACACCCCCATGCCAAGGGTGCTGATCGATCCCCTTCGCCTGCGCCAGATCCTCTTCAATCTCATCGGCAACGCCATCAAGTTCACCGAGCAGGGCCGGGTCGCCATCACCGCCACCCTGACCGGGGGCGAGCAGCCTCCTGTGCTGCACCTCACCATCACCGACACCGGAGCCGGCATTCCCGCGGACAAGCTGCCCAGGCTCTTCACCCCCTTCTATCGCGCCCACGGCCAGGGCCAGTTCCCCGGCAGCGGGCTGGGCCTCAATATCGCCCGCATCCTGTGCCAGATGATGGGGGGGGAGATAGCCGTTCACAGCCAGGTCGGCGAAGGCACCCGGCTCGAGATAAGGCTGCCCCTCACGCTCGCCCAGCAACCCCCCGCCCCGATCACGGCAATGCCGGCGCCCCAGCCCCACCAGGCTCAACCCCTCCCCCATCGGCTGCATATCCTGGTGGTCGATGACAATCACGCCAACCAGATCCTGCTGCGCCAGCAGATCAAGCATCTGGGACACGACGTCAGTGTACGCAGCAATGGCCTGGAGGCCCTGCGCGCCCTCGCCAGCCACCCCTTCGATCTGGTCATCACCGACTGCCAGATGCCGGTGATGGACGGCTTCGAGCTGACCCGCAACCTGCGTGCCCTTGGCCATGACCTGCCCGTCTGGGGCTTCACCGCCCATGCCCAGCCTCGCGAGCGGGAGCTTTGCCTCGCCGCCGGCATGAACGACTGCCTGTTCAAGCCCATCGGCCTCGCCCGTCTGCGCGCGGCGCTGGCCACCCTGGGGCCTGCGCCCTGAATACCGCCAGCCCTTCCTCCCGTCATGTCACACGGGCGCGGATGAGAATGCGTTGGCATTTGCGGCATAAAGGGTCGCCCACAGGGACAAGAGACAACGTGGACCAGCCATGGATACAAGGCCGGTGGCGGTTCGAGCCCCATAAAAAAACCGACACCAGGGTGTCGGTTTTTTATATCGGGAGGTGCGCCCTGCCTTCCTGTCACGCCAGTCTGGCGCCGGGTGAAGCGGGCGTCACGGGGAGGATCAGTAGAAGATCCGCTCCCCTCGCTCGCTCATCTTGAGCCAGACCGGCTTGGTGCTGGTCTTGCTCCAGATGCGGTGCAGGTAGCTGTAGAAACGGGCGCGATCCCGGCGAAACAGCATCACCGGGAAGGCGAGCAGACCCGCCATCAGGACGAAGATGCGGCGAAGGATTATCTGAGTCAGGGAGAAGGGATGAAACATGATGTAACGCCTCACTGGTAAGACCACTGAACAAAGATTACGCCAATCATTGTAGGATTACTACACCGACAGCGCCATTTTTTGATAAAAAATGGGGCTAAAAGCCTAAAAATGAAACCGGGTTACATTCTTTAACTAAAAAACAACAAAGGTGGCAAAACGCGGCCCCTGTTCCAGAGTTAACGAGGACTGGACCAGAACGGGGGAACACAGGATGAAACTTGCAGATGCGGTGCTGCTGGGGGCATTGGGCGTGCTCGCCTGGAGCCAGTGGCAGGAGTGGCGGCTCAATCGTGACGATGCCATCGACATCCCGTATCACGGGGTCCCCACCGCCAGCCTGTGGCAATGCGGTTTGCTGATAAAGGAGATGGCCGCACTGGCAGAACAGAGGGGCGAAGAGAGGTCCGGATCCAGGGGCGAGGCATTGGCCGAGATGGATCAGCATCTGCACAAGACGTGGCAACGGGAGGGTTGTTCACGGCTGACTGACATCCAATGAAGCATCATCCTGGGCCGCCATGGCGGATGGACAACGTCAGTGATGTGGATAACAGGGAGAAGATGGAGGCACGTTCCGGAGTCGAACCGGACTAAACGGATTTGCAATCCGCTGCATAACCGCTTTGCTAACGCGCCATGCTGACAAGGCATTGCCTTGAGAGTGATGTCCATGGTTGGTGCCATGGAGTATTGGAGCGGGAAACGAGACTCGAACTCGCGACCCCGACCTTGGCAAGGTCGTGCTCTACCAACTGAGCTATTCCCGCATGACTGCTTGCGTGCCAGTTGCCTGACAACGAGGCGCATTATACGTACCCCGAGCCCGGGCACAACCCTTTTTTCTCACTTTGAGCCCTTTCCCGTGCTGTTTGCTCACCCTTTAGACGCCTTGGTCGAAAATCCCCCCGCTCCCTGTGACCCGACGAGCGAATTTAAGATAAAGCCATTGAAATAGTTAGCCTTTAGTCAGAAACTCATCGCGCTTAGTAACTGGATTCTCAATTGAAAATCATGCGATGAAATGGAACTTCAGGCCTCGGGGGCTCAGACCGCAGCTGATGCTGGCTTTTTTCATGTTGGGCCTGGTGCCCTTCCTGGTCGTCACCCTGTTTTTCCTCTATAGCCACGGCAAGGATCTCACCACCCAGACCTCCAACCATCTGGTCTCGGTGCGCAACATCAAGAAAAACCAGCTGCAAGACTACTTCGGCAACCTCAAGGAGCAGATCATCAACTTCTCCCAGCAGGACTTTGCCGGCAACAGTATCGGTCGCTTCTACGGTTTCACCGGTGCCTTCGAGAAGCTCGGCACCACGCCGCAGGAGGCCCGTGCCCGCGCCCAGGCCCGCTATGTGCCGGGCTCCTGGGACAAGCTGCAACAGCCTGACAGTCAGGTGGAGATAGAGCCCTCCATCAGCGCCCTCATCCTGGCGGACGAGATGTATGGCCGCGTCCACCAGCGCTTCCATCGCGGCTACGCCGACATGGTGCGCAAATCCAACTACAGCGACATCTTCCTGGTCGACCTCAACGGTGACGTGGTCTACTCGGTCACCAAGCAGGCCAACTTCGCCACCAACCTGCTCTCGGGCCCCTACCAGTCCAGCGGTCTTGGCAACACCTTCGCCAAGATCAAGCGCCGCCTCGATGGCGGCCAGAAGCCCCAGCAGATCTTCGAGTTCACCGATTTTGGCCGCAACGAGCTGACCGGCCAGGTGGTCGCCTACCTCGCCGCCCCCGTGATGCAGTACGACTATGTGCGCGGCGTGGTCATCTTCGAGCTGCTGCCGGACAAGCTCAACCAGATCATGGCGGAGCGGGAGGGGCTCGGCGCAACCGGCGAGACCATTCTCATCGGCCCGGACAAGCGGATGCGCGCCAACGCCTGGCTCGCCCCCGAATTCAGCGTGGAGAACAGCTTCAGCCCCGACTTCCGACCGCTGCAGACCCCCCTCATCATCAAGGCCCTCTCCGGGGAGCAGGGGGTCGGCCCCTTCCTCTCCTACCACGATGACGAGGTGCTGGCCGCCTATACCCAGGTGAAGGTGTTCGATACCGAGTGGGCCTTCATCGCCGAGATCTCCACCAGCGAGGCCTATGCCCCCATCCGCCAGCTCGAGACCCTGGTGATCCTGCTGGGAGCTGGCTCACTGCTGCTGCTGATCCTCTTCTCCCGCTGGCTCTCCCACTCCATCACGGCGCCCCTGCGATCCCTCACCGCCGCCGCCGAACAGGTGGCGGACGGCGCCCTGGATCACCCCATCACCATCCCCCGCACCGACGATGACATCGACCGGCTGGCACAGGCATTTCGCCACATGCAGCGCTCGGTGAAGGACAAGATCGAGCTCATCGAACGCCAGACCCAGGAGCTGCAACAGCAGGTCAAGCTGACCCACAAGCAGAACCTCAGCCTGCAACAGGCGGACAAGCTCAAAGACGAGCTCCTGGCCAACACCTCCCACGAGCTGCGCACCCCCATCCACGGCATCAAGGGGATGGCCGAGTCCATGCTCGCCAGCCAGCAGGACTTGACCGAAGGGCAGCAGAAGCAGCTCGGTCTCATCATCAAGAGCGCCGACGGTCTGGCGCGCCTCGTGGACGACTTGCTCGACTACCACCAGATGCGCTACGGCCAGCTGGAGATCCACCCCCAGCCGGTCTCCTCCAAGGGGGTCATCCGGCTGGTGCTGGATCTCTGCCAGCACCTGGTACAGGCCAAGCCCCTCACCCTGGTGGACAAGAGCCCCGCCGAGCTGCCCCCTGTGCTGGCGGACGAGCAGCGCCTCGAGCAGGTGCTCTACAACCTGGTGGGCAACGCCATCAAGTACACCCCCCAGGGCAAGGTGGTGCTGAGCGCCCTGGTGGAGGGCAACTTCCTGCGCATCAAGGTGACCGACACCGGCATCGGCATCGCCAGGGAGCATCTGGAGCACATCTTCGAGCCCCTGGTGCAGATGAGCCCGGAAGTGAGCAAGCAGGGAGCGGGCCTCGGTCTCTCCATCACCCGCCAGCTGGTGCACCTGATGGGGGGGGAGCTGTTCGTGGAGAGCGAGCCGAGCGTCGGCTCCACCTTCGCCTTCACCCTGCCGCTGGCCAGCGGCAAGGCGGGCAGTCTGACCCTCGACAGCCGCCAGATAGAGCACCAGCTGGTGCGCCAGCAGCCCGTCATCCTGCCGGACTGGGAGAGCGAGGATCTGCCGCCCCCGCCGCAAGATGCCCCCGTCATCCTGGTGGTGGACGACGAGCCCATCAATTTGCACATACTGCGCCACCTGCTGCAGCCCTGCGGTTATCGCATCCTGCCCAGCAGCGACGGCCACGACGCCCTGACCAAGCTGGCTCAGGAGCCGGTGGATCTCATCCTGCTTGACGTGATGATGCCCACCCTCTCGGGCTTCGACGTCTGCCGCCGTCTGCGCCAGCAGCACCCCAAGGAGAAGCTGCCGGTGCTGCTGCTCACCGCCCTCAACCAGCCCAAGGAGATTGAAGAGGGTTTCAACGCCGGGGCCAACGACTATCTGGTGAAACCCTTCTGCAAGGAGGAGCTGTTCGCCCGGGTGAGGGCCCTGCTGGAGGCCAGCGCCGGGCGCGCCTCCCTGGTGGAGAACCGCCTGCTCAAACAGGAGATAGAGCACCGTCTGCTGCTCCAGGAGCAACTGCACCAGGATCAGGAGCGGCTCCTCGCCCTGCTTGGCGAGGGGGCCGACCCCATGGTCTTCCTCGATGAGCAAGGAGGGGTGCTGTTTGCCTCCCGGGCCCTGGCGCGCCTGCTGGGTCAGGAGCCGGAAGCCATGGAGGGGCAGATGCTGGACGAGTGGCTGGCCGCCCCGCTGGCAAGCCAGTGGCCCGACATGACCGCGCAGCCGGAGCGGGAGCTGGACTTCCTGGTGGCGGGCCAGCGAGACACCCTCAACGCCCGCGCCCTGCCCATCAACCTGGGGGGGCAGCACGCCTATGCGCTGACCCTTGGCACAGAACCGCGCCAGGACGACAATCGCATGGCTGCACTGGAGAACGCCCTCAAGAGCCTCTCTCGCCAGGCCATCATCGAGGATGGCCAGTTGCTGGGGGAACTGAGCCGGCTGGGAGGGGAGTTCAGGTCGCTGGCGGACGATCTCATTCGCCAGCAGGATGACGAACCTCTGCGCCGCGCCCTGGTGGACACCATGCGTCTCACCCTGGAGACCTGGCAGCAGAGCACCGGCAAGGGCAAGATAGTGCTGGCGGAGAAGAGCAAGCTGTGGCGGGTCTACATGGACCGCTCCAGTCCCCAGACCCGCACCCTCGACAAGTACCTGAACCTCGACACCCTGCCCAAGGCACCGCGCTGGAAGACGGTGGTGGCCAGCGCCGAGTACGTGCTCAAGCACTGCGCCCTGAACGAGGTGCAGCACCAGAGCCTGCACCAGAGCACCCAGCGCCTTCGCCAGCTCGCCAGCCGCAAGGCATGAGTCTCCAACCCGCAGCCACGTTGCTCTGATGATGACTGCGGGGTAGAAAACCAAGCACCAATGGCCAGCTCTGGACACATCTACTCGCAGGCTTTCTGCACCTCTCAGGGGGATCGCGATGGCTGAGCTCGCGGGGTCGGCAAGATGACCCTGCAGGTGCGGGCCCATGCCCCATCACCAGGTTGGTGATGACCCCGGGAGACCTGTCTGGGCCGGCAAGTGGCTAATCAGGTGAATGGACATTCGAGAGAATGGGTGAGGCTTCGCGACCCCGTGACCACAGACCCCAAATCGGAAAAGACATTGGGAGATGGCTGAGCCGGGGGATGGACAGAGATGAGATAGAAATGACAAACCCGCGGCGGACGCGGGCTTGAGGGGAATAAATGGCGGAGAGACAGGGATTCGAACCCTGGGTGGCATTGCTGCCACAATTGATTTCGAGTCAATCCCGTTCGGCCACTCCGGCATCTCTCCACGGGCACTCATATTGACCCAACCCTAGCCGGGAAATCAATGTAAATCTCGTTGCAGATCAGACGACTGGCGATAAAACCGCCATCCGGCGATCCCGCCCCTCCCAACGCCAGTGACTTTCACCCGGCAACGCCTCCTCGCTCACTGTCTCCACCCTGTACCCGGTTCCCGGCGGGTGAATACGGCGAGCCTGATGGGCCAGTAACACCCTGTGACGCGCTCGCCACCGCCCTCCCGGCAGTCATGGTGCCGGACTGGTAATCCCCGCGGGATTCGTTGACAATCTCTGCTCATTTTTTGGAAGGGAACCCGTCCCTCGCCCCAGCCGATAGGAACAACCATGCTCAACACTCGTATCGTCTCACTGCTGCTGGCCGCCGCCAGCCTCTGGGCCGCACCTGTCTGGTCCAACACCTATCCCCTGCCGCCAGCGGACAGCCGTCTCATCGGCGCCCTGGAAGATTACATCGTACAGCCTGGCGATCATCTGGAACTGGTCGGCAAGCATACCCGGACAGGCTTTCTGGCACTGCTCGAAGCCAATCCCGGCGTAGACCCCTATCTGCCCACCCCGGGCACCCGGCTCACTCTGCCGACCCAGATGCTGCTGCCCGACGTGCCGCGAGAAGGCATCGTCATCAACCTGCCTGAACTTCGCCTCTACTACTTCCCCAAGGGCAAGCAGGAGGTGATGGTGCTGCCCATCGGGATCGGTGACATCGGCCGCGAGACGCCGGAGATGACCACCACCGTCATTGCGAAAAATCCCAACCCGACCTGGGTGCCCGGCCCCATGGTCCGCAAGTCCTGGCTGGAGCAGAAGGGGATCGATCTGCCCGCCGTGGTCCCCCCCGGCCCCGACAATCCCCTCGGCAAGTTCGCCATGCGTCTTGGCTATGGCAACAAGGACTACCTCATCCACGGCACCAACAAGGATTTCGGGGTCGGTCTGCGAGTCAGCGCGGGTTGTATCCGGCTGCGCCCGGATGACATCGAAACCCTGTTTGGTCTTGTTCCCGTCGGCACCCCGGTCCGGGTCATCAACCAGCCGGTCAAGATGGCGGTGGAACCCGACGGTCGTCGCTGGCTGGAGGTACACTCCCCCCTCTCCCGCACCGAAGCGGAGATGGCACAGGGGGCGCCGCTGGTGCTCTCCCCCGAAGCCGAGCAGTTCATCGCCGCACCCGACATCGACAGTGCCCGGGTGACCGCCCTGCTCGAGCGCAAGAGCGGGCTGCCCAAACCCGTGAGCGGCTGAAGGCCTGACCACCATGAACAGAATCAGTCATGTGGTTTGCCTGTTGCTTCTGCTGCCTGGCTCCGCGGCGATGGCGGACATCCTCTGGATGCACAACGGCGATCGAGTGAGCGGGACCATAGAGGAGATCACGGACGAGCAGATCCGCATCAAGCCCGCCTACAGTCAGGTCATGACGGTCCCGCGCCACGCCATCAAACGATGGCGTCTGGACAAGCAGGAGAAACCCAAGCCGCTCACCAAGACGGGGATCCCCCTGCTGGACTCTCCTGACGAGGCCAATGCCTGGCTGCTGACAGGGAACGGGGATCTCAACATCAAGCTCAAGGAGAACACCAAGAAGACCAACAACGTCAATCTCAAGGTCTCCACCGAGTTTGCCAATCTGGACTGGCGTTACAGCCTGGATGGCGAGTACATCTACGAAACGGCGAACAACATCACCGACAGCCACGAATACAAGCTCAAACCCAAGCTCGACTTCTTCTTCGACGATCACTGGTTCCTGCGATCTTCCATCGACATCGATTACAACATGATCGATGCCGGCTATCTGGAGATTGACTATGCTTCCGGCCCCGGCTACCGCTTCTGGAATGACAGGCAACGCCGGCTGGAGCTCATTACCCAGCTCGGTCTGGAACGGGCCTATTTCAGGCCGGAGGTGTGGAGCAATTCCGACCTGTTTGACGACAGGATCATCAATTATCCCTTCGTCAGCCTGGGGTGGGACTACCGGCAGCCCTGGACCCTCTGGGAAGAAAAATTCGAGCTGTTTGGCAAGGGCAGTTATGAAAAATTCGTCGATCAACCCTCCCCCTACCTGACCAGAAAGCAGTCCGTCAGCGGTAGCCTGGGCCTCAGGTACTATTTCAACGATCACCTGCGCCTCTCCTGGTCAAGCGAACTGGATTGGGACGATGCCTGGCTCGACTACCACGGCCTGCACAGGGATGTGAGCGAGAAAGAGTGGCGTCACCTCATCACCCTGGGAGCGAGTTTCTGACCCGCCAGAAACGGCACAGGCCCACCGAAGTGGGCCTGTGTTCATGGACGCAAGACGAGCGCGTCAGAAATAGATCCGGGTGACCGACTCGATGACGCAGCCAGGGCGGCGGATCCCCTCGATCTCTATCTTGATTTCCTTGAGGAGCTCGATGCCACCCTTGATGGGCGTGACACGCGACAGCTTGGTACGGGCGCGGATATTGCTGTCCACCTTGATGGGGTAAGGGAAGCGGACCTGCTCCAGGCCGAAATTCACCACCATGCGAGCGGTCGGGAACTCCGGCGTGCTCTCGTCCACCGAACCGGTCAACTGGGGCAGCAGGGCCAGAGTCAGGAAGCCGTGGGCAATGGTGGTCTTGAAAGGAGACTCGGCCGCCGCACGCTCGGGATCGGTGTGGATCCACTGATGATCGCCGGTCACGGTCGCGAACTGGTTGATCAACGCCTGGGTGACCTGCAACCACTCACCCACATGGGTCTCTTCACCGATGCGGGTCTGCAACTCGGCATAGAGTGCCGCCGCTTCACCTTCGAGCTCCACCACGGGATCCTGCGCCAGGGCAGGCTGGCCATTCGCGACCTGGGTGACTCTGGCAGCCTCTTGCTGGCGGGCATCCTGGGACTCCCCCTGCAGATCCAGCACTCTTCCCAGCAAGGGGTGAAGGTGTGCCTTTTGCTGAAACTCACGCCAGTAGTCGCGGATCGCCGGAGAGAGCCAATCCTTGAGCTCAAAGGGGTGTTGCGCCAGAATTTCGCGCTTGTGCTTCAGAAAATCGACAACTTTCATTTACCGATCCCTATTCGATTCAAAGCCTGTAAAGAGGTCTAACCAGTCCTATTTTATGAAAGTTTCATCAGCAAGTACAAAAAAATCTCGGCGTACACCTGTACCAGGCGCGAGAGTGGTCACTAACATGCGAGCAAACACGGGCAGGAAAACGATTGAATGGAAGGCTGCAAACGAATCAACATCTGATCTGAAAAAGAGACGGGGCCCGTGTCGCCACTGAGCCCCGTCCTCGATCATCTCCCCTGGGCGGTCCACCAGCTCTTGCGCTGCCCATCGTCCAGGAAACTCCAGGCGAGGATCCGGCTCACCTTATTGCCTTGCGCCATGTCGAGCACGCGAACCTCCCGCGCCCCCACCCGAGCCAGCGCCTTTCGTGCGGCAGGCAGATTTTCCTTTTTCGACACCAGCGAGCTGAACCAGAGGCATTGGCTGGCAAACTCCTTGCTCTGCTCTATCATGGCCGCCAGAAACGCCGCCTCGCCTCCCTCGCACCAGAGCTCAGCCTTCTGACCGCCGAAATTGAGCACGGGCGCCCCGGCCACTGCCTGGCCCTTGCCCAGGTTGCGCAGCTTGCGTTCCGTCCCCTTGCTCGCTTCCGCCAGAGAAGCATGAAACGGCGGGTTGCACAGAGTCAGGGCAAAGTGCTCCTTCGGCCCCAGGATCCCGCGAAAGACATGCTTGGGGTTAACCTGATGACGGCATGTGATCTGGTTGCCCAATCCATTGCTGGTGGCCAGCAGGGTTGCCGCCTTCACCGACACAGGATCGATGTCTGAGCCCACGAAGCGCCAGCCATACTCCCGGGTGCCCAGCAAGGGATAGATGCAGTTGGCCCCGACACCGACATCCAGCACTCGAACCTGCTTGCCCGTCGGTACGCATCCCGCGCTCTCGGCCAGCAGATCCGCGGCTCGATGCAGGTAGTCTACCCGGCCCGGAATGGGCGGGCAGAGATAGCCGGGGGGCAGATCCCAATGCGCAATGCCATAGTGCAGTGCCAGCAATGCCCGGTTGAGCGTCTTGACGGCGGCCGGATCGGCAAAGTCCAGGGTTCGGGTGCCGTGCTCGTTGGTGAACACGAAAGGCGTCAACGCCGGGGTACGCTGGCAGAGCGCGTCGAAGTCGTAGGGTGCCTGATGGCGATTGCGCGGGTGCAATCCGGTTTTCTGCTGGGGTGTCATGCTGGACCTGCCGAGGATCAAGGGGGCCACACTATAGAGAGTCGACCAGGGAAAGTCTAAACGAGGGTCATAAAAAAACCGGGCCCTGAGGGCCCGGTTCAAGTGAGGTTGGAAAAACAGTCCGTACTGCGAGCCGTTTGTCCAGCCTGACTCAGATGTCTATCCGGCGTGCCTGCCAGAATTTGCTGCGCCAGTAACTGCTGTCGAGCTTGGAGCGTGTCACCCCGGCGCGGGTGGAGGCATGGATGAATTCGCCATTGCCGACATAGATGCCCACGTGATTGAGGCGGCGGTTGATCTTGAAGAAGACCAGGTCTCCTTCGACCAGATCCTGTTTGGAAACCCGGGTGCCTTCATGGACCTGGGAGCGGGTATCACGGGGTAATTCGATGCCGACGGCATTGCGGAACACTTCACGGGCGAAGGCGGAGCAATCGATGCCTCGCTGGCTGCTGCCTCCCATCCGGTAAGGAACGCCGCGCCACTCTTTGTATACGGTCAGGATTTCGTTGACGTCAGGGGTTGGTGAAACTTCGGGTTCAATCACGGGTTCCATCATGGAAACCTCGATCTTGCTCGCGACCTCGGGTTGGGGTGCCGATGCACAACCCACCATTCCGAGCGCGACCAGCAGTAGCATCAGGTGGCGCAATCCTTTATCCCCGCAAAAAGAGTGAAACTTGTTAAAATGCAGCCCGAAAGGGCAATTTATAAGGCAACAGCACCCGACTATATCCAAGAATTCTATCGAGGCAAGCGAAAATCCCAATCGACCTCACATTTTTGCAAGGAAATGCTCTGTTTAGCGCAATTTATGTGATCATGCCCAAACAATATACAATCTTGAAAGCATCGGTTTTGAGCGCATCAAACGGACTGTTATCGCTATTTCACCCCCATTTTTAAGTGAAATATTATGCTATCTGCGGATCTCTATTTGTTAAATACGGCAAGCGTCGATGCAGACCTGGTGATCAGGCTGGCATCCGAACTCGCCCCGGATGAACGCCATCACTGGCACGAGATCCACCAGGCGGGTCGCCAGCATGAGTACCTGCTCGGCCGGGTGCTGCTGCGCCGCCTGCTGGCCGAGCGACTCCATTGCCGGGCCGATGCCCTGACTTTTGGCATCGGTGCGCATGGCAAACCGACACTGCTCAGTCATCGCTGGCAGTTCAACCTCAGCCACAGCGGAGAGTGGCTGGTGATCGCCCTCTGTGAGGAGGGCCCCCTTGGGGTGGACATCGAGATGGGATTGCGTCACCGCCCCATACTGTCGTTGGCCAAACGCTTCTATGCGCCAAGCGAATTCCAATGGTTGAGCGCCCAACCCCGAGAGGAGCAACATTCGGCCTTCTATCGGCTATGGTCTCGCAAGGAAGCTGTGCTCAAGGCGCATGGCGACGGCATTGCCGCCGGACTCGACAAGATCAGCTTCCTTCCGGAGCAGGCATGGCAGCTCAATAATCACCTCGACAATCGCCACTATGAAATCCGTGACTGGCCCGCGGGCAGCGGATGGCTCAGCCTGGCTGCCCCGACCCGCCGGGTCGATGCCCATCTGCTGGATGCGCGCTTGAATTCCACCCCGCTGGACCCCATGTTGATCCACACCATTTTTCGAGAGTCAGCCTCATGATCGTCGACATCACCCCCCAGAACTTCCACGCAGAATTGCTCGATGCGTCCATGAAAAAGCCGGTCGTCATCTATTTCCACGCGCCCCAGATGCCGGAGTGCCAGGCCATGACCCCGCAAGTGGAAGCACTGGTCGGCCCGGCCAATGCGGCGGTGACCCTGGCCAAAGTCGACATGAACGACCCCCAGTTGCAACCTCTGGCCAGCCAGCTTGCCTTGCGCGCACTACCAGCACTGGTGCTGTTCCATCAGGGGCGCCCGGATGAACAGGCCATTCTGGAAGGGCCGCAGGATGAAGCCACATTGCGCCAGTATTTCGCCGCCTTTGCCCCCAAAGAGGAGGAGTTGCTGCTCGATCAGGCAAAGCAGGCGCTGGAGAACGGGCAAGCCGATGTGGCGCACACCCATCTTGGCCAGGCCCATCGCCTCGCCCCCGAGCGTCACGACATCACGCTCTGGCTGATACAGGCCGCGCTGGATCTCAATCTCCTTGACGAGGCGCAGAGCCTGCTCTCGACCATCCCCATGGTGGCACAGGATGATCATTACCAGACCCTGAGCTCCCGCCTCTCGCTGGCGCTGCAGGCCAGCGACAGTCCTGAGCTGCGCGCCCTGGAGCTGCGCCACGCTGAACAGCCTGATGACCATGCCCTCGCCCAGGAGCTGGCGGTGCTCTACAGCCAGGTTGGTAGACAAGAGGAGGCATTGGCCCTGTTGTTCACCATCCTCAAACGTGATCTCGCCTTTGGCGATGCCAAGAAGATCTATCTCGATGTGCTGGCAACCATGGGTGCGCACCCTGCAGCGCAGAGTTATCGTCGCAAGCTCTACAGCCTGCTCTATTGAGCGACAGGAAAATCAGATGAGGGGATGCCGATTCGTCGGCATTGCCTTGTCAGGCGGATATTAGCGGGAAAAAAAGCGGGTATTTGACGAATTTCAGGCAAAAAAAATGGCGCATTGAAATGCGCCATTTTTTCGCATGGATTACTTCTTGTAGGAAGTAGCCATGTTGTCGATGCGCTGGTTAGCACGCATAGCTTCTTGCTTGGCTTCTGCAACATCAGCAGCGATCTTGGACTGATCAGCACGAACAGCGCTAACATCTTGAGCCAGTTGGTCAACTTTGTTAGACAGATTCTGAACGGAAGTTTCCAGTTCGCTGGTGTTTGCACAACCGCCCAGCAGAGCGGACAGACCAACAACACCTACCAACAACATTTTTTTCATTTTTAAAAGCTCCCTTTAACTCGCCAGACGTTTAGCAAGCGGCGTGATTATGGCACAAAAAAATCATAGTTTGGATAGGCCTCATCACAGATAAATGCGTTAAAACCCTCATTTTTTTTTAGTTGCACACTTTCCGTACAAACTTTAAGCAAAAATGAGTGTCCCTGGATGAGGTTGGCACAAAGCGTAACCAAAATTCGGGCTTATTACAATTTCGTATGAGGCTCAGGCTGAACGTTCTGACAGCAATTGACGATATTGCACCAGATCTTCGATGGTCAGGACCGGCATCCGGTGCTGGCGACCGAAGGCCACCAGGTCCGGCAGCCTGGCCATGGAGCCATCTTCCTTGGTCAACTCGCACAATACTCCGTAAGGTTTGAGCCCGGCGAGCTGCATCAGATCGACGGTCGCTTCGGTGTGACCACGGCGGGTCAGCACCCCACCCGTGCGGGCGCGTAGCGGGAAGACATGGCCGGGTCGATGCAGATCGGAGGGCCGGGCGCCGTCGGCGATGGCCGCGCGGATGGTGGTGATGCGATCGGCGGCGGACACCCCGGTGGTCACCCCCTGCGCCGCTTCAATCGTCACGGTGAAGGCAGTCTGATAGTGGCTGGAGTTGGCCTCCACCATCATCGGCAGCTCGAGCTGGCGAACCCGCTCGTCGGTCAGACAGAGGCAGACGATGCCGGAGCACTCGCGGATCATCATGGCCATCTGCTCGTTGGTCATGGTTTCTGCGGCAAAGATGAGATCGCCTTCGTTCTCGCGATCTTCATCATCGGCCACCAGCACACCCTGACCGGCACGCAGGGCGGCCAGCGCGGCTTCGACGCGAGCAATGGGATCACCGAATTCACTGAGTAGAGACTGATTCATGGTAAGACTCCTAAAAAAGACAAGGACCAGAATCAGGGCATGGAAAGGCAGACAGAAGTAGCCATGCGGCGGCCAACCCGGCAGGGTCTGGCCAGCAATATCTGTCTTATCCTCTTTCATCCGGACTATGACCGTCGGCTCCGGCATCTCACCGGATCTGCTGACCCCGTCCCGGATGAATGCCGGGTCGGGCGCTCGCGGGCTCCCCGAGTCACATCGGGATACCGCCGGTGGGGAATTTCGCCCCGCCCTGAGAATAAGCGCAGACAGCCTAAAGAAAAAAGACGCAGGATGCCAGCCAAAAACCCATCAAAGACAAACCGGGTACTGGCTGCACGGCAATTTTCGCGCGAGCACCACCCGATACACGGCGCGCTGTCCTTTCTGATTTCGTTTGTGGCATAGTGCCAGCAAAAACGCGCGCGCCCGCGCAGACCGGGTGCCAACATCACAAACGGAATCATGACAGAGATGGAAAAGAAAATACTGCTGACCGATTGCCCCGACGCCAAGGGTCTCATCGCCAAGATCACCAACATCTGCTACAAGCACCAGCTCAACATCAACAAGAACGACGAGTTCGTGGATCACGAAAACGGCCGCTTCTTCATGCGCACCGAGCTGGAAGGGCGCTTCAACGACGAGACCCTGCTGGCCGACCTCGACGATGCCCTGCCTGCCGGCGCCCAGCGTCGTCTCGTCAAGGCGGGCAAGAAGCGCATCGTCATCCTGGTGACCAAGGAGACCCACTGCCTCGGCGACATCCTGATGAAGAACTATGCCGGCGCCCTGGACATGGACATCGTCGCGGTCATCGGCAACTACGACACCCTCGCCGAGCTGACCGGCAAGTTCGACATCCCCTTCCACTGCGTGAGCCACGAGGATCTGAGCCGCACCGAGCATGAGGAGCAAGTGCGCACGCTCATCGATGGCTACCAGCCGGATTACGTCATCCTGGCCAAATACATGCGTGTGCTGACCCCAAGCTTCGTGGAAGCCTATCCGCGCAAGATCATCAATATCCACCACTCCTTCCTGCCTGCCTTCATCGGCGCCCGCCCCTATCGTCAGGCCTTCGACCGCGGGGTCAAGCTGATTGGTGCCACCGCCCACTTCGTCACCGACGATCTGGATGAAGGCCCCATCGTCGAGCAGGACGTGATCCACGTCGATCACACCTTCAGTGCCGATGACATGGCCAAGGCCGGACGCGACGTGGAGAAATCCGTGCTGAGCCGGGCGCTGGAACTGGTGCTGAACGAGCGGGTCTTCGTCTACGGCAACAAGACCGTCGTGTTCAAATAAGCGGTTGCGCGCCCCCAGAAAAAAGGCTCCCGAGGGAGCCTTTTCATTGCGCGGCACTCACGGGTGCAGCGGCAGACCGTTGACGGTCACGGCCCCTTTGTCGAGCTTGAGCTCGGCCTGAAGCTGTGACTCCTGCGCCTTCAGATATCCCATGGCAGTGAATTGCTCCAGCATGGGGGCCAACTGGGGAACGGCCTGGCCCAGCTTCTCCCCAAGGTGGGCATGAAGCAGAGCGGAGAGTGCCTGCATCCCCTCCTCGCTGCCCATCAACTGTGCCAGGGTGGTGGGCGCCAGCTTGGCCTCCCCTTGCAGGCTGACAGGCTCACCGTTCAATCGCGCACTCAGATCCGCCAGTTCCAGTGTGGCCCCTCTCTGGAGCATCTTGTCCAGCGCTTCCTGGATGGCCGCTTCGTCCACCCGTTTGCTGCTGGCCTCCTGCAGCGTCTGATACCCCTCGAGATCCAGCCCCTTGAGGGAGAGATCCAGATTTCCCTGGGTCAGCGCGAGCCGGTCTTCCTCGCTCTCCATGTTGAGGGTCGCCACCTTCATCTGATAGCGAGTGGAGAGCGTCTGAAGATCGTCCCCCGCCAGCTCGGTGGCCGTGGTCAGCCCCTCCAGCGTGATCTTGACGTTCCCCGGCTGGGTCAGGGAGAAGGCCGTAAGGGTCGCATCGCTGCGGGGAGAGAGCCAGAGTCCGCTGATCTCGGCCATGTCGGCACTGCCCTTGAGATCCGCCAAGGCCAGATCTGTCTTGCTCTGGGCATCGTGGACCGTCATCCCCAGCCAGTGGGCGGTGAGATGGCCATTGCCGTCGAGATCCCCGCGATAGTCGCCGTTCAAGGGCAGGAAGGTGAACTCGTTGAGCCCCTCCTTGACCTTGAAGTCACTCACCCAGAAGCGGGAGCTGTTGCTCATGGTCCAGAGGCTGCTCGCCGATTCTGCCCCCAGTTGCCACTGCTGCATCCCCAGGGAGGTCAGAATGGGCGCCAGCGTGCCCTGTGCGGTATCAAGCTGGAGGTGACTCTTGATATAGAGCGGCAACAGGCGGCTGTTGAACGCGAACTGCATCTCGATGGGTTCGCTTCCCGCCAGCTGGGGATCAAAACTCGCCAGCGTCTGGGGCGGCACCACCACCTTGAGTACGCCGTCGCGGGTAAACAGATTCTCCGTCTCTGGGCTCCAGGTGACTTCGATCCCGCTCTCCTGCTGCGCCCTGGCGATCTGCTCGGCCAGGATCCGGTCGAACGTATTGCCCGTGTACCAGCAGGCGCCAAGCCCTCCCACCACCAACACGGCTCCGACGGCCAAGGCCACTTTTTTCTTCATCAGTTCTGTTTCTCCACAATGGTTCAATGGCGGGTGCATGGGCGCACTCTACGGGGAGGATGGGCATCAACACAAGCCAGACAACGGCTTGGGGTCCACGCTCTGGCTGTCACAGCAGGGGGCTGAACAGGTAAAAGATGTTCTCAAGCAATTTTTTGTACCAGGGGCGGGCACGCCACCTGGTCAGTGACATGGGGGTCGCCTCCAGCATGTAGCCCTGCACCAGCTGGTTCATCTCGGCGACAAACACCGGGTTGTCGATGAGCAGGGTGATCTCGAAATTGAGCCAGAGACTGCGCCGGTCGAGGTTGACCGTGCCCACCAGAGCGAAATCATCGTCCACCAGCACGCTCTTGGTGTGCAGCAGCCCGGCATCATAGCGATATATCTCCACTCCTGCCGCCAGCAGATCCTCCATGAAGGAGTTGCTGGCGTGGTTCGCCATCAGGGAGTCGTTGCGCGCAGGCAGCACCAGTTGCACCAGCACGCCGCGGGCCGCCGCCGAAGAGAGGGCCGCAGCCAGCGGATCGTCCGGCACGAAATAGGGGGTGGTCAGCACCAGATGGTGACGAGCCTGGTAGATGGCGAGCAGCAGGCTCTGCTGGATACAGTCACCACCGACGAAGGGGCCGGAGGGAATGAGCTGGGCCCGATAGTTGGTCTGTGGCCAGGCTTCCGGCTCATGTTGCAGACTGTCGAGCAGCCGCTCGCCGGTCTCCATCTCCCAGTCCCAGACGAAGGTGGACCACATCAACGGCACCACGGGGCCCTGCACCCGGATCATGATGTCGACCCACTGGCCGACCCCGGCATCCTGCTTGAAGAAACGGGGATCCACCATGTTCATGGAGCCGGTATAACCAACCTTGTCATCGATCACCACCAGCTTGCGGTGCATGCGCAAGTCCTGGCGCTGGAAGGGGATTCGCCAGGCGCCGACCGGCAACACTTCCACGACTTTAACGCCGGCGGCGCGCAAGGTTTTGGGCCAGGAGGAGCGGAAGAAGGTCTTGCTGCCGATGGAGTCGAGCAAAACACGACAATCCACGCCGCGTGCCGCCACCTCCATCAACGCCTCGCACACCTCGTCCACATCCCCGCCGGGGTGCCAGATGTAGAACTCCAGATAACAGGATTGGGAGGAGCCCCGGATGTCGCGCACTATCTCCTCTACGATGCTCTTCGGCTTGTGCAGCATAGTCATCCGGTTGCCCGAGAGCATGGGCATGGCCAAGCGCCCCTGGATCAGATCGTGGAGCGGGCGTGCCTTGCTGCCCACCTCGCAGCAGTGCTGGGGGAAGAGGCGCGCGAGCTGGCGGATCCAGATGGCGTAAGGACGGTACATTGCCTGGGCCCGCTCCGCCCGCTTGCGACCGAGGCGAATCTCGCCAAACAGCACGTAGAAACCGACCCCGGCGAAGGGGATGGCATAGATGAGGGCCAACCAGGCGAGGGATACCCCGATGGGACGTCGCTTCATCACCACCCGCAGGGAGATCCCTGCCACGATCACGGTGTGAAACAACAGCAACAACCAGCCGAGAAAGCGGGAAAACAGCAACTGAATGTCGTATTCCAGACCGTCGAGCAAGGCGACTCCTTGGTGTATTGGACAGATGGCACGGGCAGACCCCACAGGGTCGGGATGGTATGCTATGGGGCACACCCATTCTATCAGGTCGTTAGCATGATCCTGCAATCTATGCTGCTGAGTCTGGCCATGCTAGGTCAAGGCTCATATGACATCAATGAGCAGCAGATAAATCAGTACCTGCAGTCCCAGGTGCAAGTGGACAAACAGCTGGAATTGCCCGGCATCATCAAGGCCCATGTGCAACTCGAGCAGAGCGATGTGCAGATTGGTCGCCAGAGCCCGGATACCGCCAGGGTGTTTGGCAAAGGCAAGTTGAAAATCGCGCTCCCGGATCAGACCGAGTACGACGCGCGCCTCAACATGACCTATGAGGCGAGGCCCCGCTACGACAAGGCCAGGAGTGCGCTCTTCCTCGACAACATGAAGCTCATCGATTACAAGCTGGAACCTGCAGCGGCGGAACAGAAGTTTGGTTTCATGCTGAGGATGCTGCTGCAGAGCATGGAGAAACGGCTGGAGACCCAGCCTGTCTACAAGCTGGATGACAAGGATCCCAATCAGGCCTGGCTCAAGGAAAATCTGCTGGGGCTGGAGCTGTCACCAGGCAAGATCCACCTGCTGACCAAACCCCAATAAGACGTCAGTTGAAAACAGGCGCCTTCGCCTGACGCACCAGCAGCTCGATCTGGTAACCCTGTTCGTGCTGCTGGTGATAGAGAGAGTGGAGGGGCCCGTCGAGTTCATGCAGGGGAAGGTGGTCAAATCCCGCCTTGAGGTAGAAGGGTTTCTCGAACGGCAGGGCGTGACAGATCACGGGCTTGTCGGAAAGATCGCGGCAGGCATGCTGCAGCAAGCGGGACCCCAGCCCCAGGGACTGGTAGTGAGGGAGCAGACGAAAGCCGCACAAGTGGTAATAATCCTGTTCATCGCGCAGGCGCACCGCCCCCACCAGCCAGTGCGCGTCACGGACCACAAAAATCCGTTCTGCCAAATCCGGCACATAGTGGGAAAACGTCGTCTCGTAATAGTCTCTGATGAGGGAAAGATCCGCATCACAGTACTCTTCGAATCTGAGCTCCATCGCTCGCCTGCTTGTCATGCCCATTTCGCTCTGGCCATACCGACCCTCTCCTGCTCGCTCGCTGGCTCCACGAAGAGATCAGACCAGAGTGGAGCAACAGCAAGATAACACGCCTTTAACTTACAAAAAAGCCAATAACTCGATGGAAAAGACGAGGTTGCGATCATCAGCCCCTTGACGCCATGAGCCGCGCCCCTTGTCCTGAGTGAGCACTCAGGTGGGACGTCCCTCTGCCATCACATTTCCAGCCTCCCCTGTTCACGGGCACTTGTTCTGCGCCATCCCGAATGCTTTACTCAACGTGGCTAACGAGGCTTAAGGAGCAAGCCGTTGAAAGCATGGATGTTGCTGGGCATGATGCCGCTGTTTTCCCACGCAGCCCCGGCTCAGATACCGCCGCCGGCAGAGGTGGTGATCCTGACCCCGGAGACGGCTGTCTCCTCCCCGGTTCCCACGCCGCGTACCGTGGCGCTCACCACGGCGCCGCTCCCCTCCCCTGAACCCGCTAAGCCTGCAAGCCGTCAGATCCAGGTCTACAAGTCGGTACAAAAGAACGGGGTCATACGCTATTCCGACATGATACCGGAGCAGGGTCACTACGAACTGCTGCTGTTCAACGACTGCTATGCCTGCGATCCGGCGTCCAAGGTCAACTGGCACACGACAGGCCTCTTCCTCTATGACTACGCCAGCACCATACAGGCGGCAGCCAAGACTTATCAGGTCGAGCCTGCCCTCATCCGGGCGCTGATCCATGCCGAGTCCGCCTTCAATCCCCTGGCCGTCTCCCGCAAGGGCGCCATGGGACTGACCCAGCTGATGCCCGCCACTGCGCGCGAGCTCGGGGTCGGCAACGCCCTGCTGGCGGAGCAGAACATCTTTGGCGGGGTGAAATACCTGGCGGGTCTGCTCAAGCAGTATGACGGCAATGTGGCCCTGGCCACCGCCGCCTACAATGCAGGCGCCGGTGCGGTGCAAAAACACGGCGGCATACCGCCCTATGCCGAAACCCGGGCCTATGTGGAACGAGTCAAACTGCTGCATCAGCGCTACAAAGAGATGCTGAGCGCCAAGGGGCTGTGATCATGCCGCACCCTATCGTCAGCATGGCGCCCTGCCCGGTATTCCTTCAGGCATAAAAAAACACGCCCGGGGGCGTGTCGATACCACACGTTAACTAGCAACACATCACTCTTTCGTGGCGATCACACGATAGGCCAATGCACCCAGAATGGCACCGACAATGGGGGCAACCCAGAACAGCCAGAGCTGGCCCACGGCCCAGTCACCGACAAAAAGCGCCACGCCAGTGCTGCGCGCCGGGTTGACCGAGGTGTTGGTCACCGGGATGCTGATGAGGTGGATGAGGGTCAGGCACAGACCGATGGCGATGGGAGCAAACCCGGCCGGTGCACGGCTGTCGGTGGCGCCCATGATGACGAACAGGAAGAAACCGGTCATCACCACTTCACACACCAGTGCGGCCAGCAGGCTGTAACCGCCGGGGGAATGCTCGCCATAGCCGTTGGAAGCAAAGCCGGCGCTCACATCAAAACCCGCCTGTCCGCTGGCAATGACATAGAGCACGCCACCTGCCACGATCCCGCCAAGCACCTGGGCCACGATGTAGGGCAGCACGTTGGAGGCCGGGAAGCGACCACCGGCCCAGAGCCCGACGGTCACGGCCGGGTTCAGGTGGCAACCCGAGATATGACCGATGGCATAGGCCATGGTCAGCACAGTCAGGCCGAACGCCAGGGCGACGCCCAGCAGGCCGATCCCCACATTGGGGAAGGCGGCAGCCAGCACGGCGCTCCCGCAGCCCCCCAGCACCAGCCAGAAGGTTCCCATAAATTCAGCAGCAAAAGGTTTCACTCTTGTCTCTCCCATGATGACTAACACGCGAACCTGAAAGGCTCATACGGACACTGTTATTGAACAGGCGCCATATTATGGGAGTGTGGCGGAGCAAGACGAAACCGACCCGATTCATCGCGGATATGTGATGAATGTCACAAGTTATTGATAAAGTAGAAAGATATTCACCCGCTCGGTGCACTTCTCCATGGGAGTCCCATCGAGGGACGCGACAGATTGTGACCCGACCAGCGATTTTGCCAGCAGCTCCCCGCGCTCCCCTGCCAACACCAGAAGCCCTCCCCCGGGGATCAGCGATAACGGCCGCGCACCGATCCGCTGGCCCGCCCGGCCATGCGAATGAGGCTCTGACGGGTGTGGAAGTGGCAGAGCGCCACCCCGAGGGCATCCGCCGCATCCGCCTGGGGGGTGGCAGAGAGCTTGAGCAGATGAGTCACCATGTGCTGCACCTGCTCCTTGGCAGCGCCACCGGTGCCCACCACCGCCTGCTTGATCTGGGTGGCCGAATACTCGCTCACCGGCAGCAGGGCATTGACCGCCGCGACGATGGCACTTCCCCTGGCCTGGCCGAGCTTCAGGGCCGAGTCCGCGTTGCGCGCCATGAAGACCCGCTCGATGGCGAACTCGTCCGGCTTGAACTGGGTGATGATCTCGCTCACCCCGTCATAGACCTGCTTCAGGCGAGACGGCAGCTCCCCCAGATCGGTGCGGATGCAGCCCGATCCCAGGTATTCCGCCTTGCCCGCGACGATGCGAATGACCCCGTAACCGGTGATGCGCGAACCGGGATCGATCCCCAGAATGATGCTCATGAACGGAATACCCCGCCCACTGCGGTCAGCCATCTCATCTTCGACACCTTCTTCATTGCGATCTCTTGCCCTGCAGCTCTTGATGGCCGCCAAGATAACAAACCCGCCTTCGCTTGGCTCGCTCGCTGGCACCTTTCACGGCTGACTGCGCAAGGAGCCACCATCTCATACAGTGCTCTGGCTTCTCTGGCCAGTGATGCCTGCCGGTGTCACCAGCCCCTTGCCTCCGGGTCATCCCTTTGCCAGGGCGACGAGGCGCTCCGCCAGTCGATGACTTTGCAGGTAGCTCTCGACCAGCGCCCCGTCTGCCCGCCCGACGTCAATCTGCCCATACCAGTGCTCGAGCATGGCGACAAAGCCTCGGCTCGCCAGCACGGGCTGCCAGTCGCCCGGAGCCAGGGTCTGCACTGTGTTGTCTCGCGCAAGCAGGCCACGGGTGCAGTTCTCGATATGCAACGAGAGGTTGTCGCCATAGGCATCGATGCGCTCCTCGGTCATGCCGGCGCTGCGATTCATGCTGCCGCTCACCGCCACCTGCCCGCTCTGCCAGGCCACGCTCACCCCGGCCAGCAGTTCGGGCTGCTCACTGCTGCGTCGCAGCACCGCATGCAGCTCCCCGTCCGGCTCGCCGCCATAACAGCAGAGGCTGTCGAGCACATGGATACAGTCGTCGAACAGAAACTGGCGAGACGCCCCTGGCAGGGCGTGCCTGTGCTTTTGCCAATGGAGCTCGGTCAGCGGATGGCCACGTGCGGCGGCCATGGCGGGCAGATAGCGACGGTTGAAGCCCACAAACAGCGGGCAGTCCCTGGCGATGGCGAGATTGGCGAGCGCCTCCACCTCTCCTGCGTTGTCACACAGCGGCTTGTCCACAAAGGTGGGAATGCCAGCACGCAGGCACAGCTCCGCCAGTTTGCCGTGCACGGCGGTGGCAGCGTGGATCATCACCGCATCAGGTCGGCTCGCCAGCAGCGCATCGACCTCGGTAAAACACTCGCCAATCCGGTACTGGCGCGCCAGTTTGCCGAGCACCAAGGGACTCCGGGTACAGAGCAGCGGGGTGACTCGCTCGTCGTTTGCCAGCAGCGGCAGATAGGCCTTCCGGGCGATATCGCCAAGGCCAATCAGGGCAATGCGCATGGGCACTCCTCTCAAGGGGATAACCAGATAACTGCCTGCACGATCTCAGGATTTCCTTCGCAGATCCAGCCTTGGCGCCATCTCGCTCCAGGCGCCTTCTGGTGCAATGCGGCATCGCCCCGCGACACCCTGGCCACCTTCCTCCATCGAAGCGCCCCCCGACGGCGCGGCGCTTGAGCGGCAAACCGCGATAGCAAAACAGGCAGGGCGACAACTGTCGCCCTGCCTGTTACACCCGCACACACCGCCGCACTCGGGCGATTGGCGCTCTTCTCACGTCGAGTTACTCTGCCGATCCGGCCTGCTCTTTGGCATCACGCCACTTGCCAATCCTGGCGCCCAGCTCGGCGCAAAGCATGGCGCTGACCATGACACCTATCATCCGGGTCATATCCGACATCTCTGTTGCAACCGGAAGCAGGGGCACGATCAGGTTAAAAGCGATGAGCCCCATCACCAGCCCGAGCCCGCTGCCAATCTTTTCTCTTCGGGATCGCGTTGTTATCGCCATCTGATTGCTCCTGACCAAACCCTTTCGACAGTATTATCAAACAATGCGTTCAACAATGCTCTTGCAATGCTTCGCACTGCCTGTGCCCCGGTCTATAAACTGTTGTCAGACATATTTATCGACAATTAAATAACTGATCCCAATAGTGCTACACCTTCGCTGTGCCATAGCCATTCCCCGGGAAAGGAGACACGGTATCCATGAAGTGTTTCACTCGGGCCAGCAGGTTTGCCATCCCTCTGCATTGATGATTGCGCGTGATGGTTTCATGTAACTTGTGCCATAGCCGTTCTATGTGATTAACCCAAGGGCTGTAAACTGGCTGGAACACCAGGCAGAACTTGGGATTCTTCTTCAACCATCGCTCGGTCTGTTTGCTTTTGTGAATGATGTAGTTATCGAGGATCAACGTGATGGTTTTGGCTCGTCGGTAGTGGTGGCGCAGCTTTTCCAGCATGGCAATAAACAGCGATGAGTTTTTCTTGATCCCGCTGACGTAAAGTACCCTTCCGTTGCCTGCGTGGAGAACGCCTGCCAGATAATGCTTGGCATTCTGCCCCGGTGTGACAACCCGCTTTTGCTGCGCTCTGAACATCCAGTCGGCTCCTAATTTGGGATTGAGGTCTATATCGACTTCATCCTCATAAAACACCGGATTATCGGCATCACAGCGGGCCAGCGCGGCGTCGATATTCGCCATTTTTTCCTGATAGGCTGGGTCTTTTATCCGCAAGGTCGGCACGGGCCTGCGCCAGACAATGCCCATACGAGGTAACCATCGGCGGAGCGTGGAGGCTGCCACATTTAGCCCTGTTAACCGATTGATTTTTATAGCCAATAGTTCAGTACACCAACGGCTGCGCTGATAACCAAAATCTTGCGGAGAAAACTGCATGAGCAGCACCAGTAAGGTGACAATCTTGGCGATAGGTAAGACTGGGGCACGGCCAGCCGGTAAGGCTTCTAGCGCATCTATGCCTTCATCTCGATACCACCGAAGCCAACGACCGATGGTCGAGCGCGCAGCGCCGGTAAGGTGATGAACATCGGTGATCGTGCGTCCTTCATGTAACAGCAAGATGGCCATCAAGCGACGAGCATGTCCTTTATCACGGGTGGCATGGATGATTTTGTGAATGCGGCGCCGTTGTGGTCGTGGCAGAGGTGGTAGGATAGGCATCAACTCAGTCCTTTGGGTGTGGCTTGTTTTGTTTAGCGACTAATCAGATCGCACAAACTGGACTGAGTTCCCTTCCTCCGGTGATCTACTATTCGGAACAGCTATTTAATCCATTATATAAACGGGATGCCAGACGTTATTCTGCCCATGAACATTATTTCGCCAGCACTGTCAGTGGGGGCAACCACATACTTCCCCCAACAGTCCTCATCCTCAATAGCGATAATCGGCCTGCGCCTTTCACAAACCACAAGAGCGTCACAATAACCCTCTTTGTGTTCAGCGTCGGGGAGATGGGCAAAGATATTGGAAAGTTGATGTTTTTCCTATGGTTGCATCACTTTTCCACTCGCATGATCAGGCTCGTTTGGCTTATCATAGCCACTCGATACCTATTGAACCGCATAGATAATTGCCTCTTCTGACACTCAGGACATATCAGACACAGCCGCTTGCGAGAATGATCACGCCTGGCGCCGATATTAAACATCAGCCCGCGTTAATATCTTTAATGTCAGCAAGTGTCGATATTTCACTCCACCCGAAGACGCTTTTCTCTGGCCTCACTGGCATGTCTGAATCTCGCTATTAAATATAAATGGCAAGGAATCGCTATGGATAAATCGTTTCGTCTTGCACCTCTCAGCTGTGTATTGATTGCCGCCGTGGGTTGCAGCTCTCAGCAGATGCAGAATTTCAAATCCACGGTCAATGATATCGGCAAGGATTACGGCATGCCGGTGCTTTGTGGGGCTGGCATGATTGCAGGAGGGGCTGCGGGCTACGCCATCAACGGGAAAAAAGGGGCTGTCGCGGGGGTTGCCCTCGGTGGGGCGCTGGGCTGCGCGGCAGGCTATATGTGGCAGTCCAGGCTACAAGAGCTTGACCGGATAGCAAAGGAAGAGAATCTCAACATCGCGACCGAGAAACTGACCGTTGCCGAGCCAGCCGCAGTGACCGGTGTCCCTCAGGACGCCGGCCTTGTGGCCCAGATCCCCGATTCCGGCATGTTCTCGAGTGGTTCTGCCCAGCTCACAGAAAGCGGTCTGCGCGTGGTCACGAAACTGGCCCTGCTCTATGCCAAACCCGCAGCCGCAGACGCCTCGGATCAGCGCCGTATCCTCCTCGTCGGCCACAGTGACGCCACCGGCCCAGCAGAACTCAACCTGCGACTCTCCGAGCAACGTGCGCGAGCCGTCGGCAAGGTCCTGGTCGCATCGGGGATCCCGGCCTCTTCCATTTACTATCAAGGCGCAGGTTCGTCGCGTCCCATCGCAGACAACAGCGACCCCTTGCTTCGCGGTCAGAATCGCCGGGTCGAAATTGTGGAACTGGCGAACGAGCAGGCTCTGGTCATGCGGGCCCAATCCGAAGAGAACAACACCCGCTATCTGCGTTATGGCGCTTCCGATACCGCCAAACCGCGTGTGGCTGCCACCAAACCGGCGGCTCAGTCCACAAGCGGTTCAAGCAAGGTAGCGGCCACGTCGCAAACCGCCCCTCGCCAACCCGCCGCCAAGCAGAGCGCTGACACCAGCACGGCCAAGGCCCTGTCCAATGCCAAGGCCGCAGTGGACTTCGGCGGCAAGCCTGCCGGCACCTATCAATGGAACATGGCTCAGAACATCAAACCCAAGGCGAGTGGTTTTGCACTGATCAGCAGCGCATACGCAAGCGATATGCCGATGTCGAGCTGTGAGGCAGATAAGCCACGCAGTGCAGGCCAAGTACTGAGCATGGCAGACGACAAGCCTCTCCCGCGCCATGCCACCAAGGAGTACATGCCCGGCTATAACAATCGCGTCTGGGCCAATACCGTCAACGGCCACCTGGTGACTGTCTCTCCGGTTTCCATCTTGCGTGACAACGCCCAGGTCGATCGTCAACCGATCCTGCAAGTCGTTCAGGGTTACAAATCCTCGAATCAGAAGAAGCCCCAGACCCTCAAGGCGGTGGCCAACACCTATGAGGGCGAGAGTGAGGTGCTGTACCGCGTCTTCACCAGCGATCCCAAGGCGTCGGTGTCCTGCATGGACCTCGTGTTCAGCAAAGGCAACGCCAAGGTCAGCCAGGGAGCCCTGTTCTATCCGGCAGGTTCCGAGGCTTATGTGGCTTCGTACCTGCCCATTCCCGCCACCCATTCCAAATAAGAAAACGGAGAAACTTAGTGGAAGACTTTTCTTTGGCAGCGCTCAAGACGCTGATCCTCGCCAACCAGATGCTGACCGTTGGCATTGTTTCATTCCTCGTCAGCGCCGTGGTGGTGTGGCGGCATTGGGAGCATGTCTCCTACTTCCTGATCCGGGTATGGCACAGCCTGCCGCTGATCGGCACAGTGGCCCGTCTCGCCCGCAAGCCAGCCTCGGTCGATGGCGATGGCTGGATCAACCATGAAGTGACCCTGTCGAATGTGTACTACCGCGAATACAAGAAGCATTTAAAGGGGACAGATGCCTACAACGCCTCCCTCGACTACCTTGCCAAGGCAGGAGAGGCCGGCCGCTCCCCGCGCCCGGCGTGGGTGCTTGCTCTGGTGCTGGTGCTGGTGCTGGTCGAGGCAATGGGCTTTGCCTACGTGCTGGCAGGCTGGATGAACATGGATGCCTCCACCAATGACCGTCACCTGCTGGCAGCCGCGACGGCTCTGCTGCTCGCCGTTGCATCCGCATTCCTGGCTGAAGTGGCCGGACACTCCCTGCATCACAACAGCCTGATCGCCCGGGCGCGTCACTGGTGGCAAGGGGAAGAGCCCTCAAAACGCTCCCGTACCCTCAAGGCAAACAAGGCCATCAATCTGGAAGACTCCTTCTCGGACTCTGACAAACCTGACTACGAGCAGTTGCTGGCCCGCCTGAAAGACGTGAATTCAGGTGTCAGCCGCAAGTTTGTCTGGCTGATTGTCTGTGCTTCGTTTGTTGCCTGTATGGCAGTGGGCGCCTTCGTGGTGCGTTCAGCCACCCTCGACAGCATCGAAACCGAGATGGTCAACAACATGCGCGCCGAAACAACGGCACAGAGTGACAGCAGCATGGGGTCGCCGTTTGATCTGCCGGAAGAGTCTCAAGCCATCAACAACGAGGCGGAAGAGGCCACCATCGAAGACAAGATGCAGGCCATCCGTGAGGCCAGCCTGACCACCTACGTCATGCTGTCGCTCATTTACATCGCCATCCAGGGGATCAGCATCTGGCTTGCCAGCAAATACCACTTTGCGGGCACCCATTCCAAAACAGCCTGGCGTCTGACACACGAATACGCGACCGCCGAAGAGATGCTGGACGCGATGGACCAGCAACGCACCGCCATTGCCAGCCATGCCGATGACAAGCTCCGCCGCTTGCAGACCCTGTTGTCGAGCCGTGACCATACCAACTCGGGTGTGCTGGGGGCGCTGGAAGGGGAGAAATCCGCCCATCGCAATTTCCTGGCCTTTATCGAGTACAAGGCAGGCACCGTGCCACCCAAGCCGGCCCCTCAGCCGGCCCCCCAGGTCGCACCGGCAGCGCAAGCCGAGCCGGCACCCGCCGTACAACCGGCTGTTGCGCAGGCAAAGGCGGCTCTCCCGCCCACCACTGACGCCCCCGGCCAGACCGGCGCTGCCGTCAAGGCCGCCGATTTCCATGATGTCACTGGCCTGCCCGAAGAGAGTCTGGCAGCAGCCAGCCGCGCACTGGGGGTGGACGAAGCGCAGTTGCGTGATATCCGTGAACAGCAGATGGCCCTCAAGACCCTGGGCCTCTTTCCCACCAAGCAGAGTGCCTAATCGTGAAGATCACCCAGGTATTGCTACTGGCGTTGACGCTGCCTTGTGCAGCGTTGGCGGCCGAGCGTAACGACATACAGAGCTGCTATGAGCGCAATGGCTTGACCGACATCAAGCCTGCGGGCACCGGTCGCGAACTGGTGGTCATCATCGACCAGACCATTCCGATGCCTGACGATCTGCAACGCAGCAGTTGGGGGCAGATAGAGCGGTTCGTGCAGGCTGGTGATCGCGTCAAGCTCTATACCTTCTCCGCCTTCTTGCCTGGCGAATACCTTCGCCTGGCCTACGCGGGGCAACTGGATATGCCGCTGGAAGGGGAGATCCGGGACGATGTCAGCATGCGCAAATTGCGCGGCCTGGACACCTGCCTGACGACGCAGACCAAGGTCTTTCGTAACGGCTTTGGCAAACAGTTCGTGAAAGCACTGCGTGATGCCCGCCAGGACATCCCCAAGAGCGAAATCATGAACTCGCTGCGCAAGGTGGGTGACGATATGAAGGCCGAGCAAGGCGTCAATGACCGCGTCGTGTTCCTCATTTCGGACATGCTGGAGCACTCCGATTACACCAGCTTCTATGCCACCAACAAGATCAAGCAGCTCAATGTCGGTGACGAGCTCAAGCAGGCCAAGAGCAAGGGGCTGTTTGCCGATCTGCAAGGCGCTCGCGTCTACGTCACGGGCGCCGGGCTGGTGACCGACGCGGTGAAACACGCCTATCGTTCCGGCAAGACCATGGATGCACTCGGTGACTTCTGGTCACAGTACTTCGAGCACTCCCATGCCACCCTGGTGAACTTCGGTGCTCCCAGCCTGAGCACGGATTTGCAATAACCGTTACCTTCACAGGCAGAGCCCGCGCTTCTGCCCATCACACAAGGGCGACCAACTGGTCGCCCTTGCTATTTATTGCCAACGCTGCCCCCATTCGAGATATCGGCCAACCCGCCCCTTGGCATCAGGTTTGGTCATGCGAGCCAAAGGTGGGTCCCCATATTTGCCGACTCTTGTAAAAGATCCCCAAGGGGCGTCGTCATCTCCCCCCTTCTCCATGGACCGAGCAAGATAAGGTCTCTTTTTTATTTGGGACAGCCATCTTTGTGTACGGATTGTTCCATTGGAGGAACCATATCACCCACTCTGTTTCACTGATGCAAAAATAACCTGTTCAAGCAACACCCACGATGTCGCCGCATTGTGAGAGAGGGCCTGTTGACAAAGGACTGATAGCCCCTCTTCCCCAACCCGCCTTATCAGGACCGCCTTATCAGGACAGCCATCTTTTGGAGAAAGCCCTCACCCAGCGCCCAGCACAACTCGTCATCCAGCATGTGCGATGGCATTTGTGAAACTCGGGGGATTAAAGAGAATGTCTTGGCATCGATGACGCCAATTCAGATGCGATCACACCGGCGGGGAGCTGGCGCTATACCGGACGTTGTATGACGCGAGCGCCTTATCACCTTATCAGGACAGCCATCTTTTAGAGAAAGCCCTCATCCAGCGCCCAGCACAGCACAGCACAACTCGTCATCCAGCATTTGCGATGGCATTTGTGAAACTCGGGGGATTAAAAAGAATGTCTTGGCATCGATGACGCCAATTCAGATGCGATCACACCGGTGATGAGCTGGCGCTATACCGGACGTTGTTATGACACAAATATTCATCACTCAAAGGGATGGTTGATGACACCGTCGCTGGCCACAGTGCCAGGCAAACTGCTGACAATGCTCTTTGTCACCCACCACTCTGATGCCCTGGCGCCGAAACAGCGTCACTTGCTTGAGCCAGCGCACCTCGTCCAACCCCAGCCGCGCCAGGATGGGGCCAAGAGAAGCCGGGATATGGCCCCGTTTGTCCACTCGGATGGCGCGGCCTGTCCAGTCCACCAGCATCAGGTAATCCGCAAAGGCATATGGCAGGCTATCGGGTCGCGCGTCGTGCGCGAATGGCAACAGCAACGGCGGCAATGGGGCGGCGGACTGCTCGCCATCGAGACGCTGCTTGAGGCTGGTGTAATCGCTCTGTTCAGGCCGGTCGGACAATCCCGCTCGTATCGGATTGAGATCAACATAGGCCATGCAGGCCAGCAGGGCTGATTCGGTGAGCAGGGCCTGGCTCTTGAAGCGCCCTTCCCAAAAATGGCCCTTGCAACCATCTTCCCGATTGGCCTGCCGAGCCAGGTTTTCGTTGAGCAACCGCACAAACCAGCTGATGGAATGCAGGCGCTCCCGCCACTGTCCTATCAGTTGTTGCACCACAGCGAGTTCAGGCTCAATCAGGGATTCCCCCTGATACCAGCGTCGTACCAGCAGCGGCCACTGGAATAGCGCCGCCCAACGCTCGGCCACCTCCCGCTCGCTCCAATTGGCAGCGGTATCCGGCTCGACCTTGAGCACCAGGTGATAGTGATTGCTCATCACCGCATAGGCACACACACCGATGGCAAACAGTCGCGACAATTGGCCCAACCTGTCCACCACCCACTGGCGCCGATGCTCGTAACTCTGGCCGGAGTGGGCATCTTCCCCGCACAGAAACGCCCGCCGCACACAGCGACTGACCACATGGTAGTAAGGCGTATCCTGCAAACTGATTTGACGTGAACGGGCAATGGTCATGGCTCACCCCCTGGGCAGTGACACCTCAAGCCAAGTACAGGGCTACGCCGCTGTCAAAAAGGTGGGTGTCCTAGATTTCCCTGCTAGATTTCCCTGCTAGATTTCCCTGTTTGCCAAAGCGGGATATGGCTACAAAGCCACCTTCCAGTTCCATTTGCTGATCAAGTTCAAAAAACGATGAGATTCTGATGGTTACATCAGGTTAAGGCTCACCTTGACAGTTTCATTTGGCTTACTATAGCCACTCAGAACCTGTTGAACTGCGATGGGTTGCTGCCAGCGCGGGTCAAGGGAGCATATTGGAAGCTGTAATCCACGGGCGGTAGCGTCTTTTCGTTTTTATTTTCGTAGGTTGGCACAGAGCGCTGCGAAGTCCAACAGGCAAGTATTATTTCGCCAATAAAAGCGTGATAAGAATGGATATCGCAGATTGGTAATACGGGAATTCAGATAATAAGTGCGACACTCATGGATGAATGGCGAGAGGTGGCCAACTGCTGATTGGTGGTACCCTTCTGCTCGCCAAAGTAAAAGCAGTATCACCATGAGCTATCAGCAGTTGACCGAGGGGCAACGATACCAGTTATCGGTGCTTCGCGCACAGGGGATGTCCATCCTTGCCACCGCACGCGCCATTGGCGTTCATCGCTCCACCCTCTACCGGGAGCTGCGTCGTAACGCCGGGCCGCAGGGCTACCAGCCAGACAATGCGCATCAGCACGCCACCCACCGACGGGCCAGTGCGGCCAAATCTCGGCTATCTGCCGATGTCATCCAGTTTGTCGAGCTGACACTCGCCTGGTGGTGGAGCCCGGAGCAGATAAGCGCGGTGGGCAAGCAGATAGGCCTCATGGTGAGTCACGAGTGGATATACCGCCATGTGGCCGCCGACAAAGCCCGGGGTGGCCAGTTGTACCGCCATCTGCGCCAGGGCCACAAGCGCTACCGCAAGGGGGCGAGCAGCCTGCGTTCTCCCATCAAGGAAGCCCGCTCTATTGATGAACGGCCGGCTATCGTCGATAGCCGGGAGCGGCTCGGTGATTGGGAGGCGGACACGGTGCTGGGCAAGCAAGGCACAGGTGCACTGGTCACCCTGGTGGAGCGCAAGAGCCGGCTCTATCTGGTCAAGCGGGTCGCGAGCAAACAGGCTGGGGTGGTGCGGGATGCGATAATCGAGATGTTAACGCCCTACATCGAGCAGGTGCATACCATCACCTTTGACAACGGCGGCGAGTTTGCCGAACACAAGGCGATAGAGGAAGCGCTGGGTGCCGAGACTTACTTTGCGCACCCTTACTCTTCGTGGGAGCGCGGTCTGAACGAGAACAGCAATGGGCTGTTGAGGCAGTTTATCCCAAAGGGAACAGACCTGAGAGAGGTCACGGACGAGGATGTCAGGAGAGCGGAGCAGTGGCTCAACCTACGACCTCGGAAATGTCTCGGATTCAGGCAGCCTGTCAAGGTATTCGAAGAGTACCGTCAGGCGGCATAGGCGAGTGTCGCACTTCGAAGTTGAATTCGCGATACAACTTAAAGATACATTTTGCGGTAAACGTTAGGCTTCACTTCATTCATTACCAACCTACTATTTTTATCACAATATACGGGATAAGGTTATAAGGAGAATAATTTGAAAAACTGGAAGTCTAATCTGTTTTTTGTGATAGCTTTATTGTTGAGTGGTGCTCCACTATTTACTCAACTCTTTGGCACTGACTCTATTCGGGAGAAGAACTTAAGTGTCGCAGAGTGGCAAGAAGTAAATAATAAATTATCAGTTATTGAGTCTAATCTCAGAGACACGACTGCAGTACTAAAACAAAAAACAGTGGTTGATGGAGATCAATTACTTATAAAGAAGCTAGATGTCCGAGTTGAAAACATGGAAAATCTGTTCATTTCTAAAGCTGAAATAGCCGTTACTATTCCTCTGCTTAAGCGAGATATCGAGATGATGGGTAAAGAATTACAGTCATATAAAGAGTCTTTATCAACTACTAATAACTTTGTTATCGCACTTATAGGGGCGATCATCGCGCAGTTAGCTGCAGTATTCTTCTTTGTTCGTGAACGAAGCCCTAACAAGTCAATCTAGTCGACCACTGACGCGTCGGCTGATTGAAATGTTATGCGTATCAATTAATTTTAGAGAGGAACTGATGAGTAGAGAGCTTCGAGTACGTGCTCAGTTATTAAATCCTGAAACAGGAAGATTTATAAAGGCAATAGATGAACGAGATCTATCCGATTTTTTAGCTCTTATTGCTCCAAGTGATAATAGTCAAACAGTTTTTATTCCCGATATGACACCAGCCATTATTGAAGTAAAAAATCATGTAGAAAACTTATTAGAACTAAAAGAAAAAAAGGAGCTTTCTATAACTCACAGTGTTATATATAACCTTTGGAATAAAGCTAAGGTAGCTAAAAATGAAAGTATAAAAGAACAACTAAATATTGAAGTCATCAGAGAATCAGAAAAAGCTTTGAACCTGATACATACTCGTATCCCATCGTTAGAAAAAGACTATCTAAGTCCGATAGGTTCAGAGCAAGATTATGGATATGATCATAAGGTTGATTCCGCATTAGATTGTTCGGGAATTCAGATAATAAGTGCGACACTCATGGATGAATGGCGAGAGGTGGCCAACTGCTGATTGGTGGTACCCTTCTGCTCGCCAAAGTAAAAGCAGTATCACCATGAGCTATCAGCAGTTGACCGAGGGGCAACGATACCAGTTATCGGTGCTTCGCGCACAGGGGATGTCCATCCTTGCCACCGCACGCGCCATTGGCGTTCATCGCTCCACCCTCTACCGGGAGCTGCGTCGTAACGCCGGGCCGCAGGGCTACCAGCCAGACAATGCGCATCAGCACGCCACCCACCGACGGGCCAGTGCGGCCAAATCTCGGCTATCTGCCGATGTCATCCAGTTTGTCGAGCTGACACTCGCCTGGTGGTGGAGCCCGGAGCAGATAAGCGCGGTGGGCAAGCAGATAGGCCTCATGGTGAGTCACGAGTGGATATACCGCCATGTGGCCGCCGACAAAGCCCGGGGTGGCCAGTTGTACCGCCATCTGCGCCAGGGCCACAAGCGCTACCGCAAGGGGGCGAGCAGCCTGCGTTCTCCCATCAAGGAAGCCCGCTCTATTGATGAACGGCCGGCTATCGTCGATAGCCGGGAGCGGCTCGGTGATTGGGAGGCGGACACGGTGCTGGGCAAGCAAGGCACAGGTGCACTGGTCACCCTGGTGGAGCGCAAGAGCCGGCTCTATCTGGTCAAGCGGGTCGCGAGCAAACAGGCTGGGGTGGTGCGGGATGCGATAATCGAGATGTTAACGCCCTACATCGAGCAGGTGCATACCATCACCTTTGACAACGGCGGCGAGTTTGCCGAACACAAGGCGATAGAGGAAGCGCTGGGTGCCGAGACTTACTTTGCGCACCCTTACTCTTCGTGGGAGCGCGGTCTGAACGAGAACAGCAATGGGCTGTTGAGGCAGTTTATCCCAAAGGGAACAGACCTGAGAGAGGTCACGGACGAGGATGTCAGGAGAGCGGAGCAGTGGCTCAACCTACGACCTCGGAAATGTCTCGGATTCAGGCAGCCTGTCAAGGTATTCGAAGAGTACCGTCAGGCGGCATAGGCGAGTGTCGCACTTCGAAGTTGAATTCGCGGTTTACTCTCCGAAGTTCAGGTCTTTATTGAGATAGTTCTTTGCAATATTCATTCATCGGCAATAATTGACCCAGATCTCCTTCGAGAGCCGTCGATTGAAGCGCACTGTCAATCTATATATGATCTTTTAATAAAATGGCTTAGACATGAAGCATTAGTTAGAAAAAAACATGGTACACAAGCAATTAATATTGATGAAGCCTCATTCCTATATCAATGCTGTATAGAAAATGAACCATACTTTGAACCTAATGCTTTACTATTTTTCTTAGATATATCAATTACTCCATTTGATTTTATTAGACAAACAATTCTTTCAAATTCATATCAAGCTCTATGTGACAATAGAAATGATAGTTATCAAGCGCGCGTAACAGAATGGCGTAAACCTGATAACAAAAAAATAGAAAGAGCCCGTAAAATAATAAAAGTAATGCAGCAAATGGTTAGCGTACTAAGTCTTTTTGAAGCTATAGGAAATGGGAAGGTAGAATATTCTGACTCGGCAAATATATTTGATGAGCTGAAATTACTTATTAACAAATAAGCATAATTACTGCTATATACACAAAGGAGGTCGTGATTTCTGTCGAGCAAATAATATTTTTATTTGAAAAACACCTTGAATTGGTAAAGCTGGAAGTTGAGGTGTTTGGGGTTAACCCAACAGATTGTACAGAGCTAGTTATCACCTGATACCGACCCAAGACGAAGAGTGAGCGATAAAAAAGGCGACCATCCGGTCGCCTTTTTGTTTTCTATCGCTTTCCAATCAGGAAATATTACCGTGCCGGTCGCTTGGCACCATTTCCTTTGGCCGCTGGCTTACCGCCCTGAGTGGCGGGTTTGGCGCCCGGCTTGGCAGAGCCGGCACGGGTCGGGGTTTTGCCCTTATGGGCGGGTTTTCCGGCAGGTTTGCTTTTACCAGCATTCTGGCCCGCACTCTTACCTTCGCCTTGTGCGGCCGGTTTGCCGTTAGCCGCCCCTTTCTGCAGCTGGGAACCCACCGGCTTGCCGCCCGTCGGCTTGTTGCCCACCCCGTTACTGCGCTGATGGGTGATGGCACTGTGGCGGGTCAAGGCAGGTTTCAGGCCCTTGTTGCGGCTGCGCTCGGCCTTGGCTTCGCCGCGCCCTTCCGGCGGCACCAGGCAGTCGGGGCCGTTGCCGATGAGGTGGCCCTTGCCCATCTCCAGCAGGGCCTCGCGGATCATCGGCCAGCCGGCCGGATCGTGGTAGCGCAGCAGCGCCTTGTGCAGGCGACGGCGACGCTCCCCTTTCACCACGAACACGTCCCCGCCCTGGCGACTCACCTTGTGTAAGTATTCACCGGAACAGTATTGACACAGGAAAAATGAGACGATCGTCTCTTGATCCCACTTTCCTGCTTGCTTGATCCTGCTCCTTAGATACGCTCCCCCCATGAGCAAAAACACCATGCATTCCGCGGGAATGCCCACCACTCTGGAGCAGGCCAACGAGCTGATTTATAAGCTCCTCGACCGCATCGCCGAGCTGGAGGACCGCCTCAATCAGCACAGCGGCAACTCCTCCAAGCCGCCTTCCAGCGACGGCCCCGGTGCACCGCCGCCGGCCCGCAAGCGTCCGGCGTCCGGCAAGCAACGGGGGGCGCAGCCCGGTCACAAGGGACATCGCCGCGAGCGGCATCCGCTTGATGCCCGCCTGACCCTGGTCCCGCATTACCCTGCCGCCGATTGCGCTTGCTGTGGCGGGGACATGGTGGCCCATGCCAAACCCTATCAGGTTCATCAGGTGTTCGAGCTGCCCGAGGTGAGCTATCTCGTCACCGAACACCAACTGTATCGTGCGACCTGCTCACGGTGTATCGGCACGACCCAGGCCGCACTGCCAGACAACGTCAGCAGCAGCCAGATGGGGGCCAATCTGCTCAGCTACATCGCGCTGCAAAGCGGCCAGTTTCACCAGAGCGTCAGCCAGATACAGCAGCAGCTCAAACAGCATTTCGGCCTGAGTTTTAGCCGGGGCGCCATCAGTGAGGCGCAGGGGCGGGTGAGTGCCATGCTCACCCCGACCTACCAGGCCATCAAGCAGCAGGTGCAGACGGCCACCCACGTTCATGCCGATGAGACCCGGCATCAGCGGGGTGGAGAGCGCCGCTGGATGTGGCTGGCGCTGAGCAAGATAGCCGTCTGCTTCATGACGGCCTATGGCCGTGGTCAGGAGGCGGCCAAGCGGCTGCTGGGCGCCGAGTTTGACGGGGTGCTGGTGACCGACCAGTACGCCGGCTACCGGTTTATCGACGCCGACCAGCGGCAACTGTGCTGGGCCCACGTGGCCCGCAATCTCGCGGCCATCGCCGAGAGTAGCGAGCAGTGCAACCAGCCCATCGGTGCCCGGTTGGTCTTGCTGGCGGATGCGGTGTTTCGTACCCGGCACCGTTGGGAAAGCGGTGCGTTGAGCAAGCAGAAATACCTGCGCAGGCTCGCGCGTTACCGGCAAAGCTGGCGAAGCCAGTTGGAGCGCGGCGCCCTGTTGTGCAGCAAACGCTACCGTGGACGATGCCAGTTGCTGCTGCGGGATGACGAGATGCTGTGGCGGTTTATGACTGACGACGAAATAGCGCTGACCAACAACGAGGCGGAGCGGGCGCTGCGTGGCTATGTGCTCTGGCGCAAGGGTAGCTACGGCGTGTGGTCTCACCGGGGCGAGCTGTTTCGCCAGCGCATCCTGTCGTTGGTGGAGACCGGCAAGCGATTGGGCCGCTGCCCACAGGAGTGGTTGAGGGCCGTGGTCAGGGCGTGCATCGAGAAGACAGATTATCCCATCCCGGCAGAACTGATGCCGTCAACCCCGTCCTGGTGAATAGATACCACCTTGTTGAGGGGGTTTTTCTCGGTGTAATACATGGTGGTGGCGTTGGCGAGCGGCGACGGGTAGAAGTTCTGCACCTGATCGAGCTTGAAGCGGTTTGCTTTAATCCAGAGCGCCATGTTCACCATGTCTTCATCGGTGGTGCCCGGGTGGGCGGAGATGAAATAGGGGATCAGGTACTGCTGCTTGCCCGCCTCTTTGGAATACTTGTCGAACAGCTCCTTGAAGCTGTAGTAGCTGCCCATGCCCGGCTTCATCATCTTGGAGAGCGGGCCCTCTTCGGTGTGTTCCGGCGCGATCTTGAGGTAGCCGCCGACGTGGTACTTGGCCAGCTCCTTGATGTAGCGCGGATCTTCCACCGCGATGTCGTAACGCACGCCGGAGGCGATCAGGATCTTCTTGATGCCCTTGAGGTCGCGCGCCTTGCGATAGAGGTTGATGGTCGGGCTGTGGTCGGTGTCCATGTGCGGGCAGATGGTCGGCCAGACGCAGGAGGCGCGCCGACAGGTCTGCTCGGCCTTGGGGCTCTTGCAGCGGAGCTTGTACATGTTGGCGGTGGGGCCGCCCAGATCCGAGATGACGCCGGTAAAGCCCGGCACCTTGTCGCGGATCTCTTCGATTTCTTTCAGAATCGACTCTTCCGAGCGGCTCTGGATGATGCGCCCCTCGTGCTCGGTGATGGAGCAGAAGGAGCAGCCACCGAAGCAGCCGCGCATGATATTAACCGAGGTCTTGATCATGTCGTAGGCCGGGATCTTCTCGTTGCCATAGGCCGGGTGCGGCACCCGCTGGTAAGGCAGGCCGAACACCCCGTCCATCTCGTCGGTCTCGAGCGGGAAGGCAGGCGGGTTGACCCAGATGATGCGATCGCCGTGCGCCTGGGACAGCGCGCGGGCGCAGCCCGGGTTGGTCTCGTGGTGCAGGATGCGCGACGCATGGGCGTAGAGCACCTTGTCCTCCTTCACCCGCTCGAACGCCGGCAGCTTGACATAGGTCTTCTCCCACGGTTTTTGCTTGGGCGGCTGCACCAGGATGGGCTTGGCCTCCTGCTCCACCGGCGCAGTGCCCTCGTCATCGCTGCATGGCGCCCCTTCCATATAGGGGTTGGGGATGGGATCGATGCGGCCAATCTGGTCGAGCTTGCTCGAATCCACCCCGCGCCAGCCCGGCAGCGGCTCCTTGCGGATGACGGCGGTGCCGCGAATGTCCTGCATGGTGTCGATGGTCTCGCCGCCTGCGATGCGGTGAGCCACCTCCACCAAGGGGCGCTCGGCGTTGCCGTAGATGAGGATGTCGGCCTTGGCGTCGATCAGGATGGAGCGACGGATGGTCTCGGACCAGTAGTCGTAATGGGCGATACGGCGCAGGGATGCCTCGATGCCGCCGATGACCACCGGCACCTCTTTATAGGCCTCTTTGCAGCGCTGGGTGTAGACCAGGGTGGCGCGATCCGGCCGCTTGCCGCCCACATCCCCCGGGGTGTAGGCGTCGTCGTGGCGCAGCTTCTTGTCGGCGGTGTAGCGGTTGATCATGGAGTCCATGTTGCCCGCCGTCACCCCGTAGAAGAGGTTGGGCTTGCCCAGGCGCATGAAGTCATCCTTCGATGACCAGTCCGGCTGGGCGATGATGCCGACCCGAAAGCCCTGGGATTCGAGCATGCGGCCGATCACCGCCATGCCGAAGCTCGGGTGATCCACGTAGGCGTCGCCTGTCACCAGCACGATGTCGCAGCTGTCCCAGCCAAGCTTGTCCATCTCCGCGCGGGACATGGGCAGGAAGGGCGCCGTGCCGTAGCACTCGGCCCAGTAACGGGGATAGGAGAAGAGGTTGGTAACCGGCTGCATTTTGACCACCTGGAACAATTCGGGTCGCGCATTATACCGGCAGAGCCAGGCGGGGGCGACGGCTTTTTGCCCCTACAGAACGCGAGGGGAAGGGGCGCCTTCGAGCGGGCGCGACAGGTCGGCGTGACAAGCTCAGATCTCATCAGCAAGCAGGGCGCCCATTGGCGCCCTGCTTGCTGTCATCCGAGTCGGCAAGCTAGGCCGCCGGTTTGTCCCGCCCCTCGGGGGCCACCGCCCCCGGCACCGGGGAGGGACTGGCCGGGGTTGCCGTGGCCAGTATTTCGTCCACCAGTCGGTCCCGCGCCCCCGTCATCCCCGCGCGTCTGGCGATCAGGTGATAGATGGCGGGCACCACCAGCAGGGTCACCAGGGTCGCCAAGGACAAGCCGAAGAAGACCACGGTCCCCACGGCCATCCGGCTCTCGTACCCCGCCCCCATGGAGAGCATCAGGGGCACGGCGCCGATGATGGCGGTGAGCGAGGTCATCAAGATGGGGCGCAGGCGGCGCACCGACCCCTTGATGATCGCCTCCTCGAACCCTTCACCCCGCTGGCGCAGCTGGTTGATGAACTCCACGATGAGGATGCCGTTCTTGGTCACCATGCCGATGAGCATGATCATGCCTATCTGGCTGTAGATGCTGAGCTCCTGCCCCGTGAGCCAGAGGCCGAGCAGGCCGCCGAAGATGCCGAGCGGCACCGTCATCATCACCACCGCCGGGGTCAGCAGGCTCTCGAACTGGGCCACCAGCACCAGATAGACCACCAGCAGGGCCAGGCCGAACACCAGTGCCATCTCCCCCTGGTTGTCGCGATAGTCCTTGGACTCGCCAGCATAATCCACCGACATGCCGGTGGGCAGGTGATCCGCGGC
This sequence comes from Aeromonas sp. WP2-W18-CRE-05, assembly GCF_014168615.1. Taxonomy (NCBI): domain Bacteria; kingdom Pseudomonadati; phylum Pseudomonadota; class Gammaproteobacteria; order Aeromonadales; family Aeromonadaceae; genus Aeromonas; species Aeromonas sp. WP2-W18-CRE-05. The sequence goes on along the minus strand of NZ_AP021917.1, from coordinate 1,286,568 downwards.
CCAGCCATCCAGAAAGTCGAGCGCCTCCCCCAGGGTGTGGCCGGGGGCCACGTCCGCGGTGAGGGTGACCGCCTTCTGGCGCTGGTAGTGGTTGAGGCGCTGGGGACTCGCCACCTGGGTGACGGTCGCCAGGGTGGAGAGGCTCACCATCTCGCCGCTCGCGGCCTTCAAATAGATGCGGCTGATGTCGGAGATGCCATTGAACTGGGTCTGGTTGGCGCGCAGGTAGACGTCATACTCTTCGCCCCTGTCCACATAGGTGGTCTGGCTGACGCCACCGAGCAGGGCCTGCAGGGAGCTGGCGATGGTGGAGACCGGAATGCCGAGCTGGGTGGCTCGCTCCCGCTCTATGGTCACCTGCAGCTCCGGGGTCTTCTCGGCATAGTCGAGATCCGGGCTCTGCATCAGCCCGCTTTGGGCCGCCGCCTCCTTGAGCGCCAGCCCCTGCTGGTTGAGCTCGCCGTAATCGGAGCCTTGCAACACGAACTGCACCGCCGCGGTGGAGCCGCCTCTGAACCCCGGCTGGAAGGTGCGGATCATCACGTCGGGGATGCCGGCGAGGCGACCGCTCAGGGAGCGGCCAAACTCGGTGGCCGTTTCGTCCCGCACCGCCCAGTCGCTGAGCTGGATGATGGCCATGCCGGTCTGATCGCCGCCGCGCCCGAAGGCCGGGGTGCTGAAGCTCATGGCCTGCACCACCCCCTTGCCGAGCAGCGGCAGGATGGCGGCCTCCACCTGCTGCATGTTGCGCTTCATCCGCTCGATGCTGGTGCCCTCCGCCCCTTTCACGAACACATAGAGCACGCCCCTGTCCTCGGTCGGGGTGAGGCTCGCGGGCAGCTTGCCAAAGAGGGCGCCAATGCCGCCGAGGCAGAGCAGCAACACCAGGGGCATCCAGACGGCGCGGCGCAGCACGGCCCCCAGCACGCGGCGATAACGCTCCTCCACCCAGCCAAGTCCCTTGTCCAGGGTGGCGGTCAGGGCGTTGGGCTTGTCCACGGCACGCATCAGCCAGGAGCCCATGGCCGGGGTCAGGGTGAGCGCCACCAGGGAGGAGAAGAGCACAGCCAAGGAGAGCAGGATGGCGAACTCGGTGAAGAGGCGCCCCACCATGCCGTCCATGAAGGCGATGGGCACGAACACCATCACCAGCACGGCGGTGGTGGCGATGACGGCAAAGCCCACCTCCCGGGTGCCGTGCCAGGCCGCCATCAAGGGGGACTCGCCCCGTTGCAGGTGGTGGTGGATGTTCTCTACCACCACGATGGCATCATCCACCACCAGGCCGATGGCGAGGATGAGGGCCAGCAAGGTGATGAGATTGATGGAAAAGCCCAGATACCAGGCACCGATGAAGGCCGAGATGAGGGAGACGGGCACCGTGATGGCGGGGATGAGGGTGGTGCGCCCCTGCCCGAGGAAGAGATAGAGCACGGCCACCACCAGCAGGGCGCAGATGGCGAGTGTCTCATACACCTCGTCGATGGCCTGCTTGATGAAGATGGTGGAGTCGTAGTCGACCTCAAGGGTGGCCCCCTCCGGCAGGAAGCGCTGCATCTCCACGAGCTTCTTCTCGATGCCCTGGGCCACCGCCAGGGGATTGGCGGTGGACTGAGCGACGATGCCAATCCCCAGGCTCTCGCGGCCATTGCGCTGATAGGCGCTGTCTTCGTTCTTGGCCCCCACCTCCACATCCGCAATGTCCGCCAGATAGATGCTCTGACCATTGGTGGCGGTTTTCACCGGCAGGGTGCGAAAATCTTCCGCACTGTGATAGAGCCGTGCGATCTGCACCGCCATGGTCATGGTGTTGTTGCGGATCTCGCCGCCCGGCAGCTCGATGTTCTCCCGCTTGAGGGCATCCTGCACGTCGGCCACCGTGATGCCGCGAGCCGCCATGTCGGCGGGGCGCAGCCGCACGTACATCACCTGGGTCAGGTCGCCGGAGAGGGAGACCTCGCTCACCCCGTCCACCAGGCTCAAAGGGTCCACCAGCATGCGATTGGCGTAATCCGTCATGGCGGTACGGTCCATCTGGGTGCTGCTGAAGTTGAGCCAGATGGCCACATCCCCGTTGCCGTTGTCCTTGGTCACCATGGGCTCGTCCGCCCCGTCTGGCAGCTTGGGTCTGGCCCGGGAGATGGCGTCACGCACGTCGGAGGTGCCCTCCAGCATGTTCCAGCCGAGCTTGAACTCCACCGTGATGGAGGAGCGCCCCTTGCGGGTCACCGAGTTGATGTTCTTGATGCCGCTGATGCCGGAGAGCTGATCCTCGATGGGCTTGGTGACCTGGCTCTCCATCACCTCGGGGGCCGCCCCCTCATAGGTGGTGGTGATGGAGACGGACGGGGTCTGCACATCCGGCATCTCCCGCACGGTGAGTTTGCTGAAGGCCACCAGGCCGAACACGGTGAGCAGGGCGCTGATGACCACCGCCACCAGGGGACGGCGTACTGAGATATCGGAGAGCCACATCAGCCTTTCACCTCGCCCAGATCACGTACCTGGGCGCCGTCGCGCAGATTGACCAGCCCCTCCACCGCGATGCGATCGCCGACGTTCAACCCCTTGAGCACCCAGACGGCCTCGCCATGGGTGTCGCCAAGCTCCACCGGCACCCGCTTCACCCGTCCGTCCGCCTCCAGGCGATAGACGAAGCGCTGCTCGCCGGCGTACTCCACCGACTGGGCGGGGATCAGGGTCATCTTCTGGGGTGGCAGAGAGAGATCCACGTTCATCAGCATGCCGGGGCGCAGCTGGCCGCCGGTGTTGGGCAGGATGACGCGGGCCTTGATGTTCTGGGTGTCGCTGGAGATCCGGCTGTCGAGTGTCTCCAGCACGCCGGAAAAGGATTGATCCGGCCAGGCCGAGCTGGTTGCCGTCACCGCCATGCCGGGGCGCAGCAGGGAGAGGTAGCGCTCGGGCACCGCCAGATCGAGCCGCAGTTTTGCCAGCTCGTCCAGATGCAAGAGCACGTCGCCGCTGTTGACCAGGGCTCCTTCGCTGAGATCGATGAGGCTGACGGTGCCGTCGAAGGGGGCGGCCAGGGTGCGCAGGGAGAGCTCGTAACGGGCCGCATCGACCCGGGCCTGGGCCTGGGCAACAGTCGCCTCCTGCCCCTCCAGCTCCGAGGTGGTGACGGCACCTCGCGCCACCAGCTTGCGCATGTCCCGCAGCTTGCGGGCCTCGTCGCGCACGCTGGCGCTCTGCTCGGCCAGCTCCGCCTGCTGCTTGCCCGCATCCAGGGCGATCAGGGTCTGCCCCTGTTTGACCTGCTGGCCGGAACTCACCGCGATGGTGGCAATGCGGCCGGTCACCTCGGGGCTGATGGCCACGGAGCGATTGGCCGCAAGCTTGCTCACCAGCTTGATGGAGGGCTCGGCCAGACTCTGCCTGACGGTTTCGGCCCTGATGTTGATCTCTCTTGGCGCAGGCTTGCTGGCGGGTTCAGCCTGCCGCAGATGCCAGGCGCCCGCCGCCAGCAATAGTAGAAGAGGGAAAAGCCACAGCCACACGCGCGTTTTCATCACAAGATCCATGCAGTCAAAGAGAGAGGAAGAAGAGATAGCTTCATCAAGGATGGCACCATGTTACCCCCTGACTATGCCGTGACTATGTATAAATGTGACAAAACGTAACAGTCCGGTGAGAAGATCATCAAAAACGCATCTTGTCAGCACGCACGTCAGGGTTCTGCCTTACACTGATGCCGACTCTCGCCATCTTCCGGTACGCCCATGTCCATTCCCTCCCCCGCCTTTGCCAGATACCGATTGCAGTGGCTGCTGCTGGGCCTCGGCCTGCTGCTGCTGTTGCTGCTCGCCCTGCAACATGCGTTTCGCCAAGTTACCGAGATAAACAAGCGTGACACCATCAACGCCGCGACCCAGCTCAGTAGCCAGCACCAGCGAATGGAGACCTTCCTCGAGGCCATGCGCGGCCAGGCGGAGGAGCGCCTGCGCAGCAATCCCCAGTCCGTGCTCTCTCGCCAGCTCTATCAGGCGCTGCAATCCGACGGGGAGCACGGCATCAACCTGGATCGCATCCCCGTCGATCTGCCCCCCGCCCTCATCGGCAACCTGACCGGGCAGGGCCCGCTGCCCCATGACGGCAGCGAGCGGCAAGCCAGAATACATCTCGCCCTCAGCCTCTCCCCCCTGCTCGCCACGGCCAGCAAGCTGCTGGACAGGGACGTGGCCTGGATCTACTTCACCGGTACGGACAATTTCATCTACCTCTATCCCTGGGTGCCATCCAGCCAGTTTCGCTTCGATCCCGTGATTTACAGCAAGGCCTACTGGCAGGAGGCGATGGCCAGGTATCCCCACCTGGAGCACGCCATGCTCTCGCGCCCCTACCAGGATTTTGCCGGACGGGGGCAGATGATCACCCTCTCCCAGCCCATTACCCAGGGCGGCCAGATCATTGGCCTGCTCAGCATCGACATCCAGACCGTCACGCTGGCGCAGACCCTGCACCGCCTCGCCCCCCGGATTGGCACCCTGTTCCTGCTCAACGCCCATCAGCAGATCCTTGCCAGCAGCCAGTCCGGTACCGCGCCGCCCCCGGTCAGGACGGCGCAGTCAGCGGAATATGAGTGGCAACAGGGCGCCTTGCAGCTCGTCTATCCCATCCCGGAGACACCGCTCTCCCTCATCCATCGCATCCCGCTGCTGCCTCTGCTGCAGACGCTGTTGTGGCAATCGGCGACGGCGCTCATCACCATTCTCTGTCTGGTGGTGGCGACCGTCTCCAGCCTGCGTGCCCAGCGCCTCAACCGGCGCCTCAACTACCTGTCACGCCACGATGCCCTGACCGGCGCATTCAACCGCCACTACTTCGATGCCTTCGAACACCGCCAGGCCCTGGCGGGCCGCCAACGCATCGGCGCCATCATGTTTGACTGCGATCACTTCAAACAGGTCAACGACCGTTTCGGCCACGGGGTGGGCGATCAGGTCCTCATCCGTCTGGTGCAGCTCTGCCAGTCCCTGCTGACACGGGAGTGCCACCTGATCCGCTGGGGTGGCGAGGAGTTCCTGCTGCTCGTCGCCGATGAAGCGATCCCTCTGGCCCCCTTGGCCGAGCGGCTTCGCCTGTGCATAGCAGAGCATCCCTGGAGCGCCATCGCGGCCGAGCTGAAGGTGACCGTCAGCCTGGGCCACTGTCGTCAATCACCGGCCATCTCCTTGCAGGAGGTGATCCGCCGCGCCGATATCGCCCTCTATCAGGCCAAGGCCGACGGCCGCAATCGCAGCGAAGCGTGGCGGGATGACGGACAGGAGAAGCCGGAGTAAGCTGGACTCCCACTTCATGTCAGGAGACGCAACTGTGTCACGAAAACCCCGTCTGGGATTGGCCCTGGGCAGCGGTGCGGCCCGAGGATGGGCCCACATCGGCATCATCCGTGCCCTGGAGCGACTGGGCGTCAAGCCGGATCTGGTGGCTGGCTGCTCCATCGGCAGCTTTGTCGGCGCCGCCTATGCCGCTGGTGAACTGGACAAGCTGGAGAGCTGGGTGCGCGGCTTCAGCCGCCTGCAGGTCATGGGGCTGCTCGATCCTGCCCTCTCCGGCGGCCTGTTTCGCGGTGACAAGGTATTTGGCATCGCCGCCGGCCATCTGGGGGATCCCGCCATCGAAAGCCTGCCGCTGCCCTTTGCCTGCGTCGCCACCGAACTCGATACCGGCCGCGAGATCTGGTTGCAGGAAGGGCCGCTTCGCCAGTGTGTGCGCGCCTCTTGCGGCATGCCCGGCCTGCTCACCCCGACCCGGGTGGAGGATCGCTGGCTGGTAGACGGGGCCGTGGTCAACCCTGTCCCCATCTCCCTGGCCCGCGCCATGGGAGCCGAGGTGGTGATCGCCGTCAACCTCAACACCGACATGCACCAGCCCTGGACCGACGAACCGGACGAGCCCGTGCAGGGGGGGCTGCTCAGCCAGTGGTTGAACCGGGGCGAACGCGAACCCAGTACCCCCGGCATGTGGGGGGTAATGACGGGCTCCATCAACATCATGCAGGAGCGCATCACCCGTGCCCGGATGGCCGGGGATCCCCCCGAGATCCAGCTCTGCCCGCGCCTTGGCAACCTCTCCATCATGGATTTCCACCGCGCGAGCGACGCCATCGACGAGGGGGAAGCCTGTGTCGAGCGCAACCTGGAGCAGCTCAAGGAGGAGCTGTCACGACTCTGCCTGATATGAAGACATATCGGGGTAAAAGACAAAAAGAGCGCCAATAGGCGCTTTTTTGTTTCGGGTTACGCGGCTCAGAACAGCCCCAGCCCCTTGAGCATCACCATCAGGATCAGCAGCGGCGACACATAGCGGATGATGAAAAACAGGGGCCTGAGGATGGGCAGCGCCAGCTTGCCTCCATTGGTCAGCGCCGTCGTCATCCGCTCGAAGCCCCAGACCCAGCCCACAAAGAGGCAGAGGAAGATGCCGCCAAGGGGCATCAGCACGTTGGAAGAGACGAAGTCGAACAGATCGAAGATGGTTTTCCCGCCAACCCGCACATCCGCCAGCGTGCTGCTCGAGAGCGCACAGGTCGAGCCGACCGCCCCCAGCACCAGCAGGTTGATCAGGGTCGCCCTTGTGCGGCTCATGTGAAAGTGCTCGGAGAGCACCGAGACTGGCACCTCCAGGATGGAGAGCATGGCCCCGGTGGCTGCGATGGCGGAGAGCACGAAGAAGAGCACCATGAAGAGGTGTCCAAACGGGATGCTGGCAAAGACCGCGGGTATGGTGATGAACAGCAGGGAGGGGCCTGCGCTCGGCTCGAAGCCAAAGGCAAACACCGCCGGGAAGATGGCGATCCCCGCCAGCATGGAGACGAAGAGATCCGCGCACATCACCCGTACCGTGGTGAGAGGGATGTGCTGATCATCGCGAAAATAGCTGCCATAGGTCATCATGCAGCCCATCCCGATGGAGAGCTTGAAGAACGCCAGTCCCATGGCCGTCAGCACGACGCCTGCGGTCACCTTGGAGAAATCCGGCGAGAACAGGAAATGCAGTCCTTCGCTCGCTCCGGGCAGAGTCAGGCTGCGCACGCCTATCACCAGCAGCAGGATGAAGAGCAGTGGCATCAACCGCTTGGTGACCGCTTCGATCCCCCTGGAGACCCCCATCAGCAAGATCCCCCCCATCAGGGCCAGCACCAGCCACTGCCAGAGCAGACTCTGCAAGGGATCCGTGATGAGTGAATTGAAGGCAGCCCCCGTGACGGCGGGATCGGTGGAGAGGATCTCGCCGCTGGCCGCCTTGAAGATGTAGGCAAACACCCAGGCCGCCACCTCGGAGTAGAACGACATGATGAGGAAGGCCGCGCTCACCCCCATGGCGGCGATCAGCCACCAGGGTTGCCCCTTCGGAGCCAGCTTGATGAGCCCGCTGACCGCATCCGTCCTGGCCTCGCGCCCCAGCATGATCTCGGAGATCATCACCGGCAATCCCACCAGCAGGGTGGCGATGACATAGACCAGCAGAAAACCGGCGCCACCATTCTCACCGGTCAGATAGGGAAACTTCCAGATATTGCCGAGCCCGACGGCAGACCCCAGGGTCGCGGCCAGCACGCCAAAGGTGCTGGTAAACCCATCTCTGGCTTTGGTAATGGATTGGCTCATCGTTGTCTCGCTGTGTGGATCACCGCCTGAATTAAAAGGGTCGGAGTGTTCCGTGGATTAATCCAGCCCGACAAGATGATTTAGTGAAAATCGCCGCTGGCCGCACCCAACGCATTATTTAATTAAATAATTTTCCATTTTGACAAATAAAAAATGCCGCCTCGAGGGCGGCATTTTTATCAAGGTTGAACTGAATCAAGCCTTGGCAATATCGTCCGGACCGATCTGGCCGATTTCGGCGACTTTCTTGTCAGCCAGCAGCCAGAGGGTGAACTTGTGCAGATCGGGGTGGTGGGCCAGGGCAACCAGGAAGGCGCCTCCGACTTCACGGTAACCCAGTTCATAGTTCTTCAGGGTGGTTGGGGGGACGCCCAGCAGATCGGCAAACTTGGGACGGCTCAGGCCTACCGCTTCGCGGATCTGACGGATCTTCTTGCCAACAGTTACGATATTTGAATTCATGTGTTCCATACTCCGTTCGGCGGATTGACTCCACCTTTATTTTTCGCGACGACTCGTAGTCAAGTGTATCAGTTTTGAACGGACTCGTTATGGTCGAGCCTCTATCTATAATCAGCGTCTTTCGACGACAACCCTTCACAAACCTCGGGGATGGTAATCGCTGCGTCGCCTCAGGTAAACAGTCTCGAAAAGAAACCTTTCTTGTTGCCCGGCCATCCCTCGTATAATTCGCCGGTTATTTCCAAGAGAGTCATCAACATGACATTTCCCGGCATCATTTCCCGTCTTCATTCCGACCCGGACTCCCTCCCCCGTCAGCTCGCCCAGGGTCTGCAGACCCGGGCCGAAGCGTTCTGGCTGCCCATGGCCATGCAGGGGGACGCCGCCACCGTGCTGGCGGCCCTCCCGGACAGCTGCAGCCTCTATCTTGAAGGCCAGGCGACGCTTCCCCTGCGCAGCCACGACGGCGTCGTGGCAGAAAACGGCACCCTGGCACTGGGTAATGGTCACACGATGACGCTGGCCAGGGAGAAAGGCGATGGCGGCATCGTGCCGGAAGAAAGCCTCGCCGAGATGGCCCAATGGCTGGAAGCGGGTCATCGGCACTTCATCTGCTCCACTGCCGTCCAGCCCGTGGCGCGGGCCATCCTCAACATCTGGCCTCTCGATCCCTACCTCGCCCGTCACTTCTTGCTCAGTTTCACACCCTTGCTGTGCGAAGCAACTGAGGCGGACTATCTTGCTGTCCTCTCGGTCAGGGCGGGTGACGCCACCCCGCGGCACGCTTGGGCTGAGGCTTATATGAAGCTTGAGAAGAAACTGCATCGCGCCTACTTGGATCACTAATAAATCCCAAGAAACAGCCAGTTATCCTTACGACACAATTTGCCCCATCCCTTATCTGTGAGCTTGATCATGTTTTGAAATGGGCATAAAGTGCGCCACGTCATTGGAATGACGTCGGCTGTTCGTGGCGGAGTATGCATTGTCGACAGTGCAACCCGCACACTTGTGCACCCAGATACGTGCCTCCTGGATGGATCTAGGATCCCTGTTCGCACCAACGTCGTTGGTCGACAGAGCCAGCAGCTTACATAAATTACAAAGTGCGAAGCACGTGAACAACGTGCCATCTCAACGAGGATTATTTTATGATGAAAATGGCTCCTTCCCTGATCGCCATCGCTATGGCCACCATGGGTGCAACTGCAGCTCACGCCGCTGACGACATCTACTTCGGCGCCGGTGTTGGTGCAACTCACTTCAACGGTCTGAACAAGATCGAAGGCGTGAACGTTGGCGAAGAAGATGCGGCTGCTGCCAACGCCTTCGTTGGTTACAACTTCAACGAATACTTCGGTTCCGAGCTGGGCTACCAGTACACCGGCCGTGGCAACACCGACGGCAACCGTTACGAGAGCCAGGGTGCCACCCTGTCCGGTATCGCTCGTCTGCCGCTGGGCAACGATTTCTCCCTGTTCGGTGAAGCTGGCGCCTACTGGGGCCACACTGACGGTCTGGGTACCAGCGATACCAAAGTATCCCCGCTGGCCGGTGCCGGTGTGACCTACAAGGTCAACGACGCGCTGGATCTGCAAGCTCGCTACCGCTACATGTGGGACGTGGCTGACCTGCACGCCGACAACGTACGCTACAAGTCCAACCAGAGCGTTGCGACCCTGGAAGCCGTTTACCACCCGTTCCGTACTTCCTACGTAGCGCCTGCTCCGGCCCCGGTTGTTGAAGAAGCACCGGCCCCGGCTCCGCAAATCGTTGAGAAGAACTTCGCCCTGAACTCCGACGTGCTGTTCGCCTTTGGCAAAGACAGCCTGAAGGCCGAAGGTGTGCAAGCCCTGAACGCTCTGTACCAGCAAATCGTTGAGTTCCAGCCGAAAGACGGCAACGCCGTTGTTGTTGGTTACACCGACCGTATCGGTTCCGACGCTTACAACCAGAAGCTGTCTGAAGCGCGTGCCCGCACCGTTGCCAACTTCCTGGTCAGCAAGGGTATGGCTGCCAGCAAGGTTGCCATCGAAGGTCGCGGCGAAGCCAACCCGGTCACCGGCACCAAGTGTGACGGCGTCAAGGCCAAGGCTCAGCTGATCTCCTGCCTGGCTCCGGACCGTCGCGTAGAAGTTCGCGTATCCGGCGTACAAGAAGTTCAAAAGTAATCTGACTTCGCTCAGGTAACGTAAAAAAGGGGATGCCACGGCATCCCCTTTTGCTGTCTCTCTCCTCCCCCCAGCGACACTCTCTGTCTCACCTTTCTCCCCTTTACCCCCGTATTGCGGCCCCGCGACACCGGTGTCGGCGCTGCATATCTGTGCAGAAACTTGATCACGCTGATTCAAAAGAATACAGTAGCAACGCTTGTAAGACATTGGATGAACTATTAAAAGTGCTCAGTGCCCGGTTAGTTGTCCATGGAGAAACAGCTTCATGAGAATCCAGGTTTCCATCCATTTTTTATTCAAGCCGTCCGTGATCCGCTCACGGTGTCGCACATGAAGTGTCATCTGCGACCGGTATAACAAAGAGTGCGCAGTACGCCCATAGCACGGCAACTCAACGAGGATAAAACGATGAAAATGAAAATGGCACCAACCCTGATTGCTCTGGCCATTGCAGCCATCATGTACAGAACCTTAAGCGGCAAGCGAATTAATAATACCGTCTAACGTGTTGTTTTGCTTGGATTTTCTCTGCCTACTCTTTTTGCCGTTTTTGGATAAATACACCATTGCCCACTCCAACTTCTCTGTTATTTCCTGCCACGCACCATGGATGATGCTCGCCAATATCGGCATTAACCAAAGCGCGCTGTTTTTGGCAATCTTCAGCATCGATAACTCCGCGCTGCCAATCAGCGTCAGCGCCAGCCGACGTTTGACCAGCAAGGCCAGCAAACTAGCCCAGATCAAGCCTTCCGCTATCGCTTTTTGTCGTGTCGCGAACGCCTTCAACCGGTTATGTGATTTCAGCTCTTTGAACAACAGTTCGATCTGCCAACGGCAACGATACAATGCCATCACCTTCTCGGCTGGCCATCGCTCACGCGGAAGATTGGTCATCCATATACAGAACCGTTTTTCCTCTGCAAACCAACGTCTTATGAGTCGATATTTATACTTTCCCGAACTCACATCCAGATCCAGAACCTCGGCTCTGCAGCTTCTCCGATCGATATCCTTGAGCTTTTTTCCGAGTAACTTGGGCATTTCCCTGCCGTCCTGTCGGTAAGCTGCCTGTACTTTGGGATTGAGATTTTGACTCCCTCTGACCAGATAGCTTCCTTTGGCTTTGGTCACATCAGCAAAGTACTCGCGGCTGATGTAACCGGCATCCGCCAATAACAGTTTGTTATTTAACGAATTTGCGGCCGGAAGATGCTTGCGCTCCGATTCGGTATCCGCCGTGATACTCATCGATATCGGCGACTGGTCCAGCAAGGACATGGTCATATGACACTCTACCGCAGCGGGGCTGTGCTTATTGAATCGGCCCGGGAAATGTTCTGCCAATTGCGGATGTAACGCGAATGACGACCCGTCCTGCAGCAGTACCTGCTCAAAGCCTGCCAGTCCGTGGGCGTCCGGTAGACACTCCTTGAGGCGTAAGGCGATGGCTCGTTCAACCAGTGCGCGCATGAACAAGGGAAAACCCTGCTTGCGTAACTGGTTGTGAAAGGGTTTATACGCTATTTGGTCAGTATCATGGAGCTGCAACGCATTGAAATGGCGATGCAAACCAGCAATACCATCCACCTTGTCGCAACCAAGCCCTGAGAGCAGAGCCGGGAGTAGTCTCGCAGGCTGGATATCCCGGAGTCGCTGACAAAAACCGGTAAATTTACCGATCCGGTTGAGTTCAGAAGAGCTAAGAAGTTGCTTGAGGTACTGGGTTGCATTGATAATAGTCATGGCTTCGGGCGTGTCGGTTTTTTTTTGCGATTAAATCAGATCACAAACGAAGCCTTTTTTCTATCTATTTCAATTGGTTGTAGCTAAAGATCCTGTACATGTTGCAGCCATGGGAACCACCACCGCTCAGGCGGCCGACGACTGGTACACGGGTATGGGTGCAGGTTGGGCCTATGGCCACGACCTGGATACCTTCGGCCAGGATGCTGACAAGGACGCCACCGCGCTCTCCCTGTTCGGCGGTTACAACTTCACCGAGAACTTTGCCGCCGAGCTCGGCTATCTCTATGCCGGCAAGGCTGGCGTCGATGGCGTCGACTTCAAGACCCAGGGTGCCACCCTGTCCGGTATCGCACGCCTGCCCATGAATGACATCTTCTCCGTCTTCGCCGAAGGGGGTGCCTACTTCAACCACGTCAACGGCAACGGCCAGAGCGACAACGGGACCTCGCCGCTGGCGGGCCTGGGTCTGACTGCCAAGCTCTCCGACCTTATCGACCTGCAGGCCCGCTACCGCTACATGTGGGATCTGGGTGACGATCAGAAAACCTGGAAAACCGACATGAGCGTCGCCACCCTGGAACTGGTGATGCACCCGAACCGCACCACCTATGTGGCACCGGCCCCGGCACCGGCTCCCGAGCCGGTTCCCGAGCCCGTCATGGTCGACAAGAACTTCTCCCTGAGCTCGGACGTGCTGTTTGCCTTCGGCAAATCCACCCTGAAGCCGGAAGGGGCTGCTGCGCTCAACACCCTGTATCAGCAGATCGTCGACGTCCAGCCGAAAGATGGCAGCGCCGTGGTGGTGGGTTACACCGACCGCATCGGCTCCGATGCCTACAACCTGAAGCTGTCTGAAGCCCGTGCCCGCACCGTGGCCGACTTCCTGGTTGGCAAGGGTCTGCCGGCTGGCAAGGTATCCATCGAAGGTCGTGGTGAAGCCAACCCGGTCACCGGCACCCAGTGTGACGGCATCAAGGCCAAGGCTCAGCTGATCGCCTGCCTGGCACCGGATCGCCGCGTCGAAGTGCGCGTCACCGGCGTACAGGAAGTGCAGCAATAAGGGGACAACCACCTGTTGCAAAAAGGGGCCATTCAGGCCCCTTTTTTTAATGCCCGGACGGCACCGCCAGTGCAGGCAGCCCACCAGCCTGTCTCACCGATTTTCCATACAGATGCGTCACTTAAATGGTTAATGCGCTCACATCGCCTATACATAATGTTGGCTATACATAGCAAAGGGCTGGGAGCCCTATAACACCCAACATCGACGAGGATACGCGATGAACATAAGACTGAAACCTGTGTGGATTGCATTGGCATTGGCGACGAGTGCCGCCCAGGCGGCACCTGTTCACGACTGGTATGTGGGGGCTGGGGGTGGCTGGGCCTTTGCCCATGACATCGATGATTTCAGCCAGGGTGTCGGCAAGGACGCGACCGCCATCAACGCCTTTGTCGGCTACAACTACAACGAGAACCTGGGGACCGAACTCGGTTACCTCTCCACCGGTGACAGGGATATCGCCGGCCAGGACTTCAACAGCAAGGGGGCCACCCTGTCGGTCATTGGCCGTTTGCCCTTGGGGGACATCTTCTCTGTCTTTGCCGAAGGGGGCGGTTATCTCTATCACGTCGACTCCGTCAACGGGGGAGATGACAACCTGGCTCCCCTGGCGGGTCTGGGACTGACCGCCAGACTGAGCGACTGGGTAGACATCCAGACCCGCTACCGCTACATGGTGCGAGTCGGGGACGATCCTGACAACGACAAGGTGGGCAGCGGCACCAAACGCTGGGTCAGCGACATCAGTACCGCCACCATCGAGCTGGTGCTTCACCCCAATCGCACCGTCGCCGCAGTGCCGGTGGCCGCGCCTCTGGTCGTGGCACCGCCGCCCCCGGCTCCCGAGCCGGTGGATCAGACCTTCAACCTGAGTTCGGATGTGCTGTTTGCCTTTGGCAAGGCGGAGCTCAAACCGGAGGGGATGCAGGCACTCGACGCCCTCTACCAGCAGATCGTCGACGTCAAACCCAAGGATGGCAGCGCCGTGGTGATGGGCTACACCGACCGCATCGGCTCGGATGCCAACAACCAGGCACTGTCGGAGGCCCGTGCAAGCACGGTCGCCAACTTCCTGATTGGCAAGGGGCTGCCCGCCGACAAGGTGAGCATCCAGGGCAACGGCGAGAGCAACCCGGTCACCGGCACCCAGTGTGATGCCATCAAGGCCAGGGCCGCCCTCATCGACTGCCTGGCCCCGGATCGCCGGGTCGAAATCCGGGTCACCGGCGTCAGCAATCCTGCCGAGCCCGCCCCCGCCGAGCAACCGGCACAATAACCTCCTCTTCCTTCACAGCCGTGCACAAAAAAGGGATGCCGAGGCATCCCTTCTGCATGTCTGTCCCCTTGGGCTCAGAAGGAAGTACGACGATAGCGGCGGTACTCGGGGCGCCAGAAGTTCGCCTCGATGGCCTGATCGATCACATCATCGGGGGTCTGCACCGCCTTGCCCTGCAACATGGCGGTCTTGGCCACCATCTTGGCGATGTAGCGGGAGACCTGATGGATGTCCGCCAGATCCGGCAGCAAGGAGCCCTCTTCCCCCTTCACCAGGGGTGAACAATCCGCCAGGGCACGGCTGGCCGACATCAGCATGGCATCGGTCACCCGGTTGGCACCGGAGGCGATCACCCCAAGGCCGATCCCCGGGAAGATGAAGGAGTTGTTGCACTGGGCGATGACGTAGCGCTTGCCCTTGTACTCCACCGGTGCGAACGGGCTGCCGGTGGCGACCAGCACCTGGCCGTCGGTCCAGCGAATGAGATCCGCCGGGGTGGCTTCCACCCGGGAAGTGGGGTTGGAGAGCGGGAAGATGATCGGACGGGCACAGTGCTTGTGCATGGTCTTGACCACCTCTTCGGTAAACAGACCCGGCTGGCCGGAGACCCCGATCAGGATGTCCGGGCGACCGTGCTCCATCACCTCCAGCAGGGAGATGTTGTCCCCCACCGGCCACTCCTTGATCCGCTCGACCGGCTGGGAGAGCTTGCGCTGGAAGTCGAGCTGGTTGGGGATCTTGTCGGTGATGAGACCGAATCGGTCCACCATGAAGACCCGGCCCCGCGCCTCGGCGTCGGTCAGCCCTTCGGCCTTCATCTGCGCCACGATCTGCTCGGCGATGCCGCACCCGGCACTGCCCGCCCCGAGGAAGGCGACCCGCTTCTCGGAGAGCTTGGCACCGGAGGCCTTGCAGGCGGCGATGAGGCTGCCCAGGGTCACCGCGGCGGTCCCCTGAATGTCATCGTTGAAGCAGCACAGCTCATCCTTGTAGCGGTTGAGCAGTGGGGTGGCATTGCCTTGGGCGAAATCCTCGAACTGCAGCAGGATGTCCGGCCAGCGGCGCTTGACCGCCTGGATGAAGGCATCGACGAACTCGTCGTACTCTTCGCCGGAGATGCGCGGATGGCGCCACCCCATGTAGAAGGGGTCGTTCAGCAACTGCTGGTTGTTGGTGCCCACATCCAGCACCACCGGCAGGCAGTAGGCCGGGGAGATGCCGCCACAGGCGGTGTAGAGGGAGAGCTTGCCGATGGGAATGCCCATGCCGCCGATGCCCTGATCCCCGAGACCCAGGATGCGTTCGCCATCGGTGACCACGATCACCTTGACGTTCTGCTTGGTGGCGTTTTGCAGCATGTCATCGATCCTGTCCTTGTCCGGATAGGAGATGAAGAGGCCACGGGCACGACGATAGATGTTGGAGAACTCCTCGCACGCCTTGCCGACCGTCGGGGTGTAGATGACCGGCAGCATTTCGGTGAGGTGGTTGTTCAGCAGGCGGTAGAACAACGTTTCGTTGGTATCCTGGATGTTGCGCAAATAGATGTGCTTGTCCATGTCGTTGCCAAACGCCATGAACTGGCGATAGGCACGCTCTGCCTGCTCTTCGATGGTTTCGATGTTCTGGGGCAGCAGACCCTCCAGATTGAAGCTGCTGCGTTCTTCGCTGGTGAAGGCGCTGCCCTTGTTGAGCAACGGCGTCTCCAGCAGGGCTGGACCTGCGTAGGGAATGTAGAGGGGACGTTTCTGATTATTATCTTCAAACATGGATCTGTACCTTGACTGTGTGGCCCGTCGATCCTATGGGCTTGAGCCAACAATTTCAAAGGGTTTGCACCTCCCTTGCGAAAGGTTTGCGACCCAGTCGACGAAAGGCCCCCGGAGTCTGACCCGTCAGGCGGCGAAAACGGTTGGCAAAGTTGGCGCCGTCGCTGTATCCGACCCGGGCCGCCAGCTCGGCCAGCGGCCAGTTGGTGTAGAGCAGCAACTGGCGCGCCTTGTTCATGCGAAGCCCGGTGAGCCAGGCCATGGGGCCCATGCCGAACACCTGCTGGCAGAGCCGGTGCAGATGGGGCACCGAGCAGGCCATCTGGTCGGCCAGCAGGGCCACGCTCCAGGGCTCGTCCAGACGCGCCTCCACCCGCCGAAACAGCGCCTGAAGCCGCAGCTCCGGCGTGCCGCGCACCTCCCCCTGCAGGGTCCGCTCCAAGAGCGCCAGCAGCAGGCTCAGCAGCTGGGGCTGGAGTGGCGAACGTATTCCCTCCCCCTGCATCAGGCTGAGCAGATGGTAGAGCTGCTCCCCCTCCTCCCCCTGCCAGATGCGATGGCCAAGCCGGTGCAGATGCTGCCAGCGAGGCACGTCGTCCAGCAGGATCCAACTGGTATGCCAGGCTTCCCCCACCAGCCTGAGGCCCCCCGGCACGGCGGCCGGGAGAAAGACCAGGGCTCCCGCCGGGATGGGCTGCTCCCCGCCATCGGTGAGCAGGGCGCCCCCCTCGTCATGGCTCACCATCAGGATGTGAAACTCCGGTCGGTTGCGGCGGATAAGGTAGTGCTCCCGTATCGTCGAGAGGCCGGTTAGGAAGACGCCCGCCTCCCCAAGCAGGGGCAGCCCTTCGCGTCCCAGCATCCGCTCTTCGCAGGCCGGGGCGATTTCCAGACACTCGCTGATAAATGGCATAGCACCTCAACAGGATAGTTTTGCACAAGAAAGCCGAGAGAGGCTCACAGTGAAGCCTCCCGATATCACCCCTATCATACCCACGACAAACCCTGATTTTTACCAACCCGGTTAACATAAATGAATTATTGGCAAGCGATTTTAAAACAAACCACCGATCGCGAGTTCATGACGCGACTGTGGCGACTGGCCCTGCCGGTTTCGCTGCAATCCATGATGTTCTCCCTGCTCGGCCTCATCGACATCATGATGGTGAGCCAGCTCGGCACCACGGCAGTGGCGGCGGTCGGCTTGGGCAACCGGGTCTTCTTCTTCAATCTGCTGGTGATAGCGGGGCTCTCGGGCGGGGTCTCGGTGTTGGCGGCACAATATTTCGGCCGTGGCGAGATGGCCGGGGTGCGCCGCTCCCTGGCCCTGGCCCTGGTGGGCGCCCTGGCGGTGAGCCTGCCCTTTGCCCTCGTCTATGTGCTCTCACCGGGCAGCGTGCTCGGGTTTGCCAGCCAGGAGCCCGCGCTGCGCGCGCTGGCCGACGAGTTCCTGATGATCACCGGCGCCACCATCCTCTGCACCGCCGTGGTGGTGCCCCTGGAGTCGGCCCTGCGCTCGGTGGGCAATGCCGCGGCGCCGACCCGTATCGGCATCATCGCCATCATCGCCAACGTCATCCTCAACTATGCCCTCATCTTCGGCCATTTCGGCGCCGAGGCCATGGGAGTAGCCGGTTCCGCCTGGGGTACCACCCTTTCGCGCCTGCTCCAGACCGCGCTGCTGCTTGCCTATGTGTGGCGTGCCGAGCCCCGTCTCATCCCGCGCAAGCAAGACTGGCTCGCCGCCTTCAGGCGCAAGGAGGTGGTGCGCTTCACCCTGATCGCCCTGCCGCTGTTGCTGCACGACGGGCTCTGGGCCTTCGGCATGCTGCTCTACGGCTTCCTCTACGCGCACCTCGGCACCGACGCCCTGGCCATCATGACCACCCTCGGCACGCTGGAGAGCATCCTCATCTCCCTCTTCTTCGGGCTGGCGGTGGCCTGCTCCACCCTGCTCGGTCACCGGCTCGGGGCAGAGGAGTATGACGAGGCCTGGCAACACTCCCAGCTCTTCCTGCTGCTGGCCCCCGTCGGCGCCCTGCTGGTGGGGACCGCCGTCTGGCTGATGCAGGGCAGCCTGCTGCAATGGGTCGGCAACCTGCCGGGCGAGCTGATGACTGAGGCCGGCCAGGTGCTCGCCATCATGTGTCTGGGCATGCTGCTCAAGGTGTTCAACATGGTGGGGATCGTCGGGGTGCTGCGCTCGGGGGGGGACGTCAACTACAGCATCTTCATCGACATCGTCGGCATGTGGTGCATCGGCCTGCCGCTGGCCTGGGTGGCGGTCAGCCTGCTGGGCTGGCCCCTCTCCTGGGTGGTGGCCGTGGTCCTGCTGGAGGAGCTCTCCAAGGTGCTGCTGGTGCAGCGCCGCATTCGCCAGCGCCGCTGGCTGCGCAATCTGGTGCTGGGATAAGGGAAGAGCGCAAAGCGGGAAAATGCGGGGTCATATCAATGACAGAAAATCCCGCTTTGCAGTATGCTGGCCCCCTCTTCAATCAGAGGCGGGGTGCGCCGGCCATGCCGACCCTTGTGCCCCTGCCCAGTAGTCGTTTAAGGAGACGAGCATGCAACCACAAAAAGAGCGGATCACCGAGACTGCCCTGCTGGAGATGGCCAACAAGATCATTCGTGAACACGAGGACTTCATCCACGGCATGCGCGCCGACTCGGTGGAGCAGAAGGGGGACATTCTGGTGTTCAAGGGGGAGTTCTTCCTGGCAGAGGACGGCACCCCGACCGGCAAGACCATGGCGGTGTTCAACATGTTCAAGCTGCTGGCCCAGCAGCTCTCCGGCAAATACACCCTGGCCTGACGCCAGCCCCGTCATCACCGGATGCCGCCCTCAGGCGGCATTCGTTTTTGTGCGCCCTGCATCGCCTGCGGGTTTGTCGGCCTCGGCCACCACGCAGTTGCGACCCGCCATCTTGGCCATGTAGAGGCACTCGTCAGCCCGGTTGAGCAGATCCTCCACCCCCTCGCCACGCTGGGCCAGGGTCAGACCGATGCTCACCGTCACCTCCAGCAGTTCGTCGGAGGTGGGGCTTTTCACCAACCTCGCTTCCACCGCGACCCGTAGCCGCTCCGCCACCCGCTTGGCCTGTGCCAGATCCGTGCAACCGGGCAACAGGATGGCAAACTCCTCCCCGCCGTAACGCCCGAGCACCATGCCGGGCTCCAGCTGCTCCGACAGGGTGGCCGCCACCTCCTTGAGCACCGCATCCCCCGCCAGATGGCCGAAGGTGTCGTTGATGCGCTTGAAGCGGTCCAGATCCAGCAGCAGCACCGCGAAGGGAGCCTGTTTGCGGATCATGGCGGCCCTCGCCTTCTCGAGCTGCTTCATCAGCAGGCGGCGGTTCATCATGCCGGTCAACTCGTCCGTGGTGGACTCCCGATAGAGTTGCAGCAGCATGTTGAGCTGGCCGCACTGCACCCAGGCGCTGGCGATGGCAAAGAGCCCCAGCAGCCAGACCTGGTTGAGGGTCTGCACGCTCCAGAGGGGCTGGCCCACCAGCAGCCAGTTGCCCGCCAGCATGGTGGCCAGAATGCCCCCCGCCAGTTGCAGGCTGAGGGAGAGGGGAATGGGGAAGATGGCGAACAGACTGATGAGCAGATAGGGGAAGGCCATGTAGCCCGCCTGCATCTCCTGATCCGCGCCGAAGCTGTGCAGGCAGATGAGGGAGAAGAGCATCATCACCGCCATCAGGTAGCCCAGCGCCAGCTTCATGCGCTCGCGCTTGAAGTGGATGAGATAGGAGAGGGGGATGAGGGGCGAGAGGGCCAGCAGGCAGAAGATCCTGACCTGGAACAGCGCCTCGAACTGGATGGCTGGCAGGGTCAGCCAGTCCACCAGAGCCCAGCTCGGGAGCCCCGCCATCAGCAGACAGGTGAGCAGCCGCAGCCGCACCGTCATGAAGCCCATCCGGGTCAGGGTAAAATCTTCGGAGTGGGCGCGGGCACTCCAGAACTCCGACAGCTTCAGCATCCAGAGTCTCCATCTTCGAACCGAGGGCTCATTCTACACCGTCCCCATCCTGATGCATTAGCCTCCCTCCCCTTTGTGAGGGATCGGTCTCACACAAACCGGCGGATCTTAATCGCCACAGGAAAACGTTTCAACCCATCAGAAAATAAACGAGTTTGCGCTCAATTAGCGCTGGAAAGCGCGATGCCAATCACTAAAATAGCGCCCAATTTTCTCCCCTCCCCCCACACATTCGAGGTATTTATGGAACAGGCTGCCGCCCCAAGCGCCATCCGAGAGGCCCATCCCCCCAGGCGAGCCCACAGCGAACTGGTCTACGGCATCGAGGATGTCCCCCCCCTGCCCCAGACCCTGTTCGCCGCCCTGCAGCATATGCTCGCCATGTTTGTCGCCATCATCACCCCGCCCCTCATCATCGCCAATGCCCTCGGCCTCCCCGCCGACGACACCCGCTACATCGTCTCCATGTCCCTGGTCATGTCCGGCATCGCCTCCTTCATCCAGACCCGCCGTTTCGGCCCCCTCGGTTCCGGCCTGCTCTCGGTACAGGGCACCAGCTTCAACTTCCTCGGTCCCATCATCGCCTCCGGCCTCGCCCTCAAGCAGGCGGCCATGCCCACCGACGATCTGCTGGGTACCCTGTTCGGCACCATGCTGGCAGCGGCCCTCACCATCGTCGTCATGAGCCGCTTCCTGCACCTGGTCAAACGGATCATCACCCCGCTGGTGACCGGCATCGTGGTATTGCTCATCGGCCTGACTCTCATCAAGGTAGGGCTCATCAGCATGGGGGGCGGCTACGGCGCCCTGGCGGACGGCAGCTTCGCCAGCCACACCAACCTCTTTCTCTCCCTGCTGGTGCTCGGCCTCATCGTGCTGATGCAGCGCAGTCGCAACCCCTGGCTGCGCCTCTCCGCCATCATGATCGCCATGCTGGCGGGCTATGCGGTGGCGCTGCTGCTGGGCAAGGTGGCTGCCCCCACCTTCGACGGCCCGCTGCTGATGGTGCCTGTTCCGCTGCACTACGGGCTCGGCTTTGACTGGCAGCTGTTCGTGCCGCTCGCCATCATCTTCGTTGTGACGGCGCTGGAAGCCATCGGCGACATGACCGCCACCTCCGACATCTCTGGCGAGCCGCTGGAAGGGCCGGTCTACATGGCGCGGATCAAGGGAGGCGTGCTGGCCGATGGCGCCAACTCCATGCTGGCGGCGGTCTTCTCCACCTTCCCCATGTCCACCTTCGCCCAGAACAACGGCGTCATCCAGCTGACCGGGGTGGCCAGCCGCCATGTCGGCCTCTTCATCGCCGCCATGCTGGCCCTGCTCGGCCTGTTCCCGGCGGTGGCGAGCCTGGTGCAACAAATACCTGAACCCGTGCTCGGCGGCGCCACCATCGTCATGTTCGGGACCATCGCCGCCGGGGTGCGCATCATCTCCCGGGAGGAGCTGGACCGCCGTGCCCTGATGATCCTGGCGGTGTCGCTCGCCATGGGTCTCGGAGTGGCCCAGGTGCCCGAGGTGCTGCAACACCTGCCGGAGCTGGCCAGGAGCGTGCTCTCCTACGGCGTCGCCACCGGCGGCCTCACCGCCATCATCTTGAACCTGCTGCTGCCCAAGCGCACCGCCGTACAGGCCTGACCCTCCGCCATCCTTGCACCAAAGCCCCGCCATGCGGGGCTTTACCTTGTTTGCCCCCGCGCGTACTGTGCTTGGCAGCCTCTGCCAAAGGATGCCTCTCATGCCTTATACCCTGCTGCCCCCGCCACCCGCCCACCAGACACCCGACCAGATCCTGGCCGAGGAGCAGCGCTGGCTGCGGGAGTGCGCCCACGACGGCCAGCCCCGTGCCCTCCTCTGGCAGGGCCCCCAATGCCTCATCGTCACCCGCAAGGACACTCGTTTGCCCCGCTACCAGGCCGCCTGCGAGCAGTTGGCCGCCGAGGGCTGGCCGGTGTTCGTGCGCGACAGCGGCGGCACCGCCGTGCCCCACGGCGCCGGCATCCTCAACCTCTCCCTCATGCTGCCCCGCACCACCACGGATCTGGCCCACTACTACCGGCTGCTGGGGGCGCCCCTGCTCGCCCTGCTGGAGGAATACGGTCTTGCGGGCAGCTACGACTTCGTGCCCGGCTCGTTTTGCGACGGCCAGTACAACCTGGTGATCGGGGGGCGCAAGGTGACCGGCACCGCCCAGCGCTGGCTGGCGCCGGGCCGGGATCACGACGGCGCCGTGCTGGCCCAGGCCATGCTGCTGGTGGCGGGGGATGTGGACGAGGGCACCCGGATGGCGAGCCGCTTCTACGAACTGGCCGGGGGCGAGCTGCGCTTTGCTCCGGGCACCTCCACCACCCTGGCCCACGCCATTGGCTGGCAGGGGGAGGAGGCGGCCCTGGTGAGCCGGGTGAGCAGGGCGCTGGCGCAGCGGCTCACCGGAGATATTCCCTCCCCCTGACCCCCTGGGGGCAACAAGCGCCGCCATTCATTGCGTAAAATGCAAAAAAGCCACGATGAGCGTCGTGGCTTTTGCGTATTTCGCACAGATATTGTCAGAGGAGCCGGGATCAAGCCCCGGGTTTTGCCATCCCAGCCCGGATCCCGGTTGACGCCATGGACAGGGGCCCGGTGACAGGGCCGCCCGCAGGCCCGCTTCTCATCAGGCCGTCTGCGGCTCGGGCTCGGACTCCGTATCCCGGTCCCGGCTGAAGTAGGCGCGGGTCTCGGCAATCACCACGTGGCGCAGGCCGATGAGGCCGATGAGGTTGGGCACCGCCATCAGGCCGTTGACGATGTCGGCCAAGAGCCAGATCAGGTCCAGATGGAGGAAGGCACCGCTCGCCACCAGCACCAGATAGATGAGGCGGTAGGGTTTGATCGCCTTCACCCCGAACAGGTACTCGGTGCAGCGCTCGCCGTAGTAATTCCAGCCAAGGATGGTGGTAAAGGCGAAGAACAAGAGGCCGATGCTCACCAGATACTGGCCCACATGGGCATCCAGCCCCTGGGCAAAGGCCAGACTGGTCATGGCCGCACCGCTTGCATCGCCGCTCCACACCCCGGTCACCACCAGCGTCAGGCCGGTCATGGTACAGATGATGAGGGTGTCGATGAAGGTGCCGGTCATGGAGACCAGCCCCTGCTCCACGCAGGAATCGGTCTTGGCCGCCGCCGCCGCGATGGGGGCCGAGCCCAGGCCCGACTCGTTGGAGAAGACCCCGCGCGCCACCCCGGACTGGATCGCCAGCATGATGCCGGCGCCGACGAAACCGCCGGTGGCCGCATGGCCGGTGAAGGCGCTCCCGATCACCAGCATGACCGCATCGGGCAGGGCGCCTGCATTGTTCACCAGCACCCCGGCACAGGCGACGATGTAGAAGATGGCCATGAAAGGCACCACCTTGCTCGACACGCTGGAGATGGACTGGATGCCCCCCAGGGTCACCAGCGCCACGATCAGGGTCAGCACCACGGCGGTCACTTCACGGGGTACCGAGAAGGAGAGGCTCATGGCATCACTGATGGCGTTGACCTGGGGGAAGGTACCGATGCCGAAGAAGGCGACGCCGATGCCGAACAGGGCAAACAGCTTGGCGAGCGGCCTGGAGCCGAGCCCCTTCTCCAGATAGTACATGGGGCCACCTGCCATCTGGCCGTTGGCGTCCTGCTGGCGATATTTCACCGCCAGCAGGCACTCGGCGTACTTGGTGGCCATGCCGAACAGGGCGGCCATCCACATCCAGAACAGGGCGCCCGGGCCGCCAAGCTTGATGGCGGTGGCGACCCCGACGATGTTGCCGGTGCCGATGGTGGCGGAGAGGGCGGTGCACAGGGCACCAAAGCTGGAGACATCCCCTTGCTTGCCCTGCCCCTGATCGCGGCCAAAGACCAGCTTGAGGGCCAGCGGCAAACGCACGATCTGAAGCAGACCCAATCGCCAGGTGAGATAGATACCGGTCCCGACCAGCAGGATCAGCAGGGGGGGACCCCAGATAAAGCTATCGATGGCGGCGAGCGCCGATTGAATTGATGACATGCATCCTCCTTAAAAAACAACGATTAAGGAGGAGAAGGATGATCTTCCCATAGGTGTCGCGATCAACCAGAGGCGATCGGATGCGGGCCAAAAACGTGTTCACACTCTTGCTGCGAGGTCGTGATCAAGGGTTATGCGCAGCTCGCTTATCTGGGACCGAGAGGCTCATGTATTTACATACACTCCGGTTCCTGCGCTGCTCTTTACCTTGCTGACGACCTCTCGTGACAGACCGTGAACAGTTCCAAGCTCAGGTACAACCATCCCATCCCCTCTGTCCTTTTGCCTGAGAGTTTCCGGCGCCAGATTGCGATGCAATCACGGTGCCTTGCTCCTTCGGCGCCCGATTCAACGGGTCTCTCCAGAGTATCGTCCAGTAGCAGTCCACACCGGTTGCCCGGTACCTGAAAGATTCACTTCTTCGGTGGATGGTTGCCCATCGCTCTCCTGCTACCTTCATCCGAACTAGTTTGGATCAGGAAGCGGGCATGGTAATCCAAAAAATGTGAGCTGTCTCGCACTCCCTGGCCCCGGCGCCCCCTTTTTACCTGGCCGCAACCCCCGGGTCTGATGTTATTAGTTCGTTAACTATCAACAGCTTATCAAGCTCCCTTCGGAGGTGCTCCCCATCACGGCCCTGATCGCTCCCCGTATCAAGAGCCTGTTTCGTCTCGACCAGAAAAACTTGCCGACATATCCAATCAAAATGCTTGCACACAAACTCAATAAGCCGATAATCCCGCGCATAACTAAGCACCTTGCAAGGGAGTTATGCAATGTGCCTGGTGGGTCCCTCCGGACCGCTCGCCTGAGCCGGCCGTCGCCGGTTCAATCGCATATGGCTTGGGCATATCACGCCCCCTAAGGACTATCAAAAGAGAATGAACGAGACCCTGGTCGCACAAGATTACCGTCAGTTGGTTGAACAATTCGGCTCCCCCCTGCTGCTGCTCGACAAGGCAGCCGTCCGCAAACAGTATCGGGCCCTGGCGGCCGCCCTGCCCGATGTGCGCTTGCATTATGCACTCAAGCCCCTGCCCCACGAGGCGGTGGTCTCTGTCTTGAAGGAAGAGGGGGCCTGTTTCGATCTGGCCACCAATGGCGAAGTGGATCTGGTGCGCAGCCAAGGGGTTCGCCCGGGACGCTGCATCCATACCCATCCCATCAAGCGTGACAGCGACATCCGTTATGCCCTGGAATTCGGCTGCACCGTGTTTGTCTATGACAACCCGCTGGAGCTGGAAAAGTTCCTGCCCTACAAGGATGAAGTGAAACTGTTGCTGCGGGTCAGCTTCCCGAACCCCGAGACCAAGGTCGATCTTTCCAAGAAGTTCGGCTGCACCCCGGAGCAGGCACTGCCGTTGCTGCAACTGGCCCAGGCCAAGGGGATCAAGGTGATGGGGCTGTCGTTCCACGTCGGCTCCCAGGTGCCCCACGCCCGTCGCCACGTGCAGGCCATCGACGCCTGCCGCGAGATCATGGAGCAGGCCTGGGAGCTCGGGCTCAAGCCCTGGGTGCTGGACATCGGTGGCGGCTTCCCGGTGGACTATGACGGCGGCGAGTTCGACATCGACGGTTTCTGCGCCCCGATCCGCGAGGCCCTGGCCAAGCTGCCCGCCACGGTGCAGAAGATTGCCGAGCCGGGCCGCTTCATCAGCGCGCCGGCCATGACCTCGGTCTCCAGCGTGATGGGCAAGGCCCACCGCGGCGACAAGATCTGGTACTACCTGGATGACGGTCTCTACGGCAGCTACAACGGCCAGCTCTACGACCACGTCACCTACCCGGTGAGCACGCCCTATGCCCACGGCGAACTGCACAATGCGGTGCTCTCCGGGCCCACCTGCGACAGCGTGGACGTCATCCGCGACAGCATCATGCTGCCGGATCTCGAGATCGGCGAGCTGGTGGTGGGTCGGGTGATGGGGGCCTACACCTGGGCCTCCGCCTCCACCTTCAACTTCTTCCCCAAGGCGAGCATCCTGATCCTGGACAGCGCCCAGAAGCAGAAGCTGGTTGCCGTGGCCTGAGACCAGGCCCCGCGCACAAAAAAGAGGGGACGCCGCGGCGTCCCCTCTTTCATTTCATCACCAGACTAGATGAACTGGCTCGTCAGCAGCCAGCCGGTGTAGGCGACGAAGCAGGCGAGCAGCACGCCCCCCTCCAGCCGGTTGATGCGCCCCTGCCCCTTGCGGCCCAGACACATCACCAGCAGCAACAGGGTCAGCCCCATCATGATGCTCCAGTCGCGGGAAAGCACTTCGGGCGCCACCTCGAGCGGGTGGATGCCGGCGGCGATGCCCACCACGGCCAGGGTGTTGAACAGGTTGGAACCCAGCACGTTGCCAAGGGCCAGATCGTGCTCGTTCTTGCGAATGGCGATGAGGGACGATGCCAGCTCCGGCAGGGAGGTCCCCACCGCGACTATGGTCAGGCCAATCACCAGATCGCTGATGCCAAAACCCTGGGCGATGGTCACCGCCCCCCACACCAGCAGACGGGAAGCCCCGATCAGCAGCACCAGGCCAATGATGAGCCAGAGGATGGCGCTCTTGAGAGGCATCCCCTCGGAGACGATGTCCTCCTCGGTATCCGTATCCAGCGCATCCCCCTTGCCGTTCATGCCGGCCCAGATGGACCAGCCCATCAGCACTGCGAACACGGCCCCCAGAATGGCGGCATCCATCCGGCCCAGATTGCCGTCGATGAGCAGGGCGCCGGAGAGCAGGGTGATGCCGAGCAGGATGGGGATCTCCTTGCGCACCACCTGGGAGGCGACGGCGATGGGGCTGATCAGGGCGGTCAGACCCAGGATCAGGGCAATATTGGTGATGTTGGAGCCATAGGCATTGCCGAGCGCGAGCCCGGGATTGCCCTGGGAGGCCGCCAGCGCGGAGACCACCATCTCGGGGGCCGAGGTACCAAAACCGATGATCACCATGCCGATCAGCAGCGGCGGCATACCGGCGTAACGGGCGGTGGCGGCGGCGCCGTCCACGAACTTGTCGGCACTCCAGACCAGCAACGCCAGTCCGGCAATCAGGGCAACAAAAGCCAGGGTCATATTGTTCTATCTCATCCACGGCAAACACGAGAGCCAGGCAAGTTGCCTGGCTCCATCCAAACGCGGCCTCAGTGTAACGGGGCCGCTTGCTATTTCAAGGTGTAATCAAACACCGATTAATCTTTCACAGCGCCGCCAGCAGGCTCTGGGCATCCGACACCTCGAACTTGCCTGGCGCCTCCACGAAGAGCCGCTCCACCACACCATCGTTGGCGATGAGCGCGAAACGCTGGGCCCGCACGCCGCCGAAGGCCCCGGTCTCCTTGGCCAGACCCAGTGCCCGGGTCCAGCTGCCGTCACCGTCCGCCATCATGGTGATGGCAGAGGCGTTCTGGGCCTCTTGCCACGCCTTCATCACGAAGGCGTCGTTGACCGACAGACAGCACAGTTCCACCCCCTTGGCCTTGAACTGATCGGCCAGGACCACGTAGCCCGGCAGGTGAGCGTTGGAGCAGGTGGGGGTGAAGGCGCCGGGCACCGCAAAGAGCACCACCCGCTTGCCGGCAAACAGGGCCTGGGTATCCTTCACCTGCTTGCCCTCGGCGGTGATAAAGGTAAATTCCCCTGCGGGCAGGGATTGACCGACCGTGATCATGATGACGCATCCTTCTGTGGTTCAAAGAGGCCCAGTCTACCCCATTCCACCAGAAGGCGAAGGGGTCCATCGAGCAGCAACCAAGCGATCGGGGAGCGAACGCCTGTCGCCCCTATTTCTGGCCTGATGGCAGGCGCCTTGCCTGCCAGGTGGCGATGGCGAGCAGGGAGTCGGGCGTGAACTCGTCCGCCCGATCGGCTATCTCGCCCAGGCTCATCCAGTGCACCTCGCTCACCTCTTCGGCCTGCAGTTGCAGCGGCCCCTGATAGTGACAGCTGAACAGGCCGCCCCAGACCCGGTAGCGGCTGCCGCTCGCCTCCCCTTCGGCATAGAAGGTGCCGTAATCCTGCAGGGGCACGTCGTGGATCCCCAGCTCCTCGGCCAGCTCCCGCCGGGCGGAAAGGGCCATGGCCTCCCCCGTGGTCACCACGCCACCGGCGCAGGCATCCAGCATGCCGGGGCAAAAATCCTTGCTCGGGGTGCGCCGCTGCACCAGGATGCGCTCAGCCTCATCCAGCACCAGGATGTAGCTGGCACGATGGCGCAGGTTTTCCTGACGCACCCTGGCGCGCTCAGCCACCCCGATCACCCTGTCCTGCTCGTCTACTATGTCCACCCACTCCACGTGCGGCACCTTTGTCATGTCTGCAATGGCCGCAGTATATCGGGCCCCTGACCCGGACTCTCACTACTTTTTCAACGCCGGGGCTGCACGCCAGCCGATCACAAGACAGATTCATACAAATCTTTATCAAGTGTCACATCAGTGTCACGGTCCGTCGGCATAGTGTGCCCTGTCCAAACAACAGGGTCTCTTGCCATGAAGGTGTTCAAGCAGTGGTCTCCCCGTCGAATAGCTCGCTATATCAAGAGCTTCCATCATGGAAGTTTCATGGTTGAAGCACTGGGGCGGTTTGAGTTTCAAGGGGGGATTATCGATGTGAAGCCGTTGAGCTGTCATCAGGCGCTGAGCCTGGCCCGGCAGATCAACCTGGCCGTGCGCGATCTGCGCACCACCACCCTGTTGCCGGGCTGACATACTCCTTTCTGTCTGTCGTCGACTTCCATGTACACATTTGCCCGCCGCTCATTCGAGCGTGCGGGCTGTTTTTCTGAAGGTTGTGCCCTGCCTCAGTGCTGCAGGATCTGGGAGAGGAAGAGCTTGGTCCGATCGGACTGGGGGTTGTCAAAGAACTGATCCGGCACGTTCTCTTCGATGATTTGCCCCCGGTCCATGAAGATCACCCTGTCCGCCACCTGCTTGGCAAACCCCATCTCGTGGGTGACGCAGAGCATGGTCATCCCCTCGTGGGCCAGCTCCACCATCACATCCAGCACCTCCCGCACCATCTCGGGATCCAGCGCAGACGTCGGCTCGTCAAACAGCATGACCTGGGGATTCATGCAGAGACTGCGGGCGATGGCGACCCGCTGCTGCTGGCCACCGGAGAGCTGCCCCGGATACTTGAGCGCCTGTTCGGGGATCCGCACCCGGCGCAGGAAGTTCATGGCGATCTCCTCGGCCTCCTTGCGCGGCAACTGCTTGACCCAAATGGGCGCCAGGCAACAGTTCTCCAGCACGGTCAGATGGGGGAAGAGGTTGAAGTGCTGGAACACCATGCCCACCTCCCGGCGCACCGTCTCGATGTTCTTGAGATCCGAGGTCAGGGCCGTGCCCTTGACCAGGATGTCTCCGCTCTGGTGCTCTTCCAGCCGGTTGATGCAGCGGATCATGGTGGACTTGCCCGACCCCGATGGTCCACAGATGACGATCTTCTCCCCTCTGCCCACCTGCAGGTTGATGTTGCGCAGCACGTGAAACTCACCGTACCACTTGTTGACCTCTTTCAGTTCGACAACTGCGTCCGTTTTCATATCAGAACGACTCCTAATGCTTGTGGCCCGTGTTGAGTTTGCGCTCCAGATAGATGGAGTAGCGGGACATGCCAAAACAGAACATCCAGAAGATCATGGCGATAAAGACATAAGCTTCGGTGGAATACCCCAGCCAGGCCGGATCCGCCAGGGCCACCTTGGAGATGGCCAGCAGATCGAACAGCCCGATGATCAGCACCAGGCTGGTGTCCTTGAACAGGGAAATAAAGGTGTTCACCAGGGAAGGAATGGTGATCTTGAGGGCCTGGGGCATGATGATGAGGCCCATCACCTTCCAGTAGGAGAGCCCGAGGGCATCCCCCGCCTCATATTGCCCCTTGGGGATCGCCTGCAGCCCCCCTCTCACCACCTCGGCCACATAGGCCGCCTGGAACAGGATGATGCCGATGAGCGCCCGCAGCAGCTTGTCGAGCTCCACCTCGGTACTCATGAACAGTGGCAGCATGACGGACGCCATGAAGAGCACAGTAATGAGCGGCACCGCCCGCCAGAACTCGATGTAGACGGTACAGAGGCTGGAGATGACCGGCATGTGGGAGCGACGCCCCAGTGCCAGCAGGATGCCGAACGGCAGTGCGACCACTATGCCCACCACCGCCAGCACCAGGGTGAGCATCAGCCCGCCCCAGCGGTTCGTTTCCACCACCTCCAGCCCCGCTCCCCCATGGATGAGGAAGAAGGCGATGACAGGGAACACCAGCAGGGTGAAGAGCGCCAGCCACCCCTTGCGCGGGGTCTTTGGCCAGATGAGCAAGGCCAGCAGCGCCGCCAGACCGGCGAAGGTCAGGTTGATGCGCCAGTACTGATCGGCCGGGTAGAAGCCATAGAGATACTGCCCCAGCCGGCTCTCGATGAAGATCCAGCAGGCACCGCCCTGGACGCAGGCCTCGCGACTGCTCCCCTGCCAGGTGGCCGAGAACAGCGCCCAGTCCAGTGCAGACCAGATGAGTGGCAGCAACAGATAGGCCAGCACCAGGGTCAGCAGGCCGTTCCACCAGTTGGGGAAAAGGTTCTGCCTGATCCAGGCGAGCGGCCCCCGACGGTGGTTGGGAGGCGGCAGCGCCTCCTGCAATTCATTCACGAACATGACAGCTCCCTAGCGCTCAACCAGCGTCATTCTGCGGTTGTAGATGTTCATCAGCACCGAGGTGGTGATACTGATGACGAGATAGACCCC
Organism: Aeromonas sp. WP2-W18-CRE-05; assembly: GCF_014168615.1. Classification (NCBI taxonomy): domain Bacteria; kingdom Pseudomonadati; phylum Pseudomonadota; class Gammaproteobacteria; order Aeromonadales; family Aeromonadaceae; genus Aeromonas; species Aeromonas sp. WP2-W18-CRE-05. The sequence goes on along the minus strand of NZ_AP021917.1, from coordinate 1,255,702 downwards.
CATGGTCATGGCGATGACCTCGATGGCCTGCCCTGTCTGGTTGAGAGTCGTCCCCATGAACACCGAGACCAGATCCGGATAGCCGATGGCGGTCGCCAGGGAGGAGTTCTTGGTGAGGTTCAGATACTGGCTGGTCAAGGGAGGAATGATGACCCGCATGGCCTGGGGAATGATCACCAGCCGCAGCGTCTTGGTGGGCGAGAGCCCGAGGGCGGAAGCCGCCTCAGTCTGACCCTTGCTGATGGCCAGGATGCCGGATCGCACTATCTCGGCGATGAAGGCCGCCGTATAGATGGTGAGCGCCAGCAAGAGGGCCGCGAGCTCCGGCAGCACCGTCAGCCCCCCCCGGAAGTTGAACCCTTGCAGCGCAGGCACGCTCCAGCTGAGCGGGCTGCCCGCCAGCAGGAAGGTGATCCCCGGGAGCAGCATGACCAGGGCGGCCACACAGCGCCAGAACGGGAAGATCCTGCCGGTCAGGGCCTGACGGCGGCGAGCCCAGCGGCCCAGCCCCCAGCTCAGCAGCACCGCCAGCACCAGTGCCCAGAGCACGTAGCCGAATCCCTCTTCGAACAGGGGCTTGGGCAGATAGAAGCCCCGCACGTTGAGGAAGGCGAGCCCGCCTATATCCACGCTCTGACGCGGGGAAGGCAGGGTACGCAGCACCGAGAAGTACCAGAAGAAGATCTGCAGCAGCAGCGGGATGTTGCGAAACGTCTCTATGTAGACGGCCGCTATCTTGGCCACCAGCCAGTTGCGCGACAGGCGCGCGACCCCGAGTGCGAACCCGAGCAGGGTGGCAAACAGGATGCCGAGCACGGAGACCAGCAGGGTGTTGAGCAGGCCCACCACGAAGGTGCGACCGAAGGTATAGGTCTCGTCGTAGGGGATGAGGCTCTGCAAGATGCCGAAACCGGCCGTGTTGCCCAGAAAATCAAAGCCTGTGGTGATGCCACGGGTGGCCAGATTGGTCAGGGCATTGTTGACGATGTAGAACAGAAACCCGATAACCGCCGCGATGGCCAGGCACTGGAAGAGCAGCGCCCGCACCTTGGCGTCATACCACCAGCGGCCCTGTTCTTTCCTATGGTTTGATGCGTGTAACGCCATGAGGATGACTCCGACAAAGCCAGGGAAAACATGGGGGGCCAGGCCCCCCGGTGACTGTCGACTCAGCGGATGGGTGGCGCGTACATCAGACCGCCCTTGTTCCAGAGGGCATTGATGCCGCGATCAATCTTGAGGGGGGAACCGGCACCGACGTTGCGATCGAAGGATTCACCGTAGTTGCCGACCTGTTTGACGATGTTGTAGGCCCATTTGTCATCCAGCCCCAGCACAGTCCCTTTGGGCTCTTCCAGCCCCAGCAGGCGACGGATGTCAGGGTTGGTGGATTTGAGCATCTCGTCCACGTTGGCAGAGGTGACTCCTGCCTCCTCGGCATTGAGCATGGCGTTGAGGCTCCAGCGCACCACCTTGAACCACTGATCGTCACCCTGACGCACGGCTGGGCCCAGCGGCTCCTTGGAGATGACCTCCGGCAGCACCACGGCTTCCTCTGGCTTGGTGAGCTTGATCTTGAGGGCATAGAGCTGGGACTGATCCGAGGTCAGCACGTCACAGCGGCCAGCTTCGAAGCCCTTGACGGTCTGATCCGAGGTATCGAACACCACTGGGGTGTACTTCATGCCGCCATTGGCGCGGAAATAGTCGGCCAGGTTGAGCTCGGTAGTGGTACCGGACTGGATACAGACGGCGGCACCGTCAAGCTCCTTGGCGCTCTTGACCCCGAGGGACTGCTTGACCAGGAACCCCTGCCCGTCGTAGTAGTTCACCCCGGCGAACGTGAGGCCCAGCGACCCATCCCGGGTCAGGGTCCAGGTGGTGTTGCGCGAGAGCAGATCCACCTCCCCGGACTGCAGGGCGGTAAAGCGCTCCTTGGCGGTGAGGGAGACATACTTGACCTTGCTGGCATCCCCCAGTACCGCGGCGGCCACGGCGCGGCACACGTCCACATCGAGCCCGGTCCAGGTTCCCTTGGCATCCGGGTTGGAGAACCCGGGCAGGCCGTCACCGACCCCGCACTGCACGAATCCCTTCTTCTTGACGGCATCCAGCGTACCGTCCGCCCACGCATTGGCTGCCATCAGCGACAGCGCCATCACCATACCTGCCTTGTGTATCTGCTTCATGTCACTCTTCCCTGTGGTTTGATTCGAACAGGCATCAAAATCTAGCGAGATGCCATCGTTTCCCTGCTTTTTGGCAGCTTATCCAGCCGCAGAAAAACCTGTCAATCGGTGCAATCCGGCCCAACCATGGTGCAACAGAACAAAATATCTGAACGGGGGAATATGCACTCTCAGAATCAAAAGTAGACCCTTATTTGCCAAATAGCCTGCTGCTTAAAACCCTTCTTGGCATGAGGATTATTTTTCGAAAATAAATTGGCTGCACCGCATTGGGGCAGCCATTTCTGCTGACAACTGACTCATCAGGTTCGGTTTTATGCCAAAAGCACCAGAGTGAGGCAGCATGACCCCATATGGATAAATGGCGAAAACAGGCAGGGAAAAGCAAATAAACAGGAGCTAAAAAGCGGGGAAATGGTGACCTCATCTCCCGCACACTGGGCTTCAGAAAACCAGGAGGTCATCCTCCCCGTGGACCATCCGCAATGTCGGTGATGACGCCGTTTTCGACGGTGACAAACTGCATGAATTCCCGCTTGCCGAAGTTGTAGGTCCAGCGCTCGGCATACTTGACCGTCACTCTCGCCCCGAAGCCGTTCTCCTCGAAGCGGGTGAGATCTTCCTTGAGCATCGGCTGGCCGCAGCGAACCAGCAGCTCTGCCGTGGTGTCTCCCTCGGTCAGCAAGGCGTTCTTGCAACGCAGGGTGCCTGCCTGCACAGGCAAGGCCGCCACCAGCAACAACCACAGAACAGGTTTCATTTTGCACTCCATTTGAACAGCATGGCGCCCAGCGAGATGCACACCAGGGCGAACACCATGACCTGACCCAGAGGGCCTGCCACCTCCTGCCATCCCGCCCCTTCCAGCATCACGGCGCGGGCTGCTTCGATGATCTGGCTGAGGGGCAGCCTGGCCGCAAGCTGCTGCAGCCAGGCGGGCGCGCCTTCCAGCGAGAACCAGACTCCGGATAAAAACATCATGGGCAAGCTGATGAGATTGAGCAAACCGCTCGCCAGCTCCTCGTTCTGCAGGCGAGCGGCGATGAGCAGGCCAAGGGAGGCCATGGCCGTTCCTCCCGCCAGGGCGATCACCAGCAGCAGCCACCCCGACCCGATGAGGGGCACATCCAGCAGCCAGTAGGCCGCGCAGAAGACCAGCAGGCTCACCACCAGGGTGATCAGCACCCGTGACAGCAACTGGGCGAAGAGAAACTCCAGCGCGCCGAGCGGCGTGGCTCGCAGCCGTTTCAGCACCCCGTTCTTGCGATAACGCACGATGACGAACCCGACCCCGAACAGGCCGGAGAACATCAGGTTCATGCCGATCACCCCGGGCAGCAGCCAGTCGCCGTAGCGGATGGCGCGCCCGCTCAGGGTCTCTCTTTGCAAGGGCACCTGCACCGCCTGGCGCAGCAGATACTCGGCCATGGCCCCCTGAGGAGCGTCCGGGTTTATCCAGTAACGCCCCCCGGCGGGTGAGAGCAGCAGGTCCAGCTGATGGTGACGGACCTTGAGCTGACCTCTCGACGCCTCGTCATAGGGGATGATCTTGAGCAGCGGCACGGCGCGCAGCGGGGCATAGGTTGCGGGCAGTTCCCCCACCACCCCGATCTGTACCAGCGGCTTGGGCGGGCCGGAGAAGATGAGGGAGAAGCCGATGACCAGCAGGAGCGGGAAAAGCAGGTTCCACACCAGGGCCGCGCGATCGCGTACGAACTCCAGGTTGCGGGCATAGAAGAGCGCACCTATGCGCCTGAGGGATCCCTTCATCGCCCACTCCCGGGATTGGATGTCGGCAAGGCGTACCGCAGCACGGGGGCCACGGTCAGACAGAACTCGGTCATCCCTCTCATGCGCCGCTCCGCAGGCTGTGGCCGGTCAGGTTCAGGAAGAGATCTTCCAGATTGGGAGAACGCACCTGCATGCCGGTGAGCGGCACACCAAGATCCAGCAAGGCTGGCAACAGGGTCGCCACGTCGGGGCAACAGAGCTCCACCTGATCACCGACCGGACGCAGGGGATAGCCGAGCCCAGCCAGGGCCGGGTGCCCCCCGAGACGCACCAGCACGCCGTCGAAGTGTTGAGCCAGCAAGGCAGCCGGCGTATCCAGACTGAGCAGGTGGCCGTGATCGACGATGGCAATCAGATCGCACAGCTGCTGCGCTTCGTCCATGTAATGGGTGGTGAGCACCACCGTCTTGCCCTGGGCCTTGATCGCCTCTATTCGCTGCCAGAAGTGGTGGCGTGCCTGGGGATCCAGTCCTGTGGTGGGCTCATCCAGAAACAGCAGTTCGGGATCCCCGAGCAGGGCCAGGGCCAGCAGCAGGCGCTGACGCTGGCCCCCCGAGAGCTTGCGACTGTCCCTGTCGATGAACTCGCCCAAGGCGCACAGATCGATGAGCAGCTCCCGTGGCAAGGGATTGGGGTAGAGGCTGGCGAACAGACGCAGGGTATCGCGCACCGTCAGGAAATCCTGCAGCGCCGTGTGCTGGAACTGGATGCCGATGCGGGAGCGATAATCCGGGCCGCGCGGGGCGCCGTGAAACAGGATCCGGCCGCTGTCCGGGGTGAGGATCCCCTCCAGCAGCTCTATGGTCGTGGTCTTGCCCGCCCCGTTCGGGCCGAGCAGGCCGAAACAACTGCCGGCGGGAATGGCAAAGCTGAGCCCGTCCACCGCCTTGACGCCGGGGAAGTGCTTGACGAGATCGACGACCTCGATGATGGCTGCCATGGCGTGTCTCCCTCACATGGCCGGAATGGACGACGCTCTGACTATATCCAAATCCCCGCCGAAGGCACATGGCCCGTTTGGGCGCCCAAAAACAAACGGCGACCCCAGGGTCGCCGTTTGCATCACACCAGCCGGATCACAGGATGTCCAGCAGCTCCACTTCGAATACCAGAGCGGAGTACGGCGGGATGGAGCCGGCGCCACGGGCACCGTAGGCCAGATCCTGCGGAATGTAGAGCTTCCACTTGGAGCCAACCGGCATCATCTGCAGCGCTTCCACCCAACCGGCGATCACGCCGGTCACCGGGAACTCGGCCGGTTGGCCGCGCGCAACGGAGCTGTCGAACACGCCACCGTGGGTGAATGTACCGTGGTAGTGCACGCGCACGGACTGACCGGCAACCGGCACGGCGCCATTGCCTTCGACCATGACTTCATATTGCAGACCGGAGTCGGTGGTCTTCACTTCGGCGCGCTTGGCATTGTCGGCCAGGAAGGCTTCGCCTTCGGCGGCAGCGGCCTTGGCGGCAGCTTCCTGCTCTTCCTGCATGCGGGCGGTGATGACCTGGAAGGCATCGTTGATATCGTCACGGCTGACCGCGAACTCCAGACCGTTCAGGGCATCTGCCAGACCTTGTTGCAGGGCCGGGATATCCAGACCGGCGAAGGCTTGCTGAGCCAGTTGGTCGCCCATGTTGCGGCCGATGCCGTAGCTGGCCTTCTGTTCGATAGAGTCGTATTGGGACATTGAGAGGTTGCTCCGGGTCCTGATGGTAAAAGAGACGGGATGATAACAGACTTTTTTGCACCGTGCTGCCAAGACGCCCCTCAATTGCCCGCCGGTGGGAGACGCCTCACATCGGCCCCCTCATCCCCGCCCCTTCTCCCGCAAGGGGAGAAGGGAGCAAAACAGGGCACCATGCCGCCGCACAGTCTGTATCAGGCCCTGTCCAGCAGTGCCCTCACCGCCGCGACCTTGGCGCCGTCGGTGATGTTGACCCGGCTGTCGTCCGAGGTGCCCATGTTGACGTCACAGAGAGCGGCACCATGGCGCCGCACGGTCTGTATCAGGCCTTGTCCAGCAGTGCCCGCACCGCCGCGACCTTGGCGCCGTCGGTGATGTTGACCCGGCCGTCGTCCGAGGTGCCCATGTTCACACCATGGGGCACCATGCCGCCGCGCCAGCCCATGCCGGACATGTGCACTTCATTGACGCCGGTGAATTCGATGATGGTGCGCACGTTGTCGGCGTTGACCCCGGCCCCCGGCATCAGGCTGGCCCGTCCCGCCAGCGCCTGGTGCATGGCCTGCAAGGTTTCGAGCCCCGCCAGCGCGGTCGGCGCATGGCCGGAGCTCAGAATGCGCTCGCAACCCGCCGCGACGATCGTCTCGAGATCCAGCCGCCAGTCGGAGGAGAGATCGATGGCCCGGTGGAAGGTGACGCCGAGCGGCCCCGCCGCCTCGACCAGTTGCCGGAGCTTGCCTTCGGGTACCCGTCCATCTTCATCCAGCAGACCGACCACCACCCCTTGCAGGCCGGCGGCACGAGCGGCCGCGATATCCAAGAGCATCATCTCGAACTCGCCGTCGTTGAAGCAAAAATCTCCGGCGCGTGGACGGATCATGGCGTACACCGGCACAGTGGCGTGGCGGGCAGCCAGCTGCATAAAGCCATAGGAGGGAGTGAGGCCACCCAGCCCCAGCGCAGAGCAGAGCTCGATGCGATCGGCGCCGGCCGCCTGGGCGGTGAACAGGGATTCGAGGTTGTCGATACAGATTTCAAGACGGGTCATGATGACTCCTTGTTCGGGGAGATCAGACCCTCTGTCCGATCTCACAGATTGAGCAGGGCTGCACCGCGCACACCGCCGGCTCCACCGAAGCGGGCCTCGCGGATCGCCGGCAGGGCGACACCGGGCAGCAGGTGGCCGGGCAGACGTTTGGGCAGCTCCTCATAGAGGGCTGGCAGGGCGCTCAGGCCGCCCCCCAGCACCACCACATCGGGATCAATCACCGAGATGGCGGTGGCGAGGCCGGCAGCGATGATCTCGAGCCAGCAGTCGATGGTCGAGAGGGCCGCCGCCTCACGGGCATCGGCACGGGCGACGATCTGGTGGCCGCTCACCCGTTCCCCATGAACATGGTGGTATAGCCGCTCCAGGCCCGTGCCCGACGCATAGGTTTCGAAACAGACCAGGCGCCCGCAGCCACAGCGGGGACGGGGCAAATCCGGGTATTTCATCAGGATGGTGGCGGGCAGCGGGTAGTGACCTATCTCTCCCGCCAGCCAGTTGCGCCCCTGGATGAGCTTGCCCGCCAGGTAGACGGCGCCGCCGATGCCGGTGCCTATGGTGACGCCGAGGGCGCTGCCAGCACCGTCTGCGGCCCCCTGATGCACTTCCGACCAGAGGAAACAGTTGGCGTCATTGTCGACCTTGACCGGTCGGCCCAGCAGCTCGGCCAGATCCGCCCCCAGATGGCGGCCATGGATGGCGGGCAGGTTGGCCGCCACTATGCTCCCGTCGAGGCGATTGAGGATCCCCGGAAACCCGATGCCGACGGCCCCTTTCACCCCGAAGCGCGCATCCGCCGCCTCGACCCGCTCGCGGATCAGCTGCTGCAACCCTTCGTAATCATTGCCGGGAGTGCTCATGCGCTCCTCGTGACAGAGATTCAAGGCGCCGTCATACACAGCGAACGCTATCTTGGTGCCGCCAATATCAAATCCGTAGTACATGCCACACTCCCTTGCGGTGGACCCGGCCACCTCAGTCTGTCCAGATGGGGCACATTGTATTAATTCGCAAAAAAAATAAAGTGACCGGGGACGAAAAACGGGAGCCAGCTCAAAGCAAACGGAACATTTGTCGCTGTTGGCAAGGTTGTCCGAGGCTCATCAAGGTACGCTCCTGACCGTCGAACATGAAGCCGCGGCGCAGGTAGAATCCCTCGCCGATGTGATTGCCATCCAGCAGCCAGAGCCTGACGCACTCGCAACCTGCCCGGCGCATCTGCACCGCCACCGCCTGCCACAGCCGTTTGCCATGACCCTGACGCCAGTGATCGGGATGAAGGTAGAGCGCCCGGATCCGCGCCGTCATCAAGCCTTCCTCCAAGGAGGGCTGCCAGTAGAGCAGGCCGATGACCACATCGTCCTGACAGACCAGCATGGGAACGGGGCCGGGCTCGGCGAGCCGATGTCGCCAGATCTGCAGGTGGTCGGTCACCGCCAGCTGGGCCAGCATGTCGGCCCCCAGCACCTCCCCGTAGGCCGCCAGCCAGCTCGCCCGCTGCATCACCGTCATGGCGGCGGCATCGGCGGGACGCGCCAGGCGCAGGCTTACGCCTTGCACTGGGGAACCAGCCCTGATGCTTTCGCCTGCTGGTACAGGGGCTGCACTTCGGCCTGCTGGGCCTGCAGGTTGGCGATCCGGCTCTGGTCGCTGGGGTGGGTGGAGAGCAGCTGGGGCGGTGCCTTGCCACCGGAGGCGGCGCTCATGTTCTGCCACAGGGTGACGGCTTCGGCCGGGTTGAACCCGGCGCGGGCCATCAGCTCGAGACCGAGCCGGTCCGCTTCGCTCTCCTGGGTTCTGCCATAAGGCAGGGCTATCCCCACCTGGACCCCGAGGCCCAGGGCGGCCATGGTGGCAGCGCCCCCGAGGCTGTCGCTGCTGCCGATGGCGGCGTCCGCCACCGCCAGCCCGATACCGGTCAGCTGATCCCGGGAGAGGCGCTCGTTGGAGTGCTGGGCCAGCACGTGGGTCAGCTCGTGACCGATGACGGTGGCGAGCTGGTCCTGATTCTTGGCGACTTTCAGCAGGCCGCTGTAAACGCCTATCTTGCCGCCGGGCAGGGCGAAGGCGTTGATCTCCTTGGAGTCGAACACCACTACCTCCCAGCTGGTGATGCCATAGCTGGCAGGCACCTGGGCGGTCACCGCCTTGGCCACGCAGCCCACATAGGCATTCATCCTGGCATCCGTGCTCACCTTCTCCTGCTGCTTCATCTGGGTGAAGGAGTCGGCGCCCAGCTGGTTCATCTGCTGGGGGGAGAAAAGCAGCATCTGGTTGCGACCGGTCGGCGACTGGGCGCAGCCGGCCAGCAGGGCGCTGCACAAGGCCGTCAGGGCCAGTCTGGAGAGGGAAGATGCGCGCATGAGAGGGTCCTTTGCCGTGAAGTTGCCCTATTCTCGGAAATGCCGCCGCCCGGCGCAAGCCGGGCGCTGCGCCCTGCGACCAAAAAGATCCTGGGGCGCACCAATGAAAACGAGCCCGCATGGGGCTCGTTTTTCTGCAAGGGCATGTTCTGTTACATGATGCCCAGCTTCTTCAGGTCGGCCTGAACCACCTTGGCCGGGACCGGCACATAGCCGTCCTTGGCAACGATGGTCTGGCCCGCCTTGGAGAGCATCATCTTCACAAACTCCTGCTCCATCGGGGAGAGCGGCTTGTTCGGATGCTTGTTCACGTAGACGTACAGGAAGCGCGACAGCGGGTACTTGCCGGTGATGGCGTTGTCGGAGCTCGCCTCGATGAAGGTCTTGCCATCCTTGGAGAGCGGAACGGCGCGCACCCCGGAGGTGACGTAGCCGATACCGGAGTAGCCGATGCCGTTCAGGGAGGAGGAGACGGACTGTACCACGGAGGCGGAGCCCGGCTGCTCGTTCACGCCGCTCTTGAAGTCACCGTTGCACAGGGCGTGTTCCTTGAAGTAACCGTAGGTACCGGACACGGAGTTGCGACCGAACAGTTGCAGATCCTTGCCGGACCAGCTGCCGTCCAGACCCAGATCAGACCACTTGGTGGCCGCCTTGGCTTCGCCGCACTTGAGGGTGCTGGAGAAGATGGCGTCGATCTGCGACATGGTCAGCCCCTTGATGGGGTTGTCCTTGTTGACGAACACGGCCAGGGCATCGACGGCGACGCGGATGGCGGTCGGCTTGTAGCCGTAGCGCTTCTCGAATGCCTCCTCTTCACCGGCCTTCATGGCGCGGCTCATGGGGCCAAACTGGGCGACGCCCTCGGTCAGGGCAGTCGGTGCGGTGGAAGAACCGGCGGCCTGGATCTGCACGTTGACGTTGGGATACATGCGCTTAAATTCTTCGGCCCACAGGGTCATCATGTTGGCCAGGGTGTCCGAGCCGACAGAGGACAGGTTGCCCGAGATGCCGCTGGTCGGTGTGTATTCCGGCAGGTCTTTATCCACACCGGCAGCCAGAGCGCTGACAGAAAACAGGGTTGCTGCGGTGAATCCGATGACACCAGCCAGTTTGTTGAGTTTCATCCAATCTCTCCAAGTCCAAGGTTGCAGAAGGCAATCGTCAGGTTGACGTCTAAACGTGGTTGACACCCGATCGCAATGATCCGTGGGCCAGCACCACTCCTTCTCCAGTGTTACAGAAGGTCCGTTCTTTAAGACGGCGCCAGTATCTGGCCTGGCAGTGACAAATTTATGGAATTTATATGACACTTTGATGACATGGGCCGAGAGTGGCCCGGATGAAAAAAGGGCTGCGATGCAGCCCTTCTCTCGTTGCTAACACATTGACACAAAAAATTATTTCACCAGCACCATACGGGCGGGAATAAGAAAGCTGAAGCGGCTGCCCGCACCGACCCGGCTCTCGATATCGAGATGGGCATCGTGATGACTCAGGGCATGCTTGACGATGGCAAGGCCGAGCCCGGACCCTCCGGTGTGGCGCGAGCGGGCCTTGTCGACCCGATAGAACCGCTCGGTGAGCCGCGCCAGATGCTCGGGAGGGATCCCCTCCCCCTCATCCTGCACCGCAAACAGCGCCATGCTCCCCTGCTTGCGCCACTCCACGGTGATCTTGCGCCCCGCCGGGGTGTAGTGGATGGCGTTGTAGACCAGGTTGGAGACGGCGCTGCGCAGTTGATCCTGATCCCCGCGCACCAGCAGATTGGGCTGAACCATGAAGACGATCTCGTGGGCCCGCTCGCCGGAGAGCGCCCGCGCCTCCTGCTCCAGCAGCCCCAACATGGCGGGCATGTCCACCAGATGGGAGAGATCCACGGTGGGCGCCGCCTCAATGCGCGACAGGGTGAGCAGCTGGTTGACCAGATTGTCCATGCGGATCGTCTGCTCCATCATCACCTTGTGCGCCTTGGCCCACATGGCGGGGGGCGGCGGCTCCTCGGTCATCTCCAGATAGCCCTTGAGCACGGTGAGGGGGGTGCGCAGCTCGTGAGAGACGTTGGAGACGAAGTGCTTGCGCGTCTTCTCCAGGCTGCGCAGCCGGGTGACGTCCCGCACCACCAGCATGGCCTGGTCCTCCGCATAGGGCATGATGCGAAATTCGAGGAACTTCTCCTCGTTGATGGGGGAGTGCATCTCGAACGGCTCGTCATACTGCCCCTTGCCCAGATAGGCGACGAAGGCGGGATGACGGATCAGGTTGCCGATGTGCTGGCCGGCATCCTCGGGCCAGCGAAAGCCGAGCAGTTGCTCCGCCAGCCGGTTGCACCAGAGGATGCTGCCGTCGGTGCGAAACACCACGGCCGCATCGGGCAGCGCCTCCGCCCCTTCCCGAAAGCGGCGGATGAGGCCAGCCAGCTCCCGGCGCCGGGCCCGGTGACGCTGCTGCAACTTGTAGATGCCGTTGAAGATGTGCTCCCAACTGCCGCTGCCGTGGGGCGGCACCAGGCTGCGATCGTGCCACAGCCAGTCCGACAGCCGCTTCTGGAAGCGGTAGTGCCAGACCAGGTGCAGCACCGTGGCCACCAGCAGGCAAAGAACGAGATGATCGATTAACCAACCTACCAAGACGAAGGGGCTGTAGAAGAACGCCATTCGCCACAACTGTCGCCGCCAGGCGTAAGGTTGCAACATTAAGATCTCCTAGAGACAGCAAAGAGCCGGGTCCAATGCCCGCCGGCAGGCGCTGGCGGCACTGGCCCTGACCTAGAGACGGGTCGAGAAGCGGTAGCCGGCCCCGCGCACCGTCTGGATCAATCTGTCGTGCCCCGTCTCTTCGATGGCCTTGCGCAGGCGGCGAATGTGCACGTCCACCGTCCTGTCCTCGACATACACATTGGTACCCCAGACGTTGTTGAGCAACTGCTCGCGGCTGTAGACCCGCTCGGGGTGGGTCATGAAGAAGTGCAGCAGCTTGAATTCGGTCGGCCCCATGTCGAGGGCCTTCTCCTCGGCACTGACCCGGTGGGAAACGGGATCCAGCTTGAGCCCCTGCACCTCGATCACCTCGTCCACCGAGGTGGGAGAGACACGGCGCATCACGGCGTGCAGGCGGGCGGTGAGCTCCTTGGGGGAGAAGGGTTTGGTGATGTAGTCGTCGGCACCGGCCTCGAGCCCGCGCACCTTGTCCTCTTCCTCGCCCCGGGCGGTCAGCATCACCACCGGGATCTGGCGAGTCATCTCATCCTGCTTGAGCTGCTTGAGGAACTGGATACCGCTGCCACCTGGCATCATCCAGTCCAGCACGATGAGTTCGGGGTAGGGTTCGCGCACCTTTGCCAGTCCATCGGCGTAATCTTCTGCTTCTACTGTTTCATATCCCTTCTGCTCAAGCACGAAGCAGAGCATTTCGCGGATCGGTGCCTCGTCCTCGACCACCAGAATTCGCTTAGCCATATCCCTTCTCTCTCCTCTGTGAAGATGGGTGCGCCAATTATTAGAACTTTCTGTGACACTTTTATGACTTTATGACGGGCGGGATGATAAACGTTTTCAGATTCAGTTGGCAGCAGCGAGTTGCAGCAGGTCCCAGCGATTGCCACTGATGTCCTCGAACACCACCACGGTGCCGTAGGGTTCGAGGCGCGGCTGTTCACAAAAATGAACGCCATAGGCCTGCATCCGCTCGTAATCGCCCCAGAAGTCGTCGGTCTCGAGGAACAGGAAGACCCGACCGCCCCCCTGGCGACCGATGGCGGCGCGCTGCTCCTCGTTGGCCGCGCGGGCCAGCAGCAGGGCGGAGCCGGGAGCCCCCTTGGGAGCGACCCGCACCCAGCGTTTGCCCGGTTTGCCCGGCTCGTCGAGGGGGGTGTCTTCCAGTAGCTCGAAGCCCATTCCCCGGGTGAAGAAGGCGATAGCCTCGTCGTAATCCGCCACCAGCAGCGTCAGGGCGCCAATGTGTTGTGCCATGGAATCTCTCCTCGGATAAATGATGGGGCGCATGATAGCCCCGCCCGGCCATGGGCTCCAGCGCCGGATCAGTCGGGCGCCACCTCCACCCGGTTGCGACCATTCTGCTTGGCCTGATAGAGCGCCTCGTCGGCCCGCTTGAGCGCCTGCTCCAGGCTATCCTTGCGCCGCTCGGCCACCCCGAAGGAGGCGGTGATCCCGAGCCCCAGCGGCCAGTGCCTGTACCCCTCCAGTGCCCCTCTCAGCCGCTCCGCCAGGGCGGCGGCCCGTCCCTCGTCGTAATGGAGGCAGACCAGCACGAACTCCTCCCCGCCCCAGCGCACCAGTCGGCACAGGCTGTCGCAATGGCGCAGCAGCTCGCTCACCATGTGCTTGAGCACCTCGTCCCCCACCGGGTGGCCGTGACCGTCGTTGACCCCCTTGAAGTGATCGATGTCGATGTAGATGAAGGAGAGCGGCATCTCGCCGAGCTCCCCGAGCAGCTTTTCGCCGCCGAGCCGATTGAGGGCCCCGGTCAGGGGATCGTAACGGGCCTCCTCCTCGGTGCGCCGGTTCTGCTCGCACAGGCTCGCACTCAGGGCTTCAGCCGCGAGGCGCGCCTCCCTGGCCTTGCGCAGCCGATCGCCAAACATCAGATTCTGGACCAGGAAGAGCAGCACGCCGTAGACAAGCCACCCCAGCAGCAGATAGCGATAGAAGTCCCCCGGCTTGCACCAGCGGCCATAGAACTCCAGTCGCTCGAGCCGCAACCGGTACTCCCCCGGCAGCATCTTGTCATCGGAGGCGATCTCGATGGCGTAAACATGGTGCAGATCCGGCCCCTGCTGGACCAGCGGGATGTCGTACTGCTGCACCCACCAGGAGCTGGGGGCAAAGACATTCAGGGGGACATCCTGCTCACGACCAAAATCCCTGGCGGTGAAGAGCACTTCGTTGAACTTGTGGGAACTCTCGTCTTCCCGCGTCGAGTAGACGGGATCGTAGTTGCGCAGATAAAGGCGCCAGGCCTGTACCCCCTGCCCTTCTACATCCAGCCTCACCCGCACCCCGGTGAAGCCGGAGAGTTCCAGCCCCTGCTCGGGGTCGGTCAGGGTCAAAACCAGCTCGCAGAAAGGATAGGCATATTGGCTTCGCAGGGTGCACTGGATGGCGGGTCTGTCGCCCCCCTGACTCAGGGTGGCAACGGAGGAGCCCTTGTGGGCCCTGTCATCCTGGGCACGCACGGACAAACCGGCCTGGCTCAGGATGTCGAGCCGCCGCTCGGGTCCGAATTCGAATAACACCATGGCCAGCAGGCTCGCCGCCAGCAGGTACCAGAACAACAGCGTCGTCATGCGGGAATAGGAAGGGATCATCGGCATCACACCTGAAAAAGGGCTTTTACCCTACACCTTGAAGCGCCGGACCGCGCTGATCCAGATCCAAGGTTATTACACGCGCCGCACCGGGCGCAGACGAGTGCCGACTAGCCGGCACGGGCCCCATGGGGCGCAAGCGGCATCGGCCAACAGCCGGGAGAGAGGCGGGGGGCCTCGTCGGTCGTAAGATGGATCATTGCGCACTCCCTGCGATGGAAACATAACGAAAAAACGTCCTTGCCACCGCAGTCTACACAAGCGCTGGACGGCGCGACACCCGTTACCCCTCCTCCCGCAGCGCCCGATAGAGGGTGGTGCGACTGATGCCAAGACGGCGCGCCGCCTCGCTCACGTTGCCGCCGCACTCTGCCAGGGTCTGTTGCACCCGCTGCCGACTCTGCTCGCGCAGGGTACTCCCTCCCAAAGGTGAGCTCGCTCCCCCCGCCACGGCGGGCAGATGCAGATGGGCAGGTTCAATCCAGCCCTGCCCCTCTGCCAGTACACAGGCCACCTCCAGCGCCTGTTTGAGCTGGCGCACGTTGCCGGGCAGAGGGTGGGCCAGCAACCGCTGCTCCGCCTCCCGGCTCAGTTGCAGTGCCGGGTCCATCTGGGCGAGCAGGTTCAGGATCAGCCCCTGACGCTCGGGCACCGACCAGGCCCGCAGGGGTGCCAGTTGCTGGCGCCAGCCGCAGATGCGGTAGTAGAGATCTTCGCGAAAGGTGCCGGCCGCCACCATGGCCGCCAGATCCCGATGGCTGGCGCTGACCAGCCAGAAGTCCACCGCCTCGGGTCTGTGGCTGCCTACCGGGGTGACAACGCGCTCCTGCAACACCCGCAGCAGCCGGGTCTGGGCCTGGAGCGGCAGCTCGCCAATTTCATCCAGCATCAGGATGCCGCCGTGGGCGGCGCGCAGATAGCCCTGGCTGCCCTGGCTGCGGGCACCGCTGAAGGCCCCCCCCACATAGCCGAACAGCTCGGCCTCCACCAGCTCCGCCGGCAAGGCGCCGCAGTTGACGCACACCAGAGGCCGCTCCCGACGGCTCGATCTGGCGTGCAGGGTGCGCACCAGGTGCTCCTTGCCGCTGCCGGTCTCCCCCTCGATGAGCAATGAGATGCCCCGCTCCAGCATCTTGAGCGGCACCTGCTGCGCCTGCGATCCCCCCTCCTCAACCGCGCTCGGCAGGGGGAGCCTGGCGGCGCGCTCCCCCGCCTCCGGCACCAGCCGCAGGCCGCGGTGATCCCGCAGCAACTGCTGACCGTCGAAGGGGTGCTGGCCGAGCCAGAGCCGACCGGCCCGGTTGGCCCCGAGCAGCTCGCCCCCTTCCCCCAGCAGCAGACGGGCAGACCAGAGGCTCTGGGGATCGAGATCCACCAGCCAGCCCGGCTGGCGGGCCAGCAGGGCGTTTTCCAGGGTCATGGCCAGGAGGCGCACCGTGCCCAGCATGTCGCCGCCGTGGTGGGCCGCATCGGTGGAGATGTCGAGCACGCCGAGCAGTTGCCCGTCCGGCCCGAGCAGGGGGCAGGCGCTGCAACTGAGAAAACTGTGCTGGGCGAAGAAGTGCTGCGCCCCCAGCACCTGCACCTCGTTCTGCTCGGCCAGCGCGGTGCCGATGGCGTTGGTGCCCTTGCTCGCCTCCCCCCAGCGGGCGCCGCTGCGCAAAAAAATGCGCTCGGCATGGCGGGCAAACCGGTCGTCTCCGCTCACCGCGAGGATGGCCCCCTCGCCGTCACACAGCAGCAGACGACAGGGTCTGCCCGCCAGCAACTGGCCAAAGAGCGGCAGCACGAAGCGCTGGAAGCAGGCGATGAGCGTCCTGTGCTGCTCCTGGCGAGCCGACAGCTCCCCCTGGGGCAGCAAGTCCAGCTCGGCGCTCTGCTGGCGGCTCAGCCCCTGATGCAGGCAGCGCTCCCAGGAGCGCTGGATTGGGCTGGCACCGGATTGAGGCAACTCGCTCATCACACCTCCTTCTACACACTCGCGAATAGGGCCGCCTTGGGGGAGCGCCTTCATCACGTCTCCTGTTCACAAACGGCACAGTGTCACACCCGATGTTCAGAAACGGCACAGTTCGGGGGCCGTCCTGGGGGGCACTAGTTAACCAAGATACCCCTTGGCACCCCGTTTGATAACGTTTTTGCAACCTTTTTGTGTAGAGCGCCACCCGCTGGCACGCCCCTTGCGATGACAGGAAGCAACCGGACTGCCCGCCAGGCCGGTCAGGACCACACACACATAAGGATGATGAGATGATTTATACCGCTCCCGGTCAGGCAGGTGCCCTGGTCAGCTTCAAATCCCGTTATGACAACTTCATCGGTGGCGACTGGGTGGCGCCGCGCGCCGGCCGCTATTTCGAGAACATCTCGCCGGTGGATGGCCGGGTGTTCTGCGAGGTGGCCCGCTCCGACGCCGCCGACATCGAGCTCGCCCTGGACGCGGCCCACAAGGCGTTCGCCAGCTGGAGCAAGACCAGCGTCACCGAGCGCAGCAATCTGCTGCTGCGCATCGCCGATCGCATCGAACAGAACATCGAGCGGCTTGCCGTCGCCGAGACCTGGGAGAACGGCAAGGCGGTGCGCGAGACCCTGGCCGCCGACCTGCCCCTGGTGGTGGATCACTTCCGCTACTTTGCCGGCTGCATCCGCGCTCAGGAGGGCTCCGCCGCCGAGCTGGACCAGAACACCGTCAGCTACCACTTCAAGGAGCCCATCGGGGTGGTCGGCCAGATCATCCCGTGGAACTTCCCCCTGCTGATGGCCGCCTGGAAGCTGGCCCCGGTACTGGCGGCCGGCTGTTGCAGCGTGCTCAAGCCCGCCGAGCAGACCCCGGTCACCATCATGTTGATGATGGATCTCATCAAGGACATCCTGCCCCCTGGCGTGGTCAACGTGGTCAACGGCTTCGGCGCCGAGGCGGGCCAGGCGCTCGCCACCAGCAACCGGATCCAGAAGCTGGCGTTTACCGGCTCCACTGAAGTGGGTGCCCATATCCTGCGCTGCGCTGCCGACAAGCTGATCCCCTCCACCGTGGAGCTGGGTGGCAAGTCCCCCAACATCTACTTCGCCGACGTGATGCAGCATGAGAGCAGCTACATCGACAAGGCGGTGGAAGGGATGCTGATGACCTTCTTCAACCAGGGCGAGGTGTGTACCTGCCCCTCCCGCGCCCTGGTGCAGGCCAGCATCTATGACGACTTCATGGACAAGGTGCTGGCCCGCGCCCGCACAATCGTGCAGGGCAACCCCCTCGACACCACGACTCAGGTGGGGGCCCAGGCGTCCCGCGAGCAGTTCGACAAGATCCTGAGCTACATGGAGATCGGCCGCGGCGAAGGGGCCAAGATGCTGCTGGGCGGCGGCCCGGCCAAGGTGAGCGGGCTGGAGGGGGGCTTCTACATCCAGCCCACCATCTTCTCGGGCCAGAACAAGATGCGGGTGTTCCAGGAGGAGATCTTCGGGCCGGCGCTCGGGGTTACCACCTTCAAGGACGAGGCGGATGCCCTGGCCATTGCCAACGACACCCAGTACGGGCTGGGGGCGGGCCTGTGGACCCGGGACAGCAACCTGGCCTGGCGCATGGGGCGCGGCATCCAGGCCGGCCGGGTCTGGGTCAACTGCTACCACGCCTACCCGGCCCATGCGGCCTTTGGCGGCTACAAGAAGTCGGGGATCGGTCGCGAGACCCACAAGATGATGCTGGACCACTACCAGAACACCAAGAACCTGCTGGTGAGCCACGACATCAACCCCCTCGGCTTCTTCTAAGCCCATCCCGTGATCCACAAGGGCGCCTGCGGGCGCCCTTTTTCATGCGGTTCAGGCCACGGGTTGGCCCAGTTGCTGGCGATAGCGCTGGGGGGCGCAGCCCTGTTCCCGCTGGAACATGGCGATGAAGGCCGAGGTGGAGGCGTAACCGAGGCGCCAGGCGATCTCCTGCACCGGCATCTCGCCCCGCAGCCAGTCCAGCGCCTTCACCAGCCGCAGCCGGGTGCGCCACTGGCCGAGGCTCATGCCAAGCTCCTTCTGGCAGCGCCGCGCCAGGGTGCGCTCCGTGGTGTGCAGCGCCCTGGCCCACTCCACCAGCGTGCGGTTGTCCTCCGGCGCCGCCTGCAATGCCGCCAGCAAGGGTGCCAGCAGGCGATCCCGGCTCTGGGGCAGGTAGCTCGGCTGGCAACGGGTGCGGGCCAGCTTCTCGATGAAGAGCTCACCCTGACGGGCATCCCACTCATCCTCCATATGGCCGACCCGGCGCTGGGTGAAGTCCTCCAGCAGGGCCCGCAGCAAGGGGGTGAGCGCCAGCAGCTGGGGTTCCCGTGGCAGGCGCGGTGCCAGGGCGTGGCTCACGTAGATGGAGGTGTAATCCAGGGTCTGCTCGTTGAAGGCGGTGTGGGGCAGGTCCGCCGGCACCCAGATGAGGTAGTCCGGAGGTGCCACCAGCCGCTCTCCCCCCACCTCCACCACCATGACCCCCAGGCTGATGAGGCTGAGCTGACCCCAGGGGTGGGCGTGCTCGGCGCAGGCGTTGCCCCCCTGGATCTGGCTGTAGCGAAAGTAGAGGGGGTTGGGGTCGGCCAGCAGGCGATCCTGCTCGGCCAGGGTGAGGGTGCCCATGCAGATTGTCCCAAAGCGGTTATGACATGTCTTATTTACGCTACTTACCTCGTTCAAGACAAGGCTAGACTCTCCCCATTGTACCAAGGAGTGCCTATGCCTTTTCTCTTCCCCCTGCTCGCCATCCTGATCTGGGCCGCCAATACCGTGGTCTCCAAGGCCGCCGCCGGCGTGCTGGATCCCGCCGCCATCTCCTTCTATCGCTGGGTGATCGCCGCCCTCGCGCTCTCTCCCTTCTGCCTGCCGCAGCTCTGGCGCCGCCGGGCCGACATCCGCCCCTGGCTCGGCAAGCTGCTGGTGCTCTCCCTGCTCGGCATGGTGCTCTACCAGTGCCTCGCCTACTACGCCGCCCACAGCACCTCGGCCACCAACATGGGGGTCATCGGCTCCCTGCTGCCCCTGCTCACCCTGCTCATCGGGGCCTGCTGCTTTGGCCAGAAGCCGGGCAAGCAGGCGCTGCTCGGCATGAGCCTCTCCCTGTTCGGGGTGCTCTGGCTGCTGGGTCAGGGCAACCCCCTGGCACTGCTGCACAGCGGCATCAACCCCGGCGACGGCATGATGCTGCTGGGGGCGGCCAGCTATGCCCTCTATGGCCTGCTGATCCGCCGCTGGCAACTGCCGTTCGGCCCCTGGCTCAACCTCTACCTGCAGATCCTGCTGGCGGTGCTGCTGCTCATCCCGGTGGCCCTCTCTGCCGACTCCCTGGTCATTCCCGCCCAGGGCTGGAGCATGGTGCTGTTCGCCGGCCTCGCCTCCTCCATCTTCGCCGCCTACTGCTGGATGCGCGGCCTCGCCACCCTGGGGGCGGAGCGCACCTCGGTCTTCATGAACCTGATGCCCCTGTGCACGGCCCTCATCGCCGTCATCACCCTGGGGGAGCCCATCCACGGCTATCACCTGCTGGGGGGCGGCCTCATCCTGACCGGGGTCATGCTCTCCCAGCTCAAGCCGAGGGTACGCCGTCCTCTGCCGGAAGGGGCATAAGCCATCGCCGTGGCAGCATAAAGAAGGGAGCCTCGGCTCCCTTTGTCATTTTCTCGCCCAGGTGGTGCCCTCAACGGAGCGAGCAGGCCAACCCGGGGCGGGCTGAGTGCGAGCCGCTCATGCGTTCACCCCCTTCATCCCCTCGGCGGTATAGCGCTCCCCCGCCACCGGCAGGGTCCGGATGGCCTGTCCCAGGGCCCCGAGCTCTGCAGGGGAGAGGCGCACCGAGAGGGCGCCGAGGTTATCCTCAAGGTGGGTCAGGCGCCGGGTGCCGGGGATGGGCACTATCCCCTCCCATTGCGCCAGCAGCCAGGCCAGGGCTATCTGCGCCGCCGAGCATCCCTTCTGCTGCGCCAGGGCCATGACCGCCTGCACCAGGGTGCGGTTGGTGGCGAGGTTCTCCCCCTGAAACCGCGGCAGACCGGCCCGAAAATCCCCCTCCTCGAACACCGCCTCCTGCTGGTAACGCCCGGTCAGAAACCCGCGCCCCAGGGGGGAGTAGGCCACCAGACCAATTCCCAGCTCCCGGCAGGCGGGCAGCACCGCCGCCTCCACCTCCCTCGTCCAGAGGGAGTATTCGGTCTGCACCGCCGCCACCGGGTGCACGGCATGGGCGCGCCTCAGGGTGGCCTCGCTCACCTCGCACAGACCGATGCGGGCTATCTTGCCCTCCTGCACCAGCTGCGCCAGCCCGGCCATGGTCTCCTCGACGGGATGGGCCGGATCGAGGCGGTGCACATAGTAGAGATCGATCTGCTCGATGCCGAGGCGGCGCAGGGAGCCCTCGCAGCTCTGGCGCGCATAGCGGGCACTGTTGTCGAAGGTACGCCTGTACTCCCCGTGCTGGCGCACGATGCCAAACTTGGTGGCGACCTTCACCTGCCCCCGCCGGGTCGCGAGAAAACGCCCGATCAGCGCCTCGTTGTGGTGGGGGCCGTACATGTCGGCGGTGTCGAGCAGGTCGATGCCCCGCTCCACCGCCTCCGCCAGCACCCGCAAGGACGTCTCATCGTCCCGCGGCCCGTAGAATTCGCTCATCCCCATGCAGCCCAGCCCCAGGGCAGAGACCTGCAGGTTGGCTCCCAGTGTTCGTCGTTGCATCGCATTTTCTCCCTGACAAGTTGCAGGGGAGTATGGTCTTCCGAAAATGAATGAGATATAGAGATAACTGGCAACCTATTTTCCGATTATGGAAAAACTATGCACGATCCCCTGCTCTGGGACGACGCCCGCGTCTTCCTGGCCATCGCCCGCAGCGGCACCCTGAGCGGTGCCGCCCACGCCCTGCGCATGGGGGTGGCCACCGTCTCCCGGCGCCTGGACAGGCTGGAGGCGGCCCTCGGCCTGCCCCTGTTCAGCCGCCACCAGCAGGGCTATCGCCTGACCGACGACGGGGAGGCCCTGCTTGAGCGAGCCGAAGAGCTGGAACATGCGGGGCTGGCCTTTGGCGAGGCGGGGCAGTTGCAGGGACAGGTGGCCGGCACAGTGCGCCTCGCCACCGCCGAGAACCTGGCCAATCCCCTCATCATCCCCTCCCTGTCGACGCTCTTTGCCCAGCACCCCGAGCTGAGGGTGGAGCTGGTCACCGGGGTGCAGACGGTGAACCTGCACCGGCGCGATGCCGATCTCGCGGTGCGCATGGTCAAGCCCGATGCCGGCCACCTCACCCTGCGGCGCCTGGGCACCCTGGGCTTTGGCCTCTACGGGACCGGCGCCTACCTGGATGCCCGCAGCCCGGGGGTGGACGCCGCCAGCTTCGATCAGGATGACTTCATCGGCTGGAACGAAACCCAGAGCCACCTGCCCGCCGCCAGATGGATGACCCGCATGCTGCGCGGCCGCCCCTGCCGGGTGGAGACCGGCACCCTGGCGGCCCAGCTCGCCGCCGCCCAGGCCGGTCTGGGGCTCGCGGTACTGCCCCACTACCTCGCCCGCCAGACGGATCTGGTCTGCCTGCTGCCGGAGCTCGGGGTGGATCAGCCCATCTGGCTGGTGCTCCACAGCGATCTCGCCCACTCCCGGCGGGTGCGGGCCGTGGCGGATCACCTCATCGCCCTGTTCGAGCGCGCCCGCACCGCCCTGCACCCCTTCTCGGGCGACCCCAGATAGAGGGGCCGGGTCGCATCGGGGCGAAACAAAAGGGAGCTCAAAGGCTCCCTTTTATCTGCGCGGCCTGCGCAGCATGGTGTGCGCGGCCTCTTCGGCGTTGTGCCTGCGGCGGGGTCACGACTCCCGGCGCCAGTGGTAGCGCCGCTCCGGGCGGCCGCGCTGGCCGTAGTTGAGCTCCACGTCCAGCCGATCTTCTGACTCCAGAAACTCCAGGTAGCGGCGGGCCGTGGTGCGACTCAGGGAGAGGCGCAGGGCCACGGTGTCGGTGGAGAAGGTGTTGTCCGGCTCCCCCGCCAGCAGATCCAGCACCTGGCGCAGGGTGATGGCGTCGATCCCCTTGGGGGTTTCCCGCGCCTCCCGCCCCTGGTTGCGCGCCTTGCCCATCAGGCGGTCCAGGTCGCTCTGGGCCAGCTCCCCCGGCTCGCAAAGGCGGCGATGGAGGACCAGGATCTCCTCCAGGCTCTGCTGGATGCGAAACAGCCGCAGCGGCTTGATGACGTAGTCCTGCACGCCCAGGTTGAGGGCCTGCTGTATGGTCTCCACGTCGCAGGAGGCGGTCACCATCATCACCATCACCTCCCGGTTGTGGCTGCGCAGCCGGCTCACCCACTCCAGGCCCGAACCATCGGGCAGGGAGATGTCGACCATCAGCAAGTGGGGCTCGCTCCCTGCCATCAGGCGATCCGCCTCGGCCAGGGTGCCGGCCCGCCCCATCAGGGAGAACCCGGCCGTGGAGGAGACCAGCTCCCCCAACATGGCGCCTATCCGCTCGTCATCCTCGATAATCAGCGTGAAGATTGGCTTCATGACTTACACCAATTGGTTTTTATTCAAATAGATACCGAACAGGGTCGTCTGCTCGGCGGTGCGGCGCCATTCTATCACGCCCCCCCGCCTGGCCACCGTCTTCTTGACCAGGAAGAGGCCGACCCCGTGATCCCCGGTCTGGCGGCTGACACCGTAGTCGAACAGGTGATCCGCCAGCGCCTCGTCCACCCCCTCGCCACTGTCCTCCACCTCGATCACCAGCCGCCGCCCCAGATCATCGAGGGAGAGCAGCACCCTGGGCTCGGCGTGCTCGCGGTTCCCCCAGGCGGCGCGAATGCCGTTGTCCAGCAGGTTGCCGATGCAGGTGATGAGATCCGCCGACACCTCGGCCGGATACTCCCCGAGGGCCGACCCCGCATCCAGCACCAGCTCCACCCCCAGCTCCCGCGCCCGGCTGAACTTGCAGAGGATAAGCCCGGCCACCGGCTTGTTCTCGATGACCCGCAGCAGATCCTGCAACATGTTCTGGCAGGCTTCGTTCTCCTGCTGGATGAGGTCTACCGCCTGATCCACGTGGCCGAGCTGGAGCAGGCCGGAGAGGCTGCTGAGCTTGTTGGCGAATTCATGGGTCTGGATGCGCAGCATCTCGCCGTACTGGCGCAGGTGGGTCACCTGCATGCCCAAGCTGCCGGTGCCGTCTGGCCGGCTGAAGATGAGCATGCGCCCCGGCTCGCGACCGCTGAGCTCCTGCCAGTGGCCGACGAAGTCATCCCCCTGCACGGTGAACCTGACCGCCCCCCCTTGCTGCAACGTGGGCACGAGGCCGGGGGCCAGCTCCGCCAGGGAGCGGCCCAGCAGGGCGTGGCGTCCGGTGCCGGGCAGTCGCAACTGATAGAAGGCGGCGCTGTTGAGCATGGTGATCCTGTGCTGGTTGTCCAGGGCTACTATCCCCTCCGAGATCCCCTCCAGCACCAGATCCTGCTGGGCGAAGCGATTGGCGATGGTCTCCGGCTCCAGATCCAGCAGGGTGCGGCGCAGCAGGTGCTGCACCCAGAGCGCCAGCAGCAGGCCGCACCCCAGCACCGCCGCGATGGCGCCGACCAGCAGGGCGATCCGCTCCTGATAGGTGCCCTCCACGGTGCGCATCAGATAACCCACCGCCACCGCGCCGATGGCCTGGCCATCGGGCCCCACCACGGGAGCGAAGCAGCGGATGGCGGGGCCCAGGGTGCCCACGTCCCGGGAGCAGTAGCTCTCGCGCGACTGGAGTGCAGGCCAGATGTCCTCCCCCCGGAAGGTCTGGCCCACCAGCTCGGGGGAGGGGTGGCTCAGGCGCCTGGCATGTTCGTCGGTCACCACCATGTAGGCGGCATCGGTGCGGCTGCAGATCCCCTGCACATAATCCCGCAGCCCGGGATCGCTCCCCTTCTCCAGGGCCCGGACCACCCGGCTGTCCGCCGCCAGCACCCGGGCCAGATCGCTCCCCTTCTCCTTCAGGTTGTTCTCCAGCAGGTGGCGCATGAAGAGGGCGAGCAGACAGCCCAGGATCAGGATCAGCAGCAGTGACAAGCCAAGCGAGAGGGTGACTAGCTGGTGGCGCAGTTTCATCGTTCAACCTTGCAGCGGACAGGAAAGCCCAGGGTGAGGGTGTCCCCCGGCCGGGTCAATGGCCAGCCTGGCGCACCTCAAAGGTGGCCACTCTAGCGCCTCCCCCGGCCGTTGTCGGTTAGCTGGCCCGCAAAGCCATATAAAAACTTAAACACCACGGCCCGGGCAAAAAACCTGAACGTGAGCTGTATCACACTATTTACTTAGCCTGCGAAATAAATAGAATGCTTCGCAAGCTAAGTAATTGAGGTGCCCGTCATGAAAAAGGATCTGGAGATGTTGCGAGAACTCTCCCTCGCCGAGCAGCTGGGGCGACTGCACCGGCTCTGGCGCACCGTGGCCGATCTCGAGCTGGCACCTCTGGGGCTCACCCATCCCCGCTGGACCGCCCTGTGGAAACTCAGCCGCCTCGGCGGCCACCTCAGCCAGAAGACCCTGGCCGAGGCCCTGGAGATAGAGCTCCCCTCCCTGATGCGGACCCTGGGTCAGCTCGAGGAGCAGGGGCTGATCGAGCGCCATTGCTGCAGCCAGGACAAGCGGGCCCGCATCGTCACCCTGACCCCGGCGGGCAAGGCGCTGCTCGATCAGATCGAGGGCCGCATCATCGCCGTGCGCCGGGAGCTGCTCACCGGCATCAGCCAGCAGGAGCTGGCCCAGTTTGAAGACATTGTGCACCGCATCTCCGCCAACGCCCTCGGCAAGATAGCCGCACAGCATGAAGAGAGAGAATAAGATGACACCGGATCAACAATTCAAGCGCTGGATAAAGTGGGCCATCGCCTGCTTCGTCCTGGTGTTTGGCTACTTTCTGCTGGCCGACATCAAGATGCCCCTGACCCCCCAGGCCATGGCCACCCGGGTCGTCACCCGGATGGCCCCCCAGGTCAGCGGCAAGGTGGTCGAAGTCGCCGTCGCCAACAACCAGCACGTCAAGCAGGGGGATCTGCTGTTCGCCCTCGACCCGGAACCCTTCCAGCTCGCCGTGGATCAGGCCAGGCTCGCCCTGGATCAGGCCAGGCAGCAGAACCGCCAGCTGGACGCGACCCTGACCGCCTATGAGGCGGAGTACAGCTCGCTGCGCACCCAGGCCGACCAGAAACAGCGGGAAGCGGCGCGCATCGACGCCCTCTACCGCCGTCACATGGTCTCTGAACAGCAGAAAGATGACGCCGACAGCGCCGCCCGCACCGCCCGTGCCAACCTGCTCGGCAGCCAGGCCCGGGTAGAGCAGGCCCGCGTCAACCGCGGCTTGCCAGGGGAAGACAACCTGCTGCTGCGCCAGGCCCGCAACCGCCTCGCCCAGGCCGAGCTCAACCTCGCCTACAGCCGGGTTCATGCGAGCCAGGACGGCATCATCACCAACCTGCAGCTCAAGCCTGGCAGCGTGGCCAATGCAGGCTCCCCCCTGCTGGCCCTGGTCTCCGAGCAGGTGGACGTGATCGCCGATTTTCGCGAGAAGAGCCTGCGCCACGTCAGCGCCGGCAGTCAGGCCCTCGTCGCCTTCGACGGCGAGCCCGGTCGCCTCTATCCGGCCCGCGTCGCCAGCCTGGATGCCGGGGTCAGCGCCGGCCAGTTTGACGCCAACGGCCAGCTTGCGAACCCTGTCGAGTCCGATCGCTGGGTGCGGGATGCCCAGCGCCTGCGCCTGCACCTGACCCTGGAGCAACTGCCCGCCCACCTGCCGGCCGGGGCCCGCGCCACGGTGCAGTTGCTGCCGGACAACACCCTGACCGGGCTGCTGGCCCGCGGCCAGATCCGTCTGCTCAGCCTGCTGCACTACATCTATTGAGATGACGACCATGAACCTGTGGCACAGACCCCTCACCCCCAACGAACTGCGCCAGTGTCTGCGCATCGCCTTTGGCTGCACCCTGGGGTTTGTGCTGTGCAAGATCTTCGGCTGGAGCAACGGGGTCTTCTTCACCGTCACCCCGGTGCTGCTGCTCGGCCTGGTGCCGGTGATGAACGGTCACGCCGCCCGCCAGCTCATCGCCTCCGCCGCCATGTGCGGTCTGGAAGTGGGGCTGCTCGGCGGCCTGTTCGGCGGCCACCCTGGGCTCATGACCCCCCTGGTCTTTTTGCTCTTCCTGTACCGTTTCGCCGCCATGTCCCGGGGCAGCCTGTTCCTGTTCGGTGCCAACGGGGTGCTGAGCCTCAGCATCATGCTGCACTTTGCCAGCTACCCCGGGATTGATCTGAACGACCTCATCTTCAGCAATCTCTGGGCCAGCGTCCTGTCGGTGCTCATCGCCTATCTGATGACGGCCCTCATTCCGGACGTGGAGGAGCGCCCCAGGCCGGCCCCCTCCCCCAAGGCGCCGCACCGGATGCGCCACGAAGCCCTGCTGGGGGCGTCCATCGCGACCCTCTCGTTCCTGGTGTTCCAGATCTTCGATCTGCGCGACTCCATGTCTGCCCAGGCCACCACCCTGCTGCTGCTCTTCCCCATGCACTGGAACGGCGCCCTGGACTATGCCCGCAAGCGGGCCATGGGCACCCTGCTGGGGGTGAGTTTCGGCATCCTGGGGCAGCTGGTGCTCTATGACTGGTCCGGCTTGCTGCTGCTGGTGACCCCGGTGCTCTGGCTCGGCGCCATGCTGTTCAGCTATGCCCATGTGAAGGAGGCGAGCGGGTCCGGAGTCGGCTTCGGTGCCCTCACCACCCTCGGCATCCTGTTCGGCCAGTACCTGACCCCGGGCAACGACCTGGTGTTCAGCGCCCTCTATCGGGTGAGCAGCATCCTCTTTGCCATCGTGGTCACCCTGCTCGCCTGCTACCTCATCCACCGGCTGCTCAATCGCTTCGAGGCGACACGGTTCGGCCACTGACCCTTTTCTGCAGCCATTGGACGGCTCCCTTTCGCCCCGCTTGCCTGCCGGGGCGTTTTTTTTCCTGCCCCACGGACCAGAGGGAGACGGACGCATCCCGACGCAGGGCTCCTGCCATGAGGTTGCAGTTGTGCCTCATCCTGTTAGGCTCAAGGCCATATGACACCGTTGTGAGGATCAAACATGAAACACGCCAAGCTCTTTCTACTGGGGGCGGGCGCCATCACCCTGCTCGGCGGCTGCGATCTGGGCAGCGGCAAGCTGGGAGTGACCGGCGGCGATCCCGTCACCTATCTGTGTGAACAGAACCAGAAAGTGCAGGTTCGCTACTTCTCCCTCTCGGACGAGAGCCTGAACTTCGTCAAGCTCTCCCTCCCCGATGGCAAGGATTACACCCTGCCTCAGGCGGTTTCCGCCTCCGGCGCCCGCTATACCGACGATCACGAGGTGGTCTGGTGGAACAAGGGCAAGGAGGGGTTCGTCGAGATGCGCGATGACGCCGGGGAGTGGCAGAGCCGTTACAACGACTGCAAGGAGCAGTGATCCGCGCCGTCATGGCACAGAGCCCACACGAAACACCCCGGCCTGGCCGGGGTGTTTGTCATTTAACTTCCACTTCAAATCGGGCCACAACCCGAGCCGGAATGGCTTGCAGATTCTGCTCCGATGGCCGGTAGCGCAGCTGCGCCAGCCCGGAGATGGCGATGAGATCCAGCACGCCGGGGGGCTGGGACTCCAGTACCTCTGGGCTGAACAGCGTGCCATTGGAATCGATGAGGTAGCGAAGGGTCACATACCCCTTGACCGGCCTCTTCGCCGGCAGCCCCCCGACCGGGTTAAAAGTGATGGCATCCCCCACCAGCACCCAGTATTCGGGCAGCGTTTCCCAGGTGACATCCACCGGAGGCTGATTCAGCTTGGCGGTGGGGCTGGCACAACCCCCGAGCAGGGCCAGGGCGGCCCACAGCAACAACCCTTTCACACGCACTGACATTCCCTCTTCGTTGTATCGCTCGACTCCATGAGCGACGCGCCAGTGTCAGGCAAAGGGGCTCATCCGGGAAGCCCCCATCTGGCAGGCAAAAAAAAGCCAACCTCGGAGGGTTGGCCTTGTGATCTCTCACGGCTCAGGCGCGCTTGTCGCTTACCACCAGCCAGAGGGCATGGACCATGCCGGGCAGACCGCCCAGCAGGGTCAGCACTATGTTGATGAGGAAATGGAGGCTGAAGCCTACCTGGATAAAGGCGCAGACCGGGGGGAGAAAGATGGCCAGCAGGATCTTGAGCAGATTGTTCATCGGGATTCCTCGTGTAAACAGCGCTTGGGGTTGGCCTAACCATAAACACCCAAGGCCTCAACTGCAAACCAGACAGGGGATCCGCTCTCCTCCTTTCCGCCAGGCGTTGAGGTCGTGAACCATCTGGTTGCGGCTGCCACGCCAGAGCAGACCGGGATCCGCCAGGGCCTTCTCGAACCTGCCATCCACCAGCACGTCCAGCAAGGCCACCAGCTCCCGCTGGGCCGGGCTGAGATCGGCCAGCAGATAGCCGGTCCAGCACCAGATGTCCTTGCCGGGGCACTCGGTTCGCACCCGCTTCACCAGCGCCAGCACATGCGGCACGTTGGCGGGGTGGAGCGGATCGCCGCCGGAGAGCGACAGTCCGCGCCGCTTGATGCGGCTGTCGTTGAGATCGTGAATGATGCGATCGCTCATCGCCTCATCGAACGGCTTGCCCCCATCGAGCCGCCAGGTGCTCTGGTTGTAGCAGCCGGGGCACTGGTGCTCGCAACCCGACACGAACAGGGTGGCGCGGGTGCCGGGGCCGTTGATCACATCGACCGGGTAGTACTGGTGGTAGTGCATTCGAGTTCTCTGGGTTAACGGCCAACCCCCTCCCAACCTCCCCCTTCGAAAGGGGGAGGAGCTTCTTTGCCCCCCTGCCAAGGGGAGGGCTGGGGTGGGGTCTGCTCGCTTACATATGCTTGACGCGGCGTTTGACCTCTTCCTGCTTGCCCGCGTTGAAGGGGCGCGCATCCGGGCTGCCGAGATAGCCGCACACCCGGCGGGTCACCGACACCTTGGCGGGGTCATGGTTGCCGCAGCGCGGGCAGGTGAAGCCCTTGGAGGTGCACTCGAACTCGCCGGTGAAGCCGCAGTCGTAGCACTCGTCGATGGGGGTGTTGGTGCCGTAGTAGGGCACCTTGTCATAGCTGTAGTCCCAGACGTTCTCCAGCGCCTCCAGGTTGTGCTGGATGTTGGGGTACTCGCCGTAGCAGATGAAGCCGCCGCTGGCGATGGGCGGATAGGGCGCCTCGAAGTCCAGCTTGTCGTAGGGGTTCACCTGCTTCTCCACGTCCAGGTGGAAGCTGTTGGTGTAGTAGCCCTTGTCGGTCACCCCGGCCACCACGCCAAATTCCTTGGCATCGATGCGGCAGAAACGGGTGCAGAGGTTCTCGCTCGGGGTGGAGTAGAGGCTGAAGCCGTAGCCGGTCTCCTCCTTCCACTCGTCGGTGGCCGCCTTGAGCCGCGCGATGATGGCGATGGCCTTCTGGCGCAGGGTCTCGCTGTCGAACAGGTGGACGTCTGTGCCATAGAGGGCGTTGATGGTCTCGTGTACCCCGATGTAACCCAGCGAAATGGAGGCGCGGCCATGTTTGAAGATCTCGCTGATGTTGTCATCGGCCTTGAGGCGCACCCCGCAGGCCCCCTCCATGTAGAGGATGGGGGCGACCCGGGCCTTGACCCCGTCGAGGCGCTTGATGCGGTACATGAGCGCTGTCTTGGCCACCCGCAGGGCGGCGTCCAGCTTGTCCCAGAAGTCCGCTTCATCGCGGGATTTCAGGGCAATGCGCGGCAGGTTGAGGCTCACGACCCCCAAGTTGTTGCGCCCCTCGTGGACCAGCTCGCCATTCTCCTCGTAGGCACCGAGGAAGGAGCGGCACCCCATGGGGGTCTTGAAGGAGCCGGTCACCTTGACCACCTGGTCGTGGTTGAGGATGTCCGGGTACATCCGCTTGGAGGCGCACTCCAGCGCCAGCTGCTTGATGTCGTAGTTGGGATCCCCCTGCTTGTGGTTCAGGCCATCCTTGATGGCGAACACCAGTTTCGGGAAGACGGCGGTCTTCCTGTTCTTGCCAAGGCCGGCGATGCGGTTGCCAAGGATGGCGCGCTGGATGAGGCGCGATTCCCAGCTGTCCCCCAGGCCAAAGCCGAAGGTGACGAACGGCGTCTGACCGTTGGCGGTGTGCAGGGTATTGACCTCGTATTCGAGGGACTGGAAGGCGTCGTGGCACTCCTTCTCGGTGCGGGCCATGGCATAGGCATCCACGTCCCGGATCCCCCACTCCTCGGCCACCTCCCGGTGCTTGTGCCAGCTGATGGTCACATAAGGTGCCAGCACCTCGTCGATGCGGTTGATGGTGGTGCCGCCATAGATATGGCTCGCCACCTGGGCGATGATCTGGGCGGTCACCGCAGTGGCGGTGCTGATGGATTTGGGAGTGTCTATCTCCGCGTTGCCCATCTTGAAGCCGTGGGTCAGCATCCCCTGCAGATCGATCAGCATGCAGTTGAACATGGGGAAGAAGGGGGAGTAGTCGAGATCGTGGAAGTGCAGGTCGCCGCTCTCGTGGGCCTGCACCACGTCACGGGGCAGCATGTGACTGATGGCGTAATGCTTGGCGACAATGCCCGCCAGCAGGTCACGCTGGGTCGGGATCACCTTGGAGTCCTTGTTGGCGTTCTCGTTGAGCAGGGCCGCGTTGGTCTGCTCCACCAGGCCGCGGATCTCCTGGGCCAGACGACCCCGGGCCTCGCGGGCCTGATCCCGGTCGTGACGGTATTCGATGTAGGCACGGGCGATGGCCTTGTCGTCGGAGGCCATCAGGTGGTTCTCGACCCGGTTCTGGATCTCGTGGATGTCTACCTCCCCTCGCCCCTCCAGCTCCTGGCTGACGGCGGCGGCAATGCGCTCGGCCAGCGCCGGACTGGCCTGATTGACCGCTGCCGCCGCCCGGCTGACCGCATCGCGGATCAGTTGGCCATTGAATGGTGCACGACATCCATCGCGTTTGATCACTACCGGTTTCATCGATTTTCCCCGTATTGAAAGACCTGGTGGCCACCCTCGGCTCACCCTCGTTGAGTCCCCTTCTCCACGCCCGTCCCCGGCGCAAACAAGGTCAGCCAAGGCTTGAAACACCTGGGCTGACACTGAGAGGGCGACCACTTATGCACAGCTTTATAACACTATATATGGGTGTTTTTTTTATGCTTACCCCTATATGTGGGGTCTATTAGGCACCAAAGCGGTACCCTGTTTCTTGATCCAGAACAGGTTTTGGAAGGAGTGGGGCAGTTCACGACCAGCGCCAAAAGGCGCTCTTTTTGCTCACCCCAGACGGGATGCGGGCTCCCGCCCGGCAAGGGATAAAAAGAGAGGGGCACGCCTTCCGACAACAATTGACCGAGGCGCCAGAGAGCGGGAGAGCACATACTGGGGAACAGTCTCTCCCTTGCGGAAAACACACGTGACCAAGGTCTTGCTCCTGCTCTCCCTCCTCTCCCTCCCGCTGCTGGCCGCCGATATCCTGGTGATCAGCAGCTATCACCAGAGCAACCAGTGGGATCAGAGCTACAGTGCCGGCCTCGAGCAGCACCTCAAGCAGGCGCATCACCTCGGCTATCTCTATCTGGACACCAAGCGCCAGCCCGGCCAGACCCGTGACGAACTGCTCGCCAAGGGAATGGCCGCCTACCGGACGCACCAGCCGGCGCTGGTGATCCTGGGGGATGACAACGCCATCAACGCCCTCGCCCGACCCATCGCCGCCCGGGGAACGCCCGTGGTGTTTCTCGGGATGAACGAGAATCCGCGCCCCAAGGGGCTGGTCGGCCACCCCCTGATCACCGGCGTACTGGAACGCCCCCTGCTCAAGCGCAGCATCAGCGAGATGAGTCAGTTGATGGGAGGACTGGAGCGCGCCCTGGTGCTGTTTGACGAAAGCGAGGTGTCCCGCACCGCCGTCGCCCACGAGTTCAAGGGGCGAGGCGAGCTGACGATCGGCCAGACCCGGGTCAGCAGCCGCCAGTTCACCGACTACGGACGCTGGCAGGAGGCAGTGCTCGCCAGCCGGGAAAATGGCTATCAGGCGCTCTTCCTCGGCCTCTACCACACTCTCACCGACGCGCAGGGCCAGCATGTGAGCGAGCAGCAAGTGCTGGCATGGACCAGCGCCAACAGCCCGGTGCCACTGTTCTGCTTCTGGGCCTTTGCGGTGGGCAGGGGAGCCGCCATCGGCGGCCTGGTGCTCGACGGCCACAGTCAGGGAGAGAGAGCCGCCGAACTGGCCAATGCCATCCTCTCGGGCACGGCGCCCGGCGCCCTCTCCCCCCGCGCCGCATCCCGCGGGGAATACCTGTTCAGCAAGAGCGAACTGGCACGCTGGCACCTGACGGCTCCCGATGCCTGGCAGGACAAGGTGAGTTACGTCGAGTGAGCCCACCAACGACAAACCCGGCCAGTGGGCCGGGTTTGTCTGCTCAAACGTGCATCCTCAGGGCTGAATGGCCGCCTGCAACTCAGCTTCGGTCCAGATGGTGATCCCCAGCTCCTGGGCCTTGGCCAGCTTGGAGCCTGCCGCCTCCCCCGCCACCAGCACGTCGGTCTTGGCCGACACCGAGCCCGCCACCTTGGCCCCCAGGGCCTGCAGCGCCGCCTTGGCGTCGTTGCGCGACAAGGTGGTGAGGGTGCCAGTCAGCACGAAGGTCTTGCCGGCGAAAGGTTGATCGCTTGCCTCCTTCTTCTCGATGGCCGGCCAGTGGATGCCGGCGGCCAGCAGGGCCTCCAGCACCTCGATGTTGTGGGGCTGACGCAGGAAGTAGTAGACGTGCTTGGCCACTATGTCCCCCACATCGGCCACTTCCAGCAACTGCTCCACCGAGGCGGCGCGCAGGGCGTCCAGAGTCAGGAAGTGGTTGGCGAGGTTCAAGGCAGTCGCCTCCCCCACTTCGCGGATCCCCAATGCAAACAGGAAGCGGGGCAGCGTGGTGCTGCGGGCCGCATCGATGGCCGCCACCAGATTGAGGGCCGATTTTTGCCCCATCCGCTCGAGCCCGGCCAGCTGAATGGCGTTGAGGCTGAACAAGTCCGCCGGGGTCTTCACCAGCCCCTTGTCCACCAGCTGCTCCACTATCTTGTCGCCGAGGCCGTCCACGTCCATGGCACGGCGGGCGGCGAAGTGCTTGATCGCCTCCTTGCGCTGTGCCTCGCAGAACAGGCCGCCGGAGCAGCGAGTCACCGCCTCTCCCTCCAGCCGCTCCACCGCCGAGCCGCACACCGGGCACTCGGTCGGGAACAGGATCGCGCGGGCATCCGCCGGGCGCTGGGCCTCCACCACAGCCACGACCTGGGGGATCACATCCCCCGCCCGGCGCACGATCACGGTGTCGCCGATCATCACGCCAAGGCGCGCGATCTCGTCCGCATTGTGCAAGGTGGCGTTGGACACGGTGACGCCGCCGACAAACACCGGCTTGAGCTTGGCCACCGGGGTGATGGCACCGGTGCGGCCCACCTGGAACTCGACGTTCTCAAGCGCCGTCATCTCCTCTTCTGCCGGGAACTTGTGGGCAGTGGCCCAGCGCGGCGCGCGGGCAACGAAACCGAGCTCCCCTTGCAGGGCGATGTCATCCACCTTGTAGACCACGCCGTCGATCTCGTAGGGGAGATCCCCACGGCGCGCCAGAATGTCGTCGTGAAACGCCTGACAGCCGGCGGCACCCTCTTTGAGCTTCACCTCGGGGCTGAGCGGCAGACCCCAGGCCTTGAGCTGATTGAGGCGACCGAAGTGGGAATCCCCCAGCTCGTCGCCACCGACTCCCACGCCGTAGGCATAGAAGCTGAGGGGGCGGCTGGCGGTGATGCGTGAATCGAGCTGGCGCAGGCTGCCGGCAGCGGCGTTGCGCGGGTTGACGAACACCTTCTCCCCCGCCGCCAGCGCATCGCGGTTCATCGCCTCGAACCCGGCCTTGGGCATGAAGACCTCCCCACGCACCTCCAGCCGCGCCGGCCACCCCTGGCCGCGCAGGGTCAGGGGAATGGCCTTGATGGTGCGCACGTTCTCGGTGATCTCCTCCCCCGTGGTGCCGTCCCCGCGAGTGGCGGCCTGCATCAGCTGGCCATCCACGTAGAGCAGGCTCACCGCCAGACCGTCGAGCTTGGGTTCGCAACAGAAGGTGAAAGTCACCTCCCGCTTGAGGCGATCACTCATGCGTTGCTCGAACGCCTGCAACTCCTCGCTGCTGAAGACGTTGTCCAGACTAAGCATGGGGATCTCGTGGCGTACCTGCTTGAAGCCGGTCAGCGGCTGGCCTCCCACCCGCACGCTCGGCGAGGCCGGGGTTTTCAGCTCGGGATGCTCGGCCTCCAGCGCAATCAGCTCGCGCATCAGGCGATCGTATTCGGCGTCCGGCACCGTGGGGTTGTCCAGCACATAGTACTGATGGCCGTACTCGGTCAGCAGCTCACACAGTTGACGGTGGCGGGAGAGGATATCGCTCATGAAAAAGTCTCGAAGTGTGATGGAACATTCAGTCTGGGGCAGAAACAAAAATGCGGCACCGGGGTACCGCACTTTTCATTGTTCAAGCCCCATGGCGCATCAGTCGCGGCTGGCCTCGTAGGCCGCCAGCTCGTGACGGTAGCGGGCGATGTCGTCGTCGCTGAGGGGACTGCGCGAGGCGTCGGTCAGCATGGCATCGAGATCGCTCGCCAGCTGATCCGCGGCCTGCAACATGTGCTCGAAGGCGAAGGCGGCATTGCTGCGAAGGGGCAGTTGCATGAAGAGGGACACACCCGGGGTGCTGAACTGCTCCATGCGATAGGGGTTGAAGGTACCCGGCTTGACCATGTTGATCATGGAGAAGAGCACTTCACCCTTGCCGCCCAGATCTTCGTGACGGTGGAAGATGTCCATCTCGCCAAACTTGAAGCCCAGCGCCAGCAGGGAAGAGAGCAGGGTCGCACCTTGCAGATCGTGGCCGGGACGGGCCATCAGGTTGATGACATAGACATCCTGCCAGATCTTCTCGACCGGGGCCGGGGCGGGTTCTGGCTCGGCTGCGTGAACCGGCTCTTCATAGGCTGGCTCGTCATCGTAAGCGGGCTCTTCATAAGCCGGCTGGGCGTAGCGGGGAGCCTGCTGGGCAACCGGTGCCGGCTCGCGTGCACCGAAGGTCGGCGCCTGGGCATAGGCCGGCTCCACCAGCGGCTCTTCGTCCAGCGGCTGCATCATGGGCTCGCGCTGTGGACGGGAACGGTGTACCGGCGTACGGCGGATCACCTGGGCTGGTTTGCGCACCGGCGCGGCAGGGGCCTCTTCAACAGGGGCGGCAACCGGCTCGTCATAGTCCTCTTCTTCCTCATACACAGGCTGAGGGGGGACAGGGCGAGCGGCAGGCTTGCGCACCACGGGAGGCGGCAGATCGGCGTCGTCATCTTCATCATCGAAGGCGGGAACGGGGGCGACACGGCGGGGGTCG
This sequence comes from Aeromonas sp. WP2-W18-CRE-05, assembly GCF_014168615.1. Classification (NCBI taxonomy): domain Bacteria; kingdom Pseudomonadati; phylum Pseudomonadota; class Gammaproteobacteria; order Aeromonadales; family Aeromonadaceae; genus Aeromonas; species Aeromonas sp. WP2-W18-CRE-05. Next base: position 1,219,846 of record NZ_AP021917.1, on the reverse strand, counting down.
GGCTGACGGGCCTCGTCGCTGCGCAGTTTGGGCTCGGCACGACGGCCACCGCTCACCACACGCACCTGACCGATGCCATCGCTGTCGAAGGCGTCGCTGTCACGCTCACGGGACTTGGACTCCATCCGACCCAGGGGTTTCTCCTTGATCGGTGCCTGACGATTCTTTCTGTTGCTCCACAACCCGTGAATGAGCAATGCCGCGATGGCAATACCGCCCAGGGCAACCAAGATGTAACGCAATTCCTGCATTAGCTGCTTCTCTTTCTAGTTTTGCTCAGCCAAAGCGACGGCTTCACCGATATCGACCGACACTATGCGCGAAACCCCGGGCTCTTGCATCGTGACGCCAACCAGCTGCTCGGCCATCTCCATGGAGACCTTATTATGACTGATGTAAACGAACTGTACTGTGCTCGACATCTCTTTGACAAGAGAACAGAAGCGACCGACGTTCACTTCATCGAGCGGTGCATCCACCTCATCCAGCAGACAAAATGGTGCTGGATTGAGTCTGAAGATGGCAAAAACCAGCGCAAGGGCGGTTAGCGCCTTCTCCCCCCCGGAAAGCAGGGCAATGGTAGCATTCTTCTTGCCCGGAGGTCTTGCCATGATGCTCACTCCGGCCTCCAAAAGATCATCCGAGGTCAGCTCAAGCCAGGCACTGCCCCCCCCGAACACTTTTGGGAACAGGGATTTTAAATCTTCATTGACCTTATCGAAAGTGTCGCGGAAGCGTATTTGTGTTTCTTTATCAATTCTTTTAATGGCTTGGCTCAAGGTGTCGAGGGCCTGCTCCAGATCCTGGCACTGATTTTCCAGGTAGCTTGAACGGGTTTTCGCCTCCTCATACTCCTCCAGTGCCGCCAGGTTGATGGCGCCAAGCGCCTCCACCTGCGCCTCCAGCGTCTGGATCTCCTGGCGCAGCTTGCCGCGATCAGCGGCAATCAGCACCGCCTGATCGAGGTCCACCAGGCGCACGCCCAGCTCTTCGAACTGCTCGTGCAATCCCTGCCTGCGCGTCAGGTTGCGCTCGCGCTCGAGCCGCAAAGTCGCCAGCTTCTCCTGAATTTTCACCAGCTGCTTGTGATCGGCGCTTCTGGCCTGCTCCAGCTCGGTCAGCTGACGATCCAGCTCTGCGAGCCGCTGGTGACAGGTCAGTTGCTGCGCCTCAAGATTGCGCTGTTCGACCAGCAGGGGCGACAGATCCTGACTCGGAGCGGCCCCTGGCTCCTTGAGTTCCGCCAGCTCCAGGCCGAGACGGGCCAGCTCCTGCTCGCGCAGCGTGATGAGCTGGCGCTGGTTCTGCTGCTCCAGTTGCAATCGCTGGCAGGCCGCCTGCTGCTGCTCCCGGCGAAGGCGCGCCTCTTCCAGCGCCCGCTCCGCCCCGCTTACCTGCTCCTGGGCAAGCAGCAGTGCCTCGGCGAGTACCTCCCCCTGCTCCTGCTGCTCGCCAAGGGCCGCTTCATCCTGCTCAAGCCGCTCCCCGGCCGACGCCAGCCGCTGCGCCTCCTCAGCCTGCTCTTTATCGAGCCGGGCCAGCTCTTCCCCCAGCTGGCCCAGGCGCTGCAAGCGCTCCTGGCGCTGCCCCTCGCGCAGACTCCAGGCTTCGCGCAGTTGCTGCCACCGCAGCTCCTGCTCGCGCAGGGTGCGCTGAGCCAGCTCATGGGCGCTGTGCAGCTGGGCCCGCGCTGCATCGGCGGCGACAAGCTGCTCGTCGAGTCTGTGCAGCGCCTCCCGGCCCGCGGCCAGCTCGGTGTGCAGCCGTTCACGCTCACCGAGCAGCGCCAGCGTACCGAGGGCCATGCCCTCCCCCAGATCCGCCCAGTTGGGGCCGAACCAGTCGCCGGCGGGAGTGAGCAGCGACTCACCGGCAGAGAGGCTGTGCAGGCGGGACAGCGCCTCCTCCCTGCTCTCTGCCAGCCAGATGGCATTGAGGAAAGCCGGAATGTACTCGCCCCCCAGTTGCGCCGCCAGGGTATCGGCCCTGGCTGGCTGGGCCGGGCCAATCCAGAGTCCAGGTTGCGCCAGGTTGCACTCGTCCGCCGGGATTGCGGTGAGCCAGCGGCCGAGCACCTTGTCCAGCCCCCGGGCCCACTCGGGGGGCACCTGCAACCGATCCGCCAGGGTCGCGCCCGCCATCTGCTCCCCCAGGATCTGATCCAGGGTGGCGAGGCGCGCCTCCAGCTCGCGCAGCAGGCCCTGCTGGCGACCCTGCTCTGCCTTGAGTGCTTCATGGCGCGACACACCGGCCTGCCACGCCACATCGGCTTCCTCATGGCGGGCGCGGGAGAGCGAGAGTTCCGCCGCCAGCGCATCGAGGGCCGGTTGCAGGTTCTCCCCCTCCCCGCCAAGGGGCCCGGCCTGTTCGTCTTCCAGCTTGAGGCGGGCAAGCCGGGTCTTGGCCTGCAGCTCCTGCAGGCCATTCACCTCGGCGCGGGTCTGGTTGAGCCGCCCCTGCAACTGGCCCAGCTGCTGCTGCCACTGCTGCTGACGCTGGCGCGCCTGCTCGAGCCGATCGCCCGCAGCCGCACGCACGCTCTGCTGGTCGGTAAGCAACTGCTCACACTGCTCGAGGCGCGCCGACGCCACCTCCCCCTGCAACGTGCTGTCGCCCAGTTGCTCCAGCTGGCCGGCCAGCTGGGCCTTGAGGCCGTCGATACGCTCGCCGAGGGCCTGCCGCCTCGCCTGCCAGTCACGGCCCAGCTCGCTCTGGTGCAGTTGCTGCTGCTCGAGGCGAGCGATGGCCTGCCCGCCGAGAAAAATCTGTTGCTGGCGGCTCGCCTGCTCGGCCTGCGCCTCCTGGCGGGCCACCGACAGGGTGACGTGGCGCCCCTCGTCGGCGGTGCGCTTGGCATCGAGTGCCGCCAGCGCCTGCTCGGTCTGGGCCAGTTCGGTCTTGGCCTCGCCAAGACGCGTTTCCAGCGCCCACAGTTCCGAACCGATCAGCTCGGCGCGGGCCGCGCGACTGCGACTCTTGAGCTGCTTGTAGCGCTCGGCGGTTTCGGCCTGGGCCTTGAGATGTTCGAGGCGCGAGCCCAGTTCGCCACGGATGTCGCCAAGGCGTTCCAGGTTCTCCTGGGTATGGCGGATACGCTGCTCGGTCTCGCGGCGCCGCTCCTTGTAGCGGGAGACCCCAGCGGCCTCTTCCATGAACAGCTTGAGATCGGCGGGGCGGGACTCCACCAGCCGGCTGACGGTGCCCTGTTCGATGATGGCGTAACTGCGGGGCCCAAGGCCGGTGCCGAGGAAGAGGTCGGTCACGTCCTTGCGGCGGCACTTCTGGCCGTTGATCTGGTAGTGATTGGAGCCGTCGCGCAGCACTTCGCGGCGCACCGAGATCTCGGTAAAGCGGCCGAACTCGCCGGGTACCCGGTTGTGGGGATTGTCGAACACCAGCTCCACCGAGGCGCGGCCATGGGCGCTGCGGTTGATGGAGCCGTTGAAGATGACGTCGGTCATGTTCTCGCCGCGCAGATGGCGGGCGGAGCTCTCCCCCAGCACCCAGCGCACGGCGTCGATGACGTTGGATTTGCCGCAGCCGTTGGGGCCCACCACGGCGGTCATGTCGGCGTTGAGTTCGATGCGGGTCGGCTCGACAAACGACTTGAAACCGGCGAGTTTGATCAATTTCAGACGCATGGCGGCCTATGTGGGTAACGAAATAAAGAGGAGGCGGGCAGGCGACTTTACCAAATCAAAGGCTTGTTTGTAATATGCTGGCACTTTCCCCATTCACTGATGGAGCTCACATGAGCCAATCACCCCACATGGTCAAAGATTCGGTCAGCGGTGCAGACTACTTCCTGCGCGGCTTCTCGCTCATTCGCCAGCCCGGCATCCGCACCTTCGTGCTGATCCCCCTGCTGGTCAACTTCGTGCTCTTTGCCGGTGCCTTCTACGCCCTGTTGCTACAACTGGACGGCCTGTTCGCCTGGCTGCACCAGCAGATCCCGAGCTGGCTCTCCTGGCTTGATTACCTGCTCTGGCCCATCGCCCTCATCACCATACTGGTGGTCTTCTCCTTCATCTTCAGCTCGGTGGCCAACTGGATAGCTGCCCCTTTCAACGGCCTGCTGGCAGAGAAGGTGGAACAGATCCTCACCGGTGAAGCCATGAATGACACCGGCATGCTGGATGTGGTGAAAGATGTGCCCCGTACCTTCGGCCGCGAATGGACCAAGCTGAAATACTATCTGCCCAAGGCCATCGGCTGCCTGATCCTCTTCCTGATCCCGGTAGTGGGCCAGACCCTGGCACCCGTGCTCTGGTTCCTGCTCAGCGCCTGGATGATGGCGATCCAGTATGTCGATTATCCGTTCGACAACCACAAGATCGGCTTCATCACCATGCGCGACGCCCTCAAGCAGCGTCGTGGAAAGTGCCTGAGCTTCGGCGCCCTGGTGACCCTCTTCTCCGCCATCCCGGTGGTGAATCTCTTCGTGATGCCGGTGGCCATCTGTGGCGCCACCGCCATGTGGGTGGACCAATACCGCAGCGAGCAACTTGGACGCTGAACCGCGTCATCATGATCAAAAGAGGGGGCGAAAGCCCCCTTTTCATTACTTAATCTAATGCATAACCAAGATAGCTTGTCGCCCCAGCGCAGGATTGTTAGGATGCGGGGCTTTCTCGCACCCTGGGATATCTCATGTTACATGCACTCTTCTTGCTCGGCCTGGTGGCCGAAGGGATGACTGGCGCGCTGGCAGCGGGTCGGCGACGGATGGATCTGTTTGGCGTCGTGATCATCGCCTCGGCGACGGCCATCGGTGGCGGTACCATTCGGGATGTGCTGCTGGGCCACTATCCCCTGCTCTGGGTCGAGCACCCCGAATACGTGCTGCTGGTGGCGGGCGCCGCCATGGCCGGGGTCATCTCGGCCCCGCTGATGCGCTACCTTGGCAAGCTGTTCCTGGCGCTCGATGCCCTGGGGCTCGTGGTCTTCTCCATCTTCGGGGCTGCCCGGGCGCTCGAGATGGGCCACGGGGCCGGCATCGCCTGCATCATGGCCGTGGTGACCGGCGTGTTCGGGGGGGTACTGCGGGACTTGCTGTGCCAGCGTATCCCGCTGGTGTTCAAGCGCGAGCTCTATGCTGCCGTCTCGCTGATCACCGCCGCGCTCTACTGCTTTGCGCTGCACCATGGGCTGCCCAACGACTGGGCCGCTTTCGGTGCCATCGGCATCGGCTTCGTGCTGCGGCTCCTGGCGGTACGCTTCAAGTGGGGACTGCCCACCTTCAACTATCAGTACGCCACCCATTGATCGCGCCAGTTCCTGGCCATATTGCACGGATAACGAGCAACAAAAAAGCGCCATACGGCGCTTTTTTGTTGGGCATCGGCAAGAGAGGAAAGGGTCAGTTGATCCCTTCCGAGCTGAAGAAGGTCGCCTTGTCGGCGATGAAACGCACCTTGATGTTCTTGCCTTCCCCTCCCCAGACACAGCTCGTGGTGCCGAGAGCATCGTCGCAACGCTCGGCCTTGCCGAGGATGGCACTCGCTTCGGCATAGCTCATCCCGACTTTCAGCTTGTCGTAGCTCTCGCGGTTGAGCTTGCCGCAACCAGTCAACAACAGGGCGATGAGCCCCCCGATCACAATCTGCTTCATCTTTCTCTCCTCTGGCTGGAGTCCAGAGCCTAGCAGCTTGGTCCCCCTCAATGCCAGCGGCAAAAAGACACAATCGGCACTCAAACTTTGAGGAAATCCCGACTCACCAGCTGCGAACGGGGCCTGTATCCAGGTGCACGAAGTTGTCGGAAGGGTAATAACCCACACCGCCCACCTTGAGGTTCAGGGCGGCCTTGCGCAGGTGTGCCAGCTGCACGCCGGGGATGCGCACGTCAACCGCCTGCCCCAGGGTGTGGTAGCTGTGCTTGGCGACGCCGCGACTCTTGCGCCGCTTCTGCTGATTGGTGGCCGGGGAGCGATAACCCGAGATGAGCTGGATTTCGCCGTGGCGTCCCAGCTTGTGTTGCAGCAGAAAGAGCTGATCGAACAGCTTTCTGTCGATGTTGAACACTTCGTTGCGACGGTAGTCACGGAAAATATGGTTGAGCTCCGCCAGCCCGTCGCTCAAATAGTGGCCATCTTCCCAATAACTGGCGCGTACCCGCTCGCCGGTATTGAGGTTGAAGAAACTCAGTTCCCGTCCCGAAGTGCTGCGGCTCGCCAGCGCAGGGAACGACAGCAGGCTGGTCCCCATCAGGCAACCCGCCCCCAGCAGCAGACGGCGTCGGCTTATCTCTTGTCCCAGCATCCGTTGTCCGTCCATCTCATGGTGAAGTCACACAGGTGAATGAATTTGATACAAGGGCCGAAACTACCTGCCAGAAAAAGCGCTGTCAAACCCCATTCACCCATGAAAAAGCCCGGCACGGGCCGGGCTTTTCACTCTGTGGCGAGGATCACAGCAAGCGGCTTTGATAGCTGACTCTGTCGAATCCGTAGATATCGTTGCGCAATTGCTGGCGTCCCTCTTCATCAATCCAGCTGCTCCAGTAGACGGTAAACACCGGGATAGGGTTGCTCAGGGGCAGCCACTTGGTCTGGGTCTCTTTCAGGATGCTGGCCACCTTGTCCGGCTGATAGCGGGAGTCCGCCAGCAGCAGCTCCGCCAGATCGTCGGCGTGTTCCACCCGGATGCAACCCGAGCTGAAGGCACGGGCCCCCTGCTCGAACAGCGCCTTGCGCGGGGTGGAGTGGAGATAGATGGCATCGTTGTTGGGCAGATAGAACTTGTAACGACCCAGGGCATTGTGATCCCCCGGCTTTTGCCGCAACCGGTAAGGGAAACCGGAGGCCAGCGCATGGTGCCAGCCATCTTCGCTGAACTGCACCGGATTGCCCTCGCCGTCGATCACCTCGAACTGTTCGCGATCCAGGTAGGCAGGATCGCGCCCGAGCTTGGGCAGAATGTCCTTGCTCAGGATGGAGCGCGGCACGTGCCAGGCCGGGTTCAGAACGATGGAGCGGATCTCGCTGGCGAGGATGGGGGTGGCCCGCTGCTCCTTGCCGACGATGACCCGACTGGTGAAGACCTCGCTGCCAGACTCCACCACGCTCAGGCGGTAGTCCGGAATGTTGACCAGCACATAGCGACCGGCAAGGTGATCCACCAGATCACGGCGCCACAGGTTGCGTACCAGCAGGCTGGCGCGCACCTCGGGGCCGGTATTGAGCCAGCTGCGGGTCTGACGGCCGATGATGCCGTCGGCGGTCAGGCCGTGGCGGCGCTGGAACTGTTTGATGGCCTGTTCGGTCTCGGGATCGTAGAGGCTGTCCTGGTGAGTCGGGGCACTGTCCCCCAGTTCGTTCAGGATGGAGCGGATCTGGCCGAGCTCGGTCGAGCTCTCCCCGGCCCGCAGGGTCGGCATGGAGAGGGTGGGCCAGTGCTTGGCCATGGGCATGGCCAGCAGCTTGCGCACTTCTTCGCGCACGGCGTCGTATTCCGCCACCTGTGGCCTGAGTTGCCTGACCTGCTCCAGCAGATTGTCTCCCTGGGGGGCATGGGCCAGGGGGCGGTTCAGATCCAGCTTGAGGGTCTGCATCTGTTCGCGCGCGACCAGATCCATCCCTCGCCAGGCCTGCTGGAACCGGGCCAGCTTGCCAAAGGCCTCATCGTAGAGGGCACCGCGTCGATCCGCCGGGGTCTTTTGCAACTGCTGCCAGAGGCGGTAGAAATCCGGATGCAGCTGGGCCAGCACCGCTTCCTGCAACTGCTGTTCAAGCTCATGACGAGCCTGCTCGGCCACCTCGTTCTGATACCAGTCATGCTGAATGCTGGGACTGGCCACTACCGCCTGTTCCGTGCTGGCATGAACCATGCTGGCCGGCCAGCAGCCCAGCCAGATGAGATTCGCCAATGCCAACCAATACTTCTTACCCATGCTTCTTACCACGCTTGCCTCAAATCGGTTCATTTCGGCCTGTCAGGCGCGACGGTCAGGTCCCCATGATGCGTGAATGCTGGCGACTTTGCTAGCGGACGGAGGTGTAACGACGCCAGATGAGTTCCTGCTCCCCGCTGTCACCGACGGCCACTATCGCCTCGTTGAACCGCTCCACGAATTCCCCGGACAGGGTCTTCTTGCTCAACATGAAAAAGGTGGGCGTCTCATGGATCGCCATGGTGTGGGGGACGACCGCATCCGACAGCCCCTCTCTTTTCAGACCCCAGGGCGTGGCCAGACTATCCCCGAGAAAACCGTCTATCCGCCCAAGCAGCAGCTTGCGATAGTTTTGCACATCGTTGACCTCGCTCACCTGGTTGCGGTATCGCTGCAGAACCTTGGTGATTTCCGGGCCGTAATAGTAGTCCCTCATGTACAGAACCTTAAGCGGCAAGCGAATTAATAATACCGTCTAACGTGTTGTTTTGCTTGGATTTTCTCTGCCTACTCTTTTTGCCGTTTTTGGATAAATACACCATTGCCCACTCCAACTTCTCTGTTATTTCCTGCCACGCACCATGGATGATGCTCGCCAATATCGGCATTAACCAAAGCGCGCTGTTTTTGGCAATCTTCAGCATCGATAACTCCGCGCTGCCAATCAGCGTCAGCGCCAGCCGACGTTTGACCAGCAAGGCCAGCAAACTAGCCCAGATCAAGCCTTCCGCTATCGCTTTTTGTCGTGTCGCGAACGCCTTCAACCGGTTATGTGATTTCAGCTCTTTGAACAACAGTTCGATCTGCCAACGGCAACGATACAATGCCATCACCTTCTCGGCTGGCCATCGCTCACGCGGAAGATTGGTCATCCATATACAGAACCGTTTTTCCTCTGCAAACCAACGTCTTATGAGTCGATATTTATACTTTCCCGAACTCACATCCAGATCCAGAACCTCGGCTCTGCAGCTTCTCCGATCGATATCCTTGAGCTTTTTTCCGAGTAACTTGGGCATTTCCCTGCCGTCCTGTCGGTAAGCTGCCTGTACTTTGGGATTGAGATTTTGACTCCCTCTGACCAGATAGCTTCCTTTGGCTTTGGTCACATCAGCAAAGTACTCGCGGCTGATGTAACCGGCATCCGCCAATAACAGTTTGTTATTTAACGAATTTGCGGCCGGAAGATGCTTGCGCTCCGATTCGGTATCCGCCGTGATACTCATCGATATCGGCGACTGGTCCAGCAAGGACATGGTCATATGACACTCTACCGCAGCGGGGCTGTGCTTATTGAATCGGCCCGGGAAATGTTCTGCCAATTGCGGATGTAACGCGAATGACGACCCGTCCTGCAGCAGTACCTGCTCAAAGCCTGCCAGTCCGTGGGCGTCCGGTAGACACTCCTTGAGGCGTAAGGCGATGGCTCGTTCAACCAGTGCGCGCATGAACAAGGGAAAACCCTGCTTGCGTAACTGGTTGTGAAAGGGTTTATACGCTATTTGGTCAGTATCATGGAGCTGCAACGCATTGAAATGGCGATGCAAACCAGCAATACCATCCACCTTGTCGCAACCAAGCCCTGAGAGCAGAGCCGGGAGTAGTCTCGCAGGCTGGATATCCCGGAGTCGCTGACAAAAACCGGTAAATTTACCGATCCGGTTGAGTTCAGAAGAGCTAAGAAGTTGCTTGAGGTACTGGGTTGCATTGATAATAGTCATGGCTTCGGGCGTGTCGGTTTTTTTTTGCGATTAAATCAGATCACAAACGAAGCCTTTTTTCTATCTATTTCAATTGGTTGTAGCTAAAGATCCTGTACATGAGTAGTCCCTGGTCACACCGAGGCGATGCCCGTGGGCCAGCCAGCTCGCCAGATCCGACTCCTCACCGGTACCGGATTTGCGTACCCAGAGCGATGTCCGGCCCGGGTTGTAGGGGATGGAGAACCAGGCATAACGCGCCCTGTCATCAGCAAAGTACGCCTCCATCACGATATCCAGCCGACCCCGCTCAAGATCGTGCAACCCCCGCTTCCAGGGACGCTCCACATAGACCAGACGACACCCCAGCCGATTCGACACGGCATTGAGGTAGTCGACCGCAAATCCACGCTGCTCCCGACGTGCGCCCTCTTGCTGGTAATAGTGGTATGGGGGCCAGTCATCGAAACCGACGCGAAGGGGGGAGGAGCAGAACGATTGCGCCCACAACGGTTGGAGGGGCAGACAGCAGAGCACACACAGAGAGAAGAGTCTCATGGGTCATCCTTGACGACGGGACAGGCCATCTTAATTCTGCCCGGGTGAAATGGCGACAGATCCTGCCACAACAAAGCACAATATCAGCCGTTTGCCTGATGCGCCCCAGGTGGCGGCAGACAGGTTGGCGCCGAAAAAGCCACAATCAAGAAGAGGAAGCAAACGACCCCAAAGCCCCTTGGTAAGCAGGGTGATTGAGGGTTAATATGTGAGCAAATATATTTTTGTGATCCACTATGCTTTTTTTGCAATTGGATTAGCATATGCGCGAAATCTGCCTATCAATCTGTCGGGCGTCGAGTGAGTAATATGACCTACAAAAAGTTCGGTTTTCTGGCTGCCATCCTGGCACTGAGCGGTTTCTACCTTTATACCCTCTATCTGGCCGCTCACCCCAACGTGAGCCTGGCTTACAAGCTCTATTACCTGGAAGGCAAGACCCGTTTCTGGGAGCACAACTCCAGCATGACCTACCAGCCCGGCAACGAACTCAACCTGACCAAGCCGAGCCGCTTCCTCTCAAGCGAAGGCTGGGCCAAGAAGCCCAGCGAGCAAGGCACCGAGCTGAGCGGTCAGGGCGGTCTCTATTTCGTGCTGCCCAAGCAGCAGGCCCAGCCGGAGCAGCTCACCATCCAGGCCAGGATCAACAGCCCCCAGGCTGGCGCCCTGCTCAAGGTGGCGCTGGGTCATGATTTCACCACCACGGTCAAGCTGGCCAAGGCGGGCATCAACGAGATCCGTCTCAGCCTGCCGGGCGACTCCCTGACCGCCGATCCCAAGCGTCCCAACTTCCTGGCGCTCTCCGCTCCGACACCACTCAACGTCCAGTCCGTGCGGCTGACCGTGGCTCAGTGAAGCGGAATGCCCCAAGCATCTGTTCCGTAAAATAATTCTTTCAATAAGGAAGTTCCCATGTCCCGTGCCGATTTTCGACTCTCTCTGGTCGTTCCCGTTTACAACGAGGAAGAGAGCATAGACGCCTTCATCAGCGCGATAGATACCGAACTGGCCCCGCTCAAAGACCAGCTTGAAATCGTGTTCGTCAACGATGGCAGCCGTGACCGCACCCGTGAGGTGGTCGAGCAGGCCATCGCCCGGGATCCCCGTGTGACCCTGGTCAACCTGGCCCGCAACTTCGGCAAGGAAGCGGCCATGACCGCTGGCCTGCACCAGGCCAAGGGCGACGCCATCGTCCCCATGGACGTGGACCTGCAGGATCCCCCCTCTCTCATTCTGGAGTTCGTCAAGCTGTGGCAGACCGGCGACTATGACACCGTCTACGGCATCCGGGTGGATCGCAGCGCCGATACCCCGATGAAACGCCTCACCGCCGGTGGCTTCTACCGCTTCTTCAACGCCCTCTCCACCAGCACCAAGCTGCCGGAGAACGCCGGTGACTTCCGCCTCATCGATCGCAAGGTGGTCGAGGCCATCAAGCAGTTGCCGGAGCGCAACCGCTTCATGAAGGGGCTGTTCGCCTGGGCCGGTTTTCGCGCCGTCGGCGTTCCCTACGAGCGCCCGGCCCGCCATGCCGGCGAAACCAAGTTCAACTACTGGAAGCTGTGGAACTTCGCCCTTGACGGCCTGATGAGCTTCTCCAGCTGGCCGCTGCGGGTGTGGAGCTACATCGGGGTCGGTGTCTCCTTCATCGCCTTCCTCTATATCCTCAAGATCGTCACCCAGGTGCTCTTCTTCGGTATCGACGTGCCCGGTTACGCCTCCCTGATGTCGGTCATGCTGTTCCTCGGCGGCATCCAGCTGCTGTCGCTGGGCATCATCGGCGAGTACATCGGCCGCATGTTCGTCGAGGTGAAACAGCGCCCCGTCTACCTCATCGAAGGGGTCTACGGCCAGTACGCCAAGCAGGATGAAGAGCAGAAGCAGGAAGTGCCCACCACCAGCAAGAAGGGCGCTGGCAAGAAGGCCGCCGCGAAAGCCGCTGATGATCAGCAGGAGCAGGCGTCTCAATGATCTCCCGCGAGGAATTCTGGCGGCTGGTTCGCTTCGGTTTTGTCGGCGGGGGGGCCACCCTCGTCGATCTGGGCACCTCCATCGCCCTGTTTCATACCTGGCCGGCCATCTCCGAGCACCTGGTCACTACCTTGGCCTTTGCCGTGGCGTTCTGGTTCTCGTTCTTCGGCCATCGCTACATCACCTTCCAGAAACAAGGTGCCGCCAGCAAGTTCCTGCTGGTTGCCCTCTTCTCGCTGGCGGTGCGTAATCTCATCCTGAGCGGTTTGCTGTTTGCCGGTCTCTCCGGCCTGTTGCCGGTGGTGATCGCCACCCTGACCGTCACCGTGCTCACCTACGTTCTCTCCCGTATCTGGGTTTTTGCCTGATGAATGATATGACCAATACCGCCCCGTCAACCGGGGCTGCACTCCCCTATCGCCCGTCACTGCGCATCAGCGGCCGCGACTGGCTGATGATCGTCGCCGCCTTCGTACTGAGCCGGGTGGCGCTCTATGGCATGGGCTATTTCGGCGTCCAGCTCTATGGCGCCACCGACATCGGGCCGCTGCAAGCCTACTGCCAGTTCGACTGCGTCTGGTTCCAGCGCATCATCGAGAATGGTTACGACCTCTATCCACGCTGGTTGAGCAAGGGCAATGCGGCGAACTGGGCCTTCATGCCCCTCTATCCCATGCTGGCCGGCGGTCTCTCCAGCCTGTTTGACATGGAGAGCCTCATCGGCCTGATGCTGGTGGCCAACATCGCCTTCTTCATCAGCCTGCCCCTGATGCTGCTGGTGCTGCGCCAGCTCAAGCTGGGGGACGACACCGCCCGCTTCGGGGTCTGGCTGCTGGCCTTCTCCCCCTTCTCCGCCTATTTCGTCTCCGGCTATACCGAGCCCATGTTCATGGCCTTGATGCTGGGAATGTTCCTGTTCGCCTACCGCGAACAGTGGCTCATGGTCGCCTTCCTCGGCATCTTCATCTCCGCCACCCGCAACCTGGGGGTGATGATGGTATTCCCGGTGTTGATCCTGGCCCTGCAGGCCTACGGCTGGCGCGAGTTCTTCCGCTTCACCGAGCGGGCCTTCAAGGTGGTGTTCACCCTCTGGCTCATTCCCCTCGGCCTCTTCTCCTACATGGTCTATCTCTATCACCTCACCGGGGATGCCCTGGCCTTCAAGCACATCCAGGTGGCCTGGGGCCGCTATATGGACAGCCCCCTGGACTGGTGGCTGAGCGGCTTCGAGCTGGGGGGGCGCAAGGCCTATCTCTCCATCATGGTGATCTTCGGCTGGTGCCTGAATGGCTACCTGTTCAGCCAGAAACGCTGGGCCGAAGCGACCCTGATGTTCATCTGCTGCACCATCCCCCTGATGACCGGCCTCAACGCCATGCCCCGCTACATGTTCGGCCTCTATCCGACCCTGCTGGCCATCGTGCTGCTGGCCCATCGCTGGCCTGCCATCCGCCCTGCGGTGCTCTGCATCAGCGGCATGGTTGCCTCCTTCATTGCGGTGGCCTTCGTCAACTTCAAGTTCTTCACCGTGTGACGCCACCCCGAATGCCTACAAGCCGGTCAACTGACCGGCTTTTTTCATGGCCGCGACACCCGGTTCACACTTTTCCATTCTTGAAAACGTAACCATTTGAACTGACGTCACAAATCGGTATTTTACCGGTCCAAGCCTGCCCCAGCGCGCCCTAGAATGAGTGCCTCAACGGACCCTGCTCCTCACACTCTGCTCAAGGAATGGCTTATGCGTCTCTCTTCGCGCCCCGCTCTTCGCCCATCACCCCTGTGGCTGGCCGTGCTCGCCACACCGCTGTTCATCGGTCAGGCGATGGCGGCCCCCGAGGTCTATCTCCATGTGGATGGCAAACCGGTGGCCGAGGCGCTGACGCTGGACAAGGGCACCGTCACCCTGACCCACAGACTGGACAAGGGGAGCCACCAGATCCGCATCAGCGATGCGGGCAACAGCTGCGGCACCAGCTTCGGGCCAACCGAGGCCAGGCCCCTTCCCTTCGGCACCGCCCAGCCCATGGACAAGTGCAGCAAGGGGACAGACTTCAATCTGAGGGTGATGCTGGCGGGGGACTACGAGTTCACCTTCAACCCCGATACCCCCAGCCTCAAGGTGTTGCGGGCAACCAAAAAGAGCGAGTTCAAACGCCAGCCTCCGGAAGAGCCCTGCATCAGCTGGGATGGCGGCCCGGTCACGACATCACTCAAGGGCGTCTGGCCCGACGGCACCCGGTTGCGGGATGCCTACTCGGGACAGGAAGCCGTGGTCAAAGGCGGCAAGATCACCCTGACACCGAGCAAGGAGAGCGGCGGCCTGCTGCTGCTCGAGCCGGTCAAGGCCGCCAAGCCTGCTCCCTTCAGCTGGGATCAGGCGAGCGTCTATTTTCTGCTGACCGACCGCTTCCACAACGGCGATCCCGCCAATGATCACAGCTTCGGTCGTCAGAAGGATGGTCAGGACGAAGTGGCCACCTGGCATGGCGGTGACTTCAAGGGGCTGACCGAGAAGCTCGACTACATCAAGCAACTCGGCATCAACGCCATCTGGATCACCCCCATGGTGGAACAGGTCCACGGCTTCATCGGCGGTGGCGAACAGGGGAACTTCCCCTTCTACGCCTACCACGGCTACTGGGCGCTCGACTTCACCAAAATCGACCCCAACTACGGCGACGAAGAGAGCCTGAAAACCCTGGTGGACGAGGCCCACAAGCGCGGCATGCGGATCATCCTCGACGTGGTGATGAACCACGCAGGCTACGCCACCCTCGCCGACTTGCAGGATCTGGGGCTCACCGATCTCACCCAGAACACCGGCAAGCTGCCGAGTCGCTGGAACGAATGGCGCCCGAGCGGCGGCCTCAACTGGCATGGCTACAACCAGTTCATCGACTACCAGTCATCCCACTGGGACAAGTGGTGGGGCCCTGACTGGGTGCGGGCCGGCCTGCCCGGCTACCCGCAACCCGGCACCGACGACGTCACCGGCTCGGTGGCGGGACTGCCGGACTTCCTGACCGAATCCACCAGATCGGTGGGGCTGCCACCGCTGCTCGCTGCCAAAAAAGACACCAGGGCCAAGGCCCTGCCCAACGCCACCGTGACCGATTACCTCATTGCCTGGCACACCGACTGGGTGCGCCGCTTCGGCATCGACGGCTTCCGTGCCGACACCGTCAAGCACCTGGAGCCCGCGGTCTGGGCCAGGCTCAAGCAGGCGGGCACCGACGCGCTCAAGGAGTGGAAGGCCGCCAACCCGGGCAAGGCCCTCGATGACCTTCCCTTCTACATGGTGGGCGAGGTGTGGGATCACGGGGTCGCCAAGGACTTCTGGTACCAGCACGGCTTCGATTCCCTGATCAACTTCGACTACCAGCGTGAATTCGCCCTGCCCCAGGCCCAGTGCATGGCGGGGGCAGAGCCCACCTATGCGAGCTACGCCAGCCGCATCAACCAGGATCCCGAGTTCAACGTGCTGAGCTACATCAGCTCCCACGACACCAAGCTCTTCTTCGGCGACTATCAGGACGTGGCGCTGCAACGGCGGGTGGCCAACAGCTTCATGCTGCTGCCGGGGGGCATCCAGATCTACTATGGCGACGAGTCCGGCCGGGGACTGGCCAAGGATGGCGGCGTGTTCGATCAGAGCGTGCGCTCGGACATGAACTGGCAGGAGCTGGCGAGTGGCGAGAAGGCGGAGCTGGTCAAGCACTGGCAACGGCTCGGCCAGTTCCGTGCCGCCCACCCTGCCATCGCGGCGGGCAGCCACAAGAAGATTTCCGATGTCCCCTATGGCTTCGTGCGGGAGAAAGGAGAAGACAAAGTGGTCGTGGTCTTCGCGGGTCGGCAGAAATAGCGACCTGGCCTGAATAAAAAGGGGAGCCGATGGCTCCCCTTTTCTGTCTTGCCGACGCCCGCATCAATCAGACTGGCGGGCCGCCTTTGGCCACTGCAACCTCGCCCTGAGCAGGGTTTCCTGCCACAGGGGCCAGGCCAGCAAGGCCTGCTGATAGGCGCCAGCCTGACCGGGCAGCGAAATGCCATAGCTTGCCAGTCGATAGGCCATCACCGCATAGAAGGCATCCAGAATGCTCGCCTCGTCGAAATAGAAGGGCCCCCGCGCCTGGGACCAGAGAGTCTGCAACCGGGCCAGCTCGTCAATGACCTCCACCGGCGGTTCACTCTGGGTGGGCGCCCCCAGGAAGAAGGGCAGCAGGGTGCGGATCTGACGAAAACCGGCGTGCAGCTCGGCGCACAGGCTGCGGGCCAGGGCCCGTTCGGCCTTGTCCACCGGATAAAGGTGGCGCTCCGGGCAACACTCGTGGAGATATTCGGCGATGGCCAGAGAGTCGTGAATACGCAGCTCACCGTCGTCGAGCCAGGGCACCAGGCCGGCGGGGGCCGTGCGCTTGAGCCGTTGCAGCTCCTTGGCATCTTCCAGATCGAAGACCTGCTCCTGCCACTTGAGCCCGCTCATGGCCAGCACCAGCGCCGTTCTCATTGCCCAGGTGGAGCCCGTGCCCACCGTCAAAACCAGGGATCCCATCGATTGCCTCCTGCATGGGTTGTTTACTGGCCATCCCGCCGGCCCCGTGGCACGACATCCGATGACCACCTCACATTTGCGTACTGGCGGGTTTGACCCACTTGGGTAGCAGTGCTAGTTTGATTTTTCAAAACAATCGGTTAGCAACAATGTGAGCTATGGACAGCCAATTTACCATCGTCATCGCAGATGACCACCCCCTGTTTCGGGGCGCCCTCTATCAAGCGGTGCACATGGCCATCGACGACGCCAGATTGCTGGAGGCTGACTCCATCGACAGCCTGAGCCACCTGCTCGATGAACATCCCGACGTCGACCTGCTGCTGCTGGATCTCAAGATGCCGGGGGCCAACGGCTTCGAGGGGCTGGCCTATCTGCGCGGACATCACCCGGATCTCCCCATCGTCGTGGTCTCGGCCTCCGAGGATCCCGCCATCATCCAGCAGGTGCTGCGCCTGGGCGCGCTCGGCTTCATTCCCAAGTCCGTCCCCATGAAAGAGCTGGTCAGCGCCCTCAATACGGTGATCGGGGGGGACAACTGGGTGCCGGAAGGCATCTCCCTCCATCCCGAGCCCGGCGAAGGGCCCGATTTCGCCACCAAGCTGGCCAGCCTCACCCCCCAGCAATACAAGGTGCTCATCATGTTGCGGGATGGCAGCCTCAACAAACAGATCGCCTGGGAGCTCAACGTTTCCGAGGCAACCATCAAGGCCCATATCACCGCGATTTTCCGCAAACTCGGGGTCAAGAACCGCACCCAGGCGGTCATCGCCCTCCAGCAGATGGATATCAAGGACAGTTGAGCCCCTTGCCACCATCAGAGCCCATATCACTCCGCCTTCCGCAAACTTGGGGTCAAGAACCGCACCCAGGCGGTCATCGCCCTCCAGCAGATGGATATCAAGAACAGTTGAGCCCCTTGCCACCATCAGAGCCCATATCACTCCGCCTTCCGCAAACTCGGGGCCAAGAACCGCACCCAGGCGGTCATCGCCCTCCAGCAGATGGATATCAAGGACGACTGAGCTCGTCCCCGGCTGGCTCGTAACAAGCCAGCCACACCCGCCTCCCAGAAGACTCTCTTGCCCCCCGCGGCAGCCGGAAACGGCCTCCCTGCACCATTTGCGGCTCGACAATTAGCACGGTCGTACTTTATGCTGCCAGCCCAGAGAGAGGAGAGCCGGATGAGCAAGGGACGTCTGACCCGCGACACCATTTTGCAGACTGCATTCGAGCAGGCGAGCCAGCAGGGGCTGGAGAGCCTCACCATAGGCTCCCTCGCAACGGCCTGCGAGATGTCAAAAAGCGGTCTGTTCGCCCACTTCCAGTCCCGCGACAACCTCCAAATCGCCGTGCTCACCCATTCCGCAGAGGTATTTCGGGAGCGGGTGATCCAGCCGGTGCGCCAACAGGGACACGCCACCCAGCAGGAGAAACTGCTCGCCCTGTTGCAGGCCTGGCTGGCCTGGAACCAGAGTTTTGCCGGCCGCTGCATGTTCCTCGATGCCTGGACCTCCGCCCAGGAGGGTGAGGTCCAGCAGGCGGCACGCGAGCTGGTCCGTTTCTGGCTCGACTACCTGGCACGCCAGGTAGTGCAGGGGCAGGCCAGAGGGGAGTGGCGCAGCGATCTCGATCCCTGGCGCGCCGTCTATCGCCTCTATGGCCTCTATCTCGGGGATCAGGTGTTCCATGCCCTGGGGCTCAGCGAGGATCCGGCCCGCCACTTCTGGCCCGAGGTGGAACAATTGCTGGCCAGCTGGCGCTGACCCGACGGGCTCTTCTTTTTAAAAAGCCGCAAAAAAGCACGACCGTTCGCACACAAAAGACACAGGATGACCATGAGCAGCAAGATCTACTTCAACACACGCCGCTTCAGCCCGAGCAAGTTGCTGCTGGGCCTCGGCACCCGCCTGCATCACGTGCTCGCGCCCACCCACGCCAAGCGCACCGCCAGCAAGCTGCTGCTCACCCCGCAGCGGGCGACCCGGGACGTCGAAGCCCCGGCCGGCGTGGTCGAGCAGGCCATCCACACCAGTGAAGGGACCCTGATGAGCTACCGGCTCGGCCAGGGGCCGGTCTGGCTGCTGATGCACGGCTGGTCAGGCAGTGCCAGCCAGTTCTATCCGCTGATGAGCCACATCGCCGCCCAGGGCTATACGGCCCTCGCCTACGATCACCCCGCCCACGGCCGGAGTGAAGGGAACAAGGGCCACCTGCCCCGCTTCGTGCGCGCTTTCGACGAGATCCTCGAGCGGGTCGGCCCCGTCCAGGGCGTCGTCACCCACAGCATGGGGGGCGCCGTCACCCTCAGCAGCCGTCACCCTGCCATGGATGCGCTGCCGCTGCTGCTCATCTCCCCGGTGCTCGACTACGTGCCCCAGCTCTACGGCATGGTGGCGCGCTCCGGCTACTCCATCCGGCTGTTCGATGCGGTGGTCAAGGAGATAGAACACGAATACCAGCACCCGCTCAGCACGGTTGACCCCCTTGGCCGGCTAGCCCGGCGCAGCGGCGCCGCCCTCATCGTGCACGATGAGGAAGACCGCTTCGCCCCCCACCGGGACTCCCTGCGCGCGGCCCAGGATGGCCGCACCCGGCTGGTGAGCACCCGGGGGCTCGGCCATGGCCGTATTCTGGCAAGCCCTCCAGCCTTCGCCGCCTTCGATCAACTGAGCCAGACGCCCTTGGCAAACTGAAAATGAAACGGGCCGCAAAAATTGAGCGTGCGGCCCATTTTTATCCGGTATACAACGTCTTATAGTTGAATTGCGCGGTGGCAACCCGCCCTGGCGATCACGATAAGGCGCACCCTCATGGCCAGACCCAATACTGCTCTTCTGCTGACCGGTGGTGGTGCCCGCGCCGCCTATCAGGTCGGCGCACTCAAGGCGGTGGCCGAACTCTACCCCCGCAACATCGGCATCCCCTTCCCCATTTTGTGCGGCACCTCGGCGGGGGCTCTCAACATCACGGCGCTGGCGTGCTACGCCTCCTGTTTCCATCTGGGGGTGCGCAAGCTGGAGTGGGTCTGGCGACGATTCGAGACCCACCACATCTTCGACTTCCACCCCTGCCAACTGCTGTGGCGCACCCTCTATCAGGGCTCGGCCGGCCTCATCACCCCCCAGAGCAACCGAGCCTTTCACCTGTTTGACAACGCCCCCCTGCGCCGTCTGCTGGATCAGCTCATCGACTATCACCGCATCGATGACAACATTCTCTACGGCAGCCTGGAGGCCATCGCCATCACGGCCTCCGACTACGATGACGGCCTCTCCACCACCTTCTTCCAGGGGCGGGCCGAACATCAGCCCTGGGAGCGCGCCAGACGACGTGGCCTGCGTACCCTGCTCACCTCGGATCACCTGCTGGCCTCGTCGGCGCTGCCCTTCGTCTTTCCCGCCACCCCCATAGGCGATCGCGTCTACGGGGATGGCTCCATCCACCAGCTGAGTCCGCTCAGCCCCGCCATCCATCTGGGGGCGGAGCGGATACTGCTGGTGACCCTGGACTCCCCTCACAGGGAGAACCCGACTCCCCGCCAGGGGCACCTGACCAGCTCCAACATCGCGAGCCATCTGCTCAACACCGTTTTCTCCGACACCCTCAATTCGGATCTGGAGCGGCTCGGGCGCATCAACCAGACCCTTTCCCTCATTCCGGCACGGGAGCGCAGTCGGCTGAAACTGCGCCAGGTGGATACCTGCGTGATCCGCCCCAGCCAGGATCTCGACCTCATCGCCCTCGAATACCTCCCACGGTTGCCGACCCAGCTGCGCCGTCTGTTGCGGGTGCTCGGGGTCAACGGCGAAGAGAGCAGCAGCCTGGCCAGCTTCCTGATGTTTGACCCCGGCTATTGCCAGCGGCTCATCAAGCTGGGATACCAGGACGCGCTGGATCACCGCCAGCGCATCGAGGCCTTCCTCGACCTGCCGGGCAGCGGGAGGCAGCAGCAGTTTCGCGAAGAGGCCTGAGGGGCCTTATCCCATGGCAAGGAGATCCTAGCGTCCCTCCAGCAGGCGCTGCTCCGCCTGTTCCATGGCCACGGCCGTGCCGAAAAGCACCAGGGTATCTCCCGCCGCCAGCACCAGCTCGCGCCTGGGATCCAGGCTGCGCTCCCCGCGATGAATCGCCTTGATGCGCACCTCTCCCAGGGCGAGATCCCGTACCCTGTGTCCCACCGCCCAGGCCTGGTCGTGCAGCAACACGGGATGCAGCCGCTCGAGCAGTTGATCCGTCTCCAGATTGCCCGCACTCTTGCCGCCCCAGTAGAAACCGTGCAAAAAGCGATACTGGCTGCTGCGCTCGTGCTCCATGCGCCGGATCACCCGGCCGATGGGAATGTCGCAGTTGAGCAGCAGGTGGGAGACCAGCATCAGGGCTCCCTCCTGGGATTCGGGGATCACCTCGAAGGCGCCGGCCTGCTTGTAGTGTTCGAGGAAACTGTCATCCCGGGTACGCACCAGCACCTTGCTCTCCCCCGCCAGCTCCCGGATCAGCGTCAGCATGGCATCGACCCGCTTGCGATCGTCGAAGGTGATGATCACCAGCCGCGCCCGCAGCAGACCGGCAGCCAGCAGGATGTCGCGCCGACTGGCATCGCCGAACGCCACCTGTTCCCCCGCCAGCTTGGCCTCGCTCACCCGCTCGGGATCGAGATCCAGGGCCAGGAAGGGGATCTCTTCGAGCTTGAGAAAGCGGGCACAGGTTTGGCCGGTGCGTCCGAACCCGGCGATGATGACGTGCTGGTGTTTGCTCAGGCCCGACTGAGCCACCTCGGCGCGAGAGAGCAGGGCACTGTCGGTGAGGGAGTGGGCAAGCCCCAGCGCCCGCAACACCAGCCAGGGGGTGAGGGCGATGGAGATGACACCGATGCCGATGAGCAGAGAGACCAGCTGGTGATCCAGCAAGCCGTGATGACTCGCCAGCGCCAGCGCCAGCAGCACAAAACCGAACTCCCCGACCTGGCTCAACATGATGCCGGCGGCCATGGCGTCGCGCTTGCGCTCCCCCATCAGGCGGCCCGCCAGCAATATCAGCAGCGACTTGCACAGGATGAGCCCCGTCACACAGGCCAGCACCTGCCACCAGGCGCCCGCCACCAGCGCCCAGTCCATGGTCATGCCGATGGTAATGAAGAAGAGCCCCATCAACACGTCGCGAAACGGCTTGATGTCCACCTCGAGCTGATGACGATAGTGAGACTCCCCCAACATCATGCCCGCCAGAAAGGCACCGAGCGCCATGGAGAGCCCCATCCACTGGGTCAGGGAGGCCGCCAGCAATGCCACCAGCAGGGCACTCAGTACGAAGAGTTCGTCTGAACGTGCGCGCGCCACCTCGAAAAACAGCATGGGCAGCAGCCACTTCCCCACCGCCAGCAGCACGGAGAGCGCAAACAACCCCTTGAGGGAGGCCCAGGCGACCTCCGCCAGCAGGGCGCTGCCCTGCACCTCGGGCTGGGCCAGGATGGGGATCATCACCAGCAGGGGCACCACGGCAAGATCCTGGAACAGCAGCACGCTCACCCCGAGCTGGGCTCGCCGGGTATGGAGCTGCTTGAGCTCGCCGAGCTGCTTGATCACCACGGCGGTGGAGGAGAGCGCCAGGGTGCCTGACACCACCAGCGCCTGGGCCAGGCTCAGCCCCCACCACCAGCCGAGCCCGAAAAACAGCAGTGAGGTGAGCAGCACCTGCAGGCTGCCGACCCCCAGCACCAGCTTGCGCATGGCGAGCAGACGCGGCAGGGAGAACTCGAGCCCGAGGGAGAACATCAGGAACACGATGCCAAGCTCCCCTATGGTCTGCATCATGGCCTGACCCGTGACGATGGCCACGCCATGGGGGCCGAGCAGCATGCCGGCAAACAGATAAGCAAGGATCACCGGCTGGCCGAGGCGCCGGAAAATGGCCACCAGCACAACGGCGAAGATCAGCAGGATCAACACATCGGCGTACACCCATCCCTCTCCTTCATCTGCCCGGGCCCTCTTCCCTGACACAGCAAGCACAGCGCCCACTCCCCATATGGCACGCCACTCGCTCAGCGGCAGGGATTTCCCCTCCCGTTTCATCCCGTTAAGCCTAGCCAGTCCCCTTGTTTTTCATCGGACATATTTTAGGCACAGGGCTTGCAAGAGCCTGCGCAATGAATGGAGAGGTGTAAGGGCTGTAACGTGGAAAACACATCGTCATTGAACGGCTTCGGACATGGCATAGAGCAGTGGGTACAGCAGATGGAGCGGCTTGCGCCGTTGACCGGGCAGGACCGCTATCAGCAGATAGAGCAGTTGCTGGGGCAACGGGATCTTGACGCCCTGCTGGCAATCTTTGCCGAGCGGGTGGCAAACATTGTCCGGATCCACTCGCTCCAGTTCGACTGTGGCCAGCCCCACCCCCTCATCTCGCACCCGCCCCAGGCCAGGCTGACCCTGCATGCCTATCACTTCGAGCTGCGGGGACGACACGAGCAGTTGCTCGGCCAGTTGCACTACGAGCTGGAGCACCCCCTGAGCGACGGCCAGAGGCGGTTGCTTGAGCAATATCATCAGCTGTTCAGTCTCCCCCTGCCCCTCTATCTGCAGCTGGATCGGCTGGAACAGCAGGTGCGGCTCGACCACCTGACCGGGCTTGGCAATCGCGCCTACTTCGACGAGGCCATCGGCCGGGCGGTGGAGCAACACAGCCGGGAACCCCACGGCCTGGTGCTGGTGCTGCTGGATCTCGACAGATTCAAGCAGGTGAACGACACCTGGGGCCACCCGGTGGGCGACCTGGTGCTAAGCCGCTTCGCCCAGTTGCTGCAGGGGTGCATTCGCGGGACGGATCAGGCGTTTCGCCTCGGCGGGGACGAGTTTGCCTTGCTGCTGCAACCCGCGGACCCCGAGGCCTGGCGCCCGGTCTGGCTGCGGTTGCAACATGTGCTCCACAGCCACAAGGAGCTCAGCGCCTTCTCGGTGGGGTGCAGCCTGGGAGCCGCCAGCTGGCAGTCTGGCATGGATGTGCAGCGCCTCTACGAGACGGCCGATACCCATCTCTACGCCCGCAAGAAAGCCGGGGGCTCCGGCCTGCCCGAATAGGGCATCACCCTTCCCCTCCCGGCCCCCTGTCACTCTGCGATGTCAATCCGCATCCTGGGGGACGGGGGGCCGCCACTCCCACGCCACCCCCTCTTCTGGCGCCAGAAATCCGTCGCAGACAAAGAGCCCGGCCACCAGTGCCACCTGTTCACCGTAGTAGAGGATGGGAATGCGCCCCCGCTGCCAGGAGGGCACCCCGTACTCTTGCAGCAGCTTCTTGAGCCGCCTGCTGCCCACCCGTCCCACCGGTTTCAGCATGACGCCGGGGGCGACCTGAAAACGCACCGAGAGCGGCTCGTCCCCGCTCGGTGTCCGCAACCCTTCGCCATCCGTTCTCCAGAGCCTGAACTGCCCGAGCCCGTCCGGCAGGGTGAGCGTCTCTTCCATCCGGATGGGCAGCACCTCCTCGCGGGGGGCGAGATCCGGCGCCACCAGGTACAGACGCCCCTGATAGCGGCGACACGCCAGCCCTTGCAGGCTCAGCCTGGGGTTGGCGTCATCACGCGCCAGCGCCACCTCCTGCCACAGCAGGCCCAGCAGCTCGCGGGAGGGCATCTCTCCCCCCTGACGGCGGATCCAGTGGCGCAGCAGGTTGTTGCGCCGCACGGGGGAGAGGGAGAGGAGTCCGTCAATGCGCAGCCCTTCTCCCTCACCCACCGCCTGCCAGTCCGCCTCGGCCAGCTCGCTGATGAGCGCCTCCTGCTCGGCGCACAGGGCCATGGTGCGCGCCGTCGTCCGGGCCATGGCGGGCCAGCGGTCCTTGAGCAGGGGGATGATCTGCTGGCGCAGGAAGTTGCGGTCATAGCTCGGGTCCTCGTTGCTCTCATCCTCAACCCAGCCATAAGGAAGTGACTGCGCGGCTTGCGCCAGCTCGGCCCGGCTCATGTCGAGCAAGGGGCGCAACAGATGGCCTGCGGCAAAAGGCTGGCTCGCCACCATGCCCGCCAGCCCGCGCAGACCGGCACCCCGCTTGAGCGCCAGCAGCAGGGTCTCCAGCTGATCGTCCTGATGGTGAGCGGTGAGCAGCCACTCCCCTTCCCCCAGGTGGGCGGCGAGTCGCTCATAACGCGCCGCCCGCGCCTGGGCCTCCAGGCTCTCCCCGTTGCCCCGACAGAGCTGCACCCGCTCTACGATGAGGGGCACCGCCAGTTGCCGGCACACCCCTTCGCAGTGAGCCACCCAGTGGTCGGCATGTGGGCTCAGGCCATGATGAACGTGCAGGGCGTTCAGGGCGAGGCCGTGGGCGCGTGCAAAACGGGCCGCCAGCACCAGCAAGACGGTGGAGTCGAGCCCGCCGCTGAAAGCCACCAGCAGACCGCGGGAACCTTCCGGCGCGGGCAGGGTCTGACAAAAACGAGAATAAATACGAGAAATCATAGGCTTCCCCAATACGACCAGGCCGATCTTAGCAGAGTCGGGCTTATCAAGCGCTAACCCGGCTGCTAGAGTGAATCGCTCCCTGCGTGGGCAAGGAAGCCATATAACCCGAATTGGAATAAAACCATAATGAACAACAAGAAACACATCCTGGCCACCCTCGTCGGGCTGGCCCTGCTGGCCGGTTGCAGTCAGGCACCGAGCCAACCGGACAAACACTCCGGCCTTGCGCTGGCCAACATGGACACCAGCGTCAAGCCTGGTGACGACTTCTTCCGCTACGTGAACGGCCACTGGCTCGCCACGGCCAAGATCCCCGATGACAGGCCCGCCGACGGCGCCTTCTACCTGCTGCGGGACAAATCCCTGGCGGACGTGCGAGTGCTGGTGGAGGGGCTGGATGGCAAAGCCGCCGCCGGCACCCCGGCCCAGCAGATCCACGACCTCTACCAGAGCTATCTGGATCAGGCCGCCCGCAACGCCAAGGGCACCACACCCCTGCTGCCGATGCTGAGCGAGATAGAGCAGATCAGCACACCGCAGGATCTCGCCCGCGCCTTCGCCCAGAGCGCCCGCACCGGTGGCGGCTCCCCCTTCGGTTTCTGGATAGACGCCGACGCCAAGGCCCCTGACAGCTATGCCGTCTACCTCTACCAGGCCGGCCTCGGCCTGCCGGATCGGGACTACTACCTCAAGCGCGACCCCAACAGCCAGGCGCTGCTGCACAAGTACGAGCAACACATCGCCGCCATGCTAAGCCGCTTCGGTGAGACGGATGCCCAGGCCAAGGCGAAACGCATCCTGGCCCTCGAGACCAGGCTCGCCCAGATCCAGTGGGACAACGTGGCCCTGCGAGACAGAGAGAAGAACTACAACAAGGGACCGGTGAGCGAGCTGGGGCGCCTCGCCCCCGCCATCGACTGGGACGCCTACCTGGCCCAGGCTGGCCTTGCGGGGCAGCAGAGCCTGGTCATCGGCCAGCCCACCTACCTCTCGGCTCTGAACGAGGTGATGCAGCAGACTCCGGTCGCTGACTGGCAGGCCTACCTCAAGTGGCAGCTCATCACCGATTACGCCCCCTACCTCGACAGCCAGACCGATGCCCAGAATTTTGCCTTCTTCGGCACCGCTCTTAGCGGCACGCCCAAGCAGCGCGCCCCCTGGGAGCGGGCCCTCGGGGTACTGGACAACAACCTGGGGGAGGCGGTGGGCAAGCTCTATGTCGAGCGCTACTTCCCGCCAGCGGCCAAGGCCCGCATGGAGCAGCTGGTGGAGAACCTGCGCACCGCCTACGGCCAGAGCATCCAGGAGCTGGACTGGATGTCCCCGGCCACCAAGACCCAGGCCCTCGAGAAGCTCGCCAAGTTCAGACCCAAGATCGGCTACCCGGACAAGTGGAAGGACTACAGCGCCATCACCATTCGCCCCGACGATCTGGTGGGCAACCTGCAGCGGGCCCGCGCCTTCGAATACGCCGACAACCTGGCGCGCCTCGGCAAGCCGGTCGATCGGGACGAGTGGCACATGTCCCCCCAGACGGTAAACGCCTACTACAACCCGAGCAACAACGAGATCGTCTTCCCGGCCGCCATTTTGCAGCCCCCCTTCTTCGACATGACGGCGGACGATGCGGTCAACTACGGCGCCATCGGCGGGGTGATCGGCCACGAGATGGGCCACGGTTTTGATGATCAGGGGGCCAAATCCGACGGTGACGGCGTGATGCGCGACTGGTGGACGCCGGCGGATCTCAAGGAGTTTCGCTTTCGCACCAGCCGGCTGGTGGCCCAGTACAACCGCTTCGAGCCCATCAAGGGCCAGTACGTCAACGGCCAGTTCACCCTGGGAGAGAACATCGGCGATCTCGGCGGCCTCACCATCGCCCACAAGGCCTACCTGCTCTCCCTGGATGGCAAGGAGGCCCCGGTGCTGGACGGTTTTACCGGCGAGCAGCGCTTCTTCCTCGGCTGGGCCCAGGTGTGGAAGGGCATGTATCGCCCCGAGCTGATGCAGATGCTGCTCGCCTCGGATCCCCACTCGCCGCCGGAATACCGGGTCAACGGCGTGGTACCGAACATCCCCGCCTTCTACGAGGCATTCAAGATCCAGCCCGGCGACAAGCTCTATCTGGACCCGGCCAAACGGGTCAAGATATGGTGATGACAACCCGGGCAGGGGGCGGCCGACCAGCGGCCCCCTGCCCGCTTCCGACGTGGCAGGGAAGCGTCCCCTGCCCGTCACAGACACACAAGCAGCAACAAGGGTCCTCTCCATGAAAGCCTTATTCCTTACTCTCGGCCTGCTCACCCTGCCCCTCGCCAGCCAGGCGGCGGACGGCTTCTTCAAACAGCTGACACTCCCCTCCGGACAGGTGGTGACCGTCAGCGAAGGGCGCGGCGAGCCCGCCTCCACCGGCAGCTACGACGTGCGCCTCTACTCCGGTGCCAACCCGCAGTTTCCGCTGGATCAGTTCATCGACGGCAAGGTGCTGCCGCGCGATGGCAGTATCAAGGAGATCAAGTTGCTGGATCTCAACGGCGACAAGCAGCCTGAAGTCATCGTCGTGGTGGAGAGCGCCGGCAGCGGCAGCTACCTGAGCGCCGACGCCCTCACCATCAATCCCCAGGAGGGGCTGGAGAGCTTCAACCACG
The DNA here is from genome assembly GCF_014168615.1 of Aeromonas sp. WP2-W18-CRE-05. NCBI lineage: Bacteria > Pseudomonadati > Pseudomonadota > Gammaproteobacteria > Aeromonadales > Aeromonadaceae > Aeromonas > Aeromonas sp. WP2-W18-CRE-05. Next base: position 1,192,065 of record NZ_AP021917.1, on the reverse strand, counting down.
TGGAGGGACTGGCCCCCAGTGACGATGTGATTGAGGCCCTCAAGACCCCCCGCGACTGACAACCCCTACGCCCCGTATCACGGGGCGTTTTTTTACCCCGCGCCTCCCGATGCGGTGCCCACGGCCCCCCACAGGGCGGATGGACGCCTGTTTTTTTCTGTGCCTATAATCGCCGCACCCTGCCATAACGAAACACAAGGAGGTAAAAAATGGTTATCCAAGCGTGTCCGATGTTCTCGGCTCGCCTGTTCGGCACATTCAAGTGCTCTTGCCTGCATACCATCGCGCTGCGATAGCGGGTTCGAGCAAAGCCGACTCCCTTCCATACCGAGACCTTTCTCGACTCTGCCGTTGTCGCCAGCGCTCCTGATGACAGGGATTTCCCATCCCGCGATTTAAGAGAGCAAGAGCATGACAACCCTGATGAGTACCCATTCCCTGCAGATGAGTGCGGGGCACCTTCCCTTATTTGACCATCTCGAACTCGGCATTCGCGCAGGCGACCGACTCGGCCTGATTGGCGCCAACGGCTGCGGCAAGAGCACATTGCTCGCGCTGCTGGCGGGCGAGCGCACGCCCCAGGCCGGCCGGGTCGTGCAGGCCGCCGCCTGCCGCTGCGAGTTCGTGGCCCAGCAACTGCCCGCCGAGCTTTCCACCCTCAGCACCCGCGCCGTGCTGCTGGATGCACTGGGCAATGACCCCGCCGCCGAATGGCAGGTGGACAAGCTGCTGGCCGAACTGCAGCTGGAGGCCCAGGCCACGTTGCCGGTCAGTGCACTGAGCGGTGGCCAGCACAGCCGGCTGCAGATAGGGCGCGCCCTGCTGCGCCAACCCAACCTGCTGCTGCTCGATGAGCCCAGCAACCACCTGGACTTGCCCGCCCTGCTCTGGCTCGAGCAGTTTCTGCTGGGCTGGCGCGGCGCCTTCGTGCTGGTTTCCCACGACGCTCGCCTGCTGGACCGCGTCACGGCTCAGACCCTGATCCTGCGAGACGGCCAGTTGCACCGCTTCGCCCTGCCCTGCAGCCAGGCCAGGGCGGCGCTGGCTGCCGAGGATGAGCAGGCCCGCCTGCGCCGGGCGGACGAGCAAAAGGAGATAGACCGCCTGAGCGCCAGCAGCAAGCGCCTCGCCATCTGGGGGCGGGAGCATGACAACGAGAAGCTGGTGCGCCAGGCCAAGTCCATGGAAAAACGCATCGCCCGCCTGCAGGAGGAGCAGAGCCAGGTGGCGGCGCTGGCCCCCTGGCGGCTCGAGCTGCGCGGAGTGAGCCTGCCCGCCGACACCCTGCTGCGATTGGAGGCCCTCGATGTATCGCCGGCACCGGCACTGCCGCCGCTGCTGCGTGCCGAGGGACTCTGGCTGCGGGCAGGGGACAGGGTCGCCCTGCTCGGTGCCAACGGCACCGGCAAGTCCTCCCTGCTGCACCAGTGCTGGCGCGAACTGGCCGCGCAGAGCCCGCAGGCAGGCTGGTACTGCCACCCCGGCGCCAGCATCGCCTATTACGATCAGTCCCTGCAGCAGCTGGCGGACGACGCCACCCTGAGCGATGCCCTCTACCCGCTGGCCCCCCTTCCTGAAGGGGCTCGGCGTCAGGCGCTGATCCGGGCGGGCTTCCCCTATGTCCGCCACGGCCAGCAGGTGCGCACCCTGAGCGGGGGGGAGCGGGCACGGCTGCTGTTTCTCGCCTTGTCCCTCGGCAGCCACCACATGCTCTGGCTCGACGAGCCCACCAACCACCTGGATCTGGCGGGCAAGGAGGAGCTGGCTGACGCCATTGCCGCCTTCCCGGGGGGCGTGCTGCTGGTCTCCCACGACCGGGAGCTGATCGAGCGCAGTTGCAACCGCTTCTGGCTGATACAGGACGGGCGCATCCAGGAGGCTCACAGAGCTGAGCGGGCCTATGCCGAGCTGCTGGGCGATGCCCCCTTGCCGCAGGCGGGCAGCCCGGCTCGATCAGGTGACCCGCAGACCGCGGCCGCCACGGGGGATGACGAAGAGGCGCTGCTGGCGCGCTGGTATGAGCTCGATGCCCTGCTCGCCGCCGATCTGGCCCGCAAGCCCAGGCACCAGACCCCGCGCCTGCAGCAGCAGTGGCGTGACGAGCTGGCGCGCCTTGCCGAGCGCCTCGGCTTTGCCTGACGCCAGCCCGGATCATCTATCTCTTATGACGCAACACACGCGGCCAGCCACGGCTGGCCGCAAGGAGTCATCATGACATCAGCACCACCCCACATCAGGCTGGATCCCGTCACCGACACCGACCTGCCCCATATCTTCCGCGGCCTCTCCGATCCCCGGGTCGTCGCCTACTACGGCGTCAGCTACGACAGCCTGGCGGCATGCCGGGCACAGATGGATTGGTATGCCGAGCTGACCCGCACCGGCCGTGGCGCCTGGCATCTCATTCGCGACCGACTCTCGGGCGAGCCGCTGGGGGCCATCGGCTACAACGATGCCGACCCGACTCACCGGTGTGCCGAGCTGGGCTACTGGCTCTATCCCGAACACTGGGGCAAGGGGGTGATGAGCGCGGCGCTGCAACTCTGGCTACCGATCACTTACCGCACCACCGACCTGCACCGACTGCTGGCAGTGGTGGAGGAGCCCAACCTCCCCTCCGCCCGCCTGCTGGAGCGGGCCGGTTTTCACTACGAGGGCACGGCGCGGGAGTGCGAGCGCAAGGGGGATGGCTTCATCTCCCTGCGCCACTACGCCATCTTGCGCAGCGACCTGCCCGCCAGCCTGTGACCCGCAACAACAAGCCCCGCACTGCGGGGCTTTTTTTCGGGAGTTACTTGATGGCGCAGACACCCTCATCGGACGCCGAGCGGCGGCGTCTGCGCCGCCACAGGGAGAAGCCGCCATACCCCAGGCTCAGCACGACGGCATAGAGCACCTGGGTAGCGAGGGCCAGCAGCACCAGGGTGCAGAGCAGCACGCTGAGGCCCGCCAGCCCCTTGCCGGTCCCCGACAACAAGCGCCAGCCCGCCGCCATGCAGAGCAGATAGACCAGCACGAAGTTGCCATTGGCGTAGCGGATCAGCGCATCGAGGGGCAGACGCAGCCAGAGGATCAGGGTGATGGAGACGAAACAGATGGCGAGCACCCAGGCAAGGGCATGCAGGGGAGCGCCCCGGGCCGAGAGGCGAGAGAGGGAGACCGGCAGTTTGCCCTCCCGCGCCATGCTCCAGATAAGGCGCGCAAAACCTTGCAGGTAGATGTTGATGCTGGCGAAGCAGGAGAGATAGCCCAGCACCGCCACCAGCCACTTGGCGGTGGGGCCGAACAGCAGGGAGAGCAGGGCCGGAATGGCGGTGGCATTGGTCGCCTCGTCCCCGTAGAGGTCATATTTGAGCACCACCAGCGAGTGCACCCAGTAGATGAGCCCCGCCAGCAGCACGCCCCCCAGCAGGGCAAGGGGGTAGTCCCGCTCTGGCCGCTTGAACTCCTCCCCCATGTGAGCGAAGGCCTCGAGCCCCACGAAACACCAGAACATCACCGCCAGCGCCGAGCCCATGGCGGGCCACTCGCTCGCCGTTGGCAGAGGCTGGGCGGCATCGCGCCAGCTGAGATCCCCCTTGACCCAGATAAGCAGGGTGAGCCCCAGAATGGCCAGGGCGATCAGCAGTTGCAGGTTGCCGGAGGAGCGCGCTCCCCGCAGCCCCAGCAGAAAGACCCCGAGCAGGGTGAGCAGCTGGATACCCCAGAGGGTCCACTCCCCCATGTCGAACAGGGCGTGCCAGAAACCGGCGGCGATGGTGAGGGCGGCAGGCAGGCCCACCGGCAGCACCGCCAGAAACAGGAAAGCGGAGAAGCGCTCGGCGCCGTTGCCAAAGGCGAGGCCAATCAGATGGGGGGCGCCCCCCGCGTGGGGATAACGCCGCCCGAGGCGGGCGAAGGTAAAGGCGATGGGCAGCACCAGGGCAATCAGCAGCAACCAGGCCCACAGCGACGCCCCTCCCGCCAGCGAGGCGGCGGTGGCCGGTACCACGAAGATCCCGGTACCGAGCAGGGAAGTGGCGAGCAGCCCCATCCCCTGCCAGAGCCCGAGATCCTTTTTCAACCCAGACATATCCTGTTGTCCCGTCTAGAAAAACATCCCGCCATGTTAGGCCGCCACCACCGCTTTGTTAAGCATTTGTGCCCATAAAAAAACCGCCCCGGGGGGCGGCTTTCTCACAGGGATGAACGCTGTCATCAGGCAATCAGCTTGTAGATGATGCCGGACATGGCGATGAGGCCGATGAGGGTGACGAAGCCGTTGCTGAGGTTGCCGGCATATTTGCGCATGGCCGGTACCTTGGCGATGGCGTACATCGGCATCAGGAAGAGCAGCATGGCGATGATGGGGCCGCCCAGATCTTCAATCATGCCGAGGATGCTCGGGTTGATGGTGGCCACGGCCCAGGTGGTCAGGATCATGAAGACCGCGGTCACCTTGTTCAGCTGCTTGACGTCGACGTTCTTGCCCTTCTCGCGCAGGGACTTGGCCATCAGGCCGTTCATGCCCTCTTGCGCCCCCAGGTAGTGACCCAGGAAGGACTTGCTGATGGCAACCATGGCGATGAGCGGTGCCACGGTGGCGATCACCGGGTTGTCGAAGTGGTTGGCCAGGTAGGAGAGGATGGAGATGTTCTGCTCCTTGGCCGCCGCCAGGTCAGCCGGGGAGAGGCTCAGCACGCAGCTGAACACGAAGAACATCACCGTCATCACCATCATGACGTGGGCGCCCAGCAGGATGTTGCTGCACTTCTTCTCGGCGTTGGCGCCGTAGCGGCCTTTGTTGTCCACCGCGAAGGAGGAGATGATCGGGGAGTGGTTGAAGGAGAACACCATCACCGGGATGGCCAGCCACAGGGTCTTGATGAAGTCGCCGTTGAAGGCCTCACCCAGCGCCGGGGCTTCGGTGATGATGGCACCGTTCCAGTGCGGGATCAGGTAGACCGCCAGGCCCATCAGGGTGACCACGAACGGGAAGACCAGCACGCTCATCGCCTTGACGATGACCTGGCCGCCCAGGCGAACGATCGCCATCAGACCCAGGATCAGCACCAGGGAGAGGATGGCACGGGGAGGTGCCGTCATGCCCAGCTGGTGCACCATCAGGCTCTCGACGGTGTTGGTGATGGCCACGGAGTACATCAGCAGGATGGGGTAGATGGCGAAGAAGTAGAGCAGGGTGATGAACTTGCCTGCGGTCTTGCCGAAGTGCTCTTCCACCACCTCGGTGATGTCGCCGTCACGGGTGGAGCCGGACAGCACGAAGCGGGTCAGGCCACGGTGGGCGAAGAAGGTCAGCGGCAGGGCCAGGATCAGCATGGCGACCAGCGGCCACAGGCCACCGACACCGGCATTGATCGGCAGGAAGAGGACACCGGCGCCGATGGCGGTACCGTACAGACCCAGCATCCAGACCACGTCGGCCTTGTTGATGCCACGGGAGGAGGCTTTGCTCAAGCTGCCTTCAACTGCAATGTTCATGTCAGACATAGGGGTGTTCCTGTCATCAAGGAAAGTGGGATCTTAACTTGTCAGTGGGCCTGGGCCCGGTTCCTTTCCCTGGAACTCCAGCTATTCGTCCTGTTTGTTCCTCCGCCCCGGCCATCCGGCCGCCACTCCCTGTGGCAACCTGATTGCAACAAACACGGGCGGGGAGTCGTAATACAGAGGGATCGTGCTCGCTCGTTAACAACGGGATAACGCTCACCTCATCCGATGAGATGACTCTAGTTAAAAGGCACTATTAATCACAGCGTTTTTTTGAATTAATCAACCAAAGTTTGATTGGAATCGCCTTTCCGTCGCTTCAGATCACACTTGAATCGCCATATTGCGATTTTTTTTTAACATATAAACTTTTTGGTGTGATCCACCTCACCTTGAGGCGCGCAACAATTTTGTCACAACCCCCTCATTGCCCCCCGATTGTCTCCCGTCGCCCCATGACGTACCCTTTGTGTCCGCCCCTTTTCTGCGTACCGACCATGACCCTCTCCCGCACCGATCTCGCCGAGCTGGCCGTGTTTGCCGCCGTCGCCCGTCACCGCAGTTTCAGCAAGGCCGCCCTCGAGCTCGGGGTCTCCGCCTCGGCCCTGAGTCATGCCCTCAAAGGGCTGGAGAGTCGCCTGGCCGTCAGGCTGCTCAATCGCAGCACCCGGGCCGTGGTGCCGACCGAGGCGGGCGAACGGCTGCTGGCCCAGGTACTGCCGACCCTGGGGCAACTGGAGGCGGCACTGGCGGAGCTGACGCACCACGCGGGCGAACCCGTGGGCAGGCTCAGGCTCTGTGCCCCCCGAGCCGCCATCCAGGAAGTGCTGGCCCCGGTGCTCATCGACTATCTGGTGCGCTACCCGCGCATGCAGGTGGAGGTGGAGGAGCTGGAGCTGATGCCCCGCCTCATCGAGGATGGCTACGACGCCGCCCTCTTTTACGGCGACCTGCTGCCCCAGGAGATGATCTCGGTTCCCCTGGGCCCGCAGCAGCGCTATCTGGTGGTGGGCTCCCCCGACTATCTGGCACGGCGTGGCACCCCTCGCCACCCCTCGGATCTGCGCCAGCACGACTGCATCGGCTACCGGCTCACGCCCCATCACCACTATCGCTGGGCCTTTGCCGCCGAGGGGGAACTGCTGGAGATCGAAGTGACGGGCCCGCTCACCACCAGCACGCCCGCGCTCTACCTGGGGGCGGCCGAGGCGGGGCTCGGGCTCGCCTACTGCCATGAAGGGGAGGTGTTCGACGCCCTGGCATCGGGGCGGCTGGTGAGCGTGCTGGATGACTGGAGCCCCAGCTTTGCCGGGTTCAACCTCTTCTATCCGGGCCGGCACCAGCTGGGGCAAGGGCTGCGAGCCCTGATCGACATGCTGAAGGAGTATCACAGGATCCGTTAATTGATGAGCCGCATTCAGTAATCCATCAAATGAAAGCCTGATTATCAATTAATCCATAAGAAACTAGACTGTCTGCTCGATTCCGGCCCTTTTCCCGAGTACAGATATGTCCGCCTACTTCCGCCTGCGTCAACGGGCCATGGCCCGCCGTTTCTGGGGCTATGCCCTCCCCTCCGTCATGGCCATGCTGGTCTCCGGCGCCTACTACCTGGTGGACGGCATCTTCGTCGGCCACTATGTGGGGGCCGCCGGCCTTGCCGGCATCAACCTGGTCTATCCGGTCATCATGGTGCTCATCGGCCTCGCCGCCATGATCGCCATGGGGGCCGCCACCGCCATCTCCTTCCAGCAGGGCGCCAGGAACCTCGCTCTGGCCCGCCAGGCTCTGGTCAGCGCCCTCTGGCTGCTGCTGATCCTGGGCACGGTAGCGCCGCTGCTGCTGCACCACTGGCACACCGATATCCTGCAGGCCCTGGGAATGACCCCCGGCACCGACACCTGGCAGCAGGCCAGCGACTACCTCACCTGGATTGGCGGTGGCACCCTGCTGCTCGCCAGCAACCTGGCGGTGCCCTACCTGCTTCGCAACGACGGCCGCCCTCGCCTCGCCATGGTACTGGTGAGCGGCGGCGCCCTCCTCAACATCCTGCTCAACTACATCATGGTGGGCCGGCTCGGGCTCGGCCTCACCGGCACGGCCCAGGCCACCCTCCTCTCGGAGGCCATGGTCAGCCTGCTCGGCCTGGGGTACTTCTTCACCCGCCACGCCCGGTTGCGGCTGACCTGGCGCCAGCTGGTACCCCGCTTCCCGGCCATGCCCGGCCTGCTCTTCACCGGGCTGCCGAGCCTCATCGCCCAGTTCAATCTGGGGCTGCTGTTGCTGCTGCACAACAGCCAGCTGATGGTGCACGGCACGGTCAAGGATCTGGCGGGCTTCACCGTGGCGGGATACACGGAGGCGGTCTTCATCGTCATCCTGCAGGGACTGGCGTTTGGCATCCAGCCCCTGGTGAGCCAGGCAGCCGGGGCCGGGCGCCATCGCGACCTCCAGTTCCTGATGACGATGGGGCTCAAGATCACCCTGGTCTATGGCCTGGGGGTCTGGCTGATTGTCCAGCTGCTGCCGCAGCCGGTCGCCATGCTCTACACCGGGGATCAGGACGCAGAGCTGCTCGCCGCCGCCATCAGCAGCCTGACCCTCAACCTCGCTGCCCTGCCCCTGGAGGGGATCGTCATGTTCGGCATCGTGCTGTTGCAGGCCATGGCCCGCACCCGCCAGGCCCTCGTCATCTCCGTGGCCAAGACGGTGCTGCTGCTGCCCCTCATCTTCCTGCTGCCCCTCTGGTGGGGGCGCGACGGGGTCTTGATGGCCCAGCCCGCCACCGTGCTGCTGCTGACGCCCCCCCTGTGCTGGCTGCTGTGGCGGGAGTGGCGGGCCCTGAGCCCTGCCGGAGGGCGTGCTTCCGCCCCCATGCACCGGGCGCTGACCGCCCCCTGAGACCCGCCCCCGGCGTCCCCCCACAAAGGTCGCCCATAAAAAAAGTCCCCGCATGCGGGGACTTTTTATTGGAAGCGGCAGATCAGCAGTAGCCGTAACCCAGCAGACGCTGGTAGCGCTGCTCCAGCAGTTGCTCGCTGTCGAGGGGGCGCAGGGCATCCAGATCCTGCTTGATGCGTGCTTTCAGGTGCTTGGCCATCTTCTCCACGTCGCGGTGGGCACCGCCGAGGGGCTCCTCGACGATGTTGTCGATGAGCTTCAGCTCCTTCAGGCGCTGGGCGGTGATGCCCATGGCATCCGCCGCCACCGAGGCCTTCTCGGCGCTCTTCCACAGGATGGAGGCGCACCCTTCCGGCGAGATGACGGAGTAGGTGGAGTACTGCAGCATGTTGACCCGATCGCCCACGCCGATGGCGAGAGCGCCGCCGGAGCCGCCTTCACCGATCACGGTGCAGACCACCGGCACGGTCAGGCCGGCCATGACTTTCAGGTTGCGGGCGATGGCTTCGGACTGGCCACGCTCCTCGGCACCGACACCGGGGTAGGCACCCGGGGTGTCGATGAAGGTGATGATCGGCATCTTGAAGCGCTCGGCCATCTCCATCAGGCGCAGGGCCTTGCGGTACCCTTCCGGACGCGGCATGCCGAAGTTGCGCTTGATCTTCTCCTTGGTCTCGCGCCCCTTCTGGTGACCGATGACCATCACTGGCTCGCCGTCGAGACGGGCGATGCCGCCGACGATGGCCTTGTCATCGGCATAGGCGCGATCCCCGGCCAGCTCGTCGAAATCGGTGAAGATCTGCTCGATGTAGTCGAGGGTGTAGGGGCGCTGGGGATGACGTGCCATCTGGGATACCTGCCAGGCACCCAGATCGCCGAAGATCTTCTTGGTCAGCTCTTCGTTTTTCTTCTCCAGCCGGCGAATGTCTTCGCTGAGATCCACGGCACTGTTGTGCTCGCTCACATGGCGCAGTTCATCGATCTGTGCCTGCAACTCGGCGATCGGCTGTTCAAAATCCAGAAAAAGACTCATAGGGACAATAGATCCTCTAATCAAAAACCAATTCAACCCGCTCTCGTCCAAGCAGGACTCGCAAGTCATCTATCAGTTGATCGGTGGGCGTCACCCGCCACTCGGTACCGAGCGTCAATCGCACCCGGGAACCGGGGCGACGATAGTTTACCTGAACCGGACAGACTCCGGCACGGGCGGGCTCCAAAATCTCGCACAAACGCGGGAAAAAGCGCTCGTCAATGCGTTGTTCATCGAGGGAGATGCGGATTGCCCTGGCAAAACGCTCCCTCGCATCGTTGATATCCAGCAACTCGCGGGCCGACATTTTAAGGCCACCGGAGAAGTCATCAAAGCTGACCTGTCCAGAAACCACTAAAATACGGTCTTTTTGCATCAATTCTTCGTATTTTTCCAGCGCTTCACTGAAAAGGGTCACATCCAGACGGCCGGATCTGTCGTCCAGGGTGAAGATCCCCATCTTGTTGCCGCGCTTGGTCACCATGCTGCGCGCCGCGATCACCAACCCCGCCGCCGTGGTCACCGTATCCCGGGAGGTGGGATGCAGATCGCACAGTCGGCCCGAGGTGTAGCGCCGCAGCTCGCTGCTGTACTGGTTGATGGGGTGACCGGTGAGGTAGAGCCCGAGGGTCTCGCGCTCCCCTTCCAGCCACACCTTGTCGGGCCAGTGCGGCACGTTGGCGAACGCCTTCTTGACGTCGTCGATCTCCTCCGTGAGCACGCCGAACATGTCGACCTGCCCCACCGCCTGGGCCTTGGCGTGCTGCTCGGCGGCGCGCATCGCCTCCTCCAGGGTCGCCATCAGGGCGGCGCGGTGGGGGCCGAGCCTGTCCATGGCGCCGGAGAGGATGAGCTTCTCCATCACCCGCTTGTTGAGCTTCTTGATGTCGACCCGGTTGCAGAAGTCGAACAGGTCGCGGAACGGACCGTCCCGATCCCGCGCCTCCAGGATCGCCTCGATGGGCCCTTCCCCTACTCCCTTCACCGCGCCGATGCCGTAGACGATATGGCCGTCCTCGTTGACGCTGAAGCGGTAGCGACCGGTGTTGACGTCCGGCGGTATCACGGTCAGCCCCATGCGCTGACACTCGTCCACCAGGGTCACTATCTTGTCGGTGTTGTCCATGTCCGCGGTCATCACCGCCGCCATGAACTCCGCCGGGAAATGGGTCTTGAGCCAGAGGGTCTGGTAGGAGACCAGCGCATAGGCAGCGGAGTGGGACTTGTTGAAGCCGTAGCCCGCAAACTTCTCCACCAGATCGAAGATCTTCATCGCCAGTTCGCCGTCGACGCCGTTCTTGACCGCCCCCTCCTCGAAGCCCGCCCGCTGCTTGGCCATCTCTTCGGGTTTTTTCTTGCCCATGGCCCGGCGCAGCATGTCCGCGCCACCCAGGGTATACCCCGCCAGGGTCTGGGCGATCTGCATCACCTGCTCCTGGTAGAGGATGATGCCGTAGGTGGGCTCGAGTATGGGTTTGAGGCTTTCGTGCTGCCACTTCTCGTCCGGGTAGGAGATGGCCTCCTTGCCGTGCTTGCGCTCGATGAAGTTGTCCACCATGCCCGACTGGAGCGGGCCCGGACGGAACAGGGCCACCAGCGCGATCATGTCTTCGAAGCAGTCGGGCTGCAGCCGCTTGATGAGGTCCTTCATGCCGCGGGATTCGAGCTGGAACACCGCCGTGGTCTCGAAACGCTGCAAGAGGGCGAACGACTTCTTGTCATCGATGGGGATGGCGGCGATGTCCACCGGCGGCTTGCCCTCTTTGGCAAGACGGGGGTTTATCATGCCAAGGGCCCAATCGATGATGGTGAGGGTGCGCAGCCCCAGGAAGTCGAACTTCACTAGGCCCGCGTACTCCACGTCGTTCTTGTCGAACTGGGTGACCGGGTGATGCCCCTCGTCGTCGCAATAGAGCGGCGCGAAGTCGGTGATCTTGGTGGGCGCGATCACCACGCCACCGGCGTGCTTGCCGGCGTTGCGCACCACCCCTTCCAGGCGGCGGGCCATGTCGATGAGGTCCTTGACCTCCTCGTCCTGCTCGTAGAGCTCGGGCAGCTTGGGTTCGGCCTCGAACGCCTTGGCGAGGGTCATGCCGGGGTCGGGCGGGATCAGCTTGGAGATGCGATCGACAAAGCCGTAGGCGTGGCCCAGCACCCGGCCGACGTCCCGTACCACCGCCTTGGCCGCCATGCTGCCGAAGGTGATGATCTGGGATACCGCCTCCCGGCCGTACATCTCGGAGACGTGATCGATCACCTCGTCGCGCCTGTCCATGCAGAAGTCGACGTCGAAGTCGGGCATGGAGACCCGCTCGGGGTTCAGGAAACGTTCGAACAGCAGGTCAAATTCCAGCGGATCGAGATCGGTGATCTTGAGGGCATAAGCCACCAGCGACCCCGCCCCCGAGCCCCGGCCCGGACCGACGGGGATGCCGTTGTCCTTGGACCACTGGATAAACTCCATCACGATGAGGAAGTAACCCGGGAAGCCCATCTGGTTGATCACTTTGAGCTCGATGTCGAGACGCTCGTCATACTCGGGACGGCGCTCGGCCCGCACCGCCGGATCCGGGAACAGGAAGGCCAGCCGCTCCTCCAGCCCTTCCTTCGACTTCATGACCAGGAAGTCTTCGGTGGTCATGTCGCCGGTGGGGAAGTTGGGCAGGAAATACTCGCCAAGGCGCACCGTCACGTTGCAGCGCTTGGCGATCTCCACCGTGTTTTCCAGGGCTTCCGGGATGTCGGCAAACAGCTCCGCCATCTCCTCCTGACTGCGCAGGTACTGCTGGGGGCTGTAGCGGCGCGGTCGGCGCTTGTCCATCAGGGTGTAGCCGTCGTGGATGGCGACCCGGATCTCGTGGGCATCGAAGTCATCGGCGGTGAGGAACACCACCTCGTTGGTGGCCACCACCGGCAGTTCGAACTCGGTGGCAATGGCCACCGCCATGTGCAGGTAGACCTCCTCGTCCGGGCGGCCGGTACGCAGCAGCTCAAGGTAGTAGGCATCCGGGAAGTGGGTCTGGTAGAAGGCGAGGCAATGCTCCACCATCTGGCGGTTGCCTTTGAGCAGGAACTTGCCCACATCCCCCTCGCGCCCGCCGGAGAGGACGATCACCCCCTTGGCATGTTCGCCAAGCCAGGCCTTGTCGATGACGGGGCGCCCCTGCACATGACCGCGCTGATAGCCGCGGGAGATGAGCAGGGTGATGTTCTGGTAGCCGTCGTTGTCCATGGCGAGCAGGGTGAGGCGAAACTGCTCGTCCCCAAGCTCGTCGCTCTGCACCCAGAAATCCGCCCCGACCAGGGGCTTGATCCCCTTGCCGTGGGCAGAGCCGTAGAAGCGCACCAGGCCGCACATGTTCATCTGGTCCGTCAGGGCCAGGGCCGGCATGTTGTTGGCGGCGGCTGCGGAGACGATGGGACCGATCTTCTGCAGGCCGTCGACCATGGAGAAGTCGGAGTGCACCCTCAGGTGGATGAAACGGGGATCAGCCATGGTCACGCCCTCTCATTGCGCAAGCAGAAATCGTTCAGACAGATCGGCATCGGTTATTCGATCCCCAGGGCGCGGCGCACCGGCTTGAAGCTCTGACGGTATTCGGGCAGCGGGCCCCGTTCGGCCAGAATGGCGAGGTGCTCCGCCGTCGGGTAGCCCTTGTGGCGGGCGAAACCGTACTCGGGATGGCGGCTGTCCAGCTCGGTCATCTCGGCGTCCCGGGTCACCTTGGCGAGGATGGAGGCGGCGCTGATGGCGGCCACCAGGCTGTCCCCCTTGACCACGGCGCGGGCCTCCATCGGCAATCTGGGGCAGCGGTTGCCGTCGATGAAGACCAGCTCGGGCGTCACCTTGAGCCCCGCCACAGCGCGCTGCATCGCCAGCATGGTGGCGTGCAGGATGTTGAGCTCGTCGATTTCCGCCGGGCTGGCGCGGCCGATGGCATAGGCCAGCGCCTTCTCTTTGATCTCGCCAAACAGGGCGAGTCGCTTCTTCTCGGAGAGCTTCTTGGAGTCGGCGAGGCCAAGGATGGGATTGGCAGGATCCAGGATCACCGCGGCGGTGACCACGTCACCCACCAGGGGGCCGCGACCCACCTCGTCCACTCCGGCAATCAGCTTGTCTTCGGGAATATCGATCGTCATCTCATAGCCTTGAATCAAAACCGGCCCCGCAGGGCCAGTATCAGCACAACATCACGCCTGACACACAGGCAGAGCCCACTAGCGTTCCAGCAGCGCGGCAACCGCTTCCGCTGCCTGCACATCCGCATTGCAGCGGATCTTCTCGTGCAACCGGGTGAAGGTGGCGATGAGCTCGCTGTTGTCATGGTCCAGCAGCTTGCTCACCTCTTCCACCAGGTTGGCCGGGGTGCACTCATGCTGGATGAGCTCGGGCACCAGCATCTTGTCCGCCAGCAGGTTCGGCAGGGAGACACAATCCGTCTTCACCAGCCACTGGGCCAGCAAGTAGCTGAAGGGTTTGAGCTTGTAACCCACCACCATGGGCTTTTTCACCAGCATGGCCTCGAGGGCCGCGGTGCCGGAGGCGAGCATCACCACGTCGGCGGCAATCATGGCCTCGCGGCCCTGGCCGTCCAGCAGCACCATGTCGAGCTCCGGGGCCACCTCGGCCTTGATGGCGAGGAACTGCTCGCGCCGTTTCTGGTTGACCAGAGGCACGATGAAACCGAGATCCGGGTTGTGCACCGTCAGGTGCTTGCACGCCTCGAGGAAGACCGGCGCCATGAAACCCACTTCCGCCGTGCGACTCCCCGGCAGCACCGCCAGCCAGCGACGGGCGGGATCGATGCCGAGGGCCTCGCGCACCGACCCTTGATCCGGCACCAGCGGAATGTCGTCCGCCATGGTGTGGCCGACGAAGCGACAGGGGGCATCGAAACGGTCGTAGAAGGCTTTCTCGAATGGCAGGAAGGCGAGCACCATGTCGGTGGCGGCCTTGATCTTGTGAATGCGGCCCTGACGCCAGGCCCAGACGGAGGGGCTGACATAGTGGACCGTCTTGATACCGGCGCGGCGCAGTTTCAGCTCCACCCCGATATTGAAATCCGGTGCATCCACACCGACGAAGATGTCGGGGGGATTGGCGATGAAGTGGCGCAGCAGTTCGCGGCGCACCTGGAGGATGCGGGGCAGACGGCCCAGCACCTCGGTGATGCCCATGACGGAGAGCTCCTCCATCTCGAACAGCGCCTTCACGCCGAGAGCCTGCATCCGCGGCCCGGCGATCCCTTCGAACTGCGCATCCGGGTAGCGGGCTTGCAGTTCGCGCACCAGCCCTGCGGCCAGGATGTCGCCGGAGGTCTCTCCGGCGACGATGCCGATGCGAATGGGATCAGGCACGGATGATCCCGCGCTCGTTGTCCTTGAGGAAATCCACATAGAGCTGGATGGCAGGTTCGCTCTGGGCCATCTCGCTCAGCACGGGCAACACCTCTTCAATGGTCTTGCCGGAGCGGAAGATCTCCTTGTAGGCGCGCTTGACGGCAGAGATCGCCTCGGCGCTGAAGCCACGACGACGCAGGCCTTCGGAGTTGACCCCGAACGGCTTGGCGTAGTTGCCGGCGGCCATCACGTAGGGCGGCACGTCCTTGTTCAGGGCAGCGCAGCCGCCGACGAAGGCGTGAGAGCCGACGCGGCCGAATTGGTGAATGGCAGACAGACCGCCGAAGATCACGAAGTCACCGATGTGCACATGGCCCGCCAGGGTGGCGTTGTTGGCGAAGATGCAGTTGTCACCGATGATGCAGTCGTGGGCCACGTGAACGTTGACCATGAACAGGTTGCCGCTACCCACCTTGGTCAGGCTCTGGTCCTGGGTGGTGCCGCGGTGCACGGTGCAGTTCTCGCGAAACACGTTGTTGTCGCCGATCTCGAGGAAGGTGCGCTCACCGGCGTACTTCTTGTCCTGGCAATCCTCACCGATGGAGGTGTGCTGGAAGATCTTGTTGCCGCGACCGATCTTGGTCGGGCCCTTGATCACCACGTGGGAGCTCACCCAGGTGTTGTCACCGATTTCCACCTCGGCGCCGATGACGGTGAAGGGGCCGATTTCAACCCCTTTGCCGATGACGGCAGACTCATGGACGATGGCGGTGTCGTGGATGATGGCAGTCTGATCGATCACGGTTATACCTCGCGCTTGGCGCACATCAGTTCGGCAGTACAGACCACTTCACCGTCGACGGTGGCGACACCGGTGAACTTGGCGATGCCGCGACGCTCCTTCAGGAACTCCACATCCAGCACCAGCTGATCGCCGGGGCCCACCGGGCGCTTGAAGCGGGCATTGTCGATGGAGGCAAAGTAATAAAGCTCGTTGGGGGACGGCTTGCCCACCATGGTGAAGGCCAGGATACCGGTGGCCTGGGCCATGGCTTCCAGGATCAGCACGCCGGGGAAGACCGGCTTGGCCGGGAAGTGGCCCTGGAAGATCGGCTCGTTGAACGAGACGTTCTTGATGGCGCGCAGGGTCTTGCGCTCATCGCTGATCTCGTAGTTTTCCACCTTGTCCACCATCAGGAACGGATAACGGTGGGGCAGCAGATCCATGATTTCCTGGATGCCCAGGCTCTTCTTTTCAGTAGTCAAAACAGTACCCTATACCAATCGTGATTATTCTTGATCCAGCTTTTTCTCAAGCTTGCTCAACCGCTTGTGCATCTCTTCGATACGCATCACCCGGGCGGCGGTCTTGCGCCACTCTTTATTGGTTTGCAGGGGGATGCCGGAAGAGTAGATACCGGGCTCGGTGATGGGACGCATCACCATGGCCATGCCGGTGACGGTGGCCTGGTCGCAGATCTCCATGTGCCCGTTAAAGACGGAGGCACCACCAATGATACAGTATTTGCCGACCTTGAGACTACCGGCCATCACGGTGGAGCCCGCCACGGCAGTGCCGTAGCCGATCTCGACGTTGTGGGCGATCTGGCACTGGTTGTCGATGATGACGTTGTCAGCGATGCGGGTATCTTCCAGCGCACCACGGTCGATGGTGGTGCAGGCACCGATCTCGACCCGGTTGCCGATGGTCACGCCGCCGAGCTGGGGGATCTTGATCCACTCGCCGCGCTCGTTGGCATAACCGAAACCGTCTGCCCCGATCACTGTGCCGGCCTGTACCAGACAGTCCGTGCCCAGGGTCACGTTGTGATAGAGGGTGACGTTGGCCCACAACCGGGAGCGCGCTCCCAGTCGGGTATCCTTGCCAACGAAACAGCCCGGGCCGATGCGCACATCGTCACCCAGCACGACGCCGGATTCGATCACCGCATTGGCACCGATGGCCACTCTCTCGCCCAGTTGCACGTCCGCCGCGATGACGGCGCTCGGATGGATATCCATGGCCGGCTGCGGGGTGGTGTCCAGCAGTTGGGCAACCCGTGCAAAGCCCACGTAGGGGTCCTTGAGCACTAGGGCGTTGGTGGGGCAAAACGGCAGGTCTGCCTCGGTGATGAGCACGGCAGTGGCCTTGCTCTGCTCCAGAAAATGCCGGTACTTCTTGTTGGACAGGAAGGCTATCTCCCCCTCCCCAGCTTTTTCCAGTGTCGCGACCTTGCGAATTTCCCGGGTCCCATCCCCATGGACCTCGGCCCCCAGTTGCTGGGCCAGCTGTGCGAGAGTGAATGCCATCAATTAGTTGCTCTTGCTAACCTGAGAAATAACCTGGCCGGAGATGTCCAGCTTGCTGGCTGCATACGGGGCGGCGTTGCGCTCCAGCACCAGATCGTAGCCATTGCTCTTGGCGATGGCGTCGATGGCTGCCTGCACCTTGGTCAGGATCTTGTTGCGCTCTTCGGACTGACGGCGACCGTTGTCCTGTTCAAACGCCTGACGCTTCTGGTTGAACTCCATCTGCAGCTTGGCCAGCTTCTCCTGGCTCTGCTTCTTCTGTTCGGCGCTCATGAAGGCTTCGTCCTTCTTGAACTTCTCGACCAGTGCCTGACCGTCGGACTCCAGCTTCTGCAGTTCACGCATGCGCGGCTCGAACTCGCCCTTCAGCTTCTTGGCAACGGCTTCACGCTGGGGCAGCTTTTGGAAGACTTCGCCCATGTCGACCACGGCAATCTTGGTCTCAGCGAAGGCAGAACCCATGCCGGCAGCCATCAGTGCAAAGCTCAAACCAGCTACTTTCAACGCTTTATTCACACTTACTCCTTGGTCCCTCGGTCGAGGGCTACCTGATTTACCTGATTGTGCAAGCGATCCACGAGATCGTCTTGTTACCTGGTGAGGCACGCAAACGCGCGACCCATCATGCTTCCCCCCGCCATGGCGGGGGGGCGTCCGCTCCCCTTAGAAGGTACGGCCGATGTTGAAGGAGAAGACTTCGGTGTCGTCCCCTTCGTATTTCTTGATTGGTCTTGCCAACACGAACACCAGCGGGCCCATGGGAGAGAGCCACTGCAGCGACAGGCCGGTCGACATCCGGATGTTGCTCGGGTCGGAGTAGTCCATCAGATAGTTGCAACCACTGAAGCAACGGTTCTGATACTGGCTGTAGTCGAAGTGGGTATCCCACACGGAACCGGCGTCGATGAAGAAGCTGGTCCGCAGCTGGGGCTGATAGGTCTCGGAGGCAAAGGGCGTCGGCACGATCATTTCCAGCGAGGCCACCGCCAGGGCGTTGCCCCCGACCGAGCTGTCAGTGCCCTGGATGACGTCGTTGCCACCCAGGTTGTAGTAGTAGAGCGCCTTCGGACCCACGGTGTTGCTCTTGAAACCACGCAGGGTGTCGAAGCCACCGGCGTAGTAGTTCTCGAAGAACGGCAGGACGTGCTCGTAATCGCCATTGCTGCCGTAGCCGTCGCCGTAGGAGGCACGGGCCTTGGCCAGCATGACCCACTTGTGGTCGGCATCAAACGGGAAGTAGTGAGCATCTTCGGCGTTGAGCTTGAAGTACTGCAGATCCATGCCGGGCACCGTCACCTTGGCGTTCACCCGCTGACGATCACCCGCGGTCGGGAACTGACCCTTGTTGAGGGTGGAGCGGGTCCAGCCGGCGGTGACGTCCACGGTGTTGAACACCATGCGGTTGTCGCCATCCAGATTGCCGTTGTAGACCTTCCAGAACTCGTCCACCTGTACATAGGGGTTGGGCTGGGAGAGTTTGTTGTTCTCGTAGCCCAGGCTGAAGTCGAGACGGTTGTTCTCGTTGACCGGGAAGCCGCTGGAGAGACGGAAACCGACGGTGGTGTTCTCGTAGTCCACGATGTTGGCGTCGGCCGCACTGAACTTGTTGTAGTAGAGACGGCCGCCCAGGCTCACCCCGTCCACGGTGAAGTAGGGGTCGTTATAGCTCAGGTCGACGCTCTTGGAGTAGTCGTTGGTGCTGGCGTTGATGCCGATCTTCTTGCCGGTCCCCATGAAGTTGTCCTGCTGCAGACCCGCCTGCAGGCTCAGACCCGACTCGGTGCCGTAGCCGATACCGGCGTTGATGGACCCCGCCGGCTGCTCCTTGACCTTGAAGTCCAGATCGACCTGGTCATCGCTGCCCGGCACCCGCTTGGTGTCCACTTCCGCGGTCTCGAAGAAGCCGAGGCGGTTGAGACGGGTCTTGGACTGCTCGACGTTGTCGGAGGAGAGCCAGGTGCCCTCCATCTGGCGCATCTCGCGACGCAGCACTTCGTCCTTGGTGGTGACGTTGCCGCTGAAGTTGATGTTGCGCACATAGACCCGGGGACCCGGCTCCACGTTGACGATGAGCTCCACTTCCTTGGTCTGGTCGTTGATCTGGGGGAAGGTAACCACTTTCGGATAGGCGTAGCCGTAACGGCCGAGGAACTTGGAGAGCACCTCTTCGGTATGGGTTACCTGGCTGGCGGAGTAGACGCTGCCCGCCTCGATGGGGATGAGGCCCTTCATCTCGCCGCCGCGGTCGATGAGGTCACCCTTGAGCTGGATACCGGAAACCTTGTACTGCTCCCCTTCCTTGACGTTGAGGGTGACGTAAACGCCCTTCTTGTCCGGGGTCATGGAGACCTGGGTGGACTCCTGGGTGAAGCGGATGTAGCCGCGGTCCATGTAGTAGGAGCGCAGCACTTCGATGTCACCGGCCAGTTTCTGCTTCTGGTAGCGCTGATCGCCGGTGAAGTTCCACCAGGGCACGTCGTCCTTGAGGGAGAGCTGGGCCAGCAGCTTCTCTTCCGGGAAGACGTTGTTGCCGACGATGTTGATCTGCTGGATCTTGGCCGCTTCCCCTTCCACGAAGGTGAACTTGAGGTCGACCCGGTTGCGCGGCAGCGGGGTGACGATGGCCTTGACCTTGGCGGAGTACTTGCCCACGCCGTAGTAGAAATCTTCCAGCCCTTTCTCGAGGGAGCTCAGCACGGTGCGATCCAGCGGATCACCCACGCGGATCCCGGAGGATTCCAGGCTCTGGGTCAGTTGCTCTTCCTTGATATCCTTGTTGCCGGAGAACTCGATGCTGGAGATGGTCGGGCGCTCCTTGACCACCACTTGCAGCACCTGACCGTCGCGATAGACCTTGACGTCCTCGAAGTTGCCGGAGGCATAGAGCTTCTTGATGGCGTTCGCCAGGGACACGGAGTCGACGGAATCACCGACCCGCACCGGCAGATTCAACAGGGCGGCACCCAGGGTCACCCGCTGCAGGCCCTCGACCTGAATGTCTTGCACCACAAAAGAGGCCGGGGCAGCCTGAGCCAGGAAGCTGGCCCCCAGCAGGCAACTCAACACCAATGCTTTTTTAACAGCCATTTTGTTCTTATGTGTCCTTGTTGATGCTCTGGCCTCAGAGGCGAGCGAAATCATTAAACAGCGCAATGCCCATCAGTAACATCAGAATGGCGGCGCCTATCCTGAACCCAACTTCCTGAATTTTTTCCGATACCGGCTTGCCGGTGATCGCCTCGATGAGGAAATAGACCAGATGGCCACCATCGAGCACCGGCAGGGGGAACAGGTTGATGATCCCCAGGTTGACGCTGATGAGCGCCAGGAACCCGAGGAAATAGACCAACCCGTAATCGGCGCTGCTGCCGGCCCCCTTGGCGATGGAGATGGGGCCGCTCAGGTTGTCCAAAGAGACGATGCCACCGATCAGCTTGCCTATCATGTCGAAGGTCAGGGTGATCAGGCTCCAGGTCTTCTGGACCCCATGCCACAGGGCTTGCAAAGGCCCATACTGTAACAGAGTTCGATACTCATCCGGTAATGGAACCAGTTGCGGCGACAAGCCCACAAAACCGACCAGCTGGCCCTTCACTTTCTTCCCGTCCGGGGTCAGGGTCAGGGTCATCTCGCTTCCCCCGCGCTCCACCGTCACCTGCAGCGGCTGCGCCGGTGACTGCTGGACACGCTCGACAAACTGGGCCCATTCGGTGATGGCCTCTCCATCGACCCCCTTGATGCGATCCCCTATCTGAAGGCCGGCCTTCTCGCTGGCGCTCGACGGCACCACGGCTTCCACCACGGGCAGCACCTTGCCACCGAGGGGCACTATCCCGAGGCTGCCAATGGGAGACTCCTTGTCGGGGTCAAACTTCCAGCCTGCCAGCTGCAGGGTCTTGTCCACTGCATAGCTGGTGTTGGCCGCCTTGAGCTTGAGCTGGACCGAGTCATCGCCAAGGTGGCTGATGAGGGCGTAGGTGACGCTCTCCCAGTCACCGGTCTCCTCGCCGCCGACGCCGACGATCTCCATGCCTGGCAGGATGCCGGCCTCTGCCACGATGGAGGCGGGACGCACCTCGCCCACCACGGGTTTGACGCTCGGCACCCCTATCATGAACATCAGCCAGAAGGCGAACAGGGCGAACACGAAGTTCGCCATGGGGCCGGCCGCCACGATGGCCATCCGGGCCCAGACGCTCTTGTGGTTGAAGGCCTGCGCCTCCTCCCCCGGTTTGAGTTCATCGACCCGGCCATCCAGCATCTTGACGTAACCGCCAAGGGGGATCAGGGCCAGCACGTATTCGGTGCCATCCTTGCCAAGGCGACGCCAGATGGCCTTGCCAAAGCCGATGGAGAAGCGCTCCACCTTGACGCCGCAACGACGAGCCACCCAGAAGTGGCCAAATTCATGCACCGCCACCAGCAGCCCGAGGGCCACGATGAAGGCGCCGATATTCCACAGAAGCCCGCCCATCAGCCGCGTACCTCGCGGTCATGTCCAGTCCTGCGCTCGAGAGCATGGAGAGGGGCTGGCTGCCACCACAGTCCGTTCATACGGCAAGCTCCTTTATCAGTTGCTGGGCACGGGCTCGAGCCGTACCGTCCAGGGCGATGAGATCCGCCAGAGAGCCGGCAGCACTGCTGCCCAGCTCGGCCATGACGGATTCGTTGACTCTGGCAATATCCATAAATCCGATCCGCTCTGCAAGAAAAGCCGCGACGGCCTCCTCGTTGGCGGCATTGAGGGAGGTGGTCGCCCCCTGCCCCTGCTGGCACGCGCTCATGGCCAGCGCCAGACAGGGATAGCGCTCATAGTCGGGCCGGATAAAGCTGAACTCTCCGACACTGAAGAAATCCAAAGGTTCCACACCGGACTCGATCCGTTCCGGATAGGCCAGAGCGTGGGCAATGGGAGTACACATGTCCGGGTTGCCGAGCTGGGCCAGCACGGAGCCATCCTTGTACTGCACCATGGAGTGAATGACGGACTGGGGGTGGATCACCACCTGGATCTGCTCGGGGGCCGCATTGAACAGCCAGCGCGCCTCGATGTACTCCAGCCCCTTGTTCATCATGGTGGCGGAGTCCACCGAGATCTTGGCCCCCATGGACCAGTTGGGATGGGCAATGGCTTGCGCCGGGGTGACATGATGCAGTTCACCCACATCGGCATAGCGGAAAGGTCCGCCGGAGCCGGTCAGCAGGATCTTGCTGATCCCCGCCCCGGCCAGATCGCAGAAACCGGGCTGGCGCTGCACGTCGACCGGCAGGCACTGGAAGATGGCGTTGTGTTCGCTGTCGATGGGCAGCAGCTCGGCGCCGTGCTCGCGCACCGCCTCCATGAAGAAGGCTCCGGACATCACCAGCGCCTCCTTGTTGGCCAGCAGAATGCGCTTGCCGGCGCGCACGGCAGCCATGGTGGGTGCCAGACCCGCCGCACCGACAATGGCCGCCATCACGCTGTGGGCATCGGGGTGAGCAGCCACGTCGCACAGGGCTGCCTGACCGGACAACACCCGGGTGGTGCTGCCGTGAGCCTTGAGTCGACCGGCCAGATCGCTGGCGGCGGTCTCATCCACCATGACGGCGAAACGGGGAGAGAATTCGAGACAGTCTCGCACCATGGCATCCACGCTGCGGGCTGCAGTCAGCGCCAGCACCTGCCAGCGCCCGGGGTTGTGGCGCAGTACCTTGAGGGTGCTCTGACCGATGGAGCCTGACGCTCCCAGGATCACCAGGTTTTGCATCAAGACTCCTGATTGGGTAACAGACTGATGGAGCGGGACGCTCCCGGGATCATCAGTGCGCGAAACATCAAAACTCCGGACCGAGCAACAGGTAGCTGAGCAGGAAGACGGGCAGCGCCGCCGTCAGGCTGTCGATGCGATCGAGAATGCCCCCATGACCCGGCAACAGGGTGCCGGAATCCTTGATGCCGGCTTCCCGCTTGAACATGCTCTCGGCCAGATCGCCGAGCACGGAGGCCAGCACCGCCAGCAGGGAACAGAGCAGCACGGTGCCCATCTTGGCAGGCACGAAGCCCATGAACCAGGTCACGCCGATGGCCAGCAGGCTGGCGGTAAACAGCCCACCCAGCATGCCTTCGATGGTTTTACCCGGGCTCACGGCCGGCGCCAGCTTGTGTTTGCCGAACGCCTTGCCGAAAAAATACGCGCCAGAATCTGCCGCCCAGACCAGTCCCATCACGAACAGCAGGATCCAGGCCCCCATCATGGGGTCGTGATAGAAGTTGTAACCGCGAATGGCCACCAGGGACCAGAAGAAGGGAACCAGAGTCACCAGACCGAACAGGGATTTGAGCCAGATGGATTCACGCCACAGCCTGGCGCTTTGCGGGTAGCGCAGCACCAGCAGCAGCCCCAGCAGCCACCAGCTGACGGCAGTCCAGAGCACGCCCATCACCAGCGGATGCAGTTGGGGGATCCAGAGTTGCTCCACGGGCACCCAGAACAGGCTGGCCCCCAGCAGCAGACAGAACACCAGCGGCAACCACTGTTGCGGCTGGGCAGTGACGAAGGCACTCCACTCACGGCTGGCCAGCAAAAAGACCAGGGCGGCGAGCAGGGCAAAGAATT
Source organism: Aeromonas sp. WP2-W18-CRE-05 (assembly GCF_014168615.1). Taxonomy (NCBI): domain Bacteria; kingdom Pseudomonadati; phylum Pseudomonadota; class Gammaproteobacteria; order Aeromonadales; family Aeromonadaceae; genus Aeromonas; species Aeromonas sp. WP2-W18-CRE-05. The sequence continues at coordinate 1,168,398 of NZ_AP021917.1, read as the reverse complement.
TCAACGGCAGAAAAAACAGCGCCCCCAACACCAGGGGTACTAGCAGTAATGCGGTAATAATTCGTTGTTTTAGCAAAAGAAACCTCTCTCTTGGGAGCGGGGTTTAGCCGGTCTGTTGCGCGGCGATCAATTCCCGGATCTGTTCACCCGTACACCCGAAGCGACGCTCGCGAGCAACGAAGGAGGCAACTGCCCCACTGAACTCGGCCTCGTCAAAATCGGGCCACAGGACCGGGGTAAAATAGAGTTCGGCATAGGCGAGCTGCCAAAGGACAAAGTTGCTGATGCGATGATCCCCGCCGGTGCGGATCAACAGATCCACGGGGGGCAGATCAGCCATGCAGACATGACGACCCAATGCCGCCTCATCGACCGCCTCGGCATCCAGTTCACCCGCCGCCACGGCCCGTGCCAGGGTCCGGGCCGCCTGGGCGATGTCCCACTGACCGCCATAGTTGGCGGCGATATTGAGGGTCAATCCCTGATTGTTGGCGGTCAGGGCCTCGGCCTTGGCGATCTTGGCCTGCAGCCGCTCGCTGAAGCGGGCAGTGTCGCCAATCACCCGAAGGCGAATGCCGTTGCTGTGCAACTTGCTCACCTCGCGACCCAGCACCGTCATGAACAACTCCATCAGGGCGTTTACTTCCCCTTCCGGACGGCGCCAGTTCTCGCTGGAAAACGCAAACAGGGTCAGCGCCTCCATCTTGGCACGGGCGGCAAAGGCCACGGCCTCACGCACGGATTTCACGCCCGCCTTGTGCCCGGAAACCCGCATCTTGCCGCGGTTCTGGGCCCAGCGACCATTGCCATCCATGATGATGGCGACGTGACGGGGCAAGGACGAGCTGGCGCTATCGCCTAGCGCTGCCAAAAGCGACATTCATTTCTCCCACAAAGACAAAAGCGCCGTGCAGGGGCACTACACGGCGCTCGTAATATACCTGTCGGAGGCTTAGATTTCCATTAGCTCCTTTTCCTTCACAACCAGGGCGTCATCCACCAGCTTGATGAAGGTATCGGTCAGCTTCTGGATCTCTTCCTGGGCGCGACGGTCGTCGTCTTCGGAGATCTCTTTCTCTTTCAGCAGGGCTTTCAGATCGGCGTTGGCATCGCGACGGATGTTGCGAATGGCAACCCGGGCACCTTCGGCTTCGGCACGGACGATCTTGGTCAGATCACGGCGACGCTCTTCGGTCAGCGGCGGCAGCGGCACGCGCAGAGTCTGGCCGTTGCTGGACGGGTTCAGGCCCAGATCGGAGGTCAGGATGGCTTTTTCCACCGCCTGGATCATGGAGCGATCGAAGATGGAGATGGAGAGAGTACGGGCATCTTCTGCCACCACGTTGGCCAACTGCTTCAGAGGAGTGGCAGCACCGTAATACTCCACCTGGATGCCGTCGAGCAGGCTCGGGTGAGCACGGCCGGTACGGATCTTGGACATCTGGGTCTTCAGCGACTCTACGCTTTTGCCCATGCGGTCCTTGGCGTCGTTTTTAATCTCGTTGATCACAGTGGTTTTCCTTTTGGCGAACGAGCCGACAGGCGGCTCGTATCTATCTTGTTGACTGGCGTAATGGACAAGCGAGCCTGGGGCTCACACTTGCCTTACTTGCTGGCCTGGTGGATCAGGGTACCTTCCGGCTCACCCATGATCACGCGGCGCAGCGCGCCCGGTTTGTTCATGTTGAACACCCGGATCGGCAGATCGTGGTCGCGGGCCAGGGTAAAAGCAGCAAGATCCATCACTTTGAGTTCTTTTTCAAGAACTTCATCATAACTCAGTTCCTGATAGAGCACGGCATCCGGGTTCTTGACCGGGTCATCGGTGAACACGCCATCGACCTTGGTGGCTTTCAGCACGACGTCGGCTTCGATCTCGATACCGCGCAGGCAGGCTGCCGAGTCGGTGGTAAAGAAGGGGTTGCCGGTACCAGCAGAGAAGATCACCACCTTGCCGGCGCGCAGCTGGCTGATGGCTTCGGCCCAGCTGTAGGAGTCGCAGACCCCTTGCAGGGAGATGGCCGACATCAGGCGGGCATTCACATAAGCACGATGCAGGGCATCACGCATGGCCAGGCCGTTCATGACGGTCGCCAGCATGCCCATGTGGTCACCCACCACGCGATTCATGCCTGCCTTGGCAAGGCCGGCACCACGGAACAGGTTGCCGCCACCGATGACCAGACCGACCTGAACACCCAGCTCAACCAGCTCTTTGATCTCTTGGGCCATCCGTTCCAGCACCGCCGGATCAATGCCGAAACCCTCGGATCCTTGCAGGGCTTCACCACTCAACTTCAGAAGAACACGTCTGTATGCAGGCTTGGGATTGGTACTCATGTCACTGATTCCTGGTCATATAAAGACCGCGACATAAGTCGCGGTCTGGGGAAACGGAAAAACCGGTTCGATTAGGCCTTCTGAGCGGCCGCGATCTGGGCTGCTACTTCAGCAGCGAAGTCGGTCTCTTGCTTCTCGATGCCTTCGCCCACTTCGAAACGGGTGAAGGAAACAACGTCAGCGCCTTCTTTCTTCAGCAGCTCGGCAACGGTCATGGAAGGATCTTTCACGAACGGTTGACCAGTCAGGGAAACCTCACCGGTGAACTTCTTCATGCGGCCTTCAACCATCTTCTCGGCGATCTCTTTCGGCTTGCCGGAGTTGATGGCGATGTCGATCTGGATTTCGCGCTCTTTGGCAACGACTTCAGCAGACACGTCTTCCGGTTTGACGAATTGCGGGCTGTTGGCAGCAACGTGCATGGCCAGATCTTTGGCCAGCTCGTCGGTACCGCCAACCAGCTTGGTGATAACACCGATGCGGGAGCCGTGAACGTAGGTGCCCAGGTTGTCACCTTCAACCAGCATCACGCGACGCAGGTTCATGTTCTCACCGATCTTGGCGATCAGGTTGGTGATGGTCAGCTCGACGGACTCGCCGTTGCCGAAATCGGCGGCTTTCAGCGCGTCAACGTCAGCGATTTTCTGGGTAGCAGCGATCTCGACGATCTTCTGACCCATGGCCAGGAAACCGGCATCCTTGGAAACGAAGTCAGTCTCGCAGTTCAGCTCGATCATGACGGCAACGTTGCCTTCGGTACGGGCGAAGATCACACCTTCAGCGGCGATACGGCCAGCTTTCTTGGCGGCCTTGGCCTGACCGGATTTACGCATGTTCTCGATAGCCAGCTCGATATCACCGTTGGCTTCTTCCAGCGCTTTTTTGCAATCCATCATGCCAGCGGCGGTGCGCTCGCGCAGTTCTTTTACCAGGGCGGCAGAAATGTTTGCCATGTCCAGTATCCTCGGTCTTGAATTGACAAGAAACAGGGGCCACAAGGGCCCCTGCTAACCAATTACATCAGCTTGGTTAATAAGGGCTTTTCAGTCCTTATCAATTACTCAGCTTCAACGAAGCCATCTTGTTCGGCTTGAACAACGATGTCCTGCTCGCGGGCTTCCAGAACGGTGTCAGCAGCAGCGTTCAGGTACAGCTGTACGGCACGGATAGCGTCGTCGTTACCCGGGATGACATAGTCAACGCCGTCCGGGTTGGAGTTGGTATCAACGATGGAAACTACCGGGATACCCAGGTTGTTGGCTTCTTTGATAGCGATGTGCTCGTGGTCGGCATCGACAACGAACAGAACGTCAGGCAGGCCGCCCATGTTCTTGATACCACCCAGGCTCTTCTCCAGCTTTTCCATTTCGCGAGTACGCATCAGCGCCTCTTTCTTGGTCAGCTTGTCGAAGGTACCGTCTTCGCTCTGGGTTTCCAGATCTTTCAGGCGCTTGATGGACTGACGAACGGTTTTCCAGTTGGTCAGCATGCCGCCCAGCCAGCGGTGGTTAACATAGAACTGGTCGCAACGCTCAGCGGCTTCTTTGACGGCTTCAGACGCGGCACGCTTGGTACCTACGAACAGTACCTTGCCTTTCTTGGCAGCTACGGAGCTGATGAAGTTCATGGCATCGTCAAACATCGGAACGGTTTTTTCCAGGTTGATGATGTGAACTTTGCTGCGGGCGCCGAAGATGTAGGACTTCATTTTCGGGTTCCAGTAACGAGTCTGGTGACCGAAGTGAACGCCGGCTTGCAGCATGTCGCGCATAGAAACTTTAGCCATTTTATACCTCTGTATTGGGGTTAGGCCTCCACACATCCCATATAACCGACCCGTTAAGGCACCCCGGCATATGTGTCGATGTGTGTGTGTTGTTGAGTAAGGGTGATGGCATGAGGACACGAGTTCCCCATTCCGGCGCGCTTTATACCATAACTTTGGTCATGACACCACCAGCCCGGGTGCTAAAAATGGATCCCGGACCATGGTGCGACCGCCTGATGACGTTGCGATGACGATCACACTGGAAGTAAACGGGGGTTGGGGATAAAATTTCGCCCTGATTGCAAACGCATCTATTTTTCATTACCTGGTTGTTGGGCATCGGCAGGATGCGCAATCAGGCCCCAAGAGAGATCCCATGTCCATTAAAATCAAGACACCGGAAGAGATTGAAAAAATGCGTGTCGCCGGCCAGCTGGCCGCCGACGTGCTGGTCATGATCGCCCCCCACGTCAAGGCGGGCGTCACCACAGACGAACTGAATACCCTCTGCCACGATTACATCGTCGACGTGCAACAGGCCATCCCCGCGCCGCTCAATTACCACGGCTTCCCCAAGTCCATCTGTACTTCGGTGAACGATGTCATCTGCCATGGCATCCCGAACCACAAGAAACTGCGGGAAGGGGACATCATCAATCTGGATATCACCGTCATCAAGGATGGTTATCACGGCGATACCTCCGCCATGTTCATCGTGGGCCAGACCACCCCCCTGCGTCGCCAGCTCTGCAAGGTGGCCCAGGATAGCCTCTATGCCGCCATCAAGCGGGTGCGCCCGGGCATGTGCATCACCGAGATCGGCGCCGTCATCCAGCCCATCGTCGAGCAGGCAGGCTTCTCCGTGGTACGCGACTACTGCGGTCATGGCATCGGTGCCGAGTTCCACGAAGAGCCGCAGATCCTCCACTACCGCAACGGCGGCAAGCTGGAGCTGAAAGCGGGCATGTGCTTCACCATCGAGCCCATGGTCAACAGCAAGAAGTACCACTGCAAGGTCAATCCGAAGGATGGCTGGACCGTCACCACCAAGGACGGCGGCGACTCCGCCCAGTGGGAGCACACCCTGCTGGTGACCGAGGATGGCTGCGAGGTCCTGACCCTGCGCCCCGACGACACTATCGAGCGTTTTATCCGCCACGTTTGACATTCAACCCCGGCCGCGCGCCGGGGTTGCTCTTTACCCGGCCCGACCGAGAGTGTGACATGCCATGGATGCCAGCCTGCTTTCTCCCCATCTGCTCCCAGACGATCAGCTCACCCGTGACAACTGCAAGGAGTACCTGAGCCGCTTTCTCGCCTGGCTGCACGAGCGCTTCGACGCCGGTGACAACATCATCGAACTGGTGGCCACCCGCTCCGAATACATGGACGCGCTGCTGACCAGGCTCTGGCACAAGTTCGGCTTCGACAGGACCGAGCTCACCCTGATCGCGGTAGGCGGCTATGGCCGCGGCGAACTCCATCCCCACTCCGATATCGACCTGCTGATCCTCTACGAAGGAGATGCACTGGACGAGGTGCTGGGGCTTCGCATCGGCGAGTTCATCACCCTCTTGTGGGATCTCAAGCTGGAAGTGGGGCAGTCGGTGCGCAACGTGGCCGAGTGCATCGAGCAGGGCCGCAACGACATCACGGTTGCCACCAACCTCATCGAGGCCCGTTACATCACGGGTCGCCTGGCGGGATTCGAGCAGTTGCAGGCGGCCACCCAGCCCCAGCACTTCTGGCCGAGCGAAGCCTTTTTTCGTGCCAAACGCGAAGAGCAGGCTCTGCGCCACCAGCAGTTTCTCGGCACCGCCTACAAGCTGGAGCCGGATCTCAAGAACAATCCCGGGGGGCTTCGCGACATCCAGACCCTGGCCTGGGTCGCCCGCCGCCACTTCGGCGCCACCACCCTGTTCGAGATGACCAGCCACGGTTTTCTCAACCGGGCCGAGTACCGGGAATTGCTCGACTGCCAGAACTTCCTGTGGAAGGTGCGCTTCGCCCTGCACATGGCCATCAACAAGGGGGATAACCGCCTCTTGTTCGACCGCCAGCGTACCGTGGCCCAGATGCTGGGGTTCGAGGGGGAAGGAAACGGCCCGGTCGAGCAGATGATGAAGCGCTTCTACCAGACGGTGCGGCGGGTGGCCGAGCTCAACGAGATGCTGCTGCAACTGTTTGACGAGGCCATTCTCGGCAACACCGCCATGGACGTGCGCCGCATCAGCGACGAATTCCAGCTGCGCGGCCGCCTCATCGATGCGGTGGACTCCGAGCTGTTCGGCCGGGATCCTGCCGCCATCCTGCGACTCTTCTACCAGATAGCCCAGCACCCGGAGATTGCCGGCATCCACTCCGCCACCTTGCGCCAGTTGCGCGAGGCCAGACGCACCCTCAACTGCTGGCTGCAAGATCTACCCGAGTGCCGCCGTCTCTTCATGGCGCTCCTGCGCCACCCCAACGGCATCGGCCAGCCGCTCACCCTGATGCACAAGTACGGGATCCTCGCGGCCTACCTGCCCCAGTGGAACCTCATCGTCGGCCAGATGCAGTTCGACATGTTCCACGCCTACACGGTGGACGAGCACACCCATCGGCTGCTGCAGAACATCCATCGCTTCCCGAATCCAGCCAGCCGCCAGACTCACCCGCTCTGCCACGAGGTGTTCACCCAGTTGCGCAAGCCCGAGCTGCTCAGCATCGCCGCCCTCTTCCACGACATCGCCAAGGGCAGGCGCGGCGATCACTCCGAACTCGGGGCCGTGGATGCGCTGGAATTTTGCCAGTTGCACGGGCTGGATCGCTACGAGAGCCGACTGGTCGCCTGGCTGGTGCGCCACCATCTGCTGATGTCGGTCACCGCCCAGCGCCGCGACATCTACGACCCGGACGTGGTCACCGACTTCGCCCAGAAGGTGCGGGATGAATTGCACCTCGACCTGCTCTATTGCCTGACCGTGGCCGACATCTGTGCCACCAACGACAGTCTGTGGAACGACTGGAAGGGCACCCTGCTGCGCGAACTCTACTTCGCCACCCAGAAGGCCCTGCGCCAGGGGTTGGAAAACCCGCCGGACATGCGCCTCAAGATCCGTGAAAACCAGCGCCAGGCCAGGCAGATCCTGACCCAGCGCGAGGTGCCACAGGAGGCGGTCACCGCCCTCTGGAACGACTTCAAGGCCGATTACTTCCTGCGCCACAGCCCGGAGCAGATCGCCTGGCACTGCCGCAAGATCATCGCCCACGGTGACAACCCGGCCCCCCTGGTGCTCATCGGCAAGCATCCCATACGGGGCGGTAGCGAGGTGTTCATCTATTGCCGCGATACCCCCAACCTCTTTGCCACCGTGGCCTCGGCACTGGATCAGAAGAACCTCAGCATCCACGACGCCCAGATCATGAATTCGCGCAACGACTACGTGCTCGACACCTTCATCGTGCTGGAACCGAACGGCGAGCCAATCAGCCCCAATCGTACCGCCACCATCAAGAAGGCGCTGGAGAAAGCCCTTCAGGAGCCGGGCAAGCTGGTACTGCGCAGCAAGCCCCTGTCCAGACGCCACCGCCAGTTCAGCGTGCCGACCAGGGTGGTTTTCCTGCCCCACAAGGGGGAAAACCGCCACACCCTGCTGGAGCTGACAGCCCTGGATACCCCGGGCCTGCTGGCCCGTATCGGTGCCGTGTTCCAGCAGTGCGGCCTCTCCCTCCATGCCGCCAAGATCACCACCATCGGTGAGCGGGTGGAGGACTTCTTCAGCCTCACCACCCTGGCCGGAGAGCCGCTGAACCCGGAGGAGCAGCAGGCCCTCGAGGAGAGGCTGGTCAATCAGCTCAACCCCCAGGAACCGCTTGGCGAGAGTGCCTGACACGCTAGGATGAAGCCTCGAAAGAGGCTTTTTGACGTATTGATTCCTCAATCAGAACAAATGGTTGGACCACTCAAGTACAATAAATCGCTCTGATTCTGAAGAAATCGGCGAGAGCCCTTAAAAACGATTGGAAAAGTGTGATACAACAAACAGAATTTTATAAAGGAAACCTGTCATGACCCAGTTGCAACAGACCATCGAAGCGGCCTTCGAGCGCCGTGACTCCATCACCCCCGGCTCCGTCGATGCCGCCACCAAGGCAGCCATTCTGGAAGCCATCGACCTGCTGGACTCCGGCAAAGCCCGGGTTGCCGAGAAGATTGCCGGCGAGTGGGTCGTCCACCAGTGGCTGAAGAAGGCCGTGCTGCTCTCCTTCCGCATCAACGACAACGGCATCATCAAGGGCGACGATGCCCAGTACTACGACAAGGTTCCCCTGAAGTTCTCCAACTACACCGAAGAGCAGTTCAAGGCTGCCGGTGTACGCGTCGTGCCGCCCGCGACCGCGCGCAAAGGCTCCTTCATCGCCCCGAACACAGTGCTGATGCCCTCCTACGTCAACATCGGCGCCTTCGTCGATGAAGGCACCATGGTCGACACCTGGGCCACCGTGGGCTCCTGCGCCCAGATCGGCAAGAATGTGCACCTCTCCGGCGGCGTCGGCATCGGCGGCGTACTGGAGCCACTGCAGGCCAACCCGACCATCATCGAAGACAACTGCTTCATCGGTGCCCGTTCCGAGGTGGTTGAAGGGGTGATCGTCGAGGAGGGCTCCGTCATCTCCATGGGGGTCTTCATCGGCCAGTCCACCCGCATCTATGACCGCGAAACCGGTGAAATCCACTACGGCCGCGTCCCGGCCGGCTCCGTGGTCGTTTCCGGCTCCCTGCCCTCCAAGTGCGGCAAGTACAGCCTCTACGCCGCCGTCATCGTCAAGAAGGTGGATGCCAAGACCCGCGCCAAGGTCGGCATCAACGCCCTGCTGCGCTCCATTGACGAGTAATCCACGCCGATGTCATCAAGGGCACCTCTGGTGCCCTTTTTCATGCCCGCTCTCATGGGTGGGCGCCAACTCCCCCCTGCCCCACCAGCACTGCACACCCCCATGAGACGATACCGCTTATGGCAGTGCTGGCAAGGCGTTCACCCCTCCCCTTGGCTCATTGATTAAAGAAGACCTTTTTGACACCAATTTGAATTTGGCGCGCCTGTCACAGGCAAGGCGTCCGGACTCGGGTAAGATAGAGGGGTCAGGATCGTTTCAAACCAAGGAAGCCCGATGTACGAGAATCTCAAGAGCCTGGGGATCCAGGAACCCACCTCGGTGGACAGCTACACCCTGCGCCAGGAAGCCAACCACGACATCCTCAAGATCTATTTCAAGAAGCAGAAGGGTGAATTCTTCGCCAAGAGCGTCAAATTCAAATACCCTCGCCAGCGCAAGACCATGCTGGTCGACTCGGGGACCCATGAGTACAAGGATGTCACCGAGATCAACGCCAACCTCAAATACGTGGTGGATGAGCTGGACAATCTGACCCAGGGCGGCCAGCCTTCCGCCGATCCGGACATCAAGCAGAAAATACTGCGCGACTTGCGTCATCTGGAAAAAGTGGTGCAGAACAAGATCAGCGAGATAGAACGGGATCTCGAAAAGCTTTAAGCCGGTCTGATGCAGCAAAGGCGCCCAGGGGCGCCTTTTTCATTGGGTCACACCATGCTGGCGCCGTCAGGAAAGCCCCCGCACATGCCCCGCCACCAAACGCAACCCAGCAAAAAGGGAGGCTTGTGCCTCCCTTTTCGGAACTCGGGTATCGGAGCGACAATCAGTTGCTCTTCATCCAGATGTCCATTTCAGTTTTCAGGTTGTCGGACTTGGTGCCGAAGATGGCTTGTACACCGGAACCCGCCACCACCACACCGGCGGCACCCAGCTTCTTCAGACCAGCCTGGTCAACCTTGGCCACATCCTTCACACCGACACGCAGACGGGTGATGCAGGCGTCCAGAGAGGCGATGTTCTCTTTGCCACCGAAGGCGGAGACCAGTGCAGCAGACATCTCGTCCTTGCTTTGACCGGCAGAGGACTCTTGAGCGGCTTCGTCTTCACGACCCGGGGTTTTCAGGTTCATGGCACGGATGACCACGGTGAAGACCACGTAGTAGATGACCGCGTAGACCAGACCCAGACCCACCAGCAGCAGCATGTTGTCGGCACGCGGAGATTGCACCACGAAGTCGATGAAGCCGTTGGAGAAGGTGTGACCGTGAACGACACCCAGCATGTTGGTCAGGACATAGGCCAGACCTGCCAGCAGAGCGTGGATGGCGTACAGTACCGGGGCCACGAACAGGAAGGAGAATTCGATAGGCTCGGTGATACCGGTCAGGAAGGAGGTCAGGGCAGCAGAAGCCATGATACCTACGATCTTGGCGCGGTTTTCCGGCTTGGCGGAGTGCGCAATGGCAAACGCGGCAGCAGGCAGACCGAACATCTTGAACAGGTAGCCACCCGCCAGTTGACCGAAGCCGTTACCGGCAGCACGGGAAGCGTCATCAGCAGTCAGGAAGCAGGTCATGATGCCGTGTACGGTTTCACCGGCGGCGTTGACGCATGTACCAGCCTGATAGAAGAACGGCACGTTCCAGATGTGGTGCAGACCGAACGGGATCAGGGAGCGCTCAACCACGCCGTAGATGCCGAAGGCCAGGACCGGGTTCTGGTTGGCAGCCCAGTCGGAGAAGGCACCGATGGCACCACCAATCGGCGGCCAGATGAAGGAGAGCACGACACCCAGACCGATGGAAACAAAACCGGTGATGATGGGCACGGCGCGCTTGCCAGCGAAGAAGCCGAGGTACTCTGGCAGCTGGATCTTGTAGAAGCGGTTGAACGCCCAGGCAGCCACGCCACCGGCGAGGATACCACCCAGCACACCGGTATCGATCTTCTCGACACCCATCACAGGCGCCATCACAGTCAGGGTGGCGGTCATGATGCCGTAGCCGACGATGGCGGACAGGCCGGAAACACCGTCGTTATTGGTGAAGCCAAGGGCGACGCCCACGGCGAACAGCAGAGCCATCTGGCCGAATACGGAACCACCGGCCTGCTCCATCAGTTGGGAGACGATTTCCGGCAACCAGCTGAAGTGGGCAGCCCCCACCCCCAGCAGAATACCTGCAACGGGCAAGACCGATACGGGCAGCATCAGCGCCTTACCGACCTTTTGCAGATTAGAGAAAGCATTTTTTAACATGTGTGCGCTCCTGAATGGATTTTTTTCCGACAACGACTCAGGGCAGTTTATTGATGACGATGTGCTTCATCCGTCACTGCGCCAAATGCGTTTTCCGGGTTGCTTATTTTGACCAGCAGAATATAACCCAGCGGGGGTGGAAATGCCTCTGTCGGAAACAAGGGAATAATAAATTTGGAGGAGAGATCACAAGATAATAAATAAGCAGAGAGGGGACTATCTTGAATATTATTTCGTATTGTTATAGCTTCGCCGCAAAAAGAAATAAACCACTTCAAAATAAATCACAAAGAAACCAAATAATACTCAACGATACTTACTGTAACCAAATGTAACTTATTGCGGATTTATATTATCCAGTCCGCGAATTCAACTTCGAAGTGCGACACTCGCCTATGCCGCCTGACGGTACTCTTCGAATACCTTGACAGGCTGCCTGAATCCGAGACATTTCCGAGGTCGTAGGTTGAGCCACTGCTCCGCTCTCCTGACATCCTCGTCCGTGACCTCTCTCAGGTCTGTTCCCTTTGGGATAAACTGCCTCAACAGCCCATTGCTGTTCTCGTTCAGACCGCGCTCCCACGAAGAGTAAGGGTGCGCAAAGTAAGTCTCGGCACCCAGCGCTTCCTCTATCGCCTTGTGTTCGGCAAACTCGCCGCCGTTGTCAAAGGTGATGGTATGCACCTGCTCGATGTAGGGCGTTAACATCTCGATTATCGCATCCCGCACCACCCCAGCCTGTTTGCTCGCGACCCGCTTGACCAGATAGAGCCGGCTCTTGCGCTCCACCAGGGTGACCAGTGCACCTGTGCCTTGCTTGCCCAGCACCGTGTCCGCCTCCCAATCACCGAGCCGCTCCCGGCTATCGACGATAGCCGGCCGTTCATCAATAGAGCGGGCTTCCTTGATGGGAGAACGCAGGCTGCTCGCCCCCTTGCGGTAGCGCTTGTGGCCCTGGCGCAGATGGCGGTACAACTGGCCACCCCGGGCTTTGTCGGCGGCCACATGGCGGTATATCCACTCGTGACTCACCATGAGGCCTATCTGCTTGCCCACCGCGCTTATCTGCTCCGGGCTCCACCACCAGGCGAGTGTCAGCTCGACAAACTGGATGACATCGGCAGATAGCCGAGATTTGGCCGCACTGGCCCGTCGGTGGGTGGCGTGCTGATGCGCATTGTCTGGCTGGTAGCCCTGCGGCCCGGCGTTACGACGCAGCTCCCGGTAGAGGGTGGAGCGATGAACGCCAATGGCGCGTGCGGTGGCAAGGATGGACATCCCCTGTGCGCGAAGCACCGATAACTGGTATCGTTGCCCCTCGGTCAACTGCTGATAGCTCATGGTGATACTGCTTTTACTTTGGCGAGCAGAAGGGTACCACCAATCAGCAGTTGGCCACCTCTCGCCATTCATCCATGAGTGTCGCACTTATTATCTGAATTCCCGGTCTACCGATTAAAAAGGCCTCCAACAAGGGAGGCCTCCAATAAATATCGATTTTAATAAACCGAGATATTTAGTTCTTCTGTGAACGTTTCACTGCATCAATAAAGACCGATTTCGCCTTGGTTGAACCGGCACGCTCGGCTTCATTCACGAGTTGCATCGCCTTGTCGATGTCACCGGCCTTCACCGCTTTCTCGATCTGGGCGTTGTAGAAGCTCTCGGTCTCGCTCAGCATGGCGGGAGCCGGTTTGCTCGGCGCTGCGGCAACGGCTGCCGTGGTGGCCGCCGTCGCAGCCACGGCAGTGGTAGCAGGCTTGGCCTGGCTCATCGCCACCTTGTCGGCGTATTCAGGCTTGAACACGGCTTCCAGGCCTTGTCCCTTGGCCATGTCCGTGACCTTTATCTGTACCAGACCCCAGGGCGAATGCGGGATCACGGGGTCCTTGATATCCGGCTCGACCGTGCCGTTGGCACGGGCAAAGGCCTTCGCGGGGTGCAAGATGGTGGTGCTGCCCGCCGTCTCGTTGGCCGGCGCATAGACCACCATATAGGTTTCAGTGGCGGGATTGCCCGGCATGCTGCGGTCCACGAACACACGCCCCTCAATCCTGTCGTTGTCGAGCAGGTGGGCTGGTTGATAGGCAAAGACCGACTCACCCAGCACGCGAGTCACCTTGAACTGGGCATCCAGCATGATCACCTTGGGAACCAGGACCGTCTTGCTGACCTGGGAGGCCAGGGTGATGGCCAGATTGCCGGTATTGGCCGGCAGACGATAAGCGGCAAAATAGCTCATGCCCTCGTCAAACTGATAACTGGGCTGCTTGCCGTCGATGGCCAGCAGCGTCTCGCCTTCCGGCAGGGAGACATAATTGAATTCGTTGAACCCTGTGCAACAACTGGTTGCCTGGGAGAGCACCTGCTTGGCCTGATCGGCATTACTCAGAATGGAGGCGTGCTCCTGCACGGGCACTACCATGCTACCGGAACAACCGGCCAACAGCGCGGTAACCACGGCCGCGATAGACATCTTTACCAGTTTCATTCTTCTTATCTCCATAACCCGGTTGCCAAATCCTGCTAAACAAAACTGCCCCCATAAGGGGGCAGTGACTAACTTAACTGAAGATATTGCTTACCACCAGGCTTCTGCTTGTACGCCGAAGTTCCAAGTGTCATCGGATGTACCACCATTGAACGCATTACCCTTCATATCCTGCTTGTCTTGGGCAAGGTAAGAGGCAAACACGCGGATCTCCGGGCGAGCCCAGAAGCTGGAACCGGCAGACCAGGCCTGCGCCAGAGTCAGCTTGTAACCAGAATCCTCAAGGGAAGAACCATTGGTGGACTTGTTCTTGTCCTTGAAGTAACCGCCTTCAAAGATGGTCTTGTTGAAGTCATCCCACTTGTACATCGGGCGAGCAACGACGGACATGGTTTCCCATTTGTCATTGCCAACCCACATCTCGTTGCCTACCCCATAAACCAGCTGGTGACCCATTTCCCAGGAGTTGCCCATTGGGATCACACCGTGGTTGATGAAGCGGAAACCATCGGCACCATCCTTGGCCTCGGCACCGTACCAGGAGCCGTCACCCCAGAAGGCAAACGCCTTGGAATAGCCTTCGGTACCGTACTGCAGCACTGTCTTGTTGAAGCCACCGAAGATGCCTTGGGTAAGCTCGGCGGTGAGCATGACACCATCTTTGGCATTCTTATACTGAGGATTGGTCGAATCTTTTTGGGCGTCGGATGGATTGGCAATCGCATAATCTACGCCAACTTCCAGTGAACCGTCTTGCCACAGCGGGATGCCGGCATAACGCAGATCCAGCGTGTTGACATTCATTTCATCATTGTATGTCCAACCATCACCCGTACCACTGCGGTCGTTGCGAACCCAAGCAAAGGAAACCTTGCCAGGACCGGCCTGGATGCCTTCGATACCGGCACCGGCACCGGAGATGTTCCAGTAGTAGAAGTCAGATATGTGGACGTCATGGCGTTGGTAGTAGCGCTTACCGGCCCAGAGGGTGGCTTCCGGCGCGAAGCCCAGCAGCCCCTTGGCTTGTACGTTGAACTGACGCAGAGCAAAAGTAGCGTCTTCCTTATTTTCACATCCGTCCAATGTAGAGCCATCGGCAGAGGTGCATTGGAATCGAGACTCAGTGGACTCCCAGTCATTAGACCCATTGGATGTCATTGCAACCATGGAGTCCACATAGAAGGTTTTACCGTCTTTGTTGAAAACCTCAGAACCCAGCTGGATTTCGCCATAGGTATCCGCTTCATTACCCAGACGACCAACTTTCTGTTTTGCATTATCTGACAGACCAGTCTGCATGCTTCCATCCTCGGAAACACCGACACCGGAACGGAAGTAGCCGTGGAAATCAACGGCGAAGGCGGCTTGGGAAGCCAGGGCTGCGGTTACTGCTGCAGCGATCGGGAGCCACTTTGCTTTCATTTTCATTTTCCTTATTCCCGCTGAGAGGAGTGTGATCCTGATATTCAAGTTCTTATCACCGGAAAAACGTTTTGGTGATAACCGAGGTCGATTATAGGTACCCAAATTCCCTGCAAACGTGAGCTGATTCACAAAACGATGACAAATCGCACGCCGCCAACAATCACGGCAACAACAGCTCAGTAAACTTGAGTTTTCTGACCAAAATCTCCAGCAATGAGCAAAAACAAGAAAACAAACACCAAAGAAAGCGCTTTCAAATATTAATTTGCGACGAGAGTTAAGTGATAAATCCGTATCGCAGTAGCAAAAACATGACTGAAATCGCTTTCAATGCGGAACTTTTAATTTTTCAATTTGTCGTGGGTGATGATGAATATGGCCAACCGGTTATCATCATTGGCGAGAAAAATAACCAGACGAAAGAGAGGATATATTTGGGGGCTGAGGCGTGACGCCCCAAAAATAAAACACCCCCGTCAGCACACTCACGGAGGTGAATTTATTCTCGGGGAGAAGGGTCTGGCTACAGTCTATTTTCCCAGGTTTTCAACCAGGCCAGCGCCGCCACTTCAGGCTCATCTTCTACCGTCGCATCGATTTCTAGGTGCACAACCAGTGGCTCGGCAGCCAGCTCCTGCAACAGGGCATCCAGCGTTCGCCCCGCTCCGCAGAAGTGTTCATAGCTGCTGTCTCCCATGGCGATGAGGGCATAGCGCCATCCCTTCATATAAGGAGCACGATCGGCCAGGGCACTGGCAAAGGGCTGCAAATTGGGCGGTATATCCCCCTGCCCCGTGGTGGCGGTCACGATGAGCAGAAAGCGGGAGGCATCGATGTCGGTCAGCGCCGCGTCATCGAAGATCTGGCAGACATGGCCATTGGCTTGCAGGTGATCAGAGAGGGTCTCGGCCACCAGCATGGCAGAGCCGTAGACGGTGCCGACCAGGATGTCGATCTCGGCCATCAGCGACTCCTCAGGGACAGACATTGGGCCCGGCAAGACCGGGATGGGTAGGAAGAGCCCCCCTGAACGGACGGGGGGCACGCGATTGCGCAGGCGATATCTCGTTGAGCCATAAGTCATTCCTCTGACGTACCTGGGCTACAGCATGCCACAGCCCGGTCAGAGGCAACAGATGGAAAGAGGCTCAGGCGCCGTAGTCTTGCTCGCTGGCAGGCCAGCCCAGACGGGCGAACAGACCCAGCACCTCGGGGCCCAGGGGCGCCTGGATCCGCATCGGCACCTTGAGCACCGGATGCTCGAAGCTCAGACGGTGCGCGATGAGCAGCAGGCGGTCGCACCCGTAGTGCTCGCGAAAGAAGCGGTTGTGCCGGCCATCCCCGTGGGTGGTATCACCGACGATGGGGTGGAACAGGTGATCCAGATGGCGGCGCAGCTGGTGCTTGCGCCCCGTCTTGGGAAAGAGGCGGACCAGGCTGTAGCGACTGGTGGGATGCTTCTTGGAGACGGCGAAGGGCAGCTCGACCTGATGCAGACGACGAAACGCGGTCACCGCCTCCTGGGCGGGGCGATCCGGGTCGCTGAAGGCATCGGCAATCTTGTCCAGCTGCTCCTTGAGCGGATAGTCGATGAGCCCCTCTTCGGGGGCCCATCCCCGCACCAGTGCCAGGTACTCCTTGTGGACCTGACGGGCAGCAAAGGCCTCGGTCAGGGTACGGGCCACGGCAGGATCGAGAGCAAACAGCAGCACACCCGAAGTGGGCCTGTCCAGTCGGTGCACGGGGTAGACATGACGACCCCCGATCAGATCACGGGTCATCTGCATGGCGAAACGGGTCTCGGCCTTGTCGAGCCAACTGCGGTGCACCAGGAGACCGGACGGTTTGTTCACCGCCACCAGCCAGTCATCCTGATAGAGCAGAGTCGGCTGCAAGGCATCCGCTGTCCGGGTCTGCTCGTCCATCATTGTTCGACCACTTTGCCGGAGAGCAGCAGATCGAAACGGGCGATCAGACGAAGCAGGGCCTCGACCTCCGCCAGCTCCTCTTTATAGACCTCACTCGCCATGGGATAGAGGGAGACGCTGGTCGGCAGCGGAGCCTGCAGCAACACCAGCTGCTCCATGCGCGGGATCAGCACGAACTGCAGCCACTGATCGAAACTCAGGGTATCGACACAGAACGGCAGCTCGCTTGCCAGCGCCTCGCTCCCCGGATGATCGGCTTGCCAGCGTTCCAGACGTTGCAACTCGGCAGTCAGCTCTCCCAGCAGACCGGCAACCAGCAGATATTGATTCATCTCGCTCACTTCCTCATCGCGGGCCCGGTCTTCGACGGGGCCCCACTCAATACGGCCATCAAAAAGGGGCGCTACTATACACCGACCCCGCAATGGCTGCCATGATGCCGTCACCTTCATCCCCTGCATCACCGCCTCTGGCTATCTGGTGCAGCCCCCTTATAATCGCCCGCATTATCTTCAAGCGGGATCTCTTCATGTCTTCCATCAACACCCTGACCGAGTTTCTGACCCAGGCCGATACCCAGTTCCAGCTGTTCGATCTGGGCCGCCAGGTGCGCCCGCTCCCCAGCGACCTCTTCGTGCGCATCGAGCAGCAGCAGGAGCCCTACCCCTGGCCGTTGCAGCAGCACGCCTGGCTCGGCGTGCACTTCTTCCAGCCCACCGAATCCAGGCACTACCTCTGGTTCCTCAAGTTCGCCCTCGATGAACGCGGCCTGCTCATCTCCAGCGGCCCCAAGCATTTCATGGATCAGGTGGTAGAGACTCTGGGCTACAAGCTCACTGGTGAACTGGACGAAGAGAAGGCCAAGCGTCTGGCGGACAACCCCTACACCTTCCGTCCGGCCGAGGCCAAGATGGCCAGTGTGCACGCCAAACTGGCCCGCCAGCTGGAACAAGCCCCTTCCGCTTACTACGAGGCCCTCTGCCACTATCTGGCGGCGCCGGGGGAAGAGGGGTGGCAGGCCCTGGGACTGCAAGGGTTTGCAGATCTCGCGGAGCGGCTGCAGGTTGAACGCAACCTGGCACTGGTCTGCAAGGCCTTGCCCATGCTGCCGCAGGCCCCTCTTTACGCCCTGTGCCAGAGCCTGGAGAACGCCCCCCTGCCTCCTGCCCTGCAAGGCGCATTGCTGGAGCGCATCGGCAAGGAGCAGGAGTGCGCCGAGCCTGACCCCGAAACCCTGGCCTATCTGTGCCGGGCACTGGCCTCCTGCCCGGGCAACGGACTGCGCACCAACAAGCTGCTGACCCTGCTGCAAACCCGGCCAAGCCCGGCCCTGCTCCTCGCCATCGCTGGCCGCCTCTGGCCCGATCTGAAACACCCCGAACTGCTCGGCCTGTTTCTGGAGCAGCTCGCCCTGCAACCCACCCAGTTCTTCAACCAGGTATTTGCCGAGCTCGTCACGCTACCGGCCTTGCGCAATGATATGCTGGCAAAACTGCGTGACCCCGAACGCAGCGAGGCCCTGGGTCTGGCCATCGGTCGCCTGTTCGCTGCCACCTAGGCCCGGCACGACGGCCCTGTTGCCTGGGGTGAACAGGGCCCCACACACATCACAGAAGGAACCCGCTGATGGGAGAAATGCTTGGGATCTTGCTGCTCGGCCTCGTTGGCTGGGCCTTCTGGCAACAGCGCCGCCAGGCGGAGCTGGCCTGGCAATACATGCGCCGCTACTGCCAGCACCACGACCTGCAACTGCTGTCGCTGGCGCGGACACACCGCGCCCTGGGGCACAAGCCCCTGCGCCTGCTCACCTACTACCAGTTCGAGTTCTCCAGCGACGGAGAGAGCCATTATCAGGGACAGCTCTGCATGCAGGGGCTGCATGTCGCCGGTGTCGAGCTGCCACCCCATCGTCTCCCCTCCTAGATTTGAGAGCACGGGGGCTGGCTATACTCTTCCACAGCCCCCTTCCAAGGAGTACCAACATGGAATTGCTCACCCATGACATGGCCGCCCTGTTTGCCCAGCTGGGGCTGGCCAGTGACGACATCAGCCAGCAGCGTTTTATCCGCGACCATCCCATCGATCGCCATACCCAGTTGCCCGACGCGCCGTTCTGGACGCCTTCCCAGGCAGGCTTTCTGCGCGATGCCCTCAGCCACGACGCCGACTGGGCGGAAGCCATCGACCAGCTGGATGTGATGCTGCGCCAGGGGACCTGATCCCCGCACTCCCGGCGGCCAGCGTTGGGTAGACGCGGAGCCGCCAATCCCCTCCCTCTCGCCACCCACGCCCTTCGCTCCGCTTTCCTGATGGACAGGCTTTGATTAAGCTCTGTGCCACTATCCACCCGCAGCAAGACGGCCGTGCAGGAGCCAAGATGTCAGCCCAAGAGATCATCCAGATAGCCAACGAACTCAGTGCCAGGGGGATCACCCCCTCTACCGCCATGGTCAAGGCCCGCCTCAGCCATCCCGTGCCCATGGCCGAGCTGCTCAAGGTGTTGAGCCAGTGGAAGCAACAACCCCAGCCCGCGTCGACAGCGCCCGCCCCCGCCAGTGCCCCCGAGGCGTCCCCCTTGGCCATGGAAAGCGTCACTCTTCAGCAACTGAGCGAACAGCTCGCCCGGCTGGAGCAGAAGGTCGATCGCCTCACCGACCTGCTGCTCAACCAGAAGCCGGATTGACCCATCGCCATGTATATCCTCGAACTCACCTTTGAGTGCTACCGCGATACGTCCCTCGGGGAGGCCGAACGGGCCATCGTCCACTACCTCGACATGCTGCGCTATCAGGGTCAGATCCTGGGGCGAGAGTTTCCCACCAGCATGCACGAAGGCTATTTCGTCAGCCGGGTGGTCTGCCCGGAGCAGGACAGCCTGCACCCTGACAACCAGAGCGAGCTGGTCGCCCTTGCCGAGCAAGGTCTGCACCAGGCGGGCCTGCTCGCCCCCAAACTCCACCTGCAAGGGGCGGATCTGCTCTCGGACAGCACGGACCCGTGCGCAGAGCAGGGAGAGCGTCCCAGCTGGATGCTGCTCTACACCAGCTTCCTGCACAGTTGCTCTCCCCTGCGCTGTGGCGATCACTTCGCCCCCATCCCGCTCTATCGGCTGCCCGCCGTCGCCAACGGTGACCACAAGCAGATCATCAAGTGGCAGGAAGATTGGGAAGCCTGCGATCAGTTGCAGATGAACGGCTCCATCGCCGAGCACGCCGCCCTGCACGAAATCGGCGAGGTGGGCAGCCGCCTTCATCGCCGAGGCAGCGATCTCGCCAGACGACTGGAGCTCCTGAGCGGCATCCCCACCTTTTACTATCTCTACCGGGTAGGCGGCCTGAGCGCCGCCGAAGAGCGGACTCGCCCCTGCCCTGGCTGTGGTGGCCCATGGGCGCTGGCCGCCCCCCTGCACGAGATCTTCGACTTCAGGTGCGAGCCTTGCAGGCTGGTCTCCAACCTCTCCTGGGACTTCAAAGAGTAGGAGCCTACCGCGCACAATGGCGCATTAAAAAGAGAGGGCCTTGCCAGGTGGCAAGGCCCTCTCTTTTGGGGCATCACTGGGGCAAGGTTTCCAGTCGCGCCAGAAAGGCCGGCAACGAGGGGGCCAGCGTCAGGCGCCGTCCGGTGTCCAGCCACTCCAGCCACACTTGGCCGCTCTCGTTATCGAGGGAGACCAGCGTCATCTCGTTGCGGGTCGTGGCAATGAAGAGTGAAGGGGATCGCTTCAACTTGCGCAGCATCAGCAGGTGGCCAATGAGGTTCTCCTTGAGCAGATCCAGATCGGCGTCGTTCCACGGCAGGATGAGTTCGATGCGCAGCCCCTTGAAAGAGCAGGGCAGAGGGCGGCTGAACCAGTGACCAAACAGGGCGATGGCGCTGGGATGCAGGGTCAGCTCCAGGGCGTTCGCCATGGCCGTGAAGTCGGCTGCCTGCTCCCGCTGGAACGGACGCCAGGCGACCCGCCCCTCCCTGGGTTCATCCAGCTCGCAAGGAGAGCGCCAGTCGGCCTCCCAGTCACACAGGGGCAGCCCCCGCCTTCCTTCGCCATCGCGCTGCCAGCGTAAAAAGAACTGCTCCAGGGCAGACAGGACTTGATCCGACATCGATATTCCCCACAATAGCGGCCTCTGATGGCCGCAAGTACCTGATCGAAAAATCGGGCCATTGCACCATCAAACCCCTTATCAGACAAGCGTGAGCAAACCAGCATGAGCAAACAAGAGAGATACGCCGGCGCCAGTGCGCTGCAAGGCCTGAGCCTGGGGCAGCAGTCCGCCTACATCAGCCAGTACACCCCGAGTCTGCTGCAGCCCGTGCCACGCAGCCTGAACCGCGACGATCTTGGCCTGAGAGGTGAACTGCCCTTCCAGGGGTGCGACGTCTGGACCCTGTATGAACTCTCCTGGCTCAATGCCAAAGGCAAGCCCGTGGTTGCCATCGGGGAGGTCTTTGTGCCGGCCACCAGCCCGAATCTCATCGAGTCCAAGTCGTTCAAGCTTTACCTGAACTCCTTCAACCAGACCCGTTGCGACTCCCTGGAGGCAGTGCAGGCGCTGCTGGCTCAGGACCTGAGTGGCTGCGCTGGTGCCCCGGTGAGCGTCACCCTCTTCACGCTCGACCAGGCCCCCCACCAGATAGCCCAGTTGCCCGGTGAGTGCATCGACAGCCTGGATATCGAGGTGGACAGCTACGAGTTTGACGAGACCCTGCTGCAAGGGGCCGCCGGTCACGAGATCGTGGAGGAGACCCTGCACAGCCACCTGCTCAAGTCCAACTGCCTGGTGACCAGCCAGCCGGACTGGGGATCCGTGGTGATCCACTATCGCGGCCCGCGCCTCGACCGGGAGAAGCTGTTGCGCTACCTCATCTCGTTCCGCCAGCACAACGAGTTCCACGAGCAGTGCATCGAGCGCATCTTTACCGATCTCAAGCACTTCTGCGCCCCGGAACAACTGACCGTCCATGCCCGTTACACCCGCCGCGGCGGCCTGGACATCAACCCCTTCCGCAGCGACTGGGAGCCGGTTCCGGCGAACCTGCGCCTCATTCGCCAGTAATCACCGGCGCCGCCATCCTGCGGGCTGCGGCCCGCTGCGCATCACCTCAGTAAACTCTGGACGGGCGGGGGTGGGCTTGGATAACATGCCTGCACCTCCGTGCCGTTCTTAATCCAATGAATCAACTGTTTTTTCTGGCAATGATGATGTCCTCCCTGTCGGCTCCTGATCTGGATCTGGCCAAGGAGCAGTTGTCCATCGACCTGCAGCAGGCCCAGACCCTGGTGCTGACCGATCCCGCCAGATGTGCCCAGATTGCCACCTCCTTCCTCGAACGCACGGCCAACAATCCCAAGCAGATCATCAGCAACCGTCAGGAGTACGGCTATCGCGAGCCGATGCTGAACTACGGTACCGCCACCCAGACCACGGGCGCCTATCTGCTCAAGGGGGAGTGTCTGCAGCAGCTAGGGCAGTTCGCCCAGGCACAGGAGTCCTTCGAGCAGGGCATCGCCATGGCCGAGAAAGAGCAGCAGTTCGAGCTGCAGGCCCATGGGCTCTATCTGCTGGTTAGAAGCCGCAACCTGCAACAGCATACCCATGGCGCCGCGGCCCCCCTGCTCGACAAACTCGACAAACTGCTGGCCAATCCCGACCTCAAGGAGAGCCAGTTGCAGGTCTACAGCCGCTTGCTGCGCGTCAACGCCAGCATAGAGGAGCGGCAATTCGATCTCGCCAAACAGCAGCTGGCCGAGACCCGCAAATGGGCGGATCACGCCAAACAGCCTCTGGCCAGGGCCTGGACCAGCGCCGTGGGCGGGGATCTCTATCAGGCTCTGGGTCAGCCCCAGCTTGCACTGGGGGAGTACATCGAAGCACAACAGCAAGCCAAGCCCCTGCAGGATCCCCTCTTCCTCGGCCTGCTCTCGAACCAGATGGTCAGCCTCTATCAGGAAGAGCAGGAGCCACAAAAAGCGCTGCAATACGCCAGCGAGGCGGCCAACTATTTTCATGCTCTCGGCAATCCTTCCATGCTGAGCGACGCCCTGATCGTGCTCGCCCGCCTCAACCGGGATCAGGGCGAGATGAACATGGCGCTGGTCTATTTCTTCAATGCCCTCGACCTGCTGGACGAGAGCAGCCACCGTACCCGCATCGCCCATCTCAAGTTCGAGATAGGCAAGACCTACCTGCAGACCGGCAACCTCAACCTGGCGCGAAACTACCTGAACGCCGCACGCCAGTCCCATGAGCTGGGGGATGACAAGGAGTCGCTCATCGACACCCTGCTGTTGCTGGGAGAGCTGCACCTCAAGCAGCAGGAGGCGGGCATCGCCATCCTGCAGTTGGAGAACGCCCTCACCCTGGCCAACCGGATTGGGGACATCCGGCGCCAATTCGAGATCTTCCGCCTGCTCTCCGTCGCCTATGAGCAGAAGGGTTACCTCCAGCAGGCCCTGGAGAGCTACAAGAATTACCACCAGCGCAGCGAACTGGTTCGCCAGCAACAGCTGGCGCTGGAGCAGGAGGCGGTGCGCGACAACTACGCCCAGGTGGAGCGGGTGCAACAGGTCAAGGAGCTGGAGCAGCAACTCGACGTCAGCCAGCACCAGCAGGAGCGATACCTCTGGACCAGCGTCAGCACCGGGCTGCTGCTGGCACTCTTCATCTATCTGTTCTTCACCCTCTGGCTGAAACTGCGGGTCGCGCGCCTTCATGCCAAACAGCTGGGAGAAGCCCTGCTGGTAGAGCCGCGCAGCGGCCTGGCCAACTGGCAGCGACTGATGAGTCGCTGGCCGCGGGAGATGGCCAAGCGCCAGCAAAAATCCGAGCGCTGGTACCTGAGCGAACGCCCCACCAGCGAATTTGACGACAAGCTGCACTACCTGCTGTTCCGGGTTCCCTTCCTGATCAACAGCCTGGAGCAGCACGGCTATCAGGTCAGCCGCGAGATAGAGCAGGCCTTCGGCCGTTACGTCAACGAACTGACTCCGCAGGATGGCCGCATCTACGACCTGCGCGAAGGTCACCTGCTCTATGTGGTGCCCCAGCGCCACGTGGCCCAGTTGCATCAGCTGGCCCAGACCCTGCTCGACACCCTGGCAGCCTTCCCCTGCGAGCACCCGCTGGACAGGCGCATCAGCCTCGGCATCGTCAGTCATCCCTTCCTGCCCAAGGCGGCCATGGCCCTCGATCACCACGGCCTGTTCGATCTCTGCTACCTGGCCCTCTCGGGAGCCATTCAGCTCAGCGAAAAATGCCAGCAGAGCGTCTGGCTTGAGCTGGCTGCCATCGATTGCCAGCAGGCCGCATTTTTTAACGGAGATGTGTGGCAATGCTGCTTGATGGCAATTGACAAGGGACTGGTAAAAGTAAATTCTTCTCATGAAAAGCAATGGGTTAACTGGCTTGCGCTTTCACGGACGAAGGTTGCGGACAATCCGTGACAAAAAGGTACTCAACGGGGTCTTTGATTGGCTTTCTGTTGCTGGACGAAACAAAAACGATAATGACAACAGGGCGACCTGAAGAATGAATGATATGGCTGCCGTAACAGGACAACTGGCAAGACTCAGGGAATCCCTCCAGCAGAAACAGCAGGAGCTTGACGGCATGGCAAGCTTCTCCGATGCCGAACGCACCCGCAGTATCCAGTTCATCGGCAAGTTGATGCAAGCCTGTCGCGGCCACGATCGCGAGCTCGACAACCGGCTCGCCAAGCTCAAGCAGAAACTTGAAGGCAACCCTCCTCTTACCTCCATCGATGCCGATCTGATCGCCATCGAGAAGCTGTTGCAGCAGCACAGCCACACCATGGAAGAGTCCATCAGCCTGACCCGGGCAGCCATCGATCTCGGCAGCAAACAGCTCAAAACCATCAAGGGGTTTCCGGAAGATACCCGCCGCGCCCTCAAGGAGTTTCTCGCCAGCCCGGAGAGTTACGGCATCGGCGATCACCAGAAGAAGGTGATCCGGCTGCTGGAGTTCTACCAGCAGGCGATCAAGATCCAGCTGCTGCCGCGCAAGCCGCTGATCCCCCCTTCGGCGGAGATCCCCACCGAGCTTTCCAGCCCGGCCCCTACCGACTCCTTTGACATCAAGGCACATGCCCAGATTTCAGACGAGTTGCAGCGTCTCATCACCGAGCTCGACTTTGCCGGCGCCGTGGGCGAGAGCCTCGCAGACATCCGCCGCCAGTTGCTCGGGGGCATCACCCCTGCCCTGCTGGCCGAAGTCTGCCTGCAGATCATCGAACTCATCATCGAGGGTACCCGGGAAGAGCGCAAAGCCTCCCAGGCGTTTCTCAGCACCCTGAATGAGAGTCTCTCCTCGGTCCATTACAGCTTTACCGAATCCCTGGATGAAGGGCGGGCGCTGCAAAATGCCACCCATCTCAGCGGACAGGCGCTGGAGCGGGAACTCGCCGCCATCGATCGCGCCATGGCAGCCCATGACTCGCCACAAATACTCAGAGGCGCCATTTCTGGGCATCTGGACACCATCCGCCGGCTGCAGCAGGAGCGGGAGGAGATGGCCAACCGCGAGCGCCACCTGCTCACCCACCTCTCCAACATGGAAGCCAAGCTCAGGTTGATGAAGGACGAGACCGCCGAGTACAAGAAGCGGCTCACCATCCAGAAACACAAGCTCTTCCTCGACAGCCTGACCCAGGTACACAACCGGGCGGCCCTGGACGAGCGGCTCGAGCTCGAATACAAACGCTGGCTACGCTATGGCACCCCCCTGTGCCTGGCCATCATCGACATCGACCACTTCAAGCACATCAATGACAACTACGGCCACATGGCCGGCGACAAGGCATTGAAGGTAGTTGCCAAGGCCCTGCAGAACGCCTTGCGCGACACCGACTTCATCGCCCGCTTTGGCGGTGAGGAGTTCGTGGTCCTGCTGCCAAACATCAATCCGGACAAGTACCAGAAGCCGCTGGAGAACCTGCGTCAGACCATCAAGAGCATCCCGTTCCGCTTTCGCGATGCCAGGGTCGAGATCACCATCTCCATCGGTGCCACCCTGTTTCGGACCGGCGACCATACCACGGATGCGTTCGAGCGTGCCGACAAGGCGCTCTACAGTTCCAAGCACTCCGGCCGGGATCAGGTCAATCTCGCCTGAATCCGCTTTGAGGGGCGGCTAAAAAAGCGGCAAACGCACAGTCCCCCTATTCCCCTGCCCACCCCCTTGCCTCTACTATCGAACCCGAGGGATGCCAAAGCATCCCGTTTTCTCCCCAGGGAAAGCACAACGATAACAAGCGAGTGAAAGGGGAAATTATGATTACACACATCAATCCCGTGGGCAGCATGGACCTGCTGTCCCAGCTCGAGGTGGATCGCCTCAAGCAGACGGCCTCCAGCGATATCTATCAACTGTTTCGCAACTGCTCGCTGGCGGTCCTCAACTCCGGCAGCCATACCGACAGTTCCAAAGAGATACTGGAACGTTTCAAATCCTTCGATATTCACGTGATCCGGCGCGAGCGCGGGGTCAAGCTCGAGCTGTTCAACGCCCCCGAGCACGCCTTCGTCGACGGCGAGATCATCCGCGGCATCCAGGAGCACCTGTTCTCCGTGCTGCGGGACATTCTCTATGTGTCGACCCAGCTCGAGTCCAATCGTCTGGTCAACCTGACCAGCTCCACCCATATCTCCAACGTGGTGTTCGCCATCCTGCGCAACGCCAAGGCGATCCTGCCCGGCGCCGATCCCAACCTGGTGGTCTGCTGGGGCGGCCACTCCATCAACGAAGTGGAATACCAGTACACCCGGGCAGTGGGTAGCGAGCTGGGTCTGCGCGAGCTCAACATCTGTACCGGTTGCGGTCCGGGTGCCATGGAGGGCCCCATGAAAGGGGCCGCCGTCGGCCACGCCAAGCAGCGGGTGCGCAACGGCCGTTACATCGGTCTCACCGAGCCTTCCATCATCGCCGCCGAACCGCCGAACCCCATCGTCAACGAGCTGGTGATCCTGCCGGACATCGAGAAGCGGCTGGAAGCCTTCGTGCGTCTGGGTCACGGCATCATCATCTTCCCGGGCGGGGTCGGAACTGCCGAGGAGCTGCTCTACCTGCTCGGCATCATGATGCACCCGGCCAACGATCGCCAACCCATCCCCATCGTGCTGACCGGCCCGAAAGAGAGCGCCGACTACTTCCGCGCCATCGACGACTTCGTCAAGGCGACCCTGGGGGAAGCCGCCACCAGTCTCTACCGGATCATCATCGGCGATGCGCCCGAGGTGGCCCGCGTGATGAAGGAGGCGATGCCGAAGATCCGCGAATACCGCAAGTCGGTGGGAGATGCCTACTCCTTTAACTGGTCCCTGCGGATCGAGCCCGAGTTCCAGCTGCCGTTCGAGCCGGATCACGCCAGCATGGCCAGCCTGGATCTGCATCGCAACCAGCCGCCCCAGCTGCTGGCAGCCAACCTGCGCCGCGCCTTCTCAGGCATCGTCGCAGGCAACGTCAAGGAAGGGGGCATCAGGGCCATCGAGAAGAAGGGTCCCTTCAAGCTGCACGGCGACAAGGAGCTGATGCACCTGATGGACAGGTTGCTGGAGAGCTTCGTCAAGCAGCAGCGCATGAAGCTGCCGGGCAGCCAGTACGTTCCCTGCTACGAGATAGTCAAATAGCCGGGACACCACAATGCACCGGAGGGGCCCATGGGCCCCTCTTTCATTGACTGGTCTTCTACGGGGTTAGCAGGAGACGCCACCATTGTTACAATGGCACTCCCCGACGCCCGGAGTGCCCCATGCCACACCTGCTCATCATCGATGCCCTCAACCTCATCCGCCGACTGCACGCGGTGCAGAGCCAGCAGGGACTGACCCCGGCCCAGGCCCTGCTCGCCACCCGTGCCAACCTCATCAACACCTGCAAGAAGCTCCTGGCGGCCAGCGAGCCGACCCACGCCATCGCGGTCTTTGACGGTGAGGTCCACAGCTGGCGCAAGACGCTCTATCCCCCCTACAAGGAGGGCCGCACCCCCATGCCGGATGAGCTGAGAGAAGGGCTTGCCGACCTGCAGGACGCCTTCTGGGAGTGCGGTGTGGATGCCCTGCTCTCCCAGACCGACGAGGCGGACGATCTCATCGCCACCCTGGCAAGCGGCATTGCCCAGCACGGCGCCAGCGCCACCATCATCTCCACCGACAAGGGGTTCTGCCAGCTCATCTGCCCGCAGATCCGGGTGCGGGATTACTTCAACAAACGCTGGCTGGATGCCGCCTTCGTCCAGCAGCAGTACGGCGTTACACCGACCCAGCTTGTGGACTTCTGGGCCCTGACCGGTATCGGCGGCTCCAACATCAAGGGGGTGCCCGGCATTGGCCCCAAGACCGCCACCCAGTTGCTGCAGCAATACGGGGACCTGGCTGCCATGCTGGAGGCCTGTGAGCGGGAGGAGGCCACCAGACCCCTGCTCAAGCTGCGCCAGCACCGGGAAGAGGCCCTGCTGGCCCAACGCCTGGTCCGGCTGCAGCACGATATCCCGCTCGGGTTCAACCTGCGGGAGATCCGCTACCCTCCCGTCCCTGATGCCGGGGCGTGATCCCCAGCACACCATTTCCCAAGACAGGCCGTACCTGTTGACATAAATGGGTAAAATGTAAAGAAACATGGAGGATGTGGTGCAAAAATGGTATAAAGCCGACAAATCCTCCCCCTCTGTTCCCTAGAAGTGGATACGCCTCATGTCAAAAAGAAAGATTACCGTCATCCCGGGCGACGGCATCGGCCCCAGCATCATCGAATCCGCCATCCAGATCCTGACCCACGCGGGTTGTGACTTCGACTACGAATACGCAGACGCCGGTCTGGTAGCCCTGGAAAAACATGGCGAGCTGCTGCCCCAGGCCACCCTCGATCTGATCGAGAAGAACAAGGTCAGCCTGAAAGGCCCGCTCACCACTCCGGTCGGCGGCGGCTTCACCTCCATCAACGTCTCCCTGCGCAAGAAGTTCAATCTCTACGCCAACGTGCGCCCCGTCCTCTCCTTCAAGGGCACCAAGAGCCGTTACGACAACATCGACATCATCACGGTGCGCGAGAACACCGAAGGCATGTACTCCGGTGTCGGCCAGAAGCGCAGCGATGACAACCAGAGCGCCGAGGCGATGAGCATCATCACCCGGGAAGGGGCCGAGCGCATCGTCACCTTCGCCTTCGAGCTGGCGCGCCAGGAAGGACGCAAGAAGGTCACCATCATCCACAAGGCCAACATCCTCAAGTCCACCTCCGGCCTGTTCCTGGAAGTGGCCCGTCAGGTCGCGGCCCGCTACCCGGACATCCAGAACGAGGAGATGATCGTCGACGCCGCCTGCATGAACCTGGTGATGTACCCGGAGCGCTTCGATGTGATGGTCACCACCAACCTGTTCGGCGACATTCTCTCGGATCTCTGTGCCGGTCTGGTGGGGGGGCTGGGCATGGCGCCGGGCGCCAACATCGGTGAAGGGGCCGCCATCTTCGAAGCGGTGCACGGCTCTGCGCCGGACATCGCCGGCAAGAACATCGCCAACCCCACCTCGGTGATCCTCGCCTCCATCCAGATGCTGGAATATCTCGGCATGCAGGACAAGGCGGAGCGCATTCGCGAGGCCGTGCGGGCGACCATCGAGTCCGGTGATCGGGTGACCCGTGACCTGGGGGGCACAGCGTCTACCAGCGAATTCACCCAGGCCATCATCGACCGTCTATAAATAGAGTCCAACCATATGATTTTAAAAGGGAGCTTCGGCTCCCTTTGTTTTATGCCAACGCCTCCCTACCTCCCTCGCCAGATGAATACTATGTTGATATGAGGGATAAGGAGATCCACCATGCGTGCTACTTTCATCTTGCTGATTGTCAGCAGCAGTGCCCCGGCATTAGACAGGCCAGTCGACAATGCCTGGTTGACGCCGCCTCCCCAGCACGAGGCGCCAGCCAAGCAAACCTGGCAATCCACCCTGGATACCAACGATCTGCTCAAACAGCCCAAGCCGCTCTCTCTGGGGGTGGATATCACCACCGACAGCAACGGCAATCGGCAGGTCACCCCCTATCAGAAGCTGAACCTCACGGCAGAGAAGAGCGTCAGCCTCTCCTTCGAAAAGCAAAAGCCCAGGATCAAGTTCAACGCTGGCGGCATCAACACCTCGGTCAAGCTTCGCGGGGATGGCGTCAAGATGCAGTTCAACCCCAGTGACAAGACCATTCCCCTGCAAATTGAGCTGAAGATCACCGACGACGAGTCCATGATGCGTCTGGACTACCGATTCTGATGACCCAGACACAAAAAAACCGGACGTCGCCGTCCGGTTTTTTCATGCCCTGTTCCCGATGCTGCTTCAGGACTTGGGTGCCAGCTTGGAGACCCAGAACTTGTTGTAGACGTGCACCGTGATCTCTTCGCGATCGTGATAGAGCTGTTTGGCCTGAATGATGAAGCCGCTGTCGATCTCGGCCAGCAGTCCGCGCAGCACCTCGATGTTGTGCACCGCCTCGGCGTAGCGCTTCTTCATCGGCAGCTTGAGGTTGAACATGGCTTCCTGACAGTCGTTCTCCCTGAACCAGTCGGCCACCATGTGGGTCACTCGCGCCGGTTTGTCCACCATGTCGCACACCAGCCAGTAGGTATTCTTCTTGCTCGGCCGCCACACGAAACCATCGTCACGGATGTGCTTCACCTGGCCTGTGTCCATCAGGGATTGGGCCATCATGCCGTTGTCCACCGCCGTCACCATCATGCCGCGACGCACCAGCTGATAGGTCCAGCCACCCGGGCAGGCGCCAAGATCCACGGCCTTCAGGCCGGAGCACAGGCGCAAGTCCCACTCTTCCTTCGGCACGAAGACGTAGAAGGCCTCTTCCAGCTTGAGGCTGGAGCGGCTCGGGGCATCGGCCGGGAATCGCAGGCGCGGGATCCCCATGTGGAAGGCAGAGTTGTTGAAGGAGTAGGAGTACCCCAGCATCAGGTGGTCATTGGCCAGGAAGAAGGCGTGGAACACGGGACGGTTCGGGGTCTCCTTCTTGGTCAGGATCTCGTTGCTGCGCAGCGCCTGGCGAAGCGGCACGGTGAACTTGCGGCAGAAGGCGGAGAGCTCCTTCGCTTCGTTGGTGTCGGCCGTCTCCACCCGCAGATCCCCGCAGATGGCGTAGCCACTCGCCGCCTCCAGGATGGGAGAGACCCGATCGCTTATTTCCAGATCTTTCAGCTCGTGGGTTACCACCAGCATCTGGCGAATGAAGATGAGCTCGCGGAACGGCAGCTTGCGCGCCAGCAGATCGGCCTGCTCCTCGTCATACAACTCGAAGATCACATAGCCGCTGTCGTCCTTGACCCGGGCAAAGCCGTAGCACTGCATGTTGCCGGCACGCTCGGTGATCTCTGCCGCCGCCTCTTTCTCAAAACCCGGGCGGCAATAAAGCAGCAGATTATTCATTCTTTCCTCCAAGACGACAGCCGGCCCACATCAGAGCCGCCCATCCCAACATAAAACAGAGGCCACCGGCCGGGGTGATGAGCCCCAGCCCCTTGCTGCCAAGCAGCACCATGGCGTAAATACTGCCGGAGAATCCCAGGATCCCCAGCACAAAGACGGCGCCCGCGAAGGTGATCACCTTGCCGCGCACGCCGCACAACCCCAGTACCAGCAGGGCCAGGGCGTGGAAAAACTGGTATTGCACGGCGGTGTTGAACGCCGCCAGCAACGAAGGAGCGATGCCGGTCGCCGCCAGCCCGTGAGCGCCGTAGGCCCCGAGCATGGTGGCCGTCAGGCCGAAGAAGCCCGCCAGCACCAGCCAATGTCGTTGGATCTGCATCTTCTCTCCTTGCACGCTTCTTCTCTCGACCCGCTCGAGATGGTCAGGAGCGGCCCACCGCCGCGATAAAACCCTTGATCCGCTCCGCGGCCAGGCGCAGGTTCTCCTGCTCGCTCATGCCGCTCGCCTTTCTCGGTTTGAAACCATGATCCCCGTCGGTTAGCCAGTGGACCGATACGGCGGGTGAGAAGGGGAAATTGGCCAGCTCGGCGCGGGAACCGAAGGTATCGCGCTCCCCCTGCAGCAGCAGTGTGGGCGTCGTGATCTGCTTGAGCACCTCGCCCCGCCATGCGTCGGGCTTGGCCGGGGGGTGGAAAGGATACCCGAGAACGATCAATCCTGCAGCATCCATCTCGTCGCCCCCCTCGCAAAACAGCTCGGCCGCCATCCTTCCCCCCATGGACTTGCCCGCCAGAAACAGCCGGGGATGGGCAAACTGGCGCACCATCTCGCGCCAGTGAGCCAGCAGCACGGGTTGTCTGTCCGGCGGCCTGCGTTTGCCGTCCTGAGCCCGTTTGGTCATGTAGGGGAAGTTGAAGCGCACCACCTCGATCTCCGGCCCCGCCAGCAGTCGCGACAACTCGGCCAGGAAGCTGTGCTCCATGCCCGCCCCCGCGCCGTGGGCCAGCAGAATGCGAACGGGGGCGTCACTCGCCCCCTCTCTTGTCAGGTCAGTCACCAGGTCAACTCCTCAGGCATCGGCAAGGCGGGCACGCCTGCGGGCCTCTTCCTGCTCCACCAGTTCCAGCATCCAGTCGCGAAAAGCCACTATCTTGCCCTGATCGGATTGCTGCTCCTGACACACCAGATAGAAAGCGTTCTTGCTCACCAGCACCTGTTCGAACGGGCAGATGAGACGACCCGCCTCGATCTCCGGCTGGGCCAGCACGCTGTGGCCGAGCGCCACCCCCTGACCGTGGATCGCCGCCTGGATCACCATGGTGGAGTGGCTGAAGATGGGCCCCTGATTGACATTGGGGGCGTCGATGTCGAGCTGGCGGAACCAGGCCTTCCAGTCGCGCCGGGAGGTGTCGTGCAGCAGGGTGTGACGGGTCAGATCGTCCGGGGTGCGCAGGGGCTTGGGGCCGGTCAGCAACAGGGGCGAGCAGACCGGAATCAGGTACTCGGTGTGCAGTTTGTCCGAACGAAGACCCGGCCAGTTGCCGCGGCCGTAGTAGATGGCCACGTCCACATCGTCGGTCAGCGACCCCTCGTCCATGTCCACCGCCTTGATCCGCACATCGATGTCCGGGTGGCGTTCGCTGAACTTGACCAGGCGGGGCACCAGCCACTGGATGGCGAAGCTCGGCTGCAGGGAGACGGTGAGCGCCCCCTTGGCGCTGCGGGCCAGCAGCTTGTCGGTCGCCTCGGAGATGGAGGCGAAGATGTCCTTGATGTCGAGGAAGTAGCTCTGCCCCTCCTCGGTCAGTAGCAGGGAGCGATTCTTGCGGCGAAACAGCTTGATGCCGAGATACTCCTCCAGCGCCTTGATCTGGTGGCTGATGGCGGCCTGGGTCACGAACAGCTCTTCTGCTGCGCGGGTAAAGCTCAAGTGACGAGCCGCGGCTTCAAACGCTTTCAGTGCATTGAGCGGAGGTAAACGACGAGACATGGAATCGGCCGACGATGAATTTTTCTAATGGGGCGCATTATAAATTGTCGGTTGCGGGTCGACCAGTGAATAAACATAATTCGCCACGCAATTCGTTGTCATATGGCTCACACCTTCTCTTCCATGTTGGTTTACATGTGGTTTTTGTGAGTGAGTCGACAGTGATTGTGGTGTTGTGTTTCTTCCTCTGCGGGAAGAAGGGCTAAATCAGGTCGATTTAACCCAGTCTGTCATCTGAATGTGTTTGGCGCCTCCGGTTGGATGGCGCCTTTTTTCTTATCCTCCCCTACACCCGGAACTGGCCCACCAGTTGCTGCTGCTTGTCCGCCAGTTGCGACAGCTCGCGCCCGTTGTCAGCGGAGGTCGCCGCTTCCGCCCGAATGGTATGGCTCACATCGCGAATGTTGCTGACGTTGCGATTGATCTCGTCCGCTACTCCGCTCTGCTCCTGCGCGGCCCTCGCGATCTGCTCGTTCATCTGGTGGATGGTGCCGACAGCCTGGATGATCTGCTCCAGCACGCTGACCGACTGCTCCACCTTGGTGAGGGTCAGATCCGCCTGGTGATGACCGGTCAGGATCGCCTTCACCACCGCCTCCGTCCCCGACTGCAACTGGCCGATGAGGTTCTGGATCTCGACGATGGCGTTCTGGGTTCGTCCCGCCAGGTTGCGCACCTCGTCGGCGACCACCGCAAAACCGCGCCCCTGCTCACCGGCTCGGGCCGCCTCGATGGCCGCGTTCAGGGCCAGCAGGTTGGTCTGCTCGGCAATCCCCTGGATCACCACCAGGATGTCGTTGATGTTGTCGCTGTTGGCAGAGAGGTGCTCCACCACTGGCTTGGCATCGCTTATCACCGTCATCAGTCTGGACATGGCCTCCTGGGTCTGCGCCACCACGGACTTGCCCTCCTGGGCCGCCGTGTCGGCCTCATCGGCCGCCGCCACCGCCGCATTGGCATTGCCGGCGACCTGCAGGGCGGTAGCGCTCAACTCTTCAAACGCGGTCGCCACCAGATCCACCTCCTGATACTGGGACTGCATGCCGGCGCTGGTACGGGCTGCCCCTTGCGCCGCCAGGGCCGCACTGGCCCGAGTGCCCGCAACGGTGTCGATCACCTGGCTGATGGTGGATTGCAGCTTGTCCAGGAAGTTGTTGAACCACTTGGCCAGCTCGCCTATCTCGTCATCCCTGCGCAGATCGATGCGCTGAGTGAGATCCCCCTCCCCGCTGGCGATGTCCTTGAGGCGTGCCACCACGGCGCGGATGGGCGCCACGATGCGCTGGGCCATCAGCCAGATGCAGAGCAGGGCGAGCGCCGAAATCCCGCCACCTATGGTGAGCTGGGTGGCCACGCTGCGCTGGGCCTGATCCTCAAGCTCCCCTTGCAGTTGCAGGGCCGAGGCGAGCACCACGGCGCGGGGCAGCTCGATATAGATGCCCCACTTGCGATCCGTACCGCGCATGCTGACCGGCACGAAGGTCTGCAACAGTGCGCCATCCGGGCTCCAGCGCGTTACCACATCTCCCTTGGTCAGCCACCCCTTGAGATCCTGCGCCAGCCCTTGCTGCTCCAGCAGATTGCCAAGGGCGACCGGGAACCCTTCCACGCCGGCCACCCGCCCTTCACTGCTGAGCAGGAGCACCTTGCCCTGCCCCTTGTAGAGGGTCCGGCCCATCTCTTCCACCAGGCTCTGCAGGGTCCCCAGGGAGATGTCGACCCCCACCATGCCAAGCAGGGAGCCCTGGTCCAGCAGCGGCACGGTTACCGAGGTCATCAACACCTGCTGGGTCCCCACCTCGTCCACATAGGGTTCGAGCAGACAGAGCGCCTTGCTGCGGATGCTGCAACTGTACCAGTCGTTCTCAAGGCCGCCGTGTCCGGAGGGCTTGTCGTTGGCCAGCATCGCCTCGTCCATCACCTCCAGGTTGACCTTGCCGTCGACCCTGGCCCAATAGCTGGAAAAACGCCCCTTGTCGTTGGCGCCGAGCGCCGTCGACCCCTGATAGTTGTCATCCTCCCCGTCGAGCTGGTTGGGTTCGAATACCGCATAGACACCGAGCAGGTTCGCTGACGACTCCGCCGCATCCTGCAACTGCTGGTTGACGGCATTGCGCAGCGCCTCGGAGTGAACGAAGTTGTCGGCCGCGTTCTTGCGCTGGAACAAGATGCCCTCGGCAAGCAGGGTCGCCCTGAAGTAAGCCTCATCGAGGTAGCTGGTCACCCGGGCTGCCTGGGTCGCCCCCATGGCCTGCATCCAGTTTTCTGCCGCGTGCTGCCCCTCCAGGGTGGTGGAGGTGAGCACCTGCTCCTGCATGCGGGCCGCGTTGAAAAGAGAAGAAGCCACCAGCGCGACGGCACTGGCCAGCAGACAGCAACCGGCGATCAGGGTGATCCGTCCCTGAACAGAAAGAGAACTCATGCCACTATTTCCTAACGTCTACAGATGTGAACACTGTATCGGTTTTGGATACAAAAACTTAACTAAATCAGCAGAGATCCAGGCTTAATTGATTGATTTCACCCGCTCCGGGCAAACCAACGACCAGACCGAGCAGGCGAATGGGCTTTCCTTGAGCCCGTTGCAGTCCCTCGTGCAGCAGATCGTGGAAACGGGCCGCCTGATAACTCCCCTTGCGGTAGACGGTGGTCTGGTGAAAATCGGCAAACTTCAACTTGATCCCCTGCCCCATCAGCATCTCCGCAGGGCAGGCCTTGGCAAAACGCTGCTCCAGCTCGGGAATGAGCCGGCTGAGCACCTGCCAGCAGGCGTCCTCGTCCAGCACGTCGCTGGCGAGCGTCGTCTCCACACCGATGCTCTTGCGCACCCGCCTGGCCTGCACCGGCTGATCGTCATGCCCCCAGATGCGGCCGGCCAGCATCTCCCCGAGCTTGCCGAAACGGGCGATCAGCTCCTCGTTGCCGAGCTGGCGGGCATCTTCGCACGAATACAGCCCGAGGGACTCCAGCCGCTCTGCCGTCTTGCGGCCGATGCCGGGCAACTTGCCAAGGGGGAGCTGGCGCACGAACTCGTCCACCTCCTGGGGGCGGATGACGAACAGGCCATCAGGCTTGCGCTGCTCCGAGGCGAGCTTGGCCAGAAACTTGTTCGGCGCCACACCGGCCGAGGCAGTCAGCCCAAGCTCGGCGCTGATGGCGGCGCGGATCTCCGCCGCCATCAGGGTGGCGCTGCCACCGCAGCGGGGACTCTGGGTCACGTCGAGATAGGCTTCATCGAGGGAGAGCGGCTCCACCTGCTCGGTGTAGCGCAGGAAGATGGCGCGCAACTGGCGCGAAGTTTCTTTGTAGACGGCCATCCGCCCGGGGATCAGCACCAATGGCGGACAGAGCTTTCTGGCCAGGGCGCTCGGCATGGCGGAGCGCACCCCGAAGCGGCGCGCCACGTAGTTGCAGGTGGAGATGACCCCGCGTCGGTCGGCGGCGCCACCAATGGCGAGCGGCACCTCCCTAAGGGCCGGGTTGTCCCGCATCTCCACTGCGGCGAAGAAGCAGTCCATGTCGATGTGAATGATCTTGCGCATGGCCGTGTCTGTTGCTGTGTCGGTGCCGGTCGCGTGGCCACCAGGGGCAAGGCCTGCCGACGACACCACTGTATAGATAACCAGTCGATTGAATCATGCTACCCCACCCCTGTCATTTCTACCAGTCTGCGCGCGGGCGCGGCGGCATAGACTCTCAAGGCCACATCCACACGAGACTCAAGGAGGAGAAGCATGAGCATCATCCGGGCGGGGCTCTGCCTGCTGCTGTTGCCGCTAGCGACCATGGCCAAGGATCACCCGACAGCCGAATGCAGCTGGCTATACAAGCGCATCGAGATACTGGAAACCGCCATCAGGCAGGGGGATGAACTGGGCACCAGGGAGGAGCTGGCAAAGCGAAAGAAAGAGTTCAAGGAAAAGGCATGCAGCCAATATGACTACTGACCCCATGCCACATAAAAAACGAGCCGACCCAGGGGTCGACTCGTTTCGTTGCAAGGCTGCCTTCAGAGCGATATCCGCCGTTAGATGATGCGGTTGTCCACCAGCATCTTGCGACGGGCCTCTTCTTTGGCCATCTTCTTCTTGCGGTTGTCACAAGGCTCGGGGCAGTCGCACTCCTTCTCGATCCCGATGGAACCCAGGCCGCCACAGGAGCCGGAGATGGACTTGCGCTGGAAAATGTAGCCGATGGCCATGGCCACCACGACCATCAGAAACACCCCGAAGGTGATCAGAAAGATCTGCATGTAGTTACCCCTTACTTCTTGACCAGATATGGTTTGAAGGCATCCGAATAGGCCTCTTCGAACCCGTCATCCGTCTTGGTGATGGTGAAGATGGCCAGCCCCCGTTCCTTGGCATAGGCCAGGCTCTTCTCCGGCCCCATGACCATGAACACGGTCGCCAACCCGTCTGCAGTCATGCAGGAGGGGTGGATGACGGTCACCGACACCAGGCGGTGCTGGATGGGCTTGCCCGTCAGCGGATCCATGGTGTGGGAGAAGCGCTTGCCGTCCAGCTCGTAATAGTTGCGGTACTCGCCCGAGGTGGCCACCCCGTTGTCACCGGGCAGAATCACCTCCTGTACGGAACCGGCATTGACGGTCGGCTTCTCGATGGCGACACGCCAGGGATGCCCCTTGCCGTTGACGCCGTTGATGCGCAGCTCGCCGCCGATCTCCACCAGATAGTTGCGCGCCCCCTGGGACTCCAGGTACTCGGCCACCTTGTCTACGCCAAACCCCTTGGCAATGGCGGAGAGATCCACGTAGAGGTCCGGGATGTCCTTTTGCAGGGTATCGGCATCGGCAGAGGTTATCACATGCAGATTGCCAAGGCCCGTCTTCTGCCGGGTCTGGGCGATCAGCTCGTCGGACGGCACCTTGCTCGGTCTGGCATCCGGCCCAAAGCCCCACAGATTGACCAGAGGACCGACGGTGACGTCCAGCGCCCCACGGCTCTCGCGGCCAATGTGAATGGCCTCGGTCACCACCCGCGCGGTATCGCGGGAAACCACCACAGGGGTATTGCTCTTGTGCTGGTTGAAGCGTGACAGCTCGGAATCCGGGCGATAGGTCGACATCTGATCGTTGACCCGCTCCAGCAAGACGTCGACCTCGGCTTGCAGCCTGGCGGCATCCTGAACGGCGCTATCCGCCACCTTGATGGAGTAGTAGGTACCCATGGTGCTGCCGGTGATGTGGATCTCCGGCTTCGATTGGACCGTTTCCTGACCGCACCCAGTCAAGAAAAAGGCTAGCCCGAAGGCTAGCCAGGTCTTTACAACGCTGTGCATGGATTAACCACCGAAGTCATCCAGCAGGATGTTTTCGTCTTCAACACCGAGGTTTTTCAGCATGTTGATGACGGCGGCGTTCATCACGGGAGGCCCGCACATGTAGAACTCGCAATCCTCAGGCGCCTCGTGGTTCTTGAGGTAGTTCTCGAACAACACGTTGTGGATGAAGCCGGTGTAGCCATCCCAGTTGTCTTCCGGTTGCGGATCGGACAGGGCGACGTGCCACTGGAAGTTGTCGTTCTCGGCCTGCAGCATGTCGAAGTCTTCGACATAGAACATCTCGCGCTTGGAACGGGCACCGTACCAGAAGCTCATCTTGCGCTTGGTCTTCAGACGGCGCAGCTGGTCGAAGATGTGGGAGCGCATCGGCGCCATACCCGCACCACCACCGACGAACACCATTTCGGCGTCGGTGTCCTTGGCGAAGAACTCGCCAAACGGACCGGAGATGGTCACCTTGTCACCGGCCTTCAGGCTGAAGATGTAGGAAGACATCTGGCCGGGAGGGGCAGTCCAGTTGCTGGGCGGCGGGGTTGCGATCCGCACGTTCAGCATGATGATGCCGAACTCTTCCGGATAGTTCGCCATGGAGTAGGCACGGATGATCGGCTCGTTGACCTTGGACTCCAGCTCGAAGATCTTGAAGCGATCCCAGTCGCCACGATACTCCTCGGGAATATCGAAGTTCTTGTACTGCACGTGGTGGGCAGGCGCTTCGATCTGGATATAACCACCGGCGCGGAACGGCACGCTCTCGCCATCGGGGATCTGCAGCTTGAGCTCCTTGATGAAGGTGGCCTTGTTGTCATTGGAGATGACGGTACAGTCCCACTTCTTCACGCCGAAGATCTCTTCCGGCAGCTCGATGTCCATGTCGGAGCGCACGGTGACCTGACAGGCCAGACGCTCGCCATGACGGGCTTCGCCCTTGCTGATGTGATCCAGCTCGGTCGGCAGGATGTCGCCGCCGCCGGATTTCACACGCACCTTGCACTGACCACAGGAGCCACCGCCACCACAGGCGGAGGAGACGAAGATACCACTGCCGGCGAGCACGCCAAGCAGCTTGCCACCCGCCGGGCTGGTCACAGCCTTGGCCGGGTCGCCGTTGATGCTGATTGTCACGTCACCGGCGGTCACCAGCTTGGACTTGGCGAACAGAATGACTGCCACCAAGGCCAGCAGGATCACGGTGAACATGACCACACCCAGAATAATTTCCATCTATATTTCCTTTCCGATTACAGGGAAATACCAGAGAAGGACATGAAGCCCAGCGCCATCAGACCCGCGGTGATGAAGGTGATGCCGAGGCCGCGCAGGCCTTCCGGAACATCGGAATATTTCATCTTCTCGCGGATCCCTGCCATCGCGACGATGGCCAGCATCCAGCCTGCACCCGAACCCACGCCATAGACCACGGACTCAACGAAGTTGTAGTCACGCTGCACCATGAAGGAGACGCCACCGAAGATGGCGCAGTTCACTGTGATAAGCGGCAGGAAGATACCGAGGGCGTTGTAGAGGGCCGGGAAGTACTTGTCCAGGGCCATCTCCAGGATCTGTACCAGGGCCGCGATCACCCCGATGAAGGTGATGAAGCTCAGGAAACTCAGATCCAGACCGGATACCAGGGCACCGTCTTTGAGCACGTAGTTGTAGATCAGGTTGTTGGCCGGGACGGCAACGGTCTGAACCACGATAACGGCAATCCCCAGGCCCATGGCGGTCTTGACCTTCTTGGACACCGCCAGGAAGGTACACATCCCCAGGAAGAAGGAGAGCGCCAGGTTCTCGATGAAGATCGAGCGAATCAACAGACTGATATAGTGTTCCATACCTTAATCCTTCGCCTCCACCTGCTTGGGATCCTTGGTGCGCACGCCCCAGATGATCAGACCAATGATGAAGAACGCACTCGGCGGCAGCAGCAGCAGGCCGTTGGGCACATACCAGCCACCATTGTTCACCAGCGGCAGCAGCTCGATGCCGAACCAGGTGCCGGAACCCAGGATCTCGCGCACGGTGGCCACGGTCAGCAGCACGGCGCCATAACCCAGACCGTTGCCGATACCGTCCAGGAAGGAGGGCAGCGGGGCACTCTTCATGGCGTAGGCTTCGGCACGACCCATCACGATACAGTTGGTGATGATGAGGCCGACGAACACCGACAGCTGCTTGGAGATGTCGTAGGCATACGCCTTGAGCACCTGGTCAACCACGATAACCAGCGAGGCAATCACCGCCATCTGGGCGATGATCCGCACGCTGTTAGGGATCTGGTTGCGGATCAGAGAGATGAACAGGTTGGAGAAGGCGGTGACCGCGGTAACGGCCAGCGTCATCACGAACGCCGTCTTCATCTGGCTGGTAACGGCCAGCGCGGAACAGACACCCAGCACCTGCAGTGCGATGGGGTTGTTGCCGAGCACAGGCGTCAACAGCAACTTTTTCATTTCGCTCTTGTCAGCCATTGTTGATTTCTCCTGCACGTACCTTGGCCAGGAAGGGACCGAAGCCCTTGGGGCCCATCCAGAAGTCGAAGGTGTGCTGTACACCATTACCGGTCAGGGTTGCACCAGACAGGCCGTCGATTTCATGCTCGGAACCAGCCGGAGCATGGCCCTTGATCACACGCAGCGCAGGCTGACCGTTCTGGTCGAACAGCTTCTTGCCGACGAACAGCTCGCGCCAGGCCGGGTTCTCGATCTCGCCACCCAGACCCGGGGTTTCACCGTGGTCATAGTAGGTGATGCCCTTGATGGTCTGACCGTCGGCCGCGACCGCTACGAAGGCATACATGGTGGACCACAGACCCTGGCCGTAGATCGGCAGGATGATGTTGTCCACCTTGCCTTCGGCATCTTTCGCGAAGAACACGGGAACCAGCTTGGAGATCTGACGCAGGCCGGCCTTGTCGTCGGCCGGGGCCAGACGGATGCTCTTGGCCGGATCCTTGGCGGCAACCTTGGTGTCGAAGTTGTCGGCGTCGCCGTCAACGAACTCACCGCTGGTCAGATCCACCAGACGCGCTTCAATCTTGTCGCCATAGAGCTGGGCCAGATCACGCTTGGCCACGGCGCTGATGTCGACGCCGGCGACGGACAGGATGTTGCTTTGCTTGTCCAGTGCCTTGTTTTCCAGCTGGGCCGGACGCAGACCCACGGCAGCCACGGAGACCACGATGGAGCAGACCAGACACAGACCGGTCACTACGGCGAGGGTGCCGGTAGTAGAGTCTTTATTAAACGCCACGTGCGATCCTCCGCTTGATGTTCGCCTGCGCCACGAAATGGTCAAACAAGGGGGCAAACAGGTTGGCGAACAGAATGGCCAGCATCATGCCTTCCGGGAAGGCAGGGTTCACTACCCGGATCAGCACCACCATCACGCCGATCAGGGCGCCATACCACCACTTGCCCTTGTTGGTAAAGGCAGCGGAGACGGGGTCGGTCGCCATGAAGGCCATGCCGAACGCGAAGCCACCCAGCACCAGGTGCCAGTGCCACGGCATGCTGAACATGGGGTTGGTATCCGAACCGATGACGTTGAACAGCAGGGAGGTCGCGACCATACCGACCATGACGCCGGCGATGATGCGCCAGGAGGCGATGCGCATGTAGACGATCATGGCTGCGCCGATGAGGATCATCAGGGTGGAAACTTCACCGATGGAACCGGGCAGGTTGCCAAGGAAGGCGTCCATCCAGCTGATGGCTTCACCGGTGGCACCGTTGATCAGCGCCATCTGGCCGCCCTGGGCCCACTGGCTCAGTGCGGTTGCGCCGGAGAAGCCGTCAACGGCAACCCAGACCGCATCGCCGGAGATTTGACCCGGGTAGGCGAAGAACAGGAAGGCACGACCCGCCAGCGCCGGGTTCAGGAAGTTTTTGCCGGTACCACCGAACACTTCCTTGGCCAGCACCACACCGAAGGTGATACCCAGGGCAGCTTGCCACAGGGGCAGCTCGGGCGGCACGATCAGGGCGAACA
This sequence comes from Aeromonas sp. WP2-W18-CRE-05, assembly GCF_014168615.1. Lineage (NCBI taxonomy): Bacteria > Pseudomonadati > Pseudomonadota > Gammaproteobacteria > Aeromonadales > Aeromonadaceae > Aeromonas > Aeromonas sp. WP2-W18-CRE-05. Next base: position 1,125,586 of record NZ_AP021917.1, on the reverse strand, counting down.
GGATGGAGGTCACGAAGAAGCCTTCGTTGATCTCGTGCTTGCGCACCATGGCGAACAGCACTTCCCAGAAACCCCCGACGATAAAGACGGTGATGTAGATCGGGAAGAAGTGCGCCGCACCGATCAGCATCTTGCTGCCGATGCCGGCGACGGCCGGATCCAGCGAGGCACCGAACAGGGTGGCCAGGGCGTATTGCCAGGAATCGGCACCGGCCGCGCTGCCCATGTGGGCGATGGCGGCGATGGACTGGTTGCCGACGTTGTACATGCCCCAGAACATGGCCGGGAACACGGCCAGCCACACCATGATCATCATGCGCTTCAGATCGATCGCATCACGGACGTGGGCGGCATTGCGGGTCACGGAACCCGGGGTATAAAACAGGGTGTACGCCGCTTCGAACAGGGCATAGTACTTGGCGTACTTGCCACCCGGCTCGAAGTGATGTTCCATATTTTCAAGAAGTTGCTTGAAACTCATCGCTTAACCTTCCAGTTCGATCTTGGTCAGGCACTCACGCAAGACGGGGCCGTACTCTGTCTTGCCGGGGCAGACGAAGGTACAGAGCGCCAAATCTTCCTCATCCAGCTCCAGGCAGCCGAGCGCCTGCGCGCTGTCGGTGTCACCGGAGATCAGATCCCGCAGCAGCAGGGTCGGCAGGATGTCGAGCGGCATCACGCGCTCATAGTTGCCGATAGGCACCATGGAGCGATCACTACCGTTGGTGGTGGTAGTGAAGTTGATGAGTTTGCCCTTCATCAGGTGAGAGAGGGTGGTACGGGTGATGGAGAACTTGTTGGCACTGGGTTTGACCCAGCCCATGAACTCTTTCTCACGGCCTTCGCCCAGCACGCTCACCTGGTTGTGGAAGCGACCCAGGTAGTCATGGACCCCTTCGGCCTTGGCACCGCTCAGCAGGGAACCGGAGATGATGCGGTTTTCGTCCGCACGCAGCTCGTTGTTGGTCAGCTGGCTGAGGCTGGCACCCAGACGGGTACGCAGCAGACGCGGCTTGATGACGTTCGGGCCAGCCAGGGAGATCACCTTGTCGGTGAAGATCTGGCCGGTGGTGAACAGCTTGCCGTAAGCGATCACGTCCTGATAGTTGATGTGCCACTGCACCTTGTTGGCACCGACCGGATCCAGGAAGTGGATGTGGGTGCCCGGCAGACCGGCGGGATGCGGACCGACGAACACGGCTTCCTTGACCTGGGCCAGGGAGGAGTGCGGCAGGCTGGCTTCGCCCTTGCAGACGTGGACGGTACCATCGGTCAGGCGGGTCAGCACGGCCAGACCGTCGAGGAAGGCCTGGGCCTGTTCCTTGATGATCAGCTCCGCACTGGCGGCCAGCGGGTTGGTGTCCATGGCGGTCACGAAGATGGCGCGCGGGGTGGAACCCACGGCCGGCACCTTGCTGAACGGGCGGGTACGCAGCGCGGTCCATTGGCCTGATGCGACCAGGATCTCCTGCACCTTGCTGCGCTCGAGCTGTGCCAGCTCGGCGGAGGCAAAATGCTCAAAGGTCACCTGCTCGTCGGACCCATCGATGTCGATGACGACGGACTGGAGAACACGCTTGGCACCACGGTTGATCTCAGAAACCACACCGGTGGCAGGGGCCGTGAATTTAACGCCGGGATTCTTCTTATCTTCGAAGAGCTCCTGACCTTTAATGACGCGATCACCTACTTTGACAAACATAGTAGGACGCATCCCCACGAACTCTTCGCCGAGTGTAGCAACACGGGTGATGGCCGGGCCATCGTAGATTACTTGCTCCGGAGCACCCAGCACGGGGATGTCCAGTCCTCTTTTAATTGTAATCATACTCACTTGCACTACCGTTAAGGGAAGACAGGTTGGTTAGCGCCGAGAAATACATCACGACGAGTTGTTGAATGAGCCCGTCAACATCGCGGAAAGCTGTCGAAGAAATAAACAAATCAGCAACATACAGGATCATTCAAAAGCGCCTGAGTTTACCACCTTAGGCGAGTTAGCCGCCACGCCAAATGGGGAAAATCCCCGCCCTATCACAAAATTAACCTTCACTGAATATTTCGCGCACGTCCTTGCAAACCGTGGTTTTAAAGGACTTTTCGCAAAACTAACCATATAGGGGTATTTTTCAGGCGTAAGGAAAAGGATTAGAAAAAATAATGCTACACCCCTCATCCCTGGCGGCACACCATTCGTGATAGCGCTGTTAATGGCCCGAGGAAGGCGCCATCAGAAGGTCCAACGGCTCACGCAAAGGGGGATTTGCTGACGCAACCCGGCGTCTTTGGCGCCTGCTCCCTGGCCTGCCACTCGGATTCGGTATAGGTATGCAGCGCCAATGCATGAATGGCTCCCGCCAGCTCGTCGGCCAGCACCCCGTTCACCTGACGATGGCGACCCAGCAAACGCTGTCCCTCAAACGCCTGGCTCACCACAACTACCTTGAAGTGGCTTTCGGAGCCCGGTGCCACCCTGTGCATGTAGCTCTCATTGATCACTTCCAGGTGGCTCGGGGAGAGCGCGGCGGCCAGCTTGGCCTCTATCTGTTGTTGCATGCTCACGGTAAGGACTCCTCGTTGAATATCCGGCCATTGTAGCCAGGGTTGTGCGCCCGATGCATCAGGTACGAAGGATCCGCTCGCTCTCGCCGCACCGGACTGGTGAATTTCTCCGCCGCCGCTAGAATAGCGCCACTTTCACCGCTGCCGGGCAACACGGGGCAGACGGTCGCCATTCATCAATCACACGTTGGACTCTTGCCTATGCAAACCCTGCTCGACACGGCCCACTGCCGCCTGACCCTGTATCGTTACCCACGGCAGAGCCAGGACCCCCTGCAGGCCTGGGATGCGGCGGACGAGTACCTGATAAGCCACCTTGCCGAATCGCAGCAGGCACCTGACGGCCCCGTCATCATCATGAACGACGGCTTCGGCGCCCTGGCAGGCTACCTGCATGCCCACGCCCCCGTCTGCGTGACCGACTCCCACATCAGCGAGCGGGCCACCCTGGCCAATCTGGCGGAAAACGGGCTGGATCCCCACGCCATAACCCTGCAGGATGCCCTGGCCCCCCTGCCCGATGCCCCCGCCCTGGTGGTGATCAAGGTCTCCAAGTATCAGGCGCTGCTGGAGCAGCAACTGCTTGCCCTGCGCGGGGTCGTCACCCCCGCGACCCGCATCATTGCTGCCGGCAAGGCCAAGGACATCCACACCTCCACCCTCAAGCTGTTCGAAAAGTATCTGGGGGAGACCCGCACCTCGCTCGCCTGGAAGAAGGCACGCCTCATTCATTGCACCCCGGCCGCCGAGCGCCCGTCCCTGACCAGTCCCTTCCCGACCGTCTGGCCGCTGGAAGGCACCGACATGCTCATCCACAACCATGCCAACGTGTTCTCGCGCACGAGCCTGGATATCGGCGCCCGCTTCATGCTGGACAACCTGCCCATCCACAGTGCCCGCAGGGTGATCGATCTGGGATGTGGCAATGGCGTGCTCGGGCTCTCCCTGCTCGCGCGGGACAGCGAGGTGGAGGTGACCTTCATCGACGAATCCCGGATGGCGGTGGCGTCCGCACGGCTCAACGTCGAGCACAACCTGCCCGATGCCCTGCCCCGTGCCCACTTCATGGTCAACAACTGTCTCGATGACGTTCCCGTCGGGGCGGCAGACAGGATCCTCTGCAATCCCCCCTTCCATCAATTGCAGGCAATCACCGATCACATCGCCTGGCAGATGTTCAGCGATGCCCACCGGGTGTTGCCTCAGGGGGGCGAACTCTGGATAGTAGGCAACCGTCATCTGGACTATCACAACAAACTCAAGCGCCTGTTTGGCAACGCACAAGTCGTTGCGTCGAACAGTAAATTCGTTATTTTGAAAGCCATCAAACGCTAAAGATAAAGCTAAAGGAAACCCATGATGAAAAAGTCACTCTTGCTGCTGGCCGCTCTGGTATTGGGCGGTTGTGCTACTCACTGGCCCGAGAGCGCCCTGCTCAACCCGCAAGTCATCCCCTCCAACCAGCAGTACTACTCCGGCAACCGCATCACCATGGAAGGGGTGGACAAACGTGAAGCCGCCTATGTTTTCTCCATCAAGAAAAAAGAGAAGGCCCCTGTGCTGGTGAACAGCAGTCAGCCTCTCAACAGCCTGCTGGCTGAAAAACTGGCGGAAGGGCTGCGCAGCCAGGGCCTGGAAGTGGGCAACAGCGGCACCACCAACCTGACGCTGGCCATCTCCACTGCCGCCGTCACCGTGGAAGAGAAGACCTTCACCTATGTCACCAAGTCCCGCGTCAGCCTGCAGGTGATTGCCGACTTCCAGGGCAGCAAGCTGACCAAGCAGTTCAACATGTCCTCCAGCAAGGAGGGCCCGGGCGAACCGAGCATGGCCGATCTGGAATCCACTCTGAACCAGCAGCTGGGCAGCGTGCTGCAGCAGATCATGGCCGACGAGGCACTGCGCGGTTATCTCAAGGGCCAGCCGAGCTGAGCGAGGACATATAAATGAAGAAACTCTGGTTACTGGTCACCCTGATCGCCCCCCTGGCTTTTGCCGGTCAAAAAGTCCAGATGGAGACCAACCATGGCACCATCGTCGTGGAGCTGGCCCCCAAACAGGCGCCCCAGACCGTGAAGAACTTCCTGCGCTACGTGGCAGACGGCAGCTATGACGGCAGCCTGTTCCACCGAGTGATCCAGAACTTCGTGGTGCAGGGTGGGGGCTACAACCAGCAGTTCCAGCCCCTGCCGACCTTCGATCCCGTGGTCAACGAGTCCAGAGGCGGCCTGCCCAACAAGCGCGGCACTATCGCCATGGCCCGCACCCAGGCGGTCGACAGCGCCACTCGCCAGTTCTATTTCAATCTGGTGGACAACGACAACCTCAACGCCAATGCCGGCGCCGGTTACACCGTGTTCGGCCAGGTCGTGAAGGGGATGGAGGTGCTGGACAAACTGGCCCAGGTCCAGACCGGCTACAGCTCCATCCTGCGTGCCAACGACGTCCCCACCAGCCCCATCATCCTGAAGAAAGTGGTGCTGCTCGCGGACAAATAACGCGGCCCGGATCACATTCCACCGCGTCCCTGAACGGGTCACCGGTCTCTTTTTCTATACTCAGCTCCCCGATGTGTGCCACGCATCGGGGAGCAGAACCAGAAGGAGGAGCCGGTGACCTGTCATGATTACATAACCCAACACGCCGGCCCGCTGGCCCAGGCGGTTCGCCATTTTCTGGCACGTAAGATTCCCTATCAGCAGTTGGAAGACTTGAGTTGGCAGCTCCTCTCCCATTGGCAGGCGCTCTGCGTGATCCCCATGGACAAAACCCCCGCCAACGCACAGGAAGGGGTGTTCTGGCATCTGCTTCACAGCCTGCACCTGTGGGATGAGCAGCACCTCCTCTGTGATGACGCGCTGCGTCTGCAACTCATGGCCTGCGCCAATTTTCTCGCCGACGAGGGCCCCTGCCCGCACCACTGCATCGGCTCGCGCCCCTGAAACCTGCCGCGCGCCACTCGGCTTGCCTTGGCTACGCCTGCCGAACCTGACAAAATGACCCCCTTTTCCCCGAGGAGTCAGGCAGTTGAACAATCTCCGCCCGCCCAGCCACACACCGGGCCGCGCCACCCGCTGGCGAGATGCCCTCGCCGTCTATCTGGAAGCGCGGGTACTCATCCTGTTTGCCATGGGATTCTCCTCCGGCCTGCCTTTGCTGCTGGTCTTTGGCACCCTCTCGTTCTGGCTGCGCGAGGCGGATGTCAGCCTGACCGACATCGGCTACATGAGCTGGGTAGCGCTGGCCTACGGTTTCAAGTGGCTGTGGTCGCCCCTGGTGGATCGGCTGCCCCTGCCCCTGCTGTCACGGCTGCTTGGGCGGCGACGCAGCTGGATGCTGTTCTCCCAGGTGCTGATCGCCCTCTCCCTGGTGGGGATGGCCTATTGCGATCCCAAGACCCAGCTCGCCCAGTTGGCCCTCTTCGCCCTGCTGGTGGCCTTCTCCTCTGCCACCCAGGACATCGTCATCGACGCCTATCGCATCGAATCCGCTCCCGAGCGGCTGCAGGCGGCCATGGCCGCGTCCTATATGACGGGGTATCGACTCGCCATGATCATGGCGGGAGCGGGGGCGCTTGCGCTGGCGGCCTGGCTCGGCAGCAACAGCGGCTATGACTATCGCGGCTGGCAGCTCACCTATCTGCTGATGGGAGGGCTGATGTCTCTTGGCATCCTCACCACCCTGATGAGCCACGAGCCGCAGATCGATCTCAAGAGTCAGGACGAGCAGCAGATGGCGCGCAAGGCCACCCTGCTGGCACGGGGTTGGTCACCCACGCTGGCCGGGCTGGGGGCCTGGACCTACGAGGCCATCTGGTGTCCCTTCGCCGACTTCTTCCGCCGCTACGGCTCCTCGGCCCTGCTGATCCTGGGGCTTATCGCCTGCTATCGCATCTCGGACGTGGTGATGGGGGTGATGTCCAACAGCTTCTATGTGGATCTGCAGTTCAGCAAGACGGAAGTGGCCACCATCACCAAGGTCTATGGCGTCATCATGACGCTGGTGGGGGCCGCGCTCGGGGGCGTGCTGGTGATGCGCTTTGGCACCCTGCGCATCCTGTTCCTCGGCGCCGTGCTGACCGCCAGCACCAACCTGCTGTTCGCTCTCCTCAACGAAGTGGGCCACAACCTGGAGCTGCTGACCCTGATCATCTCGCTGGACAACCTCAGCGCCGGCATCGCCACGGCTGCGTTTGTGACCTATCTCTCGAGTCTCACCAACGTCGCCTTCTCCGCCACCCAGTACGCCCTGTTCAGCTCCATCATGCTGTTGCTGCCCAAGTTGCTGGCGGGGTTTTCCGGTCGGGTAGTGGAGCAGATCGGCTACAGCCACTTCTTCATCGGCACCAGTCTGCTCGGCATTCCGGTGATGATCCTGATCATCATGGTTGCCAAACGAGGCAGCACCTTGTCACCACAAACGCACAAATAGCAAGCGTTTGCGCATTTTAGGGGGTGATTAGATTCACAAATCCTGACAAAGTTCCCTGGTGCTTGTTTATCCGTTGAATTTATTTGGCTAGAATCCCTCCCGCTCCTTGTGGGCAGGCTACGGAAAACCTCAACTAACGCACAAGAGACCAATAAAATGGCCAAATTTACCAAGACTCTGATCGCTGCCGGTCTGCTGGCTGCCTCCGCCACTCCGGCCTTCGCTGCCGACTACAGCGGCGACATCCACAAGAACGACTACAAGTGGTTCCAGTTCAACGTGATGCACACCATCGATCAGCTGCCCTACGCTGAGTCCGAAGGTGGTTACAACGATACCTACTTCGAAATGGAGTTTGGTGGCCGTTCCGGTATCTTCGATCTGTACGGTTACGTCGACGTATTCGACATCTTCCAGAACCGTCACGACGACAAGCACAACCAGGACAACCTGTTCATCAAATTTGCACCGCGCATCTCCATCGATGCCATGACCGGCAAAGATCTCTCCTTCGGCCCGGTGCAGGAAGTCTACATCGCCAACCTGATCAACGTCGGTGGTCCGGATGGTCTGTTTGAAGCCATGACTGGTCTGGGTGCAGACGTCATGGTGCCCTGGTTCGGCAAAATGGGCATGAACCTGTATGCCCGTCACGTCAATGAAGGCGGTGGCGAGCAGGGCTGGAACGGCTATCAGTTCTCCATGAACTGGTTCAAGCCTTTCTACACCTTCTCCAACGGCAGCTTCGTAGCCTATCAGGGTTACCTGGATCACCTGTTTGATGCCAAGGACACTTCCACCGACGGTACCGCCATGTTCAACGGCCTGTACTGGCACTCCGACCGCTACGCCGTCGGTTACGGTCTGAAGTACTTCAACGACATCTACGGCATCCAGAACGGTTCCTACGGTCTGAAGACCACTGGTTTCGGCCACTACTTCTCCGTAACCTACAAGTTCTAATCGAACTCGTCACACGGACACAAAAAACCGGAGCAGCTGCTCCGGTTTTTTTTATGCCCTCATGCTGGCAGTGGGGGGAGAGCCGCGCCCTCCCCGTTCGCCATCAATCGCGGAAGTTCTGGAACTGCATCGGCTGGCCCAGTTCGGCGCCACGCACCAGCGCCATGGTCTCTTGCAGATCGTCGCGCTTCTTGCCGGTGACCCGCACCTCGTCGCCCTGGATGGCGGCCTGCACCTTGATCTTGGAATCCTTGATGAGCTTCACCAGCTTCTTGGCCACTTCCTTGTCGATCCCCTGCTTGAACTTCACGGTCAGGTGGAAACGCTTGCCGGAGTGGACGCTGTCACCCACGTCCATGGAACTGTTCTCGATCTGGCGCTTGAGCAGGGCGCCACGCAGGATCTCGACCATCTGCTTGAGCTGGAAATCGGCGTCGGCTTCCAGCTTCACTTCTTCCTTGTTCAATTCGAAGCTGGCTTCCACACCACGAAAATCGAAACGGGTCGCCAGTTCACGGTTGGCGTTATCAACGGCGTTCAACACCTCGTTCATTTTGACTTCAGAGACAATATCGAATGACGGCATAGCCGGGCTCCTCATGCTGTACTTCAGGTTGTGCTGACAGGTGGGCAAATCTACCAGAAAACGGGCAAATTTGCTGATTTCGATGGGATTGCTCTGCTAGAATCCCCTGCGCACAGGAATGGTGAGACCCGTTAGAACCCGTTCAGGAGCGGTCGCGAGAGGTCCGACACTCGGTGAAGTGCAGCCCAGACACCCGCATGTTCATGCATACATGAGGCTCCCTGGCTGCGCATGAACCTTGAGCACGACCCGGCAACCAGCTCATGCACCGGTTCCAGGTATTCACCAAGCGACATCTTCCCTTATCCCGGGTTGGCGGTTGACAGGATGGCAGCCCTTCCCATGATCGAGCCTCTTCATGCCAAGCGGATTACGCGACAACAACCTGAAAACACGCCGTCACCCTGTCTCTCCCGAGTGGACCTTGCTGGGCTGCGGCGCCCTGGGCGGCGTCTTCGCCTCCCTGTTGACCCAAAGCGGCCAAGCAACCCGCCTCCTGCTGCGCGAGCGCCATCGTGCCACCTTGCACCCCGGCGTCGACTTTACCTCCCTTGAGGGGCATACCCAGCTCCTGGCCATCGAACGCGCCTTCATCGACAAGCCGGGCAGCATCAAACGCCTGCTGGTGATGACGAAGGCGGGGCAGGTGATATCGGCCCTCACTCCCCTGGTCGGGCAACTGGCGGCAGGAGTGCCCATCGTGCTGCTGCACAACGGCATGGGGATCGCCGATCAGGTGGTCGCACTCTTCCCCGACAACCCGGTGATCGCCGGCGTCACCAGCCATGGCGCCATGCAGAGCGGCCACTTCGTGTTCCGCCACACCGGCAAGGGGGAGACCTGGCTGGGCCCAATCAACGAAGCGGCCCGTGCCCATGCTCACCTCGCCGACGAGCTGGCCAGCGCCCTGGGTCAGGCCGGTTGGGATGAGCAGATCCTGACACGTCAGTGGCAGAAACTCGCCGTCAACTGCGCCATCAATCCCCTCACCGCGCTCTACAAGCTCAAGAACGGCGAATTGGCCGGTCCGCGTTTTGCCGATGCCCTGCAGCAAATCTGCGTGGAAGTGGCTGACGTCATGCGGGCCGAAGGTCAGCCTACCGGCAGCGAAGAGCTGCTACGCCGTGTCATGATGGTGGTGGAGCTCACCGCCGACAATTACTCTTCCATGTATCAGGATATGGAACAGGGCCGCGAGACCGAGATCGAGGCCATCACCGGCTTCCTGCTGGGCAAGGCCGCCCTTCACGGTATCGCGGTGCCGGTCAATCAGGGTCTCTATCAGGCCGTCAAAGAGAAGCGCTGAGCAGAGCAGCTGGCAAGCAAGGAGTGCAAGATGAGTGTACTGGTACTGGTGGCCCCCGGGTCGGAAGAGATAGAGACGGTTGCCATCGTCGATACCCTGGTTCGGGGTGGCATCGATGTGGTGCTGGCCTCCTGTTGCCCCACCGGAGCGCGCCAGATCCGCGCCTCTCGCGGGGTGCAACTGGTGGCGGATTGCCATCTCGACGAGCTGACCACCCGTGACTTCGATGCCATGGTCGTGCCGGGCGGTCTGCCCGGCAGCGAAGTGATCCGCGATACCCCCCTCGCCATCGACCTGCTACGGGAGCAGGCAGGCCTCGGCCGCTGGCGCGCCGCCATCTGCGCCGCACCCGCCGTGGTACTGCACCATCACGGCTTGCTGGGGGATGCGAGCACCACCTGCCATCCGGGCTTTCAGGCCCGTCTGCCCGAGACACAATTGAGCACGGCGCGGGTAGTGACCGATGAGGCCCATCGCCTGATCACCAGCCAGGGCCCGGGTACCGCCATCGAGTTCGCTCTCGAGATAATACGGGTACTGCGAGGTGACGAGGCCGCTCACGCGGTGGCCGGTCCCATGATCCTCCCCCCTTCGGTATCGCCATAACCACATCGGGCACTCCGATGAAAGCGACAGAGCCCCCTTGTCAGTGGCAAGGGGGCTCTGCTTTGGAGGCTCAGACGGCATGGAGATGGTCTTCACCTGACAGCTACGATATAAAAAATCAAATCATTGGATGGCCTCATGTACAGGATCTTTAGCTACAACCAATTGAAATAGATAGAAAAAAGGCTTCGTTTGTGATCTGATTTAATCGCAAAAAAAAACCGACACGCCCGAAGCCATGACTATTATCAATGCAACCCAGTACCTCAAGCAACTTCTTAGCTCTTCTGAACTCAACCGGATCGGTAAATTTACCGGTTTTTGTCAGCGACTCCGGGATATCCAGCCTGCGAGACTACTCCCGGCTCTGCTCTCAGGGCTTGGTTGCGACAAGGTGGATGGTATTGCTGGTTTGCATCGCCATTTCAATGCGTTGCAGCTCCATGATACTGACCAAATAGCGTATAAACCCTTTCACAACCAGTTACGCAAGCAGGGTTTTCCCTTGTTCATGCGCGCACTGGTTGAACGAGCCATCGCCTTACGCCTCAAGGAGTGTCTACCGGACGCCCACGGACTGGCAGGCTTTGAGCAGGTACTGCTGCAGGACGGGTCGTCATTCGCGTTACATCCGCAATTGGCAGAACATTTCCCGGGCCGATTCAATAAGCACAGCCCCGCTGCGGTAGAGTGTCATATGACCATGTCCTTGCTGGACCAGTCGCCGATATCGATGAGTATCACGGCGGATACCGAATCGGAGCGCAAGCATCTTCCGGCCGCAAATTCGTTAAATAACAAACTGTTATTGGCGGATGCCGGTTACATCAGCCGCGAGTACTTTGCTGATGTGACCAAAGCCAAAGGAAGCTATCTGGTCAGAGGGAGTCAAAATCTCAATCCCAAAGTACAGGCAGCTTACCGACAGGACGGCAGGGAAATGCCCAAGTTACTCGGAAAAAAGCTCAAGGATATCGATCGGAGAAGCTGCAGAGCCGAGGTTCTGGATCTGGATGTGAGTTCGGGAAAGTATAAATATCGACTCATAAGACGTTGGTTTGCAGAGGAAAAACGGTTCTGTATATGGATGACCAATCTTCCGCGTGAGCGATGGCCAGCCGAGAAGGTGATGGCATTGTATCGTTGCCGTTGGCAGATCGAACTGTTGTTCAAAGAGCTGAAATCACATAACCGGTTGAAGGCGTTCGCGACACGACAAAAAGCGATAGCGGAAGGCTTGATCTGGGCTAGTTTGCTGGCCTTGCTGGTCAAACGTCGGCTGGCGCTGACGCTGATTGGCAGCGCGGAGTTATCGATGCTGAAGATTGCCAAAAACAGCGCGCTTTGGTTAATGCCGATATTGGCGAGCATCATCCATGGTGCGTGGCAGGAAATAACAGAGAAGTTGGAGTGGGCAATGGTGTATTTATCCAAAAACGGCAAAAAGAGTAGGCAGAGAAAATCCAAGCAAAACAACACGTTAGACGGTATTATTAATTCGCTTGCCGCTTAAGGTTCTGTACATGTGGATGGCCTTTTATATATTTTATATCGACACATCTAATCTGCTCTTTGATCAGACCGACAACTTTTTCAAAATCTTCAGATTTACAATATAAATTATCGCTATATGAAATTTTAAATGGCGTTGATTCAAACCTTAATGCTTTCTTTTTATTGGAGATGATTAACGTATAGTCCCAATCTTTTTTAAACATGGTTTCATGCTCTGTTACTTCACTTTTAAAGTCAGTGAAAAATATCGCAAGGAGTGCCATCCCACCAGCCCCCACCAGAGAAAATGGTCCCAATACAGCCACTGCAAATACACAGACCACCACGCCAAGCCAAGCCAAACCACGGACTATCGTATAAGCTACTTCTGGAATAACATCCTGATAAGTGACAATAACGCCTTCTGTTGTAAGACGGTAATGATAGTTTTTATCTGCCATCACTAAATAACGAAAATAAGGGATCATTGCTATAGCAACACCGAATGCTAGATAAGCAAACCCCCAATCAACATCACCTGTAAGTAATACACAACCTACAGCAAATAACGTCATAACTGCAGTGACTAGAAAAATAATAAGCCAAGCAAATGGTGTAGAAACCCGAATATTCCACTCCTGAAGAATTGGGGCCTCACGCACTTTTTTTTGATTGGCATCGAGAATACGTTGTTGCTCTTCCTGTGGTAATAGACGAAAAGGAATCACCTGCTCATTCACATCAACTTCCTCGTTCGACTTATCCATTATTTATTCCCTTGCTTGCCGACCACCAACGCGGGTATTGTACCCAGATCGCCGCAGCAGCTATTCAATGTCACAGGGCCGCCACTACTACTGTTACCCTTGAAAATAAACTCCCGCTGAACCATGCCCCCGAGATACCCCAGTTCCAGTTTGATGGCCGAGTTGGTATCAACCTCCAGCGGCAGGGAATAGACTATGTCCTCCCAGCTCCCGCGATATGTCTCCAGCGTTCTGGGTTGCATGGCGGTCTGATAGCTGGCCAAGTCCTCTTTCGTGTGTACCGGCACCATTTGACCGACCAGAGCCAGAGGTTGGCCGATAACGCTTAGCCCAATGGTCAACCCCCGTAAGACGTTAGCCACCAAGTGTTGAAATTTGATCAACCAGGAAGATGGCTTGCCCCTGATGGATTACAACGGTAGAAATTTCACTACGTAAAAATTGACGACCAGCTCTATTTAACATAGCTGGTCGAATAAAGAATTTAATTTGTTTCGTTAAATCCCAGGGTGACCTTTGATATATTTTACACTTTCAATAAAGATATGAGACTTTATTAAGTTGAGAATAACGTCTATATCCTCGACTCTACAATAAAGTGTACGACTGAACGCAGACTTAAACGGTACAGATTCAAACCGCAATGCTCTATGTCTCTTCGAGATGGTAAAGACGTGTGGCCATTTTTTGTTAAATAGAGTGAATTCCTCACAGACTTCACTCTTAAAGTCAGTGAAAAATACAGCAAAGAGAGCCATGCCACCTGCACCAACCAGTGCTAACGGACCCAATACAGCCACAGCCATCACGCAAACCACCACCCCAAGCCAAGCCAACCCACGGACTATGGTATAGGCCATTTCGGGAATGGTATCTTGATAAGTGGTGATTAAACCTTCTGTCGTTAGCCGATAATGGTAGTGTTTATCCGCCATCACCAAGTAACGTAAATAGAGCGTCATTACTATCGACATACCGATCATCATATAAACAAAAGTCCAATCATTATCTCCAGCAAACCATACCGCCGCACCTCCAAATAGCATCATTGAACCAACGACTATTAATATCATTGGCCATGCAAATGCTGTAGACACCCGGATATCCCATTCATGAAGAGTTTGTGCCTCACGCACCCTTTTCTGATTGGCATCTATTATGCGTTGTTGCTCTTCCTGCGGTAGCTGCTGGAAAAGAGTCTCCTGCTCATTGCCCTCAATAACTTCGTTTTTCTTTTCCATTATTTATTCCCTTGCTTTCCGATTACCAGCGTCAAAAACACCATGGCGGCGAACCAATGTAACAGGACCGATGCTAAGGTTGAGCCAAGAGCAATAAACATGAAAGTCTCTCAGAATGATTATTTTAGCTCATCCAGTGTTCTTGGTACGCCTACATCCAGAGAACTGTGAGGAGCTCTATTTAATGACAATATAGTTTTAAATTCCCTATACTCCCGGCAATTTAATATTGGTAACAAGGATGCCAATATTTTTTTCAATTCGTTTTTATAGCAGTAAAAATTTGCAAAGCCTGAATAACCAAACGGGATGGTTTCGAATTGAACGAAGGCTGCGTTATTGACAACCTTAATCACATTGGCTTTATTTTTATTGAACAATGTATATTCTATATGTTCTTCCTTTTTGAAATCAGTGAAGAAAATTGCAAAAAGAGCCATACCACCAGCACCGACCAAGGATAATGGCCCTAATACGGCTACTGAAATAATACATACAAGCGGGAATTCAGATAATAAGTGCGACACTCATGGATGAATGGCGAGAGGTGGCCAACTGCTGATTGGTGGTACCCTTCTGCTCGCCAAAGTAAAAGCAGTATCACCATGAGCTATCAGCAGTTGACCGAGGGGCAACGATACCAGTTATCGGTGCTTCGCGCACAGGGGATGTCCATCCTTGCCACCGCACGCGCCATTGGCGTTCATCGCTCCACCCTCTACCGGGAGCTGCGTCGTAACGCCGGGCCGCAGGGCTACCAGCCAGACAATGCGCATCAGCACGCCACCCACCGACGGGCCAGTGCGGCCAAATCTCGGCTATCTGCCGATGTCATCCAGTTTGTCGAGCTGACACTCGCCTGGTGGTGGAGCCCGGAGCAGATAAGCGCGGTGGGCAAGCAGATAGGCCTCATGGTGAGTCACGAGTGGATATACCGCCATGTGGCCGCCGACAAAGCCCGGGGTGGCCAGTTGTACCGCCATCTGCGCCAGGGCCACAAGCGCTACCGCAAGGGGGCGAGCAGCCTGCGTTCTCCCATCAAGGAAGCCCGCTCTATTGATGAACGGCCGGCTATCGTCGATAGCCGGGAGCGGCTCGGTGATTGGGAGGCGGACACGGTGCTGGGCAAGCAAGGCACAGGTGCACTGGTCACCCTGGTGGAGCGCAAGAGCCGGCTCTATCTGGTCAAGCGGGTCGCGAGCAAACAGGCTGGGGTGGTGCGGGATGCGATAATCGAGATGTTAACGCCCTACATCGAGCAGGTGCATACCATCACCTTTGACAACGGCGGCGAGTTTGCCGAACACAAGGCGATAGAGGAAGCGCTGGGTGCCGAGACTTACTTTGCGCACCCTTACTCTTCGTGGGAGCGCGGTCTGAACGAGAACAGCAATGGGCTGTTGAGGCAGTTTATCCCAAAGGGAACAGACCTGAGAGAGGTCACGGACGAGGATGTCAGGAGAGCGGAGCAGTGGCTCAACCTACGACCTCGGAAATGTCTCGGATTCAGGCAGCCTGTCAAGGTATTCGAAGAGTACCGTCAGGCGGCATAGGCGAGTGTCGCACTTCGAAGTTGAATTCGCGAAGTACACCCAACCAAGCCAAACCCCTGACTATTTTATAAGCTATATTGGGAATGGAATCTTGATAAATAGCAATAAGACCTTCGCTAGTAAGGCGGTAATGATAATCTTTATCAGCCATTACCAAATAACGAAAATAGAGGGCTAGCCCCCCCATAATAATAAACCCCCAGCCTATAGAGGCCATGTTATCTCCTAACGCTAACCAAGCGCCAATCAAGATCAATATCCCTATTGGTATTGATATGATCAGCCAAGCGTGGGGATTTCTAACTCTAATATTCCACTCATGTAGCGTAGGAGCCTCACGCACCCTTTTTTGATTAGCATCGATAATACGTTGTTGCTCCTCATGCGCTAGAAGATGGAAAGGGGTTTCCTGCTCACCCACCTCGATTGCCTCGTTCACCTTGTCCATTATTTATTTTCCCTATTGCCAACTACCAACGTAGACATTGTGTCTAGTTCGCCGTTGTAGCCATTTAATGTAACAGGACCGCTACTGCTACAGCTGCCCTTGAAAATAAACTCCCGCTGAATCATGCCCCCGAGATAGCCCAGTTCCAGCTTGATGGCCGAATTGGTATCCACACCCAGCGGCAGGGAATAGACCATATCATCCCAACGCCCTCGTAGCGTCTCTATCACCTTGGGTTTCATTGCAGCCAGATAACGGTCCAGCTCCTGTTTGGAGCGCGCGGAGATCATTTGGCCAGCACTGGCAAGTGGTTGCAAAGTGACATTTAACCCTATGGGTTGTCCTCGTAAATGGGCAGGGAGTGAGAGTTCCAACTGTCACTAGGAACGACCTGTGTCCATCCAGCCCTAAGGTGCGGTGCGTACCACAGTCAAACTGCCCCCTGGCTTATTGACCAGCATTTCAAAAGGAACCAGATCATCTACGATAGACTGATTGCACCAGAGTTGATTGAAATCACCACTTTTTTGACACCAATAATTTCTCTATAACTGTCACATCTGACAAAAGTATTACTCGAAGGATTTACTTATTGATCTCATCCATCCTTCTTGGCGTGCCAACATCCAATACACCAACGGGAGCTCTGCGAAGAGATAATTCGCTTTTAAACTCTCTATATTCATTACACCCAAGTTCTTTCATTAAGCTTGATAAGATTTTATATAGTTCACCTTCATTACAATATAAATAAGAGAACTCGAACCAACTGAATGGAATGATATCAAAGCGAATAAGGCTTCTATTTTTCACAACTTTCACAACATATTTTTTATCTTTATTAAAAACCGTGTATTCAACTGATACTTTCTTTTCGAAGTTAGTAAAAAAAACAGCAAAAAGTGCCATGCCACCTGCACCAACCAGTGCTAACGGTCCCAATACAGCCATAGCCATCACGCAAACCACCACCCCAAGCCAAGCCAAGCCACGCACTATGGTGTAGGCCATTTCGGGAATGGCATCTTGATAAGTGGTGATTAAACCTTCTGTCGTTAGCCGATAATGGTAATGCTTATCAGCCATAACCAAATAGCGCAAATAGGGGAACATAATCACCCCCACTATAATAAAAACCCAGCCATTGGATGAACTATTCCATAACATTCCCGCACCGATAAGTATAGGTGTACCGATCAACAAAAATATAAAAACAGGAACAAAAGACTCTCTAACCCTTATTTCCCATTCATGTATCGTCGGTGCCTCGCGTACTCTTTTCTGATTGTTAGTGTTTATTTCATGCTGCTCTTCCTGCGATAGTTGATGAAGAGGGGTTTCCTGCTCACTTACCTCAGCCATTGCATTCACCTTATTCATTATTTATTTCCTTGGTTGCCAACTACCAAAGCCGGCATTTTTTCCAGTTCACCACTACTTGTATCCAATGTGATGGGGCCGTTGTTATTTCCGCTGCCCTTGAAGATAATTTCCCGCTGGACCATACCGCCCATATATCCCAGTTCCAACTTGATGGCACTATTGGTAGCGATACCCAAAGGTAGGGTATAGACCATGTCATCCCAGCGGCCTCGTTGTGTTTCCAGCGTCTTGGGCTGCATCGCAGCCTGATAGCGCGCCAGATCCTCTTTGGAGCGTACCGGCACCATCTGGCCAGCTCTGGCAAGTGGTTGAGAAGTGACATTTAACCCTATTGTTTGCCCTCGCAAATGGGCGGGGAGCGAGAGTTGCAACTGCCACTGGGGGCGACCGGTATCCATCCAGCCCTGAGGCCTGGAGCGAACTACAGTCAGGCTAGCTCCAGGCTTATTGACCAACATTTCAAAGCGAGCCAGTTCGTCTTCCGAGGACCTATTGGCAGGCTGCTTACCCCAGGTAGATTGTAATAACCACTTCTCCAGATCCGAGCGTTTAAAAATATTGAGCAGCACGGTCAACACCAGATAGGCGGCACCTAAATAACTGATCCCAATAGTGCTACACCTTCGCTGTGCCATAGCCATTCCCCGGGAAAGGAGACACGGTATCCATGAAGTGTTTCACTCGGGCCAGCAGGTTTGCCATCCCTCTGCATTGATGATTGCGCGTGATGGTTTCATGTAACTTGTGCCATAGCCGTTCTATGTGATTAACCCAAGGGCTGTAAACTGGCTGGAACACCAGGCAGAACTTGGGATTCTTCTTCAACCATCGCTCGGTCTGTTTGCTTTTGTGAATGATGTAGTTATCGAGGATCAACGTGATGGTTTTGGCTCGTCGGTAGTGGTGGCGCAGCTTTTCCAGCATGGCAATAAACAGCGATGAGTTTTTCTTGATCCCGCTGACGTAAAGTACCCTTCCGTTGCCTGCGTGGAGAACGCCTGCCAGATAATGCTTGGCATTCTGCCCCGGTGTGACAACCCGCTTTTGCTGCGCTCTGAACATCCAGTCGGCTCCTAATTTGGGATTGAGGTCTATATCGACTTCATCCTCATAAAACACCGGATTATCGGCATCACAGCGGGCCAGCGCGGCGTCGATATTCGCCATTTTTTCCTGATAGGCTGGGTCTTTTATCCGCAAGGTCGGCACGGGCCTGCGCCAGACAATGCCCATACGAGGTAACCATCGGCGGAGCGTGGAGGCTGCCACATTTAGCCCTGTTAACCGATTGATTTTTATAGCCAATAGTTCAGTACACCAACGGCTGCGCTGATAACCAAAATCTTGCGGAGAAAACTGCATGAGCAGCACCAGTAAGGTGACAATCTTGGCGATAGGTAAGACTGGGGCACGGCCAGCCGGTAAGGCTTCTAGCGCATCTATGCCTTCATCTCGATACCACCGAAGCCAACGACCGATGGTCGAGCGCGCAGCGCCGGTAAGGTGATGAACATCGGTGATCGTGCGTCCTTCATGTAACAGCAAGATGGCCATCAAGCGACGAGCATGTCCTTTATCACGGGTGGCATGGATGATTTTGTGAATGCGGCGCCGTTGTGGTCGTGGCAGAGGTGGTAGGATAGGCATCAACTCAGTCCTTTGGGTGTGGCTTGTTTTGTTTAGCGACTAATCAGATCGCACAAACTGGACTGAGTTCCCTTCCTCCGGTGATCTACTATTCGGAACAGCTATTTAGCACAAAGAGTCCAACCAGCATCCAGGGCGCAAAGATCGCTGCGATTGATGAGAAACCCAATCCATTCCCCAGCAGATAGAAGAGCTGTGCGCCAAAGATGATTCCTTGCCCCAGCAATACTCCTGCTTTCATCTGCAAGAGCGTCTTTTCCATATCACTTATCAGGGGATCCTTGCTGGCCTGGAAGGTGTCCCACATCTCTGCCCCGGCAGCCACCATTCCCAATCCAGCAAAAGCTAACATCCGCATAGAGAATGACTTAATCAAAGCTCCACTCTTACTTCCCAGCACATCACCATGTACAGGATCTTTAGCTACAACCAATTGAAATAGATAGAAAAAAGGCTTCGTTTGTGATCTGATTTAATCGCAAAAAAAAACCGACACGCCCGAAGCCATGACTATTATCAATGCAACCCAGTACCTCAAGCAACTTCTTAGCTCTTCTGAACTCAACCGGATCGGTAAATTTACCGGTTTTTGTCAGCGACTCCGGGATATCCAGCCTGCGAGACTACTCCCGGCTCTGCTCTCAGGGCTTGGTTGCGACAAGGTGGATGGTATTGCTGGTTTGCATCGCCATTTCAATGCGTTGCAGCTCCATGATACTGACCAAATAGCGTATAAACCCTTTCACAACCAGTTACGCAAGCAGGGTTTTCCCTTGTTCATGCGCGCACTGGTTGAACGAGCCATCGCCTTACGCCTCAAGGAGTGTCTACCGGACGCCCACGGACTGGCAGGCTTTGAGCAGGTACTGCTGCAGGACGGGTCGTCATTCGCGTTACATCCGCAATTGGCAGAACATTTCCCGGGCCGATTCAATAAGCACAGCCCCGCTGCGGTAGAGTGTCATATGACCATGTCCTTGCTGGACCAGTCGCCGATATCGATGAGTATCACGGCGGATACCGAATCGGAGCGCAAGCATCTTCCGGCCGCAAATTCGTTAAATAACAAACTGTTATTGGCGGATGCCGGTTACATCAGCCGCGAGTACTTTGCTGATGTGACCAAAGCCAAAGGAAGCTATCTGGTCAGAGGGAGTCAAAATCTCAATCCCAAAGTACAGGCAGCTTACCGACAGGACGGCAGGGAAATGCCCAAGTTACTCGGAAAAAAGCTCAAGGATATCGATCGGAGAAGCTGCAGAGCCGAGGTTCTGGATCTGGATGTGAGTTCGGGAAAGTATAAATATCGACTCATAAGACGTTGGTTTGCAGAGGAAAAACGGTTCTGTATATGGATGACCAATCTTCCGCGTGAGCGATGGCCAGCCGAGAAGGTGATGGCATTGTATCGTTGCCGTTGGCAGATCGAACTGTTGTTCAAAGAGCTGAAATCACATAACCGGTTGAAGGCGTTCGCGACACGACAAAAAGCGATAGCGGAAGGCTTGATCTGGGCTAGTTTGCTGGCCTTGCTGGTCAAACGTCGGCTGGCGCTGACGCTGATTGGCAGCGCGGAGTTATCGATGCTGAAGATTGCCAAAAACAGCGCGCTTTGGTTAATGCCGATATTGGCGAGCATCATCCATGGTGCGTGGCAGGAAATAACAGAGAAGTTGGAGTGGGCAATGGTGTATTTATCCAAAAACGGCAAAAAGAGTAGGCAGAGAAAATCCAAGCAAAACAACACGTTAGACGGTATTATTAATTCGCTTGCCGCTTAAGGTTCTGTACATGAGCACATCACTAATAGGCAATGATGTCAGTGTTTTACCGTTAATTACTAGAGGTTTTAGCTTCTCCCATGCAGCCCCCTGATAGAGCGCGGCGATGGCATTGCCCGTCCAGGCGAAGGCAGAGCCCAACTGCATATTTGCCCGTTCCCGGCCGATGGACTGGGCGTTTTGCGCCGTCCCTGCGATGACCACAGTCAGATTCCAGAGGTTGAGCAGGGCAACCAGCCCGCCAAAGGTCGCCAGATTGGGAATTCTCTCGTTCATGGCCGTGATGCGTTGATTCACGCCGCTACGCACGCTCGCCAGATAGTCACCAACATATTGTCTGGCTTGTTGCTGGTAGAGATCGCCTTTCAGTTTCACCAGCAGGGGCATTTCGCTGGCAATCAGGGTATCAAGCTGTTGTTGCAAGGTTTTTAGCTGACCGTTGATGGCCTTCACCGTGGTGCTGCGCCCGGGAGGGGGGGAGCTGATAGCCGACATCTCTTTGACAATGATCCAGATCTTCTGCTGGAAGCGGTTGTGGAGCATCCGATAGTCTCGGTTGACCTGCAGCGGCTGGTCGCCGAGCAGGGATTCCAGCAGTACCAGTCTGAGGTTGCCCGCCAGGTTGTTCTTCCAGGCGTGGGGCAAGATGGCTGCCATGATCTGGGCGTGAGCCCCCTTGGCCATGGACTTTCCAGCCATTTTCATGGCTTCAATGACGGCTTCGAGCGTCTGGAACCAGGACTTTTGCTTGAATCTCTCGTCCCCCAATAGCGTCTCCAGATCAGCCGTTCTGCCATAGAGGGCTGTCATATCCCCAGAGGAGGTGCTGAGCCAAGCATTGTCTACCGTCAGCTCGCTCAATCCCTTGTGCAACGCGGCATCAAAGCCATAAGGGGCTAGCGCCAGCAAGTTGTCGCGGCTCTTTTCGCCCAGCAGTTTCTCCAGCGCTTTCTTCCTCTCCTCCGTGTGGCAGCTAAGAGAGAGTACCGGCCCGACCTCGGCAAACAAGGTCTGCAGATAGGCTTGTCCCTTGGGTGTTCTGTTGTCCAGACCAAAGGGCAGCGGATCGGCCTTGAGGCGGGTCACACCGTTGAACAGGTCTTCATGAGCCCGCGTCAGGGCCAGCTCCAGCTCATTGAGTGGCACCTGGTACTGCTTGATAAAGGCATTGAGCCCGCTCCAGTTGACCTCATCCTGGAAGGCGGCGCGCTCTTTCCATTGGGAAACCTGTTTTTGGGATGGATTGAAACCATATTGTTCCCGCAAGATTTTCAGCTTCTCATCAGCCCGTTTCTCCATAGGGGAACTGAACATCGCCATCCCTGGCTCTGCCGTCATGCTCTCCATGTCGGCGAGGTAGCGATCCCCAAGATAATCATCCAGCGCCTCTTCAAAGGCCTGGGTCCTGGCGACATTTCCCCTGACGGAGGCGGGCAACTCCTTCTCGTCGAACCGCACCCTGGCCAGGTTGCGCGTGACCTCCGCCATCATCAGCTTGTGGCTGTTGACCTTGATGGTGGCATCATCTTTCCCCAGCAGAGCTTCGCGCTTGGCGAGCAGTTGATTGACCTTCATGGAAAGGTCGGCAAGATCGGCCAGCGGGTCCTCCAGAGCGACCACCATGGCGCTCTTGGGATCCGGTATGCCCGCCTTGTAGGCAGTCGGCGAACTCGCCGGTTTGTGAGCCAGCAACTTGATCCCCTGCTTGTCCTCTTCGGCAGGCTTGGCAAGAGGGGTAGAAGAGAGCACAAATCCCTTGTTGGACATCCCCAGGTCCGCAACCTTGTCGAGCACATCTGGCAGACCGCAATGAGGGGCCTTCATGGTGCTGGCAAAACTGCCCACTTTCACCTGCCGCATCCAGGTGGTGCGCAAACCGCCGCTCTTTTCCATCTCATGCTTGATGCGCCCCGTCCAGCGCTGGGGAGAATAAGCGAGGGAGAGGGTATGGCTCGCCGGGTAGAGCAGATGCCCCTTGCTTCCCTTGCTCTGGCTGATGAAGGTCGCTCCCTTTATCTCGTACTCATCAAATGTCTTGGTCTTTTCGTCATAGACATAGAGCCAGCCATCGCGCAGTTGGCGCAAGGCATAACCGCTCTCTTTCAACTTGAAAGGCACCACAAAGCCTGCTCCGGCGGGGACTGGGTGAGGCTGCTTTTGTAGCGGGGAGAACGGCTCATCCAGGGCATAACGCACCGGGATGATGGCAATCTTCTTGTTCTTGAGCGGACAGACTCCTGCCGGGCTCTTGCTGTCGGTCGTACTTGCACACTGGGCGGTTTGATTGGGCGTACTCATGCGTCTTGATCCTTGTTGCTCAATGCGGCAGCAAGCTCGGCGGCCTGCTCGATACGTTGCGAAGGGGTCTGAGGCGAACGCTGGGTAATCAACGCCTTGATCCGGGGATGCTCATCTTCATCAAACCAGCCACTACCGAGATACCCCATCACATTGAAAAACAGCAGCAGATCCCGCTTGCTCTCGAATCCCTGGGCATAGGCGTAATCAGCCCAATGGGCAATCCAGGCCATGGGTTCTGGCAGCGTCTGCATGCGAGCCCCAAACCAGGTGTGCATGTGTGCTCTTATCCCATCGAGGGTGTGCAACCAGCTCACCTCTCCCAGACGGCGCCACTGCACGTCGGAAAGTCGCAGGCGATCCCCCATGGGGGACCCCATTCCAGGCGCGGCAACCTTGTGCTGCCACACCTGCTCCTCCCCCTGCCGGGTCGGGATCCAGACTTGAGCCACCCCCTGCCAAAGCCAGGGTTCATCATCCATAAACAGCCGCCACATGGTCTCCGGCATGGCCAGCTTGAGCAAAATTCTGCTGCCATAGGGACTCTCCACCTCGATAAGCCCACGCAGTCGCTCGGCCAACGGCAACAGAGAAAGAGGGGACGATAACAGGTAACCCCATGATGCATCGCGGTTTTGCATAAACCAATCCAGCAAATTGGGCGTTGCACAGACCAGACAGGGGCTCACTTCTCGCAAGCTGTCCCAGGGGGCGTGAAGGTAAACAGGCTGATAGGAAGGCAATGGGTCCTGCTCGAACAACGCGCGCTCCAGCGCGGGAATGCGCGCCCCATCGAGCAACAGATAGAGTTGCTCACCGCTGTTCAGCTCGATGTCGGGACGCTCTGCGACGAAAGCCATGGCCATCAGCCACCACCCTCCTGTCTGGCCAGTTGCTCACAGATCTCGCACACAGGTTCGGCAGACTTGAGCGTCGCAATCTGACGTGCGGGGTCCATGGGAGGTGGTGGCGCCACCACCTCAACCGCACCGGGCTGGATCGGCATCTGGCCACCCCAGCCAGAGCCAGACCCCGGGCTGCCGCCTGAGTTCATCTTGATGGAGCCGCCCGAGAGGGTGACACCGCTCGGGTCGATTTTGACAAAACTCCCCCCCACCTTGAGGGTCAGCTCGGCACCCGCCTCCATCACGATCTTCATGCCCGCCTTGTGGTGTACCTCGCTTCCCGCTTCCACCAGCAGGGATTGCCCCAGCTTCTGGTGCAAGCTGGCATCCACGGTCAGGGAATAGTCGGCCTTGATGTGATCGCGCTTCTCTCCATTGACGGTGAGATGGTCATTGGTCTTGATGCGGGTCACCCGCTCATTGTCGATGTCCCTGTGTTCGTCGTGCTTGATATGCCAGGCGGCATCATTTTCGATAAGCACGTTCAGGTCTTTCTGACCGTGGATATAAACCTCTTCCTGCCCCGCCTGGTCTTCAAAGCGCAGCTCGTTGAAACCCTCCCCCTGGTGGGTCTCGGTGCGCAGCACTGTGCGGGTCTTGTTGGCAGGCAGCTCATACGGCGACCGGTTGGTGGCGTGGAAGGTGCGACCGGTCACGATGGGCTGGTCAGGGTCGCCTTCCAAAAAGGAGACGATGACCTCGTGGCCGATGCGCGGGATGGCCATCATGCCGTACTGACCACCGGCCCAGCCCTGGGAGACTCGCACCCAGCAGGAGCTCTGGTCGTTGGAGCTGCCGTAGCGGTCCCACGGGAATTGCAGCTTCACCCGGCCGTGTTCGTCGCAGTAAATCTCCTCCCCTTCGGGACCCACCACCATGGCGATTTGCGGGCCATCCACCATGGGCCTGTGGGGGGCTTCCGGGCTGCCAATACGGGCCCGCCAGGTGGTGCTGGCTTTCACCACGCCGAACTCATTGTGATAGACGGTGGGGCCACTGCCCCCCTCCTCTTCCAGCGCCTGGGGCTGCAAGCCGGTATGCTGGATGCGCACGACTTGCCAGTCGGTGTTGAGGCTGCCGTTGGGATGTTCGGTGAGTGCAAACGTCTGCCCCGGCTGCAAGGCGGCGTAGTTGGACTTAGCCTGGCCCGCCACGGCATCGCTGCGCAGCGCATCGAGCCGGTGCTGGGCAAAGGCCTTGCCGCTCGGGTCCGCTTTGTAGCGACCCGGATAGTCGAAGTGCTGGTAGGTGTCGCGCTGGTGGGTCAGCTCCGCTCCCACCTTTTTGTGGGAGAGACCGTAGGCCGGGGTCTTGAAGCTGTAGTCCTTGAGCTCCACATCCGAGGGGCGCACCGCCTCCCGGTAGTGGAACTGCCGCACATAGGGGCCTTGCTCAAGGGAACGATTGCCGAGGTTGAAGAAGAGCTCGGGGCCTTGAGTCAATGCCGCCGCGTCGTCGGCAAAGACGATGCGGTGCTTGCCCGCTTCAAACTCGTGGAAGTAGAACATCCCCTCTTCGGCGGCGAGGCGGTTCACAAAGTCGAGGTCGGTTTCCCGGTACTGAACACAGTATTCCCGCTGGGCATGCTCGTTTTTGAGCGCAAAGGCGTAATCGGTGATGCCGTGCTCTTGCAAGAGGATACTGAGGATTTCATCGGGCTTCTGCGCCTGGAAGATGCGGGAGTTGTGGCGAAGCGACAGCCGCCACAGGGCCGGCTGCACCATGAGCTGATAGCGGGTGCGGCGAAAACCGCTGTTACCCTGCGCAAAATCACTGACCACCCCGCACACCCGGCGCTGCGGCTCGCCGTTGTACCAGACCAGCAGCTCGCACGGCTGGTCAAGCACGGCGCCAACGTCGATGTCGGGCTGGGCACTCGCCAGCTCAAGGCGCAGGTTGAATGGCCGATTGAGCGCTTCATCCAGCGCAAACTCGGCCACCACGAAAGAACTCTCGGGCAGAGCCCCCACCTTGACGGTGAATTGTAATCCTGTGCTGTCTGCCATGAGGGCTCCTTAACCTGCCAGTTCGCAGCCCTGGGAGCT
This sequence comes from Aeromonas sp. WP2-W18-CRE-05, assembly GCF_014168615.1. Classification (NCBI taxonomy): domain Bacteria; kingdom Pseudomonadati; phylum Pseudomonadota; class Gammaproteobacteria; order Aeromonadales; family Aeromonadaceae; genus Aeromonas; species Aeromonas sp. WP2-W18-CRE-05. The sequence continues at coordinate 1,099,570 of NZ_AP021917.1, read as the reverse complement.
GCACGGATGACGTCTGAGATCAGGCGCGTCGCAAGATGGGTCACCATCGCCATCAGCATCGCGAGGGAAGGCACGGTGCAAACTGAGAAGCGCCGCTTTCATCTGACAAGGCAATCGTGGGAGATGGCGCGACCGGCCTTCGTTGTGCTTTGCCATCCAGCCGCCATGCAGCCGGATGGCAAAACACAAAAGCTCCGACCACATCCGGTTGAATGGGTCGGAGAAAGCTTGCACGGGTCTGGTGACGGCTGACACGGCAGTCATCAGGCCCTGGGGTGCACTACAAGGAACAACGGCAATCAATAAATCGGTGATCAGGCCTCGATCGGCGCGCGCCAGTCATCCGCACCAGAGGTACCGGCAACGGTGTGCTCCCAGTCGATCTTGCGGTAGGCCATGGAGACCTGGATCAGCTGGGTGAAGTCGGACTTCGCCGGATCCTGGCAGTGGGGCATCTGGCAGTCGATGTCAACGATGGTGGCATCGGTCAGCACAGTGCTGAAGAAGTGCTCCTGCTTGCCCTCGACGGAGGTGCGGTACCACTTCAGGGTCACTTTCGGCAGCATCTCGCCGGAGGCCAGGGAGTTGTACATCAGCGGCACGGCCTTGTTCAGGGCAACGGTGAACTTGAACGGCTTGTGGACGCGCTGACCCGCCGGCTGACCGGATTGCGGATCGGTCGGCACGGTGACGACGTGCTGGAACTCTTGTACCAGCATCTCGTCTTCGTGGCCCTGCACGAAGATGTTGCCGACGGAATCGGAGGTGAAGGCACCGGCGGTGATGTTGCCCTGGGTTTTACCTTCGATGCTGATATAACATGGGGTTGGCATGGAATTGCTCCTGATGGTTGAACGGTTATGACACTCGCCCGAATCCGTTAGCAGCGTCCATGCCACTCTTTTTACCCATTACATTTCAATCAGTTATAAAAAATCTCCCCATAAGGCAGTACGCTCGGCGCAATAAGTTGTACTTTTCAACACGTTTGACCATCAGTCATTGCACTGGCAGTTCAATATTCTGGTATGCGCGCAATTTTTTGCGCCAATCCGACGGGAACACTACTGTTCGTCCACATTGGCGACGGCGGCCAGCTCTACATTCAACCTCACCACCCCCTGTTTCAGCGCCCAGGAGATCGCCTGGCACTTGCTGCTGGCCCCCAGCTTGGTGACCACATTGTTCAGATGAAAGGTCACCGTGCGCGGGGTGATCCCCAGGATCTGCGCAATATCGCTCGTCTGCTTCCCTTCCGCCGCCCAACGGCACACCTCCAGCTCGCGCAGGCTCAGGGCATCATGAGAGGACTCCCCTACCAGGCAGACTCTCACCACCGCCTCGAAGATATGCATGGATAGCCAGCTGAGAAAAGGCACCGCAGAGAGCCACTGCGCTCTGGTGCGAGGTGTGCTGGTGATCAGGGAGAGCAGGCCCACATGACCGTTGGCCCCGTGCCAGGGAAACGTAATGCCGTCGCGCAATCCCGCCTGCTGCGCGAGCGTCATCACCGCAAGGCGCTCATCGTCACAGACCCCCTGCACCATGAGATCCGCCCACAGGATGGGGGTGCTCTGCTCCATGCCGCGCTGGACGACGGGATCGATGGCAAAGAAGTTGGCCTGGGTATAGGCGTCAACCCACTCCTGAGGACAACCATTGAAGATGGTGACATCCGGTCGCTGTATGGTGCTGGGAGACATCAGGGCCAATCTGAAGTAGTCAAATCCCGCCTGTGTCGTCAACTGGCGCAGCAACGCCACTATGGTGTGCTCATCGTCGGCCTGTTCGAACCGGGAGATGAGATCTAACGCGTAGCTTGTATCCATGTTGTCGAATTGTTTTCAAATGGTGTCGGCATTGTTTTTCATGAAACCCAATGGGAGCTGAATCACGTGCCAACAAATAGAAACGGAACCCGTGAAACCCTGATCTCAGGGCCCGCCACGAGCATCAAGGGGCTCGCTCTCGGCGGGATGGAGGGCATGACGCAGAGCGAAATACCAATAACCAGAACTTAACTGCATTAAAATCACGAGTTTTTGCAAAAAACATCGCAATCATATAACAGCACTCGACGGGGAAGGGATAATAAACTTTCCAGATGAGACCTTGGTCACTGACAGGCCGATCGTTTTGTGTCCCGTCCCCCGTTTCTGGCCCTTTACGGGCTTCCCCGGCCTGGCACCGGCTGTTAACATGCGCCCCTTATGCCTGTTATGTGCTCTGGGGTGGCCGTCACGCCGCCCTGACCCTGCCCTGTGCAGCCTCTGCCGCCTGACTCCGGTTATGCCGACCGGTCGGTTTACCCGGCCACCAACAGCCAATGCAACCCTGTGATCCCCGCCATTTCCCCTGATTTGCGGGCCTGTGGCCATGGACCCTCAACGAGCGAGAAAATCCCCATGCTGGAACGTGCAAGACAAGAGTGGTTCTCCAACATACGGGGCGATCTGCTGTCGGGTATCGTCGTCGCCCTGGCGCTGATCCCGGAGGCCATCGCCTTCTCCATCATTGCGGGCGTCGACCCCAAGGTCGGCCTCTATGCCTCCTTCTGCATCGCCGTGGTCATCGCCTTCGTCGGCGGTCGTCCCGGCATGATTTCCGCCGCCACCGGCGCCATGGCGCTCCTGATGGTGACCCTGGTCAGGGAACATGGCCTGCAGTATCTGCTGGCGGCCACCCTGCTCACCGGCCTCTTCCAGATAGCGGCGGGCTACCTCAGGCTCGGCAGCCTGATGCGATTCGTCTCCCGCTCCGTGGTGACCGGCTTCGTCAACGCCCTGGCCATCCTTATCTTCATGGCCCAGCTGCCCGAACTCACCAACGTCACCTGGCTGGTCTACGCCATGACCGCGGCCGGGCTTGGCATCATCTATCTGTTCCCCCTCGTTCCCGTGGTGGGCAAACTGCTCCCCTCCCCCCTGCTGTGCATCGTCATCCTGACGGCGGTGGCCATCACCCTGGGCATCGACATCCGTACCGTGGGCGACATGGGCGAGCTGCCCGATACCCTGCCGGTCTTCCTCTGGCCCGACGTGCCCCTCAATCTGGAGACCCTGGCCATCATCTTCCCCTACTCAGCGGGGCTGGCGGTGGTGGGACTGCTCGAGTCCATGATGACGGCAACCATCGTCGACGAGATGACCGACACCCCAAGCGATCGCAACCGCGAGTGCAAGGGTCAGGGGATCGCCAACATCGGCGCCGGTCTGCTGGGAGGCATGGCGGGGTGCGCCATGATTGGCCAGTCCGTCATCAACATCAAATCCGGTGGCCGCGGCCGCCTCTCCACCTTCGTGGCGGGGACCCTGCTCATCCTGATGGTGGTCTTCATGGATGAGTGGATCCGTCAGATCCCCATGGCAGCCCTGGTAGCCGTGATGAGCATGGTCTCCATCGGCACGTTTTCCTGGGAGTCGGTACGCAACCTGAAGAGCCACCCCCTCTCCACCAATCTGGTGATGGTGACCACCGTCGCCGTGGTGGTCGCGACCCACAACCTGGCACTCGGGGTTTTCGTGGGGGGGCTGCTCGCCTCCCTCTTCTTCGCCCACAAGGTTGCCCGCGTCATGCTGGTCAAGAGCAACAGCGAGCGCAGCGGCGCCGTGCGTACCTATCTGGTGCGGGGCCAGGTCTTCTTTGCCAGCGCCGAGCAGTTCCTGGCCAGTTTCGATTTCAGGGAGGAAGTGGAGAAGGTGGTCATCGACCTGACGCACGCCCACTTCTGGGACATCACCGCCATCACGGCCCTCGACAAGGTGGTCATCAAGTTCCGCCGCGAGGGGAAAGAGGTGGCGGTCATCGGCCTGAACGACGCCAGTGCCACCCTGGTCGATCGCTTTGCCATCCACGACAAACGCCAGGAGGGAGAGCCCCTGCTGGCCGAGCATTGATCCCGGCGCCCCCATGAGGGCGCTGCCTGCAAGCCATAAAAAAAGCCCGTCTCTCACCATGAGATGGGCTTTTTTTGGGCTGTTGGATCACAGTCAACACACGCGCCTCGGCGCGCCCATCCCGAGCCGATGCGGCAACGCGGGGTCATGACCTGCCGTCAGGGTGCAAGAGGGGCCATGAAAGCAGGAACAGGGTGCCGCCCCGCCCGCCGGGTTGGCAAACAGCACTGCCGCCGTGGGCCTCGGCAATGGCCTTGACCACGGCCAGCCCGAGCCCGCTGCCGCCACTCTTGCGTGAGCGTGACGGATCCCCCCGGCGAAACGCCTCGAAGATATGGGCGGCGACCTCCTCGCTGATGCCAGGCCCTTCGTCTTCCACGCTCAGGATGCACTGGGTGCCCGAACGATGCAGGCGCACGGTCAGCATGCCCGGCATCGCGTGCTTCTGGGCATTTTCCAGCAGCGCCATCAGGGCCTGACGGATGCGAAGTGCATCGCAACAGACACAGAGTTCGGCATCGAGCTCCCGTTTGAGGGTGAAACCGCTCGCAGCCAGAGGGGTGGCAAACGCCTCGAGCACCACTGCAAGCTCATCAGCCAGCCTGACCTCTGTTCGTTGCAACTCCAGGTGGCCGCTGTCGTTGAGGCTCAATACCCGCAAGTCTTCGATCAGGTGGGTCAATCCCTCCACCTGGCGCAACAAACCTTCAAAGAGCGCACGCTCTGGCGGAAATACCCCTTCGGCCAGCCCCTGCAATCGGCCACGCAAGATGGTCACCGGGGTGCGCAATTCGTGGGCGATGGCGGCATTCCAGAACTCCCGCTCGCGGGTCATGCTCTGCAGTCGCTCGGCCATGGTGTTGAAGTCCCGCACCAGTTGCGCCGTCTCCCCGATCGCCTGTTCATCCAGCGGCACGCGCGCATCGAGTTTGCCCTCTGCCACCTCTCGCAGGCTGTTCGCCACCGAATTGAGCGGGGTCAGGATGCGCCGAGAGAGGCGCACCGCCACGTACAGCGCCATCCCCAATGCAATAAGAATGGTCGAGCCGATCCAGATCATCTCGACCCTGGATGGCATCCAGCTCTCGGAGATGCTGCCAGGCACATAGGTCACGGCAATGGCGTAGAACACATAGGTGCCGATCACCGCGAGGCAGATGATGCCGAGTGCCATCAGCCCCAGGGAGCGGATGATCTGCCTGCGCAGGCCGGGTGCCGATCTCACGCATCGCCCCCGAAGCGATAGCCGACGCCCCAGACACTGGCGGGCACCCCCTGGATGCCCTGTGCCTCCAGCTTCTTGCGCAGCTTGCTGATGTGGCTGTCCACCGTGCGCTCCTGGGTATCCCCCTCCGGCAGGCAGTGGGTCAGCAGTTCGGCGCGGCTGAACACCCGCTTGGGTGCCCGCATCAGGGAGGCGAGCAACTTGAACTCGGTCAGGGTCAGATCCAGCATCTGCTGCCCCTCATCGCGGCAAATGCTGGCCTCGTGGCTCTCCAGATCGATCTGGAAGGGGCCGACCCGCAGCACCCGGGCCGTGGTCTGCTTCGCAGCCTGGCTGCGTCTGAGCACCGCCTGTACCCGAGCCACCACTTCGGCCGGGTTGAAGGGTTTGACCACATAGTCATCCGCCCCCATGCGCAGCCCCATCAGCTTGTCGAGGTCCTGATCCAGAGCGGTCAGCATGATCACCGGCGTGTCGCCACGGGCCCGGATCTCGCTGAGCACCTGCCAGCCATCGAGCTGCGGCATCTGCACATCCAGCAACAGGAGATCGGGTTTGCATGTCTGGTGCATGGCCAGGGCTTCGCGGCCATCGGCGGCATGCAGGGTGCGCAATCCGTGGCGTTGCAGGTAAGCGGCGAGGATGTCGGCTATCTCGGCTTCATCCTCTGCAATCAGTACCAGTGACTGGGCCGCCGGGTTGGCGGAAGCAGGAAGATACGACATGGTCGGCCTCGAAAATGGTGGGTTTGAACTTTATCACCGCCTCCATGGATTCTCCACAAAGCCTCGAATCATTCGCAATAGCCCCTCTCCATAATGCCCGCTCGATGTGCTCTCGCGGCAACACCATGCCCGGGAGGCGGTTTAACGAGGTGAATATGATGTTTGTCAAACAGCGGTATGCGGGCGCTTTGCTCGCCGTCATTGCCGCATTCGGATTGGCAGGTTGCGATGGGGTGACGCAAGCGCAAGATGCGCCGACCCTTCCTCAGGTGTCGGTGATGACGCTGGCAGGTCAGGACCTGGTCATCAGCGAGGAGCTGCCCGCCCGGGTGGCTGCGGTGCGCAGCGCCGAGATTCGCGCCCAGATCAGCGGCATCGTGCAGCGCCGCCTGTTCGAGCAGGGCGACGAAATCGGCGCAGGCACCGTGCTGTTCCAGATAAATCCGGCCCCCTTCAAGGCAGATGTCGACAGCGCCGCCGCAGCATTGCAGCGCGCGGAGGCCGTGCTGGCCCGCGCCCGTATCCAGATTGACCGTCTGGTGCCGCTGCTGCGCACCGAGGCCATCAGCCGCCAGACCTATGACGATGCTGTCTCCCAGCGTGATCAGGCGGCCGCCGACGTGGCTCAGGCCAGGGCGACCCTGGCCCGGCACCAGCTGAACCTGCAATTTGCCAGCGTGGAAGCCCCCATCGCCGGGCGCATCGATCAGGCGCTGGTGAGTGAAGGGGCCCTAGTGTCCCCCACCGACGCCACTCCCATGGCCAGGATCCAGCAGATCGATCAGGTCTACGTCGATGTGCGTCAACCGGCCTCTGTGCTGGACACCCTGCGCCAGCAAGCTGGCTCGACGACACCGGAACTGGCGGTGGACATCCTCGGCAGCGACGGCAAGCCGCTCGGCATGCAGGGGCACATCCTCTTCTCCGGCATCGAGGTGGATGCCGGGACCGGTGACGTACTGCTGCGGGTACTGGTGGACAACCCGGAGCGGCGGCTCTTGCCCGGCCTCTACGTACAGGCGCGCATTCCCCGTGCCCGCTATGCCAACGCCCTGAGCGTGCCTCAGCAGGCGGTGGTGCGCACATCGGGCCAGACCAGCGTGTGGGTGGTGGATGGCCAGGGGCAGGCACAACTGGTTCCGGTCAACACCGCTGAACTGGTGAATAGCCAGTACCGCATCACGTCCGGGCTCAACGCCGGACAGCGGGTGGTGATCGAGGGGATCGACCGCCTGACCCCGGGGACGCAAGTCATTGCCCATCCCTGGCAATCCCCCGCAGTCAGCCAGCAGGCTGACGCCGGTAACCGTTGAATCGGAGACATTTCATGCCGCAGTTTTTCATTCATCGCCCGGTGTTTGCCTGGGTGATCGCCCTCTTCATCGTGCTGGCGGGGGTCATCGCCATCCCCAAGCTGCCCATCTCCCGCTATCCCTCGGTGGCGCCGGTTTCGGTGACCCTCTATGCCACCTATCCGGGCGCCACGCCGCAGACCCTGAACGATGCGGTGGTGAGCCTTATCGAGCGCGAGCTGTCTGGGGTGAAGAACCTGCTCTACTTCGAGTCGTCGGTAGATGCCTCCGGCAGCGCGCAGATCACCGCCACCTTCAAGCCGGGCACCGATCCGGAGCTGGCCCAGATGGACGTGCAAAACCGCATCAAGGCGGTCGAGCCTCGCTTGCCACAGGCGGTGCGGCAAACCGGCCTGCAGGTGGAGTCCGCCTCGTCCGGCTTTCTGATGATGGTCGGCATGACTTCACCGGATGGCCGCTTCGATGAGGTCGCGCTGAACGACTACATGGCCCGCAATATCGTGCAGGAGCTGCGCCGCATCGACGGCGTGGGGCGAGTGCAACTGTTTGGCGCCGAGCAGGCCATGCGCATCTGGGTGAATCCGGGCAAGCTCGCCGCCTACGGGTTGACCATCAGCGAGGTGGCGCAGGCCATCGAGCAGCAGAACGTGCAGATTGCACCGGGGCGCCTCGGCGACGAACCCGCCCTGCCTGGCCAGCGACTGACGGTTCCCCTCACGGTAGAGGGGCAACTGACCACTCCCGAGGCGTTCGCCGCCATCGTGCTGCGGGCCGGAAGTGATGGCGCCAAGCTGGTGCTGGGTGACGTGGCCCGGGTCGAGCTGGGGGCGCAATCCTACGCCTTTTCCAACCGCGAGAACGGGGTGGCTGCCACCAGCGCCGCCATCCAGCTCTCCCCCGGCGCCAACGCCGTGCGCACCGCCGATGCGGTGCGCACCCGTCTCGCTCAGCTCGCCCCCACTCTGCCGGCGGGCATGGCCTATTCGATCCCGTTCGACTCGGCCCCCTTCGTCAAGGTCTCCATCGACAAGGTGATCCACACCCTGCTGGAAGCCATGGTGCTGGTGTTCCTGGTGATGTTCCTCTTCCTGCAGAACCTGCGCTACACCCTGATCCCGGCCATCGTCGCCCCCATCGCCCTGCTTGGCACCTTCGCGGTGATGCTGCTGGCCGGCTTTTCCATCAACTCCCTGACCATGTTCGGCATGGTGCTGGCCATCGGCATCATCGTCGACGACGCCATCGTGGTGGTGGAGAACGTCGAGCGCCTGATGGCCACCCAGGGGCTATCGCCCCGAGAGGCGACATCGCGGGCCATGAAGGAGATCAGCGGGGCGGTGATCGGCATCACTCTGGTGCTCACGGCGGTGTTCATCCCCATGGCGTTCGGCAGCGGCTCCGTGGGGGTCATCTACCAGCAGTTCACCCTGTCGATGGCGGTCTCGATCCTGATTTCCGCCTTCCTCGCCCTGACCCTGACGCCGGCGCTCTGCGCCACCCTGCTGCGTCCGGTCAGCCCGAGTCACCATGAGAAGCGCGGTTTCTTCGGCGCCTTCAACCGGGGCGTCGAGCGGCTCACCACAGGCTACGGCGTTCGGGTCACCCGGCTGGTCGGGCGCAGCGGACGCGTGATGGCTACCTTCGCCGCCCTCTGCGCCGTGCTGGCCATTGCGGCCACCCAGCTGCCCTCCTCTTTCCTGCCGGACGAGGATCAGGGCTACTTCATGACTTCCATCCAGTTGCCGACCGGCGCCACCAGCGAGCGCACCCTGGCCGTCATCAAGGAGTTCGAGGCCCATGTGGCCTCTCGCGAGGCGCTCGACACCAATCTGGTGGTGCAAGGCTTCAGCTTCTCCGGCGCCGGCCCCAATGCGGCCATGGCCTTCACCATGCTCAAAGACTGGGACCAGCGTCATGGCGCCACGGCCGCCGAAGAGGCAGAGCTGGCACAGGCCGCCATGGCCAACAGCAAGGAAGGCACAGTGATGAGTCTGCTGCCGCCCGCCATCGACGAACTGGGCACCTCTTCGGGTTTCACGCTCTTCCTGCAAGACAGGGCCAACCAGGGGGAAGCCGCGCTGCTGGCCGCCCAGGCGCAACTGCTGGCACTGGCGGCCCAAAGCGAAGTGGTGAGCGATGTCTATCCCGACAGCCTGCCCCCCGGCCAGAGCATTCACCTCGAGATCAACCGGCAGAAGGCCGAGGCCATGGGACTCTCGTTCACCAGCGTGAGCAGCACCCTGTCGGCGGCGATGGGGTCGCTCTACATCAACGACTTTCCCAACGGCGGGCACATGCAGCAGGTCATCCTGCAGGCCGACGCATCGGCGCGCATGCAGCTCGATGACGTACTCGGCCTGCGGGTGCGCAATGCCAGCGGCGGCATGGTGCCCCTGCGGGAGGTGGTGACGCCGACCTGGCGCCAGTCGCCGCAACAGATGATGCGCTTCGAGGGCTTCCCCGCCGTGCGTCTCTCCGGGAGTGCCGCCCCCGGGGTGTCCAGTGGCGCCGCGATGGCGGAAATGGATCGCCTGGTGGCGCAATTGCCGCCAGGCTTCGCCCTGGCCTGGACGGGACAGTCGCTGCAGGAGCGCCAGTCGGCGGCCGAGGCCCCCCTGCTGATGCTGCTGTCGGCGCTGGTGGTCTTCCTGGTGCTGGCCGCGCTCTACGAGAGCTGGTCCATTCCGCTCTCCGTGATGCTGGTGGTCCCCCTGGGCCTGCTCGGCGCCGTGGCGGCGGTGATGCTGCGCGGCATGCCCAACGACGTCTTCTTCAAGGTGGGCATGATCACCATCATCGGTCTGTCGGCCAAGAACGCCATCCTCATCGTGGAGTTTGCCCGCCAGTTGCACGGCGAAGGGCGCTCGCTGCTTGACGCTGCGGTGACCGCCGCCCGCCTGCGCCTGCGCCCCATCCTGATGACGTCGCTCGCCTTCACCCTCGGCGTGGTGCCGCTGATGCTTGCCAGTGGTGCCAGCGCGGAGACCCAGCATGCCATCGGCACCGGCGTGTTCGGCGGCATGATCAGCGGCACCCTGCTGGCCATCTTCTTCGTGCCGGTCTTTTTTGTCTTCGTCATCGGCACCCAGGCGCGCATTCAGGCCTGGCGGGCACAGCGAGCACAGCACCGATCATGCTGACCGCTGTGCGGGTTTGCTGGCCCTGGGGAGGCGATGATCATGCAATGCATGCCTGGCACCATTCTGCGTTCCTTCGAAGAGGATGAGCGCGCCATGGTGCCGGACCTGTGGTTCATGGCCGATGCTGCGGGGGTGGCCTTATCGCGGGTTACCTCTCCAGGGTTTGTGACCAGCCCTCCGTCGCCGGTGCATCCTTGGTCTTCTCCAAGATGGCGATCTGCTATCTGGCACAGGGGGCTTGCATCATCCAGGGTCGGTGCCGACCCTGCAGGAACCCGGCCTCAACATCGCTCTGACGGCCGACTCCCTTGGCCTCATCGACTGCATGCTGTCTGCCATCACCAGTCAAGGCTGGACACTCCTGGTGCCTGAACCGCTGGAGAGGCCCCCGCAAGGTTGATGACACCCTGGTTCTCATGCAATACACCATGAAATCGAAGTCAATTTAAGTGTTACTCAGAAATCGACACATCGCAATCACCTCAGATACATTGCAGATCTACTCCGAAACTTTCCCTCTGATCGTCAGTCTCAAGAGAAAAATAAAATAAATCATTAAAAACAACATCATAAACTCTTTTCATTTAAAGATAACTCTTTCTTGCACATCCCATCAGCTGGTCGTCAGGACACGTTTTCTGTGATTTGAAACACAAACTTTGATCATCACAGGGGATAAGCATTGCATTGGAAATCGATTTCAAGAAAATGAAGCCAGCATGATTTGTCTTGGCATCGATTGCATAGCGTCTGTTTGAGTCTTGACGGTTCATCGCGGTGGATATTTTTCCCATTGATTGGAGTGGTCAGTATGAATGCATCAAAAAAAGGACTTTTGGCGTCGTTGATCGCCGCTGCCCTGCTTGGCGGGTGTGGTGGGGCCGATAATATCGACTCGAATAGTGGCAACACCGGTGGTAATAACGGTGGCGACAACGGTGGCACCACGCCCCCTGGCGACAGCACCCTGATCCTGTTCGGGGTCGGTGCCAATGGGGGTACAACCCCCAGCATCCAGTCAGAGAAGGACAACTGGAGCTTGCAACCGGTCACCGCTTCTCCCGTCGCCATGACCAGCATCAGCGCCGTGCTCATCAACAATGCCGGTACCGATGACACCGCCGATGTGCAGGTAGCCGGTGACGGAGATGGCACCTTCATGCTCAAATCCGCCACCCCTCTGAACCTGAGCAAATACGCCTCCGGTTTCATCGAGTTCCAGCTGCGGACCAAGAGCAAGGTGCCGGAAGTGCTCAATGCCTCCATCGACAACGAGTATCCCAACCGCAGCAGCCTGCCCATTGCCAGCGCCCTGACCGGTTCCGGCGACTGGGAAACGCTCACGCTGCCCATCAACTGCATGAAGCCCTTCCCCGGTGCCACGGCCATCAACCTCGCCACTGTGGGCACACCGTTCCACCTGGCCACCAAGGAAGCCTTCAACTACGAAATCACCAACATCAAGTACCTGCTCACCACCTCGGCCAAGCCCGTTGTCGACCCGGTCACCTGTGAAGCGCCTGGCGGCGCTACCGACCCGGGCACAGACCCAGGCACCGACCCGGGAACCGATCCCGGTACCGATCCAGGTACCAATCCGGACACAGGCTCCGGCGTCAACAATGCCCCCGCGCTGGTGGCCACCGATGCCGCACTCTACTACTCCGGTGACAAGAGCCAGGCCTTGGACCGCAGCGCCGATTACCCGGCAGCCAGCTTCGGCGGCACCCTGACCGATGAAAACCAGGTCATCACCATGGACCTGCCAGGCAATGGCGCCGCCTTCCTCGGGACCGACAGCACCAATGGGGATCTCTCCGCCTATCAGGACGGCGCCATGCTGCTCGACCTGAAAGTCTCCAGCTACGGTGACTCCCCCAACATCCAGATCCGCATGGACGGTACCGCAGGCCCGGACTTTGGCACCTTCTTCACCATGGACAGCAACATCGTGCCCGATGACGACACCTGGTACCGCTGCATCCTGCCGGTCGCCTCTCTCATTCCGGCGGCCAACACAGGCTCGGTGCAAAAGGCGCTCTACCTGAGCGGGGCCTGGGACTCCATGGCCGGTCTGCGCTTCGCCTTCACCAACGTGGCCCTGAAAACAGCCATCCCGGCAGACTTTGACAGCAATCAGCCCTGCCAGCAGATCAAGTGACAAGGCATTGAATCTTCGAGAAATCGATTGAAAATAATTTTCTACGGATTGGAGCAATAAGATGAAATTGAAGTCACTCGCCTTGTTTGTCGGGGCATGTTGCGGGCTGGCAGTGCCCGCAGTATCGAATGCCGCCGAGAGTTTTGGCTTCCACGGTTATATTCGTGCCGGCTCGATGTTTGACGCCAAGGACAACTTCGCCAAGGCGGGGTACGAATATGAGATGGACAAGACCATGGGGCGCCTGGGCTCCGAGCTGGACAACAGCTGGGAAGCGGGCCTGAACAAGTTGTGGGATCTGGGCAGCAACAAGTCGGTCAACATCCACTTCAAGGTGGAGTCCGATGCCGATGGCCTGCAAACCCGTGCCGCGCCTCGCGAAAGCGGTGTATCAGAAACCTATGTGGAGCTGGGTGGCATCACCCCGACCGGGACCATGTGGGGTGGCCTGCGCTATTACGACCGCGAGAACTACATCTGGACCACCGACTATTTCTACACGGACTACTCGGGAACCGGCGTCGGCATCAAAGCCATGGAGATGGCGGGTGGCAAGTGGGATTTTGCCTATATCAACAGCAACGACACCAGCCACTCCGACCGCGCCAATGGCACTGAAGCCACCATGCACACCCTCCACACCAGCGCCCTCTACGGTGCCTGGGACATGGAGATCGCACTCAAGCAGATGCCCAGCAACGAGTTCACCGGCGACAACAAGCAATATGCGACCAAGGGGGCAGAAGGAACCGTCATCTATTCCCGCGACGACTTCTTCTTCATGCCGGGGGGCTTCTCCAAGTTCATCGCCCAGGCAGGACGTGGGCTGGGTTCAGGGGACTTGCTGGGTGCCAACCTGACCAATACCGCCATGTATCGCAAGGGCTCCCTGTATCAGAAGACACTGCAGGACAAGGCGGATGGCTATAAACCCTACCAGTCCAAGGTGATGGAAGGCGATCAATCCTACCGCCTCTTCCTCTGGGGTGGCTGGTATGGCGCCAATATTCATCTGCTGCCGACCCTCTCCTACCAGTACAACGACTACGAGCTGGGTGGCCATGATTCCTGGTATGCCGCATCTCTGCGCCCGGTATTCCCGATCAATGAGTTCTTCTCCATCCAGACGGAAGTCGGATATGTGAAAAACAACCTGATCATCGACAACGTCGAACGGGGTGGCACCTCTCACAAGGTCAGCATAGTGCCGACCTTCACCGTCAATACCGGCATGGGGCCCTCACCGGAGATCCGCATTCTGACGACCTATGTCGATCACAACAACGAGACCCCCTGGCAGGAAGACCGGGAAGATTTCCTGGTCGGTGTACAGGCGGACATGTGGTGGTAGGTTAGGTCGCGATACTTATCTGCACTATAATCTCGGGTCCCTTGGGGGACCCGCATTGCATACGAGGAAACACGATGAAGGGAACGAAGCAGTGTCTGCCTTTCCTGGTCAGTCTGCTGATGGCCGGATGCGCCGGCATGGGCCCGGAGCATTCGCCAGGATCGGCAGTCTCCGCCCTGCAGCAACAGGTTGAACAAGGTCGGGAACAATTGTCGAACAAGGTGGCGGTCGAGTCGTTCAAGGAACTTCGCTTCCAGTCCCTCGGGCAGGAGAGCCGCTGGGTCGATGTGAGCACCGACAGCCAGGTCTATGCATTTGATTCAGGCAAAAGCTATGTAATGGCCTTCTCGCTGCCCGAAGTCAGCCAGGCGACTCGCGTCAAAATAACCATTCCGGTCGACTATACCGTCTTCCTGCCTAGCATCCTGTTGCTGGACGAGCAATACAACGCCGTTCAAACCATTCCCGGTTCCACATTCAGTTATGACGGTCGTTCGTTAATTTCAGGGCAGAACATTCAGGGGGAATTCACCATTCCAGCCCCCATCGGCAGCGCTCGGGCCGCCTATATGGTGATCTATTCCACGGCGAAGGACATGCAGGGCAGTACCCGGCTCAACCCGGACGATCTCCAGCGCGCCATGCAATATGATCGCACCACGGATGTCGCCCGCCTCATCAATGTGGAAGTGCCTCACTCTGCTACCGGACGCCTATATTTGACGCTGGACGCAGAGCCTGCTGCAAATGCGACGCAGATCGCAAAAACCATATCGCCCGTGATGGTCTCACCCGATAAATCGTTGGGTGAACTGGATTATTATCAGCATATTCGCACTGCCGTTCAGAGCAAAAACTATGAGCAGGCGCTCGCCTGGGTCAAAGCCGCCGAGCAAGCCGGTTTTACCAAGGCAAAAGAGGTCTTTTTTGCCGCCCAGCAGTAGCATTCCCTCCCCTGGCAAGGCGCATCATCGCTTGTCACCACCAGGGGAAACGGGTATCCTAACTTGCTGATTTATTAAGAAGATATTCATATAACACTGGCCATGACCAGGGGTTTTCACAGTCGAGTACGGAGGGGGGATGTCGAAGTCAGCTCAGGAGAAAAAAGCCACTGTCTATGATATCGCCCGCCGAGCCGGTGTCTCGGCAAGCACTGTATCCCGGATATTGAACGGCTCGGCCAAAGTGGCCGCAGATAAACGTCAGGCGGTGGAAGATGCCATTCAGGAATTGAATTTTCGTCCCAACCTGATGGCGCAATATTTGAAAACGGGTCAGTCCATGACCCTGGGTGTTTTGACCCAACATGTGGAGAGTCCATTTTCCAACGAAATGTTGCGGGGTGTTGAACACACTCTTCAGGGCATGGAGTATGTGCCGCTGATTGTCAGCGGTCACTGGAATGCGGAAGAAGAAGTTGAGCGGTTGCGTCTGCTGGTGGCCCGACGGGTTGATGGCCTTATTATTTTGACCGGCCACGTCAATCAGCAAACACTGCTCGAGTTTTCCCAGCAAATACCGATTGTGGCCACAGGTCACAATATCATGACCGAGCGGGTACACTCCTTCAGCATCAATAACCGGCTGGGTGGCTACATGGCGACTCGCTATTTATTGGATCTGGGTCATCGTGACATCGCCCATATCGTCGGTTTACCGGATCATAACGATGCCATCGAGCGTCATCATGGCTATCGCCAGGCCCTGGTGAGCGCAGGTATCGAATATGACCCCTCCCTGGTCATCCAGGGGGATTTCGCCGAGGTCGGCGGGCTCAATGCCGTCAAGAAGCTGGTGGAGAGCGGCCGGAAATTCTCCGCCATCTTCTGCGCCAACGATCAGACCTGTTACGGGGCCATTCTGGGGCTCAAGCAGTGCGGCTTGCGGGTGCCTGAGGATGTCTCTCTCATCGGTTTTGACGACCTACCCTTCTCTACTTATTCCAACCCGCCATTGACCACGGTACGCCAGCCCATCTACGAGATGGGGGTCAAGATGGTCAAGACTCTGTTGGGTTTGATCGAGAACACGGAGCTGAACTCGGACGAACTGCCCGAGTTGAGCATTGTGGTGCGTGATACCACACTGCCGTACAAGGGGTGAACACAGACCGGGGCGGTTCCCTGCGCAGCATCAGATCCCAGCACAGCATCAGCGCAAAGCGGCCTTCGGGCCGTTTTCTTTTGTCAGCCGCCAGCCCAGCGAATGACTTGCCCCTGCTGTGTCCTCCACCTTGACTCTCTGACATAGCACAGACACCACACACAACCTGGCGTCCCTCTTCTGCGGGCCCTCAATCCGGCCTGGCCCCATGACACCAGCCAAAGCCTGGCAATCACAACCCGATGAACCCGGTCGACCTGAATGAAACAAGGCGCCTGAAGGCGCCTTGGGGAGTGTGCAGATCCCTGCGGGAGCGTGGCCACTGTCAAGGCGCTGCGAAGGGGGATTCCGTCCCGGTGGGCGCGCTGGTTGCCAGCGTGGGGAGAGGCTCGTCCGCTTCACACAGACTGGCTCTTCTCGTGGCCGCCTTCTGGGGGGGATACCAGCTTGCCAACCCCTGCTGGATGCGCGCGGCGGCCGCTTCCGGCGTCATGGTGCCGAGCACCACGGATTGCGACACCTCCGCAAGCTCTGTGGTAAGCGATGGCTCACCCCGGGTGAGGAACTGCGCCCCCAGACGCAAGGTGGAATCGCAGGTATCCCGCCAGCCCATCATGGTGCTCGCCACCGGATCCTTGAGCTCGAAGAAGTGATTGGAGAGGGAGAAAAAGCCGGGCACCGAATTGGAGAAACGCTCGGCAAAGTCGGCGCTAGCCATCCACTCCACCAGTTTCAGGGCGGCCTCCTTGTTCGGGCTGGCGGCATTGATGCCGATCCCCATGTCGGTGTGATCGGTGAAATAGCAGGTGTCCCCCTCCCGCGCGACAGGGGGCGGGAAGGCACCAAAATTGACCTTGCCGGTGAACTGGGCAAGCGACCAGGAGCCCGCCACTATCATGGCGGCCTTGCCCGCGGCAAAGTCATCCACCGCCTGTGCTTCGGTGGCATCGGCTGGATGATCCCCTATATAGGGCCGCCAGCTCGCCAGCTCACGAAACGCCGCCACATAAGGGGCATCGGTCACTCGCGCCTGACCGTTGATCAGCGCCAGGCGGCCATCTTCCCCATGCCAGTAATTGGGACCGATATTCTGATAACCAAGCTCGGAGACCACCCAGCTGTCGTGAGCCGCCAGCGCCAGCGGCAGATAGCGGCCATCCTGCTTCACCTTCTCCAGCACGGCGAAGAAGTCGGCACGGGTTCGCGGCGGTGTCAGCCCAAGGGCGTTGAAGATATCGACATTGAAGTAGAAACCCTGGATCACGGAGGCAATGGGCAGGCAGAAGGTCTGGGCCCCGGAGTCGGTCTGCCAGGCGGCCTTGGCAAAGCTCGGGAAGCTCTCCATCCCAGGCAGGTCCGTCAGA
This sequence comes from Aeromonas sp. WP2-W18-CRE-05, assembly GCF_014168615.1. Lineage (NCBI taxonomy): Bacteria > Pseudomonadati > Pseudomonadota > Gammaproteobacteria > Aeromonadales > Aeromonadaceae > Aeromonas > Aeromonas sp. WP2-W18-CRE-05. The sequence continues at coordinate 1,082,289 of NZ_AP021917.1, read as the reverse complement.
TCCAGCAGATGCCCCTGCTGGAACAGCCGCAGGGACTGATCATAAGGACGGCAAGTGATGAGATCCCCTGCCTTCCCCGCCGCCAGCCGCTCGGCAAGCTCCCGATCGTAATCCGCCGAGCGCTGCGAATGCAGCTTAAGGGTGATCTCGGGATGGATCGCCTGAAAACGGGGCAGAAACTGCTCCTTCCAGAGCGCCTCGTCATCCACGCGCCAGGTTTCCAGCACCAGCTCCTGGGATACCGCCGCCGTACTCAGCCCCCAGACCAGCAGGGCACTCACAGATTTCCACATCGCCTCTCTCCTACACCTTGAAACGGGCCACCAGACTCTGCTGCTGGCTGGCCAGCCCCGACAACACCTCACCACTGCTCGCCGATACCCGGGACGCCAGCTCGGTCTCGTGAGCCACGTCTGCGATGGCCGCCACGTGCTGGGCCACTCCCTGACTCACCGAAATCTGCTCCGCTGCGGCATAAGCCATGTGATCCGCAATCTCCTTGATGGCCTCCATGCGCGAGGCGATCCCCGCCAGGGCACTTTCGACATCCCGGGTCTGCTGCACACTCTGCTGGGTCTGCTCATGGCTCTGGGCCATCACGCTCGCCACATCGCGGGCGCATCCCTGCAGGTTGTCGATCATCACCTGGATCTCCTGGGTCGCCCCTTGTGAACGGGTAGCCAGCGCCCGCACCTCCTCGGCCACCACGGCAAAGCCCCGCCCGGCCTCCCCGGCACGGGCCGCTTCGATGGCCGCATTGAGGGCCAGCAGGTTGGTCTGTTCAGCCATGCCACGGATCACCTCGAGAATGTTGCCAATGTTGCTGCTGTAGCCTTCGAGCTTGCGGGTGATCGCCATGGCCCCGGCGATGTCGGTCGCCAGTTGCTCGATGCCATCCCGATTGGCCTGCATCAGATGACGTCCGCGCCGGCTCTCGTCATTGGCCTCCCCCACCTCCCGACGAACATGATCGCTCGAGCGCGCCACTTCGGTCGCACTGGTCTCCAGCTCGAAGATGGCGGCCGCCACCTGATCGGTCTGGGCCTTCTGCGCCTGCACCTGCGACATCACCTGCTCGCCGATCTCCGCGGTCTTGCGCGTCTCGCTCACCAGGTACTCAGAGCCGGTCTGGACCTCCATCAGGAGCGTCTTGGTATGGTGGGCCAGCTGGTCGATGGAGTTCGCAACCTCACCAAGCTCGTTCCTGGCGGGGTAGCGAACCCGCAGCGTCATGTCCCCTTGTGCCATCAGACCGAGAACCCGATTGATCCGCACCAGCGGCACCTGGATGCTGCGGGCTGAACTCCAGGCAACAATGAGGGCGATGAGCACGGAACACAGGGCCACCATCACGATCCAGGTGCGGGCGCTGTCAACCGCGACGTCGGCACTCAGCCTGTCCTCCTGCATGCTCTGGTTGCTGATGGCGATAAGCCTGTCCAGGACCTCCCCCAGTTGCTGGCTCTGCGCCTCCTGCTGTTCACGCAAGCCATGGAGTTGCTGGCTGATTTGCTGACGGCGCACCAGGGTGGCAATCAGCCCCTTGTCGCCAAATACCAGTTGGGGAATGCGCGCCACATGGCGGGTGAACCTGGCCTTGACGTCATCGGGGACAACAATCCGCTCCAGACGCTGGTTCGCAATGTCGATGTCTTTGGCCAGCACCCCCTGTAGCGCCACCAGATCCGTGTTGCCGTCGGCACGCAGGATCAGCTTGAGATCCCGTGCAATACCGCTGGTGATGAGCTCCGCCTTGTTCTGCAAAGAGCGCCGACCCGCCGTGTAACGCACCAGCAGGTCTGCCGCCGAACGGTAGTTGTCGTCCAGGTGCAGCAGCTCGCTCCGCATCCGTGCGAGCAACCGTTCCAGCTCGACCGACTCTTCGTGCAGGCTCATCAACTGCTCAGAGAGGGTAAACAGCCGGGGGGCCTGGTCGGTGACCCGGGCGAGTTGCCGCTCACTCTCGGTATCGAGTGTCAGGGCCGCGAATGCCTTGATGTGCTGCTCATAGCGGACCTTGTCATGGGCAACACGCTGACGGGACTCGGGGAACGCCGACGTATCCCGGATGGCGAGATGCGCCAGGCTGTCCCTGTCAGCCATCAGCAACGCGGCGCGCAGCCGGCTGGCGGTCAGGGCCTGAGGCGTCGCCTCCTCGGTCACCTGCTGGAAACGACCGTGAATGGAGGTCGTCTTCAGGTAACTAATGGCCCCGAGCAATAGCAACAGGACCAGCAGCAGCGTAAAGCCCAATCTGATCCGCTGTACGATCGACATCCTTCTCTCCCACCTCTCCCTCCGCATCGGGGCGGAGCCGGTTATCAAGGCACCAGGAGCCCGACAGGCATCCTGGTGCATCTGGCTGACGGCTTATCGGCTCAACCTGCCCTGGCAATCGAGCCTGACCACTTCCCCTGAGGCCCCCAGCAGAGAAGCCGGTACCCAGCGTACGGTCGCCATGTCGATGCGTGCCTGTCCACTGGTGCCCAGGATGAAGGGGGTATTGACCTTCGCGAAGTCCATGCCCTCTTCGAGGCAGCGCAGGGGCAGACTCAGGGTCACCCACTTCTGCGGGGGCAACTGGCGCAAGGCCGGAGCAATCTCGATGGACTTGCCGCAGGGCCAGCCACACTGCAGCCCCAGCGTCATGTCACCCGCTGGCGCCTGCTGCACCCGCAGCGTCACCTGCAGCTCGCTCTCGCCCTTCAGGTAGGTGCGACGATCCGCCCCCTTGACCTGGGTGGTCTGCAACTGGATCGTGGCCCCGGAGTCGATACCCGGCTTGTCCGTCCCGAGGAAGGTGACCGCTCGCGCATCCTGCTGACGCAGGTAGTCGATGGGCTGAACCTTGATGAAGGTCATCTCGGTCACGCTGTTGCCGGAGACTTCAGTCCCCGTCCAGTTGCTGGCATCCCCCATGCGCAGACGGTGTTCTTCACCCGCTTTTGGCCCGAACAGCTCGAGCACCTTGTCAGCGGCGCTCAGTTTGGCGGGGTCGCTCTCGTTGCAGCCGAAGGTACGTTTATCCAGGGTCAGGGTATTGAGGTTGCTGACCCGGGCCGCCACAGGGGAAGGCTTGCCGTAGCTGAGCCCGTAGCCATAGGGGAAGAGCGGTGCGTACTCACCCGATGGATCCTGCTCGAAGGCTGGACGCTGCCAGCCCGGGATGTGGGTGGGCGTGCGATTGATGGTGGTGGCGCACTTGCTGAAGGGCCACGAGAAGGAGAGGCGTCCCTGGAAGTCATGGGCCACCTTGCCCTTGGCATCCCTGAACAGCAGATCGGTGATCCCCTCCCCCTCGGTGCCCGGCAGCCAGGCGGCGACAAAGGCGGAAGAGAGATTGAGCTCCTCATTGACGTAGAGCGGACGTCCGGAGAAAAGCACGGTCACCACGGGGATGCCGGCCGCCTTCAGCCGCTTGAGGGTCAACAGGTCCTCGTGATAGCTGCTCTTGAGATCCCCATAGGCAAGGGTCTTGTTGTCAGGAATGTCGCCGAACCACTCGGCATAGGGATCCTCCCCCATGACCAGGATGGCGACATCGGGCTTGGCTCCCGCAAACTCACCGGATCCCGTGCTCACCTGCACATGATCCGCACCGACGGTGGCGGTCACCGCATCCAGCACGCTCTGGGCACCGGGAAAATCACCGCGCCCGTTTTCGCTGCCTTGCCAGGTCAGGCTCCAGCCCCCCACCTGCTTGCCCAGATCGTTGGCGGCGCTCCCAGTCACCAGCACCCGGCTCTGCCGGCTCAGGGGCAGGATCCTGCCCTCGTTCTTGAGCAGCACCAGCGACTTGCGTACCGCCTCCCGGGCCAGCGCCTTGTGCGTCACGGCACCAAGTTCACCCTGCTTGCCCGCCAGCTCACGGGCCGATGGCATGGGTTTCTCCCACAGCCCGGCCCGCATCTTGACCCGCAGGATACGCGTCACGGCATCGTCGATCCGGCTTATCGGGATCTGCCGGCTCGCCACGCCATCGAGCAGGCTCTGGCGAAACTCCATCCAGTCCTTGCGCGCCGTGACCATGAAGATGTCGACCCCGGCCAGCACCGCAGGCAGGCAGCTCCCCATGGTGCAACCGGCGATCTCGCTGTGACCGTTCCAATCAGAGACGACAAGGCCATCAAAGCCCATCTTGCCCTTGAGCACGTCGGTCAGCAGATAGCGGCTGCCGTGCAGCTTGCCGTTGTACTCTACCCCGTCTTCTGGCAGCACGTCGCGGTTGAGCTCGTTGTGCCAGCTGTTGAACGAAGCCATGACCACCTGGGCACCGGCATCCAGCCCCGAGAAGTAGCCCACCGCGTGCAGGTTGCGCAGGTCCTCTTCCGAATAGAAGTTCTGACCCCGGTCGACCCCGTTCAGGGTACCGCCGTCCCCCACGAAGTGTTTCACGTTCGAGATGACATGGCGCTGGCCGCGCAGATCCGTCGCGGAACCTTGCAGGCCACGCACCATCTCGCCGGCATAGTGATAGACGATGGCGGGATCTTCGGAATAGCCCTCATAGGTCCGGCCCCAGCGATCATCCCTGGGCACCGCCACCGTCGGGGCGAAGGTCCAATCCAGCCCGGTGGCGGCCACTTCCCGCGCCGTCACCTGGCCGATACGGTAGATGAGATCCGGATCCCGCGCCGCCCCCAGGCCGATATTGTGCGGGAAGAGGGTCGCCGCGAAGACGTTGTTGTGGCCGTGCACCGCATCGGTCGCCCACATGAAGGGGATGCGATACCCCCTGCCCTCGAAGCCCGCTTCCGCCGCCTGCCAATAGGTGTCTGCCTGGTGTGCCCAGTCCTGGGCCGACGCGTGTTTGTTGTTGCCGGGCCAACCCCCCCCTCCGTTGAGGACGGAGCCAATCTTGTAGCGCGTCACCTCCACAGGTGTCACTTCACGAAAGTCGGGCTGGATCATCTGGCCCACCTTCTCCTCCAGGGTCATCCGGGAGAGCAGAGCCTGGATCTGGCGCTCCATCCCCTCGTCCCTGGCAATGGCGCTGTGGATCTGCGGCCAGGTGGAAAAATAGGGCATGGTCGACAACTCATCCGCCATCCCGGCACTCCAGATGCCGCACCCCACGAATAGGCAGGTCATAGACCTGGTGAGACCTGTAGTTTTACGCATTTTCCTTATGACTCTCCGGATGTTCTCGTTCATCGCCTGGACTCATCGTTCATGGCGAGTCGTCTTGAAAAACAGTCGAATTTGAAATCGATTGCAAGAATATTAAATGGTAAACAGAAATCTCTTCGTCATTCCAGCAGTATCTTTGTCATGCCATGACAAAGATCCCGCTGAAAGAGAAAATAGTGATGCAACTCACAAACTCGGGGGCGTGTCTCATCAGCAGAATACCCAGGAAGGAACAGAGAGAACAGGTAGACTCATGGCAGGAAGATCAACAAAATAAAATCAAAACAATAATTTAAATGCAGTCAATCACGTTGATTTGCCGCATGAGCTGCCTGGAACGACACCGATATGGCCAAACGACTGGGGAGTCAGAGGAATGTTGAAAGGATTCAATGGAATTCAATTCAAGTGCATGAATATATCAATAAACGAAAATTTGCCGTCTCCATCACATTTCATAAAAGCAAACTTGATCTGCCAAAAAATTTACTGTTACCTGAATCGTGAAATCGATTTCCACTCAAGGATTGTGTGTGAATCTTGACAGTGAAATGCGGGCCGCAGGATGACTCGGTCATTTTCTGCGTGAGTGCGAAAATCGACGCCATTATTTCCGTCTGTGATCAAAGGGGTAACAATGAAAACATCTCGGCTTAGTGCCCTGACGCTTGCCATGTCTTGCGTCATTGGCTTGCATGGCTGCTCCCTGCCCAGTGCAGGAGCATCTGGTTCAGCGACCTCCTCGGCATCTGCCGGACCTGTGGGTGAATTGCTGACCAATGGGGGCTTCCAGGGAACCGATGGATGGTGGACGGCCGGGGGGACCCTGAACGCCGAGAACCAGATGGGCTGTATCACCTTCACCGAATCGGGCTCCAATCCCTGGGATGTCATCCTGGGTCAGTCCAATCTCGGCCTGGTGCAGGGGCAAACCTACAAACTCCATTTCACTGCCATGGCCAAGAGCGACATCAACGTCAAGGCCCTGATCCAGCATGATGGCGCCCCCTACACCAACTACATGGTGCAGGACCTCGCCCTCGGCAGCACGCCCAAACCGTTCGATATCCAGTTCACACCTTCTGCCACTGACGAGAAGACCCAGTTCCAACTTCAGATGGGCACCCAGACACCGACCACTGTCTGTATCAGTGAAGCCACGCTATCGGGCCCCTCCTTGATCAAGAAATCGGAGCTGGGCAGCGTGCGCGTCAACCAGGTCGGCTATCTGAGCAAGGCTCTGAAACGGGCGACCATCGCCACCGACAGCAAGGACGCGCTCCCCTGGACCCTGCGCAATGCCCAGGGTGAGACCATCGCGGAAGGCAAGACCACGCCCTTTGGCCTGAATGCCGCATCCGGCGAGAACGTACAGATTGCCGACTTCAGTCAGGTCACCACCCCGGGCTCCGGCCTGGTACTGGAGGTCGCCGGCCAGAAGAGTCATCCGTTCAGCATCGGCGATGACATCTATCACACCATGAAATTCGATGCCCTCTCCTTCTTCTATCAACAGCGTAGCGGCATCGACATCGAAGCCAAATATGTCCAGCGCCCCGACCTTGCTCGCCCGGCAGGACACAAGCCCGAGAACGTAACCTGCTTCAACAAGCAGGACGCCAAGGGCAACCAGTGGCCTGGCTGTGACTTCACGCTGGATGTGACCGGCGGCTGGTACGACGCCGGCGATCAGGGCAAGTACGTGGTCAACGGGGGGATCTCGGTATGGACCTTGATGAACCTTTATGAACGGGAGCAGCTGGCGAAAGAGGGTGACAAGAGCGCCTTTGCCGACGGCAAGGTCAAGATCCCGGAACAGCACAACGGCTACAACGATCTGCTGGACGAGTCCCGCTGGATGATGGAGTTCTTCCTCGCCATGCAGGTGCCCGAAGGCAAGAAGGCCTGGGTGCCGGTAGGCGATCAGTCCAAGCAGCTCGACAGCCTGAAACTGACCGAGATCGATGCCTCCGGCATGGTATTCCACAAGGTCGCCGACGAAGCCTGGACCGGGATGCCGCTCCCGCCCCACAAGGATCCACAACCCCGTTTCCTGAGCCACCCCAGCACGGCTGCGACTCTGAACCTGGCGGCCACCGCCGCCCAGTCTGCTCGCGTATGGAAAGATCTGGATCCGGCCTTCGCACAGCGCAGCCTGCAGGCAGCAGAACGAGCCTGGAAGGCGGCCAACCGCCATCCGGACGTCTATGCCTATGACAACTTTGTGGGATCCGGTCCCTATGATGACACCAACCTGAAGGACGAATTCTACTGGGCTGCCGCCGAGCTGTTTGCCACCACCGGCAAAGCCGAGTACAAGCAGGCCGTCCAGCAGTCCCCTCTCTATCTGGCCGCCCCCAAGGGGGATCGCAGCGCAAGCGGTGATCTCTACTGGCAGGATCTCAGCAGCGCAGGGACCATCACGCTGGCCATGGTGCCCAACAAACTGGGCAAACAGGAAGTGGAGAAGGCGCGCGCCGCTATCATCGCCGCAGCTGACGGCTACCAGAAGAGCGTGGCGACGGAGGGTTACCTTATCCCCTATCAGGCTACCGAATACCCCTGGGGCTCCAACTCCAACCTGATGAACCGCAGCATCTTCCTCGGGTTGGCCCATGACTTCACGGGAGAGCGCAAATACCTGCAGGCCATGTCCGATGCCATGGACTATGTGCTCGGCCGCAACCCCCTCGACCAGTCCTATGTGTCGGGCTACGGCAGCCGTCCGCTGAAGAATCCGCACCACAGGTTCTGGGCTCACCCCATCGACCCCGCGTCTCCCCTGGTTCCGCCAGGTGTACTCTCGGGCGGGCCGAACTCCATCAACTTCAGCGATCCCGTTGCCTCCACCCTCAAGGGCAAGTGTACCGGCCAGACCTGCTGGAAAGATGAGATTGGTGCCTGGACGCTGAACGAGGTCACCGTCAACTGGAATGCCCCCTTCTTCTGGACGGTCAGCGTACTGGATGAAGGTGGATTGACCCGCTGATCACCCTTCCAATGCTCCGTCCCCGTGACGGAGCATTGTTTTACTCTCCTGCCGTTCTTTCCCAGGACAGCTCCCGCACCTGTCGCCGCCCTCCACTCTACGTTTTCCGTTTCCCTTTTCCGTCATCATTCAGAGGCTGACGGCAGCAGAACCCTCTCTTATCGATCATTTCATTGCATCTGACCGCACCTTCGCAACCCTGCCTTTACATGTCCGTCTCTTGGCCACCTTATTTGCGCATCCACTTGATCCCTCATTTGCCATCAGATTTGCTGACGCCATCTGGGCATCACCGGCTCCCCGCCTCTTCTACAGTGCCCCCCGCGCGAAGAAGGCGGGACAGCAGGATACCCGGCTCCTGAATCGGGTTTCGTGACCCTCAGCGAGAACCACAAGGCAACCCCAGGCTGAGCCCGCCATCTGAGCAAGACACTGTACAGAGCCCCTTAGCCGCCACCATGACCCCCTGCCACCAGGGGGTGAAGGAGCACGGCGATGGGCTCGGTTATCCAGGATTGCTGGCATGGGCGCCGGATCGGCACCATGCAGAAAGCGCCCCCTGCATCATGCAGGGGGGAGGGGCAGCATGAAAACCACGACAGATTTGAAATCGATATTTCAAAATGCCAAGTCGAACAAACATGGCGTAAACCACATCATAAAAACAATTACAATTAACTGATAAATAACGATATTTTATTTTATCGACCTTATATCAGATATCCATCAAGTGATCGCGATCACAATTACAAAACTCGATTTATGAAATCGATTTCCCACTTTGTTGCATCGATCTATAGTGAGCCCAGCTTAATAACTGAGGAATGATCATGAAAAAAATCATGTTGTGCTGCTCTGCCGGGATGTCCACCAGCCTGCTGGTGAAAAAAATGCTGGTAGAAGCCGAAAAACGGGGCCTGGCTGCCGAGATCAAGGCTTTTGGCGCATCGGAGTTCGATGACCAGATGCCCCATTACCAGGTGGTCTTGCTGGGACCGCAGATCAAGTACATGCAACCGGAGTTGCAAGCCAAGGCGGCGGCTCACGGCATCAAGGTACAACCTATCGACATGATGGATTACGGCATGCAGCGCGGCGACAAGGTGCTGGACTACGCCCTCTCCCTGATTGGTTAAGCGTGCTCACAAGGAAGGACACACACTATGAGTTCACTCTATGGGATGCTGGTCAAGTTGATCGAACAACGGATCGGCCCATTGGCAGGAAAACTGGGCCAGCAACGCTATGTTCTGGCCATCCGTGACGGTTTTATTGCCGCACTGCCGTTCATGATCGTCGGCAGCTTCATGCTGGTCTTCATTTTCCCACCCATCTCCAGCGAAACCACCTGGGGCTTTGCCAGAGCCTGGCTCGATTTTTCCAACACCTATCGTGCCGAACTCATGTTGCCCTTCAACATGAGCATGGGGCTGATGACGGTCTTCATTTCGGTGGGCGTCGCATCCAGCCTGGCCAAACAATACTCCCTGGACCCCATCACCACGGGCCTGCTGTCGCTGATGTCGTTCATGCTGGTGGCGGCGCAATATAAAGACGGCACCATCTCCACCCAGTATTTCTCCGGTCAGGGCATCTTTACCGCTCTCATTTGCGCCATCTATTCGACCGAGGTCTATGCCTGGCTCAAGCGCAACAACATCACCATCCGTCTGCCCGAGCAGGTGCCGATGGGAGTGGCGCGCTCCTTCGAGGTGCTGATCCCGGTCCTGGCGATTATCCTGACCCTGCACCCCTTCAACATGCTGCTGCAGGAATCCACTGGCATGATCCTGCCCGAGGCGATCATGTCCATGCTCAAACCGCTGGTGGCGGCTTCCGACAGCCTGCCTGCCGTCTTGCTGGCGGTGCTGTTGTGCCAGATCCTCTGGTTTGCCGGCATCCACGGCACCATGATCGTCACCGGCATCATGAACCCCTTCTGGATGGCAAACCTGGCCAGCAACCAGGCCGCATTGGCCGCCGGCCAAGCTATTCCCCACACCTTCCTGCCCGGTTTCTGGGATCATTTCCTCTTTATCGGCGGCGTGGGCTCCACCTTGCCACTGGCATTCCTGCTGATGCGCAGCCGTGCCGTGCACCTGCGCACCATAGGGCGAATGGGCGTGGTCCCCGGGTTCTTCAACATCAACGAGCCGATCCTGTTTGGTGCTCCCATCATCATGAACCCGGTCTTCTTCCTGCCGTTCATCCTGGTGCCGGTGATCAACGCCATCCTGGCCTGGTTCGCGGTGGATCTGGGTCTGGTTGAGAAGGTCGTGATGCTGACCGCATGGACCACACCGGCCCCCATCGGCGCCTCCTGGGCGACCAACTGGGCCTTCAGTCCGGTCATCATGTGCTTCATCTGCATGGGGATCTCCGCCCTGATGTATTACCCCTTCGTGCGGGCTTACGAACGCACCCTGCTCAAGCAGGAAGCCGAGACGGCTGAAGCGGAAGAAGCCGCCAGATCAGAAAAAGCAGACACAATCACACCGATTCAGAGTCAGGCGTAAGCGCCAGGCGTGCGGGCGCCACGCCGCCTGCACGCCGGTTATCAAGAGGAAACTGCAATGCAATATACATTCCCCGAAGGCTTCTGGTGGGGTAGCGCCTCGTCGGCCGCACAATCGGAAGGGGCTGCCAATGTGGGCGGCAAGGCACCGACCATCTGGGATCACTGGTTCGAGACGGAGCCACACCGTTTCCATGGTCAGGTTGGCCCGGCCAACACCTCCACCTTCTACGATCGTTATCGTGAAGACATCGCATTGATGGAACAGATTGGCCACAACAGCTTCCGCACATCCATCTCCTGGGCCCGGTTGCTGCCGGATGGCCACACCGTCAACCAGGAGGCCGTCGACTTCTACAACAAGGTTATCGATGAGCTGCTGGCCAAGGGGATCAAACCCTTCATCGGCCTGTTCCACTTCGACATGCCGATGTACTGGCAGGAGCAGGGGGGCTGGGAGAGCCGCGAAACCGTGGCGGCCTATGCCGAGTACGCAGCGCTCTGCTTCAAACTGTTCGGTGATCGCGTCGCCTGCTGGATGACCTTCAATGAGCCCGTTGTGGTAGTGGAAGGAGGGTATCTGTATGACTTCCATTACCCGAACCAGATGGACTTCAAACGGGCAGCCCAGGTGGCCTATCACATGATGCTGGCCCACAGTCTGGCGGTGAAGCGTTATCGCACACTCTCCCTGCCCGGCCAGATCGGCATCGTCCTGAACCTGACCCCCTCCTATCCGCGCTCTTCAAACCCGGCAGACTTGAAGGCCTCGTTCATTGCCGACCTGTTCTTCAACCGCGCCTTCCTCGATCCTGCGGTGAAGGGGGTTTATCCCCAGGAGCTGATCGATATCCTGCGCGAGCACGATCAGATGCCCGTGGTGCAAAGCGGCGACTGCGAACTGCTGGCCGCCGGCAAGATCGATCTGCTCGGCATCAACTACTACCAGCCGCGGCGAGTGAAGGCACGCATGACGGCCATCAATCCGGACTCCCCTTTCCTGCCTGACTGGTTCTTCGAGAATTACGAGATGCCAGGCCGCAAAATGAACCCTTATCGCGGCTGGGAAATATATGAGCGCGGTATTTATGACATATTGATCAACCTGCGCGACAACTATGGAAATATCCCAAGCTATATCTCTGAAAATGGTATGGGTGTCGAAGGGGAACACAGATTCATTGGTGAAGATGGTCAGGTAAAAGACGATTATCGTATCGACTTCATTCGCGGCCACCTCCAATGGATTCATACCGCCATTGCCGAAGGAAGTAATTGCCGTGGTTATCACCTGTGGACCTTTATTGACAACTGGTCCTGGATGAATGCCTACAAGAACCGTTATGGATTCATCAGCCTTGATTTGGAAAGCCAGCAGCGCACCGTCAAGAAAAGTGGTGAATGGTTCGCCAACGTCTCTCGTAATAATGGATTTTAAGGAGTCATAAATGATGGATCTTGAAGAAGCAGTCATGGGCATCATCGTCAATGCCGGCCAATCTCGCAGTCTCTGTTTCGAAGCCCTGCGTCAGGCTCGTGCTGGCCAGTTCAGCGAAGCGGATGCCTTGCTGCTCCAGGCCACCGACGCGGGGAAGGCTGCCCATGCCGTACAAACCAAACTGATTGAAGCCGATGAGGGCGAAGGCAAGACCAAGATGACACTGGTCATGGTACATGCCCAGGATCACCTGATGACCTCCATTCTGTGCCGCGAACTGGCCACCGAACTGGTCGAGATCTATCGCCGCCAAGCCAGCTGATTTTAACTCATCGGATCGGGAGTCCGTGCTTTTGCCACCGTTATATACGGTGGCTTTTTTTATTCTGGTTATACCAGCCAGCCGTCATGTCTTTCATACCTTTTTCAGGCAATTTCAAAAATATGAAACTGTCATGACGCGATACCAGTATAAGTTTCAACATCTGTTTATGGCTATTCTGATGCTGCTTGTAGTCATCAATAAAACACTCATTAATAAACACACAGGAATGTGGATAATATGCGTAAACTTGGACTGATGTCAGTATTGCTGATGGCGGGAGGATTATATTCCACTCAGGCATCGGCATGGTGGTGGAGCAATCAGGATTGGCAGGTCTCTGATGGTTGGCGCAATGGCGGGTCAGAATTTGACTGCACCTGGCGTGCCGCCAACGTCTGGATGGAGTCCGGCACGGCCATCCTCCATGCGAAATCCGACAAAGGAAACAAGAGCTGCGCTGAGCTGCGAACCTACAACTACACCCGTAAGGGTCGTTATGAGGTGCAGATGCAGGCAGGATCGGTGCCCGGCACCATCAGCTCCTTCTTTACCTATACCGGAGATGCAGGCACCAGCTCTCACTATGAAGTCGACATCGAGCTGATGGGCGGCACCAACCTGCTCCATACCAACGTCTGGATCCAGGGGCGTCAGTATCCCCAGGACATCGACCTGGGCAAGTACGGTATCTCCATCTGGAACATGGAGCGCTACGCCTTCAACATCGACGAGGCGGGAGTCACCTGGCAGGTCTTCAGCCGCACCCAGAACAAATGGGTGAGCGTGCGCCGCGAGAGCCGCCCCGTCACCAGCTGGATGCAAACGTTTGTGAATAACTGGATCAGCGCCAACCCGAGCTTCCCGCCCAGCTCCTACAACGGCCAGCCCGTCTATGCCAAATACAAGTACGCCAATGTGACGCCCTGGGAGTGATCGCGATGGTCAACTAAATCCGGGCACACGGTGGCATACCCAAAACCGAAGACACAAAAAAGCCCAACTGAATAAATCAGTTGGGCTATATGGATGGCGGAGGAGGTGGGATTTGAACCCACGGATGGTCGCCCATCGCCGGTTTTCAAGACCGGTGCATTCAGCCGCTCTGCCACCCCTCCGCAGCAGTGCGACGCATATTACCCATGCCCCCAGCCCTTGTAAATCCCCACTCCGTTTGTTTGCCCATTTATTGGGCTATCTGGCGCACAAAACCGGCAAAACCGCTGCAAACCGTGCTTTTTCAAGCGGATGGCTTGACTTGAAAACAGACTCACCCACTATAGGGGCCACTACCACATCCCCAGCAAGATGGACTTATGAGAATCAAACATGCCCTGTTCGCCGCCCTGACCGGCGCGACCCTGCTTGTGGCGCCCGTGCAGGCGAGCGAGCTGACCAAGAGCGATGTCGAGCAGATCGTGCGCGACTATCTGGTCAGGAATCCGGAGATCCTGGTCGAGATGTCCAACGCCCTGCGTGCCAAGCAGGAGAGCCAGCAGGCCGAGAACGACAAGACGCTGATAGAAGCCCATGCCAAGCAGCTCTTCGCCAACCAGGATCCCGAGAGCGGCAATCCCAAGGGCAGCCTGACGGTGGTGGAGTTCTTCGACTACAACTGCGGCTACTGCAAGCGCGCTCATCCCCTCATTCAGCAACTGCTCTCTGAGGACAAGGAGATCCGCTACATCTACAAGCAGTTCCCCATCCTGAGCGAAACCTCCTACTACGCCGCCCGCGCGGCGCTGGCGGTGAAGCTCGGCCAGCCCGACAAATACCAGGCCTTCCACGACAAGCTGTACGCCCATCAGGGACCCCTCTCCGACGAAGCCCAGGTGAAAGACGTCGCCAGGGCCGCCGGCGTGGACTGGAGCAAGGTAGAGGCGAAGATCAAGGACGGCAGCATCGATCAGAATCTGGGTACCAACCGGGCGCTGGCCGAAGCCATGGCCATTTCCGGTACCCCGGCCTTCATCATCGGCGATCAGATCCTGCGCGGCGCACCGCGGGATCTGGCCAGCCTCAAGGCCATCATCAAGGATGTACGCGCCGGCAAGAGCATTCAGTAACCCGCGCGTTGTTCATGAAAAAACGCCCCGGCATGCCGGGGCGTTTTGCTATTCAGGCTGCAAACCATCAGGCCTGATGGGCCGTCGCGAGAAGCTGTCAGCAAGGCGAAGAGCAGCGCAGGGACCCGAGTTTATATGAATAAATGAGGTTCCTGAGCAGCCCATGACCCTTGATCACGGCTTCGCAGCAGGGCCATAACCGTTCGGATTCTGGCTTTGCCAGCGCCAGGTATCCACCATCATCTGCTCCAGACCCCGTTCGGCCTGCCAGCCCAGCTCGTCACGGGCCAGAGCAGGTTCAGCCCAGCACTCGGCAATGTCGCCGGGGCGACGGGGCTTGATCTGGTAGGGAATGGCACGGCCACTGGCTGCCTCGAACGCCTTGACCATCTCCAGCACGGAATAGCCCTGACCGGTGCCGAGGTTATAAGTGAAGACGCCGGTATCACTCTTGATGCGGGCCAACGCTTTGAGGTGACCGATGGCGAGATCCACCACGTGGATATAGTCGCGCACCCCGGTGCCGTCCGGCGTCGGGTAGTCGTTGCCAAAGACCCCCAGCTCCTTGAGCTTGCCCACGCCGACCTGACTGATGTAAGGCAGCAGGTTGTTGGGGATGCCGTTGGGATCTTCACCGATGAGGCCGCTCTCGTGAGCCCCCACCGGGTTGAAGTAGCGCAGCAGCACGATGGCCCAGCGAGGATCGGATTTGGAGAGGTCACGCAGGATCTCTTCGACCATCAGCTTGGAGCGGCCATAGGGATTGGTGGCGCTGGTGGGGAAATCTTCCCGCAGCGGTACCGAGGCCGGATCCCCATAGACGGTGGCCGAGGAGCTGAACACCAGCCGGAACACGCCGGCCCTGGCCATCTCTTCGCACAGCACCAGGGTGCCGGTCACGTTGTTCTGATAGTAGGTAAGCGGGATCTGGCCGGATTCCCCCACCGCCTTGAGGCCGGCGAAGTGGATCACGGATGCTATCCTGTGCTCGGCAAACAGCCGCTGCAGGCAGGCTCTGTCCAGAATGTCCCCTTCCACGAAGGTGACCGGCTTGCCGGTGATCCGCTCGACCCGCTTGAGAGACTCGGGGGAAGCGTTGGAGAGGTTGTCCAGTACTACGACCTGCTGCCCGGTACCAAGCAGCTCGACCAGGGTGTGGGAACCGATGTAACCGGCTCCCCCCGTCACCAGAATTGTCATTTTTTATCCCGTACTTTGCTGAAACTGGGGTTGAGTCTACCCGCACGACCCGCCCGGGAAAAGCTCGGGATACCAATGACCCCCGTCAATACTCCAGGCTCACATCCCCTCTGGCGGTGCAGGAACAGGCCAGCGCCACCCCGTTCTCGAGGTCCTGCGCGCTCAGGGTCATCACGCTCTGGCGCTCGATTTCGCCTTGCGTGGTGCAGCGACAGGCGCCGCACACCCCGGCGCGGCAAGCGGCCATCATGGTCTCCCCCGCCCCCTCCAGTGCCGCCAGCAGGGTCTGGCCAGGCAGTATCTTCACCTTCTTGCCGCTCTTTTTGAGGGTCAGCCAGAAGTGGTCGCTATCGGCCGCAACTGGCGCCGCGCCCGATGTAGCAGCAGGCAGGCCGAACGACTCCTGATGCAACTGCCCGGCGGGCAGCCCGAGCCCGGCCAGCATCTCGCTCACCACCGCCATATAGGGGGCGGGCCCGCACAGATAGACATGGCGGCTCAAGAGATCCGGCGCCAATTCCTTGAGCATCCCCGGTGTGAGCCGGCCAACCCAGGGATGAGCCGTTGGCGCCTCTTCCCCTACTTTCTCCAGCACTAAAGCATGGCGCACACCGGCATGAGCCTCGGCCAGTGAAGCCAGTTCCCTCGCGAAGATCACATCCCCAGGGGTTCTGGCGCTGTGAATAAAGCGGATATCGGCGTCCGGTCGCTTGGCGAGCTCGTCCCGCAGCATGGCCCACATGGGGGTGATGCCGGAGCCGGCGCTGAGCAGCAGCGGCCGCTCGCAGGGGAGCGCGGTCAGGTGGAAATCGCCGAAGGGGCCGTCTACCCGGATCTCGTCCCCCACTTGCAGGCTCTGGTGCAGATGGTGAGAGACCAGCCCCACATCCTTGATGGTGACCTGCCAGAAAGGATCCTGCGGGCTGGAGGAGAGGGTGTAGGCGCGGCAGTGAGGCTGGCCGTCAATCATCGTGTGCAGGGTGACGCACTGGCCGGCCAGCACGGAGGGCAGGTCGCCAGCCAGGGGTTCAAATTGCCAGCTCGCCACGTCGTGGGTCTCTGCCCGGCGGGCTATACAGCGCAGGCTCAAAGAGGTGGAGGTCATCGCAAGGCTCCTCTTGCTCGGAAATAGCGTTGAAAAAAGGCGAGCCATCAGGCTCGCCAAAGGCTTACAACATGCTGAGCGTGTAAGGCTGTGTCTTTGCTCAGGCCGCCAGGATCTCGGCGAGATCCGCGTCTGCCGTGGTGGTGCCTTTCAGGCCAAACTGCTCCTCCAGCACCTTGAGCAGGGCCGGGGTGAGGAAGGCCGGGGTGGTCGGGCCGGTGCGGATGTCCTTCACGCCGAGCGCAAGCAGGGTGAGCAAAATGACGATGGCTTTTTGCTCGAACCAGGAGAGCACCAGGGTCAGGGGCAGATCGTTGACGCCGCACTCGAACGCGTCGGCGAGCGCCAGGGCCAGCTGGATGGCGGAGTAGGCATCATTGCACTGACCCACGTCCAGCAGGCGCGGAATGCCGCCGATGTCGCCGAAATCGAGCTTGTTGAACTTGTACTTGCCGCAGCCCAGGGTCAGCAGCAGGCTGTCCTGCGGGATCGCCTTGGCAAACTCGGTGTAGTAGGCGCGCTCGGCACGGTCGCCGTCACATCCCCCCACCAGGAAGAAGTGGCTGATTTCGCCAGCCTTGACCTTGTCGATCACTGCGGGAGCGGCCTGCATCAGGGCGTTGCGGGCAAAACCGATGGTGATGAAGTGCTCGAGCTCAACGTGCTTGAAGCCTTCCAGCGCTTGCGCCTTGGCGATCACGGCAGAGAAATCTTCCCCTTCCAGATGAGTCACGCCCGGCCAGCCGACGATGGAGCGAGTGAAGATGCGATCCGAGTAGTTGCCCACGTTCGGGTCGATGATGCAGTTGGAGGTCATCACCACGGCGCCCGGGAAGTTGGCAAACTCCTTCTGCTGGTTTTGCCAGGCAGAGCCGTAGTTGCCCACCAGGTGCGGGTACTGCTTGAAGAAGGGGTAGGCCAGCGCCGGCAGCATCTCGCCGTGGGTGTAGACGTTGATGCCAGTGCCCCTGGTCTGCTCCAGGATGAGCTTGAGATCCACCATGTCGTGACCGGAGACCAGAATGCACTTGCCCGGAACCGGAGTGACGCGAACCTGGGTCGGCTCGGGGTGGCCGAAGGCGGTGGTTTCACCGAGATCCAGCATCTCCATGATCTTGAAGTTGAGCAGGCCAATGTCCATGGCGCACTTGAACAGCGGATCCAGATCGCTCGGATCCGTACCGAGCCAGCTCATGATGCGATGGAATTCGGCGGCTACCCCGGCATCCTGCTGATCCAGCACCCGGGCGTGTTCCATGTAGGCGGCGGCACCCTTGAGGCCGTAGAGGCAGAGCAGGCGCAGCCCCATGATGTCTTCGTTGACTTCGTTCTTGCCGCGGTTGACCGCGGTCTGCGGCGCCTGGGCCAGCTGGGCCAGCAGATCGGCACCCGGCTCGAAACGGGCGGCAGCGGGCAGTGCATCGGCCTGCACCGCCAGCGGTGCCAGCTTGGCGGCCAGCTGCTGACGATAGCTCAGCGCCTGGTTGACGTAGGCGACGATGCGAGCGGAGTCGAAGTTGACGTTGGTGAGGGTGGCAAAGAACGCCTTGGGCACGAAAGCGTCTATTTCGCTGTCGACGATGCCGTGCTCGCGGGCCGCCAGGGCCCAGGCGCTGAGCCCTTGCAGGGTATAGATCAGCACATCCTGCAGATCAGAAGTTTCAGCCGTCTTGCCGCACATGCCTTGTGCATAGGCGCAGCCGTTGCCTGCCGGGGTACGAATTGTCTGTTCACATTGCACACAAAACATCATGCCTCTCCTAATTGGACATTTCAGTTGTCTGTTTTGTGGCGATTCTATTCCCCTCCTGGAAAACTTAATAGGCATTCAATTTACCAATTAACATTTCATTGATGCAGATCAAATAGAAAAAAGCCGCCCAAATCGGGCGGCAAGCGGGTGGGAAATCAAGGAGAGACAACTCGGGTGTGCAACAACAGGAGCAATGATACGGGCCGGAGCATGGGCAGCCGGCCCCAGGTTCATCAGGCCAGATAGGCGCGCAGCATCCAGACCAGTTTTTCCTGCTGCTGCACATAGTCGGAGAGGATGGACGCAGTCCCTTCATCACCGGCATCGGCGGCCTGACCCAGGATGCGGCGCTGGGCAACCAGCAGTTCGCGGAAGCTCGCCAGCAGGGATTCCACGCAGGCACGACCGTCATGCAGTCCCTTCTGCTCGGGGATGGCGGACACCTGGATGTAGTCGCTGAAGCTGTGCAGGGGCACGCCATCCAGGGTCAGAATGCGTTCGGCCAGGGCATCGACTTTCAGCAGCAGGTCGTTGTAGATCTCTTCGAATTTCAGGTGCAGCTCGAAGAACTGGTTGCCGCGGATGTTCCAGTGGAAGCCACGGACGTTCATGTAGAGGATCTGGTAGCTGGCCAGCAGCTTGTTGAGCTCGGCGGCCAGGGCTTGTGATTGCACGGTATCAAGACCAATGGGGCTCTTCATGATTCACCTCCAGGTGGTAAGCATTATCGGGAACGGAGCCAGCTTATCCAGAAGCAGACTCAAAGGACAATCGTCTGTACCTTGCCGATCCATAGCCAATGGCTATCGTCGGCAAAAATGCACCGGCTTTCATTGCTCAAGCCGTTCGATATAGAGGATCACCTCGCCGAGGTGAATGCCGAACTTGCTGATCTTCGCGCGGTTGATCAGGCGATCGTCGTCCAGCAGATACATCCAGTCATCAAAGCTCACCCTCACCACGCTCTCATCCGGCAGTGCCAGATCGAGTTGATAACGCCAATTGAGGGCAAAGCCCTCTGTCTTGCCTACCGCCTCCCCCACCACGTCTGAAGCCGTGCCGCGCCAGTGGCCATCCGCCCCCTTGCTCAAAAACCAGGTGCGGGTCTGCCGACGGCCATCATCGAAGTAAAACTGCTCGAACAGCTCCCCCTTGCCCTCTCGCCAGTGCCCCTGCATCTCGACCCGAAAGCGACTGGTCACTTCGCCGCTGCGGTCCGTCACCAGGCCGTGGGCCACCAGCTTGCCATTGAAGAAACGGGCGAGATCCCAGCCCGGCCGGGAGCCGCGATAATCGTCAAGACCCGCGCCGCAACCAGAAAGCCACAGCAGGGGCAGCAACCAGGCAAGACGCCACCAGGAAGAGAACTTCATGGAATACTCCATCAGGATTGGCCGCGCAGGCGGCGGGTCAGAGCGGGATCCCGGCTGTCGTCAGTCAGCCAGATAGCAAGAAACGCGGGGGCGAAGGCGGGATCATCAAGAGAGCCAAGGAGGCGATCTCGCAACCAGAAGTGGCCCGAGCCTTGCTCGTCCACATAAAAAACCAGCTTGTCGCCGGGGGCGACATCCGGCCAGAGCGTGGCCAGTCGAGCCAGCCAGCGTTGGCGCTCACTCTCGCTGCCAAGGCCGAGCCGCTGCCACTCGGCGGCGGTCGCCTCCAGCAAATCCTGGCGCTCGATGGCCCTCGCGTAGGTAATGCTGAGGGCCTGCGGGTAGCGCCCCGGCTGATAGCGACCGCTCTCGCTGTAGAGGGTGGCGTCATAGAGCTTGAACCAGAGCCAGCGCATCTCCCCCTGTCCCACGGTACGCAGCCCCTGCCAGGGGGCGGCAACGCTCTGGGCGGTCGCAAACAGTGGCAGGCTCAAGGCCGCCAGCAGCAGGCTAGTTCCACCCCATGTGCCAACGGGCGGGATCCTCCAGTTCATGCCAGTCCATCTCCTGTTCCTGCAGGGTGTTGATATCCTGCATCACCACGCTCGCCAGATGCCCCTGGGCATCGCGCTGGCAGGCCACCACCAGGTAGAAACGATCGGCCAGCTCGCACTGGCCATCCCTGGTCCACTTGGAAAACAACAAGGTGTCGGTCGAAAAGGTGTTCATCTCGTCTCACCCTCCAGCTTGACCGTTACCCATAGGAGTACGGGTAACCACCACATCCAGATCACCGCCAGCAGCACTGCGCTTGTCCAGATGCCCCAGGGTAAGTTTACTGCCCCCATGGCGGCCCCCGCCATATAGGAGGAGCCCCCCCCCACCATGCCGAACAGCCCCTGTTGCCAGCGCGGCAAGGGGCGAAGCCAGGGAAGGCCGTGGGAGAGGGTCAGGGCGAAACCGCACCAGAGCAGCAACAGCCAGAGCGGAAAACCGGACGGAAAGTGAAACAGGCCGAGGCGCCAGAGCAGGATGTCGAGCAGGCAGCCTGCCAGGGCGACCGGGATGAGGCGCCAGTCCTGCCCGCGGCGGGGGGAGAAGATGAAATGGAGCAGCAGCATCCCGAGCAGCGGGCCCGGTTGCTGCCATCTCACCGCCAGCAACCAGTAGAGGTTGAATCCCAGCAGGTGGGCCCACTGCCACATGATCAGCGACCGTGTGCCGGCAAGTCCCCGGACCAGCCATGGGGCCCCGGCTTGGCGGCCTCCAGTTGCACCAAGCTGATGGCCCGCTCCCAGAATCCCCCTTCACAGTAGGCGAAATAGAAGTGCCAGAGCCGGATGAAATCCTGGCTGTAACCGAGCTTGGGCAGCTCCGGGGCCAGCGCCAGGAAGCGTTCGCACCAGTGGGCCAGGGTACGGGCATAGTGGTGGCCGTGATCGTGCAGCCGTACCAGCTGCATGTCGGTCTCCCGCGCCAGCAGACCCGCCATCTGGGAGACGCAGGGCAGGCAGCCTCCCGGGAAGATGTAGCGCTGGATGAAGTCCACCCCGCGCAGATACTGGGCGTGACGCTGATCGGCGATGGTGATGGCCTGGATCAGCAGGCGTCCGCCGGGCTTGAGCAGGCGCGACAACTGGCGGAAATAGTCGGGCAGGAAGGCGTGCCCCACCGCCTCGATCATCTCGATGGAGACCAGCTTGTCATAGCGTCCCTCCAGCTTGCGGTAATCCTCCAGCAGCAAGGTGATGCGATCCCCCAGCCCCTCCCGCTCGATCCACGCCTTGGCATAGTCGTGCTGGGCCCGGGAGATGGTAGTGGTGGTGACCCGGCAGCCGTAGTGACGGGCCGCATAGACGGCGAGACCGCCCCAGCCGGTGCCTATCTCCAGCAGGTGGTCATCCGGCCCAAGCTCAAGCCGCTCACAGATGGTGCGCAGCTTGGCCTGCTGCCCCTCCTCCAGGGTGGCATCCGGGTGGGGATAGATGGCGCTCGAATACTGCATGTGATCGTCGAGAAAGCCCTGATAGAGGGTGTTGCCAAGGTCATAGTGGGCGGCGATGTTGGCGCGCGAACCGGTCAGGGTATTGCGATTGAACCAGTGGCGCACCTTGTTGAACGGGAAGCTGAGCCAGCCGAGGCGCCGTTCCAGGGCGTCGAGCAGCGGCAGATTGCGGGCCAGCAAGCGCACCAGTGCCACCGGCTCCGGGCTGGTCCAGAGACCCTCCACCCAGGTCTCTCCTGCGGCGATGCTGCCCCCCAGCAGCAGGCGGCGATAAAACGCCGGATCCTGCACCACCAGCTCGGCATGCAGGTCGCTGCCCGCCTTGCCGAAACGGTGGCACTCGCTGCCGTCGTGGAGCACCAGCTGGCCCTGCTCAAGGCGCGCCAGCAATTTGAGCAGCAGTTGCTTGGCCCCCTTGTCGATGAAAGAGGCAGAGAGGGTTGATTGAGCAAGTTCCATTAGCGGCTCTCCGAATGGGTCAAGAGTGGGGTCGTTCGGTTGGGATGAACCCGCACCATGGGCTGCTGACAACACCAGGAAGCGGAATTAAACGGGTGTGTCAGCGTCACGGGCGGCTCTCCGGATGGGTGAAGACGGGGGTGCGTTTGATAAAAAGGCGCAGGGCCTGCCAGTAGATCCCGAGCAGCACCTTCAGGGTCATCCAGGGCCAGCGAGCCAGCAGCGCCGCCAGCCCGCTGCGGCACCAGGGCGCGCGGCGCAGGGCCAGGGTGGCGTCAAACAGCTTGCTCTCACCGGATACGGGGTGACTCTCGATATGGATCAGCGCCTCCTCTTTCGGTGCCCGGATGCGCCAGTGGTAGCGCATCCCCAGTCCCATGAAGGGGGAGACATGAAAATCCTTGTCATGGGGGGAGAGCGCCGCCAGATCCAGCAGGTAGTAGTGGCGCTCGTTCCAGGGGGTATTGGAGACCTCCGCCAGCAGGTAGCGGGTCTCCCCCGCCCGATCGCAGAAGTAGAAATTGACCGGGCTGAAATAAAACCCGAGGCAGCGCACGTTGCCAAGGAGCAGCACCCGCCCGCCGGGCTCCGCGTCCCCCCCAAGGGCCGCCACCTTGTCCCAGACCGCCTGCTTGAGGGGCCCTTCGCTGCCCCGCAGATAGTCCTCGCGGCGAAACGAGAGCAGTCCGGCCCGCTCCACGGCAAACCAGCGCCCCTGCTCAAGCCCGGGCAGTTCGTCCAGATCCAGCCCCAGCATGAAGAGGCTGTATGAAAAAGCATGGGCCCTGGGGGCGAAGCGGCGATGGCGCACCGAGCCTTGCCAGATGGCGCTGATCCCCTCCCCCATTCCCTCGTCCCCTTGCGTCAAGGCTGCGGCGCCGCTCATAACTCGGCCCCGAAGCGTCTGGCCACGTCCAGGGCGCTGCGCACCCCGTCCTCGTGAAAACCGTTGTACCAGTAAGCCCCGCAGAAGTAGGTGCGCTGATGGCCACAGATCTCGCCTCGTCGCTGCTGGGCGGCGATGGAGCCCTGATTGAATACCGGATGATGATAGACGAAACGGCGCAACACCTTGCTCTCGTCCACCCGTCCACGGGGATTGAGGCTGACGCAGAAGGGCGCTGGGGAGCTCACCCCCTGCAGGATGTTCATGTTGTAGCTCACCAGGGGGCGCGCCCCGTCATCCTCACCGAGCTGGTAGTTCCAGCTCGCCCACGCCTTGCGGCGCATCGGCAGGCAGGAGGCGTCGGTGTGCAGCCAGACGTCGTTGGCCTGATAGGGCATGTTCCCGAGGATGGCCCTCTCTCCGTCGCTCGCATCCGCCAGCAGGGCCAGGGCCTGATCGCTGTGACAGGCGAAGATCACCTCGTCAAAATGGGCCTCCTGCCCCTGGCTGGTGACCACGACGCCATCCGCCACCCGGCGCACCGCCTCCACCGGGGTAGCGAGGCGGATGCGCGACTGCCAGCCCGCCGTGAGCGGCCCTATGTACTCTCGCGAGCCACCCGGGATCACATACCACTGGGGACGGTTCGCCACCTCCAGCAGCCCGTGGTTGGCGAAAAACCGCAGGAAGAAGCTCAAGGGGAAGGCACGCATGTCCGCCAGGGTAGAGGACCAGATGGCCGCCCCCATGGGCAGGATGTAGTGGCGGGCGAAATAGTCGCTGAATTTCCCCGACTGCAGGAAGTCCCCCAGGGTCAGCTCGGGGGTCAGCTCCCGCTGGCGATGCGCGGCCAGCCAGGCCCGCGCCTCCCGGTTGAAGCGCAGGATCTCGGCGACGAAGCGATAGAAGCGCGGGCTCAGCAGATTGCGGCGCCGGGCGAACAGGGTATCGAGGTTGTGGCCGTTGTACTCCATCCCCTCGGGACTCTTGACCGAGAAGCTCATCTCGGCGGGTTGGCGCCCCACACCGATGCGCTCCAGCAATTTGAGGAAGTTGGGATAGGTGCGGTCATTGAAGACGATGAAGCCGGTGTCGATGGCATAGTGGCGCCCAGCCTGTTCCACCTCCACGGTGGCGGTGTGGCCTCCCAGGGTCGGCGCAGCCTCGAACAGGGTGATGTCATGCAGCTTGTGGAGCAGAAAACCGGCGGTGAGACCGGAGATACCGGAGCCGACGATGGCGATCTTTTTCTTCATGAAGGGCGTCCTTTCGAAACGAGTGTGCGGCCAAGGCGCAGCCAGAGCCCCGTCGGCAGGGCGCCGAGCAGGCGCAGCAGCCAGATGAAGCGACGGGGAAAGTGGATCTGGTGGCGACCGGCGGCAAGCCCCGTCATGATGGCGCGGGAAGCCTCTTCCACCGTCACCAGGCAGGGCATGGGAAAATCATTCTTGTCGGTGAGCGGCGTCTGCACGAAGCCCGGGCGGATCAGGGTCACCCCGATGCCCTTGCTGGCCAGATCCAGGCGCAGCGTATTCGCCAGATAATCGAGGGCCGCCTTGGAGGCGCCATAGGCCTCCGCCCGTGGCAGGGGCAGCCAGCTCACCGAGGAGCTGACGATGGCAAGCCGTCCACCCGCCCCCAGCCGTGGCAGCAAGGCGGCCAGGGCGTTGCCGGTGGCGATGAGGTTGGTCTCGATGACCCGGGCAAACAGGGCGCCGTCAAAGCCTTCTGCCGGATCCATGTATTCACAGTTGCCCGCATTGAGAATGAGCAGGTCGAGGGCGGGCAGGCTCGCGGCCACCCCGGCCATGGCGGCGCTGTCGCGCGCATCGAATCGCAAAGGGGTGATCCCCAGGTCGGCCAGTGCCTGCAAGCGCACCTCGTTCCGGCCACAACCCCACACCTGCCAGCCGGCGCGCCGATAATCCAGCGCCAGCTGGCGGCCGATGCCCGAGGTGGCCCCGGTGATCAGCACCCGGCCGCTCATGTCCCCAGCCTCCCCTTGATGGCCCGTACCACGGGCCCCAGTAGCGGCAACTGCTCGTAGAGCATGGCCCCGAGATCGAAGTAGTCCCGGTGCAGGCACACCTTGCCCCAGGAGTCGAACGTCAGCCGGGTGGCCCCCTCCACCCTGACGGCCCGGCCACCGGCAATCCTGGGGTGGGAGAAGGTCATGACCCAGGCGAGCCAGGCTTCGTTGCCCGACTGCTGCTGACTCGTTATCTCGAAACTGCACTGGGCAAGGCGCTCATATAGGGAGGAAAAGTAGCGGGTGAGCGCGGCCAGCCCCTCTATCCGGTGCGCAGGATCGATGAAGAGCACCTCATCGGCATAGACCTCCGGCAAGCGGTGCAACTGATGCTTGTCCAATTGCAGGTAGAGGATGACAAAGCGGGCCAGCGCGTCATTCATGCTAGTTTTTCTCCAGTTCGCGGAACATCTCGATGGCCCTCACCCGTGCAACGGCATGATCCACCATGGGGGCCGGATAATCCTGCCGCCCCTTGAGCCGCAACCAGTCGTGGGGCTCGTGGAGATAGGCAGCAGGCACATCCGCCAGCTCAGTGACCCAGGTACGAATGAACTCCCCTTGTGGATCAAATCGTTGCCCCTGGGTGGTGGGGTTGAAGACCCGGAAATAGGGCGCCGCATCGGCCCCGGTCCCCGCCGCCCACTGCCAGCCGCCATTGTTGGCCGCCAGATCCCCGTCGATGAGCCGACTCATGAAGTAGTCCTCCCCGAGCCGCCAGTGGATGTGGAGATCCTTGGTGAGGAAGCTCGCCACTATCATCCGCAGCCGGTTGTGCATCCAGCCGGTGGCGTTGAGGCAGCGCATGGCCGCATCGACCACGGGATAGCCGGTGCGCCCCTCGCACCAGGCGGCGAAGGCATCCGGATCCCAGCTCCACGGCAGGGCCGCCGTCTCCGGCTTGAAGGGGCGGTTCATGGAGAGGCTCGGGATCAGCACCAGCAAGTGGCGGTAGAACTCGCGCCAGATGAGCTCGTTGAGCCAGACAAAACCGGGTTGGGCCTTCGACTGGGGCCGGTAGCCGAGACGCTGCTGCAGTGCCCCCACGCACTGGCGGGCACTGATGATGCCCGCCGCCAGATAGGGGGAGAGCACGGAGGTGCCCGCCAGCGCCGGAAAGTCCCGGGTCTCGCCGTAATCGAGCACCGCCTGATCCAGAAACGCGTGCAACCGGCGGCTCGCCTCGGCCTCCCCCACCGGCCAGCGGGTGTCCGGCGTCAGATCCCCCAGCCCGTCGTCCACCCACTCCCGCTCGGCCAGGGGCAGCCACGGCAACGGCTCGCCGCGTGGTGCGGGGGCACGGTGAATGACGAAGCCATCCTCCTCGAGAGCCTTGAGCCAGGCGCGGCTGAAGGGGGTGAAGACCTTGAACATCTCCCCCGACCCGGTCAGCACCCGACCGGGCGGCAGCACGCAGCAGCCGTTGAACCAGTGGCTGGTCAGGCCCTGCTCACCCAGCGCGGCGCTGACGGCGTGGTCGCGGCGCAGCTCGTCGATCTCGATGGCCTGGTTGGCGTAGAGCTGGCTCACCCCGAGATCCCGGCAAAGCGCCGTCAGCGCCGTCGGCACCTCGGCAAAGGTCTCGACCCGCAGCAGATGAAGCGGAATGCCGAGGGCCGCCAGCTCGCGGCCCATGGCATCCACCTGTGCCAGCATGAAGCGCTGGCGGACCGGGGCCAGCTTGTGCGTCTGCCACTGGGTCGGCGAGACGATGAAGAGTGCGGCGACCGGTTCATCTCCGGCGCAGGCGTGGCGCAGGGCCGGGTTGTCGGCCAGACGCAGATCGTTGCGAAACCAGACCAGCCTCATGACGGTGTTCTCCCGCCCTTGCCCTTCGCCTTGGCAGTGCGGGGCGTCACACTGACCTCTGCCAGGGTGGCGTGCCAGTTGCGGGCACGCCGCCACGGCTCATCGTAGAGGCGTCCCAGCTCGCCAAAGAAGCGGGTACCCGCAGGCCATTCGGCTGCCTGGTCCTGCTTGCCGAGCCCAGCCCCCAGCAGGATCAGCCAGGGGGGAGTGGCGCGCCCCTCCAGCAGGGTGGCATGGCGGGGCTCCACCGCCCCCAGCAGTTGCACCTCATAACCCTGACCGATGAGCTCATACGCAGCCCAGACCAGATCCAGCGGCCCCACCTGCCCCCAGCTTGCCAGGGTGACGGGGACGCCCTTCTCCTGCTCGATGAGGTGGCGGGCGAAGCGGGTATGCAGCCAGCCGAGCCACACCTGTTGCAGCAGCTCGCCATCGGGGCGCTCGCGCCACAGCCCCAGCAGCCGCTCCACCAGGGGCTGCAGCACCCGGCTGCGCACCAGCTCGAAGGGGTAGCTCGCCAGCAGATCGCCAAGCTCGGCCTCCGCCTTGCGCTGGTTGAAGGCGAGCAGCGCCTGGCTGAACTGCTCCAGGGTCTGCTGCCAGTGATCGCTCACTGGCGCACTCTGGGGCTCGCTCAGCAGCCCCTTCACCTGACCTATGCTCACCCCCCGCTCCAGCCAGCTCAGGATCTCGCCTATCTGGCGGATATCCTGCTCGCTGTAGAGGCGATGGCCCTTCTCGGTTCGGGCCGGTTGCACCAGCCCGTAGCGGCGCTGCCAGGCGCGCAGGGTGACGGCGTTGACGCCGGTGAGACGGGAGACCTCGCGAATGGGGTAGACGCCCTCGTCGGGGAGAGGCGCGGCTGCTTGTGATTCATCAGACATGAGAGAGTCCATCAGACGTTGGGAAGAGGCCCCGGTCATCCACCGGGGCCTGCACAGGGGGTTCAGAGCCCGTAGCGCAGCTTGAGCGTGTCGGGATCAAGGTCGAGGTAGGCCTGATCGGCCAAATCCAGCCACACCTTCACAGCCCGTAACGCAATTTCAGCGTGTCGGGATGGGGATTGAGGTACACCTGCTCGGCGAGATAGGGGTTCGGGTACTCGCGCAGGTAGTGGCGGATCAGGGTAAGGGGTACCAGCAACGGGAAGACGCCGGTGCGGTACTTGTCGATGGTGTCGCACAGCTCCTGCTTCTGGGCCGGGGTCAGCACCCGCTTGAAGTAGCCCTGCAGGTGCATCAGCACATTGGTGTGGCTGCGGCGGTTGGCCCGCAGGGTCAGCGCCGCCATCAACCCCTGGATGTAGCTGTCGGCCACCTCCTGCAAGTTGGCCTTGCCAAGGTTGGCGAGCAGGCGCCCCAGCGCCCGGTAGTGGGTGGTGGCGTGGGAGAGCACCAGGTACTTGTAGCGTGAATGGAAGCGGATCAGGGCTGAGGCGGTGATCCCTCGGGCGCAAAGCTGCTGCCAGTCGTGGTAGGCGAAGACCCGCAGCACGAAGTTCTCCCGCAGGATGGGGTCGCACAGGCGGCCATCTTCCTCCACCGGCAGCAGGGGGTTGGCCTCCATCAGCGCCTTGGCGAAGAGGCCGACCCCCTCCTTGGCGCTCCCCTCGTTGTTGGCGCCATAGATGCGCACCCGCTCCATGCCGCAGCTGGGGGACTTGGCGCAGAGGATGTAGCCGGAGAGGAAGTCGAGCTGGCGTGCCTTCTGCTCGCTGAAGGCAATCAGCTTGTCGGTAACGTCGAAGCTGCCGTTGCTTGCCTCGGCCCGCACCTCGCCCTGGCGCTTCACCAGCCGGATGGCGGCGCGGGGTGCCCCCAGGCCAATGGCCATCTCGGGGCAGACGGGGTGATAGTCGAAATGGGCACCCAGATCCCGTTCGCAGAAACTGGATCGTTTGTGGCCCCCGTCGAAGCGCACTTCCTGGCCGAGCAGACAGGCACTGATACCGACCTTGATCTTGTACATGATGAAGCCCCTTGTATAAGCCTTGAGTAAGTTATAGCAGTTATACAAAAGATTGGAAGCCGTATAACTATTGCGAACTGATACGGCCAGGGGGCGGCGGGCGGATCAGCCCCCATAAAAAAAACCCATGACCGAAGTCATGGGTAAAGGTGAAGACCCTGCAGGAAGGATGATCAGAAGCTGTATTTCACACCCAGGCTGGAGATGGAGCCTTTTTGCAGATCCCAGTTGCGATAGGTGTAGTCGGCGGTGAGGGCCAGGTTCTGGGTCAGCTTGTAGGCCGCCCCCGCCTTGAAGTCGTGCATGTCGTCGGTCATGTTGGCGTAGCGATAGCCGGTGGAGAGCTCGACGGCGCCGATGTCGTAGCGCAGGCCCACTTCTCCGTAGAGGCTGCCGCTCTTCTTGCGGGCCAGGGTATCCCAACCGGAGTGGTTCACGTCGGAGGCCAGCTCCCGTTCCAGGCTGTAGCCCATCAGGCCGGTTTCACCGTAGAGGTTCAGGCCGGTGCTGAGGGGGGTGTAGACACCCATCCCCAGGCTGGAGATGGCCATGCTGTCGTTGCCGCTGCTGCGGGAGGTGTATTCGCTGCCGATCCGGCCATAGACATTGCTGGTGAAGCTCTTGGAGAGATCCAGGCTCAGGCCGCCGAAGTCGCGGTTCTCCCCATCCTTGCCACCGATGTAGTCAGACTTGGTGTGGGCCCAGGTGGCAGAGCCCTTGGCATAGCTGAAGGCATCTTGCGCCAGGACGGAGGTGGAAGAGAGACCGGCCAGAACCAGAACAGACAGTGCGATCTTTTGCATTTTGTTGACTCCATGGGTTGAGTTAGGCGGACCTAACTGGAATGGAGCCATTGTGACGGGCAAAGGGGGCAACGCCGAGGAGCAAGCTGTTGCCAAACCATGTCAGATGTAAGCGGATATTGCTGGCGGTTACCGGTGCAACACTCTGCGGGGGAGCGAGGGCTCCCCCGCCGTCATCCTAGCGGAACTCCACCTCGTCGATCTGCACCCGCACCAGCGGCTTGCCGGTGAGGCCGGCGGGTCGTGCCAGCTCTATGGCCCGGGAGGCGCGTGCCTCCCCCTTGCGCAGGTAGGAGTCAGGCAGGCGGTTCTCCCCGACCCAGAAGCGCACGGGCTCGGTCGAAAGCTGCACCCCGTCGGCGCTGAACAGGGTCAGGCTGCCGTTGACGCGCACCACGTTGCGACTGCCGGTGTTGCTCACCACGAACTGCAGGCTGAGGGGATCGTCCCCCGCCACCTGGTCCAGCTTCACCGTGATGCCGTCCCGGGTCGCCTGGGAGAGCAAGTCGGGATGGGCCATGGCCTGCTCGGTCAGCACCGGGGCCGCGACACTCGCCGTCACTGCCTGACCGGCTACCGTGGCTGCCGGCTTGACCAGCAGGTATTCCCAGGTGAAATCGTCATTGAGTTGCACCTGGCGACCATCCGGCAAGGTGATCTGGTGCAGGGGAGCCGCCTCGGCCAGCAGAGGGCACAGACAGAGGGCGACCAGCAGTCGGGAGAGGGGTTTCATGGGCAGGCACTCGATAAAGGATGCGAAGGGGGCAGTATAAAGAGTCGTGCCCTCCTTGCCTATGACCCCCCTCACGTTACGCCCCGGCTCAGATGACCAGGGGGTGGGGATCCTCCAGCGTGGCCAGATCCAGGGTCACCAGATCGAACTGGGCACTCCTGAGGGCCTTCTGGATGGTGGGCTGCATGTCGAACACCAGGGCCCGCAGCCGTTCGGGCACCCGGATCCTCGCAAGGGTGGTGACCCTGTCACCCAGGGTATGGAAGAAGACCTGGGCGCCCCCCAGCCCCATGTCCACCAGCATCTGCTCGGCCATGTCGACCATCCGCAGGTGGCGCCTGTCCAGGGAGGTCATATCGACAAACCGCCGGCTCAGGCAGGCCTCCCCCACGTCTCCCCAGAGCGCCAGTTGCCGCTGGTGAAAGCCGTAGCGAAAATCCCGGTTCGTCATCCCCTGCTCGGCAAAGATCCAGAGGGTGTTGGCGGGCAGGCTGTGGAATCGGCGCAGGTACTCCCGCTTCTCCTCCACCGAGGCCGACATCAGCAGCGGCGGTCCCTCTTCATGTTCGAGCTGCTGGCAGAGATAGCGCACCGGGTCGGTCACCTCGGCGAGGTGGCCCAGGTGGGCGCTGAAGATCATCTCGTCGGTCTTGAGCACCTGATGGGGGATGCCGTAGTGCCGGCAGTAGCGCTGTGCCCTGGCCACCGACTGGCGGCTGAGGGTGGGGTTGTCCAGGGTGATGGCGCGAAATCGCACCCCGCTGGCCCGGCACAGATCCATGCTGTAGCAGGATTCCAGTCGGCCGGAGAAGGAGACAAGCAGTTCGCTGTAACCGGCCAGGGTGTTGATGAGCCTCTGTTCCCTGGCTTGAAAGGTCTGATCGTATCCCCGATTCAGCGCAACGACATTGGCATCCATAACAACAACTCCGGATGATGAACTGGATACCATTTTGCCCGCCCCAAGCTGAATATACACTTAAAGAGTGCGGGTAAAACTGTACATTATTTGCTCCAAATCAACGCTTCCCCCACTTTTTTCGCTGCGAAGCGAAACTGGCTCCCCTCAGGCAGGCAACAACCCCTGAGCGATCAGATGCGCCCGGCACCGGGCCGGATCGGTGAAGATCAGCCCCCGCAGACCGAGCGCCTCGGCCGCCGCCACGTTGGCCGGGCTGTCGTCGATAAAGAGGCACTCCCCAGCCTTGAGGTCGAACGACACCAGCAGATAGCGGTAGATGTCGGGCTCGGGCTTGAGCATCCGCACCCGGGCCGACACCACCTTGCCGCTGAAGAAGCGCCAGAAGGACTGATGCTGCTCCAGCCAGTCGATGCTGGCGTGCCCCATGTTGGAGAGGGCATAGAGGGTGTGGCCTGCACCGTGCAGTTCTTCGATGAGCGCCACCATGTCGGGATCCGGCACAAGGGAGGGCGGCACCGCCTGCAAGATGGCCAGATTCTCCGCCATCGACAGGCCGGTGCGCCCCTGCGCCTGACGGGCCATGGTGTGCAGGGAGAGGGTCCCCCTGTCCACCTCCAGCCAGTCCGGGTGGTTGAACAGCTGCTCCGCGATCGCAGTCGCCCCCTCGGGTCCGCGCACCCCACTCACTATGGCCACCGGATCCCAGCGCACCACCACCCTGCCCAGATCGAAGATCACCGCCATCGTCTCGTCCCCTCTATGTGTTGTTGCCACGGATGTGGTCACGGCGGTTGCCATAAACAGGGACCAGAACGACACTCACTCTCCCCCGGCAACCCGAGCCACCACCCTGCCCCGTTCAACGCCCCCGGGCAAGTTTTACTTGCATCGCACCGCCAAATCCCTTAATGGTTATGGCGTTACATTCAGGACACGCCCATGAACACACCATTCTTCTTTGTTTTCTCGTTTACCCGGCCCACATGAGGGAAGGCCCGTCGTCACGTGAACCATTCGCGTAAACAGAAACCAAAGACGAATCGAGCCTCCCCAGCGGAGGCTTTTTTTTGCACCACACACCACAGAATCACTGGATAGGGAACCACCATGGCAACGCTCGACGAGATCAGACACGACATCACCCAGTTGGATCAGGAGCTGCTCGCCCTGCTGGCCAAACGCAAGACCCTCAGCATCGAGGTCGCCCGCGCCAAGCAGGCCAATCCCCGTCCCATCCGTGACCACCAGCGCGAGCAGGACTTGCTGGTCGCCCTGATCCAGAAAGGGCGCGCCCTCGGACTGGATGCCCAGTACATCACCCGCATCTACCACACCATCATCGAAGACTCCGTGCTCTCCCAGCAGGCCTACCTGCAGAGCCTGCTCAATCCCCAGCAGCAGGAGCCCATGACCAGCGTCGCCTACCTGGGACCGCGCGGCTCCTACTCGAGCCTGGCCGCCCGCAAGTACCTGGCCCGCTACAAGGATCAGGTGATCGAGGTGAACTGCCAGAACTTCCGCGAGGTGCTGGACACCGTGGAGTCGGGCCGTGCCGCCTTCGGGGTGCTGCCCATCGAGAACACCAGCTCGGGCTCCATCAACGAGGTGTACGACGTGATGCAGCACACCACCCTCTCCATCGTGGGTGAGCTCACCTATCCCATCGAGCACTGCATCCTCACCGCCGTGCCCACTGAGATCGAACGCATCAAGACCTTCTACGCCCATCCCCAGGTGTTCCAGCAGTGCTCCCATTACCTCAGCAAGCTGGAAGGGGCGCGCCACGAGATCTGCGACTCCTCCTCCAGCGCCATGATGAAGGTGAAGGAGCTGGCAAGCCCGGAAGCGGCGGCCATCGGCAGCGCCGCCGGCGGCGAGCTCTACGGCCTGGATGTACTGGCCGAGCAGCTCGCCAACCAGAAGGAGAACTACAGCCGCTTCATCGTGGTGGCGCGCAAGCCCATCGACGTGGCGCCCCAGATCCCGGCCAAGACCACCCTCATCATGTCCACCTCCCAGAAGCCGGGCTCCCTGGTGGAGGCGCTGCTGGTGCTGCGCAGTCACGAGATCAACATGACCAAGCTGGAATCCCGCCCGGTGCAGGGCAACCCCTGGGAGGAGATGTTCTACCTGGATGTCTCCGCCAACCTGCAGACCCCGGCCATGCAGGCCGCCCTGCTGGAGCTGACCAAGATCACCCGCTACATCAAGGTGCTGGGCTGCTACCCGAGCGAAGACGTCAAGCCGACCGCCGTGCCGCCCGTCTTGATGGGCAGCTGATGGGGAGCGGATCCCGCCCCTGCCACACAAAGGCGAGCCCCGGCTCGCCTTTGTGCTCTCTGCGCCCTCCCCGTGAGACGCGGCCCAGTCCCGCCCTTCCCTTCCGGCGTTAAACCGCCCTCCACCCCCTTCCTCGTGGACCCGGGATCCTGGCGCGGCTGTCTTTCCACTCACCATCAGGCCATCTTCCTCCCGTGGCGGCCCCCTTTTGCCGCCTGCCGGGCCTCTCTATTGTTTGGCTTTATTTAACGACATGGTGATATCGTTAGGTTTCCCTAAACAAAAAAGGCCGCCATTCCGACCCCCGGGCACCTCTTGTGCGATCTCAGCCCCGTTTTTCCTCGCCACAGGCCGGATCCCGCCCGGCCCATCAACTCCGTTTCTCCTGCCGAAGACCAGTTACCGCCCAAGACGCCAAGCCCGTTTATCCTCCCCAGGCGCTATACCGCCCACGCGCCAACCCCGGTTACCCTCACCGCAGGCCCTATGCCGTCCAAGGCGCCAACCCGGTTATTCCCCGCAGATCCGAGCCCCTTCCCGACCAAACAAAAAGGCGAGCCTGCGCTCGCCTTTGTCTGTGCCGTGATGAACGCCCGGCTCATGCCGGCGCCCCCCGGACACACCCTAGAACTGGCCCGCCATCAGCTGGTTCAGGTGATAGAGGTTGCGGGTGTCGAGCTCCAGCTCGGTGGCATAGGTGTTGCCACGGGGATAGGTCGCCACCACCCGGGCGCCGCGCACCATGCCGGCCACCGACACATCCAGGGAGTTGGAGGTCTGGGTCAGATCCTTGTAGCTGCTCTGGCCGCGCACCTGCTGGCCATTGAGCTGCTCCGCCAGCTCCCGGTAGGCGTCCATCTTGGAGGCGCGGATCGCCTGCAACATCTTCTCGGACTGGGAGGGACCGGGCTGGATGTCAATCACCGCATAACCCACCGCCTTGAGCACCGGGAAGTCATCGGGCTTCTCGCCCACGTCATAGTTCACCACCCGGTTGCCACTGCACGCCGTCAGCAACATGGCCATCAGGCAACCCAACAAGATTTTCATCGCTGTTTCCCCGTTTTCCTGTTCACCACACCCGATGTTTCACGGCTCAATGTCAGCCAGCCCGCTTCACGCTTCATGACGCGCCACCTCAAGGGGTCAGGTTGACCAGATGGCCGGACGGGCTCTGGCCCCCCCGCATCAGGTAACCGCGATTGATGGAGGCCCGGCCAAAGGAGTTGCTGGCACCGGACAAATATTGTTTCGGGATCAGGCTCTGGGCCGTGGTCTCCACCATCTTGGTGCGCAGATCGATGATGCGGGCGTTGACCAGGATCCCCTGCTGATTGCGGCTGAAGGTGCCGGTCAGGATGCGGGAGATGGGCAGCCGGGACGAGAGATCCTTGTAGTTGCGGCTCATCACGAAGTCCCCCTGCGGGGTCACCTGGATGTTGCCCGTGGTCTTGAAGTCCACCACCACCTCACCGCGCCGGTTCAGCTCGTAGATGAAGCTCTCCTCGATCTGCTGTCCCATCCAGTTGGTGTCCTTCAGGGTGTCGAGATCGACAAAGGAGGCGACCGCAATGGGCTCGGTCAGGGTCGTGAGGGACTTGCGCTCCATCAGCTGATCCGTCATGCGGGCCACCAGCCAGTTGAGCTCCATCCCCTTCGCCGCCTGGCGAGGGTCTCCCAGCTCCCGATTGATGGGGTCGGCCGACCCGCAACCGACCAATGCCAGCGCCACCGCCAGCACCGTGATAACTCTCTTCATGGATACCTTTCCTGTATCTGCACCTGACCTGTTATCGGTCGCAACCGCCAACACTTGAGGCGGGAATGCGCGCAGGATCCTCGATGATCCCCGGGCAAAGGCGCGCACTGTGCCACCGGAGCCCGCCGCGCGAGCTCCGGCCAGGGAAGAAGGCATGGTTCTTGCTTTTATTTGGTCACCCGCTCCGGTCCAGACCGGATCTGTGTCCAGGATCCCTGACCCGCCCCACCGGCGGCAGCGGGGTCGCCCACTCAAGGTGTTTGTTATGAAAGTTTCGCTGCTGTTCACCCTGCTGCTGGCCAGCCTGTCGGCCAGGGCCGAACTTATCGAGGCCCAGGGCAGTGCCGCCATTCTGGGGGGCGACGAGGTCTACGCCCGCGAGCAGGCGACCCGGGATGCCCTGCGCCAGGCGCTGCTGGCCAGCGGCGCCTCCGTCTCCAGCATCCAGCGCCTGGAAAACGGCAGCCTGCGCTCCGAGCAGATCCAGATCCGCTCCGGCGGCGACATCCGCCAGTACCGCCTCAAGCGCGAAGAGGTGCGCAACGGCCGCATGTACATCACCCTCGTGGCCGACATCCAGGCGGAGCGGCAGATCTGCCAGACCCAGCACTACGCCAAGGATTTGACGCTGGTGCGCCTGCGCATGCGCTACCCGGACCAGGCGAGCACCGGTGCCCTGGACGACATGCCCGCCGATCTCTCCCGCCGGCTGTTTGAAACCCTGGCGACGACGCCCCAGGTGGTCGCACGCCAGTGGCTGGACGAGAACCTGCGCATCGACCCTCTCCATCTGCAACAGGGGGATCGCAGCGCCCTCGAGGAGATCAAGGCCCTGAGCCTGCGCACCGACAGCCAGTATCTGGTGCTCGGCAGCATCGACGATCTCTCCCTCGAGCCCCAGGGCAACGCCCTCACCAGCTGGTATGAGGATCCCGTGCGCAATTTCTCCATGCAGCTCTACCTGTTCGACGGCATCAACGGCAGCCTGCTCGGCCGCAAGGAGTACAAGGGCCGCGCCAACTGGACCTTCTCCAAGCGGGAACAGGTGGGCAGCAGCGGCGGCCAGTTCTGGCAGTCGAGCTTTGGCCAGGAGGTGGGCTACCAGTTGAAGGAGGCGGCCCAGGACATCGCCGCCGAACTCGCCTGTGCCCCCGTCACCGCCCGGATCGTGGCCCAGCACGAGCGCGGCCCCCACATCAACCTGGGCCGTCGCAACGGGGTCAAGCTCGGGGACCAGTTCCGGGTCCAGCACAGCGCCGACTTCGTCGACCCCTATGGCAAGTCCAGGGTGATGCGCAACCCCGCTGACGGTCTGTTCGAGGTGGTGCAGGTGTTTGAGGATGGCGCCATCATCAGCAGTCAGAACAAATATTCGCCGTTCAATGTCCAAATCGGTGATCTGGCCGTATTGGAATAGGAATCAAGGGTTTAAAAGCACAATGCTTCTTGTATAATGCCCGCCACAAGGTTCCCGTAGCTCAGCAGGATAGAGCGGTCCCCTCCTAAGGGACAGGCCACTGGTTCGACTCCAGTCGGGAACGCCATACAAAACAAGGGGTTGGCATCGTCATGGTGCTAACCCCTTGGTCGTTTTTGGCCTCGTACCCCTCTACGTACCCCTCCAGTGCAGTTCATTGCACAACACCATCATGCTGTAAAGCCCCTTAAAATAATGAGAATTCAATAGCAAATAAATCCTATTCAATAAACTTTCAAACCTACATCCCCCCCATGAGTTAGCAGGCTGAATGTCTGCATTTCACAATTCTTGGAGGAGATATGGCTCACCTGATTGACACCATGGCCTACACCGGCCAAACCCCTTGGCATGGCCTTGGCAATGTCTTGCCCCCACAACAATCCCTCGATATCTGGCTGCAAGCAGCCGGGATGAATTGGACCATCGAGCAGAGCGACGTGATGTTTAACGTCGCCTCCGATGCACTGCATATCCGACCCTACAACGACAGCAAGGTACTTTACCGCTCCGATACCCTCGCCCCCTTGTCGGTGGTCTCAAGTCGCTACAACGTGGTACAGCCTCACGAGGTGCTGCACTTCTATCAAGATCTGGTGGAAGCCGGTGGCTTTGAGCTGGAAACAGCAGGCTCGCTTAAAGGCGGCCGCAAGCTGTGGGCTCTGGCTAAAACAGGTCAGGACCTAAAGCTCAAAGGCAATGACTTGGTAAAGTCCTATTTGCTGCTGGCGACCAGCTGCGACGGCACGCTCTGCACCACGGCGCAGTTCACCTCGCTGCGGGTAGTCTGCAACAACACCCTGCAGATGGCACTGCGCGGCGCTACCGGTGCCATCAAGGTGCCCCACTCTACTCAGTTCGATGCAGCTGCTGTCAAAGAGTCGCTCGGGCTGGGGCTCTCTCATTGGGATGAATTTAAGGCGCAGACCAAGGCGCTGGCACAGCGGCCCGTGGCCCCTGAAGAGGCACTGCGCTTTTTCAGCGACCTGTTGGCGCAACCGCTGGATGAGGAGAACATCATCCTCACCAAGCCGGTACAACGGCTGCATGAGCTCTATCAGGGCGCAGGCATGGGCTCAGAACTTGTCAGCTCCCGCAATACCGCCTGGGGGCTGGTCAATGCGGTAACGGAATACGTGGATCACCATCGCCGTGCTCGCAGCCAGGATCACCGGCTTGATTCCGCCTGGTTTGGTCAGGGCGCCCAACTCAAATCCCAAGCCCTGAATCAGGCACTCACTCTGCTGCAGTAATTCCTCTTTCCCAATTCAGCCGCATAACGACCTCACCCGGACTGGCGCAAGCCAATCCGGGCGTAGCCATTTATGCCGTCAACAAGGAGTCGTCATGAAAGCAAAAGCCAAATACGGCCAGGCCCTACGACTGGCCTCCACTACTCAATTAACCCGCGAGCAGTGGCTCGCTATCCGCAAGCTCGGCATTGGTTCTTCCGATGCCGCCGTGGCTGTGGGGCTCCCCCCCTACAAATGTCCACTCAGCCTGTGGTTGGAGAAGACTGGCCGCAAGGAGCCGGAGGATATCTCTCACAAGGAAGCGGTGCTGTGGGGCATCGAACTGGAACCTGTGCTGGCGCAGGTCTACGCCAAACGCACCTGCTATAAGGTGCGCCGGGTCAATGCAGTGCTGCAACACCCCGAGCAACCCTTCATGCTCGCCAACCTCGACCGGGAAGTAGTCGGCCATCCCGATGGACCGGGCATTCTGGAGATCAAGACCGCCAGCTATCACAGCGCCCCCCAGTGGGAGGAAGGAGTGCCGGTGGCTTACCAGTGTCAGGTACTCCATCAACTGGCCGTCACCGGCCATGCCTGGGCCGAAGTGGCTGTGCTGATCGGCGGCCAGGACTTTCGGATTTACCGCATCGAGCGCGATGAGGAGAAGATCCTGGATCTCACCGAACGGGAAGCGCAGTTCTGGCAGATGGTGCAACAAGACCAGCAGCCTGAACCTGATGGTTCCAGTGATGCCGCCAATGCCCTGAGCTGGCTCTTTCCCCGTGATGATGGTCAGACGGTGGATCTCTCCGATTCTCCCGAGTTCAACCAGCTGTTTGGCGAGCTACTGCGCTTGCGTGAGCAGAAAGAAGCGGTCGAGCTACAGGAGTCGCAACTCAAGCAGCGGCTGCAAGCCACTTTGGGTGAAGCGACAGCCGGGTTGTTTGCCGATGGCAAGATCACCTGGAAGCGCAGCAAAGATCGGCTGGCGCCGGATCTCGATAAGCTCGGTCAGGATCATCCCGACTTGCTTACCCGTTACGTCAAACCGGTGCCCGGCGTGCGCCGTTTCACCATTCAACCCTTGAGGCAAACACCATGATCAAAGGACTGGCGATAACCCCGCCCGTGATTGGGCGGGTCTGCATCGGCAAGCTGGTGCAAAAACAAGATAAGTGGGTACCGGAGAAGGACGACAGTTTCACCCTCACCACCCAGATACAACAAAAAGGGGGATGGTTGCTCCATCCCCTGCATCAACACTACTCATCGCAAAAGAGTGGCCAAGGGCAGGAGCAGACCAAGATCCGCGCCATTCCGGTACGGGTGCTGTTCAACGATAGCGACTTGAATCTGCGGGCGGAATATAGCGCCTTTGACCGTCAAACCGGCAGGCCGCTCTGTGTCGGGAATGGGGAGGTGGCGAGACGTGTGGGGGCGCAAGGCATGGAGGAAGTCAGCTGCCCTGGACCAGAGCACTGCGCCTTTGCAGGGCAACAGGGCTGCAAGCTGTACGGACGACTGAACCTGTTTGTGGAGGGGCAAGGGGATGAGCTGGGTAGCTTTATCTTCCGCACCACCGGCTACAACTCGGTGCGCACTCTGGCGGCTCGACTGAAGTACCTGGAGGCTGTGAGCGGGGGCCATACCCGCTATCTGCCGCTCACCCTGCGGTTGCGGGCCAAGAGCACCACCCAGTCCTACCGCACACCGGTCTACTACGTGGATTTAACCTTGCGGGAGGAAACCAACCTGACTGAGGCAGTCAGGCAAGCACAGGAGGCGGCCCAGCGTGACCAAGAGGCGGGGCTCGCTATCGACAATATGGAGCAGGCCGCTCGTGACTTGCTACGTAACGGCCAGTTTGAAGATATCGATGAGGAGGTGCCGATGCTGTTGGAGGAGTTCTATCCCGAAACCAACAACGACGAGACGGCGAATGGTAACACTGGTGTGGAGGCGACTACTTCGCATGCCGCACCGCAAAGCCAAGCAACCAGAACACCGCAGAGGCCACAACCAAGAAGGAGTCCGCTCACCAACAAATTGGGGAAAGGGGACCCATCCCCTCCCCAGTGAATGGTGGATGATCAGCGGGGACGCGCCAACCGCTCCACCAACCGCTCTACCGTTTCCAGCAACAGAGTTCGGTCAGCATCATCGAGCCGGGCCAGTTGCTGGCTCAGCACAATGCCCTGTTCGGTCGGGCGGTTACTGGTCTCGCGTAGAAAATCCGCCAGCTCACAACCAAACAATTGAGCGAGCTCCGCCAACCGCACCACAGTCGGCACCACTATTCCCCGCTCCATCCGGGAGACAGCTTCCATCCCAATATTGAGGTGTTCAGCCACCTGCTCCTGGGTAAACCCGGCCTGGTTACGCTGACGCCCAATCGCCTTACCCACGTTCTTGGCTAACTGCTCAAAGTTGATATCTGTCATAAGTCCTCCAACCAACTCTTATGGTTGGGTATAGACCTGTTGACATGAAGAACTCTGAAAGGCGAGGATCAACCAAATGAGTTGACAGTGGTGTTTTAGCGTGGGATTTCAGAACGAAAGTAAATCCATCAACCAATACTCCACAACCCTCATTTCCCGATGATTAACCACCGCATGGCCACGGGAAATGAAAAGTCATTTTTATCCATAAGGAGACATCATGAAACGTTACTTTGTTATCGCGGGCCTGCTTTTTCTGGCCCTGACCATCAATATCGCTTGGACGGGTAAAGCTCCTTGGCTCGGATTCTGGGGGCTAACCGCCACCTTCGTGTTCGGCACGCTCTTCACTGGCATTGGCATGTGTATCGGGGAGTGGTTTCGCCGCTTTACTCACCCCGACTGGATCTCGACCAGCGGTGCAGTCGAGACCTTCAAGGCCAAAGTGTTTTGGCTGATGGGGCCACAGGCAATCGGAGCGCTGATCGGCTTTTTCGCCTTTCAAGGCTTTATGAACAATATCCTCGGCTATGCCGTGTAAGGAGTGTGGGATGAATCAATGGATGATTGCCCTGCTGGGCTTGCTGCTGGCATGCAGTACTGGCGTTTGGAGACCATGGCCGCTGGAACGATGGGTGGGGTCAGGGGGTGACGGAGTATTCGGCAACGGTTGATGACGCGACCTATCTCTACCTCTCGTGCCGGATGGGCCAGCTTAATGGCATCACGCTCAATCAGTCGGGACAAGCAGCTACGAACAACGTCAGTTTGCGCATCAATGGCCATACCTACCCGCCGCTGCCGAGCATGGTGGCAGGGAATGACAACAAGGCGTTCTATGACATGTGGGCCGCGCTGCGATCTG
This sequence comes from Aeromonas sp. WP2-W18-CRE-05, assembly GCF_014168615.1. Taxonomy (NCBI): domain Bacteria; kingdom Pseudomonadati; phylum Pseudomonadota; class Gammaproteobacteria; order Aeromonadales; family Aeromonadaceae; genus Aeromonas; species Aeromonas sp. WP2-W18-CRE-05. The sequence goes on along the minus strand of NZ_AP021917.1, from coordinate 1,040,727 downwards.
CTACGTCGCTGCAAGCCATCACCCAAGATGGCCGAACCGTTGAGCTGCCGGTAGCGGGTGTACAAGAGACCCTACCTGCTGCGACAGATGCCGCTTTCGGTTGTGCCTTCCCGACTCCGGAGCCTGAGCCAGCTGCCGCCCCCTTGAACTTTGAGCTTCGCGTACAACAGGGCGTACTGCAGGTCGTCTCTCGTAATGAACCGGTCACGATTAAAGACATCACCATCAACCGTGGCCAGTGTCAGTTAGACCGAGAAGTGCCGAGCAATGATTGTGTCAGCGGTCGTGTGAAATGGAGTTCTTGTCTCGACAGTAAAGGCAGGCTGAAGCCAGATTACGTCAAGCGGCAGGTTTTCCCTGTTGCAATCAACTTTGGACAGCAAGCTCGGTTCACTATCAAGTCAGCATCGCAGTGCCGGGTGCTGGAGGTAGTTATTCATACCGACCGGGGAGACGCTGGTTACACCTTCGAATGAGCCAGACTCCACTTCGCTATGCCCGGTCTCGTACCGGGCTTTTTGTTTTCTAAAAGGAGCAGAGATGCAACCTGGTGACCATCTGGTCGTAAGCCGATGGGGCTATGACCATCACGGCCTCTACGCGGGCAATAACCAAGTCATCCACTATACCGGGCCTTTCTCGAGTGAAGGCCCGGTGACTGGGCGGATTATTGTTTCATCGTTGGAGATATTTACAGGCAATAGCGACTGCTACCGGCGTGAATACAGCCACCGTTACTACAGTCCGAGCGAAAGCCTGGCGCGAGCGTATCAACGGCTGGGAGAGCGGGCCTACAACCTGCAGTTCAACAACTGCGAGCACTTCGTGACCTGGTGTATCCAGGGTGTGCACCACAGTGAGCAGGTAGACCAGGCGTGGAGTAGCGTCCTGCTGGCCATCACGCTTGCACAAACGCCCCTGCCGCCGATCCGCACCACCGTGCCTACGTTCCCCGCACTACTCACACAGCTCACGAACAAGCTGCCAACCTGGCTAATGCCCTGGCGACTGCGCTAGTCCCAACCCTTTATTCGGAGAACACCATGACCATTCCCTTTTTCCGGGACGACTTTGCCCTGCCCGTAGCCCAAGCATTGCTGGTTCTGCTCAACCAGGAAGTCGCTAAAACCGAGCTCAATCTTGAGCGCTTAACCCAACTGACTTTCAACTTTCGCAATCCCGGCTACAGCGCTGAGCAAGGCGGCGTGCGCCCAGTCGAGATCCGCCTGATCCGTGGGCTTGATGGCTGGCTATTCGATTACGTCACCGATTTCAGTTATCAGGGGCTGGGCTCGGATGCCGAGCTCAGCAAGGAGCTCGATTTCAACTTCCTCGATGGGGAACACACCATGCTGGGCTGGGGGCCTCTGCGGCTGGCCGAAGCGCGGGAATTGTACAACATCTGGCAAAGCAACTTCATTGCCTACTGCCGGTTGGAATGCTTCAGCGTCACGATCGCAGGAGATTAGGAGGACACAATGAGACAAGAATTAGCGCTCTCCCACTACACACGCCAGTGGCTGGGACGAGTCGCCACCAGCGCCAAGCTAACCCCCACCCACAGTGGTCAGCGTTGGCTGCTTCACCTGACACCGGATAGCCCATACTTCCGCACAGTCACCCTGCAAGTCCGTTGGTCCGGGTCGCAGTGGCAACTGCTCTCCCTCACCAATGCTGAGGACTGGCACACCATGAGTCAGCCGAGAGATGAGATCTGCATCGACCCCAAGCGCAATTGCTTCTGGCATTGCCAAACAGGGTCGGTGCCGCTCACCGAGCAACCCCACGTGCTGGCAAGCTTCTTGGCTGACCTGCAGCGCATCTGCATCCATCGCGGCTATCGGGTAGAGAGTGACCCCATTCAGCAACAGGAGAATAAAGATGATTAATACCATGATCGCTATCGAGTTGGAGGCTTACCTTGATCACCATGGCCAGGTTGAAGTGGTGCATGACCAAGGCCCGCCAGTGAACGGTTATGCCCTCTACCTGCGCTATGAAAACGAACATGGTGACGCACTGGCGCAATGGCTGTGCGATCATCCGGATCACCGCTGGCTAACCCAGTTAGGCACCATGCTCGCCACCAGTTACCACATTCCGCTGCACGACTACACCCCGCACACCTTGGCGGCCTGAACACAGCCAACCAAGCCTGCGGTCACACCCCATTCAGTAACCCATTAACCAAATAGCTCGCCAACCCTGCCGCATCCAACGCGGTGGGACGATGGCGTATGGAGCACAATCATGTTGCACCACAAACTGATCGCCGGGGAAATCCCCGGCACCTACCAGGTGACTGACCTTGTCACCGACGATGACCTGCTCACCATCGCCCAAGCCGTTGCCCGCCAGAAACTCGCCAAGGGCACAGCTCTCACCGATAAATACCTGGCACAGCAAGCGCTGCAAGGGCTGCTGCAAACACGAGACCGCGAAGTTTTTGCAGCACTGTTCCTTGATAACCAACACCGGATCCTAGCCTACGAGGAGCTGTTCCTTGGCACCCTGTCCGCTGCGACCGTCTACCCCCGCGATGTCGTCAAGCGGGCACTGCACCACAATGCTGCCGCCCTGATGCTGGTGCATAACCACCCGTCGGGATACCCGGAGCCCAGCCGAGCAGATATCGAAATCACCCACCGATTGCAGAGCGCGTTAGAGCTGGTCGATATCCGCACTCTGGATCATTTAGTGGTTGCAACAGAGGGAATTGTGTCGCTAGCAGAACGGGGGCTACTATGAACCTTCCATCTGGTCATAGCCCATCGATGTGGTTAAGGATGATATCGTGGTTAAGCATGGGGTTTATCTGTTTGGTATTAGCTGGTCCAGAACAGAGATCTGTAGTGGTCTAATCATCCCGGACACCATTTTAGGTGGTACAGTCGCCACCATGACTTGAGGTGTTCAATGACAAGATTACGTCGCTCATTTACTGCTGAATTCAAACTCGAAGCCGCATCCCTGGTACTCGACCAGGGATACTCTGTCCCCGAAGCCAGCCGTTCACTGGATGTCGGTGAAACCATACTTCGCCGATGGGTTCAGCAGCTTCAATCCGAACGAACCGGCACCACCCCAATCGGCAAGGCGCTGACCCCGGAGCAGCAGAAAATCCAGGAGCTGGAAGCCCGCATCAACCGGCTCGAGCGCGAAAAGGACATTCTAAAAAAGGCTACGGCTCTCTTGATGACGGACGAGTTCAAACGTACGCGCTGATAGACCGATTAAGAGAGCAAGCCCCTATCACTCTGGTCTGCTGTGCTTTCGATGTTCCAACATCCTGTTTTTACGACTATCTGGCCCGCAAGCGGACGATTAACCGTGAGCGGATGCAGCAACGCAGCGAGTTGCGCCGTTTGTTCAAAGAGAGCCGGAACTCAGCGGGCAGCCGCGCCTTGATGTCGATGATGCGAGAGCTGGGGCATCAGATTGGCCGATTCAAAGTGCGCAGTCTGATGAAGGAGGTCGGTCTGGTATCCAAGCAACCGGGCGCTCATCGCTATCAGGTCGCCCGGTCTGAACGACCGGATATTCCCAATCTGCTGGCCCGTGAATTTGATGTCCAGCAGCCCAATCAGGTGTGGTGTGGCGATATCACCTACGTCTGGGCAGGTGGTCGTTGGAATTATCTGGCGGTGGTGCTCGACCTTTATGCCCGCCGAGTCGTGGGCTGGGCGATGTCTGACAAGCCTGATGCAGAGCTGGTAATAAAAGCGCTCGAGATGGCCTATCAGCAGCGGGGTTGCCCATCAGGTGTGCTGTTTCACTCCGACCAAGGCAGCCAATATGGCAGCCGGGCATTTCGGCAGCGGCTGTGGCGCCATCGCATGACCCAGAGCATGAGTCGGCGTGGCAACTGTTGGGATAATGCACCGATGGAGCGGTTGTTCAGGAGTCTGAAGACAGAGTGGCTCCCGACAACGGGATATATGAACCTGCGGGAGGCGAAGCGGGATATCAGCTATTACCTGATGGATTACTACAACTGGCGGCGTCCACATCAACACAATGACGGGAGCGCGCCAGCAAAAGCCGAGGATCGGCCTAACCAAGTGTCCGGATTTAGTTGACCACTACAATCATCCCTAAGAAACCGCACCACGCCTCGCTAATATGAGGGGATGGCTGAGGCTGCGATGCCCCGAAAGTTGTTAATCCTGAGTTGACGAATCTGCATCAAGACTTCTGTTGATTGACTTGTTTTTCACAATTCAGCATGTCGGCGTAATTCAAAAATTTGTTACTGCTTTTCTTTTTAAATCAGATAGTGTGATACAAGTCTCTAAGTCAGAAAACCCTGACTCAGAGACTTTATTTAGCCATTACCTAACAATATTCATCAGGCTCTTGAAGCTGTCCACTACGCTGTAACTGACCTTTTTCGATGAGATTTGTTCGCTTAATTTTTCGAAGAAGCGCTTGGCGCAATCGACCTTGGCCTGCTCCATAGCCTTCAGTTGCAGCGACTCCATCGAACCCTTGGTCTCTGCAACAAAATAGACATGCTTGACGGCTGCCTCTTCGAACGCAATCGCCCAGTCCGGGTTATAGTCGCCAACCGGCGTTGGTATGGAAAAGCCCCGAGGTAGCTTGGCATAGACCGTCACTTCCTTGGCTGATTCAAGTCCGCCAGGCTCATCGGATTTCGGATCACCAAAGACCAGTTTGCGCTCCACGTCCGAATCGGTGATCAGATAATCATAGATGTGCTTCTTCAACGGCTGGCCTGCATGGACGAAATCTTGCTTGGATTGCCCAGCAGTAAAGATGCTGCTATCAAACTTATCTTCAAGCAGGTCATACGTCAGATGCTCCACCACCATGGTGGCCTTTTGCGTATTAATCAGACGAGCTGTCTGGCTAATAAAATCCTCATGTACAGGATCTTTAGCTACAACCAATTGAAATAGATAGAAAAAAGGCTTCGTTTGTGATCTGATTTAATCGCAAAAAAAAACCGACACGCCCGAAGCCATGACTATTATCAATGCAACCCAGTACCTCAAGCAACTTCTTAGCTCTTCTGAACTCAACCGGATCGGTAAATTTACCGGTTTTTGTCAGCGACTCCGGGATATCCAGCCTGCGAGACTACTCCCGGCTCTGCTCTCAGGGCTTGGTTGCGACAAGGTGGATGGTATTGCTGGTTTGCATCGCCATTTCAATGCGTTGCAGCTCCATGATACTGACCAAATAGCGTATAAACCCTTTCACAACCAGTTACGCAAGCAGGGTTTTCCCTTGTTCATGCGCGCACTGGTTGAACGAGCCATCGCCTTACGCCTCAAGGAGTGTCTACCGGACGCCCACGGACTGGCAGGCTTTGAGCAGGTACTGCTGCAGGACGGGTCGTCATTCGCGTTACATCCGCAATTGGCAGAACATTTCCCGGGCCGATTCAATAAGCACAGCCCCGCTGCGGTAGAGTGTCATATGACCATGTCCTTGCTGGACCAGTCGCCGATATCGATGAGTATCACGGCGGATACCGAATCGGAGCGCAAGCATCTTCCGGCCGCAAATTCGTTAAATAACAAACTGTTATTGGCGGATGCCGGTTACATCAGCCGCGAGTACTTTGCTGATGTGACCAAAGCCAAAGGAAGCTATCTGGTCAGAGGGAGTCAAAATCTCAATCCCAAAGTACAGGCAGCTTACCGACAGGACGGCAGGGAAATGCCCAAGTTACTCGGAAAAAAGCTCAAGGATATCGATCGGAGAAGCTGCAGAGCCGAGGTTCTGGATCTGGATGTGAGTTCGGGAAAGTATAAATATCGACTCATAAGACGTTGGTTTGCAGAGGAAAAACGGTTCTGTATATGGATGACCAATCTTCCGCGTGAGCGATGGCCAGCCGAGAAGGTGATGGCATTGTATCGTTGCCGTTGGCAGATCGAACTGTTGTTCAAAGAGCTGAAATCACATAACCGGTTGAAGGCGTTCGCGACACGACAAAAAGCGATAGCGGAAGGCTTGATCTGGGCTAGTTTGCTGGCCTTGCTGGTCAAACGTCGGCTGGCGCTGACGCTGATTGGCAGCGCGGAGTTATCGATGCTGAAGATTGCCAAAAACAGCGCGCTTTGGTTAATGCCGATATTGGCGAGCATCATCCATGGTGCGTGGCAGGAAATAACAGAGAAGTTGGAGTGGGCAATGGTGTATTTATCCAAAAACGGCAAAAAGAGTAGGCAGAGAAAATCCAAGCAAAACAACACGTTAGACGGTATTATTAATTCGCTTGCCGCTTAAGGTTCTGTACATGAGAACGGCTATGGCACAAGTTACATGAAACCATCACGCGCAATCATCAATGCAGAGGGATGGCAAACCTGCTGGCCCGAGTGAAACACTTCATGGATACCGTGTCTCCTTTCCCGGGGAATGGCTATGGCACAGCGAAGGTGTAGCACTATTGGGATCAGTTATTTAGGGTTACTCTCTAGCCAACGGAAGTCATCTTGCTTGAGACAGTATTTTTCAAATTCGGTAGTGATCGTATTTATCCATCGCTCAAGATTTAATTCGTTTTTATTCCTTACATCAGCTTCTTGCATGTGTTTCTTAGCCTGGTCTGTAAAGGCTAGGTGTTGAAGTTTTTTGTTTAATTCATCTCTTTCTGGTGTCTTGATTATCGGGTGGTTGTTAACCTGACAGGTTCTATACCAAAGATAATCGATGAATACATCGTCTCTTGGGATGATATTGCGCCTTATACCATTTACAGCCATGCCATTACCTCAAAGTATAAAAACAATATGAATACTACAACGTAGTGTTTCATGTGTACTTTAATGTTGGTTTTTGTGATGGTTTTAACAGATTTTTTAGGTGGTGCTTATCTCTCTTCATGTACAGAACCTTAAGCGGCAAGCGAATTAATAATACCGTCTAACGTGTTGTTTTGCTTGGATTTTCTCTGCCTACTCTTTTTGCCGTTTTTGGATAAATACACCATTGCCCACTCCAACTTCTCTGTTATTTCCTGCCACGCACCATGGATGATGCTCGCCAATATCGGCATTAACCAAAGCGCGCTGTTTTTGGCAATCTTCAGCATCGATAACTCCGCGCTGCCAATCAGCGTCAGCGCCAGCCGACGTTTGACCAGCAAGGCCAGCAAACTAGCCCAGATCAAGCCTTCCGCTATCGCTTTTTGTCGTGTCGCGAACGCCTTCAACCGGTTATGTGATTTCAGCTCTTTGAACAACAGTTCGATCTGCCAACGGCAACGATACAATGCCATCACCTTCTCGGCTGGCCATCGCTCACGCGGAAGATTGGTCATCCATATACAGAACCGTTTTTCCTCTGCAAACCAACGTCTTATGAGTCGATATTTATACTTTCCCGAACTCACATCCAGATCCAGAACCTCGGCTCTGCAGCTTCTCCGATCGATATCCTTGAGCTTTTTTCCGAGTAACTTGGGCATTTCCCTGCCGTCCTGTCGGTAAGCTGCCTGTACTTTGGGATTGAGATTTTGACTCCCTCTGACCAGATAGCTTCCTTTGGCTTTGGTCACATCAGCAAAGTACTCGCGGCTGATGTAACCGGCATCCGCCAATAACAGTTTGTTATTTAACGAATTTGCGGCCGGAAGATGCTTGCGCTCCGATTCGGTATCCGCCGTGATACTCATCGATATCGGCGACTGGTCCAGCAAGGACATGGTCATATGACACTCTACCGCAGCGGGGCTGTGCTTATTGAATCGGCCCGGGAAATGTTCTGCCAATTGCGGATGTAACGCGAATGACGACCCGTCCTGCAGCAGTACCTGCTCAAAGCCTGCCAGTCCGTGGGCGTCCGGTAGACACTCCTTGAGGCGTAAGGCGATGGCTCGTTCAACCAGTGCGCGCATGAACAAGGGAAAACCCTGCTTGCGTAACTGGTTGTGAAAGGGTTTATACGCTATTTGGTCAGTATCATGGAGCTGCAACGCATTGAAATGGCGATGCAAACCAGCAATACCATCCACCTTGTCGCAACCAAGCCCTGAGAGCAGAGCCGGGAGTAGTCTCGCAGGCTGGATATCCCGGAGTCGCTGACAAAAACCGGTAAATTTACCGATCCGGTTGAGTTCAGAAGAGCTAAGAAGTTGCTTGAGGTACTGGGTTGCATTGATAATAGTCATGGCTTCGGGCGTGTCGGTTTTTTTTTGCGATTAAATCAGATCACAAACGAAGCCTTTTTTCTATCTATTTCAATTGGTTGTAGCTAAAGATCCTGTACATGTATCTCTCTTAACTCCAGTCATTATCGCTATCATAGCACTTCTAGTGTCCTAAATAGCTGTTCCGAATAGTAGATCACCGGAGGAAGGGAACTCAGTCCAGTTTGTGCGATCTGATTAGTCGCTAAACAAAACAAGCCACACCCAAAGGACTGAGTTGATGCCTATCCTACCACCTCTGCCACGACCACAACGGCGCCGCATTCACAAAATCATCCATGCCACCCGTGATAAAGGACATGCTCGTCGCTTGATGGCCATCTTGCTGTTACATGAAGGACGCACGATCACCGATGTTCATCACCTTACCGGCGCTGCGCGCTCGACCATCGGTCGTTGGCTTCGGTGGTATCGAGATGAAGGCATAGATGCGCTAGAAGCCTTACCGGCTGGCCGTGCCCCAGTCTTACCTATCGCCAAGATTGTCACCTTACTGGTGCTGCTCATGCAGTTTTCTCCGCAAGATTTTGGTTATCAGCGCAGCCGTTGGTGTACTGAACTATTGGCTATAAAAATCAATCGGTTAACAGGGCTAAATGTGGCAGCCTCCACGCTCCGCCGATGGTTACCTCGTATGGGCATTGTCTGGCGCAGGCCCGTGCCGACCTTGCGGATAAAAGACCCAGCCTATCAGGAAAAAATGGCGAATATCGACGCCGCGCTGGCCCGCTGTGATGCCGATAATCCGGTGTTTTATGAGGATGAAGTCGATATAGACCTCAATCCCAAATTAGGAGCCGACTGGATGTTCAGAGCGCAGCAAAAGCGGGTTGTCACACCGGGGCAGAATGCCAAGCATTATCTGGCAGGCGTTCTCCACGCAGGCAACGGAAGGGTACTTTACGTCAGCGGGATCAAGAAAAACTCATCGCTGTTTATTGCCATGCTGGAAAAGCTGCGCCACCACTACCGACGAGCCAAAACCATCACGTTGATCCTCGATAACTACATCATTCACAAAAGCAAACAGACCGAGCGATGGTTGAAGAAGAATCCCAAGTTCTGCCTGGTGTTCCAGCCAGTTTACAGCCCTTGGGTTAATCACATAGAACGGCTATGGCACAAGTTACATGAAACCATCACGCGCAATCATCAATGCAGAGGGATGGCAAACCTGCTGGCCCGAGTGAAACACTTCATGGATACCGTGTCTCCTTTCCCGGGGAATGGCTATGGCACAGCGAAGGTGTAGCACTATTGGGATCAGTTATTTAGTATGAATAGATTGCATTAGAAGGGGTTGTCAAGCAGGCTACTTGGCGCTGTAACTCTGCTCCATACGTAAACTATTACGGTATCGCTCCAGCTATGAACCAATAGCTGGAGACCAAGCCATGAAACTCATTAAACTGAAAGACGTTACCGAAATGACCACGTTATCCAAAGCCACAATTTATCGCTTGATAAAGCAAGGTGTATTCCCTCCTCAAATTTCTTTGGGGCCAAGAGCTGTGGCGTGGCGGTTAAGTGATGTAGTCGCCTGGATTGAACAAAGGTCCTTGAGTAGCTTCGTGTCGATGTAATAACTCAAGAGTATGTTATCGTCTGTGAAAGAAGGTATTTACGTAGTATTTAAGTTAAAAGTACTGAGGATGCCGAGAGTTTTGAACCTCTCTCTATTCGGTATATGTAATATACCTATAAACAATGGCTCAACAGTATGCCTATCAACCGCAGTAGGCCTATCAACAATACACTCTGTGTTACGTACCCACCACGGGAATATCAGCCACACTAAGTGGCTGTACAGTCTACGCAGCATTGCTAAGGCCTGACTCAATGGGTATGTTCGCTAGGGAAGGTGCGAACAAGTCCCTGATATGAGATCATGTTTGTCATCTGGAGCCATGGAACAGGGTTCATCATGAGTCATCAACTTACCTTCGCCGACAGTGAATTCAGCAGTAAGCGCCGTCAGACCAGAAAAGAGATTTTCTTGTCCCGCATGGAGCAGATTCTGCCATGGCAAAACATGGTGGAAGTCATCGAGCCGTTTTACCCCAAGGCTGGTAGTGGCCGGCGACCTTATCCGCTGGAAACCATGCTACGCATTCACTGCATGCAGCATTGGTACAACCTGAGCGATGGCGCGATGGAAGATGCTCTGTACGAAATCGCCTCCATGCGTCTGTTTGCCCGATTATCCCTGGATAGCGCCTTGCCGGACCGCACCACCATCATGAATTTCCGCCACCTGCTGGAGCAGCATCAACTGGCCCGCCAATTGTTCAAGACCATCAATCGCTGGCTGGCCGAAGCAGGCGTCATGATGACTCAAGGCACCTTGGTCGATGCCACCATCATTGAGGCACCCAGCTCGACCAAGAACAAAGAGCAGCAACGCGATCCGCAGATGCATCAGACCAAGAAAGGCAATCAGTGGCACTTTGGCATGAAGGCCCACATTGGTGTCGATGCCAAGAGTGGCCTGACCCACAGCCTAGTCACCACCGCGGCCAACGAGCATGACCTCAATCAGCTGGGTAATCTGCTGCATGGAGAGGAGCAATTTGTCTCAGCCGATGCCGGCTACCAAGGGGCGCCACAGCGCGAGGAGCTGGCCGAGGTGGATGTGGACTGGCTGATCGCCGAGCGCCCCGGCAAGGTAAGAACCTTGAAAAAGCATCCACGCAAGAACAAAACGGCCATCAACATCGAATACATGAAAGCCAGCATCCGGGCCAAGGTGGAGCACCCATTTCGCATCATCAAGCGACAGTTCGGCTTCGTGAAAGCCAGATACAAGGGGTTGCTGAAAAACGATAACCAACTGGCGATGTTATTCACGCTGGCCAACCTGTTTCGGGCGGACCAAATGATACGTCAGTGGGAGAGATCTCACTAAAAACTGGGAATAACGCCTTAAATGGCGAAGAAACGGTCTAAATAGGCTGATTCGAGGCATTTACGGGAGAAAAAATCGGCTCAAACATGAAGAAATGAAATGACTGAGTCAGCCGAGAAGAATTTCCCCGCTTATTCGCACCTTCCCTAGGGCTACATACCCTCCGCACTGACGTCCTACTGTAATAAATTACATCATCCACTTAATGGATGAGTGGACTTGCACGGCCACTCTGACCACCCACAAAATCTACATGCATTAAATCGGCATGGGGTTAACCATGCCTGCCGAAAAGGAGGCGAGATGAATTCATCGTTGGGCTACCAGCTTAGCTCTGAGGAGCTTAATAACCTGCTCGCAGCAGCTGAGCAGCGTTATGGGAGTATTTCACCCTATTACTTAACCAAGTTGTCACAGGTCATTACAAACTGCTTGGATATATATCCCCGTGTGTTTGCCGTGCGTGTGGACTTGCGTTTACCACAAGCTAATTTGCCAGAGGAGCCTGATATACCACTGTGCTTTCCTCGGCCGGACTCAGCGGTAATTACACGTTTCTTTGGTGCACTTAAAAGCCAATTGGTAGCGGACCACTACCGTAAAGGCAGGCGAGGACCGACAGCCTTTCCTGCATATATCTGGGTGCGTGAGCAGGACTCGAGTGCGAGCCAGCATTACCACGTGGTGCTGCTCTTTAATAAAGACGTCTATGCGTACTTGGGGGCCTACCGTAACGCTGCTACCGACAACATGTCCCTTAGAATACAGCGTGCTTGGTGTAGTGCTCTTGGACTTGCCTACCCGGACTATGCGTCTTTAGTGCATTTTCCGAAGAACCCTGCGTACGTATTTGACCGCCGTGCTGCGACGGTACATTCCCCAGCGTATCGCGAGTTTTTATTGCGAGCTACGTATTTAGCGAAGACCAAAACAAAGGTTCCCGGTCAGCGTAATTTTGGTAGTAGTCAACTTTTTGGAAAGTAAGGAGAGTAACATGACGGAAATTAACAAGAGTGAAGTAGTAGGCGAAAACGCACAACCAGAATTTGAGCAGTATATGCATACTCCTACTGTGTGTAGCTATTGTAGTGGTCTAATCATCCCGGACACCATTTTAGGTGGTACAGTCGCCACCATGACTTGAGGTGTTCAATGACAAGATTACGTCGCTCATTTACTGCTGAATTCAAACTCGAAGCCGCATCCCTGGTACTCGACCAGGGATACTCTGTCCCCGAAGCCAGCCGTTCACTGGATGTCGGTGAAACCATACTTCGCCGATGGGTTCAGCAGCTTCAATCCGAACGAACCGGCACCACCCCAATCGGCAAGGCGCTGACCCCGGAGCAGCAGAAAATCCAGGAGCTGGAAGCCCGCATCAACCGGCTCGAGCGCGAAAAGGACATTCTAAAAAAGGCTACGGCTCTCTTGATGACGGACGAGTTCAAACGTACGCGCTGATAGACCGATTAAGAGAGCAAGCCCCTATCACTCTGGTCTGCTGTGCTTTCGATGTTCCAACATCCTGTTTTTACGACTATCTGGCCCGCAAGCGGACGATTAACCGTGAGCGGATGCAGCAACGCAGCGAGTTGCGCCGTTTGTTCAAAGAGAGCCGGAACTCAGCGGGCAGCCGCGCCTTGATGTCGATGATGCGAGAGCTGGGGCATCAGATTGGCCGATTCAAAGTGCGCAGTCTGATGAAGGAGGTCGGTCTGGTATCCAAGCAACCGGGCGCTCATCGCTATCAGGTCGCCCGGTCTGAACGACCGGATATTCCCAATCTGCTGGCCCGTGAATTTGATGTCCAGCAGCCCAATCAGGTGTGGTGTGGCGATATCACCTACGTCTGGGCAGGTGGTCGTTGGAATTATCTGGCGGTGGTGCTCGACCTTTATGCCCGCCGAGTCGTGGGCTGGGCGATGTCTGACAAGCCTGATGCAGAGCTGGTAATAAAAGCGCTCGAGATGGCCTATCAGCAGCGGGGTTGCCCATCAGGTGTGCTGTTTCACTCCGACCAAGGCAGCCAATATGGCAGCCGGGCATTTCGGCAGCGGCTGTGGCGCCATCGCATGACCCAGAGCATGAGTCGGCGTGGCAACTGTTGGGATAATGCACCGATGGAGCGGTTGTTCAGGAGTCTGAAGACAGAGTGGCTCCCGACAACGGGATATATGAACCTGCGGGAGGCGAAGCGGGATATCAGCTATTACCTGATGGATTACTACAACTGGCGGCGTCCACATCAACACAATGACGGGAGCGCGCCAGCAAAAGCCGAGGATCGGCCTAACCAAGTGTCCGGATTTAGTTGACCACTACATATTCAGCGCATTATGATCTAAAGCCGGTCGTAACGAAGGATCTTCTAAGGAAATTATGGTGGGGAGCGACTGACCCAGTATCGGCGCGTTATGCGTTTAGTTTGGAAATCTATTTCGGTGCCCGGCATTTTAATGATGTTTGCACTGCGACAGAGTGGATGTCCACTTGGTTGGTGTGTGACTCCAAAACTCAAGTTTTATTTAAAGACTTGGAGTGTGTTGTCTGCCGTGTGAGTCGCTCTCACGACATGACGTTGGTGCGCATGGTCTTCTTATTCAGTGCCTGTAAGCAAGCGACAAGGCCTGAGTGGTTTGCCTATCGAGTGGCAGAATACTGGCGTGAGTGCATCTTGCGGCGCTTTCGTTTCTGCAAAGAAGTAGAGCGGCTTCCTATGGAGCCCGGCTTGGGGCGTGTAGCGTACCACTGTATAGACCAAGAGGACATTGCCTTAACCGTGTTTGAATGGCTAATGAGTGGCCACCGGCTATACGGTGATAACGCTGCACAGGCGGAGTATTTCTGCGGTCGTCACATCAAAAAGCAGGAGGTGGGTTATTTTTAAGTCCTTGTTGCAGGAGGGAGCCTTGGCTCCCTCCTTTATTCATGTTCTTATTGGGGGGGGCAGAGTTATCGTCAAATCTGGTGTATGAGACAACCAGGCGACTTTCCTTTCTGAGATATGCTGTGCATTCCATCCTTGCAGGTAGAAACGCTGGTAAAAATGAAGGTATAAATACGGGTAAAAACACCGCAGGCCATCTTGGCGGAACTGGCGGCTGGGCCGACCATAACGCTCAAGCAAGTTGCAGAGCGTATTGGCAAGTCGAGCAGTACCATGGAGAGAACTGTGGCAGTGCTGGTCAAGGACGGTCGATTACGTTTTGTTGGACCGCGTAAGAGCGGACTTGGGAGGTACTGGATCCGGATGTGTAACCATTTAGCTCCGCAACTAACCGACTCAGGACTACCTCGCCACCGGCAGGTCCTCCCAACGGGTGGTGTAACAGGGGCTCAGGTGCTCTTGTCGCATCATCCACTCAGGCGACCCCGTGTCTTGGCTGGCAAAGCCTACGCGCCCCAATCCCTTGGCTTTGATCTGGTCCATCACGGCCATCAGCGCATCTGATTGGGCGGAGGACGGGGCAAACAGGTCAGCCTGTTGCTGCCCCTTGGGGGTGAACTCACTCAGCATGACACCCCCCTTCTGATAGCGGTAACCGTCGCGCCAAATCTGCGGTAGCAGCACGTTCACTTGCTGCAGCAGCAACCGGGTATCATCGCTAGGGCAGACCAGCCGGACGCCAGCCTGCTCACTGTAGTAAGGCGCTCGTTCGTCAAAGGGGCTGGTTCGCACGAACAGGTGCACCCGCTGGCAACACATCCCCTCGGCCCGCAGCTTCTCGGCTGCGCGAGCCATAAAGCCTGACAACGCTTGGGCCATTTCTCCACGGCCAGTCACGCGCTCACCAAAGGAACGGCTCGAGAGGATCTGCAGCTTCGCCGCCGGTTCAACGGTCAGCTCTGCGCAAGGCAGGCCACGCAGTTCCTGTACGATCCGCTCGACCACAACGCCGTATTGGGCGCGTAACCCTTTGGTGTCGCTAGCCACCAGGTCAGCCACGGTGTTGATGCCTTGTGCCACCAACTTGGCTCCCAAGCGCCGTCCTATGCCCCACACCTCGTCCACCGGGGTGATAGCCATCAGCCTGGCACGGCGCAGTTCGTCACGCAAGTCCACGACGCCGCCCGTGGCAGGCCACTTCTTGGCTGCATAGTTGGCCAGCTTGGCGAGGGTCTTGGTGGGGCCAATCCCGACCCCTACCGTTAGGCCGGTCCACTGCCACACTCGCTGCCGGATCTGTTGTCCATAGGCTGTCAGGTCCCCGGCAAACGACTCCGACAGTGACAGGAATGCTTCATCGATGGAGTAGACCTCCAGCTCGGGGGCCATGGTCTCCAACGTGCTCATCACCCTGCCAGACATGTCTCCATAGAGCGCGTAGTTGGAGCTGAATGCCACACCGCCATGCGCCTCGAACTGCTCGCGGACCTTGAAGTAGGGCCCGGCCATCTTGATACCCATCGCCTTGGCTTCGGGGCTGCGCGACACCACGCATCCATCGTTGTTGGAGAGCACCACGATCGGGCGGCCACGCAGCTCAGGGCGAAACAGCGGCTCACAGCTGGCGTAGAAGTTGTTTACATCAACGAGCGCTATAGCCATCACGCTGCCTCAGATTGCCAATCACATGGGTGACCACTCCGAACAACTCCAGGGAGAGGCTCATACAAGGGTCGATAGGCGCGAACGCCGGATTGGCTGGCAACAGCCGCAACCTAGGCTTGAGCTGCAAGGTCTTTACCGTGAAGCCGCCATCGAGTAGTGCAATCACCACATCACCCTCGACGCTGTTTATACGCTGGATAAATCAGCCGATAAGAGCCGCATAAGGCAGTTTTATCACCAAACTCACATCAAGGCATCATTTTGATTGCATGACTTGTTCGTTATGATAGCTTAAGTCTCTATTGAACATATCTGACCGTAACCGCATGCAGGTTCTAGACGAGCTTCCCTACGCCCAGCGAGAGCGCTTGGCGTATATCGATTTTTGCCTCAACTACTTTGGCTCTATCACGCGTGCTGCGCTGATTGAGCGCTTCTGTATTGGTCCTGCAGCTGCGACCCGAGACTTTGGGACCTATAAGGAGTTTTGTGCGGGCAACCTGGTGTTGCGTCCTCAAAACAAGGTCTATGAGCGGACTCCTGCATTCAAACCGTTGTTTGACCATGAGCCTACCGCCGCACTCTCTTGTCTGGCTTTTGGTTTTGGCAATGGCATCACACAACCACATTTACCGAATTCGCGTTGCTTGGCACCACAGCAATTGATCCAGCCCAAGACTGAAATGTTGTCAGCTCTAATGCGTGCCATTCACTTACAAAAAGCAATCAGCTGTAGCTATGTATCGCTCTCGTCCGGGCGGACACTGCGTGAACTGGTGCCCCACAGCTTGGCCAATGATGGCCATCGCTGGCATGTCCGAGCCTTTGATCGGCTCCGGCAGGCGTTCCGGGATTTCTCCTGTTCGCGCTTTGACTCTGTCTTTTTGTTAAATGATGTTCCGTCGGGAAAAGAGACCCGTGAGTTCGATCATCAGTGGAACCGAATTGTTGATTTGGAGCTGATCCCGCACCCTGCGATAGCTCATCCAGAGGCCATAGCGATGGACTATGGCATGGTTGATGGTAAGCGTGATGTGCAGGTCCGTGCCGCATTGGCGGGCTATCTGCTCAACTACTGGAATGTGGACTGTTCCCCTGAGCACAACTTGCCTGCCGAGCGCCATCCGCTGGCCTTGAACAATCAGGCCACCTTGTATGGCGTAGAGAATCTGATGTTGGCTCCAGGTTATGGGGCGAACCATTAATGAACAGTCGTTGGATAGCATTTCCGAAGCGTGGTCACATAGGTCCCAAGCATGAAGCTGATTGATAACATTAATTCTCTATTGGGTGATGAACTGAAGAACAGCTTGTTGCCGGGAGCCAAGCTGAAGATTGCTGCCTCGTGTTTTTCTATCTATGCCTACGAGGCGTTGAAGCAGCAGTTGGAACAAGTGGATGAACTGGAGTTCATCTTTACGGCGCCCACATTTGTTGAAGAAGAAGCGGTCGATAAGCTGAAGAAGGAAAAGCGCGAGTTTCATATTCCAGATGAAGGAAAGGAACGCGCCTTCTTCGGTAGCGAGTTCGAGATTCAGCTAAAAAACAAGCTGACCCAGAAGGCGATTGCGCGCGAGTGTGCAGACTGGATCAGGCGCAAGGCAAAGTTCCGCTCCAATCTGACATCGGCTCCCATGCAACAGTTTGCTATTGTCGAGTCGGCTCCCCAGAACATGGTCTATCAACCCCTGCAAGGTTTTACTGCCGTTGATTTGGGTTATCAAAAGGGTAATGCTGTATCCAACCTCGTTATGGGAATGGATGAAGTTAGCTCAACTCAGACCTTTCTTTCGGTATTTGATCAGGTCTGGCACGACAAAGAAAAACTGACCGATGTGACGGATCGCCTGGTGCAATACATGAGCACCGTCTATCAGGAAAACCCGCCGGAACAGATCTATTTTCAGTTGCTCTACAACCTGTTCAATGAGTTCCTAGAAGATATCAATGAAGACGTTTTGCCCAATGATAAAACGGGCTATCGCGACAGTCTGATCTGGCAAAAACTTTTTAATTACCAGCGAGATGCGGCCACCGGCATCATCAACAAGCTGGAAACTTACAACGGTTGCATACTGGCGGATAGTGTTGGTCTCGGGAAAACCTTTACTGCATTGGCTGTCGTGAAGTACTACGAGCTGCGCAACAAGTCGGTACTGGTGCTATGTCCAAAAAAACTGGCAGAGAACTGGACCAACTACAACAGCAACTTCACTACCAATCCATTTGTTAAAGATCGTTTTAACTTTGATGTGCTTTGTCACACCGATCTGCAGCGCACCAAAGGCGAGTCTCTGGGCATGTCGCTTAGCCGGGTGAACTGGGGCAATTATGATTTGGTGGTGATCGATGAGTCTCACAACTTCCGTAACAACCAGGCCTACAAGGAACAGGAAACTCGCTATCAGGCGTTGATGAACAGGGTGATTCGGGCGGGTGTTAAAACCAAGGTTCTGATGCTCTCGGCAACGCCGGTAAACAACAAATTCAGCGATCTGAAGAATCAACTGGCATTGGCGTATGAAGGGGATTCCGCTACGCTGCACAAGAAACTTGATACCCATCTGGGGATAGATGAGATATTCAAGCGGGCTCAGAAGGCATTTAATAATTGGGCTGAACTGGAGCCCGAGAAGCGCACCGCCACGGCTCTGTTAGCGGCCTTGGATTTCGACTTCTTCCGGCTGCTGGATAGCGTCACCATTGCACGCTCTCGTCGGCATATTCAGACCTTCTACGATACCAAGGATATTGGTCGGTTCCCTACTCGCAATAAACCCTTGTCGTTTCAGCCTCCGTTGACACAGCATGCCGGGGTCATTGGCTTCAATGAAATTTTCGAGCAGCTCTCAGGCCTACGTCTGGCTGTGTACGCGCCGGTGAGTTACATACTGCCGAGCAGAATGGCCAAGTACGAGGCCATGTACGACACAAACGTGCAGGGGGGGAAGAGCCGACTCCGTCAGGCAGACCGTGAGAAGGCCTTGCAACGCCTGATGACGATCAACCTGCTCAAACGTCTGGAAAGCTCGGTCCAAGCCTTTCGTCTGACTCTACAGGGGTTGCAGCGCCTGTTAAAGGAAGCATTGGGCAATATTGATGCCTTTAAGCGCAAAGGCTCTGACAGTGGCATGGATGAGGCTCGTGTGCTTACAGGGGCGCGAGATTGGGATCTGGAAGATGAGGGGGAACTGGAAGAATTGGCCGATGCCTTTTCTACCGGCGGCACAATCAAAATCAACTTGGCAGACATGGACATTCTCAGCTGGGAACGGCACCTGAGCGATGATCTGAACATCATCGATGGGTTGCTGACCGAAATGGCCAAGGTGACACCACAACAAGATGCCAAACTCGCCCATCTTAAAAACTTGTTACAACAAAAATGGCAAAACCCAATCAATCCTGGTAATCGCAAGGTTCTGCTTTTCACTGCATTTGCTGATACGGCCGATTACCTTTACGAACAGCTAGCGCCTCTGTGCCAGCAACATAGGTTGCACCTTGGCAAGGTCACTGGCAGTAGCGCGGCCAAATCAACTGTTGGCAAGGGGTATGACTTCCAGAGTCTACTGACGCTCTTTTCTCCTCGCTCGAAAGAGAAAGCCCATATCTTGCCTGATGAGCCAGCCGAGCTGGATCTCTTAATTGGGACAGATTGCATTTCCGAAGGCCAAAACCTGCAGGATTGCGATTACCTGGTGAATTACGACATTCACTGGAACCCGGTACGCATCATCCAGCGTTTTGGGCGCGTCGATCGTATCGGCTCGCTCAATGAGTGCATTCAGCTAGTCAACTACTGGCCAGATATCAGCCTTGATGAGTACATCAACCTCAAAGAGCGGGTGGAGAATCGTATGGTGATCTCCGATCTGACTTCAACAGGGGATGATAACGTGCTGACCGCTCAGGCCAACGATGTGGCCTATCGCAAGGAGCAGCTTAAGCGCTTACAAGAGGAGGTCATCGATCTGGAGGATGTCAAAAGCGGCATCTCGATCACCGATCTCGGTTTAAATGAGTTCAGAATGGATTTACTGAACTATCTGAAAACCCACCCTGATATTACACACCTGCCCAATGGGTTGCATACCGTCGTGGCTGCCGACCCCGCGCGGGGCCTGATTCCTGGTGTCATTTTTGCGCTGCGTAATCGCCATGCCGGAGTGAATATTGATCAGCAAAACAGGCTACATCCCTACTACCTGATCTACATGGCGGATAATGGCGACGTCGCTATCAACCACCTGCAGGCTAAGCCTTTGCTGGACCGGATCCGCGCCGCCTGTAAGGGCAAGGAAAGTGCTGACGAAATGGTTTGCCAGCTGTTCAATCAAGTAACGCAGGATGGCCGTAAGATGGCCCACTATTCGGCGCTGCTGGATCAGGCTATTCATGCCATGGTGGCGGTGAAAGAACAAAGTGATATCGACAGCCTGTTCAGTGGGGGGCCGACAACTGCGCTCAAGAATGAGATTGCGGGGCTGGATCAGTTCGAGTTGATCAACTTCATCGTGGTACAGGGATAAGAGCGGATAGCATGACATCCCATTATCGCTTTCCGCGCCCTACCGAATTGAACCGCCGCCTCCCCAAAGAGGCGCTGTATCAAAGACTGAACCCGACGGCGGCCTTGCGGCAGTTGTTTGTGACCCAGGTGCAAGAGATTAACTGGTCGCACAAGCTATCATCCGACACCCTGAATATGGCCGCAGTTGGCGACTATCTAGAATTCATGTACAGAACCTTAAGCGGCAAGCGAATTAATAATACCGTCTAACGTGTTGTTTTGCTTGGATTTTCTCTGCCTACTCTTTTTGCCGTTTTTGGATAAATACACCATTGCCCACTCCAACTTCTCTGTTATTTCCTGCCACGCACCATGGATGATGCTCGCCAATATCGGCATTAACCAAAGCGCGCTGTTTTTGGCAATCTTCAGCATCGATAACTCCGCGCTGCCAATCAGCGTCAGCGCCAGCCGACGTTTGACCAGCAAGGCCAGCAAACTAGCCCAGATCAAGCCTTCCGCTATCGCTTTTTGTCGTGTCGCGAACGCCTTCAACCGGTTATGTGATTTCAGCTCTTTGAACAACAGTTCGATCTGCCAACGGCAACGATACAATGCCATCACCTTCTCGGCTGGCCATCGCTCACGCGGAAGATTGGTCATCCATATACAGAACCGTTTTTCCTCTGCAAACCAACGTCTTATGAGTCGATATTTATACTTTCCCGAACTCACATCCAGATCCAGAACCTCGGCTCTGCAGCTTCTCCGATCGATATCCTTGAGCTTTTTTCCGAGTAACTTGGGCATTTCCCTGCCGTCCTGTCGGTAAGCTGCCTGTACTTTGGGATTGAGATTTTGACTCCCTCTGACCAGATAGCTTCCTTTGGCTTTGGTCACATCAGCAAAGTACTCGCGGCTGATGTAACCGGCATCCGCCAATAACAGTTTGTTATTTAACGAATTTGCGGCCGGAAGATGCTTGCGCTCCGATTCGGTATCCGCCGTGATACTCATCGATATCGGCGACTGGTCCAGCAAGGACATGGTCATATGACACTCTACCGCAGCGGGGCTGTGCTTATTGAATCGGCCCGGGAAATGTTCTGCCAATTGCGGATGTAACGCGAATGACGACCCGTCCTGCAGCAGTACCTGCTCAAAGCCTGCCAGTCCGTGGGCGTCCGGTAGACACTCCTTGAGGCGTAAGGCGATGGCTCGTTCAACCAGTGCGCGCATGAACAAGGGAAAACCCTGCTTGCGTAACTGGTTGTGAAAGGGTTTATACGCTATTTGGTCAGTATCATGGAGCTGCAACGCATTGAAATGGCGATGCAAACCAGCAATACCATCCACCTTGTCGCAACCAAGCCCTGAGAGCAGAGCCGGGAGTAGTCTCGCAGGCTGGATATCCCGGAGTCGCTGACAAAAACCGGTAAATTTACCGATCCGGTTGAGTTCAGAAGAGCTAAGAAGTTGCTTGAGGTACTGGGTTGCATTGATAATAGTCATGGCTTCGGGCGTGTCGGTTTTTTTTTGCGATTAAATCAGATCACAAACGAAGCCTTTTTTCTATCTATTTCAATTGGTTGTAGCTAAAGATCCTGTACATGTAGCCGTTCTATGTGATTAACCCAAGGGCTGTAAACTGGCTGGAACACCAGGCAGAACTTGGGATTCTTCTTCAACCATCGCTCGGTCTGTTTGCTTTTGTGAATGATGTAGTTATCGAGGATCAACGTGATGGTTTTGGCTCGTCGGTAGTGGTGGCGCAGCTTTTCCAGCATGGCAATAAACAGCGATGAGTTTTTCTTGATCCCGCTGACGTAAAGTACCCTTCCGTTGCCTGCGTGGAGAACGCCTGCCAGATAATGCTTGGCATTCTGCCCCGGTGTGACAACCCGCTTTTGCTGCGCTCTGAACATCCAGTCGGCTCCTAATTTGGGATTGAGGTCTATATCGACTTCATCCTCATAAAACACCGGATTATCGGCATCACAGCGGGCCAGCGCGGCGTCGATATTCGCCATTTTTTCCTGATAGGCTGGGTCTTTTATCCGCAAGGTCGGCACGGGCCTGCGCCAGACAATGCCCATACGAGGTAACCATCGGCGGAGCGTGGAGGCTGCCACATTTAGCCCTGTTAACCGATTGATTTTTATAGCCAATAGTTCAGTACACCAACGGCTGCGCTGATAACCAAAATCTTGCGGAGAAAACTGCATGAGCAGCACCAGTAAGGTGACAATCTTGGCGATAGGTAAGACTGGGGCACGGCCAGCCGGTAAGGCTTCTAGCGCATCTATGCCTTCATCTCGATACCACCGAAGCCAACGACCGATGGTCGAGCGCGCAGCGCCGGTAAGGTGATGAACATCGGTGATCGTGCGTCCTTCATGTAACAGCAAGATGGCCATCAAGCGACGAGCATGTCCTTTATCACGGGTGGCATGGATGATTTTGTGAATGCGGCGCCGTTGTGGTCGTGGCAGAGGTGGTAGGATAGGCATCAACTCAGTCCTTTGGGTGTGGCTTGTTTTGTTTAGCGACTAATCAGATCGCACAAACTGGACTGAGTTCCCTTCCTCCGGTGATCTACTATTCGGAACAGCTATTTAGGCAATTATGTTATATATGGAGGCTAATGAGTCATCTAAGCTGGGCTATTGAAAAAATTTTCATGGGGCTAGATAATATCTTCCATCACCATATATCGCCAATAATTCCAAGCGCTGATATCAACTCGAAACATATGGTGAGAATGGCGCATATAGACAACCACACTGTAACAAAGCAAGACATTATTTATTTCATCAACAGACTTAACAACACTAAATATGAAAAGATGGAGTTGGTTAGGTACGTCAAAGATGCCGCCGATAAATACTTAAGACACAACGAAGTGACCAATTGGTTTGCCAACCATAAAACTCAAAAAACAAAATGGCTTTGTGAATATCTAATTTCAGTTAAATTAGATTATGTACCGCTTACAATGCCTAATTCTGGTAGCCTTATGAATGATCTAATATCATTTTTAGACGTGCTTAATACGTTCAATGAGGACAAATACAAATGGATAGTCATTAATATTAGAAAGGCATGGAATCAGAGGACGTACAGGGAAAGAAATAAAACAAAAAAACAATACAGCATCAATATGAGCCATGACATCGGAGATATCCTGGACAAGCTTAGCTTGGCTAGAAATGAAAATAAGAATGCGATTGTTGAGGCACTTATCAGAGCTGAGTATAACAAACTACCAAGATGATATATGTTACTTAGTAGCATCGCTTAATGCAGCTAGGTTATATTCGGCCATAGCTGCATATAAACCCGAGAGTATATATGGCTACTTTCGACCAAAGTTCATTTTTATCACATTGTGAGATACCATATCTGACTCTGGGTCTTGCATAACCTCATCTGCAACTAGCCTCCCCCACTTAATCCATACAAGACGGGTTTTCTCAGTATGGCGTGAACGATGGTAAGTTCTAATCAGTTTATTAATAGGAGTGTGATTCAAGCAAAGCTCAATCACTCTTTCCTCAATATCTAGTCTTTCCGCCCAGTTAGTAGCCGCACTACGCCGTAAATCATGGACAGTAAATGGTTCCATATCAGCTAAACATCTGGCAATGAATCGTCTTAGCGCTCGTGTAATTGAGTCGACTAAAATTGGCTCTATTTCATAATTTTTTGGACGATCAGATTCGAATACGAAATCACCATTGGCATACTGCCCCTGTTCCTCAATTACTGATCTCGCTTGAGGAGAAATAAAGACAGTGTGAGCTCTACCATTTTTGGTTTCAGGTATGGTCCATATATCATCCTTGATCTGTGAAAAACGCATATTAGCGACTTCGCCTCTACGACATCCGGTCAGTATCAATAGCTTGATCGCATTCGCTGCTGGTAGAGAAATAGTGGCATGGCGAGAAACGCCACGCCCTCCAGCCGCCAAGCTACCACCACTGCCAAGATCCTCATCAATCGCTTTCCATAGCCTGCGCAATTCGGGGACTGTCAGCCATCTCTCTCTTGGCGAACCAGCACTGGCACCAAAATCCTTGGGCCGCAACAGTCTCGCAGGGTTGGCCTCGATAAGGCAGTGAACCACCGCATAATCCAACATCTGGTTCAGCGTTCCCAACCCCTTACGGGTTTCGTCTTTTGTTGCACGCCGAGTTATCTCTAACGCTTGTGCCAGGTGTGCACGAGTCAGATCGATTAAACGAATATTACCGAGGGTCTTCTTGAGATGACGATTCCAACGATCCTGATGACATTGGAGGGTCTTGGGTTTGACGACCTGAGCAATACGTTGTGCATCGAGCCATCGCCCAAGTAACTCATCCATCGTCAGGGCGGTTTCATTTTTAGCCTTTTCACTAGCAACATGCTTGCGTGGATCTATCCCTTTCTTTACTAAGGCAGCCAGCTCTGCATGCTCAAGCCTGGCTCGCGCCAACGACAACGCCGGGTAATTACCCAGAACAACTGTCGCCTGAGTACCAGCAATCCGATAACGATAGACAAACCGCTTGCTCTTCCCTGCCCTAACCTCAATAGCTAATCCACCGCCATGGGGAGATTTCACCGCATAGCGGGTAATCGAAGCCTCCCCTTGCAAAATCAATGAGGGGATCTCTCGATCCTGCGTTACCGGTTTTCTTGCCATAGCATTCTCTCCCCCCTGTTTGGGGTACCACTTGGGGTACCACAGCAAACATGATATAGGGTGAGACTTCATGAAACTAGCTGAAACCTACAACAAGAAAAATAAACATTAAAAACAATAGGTTAAAATCAGAAATTCAACTTTATAAAACCTTCTGAAACACTACCTACCTTGGTTCCTAAGGGACAGGCCACTGGTTCGACTCCAGTCGGGAACGCCATACACAGCAAGGGGCTGGCATCGTCATGATGCCAGCCCCTTGTGCGTTTCTGCGCCATTTCCCCTGCATCCATGGCGGCCAGGTCCCGCCCCCCCTCTTCAATGTCTCACTGCCACCAACAACCCCGCGAGCCCCACCAAAGATGATCCCGGCCATCCCCCTGTAGTTGCCACTCCCGGTGGCGGCACACCGTCATCTACCCTTGAAGGGCGCCGTCCGGCAGGACGGCCCTCCATTCGCCGAGACACAGAGAAGGACATCATGGGCAGCAAACGAAAATCCAGAACGGAAGAACCGGTCGTGGCCGAGGCGCAAAAGCCCCTTGGCAACAAGGCATACGAAAAGGCGCTGCGCCTCTTGCACGTGGAGCTGGTCAGGCTGCAGCAGTGGGTAGTGCACAAGGGGCTCAAGGTCTGCATCGTCTTCGAGGGGCGCGACGGGGCCGGCAAGGGGGGCACCATCAAGGCGATCACCGAGCGGGTCAGCCCCCGGGTCTTTCGGGTCGTCGCACTGCCCGCCCCCACGGAGCGGGAGAAGAGCCAGCTCTACTTCCAGCGCTACATCCCCCATCTGCCGGCGGCGGGGGAGATCGTCATCTTCGATCGCAGCTGGTACAACCGGGCCGGGGTGGAGCGCATCATGGGCTTTTGCAGCGAGGAGGCGAGCGACAAATTCCTGGCTGGCACCCCCATGGTGGAAAAAGCCCTGGTGGACTCTGGCATCATTCTGCTGAAGTACTGGCTGGAGGTGACCCCACAAGAGCAGGAGCGGCGGCTGCGTGATCGCATCGACGATGGCCGCAAGATCTGGAAGCTCTCCCCCATGGACATCAAGTCCTTCGATCGCTGGGATGATTACACCCGGGCGCGGGATGCCATGTTCATCGCCACCGACACCGCCTGGGCCCCCTGGTTCGTGGCCCACTCCGAGGACAAGAAACGGGTGCGCCTCAACATCATCTCCCACCTGCTGGCGCACATCCCCTACGAGGCGCTGCCGGCGGAGCCGGTGAAGCTGCCCAAGCGCAAGATAGGCAAAGTCAAACCATCGGATCACCCGCTTCGCATCGTGCCAGCCCTCTTCTAGCCAGACGGGGTGAGCCCTGGCTCACCCCCTTTCCCTTCCAACCCCAAGGGACAACAGGCGCTGCCGGTATCATCCAATGGCTTGTTGTTGCTCACGTTTTCCCGTTTGCCTCCCCTATACTTCAGCGACATTCAGGTCTGGCCGAGCGAGGAGGCCCCCATGTTGCGACTGTTTGCCCTGCTGCTTGTCTGCCTGGTGCTCCCGGTGCGGGCACTGACCCTGACCCCGGTGGCGGGGGAGCTACGCCACCCCTGGGGGCTCGCCTTCCTGCCGGATGGCGGCTACCTCGTCAGCGAGCGCCCTGGGCGCCTGCTGCACATCGATGCAGATGGCAACCGCCATGTGGTCTCCGGCCTGCCGCCCCTCGCCGCCACGGGTCAGGGGGGTCTGCTCGATCTCGCCCTGGACAGCGATGGCTGGCTCTATCTCAGCTACAGCGAGCCGGGGGACGGGGGGGCTGGCACCGCCGTGGCCCGGGCCCGGCTGCAAAAAGAGGCCCTCGTCGACTGGCAACTGCTGTTTCGCCAAGAGCCCAAGGTGGCCGGCGGCGCCCACTTCGGCTCCCGCCTGGTGCTAACGGAGGATGGCTATCTCTTCATCACCCTGGGGGATCGCTACAGCGAGCGGGAGCGGGCCCAGACGCTGGACAACCACCTCGGCAAGACAGTACGCCTGCACAAGGATGGCCGGGTCCCCGCCGACAACCCCTTCGTCAAGACGCCGGGGGCCCTGCCGGAGATCTGGAGCCTGGGCCATCGCAACATGCAGGGGGCGGCCCTGCGTCCGGGCAGCCAGCAGTTCTGGGCTCACGAGCACGGTCCCCAGGGCGGGGACGAGGTCAACCTCATCCTGCCAGGCCACAACTACGGCTGGCCCAGAGTGACCTTTGGCGAGGAGTACGGGGGCGGCAAGATTGGCGTGGGCCAGAGCGCGCCGGGCATGACGGCACCGCGCTGGATCTGGGTGCCCTCCATCGCCCCCTCGGGCATGGCCTTTTATCAGGGGAACCTGTTCAGGGAGTGGCAGGGGGATCTGTTCGTCGGCGCCCTGCGCGGTCAGGCCTTGTTGCGCCTGCACCTCGACGGAGACAAGATAGTGTCGGCAGAGCGGCTGCTGACCGATCTGGGGGAGCGGATCCGTACCGTCAAGGAGGGCCCCGACGGCGCCCTCTACCTGTTGACGGATTCAGACCAGGGGCGCCTGCTCAAACTGACCCCATAGCATGAAAGGAGCAAGGATGAAGACGAATCGCATGCTGCTGGTGCTGTGCACCAGCCTCTGGTTGCTGGGCTGCAACACCATCCACGGGATGGGACGGGACATCGAGAAGGCGGGGGAGGTGATCCAGGGCTCCGCCAAGCTGACGGACGCACCGGCCGCAGAGGGTCGCTGATCCCGGCCGGGTGGCGCTGTGGTTCGCCCCCTGTCGCCCTTTTCCTTACCCCTGTTCGGCGCTGGCCACCAGACTGGCCAGCGGCGCCATGGTCACTCTGACCCCGTGCTGTGCCAATGCCTCGCGGGCGCTCTGGGGCAGTTGCTCGTCGGTGATCACCTGATCGATCGCATCCCAGCTCACCACGTTGAAGGTCCCCACCTTGCCATATTTGGACGAATCGCAGATGAGGATGCGCGTCGCCGCCGACTCCACCACGGCTCGCTTCACCGGCACCTTCTGTTCGCTCGGGGTGGAGATCCCCTGACTGTCCCAGGAGGAGGCTGACAGGAAGGCGATGTCCAGATGGAGGTTGCGCAGGAAGTGGGCGGTGGCCTCCCCGGCACAGGACTGGTTCTCGCGAATGACCTGACCCCCGGTGTGATAGAGGCGGCAGCGGCCGTGCTCGATGAGGTAGGCGCAGACCATGAAGTCGTTGGTCACTATCATCAAGTCTTCCCGAAGCGCCAGCTCCCGGGCCAGCTCCAGGGAGGTGGTACCGGCATCCAGATAGACGGTGCTCCCCTCGCTCACCTGGGCGGCGGCGAGCCGGGCAATGGCCAGCTTGGCCCCCTGCATCAGGCTGCGCTTGGCGGCGTGTGACGGCTCGCTCTTGATCCGCTGGGAGAGGCTGACCCCGCCGGAGACAGAGAGTACCCTCCCCTGCTCCTCCAGCTTCTGGATGTCGCGCCTGATGGTCATGTGGGAGACCTGCAGCCAGTCGGTCAGCTCCACTATGCTGACCACGCCGCGCTCTGCCAGCAGTTGCAGGATACGTTGCTGTCGCTCTACGGGAATCATCTTGCCTCGCGCCTCGGGAAAAGGAAGGTGCCATTCTACCCCAGCGACCTGGGAAAAAATGATAAATAACCTGAAACGGGCTCACAAATCACATTTATTCACAATAAAAACGCCAAAATTTGACTCGAAAGAATCTCAACCTTCATAAATAACAAAAGTTAACACGTAATAAGTTATTTTTTGTGACAACTGCCTGATATTTCATCGCCGCAAGCCTCTACTATCTGCTCATCAGTCGTAATCGAGGAATCACGAGATGAGCACTCCCTATCATGTTGCGGTCATCGGCCTGGGCGCCATGGGCATGGGCGCCGCCCGTTCCTGCCTGCGGGCCGGGCTCACCACCTATGGCATCGACCTCAGCGAACAGGCCCGCGGCCAGTTGCAGCAGGCCGGTGCCGCCGCCGTCATGGCCGATGCCAGGCCCCTGGCCGAGACGCTCGATGCCGTGCTGTTGCTGGTGGTCAACGCCACCCAGGTACGCCGCATCCTGCTCGGCGAAGCGGGGCTGGCTCGCCACCTCAAACCGGGCACCGCCATCATGGTCTCTTCCACCATCGCCGCCGAAGAGGCGAGCGCCCTGGCTGCCGAGCTGGCGCTGATGGGGTTGCCGATGCTGGATGCGCCGGTTTCCGGTGGTGCCATCAAGGCCGATGCCGGCGAAATGACGGTGATGGCCGCAGGCGCCGACGCCGCCTTCGACAAGCTGGCCCCTGTGCTGGATGCGGTGGCCGGCAAGGTCTACCGGGTCGGCAGCGAGCCGGGCCAGGGCAGCACCGTCAAGATCATCCACCAGCTGCTGGCCGGGGTGCACATCGCGGTGGCCGCCGAGGCCATGGCCCTGGCCAGTCGGGCCGGCGTGCCCCTGGATCTCATGTATGACGTGGTGACCCATGCCGCCGGCAACTCCTGGATGTTTGAAAACCGCATGCCCCGGGTGCTGGCCGGTGACTACCAGGCCCGCTCCGCAGTGGACATCTTCGTCAAGGATCTCACCCTGGTGGCGGACACCGCCAAGGCGCTGCGCTTCCCGCTGCCGCTCGCGAGCACGGCGCTGAACATGTTCCTCGGCGCCAGCAACGCAGGACACGGCCAGGAAGATGACAGCGCCGTCATCAAGATCTTCTCCGGCATCCAGCTGCCGGGTCAGGAGGAGCAAGCATGAAACTCGGAGTCATCGCAGACGACTTCACCGGCGCCACCGACATCGCCGGTTTCCTGGTGGAAAACGGCCTCTCCACCCTGCAACTCGCCGGCGTGCCGGAGCATGACGGGGATCTGCCCCCGGTCGATGCCGTGGTGATCAGCCTCAAGAGCCGCTCCTGCCCCGCGGACGAAGCGGTGCGCGACTCCCTGGCGGCCCTCGACTGGCTCAAGGCCCGCGGCTGCCCGCGCATCTACCAGAAGTACTGCTCCACCTTCGACAGCACGGCAGCGGGCAACATCGGCCCCGTCACCGACGCCCTGCTGGCGGCGTTGGAGAGCAAGTTCACCCTGATCTGCCCGGCCCTGCCGGTGAACGGTCGCACCGTCTATCAGGGCAACCTGTTCGTCGGCGCCCAGCCGCTCGCCGAGTCCGGCATGCGCCATCACCCCATCACCCCCATGACCGACAGCAACCTGCTGCGGCTGATGGAGGGGCAAGCCCAGGGCCGCGCCGGTCTGGTGCCGTTCAATACCATCTCACAGGGTCCCGGCGCCATTGCCGACGCCTTTGAGCAGCTAACGCAAGCTGGTGCGCGCTACGCCGTGGTCGACACCCTGACCGAGCAGCACCTGCTGGACATCGCCACCGCCGCCCTCGACATGCCCCTGGTGACCGGCGGATCCGGCCTCGCCATCGGCCTGGCCCGTCAGCTTGGCAGCGGCGATCTGCAGGGTGCCCGCGAGGCGGGCTGGCCCAGAGGCAGCCGCGCCGCGGTGCTGTCGGGATCCTGCTCCGAGATGACCAACCGTCAGGTGGCCCGCTATCGCCAGCACGCTCCTGCCCTGGCGCTGGATGTGGTGCGCTGCCTCGAGGATGCCGACTACCCGGCCGAGCTGGCGCGCTGGGTACTGGACCAGCCCCGGACACCGGCGCCGCTGGTCTACGCCACCACCAGCCCGGTTGAGCTGGCCCGCATTCAGGAAACCCACGGCCAGCAGGCGGCCAGCGACGCGGTGGAACACTGCTTTGCCCGCCTCGCCCAACTGCTGCAAGGCGCCGGCGTGGACCGCTTCATCATCGCCGGTGGCGAGACCTCGAGCCGGGTCACCCAGGCTCTCGGCGTCAAGGCGTTCCACATAGGCCCGCAGATCGCCCCCGGTGTGCCCTGGGTGCGGGCCATCGACGCCCCCCTGTCGCTGGCCCTCAAGTCCGGCAATTTCGGGAGCGACGACTTCTTCGACAAGGCTCAGGAGTACTTCCATGACTGAACAGGCACTGCGCGACACCATGGTGATGCTGGGGGCCTCCCTCTTCCAGCGCGGTTATGCCACCGGGGGCGCCGGCAACCTCTCCGCCCTGCTGCCGGACGGTACCCTGATCGCCACCCCGACCGGCTCCTGTCTGGGACGGCTCAGCGCCGACAGGCTCTCTCACGTCAACCTGCAGGGGGAACACCTGGGGGGAGATCGCCCCTCCAAGGAGGTGGCCTTCCACCTCGCCATCTACCACAACAATCCGGACTGCCGGGCCGTGGTGCACCTGCACTGCACCCACCTGACCGCCCTCTCCTGTCTGGAGGGGCTGGATCCGGCCAACGTCATCCGCCCCTTCACCCCCTACTACGTGATGCGGGTCGGCCAGTTGCCGCTCATCCCCTACTACAAACCGGGGGATGCCCGCATCGCCGAGGAGCTGGGGCGCCGCGCCCCCGAAGGCAACGCCTTCCTGCTGGCCAACCACGGCCCCGTGGTGACGGGCAAGGATCTGGTGGATGCGGTCAACAACATGGAAGAGCTGGAGGAGACGGCGCGCCTGGCACTGATGCTCCATGGCCACGCCATCCGCTACCTGAGCGAACCCGAAATTGATGAATTGAGGAGGATGAAACCATGAGCAAGTTTGCCGCCAATCTCACCATGCTGTTTACCGAGGTGCCGTTCCTGGAGCGCTTCGCCGCCGCCCGCGACGCAGGCTTCGAGGCGGTGGAGTTCCTCTTCCCCTACGAGTGGCCGGCCGCAGATCTGGGCCGCCGGTTGCGCGAGCAGGGGCTCTCCCAGGCCCTGTTCAACATGCCGCCGGGCAACTGGGCGGCAGGGGAGCGCGGCATGGCCGCCATCCCGGGGCGGGAAGCGGAGTTTCGCGGCCACCTGCCAAGCGTGCGTGACTATGCCCTGGCGCTCGGCTGCACCAAGGTACACGCCATGAGCGGCATAGTGGACCCGGCTCATAGCCTCTCGGCCCACCGCCAGACCCTGATCGACAACATCCGCTTCGCCGCCGACTTCCTGGCCGAAGACGGCATCAAGGTACTGCTCGAGCCCCTCAACGATAGGGATGTACCCGGCTACTTCCTGGCCCACCAGCTCGATGCCCTGGCCCTGGTGCAGGAGATAGACAGACCCAACGTGGGGGTGCAGCTCGACCTCTATCACGCCCAGATCATGGACGGGGATCTCACCCGTCTCATCGGCAAGCTGGGCCCGGCCATCGGCCACGTCCAGATCGCCTCGGTACCGGATCGCCACGAGCCTGACGAGGGGGAGATCGCCTACCCCCACCTGTTCAAGGCGCTGGCGCAGGCGGGCTACCACGACTGGATAGGCTGCGAGTACAACCCCAGAGCCGGCACCCGGGAAGGGCTGGGCTGGTTGACACAACAATAACGACCCTGAACATGAACGAGTCTGAGGATAACAAGATGCAGATCATCATCACCGGCGGCGGTGGCTTCCTGGGCCAGAAACTGGCCCGGGCCCTGCTGCAAGGCCCCCACCCCTTCACCGAGCTGCTGCTGGTGGACATCCAGCAGCCGCAATCCCCCCTACCGGACCCCAGGGTTCGCTGTCTCCGGGCCGACCTCACCGAACCCGGTGTCGCCGAGTCCCTCATCAGCGAGCGGACCGCCGTGGTCTACCACCTGGCCGCCATCGTCAGCAGCCACGCGGAGCAGGACTTCGATCTGGGCTGGAAGGTCAACCTGGACACCACCCGCACCCTGCTGGAGGCGTGCCGCCATGCCCGGCCGGGCATCCGCTTCGTCTTCACCAGCTCGCTCGCCGTCTATGGCGGCCCGCTGCCGGAGCTGGTGAATGACGGTACCGCCCTGACCCCCACCTCCTCCTACGGCGCCCAGAAGGCCATGGGAGAGCTGCTGGTCAACGACTACAGCCGCAAGGGCTTCGTCGACGGTCTGGTATTGCGCCTGCCCACCATCTGCGTGCGGCCGGGCAAGCCGAACCGCGCCGCCTCCTCCTTTGTCAGCAGCATCATCCGCGAGCCGCTGCAAGGGGAGAGCGCCATCTGCCCGGTGAACCCGGATCTGCGCCTCTGGCTCTCCAGCCCCGCCACCGTGGTCGCGAACTTCCTGCTGGCGGCAAGACTTCCCGCCACCGGTGACGCCCGCAGCATCAACCTGCCCGGCATCAGCGTGACCGTCGGCGAAATGCTGGAGGCCCTCGCCCGGGCCGGTGGCCAGGCGGCCCGGGATCGGGTGCAGTTTGCCGCCGATCCGGCCATCGAGCGCATAGTCGCGAGCTGGCCGGGACGCATCGACAACCAGCGGGCCAGCACCCTCGGCTTCGCGGCAGACAGGACGTTTGCCGACATCATCGACAGTTTCATCACCCATGACATGCAGGAGGCATCATGAGCGACATCCCAACCCCCATCATCGGTCTCATCATCGCGGTCTTCGTGCTGGTGTTCCTGGTCATCCGTACCCGGGTGCACGCCCTGATCGCCATGCTGGCGGCGGCCTGCATCGCCGGGATCACCGGCGGCATGAGCATCGACAAGACCCTCACCGTGATCACCCAGGGCTTTGGCTCCACCCTCGGCAGCATCGGCATCGTCATTGGCCTCGGGGTCATGATGGGTCGCCTGCTTGAGGTCTCCGGCGCCGCCGAACAGATCGCCTACAGCTTCATCAAGTGGCTCGGCAAGCGCCGCGAGGAGTGGGCACTGGCCATCACGGGCTACATCGTCAGCATCCCCATCTTCGTGGACTCCGCCTTCGTCATCCTCTATCCGGTGGCCAAGGCGCTGGCGAAAAGCGGCAAGCGCTCCCTGCTCACCCTGGGGGTGGCGCTCGCGGGCGGCCTGGTGGTAACCCACCATACCGTGCCGCCGACCCCGGGCCCGCTGGGGGTTGCCGGCCTGTTTGGCGTGGACATCGGCGCCATGCTGCTGACCGGCATGGCCCTGGCCATCCCCTGCGTGCTCGGCATCGTCTTCTACGCCCAGTGGCTCGACAAGAAGTACCCCGAGTTCGGTGCCCAGGCCGCCCAGACCCCGGACGAGCTGCAAGCCACCTATGAGCAGTACCTCAAGGAGAAGGAGGGCAAGACCCTGCCGAGCCTGACCCTGTCGCTGCTGCCGATCCTGGTGCCCATCGTGCTCATCTTCGTCAAGGCCATCTTCACCACTCTGGCCACCCTGGAGGGCATGGACGGCCTGATGGCGAACCCCCTGATGCAGGGCATCAACTTCATCGGCACCCCCATCATCGCGCTGGCCATCAGCGTGCTGCTGGCGGTCTATACCCTGGTCCCGCACATGGACAGGCACGCCACCGCCGCCCGCCTGGAAGAGGGGCTGCAATCCGCCGGCATCATCTTGCTGGTGACCGGTGCCGGCGGGGCGCTGGGGGCCGTGCTGCGCGACAGCGGTGCGGGTCAGCAACTGGCCGAGCAGATCGCCCAATTGCCCATCTCCCCCATCCTGATCCCCTTCATCGTGGCGACCCTGGTGCGCCTCATCCAGGGATCCGGCACCGTGGCCATGGTGACGGCGGCCTCCATCTCCGCCCCCATCCTGGCGCAGATCCCCGGGGTCAACATGCTGCTGGCCGCCCAGGCCGCCACCATGGGGTCGCTCTTCTTCGGCTACTTCAACGACAGCCTGTTCTGGGTGGTCAACCGCATGATGGGGATCTCCGACGTCAAGCAGCAGATGATCGTCTGGTCCATCCCGACCACCATCGCCTGGGCCATCGGCGGCACCGGCGTCGCCCTGCTGAACCTGCTGTTCGGCTCCGGCGGCACCTGGTTCGACCCCGTGCTGCCGCTGCTGGTGCTGGCCCTCATCGTCTGGTACGTCAAGGGGCAGTCCCTGGCCCCGGCGGCAGGGGCCGTCCCGAGCCGGGAGTCATAACCCGCACCGTCACGGCAACGCTGTGTGACGAGGGCCAGTCTGCTAGACTGGCCCTCTTTTTCGTTCATTCATCTTGCAAAGGAGTGTTGGATGCCTGCGTCTTCCTGGTGGGACAAGTCCACCGGTTTTGCCCTGCTCACCATCTTGTTGTGGGCCTCCCTCGCCGCGCTCACTTCCCGGATCACCAGCGTCTCGCCGCTGGTGCTGGTAGGGCTGGTGCTGCTGTTCTGCGGGGCGGGCACCCTGCCATTCTGGCGCCAGTGGCGCGCCAGCCCCCTCACCTGGCTGGTGACCATCACCACCCTGCTACTCTATCACCTGCTGCTGTTCACAAGCTTTCGCCACGCCCCCGTGCTGGAGGCAAACCTCATCAACTACCTCTGGCCGCTGTGCATCATCCTGTTCACCCCCTTGCTGCTGCCGGGTCATCCCCTGAGCCTGCACCATCTGCTGGCCGGGGCCCTGGGTCTCGCGGGATCGGTGCTGGTGATGGTCGATGGTCACCTGCAACTGCAACAGGCCCATCTGCCCGGCTACCTGCTGGCCCTCGGCGCTGCCATCGTCTGGGGCGCCTATTCCGTGCTCTCCCGCCGCCTGCCTCCCGCTCCCGCCGTGGTCACAGCCGCCGCCTGCCTGCCCGCAGGCCTCCTGGCCCTGCTGCTGGCATGGATGCTGGAAGGCCCCTTGCCATTCGCCCGGATCCCTCAGGGGGACTGGCTGCTCATCGCCGGGCTCGCCCTCGGCCCCATGGGGGCGGCTTTCGTCACCTGGTATCTGGCGCTGCGAGACGGGGATCCGCGCCGCATCGGCGCGCTCGCCTACCTCACGCCCTTGCTGAGCACCCTGCTGCTGGTCTGGCTCAACGGCGAGGCGCTCACCCCGCGCCATCTGCTGGCGGGGGGGCTCATCATGGGCGGCGCCCTGCTCGGCCTGCTGGTGAAGAGCCCAAGTCAACGGGAGCTGGCACAGCCACTGTCATAAAAACGCCATCAGACCTGATTAAGCTCGCGCCCATTACGTGATTCAAGCAGGAATCTGATGTGAAAATTGCCCATTTTGCCTCCCTCTCTTCCCTCGTCTTGCTGCTGGTGGCCGGTGTTCAGGCCACCGCGCTCTATCATGGCTGGCAACAATTCAACCACTCGGCCCAGGCCCAGCGTTTGCAGGAGCGCCTGCAACAGCAACTGAGCGGTCCGCTGCAGGGGGCGCTTCGCGACTATCTCGGCAGCGGGGATCCCCTGCTGCTGGCCCAGGCACAGGGGGTGCGCCAGCAGGCGCTGGCCCTGTTGTCCCGCCTGGAGGATCCCCAGACCCAGCCGCTAAACGCCCGGCTTGAGCAGATGAAAACCCGCATTGACGGCGACTATCTGGCGGCGGGCAAGCTCTCCGGCAACAGCCAGTGGTTGCTGCAGAATGCCGAGAACGAGTTGACCACCCAGGCCAAAGCCTTGCTCCGTTACGGCCAGCAGGGGGCTGCCGCCGGGCGGGATCCGGCCCTTGCCGAGCAGTATCGCCAGGGGGCGGCCGACATCCTGACCGCCCTCCCCTCCCTCGCCCACCAGCGCCAGAACTACATGGAGCAGGCGAGCGCCAAGCGTCTCGAAGGGCTGCAATTCGAGCTGGCTGCCCTGCAAAAGTAGGCCGACTCCCTGGCCGCCCTGCCGAGCATGGAGCTTTTCGAGGAGGCACCGGCCGACGAATTCACCCTGGGAGAGCCGATACGCAAGGAGCTCGGGGATCAGCCCAAAGCCGAGCTGACCTCCCTGCTCAAGCGCTATCCCCAGGAGCTGGAAAACAGCCGCAAGACGCTGCAACAGCAGCAAGCCGCTCGTCAGATGGTGCAGCAGGACATCACCCAGCTGCTGCAAGCGGGGGAGCAATTGGGTGAACAACTCGCCGCCGCCCGTCAGACCATGAACCGGGAGCTGGCCACCGTGCTCGGCGTGCTGGCGCTCTGCCTGGTCGTGGTGGCCCTGCTGTTCGCCCTGGTGCAGCGTCGCTGGCTGGTCAGGCCCCTGCTGCAACTGCGGGCAGCCTTCCTGCAGCTCGACGCCACGGGTCAGGCCCAGCTCCTGACCCCGGGGCGCGAGCGCAACGAACTGGCGGACATCGTCGCGAGCTACAACCGCCTGATACAGCGCCTGCAACAGGATCAGCAGCAGAAAGAGGGCCAGCTATCGGCGGTGTCGCAAAGTCTGCAAGGGATGGTCAACCAGGTGCAGGAGATCCATCACAGCACCCGCACCACGGAACAGGCGGTGGATGAGAGCGACACCATGATGCAGGAGCTCAACCAGCTCGCCAGCGAGGTGCACCAGGTCGCCGCCGAAATCGCCCAGCACGCCCAGCACAATGAACACTCCATGAGCCAGAGCGAGCGGCTGGTCGGGGGCATGCTGACGGCTACCGCCCAGACCGGGCTCGCCATCGACGAGAGCAGCGGCGCCCTGGCCCAGCTGACCCGCTCGGTGGAGGACGTGACTGCCATCGTCGACGTCATCGGCCACATCTCCCAGCAGACCAACCTGCTGGCCCTCAACGCCGCCATCGAGGCGGCCAGGGCCGGGGAGCAGGGACGCGGCTTCGCGGTGGTAGCCGACGAGGTGCGCCACCTCTCCGCCGACACCCAGCGCTCCCTCGGCCAGATCACCGAGATCCTGGCGAGCCTCACCCAGGCGGGGGATCAGCTCGCCACCGTGCTGGCCCGCATCACCGCAGAGGCCGCCGAGCAGCGCCAGCAGGCGGAGCAACTGCGCCAGACCACCCTGACGGTGCGGGAGATGGCGCGCAGCACCGCCGTCATCGCCCTGCAGGGCGCCGACAATGCCAAGAGCCAGGAGCACAGGCTGGCGAGCTTCGCCGCCCTCATTGGTCGCATCAGCCAGCACGCACGCCAGGGCAGCCGCCTCTCGGTGCAGGTCTCGGAGCACATACACCACCAGGCCCAGCAGATCCCCCGGATCCTGAGCCAGGCCTGATAACCCCCGGGTCTGGAACGCACCAAACCCGGGGCGTGTTCCCTGTCTACCTGCCCGCGGTACGGCCTTGCCGCAACCCTTCTCTTGATGCTCCCGTCACGTCTTCACGGGCGATGACGGGTTGCCTCATCCATTCAGTCACAGGCTCCCTCACCCCTTTCACATCCCTGGTCCCCTGTCTGTCGGGCGACGGCTCACGCTCACGACAGTGGGCATCCCGCCGGGCCCATCTTTTTTTGTGATACAAAATTATATGTTGCCACCGGGTTAACAAAGAAAGTTCTGCCTTGACGGCAATATCTGCGCAGGAGAACGGTGAAATCACCATGAAAGCGCTGTCATTGCCGACATGAGTGGCCTGGGAGTGCCCACACCAAGAATCATGATTATTTGCACTCGGTCATATTTTTGAAACTTGCCGGGAACTTTACATTGATATTTCGCACCGCGAACGTACTCTTGGTGATGTCAGATCGCCAAGGATCGACAGCCAAAAAATAACGACTGTAACGATGCAGATAGCCCCGACCGATGCGCCAAGGCATCAGGCACAAGGGCACGACAGAGAACCATTTTTTTGCCCTTCGGGGTGTTGATTGCAATGCCAATACCGAGCGGCGGGTGCCTACCCGGCTGCCGGATAAAAAAGCTAAGTCCATAAAATCAGGAGCAATAACAAATGGAAAAAGTGATCTTCAAGCGCGCCGCGTTGAGTGCTGCCGTGGTCGCGGCACTGGTCGCCCCCGGCATGGCGTTCGCCGCTCAAGACATGATGAGCCCGGAATACGGCAAGTCCTACAGCGCCTTCATCGACGAAGGCAAGCTCACCGGTGGCCTGTTCTACTTCCAGCGTGAGCGTGATCGCGTCCAGGCCGGTCCGGGTCAGGATGGCAAATACCACTCCAACCTGAGCCATGCCACCACCCAGGCAGCCCTGAACTTCAACTCCGGCTATGCATGGGGTGTGGTCGGCGTCGACGTGGGCGGCTTCGGTGCCTACGACCTGGCCGTTGACGAGAGCAATGGCGTCAACGAAGAGAACGAATTCTCCTTCTGGGGCGACAAGTGGGGTTCAGGTGGTGACGGCGTTCCCGAGAACGGCTTCAGCCTCTCCAACGCTGCCCTGAAATTCAAGTTCGGTGACGCCGTCACCGCCAAGGGTGGTTACACCCAGCTCTATGTACCCGGCATCCTCGGCGTCAACTGGTCCTATCAACCCGGTACCTACCGTGGTGGCCAGATCGAAGGCACCTTCGGCGGCCTCTACCTGACCTACGCCATCGCCGACGAGTACAAGGCTCCCTGGTTCAAGAACACCACCGGCTTCTCCAAGAGCAGCCCCTATGCCAGCGATCCCTTCACCGATGCGAACAAGATCGACTACATCCACGGTCTGGCCGCTCGCTACACCTTCGAGAACGGCACTGCCGTCACCGCCGGCTTCGGTCAGTCCGAAGGCTACATGGACAGCTACCACTTCAAGCTGGCCCACAAGTTCGACGTACTGGGTGGCCTGAACACCAGCTACCAGTTCTACGGTTCCGACACCGAGAACAGCGACTATGACGGCCTGGCCTGGCAACAAGCCCTGACCGCCAGCTGGGCAGCCGGCCCCTATGGCTTCCGTCTGGAAGGCCTGTGGACCAAGGCTGAAGGGGATCTGGGCAACTACCTGCCCCGTCTGACCCGCGGCTACGGCAACTCCCAGGGCGCGAACGAAATCTGGTGGGATTCCCGCTCCGACTGGAACCACAACGACGAGAAGGCCCTGTTCTTCGGCGTGACTCGTTCCCTGGATGATCTGGTGGGTGCACCGGGCTGGGGCGTGGGTGTCTCCGGTGCCTACGGCTGGGATGCCAACAACGGCGACAAGTCCCTGGAAGGCGGCAAAGAGTGGGCAGCCAACTTCGACGTCATGTACACAGTGCAGGACGGCAAGCTGAAGGGCACCCTGTTCAAGCTGCACTACACCGACTACAACAACGAACAGGACGACAAGGGCAGCTGGTACTACCCGAACATGTTCAGCTCCGAGCATGACGTCAAGTTCCACATCATCATGCCGTTCACCATCATGTAATCAGGCATCTGACGTGACCGAAAACCGGGCCTCTGGCCCGGTTTTGTTTTTGGTGGCACCACGCTACCATGCCAGCTTCGGGCCACCTGCCGGCCGCCAATCAGGACCATGCTCATGCCCCATCCCTTCGTGCTCGTCACCGGCTGCTCCAGCGGCATCGGCCTCGCCGCCGCAAGAACGCTCGGCGCCCGGGGCTTCACCGTCATCGCTTCCGCCCGCAAGGCCGAGGATGTGGCCCTGCTGCAGCAGCAGGGTCTGTTGGCGGTGCAACTGGATCTGGCGGACAGCGCCAGCATAGAGCGAGGGGCGGCAGAGGCGCTGGCCCTGGCAGAAGGGCGCCTCTACGGCCTCTTCAACAACGGTGCCTACGGCCAGCCCGGTGCGCTGGAAGATCTGCCCACCGAGGCGCTGCGCGAGCAGTTCGAGACCAACCTCTTTGGCTGGCATCACCTCATTCGCCAGATACTGCCCCCCATGCTGGCGGCAGGCGAGGGGCGCATCGTGCAGAACAGCTCGGTGCTTGGCCTGGTGGCCATGAAGTATCGTGGCGCCTACAACGCCAGCAAGTTCGCGCTGGAAGGCTATACCGACACCCTGCGCCTGGAACTCGCGGGCAGCGGCGTGCACATCAGCCTGATCGAACCCGGCCCCATCGACACCCGGTTTCGCGCCAATGCCCGGGAGGCCTTCCTGCGCCACATAGACCCGAGCGCGAGCCGCCATCAGGACGCCTATGCCCAGACGCTGGCCAGGCTGGAGCGTGAAGGGGGTGCCCGGGGCTACACCCTGCCAAGCGAGGCCTGCATCCCGCCGTTAGTGCATGCGCTCACGAGCAAGCGTCCCAGGCACCGCTACCCGGTCACCTTCCCGACCAAATTGTTTACCGTGCTGCGCCGCCTGCTGCCAAGCCGCTGGCTTGACAAGCTGCTGATCAAATCCGCCTGATAAAGGTGCCCTCGGCGGGCCTCCTCTTGACATGCACCTGTCTTAGCAACGATGCCCGCTCAATAGTGCTGGCCGTTGCTGTAGTAGTGACTCTTGACGATGGGCAGCACCTGCACCACCACATAGGTCTGCTCCCCCAGCACCGCTTTCAGGTGGCGGGTGATGAGGGCGGCGGCGGCATCCTGCATCTCCTGCGGTCGCTCGAACCAGACCAGCTCCACGAAGGGGAAACCGGCTTCGGGCTGGCCATCTCGTACCCACTGGCTCGGCACGCACTCCAGGGTGACGAACTCCGGCTTGCCACCGGTCAGGGCGCAGAGGTCCGCCATCAGGGGGGCGCTTATCTGCTGCAGGGTGTCGACAGAAACTGCCCGAAAACGAAGGTGGGGCATGGGAAACCTCTTGGCTGTGACAAATGAGGACTTATCATAGAGCACTCATCCCGCTCACATAAGGTGCCTCATGAGATTCCATCCCACGCTGCTCTCCTTCCTGCTCTGCCTGCTGCTGCCGCTCCATGCCATGGCCGATCCGGCCTTTTACCGCATCAACAAGGGCAACGAACAGCACTGGCTGCTGGGGTCCATCCACGCGGGCAAACCCTCTCTCTATCCCCTGCCGGACCCGGTGGAGCGCGCCTGGCAGCAGAGCCGTGCCCTGGTGATGGAGGTGGACATGACCCACATCAGCCAGGAGCAGTGGCAGGAGATGGGCGCCATCACCCGGCTCGTCGACGGCAAGACCCTCAAGGATCACCTGCCCATCGACCTCTACCGTCGCACCCTCATCGCTGCGGGCCAGAACGGTCTGAACGAGAGCATGCTGGCCCCGCTGCGTCCCTGGTTTGCGGCCATTACCCTGACCCAGGCGGCCCTGGAGCGCACCGGCTATCGCGGTGAATACGGTGTCGACCAGCACTTCGCCAAGCGGGCGAACGACGGCGGCAAGCCCATCGTCGGGCTGGAGACCCTGCTGGAGCAGCTCGGCTATCTCGCGAGCGTCGGCGACAACCAGACCCTGATGCTGGAGAGCACCCTGGACGAGCTGCCCGACATCCAGCAGGGGTTCGACGCCGTGATGACCGCCTGGCAGAACGGGGACGAGGCCACCCTCATCAATCTGCTCAGGGAGGAGATGGCGCCGCCCAAGCTACAAGCCTGGCTGGAACAGACCCTGCTGGCGGAGCGCAACCGCAACTGGGTCAAGAAGTGGCCCAGCCTGCCGAACGAGAGCTTTATCGTGGTAGGGGCCCTGCATCTTTACGGCGAGCACGGGCTGCTCGCCCTGCTGGAGCAGCAGGGCTGGCGCATCACGCCCCTCACCGAACCGACCCTGGAGAAAGCAAAATAGCGTCCAGTCCGGCGACCTGACGCACCGGATGCGCGTCGGCTCACAGAATTTGCTGCCGATTAAATAACCAGAGAGGGAGTTGATCGAGATCATCCCCTCCCTCCTGAAGAGGTATCTATCATGCCTGTCACCGCCCAGTGACAGGAGTGAACGAGATGGAATTCTGGATGAACCTGATGTTCGGCAACAGCGTGGGGCTGATGTCCATGCTGGTGATTTTCGGCACCTTCCTGCTCATCAGCGCCTATGCGGTCTATTTCATCTACAAGGTGATGCACGCAGAGCCGCCCAAAGAGGGGCAATAACCAGGCTCGCTCAGACCGCCCTCCCCGGC
Source organism: Aeromonas sp. WP2-W18-CRE-05 (assembly GCF_014168615.1). Taxonomy (NCBI): domain Bacteria; kingdom Pseudomonadati; phylum Pseudomonadota; class Gammaproteobacteria; order Aeromonadales; family Aeromonadaceae; genus Aeromonas; species Aeromonas sp. WP2-W18-CRE-05. The sequence goes on along the minus strand of NZ_AP021917.1, from coordinate 998,361 downwards.
AGGGGCCGGGGCCTGCGAGCGTTGCCATTCTAAGGCCCACCAAGGCCCGCTATACTGGCTCCCTCATTTTCATGCGGGGAGCCTGCCGTGTCTCATAACGACGAACTCTCACTGTTCCTGCAGGAAGTGGCCGACGTGCGGCCCCTTCGCAGCGACCATATCGCCCCCGTTGCGGGCAACAGCCAGCCCACCGAGGCGCAACTCGCGCGCCGGGAAGCCGCCACCGCCGAACAACTCACCCTGGATCACCTTGGCACAGAAGCAGTCGAGATGCTGGACCCCCACGCCATCGTCGGCTTCAAGCGTGACGGCGTGCAGGAGGGGGTCTACAAGAAGCTGCGCCTTGGCAAGTACGAGCTGCAAGGCTCCCTCGACCTGCACCACAAGACGCTCAACGAGGCCCGTATCGCCCTGGTGCAGTTCGTCCAGGAGTGCGAAGTGCGGGATATCCGCTGCCTGCTGATCCTGCACGGCAAGGGGGAGCGCAGCACCCCGCGTGCCCTGCTCAAGAGCCATGTCAGCGCCTGGCTGCCACAGTTGCCTTCGGTGATGGCCATGCACAGCGCCGAGCGCCGCCACGGCGGCAGCGGTGCGCTCTACGTATTGCTGCGCAAGAGCGAGCGCAAGAAGGCGGAAAACCGCGAACGGCACCAGAAGCGCCTCGGCTGACTGCCTGAGGGTGGCACCAGGGTGGATGGCAGTGCTAGCATCGGGCGGCCCCGATCATGCCAGGTACGGGGTGCATACCATCAGGGACGATAACAAGGACAATCCCATGTCATACCAGAAACTCGAACAACATCAGCAACAACTGCACCGCCTCTCTCACCTCTCCGCCATCTGCGGCTGGGATCAGGCCGCCATGATGCCGGAGGGGGGCAACGAGGCCCGCGCCGAGGCGATGGCGGAGCTTGGCGTGCTGATCCACGGCAAGCGCACCGCCCCCGAGCTTGGGGAGTGGATTGCCAAGGCAGAGAGTGAACCGCTGGACGAGCACCAGCGTGCGAACCTGCGGGAGATCAAGCGCCAGTGGCAGGATGCAAGCCTGCTGCCGGGGGCGCTGGTGGAGGCGCTTTCCCTGGCCGGCAGCAAATGCGAACACGCCTGGCGTCGCCAGCGCAAGGAGAATGACTGGGCAGGTTTTGCCCCGAACCTCGAGGAGGTGGTGCGCCTGTCGCGGGAGGTGGCTCGCCTGCGCGCAGAGGCGCTCGGGGTGCGCCCCTATGACGCCATGCTGGCGCTGTACGAGCCCGGCATGACGAGCGCGAGGCTGGATCAGATCTTCGGCGATCTGACGAGCTGGCTGCCCGGCCTCATCCAGACCGTGAGCGAGCGGCAGAAGAGCGACACCCTCCTCACCCCGCAAGGCCCGTTCCCGGTTGCGACGCAGCAGGCGCTCGGCCAGGAGGTGATGGGACTGCTCGGCTTTGATTTTGCGCACGGCAGGCTCGACGTGAGCAGCCACCCGTTCTGCGGCGGCGTGCCGACGGAGCTGCACAGTGCGGTATAACACGTAACGTTTATTGCACTGCACTAGCAGCACAACAGCCAGAGAACGCACTGTATAGCGTTGTAAGCCACTTTAAAGCTAAAGGCACACAGCTGGCATAGGCCCACAAAGAAAGCGCTTAAAACGCCGGGGAATAGCTCTAACATGAAGTACCACATTTACAGCCGGATCAGCAGCACAAAACAGACGCAAGGCGTAGGCTTAGACCGCCAAGAGCAAAACGCATTGGAGTACACGGCTAGGAACAAATTTGAAGTAGCGAACGTAAGTTCAGATGTTGCCTCTGCGTATCACTCTAAACATATGGAAGGAAAACTAGGTGCATTCCTTGCTTCCATTACATCAAAAGAAATAGAGACACCATGCGGGCTTGTTGTGGAGTCCTTGGATCGCCTTGGTCGTGAGCATGAACTTACTGCACTCTCACGTTTTATAGACATAGTGCAAGCAGGCGTTGAGATTCATGAAATCAGCACTGGGATAATTTATAACCAGACAGATACGCACTTGCTGCATGTGGCTCTTTCCATCATGACCCGTGCCTATAATGAATCCCTCATGAAAGCAAAACGTTCTAATGACGCCATCCAGCGTAAATTAGGCGAAGCCCGAGACGGTAAGATCATCAGCACTACAATTCCAGCGTGGATTGATATAATCGGTGATAAGTTCCAGCTGAATGAACACCACCATACCGTAAAGCGCATCTTTGAAATGTACTTGAATGGAATGACCCTAAGACCAATCGCCAAATATCTTAACGATAACAATGTGCCCTATATGCCCCCAAAAGTGGCCACTAAAGGAGTAAAAAACGGCGATTACCGATGGAATTCAAGCCGAATACTTACTGTATTAGCATCTCCTTACGTTTATGGCGTATACACCCCTAAAAATGGTGAACCAATCGAAGATTACTATCCTGCTTGCATAGATGTAGCTACCTTCCTTAAGGTAAAAGAAATAAGAAAAAATAGACAAATCAAAGCCGTAAAAGTAAATGATCTGCTAAGCATTGTCTCAGGTTGTTGCTCATGTTCAATGTGTGGACATTCATACACGGCTAATTTAAGAACATACACCAATAAGCAAGGATTAGTGGAAACAATTGGCATGCGGTGCAATGGTCGCCTTGTGGGCATTCCATGTAAAGGTGTACTTGTTCCAAATGATAAACTTGAAGCTTATGTTCTGCCTCTTATTCCATTGGATATCAGCAAACTTAATCGCAACAAAATGCGGACATTAGATAATCTTAAAGCCCGTTTAGCCATATATCAGCAGCAGCAAGAGAACATCATGGATCTTGTAGTTATGGGTAGTGCACCAGCGAAAACCAAGTATAAAGAACTGGAAGTCAAGATAATTGATCTATCAGTTAGAGTAAAGAAATTAGAAACCAAGCTTGTACCTGAACCTCAAGAGGACATTAGCTTGCTAACATTGGACTCCAATAATATTGAGATCAGAAGGAAAGTGAATACTCAGTTACAGCTGATGGGACTTAAAGTGCAGATCAATTGCATAGCTACAGGAAAAGCGCAGATACAACTTAGTCTAAAGGGTGTACAGGTTCACAAAGGGACCCTCACGTGGAGTAAAAAGAAAAGGATTGATGCTCGTAAATAGTGAAATTATTTTGAAGCCAAAAACTTCCAAGCACATAAAAATGAAAGCATGTCAGGATTCGTAGTTGTAGATAAAATTAATCATTTCGATGAAAATAGGCAGAACAAAGGCCATGGTGATATATAAAATTTCCATACCCAACATATTAGCCATCAGGTTCATCATAATGCTTTTTGTATATTAATTTTTCAATCAACAAATTTTACCTATGTCAATAAATTATTTGTTTTTATAGTGATCCGCTAGGATAAAAAAACAGTAACATGATGAAATTCACATGCTTGCGTATTGGTTATAGGCGAGTTAAATACGAGTTTGTGTGTTTTGTCGAAGACAACAGCCAGCGAAGCAATATTACTACATATATTTAAAATTCAGATACTTCCTTGTTATTTCACTCAAAAAAAGAGGGATTATCGTGCTGCTGTTGACTTTCGGACGAAGTACGAAGGCAACACCGCACGGGAAAACTCATATATGGACTTTCGAACGAAGTGAGGAAGGCCATCTACGACGTTATGAAATAACTGAGCAATCATGTATATATTAAAATAATAAACTCCGCCACCAATCAGGCGATGCGTAAAAATACCAAAACTAAGATCTTGATTTATATCAAGTATTTTTATTTCGCATTTTACAAATAGCCTGATAAGCTTGAATTAGATATTAGATTTTACCCAACTCCTTTAGTTCCTTCTTGATGCGCTCCACTGTGCCCTTGCCCACCCCTGATTCCTTCACAGTGGCTGGTATAGTTACCCCATGCTGTAGGCAAGTAACCACGGCATACAGCTTTTCTGGTGATGTACGTTTGAACTTATTGGCGATCACGGCATCAACCCCACACGCTTTGATTGTACCCAAGCCCTCTGGTGAATTACTGCTTGAACGCACTTTCCCTTTCTTACCTATAAGCTGTGCTGCTACTTCAGTGAATATACGTTGTGCATTGTCTGGCGTCATGTCACCTAGGTGCGGCTGGGTGCTTTGCCAAATGTTACCATTGGGCAAATGCATTTCGAATGTCATATAATGTTCGTCGTATGCAGCTACGAAACACCCTATGACTTCACGTGATGCATTTGTTTCACGCTGCACCAATTTGTATACATGCCCAAATGCAGTGGTTACCCCATCGCGTTCTATTTTATAATACTTCGTATAGGATTTAACACGGCCAACATAACCATCCTGCCAGCAACCAAGTACAGCACTGTTTATATCCTTGAATTGTTTTACAGACTGAACATGGTATTGCTTAGTATGACTATCACCCATCTCATTATGGTTGTGAACACGAACATACCCAGTTATTTGATCCTTGGAACGGAATGCTTTTTCGGCATCACTTTTCAAGCGTAGATAAAGCGAGGTGTTGATTTGTTCCTTCATCATTTTTCCTTTTTGGTTGTTGATTAAATTATCCTTCCTTGGGGCATTGAATAGCGCGAGTTTCATTGGTATACGAAAGCCCTCCGTAAAAGAACAAGAGGGCTATCGCATATCTTAAAAGTGCGTATTTGGAATTTTAATAATATGTTAGTTGCCTAATGGCTTACATTGATTGGAATAAGACTGATACTCATTACTTGCCATCTCAGCCTCACGCTTCAGGTCAGCAGTTTTTTCATTAATCAGGTTGTTCAATGTATGCTGATCATATAAGCCTTGGTAGCTATTGCGGAGATCTTTGCGCATATCCATATATGTACTCCAACGCATTTTCATCATCTCACTTAGCTGGAATGCATTGCTCTCGAAGTCCGAGCAGTCAACCTGAGCTGCTTTGCTGCCAACTTGCGGAATCTCTTGCTGCTTGGGTGTTTCTTGCTCAACAGGCTCTTGTACTGGGTCTACATACTTGTAGATTTTGCCAACCTTTGTTGCTGCCTTTTCCTTAACATTTTCGTCAATCGCTTTGGCTGCTGTGGTATAGAATGCGGTTGCATTCTTCGCAAGGAATTGTTGAATCTCATCGCTCTTGTCTAACTCTTTCTCTGACCATTCCTTACCAAAGACCAAGCCGTTCTTGGCATAGTTGGCTTTACAACCCTCTTTGAATTGCTTATCGGCAATACCAAGCACGTAATTGCTAATTTCATAATATTCATGACTGGTCAAGCCCATCACCTCCGCTTGCTTGCGCTCAATGTGTTTGCCTTCAAGGGCTTCCCAGCGGGCGTTGCGGATTGGGCCAGCGCCATCACCACATATCATGTTAGCCAAATACTCAGCGTTGGCGTCGCGATGCTCCGCTTCTGCGTGCACAACGTTGACAAAAGTAGCACAAGCGATCAGGCCCCAAGAGATTACGTTTTTCATATTGCGTATTCCGTTATTAGTGTTTATATGTGTTGTTCTTATATTTTATAATAAGTTTCCATCCAGGTCTTTCAAAAAACACTCCGAAAAAGTAAAAAAAAACCACCAAAAAACACAAAAACATTAACTAATAAATCAATTTGATAACACGCAAGGGTCTTGATATGTGATAAAAACATTAGTTACGCGGAGAGTGATTTTCCCGATACAGTAATAATTCACTCTATTTCCTAGAGAATACCGAGATGCTCTACAGCTTAAATAATGTCTTACACTGCTTTCAGTAGAAAACAAACTAAAAACAATATTATCATCTGCCTTGTAGTTATTTTATCTTGTGAGTGCATTTTAAATATACGATTTATAACTCCAATACAAAAAACACGGTGTAAGAAGATAGTGCCATAATACTAGTTGTTGCATAGGAGCCTTTTAGACTCTGTTTTAAAATTCCTCTCATCTAAATAGCAGTTCCGAATAGTACGGCACTGGGGGAGCTGATTAGTCACCAAACAATACCCATCACATCCAAAGAACCTGTTGTGACCCCTGAGGCCATAACAAACGAGCCTTCTATAATGGCGTTCAAACACAAGTAAATGTCACATATCTCAGTATGTGCAGCTTTTTCTTCCCTAGTTGCATAGTCTCATCAAGTATGTTGGCGGCACCATTCAGCTCCACCACAAAGCCGAATCTGCATTGCTTACCTAGGCCACCAGCAACGACACCTACCACAGGAGAGGTGGGGTAGTAATGGGGCTGTTCACTGGTTTTCTCTTCTTATTGTGTTGGTACCTTGTTATAATAAGTAAAATCAGGTTTGTACTAAGAACTTGCCATTTTTATTTGAAAAAATCTGTAATGCTCCAATCATCCTGGACACCACTTTAGATGGCACAGTCATCTCCTAATAATCTGATGTAAGCAGTTACCCAAGGCAGATACAGACCGCCGCTGTGTTGGCATCAAATCTAGGAGTTAGCGTGCACACGCTTGCGGGGGTTAATATCAAGAGGGTCATGCTAACTGCCCCAACCAAAGTTCTTGACAGCACAAGCATTAATATGCCTATAGGTTTGGCATAGTTGTTGACTGTTGGGTGGTTAAGTCCATCTATTCAATCTGAAAGTGGCTCATAATATTACATGAGAAATAAAGGGTGTGCCTCCAAGCGCAGGCCTCCTCATTTTTAATATTGACCTGTTATTGTTGCATGCTCTTGTTCTAAAATTTTTGTCCATGAAAAAATAATTCTACAAAGCAAGCTCCTGTTCTTAAACGACATCAATGATGGAGGGTGCAAACAAGTCCCTGATATGAGATCATTAGCATCACTAGATACCACGGAAAGGAGCCAAATGAGCCTCAATATCATTTTCAAAGACAGTGAGTTCAATGGTAAATGCCGTAAAACTCGCAAAAGACTGGCAACGATTAACGTACCTACCCACTTGATACCATGTCGCGTATTCACTGCATACAGCAGTGTTATAACCTTCAGTGGCGGCGTCATGGAAGGTACACTCGACGAAATAGCCTCAATGCGTCCGTCCGCCAAACTCTGCTTGAACCATGCCATCTCTGACCGCGCCATCATCATGAACACTCGTCATCTGCTAGATCCGCACTACCTGACACGCCAACTTTCCCTAAGCTTTATGTGATGGTTATTAATATTTTTTAATTGGAGTTCATATGAAAAAAAATGTAATTGTTTTGGGGTTGATCGCTTCTTTTTCATTAATACAGCTTGCACATGCAGGTTCTAATGAACTTGCACCAACTTGGTTTCAACCCACATCGTTCTATCCTGCGACTGGTTACGCTACGGATAAAGCCGTTATATCAACACTTAATACGGTCTGTGATAATGTATGGCGTGGAGATAAGAATGCTGCAAACGCATTTGAGGGTTCATTAGGCAGAACAATCTGTTCTGACAAAGGTGATGGTAAACCTCTGGTATTAACCATTATCTCTGATGCAAAAGTTAAACGACCAGGAGGTGCTAGTACGAAATATGTTTCTGACCTGCTTGTTGTATCCGGCCTAGGCACGGGAAAAAAAGATTATGAACGGAAGTGTAGTTTTACTGTACAAAATAAACTCCAGTCTATTGCCATTACTGATAACTTAACGACATCCGGTGCTGAATGGGCCTTTAAATTTGAGGGGAAGGAAAACAACGCAATAAGCATTGTTAAGAATTCAATTGAATTCAATGTAACTGTGGATTGTCCTTCTCTTAAGGTATATCGTAAGGCATTATTCAATGCAGATGGTATGTGGCGCGATACTTTTTAGCCACGAGTAATTTGTATACATAAAGTAAAAGAGTGTGACTAAGTATCACACTCTTTTATATTAATGTCTCTCTTGAACTCTGATATAATAAATCCATACAGTGCATATAAGGCCTGTTCTACCTTGTCTATTAGGTGTGTTTTTATTAAGCCAGCATGGACTAAGACATATAGAATAGATTAACTATCTAAATTCGTATTTGCTTCCGCTTAACCCGCAGTTACGGGATATAGTCCTGATGCTGGAACAAGCGCCCAAACAACGTCAGCATATAGCTACGTATATCCTCAAGCTCACTGTCTGGATAGATAGCAGTAGGCAAGCCCTCAATCTTCTCACATAGATCCAAGTACAGCTGCCGTAACTCTACAGGCAAGTCATTCTCTGCTGTAATTTGTGCGAGCTCTTGACCGTAAATTTCGCCTAATGTTTTTGCAGGCGTACCACGTTCGTAAATGTAAGCAATGGTATTGAGTAACTTTGCATAGGCGTACGTGTTTTTCATGTGAACTCCCCTTAGATAGATATGGATTGCTATCAACACTATTATCACACATTAATAAATTGTGACCAGTAACAGTAGATGCTCTTTATGCTGAGCCCTCTGTACCTTTGCTCATGCGGGCTCCAGCCTCTTGAGGCTGTGCTTTTTCAGCAGTACTATCTTTTGCGTAGTATTGCCTTGCGTAGCGACGTGCGCATCACCACGCGCTACAACGAGCAGGAGTTCGTCTCCAGCCTGATGGGCATCGTCCACGAGACGGGCCACGCACGCTACGAGCAGGGCCTGCCGCGCGCACTGCTCGGCCAGCCGGTGGCCGAGGCGCGTTCCATGGGCATTCACGAGAGCCAGAGCCTGTTCTGCGAGATGCAACTCGGCCATCACCCCGCGTTCCTCACGCTGATTGCGCCGCGCATTCGCGCGCACTTCGGGGCAGAGGATGCGCTCGCACCCGCGAACCTCGAGAAGCTGTACAACAGGGTCGAGCCCGGCTTTATCCGCGTCGATGCGGACGAAGTCACCTACCCGGCCCACGTCATCCTGCGCTACGAGCTGGAGCGGGACCTGATGGAAGGGCGCATCGAGGTCGCGGACATCCCCGAGCTGTGGGACGCGAAGATGCAACAGTGGCTCGGCTTGTCCACGAAGGGCAATTACCAGAACGGCTGCATGCAGGACATCCACTGGACGGACGGCTCGTTTGGCTACTTCCCGAGCTACACACTCGGCGCCATGTACGCGGCGCAGCTGCGCTTCGCGCTGGAACGTGAGCTCGGCGACATGGGCACGCTCGTAGAGTCCGGCCGCCTGCCGGAGATCTTTGGCTGGCTCGGTCGCCATATCTGGTCCCAGGGCAGCCTGCACGGCACGGACGAGCTCATTCGCCGCGCGACCGGTGAGGCGCTCAATCCCCAGTGGCTGCGCAAACACCTCGAACAGCGCTATCTGAAATAAGCGAGGTTGACCCCCCCCCAGCCTCCCCCTTCACAAGGGGGAGGAGCTAACCCCGCCCCCGTTCACAGAGGGGAGCTGTTTGTCCCCTCCCCTTACGAAGGGGAGGGTTAGGGTGGGGTCCTGCCCCCCCTAACCTTACAAAGGGAGGACTGGGATTCCTCGGATCGCACTATTTTTGCTATCCCTGTCCGTTTTTGGCTAGTCACCCCTCTCGCCCCCGCTTAGTCTCTGGGACATGCCCACAGCAACCCGAGCCATGCCATGACCACAGAGCCCCCGCATTCATCCCAACGAGACGAGATCATCCCGGGTCTCACCCGGGAGCAGTGCCACGCCGCACGCCTCGCGCGAGACGCGCGTTTCGATGGTCGCTTCTTCACCGGGGTGCTCTCCACCGGTATCTATTGCCGCCCCGTGTGTCCGGCGCGGGCACCGCACGAGCACAATGTGCGCTATTTTCGCTTCGCGGCGGCGGCGGAGCAGCACGGGCTGCGCCCCTGTCTGCGCTGTCGCCCCGAGCTCGCACCGGCCCAGAGCGGCGATCTGCCACCGCTCGTCGCCCAGGTGCTGGCGCGCATCGAGCGCGGCGAGCTGGCGGAGCACAGCCTGGGCTCCCTTGCAACGCAGGCCGGGATCACGGAGCGCACCCTGAGGCGCCAGTTCGAGCAACACCTCGGCGCCTCGCCGAAACAGGTGGAGCAGACGCGCCGCCTGCTGCTCGCGAAACGGCTTTTGACGGAGACGCGCCTGCCCATCACGGACGTGGCGTTTGCCGCAGGCTTTGCGAGCATTCGTCGCTTCAACGACGCCTGGCGGCAGGCGTATGGCATGACGCCGGGCGCCCTGCGCAAGCAGGAAGGGGGCGCGGAGCAGGATACGCCGCAATCGAGCCTGCAACTGCACCTGCTGTATCGCCCGCCGTTCGACGTCCAGGCCATGCTCGCGTTCTACCGGTTGCGCGCCATTCCGGGGCTGGAGCGGGTGGATGAGCACGGTTACGAACGCCGTCACCGGGTCGGCGAGCAGGAGGGGCTCATCCGCATCGAGCCCGTCGAGGGGGAGAGGCTCAGACTCACGGTGCAGGATCTGCCGCCGGGTGCGCTGCCGGACATCCTGTACCGCGTGCGCCGCATGTGGGATCTCGACGCCGACATGAGCCGCATCGGCGAACACCTGGGGCAGGATCCGCTGCTGGCGCGGATACTGGGGCGCTGGCCCGGGGTGCGGCTGCCGGGGGGGTGGGATGAATACGAGGTGATGCTGCGCGCCATCGTCGGCCAGCAGGTGTCGGTCAAGGGTGCCATCACCATCATGGGGCGCCTGGTGGCGCGCACCCTGGCGCAGTTCGGTACCGCACAGCTGCCCACCCCGACCCAGCTGTGCGAGCTGGATCTCGACGGCATCGGCATGCCGGGCAGCCGCATCCGCACCCTGCAAGGGCTGGCCTCGGCGCTCGCAAGCGGCGCACTCACCCTCGCCACGGCAAGCGACGAGCAACTGCTCGCGCTGCCGGGCATAGGTCCCTGGACGGTCGCTTACTGGCGGCTGCGCTGCGGGCTCGACACGGATGCCTTCCCCGCCTCGGATCTCGTGCTGCAAAAGGCGCTGGGGGGCGGTGACAAGCTGCCGGTGAAAGAGGTGACAGCGCGCAGCGCCCCCTGGCAGCCGTGGCGCGCCTATGCCGCGAGCTGGCTGTGGCACGCCATGAGTGAACAACCGGCGCTGCTCACCCGGCCAACACAGACACAAGACGAGGAGAAGAGCCCATGATCCGCTATGACATGATGCCCACCGACCAGGGCAAACTGCTGGTCGCCATCGACGAGCGCGGTCTGGTCCATGTGGACTTCCTGGCCGGACTGCGGCCGCTGCCCGACATGCAGGACTGGCAGCAGGACGGCGAGGCGCTCGCCCCCTTCCTAGCCGAGTTTCGGGACTACTTCGCGGGCCGGTTGCAGCGCTTCACCCTGCCGCTCGCCCCCAGGGGCACGGCGTTTCAGCAAGCGGTGTGGCAGGCGCTGTGCGACATCCCCTACGGGGAGACCCGCAGCTACGGCGACATCGCCCGCACCATCGGCAAGCCAAACGCGGTGCGGGCGGTGGGTGCCGCGAACGGCCGCAATCCGCTCTCCATCATCATCCCCTGCCACCGGGTGATCGGCCAGAATGGCAGCCTCACCGGCTATGCGGGAGGCCTGCCCATCAAGCAGGCACTGCTGACGCTGGAGAGGGCCTCTCGTTGATCCGGCGCAGCCCGGCCAGGGCTCACTGCCGCTGCGCCAGCCAGCCGTGAAACCCCAGCGCCTGAAAGAAGCGGTGCGCCGCCGCGAAACCGGCCCCTTGCAAGAGGCGCCGGGTCTGTCCCTCGTCCAGGGAGGTGAAATCCTCTCCGAGGCGGCGCACCATCTGCTCGCAGGCAGGAAGCGGCAGACCGGCGAGGGCGGCTTGCAACCCCATCGCCTTGCGCTCGAGCGGGTCCGTGGGCGCCATCAGATCCGCCAGCAGCAGGGGAGCACCAGGATTGAGCTGGCGATAAATATCACCCAATAGCGCAGCTTTGGCATCTTGCGCCAGAAAATGCAGAACCAGCAGACAGAGTGCGCCATCGCAAGGCTTATCCACCACAGGCAATGCGCCCAGGTGCCAGCACACCCTCTCCCCCATGCCCGCCTGCTCGGCCCGCACCCTGGCATGGGCCAGCATGTCCGCCGAGATATCCTGGGCCACAAAGGTCCAGCGGGGGCAGAGACGGCCAAGTAGCAGCAACTCGCTGCCCGTGCCCACCCCTACCAGCAGCACCCTAGCCTGCTGGCCCAGCGCGGCCATCAGCCGGGAGGCACAAAGCTGGTGCAGCAGCTCGTAGCCTGGCACCAGCAGGGGGATGCGGCTGTCATAGGCCTTCGCCCCTTCTCCTTCGAATCGCTCCGTCATCTTTTGCTCCTTTGGTGTGAGCCCCCTTGATAGGGGCTGCCGCCGGGAGAAGGTCAAGAGCCACAGGGGCGAGCCAGTTGCCAGCCCAGCCCTTCCCATGAAGGGAGGGCCCTAGCCCCCCTTGCCCAGCGCCGCTTTCAGAGCCGGATTGAAGACGCGCTGGAGGGAGGCGGGGTTGTTCACCAGCTTGGCCGCCGGGCGGCGCGGGCGCCTGGCCAGCTCGCCGCCACAGTTGGGGCAGGTCAGGTGCAGATACTGATCGTTGCACTCGGCGCAGAAGGTGCACTCAAAGGAGCAGATGTAGGCCGTCGCCGTGTCGGCGGGCAGATCCCGGTCACAGCACTCGCAGTTGGGTCTGAGTTCAAGCATGGCAAGTTCCTGAAGCGCAAAGGGAAAGCGGGAAAGAGGGCAGCTCAGTCGACGATAAAGAGGCGAGCGCCCAGTTCGGTATAGGAGCGATGGGGTTCGGCGTTGTCCGCCACCTGGTAGCTCATGCCCGGCGTCAGGGTGAAGACGCGGCCATCCTGCAACTCGGTGTGCAGCTCCCCTTCGAGGCAGAGCAGCACATGGCCCTTGCTGCACCAGTGATCCGCCAGATACCCGGGGGAGTACTCCACCATTCGCACCCGCAGATCCCCGAACTGCCGGGTGTGCCAGCGGGCGACGCCGCGCTCTCCCTTGTGTTCGGTCGGCGGGACCTCGGCCCAGTTCGTGGTGCAAAACGGCAGTGCATGGATGTTCATGACGGATCCTTTGTCAGAAGAAGGCTGGGGGAAGGCGGCTCACCACGGGATATCCGTGACTAGGCCGCGCCCCATACTGCCATCAAATCCGCTCCAGCCCCATGCCCACACGGGCAATCATCCTCTCTTCAGGCTGCCCATCACCTGCATCTCGCAGCGGTGGCAGTCAAAACGCAGGCGGAAACTCTCCTTGCCCATCTTGAGCTCCAGGGGCTCGGCCTTGAGACCGGGCACCTCCTTGGGGCAGAGCTGCTGGCTGTAGCGGATGCAGTGCTTCGTTGTCATCAGCACCACTTCCCGCTCCTCCTTGTTCGCCTCATACGCGGGGGCGATGCTCCCCACCCCGTGTTCGCGAAAGAACTGCTCCGCCGCGCTGTTCAGCACATTGCCGAGGTAGGAGAGCCGATGCTGGGGATAAACGGCGCCTCGCAGGGGAATGCGCCGCTCGGGTCGCCGGTAGGCTGCCAGACGGGCCGCCTCCAGGGCGGCAATGCCGTCCCGGCGCAAGCCGTTAAGCTGTGAAGCCGCAATAAATAGCGGGCGAGTGAATGCCAACTCAATCTGGCGCGCCACAAACAGGGTGTTGCCGAGTTTGCCGAGCTGATCCCTGGCCTGTTGCAGCGCCCGTTCCGGGTTGTCGGCCGGCTGTTGGTCGCAGGGGAGCGTGACGGCGGCGCCGACGCCCTGCTCGTCCACAAGTTCGAGCCGCAGTCCCTCGTCGCACTCCGATAGCCGCATATCGACCCGGATGCGGCGATCCGCGCTCCCCTTTTCGAGCTGCTTGCTGAAGGCCTGATCGTGGTTGCGAAAGATCTCGGTGCCCACCTTGAGACCGGGCATGGGTTCCGACAGGAGTAACCGCTTGCTCTGTGCCTTCTCCTCCACTTTATTGAGGCGCATCCCCACCAGCTCGCCCCCCGGCTTGAAGAAGCCGAGGCCATCGCCGTTGTTGAGGGCAACGGCCTGGCCGTCGATCTCGATGCCATCGCGGGTCACGCTGGTGACGCGCCCGAGCGGCTCCCCTACGTATTTCGGGCTGCGCGGCGAGTCGATGCCTGGCTGTCGGCCATGGAGGAAGTAGTCGGTGCTGCCCCGGTTGAAACTCTTCTTGGGATCCGGCGTAAAGGTGTAGCTGCAACGACCGGCGGAAGCGGCCACCAGATCGGGGCGGCGCTCCAGGATGGTGTCCAGCTTCTGACGATACCAGGCAGTGACGTTCTTGACGTAGTCGAGCCCCTTGAGGCGCCCTTCAATCTTGAAGGAGCGGATCCCTGCGGCGATCAGCGCCTCCAGGTTGTCGGTCTGATCCATGTCTTTCAAGGAGAGCAGGTGGCTGTTTTCCACCAGCACCTCCCCCCCTGGCGTTTGCAGGGAACAGGGCAGCCGACAGAGCTGGGCGCACTCGCCGCGGTTCGCGCTGCGCCCGGTGCGGGCGTGGCTGATGTTGCACTGGCCGCTGTAGGAGACGCACAAGGCGCCGTGGATGAAGAACTCCAGCTGCACGCTCGTGGCGGCGCTTATCTCGCGGATCTGCGCAAGGGAGAGCTCGCGGGCCAGCACCACCTGGGAGAAGCCCACATCCTGCAGAAACTTCACCTTTTCCGGGGTGCGGTTGTCGGTCTGGGTGCTGGCGTGCAGCGCGATGGGGGGTAAATCGAGCGCCAGCAGCCCCATGTCCTGCACGATCAGCGCATCGGCGCCCGCCTGGTAGATCTGGTGGGTCAGGCGCCGGGCCTGCTCCAGCTCGTGGTCGTGTAGCAGGGTATTGAAGGCGACGAAGACCTGGGCGCCGAAGCGGTGAGCATGGCGAGCCAGCGCCTCGATGTCCTCAAGGCTGTTGCCCGCTGCGCTGCGGGCACCGAAGGCGGGGCCCCCCATGTAGACGGCATCGGCGCCGTGGTTGATGGCCTCGATGCCATAGGCGAGGTTCTTGGCCGGGGCCAGCAACTCCAGGCGGTTGTGATGGTTCTGATCGCGCATAACGTCCGGTTCGAAGGGCTGCAAATGGCCGCCACTCTAGCCAGACTCCCCGCTCCCCGCCTTGATCCCGCTTAAGATCGCCGCAGAATGCAGGATTGACCCGGTACAAGAACGTCTGGCTGCCCCCTCATCCCCCGGCCCTGAGAGAGGGCCGACTACGCTGGCACCCGACGCAGAGCTAGATCACGACCTTGAGGGCCAGCCCCAGCAGCACCAGACCGCTCACCTTGTCGATCACGGTGGATTTGGCCTTGAGCCAGGCGAGTACAGGCCCGCGAGAGAGCACCAGGGCCACCAGCACATACCAGAGCGCATCGATGCCGCCTGCGGTCATCATCATGATGCCCCCCTCACGCCAGCCGGTGTCGGCATGCACGAACTGGCTGAACAGGGCGATAAAGAAGATGGCGAGCTGGGGGTTCAAGAAGGCCACCATAAAGCCCTCGAACGCCCCTTGACGTCCCCGTGGCGGGTGCCCCTCCTCCTTGCCTGCCTCACCCCCTGCGGGCCTGGCCAGCAACGCCTTGATCCCGAGCCAGGCGAGGAACGCCGCGCCGCCGTAGCGGATGAGATCGAACAGCAGCGGGGTCTGGGTGATCAGGATGGCGAGGCCGAGGGCCGTGATCAGCGCATAGATGCCGACTCCCAGGCCGTGTCCCAGCGCCGTGGCGACCCCGTGGCCCTGCCCTCCCTGCACCGTATTGCGGATGATCAGTGCCAGGCTCGGCCCCGGGCTGATGGCCCCCATCACGCAAATGGCGGCCAGCGCCAGCCAACTCGTCAGCTCCATACCTTCTCTTCCTTCGTGTCGATTGTTGTCACCCGGGATCAGGGTAGGGGGTGGCTCGCTATGCCAGAAGTGAAAGTTATGAATAGAGTCCATAGCCAGTGGCTATAGAGTGGCACAACCCGCTGCCATCAGCGGCCCGCCTGCGGCCCTCGGGCCAACTGCTTGCGACTCTCCCCCAGGGTGAATTGCAGGTGATCCCGCAGGAAGGGATAGGCCAGCTCGCGAAACCAGCGGTGAGCCGGATCCAGGTGGTGGCGCTGGTGCCACAGCAGATGATACTGCTGGACCCGGGTGGCGAAGGGGAGATCGCAAAAACTCAGGGCATGTTCCCGGGAGAGCTGCCAGGCGATATGGGCCGGGGTGGTCATCAGACAGTCTGTGCGCAGCAGCACCTCCACCGCGGCCTGGAAGAAGGGCACCCGGGCAAACCAGCGGCGGGAGAGCCCGCGGGGGGCCAGCACCTGCTCCACCGGGCTGTCCTTGTCCCCGCCCCCGCTCACCTGCAGGTGGGGCCAGGCGAGGTAATCCTCCAGGCTGAGCGCCATGCCAGAGAGCGGGTGATGGCGCCCCATCAGCACCACCAGCCTGTCCTCCCCCTGATGCAGGCCACGGATCTGGTCCGGCACCAGCTCCGTGATGGTGGAGACCATGTCCAACTCCGATTGCCAGAGCTGGGGCAACTGGCGCTTGTCCCACAGGCTGTACTCCAGCGCCGCCCGGGGGGCGGCCCTCGCCAGGGCCGCACAGATGTCCGGCAGGATGTGCTGGGCCACGTAGTCGGAGGAGGCGAGCCGAAACACCCGCTCGCAGCGCTCGGGGGCAAATTCCGGCGCCTCGTAGAGCCGCTCCAGGGCACCGAGGGAATCGGCAAGCTGGGCCGCCAGGGCCTCGGCTCGCGGGGTCAGCAGCCAGCGCTGCCCTTCCCGCACCAGCAGCTCGTCGCCAAACTCGCTGCGAAGCTGGCCGAGCTGCTTGCTGATGGAGGGCTGGCTCAGGTTCAGCAGCTCCGCCGCCCGGCTGATGTTGCGGGTCTCCAGCAGCACCTTGAGGGTGGGCAAGAGATTGAGATTCGCTTTGTGCACAGGAGTCACCTCGGGAAGGGGTCGCCGGGATCGGGCCTTCATCTTACGGCAAGGAGAAGCGGAAATTTAAGCAAAATCACGGTCTTGCTCCCGCCACTCCCCTTACACTGGGGGGGCCGCAGGATGACAGTGAACGCCCCGTGCGGCATAATTTCGCCACTTTCCGCCCCAGAGCGGCCATCACGACAAGCGACGACAAGATGACATACGCCACTATCACCGGGTGGGGAAAATGCCTGCCCCCCGCCTCGCTGACCAACGATGACCTCGGCACCATCATGGATACCTCGGACGAGTGGATCTACCCGCGCACCGGCATCAAGGCCCGCCGGGTCTCCCATGTCAGCACCCAGGCGCTCGCCACCCTGGCCGCCCGTCGCGCCCTGGCGTGCGCAGGCCTGGACGCCGCCGCCCTCGATGGCATCATCCTCGCGACCGCCACACCGGGCACGCTGGTCCCCAATGGTGCCTCCGCCGTGCAGCAGGCCCTCGGCGCCCACAAGGCAGCGGTGTTCGACCTCAACGCCGCCTGCACCGGCTTCGTCTATGCCCTCTCGGTCGCCACCTCCCTGGTGCAGACCGGCATGATGCAAAGGGTGCTGGTGATCGGTGCCGAGCGATTGACCCAGTTGCTGGACTGGGCCAAGCGCGACACCGCCGTGCTGTTCGGGGATGGCGCCGGCGCCGTCATCATCGAGGCGAGCAAGCAGGAGAGCGGCCTGATTGCCAGCAAGCTCGGTTGTGACAGCGAAGCGCGGGAGATACTGCACGTGCCGAACTTCGGTACGGATCGGGTGCGTTTCGACGACATCGACGGCCTCTTCACCTTCAACTTCGAGGGGCAGGAGATCTTCAAGCGCGCCGTGCGCGGCATGGGCGAAGCCACCGGCACCGTACTGGCCCAGGCGGGCATCGCCCCCGAGCAGGTCGACCTCATCGTGCCGCACCAGGCGAACGTGCGCATCATCGAGACCCTGGCCAAGCGGATGAACGCCCCCATGGAGAAGGTGATGGTCAACATAGAGCAGTACGGCAACACCTCCGCCGCCACCGTGCCCATCGCCCTGTGCGAGGCGCTGGAGCAGGGTCGGGTCAAGCCGAACAGCTACCTGCTGACCGCCGCCTTCGGGGCCGGGCTGACCTGGGGCGCCGCCCTCATCAAGTGGGGAGACCGCGTCACCCCGATCGCGAGTTGCGACGAGGTGCTGCCCCCCTGCGAGCAGAGCGCCCTCGAACTCATCGCCCATGCGGTGCAGGGTTGCCAGCAGGCCCGCCCCGCCGACGCCTGAGCGAGCGCCCGCTCCCCATGATCCGCCAGGAGCCCCGGGGCTCCTGGCTGCCAGCCCCCCTACGCCCCCTCGCCGTTTCGGCAGCGACATAAAAGTCATTGAAAAGTGTGAATTTTGAGCGAAACATATCAAAAAATGACCACTTGACACTTTTTTGTCGTCAGAATGCGGCCAAGGGGTTCACAACCTTGCCGGATCTGGTAGTATGCGGCCTCGCACTTGGGGAGGGGTTCCCGAGCGGCCAAAGGGATCAGACTGTAAATCTGACGGCTCTGCCTTCGAAGGTTCGAATCCTTCTCCCTCCACCATTCAAGTGCGTCAAGTAAGTAAAAATCAGGAAAATACCCCGTGGAGGGGTTCCCGAGCGGCCAAAGGGATCAGACTGTAAATCTGACGGCTCTGCCTTCGAAGGTTCGAATCCTTCTCCCTCCACCATCTTCCTGAGCACAATATGCAATGCCCCTGTGGAGGGGTTCCCGAGCGGCCAAAGGGATCAGACTGTAAATCTGACGGCTCTGCCTTCGAAGGTTCGAATCCTTCTCCCTCCACCATCCTTCAGACAACCCGGCCTCGCGCCGGGTTTTCGCTTTTCTGGATAGAATCCACATGGCGCTGTCAGATCTGACAATTGCCCTCCCCGCACTTTTTAGAAACAGTGGAGCCTCATGTCGCAAGGAGTGCACACAGATGTTTGAAATCTGGGATGAAACGGGTCGCGAGCACGGGCTGACACTGCCCGAGCTGCAACTGCGGCTGCGGGATTACCAGGGAGACGTGATGGTGCGCTACCTCAACCGCCTCGGCCTGCCGAGCACCCTCTTCCTGACCATCCGTCAGGGATGCGCCTATCAGCGCTTTAAGGCGGGTTCCCCCATGCTCGACTGGTCCTGGCTTGCCCAGGCCATGCACGCTGCCCCCCTGGCTGGCGCCGCACCTGCACAGGGCCATGCCCTTCCCTGACCCCCTCCTTCCTGCCCACGCCCAAGCAGGGCCCATTATCAGACTCTTCCTACAGCCTCCCTTTAGACCCTCCCTGTATGATGCGTAACCATGTTCCCGTCAGGTGAGAACCATGTTTGCGTTCAAAGAAGAGTCTCCCGTAAGGGCCATGGCCAACATGGCGGATATCGTCGTCCCCTTTTATCAGCCCATCATCGGCCAGGATCGTCAGGTCAAGGGGTATGAGGTGCTGGCCAGGCGCTGGGATGCCGATAGCCAGGGTTATCAGGGCATCGATTTTGCCGCCCTCGGCGAAGATGACGCTCTGCACCTGGATATCGTCATGCTCAGGGCCATCATGCGCGATCTGCCCGTGCTCGCCCAAAAAGGCCCCTATGCGCTCTCCATCAACCTCAATCCGGCGCTCTCCAGCCCCACCTACCGCAATCTGCTGTTGCTGGTGCTGCTCCAGGCCCGCAAGCTGGGGATCGACATCTGGTTCGAGGTGCTGGAGCACGTCAGGATCAAACACCAGCACAGGGAGATGATCGAGGTGTTGCGGGCCCATGGCGCCCACATCGCCTGTGACGACTTCGGCTCCCTGGCGTGCAATTTCCAGCGCCTGATGATGCTCCCCTACGAGATCGTGAAGCTGTATCGCTCCCTGCTGCTTCAGGCTGCGCGCAGTAGCCACGCCCTCAACATGCTGACGGGGCTGGTGAAATACCTGCAACGACTCGGCATGGCCGTGGTGTGCGAGGGGGTGGAGACCCAGGTCCATATCGAGGTGGCGAACCGGCTGGGCTGCGACTACCAGCAGGGCTACGCCTACGCCATTCCCTCCCCTCTCTCCCGCTGGGCCTGAGCGGAGCGCTTGCGCGTCATGGGGAAACCCGGTCACCTTTCCCATAAAATCCGGCAGGGTGCTGCCATTTTCCTGCCAAAGATGGCAGGCTGTCCCGGCCACACTGACGCCGAGGCCCGCCATGGTTCGCTTTGCCACTTTCAATCTCGCCTTCGATCGCACCGCACCCGGCATGCTGGGGGAAGAGCTCGCCCTGAGCCGCACCGAGCAGGACGCCCTGCTGGCGCGCCTCGCCGACGGTACCTTGAGCGGCGCCCAGAAGACCAAGGCCCTCGACGTGCAGCAGATCCGCAACATCGCCGAAATCATCCAGCGCACCCGGCCGGACGTGTTGCTGCTGAGCGAATTCGACAATGACGGCAAGGGCAGCGACACCACGGACCTCAACGCCTTCAACGACAACTACCTGGCTCACGCCCAACACGACGAGGTGAAGGCCATCAGCTACCCGGTGCTGCAGAACTTCGCCACCAACACCGGTCTGATGAGCGGCCATGACCTCAACCTGGACGGCAAGGTCAACAACGGGCCGGACGACGCCTGGGGCTTTGGCAACTACCACGGCCAGTACGCCTTCGCCGTGATGTCCCAGTACCCCATCGATACCAAACAGATCCGCACCTTCCAGACATTCAAGTGGAAGGAGATGCCGGGCGAAGTGAATCCCGTCATCGACGACTGCAACAATGCCAAGGCGCCGATCCCGGCCGGCCGCCAGTGCGGCGATGCCTGGTATGACGACGCCGCCTGGCAGGCCTTCCCGCTCTCGTCCAAGAACCACGCCGACGTGCCGGTGCGCATCAAGCGTGGCAACAAGGAGGAGGTGATCCACTTCCTTATCTCCCACCCGACCCCGCCCATCTTCGGCAACGCGGCGCGCCACAACGTCAAACGCAACCGGGCGGAGATCGCCTTCTGGCAGGACTATGTGGAAGGGGCAGGCTACATGGTGGATGACGCCGGCAAGGCCGGTGGCTTGGCTGAGGGCGCCAGGTTCGTCATCGCCGGGGATCTCAACGCCGATCCCCAGATTGGCGATGGGGAGCTCACCGCCATTCAGGATCTGCACAACCATGCGCTGGTCAATCAGGCCGTCACCAACGGCGCCCTGATCCCGGTCAGCCAGGGCGGCCCCGAGTGCCTCGCCAGCCAGCCGGATCAGTGCAAGCGCAACAACAACCGCCCCACCCCGGAGCGCATCACCAGCAGCAGCGGCCTGCAGCTCGACCACGTGCTGCCCTCCGCCAACCTGAACGCGGTCGCCTCCGGCGTGTTCTGGCCGGCCAGCTTCGAACCTGGCTACCACCTGGTGTATGACGCCAAGCTGGGCATCGCCAAGGGCGTCAGCTCGGATCACCGCCTGGTGTGGGTCGACTTCAAACTGTGACGGTGACACAGAGCAGATAAGCAACGGGGCCCGCAGGCCCCGTTTTCATTGGTTTGTCATACCAGCTTCTCCACCCGGGCCGGCAGCCCCTGGCGGGCCGACGAGCCGATGGCCCAGTCCACCAGGGGGTAGCGGCCATGGCGGCTGGGATCCAGCACCGCCAGATCGTTGAGGTTGACCCCGGCTCCGCGCAGCGGATTGGCAACCACTTTCTGGCCGTCTATCCAGTGTTCCCGCGCCCCCAGCTCCTTGTGGCCGAAGCCGTGCTCGATGGCGATGGCATCGGCCTGTACCCCGGCCACGCACTCGGCCACCCCGATCACGCTGCCATCCGGGGTGCTGACCCGCACCCTGTCCCCGCTCTCGATGCCGAGGCGCGCCGCCGTCTGCACATTGAGCCGCACCCGGTTGCTGGGGTTCACCTGGCGCAGGCGATCCGAGCCGATGCTCATGGAGCTCATGGTGTGGGACTTGTAGCTGGTGAGCAGCAGCGGCCACTGGGCCGGCTTGAACGCCTCATTGAGCGGCGTGCCGTCCGCCAGCTGGGGACGGAAGAAGCGCGGGGTACCGCTCAAGAACCGGCCGCTCTGGCTGTGGCGGCGGCTGCCCACCTCGGGGTTCCACACCATCAGCGGCTTGGGCCAGCGCTTGCTTGGCTGACCCGCTTCGTCGCGCCCCTTGGCCGCCGGCTCGAAACGCCCGCCACGGGCGAAGAGATAGGCGGCGCGGCCCGCCTCCTCCGCACTCAGGGTGGCATTCAGCACCGGCAGGATCCGTTCCACCCCGGACCAGGCGAGATCCTCAGGCCCGATAGGAGGCACCGGCTCGCCGAGATAGGCGACGTTGGCCGCGCCGTAGAGGGAGAAGTCCGCCGCCTTGTGCAGGGCATGCAGCTTGCCATCCGCCCCTTTGAGCGCCCCCTCGCCAAAGCCCGGCAGCCCCAGCCGTTTGGCCACCGCGATAAAGAAGGACTCCATGCAGACCGGATCTCCCTCGGCGGTCTTGGCGACACGAGGCTCCACGATGGGCCAGCGGCCGGTGGAGACCTTGGTCATCACCCCGTGCCAGGCGGTGGCCCAGCCCCAGGACTCGTAGGTCAGGGTATCCGGCACCAGGTAGTCCGACAGCGCCGACGACTCGTTGATGAAGCTGTCGATGCTGACCACAAGGGGCAGCACGGCAGGGTCTTTGAGCTCTTCGCCTATGGCCTTGCTGAGCCCGGCCTGGCCGTAGAGGGGATTGCCCATGTGGTTGATCCAGGCCTTGAGCCGGTAGGGGTAACCGTTCACCGCCGCGGTCAGGTGTTCGCCGAGCAGAGGGCCGGAGATGGGGAACCAGGGCTCTTGCGCCGGATAGGGGTTCTGGCCCGCCTCGCGCTTGCGCCGATACTCAGAGGTCTTCTCGTAGGGGAACTTGGAGCGCGACAGGAAGACCCCGGCGGGTTTGACCATGCCGGGGAAGCTCGCCAGATCGTAGCGCGGCCCCGCCCCGAAGGGATCGAACTTGCCGCCGCTCGCCACGGTGCCGCCCCGGGCGTTGAGGTTGCCGATCATGACGTTAAGCATCATGATGGCCCAGGCCGAGTAGAAGCCGTTGGCGCTCATGGTGCCGCCGTGGGAGACCACTGCAGCCCGGGTGCCGTGGCTGGTGAACTCCCGCGCCAGCGCCTCGATATCGCTCACCGGCACGGCGCACTCGGCGCTGTATTGCGCAAGAGTGTGCTCCCGGCACGCCTCGGCCAGCAGCTGGAAGCTGCTCTTCACCATGAACTCCCCCTTGGGGCCCTGAATGGGGCGATCCACCCAGAGGTTTGCCCGCTCACACTGGCCGGCGGGTCTCGGCTCGCCGCTCCCCGCCTCCTCTATCAGCATGGCGTCCCCCTCCCCATAGGCTTCCCCCTCAAAGGGCAAGCCGAGATCGCTGGCCCGCAGCATCTGGCCGAAGCGCGGATGCCCCTCGTTGCAGACAACCAGATGGCTGGCGTTGCAAAAACCGCGATAGCCGGCTCGCTCGGCGGCAGCGGCATGGGGTGCCGTCAGGAAGGGCTCGGCGTAGCGTTGGTTGTCGATGATCCAGCGCAGCATGGCCATGGCCAGGGCGGAATCCGTGGCAGGGCGGATGGGCAGCCAGCGGTTAGCGGGGGCGGAGGGCATGTTCACCGTGTTGGGCAGGCTGGGGGCCACCACCACGTAGGAGAAGGGCTTGCCCGGTCGCGCCCGGTTAGCCGCCAGCTGACGGGACTGGCGCTTGAAGGGGTTGCCCGATTGCTGGGGCGAGGTGCCCATGAACAGCAGGAAGTCGCTCTCGTCCCAGTCAGGCTTGAGGTGGGCGTTCTTCTCCAGATCGTCCAGCAGGGCGCCGGCCCCGACCCGGAATGACAGGCCGCAGTAAGCGCCGTGGTTGGCGAAGTTGCGGGTGCCGAAGCTGTTGAAGGTGAAGCGCTTGATGAAGTGATCCCGCCCCTCGTCCGAGGCGTTGCTCACCAGCAGCTGGTTGGCCCTGGGGCCGTACTCCGGGTTGGCCGGGTCGAGCGGCTCGGCGAGGTTGCGAATGGCCCGCAACCCCTCAACCTGGCCCTCGCCAAACAGATCGCCCCCCTCCACCACCTCGGCCACCAGCTGCTCGAAGGGGATGCTCTGCCAGCGGCCGCTGCCACGGGGCCCCAGCCGCTTGAGACAGCGGGTGACCCGCTGTGGGCTGTCGAGCTGCTCCAGCATGGCGTTGCCCCGGGCGCAGGCGGTGGAGCGCCCGTCCAGCCCCCCTTCCTGGTAGCCACTGGTTGCGAGCAGCGCCTGCTTGACCGGGGTCTTGAAGTCGATGTGGTGGCGGGCGGAGAGGGGGTGATAGGGGTTGCCCAAGATCCGCACTATCTGGTCGCGCTCGTTGTCGATGCGGGCCCGCACTCCGCACAGGGTCCAGCAGCCGAGGCACATGGTGTTGGCAACCCGCTGGGCCGGGTTGGGATGCAATTCCCCCCGCTCGTCAACCCGGTACTCCACGGCCAGCGAGTTGCCATGGATGGGATCCCGGGTCGGCTTGCCCGAGCTGCCGGTGGCAAGACCACTCGCCACCTGCTTGAGGGTGTCGCTGTAACCGGCGACGAACAATCCGGTACCGCCGGCGATGGCGGCGCCCTTGAGAAACGTGCGTTTGCTGTGATCCATCAGAGTGCCTCGCGTGCAAAAGGAGTGGATGCCTTGATGGCAGAGGAAACAGAGGGGTGCACCAGCTCCGAGAGGGCCACCAGCAGGGCCAGCAGCAGACCGAAGGTGCCGAGAATGCCGAGCACACCGGTCGGGCCCCAGGCGATTTCATAGAGGTAGACGCCAGCCCCGTACTTGGGTGCGAGCTGCCCCTGGATCAGCACCAGCCAGCGCAGGCCCCACACCAGGTGCAGCCCCAGCAGCGCCAGCCCCCAGAGTGCCAGGCGGGCAGAGATCCTGGGCCGCAGCAGCATCAGCAGGCCGGCCAGCCCCAGGGTCAGCAACAGCCAGTGGGCCGCCAGCCGCCAGCTCGGGTCGAGCCGATAGAGGGCCGCGGCCTCTGTTGCCGAGGCGCCGCCAAGCAGGGCCCAGCCCAGCAGGGAGAGGGCCAGCAGGCCTAACGTCCAGCCACTCTGGCGCAGCAGGGTCGACTCGGTCTGGGCATGCCAGCCCGCCAGCACGCGGTTGAGCAGCAGCAGGGTACTCTGAGCCCCCAGCACGGCGCTCAGGGTCAGCAGCCAGGGCAACCAGGGGGTATGCCAGAGCGGGCGCGCAGCCACCGCCATGGTCTCGAGCCCGGTGTAGAGGGCGATGCTGAGCCCGCTCAGGGCCGTCAGCAAAGAGAGGGGCCGCAGCCAGACGTGCCCCGACCAGCTTCCCAGGCAGAGCAGGCGGGCCAGCCGCGCGACTTTGTCATTGGCCACGCCACGCCGGGTCAGGGCTGGCCTTAGCAGCAGCCAGCCGAGCAGCATGGAGAACAGGCTGAACAGCGGCAGCAGATAGGCGCCATACCACATGACGGAGCCAAAGCGCGTCTGGGCGTAGAAGTGCCAGGCCCGGGCCGGCTGGTGCAGATCCGCGGTCAGGGTGATGGGAGCCACCAGACCGGCCGCCACCATCAGCACCGCCGCCAGGGTCTGCAGCCGCGGGTCCGGCGCCTTGCGCCACAGATCAAACGCGCCGAGCCAGAGGGCCCCGTAGGCGAGGCCGATGAGGAAGAAATATTGCACCGCCCAGGGCAACCAGGTGATGGGCTGAGCCGGGGCCAGCAGTTCGTTAATGACCATGGGCTATCTCCTTGCCATCGTCGGTGAGCAGGGTGCGCAGGGCCGGGTTGCCGTCGACCTTGCTGACGAAGGCCTCGTCCATGCCGAGATAGAAGACCCGCGGTTGGGTATGGGCCTCCGGCTTGAGCACCTTGAGCGCCGGCTCGTGTTCGCGCAGCAAGCGGCTTATCCGGCTCTTGGGGTCGTTCAAATCCCCTATGATGCGCGCCTCGCCGACACAGCTCTCGACGCAGGCGGGCAAGAGTCCCGCCTCCAGCCGATGGGCGCAGAAGGTGCACTTGTCGGCGGTGTTGGTCTCGTGGTTGATGAAGCGGGCGTCATAGGGGCAGGCCTGCACGCAGTAGCCGCAGCCGACGCACCAGTCGTTGTTTACCACGACGATGCCGTCATCGCGCTGGAAGGTGGCGCCGGTGGGGCAGACATCGAGGCAGGCGGGCTCGGCGCAGTGGTTGCAGAGCCTTGGCAGCATCAAGAGGGAGGCGGGAGCCTCAAGGGCGGCCACGTCGCTCACCTCGTACTGGCTCACCGTGGTGCGAAACTGGCCGAGTGGAGGCTGGTTTTCGATGGTGCAGGCAACGGTGCAGGCCTGACAGCCGACGCAGCGGCGCAGGTCGATCAGCATGCCGTAACGCTTGCGCCCGTCCCCCCGGCTGATGGCCGCCCGCCCGTTGCGGGGAGCGGGAACGGACTGCGCCTGAACCTGGGTGACGGGGATCAGGGCCGCCCCTGCGGTGAGGGCGGCGATCCCGGATAACAATCGGCGCTTGCTGGGCTCCATGGCGTCTTTCCTTCTGCTGAGCTGGCTTGAAAGGGGTTGGGCCGATTGTCCTCAACGCAGGAAGTCGCCTCTATTGTGGTTTTCCACATACCGGGAGCCGGGTTGATCCCGCGCAATAAAAAAAGCCCCAGCCCTGCTGAACTGTGACCGGGGCGGCGTTTGCCGCTCCTCCCGGCCCCCGTTCGCGTGCAAGCGCACGTCCCGGTGATAGACTGCCCCTTTGCACCGAGAGGAGAGCCCCCTGCACGCCCCAGTCCCCTTGCCCCTGCTCAGCCTGCTGCTCTGGCTCGCCCTGTCAGCCCTGCCGCTGCGGGTGCAGGCCGCCCCGCCCCCCTCTTCACCAGCGCCGGCCCGACAGGAATCCGCCCCATCCCAGGCCACGCCGGTGCAGGCCATGGCCGAGCCGATACGCATCGGCGTGCTGGCAACCCGCGGCCCGGCCCTGGCCAGAGCCCAGTGGCAACCGCTGCTGCGCTGGCTGGCACAGCGCGTGCCCGGCCATCGCTTCGTGCTGCATCCGCTGGGGCTCGATGAACTGGCCGAGGCCGTCGCCCGCGAGCACCTCGATTTCGTCATCACCAACCCGGGCCAGTCGGTGAGCCTGGCGCGCCAGTATCCGCTGGCCTGGCTCGCCACCCTCAAGAGTCCGGCCGGGGGGGACAACCTCGCCATCGGCGCCGCCCTGGTGGTGCCTGCCCAGGCCCCCTACCGACACTGGCGTGACCTCGAGGGGAAAGCGGTCGCCGCCGTTTCGGAGAACGCCTTCGGTGGCTACCTCGCCTTTCGCTTCGAGGCGGGCGAACAGGGAGTTCGGCTGGAGCGCTTCTTCTCCACCGTGCAGTTCACCGGCTTTCCGCTGGACCGGCTCATCGAGCGGCTGGCGACAGGGGAGGTGGCCGCCGCCATCGTGCCGGTGTGCCAGCTCGAGCGCATGGAGCGGGAGGGCAAGGCCGCCAGAGGGGCGTTTCGGGTGCTGGACGATCAAGCGCCAGCCGGCTTTGGCTGTCAGAGCTCGACCCGGCTCTACCCCAACTGGTCCTTCGCCAAGACGGAGCGGGCCTCCCCCGCGCTGGCGCTGGCGGTGACCCGCGCGCTGTACGATCTGCCCGCTGATAGCGAGGCGGCCATCGCCGCCGATTCGGCGGGCTGGACCGTGCCCACCAGCGAGCTTGCCATCGACCGCCTGCTCAAGGCGCTGGATCGCCACCCGCTGCAGGGCCCCTGGTGGCAAGCGGCCTGGCACTGGCTGCGCCAGCATCAGCAGTGGGGCTGGGGTGCCCTGGCGTTGGTACTGGTGCTGGGGGGCCACCACCTGCTGCTGCAATACCTGTTCAATCGCAGCCAGCGCCGGCTGCTCAAAGCCCGCCACCAGCTCGAACAGAAGGGACGCCAGCTGGCACAGGCCAGACGGCTCGCCGAACTGGGCGAGCTGGGCGCCAACGTGGCCCACGAGATCAATCAACCCCTCAGCGCCATCGCCAACTACAGCCAGGGAGCCTTGTTGCGACTGGACAAATTGGCACAGGATCCGGCCCAGTCTGCCGCCCAGGCCTCCCTGCGTCAGGCCCTGGAGCAGATAGGGCTCCAGGTCCAGCGCATCACCCAGACCGTCAACCGGCTCAGGGCCCGGCTGCAAAAGCGCCCTCCCCGCTTCGCGCCTTGCGATCTGCCCACCCTGGTGGCGGAGTTGCGCCCCCTGCTGGAGCAGATGCTGGCGCCCCTCGACGTCGCCTTCACCCTGCACTGGCGGGGCCAGCCGCGCCGACTCCCTCTGGATGGCACCGGGATGGAGCAGCTGCTGGTCAACCTCATCAAGAATGGCGCCGAGAGTGCAGCGAAGAGTGCGGCGCAGAGGGCGCGCGCCGCTGTTCACTCCCCTGCTCACCCCCCTGCGCAAGCAGCGGCACAGGAGCCTGCCCGGGTCGAGCTGTTGATCGCCTTCGAGGCGCAGAGCCTGCTGCTGGAGATCCGCGACAACGGCGCCGGCCTGAGGGTCCCCGCCACCGAACTGCAGCAGGCGTTTTACAGCGACAAGCCGGATGGCATGGGGCTGGGGCTGGCCATCTGCCGGGAGGTGGTCGAGAGCCATCGCGGCCAGTTCAGCCTGGAGAACCTGAGCCCCCACGGCTGCCTGGCCCGGGTCATCCTGCCCGTGCCGCCACCCGAGGATCCCGCCTCAGCCACCCCCACCCACCCTCCGACACCGAGGAACTGAGATGACGTCCCCCTCCCGCCCCCCGCTCTATCTGGTCGACGACGACGAGGCCGTGCTCGACTCCCTGCGCTTCATGCTGGAGAGCTGCGACGAGCGGCAGCTGTTCAGCTTTGCCGATGGCGAGCGCTTTCTGGCCGAGGTCGACCTGCACCAGCCCGCCTGCCTCATCCTCGACTGCCGCATGCCGGGGCTCTCTGGCCCCGAGGTGCAACAGCGGCTGAAGGCGGCCCAGAGCCCCATCGCCATCCTGTTTCTCACCGGCCACGGCGAGGTGCCGCTGGCGGTGGAGTCCCTCAAGCAGGGGGCGGTGGACTTCTTACAAAAGCCCGTGCAGCTGGCCCCCCTGCTCGCCGCCATCGAGCGGGCCGAGCAGGCAACGCAGGCGGCGGCCACCCGCCTCGCCCAGCTGGCCGCCTTTGAGCGCCTCACCCCGCGCGAACGCCAGCTGTTGCAGCTCATCGCCCGGGGCCACAAGAACCAGCAGATAGCGCAGGATCTCTGCATTTCGGTGCGCACCGTCGAGGTGTGCCGCGCCAGCCTGATGAAACGCCTGGCGGTGAACTCCCTCGCCGAGATGCTGCTGCGCTACGCGCAGGTGAACGAACAACCCTGAGTGGCCTGCAACCGTACAAAACGGGCAGGGATCACACATTTGGCGCTTCGATGGCGGTAGAGTGCCCTCTTCTCTTCACCAGGATCGCCCGGGTCCTGCGCCTTGTTTCGAGGACACATCATGGAACTGCTTCTGCTCAGCAACGGTAAAACCACAGAACACCCCGGCCTGCTCGGCTGGGCCCGCGACCGGGTGCAAACCCTGCTCGCTCGCAACCAGGTCAAGCGCATCCTGCTCATCCCCTACGCGGTGATCCGCAGCGACTGGGATGCCCGCGCCCGGGAGCTCACCGAGAGTCTGGGGGTGGACGCCATCAGCATCCATCACTTCGACGATCCGGTGGATGCCATCAACCGGGCCGACGCCATCTTCATCAGCGGCGGCAATACCTGGCTCCTGAACCAGCGGCTGCACGAGTATGGTCTGGTGGTCCCCATCCAGCGTGCGGTGCGCGAGCGGGGCGTGCCCTATGTGGGCTGGAGCGCCGGCTGCAACGTGGCCACCCCCAGCATCCGCACCACCAACGACATGCCGGTGTGCAGCGCCGTGGTGCTGCCTGCGCTGGGGCTCTTCCCCGTGCAGATCAACCCCCACTACCTGGACGCCAGCATCAGCGGCCACATGGGGGAGACCCGGGACGAGCGTCTGGCCGAATTCTGCGCCATCAACCCGAGCGAATCCGTGGTGGCCCTGCGCGAGGCGAGCCTGTTGCAGATCGGCGGCGAGAGCATCGAGTACTGGAGTGCCCGGGGCGAGACCTTCAAGATCTTCAAGCACGGCGAGCCCGTCCGGGAATACGGGGACGCTGCGCCTCTGGCAGCGCTCACCCCCTTCACGCCGGCACGCTGATCCTGCCAAACGACAGAGGGATGGCCTGCGCCATCCCTCTTTCTTTGTTGCTCGCCCCTTCGTGATTCACTCCAGAATGGCCATCTCCTCCCGAGAGCCGCTGCGCCCGGGAGCCCTCAGCAACACCACCAGCGGCACGGCGCACAGGCTGACCCACATCATCAGGCGAAAATCCTGCAGGTAGGCGAGCAGGCTGGCCTGCCGGGTCACCTCGCCGTTGATCATGGCCAGCCCCTTCGGCGTCATCAGCTCCGCCATGCCCCCGCCCTGATGCAGGTTGACATTGAACGGGGTGATGTAGGCGGCGAACGCCTCGTGGTTCATCTGGGATCGCTGGGCCAGATAGGTGATCACTACCGAGATGCCGATGCTGCTGCCGATGTTGCGCACCAGGCTGAACAGCGCCGTCCCCTCGTTGCGATAGCGCGGCGCCAGGGTCGCAAAGGTGATGGTGGAGAGTGGCACGAAGATGAAGCCGAGCCCCAGCCCCTGGATGATGCCGGTGCGCACTATGTCCCAGCTGCCGATGTCCGTGTTGAACAGGGTCATCTCCCACATGGAGAAGCTGGTGAGCAGCAGCCCTGACAGGATGAGGTAACGGGCGTCCACCCGGCCCGACAGCCTGCCCACCAGCATCATGGCAACCATGGTGCCCACCCCGCGCGGGGCGAGCAGGTAACCCACGTCGATCACCGGGTAACCCATCAGCCCCTGCATGAAGGGAGGCAGCAGCGTCATGGTCGCCAGCAAGATGATGCCGACGATGAAGATGAAGAGCAGACCGACGCTGAAGTTGCGATCCCGGAACAGGGCCGGTTCTATATAGGGGTGCGGGTGGGTGAAGATATGCACCACGAAGAGGTAGAACGCCATCACCATCAGGATGGTCTCGATGACGATCTCGGGGCTGGCGAACCAGTTTTGTGACTCCCCCCTGTCCAGCGCCATCTGCAACGCCCCGATGCCGAGACTCAGCAGGGCGAAGCCCAGCAGATCGAAGCGGCGGCTGGCATCGATCTTCGTCTCCTCGATGAAGGCGGCAAGCCCGAACCAGGCCAGCAGGCCGAACGGCAGGTTGATGTAGAAGACCCAGCGCCAGTTGTAGTACTCGGTGAGCCAGCCCCCCAGCGACGGCCCCAGGATGGGACCCACCATGACCCCTATCCCCCAGAGCGCCATGGCGGAGCCGTGCTTCTCTGGCGGGTAGGTGTCCAGCAGCACCGCCTGTGAGAGGGGCACCAGGCTGGCACCGAAGATCCCCTGCAGCAGGCGGAACAGCACTATCTGATCCAGGCTCTGGGCCGCGCCGCACAACATGGAGGCAACGGTAAAGCCCGCCACCGACCACATGAACAGCCTTTTGCGGCCAATTCTTGCCGAGATGAAACCGGTCAGCGGCATGAAGATGGCGGCCGCCACTATGTAGGAGGTCAGCACCCAGGAGATCTGATCCTGGGTGGCGCCCATGGCCCCCTGCATATGGGGCAGGGCGACGTTGGCGATGGTGGTGTCCAGCGCCTGCATGATGGTGGCCAACATCACCGACAGGGTGATGAAGCCACGTCGGGAGCTCTGATCCACCCCCTGATGGCTTTGCGTCGTCATATTAACCTCAGAATGACCAGCCCAGCAGGCTGCGTTTGTGGCCGGTGTCTATCTTGGTGATGGCGCTCAGGCCAGCGCGCAGAGTGGGCCCGGAGGCCATTTCGTCCAGCTTGATGCGCACCGCGACTCGCTGGGCGATCTTGACCCAGTTGCCGGTGGCATTCTGGGCCGGGATCACCGAAAACTCGGAGCCGGTGGCCGGGCTCAGGCTCTCCACCACCCCGTGCCAATGGGCATTCGGGTAGGTGTCCAGGCTGATCTCCACCTCCTGCCCCGGCTGAACATGGGTCAGCTCGGTTTCGGTGAAGTTCGCCTCTATCCAGGGGCTGTCGGTCTCTACCAGCATCATGGCGGTCATGCCGACGATGCTGTACTGGCCCGGCTTGGGCAGCTGGCTGGCGATGCCGTTGGCGGGGGCGTAGATCTTGGTGCGGGCGAGATCCAGCTTGGCCTTGGCGAGCTCGGCGGCGGCCTCCTGATAGGCGGGCTGCTGCTCCACCGGCAGGTTGACGTCGCCGTTCAGGGAGGCCTCTATCTTCTTGAGCCCCTCCTCCAGCGCCACCTGCTGCTGGGCTGTCTGTATGGTGAGCTGACGGGCATCGTCATAGTTGGCGGTGGAGGTGAAGTGTTTGGCCACCAGATCCGCCTGGCGATGCTCCTCCTTCAGGGCATAGGCATGGCGGGTGCGTGCCACGGCGATCTCCGCCTGCTGGCCGCGATAACTGGTCTGCAGCGCCACCAGATCGGTGCGCACCTTGGCGAGCTCCGCCTCGGCCTTGGTTACCGCCACCTGGAAGGTCTCGGGATCCAGCTCGAACATCAGCTGACCGGCCTTGACCTGCTCGTTCTCATTCACATAGACCTTGGCCACCCGGCCCAGCACCTCGGTACTGATGGGCACCTTGTCCGCCTTCACATAGGCGTTGTCGGTCTCGACATAACGGCCACCCAGCATGTAGATGGCACCTATGCCGAGCAGGGCCAGTGCCGGTACCACCACCAGCAGAAGCAGACGGGTCCGGCGGCGGTTCGTCACCGGCGTTTGGGGAGGGGAAGATTCGGCATTCATAGAAACACTCCACATTCAATGCTGATAAAGATGAGATCAATACTTCGATAGATTGTCGCGCAGGGTCTTGAGGGCGTCGCAGAGGGCGCGGGTGCCCGCCTCCCCCAGCTCACCGATGGCGTGCTGATGCACCACAGCGGAGGCCTGCTTGATCTTCTCGAGATAGGGTTCCGCCCCCTCGGTCAGGAACAGCTGATGGGCACGCCTGTCGTTGGGGTCGTTGCGCCGCTCCACCAGACCGTTGTCGGCCATCTGATCGAGCTGGCGCGCCAGCGTGATGGGCTGGATGTCCAGCCGCTCGGCGAGATCCACCTGGCGTATGCCCTCGCTGCGCGCAATGTGAACCAGGGCTCTTGCCTGGGCCAGGGTGAGGCAGCTCCCCTCCAGCTGCTGCTGGAACTGGCGGCGCATCAGACGCTGGACGTCGCCGATGAGAAAGCCAAGGGTGTCCGGTTGTTTGTTCATGATATGCAACCCATATAGTAAGCTTTACTTATTATATACAAGGCGTATCCATGTGCAAGCTGGCCCCGGCCGCCGTTTGGGTTCATGCTGGGTGCCACCACCTCAACGGCAGGAGACACGTCATGGATATCAGGATGGAGCGGGACAGCCTGGGGGAGATAGCCGTCCCGGCGGACAGGCTCTGGGGGGCCCAGACCCAGCGCTCCCTGCATCACTTCAACATCTCGGGGGAGCGCCAGCCCATGGAGATCATCCATGCCCTGGCCCGCATCAAGTCCGCCTGTGCCCGGGTCAACCACGCTCTGGGGCTGCTCCCCGCCCGCAAGGCCCAGGCCATCATGGCCGCCGCCGACGAAATCCTGCGCGGCCTGCACGACGCCGAGTTTCCCCTGATGGTGTGGCAGACCGGCTCCGGCACCCAGACCAACATGAACCTCAACGAGGTGCTGGCAAACCGGGCCAGCGAACTGCTCGGCGGCCCCCGGGGGGAAGCGCGGCTGGTGCATCCCAACGACGAGGTAAACAAGAGCCAGTCCAGCAACGATGTCTTCCCGAGCGCCATGAACCTGGCGGCGGTCACCGCCATCACGCAGCGGTTGCTGCCGGCCCTCGCTGCCCTGAAGCAGACCCTGGCAGGCAAGGCCGCCACCTTCGACCACATCGTCAAGATTGGCCGCACCCATTTGCAGGATGCCACTCCCCTCACCCTAGGCCAGGAGATCTCCGGCTGGGTCGCCCAGCTCGAACAGGGGGAGCGCCATCTACGGGCCGCCCTGCCCCATCTGTGCGAGCTGGCGCTCGGCGGCACCGCCGTGGGCACCGGCCTCAACTGCCCTCCCGGCTTTGCCGAGGCGGTGGCCAGGACCCTGGCCGAGCAGACCGGCCTGCCGCTGGTGAGCGCCCCCAACAAGTTCGAGGCCCTGGCGGCGAGTGACGCCCAGGTTCACGCCCACGGTGCCCTCAAAACGCTGGCAGCCTCCCTCATGAAGATCGCCAACGACGTGCGCTGGCTGGCGAGCGGCCCCCGCAGCGGGCTGGGGGAGCTGCTCATCCCCGAGAACGAGCCTGGATCCTCCATCATGCCCGGCAAGGTCAACCCGACCCAGAGCGAGGCGCTCACCATGCTGTGCGCCCAGGTGATGGGCAACGATGTGGCCATCAACATCGGCGGCGCCAGCGGCAACTTCGAGCTCAACGTGTTCAGGCCCATGATCGCCCACAACTTTCTGCAGAGCGTGCGGCTGCTGGCGGACGGCATGCAGAGCTTCCACGACCACTGCGCCGTCGGCATCACCCCGAACCAGGCCAGGATCGACGATCTGCTCTCCCGCTCCCTGATGCTGGTGACGGCCCTCAACCCCCATATCGGCTATGACAAGGCGGCCGAGATCGCCAAGCGGGCGCACCATCAGGGACTGAGTCTGCGGGAGGCGGCCATTGCCTCGGGCCACCTCAGCGCGGAGCAATTCGATGCCTGGGTGATCCCCGCTGACATGGTGGGTCGCACGCCATAAGGCAGCGCAGCGCACGGCAATCCCATGCCCGGGTGATCCCCGCTGACATGGTGGGCCACACGCCATAAGGCCGCGCAGCGCACGGCAATCCCATGCCCGGGGCATACCAGCGCAGGTGGCGGGCCACAGCAAATAGGAACTGTGATGGGCAATAAAGATGAAAAGGGCGCCATGGCGCCCTTTTCATTGCAGATCTGCCGTCAGGTCTTGCTCTGGCAGTTGAACATCCAGTGGGTGCCGAATTTGTCCACCAGGGATCCGAAATAGTCACCCCAGAACATCTCCGCCAGCGGCATCTCCACCTTGCCTCCCTCGGCCAGGGCCGCGAACAGGCGATCGGTCTCGCCTCGGCTGTCCGGCTCCAGATTGAGGTAACTGTTGTTGCCCTGCACCAGGGTGAACCCCATGCTGGCCGGAGCATCCGTGCCCATCAGCACGTGGCCCCCGAGGATGGGCAGGGCCACATGCATCACCAGCTCCCCGTCTTCCTCCGACAGAGGGGGCTGGCCCGGGCAACCCGGGGACTCCTTGAACCTGTGGATGGGGCCGCTGAAGTCACCGCCGAACACTTCGCGATAGAAGAGGAAGGCAGCCTCCGTCTCCCGGGCAAAATTGAGATAGGTACTAACACGCGCCATGGGTTTCTCCTTGTCACCGATAGCTGGCCCCTGTGGCCAGCTAACAGCATAGAAGAGCACGGGGCTCTGTCAGGTGGCGCTCCGCTCCCTTCTGCGCACGGGGGAGCCGCACTCACAACCCAGGTTCGGTCGAACACGCAAAAGTGCAACCCGATTTGCAGTGGGTTGCACCTCATATAGGCATTCATAAGATGCATTGCCAACCCATTAATAATGCTGTGAAAAGCGGACAAGCAGCTGGTTTGAAAGGAGCCTAATGGAGACCGGATTCATGGAAGAATTCAACAATGTAGCCAATACATTAAAATTTCTTGCTTGAAGGTTGCACCTGGTTGCACCATCATCGGCGAAATTTAACCGTCCGGTAATATTGTTACCTTCTAGACACAGGAAGTCCCATGGCCACTACCACCCTCGGCGTCAAACTCGATGAAGCGACCCGCGACCGCCTCAAACAGGCTGCGCAGACCCTGGATCGCACTCCCCACTGGCTGATCAAGCAAGCCATCTTCACCTATCTGGAGCAACTGGATCGCGGTCTGACCCCGCCCGAGCACTCCGGGCTGGCTGCCGCCGCCGGGGAAGAGGCCGTCGAGACCCTGACCGAGCAGGGCATCCAGGTCTTCCTCGAGTTTGCCGAGAGCATTCTGCCCCAGTCCGTGCTGCGGGCCGCCATCACGGGGGCTTATCGCCGCCCCGAGACCGAAGCCGTCCCCATGCTGCTGGAGCAGGCCCGTCTGCCCAAGGAGAAGGCTGACGCGACCCAGAAGCTGGCCATGGGCATCGCCGAGAAGCTGCGCAACCAGAAGAGCGCCAGCGGCCGTCAGGGCCTGGTCCAAGGGCTGCTTCAGGAGTTCTCCCTCTCCTCCCAGGAAGGGGTGGCCCTGATGTGCCTGGCGGAGGCGCTGCTGCGCATCCCCGACAAGGCGACCCGGGATGCCCTCATCCGCGACAAGATAAGCGGCGGCAACTGGAGCCAGCACCTGGGCCAGAGCACCTCATTGTTCGTCAACGCGGCCTCCTGGGGTCTGCTCATCACCGGCAAGCTGGTGGCCACCCACAACGAGGCGGGCATGAACAGCTCCCTCAAGGGACTCATCGGCAAGGGGGGTGAGCCGCTCATCCGCAAGGGCGTCGACATGGCGATGCGCCTGATGGGTGAACAGTTCGTCACCGGCGAGACCATCGCCGAGGCGCTGGCGAACGCTGGCGGCATGGAGAGCAAGGGGTTCCGCTACTCCTACGACATGCTGGGGGAAGCGGCCCTGACCGAGGAGGACGCCAAACGCTATCTGGCCTCCTACGAGCAGGCCATCCACGCCATCGGCAAGGCCTCCCACGGTCGCGGCATCTACGAGGGGCCGGGTATCTCCATCAAGCTCTCCGCCCTGCATCCGCGCTACAGCCGCGCCCAGTACGATCGCGTCATGGAGGAGCTCTACCCCACCTTGCTGGGCCTGACCCAGCTCGCCAGGCAGTATGACATCGGCATCAACATCGACGCCGAGGAGGCCGATCGCCTGGAGATCTCCCTCGATCTGCTGGAGAAGCTCTGCTTCGATCCGTCCCTCGCCGACTGGAACGGCATCGGCTTCGTCATCCAGGCCTACCAGAAGCGCTGCCCCTATGTGATCGACTACGTCATCGACCTCGCCAAGCGCAGCCGTCACCGCCTGATGATCCGTCTGGTGAAGGGCGCCTACTGGGACAGCGAGATCAAGCGCGCCCAGCAGGAAGGGCTGGAAGGCTACCCGGTCTATACCCGCAAGCCCTACACGGACGTCTCCTACCTCGCCTGCGCCCGCAAGCTGCTGGCGGTGCCCGAGGCCATCTATCCCCAGTTCGCCACCCACAACGCCCATTCGTTGTCGGCGATTTACCAGCTCGCCGGTCAGAACTACTACCCGGGCCAGTACGAGTTCCAGTGCCTGCACGGCATGGGTGAACCCCTGTACGAACAGGTGGTCGGCAAGGTGGCCGACGGCAAGCTGGGTCGCCCCTGCCGCATCTATGCACCGGTGGGCAGCCACGAGACCCTGCTCGCCTACCTGGTGCGCCGCCTGCTGGAGAACGGGGCCAACACCTCCTTCGTCAACCGCATCGCGGACAACAACATCTCCCTCTCGGATCTGGTGCAGGATCCGGTGCAGCAGATCGAGCAGATGGCCGCCCGTGAAGGGGCCCTGGGTCTGCCCCATCCGCGCATCCCCCTGCCACGGGATCTCTACGGCGAGGCCCGCCCGAACTCCGCAGGTCTGGATCTCGCGAACGAGCACCGCCTGGGGTCACTCTCCGCCGCCCTGCTCGCCAGCACCAACACCGCCTATCAGGCCGTGCCCATGCTGGGTTGCGACACCGAGGCGCCGACCCAGTTCCAGCCCGTGCTCAACCCGGCGGATCACCGCGATGTCGTCGGTCAGGTGAGCGAAGCCACGGTAGCGCTGGTGGACAAGGCGCTCGCCTGCTCCCTCACGAGCGGCCAGATCTGGCAGTCCACCCCGCCAGCCGAGCGGGCCGCCGTGCTGGACAGGGCCGCCGACCTGATGGAATCCGAACTGCAACCCCTGATGGGCCTGCTGGTTCGCGAATCCGGCAAGACCTTTGCCAACGCCATCGCCGAGGTGCGCGAAGCGGTGGACTTCCTGCGCTACTACGCCGCCCAGGCGCGCAACCACTTCGCCAACGACACCCACAGGCCGCTCGGCCCCGTGGTCTGCATCAGCCCCTGGAACTTCCCGCTGGCCATCTTCAGCGGCCAGGTGTGCGCGGCCCTGGCCGCCGGCAATACGGTGCTGGCCAAGCCTGCCGAGCAGACCCCCCTCATCGCGGCACAAGCGGTGCGCATCCTGCTGGAAGCGGGGGTACCCGCCGGAGCGGTGCAACTGCTGCCGGGCCGTGGTGAGACCGTGGGTGCGGCGCTCATCGCGGACGAACGGGTGCGCGGCGTCATGTTCACCGGCTCCACCGAGGTGGCGGGCATCATCTCCCGCAACCTGGCCGGTCGCCTCGACGCCCAGGGTCGCACCATTCCCCTCATCGCCGAGACCGGCGGCCAGAACGCCATGATCGTCGACTCTTCCGCCTTGACCGAACAGGTGGTGATGGATGTCATCTCCTCGGCGTTCGACAGCGCCGGTCAGCGCTGCTCCGCCCTGCGAGTGCTGTGCGTGCAGGATGACGTGGCGGATCGGGTGATCCGGATGCTCAAGGGCGCCATGGCCGAGTACAAGGTCGGCAGCCCCGAGCACCTCTCCACCGACATCGGCCCCGTCATCGACGCCGAGGCCAAGGCCAACATCGAGCGCCACATCAAGGCCATGGGCGACAAGGGGCGCAAGGTGCACCAGATCGCTCGCACCCAGGGGGATGCCTGCAGCCGCGGCACCTTCGTGCTGCCGACCCTGATCGAGCTCGACAGTCTGGACGAACTGGGACGCGAAGTGTTCGGCCCGGTGCTGCACCTGGTCCGCTACCCGCGCACCCGGCTCGGGGAGCTGCTCGAGCAGATCAACGGCAGCGGCTACGGCCTGACCCTGGGTGTTCATACCCGCATCGACGAGACCATCGCCCAGGTGGTGAACGTGGCCAAGGTGGGCAACCTCTACGTCAACCGCAACATCGTGGGCGCCGTGGTCGGGGTGCAACCCTTCGGTGGGGAAGGGCTTTCCGGCACCGGTCCCAAGGCCGGTGGCCCGCTCTACATGTATCGCCTGCTCGGCGCCCGTCCCCAGGAGGCGGTGGCCAACCAGCTGCACCAGGAGTCCGGTGCCCTGCATGCCGAGGCGAAAGCCCCCCTCGTGGCCCTGCGCGACTGGGCGAGCAAGCAGGATCCGGCCCTCGCCGCCCTGTGCGATCACTACGCCGCGCTCTCCCAGAGCGGCCGTACCCAGCTGCTGACCGGCCCCACCGGCGAGCGCAACAGCTACAGCCTGCTGCCCCGGGAACGGGTGCTCTGTCTTGCCCAGGAGAAGGCCGACCTGCTGGCCCAGCTGGCCGCCTGTCTGGCGGTCGGCAGCAAGGTGCTGCTGCCGGACGATGCCCAGACACGCGCCCTGCTCTCTTCCCTGCCGACCGAGGCGCGGGATCCCATCGCGCTGGTGGCGGACTGGGCCACGGGGGAGACGGACTTCGATGCCCTGCTGCACCACGGCGACTCGGATCAGTTGCGGGAGGTAAGCAAGCTCGCCGCCGCGCGCCAGGCAGCCCGTAACGGCGCCATCATCGGTGTGCACGGCCTGCATCGCGGCGAGACCGACATCCCGCTGGAGCGCCTGCTCATCGAGCACGCCCTCTCGGTCAACACCGCCGCCGCCGGTGGCAACGCCAGCCTGATGACCATAGGCTAAGCGCCACATAGTGACGGAGACTCAAGCCCCGCCGATGCGGGGCTTGTTCTTTCGTCTCTGGGACACGCCCATGAAAAAGGCCGCCCTTGTCGGGGCGGCCTTTTTGTTCTCCCTTCTCCCCTTGCGGGAGAAGGGTTGGGGATGAGGGGCGACTCGCCTACACGTACTCCATAAACACCCGGGAAGTGAGCTTGGTGATGAGCTCATAGGGAATGGTGCCGATCTGGTCGGCCACTCGCTCTACCGGCAGCCCTTCCCCCCAGAGCACAGCCTCGTCGCCGGCCTTGTCGGTGGCGCCGGGACCGAGATCCACCGTGGTCATGTCCATGGAGACGCGACCCACCAGGGGCACGATGCGGCCATTGACCAGCACAGGCGTGCCGTTGGGGGCCATGCGCGGATAGCCGTCGCCGTAACCGATGGCAATGACCCCGAGCCGGGTATCGCGATCCGACACCCAGTTGGCGCCATAACCCACCGGCTCGCCCGCCTTGTGATCCCGCACCGCGATCAGTTGTGTCTTGAGGGTCATCACCGGCTGCAGGTCGTAATCGGCCGCCACCGTATTGGGGAAGGGGGAGACGCCATAGAGGATGACGCCGGGGCGCACCCAGTCGCAGTGGGCATCCGGCCATGCCAGGATGCCTGCCGAGTTGGCCATGGCGCGCTCGCCCTTGAGCGGCGCAGTCAGCTGGCTGAACAGGTCGATCTGTTCGCGGGTGGTGGGCTGCTCCAGCTCATCGGAGCGGCTGAAGTGAGTCATGACATTGAACGGCTGCACCACGTTCTTGCACTTGCCGAGGCGCTCGATAAAGGCGGGCATCTCCTCGGCCCGTACCCCGAGGCGGTGCATGCCGGTATCGAGCTTGAGCCAGGCCACCACGGAGGCAGGCAGCTCCGCCTGCTCCAGCGCCTCGAGCTGCTCCCAGGTGTGCACCGCGGTCTGCAGGTTGTTGGCCGCCAGCACCGGCAGGTCGGCGGCGCTGAAGAAGCCCTCCAGCAGCACGATGGGCTTGACCACGGCGCAGGAGCGCAGCATCAGCGCCTCTTCGATGCGGGCCACCGCGTAGGCGTCCGCATCCACCAGGGTGCGGGCGACCGGCAGCAGGCCGTGGCCGTAGGCATTGGCCTTGACCACGGCAATGATCTTGCATTGGGGGGCGTGGCGTTTCACCACGGCGAGGTTGTGGCGCAGGGCCGCTGTATTGATCTGGGCGATAGCCGCTTTCATCTGTTTTCCCTTACGAGGGCATGATAATCAGGCACCGGGTGGTGTCAGCCCTCAAATCTCATCGTCTAAGGCCGGACCGGCAGAATTGTCGAACCGGGAAAACTGTTTATGGATGCCGGGAGCAGGCTCCCGACTTACTTAGTAGTCATCGTCAAACGCCGGGCCCGCGTAGTTGTCAAAGCGCGAGAACTGACCCTGGAAGGTGAGCCGCACTCGTCCTATGGGGCCGTTACGCTGCTTGCCGATAATGATCTCGGCGATCCCCTTGTCGGGGCTGTCGTCGTGATAGACCTCGTCGCGGTAGATGAACATGATCAAGTCCGCATCCTGCTCGATGGAGCCGGATTCCC
Organism: Aeromonas sp. WP2-W18-CRE-05; assembly: GCF_014168615.1. Classification (NCBI taxonomy): domain Bacteria; kingdom Pseudomonadati; phylum Pseudomonadota; class Gammaproteobacteria; order Aeromonadales; family Aeromonadaceae; genus Aeromonas; species Aeromonas sp. WP2-W18-CRE-05. The sequence continues at coordinate 957,185 of NZ_AP021917.1, read as the reverse complement.
GCAGATCCGAGTTGACCGGGCGCTTGTCGGCCCGCTGTTCCAGGCTTCGGTTCAGCTGGGAGAGCGCCACCACGGGGCACTGCAACTCTTTCGCCAGCGCCTTGAGGGAGCGGGAGATTTCACCGATTTCCAGCGTACGGTTGTCAGACAGCGCCGGCACCCGCATCAGCTGCAGGTAGTCCACCATGATCATGCTGATGCCGCCGTTGTCCCGCGCCACCCGACGGGCACGGGAGCGCACTTCGGTCGGGGTCAGGCCGGAGGAGTCGTCGATGTACATCTTCCCCTTCTCCAGCAGCAGCCCCATGGTGGAAGAGAGCCGCGCCCAATCCTCGTCGTCGAGCTGGCCGGTCCGCACCTTGGTCTGGTCGATGCGCCCCACCGAGGCGAGCATACGCATGATGATCTGCTCGGAGGGCATCTCGAGGGAGAAGATCAGCACCGGCTTGTCGGCGGTGAGGGCCGCGTGCTCGCAAAGGTTCATGGCAAAGGTGGTCTTGCCCATGGAGGGACGGGCGGCGACGATGACCAGATCCGAACGCTGCAGGCCGGCGGTCATCTTGTCCAGATCGTTGTAGCCGGACGACACGCCGGTCACCCCGTTGTGGGGGGTCTTGAACAGCTCTTCAATCTTGTCGACGGTCTGCTCGAGGATGAGCTTCAGGGGCTGGGGGCCCTCGTTGGCGCTGGTGCGCTGCTCGGCGATCTGGAACACCTTGCTCTCGGCCAAGTCCAGCAGATCGTTGGAGGTGCGCCCCTGGGGCTCGTAGCCCGCTTCGACTATCTCGTTGGCGACCGAGATCATCTCCCGCACCACCGCCCGCTCACGCACGATCTCGGCGTAGGCACTGATGTTGGCGGCACTCGGGGTGTTCTTGGCGATCTCCACCAGATAGGCGAAGCCACCGGCCTCTTCCAGTTGCTCGGAGCGCTCGAGCTCCTCCTGCAGAGTGATGAGGTCGATGGGGTTGCCCGCGTTGGAGAGGCGGGTCATGGCCTGGAAGATCAGGCGGTGCGGGCGGCTGTAGAAATCCTTGTCGATCACCCGTTCGGCGACCCGATCCCAGGCCTCGTTGTCCAGCATCAGGCCGCCCAGTACGGACTGTTCGGCCTCAAAAGAGTGGGGAGGTACTTTCAGCTGTTGTGTCTTGGCGTCTTTTTTCGCCGTCACTTGCTCTGCCATACACATAAAAACCGCAGCGGGAAGGGGACGGGAATTTTACAAAAGAAACCCCGCCATCGCGAGTGCTAATACGTCCCGTCATCGCATCCGGCGACAAGACGGGACCCAGGCCTCGTCAGCGTCATCCACTTGTGCGCCGCAGACCTGCCTCACAGTACGGTATCTATTCACCAGGACGGGGTTGACGGCATCAGTTCTGCCGGGATGGGATAATCTGTCTTCTCGATGCACGCCCTGACCACGGCCCTCAACCACTCCTGTGGGCAGCGGCCCAATCGCTTGCCGGTCTCCACCAACGACAGGATGCGCTGGCGAAACAGCTCGCCCCGGTGAGACCACACGCCGTAGCTACCCTTGCGCCAGAGCACATAGCCACGCAGCGCCCGCTCCGCCTCGTTGTTGGTCAGCGCTATTTCGTCGTCAGTCATAAACCGCCACAGCATCTCGTCATCCCGCAGCAGCAACTGGCATCGTCCACGGTAGCGTTTGCTGCACAACAGGGCGCCGCGCTCCAACTGGCTTCGCCAGCTTTGCCGGTAACGCGCGAGCCTGCGCAGGTATTTCTGCTTGCTCAACGCACCGCTTTCCCAACGGTGCCGGGTACGAAACACCGCATCCGCCAGCAAGACCAACCGGGCACCGATGGGCTGGTTGCACTGCTCGCTACTCTCGGCGATGGCCGCGAGATTGCGGGCCACGTGGGCCCAGCACAGTTGCCGCTGGTCGGCGTCGATAAACCGGTAGCCGGCGTACTGGTCGGTCACCAGCACCCCGTCAAACTCGGCGCCCAGCAGCCGCTTGGCCGCCTCCTGACCACGGCCATAGGCCGTCATGAAGCAGACGGCTATCTTGCTCAGCGCCAGCCACATCCAGCGGCGCTCTCCACCCCGCTGATGCCGGGTCTCATCGGCATGAACGTGGGTGGCCGTCTGCACCTGCTGCTTGATGGCCTGGTAGGTCGGGGTGAGCATGGCACTCACCCGCCCCTGCGCCTCACTGATGGCGCCCCGGCTAAAACTCAGGCCGAAATGCTGTTTGAGCTGCTGCTGTATCTGGCTGACGCTCTGGTGAAACTGGCCGCTTTGCAGCGCGATGTAGCTGAGCAGATTGGCCCCCATCTGGCTGCTGCTGACGTTGTCTGGCAGTGCGGCCTGGGTCGTGCCGATACACCGTGAGCAGGTCGCACGATACAGTTGGTGTTCGGTGACGAGATAGCTCACCTCGGGCAGCTCGAACACCTGATGAACCTGATAGGGTTTGGCATGGGCCACCATGTCCCCGCCACAGCAAGCGCAATCGGCGGCAGGGTAATGCGGGACCAGGGTCAGGCGGGCATCAAGCGGATGCCGCTCGCGGCGATGTCCCTTGTGACCGGGCTGCGCCCCCGTTGCTTGCCGGACGCCGGACGCTTGCGGGCCGGCGGCGGTGCACCGGGGCCGTCGCTGGAAGGCGGCTTGGAGGAGTTGCCGCTGTGCTGATTGAGGCGGTCCTCCAGCTCGGCGATGCGGTCGAGGAGCTTATAAATCAGCTCGTTGGCCTGCTCCAGAGTGGTGGGCATTCCCGCGGAATGCATGGTGTTTTTGCTCATGGGGGGAGCGTATCTAAGGAGCAGGATCAAGCAAGCAGGAAAGTGGGATCAAGAGACGATCGTCTCATTTTTCCTGTGTCAATACTGTTCCGGTGAATACTTACACAGTACGAGAAAGGGCCAGACCAGGGTCTGATCTTTCGTTCTTGCTCTTTGTTTGTTGCGCAGCCTGCGCACCGAGCGACTCGGCCGTCTGTGTTTCATGGGCGCCTCCCCTGTCGGACGACTCAATCTGTTCATGAATAATTCATGCCATCCGTGATAATCATACCCGCAAGCTGCAACACAAAAAGGGACTGGCAGCCTGCCATGCGCCTCGCTGAGCTTGCACAAGCAGAGCATGCCCCCACCTACATGAGAGTGAAAGAGTCAAAATGAAAAAGATGCTGACCCTGTTTGCCCTGATCCTGGCCATTGGCCTTGGGGCACCCATCGCCGAGGCCAAGAAACTTGGTGGCGGCAAATCCTTTGGCAAGAGCTACAAGACGGCTCCGGCCCAACCTGCGGCCAAGCCGGTCGACACCAAGAACCCGACCGTCGGCGCCCAGGCACCCAAGAAAGGCGGCATGATGGGCGGCCTGCTGGGTGGTCTGCTGGCCGGCGGCCTGTTTGCCTACCTGCTGGGCAGCGGTGCCTTCGAAGGTCTGCAAGGGATGGACTTCCTGCTGATCGCCCTGCTGGCACTGGGCGGTGTCTTCCTGTTCCGAGCCCTGCGCAGGAACAAGGCGGCAGCGGCCCAGCCACAGACGGCCTATGCGGGCTATCAACCGCCCCAGAGCGCGGCCCCCCAGCAGTTCGAGCAAAGCCACAGCGCCCCGCAGGCCACCGGTTTTGCCGACAGCGACGTGCCCTTCCGTCTGCCCCCGGGCTTTGACATGAACGGCTTCCTGGCCGGTGCCCGCGATCACTACCGCACCCTGCAAGAGGCCTGGAACAAGAACGACCTGGAGAAGATCCGCGAGTACGTGAGCCCCGAGCTGTTCGAGCACCTCAAGGCCGAACGCGCCGAGCTCTCCGGTGAGCAGCACACCGAGGTGATGTACGTGGACACCCAGCTGGTCCGTGCCGACTACGGCAGCGACTGGGCCCAGGTGAGCGTACGCTTCAGCGGCCGCTACATGGACCGTCAGGAGCAGGTCGAGGAGGATATCAAGGAGGTGTGGCACCTCGAGCGTGATCTCGCCAAGGACAATGCCCCCTGGCATATCGTCGGCATCGAGCAGCTCTAAGGCTCAACCGACCCATTTCATCAAGGCGACCTCAGGGTCGCCTTTTTATTGCCATCAGATCGTGTCATGCCCTATTTCGGGGCAGCTTCCCGTGGCCGGATATATTTCCCGAGAGACACTGCTGATGACATTGAAAATAAAAAGAGAGGCAGCCATGGCTGCCTCTCTTTTTTATTGGCTCGGGGTGCAGGGATTATTTGCAACCCTCTACCGAGGTGGAGTTGATATAGCTGACCTCGCCGGCCGGCTGATAATCGGCGACCTGAATGGTCTTCTTCGCCGCGATATAATCCTTCAGTACACCGGCATCCACCAGACCGGCATTGATGGTGTCGATCTTCGGATAACCGTCACCACCGGCCGCGCTGAAGCTCGGGATGGAGAAGCTGTAGATTGCTGCCGGATCGAAGGCCTTCCCGCCGATGGTGGCGATGTCCACACTCTTGGCCTGGCAATCCACCGTCATCTTGATGCCGCCGAACTGGGCATAGCCACCGGTATTGGCGGTCTTGGTCGCAACCTGACCCAGGTAGGTCAGCAGCTCGTTGCCGCTCATGGTCGCCTTGTTGACGGTGTTGCCGAACGGATGCACGGTCAGCACGTCACGGTAGCTGATGTCCCCTGCCGCGATGGAGGCACGCACCCCGCCGGAGTTGACGATGCCAAAGTCGGTGCTCAGCTTCTCGGCAGTCGCGGTGGTGATGAGACGACCCAGGTTGGTCTGCTTGTTGCGCACGTTGGCGCGTTCACCGTCCAGTACGCCATCGGTGGCACCGATGACCACACCCAGCTCCTGCTGTCCCTTCTCCTGATAGGTGAGCAGGGTGTTGTAGAGCTCGGGATCCTTGACGATCTCTTCCTGAATGAAATCACCGTCCGCATTCTTCAGGTTGACCGGGATCAGATCGTACTGGGTCAGGGTCAGCTTGCCATTCTGATAGTCAAACTGGGCACGACCCACATACTTGCCCCACTCGTGAGCCTGCATGATCCAGGTGCCGTTCTGCTGATCCGGCTGGCAGTCGTCGCCCGGCTTGAAGTCCGGGAATTCAGATAATAAGTGCGACACTCATGGATGAATGGCGAGAGGTGGCCAACTGCTGATTGGTGGTACCCTTCTGCTCGCCAAAGTAAAAGCAGTATCACCATGAGCTATCAGCAGTTGACCGAGGGGCAACGATACCAGTTATCGGTGCTTCGCGCACAGGGGATGTCCATCCTTGCCACCGCACGCGCCATTGGCGTTCATCGCTCCACCCTCTACCGGGAGCTGCGTCGTAACGCCGGGCCGCAGGGCTACCAGCCAGACAATGCGCATCAGCACGCCACCCACCGACGGGCCAGTGCGGCCAAATCTCGGCTATCTGCCGATGTCATCCAGTTTGTCGAGCTGACACTCGCCTGGTGGTGGAGCCCGGAGCAGATAAGCGCGGTGGGCAAGCAGATAGGCCTCATGGTGAGTCACGAGTGGATATACCGCCATGTGGCCGCCGACAAAGCCCGGGGTGGCCAGTTGTACCGCCATCTGCGCCAGGGCCACAAGCGCTACCGCAAGGGGGCGAGCAGCCTGCGTTCTCCCATCAAGGAAGCCCGCTCTATTGATGAACGGCCGGCTATCGTCGATAGCCGGGAGCGGCTCGGTGATTGGGAGGCGGACACGGTGCTGGGCAAGCAAGGCACAGGTGCACTGGTCACCCTGGTGGAGCGCAAGAGCCGGCTCTATCTGGTCAAGCGGGTCGCGAGCAAACAGGCTGGGGTGGTGCGGGATGCGATAATCGAGATGTTAACGCCCTACATCGAGCAGGTGCATACCATCACCTTTGACAACGGCGGCGAGTTTGCCGAACACAAGGCGATAGAGGAAGCGCTGGGTGCCGAGACTTACTTTGCGCACCCTTACTCTTCGTGGGAGCGCGGTCTGAACGAGAACAGCAATGGGCTGTTGAGGCAGTTTATCCCAAAGGGAACAGACCTGAGAGAGGTCACGGACGAGGATGTCAGGAGAGCGGAGCAGTGGCTCAACCTACGACCTCGGAAATGTCTCGGATTCAGGCAGCCTGTCAAGGTATTCGAAGAGTACCGTCAGGCGGCATAGGCGAGTGTCGCACTTCGAAGTTGAATTCGCGGTCGGCGTACTTGTCCGGGGTACCCGGCTCCATGCAGACCGGGTTCTGGGAGTGACCACCGATGATGGCGTCCAGGGTGCCTGCCGGCAGCGCACGGGCCATCTCCACGTCACCCGGTGCGTTGCTGCCGTGCTGACCATTCTCGTAATGGCCCATGTGGGTGATGGCAAGAACCAGGTTCGCCTCTTTGTTGTCGCGGATCTGCTTGCCGAGATTGGCGGCTTCCGTGGTCGGATCGCGGAACTCCAGGGTCTGGACGTTGTTGGGATCCACCAGCTGGGCGGTGTCCTCTGTGGTCAGACCCAGCACGGCGACCTTGAGGCCGCTCTCCAGCTTGAACACCTTGTAGGGATCGAAGTAGCGCTTGCCGCTCGTCTTGTCATAGATGTTGGCGGAGATCATCGGGAACTGGGCCCACTGGCGCTGTTTCTCGAGGATGGTCAGGGGGTTGTCGAACTCGTGGTTACCCACCGCCATGGCATCGTAACGGATGCTGTTCATGGCCATGAAGTCCGGCTCTGCATCCTGCAGATCCGACTCTGGCACTCCGGTGTTGACGTCACCGCCGGAGAGCACCAGCACTTCGCTGCCCGCCGCTTTCGCCTCGGCACGCAGCCGCTCGACCAGGGTCTTCTGGGCCGCCATGCCATATTCGCCCTTGTCGTTGTGCCAGAAACGACCGTGGGTATCATTGGTATGCAAAATGGTCAGCTTGCAGACATTTTCGGTGCAGGGGGCGACGCTGTCGTTGCTTGAGGTATTGCAGCCGCTCAATGCGGCAAGCACTGCCAGTGCGATACTTCCTTTGACAAATTTATAATTCATTTCCATATCACCTTGTTATTTTGTTATTGGACGACCCTATCCAGGATCGGGCGGTAATATAACAAACAACATGTGACGGTTTTTCATCGGCGACTCACAAATTCCGCCAAATGTGATCATCCACGCAACCTGTTTCCCCTATTTGGAACAGAGGCACCCCACTCGCAGAGCAATTTCCCCCATGATGGCAGCCCGCCGGTAACGGTTATGGCATACTGCCCGCCAATCAATGCCAAGGAGTGCCTGGAATGGCCAAGTACGACAAAATTTCCCCCGAAACCCAGCAGGAGGCGATGAAGATCGCCCGTGCCAACCAGAAGCCGGGGCAGACCAAGGAGCAAACCCAGCTCATCGCCCAGGGGATCCAGAAGGGCATAGACGAATACAAGAAACAGATGAAGGCGAAGGCCCGCGAGGCCAGCCGCCAGAAGAAACTGCAAGCCAAAGCCAGGCACTCTTCCCAAGAGACGTCGGAAGAGGAGAGCGAAGCCGAGGTCATCGAGCTCACCCGCCAGCACCCGCTGCCCTGGATCCTGCTGGTGCTGAGCTGGCTGGTATTTGCCGTGCTCTGGTTCTGGTTCCGCTGATCCTGCCCAGGCAAACCTTTGCCCTGCGATCCGCTTCACAGCCCGGGCGCGGGGGACTGGTCATTCCCCACCAGGACTGCCTACACTCTGCCCCCCTTGTCAGGAGACCCTCATCATGAATCCGGCCCCGCTCTATCTGCTGGCTCCCCTCGCCCTCTTCCTCGTGACCCTGGTGCTCTATCGCATCTCGCCACTGCGGGCGGTCGCCGCCGGCCATGCCCGCTGGTTTATCCTGCCCGCCTTCACCCTCTTTATCCTGCTCATCGTCATCAATGGCAATGCGGATCCCGCCCTGCGAAGCCCTGCTTTCCACTGGCTGATGCCGGGGCTGGGCTTTGCCCTGAGCCTGTTCCCTGCCCTGCCCAAGGCACTGGTACCGCGCCTGGCTATCAAGGAGGGAGCCTTTGCTGCCCTGGGTCTGATGCTGATGAGCCTTGCCATGGTCTACTGATCGGCAAACGCTGGCGTCACGATGGCGCCAGCCCCCCTTCTTGTACAAAGAATGGCCTTCAGGCATCTTGGTGGGCGGATAACCGGCATGGAGGCCAGATGAACAATCCGCCCGATTTCATGGCGCTGTGGGATTATCAGGATCCCGTTGCCAGCGCCCAGCGTTTTCAAGCACTGCTGCCCGAGGCGCGTGCCACCAACCTGCAATGGGAGCTGGAGCTCCTCACCCAGATAGCCCGTACCCATTCGCTGCAACGCCAGTTTGCACAGGCGCACCAGCTGCTCGACGAGATAGAACCCCGCCTCACCGAGGCGACTCCACGGGCCCGCCTGCGCGCCTTGCTGGAGCGTGGCCGCACCTTCAACTCCGCCGGTGACAAGGTCAGCGCCAAAGCCCTGTTTGAACAGGCCTGGCAACTGGGAGAGCAGCTCGAAGAACACTATCTGGCCATCGATGCGGCCCACATGGTGGCCATCGCCGCCCCCTTGGAGGAGCAGAGCCACTGGCACCAGCTGGCGATGACCCTGGCCGAGCGCAGTCACGACAAGCGGACGCGAGGCTGGCTCGCCACCCTCTATAACAATCAGGGCTGGACCCTGTTCGAGCTGGGTCGCCTCGACGAGGCCATCGCCTGTCAGCAAAAGTGCCTGGCCTGGCACGAGCAGCACAACAACCAGGGCAAAGCCTTTATCGCCCGCTGGAGTCTGGCGCGCCTGAGCCGGGCCCAGGAGCGCCATGAACAGGCCATGGCCGAACTGGCGCAGTTGCGCGACGACATGGCCGCCGCAGGCACCCCCGAGGATGGCTATGTGTTCGAGGAGCTGGGGGAGAATGCACTCGTGCTCAATGATCCCGCGGCGACCGAGTACTTTGCCCGCGCCTGGTTTCTGCTGTCACAGGATGGCTGGTTCACCGCCAACGAGGCAGAACGACTGGCCAGGCTCAAGCTGCTCGCCAAACTCTGATAAGCGTGCGGGGCGACCAATTGGCCGCCCCGCACATCAGCATGTCTGCCCGGGAGCAGAGGTGACGGCTCAGGCCGGACTCGCCTCTTCCCAGCTCTGCTTCTTGCGATAAATCGTGGAAGGGCTTATTTCCAGCAGGGCCGCCGCCTTGGGGATGTTGCCGTCACAACTGGCGATGGCCTGCTCGATGGCCTCCTTCTCCACCTGCCAGAGCGGACGGACCTGCCTGCGAACGACGACGGATTCTGACTGGGGATCCGCGATCCCGACCGCAGGCTCCGGGGCTAGGGTACGCCCCCCGTTGAGGGGAGGTGGCAGGATATCCGGGCTCACCAGCTCGCCATCGTTGAGCACCACTATGTTGCGCACCACGTTTTGCAGCTCGCGCACGTTGCCGGGCCAGGGATAGTCGAGCAGCACCTGCACTGCGTCCGCATCAAAATCCCTGAACCGCTTGTTCTCCTCACCGGCATAACGCAGCAGCAACTCCCGGGCCAGCAGCAGGATGTCCTCTCCCCGCTCCCTCAGGGGGGGCAGCGCCAGCGGGATCACATGCAGGCGGTAGTAAAGGTCTTCACGAAACCGTCCGGCCTTGACCTCCACCAAGGGATCCCGGTTGGTGGCGCAGACAAAGCGCACATCCACCGTCTCCAGCTTGCCGCTGCCGACCCGCTGCAAGGTGCCGGTCTGGATGAAACGCAGCAGCTTGCTCTGCAGGTCGAGATCCATCTCGCAGATCTCGTCGAGGAAGAGGGTACCGCCGTCCGCCAGACTGGCCGCCCCCTTGCGATCCCCTTGGGCACCGGTAAACGACCCCTTCACGTGGCCGAAGATCTCGCTCTCCATCAGGTCATGGGGAATGGCGGCGCAGTTGAGGGCGATGAAGGGCTGATCCCGACGCGGGCTGCACTGGTGGATGGCCTCGGCGCACACCTCCTTGCCGGTGCCGCTCTCGCCAGTGATGAAGACGGTGGCCTTGCTCGGCGCCGCGCTCTCGATGATGCGATAGACCGCCTGCATCGCCATGGAGGCGCCGATGAAACCGGCAAAGGAGCTGCGCTCGAAGTTTTCCCGATACTGGGCCACCAGCGAGCTGAGCTGCTGGTGCTTCAGGGCATTGCGCGCCGTGGCGCACAGGCGCTTGCCATCGAACGGCTTGGTGAGAAAATCGAAGGCCCCGAACCGCATCGCCTCCACCGCCACATCCACCGAGCCGTGAGCGGTGATCACTACCACGGAGCAGGGCAGTTGCCGCTCAGTGATCTGCTGCAAGATGTCCATGCCGGACATGTCGGGCAACTCCAGGTCGAGCAGCACCACGGGGGGCGGGCTTGCCAGCAATTGTGCCAAAGCCTGCTGGCCACAATCTGCCAGCTGCACCTCGTAGCCATCCTGGGCCAGATACTGCTCATAGACGACCGCCAGACTGCGGGTATCTTCCACCAACAGGACACGGGGTTTGCTTTCAGCCACGAGATCCATCCTTGCGCTTGATTTTGTTGTCTATTCTGGGGGCTAGCCGCCACACACTCAAGACGGCCTCATCGCTTTATCCGGGGGATTGCGACAATACACAAGCAAAAACGGCTCCCTGGGGAGCCGTTTTTATGGTGCTTTGAGCTTATTTCTTGGCGTTGTCGCCATCGGCAGCCGGTTTTTCGATGGCCAGCAGCTCTACGTCAAATACCAGCACGGCGTTGGCCGGGATGGAACCTGCACCGTTCTCGCCATAGGCCAGCTTGGACGGCAGGAAGAACTTGAACTTGGAGCCGACCGGCATCAGTTGCACCCCTTCGGTCCAGCCCGGGATCACCTGGTTGAGCGGGAAGGTAGCCGGCTCGCCGCGATCGACGGAGCTGTCAAACTTGGTGCCGTCGGTCAGGGTACCGGTGTAGTGTACCTTGACGATGTCGGTGGCCTTCGGCTTGGCGCCGTCACCCATCTTCTCGACCTGATATTGCAGGCCGGACTCGGTGCTCTTCACGCCCTCTTTCTTGGCGTTGGCAGCCAGGAACTCTTCACCCTTCTTCAGGTTTTCCACGGCATCCTTGTCGGCCTTCGCCTTGGTCAGCTCGTTGATCTTGGCGTCGTATTCCTGCAGAACCTTCTGGATCTCCTCGTCGGTCATCTTGGCTTCTTTGCCCAGACCGTCGGTGACTCCCTTCAGGATCACGGTGTTGTCCAGCTTGATGCCGAGCTCCTGCTGGCGCTCCAGGGTATTGGCGATATAACGACCCATGGAGAGGCCGATCGCATAGCCGGATTGCTCTTCAAAGCTCTTGGCCTCAGCCTTGGGGGCCTCTGCCGGCTTGCTGGCTTCTGCCTTGACCTCTGCGGTGTTGGTCGCAGCAGGTTTCTCATCTTTTTGGCAAGCAGTCAGACCGACGGCAACCGCCGCAGCCAACAGGGACACCTTCAGAAAATTGTTCATCAGTTTCTCCAAAACTCTAAATACCGCTCTCGGTTCCTTCGTGAAATGAGAGGTTTATCGTGATAAGCGCCTTATACTAACGCCGTGATCGCAGGTAACGAAAGCATGAGACAGGAAAAATGATCAAAAGTGCCATTTATCTCATCGGTATTTGCCTGATGCTGACGGGGTGCGAACAACGCTCACTTCCCAGCCAGCAGATCCGCCTCGCCAACCAGGGTCTGCTGAGCGCGGATCTCGCCAGTTCCGGCAAGCTCGCGCTCGTCTCCAGCCTGAGTCAGGGCACTGTGGTGTGGGATCTGGAACAGGGCAAGGAGCGCTGGCGCTGGCGCCAGAGCGAAGACCAGGAGGAGTACGTCACCCTGACCCGCTTCTCCCCCGATGACAGCCATGCCATCACCGCCACTCAGCACACCTTCGCCATCTGGCGCTTGCAGGATGGCCGCTCCCAGGGCTACTACTCCCTGCCAGAATCCCGCCTGCGCGATGCGGCGATCTCGGCGGATGGCCGCCAGGTGCTCATCGGCCGTGAAGACGGCAAGGCGGAAGTGGTCGACACCCAGACCGGACGCCGGCTGCAATTCCTCGGCCACACCGAACAGGTCAACACGGTGGATCTCTCCCCCAATGGTCGCTATGCCCTCACCGGCGGCAACGATTACAGCGCCTATCTGTGGGATACCCGCACGGGCCAGGTGGTGTGGCGCTTCAACCACGCCGGGCGAGTCGTGATGGCGAGACTGGATCCGTCCGGACACTTCGCCTTCACCGCAGACAGTCGCCAGGCCAGCATCTGGGATCTCAAAACCGGCAAGGAGCACAGCAGGTTGCAATACGATCACCGCTTCGAGGTCTACACCAGCGCCCGCTTTGCCAACGGCGGCAACTGGCTCATCACCGGCGCCCCCTCCCGCCAGCTCACTCTGTGGCAGGTGAGTGACGGCCAGCCGTTGCAGAGCTGGCGCGTCTCACCCCATCCCAAGGTGAAACCGCCGAGCGCTGTGGTCTATGGCGTGGCTTTGCGCGACAATGACCACCTCGTCAGTGCCAGCTCCAGTGGCCTGGCTGAAATCTGGACTATCAAGTAAGGACCAAAAGGCCCATGAGTCAGCAACTAAACGAACGCCTCGAAACCCTGGAAAGCCGCCTCGCTTTTGCCGAATATACGGTGGAGCAGCTCAACGACGAGGTCACCACCCAGGGTCGCGAGCTGGACCGGCTCAAACACCAGATCCATCTACTGGTGGATAAATTGCAGAGCGTACAGCCGAGCCAGATCGCCAGCATGGCCGAAGAGACGCCGCCACCGCACTACTGATGAGTGCCAACCATAAAAAAACCCGCGCCATGCGCGGGTTTTTTTATCATCGGCCAGGCCGTGATCAGTGCTGATGGCCCTTGCCACCACAACCGCCACCACCGCAGCAACCACCGTGACCGTGATCGTCGCCGTGATCGTGTGCATGGTTGTGACCATGGCCGCCACAGCAGCCACCGTGGTCATGATCGTGATCATGGCCGTGATCATGGTCATGACCATGATCGTGACCGCAGCCACCGGCGCCGTGCACATGGCCATGGGCCAGCTCTTCGGCGGTCGCGGCACGCACGTCCTTGATCTCGACCTTGAAGCCCAGGGTCACGCCAGCCAGGGGATGATTGCCGTCCACCTTGATGAACTCCTCGGACACCTCGATGACGGTCACCGGGCGGTGGCCGTCGTCGGTCTCGGCCACAAAAGTATCCCCTTCAGACACTTCCATACCGTCGAACAGCTCGCCGGGCACTTCCTGCACCAGATTCTCGTCGTACTCGCCATAGGCCTGGTTCGGCGTCAGGGTGACGTCGAACGCCTCGCCCACGCTGCGACCTTCCAGCTCGGCTTCGAGGCCGGAGACCAGGTAACGGGTACCGTGCAGATACACCAGCGGCTCTTTACCGACAGTGGTGTCGATGACTTCACCGTGTTCGTCGGTGACCGTGTATTCCAGCGTAACCACGCTCAGGGGAGCTACTTTCATGTCAGGGATCCTGCGGATAGAAAAAAACGGGCTCAGAATACCTCAAAAAGGCAGACAAGCATATGGTCGGCCCGGCTTCAATGTGATGAAGAAGTCATCAACAGCGACCAGCCTGACCGGCGTACCATCACCTTGAGGCATGGCACTCACTCGGGACGAAACACCCCTATCACCTGCTCCGCCTCACGCGTCGCCTTGTCCACCTGCTCCTGGGTCTGCACCTGGGTATCCCCGCACTCGACACAGGTCACCTTCTCGACTCCATGCTCCATATACAGCATCATGGTGTCCATCTTGCCGCACGCCGGGCAAACCGCCCCGGCAATGAAGCGTTTTTTACGTCTGGTTTCCATTTTTGTTACCTCCAGGCAGCATCATATCAGGGTTTTTACATGCATCACGCCATCGAATATCAGCATTTTTCCACTTCCACCCTTCAGGTCGGCCCCCGCAAGCGCTCCCCCATGGGCCAATTGCTGCGCGTCACCCAGGGGGTGGCGCTGCTGAAATTGGGTGCCCATGAGCTGCTGCTGACACCTGGCAGCCACTTCTGGCTCTGTGCCGATGCCCTCGCCGCCTTCACCCCTCTGGCTGGCTGCCAGCATGATCTGCTGGCCTGCTCCGTGCGGGTGCCCCAGCCCGCCCAGGCTGGCTGGTTGCAGGCAAGCCCGTTGATGGACGCACTGCTGGACAGCCTGGCGGCCTGGTCACGCCCCCGCGACTGGCAAGGCCCCTATGGGCAGCGGCTGCAAGTGGTGGGGGATGAGTTGCACGGCTGCACCATCTCGTCACTGGGGGATCAGGCACTGCAAGATGCCTGGCAAGCCCTGGCCAGAGCGCAGCCGGATAGCGTGTCTGCCTGGCAGACCCTGCTGGGCACTCGCGGTCTCGAGGGCCCGGACGCCCGGGCACTGCAGGATCAGTGGCAACTGTTGCAGGGGATTCGCCTGCTGCGAAGCGGCAGCACACCGTCACAGGTGGTGAGCAGGCTGGGTTATCGGGATGAAAGCGCGCTGGCCGAGGCTCATCTGCAATGGCTCGGGGCGCCCCTCTCCCCTCAGCCGTCCGCGACCCGATAAGAGAGGCATAAATGGATGGCAAAAGAAATCCAGTTTTGCGGCTCACCGCCGCTAACAACAAAGGAGTCATTCATGTCACCATCTTTTATGCTGAACACCCGATTGACCGTCACCGACTAGATCAACAGGACATCCGCCATGACGAGCAAGGCCAACCAATCCCAAGGCATGTTGCTGTTCCACCTCTCTGCCAGACAATCTTTCGCCATCGGTACCCTCAAGGTGAAGGAGATCGTGCCCTACACCCAGCTCACCGCCCTGCCACAATCCCATCCCACCGTGCTCGGGGCCGCCAGCATGCGCGGCACCACCATCCCGGTGATCGACATGGCAATGGCCGTGGGCTACCGCCCCATCAGCCGGGAGGAGATGCCCCACTGCTTCATCATCATCACCGATTGCCGCCGCACCCTGGTGGGCTTTCTGGTGCGGGGCATCGACAAGATCACCGAGTGCAACTGGCGTGACATCGAGCCGCCCCCTCCCTCCTTGGGACAGAACGTCTTCGTCACCGGCGTGACCCGGGTGGGAGAACAGTTGATCCAGTTGCTGGATGTGGAACTCATCCTGTCGCGGGTCTATCCGGACGATCCCAGCCATCTCTACCCCGTGCTGACCGACGTGCAGCGCGAGCGGCTCAAGCCGATGCGGATCCTGCTGGTGGACGACTCCTCCGTTGCCCGTCGCCAGCTCATGGCGGCGCTCGATTACATCAATATCCCCTACGAGGTCTGCACCAACGGACGCGACGCCCTCACCCTGATGCAGACCCGGGTCTCCCAGGGCAAGCGGATCGACATCCTGGTGAGCGATATCGAGATGCCGGGGCTGGATGGTTACGAGCTGGCCTTCGAGGTGCAGAGCGATGCCAAGCTGGCGGGAGCCTACATCATCCTGCACACCTCCCTCTCCAGCGAGATCAGCGTGGAGCGGGCCCATCAGGTCGGCGCCCACGAGGCGCTCACCAAGTTTGAAGCCAACGAACTGATCCAGGCCATGCTGCGCGGCGCCGAGCACCACGATCGTCTGATGGCCTGATGTCGCGGCGAGCCAAGGGCTCGCCGCCCTCTTTTCCTCCCTGCTCTTCCGAGTCGTTGCATGTTGACAGAAAGCCACTTTCACGCCCCCTGGTGGGCCCGCAACCCCCATCTGCAAACCATTTTGCCCAAGTGGCTGCGCCGCTCGCCTGCCCGCTTCATCCAGGAGCGCTTCGAACTTCCGGACGGCGATTTCGTTGATCTGGCCTGGAGCGGCGAACCCGGCCAGGATGAACAACCCCTGGTGGTGGTGTTCCACGGACTGGAGGGGAGCATTCACTCCCACTATGCCAAGGGGCTCTTTGCCCACCTGCAGCGGCAAGGGAACGAGGCGGTGCTGATGCACTTTCGGGGGTGCAGTGGCGAGCCGAATCGGCTGCTGCAGGCCTATCACTCAGGCGCCATCGAGGACGCCCAGGCGGTGATTGCCGAGCTGGGGCGGCGTTTTCCTGGCCGTCCCCTGGTCGCCATCGGCTATTCCCTGGGGGGCAACATGCTGGTCAATCTGCTGGCGCGGGCCTGCCCGGCACCATTGAAGGCGGCGGTGGTAGTGTCGGCCCCGCTGCAACTGGCAAGCTGTGCCGATCGGGTCAATCAGGGCTTCTCACGGGTCTATCAGAACTACCTGCTGCGCACCATGCGAACCAACCTGCAAAGCAAGATCCGGCGCCAGAGCGCGGCACGGGCGCGCTGGCAGCCGGCCCAGATCACCCGCATCGCCACACTGAGGGAGTTCGACGAGCTGGTGACGGCACCGCTCCATGGTTTCGAAAGCGCCGATCACTACTACCAGACCTGCTCCGGCCTGAGCCTGCTGGCCCGCATTCCCATCCCGACCCTCGTCATTCACGCCGCCGACGATCCCTTCATGACCGATGCCGTCATTCCGGCGGCGGAGCAGCTCTCCCCTCTGGTGCGCTACGAGCTGAGCCGCCAGGGCGGCCACGTGGGCTTCCTGCACGGCTCTCCCTGGCGCCCCCGCTTCTGGCTGGATGAGCGCATCAGCCAGTGGTTGCGGGAACAGACTCAGGGCGCGAACCGGTAACCGTTGCGCCCCTCTTCCTTGGCCTGATAGAGGGCGCCATCGACCCGCTCGAGCAGCATGACGAGGCTCTCCCCGGCTCGCCACTGGGCTATCCCCTGGCTCAGGGTGAGGTGGGGGGCTACGTCGGAATCCTCATGGGGCAGAGCCCTGGCCGCCAGAGTGGCGCGAATGCGCTCCGCCACCTCCTGGCCACCGGCCAACGTCGTCTCCTGCAGCAACACCACGAACTCCTCTCCCCCGTAGCGCGCCACCAGATCGCCGGGCTCCCGCACACTCTCCTCCAGGCACTCGGCCACCAGGATCAGGCACTCATCCCCCGCCTGATGACCATAGCGATCGTTGTAGCGCTTGAAGAAATCCACATCGAGCAGGATCACGGTGAGCGGTACATCCTGGGTGGTGCCTTGCGCAATGGCACGCTTGCACGCCTGATCGAAGTGGCGACGGTTGGCTATGCCGGTCAGGGGATCCCGGTTGGCCATGGCATTCATCTTGTTTGCCAGCATCAGGTTGTCGTGCTCCCTTGACACCGCAAGCTCGAACCAGCCGTTGAGCATGCGCCGTCCCGTCTCCAGCACCACTAGCAAGACCCCGACCACTATGGTGTTGACCAGAACAAAGGGCTCAGGACTCCAGGAGGCTCTCATCAGCAAGAACAGCAGGGGGACCGACACCAGTGCGTAAAACAGCCGCACATCGCAATACGCGGCGACGAGACCGGTCAGCAGCAACAGACTGACCATGTTGAAAATGAAACTGAAGCCCCCCTTCAAGTCGACGATCGAGATGGTGTAACCCACCATGGCCCAGGCCAGCCCCCAGGCCAGGGCACAGACGCACAGGGACACCAGCCAGATGACATGGGATTGACGGGAGAGCCAGCCCCACCCGAGCGGCAGCAGCAGGCCAACACCTATCATGGCAAAGAGCTGCCATTTGTATGACCAGGGCAGGTTGCCGACCAGTACCAGGTGTGCATCCCGATAGATGTAGAAGCGGGTCAGCAGAAATACGAGGGCGATGAGATTGATGACCCAGTACCAGCGCAAACCGGCGCTCAGGGCGCGGCGGCGGGCATCGAACAGATGCTGTTCGAATTGACTGGAGGGTCGGCGTGCGTCAATGGATTGCATGGCACCCCTCGTCCAAAACGAGACAAATCCCTTGCGCTTGCCGACCAGACATCGACAATATCCGCAACCCACTGAGTGAAGATGAAATCATGATTATCCCCTGGCAAGAACTGGAGCCGGACACCCTCACCAACCTGCTCGAACACTTTGTGCTGCAAGAAGGCACCGAATACGGTGAACAGGATGTCAGCCTGACCGACAAGGTCGAAGCAGTCAGGCAACAATTGCTACAAGGTAGCGCCGTGCTTGTCTACAGCGAGCTGCACGAAAGTGTCAATGTCGTCCCAAAGACTCATTTAAGCAAGTCACCCACTGACGACTTCCCCCAAGCGTAACGCGGTCACGGCTTATCGGGCGGCTCACCCCGCCCTCCCCCTATCCAACTCGCACCATCAGGCCGCATGGCCAGCTCGCCACCCAGCAGCACCTATTCCAACGTACCCAGAGCACAGGGCAGCCCTTGTTCACCGCTATTGCCGGGAAGCGTGGGGGCAGCGGGAGGATGACGGCGCACTTGACCGCACTTTGGGCCACCCCTTATAACGGAACTCCCAAGGAAGAGAGAATTCTATGTCCGCCAAGCATCCCATCATCGCGGTCACCGGTTCGTCCGGTGCCGGTACTTCCACCTCCACCAACGCCTTTCGCTCCATGTTCCACCAGCTTGGATACAAGGCGGCCGTGGTCGAGGGGGACAGTTTTCACCGCTACACCAGGCCCGAGATGGACGTGGCGATCCGCAAGGCCCGGGAGCAGGGGCGGCATATCAGCTACTTCGGCCCGGAGGCCAACGACTTCGGTCTGCTGGAGTCCTTTTTCCAGGAGTATGGCCAGAGCGGCACCGGCCAGTATCGGCGCTATCTGCACAGCTTCGACGAGGCGGTGCCTTTCAACCAGATGCCTGGCACCTTCACCCCCTGGCAGGATCTGCCCGGCGAGACGGATCTGCTGTTCTACGAAGGACTGCATGGCGGCGTGGTCACGGGGGAGCACAACGTGGCGCGGCACGTGGACTTTCTCATCGGCGTGGTGCCCATCGTCAACCTGGAGTGGATCCAGAAGCTCATTCGCGACACCTCGGAACGCGGCCACTCCCGCGAGGCGGTGACCGACTCCATCGTGCGTTCCATGGACGACTACATCAACTTCATCACGCCGCAGTTCTCCCGCACCCACATCAACTTCCAGCGGGTGCCGACCGTCGATACTTCCAACCCTTTCAGCGCCAAGGTGATACCCAGCCTGGACGAGAGTATGCTGGTGATCAGGTTTCGGGGCATCAAGCAGGTGGACTTCCCCTACCTGCTGTCGATGATAGACGGCGCCTTCATGTCCAGGATGAACACCATCGTCGTGCCGGGTGGCAAGATGGGCTTCGCAATGGAACTGATCCTGCGCCCCCTGATCCAGCAACTGATCGAAACGGGCAAGATCACCTGAGCCAAGGAGCTTAACGATGCGCGCTGCACTTCTCTCATTCATGCTGGCAACCCTGCTGGGGGGTTGCAGCTCCGGCCCCGCCGCACCCACGGTCGAAACAGGCACCATGGTGGTTCGCCCGGCGGAGCATTGGACCTACGGGGCGACACCACGCTATGCGCTGGCCGAACAATTCCAGTATGCGGGCAACAGCGCCGCGCCCTGGCTCGAGCCGGTACAGCAGGCCGTCATCCGGCAGCTGGACGGCAAAGGCTGGCGCAGCGTTCCCCTGGATGAAGCCGACGTCTGGGTCGCCATCGGGGTAGCTGGCAGCCAGGACATGAGCGATGGCGAGATCTTCTCCCGCCTCGGCATGACACCGGGCCTGAACGCCGCCACCAATGCCCGCAAGGGGACCCTGGCCATCGTGCTGCTCGACGGGCATAGCCAGAAAGCGGTGTGGAGCAGCGCCATCCAGCTCGCCAGCGACGTGCCTGTCGCAGAGGAAGCCCGTGGCCAGCTTAGCCAGCAACTGGCCGCCCAGTTGCTGGGCTCGCTACCGTCAGACTGATGTCTCTTTCAACAAAAACGGCCTGCTTCACGCAGGCCGTTTTCCATGCACGCCGTGACGGCATCAGGGTCACTTCAACTCGCAGGTCAGCTGGGTCACACCGCTCTTGACCAGGGTGGCCTGCTTGTCCTGACGGGAGAAGGTAGTCACCCCGTCGGAATAGCTGGCAGTCTCTTTGGGCGACTCGATGCGCCCCAGCTTGTGATAGACACCGGCATAAGGGAACTGCACCATGTCGGCCTGGGCATCATAGGTGATGGCCAGCAACTCTTCCCCGCACTGATACTGGCTGTATTGATACTGGGTCTGCTGCGGCATGCTGCAGGCGGCCAGACCGAACAGGGGAAGCAACATCATCATTTTTTTCATCGCACTTTCCTTATGTCATGGCGTTATCGACGGGACAAACTTTAGCGGTCAACCCTCAAGAATTTGATAACTATGGGTAATTTCTACCGCTTTTTCCAACATCAGGGAAACTGAACAATATTTTTCCATGGACAGATCCACCGCACGGGCGACCTGCTTCTCCGCCAGCCCCTTGCCGGTCACCACGAACTTGAGGTGGATCTGCTCAAATACCCGGGGAACGGTATCGGCGCGGGTCCCTTCCAGTTCGACATGGCAGGCGGTCACGGACTGACGGGCCTTCTCCAGAATGGAGACCACATCGATGGAGCTGCAACCGCCGACAGCCAGCAGGATCATCTCCATCGGGCTGGCACCTTCACCCGGGTTGGCGCCATCCAGGGTCACCTGATGACCGGACTCGCTCTCCCCCACAAACTTCATGCCTTCCACCCAGCTGACCTTGGCTTTCATCTCTCACTTTCCTCTCAATGACAACAGTTCTAACGCCCATAGCATACCTCAAGCCGGGGTCGAGTGGCACATGCGCCATGATCTTGCCCGTTCCCGACGATAAAGCCCCGTTTGTGGCGACAGCAGCCTCTCCTGCGAAACGGACGACGACCCAAAGGGAAATAGATCGAAATCAACATCCGACCTCCTCTTCTTGCCTAGAATGCCCCGGACGACGCAGCAGATGGCGGCTCACCGGTGGACGGCAAAACCCCAAAGCCTTGTCAGCACAGGCAAAGGCTCTTATTCTACTGCGACCAAAGAGTAAGGAATGGCAAGCTTGGCAACTTGCCTGGACGCACAGTCCATAAAAATGACACTACAGAGGAAGTCTCATGATCATTGGCAAACCGCAAAGCGATCCCACCCTTGAGTGGTTCTTGTCGCATTGCCACATTCATAAGTATCCCGCCAAGAGCACCCTGATCCACGCCGGTGAAAAAGCGGAAACCCTCTACTACATCGTCAAGGGCACCGTCGCCGTCCTGATCAAGGATGACGAAGGCAAGGAGATGATCCTTTCCTACCTGAATCAGGGGGATTTCCTGGGCGAGATGGGGATGTTCGAAGAGAACGAGAATCCGGAGCGTTCCGCCTGGGTACGTGCCAAAGGCGCCTGTGAAGTCGCCGAGATCTCCTACAAGAAGTTCCGCCAGCTGATCCAGGTCAACCCGGACATCCTGATGCGCCTCTCCGGTCAAATGGCCAAGCGCCTGCAGCACACCAGCCAGAAGGTCGGCAACCTCGCCTTCCTGGACGTGACCGGCCGCATTGCCCAGACCCTGCTCAACCTGGCCAAACAGCCGGATGCCATGACCCACCCGGATGGCATGCAGATCAAGATCACCCGCCAGGAGATCGGCCAGATCGTCGGCTGCTCCCGTGAAACCGTCGGCCGCATCCTCAAGATGCTGGAAGAGCAGGAGCTCATCTCCGCCCACGGCAAGACCATAGTGGTGTTTGGTACCCGCTGACCGGGTTCCGCCGACGGCGCCCGCACAGCGCCGTTGGATAAAAAGGCTGCCCATGGCAGCCTTTTCCGATCCTCTCCCCTATAATCCCGAACGCTCCGCCGTCATGGCCTTCGCCAAGAGAACTCCTATGCACCTTCAATGCCCCCTTTGCCGCAGCCCCCTGCACCTTCATGCCGCCTCCCACGGGGTCTATTGCGACAACAAGCACCACTTCGATCCCGCACCGGAAGGCTATCTGGACCTCATCCCCGGCAAGAAGAACCCCAAGGACAGCGACAGCCGGGCCCTGCTGCGCGCCAAGCGCCGCTTCCTGGAACAAGGCCACCAGCTGCCTCTGGTGGACGCCATGGCGAACCTGCTCGCTCCTCTTGGCGATCGCGAGCTTGTCCACCTCGGCTGTGGCGAGGGGTACTACTGCCGCGCCCTGGCTGAGCGGCTGCCCGGCTGGCAGGTCGGCGGTTTCGATCTGGCCAAGAATGCCATCTTCGCCGCCAACAAGGCGCAACCGGAAGGCCAGTTCGTCATCGCCGACCCGGCGCGCGCCCCGCTACTGCCTGGCACGGCCCAGGTGCTGCTGGTCAACGACCTCAAGGTCAAGACGGAACTCCTGGTCAGCTGGCTGGCGCCGGGCGGCTATCTGCTCCACGTGCAGCCAGGCCCTCGCCATCAGTGGCAATTGCGCGTCAGCCTCAATCCGGTGAGCATGGAACATCCCCTGAGCTGGCCCGCCCTCACCGGGCTCGTCAATGTTGCTCAGCAACGCGCCCAGTTCAGTACGGCGCTGGATCAGGGCCTGCGCGAGCACATTCTGGAGACCAGTCGCCTCGGCTGGCGTGCCAGCGGTGAGCAGCGCCACGCCTTCACCCACCAGGGGCCCGACGCCCTCGAGCAGGATCTGCTGCTCAGCCTGTGGCAAAAACCGCTGTGAACCGTTGACATACCATGAAAAAAGGCCCTGACGGGCCTTTTTGACAAAGCGAGTGCGCCTTTTCCCTGACAGGGAAGAGACACCCAACCACGCAGCAAGACAAAAATGGGGCCATCGGCCCCATTTCTCATCACGGCAGATCAGTTGCAGCTCGCCGCGCCCTGATCGACCCAGACGGCGGCCTTGCCGGGCTCATCGCCCTTGGTCCAGTACTGGGCCTTCCACTTGCGGCCGTTGTGGCTGGTGACATCACCGCCGTTGTAGACCACTCCGGCATCCCAACCCAGTTGTACCTGGCTCACCAGTTTCCACTGATCGGCGGTGCGGCTCGGCTCGTTGCCCTGGGTCCAATACTTGGCCTGCCACACCAGTTGCTTGTGGCTCACCTTGTCATTGGTGTTGTAGACGGTACCTGCACTCCAGGCCGGGTGGTTGGCCGCATCCGGATCGCTGGCCTCGCAGCCACCACCTGTACTGGCCGGCTTGACGGTCAGGCGGGTAACGGCTGTGGCATCCAGCGCCCCATCGGTGACCACCAGGGTCAGATCGTAGGCCGTGTCACTGGTCACGTTCGAGCCCGTTACTACCAGGGTCGCGCTGTCCAGACCGGTGGCGCTGAGCCCGGCCGGCACTGTCCACTGATAGCTCAAGGCATCACCATTGGGGTCGGAAGCGGTGGCCTTGATGCTCACCTGCTTGCCGGCCTCGACGGTCGCACTGGCCGGTACGCTGACCACGGGGGGCAGGTTCGGCTGCGGCGCCTTGTTGGTGACCACCACCTGATCCTTGGCCGAGAGCCCCTGATCGTCGGTCACGGTCAGCTCGAACACCAGATTGATGTCGCTGCTGACGGCATCCAGTACCACACGGGCCTTGGCCTGGGTGGCATCCAGCAGGCTGGCCTGGGGTCCGGAGACCTGTTTCCAGCTGTAGGTCAGCGCCCCGTTTTCCGGATCATGGGAGGCGCTGCCGTTGAGGGTCACCTCGGCCGGACCGGTGGCACTCAGATCGCTGCCGGCATTGGCAACCGGCGGCTTGTTGACCGGCGGTAGCGTACCCTCGCCGTGGCCCAGCCCCTCGTGCATGGCGTTGAGGATGTCGCCGTTGTCCGCATCAATTTCCCAGGCGAACAGACCGCCAAGCTGGTTCGCCAGCACGTACTGCCCCTTGGCCTTGACCGAGCGGTCGTTGTCGAAGGTGATGAGGTCGCCACTGCTGGCCTTGAAGACATAGGGGGCCTCGGCCGACTCGTCATAGCCCTGCTCCCAGCCTGCGCCCATGCGGTTGTTGACGATGTCGCGGTAATCCACCACGCCATTTTCCCAGGTACCGCTCACCGGTCCGGTGGCGGTGCCGGTGAAGGGGTTGCCGGCCTGGTAGTTCTTCACTCCGGTCCAGCCACGGCCATACATGGCCGCCCCTACCACAATCTTGCCCGGTGTCACCCCCTGACCCAGCAGCGCCTTGACGCCCTTGTCGGTGGTGTACTTGGTGGCCGGATCCCAGCTGGAGGCAAAGAGGTTGGTCTGGTGGGCCAGATTCGTCAGGTCGAAGGCGCCGCTGAAGTCGTAGCTCATCAGGAAGATGTGGTCCATGTACTGCTGGGCCGCCTGATAATCCACCTTGGCAATCTTGTCACCGCCGGCGCTGATGGCCGAGGTCAGCTCATACTGGCGGCCGGTCTCGGCTTCCAGTTCATCGAGCATGGCTCGCAACTCCTTCATCAGCACCACATAGGTGGCGCCGTCATTCGGGCCGCCCAGGCTGGGGTTGGCCCCCTGTCCGCCCGGGAACTCCCAGTCGATGTCCACGCCGTCGAAGAATTTCCAGGTCTGCAGGAACTCTTTGACCGAGGCGACGAAGGTATCGCGCTTGGTCTTGTCACCCAGGAAGTAAAAGGGATCGGAGAGGGTCCATCCGCCGACAGACGGCAGGATCTTGAGGTCCGGGTGGGCCTGTTTGAGAGCCATCAGGTTGCCGAAGTTGCCCTTGTAGGGCTCATCCCAGGCGCTGAGGTTGCCTTGGGACATCTGGATCGCCGCCCAGGGATCATGGATGGAGACCTTGAAGTCTTCGCGACCCGCACAGGAGCGCTGCAACGCCTCGAAGCTGCCGGAGATCTCTTTGAGGCTGTCGTTGATGCCGTTGCCACCGCAGATGGGGGTGAAGCCGTAGAGAATATGGGTCAGGTTCTGGGCCGGGATCTTGTCCACGGTGAACTTGCGACCATAGACACCCCACTCCACGTAGTAGGCCCCCACCACCTTGCCGGACTTGTTGGCGTAGGGCTTGTTGTTCTCCTTGAGGGGCGCATTGAGCGGCGCCAGGTGGCTGCCGTCGGTATCGGCGACCATCAGCTCCTTCTTGTCGGAGAGGGTGCAGCCGTCGGCGTTGCACAGGGCCACCTGCATCTGGTAACGCCCCCCCTTGGTGACCTTGAAGTTGGCGGTACCCGCGGCGGAGGCCGGGCCTGACCACACCTCCTTGCCATCCAGCAGTACCTTGGCGGTCTGTCCGACGTCACCGGACCAGAGGTTCCAGGTCACGCTGACGGGA
Source organism: Aeromonas sp. WP2-W18-CRE-05 (assembly GCF_014168615.1). Lineage (NCBI taxonomy): Bacteria > Pseudomonadati > Pseudomonadota > Gammaproteobacteria > Aeromonadales > Aeromonadaceae > Aeromonas > Aeromonas sp. WP2-W18-CRE-05. Next base: position 932,176 of record NZ_AP021917.1, on the reverse strand, counting down.
GCGCCATCCTTGTGGACGGTCACCAGCTGGTTGTAGGCCGAAGCGGCCTGATTGACTTCAACGATGGCAAACTTGGTGGGGCCGGAGCCAATGGTGGGTTTGCCCGGGACAGCGGCGAAGGCGGAGGTAGTGCAAAGCCCCCCGACCAGAAGCGCCAGCAGGGAAAGTTTTGGACTTAACATATTTGAACTTCCTTATTTCGTTATTGGAATTAACAACGAAAAAGGCAACGCAACCTGCCAGGTAACGCAGACAACATCGCAACCATGGCTTGGCCCATGGACGATACAACCTGTGGTGGCCCCGCTATCCTAGGTACGCAGACCCTTAGACCGGAAGCTTTGCGTCCCGGACTTTCATCCGGTTTGCCTTTTTGCACAACTTGATTTGCGACAAAAATAATCGCCGAATGACTATAGAGGAGAGTCGCCCGGGTGCCACCTGCCAAAAGTGACACCCAGAAAGACTCAATTATCACCAATCACGAAAAATGGCGACGAAAATGGCGCCATCATCGGCGATCATGACGCCTGGATGGCATCCAGAAAATGTTCAGCCAATGCTCGATTCTGTGAGACCAGTCACTGAACCGGCATCAGCAGGCTGTTCATCAGTGCGCGCAGCTTGAGAGGTTTGACCGGTTTGCTCACGTAGCCGAAGCCGTGCTCACGGATCTGTGCCTGCAACTCGCTCTTGCGATCCGCACTGATGATGATGCCGCCGATACCGTTGCCGTGGGCCAGCCTGATCATGTGCAGCGCCTGCAACCCGGTCTTGCCGTCATCCAGGTGATAATCCGACAGCACCAGCGCAGGCAGGAAGCCGCCGCCGATGATCTCTTCCGCCTGCTCCAGGCTCTGGGCACAGCGCACCTCGCAGCCCCAGCGTCCCAGCAGCGAGGCCATGGCGATGAGGATATCCTCCTCGTTGTCGATGCAGAGGATCCTGACCCCTTCCAGCTGACTGTCTCGCAGGGCCGGGGTCGTCACCTGGCTGGGGATGACGGGCCGGGTCGCGAGGTTCAGGGTGATGGCAAAGACGGACCCCGCTCCGGGCCAGCTGCGCAGGGAGAGCTGATGACCCAGCACCAGCGAAATGCCGCGGGCGATGGCGAGCCCGAGGCCAAGCCCCTGCTCCCTGGCGGTGCGGGAGTGATCGAGGCGGGAAAACTCGTCGAAGATCGCCTCCTGCTTGCCCTCCGGGATGCCGGGGCCGTTGTCCCACACCTCGATGCGCACCTTATCCCCCATGCGGCGACAGCCGAGCAGCACCTGACCGCCGGGGTTGTAGCGAAATGCGTTGGTGAGGAAGTTCTGCAACACCCGCCGCAGCAAGCGCACATCGCTGTAGACCGCAAGGCGGCTCTCCACCACGGAGAACTGGATCCCACCGGCCTGGGCCAGCACGCCGAATTCCGCCTTGAGATTGTCCAGCACATCGCTCAGGGCGAAATCGAGCTTCTTCGCCTTGAACTTGCCCGCTTCGAGGCGCGAGATGTCCAGCAGATCCGTGATGAGATCCTCGGTCGCCCCCAGGGCGTCGTCGATGTGGCGAGCGATGCGGGCCGGTTCGTCCTCCGGGGGCAGCATCTCCAGCAAGGAGGAGGTAAAGAGCTTGGCCGCGTTCAGCGGCTGGGTCAGGTCGTGGCTCACCGCAGCAAGGAACCGGCTCTTGGACTGGTTGGCCCGCTCCACCTGCTGGTTTACCAGCAGCAGTTGGCGGTTGAGTTCGGAGAGCTCGTGGGTGCGCTCGGCCACCCGCGCCTCCAGGTGCTCGTTCGCTTCCCGCAGCACCCGCTCCGCCGCCCTGAACGGGGTGATATCGGTGAAGGTCATGACAAAGCCCCCCGCAGGCATGGGGTTGCCCTGCATCTCGATGACCCGGCCATCGGGACGCTCCCGCGCCGAGACATGGGGGCTGCCACGCTTCATGAAGGCAACCCGCCGCGCCACCTGGGCCTCGATGTCTCCCTGACCGCACAACCCCTGTCCGGCGTTGTAGCGGATGATCTCCTCGATGGAACGGCCCACCTGAATGAGACCGGGGGGATAGGAGAACAGCTCGATGTAGCGTCGGTTCCAGGCCACCAGCCTGAGCTCCCTGTCCACCACGGAGATCCCCTGGCCCATGTGTTCGATTGCCCCCTGCAACAGGCCGCGGTTGAAGCGGAACATGTCGGAGGCCTCGTCCACTATGGTGGCGATCTCCTCGAGCTGCATGTTGCGTCCCTGCAGGGCAGAGGCCAGCACCAGGCGGGCGGACGAGGTGCCGAATACCCCCGCCAGCAGTCGCTCCGTGTGGGCGATGAGCTCGGCGGAGGCCTGCATCTGGGGCGCCAGGGTGCCTCCCCGCTCGCCGGCGAAGCGACCGAAGGCCCGCTTGACGCGGCTGGAGCCGACGAAGCGGGCCGCCAGCATCTCCAGCTCCTTCACCGAGACCCGCGCATGATAAAGCGCCGAGGTGTCCCGGCTCGTCTTGCCGACGAAGTTGGCGGCCTGCAGCCGCTCGCTCACCGCCGCCCGTGACAGCAGGGAGCCCGCCACATAGCCGGCGAGGTTGAGCAGAAGACTCAGGAAGAGGCACCAGGCCCCCAGACTCAGATCCCGCACCGCCGGCCAGTCTGGGGGCGCCAGCAGGGCTTCGAGGGGGGAACCTGCCAGCAGTCCGCTCTCCGCTAGCAGGGTCACGAACCAGAGGCTGACCCCGAGGGCGAGCCCGAGATAGACGCCCTTGCGATTGCCATGACGCCAGTACAGGCCGAGCAGCAGGGCCGGTGCGAACTGGGCCACGGCCCCGAACGAGAGATAGCCGATGCGCGACAGACTGGTGAGATCCCCGAGCCAGAGATAGAGCGCCCAGGCCGCCAGCAAAATCAACAAGATGGCGCCCCGACGCACCTGCAGCAGCAACCGCATCAGGCGCTCGTCCCGCCCCTGTTGCCAGACCCGGCGCAGCAGGACCGGCAACACCAGATCGTTGCTCACCATGATGGCCAGGGCGATGGTGCAGACGATCACCATGCCGGTGGCCGCCGAGGTGCCGCCGAGAAATGCCAGCATCGCCATGCCGTCGAATCCGAGGGACATGGGGAGGCTTATCACATAGGTGTCCGATGCCATGTCTGCCCCGACCCACTGCTTGCCTGCCAGCGCCAGCGGCCAGATGAAGAGCCCCATCAGGAAGAGATAGAGGGGGAAGATCCAGCGGGCCCAGTGCAAATCCTGCCCCTGGTTGTTCTCCACCACGGTCACGTGAAACTGGCGCGGCAGGCAGATGACGGCGCACATGGCGATCAGGGTGTAGATGGCGAGCTCCAGCAGGCCGCCCGGCGTCACCGCCACCACCGCATCGAGGAAGTCGCCCGCCACCAGGGTACGCGCCTCGCTCGGTCTGGCGATGATGAGCCAGAGCGCAAAGCCCCCCACCGCCATGAAGGCGAGCAGCTTGACCACGGACTCGAAGGCGATGGCCACCACCATGCCCCTGTGGTGCTCGGTGGCATCCAGGTTGCGGGTGCCGAACAGAATGCTGAACAGGGCCAGCAGCAGGGTGACACCCAGCGCCAGCTCCGCCATGTTGCTGGTGGGGCTGACCCCCGTGCTGTTGGCCATCAGCAGATCGAGCCCGGTGACGATCGCCTTGAGCTGCAGCACCAGGTAGGGAAGTATCCCCATGACGGCGATGAGGCTGATCACCATGGCCAGGCGCTGGGACTTGCCATAACGAGCGGCGATGAAATCGGCGATGGAGGTGATGTGCTCGCGCTTGGCCACCAGGATGAGGCGGGCCAGCAGGCGCCAGCCAAACAGGAACACCAGCATGGGGCCCAGGTAGATGGGCACCGGCGACCAGGGGGATTCGCTGGCCTGGCCCACTGTGCCGAAGAAGGTCCAGGAGGTGCAATAGACCGCCAGCGACAGGCTGTAGAGCAGAGGCTGCCCCTTGGGGCGACGGCGCTTGTTCTTGTCCGCCACATAGGCGATGAGGAACAGCAAGCCCAGATAGGCGAGCGACAACCCGATCAGCAGCCATCCTTGGTGCATCTCTCTACTTCCCTTGTCCAGATAAGTCGGAGGTCTGCCGCGCCAGAGACCGGCAGACCTGTGTCATCGGCCCTGTTCAGGGCTCTCTTCACGCAGCCGCAACACGAAGACCGGCAGCACTACCAGCACCATGATAAAGAAGATGCCGCCCCCCAGCGGCTCGAACAGCACGCCGCAGATCGCCATCAGGGCAGCCACCGTCATGCCAAGGCCCAGGGCCGCATAGAGCGCCTGGGTGGGGATCTGCTGCTCCGCGGGCAACTGGCGGGTCATGAAGCGGATGGCGCCGAGGTGACTGACGCAGAAGGTGACCCCGTGCAACAGCTGGCCGAGCACCAGCACCGCCAGATCGGTAGAACTGCCGAGCAGCACCCAGCGCACCACGCAGCCAAGGGCCCCCACCAGAAACAGGGTCTGGGCGCCAAAGCGCTGGAGGAAGCGCTTGTCCGCGGCGAACATGGCGATCTCCGCCACCACTCCCAGAGCCCAGAGATACCCGATCAGGGTGCCGCTGTAGCCGGCGCTTTTCCAGTAGATGGCGCTGAAACCGTAGTAGGCCGCGTGGCTCCCTTGCAGCAGGGCGGTGATGAGCAGGAAGCGGCGCACCGGGGCCGACCTGAGCGTGACGAGCAGCGAGGCCTTGGCCCGCTCCCCTTGCAGCTCCCGGGGGGCGGGTCGCAGCGGCAGCAGGCTGAGCCCCAGCATGATCAGCAGCCCGGCCACCATGGTGTGCAGCACCCAGTCGCTGCCAAAGTTGCCCACCAGAGCCCCCACCAGGGTGGAGGCGACGATAAAGGCAAAGGAGCCGCACAGCCGCACCTTGCCGTAGTCGAGGTGGGTCTGCACCACCATGCGGGTGGCAAGCGCCTCTCCCATGGGCATCAGGGTCGGGTAGATGAAGTTGGCCGCCAGGGTCAGCACCACCAGCCACCAGAGGCTGTGGCCCAGATAGAAACCGAGGAAGGCCAGCAGACTCAGCAGACAGAGCAGCCGGGTGACGGGCAGCAACTGGCCGGCCCCCTTGACTCGCCCCATCACCATCAGGTTGCCGGCAAAGCGGATGGCCATGCCCACCCCCAGCAACAGCCCTATCTGTTCAGTACTCACCCCGATGCCTTCCAGCCAGAGCGACCAGAACGGCAGGTAGGCGCCATAAACGAAGTAGAAGGCACCAAAAAACAGGGCTAACCAGGAGAACGCGGGCATAGGGGCTCGGCAGCGGGACAAGGGGCACAAATGATAACCGATTTCGGGACGGGGATCCCCAGGCGGCATGACAGATAAAAACCATAAATATCAATAAAGTTGAACCTTTGTCACATCCCCCTGTCTATTGGGTAACACCGCTTCCTGATGAGTGTTGCAATCCTTCCACCCGCCCCTGGCGGGTTTCTTTTTTGCAGACGCCGACCTTCATGACAAAAGGGGCCCGAGGGCCCCTTTTCCTTCATGCTGGTCCACGACCATCAGAACACGTACTTGACCCGTGCACTGAGGTTGCGGCCAGGCTCGGTCTGCTTGCTGGTATCCGCGGTGGCGGCAAGGCCGGTGATGCTCTCGTAGCTCACGTACTCCTTGTCAAACAGGTTGAACACCCCCACGTTGAGCTGCAGGTCCTGCACCGGCTTGAACTGGGCATAGAGATCCACCACGCCCCAACCTGCGCTCTTGATGTTGTCGTTGCCTCGCGCATCCTTGCCCACCTTGTCCATGTCGTCGGCAAAGCGCAATGCGGTGTTGATGTTCCAGTTCGGCTGCTCCAGACGCACCCCGACGCTGCCGTTCAGGGGGCTCAGGCTGTTGATGTAGTTGCCCTCGCCATCCTTGCCCTCGATGTAGGCCAGGTTGCCCCAGACGTTGACCAGCTCGTTCAACCAGTAGTCCGCCTTGGCCTCGGCCCCCTTGGTGGTCGCCTTGTCCAGGTTCTGGTACTGATAGAGGGCGGTACGGCCTTCGGTGCCCACGGCCGTCAGCTCGATGAAGTCGTCGAACTTGTTGTAGAAGGTGGCCACTTCATAGCTGAACCCGCCACGGCTGCCGCGCACCCCCAGATCGATGCCGTCGCTGCTCTCTGGCTTGAGGTTCGGGTTGGGCTCGATGCGATAGCCATACGCCTGGTGGTTCAGGGTGGAGAAGGCGTTGTCATACATGGGCGCCTTGAAGCCGTGGCTGTACTGGGCGAACAGGTTCGCCGCCTCGTGCGCCTTGAACACCAGCCCCAGCTTGGGAGAGAACTCCCCTTCGGAGATCTTCTTCATGTTCTCGCCCGTGTAGGCGGGATCCTCATCCGGGGTCATCTTGTAGTAGTCGTAACGCACGCCCGGGGTCAGCACCCAGCGCTCGCCGAACTTGATCTCGTCAAAGGCCCAGAGCGCACTGCGCTCGCTGGTGGTGGAGGGGAAGCTCAGCTCGTTGTAGCCGACGAAGTCACCCGGAACGGTCGGCCCCTTGAAGCGGGTGCGCTCGTTGTCGGTGTGCTCGTATTCCAGGCCCCAGGCCAGACGCTGGCTGGCGAGCGCCTTGTTGAACTTCACCTGGGCGCCCAGGCTCTCCTGCTCGAAACCGTTGTGATCCAGGGAGTTCTTGGTCACATAGGGGTTGCCCGGCATGACCGGATACTTGGACGAAGCGTACTGATCCAGGGTCTGCTTGGCGCGGCTGTAGTAGATCTTGCTGTCCACGCGATCCGCCCAGGGGGCGTTCAGGGCGAGGCCATGATCCAGTACCAGGGAGAGGTTGTCGGTCTCCTTGTCGGTAATGGGCTGGTTGAAGACGGAGCCCGCCTTGGTCAGATCGATGGCATCCGGATCCTGCCCCTCGGTGAAGTAATCCACCGTCAGTTTCAGGAACTGATCATCGGAGAGATTCCACTTGCTCTTGAACAGCACGGCCTGGCTGACGATGTCGAACTCGTTCTTGTCGCCGTCATAATTCTGGGTGACACCGCCATCGCGCCAGGTGTAGCGCAGCAGGTTCTCGACTTCCCCGGTGCGCAGCGCCCCCGTGATGCCGGCCATTCTCTGGTGGCTGCTGGAGGCATAACTCGTGGTCGCATCCAGATAGCTGTCGCGGCCCTTGAGGAAATCGCCAGCATCCTTGGTGGTGATGGCAATGACGCCTCCCAGAGCATCGGAACCGTAAGCGGCAGAGGCCGGCCCTTTGGCCACTTCCACCTGCTTGATCATGTCGGTGTCGAAGTAGGTCTGACCCACGCCGCCATTCTTGTAGGCATCGTTCTGGCGCACACCGTCCTGCACCACCTTGACCCGGTTTTCGCTCATGCCGCGAATGGTGAAGGTCTGGGCATCTCCTGCGCCTCCCTGCACGCTCACCCCGGGCTCATAGCGGAACAGATCGGCGACGTTGCTGACGACCTGCTCTTCAATCTGCTCCGAGGTAATGACGGCGATGGGACCGGAAACATCTTCCAGCTTCTGTTCCATCCGTGAGCCGCTGACGACCATGACTTCATCGGCTTTCTTGTCTGCGGCGAAAGCGGGGGAGATCAGCCCGGCCGCCACGGCGAGGGCTATCAAGGAGGGGGTGTTGTTGTGCGCCACTGCAAAGTCCTTATTGAGAATTATTATCAAGCGGAAGGCATATTACCCCGCCAGAGACAAAGATCAATAATAAAGTGAATCATTCTCATTTCACTTTATAGTCATTCCCCCTTACACTGGCGCCACTTTTTGCTCGCCATGCCGCCATCCCATGGTGCAGCCTTTTCCCATCCCCTGTTTCTTGAGTGAGTAACCATGATCCGACGACTCCCCCTGCTCGCCCTGCCCCTGCTGCTGGCCGCCTGCGCCACCACGCCGCAGAACACCCCACCCGAGACCCTCTATCACGCACGGCTCGATACGGCCCAGGGGCAGGCGTTGACCTTCGAGCAGGTGGTGGCGCGGGTGGCGGATGCCGACATCGTGCTGGTGGGGGAGCTTCACACTCACCCGGCCATCCATCTGTTGCAGGCCCGTCTGCTGGCGGGGCTTGACGAGATGTCGCAGGCAGATGGCCGGGCCCTGGTGCTCTCCATGGAGCAGTTCAGCCGCGCCGATCAGCCGGTGCTGGATGCCTACCTGGCCGGACGCATCGGCGAATCGGCCCTCATTCGAGATGGCCATGCCTGGCCCAACTACCAGAGTGATTACCGCCCTCTGGTGGAGTTCGCCAAGGCGCAGCACCTGCCAGTGATTGCCGCCAATGCCCCCAAACCTCTGGTGAGCTGCGTCGGTCAGGAGGGCCCGGCCTGGCTCGACAAACTGCCGGCCAATCGCCGCAGCCAGCTTGCCCGCGAGCTGACTCTGGGGGATGACGGCTACCGCCAGAAGTTCATGGCTTCCATGCACCATGGGGATGCGGACGGCAACGCCCGTCGCTTCGCCGCCCAGACCAGCTGGGACGACACCATGGCCGAAAGCATGGTGGATTATCTGGGCAAGCATCCCGGCAGGCGCATCATGCATATCGCCGGCAACTTCCACGTGGAGGGGGGACTCGGGATCGCCAGTCGCATCGCCAGCCGCAATCCGGCACTCAAGGTGGCACTCATCGTGCCGCAAACCGGTGACGAGACAGCCCCCGGGAGAGACGCAGACGTCAGGGTCCACATCGCTCCCCTGCCGGAACGCTGGCTAAATGCAAAGGAAATGAAGCAAGATATGGGCGCACTGCATCAATCCCGAAGCCGTGACTGCAGCCAATGGTTGCAACCCTCAAAATAGCCCAAGGATTTCATATGGATGTGTTACTCGTCATCGACATGCAACAGGGGTTGTTCGATAACCCCCGCCATCAGGATGCCCAGGTCATCGCCAACATCAATCGTCTGGCCGATCGCGTGCGGGGCCAACACGGACGGGTCATCTATGTGCAACACGACGAACCGGGTTCCGAGCTGGAACCTGGCAGTGCGGGCTGGCAACTGCACGCCGATCTGGCCCCGTCTCCCCACGACAGCCGGGTGCGCAAGACTGCCTGTGACAGCTTCCTCGACACCGAGCTCGGCTTCCTGCTGGCAGAGCAGTCGGTAGACAGACTGCTCATCTGCGGCTGTGCCACCGACTTTTGCGTCGATACCACGTTGCGCAGCGCCGCCGCCAGGGGCTTTGACGCCTTTGCGGTGACCGACGCCCATACCACGGCGGACAGGCCGCACCTGAGTGCGGAGCAGATCATCCAGCACCACCACTTCATGTGGCGGCATCTGAGCCTGCCTCAAGGCAGAAGCGTGACCCTGCTCACGACGGATGAGCTGCTGGCCACCATTCAACCCGAGCGGGCGTGTTAAGCTGCCCGTCCTGATGTGAACACCCGATTGGAGTCTTGTGTGCGTCTACTCTCTGCCGTTGCCCTCACGCTGCTGTTACCGGCGCTCACCGCCTGCTCCGGATTGCCGGGGGCGGCACCCGATGGCCCGGTCCCCCTGTTCCACACCCATATCAACGACGACGGGAGCAAGCGCTTCACCTTCGAGGCCGCCCCTCTCGACGTCCTGCCCACCCGGTTGCAGGAGGGAGATGACAACCGACTGAGCCGCCGCGACAAGAGCCTGCTGGAACGCCGGGAAGCCCTGCAGGACGAGCAGCTCACCCAGATGCTGGCCACGCGCAAGTATTGCCGAAGCGGCTATATCGTCCTCAGCCAGACCTCCTGGAAGATCCGCGGAGAATGCAACGAGAGCGCCAGCCAGGCCGATCGCGATGCCTTCCCCAACCAGGCAGGCTGGCAGGAGTAACCCGGGACATAACAACAAAACGGGCAGCCCAGGCTGCCCGTTTCTCATCTCGCTGATTGTTCCCTCAAACGGGTTCATCCGCCGGGCTGGTCAGCTCGGCGCCATTGTCGATGCGTTTGTGCCCTTCCACCAGGTGAACGAAGTCCACCAGTTCGTCGCCGGAGACACGGAACGCCTGACCGAATCCCTTGACGAACAGTCCCTGCTCGGGCTTGAGCCGAAACAGCACGAAGTCCTTGAGGTTGGAGAGCCCTTTGACTATCTCGCCGAAGCGCCCTTCCAGCGCCGCAACGGCCTTCTCCCAGCGTGCGTCGTCGCGGGCCACCACCTCGGCGACCGCATCGAAGGTCAGACGCTTGCGGGCAAACAGCTCGCGGGCCCCGGTTTCGTCCTCGATCAGCATCAGCGATACCTTGGGCACCTGTTGCAGGTTGCGGGCGTGGCGAGCTATCTCGGAGATGAGCACATAGTATCCATCTTCCTGCAGCACGAAGGGGGCATAGCTGGCATTGGGGTTGCCTTCGCCATCTACAGTGGCGAGCTGCAGGGTACGGCAACCGTCGCGGAACTCGCGGATCTCCGGTTGCAGGCGGTTTTGCAGGCGCTCCTGACGTTCACTCATGCTTTCACTTCCTCTTGATACTGACGGCGCAGGGCCATGAAACGCTCCACCTGCTCAGGCAGCAGTTGACGCTGCTCGTCCCGGCCCAGGTAGATCATGAAAATGCAGCGGCCACTGTGGCCGAAGAACTGGAAGGAGTGCCCCTCCTTGCCCATGAAGAGCTTGCTGACCAGGGCGATGCCCGCCACGTTGTCGAGCTTGAGGTGGCCGTGCAGTTCGCCGTCCCGCCCCATCAGGTTGTAGTAGCCGCGCGCGTTCTTGCCCTTGGGGAAGGGAGCCTTCACCTCGAAGATGGAGCCATCGGATTCGACGATGGTGGTCACCTGACCCCAGCTGGCCAGGTCCGCCAGCAGGGCTTCGGCCTCCCCGGCCGGCACTTGCGTCATCAGGGCGGCAGGCAGATGGCGTACCACCTCCCACTCGCTGACGGCCAGCTCGGTGGCGAGGGTGGACGGGTGGGCGCTCGGGTCTTGCTCCAGCAGCGCGTGAATGCGTTGTGCAATGCTCATCGGTTCTCCCTGGATGATCTGGCGATGGTGCTCGGTGTCGCGGCGGATACTGTAATAAAGCACCTCAATTAACGCAATTGATAATCGCTTTCATTCTCAGTGCATTTTGATGGACGACTTGATATTCTCGGCGGCAACCCTATTTCATTCACCCTTCGGAGGTTCGCATGGGCCGTCGTTTTGCCCTCGCATTCAGCCTGCTCGGCTGTGCCCTTTCCCTCTCTTCCCCATCCGTCATGGCGGGGGAGCGTATCGTCAGCATAGGCCCGGCCACCACGGAACTCATCCTGGCACTGGGGGGCGAGCAGAGCCTGGTCGCCACCGATGTCAGCAGTCCGGAGCCCAGAGGCGTGCCCAAGGTCGGCTATCACCGTGCCCTCGCCGCCGAAGGGATCCTGAGTCTCTCTCCGACCCTGGTGGTCGGCAGCGACGAGATGGGCCCGAACAGCACGCTTGATCAGTTGCGCCGTGCCAACGTCAAGGTCGAGGTCATGGCCACAGCCCCTACGCTGGCCAACCTCAACGAGCGTATCGACACCCTGGCCCATCTCCTGGGTGACCAGGCGGCAGGGAGCAAGCTCAAGGAGGAGATTGCCGCCCAGAGCGACACCCTGGCGGCGCAGGCGAAGCAGAACAAGCCCCTCAAGGTCGCCTTCCTGCTGTTGCACAAGGGTCAGCCCACCAGCATCGCCGGTGGCAACACCACCGCCAGCGCCCTCGTCACCCTGGCGGGCGGCGTCAATCCGGTGGCTGGGCTCCACGACTACAAGCCCGTCTCCACCGAATCCCTCATCGAGCTGCAACCTGATCTGGTGCTGGTGAGCGGCCGCGACTGGCAGCAGTATCAGGATCCCGACGCCGTCCTGAGTCAGGTGCCCGCCCTGTCAGCCACCCCGGCAGGCAAGAACAAGGCTATCCACGCCATCGACGGACATGCCCTGCAAGGGGGCCTCAGCCTTCGTTCCTTGCAACAGGCGAACCAGATCGCCCAGTGGATCAAGCAGGGTTCCTGATGCGCCTGCCTCTGCCCTGGCTGCTCGCCCTGACCGGCTGCGCGCTGGCGTTGCTGCTGGTCGGGTCCCTCGCGACCGGCCCCATGTCCCTCTCCCTTGGTGAGAGCCTGCGCGCCCTGTTTGCCGGACCACAGAGCGGGATTGAGGCTCACAAATTATTGATCGTGCAGGAGATCCGTCTGCCACGAACCCTGCTCTGCATCGCCGTGGGGGGCATTCTCGGCCTCTGCGGCGCCGTGATGCAGGGACTGTTTCGCAACCCCCTGGCAGACCCCGGCATCATAGGGGTGTCGGGTGGGGCGGCACTCGGCGCGGCCCTGGCCATCGTGTTGCTCGCCCCGTTGGGCTCGCACCTGCAGAGCCTGCTCGGCCTGGGGTTGCTGCCCCTGCTCGCCTTTCTCGGCGGAGCCCTCACCACCACCCTCGTCTATCTGCTGGGTACCCGGGAAGGGGGCACCTCGGTCACCGTGATGCTGCTGGCCGGGGTGGCCATCACGGCGCTCTCCGGCGCCGTCATCGGACTGCTCACCTATCTCGCCGACGATCAGATGCTGCGCAACCTGAGCCTGTGGCAGATGGGCTCCCTGGCGGCAGGCAAGCCGGTCGATGTGACGCTGGCGCTGCTGACCCTGGCCGCTTTGCTGCTGCTGTTCATGCGCGATGCCAATCCCCTCAACGCCCTGCTGCTGGGAGAAGGAGAAGCACGGCATCTGGGGGTGAGCGTGCAGACACTGAAGCGTCGCCTCATCCTGCTCACCGCTGCCGGTGTCGGCGTGGCGGTGGCCGTGGCGGGCATGATCGGCTTTGTCGGCCTGGTGGTTCCCCATCTGGTACGGCTGCTGGCCGGTCCCAACCATGTCCGCCTGTTGCCGCTGTCTGCCCTGTTGGGGGCTGGCCTGCTGCTGGGGGCCGACATGCTGGCACGCACCCTGCTCGCTCCGGCCGAGCTGCCCGTCGGCATCATCACCGCCCTGCTGGGTGCCCCCTTCTTCATCTGGCTCTTGGTCAAGAGCCGCCGAACCCTGTAACAGGAGATCGCCACCTTGCCCGGATCCCCCTCCCCCCTGCTCAGTTGCCGGGGCCTTCGCCTCAGTCGCGGCAACCGGCTTATCCTGGACAGCCTGGATCTCGACCTGCATGCCGGCAGCCTGACCGCCCTGCTCGGCCCCAACGGGGCGGGCAAAAGCTCGCTGCTCAAGTGCCTGACCGGCGAGCTGGAACATGAAGGGGAGATCCACCTGTTCGGCCAGACCCGCAGGGGGTGGGCCGGCAACGCTCTGGCCCACCGGGTCGGTGTGCTGCCGCAAAGCTCCTCCTTGAGCTTCCCCTTCCTGTGCGAAGAGGTGGTGGCCATGGGCCGGCTGCCCCACAGCGAGCCTGCCAGCCGGCGCGACGAGATTGTCCGCGCCGCCATGACCCACGCCGGGGTCGACCATCTGGCGAACCGCCTCTATCCCGGCCTCTCCGGCGGGGAGCGTCAACGGGTGCAGTTCGCCCGGGTGCTGGCCCAGATCTGGCAGGCCCCGGAGGAACCGCAGCAAGCGCGGCTGCTGCTGCTGGACGAGCCCACCTCGGCGCTGGATCTCAAATACCAGCACCAGTTGCTCGCCATGGCCCGGGCGCTGGCCGGTCGCAACACCGCCGTGCTGGTGGTGTTGCACGACCTCAATCTGGCAGCCCGCTACGCCGATAGGCTGGTGATGCTGGAGCAGGGCAGGCTGATGGCTGACGGCAGCGCAGGCGAGGTGCTGACCCCGGCGCTCATCGCGCGACTCTACGACTACCCCGCACAGGTGATCCACCACCCCGAGAGCGGCGTCCCCATGGTGGTGTGACACCCAGGGGCAGATAGCAACAGAGCGCCATCAGGCGCTCTGTCTTTTTGCGGTATCCAGCCCTGGGCTGACCAGCAGGGCAATCCCCACGGGCACATCAGGCTATCTGGTAGCGCCCCGGCTTGTGATTGAGTGTCAACACCAGGTTACAGATGATGGCTGCCACAACGGAAAGCGCCAGCAGCCAGGGGGAGACCACGAAGAAAGAGGCGACGACGATGGCGCAATCCAGCCCCATTTGCAACTTGCCTACCCGCACACCCCATCTGTCCTGAATGAAGAGCGCCAGGATGTTGAAGCCCCCCAGGCTCGCCTTGTGGCGGAACATGATGAGCAGCCCCATGCCGATCAGGGTGCCGCCGATCAGCGCCGCATAGACGGGTTCGATCTTGCCGATTTGCAGCACGGCGTTGAGGTGATCCGTCATGAAGGAGACGGTGGCCACGGCGGCAAAGGTATTGAGGGTGAAGCGCGGCCCCATTCTGAGCCAGGCCAGGGCATAGAAAGGCAGGTTCATGGCGAAGAACAGCAGGCCGAAGCTGATGCCGGTCACCTGTTGCAGCAGCAGCGCCAGGCCGGCGGTGCCACCGGTGAGCAGGCCGACCTGATGGAACAGGAAGATGCCGAGGGAAACGAAGCCTGCTGCGGTCAGCAAGGCGAGCACATCCTCATAGAGCGGGTGCGCAGAGCGTGAAGTGTTGTCCATAACCAGGTATCCAGTCGCGAAGCAAGAGAGTGTTGGCCGCCCGTCGGGCGGAGCGAGCCCCGTTAACCGGGGCTTCGTTATGCCGACAGTCTCCAATTTGAGTGAGATGGATCACAAGTCCCGCCCTTCACGCGCCAAAATGGTGCGCGTCATCCAGGCGTTACAATCCTTGCACCAAAATGTCCCACACTCACCGCCGGCCTGATGCTGAAAAACCTGAAACGGGCCGCTGCCCCCGCACCCGAATCGTTCTAGAATGAGTCGCTTGTCACTGCCAGCGGAACAACAGCGGATGAGAGTCACCGTATTCGGAATAGGTTATGTCGGGTTGGTTCAGGCCGCCGTACTGGCGGAGATGGGTCACAAGGTGATCTGTGTGGATGTGGATGCCGACAAGGTCGCGGCCCTGAAAGCGGGACACATTCCCCTCTTCGAGCCCGGCCTCGCCCCTCTGGTGCTGCGCAACCATCAGGCCGGCCGCCTGATCTTCACCACAGACCCGGCACGGGCGGTGGAGTTTGCCGAGCTTATCTTCATCGCGGTCGGAACGCCGCCGGACGAGGACGGATCCGCCGACCTCCATCAGGTGATGACGGTGGCGGACACCATAGGCCGCCTGATGCAAGGGGGCAAGGTGGTGGTCAACAAGAGCACTGTCCCTGTCGGCACCGCCAGCCGGGTACGGCGACACATTGCGGAGCGCCTCGCCGACCGTGGTCTCGATCTTCCGCTCGACGTGGTTTCCAACCCCGAATTTCTGAAGGAGGGCGCCGCCGTCGCCGACTGCCTGCGGCCGGATCGCATCATCATCGGCACCGACTCCGATCACGCCTTCTCCCTGCTGGAGGAGCTCTACGCCCCCTTCAACCGCAAGCGAGACCGCATCCTGCGGATGGATGCACGCAGCGCCGAACTGACCAAGTACGCCGCCAACGCCATGCTGGCGACCCGCATCTCCTTCATGAACGAGATGGCCACCCTGGCCGAAGCCCTGGGCGCCGACATCGAGGAGGTGCGCAAGGGCATTGGTGCCGATCCGCGCATCGGCCACCACTTCATCTACCCGGGCTGCGGTTATGGCGGATCCTGCTTCCCCAAGGATGTCAGGGCGCTGATCCACACCGCGAAGGAGGCGGGGTGCGAGACCCCCCTGCTGCGCTCGGTGGAGCAGGTCAATGAGGCGCAGAAGCACAGGCTCATGACCCGGCTGCACCACCATTTTGGTGCCAGTCTATCGGGGCGCACCTTCGCGTTATGGGGACTCGCCTTCAAACCCAATACCGACGACATGCGCGAAGCCCCGAGCAGGGTGCTGATGGAGGCGATCTGGGCGGCAGGAGGCAAGGTGCAGGCGTTCGACCCCGAGGCCATGACCGAGGCCGCCCGCCTCTATGGCCAGCGGGCAGATTTGATCCTGTGCGACACTCAGGAAACCGCCCTCCAGGGGGCTGACGCCCTGTTCGTCTGCACCGAGTGGCAACAGTTCCGCGCACCGGATTTCGACCTGCTTCGCCAGACCCTGAAGCAGGCCATCATCTTCGACGGCCGCAACCTCTATGATCCGGCCCGTCTGCGCCAGCGCGGTTTCACCTACTATGCCATCGGCCGTGGCGACAGCCTGGCTCATCAGGAGGAGCGATGAAGTACCTCGTCACCGGCGCCGCCGGGTTTATCGGATTTCATGTGGCGCGCAGGCTCTGTGGCGACGGCCATCAGGTGGTGGGGATAGACAACCTCAACGACTACTACGCGGTGAGTCTCAAGGAGGCGCGCCTCGCCCTGCTCACGCCTCTGCCCGGCTTTCGCTTCGAGCGCACCGATCTCGCGGACCGCGCGGCCATGGCTTCGCTCTTTGCCCGCGAGCAGTTTGACCGGGTGATCCATCTGGGGGCCCAGGCCGGGGTGCGCTACTCCCTGGACAACCCCTTCGCCTACGCCGACAGCAACCTCACCGGCCACCTCACCGTGCTGGAGGGGTGTCGCCAGACCCGGGTGCAGCACCTGGTCTATGCCTCCTCCAGCTCGGTCTACGGGCTGAACGAACAGATGCCGTTCAAACCGTCCGATGGGGCGGATCATCCCGTCTCCCTCTATGCGGCGAGCAAAAAGGCGGGGGAGCTGATGGCCCACTCCTACTCCCATCTCTACGGCCTGCCCACAACCGGGCTGCGCTTTTTCACCGTCTACGGCCCCTGGGGTCGGCCCGACATGGCCCTGTTCAAGTTCGTGCACGCCATCCTGAACGGCGACCCCATCGACCTCTACAACCAGGGCCAGCTCAGCCGGGATTTCACCCATGTCGACGACATCGTCGAGGGGGTAGTGCGCATCTCAGACAGCCCCCCCGTGGGCGATGCCCACTGGCAGGGGGCCCCCGATGCCAGCCCGGCCCCCTATCGCCTCTTCAACATCGGCAACGGCAGCCCGGTCAGGCTGCTGGACTTCGTGAATGCCATCGAGTCGGCCCTCGGCAAACGGGCCATCCGCAACATGCTACCCATGCAGCCCGGCGACGTGCTCGCCACCTGGGCCGACACCCGCTCGCTGTTCGACGCCACGGGCTATCGCCCCCGTATCGGGCTCAAGGAAGGGGTAGACAGCTTTGTCCGCTGGTATCGGGACTACTACCGGGTCTGAGCCAAACGAGGTGGCAGGGTCCCCTGGCTCGCGACCCTGCGCTCAGGATGAAGGGGTATAGCTGAAGGGCACCATGGTGGGGGATAGCCCACGGCAGGCGGGTTTGAGGGCCTGCGGGCCTGCCAGCAGCCAGTCGGTGCGGTGACGGTTGCCGAGGTTTTCCATCTTCGCGGGGTCAAAACACCTCACCATCAGGTCGGCGCTCCCCAGTACCCAGCGCCCGGGGGCAGCCCCTATCCAGGCGGCAGCTTCCCGGGCCTGCTCCCCGTCCCCCATCAGATAAGGGTAATGTTTCACTGGTTGCAGGCTAAACAGCAGATGCTGCTCCTTGAATCCCGCCAGCAGCAGTTCATCCCCCGCAGGCACCTTCTGCGCCGCTAATGTCATGACTGCCTGAGGGGTGCGCACCTCGTTGAGGCGCACGCTTATCCAGCAGGAGTAGATCAGCCACCCCACCGCCAGGGAGCAGAGAATGGCGGTCAGTGGCGCCCGGCGAAGCCAGGCATTGATCAGCAGCAAGGATCCCCCCAGCACCAACAGGGGAAGCCAGGGATCCGGCCCCAGTTCCCCCAGACGGCTGGCCACTCTGTCGCTAAATGCCAGCACCAGAGCCCCCACCAGCCCTACCCCTCCCAGCAGCCAGCCAAGCCCGGCCAGTAGTCGCCCCGGCCAGACCCGGACCAGCAGGGTGCCGATGAAGGGTGCGGCCAGGAGCGCCATGGCGGGCGTACCAGGCGTGATGTAGACGCCCCGCTTGCCCGGCGAGCAGGAGAAAAACAGCACCACCAGCACCAGATAACCCAGCAGCAGCAGAATACGCCTGTCCTGCGCCCGGATGGCGCGCCGCCAGGCCACCACCAGCCAGGGCAGCAGCAGGGAGAGCGGCAGCCAGAACGGCGGGATCACCGAGGTGAGGTAGTACCAGAAGGGTTTGACGTGATGCCAGGCGCTGGTATAGCGAGTCACCGTCTGGCGCAGCAGTATGTTGTCTCTGTAGGCCAGCAGGAGGGGATCCCCGCTTCGGGTCACGGCCTCCAGCATGGGGACCAGCCAGAGGCCCATCGCCAGGGCCATGGCCAGCGGCCCGAGCAGGGCCTTCAGCCAGGCTGACAAAGGCGCGGCGCGGATTTGTGCCCTGTGGGTCCAGAGCGCGGGAAGCAGCACCAGCAGGGCCAGTACTCCCACCCCCTTGGTGATGACGCCAAGCCCCGCGGCAAACCAGCCGAGCCAGTACCAGCGCCACCCGCCACCACAGAGGAGGAAGCGCAGAAAACCATAGAGACCGAGGGTGATGAAGAAGGTGACTAGGCCGTCGATCTGGGCCGTCTTGGCCTGCAGGGTAAACTGGACGGTAAAGAGCAGCAGCAAGCCCGCCAGAAATCCCGTCGCCGGATCCCACAGGCGGCGCCCCAGATCCCACACCAGCAAGATGGTCAGCAAGCCAGACAGCAGGGAGGGCAGCAGAAAGGCCACCTTGATGGAGCCAGTCAACACATAACCGCTCGCGATCCCCCACATAAACAGCGGCGGCTTGTCCGGATAGAGCTCCCCGCCACGCATGGGGAAGAGCCACTGGCCGCTCTCCACCATCTCCCGGGCGATCAGGGCGAAGCGCGGCTCGTCCGCCGGCCAGGGATCCCGCAGACCCAGCCCGGCCCCCAGCACCGCCAGCGCGATCAGCAGCAACCAGCCAAGGGACGTCTGATTGAGCAGGGTGCGATCACTCACCATGACGAGCCTCCCCGGTCACTCCCTTGTCACGCCGCCAGCCCCGATGCTGGATATCGAGATAGAGGCTGTAGAGCGCGGTGAAGGTGGGGAAGAGGTTTTGCAGCACGCCGACGGAGTCCTGCTTGGGAGAGAAGGTGAAGTAGCTGAGCGTCATCAGGCTGCCGAGCACGCTCATGTACCAGAACAGGCGCGGGATGACGGGTCGCCCCGCTCGCCTGGACGCCAGAAACTGCACCAGCCAGCGTCCGCCGAACATCAGCGCCCCTGTATAGCCGATCAGCTTCCAGCCGGTGACATGCACCCCGGTCCAGTCCAGCCAGTCGATGGGGGCAGACAGCCAGGCGTCCATCACTCCAGCATCTCCCGGATTTCAACCACCTTGGATCGGCGCTGCAACCACCAGACCCCGACCACATCCACCAGCCCGACCCAGAGCCGGTTCCAGACCCCGTATTTGGAGATCCCCGCCTGGCGTGGCCTGTGGTTGACCGGCCAGGGTGCCATGCGCCCCCCTTGTGCCTGGATCAGCGCGGGGATGTAGCGGTGCATGTGATTGAAGGCGGGCAGTTTCAGATACCAGTCGCGACGCACCACCTTGAGCCCGCAGCCGGTATCCGGAATACCGTCGCGCAGCAGCAGGTCGCGAAAGCCGTTGGCCAGCTTTGAAGAGAGGCGCTTGACCCAGTCGTCACGGCGGTTGACCCGGTGGCCGATGAGGCCCACCTGGTATGGATCGCTCTGGTAGCGGCGCATCGCCTCCTCCAGCATGGCGGGAATGTCGGCGGGATCGTTCTGACCATCGCCGTCGAGTACCACCAGCCAGTCGCCACGCCCGTGGCGCACTCCGCTCAGCACCGCCATGCTCTGGCCCACGGCATGGACATGACGTAGCACCTTCAGCCTGGTGAAACGCGTCTGCAAATCGCGCAGTACCACATGGCTGTCGTCCACACTGCCATCGTCCACATAGATCAGTTCGTACTCGAACCTGCCCCCAAGGGCGGCATCTATTTCGCCGACAAGCGGGGCCAGATTATCCCGCTCATCCTTGGCAGGCACCACGACAGAGATATCGACCGATTCGACCATATGCACATCCTGCCCTCATCAGAGGCGCTATCGATTCACCCGGCAGACCCGACGACATTGCATCGATGGCCTGGCTGACATCATGCAAATACAAGGCGTTAGAAAACAACTCTGTCAGCATATTGAACTTCAATTAACAAATCTATCAAAGCAGTCACTAACCCGGGAGCCTGCCGCTCCTCCCCTGCACCAAAAGTTCCATACCGTTTTCATCTCTGCCGCTCACCCACATAACCAGATGTTCCATCTGCTGGCTGGCGTCCCTCCCCGGATCGGGCCTATATGTTGCGGATACCAACGACGAGGTTTCCATGAAAAAACGACTCTGGGGCTGGGGACTCCTGATACTGCTCGCCACCACTTCCCACGCAGATCCCTTTCGTCAGGCCCCCAAGGCCATGAGCGCACTGCGCCAGGGCGCCGCCATGGAACAGGGAAACCCGCGGCAGGCCATCGCCCACTACTGCACCGCCGCCAACCTTGGCAACCCGGAAGCCTATTACCGCATCGGCCGCCTGCTGGCCCGCGGCCCCCAGGGGATCCGCAATGCCCGCAGCGCCAACGCCTACCTGGCCATGGCCATGCGCCTTGGCAACCAGCAAGCCGCCCGTTACTACAACGAGCGGGTCGGCAATGCCCCCCTGGGTACCTGCGGCATTGGAGGCGGTGGCGGAGCCCCCTGGGTACGCCCCAGCACCCCCTTCGATCAGGAGCGCTACCTGGCCAGACAGTCACAGGCCAAGCAAAAGCTGGCCGTCATGATCCGCCAGGCCGCCCAGCGTCACAAAGTGGACCCCCAGCTCGCCCTGGCCATCGCCATCGCCGAATCCAATCTGAACAGCACCGCCGTCTCCCCCAAGCAGGCGCAGGGTGTCATGCAGCTCATTCCCGAAACCCAGGCCCGCTTCGGCGTGACCCGGCCGTTCGATGCCCAGCAGAACATCCGTGGTGCCATGATCTACCTGAAGTGGCTGGAGAAGCAGTTCGGTCCGGACTGGGTGAGGATCAGCGCCGCCTACAACGCCGGGGAGCAGGCCGTGCTGCGCCACGGCGGTGTGCCGCCCTATCAGGAAACCCAGGAGTATGTGCAGCGGGTGCTCTACTACTCGGGGCAGGATCCTGACAAACCGGCCCGCCGCAGCTCACCGCGCTGAGCTTGCCCGGTTGCCCCTCTTCCCTCGCGCCTGTCGGCCGTCCCGGCCTGCGGCGCCCGGCTTTGCCGCCCCTCTCCCATTGGTTTACAATCGACGGGTTTTTTGGAACCGGGTTGACGGCCCGTCGACCCGGCCCCACCACGACATCAGTTTGTTAATGCCAAGACATTAAACTGCTGAAAGGAAGAGAATTAGCCAATGGCTCAATTTATTTACACCATGAACCATCGGCATCATTGAAAAGCCATGCGGAGCCGGCAAGAGCCTCACAAAGCCAAAAAAATCACATAGTTATAATTAACCCCTCTTGGCTGATTGCAGCTTTTTGAAGCTCTATATTTGGCCCCATTTTGGCCCCAAACACAGAATTTCCGCATCTTTTGGCCCCAGGATGGCCCCAAACTGGCGGATGATTTCTTGGCGAAATAATGATGATTGTTGCTGGCGGAAGGGCCAGTTCTTGGTGGTAACCAACAACTGCTTCAAGCATCTCTTTCTCATCCGTTGCCTCAGCCGGGAACGGGCCGCAGCACGTAGATCCGATCCTAAAATACACATCAAACTCCATCTCGAACGTTCCCTCTTTACTCTGTTGCAGACGAATCAATCAGTATCTGGTAAGACCTGCTGAAATCTACAGCTGCATTTGCGGCAAAGATATGGTCAGGCTGCTACGTTATTTCATACATGAAAAACCTGTCAGATCTGACAGGGTCACAAACGAGCACGGGCAACGCAGTAATTCGGGAGTTGCCCCATGAAGAACAGACGAAAGGCCTATTTGACCGCCGCAGAACTGGATTATGTTGCGGCCGCCAAGCGCTACCTAGCCGCCATTCTGGCTGAAAAGTGTATTAGTGAGTCGCAACTTGAGGAGATGACCGGGATACCGGTATCAACCCTGAGCCGCTGGTTATCGCAGGAGAGGGGGGAGTTCATGACGCTGGCTGACGCCGCGTTGATCTGCCGAGCTATTGGGATCGATGTGCAGGCCATGCTGCCACCGGCAACATGGGGCTGCTCACATCCAGAGAGCTCGAGGATGGTGGTGTTCTTGATGGGGATACCGCTGCCTCACCTGAGATGGCTGGCGGATACCTATGAGAAGGGGGTGGTAGCCCTGCGCCAATGACGCAGAGCTATGGGTCAGATAACGGACGCCGGCTGCTCAGGAAATTGATGTGATACAGGCCAGCCTGCTTGCTCGGGCACAAGGGTCAGCTCATAGCAGTAGCGTTGCCAGTCAGCTAGCAGCTTGGTGTGCTCAGGTTTTGCATATCCACCATCGACGGCCGGTTTGATGATGGCAATTTGCTGCGTGGCATTGGCGATGCGGGCAGCTTGCTCGGTTTGTGCAACCTCAAGTATGGCGTGCTGTTCAGCGGATTCATCCTTCACCCACTCTTGCCCGTTCCAGCAGTCAAAGGGTGAGCCAGGTGGCAGCAGGGTCTGGTCTGCAGGCAGATGCCAAAGTTCGACTATCTCACTGGCTGCGCGGGTCACGGTGTCGTAAGCCAGCTTGCCGCGCAGATCTAGCACCGACTCCCATCCGTTGGTGCTGCGCACCCATACCATTCCACTGGCAAGCGCACCTTGCGGGGCATCCATGAATGCCCAGGCGGGCAGCCCTGTATGCTGGGAAATGAATTCGTCAGACGGGCCTAAATATTCTCGGGTATCTGGGTGACAGATATAACAGCGCAGATAGCCAGACTGGTCGGCAAAGCCTGATTCATTCAATTGGATATATTGCATTATTTGACCCTCATGATGGGCGTCATTGAGATGTTGGCCATACGGTTTTCAGATGCTGTTTGGACGACCCTTGAAGCATCAAACGACAAGTTTCTGTACTGGATCTGCTGGGAACCAGCCGTTATAGAGGTAAACCCCGTGCCATTAAAGGCTAACGCTCCCAGCGCCGCAGCAGCAGGGCTTTCGATGTATACGTTAGCAACTTGACCTGTAATATTCCTGATAGCATCACCCTGCTCAGATAGCAGCGAGCGCCCAGTATCGCGACCACGCCCGTTGTCCCACCAACGCAGCGCCAACCCGCGCGGGTCAAACGGAATTTGTCCAGACGGGAAAAGTGCGGCCAGTTTCGGTAGCGCCACCTTGTCAAAGGTCTGGTTCTTTACGATGACAAAGCGATTATTTGGAGGTGTATCTCCAACCCAAGGCAGTACCACCCCAATCGGAATAACCGCATCAAGCAGGATCTCGATAGCCTTGTAAAGTTGGTTGTTCTCTGATTTTTTAAGTGGCAACCCACTTAGCTCTATAACACTGCAGAGCTCTTCCTGCATGGCGTCAAGAATGTCAGCGCTGACCTGAGTTGCCTGAGTTCCGGTTTGCGGATCCCCTCTGGTAAAGCCATCTTTCCCAGCGCCAAACTTGTCCTTTTGCCGTGATGGCGTATCAATTCGATGCATATCGCTCTCTCCAGAGAACTGGAAATAATAAAGCCCGCTCAAGGGCAGGCACTGTTAAAAGGAGAAGTGGCGTTACTTGATCGCCAGCACCTCATCGCAGGGGCGCGGCACAAGGATGGTTTTACCCTGGTGAACCTCCTGCACCTGGCAGACCGGCCCGGGGGCCGTGGCGGTGTTCCACGCCCAGCCCAGCAGCACGGCGACAACGATCGCCGTGATAGGTTCGAGACGAACGATCATGACGCCTCCTGGGCAGATGCCCAAACGTATTGCGGGGTTTCGACAGCAACGGTCACCGGCGCCAACGCAGCGGCCATTGCAGGGTCTTGGGTGCGCACGTTGGCGTGATAGCCCGGTACAGGCTCGCGCAGCGGTAGGCCCTCCGCATCCAGCACGCCGGTGGGGCGGGTAACCATGCCTGGCGGCAGCAACTGCAGCGAGGCGGTGGGGTGATAGATAGTTCCTGTCTCGCCGTCTTTGATAAAGCCAGCGCTGAGCAGGGCCTTGGTCATGGCGGCCTTATCGGCCGCCTTGAGATTGAGATCGATAAAGTCTGTCATGCTGATGCCACCTTGAGTTGATCGGCAGTGAGGGGCTTCTTGGTCCAGATTTTCAGATCACGAAGATGGCCATACATCGCCCTGTCATTGGCTCCACTCCAGCGATTGCCGAGGATAATCGATGTCTTGCTGGATGCCGCACCGCCACTCCTAGACTGTGGCGCCAGCACCCTGCCGTTGAGTGCCACTGTTATTGCGCCGTCAGCCGCCACCGAATACGCGATATGGTGGCGCTGCCCCAGTGGCGCATTGATGCCATACACCTCTTTTCCTGCATGGCGAATTGTGAGAGATGCCCCATCTGCAATAATGCTGGAAAAGTCGCTAAGCTCCAGAATGCGATGTGGTCCAGTATTAACCGTGTCAAACTCGACAGCGAGACTAAAACCAAGCTGGGCCTCCACAAGATTGAGCGACTGAGGAAGGGTTACAACATCTGGGGCGCGCGTTGCAGATGCGCCATTTGTCGGGATGTATGAATCGACAAATGGGAGCATTGTAATCTGGTAGCAACCAACAACCACAGACTGCAAACGATTCAGCCACGTCACCTGAAAATTGCCAAATGTCGATGAGGATCCAGGCGTTATAACTCCAGACCAAATGATTCGAACGGTATTTGAATTGATCTTTATTACAGACCTAGATATTCCAGTAATGGATAAATCAGCAACAATTTTTAATTCAGGAGATGCTGAAACTATTGCGTCAGCATCACCGAACATGTAAGCACTTACAGTCACAGGCCCGCCAGCAAGCGCGGCAGGATTTGATATGCTGTATAAATCAACAATTACTCGCTCACTAGACCCCTGCGCTGAGTTGGAAGAGGTTATAGTCTTTTGGAATACATCAAATGGCAGTTGGGCTGAACCGGCGCTTTGGCTCAGTACACTACTAATCCAGCTGTAGCTGCTGGCGGCGCTTTTGTTGAATAAATTAGGGTTGCCGCCGCCAATAAGCAGCCCATTTCGCTCAAAGCGCGGCTCGTTGATAGCGGCGACTTTCATGTCATCATTCTTGTCTGTGTACGTGGCAGCGGTTGAACGGGAGTAGTTCACATAGCGGGCAACAACATCATCCCCGACCTTCACCTCTCGGCCATTGCCAACAACCAGCCTCAGCGAGTCGGTCAGCGGCGCCCACACATCCGGCATGGGAAGCGCGGCCATGCCAATGGCATCGGCCACGGTTTCCAGCCCGGAGATCTGTGACGCCAGTTTGGCCGCATCATCCGCTGCCTTTGCGCTTGCGGATGCCTGCGCGGCAAAACCTGCCGCCGCGTCGGTGCTTGGCTTGAGGTTCTGCTTGACCCGTTCAGCCAGCGTAGGCTGGTCGGGGTAGCCCGGGACGGGAACCATCTGCCCCTCTTGCCCCACGACGATCTGGTTAAAGGTGCCTATCGTCTGCTCAACAAGCAGGATCGCTTCGGTGGGGTCTTTATCGGTTACTGCCATCAGGTATCTCCAAATCCCAGACAGCATGCTGCACGCATCGCATCAGCGAGGCGGATCATGTTGTCGTGGTCGGTGGTATAGACGAAATTCAGAATGGTGTGAGAGGGCGCCTTCTTGCCGAGGATGCACTGCATGACGGCATCCCCCCAGACGCAGAGCGAACTGCCGGCCACCGAGCCAGCTCGCATGTAGTCAACGTTCATGCGCGGCAGATTGACCTGCCACACATAGCGCCACTCAGGGCCGTAGATTGGAGCGCCCACCCGGCTGCCTGCGCAGAACACGGCACCGTGGTAGTTAGAGATGGTGGCATCCGGATAGCCGAGCGAGGCGAGCAGTTGCAGGTAATATTCGGCATTGATGCCGCCGAGCGAGTTGATCTTGGCATCGAGGCGCTGCTGGCGCTCCCTGATGGTGGCGGTGCCTGGTACTTCGCACTCATCTGGCAGCCCGCAGATCCCCTCATAGCGGGTCAGCAGCACAGTTGTTTGCTGTGGGTCACTCTCTTCTTGCGCCAGTGCATCTGCCCGCTCTGCGGTGCGGGCCAGCTCACCGGCGCCAGCAGTGAGCAGGGGGTGATCCCCCTCCCATGCCGGGCCATAGGGGAGCAGCTTCTGCAGCTGGTCTGAGTAATCGGCTGCGGTCAATCCCATGTTGTGGTCCCCAGCGCGACTATCTCGCCCTTGGCGGTAGTGAATTCGGCCGCTGGGGCGAGCAGTTGGTGCTTGTATTCGCCGTTGGCAGCGCTGATGGCCTCCGACAGGCGTGATGGCGCTATGGTCTGCTCAGGCCCGCCCTCGCGCCGATAGAACTCGCGCATGGCGGCGGTGACAGCGGCTCGCACTTCGGGGGTGTCAGGAGTTACCTTGATACGGTGAGCCACCCGCTTGATGTTGATGCCAAGCAAGTAGAGCTCGGCGGCGGCCACCGGTGCCTTTGGCTCGATATGCTGACGGGCGGCAGCTACGATGGCCGCTGATGGCACCAGCGCTTCCGAGTTGTCATCAACCAGAAACACCCCAACAGTGCCAGTCCCCATCCAGTGGCGGTAGCACCAGGCGCGGGTCACCCCGGGCACCTCTTCGGCCCATACCTGATAATCGGTATCGGCTCCGCCCTGTGGGGTGAAGAACCAGCGATCAATCACCCTGGCTCGCCAGTCATCGACGCTCTCCAGATCTGTACCGCCCTGAACGCTGTCAGCCACTCCGGAGGATGAGAGCCCGGCCACCGGTTCGGAGAGGATCATCCCCTCGCCATCATCCAGATTAGTGTGATAGCCAGTCTCCGAGCAGGTGATCGGCAAACGCAGCACACCGCCGGATGAAGTCGCCGCCTCGGTGGCGACATACTGGATCGGGGTGCTCCCCTGATAGACGGCCACTGCACCGGCAGAGACCGTGATGCCATCGCTGACACCGGAGATACGCAGCCAGCCGGCGGCCGGTTGCGCCTCTTTGCGCGGGCACTTCTTCATGCCGGCATGGCGCAGCAGCCACTGCTCATCACAGAGATCCGGCAGCAGGTTGCGCTCGAGGTATTCGATATGGCCGTTCACCCCGTGCACGGCGCCAGCATAGGCGCGGGCGTAAACCTCGGCATCCGAGCGGCGCAGCGGGTCATCCAGCTCTGCCGTCACATCGGCTCGCACCCGCTGGATAATCTCGCGCAGGGTTGGGCGCAGGGAGTAGCTAGACATTGACGGCCTCCAGAATGTCGGGGATGGTAATTTGCTGGTCAGAGCCATCAACGGTGAGCGTCACGACCAGTTCGGCGCCGTCAATCTCGCGGCGGCGGCACTCGGCATCGATGCGGGTGACCAGCTCGTCATCTTTCAGCCAGGCCAGCGCCTCCAGGGCGTAGTCGCGGGCCCGCTCGCGCACCTTTGGCAGGTTCTTCTCACGCTGCAGCAGATAGAGGCGACTTCCGATCCGGTCACCGGCCACAGTCGGGTAGCTGTCTCCCCACCACCCGTAAGGACGATCGCTATCATCTGAAGCGCCAGCGCGGCGCCAGGTGAAGAGGCTGATAAACACCGCCCTGTGCAGCGGGTGCACCAGGTCGCCGGAGTCTGTGAGGACGCCGTTGATAGAGATCAGCATGGGGTTACTCCATCCGGGTTTTCGGTTTACCGGTCGGGGTACCGCCGGGGTGTTCGTGGTCGTTGAATTGGTCGCGCATCTTCCGCATGGTGCCGGTCTTGTCGCGGATCTCGCCGGTACACTCCAGCAGCGGGGTATCGAAGCGAGCCTTGGTCTTGGCCTCAACATCAAGGGTCAGGGTTTTCACTTCGACGCGGCGCCCCCTGCGCAGCACAATGCGATCACCCTCATCGGTGTAGAGCGCCACCTCCCCTTTTTTGAGCCCCTTCAGCCGGTAGCGCCGATCGGCCACGACCAGCACCACGCCGTGGGACTTGTCGCCATCCGGGAAGACGGCGATATGTTCTGCCCCGTCATGGGGGCAGGAGGTGTAACCATACGGTTCGAGATGCTCGACATCGTCTTTCAGCTCACCGCCCAGCATCTCGATCTGCACCAGCTGGCACTTGGCCGCCGAGTTGACCAGCCTGATCACACCGCGGGATAGCAGGTTGCGGATGGCGCTTTTCAGTTCACGCATCAGAAAATGTCCTCATCCTTGTTCTTGCGGGCGGGCTTGGGATCCGGCACGTCAGGCAAATAGGCATCAGCAGGGCCGACGCGCAGGGTCGCGATAGTGCCGCTATCGGTGCGGCTGTACTCCACCTCGGCGATCACCAGCTCGTCACCGGCAAAGTCGTTGTGGGGGTCAAACACAGGAACAACCATGTTTGGCAGCCACAGCTCGCCTGATTCCTGTCGCCAGCCAGGCACCGTATAGGTCGCCTCTCGCGCCTTGGCCTCGCGGCGGCGGGCCTCGAATTCGCACATGGCGCGGCAGCTGGCAACGCTGGCCTGACCGGTCTGCTTGATCAGCAGCGGGCGATAGCGACCAACCTTTCCGCCGACCTTGTGACTGACCCTGGTCGAGCTGGATTCCCCGAAATCGTCATCGGTGCCCGCTCGCTGCCCTGCAACCCTGTATTCGGAGTGGCAATCGCTCTGATCTTGCGGGGCGCTGCAGCTGAGGATGTTTTTGCCGTAGACCAGCGGCGTAGTGGCTCGCAGCGCCCCGACCGCCCCAAAGTGCAGATCGCCATTGGCATCGTCATAGGCCAGCAGGCGCTGCTGCTGCATCATTCTGTCGATGGCCTCGGCCACCGCCTCCCCCCAGTCCACCGAGAAATCCGAGATGGGGGATTGCCCAGCCGCGCCAAACACCGATACCCCGAACGGCTGGCACAGCGCAGCGGCAATTTGCTGCGGGGTCTGTCCCCTGAACTGGCGCACTGTGGCGGCGCTGTCGATCAGGTCGCCGGTGCGGGAGCGCCCCCGAATGGAGCGGGTGATGCTGCGGGCGTCATAACTGACTGGCTTCGCATCGACGTAGCCGGTGAGCACCAGATCGCGGCCTATCAGCACCTCCACCCTGTCGCCCTGCTGAATCCCGGTGGATACCGCATCAAGCAGCTCGCCCTTTTCGCTGGCCCGCCTGGTGACTTGCACCTCGAAATCGCGAGCCAGCCGGTCGATGCCTGCACTGATCCGCATGGCTGTCCAGCCATACCAGGCATTGCCATTGATCCGCAGATGATACTCGTCGCTCATGATGCCAGGGTCCGCAGGGGGTCGGGGGGCACAAAGCCCGGGTGAGAGAGGTTGTTCTTGGCGATCAGCTCATCCGCCCGCCCGGCATCGTCATACCACTCTGCAGCCAGCACCAATGCCGGCATGGTATCGCTCGGGGTGCGCGTCACCAGCTTTGAGGCATGCTGTTGCTGCTGGCGCAGCGTACTGACCAGCTCGCGGCGTAGATCCCGCAGCGCTTGATAGACACCATCGTCGGTAGTGCGCTCGCTCTCCTTGTCGATCGCAGCAATGATGGTCTGGCGAGCTTCCTCCAGTTCATCACGAGTAGGGCTGGTTGAAAGGGATGCGCTGCTGTCAGCAATCTGGCTCTGGCCGGTGCTGTTACCAGTAGTGGCAGCACCATTGTTTTGCATCGGTTGCCGCGCCACCTCAACGGCGTCGAGCGCCGGAGCTCTGACCGGAGTGATGGCTGGCTCGCTCGGGGACGGCATCCGCGCCACCGCCTGAGCGCTGCTGGCGATCAGGTTTACCCTGACCAGTTCGGAAACGCTGTTGGTCAGCCGGTCAGTCTGCTGCTTGTCCTGTGCGGCGGTCGGCCACACGCCGAGCGGCCTGGCGGCCTGAGTTTGCGAGGCCGCTGCGCTGCGACTGGCGAGACTCAGCAGCGAGCGGGCGGTGCCGCTTGAGCTGGACCCGGCATCCAGCACCGAGGCCAGCTGGCGCGAGAAGATCCAAGCGGTCGAGGGAGGTGGCATCAGCACGCTCAGATCCCCCTGCATCAGCCGCAGGGCGCTCGACATCTTGCCGTCGGCACTGTTGAGCATGTCGGCCACACTGCCGAGTAGGGAGGAGGCATGTTCTATGGTCGCCATCGACATCCACTCTGGCAGCCCATCAAGGCCGAAGGCTCCGGCAAAGGCATTCTGTGCACGGTCCAGCAAGCTGGTCGAGCGGCCTGAGAGCAGTGATGAACCGAGCGGGGTGGCCGTTGGCCACTCATCCTCACCAGACTCCACAAAGGAGAAGCTGACGATACACATTCCGCCATCTTGCTTGCTGTGGCTGATGCGCTGCTTGCCCATCACCACCACGTTCATCCGCCCGTACCAGGGGCTCACCAGTTCGCCGGGGCCTACCTGCTCGAGCGCCTCAATCAGCCGATCCCGTTCGGCGATAAAGTCAGGCCCAATCAGGTAGGCTGAGAGGGCATATTCCCGGGTCTCGCGCCCCATGTCCTCGACACTGGGGGTATCTCGGCCTGGATACTCATGAACCACGGTGCGACGACCGATCTGCAGGTCATCACCGTCTACCTTGAACGCCACCCCGCGAAAGGATGCAGGCTGCAAACGGTCTGTCCAGCTCATAGCACCTCAAATAGAAAAACCCGCCGAAGCGGGTGTGTTGCAGAGAATATGGTTTCCAGAAAATTCGATATTTCGGATGCTTAATAAGGTGATATTACCTAACGTTGATCACGGTCAACAAGAACGCTCACATGACTTATGGCTTGAGATATTTCGGGGTGCTACAATCCCAGACTCAATGTAATCTTTTTACTTTTTGGGGGTTCTATGTCTGATATGGTGTTCTGCCGTGGTTGTGGTAAGGAAATCCACAAAACGGCAGTGTCTTGCCCGAGCTGTGGTGCTGTTACAGGCTCAAGCAAAAATCGAGTCACTGCGGCTCTGCTTGCCTTCTTCCTTGGTGGTTTTGGCGCCCACAAGTTTTACCTCGGTAAAACCGGTATGGGGTTCCTCTATTTGATTTTCTGCTGGACCTTCATCCCAGCAATTGTCGCCTTCATTGAGTTCATCATTTATCTCTGCTCAACCGATGAAAGCTTTGCCCTGAAATACGCAGGCAAGTAACCAGCACATCAAGAACCTGCAATTATGACCCGCTTATGCGGGTCATTTTGCATAACGTGAATAACCGACATCCGGCGACATGGACCAGCCAGGTGAGGTTTTTCCCTCATCCACGCGCAAGTTTTGCGGTGCGTTTTCAAAGCGCACCACCATCTCACCGGAGACCGGGGCGGTGGCAGCGGTATTGGCACCTGCTGCTGGGGATACGGCAGCCAACGGGGATGACGCGCCGAGCCCTCCCTTGCCGCCGCTCCAGATCGCGCCGAGGGTATCCCCGCTGCGCTGCCAGATAGAGCCAACGCCATCCATGACCCCGCCTACCTTGTCACCTACCCAGCTCATGCCATCCATCAGCGGTTGCAGATAGGGTTGAATCCGCTCCCACATCCCCTTGAACCAGGCCACTATGGGTTCCCAATTTTTGATGATGATCCCGAGTGGATGGAAATCGAGGAACCCCTGCTTCAGAAACTCCCACGCCCAGCCAAAACCGGTCGTCACCGAGCCACACAGTTCGCTGAACCACGTGCTTATGGCCCCCCAGTTCTGAATGATGAGCCCCAACGGGGTGAAGTCGAGGATCCCTTTCTTCAAGAAAGCCCATACAAGTGAGAAATCTGTTTTCACAGAACTCCATAGATCACCAAGCCAACTGCTGATGGGGCCCCAGTTCTGGATCACGATACCGAGTGGATGGAAGTTGAAAAACAGCTGTTTCAGAGATTCCCACGCCGCGCTGGCAACCACCGTAATTGACTGCCAGACCTTCGCGAACCAAGGGCCAATAGTGCCCCAGTTGGCGATAATCAGGCCGGCCGCCATAGCCACGCCGCGCAGGATCAAGCCAATAGGGGTCGCAGTTATAGCATTGCCGAAGAAGGCCATGGCCACCCCGCCGGCATAAAGCGCCAGCTTCAGAGCCGCGAATCCGGCGGCAATGCCCACCACACCGCGAATAACCTCTGGGTTGGCAGCGGCAAACTCGCTGAATTTCTCGGCTAAATCGCCAAGCCAGGTGACCATGTCTTTCGCCTCCCCCTGGAAGGCGCCGCCAATTGCTGCCAGACCGTTCACTGCGGTACCAGTCATGGCATCCCAAAGATTACCCAGAGTGCCAAGCTGAGCCCCCACCCGTTGCTGCAGACTTGCCTGCCTGGCCATTCTTTGCTGGATCTCGTCGTAACCGGCTTTTCCCTTATCAATGATCGTTTTGAGCGCCTGTTGGGTCTCTGCGTCTGTTCCAAAGATCTTGCCAAGCACGGTCAGCTTGTCACCCTCTGTCAGCCCTTTGAGCTTATCGAGTTGCGCAAACATATTATCCAGGCCACCAAATTCGCCTTTACCATCAGTGAAGTCGAGCTTGGTCCCCTTCAACCCCATACTCCGGATCATTTGGTTGGCTTCTTTCATTTTTTTTCTGTCAAAGCCAGCCGTCATGACTTTCCGCATTGCGTTACCGGCTGACTCACCAGCCATAGACGCCTGATCAAGCATGATGGCAAGGGGTGCCATCGCCTGCGCCGCCTTCAGTCCATCCTTGCTCACCAACTTCATCGCGGATGATGCTTTGCCAAAGAACTGGAGCATGTTGTTGTCATCCACCCCCATATAGAAGGCTTTCTGGATGGTATCGAACAGGCTCATCATATCTTTGGAGGCGGTGCCGGTGGCGTCCTGCATCTTGGCGGCGAACTCGGCGGCGGCGGCAGGAGCCTTGCCCAACTGCACGGCCAGATAGGCAGTGGCCTCGCCCACCCCACCCAAGACGGTTTCGGCACTCAGACCCTGTCTCTGCAGCATGGTCATCATGTTCTGAAAATCGGCTGTGGTGCCGGGCAGCTTGTTGCCTAAACCAACCGCCAGATCGTTAATCTTCTTGAATTCGGGGCCGACCGAGCCAGCGGCATCCATCATCGCCACCTTGAGGCCGGTAGCGGCATTCTCTGACTGCGCAAAGGCAGCCAGGCTGCCACCAACTGCAGCAGCCAGCCCAGCAGCGATCGCAGGAGCCCCCTCCCCAGCACTCTGGAGATCACGCTGCCAACCTTTGATATTTTTGCGGATACCCTTGAGCGCCGGAGACAACTTGTCTACACCGGTGATCAGGGCTTTGAGTTGAAATTCGTTAGCCATAAATCACCTATTTTTCGGCCTTCATCAGCCGCTCACACTGGCACTCCATCAAGGCCAGGGCGTCAAAGTCATGGTGAAGGAAGGCGATGGGATCGCCCGCCTTCCACCACCTCGCCATGTCAAAGTAGCGGTCGAGAATGTCTCGCTCGGTTACCCCTTCAGGAAAAAACCGGCGACGTCCCAGGCGGCATTGTTGAGGTCGGCCGGCTCAATCTGCTCCACGGCGCTGGCCGGGATAGAGCACAGCTCGATCAGATAGCCCTTCACCTTTTTCATGTTGATGCTGATCTCCCCCTCGGGAGTCATGGTGTAAGGCAGACCCAGGCGGCAAACTTGCTCGCCGGTCGGCTTGCTGAGTGACAGTTCAGAGACTGGTTCACCATGGGCCTGAATCGGCTCGGACAGAACGATGACTTTCTTGCTCATTGATGGAACCCTTCTTTTCCGTTGAATTGCATGTCGGCGGTGCCGTCTTCAGGGTTGTGGTTGGCCTCCCCCTCCAGCCATGCGCTTTTCAACACATAGACCTGACCATTCGCCAACTCGGCGGTGATTGTCATGTCATCGCTCGTGGTGATCTTTTTGAGCGGGAAGCCCTTCGGAATTTTGAAGGACGCCTTGATGTAGGGAGGCCGATGAGTCTCCTTGTAATCAACACCACCATCGAGCCCCACGATGGACTCTTTGACGTTGGTGTTAAGGGGGATCTCCATCCCCCCGGTGACTGACAGCTGCTCGCCGTCAACCTTGAAATAACAAGTACCTGCGATGCGGCCCATTTATGCCTCCTGGTATTGCAGACGGAATTGGTTGAGCAGCGCGAAGACGCGCAGACCGTTGACGTAGTCCGGCGGGAACAGCACGTTGACCCGACCGGAATCGCCATCTCGTTCCACGATCAGGTACTGGGCGAACAGCTCGCTGTTTTCGACGATGCCGAGTCGCTCCATGACGCGGTATTCGCCGTTGAGTTCGCCCTTGATCACCGCCGGGGTGACGATGGCCTGCCCCTCACCAAAGCGGGTACCGTCGTTGGCCAGCTTGTGGCGGCCATACTTGCTGGTCACCAAGGTGCGCAACCGGCGGATCACATAGGCGGAGGTGTGCAGAGTCTCGCTGTCGAGATAGGAGTTGTCGGCGGCACCGTACTTGTTGCGCTGGTACATGGTGATCGCCCGTTCGACCATCATCACACCAGAGCTAACCGTCTGGGTGGCGATGCCACTGGTCAGCAGCACCTGGCGCTCGCCCTTGGTGAAGAGCTTGCCGGTTGGTGCCGGCAGCAGGCCGTTCAGTTCGCCGGTCTGGGTCGGCCGCGCCGGGTCGATGCGGATAAACACCGCATTGCGGGCACAGCTGGCAGCCGCCACTTCGTAAGGCGAGGCAGCCGTCAGCGGCTCAATGCCGGTCATGGTGACGTGCTGGCCGTTGCGGGCTTTGCCGAAGGTAGAGAGTTCAGAGAGCGTGCCGCGCTTGGCGCTGTAGAGATGGCCGTAGATTTGGCGCAACCACGACCAGCGGCCGGTGGCGTCGTTCATCTCCGCCTCCAGCACATCCAACGATCCGCTGTCATGCCAGGGAGTGGCGATAAAGTCGAACGGCTCATCACCCATGGCCGCAATGGCAGCGGTCAGATCCGGCGAGCCAGCGCCGTTGCTCATGGCAGTCAGGGCCACGTTGATGCCGTTGGGCAGGGATTCGCCACCCATCACACCACGGTAGTTGAGCGCCAGGTTGATATCGTTACCGGTCAGCCCCTTCCATTTCGCAGTAACCGTCACCACACCAGCAGAGACGGCTGCGGTCACCGGCAGGCTGGTATCGGCATCGATGGCCGCCTTGATGCTGGATGCCACCGCAGTTGCGGCAGCAGAGGCTGACACCCCGGCCTGCACGCGCTTGCCAGCGATGTAGAGCGAAACCACGCCGGCAGAGATGGCGGTACCGGTCACCGTGATGGTGGCGATCGCAGCAGCGCCTGCGCTGGGCTCAGGCACGTCGATCAGCCACAGCTCGCCGAACGAATCGACATTGCGATAGGCTGCCACCATGGCGGCCAGCTGGCTGCCGGCACCGACCAGACCTGCCGCCAAGGCGGGGTTGGTGATCTGCTGCAACTGGTTCTTGCCGGTGGTGACAGAAGCCAGGCCATGGCCCAGCACCAGCGCCCGCAGGGTTTCGCTGGCGCTATTGGCCGCCGAGTTGTCCATCTCCGCATAGAACAGCGGAACCCGCAGATCGGCGGGAATATTGTTGAAGCTGACGGGCATTATTTTGCTCCCTTCTTGCTGGCCGTGACCTGAGTTGCGGCCTCGGCTGCTGGCTCTTGCTCGGCTTCCGGCTCTTGTTCAACCGGAGGTTCGATGACGACATCGCCATCAAGCTGGCGGCGATACCAATACTGATTGGCGATCACCTCGCGCCCTTCAGCGGGCAGCAGGTCGCCGCGGTCAGGATCGGGGACCGATCGACCGTCATTGGGTTTGACGAACATGTTTATTCCTGTGGGGTTGGGGCGAATCCGAGCGGGCTGGCGTCATTCATGGCGTGAGCCAGCTTGAGCATGTTGCTGTAATCGCTGACGAATACGGTGTTGACCGGGAAGTTGAACTGATGCTCGATGATGCGCCACTCTGGCGGCACCACATCCGGGCCCAGCCCAGGGCTGATATAGTCGATACCCCACTGGTCGCCGTGACCACATAGCCCCTCAAACTCGGGGAGTGCCTCCAGATCTGTCCATTGGCGGGTATCTTCCGGGCCGATCTCGAACTCGGCCGAGAATTCAAACTGGTAGTAGAGGTGTGCCCGATTCATATCGAGCAGGTTGCCGCCCTGATAGGTAATGCCGTCGTACTTCTTCTCGTCCGGCGACCAGTCTAGCAGGGCCTTCCAGAGTGCCTCTCGCGCCTCCTCTATCACATCAACCGAGGCTTGCCCGCGGGCGTCCTGGGTGTTGTTGACCACCACCACCACGGCAAAGGCGTCGGTGATCTTCTGCCAGTAGTCGGTCTGGCTGCGGTTTTCTTCTACATTGTCATCGAGTGGGATGACATAGGCTGCCGGCAGGGCCAGCTTGCTGTTCTCGGCCAGCGGCTTGAACTCGGACGCACCGGCCACCCTGCCGCCAAACAT
This sequence comes from Aeromonas sp. WP2-W18-CRE-05, assembly GCF_014168615.1. Lineage (NCBI taxonomy): Bacteria > Pseudomonadati > Pseudomonadota > Gammaproteobacteria > Aeromonadales > Aeromonadaceae > Aeromonas > Aeromonas sp. WP2-W18-CRE-05. The sequence continues at coordinate 895,838 of NZ_AP021917.1, read as the reverse complement.
GGGGCAGCGCTGGCGAATGGCCGCAATCAGCGGGCTTATCTTCATGTCGGTTTCTCCGGCCTGACCGATGCCCTCAGCGCAGTGAACAAGGTTCGCTGGATTTCGTAGCTGCGGTATTTGAGGGTTTTGGCAAAGTAGTTCTGGCGGGGGGCGATACGCCACGGCGAGCCGCCGCTGGCCCCCTTGCGGTGGCTCTTGACGCGCTTGGCGCCACGCCTGACCCCGTAAAAGAGGTATGCCGGGTAAAAGCCGTCGCTCGGGATATCTTTCGATGCCCCTTCGCCCTTGTTGTGGCTGACCTTGACCATAAAGCCCGGGCGGTTGGCGGTCGCTCGCGGCACGAAGTAGCCGATCGATTTGGCCAGATCGCCGGACTGGTAGCCGGGAGCCTGCCCGGCTCCTGATATCGCCCGCCGCGCCACTGCTCGCCGGTTGTCGCGCAGCAGGGTCCGGCCGATATCGACAAATGCCCGCCTGACGCGGGCCTTGTTGAAGCGGATCTCCTGCGCGTCAGGGAAATCAACGTGGAGGTAGATGCCGGAGTTTGAGTTCTCAAACGACATGGCAGCCTCTCTTGTTATGTCGGCAGGTCAAGCTGCTCCAGTTCGACCAGCGCCCAGACGGTTTCGCCGTTGAGCGGCTCGCAGCGCTTCACCCGATAGACAGCCCCCTTGTGTACCATTTGGTGGTCACAGGTGAGCTGGCGCCAGCGGATCAGGCATTTGTGCGTCACCTTCTCGTCAATCTGCACCCCAGCCTGATAGATTCCGCCGGTGACAGGCATCAGCTTGCCCCAGGCGTTGATCTGGTCGTGGTACACCTGCCTGGTGGAAAATTCCTCGGCTGGTTCTTCGGTAACTCGCCGGATCTGCAGGCGCTGCTTGAGCTCGCCGGCGCTGGGCGGGCGCATCGCGTTGACGACTGACGATTGGCGGATCTTCATATCGGCATCCTGGTGTAGGGGCCAATCAGGTAGCGAAAGGCAAAGGGGACCTCGACCTTCTCGAAGTCGGAGACCGCCTCCCGGTTGTTGAACCAGTGCGCCACCATCAGCAGGCCAGCGGCCTTGAGGTCATCGCCGATCACTAGCTGGCGATCCGTCATCTCGGCCTGTGGCGCATCGAGCAGCTCCCGATCGGTGTGCTGCTCGATAGCCCGGCGGGCGGCCCCGATGTAGAGGTTAAGCAGCAGATCCTGGCTGGCGTCATCCTCCTCGAGGCGGCACTGGTCCTTCACCTCTTCCAGCGTGATCCACGGCATAACTACTCCTCGGCTTGTCCTGGCTCGGCGTCCGCCAGCGCTTTCTTGATCACCAATTCGGCTTCGACTGGTGACAGTCGGGTGATGTCACCACGGCTGTAGTTCTTCCAGGGGCCGGTGAAACGCACCAGCACCCGCTCATCATGGGTAGGTGCGGGATCATCGCCGCTCTGCTGCCCGCAATTGGCGTCAGTGGCGCCAGCGGACTGATCACCGGTCAGCGGCGCGGCGCCAGCTCCGGCTGCATCGCCTGGCGCTTGACCTGCTGCGTGGTGGTCAGAATCTGATTCATCGCCTTCGCCAGTTCCGGCGTGGGGATCTTGCCCAGTGCCTGCATCGGCATAGGGTTGGGGGGGGTCAGTTGCATTGCGGGTCGGCTCCTGCGGCGGTTCGCTGCTCTGCTGCTCGTGATCGGCGTCAGTGGCAGGTGCCAGCCCTGCGCGAGCCCCTTTTGGTTGCTTGGCCATGTCGGCTCCTTGTTACAAGGTGATGAGAGAGGGCGCCAGTACGGCGCCCTGCTGCGGCCCTACCAGGTAACCTTGGTACCCAGCGCCAAACCTTCCGGATGACGGAAGCCCACATCGTGGTTGCCGACCAGGCGGATCAGCGACTGGTTGCGGGAGAAGGCGCTGACCAGATCGCCGTTGGTGTCCTTGTAGGTAGCTTCGGTGGAGAAGTCGATGGTCATGTTGTCCTGCTCGCCGATCACCACATCATTCCAGTCGGCGAAATAGACCTCAGACTCGTTGGTGCCGGTGCCGAGGTTGGCCGGAATGGTGTTGGTGTGCGCAATGGGGTAACCCTTGAGCAGGCCAGACGCCATCTCCGGATAGACCTTGTTGCCGTTGCCATCGCGCAGGCCGAACAGCTTCATCCAGGTGCGCGGGCTCATACCCCAGCCCGGGTTGATCATCAGGCTGTTGGAGTTCATCAGCATCAGGATGAGCTTGTCCAGGTAAGCGTCGATGGTCGGCAGGTCGGCGGTACCAGCCCACTCGACGGTGCGGCTATTGTCGGTCGCGACCTTCTTGAAGCCGGTCGGGGTGTTGCCGGTGCCGTCATCGCGCAGGAAGGCTTTGTCCTCGCGCACCGCCATGGCGGCGATCATGTCGCTCAGCACCAGCTGTTCGACGTTGTAGCCAGCACGGCCGATCAACTGGTTACTGATGGGCACCAGGGTGATCATGGTCTTTGCGGACAGCTTCACATCGTTGAACTGGCTGGCGCTGCTGTTGGCATCAGTGCCCTCACCCACGTAGCTGGACTGGGCGCCGCCACTCATGCGCGGCAGAGAGAGGTTGCCATTGGGAAGAGGCAGTACGCGGGCCCCCAGCTTGCGCACAATCGTCTTCGGGCGCAGCAGCTCGATCACTTCGGAGTGCAAGTTCTCGGGGATCAGGGCACCACCAGAACCGGCGGCGGTACTGATGGCCATAGCCACCTGCTGATCGCCGATTTCTGTGGCAGCGAACTTCTCTGCCAGCTGCAGGTCACCCTTGCCGGCAGCGACAGCCATCGCCATACGGGCAAAGCCTGCGCCCTGATATTGTTTCAGCTCCTGCTTCATATGGCCAGCCGGAGGAGCCTGGGGGCCGCGAGCGTTGACCGGTGCCGCCTGCTGCGCCATCAGGCGCTCGGCGCTCTCCTGGCGGGCGATGGCGGCGCTGATCTTGTTCGCTTCGCTCTCCAGGTCGGCAAACTGCTGCAGCTGCTCGTCGGTGAGAGCGGTGCCGCTGGCTTCGAGTTCTGCCAAGGCTTTGACCAGGGCGGCGATTTCGCCACGCTCGCGGCGGAGGGCTTCGATAGTCTTCATCGATTAGTTTCCTTTGGACATAAAAAAAGCCCCTTTCGGGGCTTGTTGGGATGTGCTCCGCCGCTGGGCTAGAGTAGGTTCTGCATTTCGATGGCACGGGCCCTCAGGCCGATGCTTTGCGCCGGTTTGGTCCGCTTGGCCACGCTGGCGGCCAGGCCGTTGAGATAATCCTGCGGGTTGGCCAGTTCATCAGCCAGCCCGTTGTTGACCGCCTCGACACCGCTGTAGAGGGTGGCCTCGGTAGCTTTCACCTGCTCGACGGACAGGCCGCGATAGCGGGCCACTGAGCTGATAAACAGGTCGTAGGCCTGATCCATGCGGTGGTTGATCGCCGCCATGGCGCCATCGCTGAGGGGCTCGTGGGGGGTGCCGTCCTTTTTGCGGTCACCGCGGTAGAAGGTGGTGAACTTGAGTCCAACCTCCTCCTCCCACTTGCTCACCTCCATGTGCTCCATGATGACGCCAACAGAGCCGCAGCCGCCGGTTTCACTGACCACCACCTTGCTACAGGCTGAGGCAATGAAGTAGGCCGCCGAGTAGGCAGAGAAGTTGACCAGCGCGGTGATCGGCTTGACGCTGCGCTCGGCATAGATGTAGTCGGCCAGCTCCTTGCAGCCGACCGCATGGCCGCCGCCGGAGTTGATATCGAGCACGATCTCTTTGACCCGCTCATCGGCGAGCGCTGTGGCGATCTGCGCCCGCGCCCACTCGTAGCTGGTCAGCTCGGTGCAGGCGTTATCGATTTGACTGCGCCGCGCCACCAGAATGCCGTGCAGCGGGATCACCGCCAGCCCTTCCACGCGGTATTGCGATTCGCTGCGGGCTTCGAGCTGTTTTGGCTCCAGCCCATCCGGCAGGTCATCGGCGGCCATCACCTCGATCTGGTTACCCAGCATGCGGGGCATCAGCAGGCTCTTGACCCCTGCCAGCACCTCCTGGGTGACGTAGAGCGGACACCCGAACACCTGGCTGGCCAGGTGCGGGTAGTTGATCATCAGCTTCGGCATAGGATGGCCTCGATTTCCGTGATTTGTTCCTGGGTCGCCTGGCTGATGCCTTGCGGCACCTTGCCGGTAGAGACCATGTTGAGCGGGGTCAGGTAGATATCGCCACCCTGGATCGGGGGCAGGTTTTCCAACCGGCGGATATCGTTGACGCTGAGCCAGCCCCACTGGCGGCCGAGGGCGTATGACTCGTAACGGGACTTCTGGTCTGCCCGCAGCAGGCCGGAGAGGTTGAACTCGATATAGAGGTCTTTGCGCTCACTCGGCAGCAGCAGGTCGCGCATCATGGCGGCCTCGATGCGCTTGACCCACGGCAGCAGGGTGTAGATGACGAACTGCAGCCCCTGATGCTCGATGTTGTTGTTGGTTGCCCGATCCAGCTCGCCGATCATGTGCGGCGGGACCTTGTAGAGGCGGCAGATTTCGATGGCGCCATATTTGCGGGACTCGAGCAGTTGGCTCTGCTCGTTGGTCATTGCCATCTGTTTGTACTGCATCCCCTCCTGCAAGATCGCCACACCGAAAGAGTTGCGGGCCCCGGCGTAGGCATCAACAAACTTCGACTTGAACTGCTCCAGTGACTCTTGGGTTGTGAATGGCTTTCCGGTGGTTTCGATTGTTCCTGACAGGGTGGTGCCGTTGGCAAATACCGATCCGGCATGCTCATCCACCGCCATGGCCAACCCGATTGCATCCGGGTTGCTCTGGATCGGCGAGACACCAAGGTAACCATCCAGGCTGAAGCCCTTGACGTGGTGCATCATCCGCATCGGCAGGATCTCGTTGCTGCCGTCGAGCAACTTATAAAACGGGAGACCGTTCGACCCCTTGAGCACCATGATCTTGTCCGGATTGACCGGGATCAGCTCGGTGATATAGCCGTCGCCACTGCGATCGATCAGGCTGTAGCTGTTGCCGCGCAAGCCGAGGTGGCCCATGCGCTGCTCGTTAAACTCGAAGCTGGTGTCTTTCTGGTTAGGGCAGGCGTGGATGATGTCGTACAGCGGGTGGTCGGTCGCCCGAGTGCGACTGTCGTCGCTGCGCTGGTAGAGCTCGCACGGCAGTTGGGCAATGGATTCAGCCAGCAGGGTGACGCAGGCGCGGACAGTGCCTTGCGCCAGCGCAGACTCCGGCGTGACCATGACGCCTGCCTTGCTGCGCCGCGCCCCTACGCTCGAGATCCACTGACTGAAGTTGCCACCGCCACCCCTGCGCTCAAACAGGAATGGGAAGAACATCAGTCACCACCTCGCTGTTTGTTGTTTTGGTGCCAGGCAATGGCACGACTCAACCAGGCAGACCAGCCCAGCGCCAACAGGCCACTGACCACCCAGCCGAGCGGGGCAGACCAGAGCCAGGCGCCATAGGTCAGCGCGGCGGCACCCAGCAGGCCCACCAGAAAGGCGATGATGTTCATCAGCATAGGACGTCCGTGGTTTCGTAAATGGATTTGGTATTGCCGCGGCCCGCGACCATGGCGCGGCCGATGGCCATCATGAGCGCGACAGCGCCGTCAATTTTCTGATCAGCAGACTCCTTGACCGGGCGCACCACATCATCGTTACCGGGCAGGTTCTTGCCGATCACGTTGCCGATACACCAGGTCATCAGGCTGTTGCCATCGTGATGAAAACGGCCGGACTGAATGGCGGCCTCCAGCTCTCGCATCGGTTCGCTCATGTTGGTGTAGTTCTGGGTGATGGAGATGGGGGTCAATCCCTCATCTGCCAGATCGTGAGCCAGTGCGGTTGCGCCTGCCGGGTCGAGCGGGACTTCCAGCACGTTGCCACTGGCGGCCGCCTCTTTGGCTACGGCCAGGATTTCGCGATAGTCGATCTCGGCACCTTCTGTGGTGCTGAGCTCGCCAAGGTTCATCCATTTCTGGTAACGCTCTGCCAGTCGCCGGTTGTCGGTGTTGAAGGCCGTATCTTCCGGTACCCAGAACTCTGGGGCTATCGAGTAGTAGTGGCGCTTGCCGTCAATATCTCGCCAGAACAGTCTGGCCATGGAGTTCATGTCGAGCTTGCGGGCAAGGTCGAACGAGAGGATCTGCTCCTGCCCCTCGAACTGCTCCAGCGTCAGACTGCGATCTTCGCAGGCCTTCCATGCTTCCATGTTGTAGTAGGCGGTTTTTGCCGACACCCAGACGTTGAGGTGCTTGGTCTTGAAGATGTTGGCAAAGCGGGCCGACTTGATGGCCTTGGCCTGTTGTGCCAGCAGGTATTCGGAGTAGACGGAGACGCCCATGTTGGGGTTGGCCTTAGCCAACACCTTGGGGTCAGTCCAGTCGTCACCCTCGTCAATGGTGTAGATGATGCCGAACAGCTCATCATCTGGCACCGTGCCCGCCAGCATTTCGATCACCTCCCGCCGCTTGTCGTAGCAGGGGCCATCGATGTTGTAGCCAGCAGTGGTGATGACCCACATCAACGGTTGGCGGCGGGCGCCCATACCGGTGATCATGGTGGTGTATAGGTCATCCGTGTCGTGCTCGTGGTATTCATCCACGATGGCACAGGATGGCGACTGGCCATCACCTGGGTTGCCAATCAGCGGCTCGAAGCGGGCGCCGTCAGAGGGGATATTCAGGTTGCTGGCGTTGACCTCGATACCGAAGTGATCGAGTAGCGCCTGGGTGCGCTTGGCCATCAGGCGGGCGGGGCGAAACACCTCCCACGCCTGTTTTTCTGTGGTGGCGCCGGAGTAAACCTCGGCGCCGAATTCGTTGTCTGCCGCGAAGCAGTAGAGGCCGACCGGCGCAGAGAGCGCCGACTTGCCGTTTTTACGCGGGATCTCGTTGTAGACCTCGCGGAAGCGGCGCAGGCCGCTCCCCTTGCGCACCCAGCCAAAGACGCAGCAGATGATGAACATTTGCCACGGCTCAAGGTTCAGGGTCTGGCGCTTGAACGCCCACTCCCCCTTGGTATGGGGCATGAGCTGGACAAATGTGGCGGCTCGCTCAGCCTTGTCCTTGTCGAAGCGGAACCGAAACTTGGCCGACTTCTCCTTGGCCAGATCATCGAGGTGCCGCTGGCAGGCCTGGATGACGTAGCGACAGGCGGGGGTCTTGCCGCGCACCACGTCGCGGGCGTAGCCGTTTGCCACGTTGACATAGGGATAACTTTTGCGTGTTGCCATCGGTCATCCCTACAAAGCTGCGAACGGGTTCCCCCCTCCCTGTTTCTTGTTGCCTCCGATCAGGCGTGAGCGGCTGGACGGGTCCAGCCCAAGCAGCGAGCCGTAGCTGGTCATCTGCTTGAGTGATTCGTTGGCCACCGTACAGGCGGGGTTTTTGACCGGCCCGCCAGTTGCCCCTTCGACAACCAGGCCGTGTTTGGCGATCTCGATTTCGGCTCTGCGCCAGCGCGAGTAGGCCGCGCAGAAGGCCTCGAGGTTGTGCAGGTCGGTGACGCAGAGCACCTCGGCACCGCAGAGCTCACGGATCACCATGTCCCACATGGTCGGGGCCCACTGGTCTTCTGCCAGCCATTCAGGGCAATCGACATAGAGCAGTGGGGTGAATGTGGGCTCGGCGTTGTTCAGCGAGCGCTTGCCGGGGTTGCCTGCCAGCCGCTTCAGCGCCGTCGGTTTGGGCTTGCGACCTTGACCAGGCGCTCTTGGTGCCCCTGCCATCGCGCCCTCCATTTAAATTTTTAATTTCGCGGGTATAAAAATTCGACCGGGCTGGCAGTCACGGAGGCGAAAAGGTGGAAGGATTTGATCCCCCCCTCCCCCTCAGGATTGCCCATGGCGGCCAGCAGAGGCCTCCTGCTGTGTCTTCTGCTTGTGGCAGCACCGGCAGATGGCCTCGAGGTTGCTATCGTCATCTGTGCCGCCTGTGGCCTTTGGCACGATGTGGTCAACGGCATAGGCTTGGGTGATGATCCCCTTGCGAACGCAGGGCTGACACAGCCCGCGGTCGCGCTGCATGATTCGCTCGCGCCGCTTGCGCCAGCTGGCACCATAGCCACGCTCTGCCGATGACTTGGCAGCCACACGCCGCCATCCGACAGCCTGACCCGCATGATCGGCACAATACCCGCCAGGGTTATCAGTCAGGGCGTGACACCCTTTGGCCCGGCAGATCTGCTTGATACGTGGAGGCATCAGACGCCAGCAGGCTGAGCTACAGCTCGAACCAGCGCCATGATGCCAGTTTGTATGTCGGTCTTACCGATGTTCGCCCAGCGCATCGGCTCTGCAGCCTCAAAGCGCTCGAACTCATCTACTGGTCCATGCGACTTGTCGAAATGCTGCTGACCAATCATGGCCGCCAGCTCGGATTGCAGCGCCAGCAGCTCAGTTCCCTTCTCCTTGATGCGGTTCATCAGGTCTATCTCTTGCTGGCTCAGCTCGCGGTAACCTTTGATCTGGCGGTGTTGGTTTTCCATGATGGGTCTCTGCGATGGACAAAATAGGGCGCCGCACCGGACGCAGTTACACGGGACGACCCGTCAGTTTGGAGAGTGACTCGGTGCGGCAATTCGGTTAATCGGGATTGGTCAGGGAGAAGTAGGCTCTTTGGCAGGCCAAGCCTGATGCTCGAGCGCGGTCATACGCTCTTGCCAGCTCTCCCGCTCGCGCATCAGCCCGGCCGAGCAGGTCGGCGAGCACCACGGCGGACTGTCCGGCTGCATCGCCTGACTGGGCAGTGCCGGAATGGCTGGCGCACTGACTGGCTCTGAGAGCAAGACGGCTGGCTTGCTCGCGCAGGCCGACAGCAGCAGCGTCAGCGACAGCAGCGTCGCGTTCAGCATTGGCGATCTGTTGTTCTGCATCTTGTCTCACCCTATCAATATCTGCCTGACGGCGCTGCTCAGCCTTGCGGGCAGCAATCTCGGCATCGGCCCTTGCCGTCGCCAGTTCGGCCGACTGCTTCTCCCACTTGGCAGACCACTCAAGTTCCTTGTCGTGGGCGCCTTCGGTGTAGCCAGAGTGGTTTATCCACCACACCAGCAGGGCCACTGCTGTCAGGCGAACCAGAAACCACACCACAGGACGGGATGAGCTAAGGAACTGCCTGACTGGGATCATGCTGCTGCCACTCCATGCTTTATTGCCTCACTGCCGTTCATGCCCATGAACAGGCATTCCTCGGCAGCACGGCGGCGGGTAAGGCCGCGCATCACCTTGCCGTCGTTCTTGTTCCAGCGGCGGAATTCGACTGCAGCACCGTCATAGTCGCCGGCGTTCAGCTTGCGCAGCAGGGTAGAGCTTTCAAGGGCCTTGCTGCCGACGTTGTAACTGAACAGCACCAGAGCATCGAACTGGCCCTGATTGACGGGCACCTTGACCAGCGACAGCACATCACGTTCGAAACGTGCAATGTCTACCAGGAATGCGGCATCGGCCTGTGCCTGCGTCCATACCAGCCCAGGCTGCACTTCGGGGCCTGTATGCCCCCGGCCGATGGTCCAAGGTTCACCGTTCTTGCTGCCCGGGTCAGGATAGGCCTGCAGCTTGCAGTTCTCGAAGTAGTGAGCAACGGCTACGCCATCCACTGAAATGCGGTTAACCTTGACCATCGCCAAACCTCCGATCGAGCACACGACCAGCAAACTCGCGGATTTTCTCTACCCCGAGAAAACCGATAGAGCCGCCGACAAAGCCAGAGGCCGTCGCCGGGATTCCGAGCAGATCCAGCCCAGACATCACCGACAACGAGATAGCGCCACACAAGGCAGACTCCAGCAGGCGCTGCCTTATTGCTCCGCCGGAGTAGGTCACCCTCAACCAGGAGATCACCACCGACAGGATAAAGCCGTACAAAGCGGACCAGTGGGCATCGGCCCAAGCCAGCAGCCAGGCCAGCAGGCCCAAGTCTTTTTCAGGCATTCGCATACCCACCACCCCGCGGGGCTCCAGAAACGAAAAAACCCCGGCGAAGCCGAGGTTTGGAAACAGAAAAGAAAAAGACCGCATCCTTTCGGGTGCAGTCTTCCATCATTGGCTTTCACTCTACACAAAATTGCTTTTGACTGTCAACTGCCTTCAATCGGCAAACTGCTCCACCACTCATCAAACGATACTGCGCTCGCCATGCTCTCCGGTGAAGTCGATAGCACAGCGAGATGTAGCCTCTTCATGTCACCTCGAGATACCTGAAGCTCTATAAATAGTGCATTTCCGCTGGGGGTTCTCTTCACAAGCCCAGTTGGATGAGTGAACAACACAGCGCATGTCTTAGCCTGCTTGCGAGTCAAGCTACCTAAAAAACCTTCGGCACACGCACTGGCCTCTGTCTGCGAAATGTTGTGCACCCCAGTTACAGCAGCCGCAAACAAACCTGATAAAAGGTAGATAAAATACAAGAGCAGAGCAGCTCCCATTGCACCTTTCAGCGACATAACACCATCCTATGGCCAAGAGACCCTGTCAGCACAACAACACTGCCAATCTCACCAAGGCGGGTAAATTCTTGCAGTGCCGCCAGCTCCGCCCAGCATGCCCCCCATGTCACGACCAGCCTGCTCATGAGCCAGGATCATCATTTTGAGCGCAGAGTTCCCAGCGCCAAGCAGCTGGGGGACCTTAAACTCCATGAACTCCTCCCCATAAATTTCAGCTGTGAAAACCCCTTTCCCCTGCCAATAATGGAGTGGATATTCTGTCATTAACATAATAGCGAGCCTCCGGCATTATCTGCTCGGATGAAAATTAAGTGCGTGAGTTATTTGGCATGGGCTGCCAGTGGGCATAATTTACAGACCTGTAATTCTATCTGTCAATGGGAATTTTATAGAAATCAGATTTTCAAGGTTCAGCCTATAAATAAAAAACGTGATTTATACATCAATTGAATACCATAAGGTATATCACGCCGCCGTCACCCGCTTGTAGAACGCCTCCACCTCGCTCTCCTGCACATGGCACCAGGCCAGCACAGCCTGATAGAGCGGGTACCACTGCTGCTCCCACTCACAGCGGGTCAGGGTACCCAGCAGCGGCTCGATGGCGCGGCGCACCTGGGTACCCGGGATAGGACGCAGGCCGGTACCATTGCAGCGGGGGCAGGTCTTGTCGATGGCCTTGCCGTGCAGCCGGCTCAGCTCCAGATCGCGGATCACCCCGCGCCCCCGGCAGAACTGCGGGTGGCAGGCCGCCCACGGGGTGTCCACGGTGCGGCAGAAGTGCTGAACCGCCAGCGCGGCCAGCGCCTTGAGTGCCAGACCCTGCCGACGCTCCTTGACGGCCCCCACGTACTTCGGTGCCAGCTTGCTGCACTCGGCCATCACCCCGATCACCGCCTTACGGTGGCTCTCCTTGTCCTTGGTGTAGCGGGCCATCACCAGTGCCAGGCCAACGGCCTCGTATTTCTGCACCAGACCAAGGGCCCCCAGAACATCCGCCTTGGTCAAATGGCTGGCTCCTGTCGAACGAGATTGAATCGCCTGGATCATCACCGAGCGCGGCGAACCGATGGAAATTGCGTACTCGAGCCTCATCAGAATGCCTCCAGTGACCAGCCGGCGCCTTTGCGCTGTACCCCTACGAAGGTGAACATCCAGTGCTGCTTGGCTGCCACCTTGATCTTGACCCGGGCATCGTCCTCCCAGAACCCTTTCACCTCGTGCAGCTCAATCAGCCCATCCCGGCGCACCACCATGAAATCCGGGGTGTAGAAGGTCTTATCGGCCAGCCGCAGCTTGAGCGGCTCAAACTCGAAGTGCAGCACCTCCCCTGCCGGCATCAGCTGACGCAGGTGGCCGGCATAGGCCTCCTCGGTCTTGTTCATCGAGCCAGGTACCGGCTGCGGGCGGGCCCGCGCCTTCACCACCCTTCCACTGTATGGCGTCATCCAAACACTCCTAGGCCGGCGGCCTTGTTTAACGTCATCGCGACGTGATCCAGCTGGCTGCCGTGGGCTTGCTCCCACTGCTGCCAGCCATTGTTGTGCAATTCCATGTGTGCCTGGTGGCAGAGCGGGAAGGTCATCAGGTCATGGGTCTTGCTGCCCATCACGCTGAGCCCGTGCCCCACCACGTGGTGTGCCTCGATGCCATCGGTCTGGCCGGTCACTACGCAGGGCAGCTGGCGCACGAACGCCAGATAGTTGGCAGACTCCCACCGCTTCATCTTGGGGCGGGGGATGTGCAGCATCGGCGGCTCTGGGTCGATGGCCTTCACCACCGGCTTGGCCTTGATCCTGCCGCGCAGCTCTGCCAGCGGGTCCTGATCCAGCAGGGCCTCTTGGTTCACCCGATAGCGGGCATCAGTCTCCCGATAACCGCGCCCTGGCACCAGCACACGCTCTGGCTCCAGCGGCGGCAAGCGGCAGGCATGACGAACAACGGCGATCGGCAGATGCCCTTGCACCTTGTACACGCTGGCCCACCAACAGAGATCCCGTGCCTGCAACTGAGCAAGCTGCACCCCGCACCAGCCGGCCACCTTGGTCAGCAGCGCCCGGGCGATCGCCTCGGCATGCTGACTAGGGTTGAACGGCAACTGGCCGTCGCGGAACTCGCTATCGTGGTGTCAGCACAGAGGCAGCGGCAGGCCGCCCATCTCGGCGGTGACCGACTCCCCGATGCAGCCATGGCCGATCAGGCACTGGCCTACACTGCGCAAGGCCAGCTCGCCGCCGGCAGCCTTGACGATGGCGGGATTGAGCAGGGCCATGGCCAGCTCAGGGAACTGGGCCAGCAGATCACCCCCTTCTGGAGCAGGGACGAGCACCGCCGGGCGGTTGGATAGAGAGGTGCGCAGCTTGGCCAGCTCCTCCCCCACCTTCAGCAGCACCACCCCCATCTCTGGCACAAAGACCGGATGGGTCGGCATCATCCCAGCTTCTCCACCATCTCCAACTTGTCGAGCAGCGGGCCAAGACGGGCCAGAAGCTGATAACTGGCCGTGCGGCGCAGGGCGGCTGCTTCGGATGCGATAACCCGGCGAGCAGCCTCGGTGGCCGTCAGGCCCGGGCAGGCGGTGTCGATGGAACGGAACAGCTCGGCGCTGGCATTGATGGCGGCCCCGGCAGGGTTGTTGGCCTGCTGCTGCAGGTGCTGCGCTCTGGCCGCGCTGCGGCTCGTGAATTTACTGCTCATGTGACCCCTTTACCTCACGGTAGTGGTTCAGCCGATCGCGAAAATACTCCTGGTACTCCGCTGGCTGTTGAGTGATGGCCTTGGCGACATCATCGCGACTCGCCTGGCCGAGGCGGCACCGCCACACAAGGAGGGCCGCCTGCTTATCCAATTGTACCCTCTGACGGTCCCCTTCAGGAAGCCGCGCCAGATTGAATGTCATGGCCGGATACCTCCTGCCGGATCCGGATGGCAGAGTGAGCGGCCCTTTCTGCCGCGAAGGCCAGCGCCTCCGGCGTCATGCCGGTGGCAGCAGCATGCTGCATCACCTCGGCAGATCGCTCCAGCTCATGCAGGGCGGCCGCCAGTTCCACCTCCAGCACGGTGGCATTGCGCACAACCACCCCGTTGCTGTCCACGACGTGGTGCAGGGACCCGGCGAATGGCCCGCTGTAGGGCCGCAGTGACAAACCGCAGGGAAGGTTCATGCCGCCACCTTCCCCAGGCCGACCTTGGCCAGCAGATCGGCAAAGCGGCTCTGGTACCAGTGCGGCGCCGTCTCACGCTGGCAGCGCGGATCCACGATGTTCTTGCCATAACGCAGCCCGGCTGGCGTGATCGACCAGAACTCCTTCTGCTTGTCCGGGGTCTTGCTGGACGGCCGGCTCATCTTGACGATCAGCCCTTTCGACTCCAGCAGCGCGTTGAAATAGCGCACCCCCATGGTCACCCCGTGCTGTTTCAGGCCTTCGGTGGCCGAGAAGGTGGCCCGCGAGCTGCCGTCAGTGGCGTCGCTCGGCGCGTCGATGGCGTAGGAGGGCAGCAGGTTCGGCAGGCCATGCTGGCGCTGGATGGTCTGCAGCATGCCCAGCTTGCCGGAGTTGCTGACGTTCAGCATGCGGGCGGCGGTCTCGGCAAACAGCAGCTCGACCTGTACCGCCTCCACATTGACCGTCGGACCGGTGGGCACCTGGTACTGGCCGGTCGTGCGCAAGGACGGAAGGACTTCACCGGTGACCCACCGTTTGAAGGCCTTGGCCGCCGGCAATTTGCTGCCGAAGATCAGGGCGTAGACCCCACCCTCATCGAGGAATGAAACCTCCTGCACCCCGCTGGTTGTGGGGGTGTCGCGTTTCACGACATCCCCTTCATCCACATGGCGCTTCACGGCATCACGCGCATTGCTGTAGCCCAACGCCTTGCACACATCGACAGCGCAGAACAGCACTCGCCCATCTTCCTGGATCAGGCGCACCTTGCCGAACTCTTCACTGTCAAAACTCAACACCTGCATGTCACTCTCCCGATTGTCATGATGTAGGCCTTGGTCAAATAATACTGTTTAAATATCCAGTAGTTCAATGCCATTGATCCAGATTTGCCCGGCCACGTCACCAACGCTCAACTGGTACAGATCGAGACCAAACGCCTGCGCCCGGGTGAACTCTCGGCGGGCCCCACTGCTCTGCTGCCAGCCTGGGAGAAAGGCCACCGCCTCGCACTCCATCAGCATCGGGATGGCGATCCGCATGTAGGCCTCATGGCACCAACCATCTGGCAGGATCGCCGGGTTCATCACCTGGGCGCCCAGCGACTTCAGGTGCGCCTCTGCGGCAAAGAACGCCGGCCGGTTGAACTCCGGCAAACCGGTCATGGGGCCTGCCACATAGACCTTTACCCCTTCCAGCAATATCTGCCCTGCCCCCACCTGTGGCTTATTGGTCATCACGGGCCTCCCCGGCCAGGTTGTTCACGGCGGGGGCGCCCGCCGACAGGTTTGCAGCCATGAACAGCGCCACAAACACCAGCATCACCAGAAGCCCCGCCTTAGCCATGGCTGGCCTCCCGGGTTCTGGCCGCCAGTTCGCTCAGCTCGCGACAGGTCGATACCAACCGCGGCTCCTCCTCGAACTCGTCCCACTCCAGCTCAGGGCCTACCTCCTGTGCCAGCCACTGGCGCAGGGTCAGCCACACCATCCCAAGCAACGCCAGCCAGGCCAGCGCCAATCCCAGAAACATCCATTCAAGGCTCATCTGCTCCTCCCCCTCCCGGTGGTGGTGTAACGGGCTGCGCGGGTCAGCGCCGCCCCGACAACGTCGGCGGCCTGCTTGGCCACCGGATCAAATCCAGACTCCATAATCTGGTAGAGCGCCATAAAGATCGGGATCCCCGCCTCCCTAGTGCGCTCCACCTCCTCGATGGTCAGCACCGGGGCGTACCAATCTCGGGTCGCCGTGTGCTGGGCGTAGTAATGCATCACACCGCCACCCCCTTCAGGTGACTGCTCTCACCGAGCGATATCATGGATGGTTCAATCCCTGCCGAATCACAAACGAACTGAAGTACCACTTCCGCCTGGGCATGATTGCCATCAGTCTGATGGGACGCGGCAAACGCGGCCAACACATCACGCAAGTAGCCGAGGTGATCGCAGGCATAGTTCATTAATCCCTCACTTTCAGCGCTCACATCCACGCCATAGAGTGAATCGACGAGGCCATCTATGCGCTCGCTGACTTCGTCGGCTATATGAGTTCCTAATGTCGCGATCAAGATCGCCTTATTGCCGTCGGCCAACCTGCGATTGATGCCAGTAGTGATGCCGTCAAAGAATGCCTTACATTTTTGATCGTCGACGTGGATGTTATTCCGCCCCTCTTCGTGGACTATCGTTGCTGCAAACGCCTGCAGCTCATCAAAGTTGACGCCAGAGAACCACTCTTTACCGTGAACCAGTTCTCCGGACCGTTGGCAAAAATGTATTAGCTTCGCCTCATGCTGAAATGGACTTCCTTTCACCGCATGGATGAACTGCGCGACAGGCCTACTGCCATCCTTGAACTGCATCAATTTGCATGCTTGCTCGATCCGACTAGTGGCACTCCCAGTAAATGACAAACCTACTTTGGTAATGCCATTGGCAAAATGAACTGCGTAGATTGCCGAACGACTGGTTGTTAGCTTTATCAAAGGTTCTTTCTCTTGCATGTCATTCTCCCGAATCTCATGTTTACAAACGAACCAGCTCCACCGCCTTGCCCCGGATCCGCGCCGCTTCCGCCCGCGCCCCCTCGGCCCCATCCGTCACCAGGTAATAACCGGCGGCAGTCGCCGCATCGGTCTGGCCCAGCGTATCCAGCGAGTTCGACACCTCCAGGTGCACCCGCTCGCCCACCCAGCCCCGCACTGGCGGATAGATGGCAACCCGGCAGAACTGCGCCTCACGCACATCACGTTCGGCATTCGCATTGAATTGACTGGCCATCACGCCACCCTCCCTGTCACTGTGACGCCTGCGCGGCGCTTATCGGATAAAATCGACTGCAACTCTGCGGCAACGGCATCATCAGTCACCAACGCATCAACCTTCCCCACCTGCAAATACACGCGAACAGTGGCCTCCATCTCGCAAGCCCGAATCGAAATGGTGTGTCCAGTTGGCGTAGTAGGCTGGTCGGCCTGCATCATGCTCGCCATCAGCGCCTTCACTTCGGCAGGGCGCGGGGCGAACTGCCGGTCGACCTCATCGGCCAGCTGCAGTACCGCTTCACGGACCAGACCAACAGGGAAACCCTTGATGGTCAGGGCCCACGCTTTGGCGGTGCCGGCGGCGTTGCTGTCCAGCTGGTTGGCACTGGCCGGCCAGAAGGCAAGCATCATCGGGAACAGCTCGTTGGCCAGGAACAGGGTTAACGGGTCAGCAGCGCGTTGGTCTTGCTGCAGGCTGCCTTGGTGTAGCACAACCACGTCAGAGGATGGTGTTGTCGTCATAGCCGACTCCCGCTGATGCCATGATGGATTGGGCCTGCTTCTTGGCATTGGCCAGGTTTGACATGGGGCGCTTGCGCTCGTAACCCTCCCACTCGCCGTTCACGCAGCGCGGGCGGCCGATGGAATCCCATCGCTTGGCAGCAGCCAGGTAGCCGTCGAATTTCTGCGGGGCAAACACGGTCATCGGGCGCAAGTACTCGCTCATTTTCAGGTCGGCAGCCCAGTGAGCGGTCTTGAAGTCCGCCACGAGCTGCAGGTCGGTGACCGAGTAGCCGTCGGCCAGACGGGCGTTGATGTTCTGCAGGGCGGTTGGCTTGGCCTGATAGCGGCGGTCGGCGACAGCGTTGAAGTGCTCCAGCACCTCCCTCGCCTCCTGGCTCACCACCAAGGTGACCTTGCGCTTCCGGTCTCGTTCGGTTTCGTCAGAAACCGGACAAGAGATCTGTTTAAGATCCTCTGTACTATCTGATTCTTTTACTTCTTGTTCTGTTGTCGTGACGGTCGGGGTCCCGATGGGCGCGACAGTCGGCGCGACAGCATCACCACTCAAAGCCGCATCGGTAAAGGCTTTGGGCGGGACACTCGGCACCCCGATGCGCACCCCGATGGGCGCCCCATTTGTCGCGCCCTCAAACTGCTCTGTTGCGAATGACTCGCAATTAGAGGTAACCGGCTGCAGGGATGCCTGATAGTCGTCGTAGTTGCAGATCTCGATGATGGTGCCCCACGGGGTGCCACGCAGTTCGAGCATCCCCTCTTTGGCGAACCAGCCAAGCAGGCGCTCGGTCGACTTCTTGTCGAGACCACGCCCGCGCTCGTCACACAGCAGCTGACCCAGCGCGGTTGCGCTGATCACCAGCTGGCCGCGCATCAGGTGCCAGTCACGGCCCTTGTAGCGCACACAGCCCGCCTCGTAGGCGGCCAGACCGATCAACCGCATCCAGGCCGCCAGCTTGGTGGCGTTACGGGCCCAGTCGGCTTGCAGCAACGAGCGCCAGCACACCACATAACCACTGCGACGGTTGTCACTCATGTTGCTGCTCGCCTTCCTGTTGATAGGGGCGACCGCCGGGGCCGCCAGTCTGATCACCTCACCCATGACTCACCTCCATGCTCCGCAGCTGGGCATACACCACCCTGGCCTGCGCCTGGGTGATGGGCAGTTGCACCCCCATCACCACCAGTTGATAACCGTTTACCCACTTCAGGTAAGGCAGCACCTTTGGCTTATGCATGACGGCCTCCAGAACGGCACTGGCCGCGCTGCTGAGTCCAGGGAAATGCGGGCGGCTGGGTGCGGGCGAGCGCCTCTTTCATCGTCAGGGTGGTGCCGGTGTGATAGGCCACCTGCTGGATGGCAAAGCAGGCCATGTGTACCCTGTCGTGCAGCGACACCGCCAGCGGCGAGCCCAGAGCCTTGAGCCCGTCATAGAGCTGCCCATCCCACGCCTGCTGGATCACCGCCAGGCTCTCCATCACCACACCCACCGCCACATCGACAGCGTCACCGTGCCCCATCGCCTGCTGGCGTAGCTGAAGCTCCATTTTGTTGAAAGCGGCGATATAGGCTTCTTTGAACTCGGCAGCACGGCGGCCGGTAAAGCCCATCGCAACGAACACAAAAGCATCGCGGGTCAGTAGGTAACAGGGGAGAGAACGGCCAGTGGGGTCGGTATAGCGACTGAGCTTAAAATTGAGCTCAGTGAATTCGAGGGAGCAATCGAGATTTTCGATCTTGGCAATAACGTTCTTGTGCTGCTTACCGAAGCACTCGGCCAGATCGAGGGACGTGGTAACGGCCTGGCCGTTGTTCACCCGAACGACGGGTGTAATGGGGGTAGGGACAGTAGCCATGATGGCAGCCTCCGGATGCGATAGGTTGTCACTACCGACCAGAGGTTCCAATCTCATGGTGGTAGCCCGAACGGGGTTGGAACTACCGGCGCATCCAGAGGAAACCGGCCAGCCCGAAGGCTGCCCCGCCCGAGCCACCATAACGCTGAGGATGCCGAACGCCGGGTAGGCGAGCAGCACCCCAAAAAATGGGGGGCGATCGCTGACAAAAAACCACGCAAGAGCGTGGGTCAGCTCCAGATGCAAGTTCGGGGTTCCAATCCCGGCTGCGGATTTTGCCGCAGCACCCACAGAATAAGCCAAGGTAGACGGCTTGCCAACCCATTTTGAGGCGCACTCCCTCAATGGCAACCCGAAATGGATTTCGACCACTTGCCCTATTACCTCTGATTCCGTATGCTTTTCCATGTTCACATCCTCTTTCGATGTTTGAACCATGGCCCCGACTGTTGACGCAGTGCGGGGCCGCCTTGTTTCTACTTGCCGGCGGTGGCCGGCAGGGTCCGCACGTTGACGGCGGTGGTGCGGATCAGCCCCAGCACATGCTCGGCGGCCTGGGTGCCGATCCGCTCAATCTGGCCGTGCTCCATCCGGTCGATCACGCCGTCAGCCCGGGCGTCGTGGATCGACTGCATGAGCTCGCCGAACACCGACTGGGCCAGCAGCACCTGCTCCACCAGGTCATCGTCGCTGACGACCCCGGCCGGCAGGTCAACCAGCGCTTTGCCGCGGCTGGCAGCCCAAGCTTCCAGAATCCGGTTGTCACCGGTGAGCTCGGTGATTGCGACAGCTTCACCCAGGTTCAGGTGATGGCTGTCGCAATCCGGGTTGAGCTTGTTGGCCAGCACGGTCTCGCCCTTGCCAATCAGGCGGGCGATCTCGCTGATGTTGTGGCTCTTGCCGAGCAGATAGGCAGCCAGCAAAACATCCGGACGTGAAACCATTGGTTTACTTCTCGTGGAAGTTTCGGTTGTCTGTGTCATGATCTGCTCCGTGTTCATCTGTTGGGTTCAGTGCCGACAAGATATCGGCGGCTCGGTTCGCTAGAGGCAAGGCTGAAATATCGACTTGGCTCAAACCTTGCTGTTTAAGTTTTAGAATCCAGGTGGATGGGACCTTACCTCTCCGAAATGCATTGCTTACTGCTTCTGGCGTGATGTTCAGTGCAGTCGCGAGAGCACTCTTGGAGCCAAATCGAGTTATCAGGGTATGCATGGCGTCCTCTGGTCTTTTGCATCGACACAATAATAACCAGTGGTTAGGTAAAAACTCAAGAGCTTAAAGTTAGGCGGGAATCACAACATAATAACCGGACGTTAGGATATGAATGAGAATCAGACAGAAATGGCGCGTTACGAGTCCGACAAAATCGCATTCGCCCAGAGACTCAACCTCGCCCTTGATGAGTTGAATTGGCCGCAGAGAGGGCGAATTGCCCAACTGAAACGCACTCTGCGCGAGGATCTATCTGAGATTTCTGTTCGAAAGTGGCTTAGAGGTGATGGCCTACCTGAAGTTAAAAGGTTGGGCGAGCTTTCCAGAATTACCGGTAAAAGCGTGCAATGGCTGCTGACCGGTACTGACACCAATAGTGGTGACGTAGAACCCCAGCCATATCCTGTTTACAGGGTTCCACTGATTTCGTGGGTGAGAGCTGGAGAGTTCAAGGATTGCGGGTTTGCTCCTACTCTAGAAGAGGCCGAAGAGACCATCACAAGCCCAGTACGCGCTGGCCCAAGGGCTTACGCGGTAGTGGTCAAAGGTGACTCAATGATCTCTTCACAAGGCGGGAAGTCATATCCTGAAGGCACAATCATCATCGTTGACCCCGATATTGAACCAGCACCAGGCAAGAAAGTGATTGCCCGCTATGGCAATGACATGACGTTCAAAGAATTGGTTCTAGATGCTGGCAACTGGTGGCTCAAACCACTAAATCCTCAATACCCCATGCTGCAAGTCACTGAGGACGTTGAGATCTGCGCCGTGTTAGTCTGTGCGGTTATGATTGAGTAGCATATTGCGGCTCACCTTACGTCGCAATTTGCTATCCACACCATTTTGAGTAACGACTGAGTTGCCATCAGGCTTTGCTCCATCCCTCCAAAGCACATCCTATAAGCCCTGCCTTTATCCGCCACTCCTGTGGCTAGAAGGCATTGCACCTCCTGCCTGAACCCTGCGAAGCCTTTACCCCATTACTACAAAACCAGACATGCCTTCGGCCTCAAACGCCATATCCGGCCCCTGTGCAACGTCCACGCACATATCGGCAAAGTTAAAAAAACACAAAAACTAACTTTTGGCTATTGACGAAAAATATAACCGATATATCCTAACCACAAGTTAGGAAGCAAACTGAATGCGAAAGACAACCCCAGCCGGAGGGCCAGCACAACACTGGCAGCGGTGGCCAACTACCGCTTGGGGACATAACACCGGCAACCGGGCTGACACGCCTCACCGCTCTCCCTTGGCAAGGCTTGAATGCGTGCCGACCAAGGTGACCGGAAAACATGGTCAGTGACCGGCTGGCAACTGGAAAGACAGTGAAGTGCGAACGAAGCGAGTGGCGGGTCTGACTCCCCAGCCACCCACCCGGTGAAAGGCCGGGACACAACTGAAGTTGCATTGCGCGTGTTCACCTGTGCGGGTGGATTAAAATTCGACTCCTGAGCGCGCACACAATCAGGCGTTGATGGGCAGAGCCAAGGGGCGTATCACCCCGCAGTGCAACCTCAGTTGTGGAGACGCAACAGATAGTTTTCGTGGCGACTATGCGGTTTGTTGAGAAATCGACCATCAACATAAATGCAAACGATGATGCAGTTCTGATGGCGGCGTAACAGCCTATAAATCAGCGAGGTCTTCCAATCCCTCGTAAGCAAATTTGGCGGAGTGGCCCGCTCTGATTAATAACGGGCACACAACCGGGATTGCATTGATAGGACACCGGCATCGGACTTAAGGCAGCGACAGGAAGGCCAGCAAGCATGGCAAGACTGGATCGGTCAAACCGCCCGGACTGAAAGCAAGACCAGTGCAATCCACGGTTGTGGTGATAGCCATCCCATAAGCTGCGAGCAGCCGGGAGGTGCCGATAGGAAGTGCAATCGTAGGCCACCACAGCCAACCCGTCAGTTTGGCAAGTCGAAAGACCTAAGCGCTGACGCCGGATATGGGTAACCGGCAACCAACCCGCCGCAGGGTTACGCGGTCGCCTGGTCCCGCTGTGAAGCGCCACTAAGGCCCTCGCCGAGAGGCGACAGTTTCGAAATGGTAGGTCTGCCCGTGAGGGCGCACCGGTGCCGACAACAAGAACGGCTGACTCGCTGTGAAGCGCTCAGCCTCACCACAGGTGCAACGCATGTGGTTACTACTCCTGATGTTGATCTGGCTGCTCGGGCTGGCAGCTGACCAACTTGCAACACCAACCGTCACCCACCTGACGGCGCCATCAAGGGCAGCACCACCGCCCACGCTGGCACAGGGCTCCAGGCCCTGACCAATCAGCCCGACATGTTCTCTCCTGGCCCCGGCAACGGGGCCCTTATCCCACAAGCGATAGCGGCCCAACAGCGGGTCACGGCCTCCTTTTGCCTGTCGCTTGTGTGATGAGTCCCATTTCAGAGATAGCGGAGGCAGCCATGCACCCAAGCGAGTTCATTGCCAAGCACATCAAGGCAACGCTGGAGAAAGAGCAATTCCCCCCCCATGCGATCTCGCTGGGCGTGGCTGAAGCCAAACGCCATTTCGACCGGACACCCAGCTTTGCCAAAGGGAAGGTGTTTGATGAGTGCCTCAAGGCGGCCCGCGCAGTAGCAAGGATCGCGAAGAAGGCGGAATCGGCCAAGCAGGCCAAGCCCTGATCCGGGGTACGGGTCGCAATGAGTAGGTGATAGACCAATGAACCACTACGCCCAAGCACTGGCAGAGCTCCAGCTCCAGCCTGACCACGAACTCAAGCAGATCGGTGACCAGTGGCAGACTCCCAAGCCGCTAGCCTGGGGCCTGTTCCACCACTTCGCCCCCACCCTTGGGCCGGTGGTGCTCGACATGTTCGCCGATGACTGCAACGCCTTGGTGCCTAACTACTACGATGCGGCCGACAATGCCATCACTCAGGAGCTGGCATCCGACCTGCGCCGCCTGGGTGGTGCAGCCTACGGCAACCCGCCCTACTCCCGCCCATGCGTCGATGGTAAAGGAAACCACATCACTGGGATGGAGCCCATCCTCAACTTCTGCCGCGAGCAACGGGCGCTGGGCGCTAAGATCATGCTGCTCATCAAGGCCGCTACCAGCGAAACATGGTGGCCGGAGGATGCCGACTTTATCCAGTTCATCAGCGGCCGCATCGGCTTTGAGGTGCCGAGCTGGTACGTGCCCCGCGACCCGAAGAAGGACAAGCCCAGCTCCAGCGGTTTCGCCTCGGCCGTTGTTATCTTCGATGCCAGCTGGCAGGGCGAGCGCCGCCCAGAAGCGCGCCTGCGCCGTGACGACCTCATCACCACGGGCCAGATCATCCTCGACATGATCCACCGCCAGGCTGTTGCGCTCAACGAAGAGGCCAGCCAAGCCATCGCAAAGGCAGTTTCTACCGAGCCAACCATGCAGCAGGACCAACATGACGTCGCCAATCCGGCGGATTGGGAGCAGTCGGTGGTTACCGAGATTGAGATCAGCAAGATCGCAACTGAGGTCGCCATGACAACTCTGGGCTTTGATGTAACCGGAAATATCGAGCCGCTGAACGATTGGCAGCATTTCCCAGCCATCAAGTCGGTCATCTATCAGATTGATGAAGCGGATCTGCTTACCCCAGCCAATACCCGCCTTCTGGCTGGCTACATCCGCAATCTGCAGGATGGAGAGGGTGACCAAGAATCCACGCTAAGTGCTGCCACAAAAATGGCCAAACACCTGCTGAATCCGGATCAAGACCAACTGACACTGACCTTGAATGATGGGGAGGCTGCATGAGCAAATCACTTCGCCGTTCCCGCGCCGCCAGGAGAAACGAGCAGAAATCGAACTCCGCCAACTGACCAGCCAGTATGGAATTGACCACAGGGAGATACAGTGATGAGCATCACGCAGGACGTTGCTGAGTGGATTCACGGCAGAGAGGGAGGGGCCATCAGTGCCGAGGTGGCCGCCGAGTTCTCCCTCACTGTCAGCGAGGCCAGCATTGTGATGGGGCAGATCCACAGAGAGTCCCGCTTCACTACCCGGGTTGAGCACTTCTGTCTGGTTGGGGATAACGGCCGTGGCCGCCACACTCGCCGCCTCTATGTGGACGTGGTGAAGCCGCCGCAGTGGCGCAAGACCCCAGTGATAGGCACTTGCGGGGATCAGGTGGTCCGGTTCGACAGTGTCACCGACGCCGAGACCAAGGGAGGCTTCGTCAGAGTTGCCATCACACGCTGCCTTGCCGGCCAGCAGGAAAAGCATGGCGGGTACAGCTGGTAGATAGACACCACCAAAGGAGCAGGCAAATGCACCGCTACCGCTACACCCTGAGCGCAGTTACCGAACTTGGCTCTGCGCCGGATCGCCTGACTGGCACCATCGAGGCGCACCACCCGATGACCCACCAACAGATCCGGCTGGCCGCCATTGATAAGGCCCCAGCCCAGTATCTCAACTTCAACGAGCTGGAGTACCAGGAGGAATCTAGTGAATAGCAGACAACGGCGAAAGCGGGCCGCCGCAGAGCACCAGCTCAAGCGCGAGGAGCATCAGCGAAAACTGGAAGCCATGCGCAAGGAGCCGCCACGCAACTTCCGCTCCTCTCTTGTCATGTGTGCCATGGTCGCAGCATTGAGCTCGGCCCGGGCAGTAGATATCAGCGAGCCACAATGGAAACAGAAAAAGCGAAGGGAGCAGCCATCCTGGTGATTGCCACAGTGATACTGGCCACCCTGGCCGCGATGTAACAGATAACAACTGTCCGGGAGGACACGATGAGCACCAAACTCCACCAACGCAATTACCGCGATGATATGGCCCAGGCCATCCAGCAGGAGCAGTCTGGCAACTTTGCAGATGCTGCGCTCTCCTACAAGAAGGCCCAGCATCACGCCGCCAGCGCCAATATGCTGAGCAAGGCCAAGTTCGCCATGACCCGCCGCATTCGCTGCCTCAAGGGAGCTAACGATCCCCAGTGGCGCCAGGTAAACGAGAAGTTCCAGCAACTCCATCAGACTCTGGAGGCTCGCTGATGGCCAGCCGCGGTATCAACAAAGTCATCCTGATCGGCCATCTCGGTCAGGATCCGGAAGTCCGTTACATGCCGAGCGGCGGCGCTGTAACCAACATCACCTTGGCAACTTCTGACACCTGGCGCGACAAGCAAACAGGCGAGCAGAGGGAGCGCACCGAGTGGCACCGGGTCGTCGTGATGGGAAAGCTGGCCGAAGTCGCCGGCGAGTACCTGAAGAAAGGAGCCCAGGTCTATATGGAAGGCAAGCTGCAGACCCGCAAGTGGCAAGACCAAAGTGGCCAGGAGCGCTATACCACAGAAGTGCTGGTCGATGGCTTCAGCGGCGTAATGCAGATGCTGGGCGGCAGGCCGCAGGGAACCGGTCAGCACCAGGCGCCAGCCTCGCAGCAGCAGGGCGGATATGGACGACCACCCCAGCAGCAAGCCAAGTCCAACCAGAATTACAACGAACCGCCGCCTGCGTTTGACGACGATATTCCGTTCTTTCATGTACAGGATCTTTAGCTACAACCAATTGAAATAGATAGAAAAAAGGCTTCGTTTGTGATCTGATTTAATCGCAAAAAAAAACCGACACGCCCGAAGCCATGACTATTATCAATGCAACCCAGTACCTCAAGCAACTTCTTAGCTCTTCTGAACTCAACCGGATCGGTAAATTTACCGGTTTTTGTCAGCGACTCCGGGATATCCAGCCTGCGAGACTACTCCCGGCTCTGCTCTCAGGGCTTGGTTGCGACAAGGTGGATGGTATTGCTGGTTTGCATCGCCATTTCAATGCGTTGCAGCTCCATGATACTGACCAAATAGCGTATAAACCCTTTCACAACCAGTTACGCAAGCAGGGTTTTCCCTTGTTCATGCGCGCACTGGTTGAACGAGCCATCGCCTTACGCCTCAAGGAGTGTCTACCGGACGCCCACGGACTGGCAGGCTTTGAGCAGGTACTGCTGCAGGACGGGTCGTCATTCGCGTTACATCCGCAATTGGCAGAACATTTCCCGGGCCGATTCAATAAGCACAGCCCCGCTGCGGTAGAGTGTCATATGACCATGTCCTTGCTGGACCAGTCGCCGATATCGATGAGTATCACGGCGGATACCGAATCGGAGCGCAAGCATCTTCCGGCCGCAAATTCGTTAAATAACAAACTGTTATTGGCGGAATGCCGGTTACATCAGCCGCGAGTACTTTGCTGATGTGACCAAAGCCAAAGGAAGCTATCTGGTCAGAGGGAGTCAAAATCTCAATCCCAAAGTACAGGCAGCTTACCGACAGGACGGCAGGGAAATGCCCAAGTTACTCGGAAAAAAGCTCAAGGATATCGATCGGAGAAGCTGCAGAGCCGAGGTTCTGGATCTGGATGTGAGTTCGGGAAAGTATAAATATCGACTCATAAGACGTTGGTTTGCAGAGGAAAAACGGTTCTGTATATGGATGACCAATCTTCCGCGTGAGCGATGGCCAGCCGAGAAGGTGATGGCATTGTATCGTTGCCGTTGGCAGATCGAACTGTTGTTCAAAGAGCTGAAATCACATAACCGGTTGAAGGCGTTCGCGACACGACAAAAAGCGATAGCGGAAGGCTTGATCTGGGCTAGTTTGCTGGCCTTGCTGGTCAAACGTCGGCTGGCGCTGACGCTGATTGGCAGCGCGGAGTTATCGATGCTGAAGATTGCCAAAAACAGCGCGCTTTGGTTAATGCCGATATTGGCGAGCATCATCCATGGTGCGTGGCAGGAAATAACAGAGAAGTTGGAGTGGGCAATGGTGTATTTATCCAAAAACGGCAAAAAGAGTAGGCAGAGAAAATCCAAGCAAAACAACACGTTAGACGGTATTATTAATTCGCTTGCCGCTTAAGGTTCTGTACATGTCCGTTCTTTAGGTTCGCTGGCCACCCGGCGCTGATGAACTGCATCTGAGGTACGACAGAACAACCGGCGGCTCGCGGCCGCCATTCTCGCCGTGAGGCGTAAAGGAGAGACACATGCACCAGAAGATCATAGTGATGGAGCGCCCCAGCTGGGTTCTGCCTAGGGTTTTGGGGGAGATGTTCGGGTACACTGAGAAGGCCATCAGCGAGAAGCGGAAGAAGGGCCAGCTTATAGAGGGGGTCCACTACAAGTTGGCCCCGGATGGGAAGTATGTCTATCACTGGCGGAGATATGAGGATTGGCTGACCGGAACCAAGAACTGATCGACATCGTTGCTGAAACGCCTGGTGTCGAGCTGCACGGCAAGAGCCTGCGCATCGACTTCCGATTCCACGGCAAGCGATGCCGGGAAACGCTCAACATGCCGGCCACCAAAGCCAACATCAAGCACGCCTCCCGCAAGCGGGAGGCTATCCTGCATGAAATCGCTATCGGTGTCTTCGACTACTCCAAACACTTCCCAGACAGCAAGAACGCCCACCGCTTTGCCGGTACCACAGCCAGCAGGGACATCTCGCTTGGCGACCTGGTTGAGCACTACCTGAAGATTAAGGATGTGGACATCGGCGACAACGCCAGGGGGCGCTATCGCTCCATTCTTGGGATGATGGCTTCAGACCTTGACCACACCAGAATCGTCAGCACCTTCCGAACTGAAGACCTGCAGCAATGGCGCCGCTTCCTGATGACTGAGTCGCGGGGGAGAACAGACAAGCCGCTGGCCCCAAGATCTGTCAACTACTACATGATGGTGGCGGCGGGGCTGTTCAACTTCGCCAAGCAGAATGGCTACACCCACCAAGACCTCTCATCGGTTCTCACCAAGGTTGAGGTGATCCGGGACAAACCAGACCCGTTTGACCAAGATGAGTTCCGGCGCCTGCAAGAGGCTGCAAGGCACGACATGGACGCAATGTGGATTCAGCTGGCTTGCTGGACAGGCATGCGGACAGGCGAGCTCTGCTCACTGGCCTGGGAGGATGTTGACCTGGAGCGAGGGGAACTGCAGATCCGTCGCAACATCACTCAAGCCCGCAACTTCAAGGTACCGAAGACTGGCCATGAGCGCACCATCGTGCTCCTGCCCCCGGCAATCGAGGCCCTCCGCCGATTGCGGCCCATGACAGCGATGCGCCAGACCCACTACATCAAAAAGACGCTGCGAGACCGCAGGCAGGTAGATGAGAAGGTCACGTTCGTGTTCAGTCCCGATGTAACCAGCAAGACCCCCGGGCTCAGCATTTGCTACACGGCCTTCACCTTGGGCGACAAATGGGACAGATTGATAAAGAGGGCTGGCATTCGCCGGCGAACCCAATACCATATGCGCCATACATTTGCTTGCTGGATGCTGACCGCGGGCGCCAACCCGGAATGGGTTGCGTCATACCTGGGGCACGAGGACAGCACCATGGTGCGAACAGTCTATGGCAAATGGATCCCCGAGCAAGACCGCGACGAAGCGGACAGGGTTTGGGGCAGACTTGGGGCCAGCTTTTCTGATTTGGCCCCAATACGGCACCAAGAATTTATTGCATCACGATAACAACCTGTAAATTAAAGAGAATTAGCCAATGGCTCAATTTATTTACACCATGAACAGGGTTGGCAAGGTCGTGCCGCCCAAGCGTCATATTCTCAAGAACATCTCCCTCTCCTTCTTCCCGGGGGCCAAGATAGGCGTGCTGGGTCTGAACGGCGCCGGGAAATCGACCCTGCTGCGCATCATGGCGGGCATCGACACCGAGATCGAAGGGGAAGCCCGTCCGCAGCCCGGCATCAAGATCGGCTACCTGCCCCAGGAGCCGAAGCTGGATCCGGAGCAGACCGTGCGCGAAGCGGTGGAAGAGGCAGTCGGCGAGGTGAAACGCGCCATGGCGCGCCTGGACGAGGTCTATGCGGCCTACGCGGATCCGGATGCGGATTTTGACAAGCTGGCCCGCGAGCAGGGCGAGCTGGAAGCCATCATCGCCGCCCAGGGCGGTCACAACATGGAGAACCAGCTGGAGCGTGCGGCCGACGCCCTGCGCCTGCCGGCCTGGGATGCCCAGATCAAGCACCTCTCCGGGGGTGAGCGCCGCCGGGTAGCCCTGTGCCGCCTGCTGCTGGAAAAACCGGACATGCTGCTGCTGGACGAGCCGACCAACCACCTGGATGCGGAATCCGTGGCCTGGCTGGAGCGCTTCCTGCACGACTACGAAGGCACCGTCGTGGCCATCACCCACGACCGCTACTTCCTCGACAACGTGGCGGGCTGGATCCTGGAGCTGGACCGCGGCGAAGGCATCCCCTGGGAGGGCAACTACTCCTCCTGGCTGGAGCAAAAAGATGCCCGTCTGGCCCAGGAAGCGAGTTCCGAAGCCGCCCGTCGCAAGTCCATCGAGAAGGAACTGGAGTGGGTTCGTCAGAACCCGAAAGGCCGTCAGGCCAAATCCAAGGCTCGTATGGCTCGCTTCGAAGAGCTCAACACCAACGACTACCAGAAGCGCAACGAGACCAACGAGCTGTTCATTCCGCCCGGACCGCGCCTGGGCGACAAGGTGGTGGAGGTGGCCAACCTCTGCAAGTCCTATGGCGACCGCCAGCTGATCGACGATCTCTCCTTCTCCATTCCGAAGGGTGCCATCGTCGGCATCATCGGTCCGAACGGTGCCGGTAAATCGACCCTGTTCCGCATGATGTCGGGTCAGGAACAACCGGATTCCGGTTCCATCACCCTGGGTGACACCGTGGTGCTGGCCTCCGTGGATCAGTTCCGCGACAGCATGAACGACAAGAAGACGGTGTTCGAGGAAGTCGCCGACGGCCAGGACATCCTGCGCATCGGCAACTACGAGTTCCCGAGCCGCGCCTACATCGGCCGCTTCAACTTCAAGGGTTCCGACCAGCAGAAGCGGGTCGGCGAGCTCTCCGGTGGTGAACGTGGCCGTCTGCACCTGGCCAAGCTGCTGCAGACCGGCGGCAACGTGCTGCTGCTGGATGAACCGACCAACGATCTGGACATCGAAACCCTGCGCGCCCTCGAGAACGCCCTGCTGGAGTTCCCGGGTTGCGCCATGGTCATCTCCCACGACCGCTGGTTCCTCGACCGCATCGCCACCCACATCCTGGACTACCAGGACGAGGGCAAGATCGAATTCTTTGAAGGCAACTTCACCGAATACGAAGAGTGGAAGAAGAAGACCTACGGTGCCGAGGCTATCCAGCCGCGCCGCGCCAAGTACAAGCGCATTGCCAAGTAAGGCGAGGCAACAGCTGCGCCGCCAGGTATGACGTCACAAGGGGAGCCGGGGCTCCCCTTTTTTGCCTCTTCTGACTTACAATCTCCACCTATTCCCCAGCGATAGCGACCCATGACCCAAGCCTCCACCACCAGACTCACCATCCAGATCCGGCTCGAACCCGGCTGCCTGGGGCCGGATGGCAAGCAGCACATCGATACCTTCTGCGCGGCCGCCAACCGGATCCTCGCCGCCATCGAACCCCGACGGGTGCACTGGGTGCTGCTGCCCCGCCATGACAAGCAACTTGCCGAGCAGGCCTACTTCCTTGATGGCCGCCCCTTGAGTGAAACCCAGGCCACCCTGCTGCTGCAACGCATGGGGTTGGCCCTCGATCCCTTGCTGGAGCAGAGCGATGCCGTGCTGAGCCAGCTTATCGAACGCTACCAGAAAAACCGTTGATCCCGATGTGGAAACGGGGCTCTATTGGTCCCCTTTCTCCTGCCTCCGGGAGAAAACGTTTGAATTTTTACTCTATTCATTGATCCGCCTCGCACATCCGGGGTTTGTAAACCTGGCCGCCTGTGTGAAAATGTGCGCGCTGTCACGGTATCAGGACGAGTCTGGTCACTTCACCGCCAGAATCAGGGTCCGTCGCCCCGCATGGATGGGCCGGGCCCCCTGCTGCCTATTTCACGTCACCCATTGGAATCCAACATGAATCAACCACATCACGCTACCGGGCAGACCGCCAGCCCGGCTGCCGGGCATGGATTGCTCGAGCGCCTGTTTGCCCTGCGCGGTCATGGCACCACGGCCCGCACCGAGGTGATCGCCGGCATCACCACCTTCCTGACCATGGTCTACATCGTCTTCGTCAACCCGCAGATCCTCTCTGCGGCAGGCATGGACACCCAGGCCGTGTTCGTTACCACCTGCCTCATCGCCGGCATCGGCAGCATCCTGATGGGTCTGCTGGCCAACCTGCCCATCGCCCTGGCTCCCGCCATGGGCCTCAACGCCTTCTTCGCCTTCGTGGTGGTGGCCGGCATGGGCTACTCCTGGCAAGTGGGCATGGGCACCATCTTCTGGGGTGCGCTGGGCCTGCTGATCCTGACCCTGCTGCGGGTACGCTACTGGCTCATCGCCAACATTCCCCTGACACTTCGGGTCGGCATCACCGCCGGCATCGGTCTGCTCATCGCCCTGCTCGGCCTGCACAATGCCGGCATCGTGGTCGCGAGCCCCGCCACCATGGTGACCGTGGGCAACCTCACCTCCCTGCCCTGCCTGCTGGGGCTGCTCGGCTTCTTCCTCATCTGCATCTTCTCCGCCCGCGGCGTCCACTCAGCCGTGCTCATCGCCATCGTGGTGACCACCACCCTGGGCTGGCTGTTCGGCGACGTCACCTTCAAGGGCTTCGTCTCCGTGCCGCCGAGCATTGCACCGGTCTTCGGCCAGCTGGACCTGATGGGATCGCTGGACATCAGCCTCGCCGGGATCATCTTCTCCTTCATGCTGGTCAACCTGTTCGACTCTTCCGGCACCCTGATCGGCGTGACCAACCGCGCCAAGCTGGCCGATGACAAGGGGCACTTCCCGCGCATGAAGCAGGCCCTGGTGGTGGACAGCGTCAGCTCCGTCGGCGGCGCCTTCATGGGGACCTCGTCCGTGACGGCCTACATTGAGAGCAGCTCCGGCGTCGCCGTCGGCGGTCGCACCGGCCTGACCGCCATCGTGGTGGGCATCCTGTTCCTGCTGGCCATCTTCTTCTCTCCGGTCGCCGCCATGGTACCGGCGTATGCCGCAGCGGGGGCTCTCATCTACGTGGGCGTGCTGATGTGCTCCGAGCTGACCCGGGTAAAGTGGGAAGACCTGACCGAAGCGGTGCCGGCCTTCATGACCGCGGTGATGATGCCGTTCAGCTTCTCCATCACCGAGGGGATCGCCGTGGGCTTCATCTCCTATTGCGTGATGAAGGCGGGCACCGGCCGCTGGCGCGAGATCAACCCCTGCGTGCTGGTGGTGGCCCTGCTCTTCGTCCTCAAGTTTGTCTGGGTCGATGCCCACTGATTTTTCTTCCATGAAAAGAAAAACCAGACTCTAAAAACAAAAATGCCCGTCATCGACGGGCATTTTTTTATGGCGGGATCAGGGCTCAGCGAATGCCGCGGGCCTCACGGATCCACTCCCAGGCCTGCTGGATCTCCTGGGTCTTCTCCTTGGCCATCTCCATCATCTCGGGGGGCAATCCCTTGGCGGCCAGCTTGTCAGGGTGATGCTTGCTCATCTCCTTGCGATAGGCGCGCTTGATCTCCTGATCGCTGTCGCTCTCGTTCACCCCGAGCAACTGATAGGCATCCTTGAGGCGATCCCGGGAGGGGGGCTCCTGGCGGTATTGCTGCCCCTGGCCACTGCCCTGCTGTTGCTGGCGGTGGAAGAAGTTCATCTGGGCCTCGGCCATGGCCAGAATGCGGGCCAGCTCGATGCGACTGAACCCCAGCTCGTCGGCGATGGTTTGCAGGATGGCCCGCTCGTTCGCCTCCACCTGACCGTCGGCGAAGGCGGCCTGCAGCTGGACCTCGAGGAAGAAGCGCAGGATGTCGCGCTGCCCCAGGCTCGCCTGGCGAAACTCCGCCAGGGTCTCGCGCAGGGGGAAGTCACTCTCCTTGCCAAGGCGGAACGACTCCTGGGCCCGTACCCGCTGCTCTCCGGCCAGCCGCATCCTGTCCATCAGGTTGGACGCGACCCTTATTTCGTGCTCGGTGACCTGGCCGCTCGCCTTGGCGATGTGGCCCATAACGGCGAAGGTGGCATGGAAGAAAACGGCCTGCTGCTGCTGGCTGGGCGCCCGCTGGAAGGCCCCGCGGATCCCCATGCCCCGATCGAAGCGATGGCCGATCCACAGGCCCAGCAGGGCACCGAAGATGTTGCCGAGCAGAAAACCGAAGAAGGTGCCAAGCACCTTGCCCCAAATACGCATGGTTCAAGACCTCGTGATGTTAATGGGTGCCGGCGAGCAGTTGCTCGTCCAGCTCGCGCAGCCGATCCACTGTGCCGATGTCGCGCCACTCGCCTGCCAGCAGGCTGCCACCCACCCGTCCCTGCGCCATCCAGTCGCGCAGCAGGGGGGCCAGCTTGCGCGCCCCGCAGGGCAAGCCGGCAAAGGCGGCGGGGTGATAGAGGCCGACACCGCTGAAGGTGAGGGCCGGGGTGTCCAGCACCCGAGCCGCTTGCAGGGAGAAGTCCCCTTGCGGATGCTGGGGAGGGTTGGGCACCAGCCAGAGGTGGGCGAGATCGTCCCCAAGCGGCTGGTTCACCAGAGCGCGATAATCCAGGTCGAGCCAGGTATCGCCGTTGATCACCAGAAAGGGTTCGCTGCCCAGCAGAGGCAGCGCCTGCACGATGCCGCCGGCGGTCTCGAGCGCGCTCTCTTCGGCCGACCAGTGGATGGAGACCCCGAGTGCACTGCCATCGCCGAGGGCCGCCACCAGCTTGTGTCCGAGCCAGGCGTGGTTGATGACAAGTGTGGTCACGCCGGCTGCCTTGAGTTTTTCGATATGGTGCACGATGAGCGGCTTGCCCCCCGCCGCCAGCAGCGGCTTGGGCAGCAGATCGGTGAGCGGACGCATCCGCTCGCCGCGCCCGGCGGCCAGGATCATCGCCTTCATGGTGTCACCCCGGTGCGCGCCAATCCCGGCAGCACCACCTGCTCCAGCCACTGGCCGAAGCGGGCCAGCACCGGATAGGCGGCGCCATGGCTGCGACAGACATCAACGACGTAGCCCAGGGTACGGGGAATGTCCTTGAGGTAGCCGGCCTTGCCATCGCGGTGATAGAGGCGGGTGAAGATCCCCGCCGCCTTGAGGTGGCGCTGCATGCCGGTGAGATCGGCTGCGCGACGAAACGCGGCATAGTCCAGATTGCCGAGCAGACCGGCCCCTTGCAGGGTGTCGAAGCCAAGTCGCATGCCCTGCTCGATCACCACGTCCGGCCAGCGCACGTAGCAATCTTTGAGCAGGGAAACCAGGTCATAGCTCAGCGGCCCGATGACCATGTCCTGGAAGTCGATAAGGGCGAGGTCGCTCTCCTTCGGGTTCGTCCCGCCACACACCATCAGGTTGCGGCTGTGGAAGTCCCGGTGCATCACTCCTTGTGGCTGGGCCAGGTTGCTCGCCGTGAGGCAGGCGAAGGTCTCCGCCAGCAACTGCTGCTCTTCATCACTCAGGGCCAGTTGCAGGTGATGTCCCAGCAACCACTCGGGGAAGATGGCATTTTCGCGGGCCATGAAGGCCTCATCGAAGGGCTCGAGCTCGAGCGCCACCGCGCCGAGCCTTGGCAGCAGGGCGATGGCCTTGCCATACCAGACCAGTACGCTCTCTTCGTTCAGGCAGCCGATAAGCTGGGTATCCCCCAGATCCGTCACCGCCAGCAATCCCTGCTCGTAGTTGACCCCCTTTACCTCGGGGGCCAGCAGCCCCGCATCGTGCAGGGCGGCCGCATTGCGAACGAATTCATGATTTTTTTCGGTTTTCGGATTAGCATCCACCCACACCAGACCGCCCCCCCGGAAGTAGCGGCGGAAACTGGCGTCACCGGAAATAAGCGTCAACGAGAGGTTGGCGTCACCGGAAATCCGGCGAGCCCATTGCAAAAGCAGGGAAGCGCGATCGTGCATGAGTCGGGAACCAAATTGGAAAGCAGCACTTGGCTGTTAGCCCTGGCCGCAATAATGCTTTATCATTGCCGGCTAACATAAAGCAATGACATGCAATGTCAACTCGATGGATCCTGACATAAAATGCATGCCCTGAATCCACCGTTTTTACTACGGATTGCGCGAGCCTTTCACATGACAAAATGGACACTGGGATACTCCTGTCCCATCGCCCTGACCATCAGCCTTGTT
Source organism: Aeromonas sp. WP2-W18-CRE-05 (assembly GCF_014168615.1). Taxonomy (NCBI): domain Bacteria; kingdom Pseudomonadati; phylum Pseudomonadota; class Gammaproteobacteria; order Aeromonadales; family Aeromonadaceae; genus Aeromonas; species Aeromonas sp. WP2-W18-CRE-05. Next base: position 860,816 of record NZ_AP021917.1, on the reverse strand, counting down.
CCTGCCCTGAGCCCGCTCATGGCCCAGGCAGCGCCACTCAATGCGCCACCCGCTACCGGGATCCTCGACAGCCTCTGCTATGACTATGTCCCCAAGATAGAGAAGCCCACTGCGGGCCAGGACGCCAATGCCCAGCCCGTCGAGGTGGATGCCGATCGCCTGGAGGCCAAGCAGGGCGGTACCGCCGTCTACGAGGGTGACGTCAAGGTGCGCCAGGGAGTGCGCAAGTTCGACTCCGACTATGCCCAGCTCGACCAGAAGAGCCGGGATGTCATCGCCATCGGCAACATCTATTACAACGATGGCCAGATCACGGTCACCAGCGACAAGACCCTGAAATCCAACCTGGACACCAAGAACTCCGAGCTGGAAGAGGGCAAGTATCAGGTCCATGGCTCACCGGTGCGCGGCTTCGCCGAAAAGGTGACCATGACCAACAACAACCAGAACATCACTCTGGAAGGGGCCCAGTACACCACCTGCCCACCGGGCCAGGAGGCCTGGACCCTGAAGGCCGGCAGCATCGACATCGATCAGTCTGAGGTATTCGGGGAGGCCTGGAACGCCAGCCTCTGGCTCTATGACTATCCGGTCTTCTACTTCCCCTATATCAACTTCCCCATCAAGGATGAGCGCAAGACCGGTCTGCTCTACCCGGGCTATACCCAAAGCTCCAAGAACGGCATGGACATCACCCAGCCGTTCTACTGGAACATCGCCCCCAACTACGATGCCACCATCACCTCCCGCTTCATGGACAGACGGGGCCTGATGGAACAGGTCGAGTTCCGCTACATGCCGGACCCGGCCCACGTGGGGAGCCTCTACTTCGAGAACCTGGCAGACGACAAGCAGTACGACGAGACGGCCAGCCTCAATCAGCATCTCTCTGACGGTCACCGTTACCTGCTGAGTGCCCGCCACACCTCCATGTTCATGGACAACGCCATGCGGGTGTCGGTGGACTACACCAAGGTACGGGACCAGGACTACAACTACTTCAACGACTTCACCCCCAAGGTGGGGACCCAGGTCGACAACCAGTTGCAGCAATCCCTGAAGGCAGGTTACTACCAGCAGAACTGGAACCTCGATGCCGAGGTACGGACCTACCAGATCCTGCTGGCCAGCGCCCAGCAACCCCACGAGCTGATGCCGCGCATCAACCACAACTACTACCAGCAGGGCAACTGGTACGATCTGGCATGGAATACCGAGCTGACCAACTTCGGCTACAACAACGATCAGGCCATCGAGCAGAACAAGGGGGAAGCCTACACCGGCACCCGGGTCTACACGGCCCCCACCCTGACCATCCCCCTCGTTGACGAGGCGGGCTACTTCCTCGACAGCCAATACAAGCTGATGTACACCCGTTACGACCAGACGGTACCGGACAACATGAGCCAGGCATTCCGTGACAAATTTGATCCAACGTCAAAAGGCATCAATACCGGAACCGGGAAACAAGAAAATGTCACTCTGGAAGAGGGGGCCATCACCCGGGTACTGCCCTCGTTCCGTCTCAAGGGCGGCATGACCTTCGAGCGGGATCAGCAGTGGTTTGGCGAGGGAGCCAACCAGACCCTGGAACCTGAATTCCAGTACCTCTATGTGCCCTACAAGGATCAGGACAACATCGGTGTCTATGACTCCACCACCATGCGCCAGGACTACTACAGCCTGTTCAGCGATCGCCGCTTCGCCGGTCTGGACCGCATCAGCGACTCCAACCGGCTCTCCTTTGGGGTCACCACCCGCATTTATGATCCGGCCGGGGATGAACGAATCCGGTTGGCCGTTGCCCAAGCCTTCGACTTCGTTGCGCCCAGGGTCAAGCTTTACAGCAGCGATGAGCTGAGCACCAATACCCGCTCCCCGCTGTCGTTCGAGGGTGACGCCAAGATCAACGAGCAGTGGTATGCCCATGCGGGGGCACAATATGATATGGAACAGCGCCAGATAAGCTCTGCCAACAGCGCACTGGAATACCGTCACGAGAAGTTGATCAGCCAGTTGAACCACCGCTTCGTGCGGGATGCCAACTACGACCTCGACCACAAGGGGCAGGTGACGGATCTCAACCAGATCGGCCTGCTGCTGACCACCCCGCTGGACGATCGCTGGCACCTTTATGGCGGCTACTATCAGGAGCTCAATCAGAACGTCAAAGTGGACCGCAAGGTGGGTCTGAAATACGACTCCTGCTGCTGGAGCATCAACTTCAACCTGGAATGGGTCAACACGCCAGACAACGTGAACCTGACCCCGACGTCCGAGCGCAGCCTCGGCATTCAATTTGAAATGAAAGGATTGGGTAGCGTGGGTACCGGCTCCAAGGGCACTTCCCTGGACACCGAAGCACTGCCTTACATTCGTCCGTTTAACCTGCGAGACCAGTAATCGGTCTGGCAAACGCCTTGAGAGATGGATATGAAGAAGACGTTGATTTCCCTGCTGACCGCAGGCCTGTTCGGAGTCATGAGCCAGGGTGCCCTCGCCGCCCCCGAGCTGATGGACAAGGTGCTTGCCGTGGTCAACAAGGATGTGGTGCTGGCCAGTCAGCAAGAGGCCCTGGTGCAAAAGGTCAAGGCCTCCGCCCAGGAGAGCGGCCAGTCCCTGCCCGATGACGTCACCCTGCGCAAGCAGGCGCTGGATCGCCTGATCCAGGAGAGCCTGCAACTGCAACTGGCGGAGCGCCAGGGGCTCAAGATCAGTGACACCCAGCTGGAACAGGCCATTCAGAGCATCGCCGCCGACAACAAGATGAACCTGGAGCAACTGCGCGCCCAACTGGAGCGGGAAGGCCTGACCTACGCCCAGTACCGTGAGGAGGTGCGCCGCGAGATCCTGATGAACGAGGTGCGCCGCAGCCAGGTCCGCCGTCGCATCAACATCTCCGATCAGGAGGTCAAACAGGTGGTCGAGGCCCTGAGCAAACAGGGCCAGCAGCAGACGTCATATCATATCGGCCATATCCAGGTCGCACTGCCGGACAACCCGAATGCCGAGCAGCTCAACGCTGCCAAGGCCAAGATCGAGCGCATTCTGGCGTCCCTGAAAGAGGGGGCAGACTTCCGCAAGCTGGCCATTGCCGAGAGTAACGGTCCCAAGGCGCTGGAAGGGGGTGACTGGGGCTGGTTGAGCCCGCAGGAGATGCCCACCCTGATGGCGGAAGCCGTGCAAGGGGCAGGCAAGGGTGACATCGTCGGCCCGCTGCGCTCCGGCGCCGGTCTGCACATCATCAAGATCTTCGACACCAAGGGTCAGCAACAGGTCATGCAGACCGAGGTGAAGGCGCGCCACATCCTGATCAAGCCCTCCATCATCCTGAGCGAGGAGAAGGCCAAGGGCACCCTGGACGGCATCCTGCACGACATCAAGAGCGGCAAGGCCAGCTTTGCCAGCATGGCAGAGAAATACTCCGAGGATCCGGGCTCTGCGGTGCAGGGTGGCGAGCTGGGCTGGTCTGATCCCAACGTCTATGTGCCGGAATTCCGCGACATGCTGGGGCGCCTGCAACCGGGCCAGATCAGCGACCCCTTCCGCACCAGCCACGGCTGGCACATCGTGCAGCTCGAGGATCGCCGCAGCCAGGACGCCACCGGCAAGGCCCAGGAGCAACGCGCCTACCAGCTCATCTTCAACCGCCGCTTCGCCGAAGAGTCCCAGGCCTGGCTGGATGAGCTGCGCGACGAAGCCTACATCCAGATCGAACCCAATTGATGGGCGACACGCAGATGATCAAGGCGCATCCAGGGCACGCCGAGGCACAACAGAACTGCCACCGGCTTGCCATCACCCCGGGTGAACCAGCTGGCATAGGCCCGGATCTGGTCCTGCAGATTGCCCAGCGGGCCTGGCCCCATCAGCTGGTTGTGATCGCCGATCCCGCCCTGTTGCGCGAACGGGCCGCCCTGCTGGGGCTGCCCGTCGAGCTTGAACCCTATGACGAAAGCGCCCCCACCCGTCCGCAGCGGGCGGGGACTCTGACCGTCTGCCCCGTGCCGCTCGGCGCCCCCGTGGTGCCAGGCAAGCTGGATGAGGGCAACGGCGCCTATGTGCTGGCCACCTTGCAGCGCGCCTGCGACGGCAACCTGAGCGGCGAATTTGCCGCCGTGGTGACCGGGCCGGTGCACAAGGGGATCATCAACCAGGCTGGCGTCTCGTTCAGCGGTCACACCGAGTTCTTCGCCCAGCAGTCCGACACCGCCGATGTGGTGATGCTGCTGGCCACCGAAGGGCTGAGAGTGGCCCTCGCGACCACCCATATTCCCCTTGCCTATGTTGCCAAGGCCATCACCGAGGATCGCCTTGGCAAGGTGATCCGCATCCTGGATGCGGATCTCAAGCGCAAATTCGGCATCGAACACCCCCGGATCTATGTCTGCGGCCTCAATCCCCATGCTGGGGAAGGGGGTCATCTGGGCCGTGAAGAGATCGATGTCATCGAACCCGCCCTGGCCGCCCTGCGCCAGGAAGGGATCGATCTGGTCGGCCCGCTGCCGGCCGATACCCTGTTCCAGGACAAATACCTCAAGGATGCGGATGCGGTACTCGCCATGTACCACGATCAGGGGCTGCCCGTGCTCAAGTACAAGGGCTTTGGCAACTCGGTCAACATCACCCTCGGACTTCCCTTCATCCGTACCTCGGTGGACCACGGCACCGCGCTGGATCTGGCAGGCAAGAACCTGGCAGACCCCGGCAGCCTCACCACCGCGATCAACCACGCCATCCAGATGGTAGAGAAAAAAAGATATGAGCAGTAAGGTGCACATGGGCCACACGGCCCGTAAGCGTTTCGGTCAGAACTTCTTGCACGACCGGTATGTGATCGACCAGATAGTGGCCGCCATCAACCCGCAACCGGGTCAGAATCTGGTGGAGATAGGCCCGGGTCTGGCCGCGCTCACCGAGCCGGTCGCCGCCCAGATGGACAAGATGACCGTGGTCGAGCTGGACCGGGATCTGGCGGCACGTCTGCGCGAACACCCCACCCTGAAAGAGAAGCTGACCGTCATCGAAGCCGATGCCATGCGCTTTGACTTCAGTACCCTGATGGGGGAAGGCAAGGGTCCGCTGCGCATCTTCGGCAACCTGCCCTACAACATCTCCACCCCGCTCATCTTCCACCTGTGCGAATTTGCCGACCGGGTGGAGGACATGCACTTCATGCTGCAAAAGGAAGTGGTGCTGCGTCTGGCCGCCGGCCCGGGCAGCAAGGCCTATGGCCGTCTGAGCGTGATGACCCAGTACTATTGTCAGGTAGTGCCGGTGCTGGAAGTGGGCCCGGGCGCCTTCAAGCCGGCGCCGAAGGTGGATTCCGCCGTGGTGCGTCTGATCCCGCACAAGAACCCGACTATCGTCGCGAAAGACATTCGTTGCCTGAACCGGGTCTGCACCGAAGGCTTCGGCCAGCGTCGCAAGACCATTCGCAACAGCTTCTCCAACTTCATCACCGACGCCCAGCTGACCGAGCTTGGCATCGATGGCAACCTGCGCCCGGAGAATCTCTCCCTCGAGCAGTTCGTCACGATCGCCAACTGGCTGGCCGACCAGCAACAGGCCTGATCCCATGACCCAAGCCCGGATAGTGGTCCGCCCCCACCCAAGCTATGTGGCGGGAACCGCAGATCCCTACCATTTTCTCTATCGCATCGAGATTGAGAACCTGGGTCCGGGCACGGTGCAACTGCTGCATCGACGCTGGCTCATTACGGATGCCAATGGCAAGATGCTGGAAGTGGAAGGTCCCGGCGTGGTCGGTGAACAACCCCTGATCGCCCCCGGCGAGACCTTTTCCTACCAGAGTGGCGTTCCCCTCGCCACACCGCTTGGCGTGATGGAAGGCAGCTACATCCTGCAGGATGAATCGGGGCAACAATTCGAAGCCCCCATCGCCCCCTTCACGCTGGCCGTCCCCAACATAATCAACTGAGGTTTCATGGCGAACTGTTTCGTCGGTGATATCCAGGGCTGCTACGACGATTTGCGCCGTCTGCTGGATCTTGCCGAGTTCGACTTCGATAACGACACGCTCTGGCTGTGCGGCGATCTCGTCGCCCGGGGGCCGGACTCCCTCAACACCCTGCGTTTCGTCAAATCACTGGGGCAGCAGGCCGTCACCGTGCTCGGCAACCACGACCTGCACCTGCTGGCGGTGGCCCACGGGGTCGCCCCGCTCAAGAAGAAAGACAAGTTGCAGGCGCTGATGGAGGCGCCGGATCGGGACGAGCTGCTGGAGTGGCTGCGTCACCGTCCCCTGCTGGCAGAACACCCCGACCTGCCCATCATGATGGTGCATGCGGGCCTCTCCCCCGCCTGGGACGCCCACACCGCCCGCAGTTGCGCCCGGGAGGTGGAGAGCCTGCTGCGCGGGGATCAGTACAGCTGGCTGCTGCACAACATGTATGGCGATCAGCCCGACAGCTGGAACGACAACCTGCTGGGCATAGAGCGTTACCGCTACATCATCAACAGCTTCACCCGGATGCGCTTTTGCTACTTCGACGGGCGCCTCGACTTCAAATGCAAGAAGGGCCCCACCGAATCGACCCCGGGCCTGCGCCCCTGGTTCGAGCAGCGCGAGCACCATGTGGATGACCCCATCCTGGTCTTCGGCCACTGGGCGGCCCTGATGGGCAACACCGGCAAATCCGATATCAAGGGACTCGACACCGGGTGCGTCTGGGGCAACAGCCTCACCCTGTGGCGCTACGAGGACGACGCCCTGATCGCCACCCCCTGCCCGGCCTATGCCAAGTAGATCGGCTCTTTGCGGAACAAGGGAATGATCCGCCGTTGAGAGGAGAGCAATGCCCTCTCCTGCGAAATGGAGCTGAAAACAGAACGGGCCCGGCAATGCCGGGCCCGTTTTTTCATGATGAGCGGATCAGAGCCTGCGCCCCAGCCGTTTCTCGACCTGGCGCCGCTCCCATTCCGGGCCAAACAGCTTGAAGGGCTGGAACAGGTTGATGGCGTGGGAAGCCAGCCCCAACCCCCAGCCCAGCATGGGCCACCAGGCCCAGATATAATCCGGGTTGCTCAGGTAGTTGATGACAAACAGCCCCCCTATCACCAGCACATAGCTCATGAGGTGGCCATAGAAGCCCCTGAGCCCCTCCACGAACTTCATCGCCTCCCGCTCATCCCGCGCCACCTGCACGCGTCCCCGATCTTCGCCCTCATTCCCTTTCATCTCGCTCTCCTGCAGTTGGGTCACATCGAGCTCGAAGACGGCGGCCAGGGCCTTGAGGGATTCCAGTCCGGGTTGCTGGCCCTGCTCTATTCGCTGAATGGTGCGAACGCTCAGGCCAGTGAGGGTCGCCAGCTGTTCCTGGGACCATCCCCGTTGCAATCTCAACTTCCTGACGATCATCTTGCGCTCCTTGTGGTGATTGACAGGGCCAGCATAGGGAAAGGGGATGAGAGGCGACACGACAGATGGCCGACACTCACCTGACTTCCTTTAAAAATCAAAATCTTACTACCACGCAATCGTGGCTTTTGCGCCCCGAGCAGCCAGGCTTGGCGTGCCGCTGGCAGCCAGACGTCACGGGGGTTACAACCCCTGCATCAGCTCGGCACCAATCTCAAAGGAGCGCAGGCGCGCCTGATGATCGACGATGGGACCGTTGAACATCAGCTCGTCCGCTCCGGTCTCTGCCAGCAGAGCCTTGAGGCCGTGGCGTACCCGATCCGGCTCCCCCACCAGGGAGCGAGCCAGGGTCTGCTCCATCGCCATCAATTCGCGGGGAGACCACTCATCCCCCAGCGTCTGCACCGGCAGTGGCAGCTTGCCGGCATCCCCCCGGTAAAGACGCAGGAACTGCTGCTGCAGGGTGGTGAACAGGAAGCGGGCCTCACGATCGGTGTCGGCGGCGATCAGGTTGACGCACACCACCGCATGGGGTTTGGGCCAGCGGGCAGAGGGACGGTATTGGGTACGGTAGATCTCCAGCGCCTGCAGCAACATGGCGGGAGCGAAGTGGGAAGCAAAGCCGAACGGCAACCCCATGGCCGCTGCCAGTTGGGCGCTGTAGAGGCTGGAGCCCAGCAGCCAGATGGGCACATGGAGTCCCTGACCCGGCACCGCCTGCACGGCACCGACCTCGTCGCCAAAATAACTCATCAGTTCGCGTACATCCGCCGGGAAATCATCCACCTCGCCGCTGCGCTGGCGGCGCAGCGCCTGCATGGTGCGCTGATCGCTGCCAGGGGCGCGGCCCAGGCCGAGATCGATGCGATCCGGATAGAGGGAGCTCAGCGTGCCGAACTGCTCCGCAATGACCAGGGGGGAGTGGTTCGGCAACATGATGCCGCCAGCCCCGAGCCGCAACGTCGTGGTGCCCCCTGCCAGGTGGCCAATCAGCACCGCTGTGGCGGCGCTGGCAATGCCCGGCATGTTGTGGTGCTCCGCCAGCCAGTAGCGGTGGTAACCCCAGCGCTCCGCATGGCGAGCCAGATCCAGCGAGTGGCGAAACGACTCGGCCGGCAGACCACCTTCGGGAACGGGCACCAGATCCAGCACGGAATAGGGGACGACAGACATGGGACACTCCATTGGTTCACAGGGCGTTTATCAGGGGAGCAATGTAGCACGAGATATCTGGACGAATCATCTCACCACAGGGCAAGGGCGCAGCCCGAAGGCCGGCTGTTGATTTGGGGCCGAAGAGCGCAAGATCGAGTCCTAGGCTTTTTGTCATCCAGCAAGCACACTGTTAGGTGACCAATACGGCGATCGCCAGGGGACAAGGATCCGTCCATGACAAACGCAAGTCTCAGTCGCAGACCCTTTTACGTACACATTGCCACCCTTTTTATCCTGCTCTTCTCCTTGCTGGGGGGCGCCCTCATCGTGCTGCAGTTCCAGCAGGGCATGCAGCAGGGGCTGGAGCACGAACGTCAGAGCTTCCAGCAATACCGGGAGCAGCTTGCCCTCGCCATCAAGCTGAACCAGCGACCAGCCCGCATGTCCCTGAATCTGCTGCGCAGCGGCCAGCTGTCCGCCATGACAGACCTCGAGACGCGGCTAGCCTTCCTGCCCCAGCTGGCGGAAGTGCTGGCCAACAGTACCAGTTACGGTGCCATCTATGCCGGTTACGAGGACGGCGATTTCTTTCTGGTACGCAAGCTGACCGAACGGGCGAGAGGGGTGCTGGAGGCGCCTCCGCCCGAGAGCCGCCTGCTGGTCCAGAGCCTGCATCAGGGACAGGGAGAGTTCCTCTATTTCGACCAGCGGCTGCGGCTGCTGGAGCGGCGCCCCATGCCGGACTACCGCTTCGATCCGCGAGATCGGGGCTGGTACAAGGAGGCGCGCTGGAGCACGGGCATCATAGTGACCCACCCCTACCTCTTCTTCACTACCCGGGAGCCAGGCATGACACTGGCGGTGGAGAGCGACGATCGCCGGGCGGTGATCGGGCTCGATGCGGGCGTGGAGGGGCTCTCTTCCCTCATCGGCGAGTTGCCCCTGCCCGGTCACAGCCAGCTGGTGCTGTTTGACGAGGTCGGGACCCTGCTGGCCACGGATCCCGAGCGCCTCCCAAGCTTCGAGCAACTGAGCCGCCTGCCCATGCTGTCGGCCCTCAATCACCCCATTCTCACCAGGCTGCAACAGGAGATGGCCGCGCGGCCTGCCCTGCTGCATCACCCCGCCGAGCTGACCCTGGCAACGGTTCAGGGTCAGGAGTGGCTGGTCAATCTCTCCTCCCTCGGGGAAGAGTCCCCGTTTTATCTCGCCCTCCTGGTGCCCACCGAGGTGCTCACCGCCCCGGCGCGCCAGGATGCGCTGCACAATCTCGCCTGGGCCCTTGCCGGTCTGCTGCTCCTGCTGCCCGTCATCTGGCTGGCTGCCCGGCGCACTGCCGCCCCCTTGCTGGTATTGACCGGGGAGGCTGAGCGGATCCAGCACTTCGACTTTGGCGAAAGCCCGGGGCCGGATTCGGCAATCCGCGAAATTGACGACCTCGCCCGCGCCATGTCCAGCATGCGCCTGACCCTCGGCAATTTCATGAACATGGGCCGGGCACTGGCGGCAGAGCATCGCTTCGATTCATTGCTCAGCCGCATCCTGCACGAGACGGTGGCGGCTGCCCAGGCCGAGGGCGGCTGCCTCTTCCTGGCCCAGGAGAACGAGGTGCAGGCCGTTCACGCCATCTGGCAGGGGCAGCCGCTGGCGTGCGAACAGGTACAGTGGCAGGCGGCGCTGCTCGGCGGTCTCTACCACACGGAGCGCCTCTGCCTGCCCCTCGACGAGGCACAGTGGGCCCGCTACCTCAGCGACTGGGGCCCCTTCCCCGGCGCCTGCCAACTGCTGGTCGAACCCCTTCACAACCACCGTCAGGAGCTGATCGGCTGCCTGCTGCTGATCCTGCCAGACTGCTCGGCCCGCGAACTGGCCTCGCGCATCAGCCTCATCGAGGCACTGGCGGGCACCTCCTCCTCCGCCATCGAAAACCAGCGCCTGCTGGAGGAGCAGAAGCAGTTGCTGGAAGCCTTCATCGAGCTCATCGCCGGTGCCATCGATGCCAAGAGCCCCTACACCGGCGGCCACTGCCAGCGGGTGCCGGAACTGGCCAGGATGCTGACCCAGGCTGCCTGCTCACAGCAGACGGGGCCCTTTGCCGATTTCCGGCTCAACGAAGAGGAGTGGGAGGCCATCCATATCGCGAGCTGGCTGCACGACTGCGGCAAGGTCACCACCCCGGAGTTCGTGGTGGACAAGGCGACCAAACTCGAGACCATTTACGACAGGATCCACGAGATCCGCACCCGCTTCGAGGTGCTCAAGCGGGATGCCCACATCGAGGCGCTCTGCGCCCTGCTGCCTCCATCCGGGCAGCAGGCCGCCCTCGAGGCTGTAACCCACCTCTGGCACACCCTGGATCAGGAGTTCGCCTTCGTGGCCGAGTGCAATCTGGGGGGCGAGTGGATGGCGCCGGAGAAACTCGCCAGGCTGGATGCCATCGCCAGCCGCACCTGGTTGCGCACTCTGGACGATCGGCTCGGCATCAGTCAGGAGGAGCGCAAGCGCCACCAGGAGGCCCCCTCTCCCCTCCCCTGCCGAGAGTCGCTGCTCGCCGACAAGGCGGTCCATCTCATCCCTCGCCCCGAGCACGACAATCTCGCCCGACACAACCCATGGGGCTTCAAGGTGCGGATGCCCACCCACCTCTACAACCGGGGGGAGCGCTACAACCTCGCCATCGGCCGCGGCACCCTCACCGAAGAGGAGCGCTACAAGATCAACGATCACATCATCCAGACCATACGCATGCTGGAGAAGCTTCCCTTCCCCCGCCATTTGCGCAAGGTGCCGGAGATTGCGGGGGGCCATCACGAGCGGATGGACGGCACGGGCTATCCGCGCCAGTTGCAAGGGGGGCAGATGAGCATTCCAGCCCGCATCATGGCCATTGCAGACATCTTCGAGGCGCTGACGGCGAGCGATCGCCCCTACAAGTCTGGCAAAACGGTCTCCCAGTCCCTGGCCATCATGGTGAAGATGGTGCAGGAACAGCACATAGACCCGGCCCTGTTTGCCCTCTTCATCGAGAGCGGCATCTGGCGGGACTACGCCATACGCTTCCTCGCCCCCGAGCAGTTGGACGAGGTCGAATGCCAGGCCCTGCTGGCAGGATCACACTGACCTTCCGCTGGCACTCGCCCATAAAAAAACGGTCAACCCAGGTTGACCGTTTTTCGTTCCACTTCGCCCCTTAGAACAGCAGGTGCGCCACACCGGCAATCACCGGCAGGGTGACCAGGGTGCGCAGCAGGAAGATGACGAACAGCTCCCACAACTTGACCGGGATCTTGCTGCCCAGCAACAGAGCGCCCACTTCCGACATGTAGATGAGCTGGGTGACCGACATGGCGGCGATCACGAAGCGGGTGATGTCGCTCTCGATAGTGGAGGCCAGCACCGCCGGGATGAACATGTCGGCGAAGCCCACCATGATGGTCTTGGAAGCAGCTTCCGCCTCCGGCAGTTGCAGCAGCTCGAGCAAAGGCACGAAGGGCGCCCCCAGCCAGTTGAACACCGGGGTGTGCTCCGCCAGCATCAGGGCACAGGTCCCGACGGCCATCACCACCGGCAGCACGCCAAACACCATGTCCAGGGCGTTTTTCACCCCTTCACGCGCCACGGCGCCGAGATCCGTCATGCTGTCGGCCTTGGTCAGGGCACGATGGTAGCCGTAGCTCAGTACGCTGTGCTGATGGGGGATGGCCTCCTGCTTGCGGCACAGGGGAGTACCGTCGCTGTAGACATCCTTCTTCCAGGAGAGCGGCGGCAGGCGCGGTACCACGATGGCGGCCACCACACCGGCCAGGCAGACGGTCAGGTAGAAGGGGACGAACATATGCTCCAGCTTCACCTGGGAGATCACCACCAGACAGAAGGTGATGGAGACGGCGGAGAAGGTGGTACCGATGACGGCCGCTTCCCGCTGGGTATAGAACTTGCCCTCATACTGCTTGCTGGTCAGCAGGATCCCGACGCTGCCATCACCGAGCCAGGAGGCGAAGCAGTCCACCGCAGAACGACCCGGCAGACGGAACACCGGACGCATGATGCGGGTCATCATGGTACCGACAAACTCCAGCAGACCGAAATCCAGCAGCAAGGGCAGCAGCAGGCCCGCAAAGATGAAGACGGAGAACAGTACCGGCAACAGATCATGCAGCACCAGGCCGCCGGTCGCCCCTGAGCGCAGCACCTCGGGACCGGCTTCAAAGAAGGTCAACAGCACGAAGACCCCGCCCAGCACCCGCACGCACGCCCAGAAGGGGGAGACGTTGAACAGGCTGTTGAGGAAGGGGCGTTTTACCAGGATCGCCGGTTTGAACAGCCAGGCGATCAGGGTCATCAGCATGGTGGTGGTGATGATGGCGCTGACCATGGCCACCAGATGATCGGCAAACACCGTTTGAACCAGCTTCGCCAGCACGGCGACGGGAATGGTGACATTGCCGTCATAGATGACCGGGGTCATGAACAGCAGGATCCCGATCAGTGACGGGATCAAAAACATCAGCACGTTGCGGCGAGTACGGATTGCCGGTGCTTCCAGGGTCTTTTCCAACATATAAACAGCCTTAAATGTGACTTTTCCTTCAGCCGGGCCGCCTGCATACTCATGCCCTCGCCCGGAAAACGGGCGCAAGAATAACCCAAAAAACTGCACAAACAAGCCGTTAATTGATCATTTCAAGCATAAATATTTTATCAGGCGAACCATCCATAAGAACAAACCAAAACAGTCATGCATATCGATTCAATTTGAATGGTTAGCATAATGTTTCACACAGGTTACATTCAGGTGCGCAGTATAATCCGCAGCCACTGTCAGGCAATAAGAGACATGAAAAATATATCTATAGGGTGATCCCGTCGATCCTCCCATAAAAAAACCGGAGCCTGTCTGGCTCCGGTCTTGTCACGAACATGATGCTCAATCGCGAACGTAAATGACTTCGACGCCGTCGTCGTCCTCATCGTCCCAGTCGTCATCGTCCAAGCCATCATCGAAGGCCTTGGACGCCGCCAGGGCATCGGCTTCCGCCTTGGCCAGCTGGTTCTTGTGATAGTCATCCCACTTGAACTCCACCTTCTCGATGGCGTCTCTGGCATCTTCCGCCAACTGACGAGGCATGGTATCCAGCAGATCCAGGATGTCGTAGCACACCTTCTTGGTGCCTTCCTTGCTGATGGCGGTGATGGCGTAGACCGGACCTTCGTGGTTGAGGGCTGCCTTGACTCTGTCCATCACTTCCTGAGCCTCTTCTTCCAGGATCAGGTCCATCTTGTTGAACACCAGCCAGCGCGGCTTGCCCGCAAGCTCGGGGCTGTATTTTTCCAGCTCCCGGACGATGGTCACGGCGTTCTCGGCAGGATCGGAGCCATCCACCGGGCAGATGTCCACCAGGTGGATCAGGACGCGGCAACGCTCCAGGTGCTTGAGGAAGCGGATCCCCAGGCCTGCTCCCTCGGCAGCCCCTTCGATGAGGCCGGGAATGTCGGCAATGACGAAGGAGCGGGAGTTTTCACCGCGTACCACACCCAGGTTCGGCACCAGCGTGGTGAAGGGGTAGTCTGCCACTTTCGGACGGGCCGCAGAAACGGCGCGAATGAAGGTGGACTTGCCTGCGTTGGGCAGACCCAGCATGCCGACATCCGCCAGCAGCAGCAGCTCCAGCCTCAGGGTACGCACTTCACCCGGGGTGCCGTTGCTCTTCTGGCGCGGCGCCCGGTTGACCGAGCTCTTGAAGCGGGTGTTGCCAAGGCCGTGGAAGCCGCCCTTGGCAACCAGCAGCTTCTGATCGTGACTGGTCAAATCCCCCAGCAGTTCGCCGGTGTCTTCATCGGTGGCGCGGGTGCCGACCGGCACGCGCAGGATCTTGTCCTTGCCGCGACGACCGGTACAGTTGGCACTCTGGCCGTTCTCGCCACGCTCGGCGGCGTGGAAGCGCTCGAAACGGTAGTCGATCAGGGTGTTCAGGTTTTCATCGGCCACCAGATACACGTCGCCACCATCACCGCCGTCACCGCCGTCCGGGCCGCCGTTCGGGATGTACTTCTCGCGGCGGAAGCTCACACAACCGTTACCACCGTCACCGGCATCGACTCGAATCTGGACTTCATCAACAAACTTCATAGGTAACCGTCACCTTAATTCGAAAAACCGATACGCAATTATAGTGATACGGGCCCCTTCGGGCGAGGCGCATCTGGCCGATGAGGGCTGTCTGCGCCGGCTCATCCGCGTGCCGTTTTTTCGTCAAACTCATCAGAAAAACAAAAGCCCCGCCAGGTTGGCGGGGCTTCGGATCCTTGCGGTCCGTAATTACTCAGCAACGATGCTGACGTACTTACGATTCTGCGGACCTTTAACTTCGAACTGCACTTTACCGTTCGCGGTAGCGAACAGAGTGTGGTCCTTGCCCAGACCAACGTTCTCACCAGCGTGGAACTTGGTGCCGCGCTGACGAACGATGATGCTGCCAGCCAGAACTGTTTCGCCGCCGAAACGCTTCACGCCCAGGCGTTTAGCTTCAGAATCGCGACCGTTGCGGGATGAACCGCCAGCTTTTTTGTGTGCCATCTATCGGACTCCTCTAATTAAGCGCTGATGCCAGTGATTTTGACTTCAGTGAACCACTGACGGTGGCCCGCTTGCTTACGGTGGTGCTTACGACGACGGAACTTGACGATAGTCACTTTCTCGCCACGGCCGTGAGCCACAACTTCAGCCACAACCTTGCCACCTTCAACGAAAGGAGCACCTACTTTGAAAGTGTCGCCTGCAGCAACCATCAGCACTTCGTTGAAGTCGATGGTAGCGCCAGTCTCAACGTTCAGCTTTTCCAGACGAACGATTTGACCTTCGGCCACACGGTGTTGTTTTCCGCCGCTTTGGAATACCGCGTACATTTGATTAACTCCGTAAAGGCGTGTCTTTTGCTCAAGGCCAGACACGCACAAAAAACTATAACAATGGGCGGGCATTCTACGCAGAACGATTTGCCGAGGCAAGGCCAATTTAGCAAAAAGTTTATTTTGTGCGCATATCTGCCCCCGTGAATAAACGCCTAACTGTAACCCATTGTGAAATCGTGTAGAATCCCCGCCATTGCTAAAAACGCAGTAAATGCTGCCGTCACGTTACGAGACTTATGGACCAACAGACTATCCGTGCGCTCTGTGCCGCCGACATGACGGCGGTCAATGAACTGATCCTGGCGAGACTCCAGTCCGATGTCAGCCTGATCAACCTGCTGGGTTTCTATATTGTCAGTGCAGGCGGAAAACGGATGCGCCCCATGCTGACCGTGATGGCCGCACGCGCACTGGGCTATGAGGGTGAAGATCACCTGAAACTGGCCGCCATCATCGAGTTCATTCACACCTCCACCCTGCTGCACGACGACGTGGTCGACGAATCCGACCTGCGCCGCGGCCGGGAAACCGCCAACGCCCTGTTTGGCAACGCCGCCAGCGTCTTGGTGGGTGACTACCTCTACAGCCGCTCCTTCCAGATGATGAGCGAACTCTCCAACCTGAAGGTGATGGAGATACTCTCCGATGCCACCAACACCATCGCCGAAGGAGAAGTGCTGCAGCTGATGAACTGCAACGATCCGGATACCACGGAAGAGAGCTACATGACGGTCATCTACTGCAAGACCGCCAAGCTGTTTGAAGCCGCGACCCGACTCGCCGCCGTGCTGACCCACCAGCCCCAGCCCGTCGAGCAGGCCATGACCGACTACGGCAAGTACCTGGGTACCGCGTTCCAGATCATCGACGACGTGATGGACTACTGCTCCCAGAGCGAGGAGATGGGCAAGAACGTGGGTGACGATCTGGCCGAAGGCAAGCCGACCCTGCCGCTGTTGCGCGCCATGGAAGTGGGTACCCCGGAAGAGCGTCAACTGGTGCGCGATGCCATCGAGCACCGCAACGGTATGGATCACCTGGAGCGTATTCTGGGCATCCTGGATCGCACCGGAGCTCTCGAATACTCCCGCCAGCGAGCTCGGGAAGAGGCTGACAAGGCCATCGCCGCCCTCGCCATCCTGCCGGACTCCCGGCACAAGCAAGCGCTGGAAACCCTGGCCCACATGGCGGTGCAGCGCAGCGCCTGATGCCAGCCGGCGGACAATAAAAAAGAGGCCAGAGGGCCTCTTTTTTATTGTCCGAATTCCCCGTGCCACTGTCGTATCAACACAGGTTCTAACGGGCCAACGCCCAAAAGATGACGCCACCTGCCACCACCAGACAGCCGCCGATGCGGCGCAGCTGTTCCGGCGGCAACTCCCCGAGCAGGCGCAGCATCTGCTGCCATGCCCTGGGAGCGAGCAAGGGCCCCAATCCTTCGAAGAGCAGCAGCAACCCCAGCCCCATCAACATGGATGTCAGCATCACCTCTCCTTGTCCCTGTTCCCCTACCGGTCTGTGGCTGGCAAACAAAAGGGCCTGAATCATCAGGCCCTTGGGTCATATCAACACGTGTTTACTGCTTGTTGCCGTGCGGCGACTTGAGGTAGCGGAAGAACTCGCTGTCCGGTTTCAGGACCATGAGGTCGTTGCCACCGGCGAAGCTCTTGCGATAGGCCTCCATGCTGCGCACGAAGCTGAAAAACTCGGGGTCCTTCTTGTAGCTGTCGGCATAGATCCTGGCGGCCTCGGCATCCCCTTCACCACGCAGCTGACGGGCATTACTCTCGGCGTCGGCGATC
Organism: Aeromonas sp. WP2-W18-CRE-05; assembly: GCF_014168615.1. Lineage (NCBI taxonomy): Bacteria > Pseudomonadati > Pseudomonadota > Gammaproteobacteria > Aeromonadales > Aeromonadaceae > Aeromonas > Aeromonas sp. WP2-W18-CRE-05. The sequence continues at coordinate 843,566 of NZ_AP021917.1, read as the reverse complement.
ATCACGGTCACCTTGCGGTCGATGTCGGCACGCAGGATCTCGGCCTGCTCGCGGCCCTGTGAACGGTGTTCACGGGCAACCGCGGTCCGCTCGGCACGCATCCGCTGATAGATGGAGCTGGAAACTTCCACCGGCAGGTTGATCTGCTTGATGCGCACATCCACCACCTTGATGCCGAGCTCGGAGGAGCGCGCCATCTTCATCAGGGCATCTTCCATCACGGTACTGCGCTCGCCGGAGACGATGTCCTTGATGGTGCGGTTACCGATCTCGGAACGCAGGCCGTTGTTGATCTTGCGCTTGAGCAGGTCTTCAGCCTGGATCTTGTTGCCACCACCGGTCGCCAGGTAGTACTTGGAGAAGTCCTCGATCTTCCACTTCACGTAGGAGTCGATGATGAGGTCCTTCTTCTCGGACGTAACGAAGCGATCCGCCTGGCCTTCCAGAGTCTGGATGCGGGCATCCATCTTGCGTACCTGGTCGATGAGCGGCACCTTGAAGTGCAGGCCCGGCTCGTACAGGCGCGGTTCACCGGAGTCGACCCGTTTCACCTTGCCAAACTGCACCACGATCCCCTTCTGTCCTTCATCGACGATGAAGATGGAAGAGAAGCAGACCATGGCGGCCACAGCGATGACACCAATAGCTAGCTTTTTCATCTATCAGTTTCTCCCTGTGCTGAAACGATCACCGCCACGCAGCGGGGTCGGAGTGGAGTTGGCCCCTTCGTTGGACGGCTGGGCCGCCTCGACTGCCGGGGTGCCCGCAGGACGTGCCGGTTGCACGGCATTCGCCTTGCCAGAGAGCTTGTCGAGCGGCAGGTAGATCATGCTGTTGTTGCCAGCCGGCATGTCGACCACCACCTTGTTGGCCTGCTGATAGAGCTCTTCCATGGTTTCCAGGTAGATACGATCACGGGTCAGCTCGGGCGCGGCCTGATACTGGGGCAGCAGCTCGTTGAAGCGAGCGACTTCACCCTTGGCCTTCAACACGATCTGGGACTTGTAGGCTTCGGCCTCCTGCTCCAGACGTTTGACCTGGCCACGAGCCTTGGGCTCCACTTCACGGGCGTAGGCTTCCGCTTCACGGATGAAACGCTGCTCATCTTCCTGGGCGGAGATGGCGTCATCAAATGCGTCCTTCACCTCTTCCGGCGGACGCGCCGGCAGGAAGTTGACGTCCACGATCTGCAGACCCATCTGATAGGGCTCGATGATGCTGTCGATCACCTGCCAGGTTTCCTGACGCACCTTCTCACGACCCGTGGTCAGCACATCGTCCATCCGGGTGTGACCCACCACGTAGCGCAGGGCGCTGTCGGTGGCCTGGCTCAGGCTCTCGTCTGCATTGGTCACGCTGAACAGATACTGCTCGGGATCGACCACGCGATACTGCACGTCCATCTCGACCCGCACCACGTTCTCATCCTGGGTCAGCATGAAACCGGACGCCGGCAGGGAACGGACAGACTCTACGTCCACCGGGATCACCCGGTCGATGAAGGTCGGTTTCCAGCGCAGACCGGGATCCACGTTGTGGGAGTATTCGCCAAAGCGCAGCACCACGCCCCGCTCGGCTTCGCGAATGGTGTAGAAGCCGCTGACGACCCACACCACCACGGCCACCACCAAGGCAATGGAGAGGCCGAACTTGCCGACATCACCACCACCGGATTTGCCACCACCGAGCAGACCGCCAAAACGACGGCTCACCTTGCGAAGCATCTCGTCCAGATCAGGGGGGCCCTGATTCTTGCCGTTGTTCCCCCAGGGATCACGGTCTTTGCCATTGTTACCAGGCTCATTCCAAGCCATCAGCGTCTCCATTAATACATGCGGATGGATATCATCTCTATCGGGCTACAGAGGGGCGATGAAATCAGCAAACCAGTTATGTTCATCGACCCATCAATGCCTGATAAAGCGTTGTAAAATCTCACCTTCTTGTTTCATGAGGCGGTTCCAGTCAGCCAGTTGCAGGCGAACTTCCAGCACAAAGTCCCCCTCCTCGCTGAAACCTTCCTGCTCGATACCTTTCAGCCGATAGAGCGCACTGCGCAGTCTGGCGGCGGAAGGGGGCAGTTGCAGGGTGTGATGCACCATGGAGCCGGCCAGCAGTTCGGTCAGTGCCTGGAACAGGTATTCACTGCCCTCGCCAGTCTGGGCCGACAACCAGACTCGCACCGGTCGTCCAGCCTCATCCCGTTCAAGACCAGCCGGACGATCCCCCAGCTTGTCGATCTTGTTGCAGATCATCAGTTGGGGACGGTCATCCGCCTCGATCTCGGCCAGCACACGCTGGACCGACTCGATATTCTCCTGCATCTGTTCATCGGCGCAGTCCACCACGTGCAGCAGCAGGTCCGCTTCGCGAGTCTCCTGCAGGGTCGCCTTGAAGGCCGCGACCAGATCATGGGGCAAGTGCCGAATAAATCCAACTGTATCCGCCAGGATCACATCACCCACATCCTGGATCACCAATTTGCGCAGGGTGGGGTCCAGGGTTGCGAACAATTGGTCGGCAGCATACACGCTGGCATCTGTAAGTTGGTTGAACAAAGTGGATTTTCCGGCGTTGGTATACCCCACCAGAGAAACGGTCGGCACTTCGTTGCGGTTGCGGGCACGGCGCCCCTGCTCCCGCTGCTTGGCCACCTTGTCGAGGCGGCGCAAAATGGCCTTGATGCGCTCACGCAGCAGGCGTCGGTCGGTTTCAAGCTGGGTTTCACCCGGGCCGCGCAGACCGATCCCCCCCTTTTGTCGCTCAAGGTGGGTCCAGCCTCGCACCAGACGAGTGGAAAGATGGCGCAACTGGGCCAGTTCGACCTGCAACTTGCCTTCGTGAGTGCGGGCGCGCTGGGCGAAGATATCGAGGATAAGGCCTGTTCTGTCCACGACCCGGCACTGGAACAGACGCTCCAGGTTGCGCTCCTGGGCGGGGGTCAGGGCATGGTTGAAGATGACCACGTCGGCGTCCAGCATCTGGACCTGGGACGCGATCTCTTCCGCCTTGCCGCTGCCGACAAAAAATTTGGCGCTGGGTGCGCTGCGACTGGTGGTGATCACCCCCAGTGCATTGACCCCGGCCGAGCTCACCAGCATCTTGAGCTCGTCCAGATCCTCCCGCTCGCCCTCATCGCTGAAGTTGACATGTACCAGAACGGCCTGTTCACCAGCTTCGTAACGGTCAAACAAGCGCTTGCTCCTTGACAGGTATCATGATGGATCTGAGTTGGCGAGTGAACTCGCCGCAGGATATCACGCCTCGGCTTCACCCTGCTCTTCACCGGCGGCGCCCGGGGCGTGCTGGTGATGGTTGACGGCACGGGCCGGCACCACGGTGGAAATGGCGTGCTTGTAGACCATCTGGCTCACGGTGTTCTTCAGCAGAATGACAAACTGGTCAAACGATTCGATCTGACCCTGCAGTTTGATGCCGTTCACCAAATAGATAGAAACAGGAATACGCTCACGGCGCAGCGCATTCAAAAACGGGTCTTGGAGAGATTGCCCCTTAGCCATCTTTCTTTTCCTTATAGTTTGTTGTTTTTAAACACCGGATATTCAATATAACAACCTGATTATACAGGAGTGTCAAGCCGGACCAGCTTGGGCGACGACCCTGGCCAGATTGCCAGACTCACCAGATTCCAACCAGGTCACATCAGGCCAACCGCGCAACCAGGTCATCTGACGCTTGGCCAACTGGCGGGTGGCAACAATGCCGCGATAACGCATCTCATCATACTCCACTTCCCCCGCCAGGTAGTCCCACATTTGGCGGTATCCCACGCAGCGAATGGAGGGAAGATCCGGGGTGAGATCCCCCCGCTCGTAAAGCGCCCTGACCTCCTGCTCGAAGCCGCTGCCCAGCATCTTGTCAAACCGCTGTTCGATGCGCTGGTGCAGCACGGCCCGCTCCCTCGGCGCGATGGCAAACTGCAGCGCCCGGTAGGGCAGCCCCTCTCCCTGTACCTGGGTCAGCTCGGTGAGGGTCTTGCCGCTGATGCGGTAAACCTCGAGCGCCCGGCACAGGCGCTGGGGATCGTTGGGGTGGATGCGGGCACCGGCCACCGGGTCGATGCGCACCAGTTCGTCATGGAGCGCCTGCCAGCCGAGGCGGGCAGCCTCTTCCTCGATGCCGGCCCGCACGGCGGGATCGGCGGAAGGCAGCGGAGAAAGCCCCTCCAGCAGCGCCTTGAAATAGAGCATGGTGCCGCCCACCAGCAGCGGAATGCGGCCACGGTCGGCGATCTCTTTCATCTCCCGCAGGGCGTCCTTGCAAAAATCGGCCGCCGAATAGCTCATGGCGGGATCCAGGATGTCGATCAGCCGGTGCGGGGCCTGCGCCAGCTCGGCTGGCGTCGGCTTGGCGGTGCCTATGTCCATGCCGCGATAGATGAGCGCGGAGTCCACGCTGATGATGTCGCAGGGCAGGGCCTGGCACAGTTCAATGGCGAGATCCGTCTTGCCGGAGGCCGTCGGCCCCATCAGAAAAATTGCAGTCGGCAAGTCAGCCACGTTAAACACTCCCTTCGGCCGCCCCTTCACGGGCGAGCCGGCATAAAACTGGTCATATGGATGCAACAGACGACGAGACGCCGTCAGTTGCCATCGGCAAACTCGGCCAGCACGTTCGCCAGCGGCAACGGGCGCACCATGCGAACGTCTGCCAGTTGGTCACTGAAATCGGCAACAAGTTCCGTCAACAACCGGGTGGCAGTGGCAAAATCGTATATTTTTTCGGCACTTATGCCTTGTTCCACCAACCACTGGCATAGTACCCCAGCCTGCGCGTCGGCATCACTGTCAGATCCGCTCTCGACCAGCTGCAACAATTCGGGTAAGAGGCGGGCCAGATCGGTCTGGCGCAGCAGGGCAGGCACCCGAGTCAGGATCATGGTGTCGCGTCCCCCGCTTTTCAACTCCAGCCCCATGCGTTTGAGCAGACGTTCCCGCTCCTCCACCAGGGCGACCAGGTTTTTCGGCAGCTTGAAGGAGACCGGCAGCAACAGAGGCTGGGCCGCCAGCCCCTGGCCCCAGGCATCCAGCAGCCAGTGGCGCAACAACAGACGCTCGGCGCGCACCAGGGAGAGCAGCGCCAGTTGCCCCTGACGCTCCATCAGCAGATAGGCCTGCTCGACCAGGCTCAGGGCGCGCCACTCCCCCGTTCGGGCTGGCGTCTCGACGGCACCGCTCTCGGCTCCGGGCCGGGATGCCGGCGTCGCCACCTCGGGCAGGGTGGTGAGCAAGGCGCCCATGCCTCGCATCGCGGCCCGGCTCGGGGGTTCGGGAGGCTGGTAGTGTCCTCCCCTGCCACCACCGCCTTCCCGCACGCCGTCGCCATCTCGTGCAGGGGCAGGAGCCCGATAGCCGTGTTCGGCACCGTACCACTCGGTGCGCGGCGCCTGACCCGGATAGGTGATCTCCGGGCTGCCCGGCAGCTCGACCTGGGTCTCGGCCAGGGGTTCATCGGTGGCGCTCCCTGCTCCGTCCTGGCGCAGGGCGGTAAACAGCGCCTGGAAGATGAAATCGTGGATGAGACGCGCCTGATGGAAACGCACTTCGTGCTTGGCCGGATGGACGTTGACATCCACCTGGCGGGGATCCAGCTCGATATAGAGCACATAGGCCGCGAAGCGATCGGCGGGCAGCAGCTCGTCATAGGCCTGGCGAATGGCGTGATTGATGAGCTTGTCCCGCATCATGCGGCCATTGACATAGGTGTATTGCAGGTCGTTCTGCGGCCTGGCCCCTGCCGGAGTGGCCAGCCAGCCCCACAACCGCACGTCGCTGTGTTCGCTCGATACCGCCAGGGCATGGTGCATGAAGGGGGAGCCGCAGACGGCGGCGAGGCGGCGCTCCTGCTCCGCCACCGTGTTGGCCGCCTTGTACTGGCGCACCACCTTGCCGTTGTGGCGCAGGATCAGGGTAGCGTCGAAGCGGGAAAGCGCGATGCGGCGCACCAGTTCGTCGATGTGGGCAAATTCGGTCTTTTCGCTGCGCATGAACTTGCGCCGCGCCGGGGTGTTGAAGAAGAGATCCACCACCTCCACCGTGGTGCCCACCGGGTGGGCTGCCGGCTTGACGGTGACGCTCATCTCACGCCCTTCCGCCTGGGCCTGCCAGGCCTCGCTCTGCTCTGCCGTACGGGAGGTGAAGGTGAGGCGGGAGACGGAGCTGATGGAGGCGAGCGCCTCCCCGCGAAAGCCCAGGCTGTTGATCCCTTCCAGGTCGTCCAGGGTCGCCACCTTGGAGGTGGCGTGGCGCGACAGCGCCAGCACCAGCTCATCCCTGGCGACACCGCAGCCGTTGTCACGAATGCGGATAAGCTTGGCGCCTCCCTTGTCGATGTCGATCTCGACCCGGTCAGCCCCCGCATCCAGGCTGTTTTCCACCAGTTCCTTCACCACGGAGGAGGGCCGCTCCACGACCTCACCGGCAGCAATCTGGTTGGCCAGAATCGGCGGCAATATACGGATTGGCATCGCTTGCTCCTGCAGATGAAAAAGGGGAAGAGGTGGACCTGGCGCCATCAACGCTCACCGCCCCTCCCTGCCATCGGCAGAGAAGGGCGGCGTTCTTCAGCCCGCGCTATTTTCGCGGAATATAGAGCACCTGCCCTATCTGGATGTCCCGTGACTTGAGCTTGTTGATCTCCACCAGTCGGGCCTGACTCACCCCATGTTTCTCGGCGAGACGGGAGAGGCTCTGGCCACGGGTGACCACGTGGCGGATCATGTTGGACTTGTCGTTGCTCTGCACGCTGGCAACCGGCGCACTCGGCTCCTGGGCTGCGACCTTGTAAGGTTTGATCACGCCGGCACCGGAGGCGCTGCCGACACTGCTGACCGGGGCTCCGCCATCACCGACGCGATAGGGCTCGCTCGCCGGCATCCGGTTGGTTACGACCTGCTGCGTTGGCTGGGCAGCCGGCTTGCTGACAGCGACCGGCTTGCTGGCAGGCGCCTGACGCGGCGGGGCAGCAACCTGGCCCTTGCCGGTGAGCATGGGCCCCTTGGTCGGATGACTGCGGTAATAGTTGCGGATCCCCTCGAAGATGGCCCGGGCCAGCTGATCCTGATAGCTGGCGGTGGCCAGCAGCTTCTCCTCGGCGTGGTTCGAGATAAAGCCCGTCTCCACCAGTACCGAGGGGATGTCCGGCGCCTTCAGCACCGCCAGACTCGCATGTTCCGGCGCCTTCTTGTGCAATCTAGCCACCCGCCCGAGCGAGCGCAGGATCTGGCGGCTGACGTCATAGCCTTCGGCCCTGGACTTGTCCATGGAGAGATCCAGGAAGGTCTGCGCCAGATAGGGGTTGGGATCAGACTCGGCCAATACCTTGCCAACGCCCCCCAGCAGCTCCCCCTGTTTCTCCTGCTTCTCGAGCCAGCTACCCATCTCGCGGTTGGCGCGGTTGGTCGACAGCACCCAGACGGAGGCGCCGCGAGGAGTCGAGTTGTGGAAGCTGTCGGCATGCACCGACACCAGCAGGTCTGCCTTGGCCTTGCGGGCAATCTCGGAGCGTTTGTTGAGATCGACGAAGTAGTCGCCACGGCGGGTCAGCACGGCGCGCATGCCGGGCTCCCGGTCGATGAGGGCCGCCAGCTTCTGGGAGACCGCCAGGGTCACCCGCTTCTCGTAGGTGCGGCGCGGGCCGATGGAGCCTGGGTCTTCCCCGCCGTGACCAGGATCGATGGCGATGACGATGGCCTTGCCGTGTCCCCCGACGGGAGCGGGCTGCGCCGCAGCGCTCCCCTTCTCTTCATAGGGAAGATCGATCACCAGACGGTGGCCATAGGGTCCTGCCGGCGCCAGCGGGAAGACCACCGGCTTGATGGCAGAGCCGAGATCCAGCACCAGTCGCAGGCCCCCCTTCTCCAGCGGCGTGCTCTCGCGGATCTTGCGCACCAGCTCGCTCTTGTTCTCGATGCGGGCCAGGTTGGTGGCGTTGCTCGCCCCTTTCAGGTCGATGACCAGACGGTTCGGACCGGTCAAGGTGAAGTAGTTGAAATTGGGGGCGCTGCTCATGTCGAGCACCACCCGGGTGTTGTCCGGTGATGGCCACACCCGCACACTCTTGAGCTGATTGGCCCAGGTGGGCAATGCCATCAGGGAGAGAACAAAAACAAGGATCACGCGCACTGAGATGACAACCGTTCCAGAATGGCTTCGCCGATAGCAGTGCGGGCATCAATCTGCACCTCGCGCTGCTCGTTTGCATAACTCAGGGTGATCTCGAGATCCGGGGCTGGCAGCCAGCCGTCGCCCTTCTCTGGCCACTCCACCAGGCAGAGGGTATCGGAGGCGAAATAGTCGCGAATCCCCATGAACTCCAGCTCTTCCGGGTCCGCCAGTCGATAGAGATCGAAGTGATAGACCTGCCACTGGGCAAGCTCATAGGGCTCCACCAGGGTATAGGTCGGACTCTTGACCTTGCCCTCATGACCCAGTCCCTGCACCCAGCCTCGGGTCAGGGTGGTTTTGCCGGCCCCGAGGGCACCGTGCAGAAATACCGTGGTGGCCTGTTGGCACGCCTTTGCCAGACGGCCACCCAGCGCCACTGTTGCTGCCTCGTCCGGCAGTGTCATCATCAAGGTTTTTGCCATGTTCTTCTTGTTACTTGTTACTGTGTCGGATTGACCAGACGACGGATCCAGGGCAGCAGATCCGATGCCAGCATGCCCCTCTCACCCTCGGCAGCGGCCAGATCGGCGGCCTCTGCGTGGATCACGGCCCCGAGTCGGGTGGCCATGCCCGCAGACCAGCCCTGAGCCAGAAGGGCGGCGATTATACCAGACAAGAGGTCACCCATGCCGCCACTGGCCATGCCGGGGTTGCCCTCGTCGCACAGGGAAATGCGCCTGCCGTCGCAGATGAGCGACCCCGCCCCCTTGAGCAGCACCACGCCACCGTAGCGCTGTTGCAGCCGCGAGACGGCCGCAAACCTGTCCCCCTCGACCTCGGCGATGGTGCAGCCCAGCAGGCGAGCCGCCTCCCCGGGGTGGGGCGTGAGCACCCAATTATCCTGATGACGGGGGACCTGCGCCAGCCAATTCAATCCATCGGCGTCCAATACCAGTGGCACGGCGGCTCCGATGCCCTGTTCGAACCGGGCCCGGCCCCACTCATCCTGACCGAGCCCGGGGCCCAGTACCTGCACCGATGCCCACCCTTCATCCATGTCCGCCGGGCATCCCATCAGCTCGGGTTGAACCAGGCTGGCCGCCGGGCAATCCGGGTGCTGGCGCAGGCGTACCAATCCCGCTCCCGCCCGCAGACAGGCCTGACCCGCCAGCAGGATGGCTCCCTGCATGCCGAGGTTCCCCCCCGTCAGCAGTACCTTGCCGCTGTGTCCCTTGTGAGCCGAGCGCCTGCGCGGGGTCAGCAACCCCTTGAGGCTGGGATAATCGATCCGCTCGGCAGCGGGAACCCATTCCTCCCCCGGCGTCACTCCCAGGGGATCCCGGTCGAGGTGGCCGACTCCGTCTACCCCGTCGGCGGTGAGCATGCCCTGCTTGATGCCGATGAAAGTGAGGGTGCGGGTGGCACGCACCAGTGCGCCCATGGCGCGGCCGGTGTCGGCATTGAGACCGGAGGGGAGATCCACCGCCAGCACGGGCGCGTTCAAGCCATTGATTGTTGCGACGATCTTTGTCATTGACGAGGAGAGGGGAAGCTGGACGCCGGTACCGAGCAGTGCGTCTATGACCAGATCCGGCGGCGGCAGCGTGGCGGGCAGCAGATCCTCGGCCATGGTCACGCTCCCCCCCGATGCGAGCCACTCTTCGGCAGCCCGCCTGGCATCTCCCCTCAGCAGGCCGGGAGCCCGGGCGGCAATCACCAGAGGCTCGAGGCCGATGCGCCGGGCAAGGCGGGCCAGCACGTAGCCATCCCCACCGTTGTTGCCAGGGCCGACGAAGATCCACCACTGACGGCTGTCGGGCCAGTGGTGACAGGCATAGTTGCACAGCGCACTCCCGGCCCGCTCCATCAGCACATAGAGGGGAAGCCCCTCCTGCTCGGCCCAGCGCCGTTCCATGCTGCGGATCTGCTCGGCCCGCCACAGGGGTTGTGCTAGACTCTCCCACTCATTTTTGCGGATAGCGTCCCCGAACACCTCTACCATGACGGTCCCCACGTTTCATCATCCCATGACCCGGCAACTGGCACGCCATATTGCCGCCCTGCGCCTGCCACACTCCTGCAGGCAGAGGGGGGATGCTGCATGACGGCTGCCGAACTTGCGCAACTGGCCCACGATATCAAGCTCTGGGCAAGGGAGCTAGGATTTGACCAGGTCGGCATCGCCGACACCGACCTCACCCTGGAAGAGCCAAGGTTGCAGGCCTGGCTGGATGCCGGTTATCACGGGACCATGGACTACATGGCGCGCCACGGCATGATGAGGGCCCGCCCCCACGAGCTGTTGCCGGGCACCTTGCGGGTCATCTCGGTGCGGATGAACTACCTCCCGTTCGAGGCGGGCTTTGCCGCCACCCTGCGCGATCCCACCCTCGGCTACATCAGCCGCTATGCCCTCGGCCGCGACTACCACAAGGTGCTGCGCAATCGGCTCAAACAGTTGGGGGAGCGCATCGAGCTGCGGTGCGACACCCTGTTGCAGGCGGCGGGACAAACCCTGGGCGAGTGGCGCCCCTTCGTCGACTCGGCCCCTATTCTGGAAAGGCCGCTGGCGGCCAAGGCGGGCCTTGGCTGGGTGGGCAAGCACTCGCTGCTGATCAACGAGTCCGCCGGCTCCTTCTTCTTTCTGGGAGAATTGCTCATCGCCCTGCCGCTGCCCGTGGATACCCCGGTGGAGAAGGAGCTGTGTGGCAAGTGCGTAGCCTGCATCAATATCTGCCCCACCGGTGCCATCATCGCCCCCTATGTGGTAGACGGACGGCGCTGCATCTCCTATCTCACCATCGAGAATGACGGCCCCATTCCCGAGGAGTTCAGGCCGCTCATGGGCAATCGCATCTATGGCTGTGACGACTGCCAGCTCATCTGCCCCTGGAACCGCTATGCCGATGCCAGCCCGGAGCCCGACTTCAGCCCGCGCCCCAATCTGCACCGCCCGCCCCTCTTGACCTTGTGGGGCTGGAGCGAGGCCGAATTTCTCAAGCACACGGAAGGCAGCCCCATCCGCCGCATCGGCTATCAGCGCTGGCGCCGCAACCTGGCGGTGGCCCTTGGCAACGGACCGGCCAGCAGCGAGGTCCTGGCCGCCCTGCAACAGGCGCTGCCTGAGGCGGCGCCCATGGTGGCCGAGCATATCGAGTGGGCGCTGGCGACCCTGGCCAGGCGTCAGCAGGAAGAGAATAAAAAGACGCGATTGCTGATCCGCTGCATCGAAAAAGGTCTGCCGGATCACGCATAAGTGATCTGGCACTTGCCGGATCGCAGCCATTTTTTCATGCTCTGCCGACCATTGAACATCGGCACAATAAAAGGAAGATTCTGATGCAGATGCTGGGAGTAGATATTGGGGGGTCCGGGATCAAGGGCTGCCTGGTCGACACCGAAACCGGGGAGCTGATTGGCGAACGCCACCGCATCGCCACACCGCAACCGGCAACCCCGGCCGCCGTGGCACACACCCTCAAGGCGCTGGTCGAGCACTTCCAATGGAAGGGTCCCGTGGGGTGCGGTTTTCCCGCCACCATCCACAACGGCATCGCCAAGAATGCCTCCAACATCGACAAGAGCTGGATTGAGACCGATGCAGCCCACCTGTTTGCCGATGTGACCGGCCTGCCCTGCCATGTCCTGAACGACGCCGATGCGGCCGGTCTGGCGGAGATGCGCTTTGGCACCGGGCAGGATCGCCAGGGGGTCATCATTCTCATCACCGTCGGCACCGGCATCGGTACCGCCGTCTTCGTCAATGGCCAGTTGCTGCCCAATACCGAGCTGGGCCACCTGATGCTGGAAGGCATGGTGGCCGAACACTATTGCTCCGATGCGGTGCGCAAGCGCGAGGATCTTTCCTGGGGCCGCTGGGGCAAACGTTTCAACAAATACCTGGCTCGCCTGGAGTTTCTGTTCTCCCCCGACCTCTTCATCCTGGGGGGCGGCAGCGCCGCCAAGCTCGACAAGTTCATCGACAAGATTGAGACCCGGGCTCCCCTGGTGGCGGCCGCGAACCTCAACCAGGCCGGCATCATAGGCGCCGCCCTCTATGGCGCGGCCCGGCAAGGGGGCTGACCGCCAGCAACATCAAAAGACCCGGCCCGTGCCGGGTCTCTCCCATCCGGGCTCAGAGATCGTCGAGGCGATGAGCACCGTGTACCAGACGGGTCAGGCGGGATTGGGCCATGGAGGCCAGGGCTTTCAGCAGCGCCGCCGTATCGGGCGTGGGGCACTCCCGGGCCAGACGTTCCAGCTCGCCGATGAGCCTCTCCTCCTGGCGTGACACCAGGGCCACTATCTCCGCGGGCAGGGTTGTGGCGGGCAGCGCCAGACGATCCCCCTCGGCCAGCAGATCCTCCCCAAACCCCTGATCCAGCCAGGTCTCCTTCACCGCGCTTCCCATCTGCTCGCGATAATCGTGCAGATGGGCCGCCGCGGCATCCTCCCGCCCTTGCAGATAGGCCAGCAACATCCTGCTGCGCTCAGCATCCACCCGGGGGATCTGGCGCCCGTAAATGCGCCCTTGCCGATGATGAAGCTCCTCGAGATAGAGCATCAGGTCCTTGATCTGTTGGAATCGCATCTCGCCTCCCTCCTGGCATCCACCTGCAGCCAGTATAGGGAGCTGGCATGTCGACACGGCCACGAACTGGTCATTTATTGTTCTGCATCAAGGAGATGGAAAAGAAAGCAGAAAAAGAGACAGCAGGAGGAAGGGGAAACCGGCAGCGAGGCTGCCCGGACAACCGGGCACCTTGCCCGAAGGGAGGCATCAAATCGACGACATAAAAGATATTTACCAGCTTATATTCGGACTAGAGTCATCAAATCGGAATCTAATATTGATGCTGGTGGTTATACCTCCACACTATAGTCAAATGGCGGGAATCCTTATCCATTTTTTAGACGTCTAGACGTAAAAACATGCGTTGACACAGCCATCCGGACATCTTAGCATCATCCTCCATGATGACAGAGCTACCCAGTGAAACCTCTGCCCAATTTACCCGCCTGTAGCGCCCTGTGCTTTAAGGCTGTTAGCACGGAAGAATCCATGATTAAGTTGATCGGTCTCAACAAAGTCTACGGTAAAGGCAGTGATGCCGTGCACGCCCTGCGTGACGTGAGCCTGCATGTGCCCCAAGGCAAGATCTTCGGGGTGATCGGTGCCTCCGGTGCCGGCAAGAGTACCCTCATCCGCTGCGTCAACCTGCTGGAGCGCCCCACCGAGGGGCAGGTCATCGTCGATGGCCAGGACCTGGTCGCCCTCAGCGAGCGGGATCTGACTCAGGCTCGCCGCCAGATCGGCATGATCTTCCAGCACTTCAACCTGCTGGCCTCTCGCACCGTCTCCGCCAACATCGCCTTCCCGCTGGAGCTGGCGGGCTGGAGCAAGGACAAGATCCAGAGCCGGGTCAGCGAACTGCTGGCCCTGGTCGGGCTGGAAGCCCGTGCCCACGCCTATCCGTCCGAGCTCTCCGGCGGGCAGAAGCAGCGCGTCGCCATCGCCCGTGCCCTGGCACCGGCTCCCAAGGTCCTGCTGTGTGACGAGGCAACCTCGGCCCTCGACCCCCAGACCACCCGCTCGATCCTGACCCTGCTCAAGGAGATCAACGTCAAGCTGGGGCTCACCATCCTGCTCATCACCCACGAAATGGACGTGGTGAAGGGGATCTGCGACGAAGTGGCCATCATCAGCGACGGCCGTCTCATCGAGCAGGGGGAAGTGGCCTGGTTCTTCAGCAATGCCAAGACCCAGCTGGCCCGGGATTTCATCCACTCCACCATCCACCTGGAAGTGCCCCAGGAGTATCAGGATCGGATGAGTAGCGACCGGGTGCCCGGCAGCTATCCCCTGGTGAAGCTCGGCTTTACCGGGACCACGGTGGATTCGCCGCTGATTTCCGAGGCGAGCCGCCGTTTCAACATCGACATCAGCATCCTGAGCGCAGACATCGAATACGCCGGTGGCGTCAAGTTCGGCTTCCTGCTGGCGGAACTGTTCGGGGACGAGGCCCAGTGCGAGGCCACCCAACAGTTCCTCATCGACAACCACATTCAGCTGGAGGTAATGGGTTATGTCCGAAGCAATGATTAATCTGCTGATTTCGGCTCTGGGCGACACCCTCATCATGGTGTTTGCCTCCGCCCTGTTCGGCTGCCTGCTCGGCCTGCCGCTCGGCGTGGCGCTGCACGTGACCAAGGCGGGGCAGATCCTGGCCAATCCGCTGCTCAACAAGGTCCTGGGCGTCATCGTCAACGTCGGTCGCTCGGTGCCCTTCATCATTCTGCTGGTCGCCATCATTCCGTTGACCCGCTTCATCGTCGGCACCAGCATCGGCACCATCGCCGCCATCGTGCCGCTGACCGTGGGCTGCATTCCCTTCATCGCCCGCCTGGTGGAAGGGGCCCTGATGGAGGTGCCTGACGGCCTGCTGGAAGCGGCCAAGGCCATGGGGGCCAAGCCCCTGCAAATCATCGCCAAGGTGCTGCTGCCCGAGGCCCTGCCGGGGATCCTCAACAGCGTCATCATCACCCTCGTCACCCTGGTGAACTACTCCGCCATGGCAGGTGCCATCGGAGGCGGTGGTCTCGGTGATGTGGGTATTCGCTACGGCTACCAGCGTTTCGATCCCACCGTCATGCTGGTCACCGTGGTCATTCTGGTGGTGCTGGTTCAACTCATCCAGAGCGCGGGTGAGCGCCTGGTCAAACAATGTGATCATCGTTAATCGTCGATTTCTGACAGGAGGTTTTTATGAAATTGGGCATCAAATCCGCAGCAGCTGCGCTGCTGGCAACCCTGGTACTGGTCGGCTGCGGCCAGAAGGAAGAGAACAAGACCCTGAAGGTGGGCGCCATCGCCGGTCCCGAGACCGAGCTGGTTGAGACCGCGGCCAAGGTGGCCAAGGAAAAATACGGCCTGACCGTCGAAGTGGTCACCTTCTCCGACTATGTCACCCCGAACGTGGCCCTGAACGACGGCAGCGTCGACGTCAACGCCTTCCAGCACAAGCCCTACCTGGATGCCCAGATCCGTGATCGCGGCTTCAAGCTGGTGCCGGTCGGCAACACCTTCGTCTACCCGATCGCCGGTTACTCCAAGAAGGTCAAGGCCCTGTCCGAGCTGAAAGACGGTGCCCAGATCGCGGTGCCGAACGATCCGACCAACCTGGGTCGTTCCCTGATCCTGCTGGAGAAGCAGGGCCTGCTGAAGCTGAAAGAGGGTGCCGGTCTGGAAGCGACTGTACTGGACATCGCCAGCAACCCGCGCAACTTCAAGATCGTCGAGCTGGAAGCCGCACAACTGCCGCGCTCCCTGGAAGACGTGGACTTGGCCATCATCAACAACACCTTCGCTGGTCAGATTGGTCTGACCCCGACCGAGAATGGCCTGTTTGTCGAAGACAAGGAGTCCCCCTACGTCAACCTGATCGTTGCTCGCGAGAACAACAAGGACGACGAGAAGGTCAAGGAGTTCGTCCAGTCCTTCCAGACCGACGAGGTCTTCAAGAAGGGAACCGAACTGTTCAAGGGCGGTCTGGTGAAAGGTTGGTAATCACTCACTCTGGAAAAAAGGCCACGTCAAGCGTGGCCTTTTTTTTTACCCCCGTTATGATAGCCGCAAGCACGGCAACACGAAAAACAGAGCAACAATGAAGAAATGGTATCTGGCCTACTGCAAACCCAAGGAAGAAGCCCGCGCCCGCGCCCATCTGGCAGCCCAGGGCGTTGAATCCTATTACCCCATGGTCGAGATTGAAAAACTGCGGCGAGGCAAGCGCGTGCCCCAGCGCGAGCCCATGTTCCCCAACTACCTCTTCATCTACGTGGATCTGGAAGAGGTCACCCCGGTCACCCTGAAATCGACCCGGGGCATCAGTCGCATCATCCACTTCGGCAAGGAGTGGACCCCCGTCAGCAGCCAGCTGATCTACCGGCTCATGAGCCGGGACGACAGCGACGAGGCGCGCGCCAGCTATGCCCGTCTGCCGACCCAGGGAGACAAGGTACTTATCGAATCCGGCCCCCTCGCCGGGTTTGAAGCCATCTATCTGGAGCCGGATGGCGAAAAGCGGGCCATCCTGCTGGTCAACCTGCTCAACCAGGAGACCTGCAGCAGCTTCGAAAACCAGGCCTTCCGCCGCCTGGAGTGACCCGTACTGCCGGCAGAAAGAGCCACAGGGCAGTACACAAGACACCATCCCCCTGCTCCCGAACGGTCAGGACCGCACCTGCGTCGTGCATTCTTCCACCACCAGGTTGTCGGGCCGAAAAAAACGGGGCAGACCCAGAGGTCTGCCCCGTTTTTCTCTCCCTTGCGTCAGGCATCCAGTTCGAATCGGCTGATGGCCGATGTCAGTCTCCCCGTCTCCCGGGTCAGGCGGGCGGCGATCTGCTCCCCCTGCTGGCCATGCTCGCTGGACTGATGGCTGAGCCCGGCAATCTCCTCCACCGTGCCCGCCACCTCCTGCGCCGCCCTTGACTGCTGCTCGGTGGCGGTGGCGATGGCGGCAAGCTGGCCGCTGAGATCCTGCACCAGCGTCGCCATCGACTCCAGGGTCTCGGTCACCGAGGCCACGGCACCGCGCCCCTGCTCCACCAGCAGGGTGCCGCTGCCCACGGTATCCGCGGTCTCCCGGGTCTGCTGCTGGATGCTGGCAATGGTCTGGTTGATCTCCATGGTCGATGCGCTGGTGCGGCTGGCCAACTGCCTCACTTCATCGGCCACCACGGCAAATCCCCGTCCCTGCTCACCGGCTCGCGCCGCCTCGATGGCCGCATTGAGTGCCAGCAGATTGGTCTGCTCGGCGATGGTGGCGATCACTTCGGTGACCCTCCCCACCTGCTCGCTCTGGCTGCTGAGCTGCGTCATCGCCTGGTTTGCCTGGGCAATCATGGCACCAATCTGCGCCATGGTGGTCCCCATGCGGGCGAGGGCCTGCTCCCCCTCCCTTGCCTGTTGCTCGGTCTGGCGAGCCGCTCCCGCCGCGTCCGCAATGTTGCCCGCCACATCCCGGGTACTGACCGACATCTGCTCGATGGCGGCTGCCACCGCATCGAGCCGCTGATTCTGGCTTGCCAGATCATCCACGATGGCATTGGTGGTCTGGCCCACCTCGCGGCCAGCCCCTTCCACCTGACCGACCGCCCCCTGGATCTCCCCCACCAGCTCGCGCAACTGTGCCGACATCCGGTTGATGGAGCCCGTGAGCCCTCCCAGCTCATCCTGACGAAGCACGGGCAAGGGGGTGACGGGGAGGCGGCCATCGGCCACCAGGCCCGCCCGTTTCACCAGGCTGGCGACGTCCCGGGTCAGGCGCCGGCTGAACAGCAGGGCCACCAGGGTGCCCAGCAGGATGACGCTGGTGGTGGCGAGCAGCAGGGTGCGGTGAATGGTCTGACTGGCGGCCGCCATCTCCCCCGCCATCTTGTCCACCTCGGCACGGGTATGGGTCACCTGGGTCGCCAGCTGATCCGCCAGCCGGGTCAGGGCGGGCTCTATCTCGGTGGCCATCAGGTGGTTGGCCCTGTCCCAGTCCGGGGCCTGGCGCTTCTCGATCACCTGGCCGACCAGCTCGGCAAAGGGGGCTGACATCTCTTCAAAGAGCGTCCAGAGCCCCTTTTGTGCCTCGGTGAAGTTGGCCTCCTGCTGTTTCAGCTCGGCCACCCGCTGCTGGTGAAACTGGTAGTAGTCCCGGTACTTGTCCAGGTACTCCTTCTCCCCCGAGATGAGGAAATCCCGCAGGGCGGAGAGCGCATTGCCCAGGCTGTTGTAGGCATCCCCCACCTGCTTGAGCAGCAGGCGCCTGTCACCGGGCAACGTCGCCTGGGGCGTCGCCACCTCTTCATTGGCAAAAGACTGCAACTGATCGAGGGCCGACTCCGCCAGGGGGCCGGCCTCCAGCAGCATCAGGGTGTGGGCGGGCAGGTTCTCTTCGGTGTGAGCCAGGGCCCACACCTGTGACTGTGCCCCCTTGAAATCCTTGAGTGCCCGGGTCAGGTCGGGGGTGAAACGCTGGCGATCGATGGCGTGCCAGGCCTCTTCCCACTCCTGCTTGATGCGATCACCCTGTGCCGGATCCTTGCCGAGGATGAGATAGGCCCGCAGGGATGAAACGGTGGCAATCAGGGCTTTCTGGCTCGCCTCGTCCCGCTGCAGGGCGGGCAGGGCCTGGGCCAGCAAGGCATCTTGCGAGCCTTCAATCCGGCCGAGCTGATGATAGACAAGGGCGGAGGAGAGAATGATGAGCAGGTTGATAAAACAGAAGCTCAACAACAACTTGCTTGATATTTTCATGGCCATCCTTGGAATTCGTCGGGCATCCTGCCCGGGATTAGCGTCTGATGAGTGCGGGCAAACGAGCCTGCCAACCCTGATGCCACCCCATCAGCTCCTCGCGGGGCATGGGGCGGGCGGAGAAGAAGCCCTGGCATTGATCGCACCCCAGCTTCGCCAGCAATTGCCAGGTCGCCTCATCTTCGACCCCCTCGGCCACCGATTTCAAGCCCAACTTGCGAGCCAGCTCGATGCTGGACTCGATGATGGCTAGGCGAGAGGGATCTTCATAGCAGCGATCCACGAAGGATCTGTCCAGTTTCAACTCGGTAAAGGGGAGCAGGGCGAGCTGCTGCATGGAGGAGTAGCCGGTCCCGAAATCATCGATGGAGAGACCAAAACCGTGCATCCGCAAGCGGGTCAGCACCTCCAGCGACTTGCCGAGATCCTTGACGAAGGCGCTCTCGGTCACTTCGAGGGTGATGAGCTCGGGGTTGATGCTCCAGCGCTGGCAGTGGCTGAGCAGGGTGTTGCACAGATCCCCCTCGATGAGGGAGGTGGTGGAGAGGTTCATCGACAGGTTCAGGGAGAGCCCGGTCTTCTCCCACAGGTGGCCGTCCCGCAGCGCCTTGCCGATGATCACCTCGGTGAGCGGGTCGATGAGCCCGTTGTGCTCCGCCAGCGGGATGAAACGGGCCGGCGAGATGAGGCCATATTCTGGGTGCTGCCAGCGGGCAAGCGCCTCCATGCCGAGCCACTCCCCGTTGTGAAAACCCACCTTGGGTTGATACCAGGGCAGCAACTGGTCCTGATCCAGCGCCCGGCGCAGCTCATCCAGGGTCAGGTGATAACCATCCTCCTCCTGGCTGCGTACCTGCTGGGGCCGCCAGGCACCGATGAGCTGCGCGATCTGCTGGGGAGACGCGGGTTTCTCGATGCGCCCCAGCACCTGCAGGCCATAGGCCCGGCTCATGCGCAGCACGGCATCGACCACGTCATCCTCCAGGGCGCTGCACAGCACAATGCCGCCGCGGAACCCGCCAAGGGAGAGGCGGCGCAGCAGCGCCATGCCATCCATGCCCGGCATGCGCAGATCACAGAACAGGATGTCGACCCTGTGGTGCTGGCACTGTGCAAGCGCCTCCTCCCCGTCCTGCGCCTCCAGCAGGTTGCCGTAGCCCAGTCCGCGGATCTGGTGCATCAGGGCCTTGCGCTGGAAGTTGTGATCCTCCACCACCATGATCGCCAACTCATGCCGTGCGCTATTCATCGAGCCATAACCCCGTTTCACCTCTGATAGAGTCCATCAATGCCTGTACCGCCCTGGCCAGGTCATCGAGCTTGTCCAGTTGTTTCAATCTGGCCGCCGCCTCCAGCCGGGCCGCCTCCTCTGCCAATGCCTGCTGTCCTACCATGCGCGCGGCCCCCTTGATGCGATGTGCCGTCTCCACCAGCGCCTGGGTATCCTGGCTGGCCAGCGCCAGCCTCATGTCCTCGCCATCCTGCTCGTTGGCTTCCAGGTATTCGCTGGCCATGCTGCGTGCCACCGCCTCATCCCCGAACAGGGTCAACCAGCTTATGCCTGGCAGCTGAACCCTGGCTTGCCGGGGCGCCTCCGAGGCGAGCTGTTCTTCCTGAGTCGGCAACCAGCGTCCCAGGGTCTGGCTCAGGGCATCCAGGCTGTAGGGCTTGAACAGCATGTCGTTCATGCCGGCATCACGCATCTGTTGGCTCGCCTCCTCAGAGGTATCGGCCGTCACCCCGATAATGGGAGCACTGTCCCCGGCATCCCGCAAGGCTCGCGTGAGGGCATAGCCATCCATCACCGGCATGTGGCAGTCGGTCAGCAGCAGGGCGAAGTCCTGCCCCTGCCAGGCGCGCAGCGCCTCCTCGCCATCTTCCACCACCTCGGACTCGAGCCCCAGGATAGCGAGCTGCCTCGTCAGCAATGCCCGGTTGACGGGGTGATCATCGGCCACCAGCACCCGCCCCCTGAGCTTCTCCCCCTCCATCCCCATCGACTGGCTCGCCTGCTGGTTGAACAGTGACTGGCAGGTTTCCAGCAACAGATCGGGGTAGAGGGGCGATTGTCCCAGTCGCCACCAGGCGTTGCCCCCCATGCGCCCCCGCAGGGCCTCATGGGGAGAGAGTACTATGCCCTTGAGGTTCGAACGCTGCAAACAGGCCAGCCAGTCACTGCCAAGGGCCTGCTCCAGGTGATTCTCCTGCGCCAGCAGATGCCCCTCGAGGGGCTGCTGCCAATGGTGTGTCTCCATGCGTACCAGTCTGGCGCCCAGCCTGGCCATCACCGATTCCAGCCCCTCATCCTCCCCAAACCACCACCATACCTGACCGGTCAGGGGCGGCGCTTCCCACTGGCACTCGGCCAGGGGCAGCGTGAAGGTCACGCAGGTGCCCATTCCAGGGGTACTTTCCAGGGTCAGGCTCCCCCCCATTTTCTGGGTGAGTTGATGACAGATGGCAAGCCCGAGCCCGGTGCCGCCAAACCGGCGGTTGGTGTCGGACTCCACCTGCTTGAACGGGATGAAGAGGGTGCGCTGCTGCTCCAGGGCGATGCCTATCCCGGTATCCCGGACCCGGAAGGCCAGCCGGTCGTCTTCATAATCCACCTGGATGGCGATCGCCCCCGCCTCGGTGAACTTCACCGCGTTGTTCAACAGATTGGAGATCACCTGCCCCACCCTTATCCCGTCGATGCAGGCCAGATCCGGCACCGTCTTTCCCCACCGCAGCGTCACGTTGAGCCCTTTGCCATAGGCCAGGGCCGCATGTCCCCGGATGACATCGCAAATCACCGAGGTCAGGCGGCAGTGATGGGGGTGCAGTTGCAACTGCCCGGCTTCCATCTTGGAGAAGTCCAGGATGTCGTTCACCAGATAGAGCAGGTGGTTGGTGGAGGTCGAGATATTGCGCAACATGTAGCGCTGATCGTCATCCAGCGGGCTCATTTGCAGCAGCTCCAGCATGCCGTGCATGCCGGAGATGGGAGTGCGAAGCTCATGACTCATGGTGGCGAGGAAGCGGCTGCGCGCCTGGGTCGCCTCCTCCGCCACCCGCCTGGCCTGGCGCAGCTCCAGCTCCTGGCGCTTGAGCTTGGTGATGTCCTGCACCACGCCGTTCAATATGACCCCTTCAAGCCCCTCCTGGTGAACGAAATGACCACGGATCTGCAAATAGCCCGCCTCCCCCTGGCGCCGGATCTCCACCTCGAGATCCAGCGGCTGCATGCTCAGGGCATGACGATCCACCGTGGCCACGAAGTCCTGGTGCGCCTTGCCTGTCAGCCCCAGGATGGAGGCACCGGTGACCGCCATGCCGACCAGGTCCTCTTCCACCCCCACCATCTCCCTGACCCCTTGCGAGGTGTAGAGGAAGTGCCCCTTGCCCGGCCCAAGCCAGTGATACTGATAGACCAGACCCGGCATGCTGTCGGTGATCTGGGTCAGCCGGGTCTGCGCCTCCTGGGCCGCAAACCGCGCCTGCTCCAGCTCGGTCACGTCGGTCAGCACGGTCAGGATCCCGAGCCGCTTGTCATCGGGCCCCGCAAAGAGCCGCTTGGTGTAGATCATCTGGTGCAGGCGATCGTCATCAAACCGGATCTCGCCCCGTCCATGAAGCTCCTCTCCGCTCTCCCAGACGCTGGCATCCTCCTCCATCACCCTGGCACGGATCGACTCGGGCAATCGATCCTGGAGCAACCGCTCATAGGAGCCCGTCAGGTTCTCCCCGCCGAGAAACATCTGCCGGTACGCCCGGTTCGTCATTGCCACTTCATAGCGCTCGTTGGTCAGCACCACCTGGTTGGGCAGGGCATCCAGCATCATCTGGACAAACATCAACTGCTCTTCGAGCCGCCGCTCGGCCTCCCGCCGCTGGCTGATCTGGCGGCGCAACGTCCGGTTCCAGCCCATGAACAGCAAGAGGCAGAGCAGGAAAATGCCGCCGCCAAGGGAGGACCAGAGCAGCACCGTCTTCGGATCCAGTCCCGTCTGTATGGTCAGGGAGAGCCACTTTTTCTCCAGGGCGGAGAGCTCGTCGGGGGGAATGGCGATCAACACCTTGGTGAGGATCTGCTGCAGCATGGGGTCCTGCAACTGGGTCGCCATGGCGATGGGTACCCGCAGGTCGCTGCCGGAGAAGACCACCTGGTAGCGGTCGCTGAATCCCTTTTGCAGCGACTGCTCCAGGGTGGTGGTGCTCATCAGCACATAGTCGACCTTCTGCTGGTCCAGCAGGGGCAGCAATTCGGCATCGCTGGCCACCGGCACGGCGATGGCCCCCACCTCGCTCAGCAAGACCTGCTCCACCGAGCCCCCCACCATGCCCACCCTGTGCCCTTTCAGTGCCCTGGCGGCGGTGAGCTCGGCCATCCCCTGCCTCGCCACGACCACCCGGTTGATCGACGCGTAGTTGGGGGTAAACCGGGCAAACTGCTGACGCTCCGCGGTGGGAGTCATGGCCGGGATGAGATCCAGCTTGCGATCCTGGAAGAGCGCCATGCTCTGGGCCCAGCTCCGGGTCGGCACCAGGGTGAACTGGAGCCCGGCACGCTGGCTCATCAGTGTCAGCAGATCGGCAATGAGCCCCTTGAGCCGCCCCCTGTCGTCCACCTCGCTCATCCCGGGCCAATCCGGGGCAACCCCGTAGCGGATGACCGGATGTGCTTGCAACCACGCCTGCTCCTGCGGATTGAAGACGATCTCCCTGCTCCTTTTCACCAGGGCATAGTCGAGGATATCCCCCGCCTCCAGAATGGCGCGACGCTCCAAGGGAGAGATATCCTCGAGGGCCCGCTCCAGCAGTCCCTGCAAGACATCATTCCCGGGCGCCACGGCCATGGCGAGGGAGGTATCCCTCATCCAGTCGATCCTGGCCAGCGCCATGCCCGCCATGGCTTGCAGCCTGTTCAGCATGGGCAGCTCGGCCAGATAGGCATCCGCCTTGCCCTCCTTGAGCATGAAGATCGCCTCGTCCCGGCTGTCGGCCGTGATCAGATTCGAGATCCCCAGGCGCAGCAGCTCATCGCAGGCGCTGACACCGAAGACGCAGACCCAGCGCACCCCATAGGCCTCCTCCAGAGAGAGGCTCTCCCGTCCCCCCGTCAACAGCACGGCCCGGGGCAGTGCCATCAGCTCGGAGGTAAATTGCATCTGCAGGGTGCGGGTCGGGCTCGGAGCCACCCCGATCAACATGTCGACCTTGCCATCCAGCAAGGCCTGCTGGACCGCCGCATTGTTGGCATAGGCACGGTAGCGAAGGCTCACCCCCAGCCTGGCTGCAATCTGGGAGGCGAACTCATCCAGGGGGCCGGTGAAGTTGCCGCGCCCATCGGTATAGACATAGGGTGGCCAGGCCGCCGAAGGCATGCCGACGACCAGTTCATCATGGGTGGCAAGCCAGTGCAGTTCGTCCAGGGTGAAGTTGCTCTGGTCCAGTTGCGCCGGCGCAGCCGCAACCATCAGGCTCCAGAAAGCCAGACCACATAGCAGGATGAGACGACAGCAGCGGCGGAACATTATCAACTCCCATACGAAACGGAGGGGGATCATAGAGTGTTTGGCGCAATGTGCGACAACTAAATTGAGACAATGCTCATCAGGAAAGAAAAATGGCAGGCCCAGGCCTGCCATCCACCAGGTCGGGGGCCATGCCCCCTCCCATCAGGTTATTCGGTTCCCGAGCCGGAAACCGGTTTGAAACTCCCGCTCACGGATGTGGGCGATCTGCACATTTTGCCCTTCCAGCCCGATGTCTTTGAGCAGGGCTGGCGAAAGGTGCAGGTAGCTGACGCGACGCTCCAGCCGGGTGATCCTTTTTTGAACCAGGGTCTCTACGTGGCGCAGCAGGGCGAGTTCGATAGACATAATATTCTCCAGTTGAACGTGCGGTTCCCCCGGAGAGAGGTGATCACCCTGCGGGACAACCGCGGGTGATGAAAAAAGCAGGTGTTACCTGTCCCCTCCACGCGGCAAATAAAGAGCACGAGTCTTCGCGCTGCCAGAGCAGCGATCGAACGCAACGTTGAACATGGAATGTTGCATGGTCGTCTCCTTACCGTGTGAAAGTTGAACAAGTTGCCGCAGTGTAAAAAAACACCGAATTTTACGCAATATCTCTCCCACCCATATGGGTGGAATGCGGCCAAAAAGAGGTTCAGTCAAATCCCTGACAACAGCCGGAACTCCTCCAGCGCATAGGTATCCGTCATGCCGCTCACATAGTCGAGCAGCAGCCGCACCCGGTAGTACCACTCCTGCTCGCTCTCCTTTTCGAAACGGGGATCCCGGCTCGCCACCGCCAGTCGATACGCCTTGAGGTGGCGGGCAGAGAGGCGGTGGAACAGCCGTCGGGCAAAGAAGAGCTCGCTCCCGCCGTTGCCTGCGAGCAGCCGCTCGAACTGGCTGGCGGGCAGGGCCAGCAGGCAGGCGTAGGTGGAGAGCACTCCGCGCAGGGCGGCATAGCCTTCCAGCTCCAGCGCCTCCACCTCCGGGCGCATGAACACCAGCTCGCGAGCCACCCGCTTGAGGGTATCGAGTACCCGGGCTGCCGGAGCCTGGCCGTGCAGCAGCGCCTGGGGATAGGCCCCGCTCAGGATCTGATCGTGCTCGGCCACATAGGTATGGGCGGCCAGCGCCACCAGATCCCGGGTCAGATGCTGGCGAAAATGGGGGAAGAACCCCCGACCGGAGGCAAGCGCCTCATCGAGCAGGTCGGCCATGTAACCGCCCTCGTCCGCCTCGCGCAGGGCTGCCAGCAGTTCGCTCTGGGTGAGGATGTGCCTGTCCACCGCATCCTCGAGATCGGCGATGCAGTAGGAGATGTCGTCCGCCGCCTCCATGATGTAGACCAGCGGATGACGGCACCCCTCGGCCAGCCCCAGGCTCTGGCCGAGGGCACGATAGAGGGGTTGTTCGCTGAAGAAGATGCCGCGCTTGCTGGTCCAGCCGTGGTGCTGACCATAGCCCTGGGGATGGTGCAGGCCCGGCAGGGGCTGCTGCGGGTATTTGCACAGCGCCGCCAGTTGCCCCAGGGTGAGGTTCAGCTCATGGAGGCTGTGCACCAGTCGCAGGCTCTGGGCATTGCCGTCAAACACCAGCAGATCCTGGCGAAGGGTTGCCCACTGGGGGCTCGGCAACTGGTCGTGGGCACGGGAGAAGAGGCCGTCCAGCTCCTGGGCAAGCCACTGACTCATCACCTGCTCGCCGAAATGGCCAAACGGCGGGTTGCCGACATCGTGCAACAGGCAGGACATCTCCACCAGATTGATGAAGGCCCCCTCGCACACCACTCCGGCTGGCAACGCCGCCAGGATGCGGCGACTGATCTGGCGACCGGTCTCCTGCACCTCCAACGAATGGGTGAGACGGCTGCGCACCGAGGCTTTCACATCGAGCGGGAAGACCTGGGTCTTCTGCTGCAACCGACGCACCGGCGCCGCCTGCACGATGCGGGTGCGGTCCTGCTCCGTCGCCTCCAGCAGGTCTTCGTCTCCCCAGGGGTGAATGCGCTCGGGGGGGATCAAACGGTCATACATGTCGTGGCTCCTTGCCTGAGGCGTCGTGTCTACGAGAGCAGCCAGCGCCGCAGGCGGGCGATGTCACCCGGGTATTCCCGGCGCAGGGTTTCAATCCAGTCTTCCACGTTCTCCCACCAGGCGGGGTGATCCGGGCTCTGGATAAGCTGGGCCGTCTGCTGCAACCGGCGCAGGCCGATTGAGCCCGCCGCCCCCTTGATCTTGTGGGCCTCCTCCACCACACCGGCCTGATCCCTGGCAATCATGTTGGAGTCGAGCACCGCCATGTAGTCCGGCATCATCTTCTCGAACAGCTCGACGCTGGAGAGCAGCACCGGCTTGCCGACCGTACTGGCGTAATCGGTGAGGAAGGGCAGATCCAGCAGGGCATCCTGATGGTGGACATCGTCCTGCTCGTCCGCCTCGTCCCCGGCGAGATCCGCAAACAGGTGGCCTATCACCTCCCGCACCGCCTTGGAGCCCAGCGGCTTGTTGATCACATCCTGCATGCCGTGATCCCGGTAGTACTGGCGATCGCCGGTGGCATTGGCGGTGAGCGCCACCATGGGGGGCAGGCTGTCGCCGTAGCGCGCGAGCAGTTGCTCCGCCACATCGAACCCCGTCATGTCCGGCAGCTGGATGTCGAGCAGGATCAAGTCGAAATCATCCGGGTTGGCCATGGCCAGCGCCTCTGCACCATCCCGCGCCACCTTGACCTGATGGCCGAGCTTGTTCAGCAGGGCGCAGGCCACAGTCACGTTGAGCTCCACATCCTCCACCAGCAGGATGTCGAGGGAGGGCATCTCGGGCTCCGGGGCCGCGGCCTTGGGCTCGACGCAGTCCACCTCCAGCTCGGCGGTGAAGCAGGCGCCTTCGCCCGGGTCGCTGTCCACATAGAGTTGACCGCCCATGGCCTGCACCAGTTGGCGGGAGACCGCAAGACCGATGCCGGTGCCGGTGGCGTGCTTCTTGCCCTGCACCTGATAGTACATGGCGAAGATCTTCTCCTGCTGGGCACGGGGAATGCCCACCCCGGTGTCTTCCACCTCGAAGTGCAGCGCCAGCTTGCCCGGTTCATCAGCGGCGTGGGCGAGACAGCGTATGGTGACGCCCCCTTCATCGGTGAACTTGACCGCATTGCCCACCAGGTTCCACAGCACCTGACGCAGCCGGGTGCCGTCCGCCATCACGAACTGGGGCATGTCGCCGTCCCGGTCGAAGTGCAGGTAGAGCCCCTTCTGCTCCGCCTGGATGCGCGACAGCGTCTCCAGCTCGTCGAGGAAGGCGGGCAAATCCAGCGGAGCCGGCGCAATCTCCAGCCGACGACGGTCGAGCTTGTCCAGATCGATGATGTCGTTGAAGATGTTGCCGAGCGTCACCGCGCTCAGGTGGATGGTCTTGAGCTGCTGCTGCTGTCTGGCATCGAGGGGCGTATCCATCAGCATCCGGCTTAAGCCGACGATGCCATTGAGCGGGGTGCGCAGCTCGTGGCTGATGGTGGAAATGAAGGTGGTCTTGTCCCGACTCGCCTTCTCCAGCTTGTCCTGGTACTGCTTGCGCTCGGTGATGTCGCGACCAAAGCCGAGCAGGCCGAGCCGCTTGCCGAAGCGGTCGAAGAAGGGCACCTTGCGCAGCTCGAAGTAGGCCTTGCGGCCATCGGGATACTCCAGCCACTGCTCATAGGTGAGCGGCTCGTTCTGGGCGAAGACCTGCTTGTCGGTCTCCACCACCTTGCTGGCGATGTCGTGCTTGTAGACATCGAACGGGGTCAGGCCGATGAGTTCCGCTTCCACCTTGCCGGTGAGCTCCTCCATGGCGCGGTTGCAACCGGAGAACTGCTCGTCCTCGTTGCGGTAATAGACCAGATCGGGGGAGCAGTCGATGAAGGAGCGCAAGAGGGCGGTACGCTCCCCCAGATGCAGCTGGGCCTTCTCCCGCTGGAACACTTCGTTCTCGAGATCCTCGATGGCTTGCTGGCGCAGGGTCTCGGCCCGGTTGGTCTCGGCGATCTGGGCGTTGAGCCGGCTGATGTTCTCCTGCAACTGGCTGTTGAGCTCGAGATCCCGCTCGCGCATGTCTTGCAACTTGCGCACCATCCGGGTCAGCCGTTGGCGGGAGTCCTCCAGCTGATCCACCACGATGGAGAGAAAATAGACGGCCCAGGGGGTCACCAGCAGACCGAAGAAGACAGAGCGCACCAGGTCGACAATGTCCACGGTGCCGCGCAAAAACAGGGTCACCCCCATCTGGATCGACACGGCCAGCACTATGATGGCGGTGGCCAGGAACATGCTGAAGCGCACCAGTCCCAGCTTGGTCATCAGGTCGACGTAATATTGCGCCCAGGATTTGATCTGCTTCATCTCGTTGTTTTCTCCCCTTTTCTTGCGCAAACAGGATACCAGTACGGCGCCATGAACTCTTGTCCGTCGCGTATTCAATTATTGATTAACGTCACACTCCGGCTGGGGTAGCATGCCTGCCATGCCTCAGTCAGCACCGGTTCCACCGGGATACCGGGGCGCACTGTCACCCTTCTCATTCGTTATGTCAGGAGCATACCCGATGCGAAATCATGTTCTGTTGAGCCTTGGCCTGCTGGTCGCCACCACCGCCCACGCCGATCTGGGGGAGATCCCCCGCCAGACCGGCTGGTCCGGTTTTCTGCTGGGCGGGGTCAATGCCGGCAGCCACAAGTCCAACTTCTATGCCGGTGACGACAGCAACAGCCGTATCGATGATCTGGGCTCCCCCGGCCGCGAAAGCGGTCTGAGCCCGCTGCTCAATGCCGATATCCGCTACACCTTCGCCGATACCCGCACCCAGGTCTTCCTCGGCAACCTCATCCAGGACGCGGTGCGCTTCGACTTTACCCAGCAATTCGGTCTGCGCCAGGAGATGGGTGACAAGGGTATCGTCGCCACCTCCCTGGTGTTCAACCTCATGCCGGTGGAAGTGTGGAGCGATCCCTTCGCCACCGGCGTGGATCGCAGCGCCACCGATCTCACCTCGAAAGGGGTGCGCTTTGCCTGGGACAGGATCTGGGGCAGCAACGTCTACGCCACCCTGACCAGCCGGGAAGTGGAGCTCGACGAGGAGCGCAGTGGCCAGCAATATGACCTGACCCACGGCACCCACTACGCCTCCATGCTGAGCCGCAATGGCAAGGTCCACGACCTGGCACTCTCCTACCAGTACCACTTCGGCGGCGACCAGTTGCTGGAGCCCGCCTTCCTCTACAAGGAGGCCCGCCTGGACGGGAGTGCGGAGAGCTTCAAGAACACCGGTCTGCAGCTGACCTATGCCAAGCGTGCCTCCCAGTGGTCCATCGTGAGCAACCTCTACGCCGGCAAGCGCAAGTATGACGAGGCGAATCCCCTGTTCGGCCAGCGCGCCGATGCCAGCGAGTTCGCCCTCAATGGCACCTTCTTCTGGCACAACCTGTTCGGCATCAAACCCCTTGCCGCCACCTTCACCGCGGCCTACTCCAGCGCCGACTCCGACATCGACTTCTACGATGCCGAGGCGCTTCGCTTCAGTACCGGGCTGCTTTACAACTTCTGACCCGTACCAAGCAAGGAGGCCACCCCCGGGGTGGCCTCTTCATTTGCACAACCCTCGACCATCAGATGCCGAGGGAATCCAGCAGATCGTCGTGCTCGTTGCTCGCCGGCGCGGCCGCCGGTGCCGGTTTGGCTGACTGCTTGGCCTGAGCGATCAGCTCGTCGGGATCCACCTCCTCCTGCACGCCGCCATCATGGATCCGGATAAACTCCGTCTTGTCCATGGCCAGCTCCAGATAGAAGATGTTGTTGCTGGCGGTGAAGAAGGTCACCCGGCGGGTCTCGGGATTGTCGAGGTTGGTGTCGACGCTCAGCATCACCTGCTTGTTGAGCGCCAGCATCTTGGGCTGGTTCTGGGTGATGTGGGTCTGCAGCTCGCGCCCCACCTTGGTGGTGAAGCTGCCGACAATCTGGTTCATCAGCTCGCCCATGACGTTGCTCACCTCGTCCGAGGTGTGGGAGATGGCGAGATCCTCCTTGGAGAGCCCCATGCTCAGCATGTAGCTCTGGTAGAGCTCCATGGCCGCGGCGGCGGAGAAGTTGATCACCACCAGCCCGGAGAAGCCGCCGTCAAACAGCACGAAACAGCCGATGTCAGGCTTGAGGCAGGTCTTGCTGATCCGCTGCACCATGCCGGAGAAGCGCACCTGGGTCTGGGTCGCCGCACTCAATACGCTCGTCACCGAATTGCACAGGCTCAGCAGTACGTCCTCTGTGGTCAATACGGCATCATCCTCGGATCTTGTCACTATCATGGAACCTTCCTGCTGATCGAAATAATGGGGCTGTCACTCGTGTCGCCCATGTCACCATGCACCGACGCGATACGCTAACAGATTGCGTGATCCCGGTGCCCAAAGCGCGAGCCACCTCTCACTTGACTGGATTATCAGTCAGAAATGGCTGAAATCCATCCAGGGTAGCCAGACGGGTTTGCCAACTGGCAGCCGCCCCTTGCAAGGCCTGCTCCTCATAGGGAATGGCGGGACAGGCACCCCAGATGGGACCGGGCCAGGCCGCATCCGAGCTGAAGCGGGCCACGTGGTGCAGGTGCAGCTGAGGCACCAGATTGCCGAGGGCCGCCACGTTGATCTTGTCCGGGCCGAGTGCCCGCTCCATCAGGGTGGCGACGGCGCAGGACTCCTGCATCAACTGCTGTTGCTGCTCGGGGGCCAGATGATGGATCTCCCGCAGGTTGGCGACCCGGGGCACCAGAATCAGCCAGGGATACTGGCTGTCTTTGGCCAGCAGGACGCGGCACAGGGGCAGATCCCCGAGTATCCGGGTATCCGCCTGAAGGCGGGGGTGCAATTCAAACATGGGGGCCTCGCTGATCAACATGGGCACATCGGGAATCAAAGATGTGCCCACGTTACTGCAACGGGGAGCAAACTTAAAGGCGCGGCACGGCCCAACCGATGAAGCGCTTGCGAAGCGCGGGGTCCGCCTGCAGGAAAAGCTGTTGCAACTGCCCTTCCAGGGCGCTGGCAGGCACGGAGGAGGCCCGGGGCGTCGCCACGGCGGCCGCTGCCACATCCGCCGCACCGGCGAGCACGGCAGGCCCCTCGCCACGGTTGTACTCCATCAGCCTGGCATGCCAGTCCATGCCGATCTGCATCCCCTGCACCATCATCGTATCCTGGCGCACCTCGAGGGGCTGCCCCCCCGCCACCAGGCCCAGGACAGGGGCCCTGGAGTAGCGTTCCATCCCGGCCTCGTCCGCAGGCACGGGAGCCTGCAGGCGCACCGACTGCCCGCGTGCCTCATAGCGAAGCACCTGGGGCTCGGAGCGAACCTGGCGATCGTTGTCGCTGCTGTTGCGACTCGGGATCACCCCCTCGTAGCGCACCAGCAGTTGCTGCTCTCCGTCGGCCAGCACGGCATGCTGCTCGTCCTGCACCTTGCCTGCGCTCACCGCCAGGATCTGGAAATCCCGGGGCACCTCGACCCTGACCTCGGCCTGCACACCGCCGCAGCACAGCAGCGCAACCCCTGCCCAACCCTGATGACGCTTCATTCCCTGACTCTCCTTTCGCGATGAAGGGCGCAGGGTAGCAGCCCCAGATGACAGAAAAATAACGGGATGCAGGCTCACCCCAGCAGATAATGGGGCCGCTCGGCAAACCACTGGGCCAGCACCTGCTTGAACAGCCGGATCTTGCGCGGCACCCGGCGCTGCTGGGCGTGCAGCACATGGATCGGGTGCAGGCCGGTCTGCCACTCCGTCAGCACGGCCACCAGCTCCCCTCGGGCCAGGCTGGCCTCCACCAGCATCAGTGGACACTTGGCAAAGCCCATGCCCGCCCGGGCCAGTTGCAGCAGGGTGCTGTAGTGGTTGGCCCGCACTCGCCCCTGCACCAGGATGTGCGCCTCCTCCTCCCCCTGGCGAAAGTGCCACTGCTCCCAGTCCGGGTTGTGGCCCTGCAGCAGGCAGGAGCGACCCCCCAGTTCATAGGGAGTGGCGGGGATCCCCTCCCGCGCCAGCAGGGCGGGGCTTGCCACCACCACATCCTTGAGCCTGCCGAGCGACAGGGCCACCAGGTTGTCGGGGATCAGCTCCATGGCCCGCAGGGCGATGTCATTCTCCCCCTGGCTCATGTCGATCATGGCATTGGTGAAGTTGAGCTCGACCTGGACGCCGGGGCACAGCTCGGCAAAACGGGCGAGCAGCTCGCTCACCATGCGGTCCCCCGTGCTGACCGGGCAGGTGAAGCGCAGGCGGCCGCTGTCCTCCTCGGTCAGGGCGCGGATCCCCTCCTCCGCCTCCCGGGCCAGGGCGAAGATCTCGCCGGCCTGCTGGTGAAGCACCCGCCCCGCCTCGGTCAGGCTGAGTCTGCGGGTCGTGCGCTGGAGCAGCTGGGCATTGAGGGCGGACTCCAGGGCGCTGACATGGCGACTCAGCATCCCCTTGCTCACCCCCAGGGCATCGGCAGCGGCGGAGAAACTGCCCCGTTGCACCACTTCATAGAAACTGGCCAGGTGGGTGATATCCATCATTAGCACCAATATGGAAACAATGGGTTCATCATAAGCGCTTTTTCTCCCTTTTTATCCCGCTATCATCAACTCATCTCAACCAGGAGCGATAGATATGAAGATTGTGATTGTGGGTGCCTCCGGCACCATTGGCGCCGCCGTCAGCGAACTGCTTGCCCAGGATCACCAGGTGATCCGGGTCGGTCACAGCCAGGGGGATGCCAGAGTGGACATGCGCGACCCCGCCTCCATCCGGGCGCTCTTCGAGCAGATTGGATCCTTCGATGCCCTGGTGGTCGCCAGCGGCAGCGTCGCCTTCAATGCCCTGACCGAGATGACGGACGAGCAGTGGCAGGTGGGGCTTCAGAGCAAGCTGATGGGCCAGATCAACCTGACCCGGGCCGCCATTGCCCACCTGAGCGACCGTGGCTCCATCACCCTCATCAGCGGCATTCTGAGCGAGGAGCCCATCCACTGGGGGGTGAGCGCCACCACCATCAACGGTGCCATCGAGCACTTCGTGAAAGGTGCCGCCTGCGAGCTGCCAAGGGGCATTCGCATCAACGTGGTCAGCCCCACCGTGCTGGAAGAGTCCATGGGCAAGTATGCCGACTTCTTCCCGGGCTTCGTGCCGGTACCCGCCGCCCGGGTGGCCCAGGCCTACAAGAAATCGGTACTGGGGGTACAGACCGGTCAGATCTTCCGGGTCAATGGCTGAGCGCTCCGGACAACCCAATGAAAACGGGCCCCGTCATGGGGCCCGTTTTGTCATCTGCGTTGCAAGCGCCTCCCCTGCCACCGGCAAACGTTTGTTCACCTGCGGCAAAAAAAGCGGTCGGCCTCAGTCGATCAGGCCGTACTGCTCCCGCAGTACCTCGATGATCTCCTGCTTCGGATTGGCACTGCGTACCAGCGGCTGACCGATGATCTTCTCGGCGATCCCCACATAGGTGCGGGAGATATCCATCATCACCTCGGTGGGCAGCTTGTTGTCACGGGCCAGGGCGAAGCGCTCGGGCATGCGGTTCTTGTTGAGCAGGATGTCCGGATCCGGGAAGTGGTTCAGCAGCCACTGGCGGAAGCCCTCTTTGGACTTCTCGATGATCTCGCCGCCGCGAAGGGCTGCGCCGTCCCAGATGCGGGAGCTGTCGGGGGTGCCCACTTCATCCATGTAGATGAGTTTCTCGCGACCGGCGGCATCGGTCACGTAACCGAACTCGAACTTGGTGTCGACGAAGACCTGATCCAGGGCAGCCAGCGCCTCGCTGATGACGTTGAAGCCCTCTTTGAGCAGCGCCTCGTAGCGGTCGATGTCCGCCGGGGAGCGGAAGCCGAAGGCCTGATGGTGGCGCTCGATGTCGCCGCGGGAGACGTTGACGTCGTCCGCTTCCGGCACGCCATCCAGCCCCTTGAGGATCCCCTTGGTGGACGGGGTAATGAGGATCTCGGGCAGCTTCTGATCCTTCTTGAGCCCTTCCGGCAGGGTGATGCCGCAGAATTCCCGCTCACCATCCTTGTAGGCACGCCACATGGAGCCGGTGATGTACTGGCGGGCGATGGCCTCGATCATCACGGGACGCGCCTTTTGCACGATCCAGACGAAGGGGTGCGGGATGTCCAGGATGTGGCTGTCCGCCAGTCCCTTCTCCTTGAACAGCTTGAACCAGTGGCTGGAGATGGCGTTGAGCGCCGCGCCCTTGCCCGGGACGCCGTTCAGCCCGTCCACCCCTTGCCAGATGCAGTCGAAGGCCGAGATGCGGTCGCTGATCACCATGAGGGCGAGGGGCGTATCGGCCGGCACATCATAGCCTTTCTCTTTGATGAGTCGGGCACTGTCTGCGGGGGTCAACCAGTAGACGCTGCGCACTTTGCCGGAATGGACAGGTTTATCGGTACGGATCGGCAAATCGTCGTTCACCGCCAATACTTGATCTGCAAGACTCATGGCTAATAACACTTCCTGTTGTGGGACTAGTAAGACAGGCGCACAGGCCCCTGTCTGTGGGGGATTCACATCATCAAGCCCGAAGGCTCCTTGCCATCGGCCCGACACGCAGGCCCTGCGGCGAGCCGGGCATAACAAAACAGGGGCGCGAGGCCCCTGTTTTCATGCTTATTTTGTTCCCTGATCGGCCAAGCCCTTGGCAAAGGCCTCGGACAGGCTGATGTACATCTGGGAGATGACACCGGATGCGACAGGTTTCTTGTCCTTGTCGAACAGGGTGATGGAGGTCTTGCCGCCCGTCATCTCGCCGAGCTGGAAGCGATACTTGTCTTCCTCGAGCTTGAAGGGCTCCGCTCCCTTGGCCTTCCAGAACTCGCTGTCCGGCTCGTCGTACTCCACGTCGATCCAGCCCAGAGACTGCTGGGTGTCCTTGATGGTGAAACCATAGGCAGGCAGCACCTGATTGAGGCGACGCCACACCTGGTCAAACGACCCTTCGGCAATCCAGGCGCTCAGCTCGTTGTTGTCCAGACCCAGCTCCAGCCCCATGCCATCGCTGGACTTGTGCTGTTCACGGGCCTTGAGCTGCTTGTCGTAATAGAGGGAGAACTGGTTCAGGGCGCGGGTAGCATAACGCTGGGCGTCCGCCGGCGTCAGCACAGTGCTGGTCTCGCCGTCGATGGTCTCTTCGTGATCCAGCACCCGTACCGACATCTTGATGGCGTGGCGCTGCACATCGTTGCGCAGGGTGAACTGGTAACGCTGACGGATCTTGAAGTCATCGTCATCTTCCGCCCAGCCATCGAGCACCGCCGAGTTGTCAAACCAGCCGGTCTGCAAGACGCCGTCCTGTTGATCCAGCTTCTCGGTGGTGACCTTGTGTTCGGCCAGGAAGTTCATCAGGAAGGCCCAGGTATCGCGCTCCACGCTCTGGGAGGTGCTGAGGGCATAGAAGGCGACGGTCGGCTCGCTGGCATTGGCCACCACCTGGCTGCCGGGCACCACGGTGAGCAACTGGGCAGGCGGACGCACGTCCACCTTGGCCCCGAGGGCGCCCTCACGGCTGCTCTCGGGCAGGGCCGGAATGTCGAAATTGCTGTTAAAGGCGGGGGTACTCAACCCGGCGGGCACAAGGAAGGCGCGGCCTTCGAGGCGGCTCTCTTCATACTCGAAGCCACGGTTGGCCATTTTGCGTTCCTGGGGTGAGCTGCAGGCAGCCAGCACGGCCACCGTCGCGACACTCAGTACCAGGCGCACTGCATTTCCCTTTCCATTTGCTTTAAACACTCGCCATCAACTCCGCAGTCGTCAGTGCTCGCGTCATCGCCGCTTCCCCCTCGGGGGTGAGATCGGTCAGGGGCAGACGCAAGGTCGCCGTCGCCATCAATCCCAGCCGGGCACAGGCCCATTTCACCGGGATGGGACTCGGTTCACAGAACAGAGTCTGATGCAACGGCATCAATCGATTGTTGATGTCATGAGCCTGCCCGGCATCACCGGCCAGGGCAGCACGACACATGTCGGCCATCTGGGGCGCCGCAATATTGGTGGTGACCGAAATGACACCATCGCCCCCTTGCAGCATAAAATCACATCCGCTGGCGTCATCGCCACTATAAAGCGCAAAATCCGGCCCGCACAGTTCGCGCAGCAGCGGGGTACGGCCAAGATCGCCAGTCGCTTCTTTCAAACCTATGATGCCGGGCACCTTGGCCAGACGGGCCACCGTCTCGGGTTTGAGGTCACAGCAGGTGCGACCGGGCACATTATAGAGAATTTGAGGCAGACCACTAGCCTCGGCGATCGCACAATAGTGACGATAGAGGCCTTCCTGGGTGGGTTTGTTGTAATAGGGGGTCACCGAGAGACCCGCCACCACGCCCATGGTGGCGAAACGCCGGGAGAGGGCGATGGCGTGAGCAGTATTGTTGGAGCCGCAGCCCGCGATGACGGGAATGCGTCCGGCGGCGTATTCCACCGTCTTCTCAACCACGGCGATATGTTCCTGCTCGCTCAGGGTGACCGACTCTCCCGTGGTTCCCACGGCGACAATGGCGCTGGTCCCGGCATCCACATGATATTCCACCAGCGCTGCCAGACTGACCCAATCGATGTCGCCCGAGGGCAGCATGGGGGTAACGAGCGCAACAATACTACCGCGTAACATGGATAATTCTCCCGATTTTCAGGGGCGTAATGGTAAAGCTGCCCCTTTTGAAAAACAAGGGAGGCACGGGACAAGCCGTGTTACCATCCGGCACAAAACGTATGAATGCACGAGCGCACAAGAGGCCTCACGGCAGGGTGCCGGCACCCGCGGTCAACGCATTCTCAATAATGGACGAGAGACGATTTATGACTCACTACCTGGTCGTAACGGCCATCGGCACGGACAGGCCTGGCATCGTCAATGAGGTGACCCGTCACGTCAGTGGCTGCGGTTGCAACATTGTCGACAGCCGTCTTGGCATCTTCGGCAACGAATTCACCTTCATCATGCTGCTGTCCGGTGACTGGAACAGCCTGATGCAACTGGAAATCAGCCTCCCACTGCGCAGCCAGGAGTGGGATCTCATCACCATGATGAAACGCACCGAGCGCCACCACTCCCTGCAATATGACATCAGCGCCAGCGCAGAGGTGCTGATCCGGGATCAGCCGGGCATCGTAAGTCAGTGCACCCAGTTCTTCAGCGATCACGGCTGGGACATCCAGGCCATGCAGACCATCACCTTGGAACAGCAGCCCTTCAACCTGCTCAAGGCGAACTTTCAGTTGAATCTCTCCAAGCAGGGAGAAGAGCCTGGCTCGAAGACAGCCTTCGCCGATTTCTGTCGTGGACTGGGCGCCGAGTCGTTCGAATTCATCGTCAATCACAAGTACGCCTGACGGCGTTTATCCGAGGAGACCCCATGTCACCACTAGAAGCTGGTACCCAGGCCCCCGATTTCTCCCTCTCCGATCAGGACGGCAATCAGGTTCGCCTCGCCGACCTGCGCGGCAAGAAGGTGCTGATCTATTTCTACCCCAAGGCGATGACCCCGGGTTGCACCACCCAGGCCTGCGGTCTGCGCGACGTCAATAGCGAGCTGGCTGCCCTCAATGTGGTGGTGCTCGGCATCAGCCCGGACAGCGCCAAGCGCCTGAAAAAGTTCGAGGAGCGCGACAACCTCAACTTCCGCCTGCTGGCCGATGAGGATCACGCGGTGGCCGATGCCTTTGGCGTCTGGGGCCCGAAGAAGTTCATGGGCAAGGAGTATGACGGCATCCATCGCCTGAGTTTCCTCATCGACGAAGAGGGCAAGGTTGCCCATCGCTTCGACAAGTTCAAGACCAGCGATCACCATCAGGTGGTGCTCGACCTCGTCAAGGGCTAAGCCGCCAGCGGCAATGTTGCAGGGCTCGCCATGGCGGGCCCTGCTCGTTTCACTACGGCATCAGCCCCACTCTCTGGCGGCTCACCAGGGCGCCTCTTCCCCCCTTTTCTCGCCAACCTCCCCTCTCAGATCAAAAAATTCATCCTGGATATGGGTTAACGTGACCCCAGATTCATTTTCCAGCGAGACAGCCCATGAACATGAGCCACACCGAACGCCTGATCCTGAGCAACCAGTACGAGATCCTGGCCAAACTCAATCCGGAAAAGGCGGCGTTTTACCAGCGTGCCAGCACCATCGTCGAGCGCGGCTACTGCCTGCAGATCCTCGAGCTGGAGAAGAGCTTCGGCCATCTGGATCTCGCCACCTGCCAGGAGGTGCTGGACACCCTGGAGCTGCACCATGCACTGGCCATCTCCTGGGGCAACCTGGATGCCAGCGCCCGGGCCGATGTCAACGAGAGCCGCCTTGCCTTCAACGGCTACAGCCGCAGCCAGGAGCGGGAACTGGCGGATTACGTCTGCTTCCTGCTGGAAGTGGACAAGCGCTTCCCCGAACTGCCCTGCCCCTGTGACGAGCTCTCCAGCGACATCGCCATGCGGGACAAGTACCAGCGCATGCTGGCGGTCTGGCGTCAGTGCCCCCGTCAGTACAAGCTCTCCATCCAGGAGATCAGCAAGGTGCTGGCCGCCTGAATGTGAAAAAGGCGCCTGAGGGCGCCTTTGTCGTCAGTCTGACTTCGGAAAGTCATTCGTAGAGGAAGGATTTGTCCAGCTGCTTGAAGGCGGCGTTGAGGGTATCGGCCAGCTCTTCGTAGCGGGGACGGGCCACCAGCTGACGTTGACCGCCCTGCTCGTTCATCTTGCCGTTTATCTCCCGATACCAGGTGGCGAGGGAGGGGGGCAGCCGGGTATCGGCGCGCTGGCCGAGCCAGTAGTACCCTTGCAGCGGCAGGCTGAGCAGGAAGAGCACGGACGCCATCACGGAGGGCCAGTAATGAAGCTCGCCAAACTGGAACTGCACCATGACGCTGAGCACCGCCAGTGCCGGGATCACCTTGAGGGCGAATTCGGTGGCCTTGATCACCCGATTCTCCGGGAACATGGAATTAAGCTCGGGACGGCGCGGCCAAAGAGTCATATAATGACGGCCTTGCTGTAATTTAGTTCCAAAAATGTTCATGCTCATGCTACCTCCGAGCTCTTTTCGAACGCATTAACGGCAAAACCTCGACAATATTTGAGAGGTAATAACAAAGGTTGAGGATGACTTTGTTATTTTTCAACAATCAGGTTATCCTTTGTACGCCCATTTTTAAGCTGGGGCACGGCCACTGACCAGTCAGGGACGTCTGAATTTCGGGTCTTGTATCACTATACAAGGGGCAAGCAACAGATTGCCAACCCTCATAAGGATAAGTTGATAGTTTTTGGACGCACCGCGTCCGGCGCATCCTCCAACCCAACCCAATCTGCGATAGGATTTATTCATGAGTAAGCTGGTTCTTGTTCTTAACTGTGGCAGCTCGTCCCTGAAGTTTGCTGTCATTGACGCAACCACCGGTGATGACCTGCTGTCCGGCCTGGCCGAATGCTTCAACCTCGACGACGCCCGCATCAAGTGGAAGCTGAACGGCGAGAAAGGCAACGCTGATCTGGGTGCCGGTGCCGCTCACCAGGAAGCGCTGGACTTCATCGTTCACAAGATCCTGCCGCTCAACCCGGAACTGTCCAAGAACCTGATCGCCATCGGCCACCGCGTGGTACACGGCGGCGAGCGTTTCACCTCCTCCGTTCGCATCTGTGATGACGTCATTGCCGGCATCGAAGCCGCCATTCCTTACGCACCGCTGCACAACCCGGCTCACCTGATCGGTATCCGTGCCGCCCTGAAGGTCTTCCCGGAACTGGCCGAGAAGAACGTCGCCGTGTTCGACACCGCCTTCCACCAGACCATGCCGGAAGAAGCCTTCCTGTACGCCCTGCCGTACAAGCTCTACAAAGAGAACGGCATCCGTCGCTACGGCGCCCACGGCACCAGCCACTACTACATCAGCCTGGAAGCGGCCAAGCAGCTGAACAAGCCGGTGGAAGAGCTCAACATCATCAACTGCCACCTGGGCAACGGCGGCTCCGTCTGCGCCATCAAGAACGGCCAGTCCGTCGACACTTCCATGGGCCTGACCCCGCTGGAAGGCCTGGTGATGGGTACCCGTTCCGGTGACATCGATCCGGCCATCATCTTCTTCCTGCACGACAAGCTGGGCATGAGCGTTGCCGAAATCAACACCATGCTGACCAAGGAATCCGGCCTGCAGGGTCTGACCGAAGTCACCTCCGACTGCCGTTTCGTTGAAGACAACTACGACAGCAAGGAAGAAGCCAAGCGCGCCATGGACGTGTACTGCTACCGTCTGGCCAAGTACATCGGTGCCTACGCCGCCGCCATGGACGGTCGTCTGGATGCCGTGGTCTTCACCGGTGGCATCGGCGAGAACTCCGCCCCGATCCGTGAGATCACCCTGAACAAGCTGGGCCTGCTGGGCTTTGACGTCGACCACGACGCCAACCTGAAGGCTCGCTTCGGCAAGGGCGGCGAGATCACCAAGGCTGGTTCCACCAAGGCCCTGGTTATCCCGACCAACGAAGAGTGGGTCATCGCCCACGACGCGCTGGAACTGGTCGGCGCATAAATTAGCTGTAGAGCAAGGCCGCCCCAGGGCGGCCTTTTCCTGATCCCAAAAAATGAACAAGGGGTAATAAGTGGCACGCACTATTATGCTCATCCCGGTCGGCACTGGTGTCGGCGTAACCTCCGTGAGTCTTGGCGTCGTTCGCGCCATGGAACGTCACGGTGTCAATGTCAGCTTCTTCAAACCGGTCGCCCAGCCGCGTCCGGGTGAAACCGGTACCGAGCGCTCCACCGCCGTGATCCGCGCCGCTGCCAACATCAACCCGCCCGAGCCGTTCGCCCTCTCCTACGCCGAGAACATGATCACCTCCAGCAACACCGACATCCTGCTGGAAGAGATCGTGGCCCGCTTCGAAGAGCACGTGAAGACCAGCGGTGCCGAAGTGGTGGTGATCGAGGGCCTGGTTCCGACCGACAAGCAACCCTTTGCCAACAAGCTGAACTACGACGTCGCCAAGGCGCTGGACGCCGACATGGTGTTCGTGACCCATCCGGGCAACGACTCCAGCCAGAAGCTCAAAGAGCGCATCGAGCTGGCCTGCTCCAACTTCGGTGGCGTCAACAACCCGCGCATCGTGGGCTGCGTCATCAACAAGGTGGGTGCCCCGGTTGACGAGCACGGCGTGACCCGTCCCGACCTGACCGAGATGTTCGAAGCGCACCACCACGGCGCCGATACCGGCCACAACCTGGAAGTGCTGCAGGTCTTCGGCAAGAGCCCGCTGCGCATCCTCGGCTGCATCCCCTGGAACACCCAGCTGATCGCCCCGCGCGCCAAGGATCTCGCCAAGCACCTGGCCGCCAAGATCATCAACAAGGGTGAGCTGGAAAGCCGCCGCCTGCAGACCGTGACCTTCTGCGCCCGCTCCATCCACAACATGATCGAGCACTTCCGTCCAGGCAGCCTGCTGGTGACTTCCGGCGACCGCTCCGACGTCATCGTCTCCGCCTGCCTCTCCGCCATGAACGGCGTCAAGCTGGGTGCCTTGCTGCTGACCGGCAACTACCATCCGGAACCCCAGGTGATGGCCCTGTGCCAACAGGCCATGGCCACCGGTCTGCCGATCATGATCACCGGCACCAACACCTGGCAGACCGCCGTCAGCCTGCAGAACTTCAACGTCGACATCCCGGAAGATGACCGCGAGCGTATCGAGCTGGTGCAGGACTACGTTGCTGGTCACATCGACAAGCACTGGATCGAGTCTCTCTCCGCCAAGTCCACCCGCTCCCGTCGCCTGAGCCCGCCGGCCTTCCGCTATCAGCTGACCGAGCTGGCCCGTCAGGCCAACAAGCGCGTCGTGCTGCCGGAAGGGGAAGAGCCGCGCACCATCAAGGCGGCCGCCATCTGTGCCGAGCGCGGTATCGCCCGTCCGGTGCTGCTGGGCAACCCGGACGAGATCCGCCGCGTCGCTGAACAGCAGGGCGTGATCCTGACCGACCGCGTCGAGATCATCGATCCCGTTGCCGTACGCGAGCGTTACGTGGCCCGTCTGGTCGAGCTGCGCAAGAACAAGGGCATGACCGAAGTGGTTGCCCGCGAGCAGCTGGAAGACAACGTGGTACTGGGTACCATGATGCTGGAGCGCAACGAGGTCGACGGTCTGGTATCCGGTGCGGTGCATACCACTGCCAACACCATCCGTCCGCCGATGCAGATCATCAAGACCGCCCCGGGCTCTTCCCTGATCTCCTCCATCTTCTTCATGCTGCTGCCGGATCAGGTGCTGGTCTACGGTGACTGCGCCATCAACCCGGATCCCACCGCCGAGCAACTGGCCGAGATCGCCATCCAGTCCGCCGACTCCGCTGCCGCCTTCGGCATCGAGCCGCGCGTGGCCATGATCTCCTACTCCACCGGCACCTCCGGCGCCGGCGCGGATGTGGAGAAGGTGCGTGAAGCGACCGAGCTGGCCAAGGCCAAGCGTCCCGACCTCATCATCGACGGCCCGCTGCAGTACGATGCGGCCATCATGGAGAACGTCGCCAAGTCCAAGGCACCGAACTCCCCGGTTGCCGGCAAGGCCACCGTGTTCGTGTTCCCGGATCTGAACACCGGCAACACCACCTACAAGGCGGTACAGCGCTCCGCCGAGCTGGTCTCCATCGGCCCCATGCTGCAAGGCATGCGCAAGCCGGTCAACGACCTCTCCCGTGGCGCCCTGGTGGACGACATCGTCTACACCATCGCCTTGACCGGCATCCAGGCAGCCCAGGCCGAGTAATCGA
The DNA here is from genome assembly GCF_014168615.1 of Aeromonas sp. WP2-W18-CRE-05. Taxonomy (NCBI): domain Bacteria; kingdom Pseudomonadati; phylum Pseudomonadota; class Gammaproteobacteria; order Aeromonadales; family Aeromonadaceae; genus Aeromonas; species Aeromonas sp. WP2-W18-CRE-05. The sequence continues at coordinate 800,837 of NZ_AP021917.1, read as the reverse complement.
CCCGCAGTCCGATGCAATGAAAAACCCGCCGAGAGGCGGGTTTTTTTATGGCTCGCGCCCAGAAATGTTGATCAGCAAGATCAGGTCGGGATCCCGTCCGGATCTACGGACAGATCCGCGTTCCGCCCTTGGCAAGGCACGAGGGATAAGCAAACGCTCACACCCTCGCCAGGGGATTGCACAAATGCGATCCAGCCAGGATCAAATTGAAATATCCTTTTAAGATCATGCAACTAACGCCAGACACACCGCTAATCTACAGAGTTTTCCACAGCTTTTGTGGATAGTTTACCGATCATTTGAAAGAAAATGACAGGTGAAGACCCTCCCTTCTCCCTTCTCTTTCACCCCCTCGATAGCCCCCTGATGCTGTGGACTGCATCCCTACCAGCGCCCCCACGCTGCCAGACACGAAAAAGGGCTCCGAAGAGCCCTTGAACAGCTATTTTCACATCCGGCCACATCAGGGACGCAGGGATTTGTCCGCCCGGGAGATGCCGCAGACACCGGAGCGCACCACTTCGATGATCTCGTTGGTCTGGGCAGCCGTCTTGATGAAGGCGTCCAGCTTTTCGCTGGTCCCGACGAGCTGCACCGTGTAGAGCTCGGGGGTGACGTCGACGATCTGGCCACGGAAGATGTCCGCCAGCCGCTTCAGTTCGTCACGGGCACCACCGGCGGCGCGCGCCTTGACCAGCGCGATCTCCCGCTCGATGTGCTCCCCTTCGCTGAGATCGCACACCTTGAGCACGTCCACCAGCTTGTGCAGCTGCTTCTGGATCTGCTCCAGTACCCGCTCATCCCCCATGGTGACGATGGTCATGCGGGACAGGGTGGGATCCTCGGTGGGGGCCACCGTCAGGGTCTCGATGTTGTAGCCGCGCTGGGAGAAGAGGCCTACCACACGGCTCAGGGCACCGGATTCGTTCTCCAGCAGAACGGAAATTATATGTCTCATCAGGTTCTCTCCGTCTTGCTCAGCCACATCTCGTCCATGGCGCCAAATTTGATCTGCATCGGATAGACGTGCTCGTCCGGATCGACCGAGATGTCCATGAACACCAGTCTGTCCTTCATGGCAAAGGCCTTCTCCATGGCGCTCTCCAGCTCCGCCGGATCGCTCACCGCGATGCCGACGTGGCCATAGGCTTCCGCCAGCTTGACGAAGTCAGGCAGGGATTCCATGTAGGAGTGGCTGTGGCGGCCACCGTAGAACATCTTCTGCCACTGCTTGACCATGCCCAGCGCACGGTTGTTGATGGAGATGATCTTGATGGGCACCCCGTACTGCATGCAGGTAGAGAGCTCCTGAATGTTCATCTGCACCGAGCCGTCGCCGGTGACGCAGCAGACCACGGCTTCCGGGTTGGCAAACTGGGCGCCCATGGCGGCGGGAATGCCAAAGCCCATGGTGCCGAGACCGCCGGAGTTGATCCACTGGCGCGGTTTGGCAAACGGGTAGTAGAGGGCGGCAAACATCTGGTGCTGGCCCACGTCGGAGGCGACGAAGGCCTCCCCCTTGGTCACCTTGTAGAGAGTCTCGATGACCTGCTGCGGCTTGATCAGGGTGGGATGGGTCTCGTAGGCCAGGCAGTTGCGGGAACGCCACTGGTTGATCTGCTCCCACCAGTCCGCCAGCGCCTGCTTGTCGTTGTCAAAGCCGCACTCGCGGATCACTTCCAGCATCTGTTCCAGCACGGTTTCCACCGAGCCGACGATGGGCACATGGGCCTGTACCGTCTTGGAGATGGAGGTGGGGTCGATGTCGATGTGGACTATGGTAGCGTTGGGGCAGAACTTGGCTACGTTGTTGGTCACGCGATCATCGAAGCGGGCACCCACGGCGAAGATGAGATCCGCGTTGTGCATGCTCTTGTTCGCTTCGAAGGTACCGTGCATCCCCAACATGCCGATGAATTGCGGATGGGTGCCGGAGAAGGCGCCCAGCCCCATGAGCGTGGTGGTCACCGGCAGGTTCAGCAGCTCCGCCAGCTTGGTCACCAGGTGATCCGCATTGGCGTTGATGGCGCCGCCACCCACGTACATGACCGGGCGGCTCGCCTCGGTCAGCAGCTTGGCAGCCCGCTTGATCTGACCCTTGTGTCCGGCCTTGGTCGGATTGTAGGAGCGCAGGGAAACGGACTCGGGATACTGATAGGGGAACTTCTCTTTCGGATTCTGCACGTCTTTGGGCAGATCCACCACCACCGGCCCCGGGCGGCCACTGGCGGCAATGTAATAGGCCTTCTTGATGGCCTCGGGAATGTCGCTGGCTTTCTTGCACAGGAAGCTGTGCTTCACCACCGGGCGGGAGATGCCGATCATGTCGGTCTCCTGGAACGCATCCTCCCCGATCATGCTGGTCGGCACCTGGCCGGACAGGATCACCAGGGGAATGGAATCCATGTAGGCGGTGGCGATCCCCGTGATGCAGTTGGTGGCGCCGGGACCCGAGGTCACCAGCACAGTGCCCACCTTGCCGGTGGAGCGGGCATAACCGTCCGCCATGTGCACTGCGGCCTGCTCATGCCGCACCAGGACATGCTCCATCTTGCCGTTTTCGAAGAGAGCGTCATAGATGTCGAGCACTGAGCCACCAGGGTAGCCGAAAACGTGCTCAACTCCCTGATCTTCCAGCGCTCTAACCACCATCTGGGCGCCTGATAACATCTCCATGATAAAGCCCTCCAGGCTTTGCTCCGTTAAGCGAAAGCTATCGACAGTCCGCTGCTTCCCGGCAGCGCCGATCCGAGTCTTGTTGTTGTCTGCAGGCAGATCAGGCGAGTTCGGAGCCGTCGATAGTAGAAAAATAGGGGTTTTCCATCATTCACCCGAAAAGCGGGTGAAAAACCAACTTAACCCGCCCGTGAACGCTTGTCCACGGCTTTGTCTGGCCATAACAGTCATAAATTTCAAACAGCTATTAACATTCAGTGACTTGGCCACCAGACGGGCAACAAAGAGGGGCCCTGGGGGGAACAACCAGCGGATCATGCTGCCCGCGTCGGTGAGGAACAAAATAAACGGCCCACCCCGAGGGGGTGGGCCGTCAAAAACTGGCTGGTTTCACTGCTCGTCTTCGGGTTCTGCCAGCCAGATCTGCTGATCCGGATCCGTCTCTTCGCAGACCGAAATGCTGACACCCATGTCGAGCAGCTCATGCAGGGTGAGATTGTCTGCCAGGGTCATGGTGTCGCCGTTTTCATTGGTAAAGCGCATGGTGTCCGTCCTCTCCGTGGTGGGATCGACTCAGTTTAGTCAAAGGCGCTGAGTTGGGATAACCAGGGACGCTCTTGGCCGGTACGGCTGGCAAGCTCCCCCAGGCTGTCACACACCTCCTCCGGAAAGAGAGTCCTGCCCCAGAGGCGGCGGGAGAGCGCCCCCACCTCCTCCCCGGCCCCGGCCAGCAACCAGTCGGCCAGCTCTCCTGCCACATCGGGATAGCGTACCCTGCCAGGAGAAGGGGCCTCCAGCCAGCTTCGCACCGCATTGGCATCCAGGCTGTCCATCAACTGGGCCAGCCCCATCAGCTCCAGGGTCCTGCCGTTGGTCAACTGCTCGAACTGGCCACCCAGGGGTTTGACCAGCAGCTTCTTGCCAAGGGAGAGCGCCTCGGAGGCAAGCTCGAATCCCGCATTGCTGATGACCCCGCGACAACCGGCCAGCGCCAGCTTGAACCCCTCTCTTGCCTGAGGTTCAAAGCGGATGTTGCGCCACTCGCTGCGCTTGCGCACCTCGGGATGGAAGCAGATGAACGACTGCGTGCTGAAACGCGACAACAGGGCCGCGATCGTCTCTGTCTGCTCGAATGGCAGATAGACCAGGATCTGCTGGTTGTCCGGCACCGGCTCGAGGGGATCGACGATGGGAGGCAGCAGGGGCTGGCCGAAATGGAACCAGTGCAGTCCCAGGGACTGGCGTACCGGCGCAAAATGGCGCATCAGCTGGCGGTTGAAGCCGCTCTCTCCCCAACGTGGGATCGGCCAGTCGAAGCTCGCCTGATGGCTGATGGTGAGGCTGGGTTTGCCCCAGCGGCGAGCAGCATGGGCACTGAGCGGCTCGAAGTCGCTGATGACCAGATCGTACTCGCGACAATCGAGGGCACGCAGATCTTGCCAGAAACGCAGGGGAGAGAGTCCCTTGAGAGTGCGCCAGCCCGAGATGCGCCCCTGATGGCTGGCGAAAGTGATACCGGGGAAGGTGCGATAATCCCCGAACTCCCCCATCTCGAAGTAGCCGTCGGCGGCGCGCCCGCTGAACAGATAGTCCACCGCCACGCCCCTGCTCTTCAATGCGCGCGCCAGGGTCCGGCTACGACTGATGTGGCCGTTGCCGGTCCCCTGAACGCCGAACAGTATCCTCATCCCTGGCTCCAACCCAGCGCCCAGAGGGCGCAACCACCGCCAAGCAGCGCCCCGGCCACCAGATCACTCAGATAATGCACCCCGAGCAGCAGGCGGGACGCCCCCACCAGCGCGGCCCAGACAAACAGCAGCGGTGCCCAGAGCGGGAAACTGGCGGCCACTACGGTCGCCATCAGAAAGGCGGCCGCAGTATGGCCAGAGGGCAGGCTGTAACGATCCGACGGGGTGATGAAGACAGGCAGCCCTGCCGGGCGCTGGCGTTTGAGGGCATTCTTGAGCAGCAGGTAGAGCGGCAACTCGAGGGCAAACGCCCAGAGCGCCACCCTGACCGCCTCCTGCCCGGCGCTCCCCTGCCACCAGAGCAGGCAGGCCGCCACGGCATAGAGGGGGCCGTCACCGGTACGGGAGACAAGCCGGCTTATCCTGGCCTGCGGCTGATTGTAGGGGTGGAGCAGGCAGACACGGCACACCCGCAGGTCCCATTGCTGGATCTTGTTCATCACGGCCCTCCCTTGCATCCTGAGTGCAGACTAGGAGGGCGGCATGACACTTCGTTGACGCCCAGATAACAGATTGATGAAAAAAAGGGCCCAGGGGCCCTTTTTCATCCGTCATCCCGAAAAAGTCAGTTCAGGGCACCGCGCAGGCCGTTTTCCATCAGGCGGCAGTTGTGGGCCGCGAGGCGGCTCATGAAGTGCTCGTCCACCGTCAGACCAAACACCTGTTCGTAGAGATCCTTCATCACGAAAGGCTGCCACATCATGCTGAGGAAAGAGATCTTCAGCATCTCGGGGTCCAGGTTGTCCGCCAGCTGGCCGTTGGAGCGCATGGATTCGAGCAGGGCATCGAACTGGGGAAGTTGGCGATCCAGCAGGCGGCTCAGCACAAAATCACGCCCCGGGCTCTTTTCAGTGGACAATGCGCTGGAGATGGCGGAAGTCAGCTCGCTGTTGGGCGCCATCACCTGATAGTAGGTGTTGAGCAGATCGGTCAGGCTGCGGTTGCTGCTCTCGTCGTGCCAAGCTTGCTCAAGGGGCTCGGCCACATCCCCCAGCACCGCCTTGTAGAGGCCTTCCTTGCTGCCGAAGTAATAGTGGATCATCGCCAGATTGGAGCCTGCCAGCTCGGCAATCTCGCGGGTCGTCACCTTGCTGTAGGGGGTGTTGAGAAAACGTTCGCGTGCGGCGGCAAGCAGCTTGTCACGAATGTCGGAACGTCCGACTGGACGGCCAGGTCTGCGTTTTTCCATGGAATACCTCAGATAATTCAGCAAGGGCTGATAAGTCGATCTGATTGTGCGGGTGATCGAGTACAGCAGGAATGACCAGATAATCAGGCATGAACCGAATATGGGACAAGAGAATTTGCACTCCTTTACAATCCGATTAAATAAACCAGTGGATTGAACCTGTCCATTCCGGTTGACACAGCATAAAAATCTCGTTATTGGTAGTAGCGTTATCGACTGGAAGGATTGAGACATCATGCGTATTGCCGCTCCGCTACTACTGCTCTCCCTAATCGCGACTCCTCGCGCGGGATCCTTGTAGCCGGGCTAAGGCATAGCCGGAATTTACAGAAACCCGTGCACCCCGCACGGGTTTTTTTATGCCATGCAGGATGCACGCAGCGAACTTAGGAAGAGGGAAGTCACATGTCAGATCGGGTCATCATATTCGACACCACCTTGCGTGATGGTGAGCAGGCGCTGTCGGCCAGCTTGACGGTCAAGGAGAAGCTGCAGATCGCCCAGGCGCTGGAGCGGCTCGGTGTCGATATCATGGAAGTGGGTTTCCCCGTCTCCTCCCCCGGCGATTTTCAATCGGTTCAGACCATCGCCCGCCACATCAAGAACAGCCGGGTCTGCGCCCTGGCTCGCGCCCTGCAAAAAGACATCGATGCCGCCGGCGAAGCCTTGAAAGTGGCAGAGGCGTTTCGCATCCACACCTTCATCTCCACCTCCTCCATCCACGTGGAGAGCAAGCTGAAAAAGAGCTTCGAAGACGTGCTGGAGATGGGGGTCGGCGCCATCAAGCACGCCTTGCGCTACACCGATGACGTGGAGTTCTCCTGCGAAGATGCGGGCCGCACCCCGATAGACAACCTGTGCCGCATGGTGGAAGCCGCCATCAAGGCCGGCGCCCGCACCATCAATATCCCGGATACCGTGGGCTACACGGTGCCGACCGAATTCTCCGGCATCATCCACACCCTGTTCAACCGGGTACCCAACATCGACAAGGCCATCATCTCGGTGCACTGCCACGACGATCTGGGCCTCTCGGTGGCCAACTCCATCAGTGCCGTGCAGATGGGGGCCCGCCAGATCGAGTGCACCATCAACGGCATCGGCGAGCGTGCTGGCAACTGCTCCCTGGAAGAGGTGGCAATGATCCTGAAGACCCGCGCCGACCTGCTCGGGGTACACACCAACATCCGCCACAGCGAGATCCACCGCACCAGCACCCTCGTCAGTCAAATCTGCAACATGCCGGTGCAGCCCAACAAGGCCATCGTCGGCGCCAACGCCTTCTCCCACAGCTCAGGCATCCATCAGGATGGCGTGCTCAAGGCGAAGAACACCTATGAAATCATCACCCCCGAGAGCATCGGTCTCACCCAGAACAACCTCAACATGACCTCCCGCTCCGGCCGCCACGTCATCAAGCACCGGATGGAGAGCATGGGCTACGCCGAGAGCAGCTACGACCTCGACGATCTCTACGCCAAGTTCCTCACCCTGGCAGACAAGAAGGGCCAGGTGTTCGACTACGACCTGGAGGCCCTCGCCTTCTTCAGCCAGATCCACGAGGAGCCCGAGCACTTCAAGCTGGAGTACCTCGGCGTGCAGAGCGGCAGCTCGGTGCTCGCCACCGCCTCGGTCAAGCTCAAGGTAGGCCAGGATCTGGTGTGCGAGGCCGCCACCGGCAACGGCCCGGTGGATGCGGTCTACCAGTGCATCAACCGCATCACCGGCTACGAGATCCGCATCGATAAATACGAACTCAAGGGCAAGGGCGAGGGCAAGAACGCCCTCGGCCAGGTGGACATCGTCGCCGAATACAAGGGGCGCAAGTTCCACGGCATGGGGCTGGCCACCGACATCATCGAATCCTCGGCCCAGGCCCTGGTCCACGTGATCAACAGCATCTGGCGCGCGGATCAGGTGGCCGAGCAGATGGAGCGCAACAACCCCATCAAATCGGAAACCGTCTGAGCCCGCCGCCGGACAAGATGACAGCATGACATGGGGAGACCGGGGCCAGGGCAGTGGCCCGGACCGGCCTCCCGGATGAAACGGAATCACACTATCAAGACGGAGAGAGTATGAGCAGTTATCGGATCGCAGTATTGCCGGGTGACGGCATTGGCCCGGAAGTGATGGCAGAGGCCATCAAGGTACTGGAAAAGGTGCAGACCAAATTCGGCTTCTCCCTCGACTATGACCGTCACGACGTCGGCGGCATCGCCATCGACAACCACGGCACACCGCTGCCCCAGAGCACGATCAAAGGCTGCGAAGCGGCCGATGCGGTGCTGTTCGGATCGGTCGGTGGCCCCAAGTGGGAGCACCTGCCGCCCAACGATCAGCCGGAGCGCGGCGCCCTGCTGCCCCTGCGTGCCCACTTCAAACTGTTCTGCAACCTGCGCCCGGCTCGCATCTACACCGGTCTGGAGCAGTTCTCCCCGCTGCGTGCCGACATCTCCGATCGCGGCTTCGACATCGCCTGCGTGCGCGAGCTGACCGGCGGCATCTATTTCGGCCAGCCCAAGGGGCGTGAAGGGGAAGGCGCCACCGAGAAGGCCTTCGACACCGAGGTGTACCACCGCTTCGAGATCGAGCGCATCGCCAAGATAGCGTTTGAATCGGCCCGGGTGCGCAAGGCCAGGGTCACCTCCATCGACAAGGCCAACGTGCTCGCCTCCTCCATCCTGTGGCGCGAGGTGGTGACCGAGGTCGCCAAGTCCTACCCGGACGTGGCCCTGAACCACATGTACATCGACAACGCCACCATGCAGCTCATCAAGGATCCGTCCCAGTTCGACGTGCTGCTCTGCTCCAACCTGTTCGGTGACATCCTCTCCGACGAGTGCGCCATGATCACTGGCTCCATGGGCCTGCTCCCCTCCGCCAGCCTCAACGAATCCGGCTTCGGCCTGTTCGAGCCGGCCGGTGGCTCGGCCCCGGATATCGCCGGCAAGGGGATTGCGAATCCCATCGCCCAGATCCTCTCCGCCGCCCTGATGCTGCGTTACAGTCTCGGCCAGGAAGCCGCCGCCCAGGCCATCGAGCAGGCCGTGGCCCAGACCCTGGCAGAAGGCTATTTCACCGCCGACCTGCATCAGGCCAGCGCCACGCACCCGGTGCAGAGCACGGCCGACATGGGCAGCCAGATCGCCGCGCGCATCTGATCCCACGGCATCGATAACAAGGAAACCGAGCAATGTCCAAGACCCTCTATCAGAAAGTGTTCGACGCCCACGTGGTGCGGGAAGTGGAAGGGGAAACCCCTCTCATCTACATCGACCGTCATCTGGTGCATGAAGTGACCAGCCCCCAGGCATTCGACGGCCTGCGCGCCATGAACCGCCAGCTGCGTCGCCCGGATCTGACCTGGGCCACCATGGATCACAACGTCTCCACCACCACCAAGGACATCGCCGCCTCCGGCGAGATGGCCCGCATCCAGATGGAGACACTCGCCGCCAACTGCAAGGCGTTCGGGGTTCGTCTCTATGACTTGAACCACAAATATCAGGGTATCGTCCACGTGATGGGCCCCGAGCTCGGCATCACATTGCCCGGCACCACCATCGTCTGCGGTGACTCCCACACCGCCACCCACGGCGCCTTCGGGTCGCTCGCATTCGGTATCGGCACCTCCGAAGTGGAACACGTGATGGCCACCCAGACCCTGAAACAGGGCCGTGCCAGGACCATGCGTATCTCTGTCAACGGCAAGCTGGCCGCAGGCATCAGCGCCAAGGACGTGGTGCTCGCCATCATCGGCAAGGTAGGTCATGCAGGCGGGACCGGCTACGTGGTGGAGTTCGCCGGTGAAGCCATCGAGGGGCTCACCATGGAAGGGCGCATGACGGTGTGCAACATGGCCATCGAGCTCGGCGCCAAAGCGGGCATGATTGCCCCCGACCAGACCACCATCGACTACATCCGTGGCAAGGAGTTCGCTCCCAAGGGGGAGGCGCTGGAACAGGCCATCGCCTACTGGCTGACCCTCAAGAGCGACGAAGGTGCCCACTTCGACGCCGAAGTGGTGCTCGACGCCGCCGACATCGCCCCGCAAGTGACCTGGGGCACCAACCCGGGCCAGGTGATCGCCGTCAATGAGCCCATCCCTGCACCGGAATCCTTCGCCGATCCGGTGGAGCAGCAGTCCGCCCGCAAGGCCCTCGCCTACATGGACCTGCAACCGGGCCAGAAGCTCTCCGACGTGGCCATCGACAAGGTGTTCATCGGTTCGTGCACCAACAGCCGCATCGAGGATCTGCGCGCGGCTGCCGCCATCGCCCGCGGTCGCAAGGTGGCCGCCGGGGTACAGGCCCTGGTGGTGCCGGGCTCCGAGCAGGTGAAGGCACAGGCCGAGGCCGAGGGGCTGGACAAGATCTTCATCGAGGCAGGCTTTGAGTGGCGTTTGCCCGGCTGCTCCATGTGTCTGGCCATGAACAACGACCGGCTGCAACCGGGGGAGCGCTGCGCCTCCACCAGCAACCGCAACTTCGAGGGGCGTCAGGGTCGTGCCGGTCGCACCCACCTGGTGAGCCCGGCCATGGCCGCCGCCGCCGCCGTCACCGGCCGCTTCGCCGACATTCGTGCGCTGTAACGACAAGGAGAACATGATGACAGGTTTCAAACAGCATAAAGGGATCGTCGTTCCCCTCGACAGCGCCAACGTCGACACCGACGCCATCATTCCCAAGCAGTTCCTGCAGAAAGTGAACCGCATCGGCTTTGGCAAGCACCTGTTCCACGACTGGCGCTTTCTGGACGATGCAGGGGAGCAGCCCAACCCGGAGTTCGTACTGAACAAGCCGCAATTCGCCGGTGCCAGCATCCTGCTGGCCCGCGAGAACTTCGGCTGCGGCTCGAGTCGCGAGCACGCCCCCTGGGCGCTGGCGGACTACGGCTTCAAGACCATGATCGCCCCGAGCTTTGCCGACATCTTCTACGGCAACGCCATCAACAACGGCATGGTGCCGGTTCGCCTGAAGGAGGAGGAGGTCGACGCCCTGTTCCAGCTGGTCGCCGCCCAGCCGGGCATCGAGATCGAAGTGGATCTGGAGGCCAACCAGGTGCGTGCAGGCAGCCTCACGTTCGGCTTCGAAATCGACGAGTTCCGTCGCTACTGTCTGCTCAACGGGCTGGATGCCATCGGTCTGACCCTGCAGCACGAGGCCGCCATCAGCGCCTTCGAGGCGAAGCAGCCAAGCTGGATTTGACGAACCTGCGACAAGAAAGCGAGTAGAATCAACAGGGAGCCGAGGCTCCCTGTTTTATTGTCGGGTCGCTGTACAAAGCCCGCCACCTCTGCATGTCCGACAGGAGACACCTATGTCCGCAAGGGGCGCCCTTTCATTGCTCTGCCTGCTGCTCAGCCTCCCGGCCCTGGGCGGACAGACCTCTTTCACCAACAGTGGCGGTCAGCTCAACGTCGGCTGGCAGGACAGAGAGGGCAAGGCGCAGCAGCTCAGCTACCGGCTGGAGGCGGGCAAGCTGCCCCCTCTCATCGCTTACCGTCCGGCCAGGATGCAGGAAGACGTACTGCAAAGCCTGCTGCAACAGGCCCCCCTGGCGTTCCCCGAGGTGCAGTTCTCCCTCGTTCGCCCCGCCATGAGCCTCAGCATCAAGAGCCGCAACGCCGACAAGGCGCGGGAAGCCTCCCAATGGGTCAAGCCCGAGCAGGCCAAACTGGAGGCCGCCTGGCTCACGCAGCACTACTTCCAGCCCTTCACTGCCCCCGACGGCGCTCCCGCCATCAAGCAGGATCATGTGCGCATCGCCCTGGAGAGCCGGGACGAACTGGCCCCGTTGATGGAGCAGCTCAAGCAGGAAGGGGCCACCGAGACCGAGGCGCGCCAGAAGACGGTGGCCCACATGCTCGACTTCATCCAGGCCATCCCCTATCAACTGCTCGACAGCCAGTCGGGCCGCTCTGGCAAGGGGTTTCTGAGCCCGCGCCAGGTGCTGGAGCAGAACCGGGGGGATTGCGACAGCAAGGTGACCCTGATGGCCGCCCTGCTGGCCCAGGGGTATCCCGATCTCAAGCAGGCCATGGTGTTCGTGCCGGGACACGCCCTGCTGGGGGTGGCCCTGCCAGCCAAACAGGGGGAGGCCACCTTGAGCCGGGCGGGGGAAACCTATCTGCTGATGGAGCCCACCGGCCCGGCCCAGCTGCCCATGGGCCAGCTCGCGCCCACCAGCAAGACGCTGGTCGACAGCGGCCAGTTGAGCGTGCAGCCGGTGCAGGATGAGGGGAAATGAGACAGGCCAGCCCATGGCTGGCCTGTCTCGAGGAGGACGGGCGCCCGGCTCTCAGGTGAGGGAGAGAAACTCCAGCGCCAGCAGGAGACCGTCTTCTTCCTCCAGCACCCGCACGATGCGGGCCTGGGCCTCGAAGGGAGGCAGAAGATTGCTGCTGGTCGCCAGGCTCACCCGGATGGGCTGGGCCAGATCGAACGCGTGCTTGTTCACTTCGACCCCCATGCCGTTGGCGCTGAGATCCCGGCAGACCCCCTCCAGCACCTGCTGATGCTGGAACAGGGTGACGGGGGCATTGATGACCATGCGCTGGAAGGCACGTCTTTCCTTGGTGCTGGTGATCACTGGGGACTTCCTCCTTGATGGTGGCTCGCACGATGCGGCCCACGAAACATAGTGCTGGCCTCCCCCCAGGAACGCCAATACAATGCGATGCGTTGCTCAAACGGGGTGCGGTTTACCGCTGAGATTATACCCGTGAACCTGATCCAGATAATGCTGGCGGAGGAATTTGAGGCATGGCGCGCGTTTTTTGTGCCCTCATCCGCCGGCGCTCACCACACGCGAGGTGCCATTGATGAGCACCCCGATACCCACAGGAGTGCCATTGATGAAGACCCTGCTGCTGATCGCCACCAGCCTGCTCTCTGCCCAGGCGTTTGCCGCCGACACCCTCACCGTCTACACCTACGGCTCCTTCGCCGCCGAATGGGGGCCGGGTCCCAAGATCAAGCAGGCCTTCGAGAAGGAGTGCGGCTGCACCCTCAATCTGGTACCCCTCGAGGATGGCGTCGCCATCCTCAACCGGCTGCGGCTGGAAGGCCAGCACAGCAAGGCCGACATGGTGCTGGGGCTGGACGATGCCCTCATCAGCGAGGCCAAGCAGAGCGGCCTGTTCGCCCCCCATTCCACCAGGCTCGATGGCCTCAAGGTGCCGGGTGGCTGGCAGGACGACACCTTTGTCCCCTATGACTACGGCTACTTCGCCTTCGTCTATGACAGCAACAAGCTCAAGCAGCCCCCCAAGAGCCTGAAGGAGCTGGTGGCGCGCCCCGATATCAAGGTGATCTATCAGGATCCCCGCACCTCCACCCCGGGTCAGGGGCTGATGCTCTGGATGAAGTCGGTCTACGGTGATGAGGCACCGACCGCCTGGGCGCAACTGGCCAAAAAGACGGTCACCGTCACCAAGGGGTGGTCAGAGGCCTACGGCATGTTCCTCGACGGCGAGGCGGACATGGTGCTCTCCTACACCACCTCCCCCGCCTATCACCTGATTGCCGAGAGCAAACCCCAGTACCGGGCGGCCGCGTTCGAGGAGGGTCACTACCGCCAGGTGGAAGTAGCAGCCAAGCTCAAGGGCGCCACACAGGGCAAACTGGCTGACCAGTTCCTGCAATTCATGGTGAGCCCCGCCTTCCAGAACGAGATCCCCGGCGGCAACTGGATGTATCCGGTGACAGACGTGGCGCTGCCCAAGGGGTTCGAACAGATGATCACCGTAGCTAAGCCACTCACCTTCAGCTCTGACGAGGTAGCCGCCAACCGCAAGGGGTGGATCCGCGAATGGCTGCAAGCCGTCACCCAGTGAGTTCAGGTCGTCGCACCCTCTGGTGGCTGCCCGGCAGTGCAGCCACCCTGGTCATCCTGCTGCTCTCCATTGGGCCGCTGGTCGCCCTGTTGTGGCAGGCGGGGGCCCTCTCCCCCCGCGCCCTGCTAGGCGATCCCTACTTGCGCCACGTGCTGGGTTTCAGCCTCTGGCAGGCACTGCTCTCCACCCTGCTGAGCCTGGGGCTTGCCATCCCGGTGGCCAGAGCCCTGGCGCGACGCCGTTTCACCGGACGCCGCCTGCTGCTCAAGCTGTTCGGCCTCTCCTTGGTACTGCCGGTCATCATCGCCATCTTCGGCATGGTGGCGGTGCACGGTCGCCAGGGCTGGCTGCCGCAACTGCTGCACGGCCTGGGCCTGGATCCCGGCAACTACCTCTATGGCCTGTTCGGCATCCTGCTGGCCCATGTCTTCTTCAACATGCCCCTGGCCGCCCGCCTCATCCTGCAGAGCATAGAGAGCATCCCCGAGTCCTCCTGGCGCCTCGCCAGCCAGCTCGGCATGCGCTCCTCCCACATCTTCCGGCTGCTGGAGTGGCCGCTCATCCGCGGCATCTTGCCGGGGCTCGCCAGCCTCATCTTCATGCTCTGCTTCACCAGCTTCACCACAGTGCTGGCGCTCGGGGGCGGCCCCAAGTCCACCACACTGGAGGTGGCTGTCTACCAGGCGCTGCGCTTCGACTTCGATCTCGCCACCGCTGGCGGGCTCGCCCTGGTGCAACTGCTGCTGACCCTGGCCCTGCTCCTGCTGCAACACAAGCTGCAGACCACCCCGGCCAGTCGCCTCACCAGCCGTCGCCCCTGCCTGCGTCCCGACAGACACCAGAAGGGCAGCGCTCTGGTGGATGGCCTGGCCCTGACCATGGGGCTCGCCATCTTCCTGCCGCCCCTGCTGGCCATCGTGGTCGCCGGGTTCAACCCCGGTCTGCTGGCGGCGCTCGGCTCACCCCGGCTGTGGCAGGCAGGGGGGCAGTCCCTGGGCATAGCCCTGGCGGCGGGCTCCCTGGCCACTTTGCTCGGCGCCGGGCTGCTGCTCACCAGCCGGCATCTGAGGGTGCGGGATCGCAAACGGCGGGCCGCCGCCCTGTGGGAGGCCAGCGGCTCCATGATCCTGATGATCCCGGCGGTGGTGCTCTCCACCGGCCTCTTCATCCTGTTCATGCCCTTCACCGACGTCTTTGCCCTGGGCCCCTGGCTGGTGGTGCTGGTCAACGCCCTGATGGCGCTGCCCTATGTGCTGCGCACTCTCTCGGCCCCCATGCAACTGGTGGTGCGCCAGTACGATCGGCTGGCGGACAGCCTGGGGGTGCGCGGCCTGCATCGCCTGCGCCTGGTGGAGTGGCCCCTGCTGCGCCGTCCGCTGGCCCTGGCCATGGCGCTCTCGATGATATTGTCCCTAGGGGATCTCGGGGCCATCGCCATGTTCGGCAGCCAGACCCTCACTACCCTGCCCTGGCTGCTCTATCAGCAGCTCGGCAGCTACCGGCTGACCGAGGCGGCCGCCACCGCCCTGCTGCTGCTCACCCTCTGCTTCTCCCTGTTCTGGCTGGTGGAGCGGGGACTGGGAGGCAGGCATGTGGATCACTGATCCCCGGCGGCATTGCCGCCTCCCTGCCCCCAGGATCCGGCCGGGCACGTCCCTGGGGCGCCCCTTGTGGCAGTCACTCACGCTGCCTTTCATCAATTTTTCTTACTTGTTGTTCTATAAAACGACATTCAGGAGCCAAACATGCTGGTAATTGAGGAACTGGTCACCAGTTATCCCGACTGGCAGGTGACCTTCAGTGCGACCTTGCCCAAGGGGGAGATCACCGCCCTCATCGGTCCGAGCGGCGCCGGCAAGTCCACCCTGCTCGGCATGATCGCGGGCTTCGTGCCGGTGGAGTCGGGCACCCTCACCTTCGACGGCCAGGATCTGCTGTCACTGGGCCCCGCCGAGCGCCCGGTCACCACCCTGTTCCAGGATCACAACCTCTTCCTGCACCTGTCGGTGTTCGACAACATCGCCATCGGCCTGCATCCCGGCCTGCGCTTGAATCCGGCCCAGAAAAGGCTGGTGCAGGAGGCCGCTGACAAGGTGGGCCTGGGGGAGATGCTGACGCGCCTGCCGGAGCAGCTCTCCGGCGGCCAGCAGCAGCGGGTGGGGCTGGCCCGCGCCCTGGTGCGGGGCAGGCCGCTGCTGCTGCTGGACGAGCCCTTCTCGGCACTCGATCCGGCCCTGCGGCGGGAGATGCTGGCGGAGGTCGCCCGCCTCGCCTGCGAGCAGGGCATCACCGTGCTGATGGTCTCTCACAACCCCGAGGATGCCCAGCTCATCGCCGATCAGGTGCTCTTCATCGACGCGGGACGCATCGCCTTGCAGGGCAAGCCGGATATTCTGCACAGCAGCGATCACCCCGGGCTGCTGCGCTACCTGGGCCGCGCTCTGGCGCCACAGTGAAGGGCTGACAAGCTGATGGTCTCTCCCTGTCGTTCCCAGGAGGATGCCCAGCTCATCGCCGATCAGGTGCTCTTCATCGACACGGGACGTATCGCCTTGCAGGGCAAGCCGGATATCCTGCACAGCAGCGATCACCCCAGGCTGCTTCGCTACCTGGGCCGACCGAGAGAGACATGAGATAGAAGGGATCAAAAAAGGGAAGCCACCTGGCTTCCCTTTTCATGAGTGGCCAGTTGGCCGGGGATCAGAGGTTTTCCTCAGCAAACGAAGCCAGCCGGCTGCGCACCACCCCGTTCAGGAAGATATTGGCACTGCCGTCGAAGTCCTTGAACCGCTCGACGATGTAGGTCAGCCCCGAGGTCACCGGGCTCAGGTAGTTGGAGTCGATCTGAGCCAGGTTGCCGGAGCAGACGATCTTGGTCCCCTCCCCGCAGCGGGTGATGATGGTCTTGATCTGGGACGCGGTCAGGTTCTGGCACTCGTCCAGCAGCACGAAGGTGTTCTGGATGCTGCGCCCGCGCATGAAGTTGACCGATTTGAACTGGATGTTGGCCTTCTCCATGATGTAGCTGAGGGACCCGCTCATGTTCTCGTCCTGCTTGTGCAGCACCTCCAGAGTGTCGGTGACCGCCGCCAGCCAGGGCATCATCTTCTCTTCTTCGGTGCCGGGCAGGAAGCCGATGCTCTCGGCGATTTCCGGGGTATTTCGAGTGACGATCACCTTCTCGTAGATCCCCTTCTCGATCACCAGCTCCAGCGCCGCCGCCATGGCGAGCAGGGTCTTGCCGCAGCCCGCCGGGCCGGTCAGGATCACCAGGTCGATGTGCGGATCCAGCAGGGCATCCAACGCCATGCCCTGATAGACGTTCTTGGGATGCACCCCCCAGGCCTTGCGGGACATCAGCCGCTCGCGGCCGAGATCTTTCAGGCGGATCTTGTTGCCGTCGTGGCTCAGCACCCGCGCGGCAAAGAAGTTCTCCTCGTCCAGGAGGTACTGGTTGACGTGGACTCCCTCCAGCAGATTGGCATCGATGACGTGGACCGTATCGCGGCCATGGGTTTCGCTGTCACACTCACCGACCCGCTCCCAGAAGCTGCCAGGCACCACCTGGAAGCCCTTTGCGAGCAGGCGGATGTCGTCGATAAGCTGGTCGCTGCGGTAATCCTCCACATGGGCAAGACCTGCTCCCTTGGCCTTGAGGCGCATGTTGATGTCTTTGGTGACCAGCACCACCTGACGCTTCATCTCGTGCTTTTGCAGATAGAGGGCGGCGTTGATGATGCGGTTGTCCGCCTCCTTGTCGGTGAACACCTCGGCATCCTGGGGCAGATGGTGGTCGCTGAAGATGGAGATACGGCCGCTCGCCTCGCCGGCCAGTGCCACTCCTTGCACTATCTGCTCCGGAGTCGCATCGCGGAACACATCTTCCAGGGCACGGATGGCGATGCGGGCATCACGGCTGACGTCCTTCTGGCGATCCTTGATGTTGTCGAGCTCTTCGAGCACCGTCATGGGGATGAGCACGTCGTGCTCTTTGAAGGAGTAGATGGCGAGGGGTTCGTGAAGCAGAACGTTGGTATCCAGGATAAACAGCTTTCGGTCCGTGTTGTCCATAAGCATCCTCCTTGGCACTGAAGGTGCCACGTGTGTGAATCTCAGATGTCATTGAAACCACACGGCCGTGACAGTTTTATTACCCCCAACGCTACGCCCGAATTTACCGGTGCGCAACAAATCGCTGCCATCATGGGCGTCGTTCGAACATAAAATCAGCAACGAAAAGGCCGGCATGTCGCCGGCCTTTGGTGGCAATCAGCCCCTCAACCGCACTTGGAATCCCCGCAGTTGAGACAGGTCATGCAGCCATCCTTTTGCACCAGCGCCTTGGTGTGGCACTTGTAGCAGAGCGCGGCACTGGGTGGGAAACCGCTGCCCGCCGACTGCTCTTCTGCCTGTTGCTGTGCCTGCAATTGCGCCTGCTTCTCGGCCAGGAACGCCTGCTGGTGCTCGTCCAGCCCGGGCACCTTGAGCATGCCGATCTCGGTGAGATGGGTTTCGATCACGTTGCCAATTTCGGCGATGAGCGAAGGTACGTACTTGCCCTTGTTCCAGTACCCCCCCTTGGGATCGAACACGGAGCGCAACTCCTCCACCAGAAAGGTGACGTCCCCTCCCTTGCGAAACACCGCCGAGATGATGCGGGTCAGCGCCACTATCCACTGATAGTGCTCCAGGCTCTTGGAGTTGATGAAGATCTCGAACGGGCGCCGGGTCTCGTGCACCGTGCCCTCGTTGAGAATGATGTCGTTGATGGTGATGAACAGCGAGTGCTCGGAGACGTGCTCCGGCGTCTTCAGCTTGTAGGTGGTGCCCATCAACCGTTCCGGGCGCAGCACGGTTTCATGCATGTGCACCACGTCATCCTGGGGCGTCGGCG
The DNA here is from genome assembly GCF_014168615.1 of Aeromonas sp. WP2-W18-CRE-05. Lineage (NCBI taxonomy): Bacteria > Pseudomonadati > Pseudomonadota > Gammaproteobacteria > Aeromonadales > Aeromonadaceae > Aeromonas > Aeromonas sp. WP2-W18-CRE-05. The sequence goes on along the minus strand of NZ_AP021917.1, from coordinate 782,490 downwards.
CATCTTGCGGCTCATCCCGGGTTTTTACCTTGTAGGCGACGATTTTTCTGTCGATCTTCTTGACCATGTCTCGTCCTCAGAACTTGCCGTAATAGCCTTCTTTCAAGGCGTCATAGAGGTTGGCGGCGGTGTGCAGCTCGCCATCGTATTCGATCTCCTCGTTCCCCTTCGCCGTGATGACGGTGCCATCTTCCAGGGTAAACTCGTAACTTGTGTTCTCCAGATCCTTCTCCTTCACCAGCACGCCCTGGAAGGCGGCCGGGTTGAAGCGGAAGGTGGTACAGCCCTTGAGGCCGGAGTCCGAGGCATAGAGGTAGATATCCTTGAACTGCTCGAACGGAAAATCGGTCGGCACGTTGGCGGTCTTGGAGATGGAGGAGTCAATCCAGCGCTGAGCCGCCGCCTGGATATCCACGTGCCCGGTCGGCGTGATGTCGTCCGCGGTGATGAAGTAATCCGGCAGGCGGCTACCTTCCTCCTCGGCATAGGGCATGGCGGCCGGGTTCACCAGCTCGCGATAGGCCAGCAGCTCGAAGGAGTAGACATCCACGCTCTCCTTGCTCTTCTTGCCCGGTTTGATGACATTGCGGCTGTAGTGGTGGGCAAAGCTCGGCTCGATGCCGTTGCTGGCGTTGTTGGCGAGCGACAGGGAGATGGTACCGGTCGGCGCTATGCTGCTGTGGTGGGTGAAGCGTCCGCCCACCTCGGCCAGCTCGGCTACCAGAGCGGGATCCACCTCGGCCACCTGCTGCATATAGCGGCTGTAGCGGGCATGCAACACCTTGCCCTTCACCTTGTCGCCGAGCTTGATGCCATCTGCCGCCATTTCGGGGCGCAGACGCAGCATCTTGCCGGTGACTTCGAACTCCTGCTCCATGATGGGGGCCGGCCCCTTCTCCTTCGCCAGACGCAGAGACTCCTGCCAGCCGGTCATCGCCAGCTCCTGAGAGACCTGTTCGGTGAAGGCGACGGAGGCCGCAGAGCCGTACTTGATGCGCAGCATGGTGAGGGTCGAGCCCAGCCCCAGGAAGCCCATGCCGTGGCGACGCTTGGCGGTGATCTCCTCGCGCTGCTTGGCCAGCGGCAGCTGGTTTATCTCCACCACGTTGTCGAGCATGCGGGTGAAGATGGCCACCACCTTGCGAAACGCGGGCCAGTCGAAGGCGGCCTGCTCGGTGAAGGGATCGCGCACGAAGGTGGTCAGGTTGACCGAGCCCAGCAGGCAGGCCCCATAGGGCGGCAGAGGCTGTTCACCGCAGGGGTTGGTGGCACGGATCTCTTCGCAGAACCAGTTGTTGTTCATCTGGTTCACCTTGTCGATCAGGATGAAACCGGGCTCCGCATAGTCGTAGGTAGAGGTCATGATGACGTTCCACAGCTTGCGCGCGGGCAGGGTCTTGTAGACCTTGCAGGCCACCTGACCCAGCTCGTTGATCACCACACCCTCCTTGTTGGGCCAGTCCGCCCAGACCACCCTCGCAGGGTCATCCAGCGCGATGCCATCCTGCTCCACCTCCTTGGCGGTGTAGGGGAAGATCAGTTGCCAGGGTGCATCCTCTTTCACCGCACTGACGAACTCTTCGGTGATGAGCAGGGAGAGGTTGAATTGACGCAGCCGACCATCCTCCCGCTTGGCCTGGATGAACTCGACGACGTCGGGGTGACGGATATCCATGGTGCCCATCTGGGCGCCACGACGGCCACCGGCAGAGGATACGGTAAAGCACATCTTGTCGTAGATATCCATGAAGGAGAGCGGCCCGGAGGTATAGGCCCCCGCTCCCGAGACGAAGGCTCCACGCGGTCGCAGGGTCGAGAAGTCGTAACCGATGCCGCAACCCGCCTTCAGGGTCAGCCCCGCCTCGTGCACCTTGCCGAGGATATCGTCCATCGAATCCTCAATGGTGCCGGAGACGGTGCAGTTGATGGTGGAGGTCGCCGGCTTGTGCTCAAACGCCCCGGCGTTGGAGGTGATACGGCCCGCCGGAATGGCACCATTGCGCAGGGCCCACAGGAAGGGTTCATACCAGGTGTCGGGTTCGCGCTCCTGCGCAGCCAGCGCGCGAGCGACACGCTGGTAGGTCTCGTCGATGGTTCCGTCGATGGGGGCGCCATCCTTGCTCTTGAGACGATACTTGCTGTCCCAGATCTCGAGAGACGTCTCCTGCAGAGGGATCTGGCGGATGGCGGTGACGCCCTCCAGTACCGGAATGGATTTAGCCATGGTCAATCAACCTCCTGTGAATGGGGCAATATCGTGACAAGAATACTACCAGTAGTAAATTTAAGAATTTAAAACACTATATATTGTGATTTATCCGTCATGAGGGCGCCGATTCTATCCTAAAAAAATGCCCCGGCCAGCAGATTTCTGGGCCAGGGCATTTAACCAGTTCAATTTCCGAGAGATTTAAAGCGAGAGACTATCTCAGGGTTTCTTGACGTATACGCTCGGTGTCTCACCCGCCATATTCAGATAGAACTCATAGACGCCATCCGCCTCGGGCGAGAACTTCATGTCCTCATACTTGGAGCACGGATTGACCGGTACAGGTTCCCCGCCGAGCACGGCAACGCCATCGCTCGGGCTCTTGTAACCGAAGTTGGTGCCACAACTCCAGCCGGAGTCGGCAAACTTGAACTTGTAAGGAGCCCACTCTTTCTTGAGCGTCCCCTTGGCCATGTAGAGCTTGTCGGCAACCTTGACGACCTTGCTTTCGTCGGTGGCCATCCAGTCGTTCATCTCACCACGCAGGTAGATGGACTTGCCGCCGAAGTCGCTGTTGTCCGCCGCTGCCTGCTCTGCACCACCATTGGATGCGCAACCGCCTAATACCAGGGTTCCCGCCGCCAGCATCATCGTTACTGTTCTTTTGAACATGTGTCCATTCCTCAAATTATTGTGATTCCTTGGTCCATCGATGTGGACCCGGGAATTAAACCAGAGCAGGCATGACAAGAAAGGTAGAAGCATCACATTCTGTGCTTTTTATATCCAGAATGCGGGTCTTCGAATAGATATTGAGCAGAGACAGGCCGCAAACAAGTAGATATTGGCTGGGATGATGAATGCGAGTATCAGAAAACACGGCGGGAAACAGCACCATAGTGCCCGTTTGCCCTCCAGTGAGGGCTGAATTTCAGGCAATAAAAAACCCCGCTCGAGTGAGCGGGGTTTCTTGTATTGGGTGCCTGGCAGTGTCCTACTCTCGCATGGCGAATGCCACACTACCATCGGCGCTACAGCGTTTCACTTCTGAGTTCGGCATGGGGTCAGGTGGTTCCACTGCGCTATTGCCGCCAGGCAAATTCTTAATCCAGAAAGCTGATGTGTATAACGACTTCGCTAGTTTGCGTTGTCATTACCACTGAATTCGTAAGTAGTTCGCTCATTCGCTACAAGGCCAGAAACACTTCTTGGGTGTTGTATGGTTAAGCCTCACGGGTAATTAGTATGGGTTAGCTCAACGTATCGCTACGCTTACACACCCCACCTATCAACGTTGTGGTCTCCAACGGCCCTTTAGGACCCTCAAGGGGTCAGGGATGACTCATCTCAGGGCTCGCTTCCCGCTTAGATGCTTTCAGCGGTTATCGATTCCGAACTTAGCTACCGGGCAGTGCCACTGGCGTGACAACCCGAACACCAGAGGTTCGTTCACTCCGGTCCTCTCGTACTAGGAGCAACTCCCTTCAATCATCCAACGCCCACGGCAGATAGGGACCGAACTGTCTCACGACGTTCTGAACCCAGCTCGCGTACCACTTTAAATGGCGAACAGCCATACCCTTGGGACCGACTTCAGCCCCAGGATGTGATGAGCCGACATCGAGGTGCCAAACACCGCCGTCGATATGAACTCTTGGGCGGTATCAGCCTGTTATCCCCGGAGTACCTTTTATCCGTTGAGCGATGGCCCTTCCATTCAGAACCACCGGATCACTATGACCTACTTTCGTACCTGCTCGACCTGTCCGTCTCGCAGTTAAGCTGGCTTATGCCATTGCACTAACCTCCTGATGTCCGACCAGGATTAGCCAACCTTCGTGCTCCTCCGTTACTCTTTGGGAGGAGACCGCCCCAGTCAAACTACCCACCAGGCACTGTCCGCGGCCCAGATTCAGGGCCTGCGTTAGAACATCAAACATACAAGGGTGGTATTTCAAGGACGGCTCCAGCGCAACTGGCGTCACGCCTTCAAAGCCTCCCACCTATCCTACACATGTAGGTTCAATGTTCAGTGCCAAGCTGTAGTAAAGGTTCACGGGGTCTTTCCGTCTAGCCGCGGGTACACCGCATCTTCACGGCGAATTCGATTTCACTGAGTCTCGGGTGGAGACAGCATGGCCATGGTTACACCATTCGTGCAGGTCGGAACTTACCCGACAAGGAATTTCGCTACCTTAGGACCGTTATAGTTACGGCCGCCGTTTACCGGGGCTTCGATCAAGAGCTTCGCTTGCGCTAACCCCATCAATTAACCTTCCGGCACCGGGCAGGTGTCACACCCTATACGTCCACTTTCGTGTTTGCAGAGTGCTGTGTTTTTGATAAACAGTCCCAGCCATCTGGTCACTGCGACTCCCGACAGCTCCATCCGCAAGGGACTTCACCATCAAGAGCGAACCTTCTCCCGAAGTTACGGTTCTATTTTGCCTAGTTCCTTCACCCGAGTTCTCTCAAGCGCCTTGGTATTCTCTACCCGACCACCTGTGTCGGTTTGGGGTACGATGACTTGTAATCTGAAGCTTAGAGGCTTTTCCTGGAAGCAGGGCATCAATGGCTTCCGCACCGTGGTGCGTTCGTCTCGTGTCTCAGTGTTGTGTCTCCGGATTTGCCTAGAAACACCACCTACGCACTTTCACCAGGACAACCGTCGCCTGGCCCACCTAGCCTTCTCCGTCCCCCCATCGCAATTACAAGTCGTGCAGGAATATTAACCTGCTTCCCATCGACTACGCCTTTCGGCCTCGCCTTAGGGGTCGACTC
>NZ_AP021917.1:617500-772500 GCF_014168615.1 Aeromonas sp. WP2-W18-CRE-05 | reverse complement strand
GGGGGCCTGAATGACGGGATAGCGCATCCCCAGTTCGGCAAAGAGCGTCATATGATGGTTTCCTGTTTCTGATGGTGAGTCTGGCTGTGCGCCAGAGGCGGGTTGAGTCGGCAGAGCGCACCTGACATGCTGACACGTCGTCTGGCGATATCGCCTGTCCAGTTCCCGGCCAGACATCCTGTCTTGGCTTTCATCCATCAGGCTCCTTGAGGTTCATGGCACATCGGCCCGCGAAGGGCCGAACGTGAAGTGTCAACGCACGCTGCGCAGCAGGAAGTCCGGCTGGCCACAGGAGCGGCGCTCCCGCTTCTGCATCTCGTCGGAGCAGGGAACGGCATCCGTCCCCTGCTGGTTGATGCAGATGTAGATCTCCCGCAGGAAGCGGCCCCCATCAGCGCAGGCCACCGTGATATTATCGGGGGCCAGCCACTCGTTGGCGCTCGCCAGATCGGCCTTGAGCTGGAAGCTGTTTTTTCTCAGCGGCTCTTCCGGCGATTGATAGGCGGCCGGGATCTTCACCTTCTGGCGCAGATCGCTGGCCAATTGGTGAAATGCCTCCTGGCTCAGCCCGGAACAGGTGCCGTGCTTCTCCCATTCATGGCGATAGAGGAAGCGGCTGGGGTAGAGCCCGGCAAACTGCTGCTCCATGTCCGCATCCAACCGCTCGCGGGTGCAGCTGGCGGGGTAGCCGCGCTGATACTGGGGCCAGAGCCCATGCAGCACGAACCCCAGCTTGCGGGCGCACTGCTCCCGATCCCCTGGCTTGATGGCGCAATGCTCGGGCGACCAGGAGAGTGCCATGGCGTAATAGTCAAACTCCCCCGCATAGCCTTTGCCCTGGGCGGCGGAGATCCACAACAGCGACCCCACCAGCCATACCATGACCTGCTTCATCTCTCGTTCCCCCTCATCTCTTTGCACCCGGTGGCGCCCCATTTTGCGCCCTCATGCTCCCATAACAGGGAGTCAAAGAACAATCGCTCAAAATGGCCTTACTCACTGTGGGTCAGACCAGTAAAAGGTTTCCCCTGCCGGATCAGAGGCGTAAGCTGGCTCTCCGGCGGGCCTTCATGACGCGCCACGTTTCCCCGATTTCATCAGCAACAGGACGTAACATGATCCGCAAGAATCCCTCAGGTCACCTGCCCGTTATCGACGAATCCGCCTATATCGACAAGACCGCCATCATCTGTGGCAAGGTGATCATCAAGGAGAACGTGTTTGTCGGCCCCTATGCCGTGATCCGCGCAGACGAAGTGGACGAGAGTGGTGACATGGAACCCATCGTCATCGGCGCCAACTCCAACATTCAGGATGGCGTCGTCATCCACTCCAAATCCGGCGCTGCCGTCACCATCGGCGAGTTCAGCTCCATCGCCCACCGCAGCATCGTCCACGGCCCCTGCGAAGTGGGTAACCGGGTCTTCATCGGCTTCAACAGCGTGCTGTTCAACTGCCACATCGGAGAAGGGTCCGTGGTGCGTCACAACTCCGTGGTCGATGGCTGCGATATTCCCCCCGGCTTCTATGTCCCCTCCACCACCCGCATCAATCAGCAGAGCGATCTGGCGCAGATCCCGCGCGTCACCGTGGACGCCACCGAGTTCTCCGAGGATGTGGCTCACACCAACATCGACCTGGTCAGGGGTTACAAGGCGCTCTCCAACGAGTTTTGATCCGGCGAGCGGTTCACGACACACAACGGGCGCCACGGCGCCCGTTGTCACAACTGTAAAGAGGGCGAAAAGAGGGTGTAAAGGTGGTTGAGCCGGGCGCACGCGTCGCGTTTGATGGGGGCGTTCCCATCAATGGAGTCATCATCATGTCACGCTATCCTGTCGCCCTTGCCCTGCTGCTGGGCACCACGCTCCTTCATGCCGGCGAGATGCCGCCCCCGATGGGCGCCCGCCAGGGAGGTCCCATGACACCGCCCTCCTCCGTGCTCTATCACGCCAGCAAGCAGGGTGCGGATCCCCAGGCCCTGGTCCAGGCGCTGTCCAAAAACATTGATGCCGCCAAGCCGGATACCCGCTACGAGGTCACGGTCAGCGTGCGCGAACTGCCGCCCCAGCCACTCAAACCCCAGCCCGCCGGTGCGCCGCTCAAAGGGCAGTGAGATGAGTCTGCACCGCCCTTCACTCTGGCTGCTTGCCATGGCCATCGCCCTGCCCGCCATGGCGGGTCCGGGGAACATGGGCAGACCGGGCGGATGGGAGAGCCCTGCCCCGCAGTACGGCCATGGGGCTAGCCCCGGCTTCGGCCACCGCATCGACAGGCTGCCGGGAGGGGTGGAAACCCTGCTGCTGGCCGGGCTCACCTACTATGTGCTCGACGGCATTTTCTACCGCCGGCAGGAGAACCACTATGTGGTGGTCTCCCCGCCTCCTCAGGTCCTGGTGGTGGCAGAGACAGGGCTCATCCCCCTGGAGCTGGATGGCCGCCGCTATTACGTCAGGGAGGGTCACTACTACCTGCGAGAAATAGACGGGCGCTACACCGAGGTGCCGCCGCCAGCGGCGCTGCGCTGAATCGCACGGAGGAACAGATACGAGCAGGGGGCCTTGGCCCCCTCTTTCATTACCGGGGTTTTACTCCACTCAGGCCTGAGCCGCGTACCTCAGGACGGCTCATGCAAGGGCAGCGTCATGGTCACTCTCAGCCCCCCCTGTGCGCGATTGCGCGCCTGGATGGTGCCGCCCTGCAGAATCACCGCCTTGCGGGCGATGGCGAGCCCGAGCCCGTAGCCCTTGCCCATACGGGGTGAGCCGATGCGCACGAAGGGGTCGAAGATCCCCGCCAGCTTCCCCTCCCCCACCCCGGGCCCCCGATCGGCGATGGAGAGCTGCACCTCCTGGCCCAGGCGCAGCAAGCGAACATTCACCATCTGGCCCGACTGCGAGAAACGCAGGGCGTTGCGCACCACGTTCTCCACGGCGCGGCGCACCAGCTCGGCATGCCCCAGCAGGAGACAACCCTCCTCCAGCGCCGCCTCGAGCCCTATCTCGACCCCGGATTGCTGGGCTTCGAACCTGGCATCCTGGACGACGGTCTCCACCAGCGCCAGCAGGTCATAGTGGCTCTGCTCAAGCCCGTGGCCCTGCTCGGCACGGGAGAGGGTCAGCAGCTCCCCTATCATCCTGTCCATCCGCTCCGTCTCGAGCCGGATCCGCGCCAGGGCGTCGCTCGCCTTCTCCGGGCGCTGCTCCGCCAGGCCGATGGCCATCTGGATGCGGGCCAGGGGGGATCGCAGCTCGTGGGAGACGTCGTGAAGCAGTTGCTCGCGCCCCTCGACCAGTTGCTGCAACCGCTCCACCATGAGATCGAACTCCTTCGCCACCTCCGTGAGCTCGTCCCGGCGCCAGCGCAGAGCGGGCCAGAGTCTGACCCCCAGATCCCCTCTGGCTACCCGATCGAAGCTGCGCCGCAGGGCGTTCATGGGCCGGGTCAGGTGCCAGGCGAACAGAATGCTGAACAAGAGTCCCCCCAGGCCGCCAATCCAGAGCATGGGCGGAGGAATGTTGAGCCAGGAGAGGGGGCCGGGAGCCGGCCCGCCGGGGAGGATACGCGGGTCCGCTCTGGTCTGCAGCAGATAGGTCTGCCCGTCGCTGGCAATCACGGTGCGTGTCAGCACGCTGCCCGGGCCAGGTTCCCCGGAGGCTGTCAACCTGGATGCCCGGGGCGCTGGCCGGGGAGACGCATCGGAGACATCGAGGAGTGTTATCTGCAGCAACGGCGGCGACATGGCCTGGCTCAATGCCGTCGCAGCCTCGATTCCCCCCTTTGCCAGCACGGCTGCCGCCATCTCCAGATGCTGGCTCGCCAACTGCTGGGCCAGGTGCTCTTCCGGGGGAGCACGCTCGGCACGAAAACCGAGCCAGAGCAGTTGGCTGACCAGCACGATGGCCAGCCAGAACCCCAGCAGAATCTTCCAGAACAAACGTCCCTTGAGGATCACCGTATCTTGTACCCTATGCTGCGCACCGTCTCTATGGTGACGGCCTCCCCCGCCTTCTGCTGCAGTTTCTGCCTCAGGTTGCAGATGTGCACATCGACGCTGCGATCATAGGCCTCCCGCGGGCGCCCTACCCCTTGCAGGGAGAGGGTGTCCTTGGTGACCACCTGCTCCGGTGCTCGCACCAGCAACACCAGCATGTTGAACTCGGTGGCGGTCAGCTCCAGCGGCTCCCCCTGCCAGAGGCAGACCCGGTTGGCCGGGGTGACCGTCAGATCCCCCAGGATGAGGGCATCCGGCGAGGGGGTTGCGCTCCCCCCCTCGTTGACCCGCCGCAGAACGGCCCGCAGCCGGGCCACCAGCTCCCTGGGATAGCAGGGTTTGGGCACATAGTCATCGGCCCCCATCTCCAGTCCCACCACTCGATCCACGTTGTCCCCCTTGGCGGTCAGCATGATGATCGGCAGGCGGCTGCGCTGGCGCACCTGGCGCAGCACCTCGGTGCCGCTCAAGTCGGGCAGCATCACATCCAGCAGCAGGGCGCTGTAACGGCCGGAGAGGGCATGGTGCACACCTTCCCCTCCGGTCAGCACCTGGGTGGTATCAAACCCCTCTCCCCCGAGGTATTCACTCAACATGGCGCCCAGTTCGGCATCGTCATCCACCAGCAGGATCTTCATATGCGGTCTCCCTTGTCGGCGGCCATTTTCGCCGCTTGCCACGCACTTGGCAGCCATTTTTACGAAACCCTTACGCTTGGCGCAGAGAGCCTTAACCCGGCTCTGGGGTAGAGTGCCGCCGTTACCGTCATTCAGGATACAGGTTGTCATGCCCACGTTCTCCCCTCGTCTCTTCTGGCTACTGCCCCTGTGCGCCCTCGCCCTGCTGCTGGCCTGGCGCCCCCAGGCCAAGGCGCCCGCCAGCGACTACATCACCGCCACCGCCGAGAGCCGGGATCTGGAGCAGCTCATCATGGCGGACGGCACCCTGAAGGCGCGCAAGCAGGTGAGCGTGGGCGCCCAGGTGTCTGGCCAGATCAAGCGGCTGCACGTGACTCTGGGGCAGGAGGTCAAACAGGGGGATCTGCTGGTCGAGATCGACGATCTGCCCCAGCAGAACGCCCTCAAGGATGCCCTGGCCCAGCGCGACAACCTCCAGGCCCAGCTGGATTCCAAAGAGGCCACCCTTCGCAATGCCCGCCTGGCATACCAGCGCCAGCAGCAGATCGTCGCAAGAGGTCTTGGCAGCACGGCCGACCATGACAGCGCCAAGGCGACCCTGGACGAGACCCTGGCCGATATCCGGGCCCTCAACGCCCAGCGGGTGCAGACCGAGATCGCGGTGGACACAGCCCGAGTCAACCTGGGGTATACCCGGATCCTGGCCCCCCTCTCCGGTACCGTGGTGGCCATGCCGGTGGAGGAGGGGCAGACCCTCAACGCCAGCCAGAGCACCCCTACCCTGCTCAAGATCGCCCAGCTCGACACCATGACGGTGGAGGCCAGGATCTCCGAGGCCGACGTCATCAACGTCCGGGTCGGCATGCCGGTCTATTTCACCATTCTTGGCAACAGCCAGCGCCGCTTCGAGGGATCCCTGCGGGCCATCGAGCCCGCCCCCGACACCATCAATGACGACACCACCACCAGCAGCAGCGACAGCAGCGCCATCTATTATCACGGCCTGTTCGAGGTGCCCAACCAGGATGGTCAGCTCAGGATCAGCATGACGGCCCAGGTCTATCTGGTGGTCGCCCGGCTCAAAAGTGCGCTGGTGATCCCGGCCATCGCCCTGCAGGGGGATCAGGTCAGGGTGATCGACGACGGAGGCCGGATCAGCCTGCGCCGGGTCAGGGTCGGCCTGAACAACAAGGTGGATGCCCAGATCCTGTCGGGCCTGAGCGCCGGTGAGCGGGTCATCGTCAGCGAAGTGAGTGCAGGCCAGAGCAACGCCGCCGGGGGCATGCCGCCCCCCATGGGGATGTGACCATGGGCGCCTTGTTGCAACTGCGGGGCATCCGCCGCCACTTCAAAGAGGGTGAGCGCACCGTCACCGTGCTCGATGGCATCGATCTGGCGATCGCCCGTGGAGAGATGGTGGCCATCGTCGGCGCTTCGGGCTCCGGCAAATCCACCCTGATGAACCTGCTGGGCTGCCTGGATCAGCCGAGCGAGGGGGCCTATCTGGTGGCCGGGCGCGACACTGCCACCCTCAGCCGGGACGAGCTCGCCGCCCTGCGCCGGGAGCACTTCGGCTTCATTTTCCAGCGTTATCACCTGCTGGCGGATCTCGATGCCCGCACCAATGTGGAGGTGCCCGCCCTCTACGCCGGTCTGGATCCGGCCGAGCGACGCCAGCGGGCCGAGGCCCTGCTGACCCGCTTCGGCCTCGCCAGCCGGCTCGAACACAAGCCAAGCCAGCTCTCCGGCGGCCAGCAGCAGCGGGTCAGCATCGCCCGCGCCCTCATCAACGGCGGCGAGGTGATCCTGGCCGACGAGCCGACCGGGGCCCTCGACAGCCAGAGCGGCGCCGAGGTGATGGCGAGCCTCCAGACCCTGCACCGCCAGGGCCACACCCTGGTGATCGTCACCCACGACATGGAGATCGCCCGCCACGCCGAGCGGATCATCGAACTGAAAGATGGCCGGGTGATCGCCGATCGCCGCACCCGCGAGCCACAGGCCCTTCCCCAGGCGACCCAGGCCGCCATCAAGACGTCCGCCAGGGGGAAGACCCCGCTGATGGCGGGGCTCGGGAATGCCCTGCAGATGGCCCTCAAGGCCATGGTTGCCCAGCCTCTGCGCACCTTTCTCACCATGCTCGGCATCATCATAGGTATCGCCTCGGTGGTGACCGTGGTGGCCCTCGGCCAGGGCTCCCGGGAGCGGGTGCTGGAGAACATCAACGCCATGGGCACCAGCACCCTGGAGGTGTTCCCCGGCCGCGGCTTCGGGGACATGCGCTCCGCTACCATACAGACGTTGCGGATCGGGGACGCCGAGGCCATCGCCCGGCTGGACTACGTGCACAGCGTCACCCCCAGCCTCAGCACCAGCGCCACCTTGCGCCTTGGCAACACCGCCGTCTCCGGCACCATCAACGGCGTCGGCGCCCAGTTCTTCCAGGTCAGGGGCTATCGCCTGGCCCAGGGCATGGGCTTTGATCGCCAGAGCGAGGAGAGCCTGGCCCAGGAGGTGGTGATCGACGAGCACACCCGGGACAAGCTGTTCGCCCCGACCCAGTCCCCCCTGGGCCAGGTGATCCTGCTGGGGGATCTGCCCTGCCGGGTGATCGGGGTCGCCATCAAGAACCAGAGCGGCTTTGGCAGCGACGAGACCCTCAACGTCTGGATCCCTCATACCACCGCCATGAGCCGCCTGCTGGGGCAGAGCCATCTGCGCAGCATCAGCGTGCGGGTACGGGACGAGGTGAGCCTGGACGCCGCCCAGGACGGCATCAGCCGCCTGCTCACCCTGCGCCACGGCAGCCAGGACTTCTTCCTGCTCAACACCGACAGCATCCGCCAGACCATCAGCCAGACCAGCGCCACCCTGACCACGCTGATCGCCCTCATCGCCCTCATTTCCCTGATCGTCGGGGGCATAGGGGTGATGAACATCATGTTGGTCTCGGTCACCGAGCGCACCCGGGAGATAGGGGTGCGGATGGCGGTCGGCGCACGGACCCGGGACATCCAGCAGCAGTTCCTCATTGAAGCCGTGCTGATCTGCCTGCTGGGGGGCGTGCTCGGCATCGTCCTCTCCCTGGTGCTGGGCCAACTGTTCGACCACTTCAGCAGCGGCGTCCGGATGAGCTACTCCCTTGCCGCCATGGGGGTGGCCTGCCTCTGCGCCAGCCTGATCGGGGTGATCTTCGGCTTCGCCCCGGCCCGCCGGGCCGCCAGGCTGGATCCCATCCACGCACTGGAGCGCGAATAGCCCGCCTTGACGCCGGGGTGACGCCACTCACCCCGACACCGGATCGAGGGCCGATGCCCGGCCCCGCCACCAAGCCTGAACGCCCGCACTTCTTCCCTGAATGCGCGGGTTCTTTGACCGGGTCCCGTACCCGGTCTTTTTTTGTCTCCCGCCCGCCACACCCACAAAAAAAGCCGCCCGAAGGCGGCTCTTGTCATCACGGGCCAAGCGGTTATTCCGGGCCATCAGGCGCCGATGATGCCGCCATCGTCCCGGGTGATCCGCAACACGGCGGATCGGGGAATGGCGCTGCCGCCGTCCGGGAAATGAGAGGGCGCCCCCTCCTCCCCCGGGTGCTGCACCCCGACGAACAGGGTGCGCCAGTCTGGCGTGAAGGTGAGGCCCGTTATTTCGCAGGCCACGGGGCCGGTCAGGAAGCGGCGCACCTCGCCGCTCGCGGGATCGGCGCACAGCATCTGGTTGTTGCCCATGCCGGCAAACTGCTTCTCGTTGGAGTAATCGCCGTCGGTCTGGATCCAGAGCCGCCCCGCCTCGTCGAAGCCGATGCCGTCCGGGCTGTTGAACATGTTGTCCGGATGGATGTTGGCACTGCCCGCCATCAGCCCCTCCTTGTGCACGCCAGGGTTGCCCGCCAGCAGGAAGAGATCCCACTCGAAGCTGTCGCTCCCGTGATCGTCCCCCATCGGGCGCCAGCGGATGATCTGGCCATAGGGGTTCTCGGCCCTGGGGTTGGCGCCATCGAGAGGTTGGTTCTCCTTGAGGCCGCGGTTCTTGTTGTTGGTCAGGGTGCAGTAGACCTCGGCTCTGTGGGGATGCACGGCCACCCACTCGGGCCTGTCCATGGTGGTGGCGCCGAGCCGGGTCGCCGCCTCCCGGGCGAAGATGAGCACCTCCCCCTGATCGGCGAAGCCGTTCTCCCGGGTCAGACCGTGCTCGCCGTGCACCAGGGGCAGCCACTGGCCGGTGCCCTTGAGCTCCCCCTCCCTCGCCTCGAAGCGAGCCACATAGAGGGTGCCCTCATCCAGCAGATCCCGGTTCGCAGGATCGTTGCCCGGCGCCACCTTGTTCTTCGAGACGAAGCGGTAGATGTGCTCCCCCCGCTCGTCGTCGCCGAGGTAGACCACGGCGCGGCCATCCTGGTTGATGGTGAAGGCCGCATTCTCATGCTTGAAGCGGCCAAGGGCGGTACGCTTCTTCGGGGTGGAGGCGGGATCGCGGGGATCGATTTCCACCACCCAGCCGAAGCGGTGCGGCTCCTGGGGATGCTTCGCGAGATCGAAGCGCTCGTCGAATCTGTGCCAGCCAAAGCCCGCATCCTCGGCGGCCAAGCCGTAGCGGGCGGCGCGCTGGTCCAGCTCCGGCTTGCCCTCGCTGCCGAAGTAGCCGTTGAAGTTCTCCTCGCAGGTGAGGTAGGTGCCCCAGGGGGTCTGGCCATTGGCGCAGTTGTTGAAGGTGCCAAGGGCGGTGCGCCCCTCGGGATCGGCCTGGGTCTTGAGCAGGGCATGGCCCGCCGCCGGGCCGCTCAATGTCATGGGGGTCGTGGCGGTGATGCGGCGGTTGAGGGCCCCCTTGGGGTTGGCCTGCCACTTGCCATCGATGCGCACCAGCTCCACCAGGGAAACCCCGTGGGCCGCCTGAGCCTTGGCGACAGCCTCTGCACTGAGGGTCTTGCCACCATCTTCAAACAGGTATTCGTAGTTGGTGTATTCGTTGTTGACGGCGAGCAGGGCGCGATCCGGGCCCAGGGAGAAGAAGCTCATGCCGTCGTTGTTGTCGCCAAACTGGCGGGCCTGGGCCCTGGCATCATTGCCCTGGGCAAAGGCGGGTGCATCGGGGAAGAGGGCATCTCCCCAGGCGATCAGCACCTCGGCCTTGTAGCCGGGCGGCACCACTATGGTGTCGGCCACCGAGGCGGGCACGGCCTGGAAGCCAAGCAGCGGCCGGGTGGCGGCAGCCACGGCCTGGGCCACGGGGCTCGCGGCAAAGAAGGCCACCATGCTGGCGGCGCCCACCCCTTTGAGGAAGCCACGGCGGCTCAGGCCCGCCTCGATGAGGCGGTTGAATGCCGGCTCCTGCTCGCGGGGGTGGTTGGCACTGTCTTTCTCGTCAAAACGGCTCATCGGCTTTTCCTTGTTATCTCGGCGCAATCATTGCGTCATCACGGCGTCCGGCCACAGCATGGCAGCGCTTTATTAAACGAGGATGACAAATGATGAGATAACCGGCTGGCCCGGCAAGACGCCACCGCCAACGACAAGGGGCGGTGGACACCAGTCCCACCGCCCCAAGAGACACATCGCCGACAGAAGCTCTCCCCTCTATCTAGCCGCACGTCTTCAGACTGCTATGCCCGTTTGTACCGGATAGCGCCCGATGGCAACGTCTAGTTGCACTTCTTCAGGCTGATATGCCCGTTTGTACCGGATAGCACCCGCTGGCAGCGTCTAGTTGCACTTCTTCAGGCTGATATGCCAATTGGCGCCGGATTGCACCTGATGTTTGGCGGCGAAGCTGTTCATGTTCAGCGCCACCGACACCTGCAACAGGCTGTTGAGGTAGACCAGGGGCTGGCCCTCCGGCACATCGCCAAAGCTGCTGACGTAGGGGGTCTTGCCCTCGTATTTCAGCGCATCCCCTTCGCTGATCCTGATGCAGGCGTTGTCCCCCTTGTGGATACCCGCCTTGGTCAGCAGGCTGTCGTCGATATTGGTCCAGACGTTGCCGTACTGCACGTCCAGGATCGGAATGGTGCCCTTCAGGGTACCGTCTTGCTCGGCCACCGCGGGCTGATAGGGGATGGTCACCACCTCGGCGGGCAGCAGAGGCCCCACCTGCTCGAAGCTGATGGCACCGGAGGCGAGGCGCGCGCCGGTGTAGGCGTAGACGTCGCGGCCGTGGAAGGTGTAGGACTTCTCGGAGCCCTTGAGGCGGTTGGTTTTCTCGTCTATCTGGCGCACCGCCTCGATGCCGAAGTGCTCCGCCACCAGGGTCAGGGTGCCGTTGTCCGGGCTGACGATGTAGTGGCCGCTCCTGGTCTTGAGTACCACCGACTTGCGTTCGGTGCCGACACCGGGGTCCACCACGCTGACGAAGACGGTGCCCGCGGGCCAGTATTGCAGGGTCTGATAGAGGCGGTAGGAGGCTTCCCAGATGTTGTAGGCCGGGATCTCGTGGGTCAGGTCATGGAGCGGCAGGGTGCGGTCCACCCCGAAGGCGACCCCCTTCATGGCCGAGACGGCGCCATCCTTGAGACCGAAGTCGGTCTGGAACACCAGGGCCTCGTTGGCAAGGGCACTCGCCCCCACCAGAGAGAGAGCGAGTACGAGGGCGCGGGGGACGATACGAATATCCATGTCAGGGCTCCTTTAAAGACGTTTGGACGTCCAGATTGCCATTAATGGCGATCTTTGCAACCCCTGATGCCCGAATGGGGGGCGAAATGACTCGCCAATCCGCCCCGTGCGGGTGTATCCATGGGGCATCAACGCCGGGAGCACACCAGATGACCAGAGAGCATCACGACACCATTTTGCTGAGCCTGGGCAATACCCGAAGCCAGGTCGCGCTCACCGCGGCCGATGGCACCAGCCAGACATTTGCATTGACACTGGGGCTCGATGCTCTGACCCCGGGACCCTTTCGCCGGGATCCGCCGACGCCCCTGGAGCTTGAGCAGGCCATCATGGTGGTGGAGGATGTGCTGATGCCCCTCGCGGCACGGATCCCGCCCCACCCCGTGCTGCACCTGCAAAGCCCGGAGCCCCTGACCGAGGTGCTAGGCAACCGGGTGCAGAGCCGGGAAAACATTGAGCGGTTGTTCGGCCAGCTTGCCGCCATGGTGGAGGGGGATCCCCTGGCATCGGCCCAGTTGCCGAGGGAGAGGCGCATCGCCGCCGCCCTGCTGATCCTGCGGGAGTGGATGCACCACCTGGATGCCGGGAGCGTCGTCCTGGTCGATGGGTGATGCCCTGTCACACAGCGGGTTCGAAGCGCCGCCGTGACACCGCCCAGGCCAACCCCAGGCTTGTCAGGGTGCTGCCGACGAAGAGCAGATCCAGCGCGACGCCAAGACCGGCCCCGTCGCTCACCCAGCCCAGCAACACGGGTACCCAGTTCGCCACATAGGCGATCACATAGAAGAGGGAGAGCAGCCGCGCGTGGCTGGCCGGGGGCGCGATGCGATTGATCAGGGTTGCACTGCCCACGAACACGGCCCCCTGGGCATAACCCGCCACCAGCAGCCCGAGTCCCGCCAGCCAGCTGGGCAGGCCGTGAACGGCCCCGGCAAAGAGCAGCACGCACAGCGCCAGGGCCAGCACGCCGCTTTGCAGGGTATGGCGGGCATCGAGGCGACGGGCCCAGAGCTGGCAAAGCCCGGAGAAGACCAGATAGGCCGCGACGAGGTAGCCGAACAGCCCCAGATCCGTCATGCCCAGTATCTCGCTCACCACCTTGGGACCCATGGCCAGCAAGCTGGCCGCCACCGCCCAGGCGGTGAAGAGTGCCAGGGCGCAAAGGAAGAACCCGGCCCCCGTGGCCCTGAGCCCCTCTCCCAGGGATCCGCCACCCTGCCCGCTCGGGGCGGCCTTCGTCGCCCTCACCCCTTTGGGCCAGCTCAACACCAGCCCCCCGATGGCGCAGGCCGCCATCCCCAGGATCAGCAAAAACGGCAGCGTGGTCGGGTAGAGATCCTGCTGCAGCGCCAGCCCGCTGAACACGGGGCCAAGAGCCAGCCCGGCGGTGAACGATAATGTGGCGCTCAGGGCCGCTCGCTTGCCCCCATCCCTGGGGCCAAAACGCAGCAGCGCCACATTGGCGGCGCCGGTCAGGCTGCCCGTGCCAATCCCGGCCAGCAGCCGCGCCAGCAAAAGGGCCCAGAAGCTGTCGGCCAGGGAGAAGAGCAGGGCCCCGCCCCCGACCGCCACCAGGGCAGGCAGGATCAGGGTGCGCAGATCCGCCACTCGTCCTGCCAGGTTGCCCACCCCGAACAAGGCGATGAGCACGCCCCCCGCATAGCCGCCATAGATGAGGCTGAGGCCGAGATCGCTCAGAGCCAGCGCCGCCTGGTAATGGGGATAGAGCGGGGTAGGCACGCTGCTGTTGAGCAGGGCCGACATCAGGGCGAGGGAGAGAAACCAGCGCAGACGAGGATGGACAACCTGACCTGGCTCGCAAGCCGGGACGCTTGAGACAGACATGGACACTCCAGTGGCAGACAAATGAAACCGCAATCGGGAGCGACATCATAGCGATCCCGCCCACCCCGGACTGCGGCAGTTCTGCATCACGCCGACTCAATCCTGCATCACGTCGGGGTGGCGCGCGCCCTTGGCCGGGGCACCGGACCCGGTCTATCCCCTTGTGCTGCCATCCCCGCTGGCATCTAATATTGCGGCGCCAATCGGGCGTTCTGCTTGAGTGAGGAGCAAGCATGATCAACTGGGACGATGCCCGCTTCTTCCTGGCCCTGGCACGGCGGGGCAGCCTGCGGCAGGCCGGACTCGAGCTCGGGGTGGATCAGGCCACCGTCGGGCGACGGATCACCCTGCTCGAGCAGCAGCTGGGGGCCAAGCTGTTTATCCGCACCCCCAGACACTATCGCCCCAGCCCCCTGGGGGAAGCGCTGCTGCCCCAGGCCGAGGCCATGGCGCAGGCGGCCCTGGCCATGATGCGCACCGCGAGCCTGGGGGAGCTGGAAGGGGAGCTTTGCATCGCCACCACGGACACCCTGGCCCAGGGCTTCGTGCTGCCCGCGTTCACCCTGCTGCGCCAGCGCCACCCCGGTATCCGCCTCAAGTTGCTGACCGCCGTCAGCGTGAGCGACATCCCTAATCAGGAGGCGGATCTCGCTATTCGCAGCGTGCGCCCCGAGCAGGGAGATCTCGTGGTCAAACGGCTCGCCACCATCAAGATGGGGCTCTACGCCTCTCCCGACTACCTGGCCAGGCGGGGCACGCCCCGCTCGGGTCAGGCACTGCAAGAACACGACCTGCTGCTCTTTCCCAGAGAGCTGGTGGCCCGTCACTGGCTGAGTCTGTGCGGCGAACCGCTCCACGAACCCAACGTGGTCCTGCAGAGCAATGCCCAGCTGGTGCTGATGGCGGCCGCCCGGCAGGGGCTCGGCATCGCCCTGCTCTCCACCTTCCTCGCCGAGGAGGATCCCGCCCTGGTGCGCCTGCTGCCTGACCAGCACGATCCCATCGACATCTGGATGGTGCTGCACCCGGATGTGCAGAAGACGGGCCGCATGCGCGCCCTGGTGGCAGCCCTGGAGGAGGTGTTCCAGCCCCTGCAACAGACCCAGCCCTCCGCCACCCCCTGTCAAACGCACAGGGATTGAGCGGGTATGCCCCCCATACGGGGCACTTTCTTCGCAACGAACCATGTTAGAGTCCGCCGCTGTTTTTTCCTTTGATAACGGGGCCTTACATGAAGAAGTTTGTTGTTTCATCCAGTGTCATCCTGATGGCGGGCTTGCTGACAGCCTGTGCGAGCGAGTCGTCGCGCACCCTGGAGGTGCCCAAGGTTGCCTCCTATCAGAGCCACTATCAGGGCACACGCAGCCCCATCGCCGTCGGCAAGTTCGACAACCGTTCCAGCTACATGCGTGGCATCTTCTCCGACGGCGTGGATCGGCTGGGCAACCAGGCGAAAACCGTGCTGATCACCCACCTGCAGCAGACCGGCCGCTTCAGCGTGCTGGATCGCGACAACATGGCGGAGATCCAGGCCGAAGCCGGGATCAAGCAACAGGCTCAGCAACTCAAGGGCGCCGACTACGTGGTCACCGGCGACGTCACCGAATTTGGTCGCAAGGAAGTCGGTGATCATCAGCTATTTGGCATCCTGGGTCGCGGCAAGTCACAGATCGCCTATGCCAAGGTCAACCTGAACATCGTCAACGTCACCACCTCGGAAGTGGTCTTCTCTTCCCAGGGTGCCGGGGAGTACGAACTCTCCAACCGCGAGATCGTCGGCTTCGGCGGCACCGCCAGCTACGACTCAACCCTGAACGGCAAGGTGCTGGATCTCGCCATCCGCGAGGCCGTCAACAATCTGGTGAACGGCATCGAGACCGGTGCCTGGCGCCCGGCCCAATGAGGAGAGACGAGATGACGCTGTTCCGTCCTTCCCTGTTGCTGGTCAGCGGCCTGCTGCTGAGCGCCTGCGCCCAGGGGCCGCAGACGCTCTACAACTGGGATCAATATCAGGGGGTGGTTTACCAGCACATGCAGGGTGACGACACCGGGGTCGAAGCGCAGATCGATGCGCTGGAGAAAAACCAGCAAGAAGCGAGCGCCAAGGGACAGGCTGTGCCACCGGGCTTTCACGCTCACCTCGGCATGCTGTACGCCCAGCTCGGCAAGGATGCCCAGACTCGCGAGCAGTTCGAAACCGAGAAGCGCCTCTTCCCCGAATCGGCCCCCTTCATGAACTTCCTGATGTCCAACAAGAAGGGAGAGACCCAATGACCCTGCGCACCCTCCTTGCCCTCACGCTGGGTGCCCTCCTCCTGGGCGGCTGCGCACAGGGCCCCGGCTACGACTACAGCAACTTCAAGGAGAGCAGACCGACCTCCATTCTGGTGCTGCCGCCGGTGAATCACTCGCCGGACATCAAGGCGGGCCCCAGCCTGCAATCCCAGATCACCTATCCGCTCGCCGAGTCCGGCTATTACGTGCTGCCGGTGGCGGTCACCAACGAGACGTTCCGGCAGAACGGCGTGACCGAGCCCGCCGACATCCAGGCGCTGCCCATCAAGAAGCTCCACGAGATCTACGGAGCCGATACCGCCCTCTACCTCGACATCAAGGAGTACGGCACCAGCTATCTGGTCATCTCCAGCGAGACAGTGGTCACCGCCAGTGCCCGCCTGGTGGATCTGCGCACCGGCAAGCTGTTGTGGGAAGGCAGTGCCAGCGCCAGCAGTGCCGAGCAGCAGGGCAATTCGGGGGGCGGCCTCATCGGCATGCTGGTGGTGGCGGTGGTCAATCAGATTGCCAACACCCTGACCGACAAGGGCCATGAAATCGCCGGTATCACCAGCCTCAGGCTGCTCAGTGCCGACATGCCCAACGGCATCCTCCATGGCCCCCGCTCGCCGAAATACCAGGCTCGCTAAGGCGCCCGCCACAGTCCACACAAGAGGGCGCCATGCCCTCTTGTTTCAGTCGCCACCCCTTTCCCCAGCCTGACATCGCATGACGCCTCATCGTCTATCTTTTTGATATTGTTGGCTCATTCTTGCGCATGCCGGGTGACGACCCACCAACTTCATCTGGTGATGCCCGGCAAAATCAGTTACAAGAATGGCCTCTGTCACCATGGACGAGTTCACTGCATGGCTGGATCACTGTTGCGTATCATCCCCCGTCAATGGCTCTACCGGTTTGGCTGGCTATGTCTGGCTCTGACAGGGCTCGGGCTGGTAGCCAACTACACCTACTTCGTCATCAGGCACGACATGGCGCTCATTACCGCCAAGCAAGCCAACCTGTTCGAGGTGTTCTATCAGCGGGCCCGCATCCTGGCGCCAGAGAAACTGGCTGACTTCATCGACAACAGCAGCATCAAGATGCCCATCTTCAGCGAGAACGGGGATGCGGCGGCCTATGCCTATGGCTATGATCTCCCCACCCTGAAGCGCCTGGCGGTCATTCCCGTGCTGCCCCCGGCCAACCAGATGCTCCTCGCCTACCTGTACGTCATCTCCAACCCCGAGGTCCTCAACCTCTACGCCTTCTATGACGATCGCCGCCTGCTTGGCATGGTCGCCAACAAGGGGATGCTGCCGAGCCAGCTGCTCCCGGTCAACACCGACCTCAATGACATCGAGCCCTGGACCCACTTTTTCGGTTGCGCCTCCTTCGCCTCCACCCATGTCCCCTGCAGCACGGATGAAGCCTGGGTATCCGAGATCTACACCGACACCTTCACCGGACTGAATACCATCACCCTCTACTTCCCCTTCGTCTATTACGAGCCCGCCATCAAGGACTACCGCTATGGACTCAAGGGCATCGACATCGCCGTCGACCGGGCGTTCAAGGATGTGCTGCACCCCTTCGAGAGCCTCAATCCGACCCGGACCGTCCTCTCCTTCGAAGAGGTCGAGCCCTGCCGCCCGTTCCACCTCTGCCTGAGCACACCGCTGATGCGCACTCAGGCAGGCAATGATCTCTACCTCAAGTGGTCATACAGTTACGGCGATTTCATCCGGTCCGTGCTCTACGGGGCGGCCTTCAAGCTCTATCTCATCGCCCTGCTGCTGATCATGCTGACGGGGCGCAGCCTGGTTACCCGTCTGCGCATCCTGGCCCAGACCGACCACCTGACCCGGCTGCCACGCCGTGACATCCTCAATCAGGCGCTGCTGCGGGAGCACGACTACCTGATGATCCTCGACATCGACAACTTCAAGTCCGTCAACGACACCCATGGTCACGGGGTGGGTGACCTGGCGCTCGTCGCCTTCGCCAATCACCTCAAGACCAACATCCGCAAGGGCGATGTCGCCATTCGCTGGGGCGGGGAAGAGTTCATCGTGCTGTTCAAGGGGATGGACGATGACAAAATGATGCATCACTCCGCCGCCCGCCTGCTGGAGCGGCCATTGCGCATCCCCGAGCTGCCCGCCCCCATCACCTTCTCCGCCGGAGTAACCCGCATTCGCGATTACCTGACGGTGGCCGAGGCGGTGCAACTGGCCGACGACCTGCTCTATCACGTCAAGCAGCACGGCAAGCGCAATATCGCCTATTACCAGGGGCAGGAGATCAGGCTGATCCGGGAGCGGGAAGAGGAGTGAGCCGGCAGGGGTTGCCCCTGCCGGCCATGGAAAACACTACGCCAGCTGTGTCACCGTCAGAGTCACGTATCCCCTGTTGTTGTCGTAAAAGCCCCAGGCATCGTTGGCAAAGCAGTAGAGGTAACCCCCCTTTTGCACCCCAAGCTCGGCCCCCTTGCCGATGATGAAGGTGCTGGAGGGTTCGGGTGTGCCATCCGGCTTTGGATTGCCCCCATTGGCCAAGGCGCCGATCAGGGTGAACCAGTTCGCCTCTTCCAGCCGCTTGGTCATCACGAAATTGGCCTGGGTGTTGCCGCTCACCTGGCCATACCAGGTCTCCACCTTGCCCAGGGCAGAGGCCATGACGTGGACGAAGGCCTTGTCATGTACCCCTTCAGGCCCGGCAGGAATGGTGGAATCCATCCACTCGCCTTGCGCCTCGAAGCGGTAGCGGCGCCCCGTCTCCAGATAGATGCCGGTCCAGAACCAGGGGTGGCGGGCATAGATGTCGAGGGTGATGCGCCCCTCGGCAGACCACTCGCGGGTGGGCAGATAGTCCATCTGGTCGATGGGCGGTGCCTCGCGCCTTTTCTGTACCGAGTCGTGGATGGCGCTCGAGCTCAGCACCGGCAGGCTGCGGGGGGTGGTCAACAGCAGCTTCATCAGGCCGACGTGGGATTCATGGAGCTGGTCCAGGGGGTTGGGATGGATCTGCTTTAAGGCCGACTCCTTGAACCTCAGGCCGCACTTTTTCGCCTCATCCATCATCCACTTCAGGGTCACATCCGCGAGCCCGTGCTCCTTGTAGCCCCCTCCCACGTCACTGTGCACCCCGGCAAACCAGAGCTGCACCAGATCCCGTTCGGGCGCAGCCTCCCACAGTGTCGGGGTGAAGCTGCCGCGCTGCTCGTCGATGGCGACGGCGTGGCGCGCCGTCTTCACGTGTGCGCCGAGTTTCACATCGTGGAACCTGTAGTTGTCTGGATTATCGAGCAGATTGAGCAACGCCTTGTCATCCGGGATGCCAAGGGCACCGACCGTATCCCATACACCGATGAAGCGGATCCCCCTGGAATCGGGATGAAAGTTCAAGTCCTCGAGCGCCTGACCATGGCGGTAACCCTTGCGGTAGATGCGCTGTACCACGGCGCTCATGCTCTCCTGCGGGGCAAACCGGACGATCCCGAAGCGTCCTATCATGCCTCCCAAACTGCGGGCGGTGAAGGCGCCCCGGCTGAAGCCGAACAGGAAGATCTCATCCCCCTGCCGATAGTTGGTCGCCAACCACTGGTAACAGTCGCGGATATCCTCGCTCAGTCCAAGCCCCAGGCTGCCCCCCAGGATCTTGTCTACCACTCCGCCGCTGCCGACCCCGGTCTGGTAGCGGGTCAGCTGGGTGTCATCGCAGCAAAGGGCATTGAACAGCCGGAAAACGTTGGTCGGGGCCAGCGATCCCTTGTCCTTGTTCTCCTCGCTGTTCCAGGTGCCGTCGCAACACACGATCAGTCTTCTGGTCATCACAGACTCCTTGTCTCTTGGTCATAAAGGAGGCGGCCGCAAGCCGTCTTTGGCAGCTTCATACTAGTCCAAAGCCAGTGCCCAGCCCCCATGAGACCATCAGATGATGCATGGTCACCGCTCCACGAAACCGCCTTGCCGAGTTCTGCCGCGCCCCCGCTATCTGTTACCATCCAGCCACGCTGATTGTTTCCGTCCCGGCCACGGGGCGGGATAACCCCATACTGGTGCCCTATGTCCATTGCCTCCTTCGCCGAACTGGCCCTCTCCCCCCGCTTGCAGCAAACCCTGACCGAGCTCGGCTACGCCGCCCCCACCCCGGTGCAGGCCAGCGCCATCTCCCTGATCCTCGCGGGGCGGGATCTGATGGCGGGCGCCCAGACCGGCACCGGCAAGACCGCCGCCTTCGTGCTGCCACTGCTGGAGCAGTTGCTGCAACACCCGACGAGCGATGGCCCTCGCCCCATTCGCGCCCTGGTGCTGGTGCCGACCCGCGAGCTGGCGGTGCAGGTTGCCGAGAGCGTCACACGCTACGCCAGAGGCACCGACCTCACCAGCACGCTGGTCTACGGCGGGGTGAGCATCGCCGCACAGGTGGAGGCGCTGAACGCCGGGGTGGATATCCTCATCGCCACCCCGGGCCGCCTGCTCGATCACCTGCGCCAGGGGGCGCTGAGCCTCGCAGCCCTGAGCCATCTGGTGTTTGACGAGGCGGACAGGATGCTCGACATGGGCTTTATGGACGAGATCAAGGCGCTGCTAAAGCAAATCCCGGCGGATCGCCAGACCCTGCTGTTTTCGGCCACCTGCGATGACAACCTGTTTGCCCTGAGCCGGGTGCTCTTGCGCGACCCTGAGCTTATCGAGGTTGCCGCCCGCAACACCACGGCGGCCGAGGTGGAGCAGCGGGTCTATGCGGTGGACAGCGATCGCAAGGTGGCGCTGGTCCAACACATGCTGACCGTGAAGGGCTGGGCACCGGCGCTCATCTTCAGCCGCACCCGCCAGGGGGCTGACAAGCTGGCCCAGCAGCTCGGCAAGGGGGGCATCAATGCGCTGGCCTTCCACGGGGATCTGTCACAGAGCGCGCGGGAGAAGGTGCTGCTGGCGTTTCGCGCCGGCACCCTGCAGGCCCTGGTGGCCACCGACGTGGCGGCCCGCGGGCTGGATATCAGCGATCTCAACTATGTGATCAACCTGGAGTTTCCCCATCAGCCTGAGGACTACGTGCACCGCATCGGGCGCACCGGCCGCGCCGGCAACAAGGGGCTCGCCATCACACTGTTCAGCCCCGAAGACGCCCCCCTGCTGGAAAAAGTCGAAGCCGTGCTCGATACCCGGCTGCCCCAGCAGTGGTTCCCAGGCTTTGAGCCGGATCTGACCCGTTTCGACCCCGAGCCGCGCCGCGCCAGCAAGGGCGCCCAGAAGCAGAAGGCCAGAAAGCAGGCCCTCGCAGGCAACAAGGGCGGCAAGGGACGAAAATCCTGACATGAATTTTTGCTGAGGGCAGCCATGCGGGTGCCCCAGCATCACCACTCTCCAGACCCTGGCCTGTGGGGTGACGCCAACCGCTTTCCTGCCTCTCCCCCTTGTTTTTCTCAACGCCCTCCTCCTCAGTCCGCTTGCCCTGACCCGGCGACCCTTTGCCACACTCTGCTACAAAAGAGGTAGTCAGGGGGCACACTTTCGCCACAAAGCAGGCGTGCAATGGAGGCATGGACAAGGAGGACCTCATGAAACCCGCATCCCTCGGCTGGACCCTGCCCCTGACCCTCACCCTCATCTGGCTGTTTGGCCTGACCCAGTGGCCCGCCGGTCTCTGGCCCTGGCGCCATGAGCTGCTGATCCTGACCGGTCTGCTTGGCCTTGGCGCCATGACCCTCTCTTTGCTGCTCGCCCTGCGCCTGCCCAGGCTCGAAGCCTGGTGCGGCGGGCTGGATCGCATGTTGCACCTGCACCGCAGCAGCGCCCTCTGGGCCACCGGCACCCTGGTGGCCCACTGGCTGCTGGTGGAAGCCCCCAAGTGGGCTGTCGCCGCCGACTGGCTGACCCGGCCGGCGCGCCGCGGAGCTGGTGCTGGTGCTGGTGCTGGTGCTGGTGCTGGTGCTGGTGCTGGTGCTGGTGCTGGTGCTGGTGCTGGTGCTGGTGCTGGTGCTGGTGCTGGCAATGATGCCCTCTGGCACAGCCTCGGCAATACCCTGGGGGAATGGAGTTTCTATCTGCTGCTGGCGCTGGTGGTGGTGAGCCTGCTCGCCGTGGTGCGCTACGAGCGCTTCAAGGTGGTTCACCGGCTGGCCCCGGTCATCTATCTGATGGGCTGGCTGCACGGGCTCTGCCTGCTGCCGCGCATCGGCGCCCTGACCCCGGTCGGCCTGACCCTGCTCATCTGCGGCGGGCTGGGTGCCCTGGGGGCGCTCTACTCCCTGTTTGGCCGGGTGGGCCAAAATGCGCGCCGCCAGGGAAGGGTCAGCACCCTCACCCCTCTGGATGAGCGCACCCTGGAGATCCGGGTCGCCCTGGCATCTCCCCTGCCCGGCTACCGCCCGGGGCAGTTCGCCTTCTTCGACTTTGCCGGGCGCGGCGAGCCCCACCCCTACACCCTGGTCGATGTCTCGGCGGATGGCCGCACCCTCACTCTGGCGGTGCGCGCCCTCGGGGATCACACCCGCTGGCTGCACCGCCACCTCAAGGTGGGGAATGCGGTCACCGTGACCGGCCCCTATGGCGCCTTCGCCCTGCCAGATCCGGCCCCGGCGCTCTGGGTGGGCGCCGGTATCGGCATCACCCCCTTCGTCGCCTGGCTGGAGGCCCTGGTGCGCCGTGGCGAGACACGCCCCGGCACCACCTTGCTGCAATGCGCCCCCACCGCCGAGGCCGCCCCCTATCACGTTCATCTGGCCGAGCTGTGCCGCCGGGCCGGGGTCGAGTACCAATTGCACCTGGAATCCGAGCGTGGCCGACTGGATCTCGCCGCCCTGGGCCAACGCCAGCACACCCCGGTGTGGTTCTGCGGCCCCGAACCCATGGCCCACACCCTGGATGCCCATCTGGGCACCCCGCTGCACCGGGAGCTGTTTCGCTTTCGCTGACGGGCCAGTCGGTGCAGACAGCCATCGGCAGCGCCGTTTTTCTCGGTGCGGGGCGCAGGCGGACCGGCAAACAGCAAGATTGTCCAAGCGAGAGGCACACCCTTGGGGCTAGATTAGGGGGGCAGTCTGGTACAGGAGGGAAAGATGGCGCAGGACAACCAGTTCATATTCGCACACAGTCAGCACCTGGCGAGCCTGACTGCACTGCGGGTCAACATGACGGAATTTCGCTACGACCGTCACGCCCACGAGGAGTACTCCTTCGGGGTCACTCTGGCCGGGCGGCAGAACTTCTTCTGCCACGGCGGAGCCCACTCCAGCCCGGCAGGCAGCGTCATCCAGTTCAATCCCGGGGATGTCCACGACGGTCATGCCGGTGACAACGCCAGCCTCGACTACACCATGCTCTACATTCCGCCCCACGAACTCACCCCGCTGTTTGCCGATGCTGCGGGCGAGCGGGCAATGGGGACCTACCGATTGTTGCAGCCCCTGGTGCGCGATGAGGCGCTGAGCGCCTGCATCCTCGAGCTGGCCCAGGCGGTGCGCGGCCAGGCCGACAGCATAGAGCAGGAGTTTGCCCTCTATCGCCTCGCCACCCGGGTGATGCAGCAGGCGGGACGTTTTGAGCCCAATGGCCGGGTGAGTCGCATCGATCGCCTCCTGCTGCAGGCCAGGGACTTTATCCACGCCCACTTTCAGCAGGATATCTCCCTGGCCGACATCAGCGCGGCGGCCAACATCTCCAAGTACCACTTCCTGCGGCTGTTTCGCCAACAGCTTGGCATCACACCCCATCAATACGTGATCAACTGCCGCATCAATGCCGCCCGGCGCGCCTTGGCCGCCGGAGAGTCAGCGCAGGATCTGGTGTACCGCTTCGGTTTCACCGATCTCAGTCACCTCAACCGTCGCTTCAAGCGCATCTATGGCATGACCCCCACCCAATACAGCGCCAGCCTGATCCGCTGAGCCCAAGGAACACCCCATGATTGAACTTCTCGCCTATGCCATCGGCATCATGTATACCCCTGGCCCCGTCAACCTCATCGGCCTCAATGCAGGCCTGGGTGGCCGCACCCGCGCCTCCCTTGGCTTCTTCCTCGGGGTCGGCTTGGCGATGTTCGTGCTCCTGCTGCTCTTTGGCTGGGCGGGCACCCGCCTGGTGCGGGAAGATACCCTGATCTATGTCAGCCTGGTGGGGTGCCTCTATATCGCCTATCTCGCCATCAAGATCGCCAGCGACAGCGGCGAGCTCGGTGCCAACGAGGCGCCAGCCCGCCCTCTGGGGGTGCGCAGCGGCTTCGTCATCCAGTTGCTCAACCCCAAGGCGATGATCGCCACCCTGCCCATCACCAGCATCCAGTTCCCGGCAGCCCAGATCCACGGCTGGAGCCTGCTGCCCTGGTCACTGCTGCTCGGCCTGCTGGCCGCCGGCGCCCCCGGCAGCTACTCGATGGCTGGCAGCCTCATAGGACGTCATCTTCAACATCCTCGCTGGTTCAGGTACTTCAACCTGCTGATGACCGCCCTGCTGCTCTACAGCGCCATCGCCCTGGCCTACCAGCATGTCTATCTACCGCTGGCCGGCTGAACCGGCGAAGCGCCCCATCAAGAACCCCGGTGACACACCCACCTATGCCGGGGTGTCGCCTTCGCCGAGCAGACACAGGCCCGGCACTGCTACACCGGCCTTTTCGGGTCATTTTCGCCATGGGCTGACTATCCTCAACAGGGTCTCTTGCCCAATGTGGAGCTACCCATGGATCGCTACTACAAACACCTGGCCATCAGCGGCCTCATCTCCTTCGGAGGCCTTGCCCTGATACTGCTGCTGCAAACCATCCCCCTCATTTCCAACATCATGACCGCCATCTTCTTCGCCGGATCGGTGGGGGCCGTCATCAACAACTATTACCGCCTCGCCAGGCTGCACGACAGCGGTGCCATCGCCCACATCAGCCAACCCCGAGTGATCGTGACGCAGTTTTATGTTTCCCTGCTCTTTTCCGGCATTCTCGGTTTTATCGCCTACGGGCTCTTTGCCAGCAGCCTGCTCCAGGGGGACCTGTTTCCCAAGTTCAAACACATGGAGCATCCCTATGTCTCCTTGCAGACTCTGCTGACCCTGGCCTCTCCTGCAACCAATCTGGATGCCGCCAAAGCCGTCATCTGGGCCTTTATCGCCGGTTTTTCCGAGCGATTCGTCCCCAATGCCATCGACGCCCTGACCAAGGCCGCCCCCCCTTCCGGGCAAGACACCCCGGGATAAGGGCCAGGGCAAGCAGGAGCATTGCCACCCCGGGTGCAGACCGGACTACCCGGCATCCGGATGCAACACGCTGGCGCCGCCTGTTGTTCTCGTATCGCCATCACGGGCCAGCACCTTATCTCCTGGTGTCAACGCAGCAGTACAGCTGCCACGAGCAAGCCCTCATTCGGGTATTGATGCATTCGGAATGAATAAGCATCATCTTGCGGCCCCTGGTCATGGATAAGAATGTTGTATGTCCTTTGATAAAAAGCACGGTGAGTTCATCTTCAATGTGCAGGAACACCTGGTCACCTGCGAGCTGATCGGCCCTTTCAATGAAGAGGGTATGCTGACGTGGATTACGGAGATTAAGCGCGTAGTAAACAGTCTCGATGGTAAGCGTTTCTGCGCTCTGGTGGACCATCGCCAGCATCAGGGGGTGGTGCTCTCCGCCCTGCCCCATCTGCAAGAGACCTATCAGTGGCTGACACAGAAGAATCTGGTGGCCATCGCCTCCCTCTATTCGGCCAAGGTGCTCCATCACATCGCCCTCTCCTGCCTCTCCCTCACCCACCCGGACCATATCCGGGCATTCAACGACCCTCAAGCGGCCATCGCCTGGCTGGATGCCCAATATCAGACGCGGTAGGCCACCCGGCCTGTGTTGATACGCCATATGCCGCGCCCTCACCGCCCAGGTCCGGATAAACAGGCCCCAATCCCTGCCCTGAGGTGCTGAGCCCGGCAGCAACCGATGGCTATTCCCCGAGCGACAGGAAAGAGGTCACCGTCAGAACCGCCGCATCTTGCCCGGTTATCTGTACCGGCAGGGCAGCATCCCGGCCAAGGGGCATCTGCGCCGCCCGCACGCTGCCACCCCAGAAGCTCGCCACCAGTATCAAGGCCCCGGCCAAGCCGCACTTTATCCAACCTTTCATCATCTTGCTCCCTCGAACCAACCGCCCCCTCGCCACCCCTGTGGCAAGCCGGGCCTTTTAAGCAGTGGGCAGAAGATAAGGGGGATTTGTGAGGGGAAAATGAGGTTGTGTGAAGAGAAGGTGAAGTCCATGAACAACAATGTATCTTTCCGATCAAAGATACATCGTTCTTTCATTGCCAAAGGGCTTCATATGAAATTAATGTGACGGTACACTAATGATCTAGTTAGAGTGAGACCTTAGTCACCTCCTATAAAGAACAGGGACAGATAAATATGGATATTTCAGTACTTATAGGTAAAAAACGTTGGGAAAATGAAATAAAGCGTAAATATTATAAACATACATGGCGTCCTAGAAAAAAAACAAAACAAAAGCATAGCTATGAGATAATTCATATTCATGAAGAGTTTTGTGTATACAAAGCAGTCAATGATAATATTCAAGACGTTGATACTGTTAGAAAAACCATCAACTTAATAAATCAGATAAGATCTTCCAATGAACAAAATTTATTAATCAGCTTCGTTGATACCAAGAGAATTATCGTCGCGGCAACAGTTCTTTTATTTGCAGCAATTGATGAGGCGATTTCGAATGGATGCAAATTCTTAATCAAGTCCTCATATCAAAGCAACCAAGTTAATTCATTAATAAAAAGGGCAGGGATACATAACAACCAACTTAAACTTGTCTGTACATCTGATTTCACGTCTCAAAAGCCTATATCAATAATCCAAGGGCGTGGAGCACAGTTTCGAGAGGAAATAATAGACCATATAAAATCCTTTATTTACGACCAGAACTTGTCAGCCACAGAAGAGCATAGATATGGTGATGCCGTACATGAAACAATAAATAATGTTTTATTACATGCATATCCAGAAATTTCTGAACGCGACGATAAAAAATGGTGGATGCTCTGCGACATAGTACAAGATGAGCTTTACTTGGCTATATTTGACCAAGGTGTTGGCATTCCGAACACAGTCATAGAGAATGGATGGTTTAAGCCTAGTTTACAATCTCTATTCCCTAAAAAATATAGAGATATTGAAAGCATGATTGGGCTACATGGCTTTGCCAAATTAACCAGTCGAATAGGATATCTTGACATCAGTGATGAGCAGTTAATACAGATATCGATGATTGGCGATATTAGTGGCACCAGAGAATTAAAACATGGTCAAGGTAGTAAAAGTATTAAAGCACTTGTTGAAGACCACCAGAATGGAAAGTTATGGATATTTAGCAATGAAGGGCTTTACACTTTAAGTGGAAAAGATAAGAAGGAAAATGTACACTCATTACCTATTAGTATTGGCGGCACGATTGTGCAATGGAACATCAAGCTATGAAAAATATGATAACAATTACTGTTATTAATGACTTCAGCAAGAAACCATATGGTCGCTATGAGTCCGACGGTGGGAATGACTGTGGTTATTTATTTAGAAAAAATAAGCTAGTTCCTCGCGAATTCAACTTCGAAGTGCGACACTCGCCTATGCCGCCTGACGGTACTCTTCGAATACCTTGACAGGCTGCCTGAATCCGAGACATTTCCGAGGTCGTAGGTTGAGCCACTGCTCCGCTCTCCTGACATCCTCGTCCGTGACCTCTCTCAGGTCTGTTCCCTTTGGGATAAACTGCCTCAACAGCCCATTGCTGTTCTCGTTCAGACCGCGCTCCCACGAAGAGTAAGGGTGCGCAAAGTAAGTCTCGGCACCCAGCGCTTCCTCTATCGCCTTGTGTTCGGCAAACTCGCCGCCGTTGTCAAAGGTGATGGTATGCACCTGCTCGATGTAGGGCGTTAACATCTCGATTATCGCATCCCGCACCACCCCAGCCTGTTTGCTCGCGACCCGCTTGACCAGATAGAGCCGGCTCTTGCGCTCCACCAGGGTGACCAGTGCACCTGTGCCTTGCTTGCCCAGCACCGTGTCCGCCTCCCAATCACCGAGCCGCTCCCGGCTATCGACGATAGCCGGCCGTTCATCAATAGAGCGGGCTTCCTTGATGGGAGAACGCAGGCTGCTCGCCCCCTTGCGGTAGCGCTTGTGGCCCTGGCGCAGATGGCGGTACAACTGGCCACCCCGGGCTTTGTCGGCGGCCACATGGCGGTATATCCACTCGTGACTCACCATGAGGCCTATCTGCTTGCCCACCGCGCTTATCTGCTCCGGGCTCCACCACCAGGCGAGTGTCAGCTCGACAAACTGGATGACATCGGCAGATAGCCGAGATTTGGCCGCACTGGCCCGTCGGTGGGTGGCGTGCTGATGCGCATTGTCTGGCTGGTAGCCCTGCGGCCCGGCGTTACGACGCAGCTCCCGGTAGAGGGTGGAGCGATGAACGCCAATGGCGCGTGCGGTGGCAAGGATGGACATCCCCTGTGCGCGAAGCACCGATAACTGGTATCGTTGCCCCTCGGTCAACTGCTGATAGCTCATGGTGATACTGCTTTTACTTTGGCGAGCAGAAGGGTACCACCAATCAGCAGTTGGCCACCTCTCGCCATTCATCCATGAGTGTCGCACTTATTATCTGAATTCCCGCCTGCTCTGAAAAAACATGAAAAAGTTCATGTTGTTTTAACCGGATATAATAGATATGGAAGGTCTTTTATCGATGAAGCATTTGGGGGGCTAATTCGTGAAGATGGGTATACTCTCGACTACCTGAAAGCACATCTTTCATATGAACATGCTGATGTTAAAAGTATCGAAGCACTTGTAACAGAGAGATTAGAGGCTGCTGAGGCGGATCGTGGATAGTATTAATGAATACATAAAATTACTTATCACGCCAGTCCCTTGGATTATTGCTTTTTTTATAAGCTATGTGACATTTCGCAAAAATGATATATCACGGCAGAAAGACAAAATCTTAAGCCTCATTGAAAAACTATTTGATGAGCTTATTGAAATTATTGAAAATGGTAAGGGTAGTGAAGAGGAACTTGATTCATTCCTTTCTTACAAGTCATCAATCATAGAAATCCAAATTAATAGCATTGAATCCCGAGCACGAAAAAAAATTGTAGATAGAAATCAATATGCAATCATTCGTTCGCTTCCTATCGATTTACTAAAAAAACGGATCAATGCAGAAGCACGTCTTCACGAAAAAGAAGATGAGTCTATAAGACTGGAAAGGATTCAAAATACAAAAATAAAAATAAATAACGAACTTTTTGACTTATCCATTTTGATAATTTCAGACATTGAAAATAACTACAACTCTTGGTTTTTCAAAAAATGGCTTAGTTTTCCAAGAGCAAACTTTAAAAAACACCATAAAACCATCATGATCATATTAATCAGCTTCATTGTTGGCTGGTTATCAAGAAACGCATTTATAAAAGATCCAATACCGTATAAACGTAACTCACATAACAATACGCAATATAACGAAAGCGAAAAGAAACCACCAGCATGATGCCGGCGGTTTCTTGTTTTGTGTGTACAGTTTGTATGGAGATGGTATTCACCTGACAGTTGCCCACAAAAGGGAGTGGTCATACGGCTTCAAACCGGATAACAAAACGGTACCCCTACCGTGTTATCCGGAGTCACCGTATGACCACCAACGAGAAAGTAGCACGTCGTAAACTCAGCCTGCTAGAGCTCGCCAAAGAGCTCAATAACGTCAGCAAAGCCTGCAAGCTCATCGGCTACAGCCGTCAGCAGTTCTACGAAATTCGCCGTAACTATCAGACCTATGGCGCCGAGGGCTTGCTCGACAAACTCCCCGGCTGTAAAGGCGCTCATCCCAACCGGGTCGCTCCCGAGATTGAACAGGCCATCCTCGATTACTCTCTCACCAGACCAACCCATGGCCCGCTGCGGGTCGCGCAAGAACTGGCTCTGCAAGGCATCAACGTCAGTGCGGGCGGTGTGCGTGGCGTATGGCAACGGCACGACTTGCTCTCCAAGCATGACCGCTTGTTGCGCCTCGAGAAAACCCACAGGGAACAGACGATTGAGCTCAATGACGAGCAGATCCGCCTGCTCGAGCGCTTCAGCCCCGAGTTTCGCGAACGCCAAATTGAGGTTCACTACACCGGGGAACTGGTGGCGGTCGACACCTTCTTCGTCGGCGCACTCAAGGGGGTGGGCAAGGTGTATCTGCAAACCGTACTGGACTGCTACAGCCGCCACGCCTGGGGACGGCTCTACACCAGCAAGCTGCCGGTGACCTCGGTCCATGTGCTCAACGAAACGGTCCTGCCGTTCTTCGAGGCTCACGAGGCGCGGGTCTATACCATCCTGTCGGACAACGGGCGCGAGTTCTGCGGGCGCCCTGACCATCACCCCTACGAGCTGTTCCTGCAACTGGAGGGGATTGCGCACCGGACCACCAAGGTACGCAGGCCGCAGAGCAACGGCTTTATCGAGCGGCTACATCGCACCCTGCTGGATGAACACTTCCGTATCAAGGGGAGGACGACCTGGTATGAATCAGTGGAGCAGATGCAGACAGACCTGGACAGCTATCTGGATCACTACAACACCCAGCGGCCACATCAGGGCAGGATGATGGAGGGTCAAACCCCCTACAGCATGTTCAAAAAGGGTCTGAAATTGATACCGAAGGAAGTGCGCACTAAAGTAGCGTAAACAAGACACCGGTTTGAGGCCGGTGTCAGGTGATAACTAGATCTGTACATACAGTTCTAACTCGAAATATTTAACTCACAACGGCGGCGTCCGCGGTGGCACCATACGCTTGCTGCCGGTGGATTCGAAGGCCGAGGCGAAGCGCAGCAGGTTGTTGTCGTCATAGGCGCGACCGGCGAAGGTCAGGCCCACCGGCATACCGATATCGGCCATCACCCCCATGGGGACTGTGACGGTCGGCACGCCGAGGTGGCGAATGGCGAGGTTGCCGTTGGCAACCCAGATGCCGTTGCTCCAGGCGATATCGGCGGAGGCCGGATTCACATCCGCATCAGCCGGGGCGACGTCAGCGACGGTCGGGAACAGCACGGCGTCGAGCTTGAGCCCGTCCATCCAATCTTCCAAGTCCAGCTTGCGGGTCTGCTCCAGACCGCGCAGGCCGTCCGGCACTGTGGGGATCTCGTCAAAGCGCTTGATACCGCGCTTGGCCATATTGACGTACTCGTCCATGCCCGCCGCCAGATCCCCTTCGCGGTTCGGCAAGGTGCCCGGATCGTGGGGGAAGATCTTCGGCCCATCGACATCGGCCAGCTTGTTCAACTTGGGATCGCCGTTGGCACGCAGGAAGTCGTCGAACGCCCAGCCGGAGAGCTCCCACAGCTCGTCGTTGAGAAACTCCGGGCTCACGATGCCGCGATTGAACACGGTCGGCGCACCGGGTCGATCCCCTTCGCAGTTGGAGACCAGCGGGAAGTCCACTTCGATGACTTCGGCGCCAGCGGCTTCCAGCGCCTTGCGCGCATCTTCCCAGAGGGCGATCACGGTCTCGCGGGTATGGATGCGCTGACCGGTCGGGCCGCCGATGCCGGGGTTTTCGCTGGTGCCGGCCAGTTCATCCTTGTTGATAAACATGCGCGGCACGCCGAGGCGCTTGCCCTTGAGGGCATCGGGCTTGGCAGCCAGCTCCAGATAGGAAGCTGGACGCACTTCAGAGGCCTTGGGCAGCTGCACCCAGGGCTGCAGGCGCCATAGATCGCCACGGGTGTCGGCATCGTCGGCGACCACTACGTCGAGCACTTCCAAGAGATCGGCCATGGTGCGGGCATAGGGCACCACCACATCCATGGTCGGAGTCAGCGGCCAGTTGCCACGCACCGAGATGACGCCACGGGACGGGGTGTAGGCGCACAGGCCGTTGTTGGAAGCAGGGCCACGGCCGCTCGACCAGGTCTCTTCGGCCAGACCGAAGGCGGAGAAGCTGGCAGCGGTGGCAGTACCGGCGCCGTTGGAGGAGCCGGAGGCAAAGGGCGCGGTCAGGTAGTCGGCGTTGTAGGGGCTCTCGGCACGACCATAGACGCCGCGCTGCATGCCGCCATTGGCCATCGGCGGCATATTTGTTTTGCCAAGGCAGATGGCGCCGGCGGCGCGCAGGCGCTCGACGGTAAAGGCATCGCGCTGGGCCACCAGATCCTTGAAGGCCGGGCTGCCGGAGGCGGCGGTCAGCCCCTTGACCAGATAGCTGTCCTTGGCGGTGTAGGGGATGCCGTCGAGCGGCCCCAGGGTTTCCCCACGGGCGCGGCGGGCATCGGACGCTTGCGCCTCTTTCAGTGCATCGGGGTTGGGCACCACGACGGCATTGAGGCGGGTTGATGTCTCGGGGCCGTCATAGGCGGCAATCCGGGCCTGATAGGCCTCGACCAGTTCGACCGCGGTGGTGCGGCCTGATTCGAGCGCATCACGCAGCTCGGCAATGGAAACCTCGGTCACTTCGATCATGGGGATCTCCTGTAAAAGGGTGACTGTTTGTCATGATGATCGCCGCATCGGCGCCTGCGACCATCACATCATCAAGGGATAAAACCCCACTGAGTGGGGTTTTGAATACTAACTAGAACCGGTTTACGACCCGTCGCGAGAGGCCGGAAGCTCAGTGAAGAGCAGCGCAGGAACCGGAATGTATGTGAATACATGAGCCGTTTGTTCCACATAAGCGAGCAGCACATGAGCCTTGATCACGGCTTCGCAGCAGGAGCGTCATCCGGTTCTTATTTGCCGGAGGGGATCTGCTGGGTAATGCAGTGAATATTGCCACCCCCCAGCAGGATCTCCCGGGCCGGCACGCCGACCACGGTGTGCTCCGGGAAGATCTCTTCCAGAATGCGCTGGGCTTCTCCATCGGTGGCGGCATCCAGCAGCGGGTAGACGATGCGATCGTTGGTGATAAGGAAGTTCACATAGGAACCGGCCAGACGGCCCTCTGCCTCGCGCGGCACACCGGTACCGCTCTCGACGCCGGCAGACTCCTCTTCGGTGCAGAACAGCGGGCCCGGCTGGGGCAGCTTCCACACTTTCAGCTTGCGACCCTTGGCGTCGACCGCCGCTTCCAGCACCTGGAGGGCAGCCTGGGAGCGGGCGTACTGGGGATCTGTCTCATCGTCAGTCCAGTGCAGGGCCACTTCACCCGGGCGCACGAAGCAGCACATGTTGTCGATGTGGCCGTCGGTCTCGTCCATGTAGACCCCTTCGTCCAGCCAGATAACGCTCTTCACACCCAGATAGTCGCGCAAGTGCGCTTCGATCTGCGCTTTGGTCAGGTGCGGGTTGCGGTTTTCGTTGAGCAGGCACTCAGCGGTGGTCAGGCAGGTGCCTTCGCCATCCACATGGATGGAGCCCCCTTCCAGAATGAGCGGCGCGTCGTAACGATCCATGCCGTGCTGCTCCAGCATCCGGGCAGCGACCTCTTCATCCTGGTTCCACGGGTAGTAGAGACCGCCCTTGTGACCGCCCCAGGCGTTGAAGCCCCAGTCCACCCCACGGCACTCGCCTGCGGCGTTGGTGACGATGGTGGGGCCAGTGTCGCGGGCCCAGCAGTCATCGCTGGCCATCTCCACCAGGGTAACGTGGGCGGGCATGATGCCACGGGCCTGCTCCATAAACTGGGCCGGCACCCCCATAAAGACCGGCGTCGCGCCACCGATGGCATCCGCCACCTTGGCGAAGGTGGCCTGGGCGAAGCGACCGGCTTCCCGCCAGTTGTCCGGGCGGAACGGCCAGATCATCCAGACGGCCTGCTGGTGAGCCCACTCGGCGGGCATGGTGAAGCCGTCGGCGGCCGGCGTGGAATTCATGGTCTTGATGCTCATCGCAAGGCTCCTTGCATGGATTGAGGCCCCCGATTTGCCTGGGAACCCTGAAAAAATAAGAGTGGGTCGCAGTGTAAGAAGTTGCGCGCCCATCCATCAAATGAATAGGATTAATTGTCCCATAAACACGGCGAATAATCCCCCCATGAAACTGCACCAGCTCGACCTCAATCTGCTGCTCGCCTTTGACGCTCTGATGACGCAAGGGAGCGTGACCCGCGCCGCCGAATCGCTCTTTATCAGCCAGCCCGCCATGAGCCACTCCCTCGGCCGGTTGCGGGCCTTTCTCGGCGACCCGCTGCTGGTGCGCACGCCCCAGGGGATGTTGCCGACTCCCAGGGCGCAGCGCCTGCATCTGGGGGTGCAGCAGGCGCTGCGGCTGCTGGAGCAGCAACTCTGGGAGGAGGACGAGTTCGCGCCACGCCAGTCGAAGCGCCGCTTCGTGCTCTGCACCACGGATTACGTGGAGTGCGTGCTGATCCCGCCCCTTATCCAGCGCCTCAGGAAGCTGGCGCCGGGCGTCACCATCGAAATCCGCATCCTGCGCGATACCCTGCCGGAAGCCGAGCTGGCGAGCGGCGAGATAGATCTCGTGCTGGGGTTTGACGAGTACATGCAGGTGCCGGGGTATCTGGGCAAGGAGACCTGGCTCACCGAACCCCTGGCCGGGCTGGTGCGCGCCACCCTGGAGCTGGAGGAGGAGCGCATCACCCTCGACCAGCTAATCGAGATGCCCCATGTGTTCCACTCGCCGCTCGGCACCTCGGAGGCGAGCCTCGACCGCTATTTGCAGAGCCTGGGCCATAGCCGCACCATCTCGGTCAACAGCCAGAGCTATATGTCCGCCGCCGCCATCGTGAGCCAGAGCGATCACCTGCTGGTGCTGCCCAGCATGGTGGCGGAGCTGCTCGCCAGCCACTGGCCGCTGAAAAGCCTGCCCCTGCCCGACGACGTGCCGGACTATCACCTCAACTGCGTCTGGCACCCGGTCCACGCCCAGCAACCGGCGTTGATCTGGTTGAAGGCGTTGATGAAGGATCTGGTGAATCCGGGCTAAGCGGCTGCGACTGGCAGCCCCCTCATCCCCACCCCTTCTCCCATTCTTTTGTAAATGAGCGGGAGAAGGGGGCAAACCCCCTGCTGCGAGGGGCATTCCCAGCAACAACAAAGGCTCCCGCGGGAGCCTTTGTTGTTTCCATCCTCGCCA
The DNA here is from genome assembly GCF_014168615.1 of Aeromonas sp. WP2-W18-CRE-05. Classification (NCBI taxonomy): domain Bacteria; kingdom Pseudomonadati; phylum Pseudomonadota; class Gammaproteobacteria; order Aeromonadales; family Aeromonadaceae; genus Aeromonas; species Aeromonas sp. WP2-W18-CRE-05. The sequence continues at coordinate 738,052 of NZ_AP021917.1, read as the reverse complement.
TCACGCCCGCAGGGCGCTCATCATCCGGGCGACGACACCGGCCAGCAGAGGGCGGTCGGGGTGGCACTGGGCGAAGGTGACCAGTCCCTGGATATGGACCTGCAAGAAGGCGGTCAGGGTGGGGATGTCCCCCTCTTTTGCCAGCTCTCCCTGTGCCTTTGCCAGGGCCAGCTGCCCGGCCAGATCCTGTTCCAGCTCGCCGTAGATGGCCTTGAAGCGAAGGTGCAGCTCCTCGTCCTGCTCCGCCAGCTCCATCAGGGTGCGGGTCAGCAGGCAGGAGCCCTGCAGGGCATCGTCCACCACCTGCTCGAGGAAGGCGTGCAGCCCCGCCAGCGGGCTGGGCTGTGCCAGGCAGCGACGGCGCAGGGCTCCCTTCTCTGCCACATAGTGATCGACCGCCGCCAGCAGCAGGCCGCGTTTGTTGCCAAAGGCGGCATAGAGGCTGCCCGGGTGCAGGCCGGTTGCGGCCACCAGCTCCTGCATGGTGGTCTTGGCATAGCCTTTGGCGCGAAAGGCTTCCATGGCGTTTCGCAAGACGGCATCCCGATCGTATTCGGCGCTGCGCATGGGGTCTCCGGTGGCAAGGTCCCGCGGGACGGAAAAAACAGGGCGGCAAGTTTACCCCAGCCTCCCCCGTCAATCCATGTTGAATGCTTGCTCAAAAAATACTTGCACACAAACCAAAAAACGTCTTGAATGCCCGTTCAAGAATCACTCCCTCAGGACAGACGATCATGAATACCCTGTTTCAGCCCTATCGCCTCAACGACACCCTCACCCTCGCGAACCGTTTCATGATGGCCCCCCTCACCCGCTGCATGGCTGGCCCGGGTCTGGTGCCCACCGAACAGATGGCCGCCTACTACGGCCGCCGCGCCGACATCGGCCTCATCATCTCCGAAGCCACCATCATCCGTCCGGACGGGCAGGGCTACCCCAATACCCCGGGGCTCTACAGCGCCGAACAGATCGCCGGCTGGAAGAAAGTGACCAGCGCCGTGCATGCCAACGGTGGCAAGATCTTCGCCCAGCTGTGGCACGTGGGCCGTCTCTCCCACCCCTTCTTCCACCACGCCGAAGTGCTGGCCCCCTCCGCCGTCGCCCATGAGGGCACGGTGCCGCGCATGCGCGAGCTGGTCTATCAGGTGCCCCGCGCCCTGACCGAGCGCGAAATCGCCCAGCTGGTCGAGGATTACGCCCAGGCCGCCGCCAACGCCATCGAGGCGGGCTTTGACGGGGTGGAGATCCACGGTGCCAACGGCTACCTCATCGATCAGTTCCTGCACCACGCCAGCAACCTGCGCACCGACAACTACGGCGGCAGCCCCGAGAACATGAGCCGCTTCGCCCTCGAGGTGGTGGATGCCATCGCCGCCCGCATTGGCGGGGATCGCACCGGCCTTCGTCTCTCCCCCGGCGCCTATGTGCACCTGGAAGGGGATGCCCGGGATCGCGCCGTGTTCGACCACCTGCTGGCCGAGCTGAACCAGCGCACTCTGGCCTATCTGCACCTGGGCATCTTCGATGACAGCCTCACCTTCGACTACCTGGACGGCCGCGCCTCCGACTACCTGCGTGCCCGCTACGACGGCCACCTGGTGGGAGTGGGCAACTACAGCGCAGAGACCGCGCTCGAGGCCATCGAGGCGGACCGCTTCGACCTCGTCGCCATCGGTCGCCCCCTCATCGCCAACCCGGACTACCTCGCCAAGGTGAAACAGGGCGACGCCCTGGTGCCCTATGCCGACACCATGCTGGCCGAGCTGGTCTAACCCTCGCCGGCACCTTGCCAGACCAAGGATGGGATCCGCGCCCCCGCGCGGGTTTCCAATGTTTGGGCCCTCTCCCGGGCCCTTTTTTCTGCCTGTCTTTCGCCCTTTTTCACGTAAATGGTTGTCATCAACAACCAAATGATGGTATTGGTTGCGCATAACAACCAAATACCACCACAAGGAGACAACCCCATGGATCCCCGCCCCCTGCGCGCCCTGTCGAGGGAACTGGTACGCGAACTCGGCATGCTCTCCCAGCAGTGCGGCTCGCTGGCCCTGAGCCCCCTAGAGGCCCACCTGCTCATCGAGCTGGAGAACGGTCCCGCCACCAACCAGCAGCTTGCCGAGCGCCTTCGCATCGACAAGTCCAACGCCAGCCGCCCCCTGGCCCGCCTCGCCGAGCGGGAGCTGATCGCCTGGCAACCCCACCCCTCGGACGGGCGCAGCAAGGAGGCGAGCCTCACCGAGCCGGGCAAGGCACAGCTTGAGGAGCTGCACCGGCAGATGGACGAGACCATGGCGGGGGCCCTGGCCCAGCTCTCCCCCGCCGAGTGCGAGCAGATCTGGGAGGGCATGCGGCTCTATCGCAGCGCCCTCTCCCGCGCCCGCCGCCAACAGGGGTTCGTCATCCGCCCCATCACCCCGGCCGACAATCCCCGGATCGCCGCCGTGGTGCGCGCCGTCTCCGCCGAATACGGCCTCACCGCCGACAAGGGGTACGGGGTGGCGGATCCCAACCTCGATTTTCTCCACGAAACCTATCAGGGGGAGCGCAGCCGCTACTGGGTGATTGAGGGACCGGACGGCGCCATTCTCGGCGGGGGCGGCATAGCGCCGCTGGCGGGGGCAGCGGATGTGTGCGAGCTGCAGAAGATGTACTTCCTGCCCGCCCTGCGAGGGCTGGGGCTGGGACGGCGGCTGGTCTTGCAGGCGCTGGCCGAGGCTCGCGCCCTGGGTTACCAGCGCTGCTATCTGGAGACCACCGCCGTGCTGCGGGAAGCCACCGCCCTCTATGAATCCCTGGGCTTCGAACACCTGCCGGGGCCCCTTGGCTGCACGGGCCACGACGCCTGCGAGATCTGCATGGTGCTGGCGCTCGATGGGAAGGAGGGGAGATGAGTGAACCAAAACGACTCTCTGTCGGCATACGAGATGTCAGCTTCGGTGAAAGGGTGAAGCTGGTTGAGCCTGTCAATCTCTACGGCTGTACCCTGGCTGACGATGTCTTTGTCGGCCCCTTCGTGGAGATACAGTCGAACGTCTCCATAGGGCGCGCAACCCGCATCCAGTCCCACAGCTTTATCTGTGAGCATGTGACCATAGGTGAGCGCTGTTTTATCGGTCACGGCGTCATGTTTGCCAATGACCTCTTTCAAAGCGGCGCCCCCGACCCGGATCCCGCCAGTTGGGGCCGAACCCACATTGGGGATGGGGTATCCATCGGTTCAAACGCCACCATTTTGCCGATACGGATATGCCAGGGAGCCGTCATCGGTGCCGGCGCAGTGGTGACCCGGGACATCACTGTCCCTGGCACCTATGCCGGCAACCCCGCCAGATTGCTGCGTACTTTCTAGCCAGAAGCGCCAATTCCCCCCTCATCCCCCCTTCTCCCTCAAGGGTAGAAGGGGGCCGGGCAGGCAATCTGTCGATACCCCGCGAGCCCGTTTACCCCGTATCACGGCCCCTGGCTGACACCGCGCCTCCCCAGAAGAGCGATTGCCATCCATCTCATGGACAGTGACACATAACGCCTGTCAGGTTCCAACCCGCTGGGTATAGTGATCAAAGGCGATTACCTTTTGATACCCCTCTGATTCATAAAGTAATTTTGCAGGTTGATTGGAGACAGCCGTCGCCAGTTTGACGGTCAGGGCATCTGTCTCCCTGGCAAAGCTGGCCACCCGTTTCAGCAGCGCTCTTGCCACACCCTGCTGGCGAGCTGACTCGACGACATAAAGATCATTGAGGTACCACATCCTCTTCATCGCGACGGAAGAGAATGCCGGATACAACTGGACAAAGCCTTCACACACTCCCGCCTCGTTGCGTGCCAGAAAGATAACTGAATCCGCCCCCTGAAGGCGTTCCCCGATGAATCGGGTTGCCTCATCACTGTCCGGCGCTTGCCCATAAAACTGCCGATAGGCATCAAACAGACGGCTGGTTTCTTCAATGTGGGCCAACGTGGCCTGGAATATCTGCATGGCATCTCCTTGTCACCCTTCCCTGCACAGCGGTGCAAAAGGATGGGGCCGTATGGCAAATACAGTGTCGGGTTTAAGAGGGGAAATAGAACCAGGCGGTCTGGATAAGACCCTCCTTCACCTCGAACACCGCCACGCTCTCGATGGGTTCGGGGGAAAGGCCGTGGATCTTCTCGTGATCAAACACCTTGTTGCCCAAGACGGTGCGTGACAGCAGCTCGGCCTTGAGCAGCGGGTTGTTGAATCTGTGCTCCGCATAGAAGGCCCGCAGCGCCCCCTTGCCGACTGTGCTCGGCGTCTCGGTCGGCATGCGATAGCCTTTGAAATCCGGGGCAAAGCAGGCCACGAAGGCATCGAGATCGTGGGCATTGTAGGCGGCAAACTGCGCCTCTACGGGTTGGGTGACGGACATGTCTCTCTCCATGGGTGAAATTTAAATCACTTATCCTTGATTTTTATTCACTCATCAAGCCCCGGATGGGGATCGCCGCCCCTTCCAATGACACGCCCCATAACAAAAAACCCCGCCGAAGCGGGGTCTCTCTGGTCATCAGCCACCCGCTGGGTGCGGGCAGGGTGATCAGTGTTCGCGGGTCTGGCGGAAGTGAACGTCCGGGTGACGCTCCTGGGCCAGGCGCAGGTTGACCATGGTCGGCGCGATGTAGGTGAGGTTGTCACCACCATCGAGGGCCAGGTTGACCTCGTTCTTGCGCTTGAACTCCTCGAACTTCTTGACGTCGGTCCCTTCCACCCAGCGGGCGGTGGCGACGTTGACCGCCTCGTAGATGGCCTCGACGTTGTACTCGCTCTTCAGACGAGAAACCACCACGTCGAACTGCAGCACACCGACCGCACCAACGATGAGATCGTTGCTGATGAGCGGACGGAACACCTGCACCGCCCCCTCTTCGGAGAGCTGCACCAACCCCTTGAGCAGTTGCTTCTGCTTGAGGGGGTCACGCAGGCGGATACGGCGGAACAGTTCCGGCGCGAAGTTCGGGATGCCGGTGAACTTGAGATCTTCACCCTGGGTGAAGGTGTCGCCGATCTGGATGGTGCCGTGGTTGTGCAGACCGATGATGTCGCCGGCACAGGCTTCGACCGCCTGTTCACGGTCACCGGCCATGAAGGTGACGGCGTCGGAGATGTTCACGTCCTTGCCGATGCGCACGTGGCGCATCTTCATGCCCTTGCTGTAAGTACCTGACACGATACGCATAAAGGCGATACGGTCGCGGTGTTTCGGGTCCATGTTCGCTTGGATCTTGAACACGAAACCGGAGAACTTCTCCTCGGTGGCCACCACTTCGCGGCTCTCGGCCTTGCGCGGCATGGGGGCTGGCGCCCAGTCGGTCAGGCCGTCCAGCATGTGGTCGACACCGAAGTTGCCGAGGGCGGTCCCGAAGAAGACCGGGGTCATCTCGCCGGCGATGAAGGCATCGTGATCGAACTCGGGAGAGGCCCCCTGCACCAGCTCCAGCTCGCCACGCAGCTGGGCCGCCAGATCTTCACCGATAGCCGCGTCCAGCTCGGGGTTGTTCAACCCCTTGACCACCCGCTTCTCCTGGATGGTGTGGCCCTGACCGCTCTGATACAGGTAGGTCTCGTCCTTGTAGAGGTGATAGACACCCTTGAAGGATTTGCCACAGCCGATGGGCCAGGTGATGGGGGCGCACATGATGTTGAGCTCGCGCTCCACCTCGTCCATGACCTCCATCGGGTCGCGCACTTCGCGGTCCAGCTTGTTCATGAAGGTGAGGATGGGGGTGTCGCGCAGCCGGGTCACTTCCATCAGCTTGCGGGTCCGGTCTTCAACACCCTTGGCGGCGTCGATGACCATCAGGCAGCAGTCGACCGCCGTGAGAGTACGGTAGGTATCTTCGGAGAAGTCCTCGTGACCCGGGGTGTCGAGCAGGTTGACCAGGCAGTCGGCGTAGGGGAACTGCATCACGGAGGTGGTGATGGAGATACCGCGCTGCTTCTCCATCTCCATCCAGTCGGATTTGGCGTGCTGGCCCGAGCCACGGCCCTTGACGGTACCGGCGCGCTGAATGGCCTGTCCGAACAGCAGGACCTTTTCGGTGATGGTGGTTTTACCCGCATCCGGGTGCGAGATGATCGCAAAAGTGCGTCTCTTGGAGACTTCACTCAGAAATTCAGCTGACATAATTCGACGTTCTTCTATTGAGCGGCGGCCTGGAGCCACCGTGGGAAAAATGCGGGACAGCACCTTGGAATCAGGGCGCCCATGCAGACAACGACACCACGCGGGCGGGTCAGTGACCGCCGGTGGAGACAGGAGAAGCGCGTTGCATTACATGGGTCTGGCCCCGGATCAAAGCAAAATTGCGCGGCATTATACCCGCGCGAGTGAAAAATACCCAGCCCGCTATCACGGGGGCCCGGGGTCGGCCTCACCGGGCCGTCATCACCCGGTTGCGCCCCGCCAGCTTGGCCTCGTACATGGCCTCGTCGGCCCGGCGTACCAGTTCGCCCAGGTTGTCATCCTCGGGTTTGTACTGGGCACAGCCGATGCTGATGCGGATGGGGTGATCCGCAGGCACCCCCTCAATCTCGAGACGGGCGACGGCCTGGCGGATCCGCTCGGCCACCTCGACGGCCTCGTTCAGGAGGGTATCCGGCAGCAGCACCAGAAACTCCTCACCGCCGTTGCGCCCCACCCTGTCGAGGCTGCGCAACTGCTCCTCGATGCACTGGGCCACGGCGGTGAGCACACTGTCACCCACGTGGTGGCCCAGCTGGTCGTTCACCTTCTTGAAGTGATCCACATCCAGCAGCAGCACACACAGGGGGTTGCCCTCCTCCCGCGCCTGGGTGAACCATTTGCGCCCCTTGGCCTGGATCTGGCGCCGGTTGTGGATGCCGGTCAGTTCGTCCGTCATGGCGAGGCGCTGCATCTTGCGGGTGCGCCCGCGCTGATGCACCACCAGGGTACCCATCACCACCAGCAGCAGGGCCACCACCAGGTATTGCCAGTAGCGCCGCTCCTGCAACTGCTTGAGTTTCTCCGCCTGCAACTGCTGCTGGGACCTGAGGGTCTGGTTTTCCAGCTCCTTGCGGGCGAGATCGAACTCGAAACGCATCTGCAAGGAGCGCTGTTCCCGCAATCTCAGCTCGAGGGCCTGGCGGGTCTCGACATAGGTCTTGAGGCTGGTGAGGGCCGACTGGATATGCCCCTGACGCTCCAGCACCCGGGCGCGGGTCTCATGCACCCGGGCGAGGAAGCGCAGGTTCTGCTCCCGGGTAAAGATGGGCTCGGCCTCGTCCAGGTGCCGCAACGCCTCGCCGGGTCGGTTCAGGGCCTCGAGGACGTCGGCCATGACGAGGTGCCAGTGGCCCAGGGTGACGCTGTCCGCCCCCTCCCCCTGATGGAGGGAGGCTGCCGCCTGATCGAGCTTGGTCATGGCCTGGTCCGGCTTGCCCTGTTTAAGCAGGATGGTGGCCAGCTCGATCCGGCTCCAGGCCAGGATCCCTTCCTGGTTTGACCCCAGATAATAGATCTCCGCTTCCACCATCAGGGGCAGCGCCTTGTCGTACTCTTCGGTGTCGATGTAGAGGAGTCCCTGCTGGCTGTGAATGTCCACCAGGTGCTCCTCGTCCCCGAGCTGCCGGTAGTCGTGCTCCAGCTCGTTGAAGTAGCTCTCGGCCCGCTCATAGAGCCCCATCCTGCGATAGGCATTGGCAATATTGGCGAGCACCTCGCGCCCCTTGGCCTCCTGCCCGAGCGCCTCGTAGCGCTGGTGGGCATCAATGAGATCCATCAGCCCCTCCGCCAGCTCCCCCTGGTAGGAGTACATCTCCCCCCGCAGGCTCAGGATGTCGGCACGCTGACGCTCATCCCCGAGTCGGCGAGCCAGGGTCAGGGCGGCGTCGTAATCCTCCCCGGCCCCGGCCATGTTGCCGAGCAGTTGCCGGTGATAGCCGCGACAGGCGAGCAACCCCACCTCGGTGACCCTGTCCTTGCGGGCACGGGCCTGCGCCAGCCCCTGCTCGGCAAACGCCACCGCGCGGCGAAACTCCTCGTCTCGTTCACTCGGCTGGGCCCAGCACTGCAGCCGGGCAAGGCGGCCCTGCACCTCGGGCGGATAGTGTGCCTGTCCGGCAGTCAGGGCGGCGACGCGCTCGCGAAACGCCTGCACCGGCATCGTCGACTCTTCCAGTCGCTGCAACGCCAGTTGCAACTCGTGCCCGGCCAGTGGCGTCGCCTGGGCCAGGGCAACCCCCAGCAACAGACCACCTCCCATCAGGATCTTCATGCGGACATTTTCTCCTCTTCACTGGCCGGACGCCGCGCTCACCGCTGTCATCATATCCCCACAGACTCTGGGCGCACAGCCGCCAGAGGGTAAGAAAACGCCTCATATCGAACGAGAGCCTCCCCTATCCCCTTCTTTACAGAAGGAGAGAGTGCATCGACTATATATGCTTTCGAACAGGGGAAGGGATGAGGAATGACCTACGAGGAGCTGAGGGAGGCTTACGACAGGTTATTGCTGGAGAACGAGCGTCTCAAACGCATCGCGGATGACGCGCGGGAGAAGCTGGATGCAGCCATGGACGGCACCGGCCTGTGCATCTGGCAGAACCATGTGCCCACCGGCAAACTCATCATCTTCAACCGACGCTGGGGCTCCATGCTCGGTTACCAGCCCAAGGAGCTGTCGGCCCACTTCGACGTCTGGCGCGCCCACCTTCACCCGGAGGACAGGGAGCAGGTGCTGCAGGCCTTCTTCGACCATCTGGAGGGCAAGAGCCCGTTTTATCAGGCGATGCACCGCATGATCGGCAAGGATGGCAAGACCACCTGGGTGCTGGACCGGGGCCGGGTGGTGGAGCGGGATGATCAGGGCAACCCCGTCCGGGTGATGGGCACCCACATCGACATCACCCACGAGAAGGAGTACGAGCAGCAGCTCGCCCAGCTTGCCCACCGGGATCCCCTCACCGGCCTGTTCAACCGCACCGCGCTGCACCGCCACTTTCCCGGGGAGTACCAGGCCATCTGCTTCATCGATCTCGATGACTTCAAGCTGGTGAACGACAACCTGGGCCACCGGGCAGGTGACGAACTGCTGGTCTCCCTTGCCCAGCGCCTTCGCCACTGCTGCGGCGAGGAGGTACGGCTGGGGCGCATCGGCGGGGACGAGTTCGTGCTGCTGCTGCCCTGGGCGTGCGACGATCCCCGCACCAGCCACCTCGCCCGCCAGTGCATCGATGCCATCGCCACCCCCTTCGAGCTGCCCAACGGGGACGCCTCGGTGGGGCTGAGCATGGGAATTGCGGCCATCCGGCCCCAGGACGATTTCGGCGCGGCGCTGGCCCGGGCGGATCAGGCCATGTACAGGGTCAAGCGCAGCGGCAAGCGGGGTTTTTATATTGCCCAGCCAAGCGGTCAGCCGCTGCTGGATCAGGAGCAGGTCAACGAACGGGGCCTCTACCACAGGCCCACTCTCTGAGCCTGAGTGCCCTCAATGGCGCTGCCAGCGCCGCAGCAGGCGTCCACGCAGGCCGCAATCGAGCAGCCAGCTGTTGTCGAACACCCGCAAAATGGCCGCCTTGGCGTGACGGGACATGGCGACCGCATGGAAGCGTGTCTGCTGCGCCCGTCGCCCGTTCATCCGCTCGAGCAGGGGGTGGGGCAGGTTCTGGGCGATGAAGTCGGAGATCACCAGCACGTCGGCCTTGGCAAAGGCGGGTTGTTCAAGCTGGGTCAGGGCCTGCTCCAGGCAGGGCACCAGATCGGTCCCTCCGTGAAAACTCATGGAGAGAAAGCGCTCCGCCTTCTCAAGCCCGGTGTCGGCGGTGATCTCCAGGGTCGCCACCTCGGTGGAGAAGAGCATCAGATAGCAGCCCCGCTTCTCCTCCATCGCCCCCTTGAGCAGGGCGAGAAAAAGCGCCTTGGCACACTCCTCCGGATAGCCCCCCATGGAACCTGACGTATCGACGCAGACGATGAAGGGGCCCCGCGGCTGCACCTCCTGCCCTCCCTGCTCGGGGGAGCGCAGCATCAGACGCTGGCGCGGCAGGGTGCCCCGCGACTGGTAGCTCAGCAGGCGCCGCTCCAGATAACGGCGATAGAACTCCAGCTCCAGCTCCGGCAGCGCCAGCATCACCGCCTCGCTCGGCAGGAGGCGCATCAGATCGCTGGCCGGGTGCACCCCCACCAGATCGTCGGGCACATCGTCACTTTGCACCTCCTCCAGCTCGTGCACAGGCACCGGCGGCAGCGTCCTGTCCTCGCTGCGCCGCTCCCGCTCGCTGCGCCCAAGCAGGGCGGCGATCTCCGCGAGCAGAGGCTCCTGCTGCAACATGCGGGCGTACTGCTTCACCAGCGCCAGGCTGCGCTTGTGCCAGCTCCCCTGGGCCAGATCCCAGAGCCCCCCGGCGGAGATCTGGTGCGGATCCAGGGCATCGGCCAGGGTCCGGTTGGCCAGCAGTTGATCCTCTATCTCCTGGCGCTGCTTCTCCCGCTCCGCCTCCGCTATCTGCTGCTGCAACTGCAACAGGCTGCCCACCAGGCTGGCGCGCCACTTCTCGATGAAGAGCTGGCGCAGCCCCTCGGTGGGCTGGGCCACTATCTGGCGCACCAGGCTGCGGGCATCCCCCGCGAAGGGGCTGTGCTGCTCAAGGGCTTCCAGCAAGGCGGGCAGGCGCCCCACCAGCTCCGGCAGGGGCAGTTGCCGGTGGGCCTGATAGAGCAGGTATTCCCGCTCGAGGGCCACCGGCACCGGCTTGTGGCGCATCTCCTCCCCAAGCTGTTCGCTCCAGGTCTGGATGCGCTTTCTGAGCAGCTTCCCCTGCAGGGGCGAGCGCTTGAGGAACTCGGAGATCTTGGGGGTGGAGGCAAGCAGCAGCGCCATCTCCCCCGCCAGCTCCCCCTCCCCCATGAGCAGCCCCAGGTCCATCATGCCGATCTCTAGCATGGGCCACCCCGGACGTTGAGATGTGATGGAGTATCATGCTGACTAAACATGTTTTTCATCCTGTTTATTTCACCAACCCCACGTCAGGCGCGACGTCACCCCTGTGCATCGAGAAGAGGCAGACGATCCCGCCACTGCTGCAGCTCGGCCCCCAGCCGCTCCAGGTCCCGGCTCAGCACGAAGAAGCTGTCCTCCACCTGACGCAGCCAGTTGTCCCCCACGAACAGATGGGGCTGGTGACGGTCGAACAGGTTGCGCTGGCCCTTGAGGTTTTGCAGCACCCGGTTCACCTGGCCCGTCAGGTCGTCCAGGGCCGACAGCCAGGGGGCCATCACCACCTCGGGGATGGGGGTGCGCTCCACCAGCATCAGGGGCACGGGCTGGCGCTGGATATCCAGCACGTGCAGCCGCAACTGCTCGTCCAGCACCAGCTCGTAGTGCCCCTCCTTGGGGTTGCCGAGGGGCCAGCCCACCAGCGCCTCCCCGGTGGGGTGCCAGTGAGAGAGCAGGGTGCGATCGAAAGTCAGGGTAGCGGTGAGGCGCTCGGGATCGCTGCCATCCAGAGGCGCCGGGGTGAGCAGCTGGAAGTGCACCAGCTTGCCGAACAGCCTGGCGTTGGCCAGCGGCAGTTCGGTGCCGCGGGCGCGACGGCCGAACCACTGCTTGCGCTTGACCGCCTTGCAGCCGATGCGCAAGGCGACCGCCCCCTGCAACTGCTTGAACTGCTCGCGCAGGGAGAGCAGCTCCCGGGTCAGCGCCAGTTGCTGGTAGCCGTAGAGGCGGGAAAACTCGCCGATCATCTCCAGCAGCGCGGTGCGGGAAGCCTCGTCGTGCCAGAGGCAATCCTTGAACAGCAGCAGATCCAGGGGCGCCACCTCGTCGCGGCCATTGAAGAAGGCGCTCGCCTTGATGAGCCGCACCGCCTTCTTCCAGCGCCGATCCGAGACATAGCAGCCGTGCCCGAGCTGGCTGTCGAGCTGCTGGCGCAGCTGGTAGATGAGTTCGAAACAGGCGTCCGGCAGGCGTACCTGCTCGATGGCATCCTGCCAGGCGTCGTACTCTTCCCCCCGAATCTGCACCGCCGGGGTCAGGTTCTGATGGGATTGGCCATCGCTCGCCAGCATGGCCTGGAAGTTGGATTTCTCCTGCACCCTGTCCATCCAGACCCGCACCAGCATGCGATCGTAGAGCGCCTCCAGCCCGCTGTCCGGGGCTGGCAGCTCGTTCGAGGCGGTGACCAGCAGCCGCATGGGAATGGGGTGCTGGCTGTCGCCGTTGCGAAACTGCCGCTCGTTGATGGCGGTGAGCAGGGTGTTGAGGATGGCGGGGCCCGCCTTCCAGATCTCGTCGAGGAAGACCACCTCGGCCTCCGGCAGGTAGCCGCTGGTCAACCGCAGGTACTTGCCATCCTCCTTGAGCGCCTGGATAGAGAGGGGGCCGAACACCTCCTCCGGCGTACTGAAACGGGTCATCAGGTATTCGAAATGGCGGGCATCCTGAAACGCCAGCTTGAGGCGCCGCGCGATCAGGCTCTTGGCGATGCCCGGGGGGCCCAGCAGAAAGACGCTCTCGCCACTCAGGGCCGCCAGCAGGCCGAGCCGCAGGGCATCCTGGCGCTCATACAGTCCCTCACCAAGGGCGGAAAGGAGCCGTGGCAGGCGCTCATGAATGGGGGTGGCACGAACAGTATTCTGGGCTAAAGGCGGCATAGGCACAGTTCCGAAGCTGATAGGTCATCCGTGGTGACGGGGTCCGGCCTCTGGCCCCGCCCCACTCTCATTGTCTGTCATCTCTGCCCCCGGGGGGCGCTCGTTTGCCATCGCCACAGGGCGAAAAGCGCACGTCCGGGGTGCAGCAAATCCCGCGAGAGTGTACTCTGCGCATCATTATTTACCCCAACGCAGATCAAGAGTGAGCCTTCGCCATGCAAGATCCCCTGCTGGACCCGCTGCGCCAGCGCATCCTGGCCCGCATGGGCATCCCCCTCTGGCAACAGAGAGGCCGACTCCTGGCGGGAGGCACCAGCCCCGACGGCGCCGCACAACCGGCAAACACGCCCGCCGACGAGGTGCTGGCCCCGCAGGAGACTGCCCCTCTGCCGACCGGCAAGCTCTGGCTGCTGGCAGAGACGCTGCCCGCGCCCTCCCTGCTCGGGGACATCTGCCGCTGGCTCGGCCTTGGCACCGACGAGGTCTCCCTGTTGTCCGAGATGCCTTCCCTGCCAGCAGGGGCCACTTCGCCCCTGCTCTGGCTGACGGCGCCGGACTCTCGCTGGCCCGATGCCCTGGTCTGCCCGCTCAAGCCCGATGGGGCGCACAAGCGCGCCCTCTGGCAGCAGTGCCGGCAGCGCCACACCCCTTGATGCTCACGACCATGGCACGGCCATGGTGTCCATCGCAAGCCTGAATCCCGTCCGGAGTGACCATGTCTGACCTCTTGCCCCATTTTCGCCCCCTGCTCGAATCGGACTTCGAAGCCATCTACCCCATCGAGCAGGCCGCCCACCAGGAGCCCTGGAGCCAGGCCAACCTTCTCTCCTGCTTCGGGCCGCGCTATCTCAACGGCCTGATGCTGGTGGACGGACGACCGGCCGGTTTCTACATCTCGGATCTGGTGGCGGGAGACAGCTCCCTGATGAACATCTGCGTACACCCCGACTTTCAGGGCAAGGGGCTGGGGCGGGCGCTGCTCAGGGAGTACCTGGCCCGCAGCAAGGCCAGCAAGGCCGAGGCCTGGTTCCTGGAGGTCAGGGCCGGCAACCGCACCGCCATCAACCTCTACGAGAGCGAGGGGTTTGCCGAGTATTGCCGCCGCGCCGACTACTATGGCACCGGGCAGGAGAGGGAGGATGCCGTGCTGATGTCCCGTCTGTTCGACTTCGGCTGACAACCCGCTGCAGACCGCCGTCAGCGGGCAACACCCTCTCTGGCCTCCCTGACTCCCCCGCTTCGCTTCTCCCTCAGGGCAGGGGCGCGTTGTCGATGGAGGGGTCTTCCAGGCTCAGGGTCACCCTCAGCACGGCCTCGAAGGCGGCTCCCGAGAGGGGCATGAAGAAGCCGCGACCATAGGTGACGCCGGGCATCCAGATCTGTTCGATATCCACCGCGATCTTGATGGGGCGAAGCGGCTCACCCGGTCGCTGGACATAGATGCCAGGGGCCGTCGCAACCTGGGGGAAGCGGCGCAGAATGTGCTCGCTGCCATCCCCCGCATCCGGGTTGAGTCGCACCTTCACCAGCCCCGCCAGGGCGGATTGCATCTCGGGGGCACGCCACAGCCTGGTATTCAGCGCCTTGCAGCGTCGGCACTTGGCGCGCTCGATCACGTAGAGCAAGGGGTATCCTTCCCTCAGCGCCAGCCGCTGCGCCTGCTCATAGCCCTCGGCGCCACTCAGCCAGGGATTATCCTGCTCCCCCGCGCCCCCCAGCAGATACCAGAGGGCGCCTGCCCCCGCCAACAGCAGCAACACGCCGGTGAACAGGCTCTTGATCCCGATATTCATGGTGCAACTCCCTGAATGAATCCGATCCCTGCCCCCTATCATGCCTCACTCTCATCTGGTTGACGACTTTGTGATCCAGGACAAATGGCGCACACTTGTAAGCTGTAATGTTAGAGTTTAAACTCCAGCCCCGATTTTGGTGCCCCTGCGGGCGCACAACTGTTACTTGAGGATGCGTGAGATGTCGCAGTTTCATCTGGTTAGAGTGATGCGTGAGCGTATTGCCCGCCTTGGCAACAAGGCCGCCCTGCGCGTCCAGCAGGATGGCCAGTGGCGCGCCATCGGCTGGCGAACCCTGGGTCAGGCCATGGATTATTGCGCCCAGGGACTGATCCGGGCGGGCCACCAGTCCGGCGAGATGGTCGGCATCTATGCCCGCAACATGCCCGAGTGGACCCAGGCCGACCTCGGCATCCTGGCCGCCCGTGGCGTCAGCGTGCCCATCTACCCCACCAGCACCCTCGATCAGCTGCGCTACATCGTCAAGGATGCCGGCATCAGGATGCTGTTCGTGGGGGAGCAGCCCCAGTTCGATCAGGCGCTGCACCTCATCGACAGCGGCGAGATAAGCCACATCGTCGCCCTGGACGGCACCGTCGATCTGCGCGGCTGCGCCTCGGCCAGCCACTTCCAGGCCTTCCTCGTCTCCGGCAACCACCAACCCAGCGAGCAGGTGCTGCGCGAGCGCGAGCGCCACTACCGCATGGACGACCTGCTGACCCTCATCTACACCTCGGGCACCACGGGCGAACCCAAGGGGGTCATGCTCGATTTCGCCAACATGGCCGCCTGCTTCGAGATGCATGACGCTCGCCTCGACCTCAGCGAGCAGGATGTCTCCCTCTGCATGCTGCCGCTGAGCCATGTGTTCGAGCGCGCCTGGAGCTACTACGTGCTCTATTGCGGCGCCGAGAACGTCTACATTCGCGACCCGCAGAAGGTGATGGATGTCATCGGCGAGGTGAAGCCCACCGTGATGTGCGCCGTGCCTCGCCTCTACGAGAAGGCCTACGCCATGATCCAGGCCAAGGTCGCCCAGGCGCCGCGCCTGCGCCGCGCCCTGTTCGGCTGGGCCACCCGGGTGGGCAAACAGATGGTCGCCACCCGTCAGGCGGGCAAGTCCGCCTCTCCCCTGCTCTATGGCCAGCTCTGGCTTGCCGAGCGCCTGGTGTTTCGCAAACTGCGCGCCCGTTTCGGCGGTCGCACCCGCTTCCTGCCGGTGGCGGGCGCCCGTCTCGCGGACGAGGTGAATCTCTTCTTCCAGGCCATGGGGCTCAACCTCAAGTACGGCTACGGCATGACCGAAACCACCGCCACCGTCTGCTGCTATGAAGACACCCAGTTCAGGCTGGGCTCCATCGGCACGGCGCTAAACGGCATCGAGGTGAAACTCGGCGAGAACAATGAACTGCTGGTGCGCGCCCCCACCGTGATGCGTGGCTACTACAACAAACCAGAGGCCACCGCCGAGGTGATGACCGAGGATGGCTTCCTGCGCACCGGCGATGCAGGCGAGCTGGATGACGAGGGCAACATCTACTTCACCGAGCGCTTGAAGGAGCTGATGAAGACCTCCAACGGCAAGTACGTGGCGCCGCAACTGGTCGAGGGGACCCTCGGCAAGGATCGCTTCATCGAGCAGATTGCCATCGTCGCCGATGCCCGCCACTTCGTGTCGGCGCTCATCGTGCCCTGCTTCGAGTCCCTGGAGGAGTATGCCCGCTCCATCAACCTGCAGTACCAGTGCAAGACCGAGCTGCTGCGCCACTCCCGGGTGATGGAGTTCTTCGAGGCCCGCATTCAGGATCTGCAAAAGGAGCTGGCCAAGTTCGAGCAGGTGAAGAAGTTCACCCTGCTGCCGAGCGCCTTCTCCATGGAGCTCGGGGAGATCACCCCCACCATGAAGCTGCGCCGCAAGATCATCGAGGCCAAGTACCAGCGCGAGATAGAAGCCATGTACAGCCACGTCTGATCGACGGGCCTGATATGAAAAAGCCGCTCATGGAGCGGCTTTTTGCTGGGGGTCTCTCCCTTATGGCAGCTTGACCAGGGGTTGCTCGCGCAGCTCGGTGGCCCGACCGCCCTGGATCTTCTCCACCTGGGCCAGGGCCTGCTTCACCTCGTCGGCATTTTGCAGCAGGCGATAGGTCAGATCGAAGGTCTTGGTCTCCCCCGGCTGGATCTTGGGGACCAGCCCGAGCGGGCGCTGGTACTTGGTGCTGTAGGCATAGCTGGTACCGGGTTCGATGCCGGTCACATAGCCCTGGGCCCGGGTGTCGGTGTTCTTCCACAGGGTCAGCACCGGCAGCTGTCTGATGTTGTAGCCCACCGCCACTCCGGCGTTGCCGGCCCGGTTGTTCAGCACTGCCAGGGTATTGCCGTCGGCGTCGCTGTAGGGCACCAGGTTGAACACCATCTCGTCGAAGCCCTTGGTGGGCCCCAGATAGGTTTGCCAACCCTTGAGTCCGGCCTTGGCGTAGTCATTGAACGGGGAGATCTGCTTCACCGGCGTGCTCACCCTGGCACCCTCCTCCAGAATGGGGGCCCCGAAGTTGCCGTGATAGATGATCTGGTACTCGTTCTCGTAGTCCGCGTGGTTGGTCAGCTTGTCCTGCAGGGCAAATTCCGCCTGACCGGGCACCACGCTCAGCTGGGTCCAGGTGACCAGTTCGCTCATCTTGAAGGTGCGCTCGTCCACCCGGCCCAGCACGTGGATGGCATAGGGCGGCTCTTCGTCCACGGTCACGCTGACCACGGAGGCGGGAATGTTCTGCACCCGGCCATGGAGGCTCTTGAGGCGGCCGTCGTCATCCACTCCGGGATGACCCGTCCACTCGTAGCCGCAGCGCACCAGCATCTCGTTGAAGCCGTCGAGCCAGCCGAGGCCGCCACGGCTCTCGAGATCGATGAAGGCGGGGTTGACCACCTCCTTGACCGGTGAATCCCAGCCGAGGCGCAGATCCGCCGCCTTGACCTCCTTGATCCCCATGCCGCGGGTCGGCACCAGGGTGATCTTCATGACGCCGTTGTCGACGATGAGCAGATCCACCCCTTCCTGGCGGCCGCCGTGCAGGCGTTTCTTCTCGATGGTGAAGGGAACCGGACTCTTGATGCCGAGCTTCTCGCTGGTGATCTTCCAGTCCCCCACATCCAGCCCTTGCTGGGAGTCGGTCAGCAGAAATTCGGCGGCGTGACCCGCGGTGGCGCCCAGGGCGAGCAGCACGGCAATGGAGAGTTTCTTCAACATGGATTTATCCTCGTGTCTCTTGTTTTTGTGAAAGCTGAATCGTTTCAGTTATCGAAAACTAGGCGTCTGACGCCCCGGACTCAAGAGACAAACGGAGGAAATGTGAGCCGATTGACAATAAAAACGGCTTCAGCCCTGCTGAAATGAAGGCTGACTCACAGTTATGAAAGGAGGAAAAAACAGGCGGGGCGCCGAGAGGGTCACCCCGCCCGCATCACATCAGGCAAGGGCCAGTGCCACCGCGGCTTCGGCGTGGATGGCGGTGGTGTCGTAGAGGGGCACGGCGGCCTGGCACGCCCCTACCAACAGGGCGATCTCGGTGCAACCCAGGATCACCGCCTGGGCACCGGCCTGTGCCAGATCGGCGATGATGGCCAGATACTCGGCCTGAGACGACTCGCGAATGTCGCCGAGGCAGAGTTCGTCATAGATGATGCGGTGCACCCGCTCCCGTGCAGCGTCATCAGGCACCAGCACCTCCAGCCCGAAGCGCTCCTGGAGCCGCCCCTTGTAGAAATCCTGCTCCATGGTGAAGCGGGTGCCGAGCAATCCTACCCGGGTCACCCCGTCGGCCTGGAGGCGATGGGCCGTGGCATCGGCGATGTGGAGCAGGGGAATGTCGATGGCGGCCTCGATCTCCGGCGCCACCTTGTGCATGGTGTTGGTCCCGATCAGCAGGAAATCGGCGCCACCGGCCTGAATGGCCCTGGCCTCGGCCGCCAGCAGACGGGCGGTGGCGGGCCAGTCACCGGCGTGCTGCAACCGCTCTATCCCGGCAAAATCCACGCTGCTCAGCAGCACCCGCGCCGAGTGCAGACCGCCGAGCCGCTCGCGTACCCCCCGGTTGAGGGCCTGGTAATAGCTGACGGTGGACTCCCAGCTCATGCCACCCAGCAGACCGATACATTTCATGGGATCTCCTTATGTCACCCGATGGTGCAAACCAATGCCGCAATCCCTCAGGG
The DNA here is from genome assembly GCF_014168615.1 of Aeromonas sp. WP2-W18-CRE-05. Taxonomy (NCBI): domain Bacteria; kingdom Pseudomonadati; phylum Pseudomonadota; class Gammaproteobacteria; order Aeromonadales; family Aeromonadaceae; genus Aeromonas; species Aeromonas sp. WP2-W18-CRE-05. The sequence continues at coordinate 719,415 of NZ_AP021917.1, read as the reverse complement.
GGCGCGTTTGATCGCACCGCCCCGGCAATAAAAAAGGCCCCGAAGGGCCAACAAGACAGCCGGTAAAGGCTCAGGCCGAGGCCTAAACCCAGATCATCAGCACGCAGGCCGCCGTGGCGAGCCCCATGCCCAGATTGAAACGACGCCAGCCGGTGGCGGTGCGGATGAGGCGGCGCACCTGGGCACCGAACAGCACCCAGAAGGCACCGGTATAGAGGCCGGTCACGAAGAAAATGCCGAGCACCCAGCCCGCGGACGGCCAGTAAGCCTCCCCCGCCAGGGTGAAGCCGCTGATGGCGGAGAGCGCCATCATCCAGGCCTTGGGATTGAGCAGTTGCAGCATGGCCCCCTGATGGGCCGGGATGAGCGGCCGGTTCCCCTCCGCCGGGCCACTGGCGTTGGCCACCTTCCAGGCCAGCCAGAGCAGGTAGGCCGACCCCACCAGCTTGAGGCCGTCGTGCAGCAGGGGCAGACGCTCGAACACCACCCCGAGCCCCAGGGCCGTGGCCAGGATCATCAGGTTGATGCCCCCCACCACCCCCACCAGCAGAGGCACGGAGCGGCGAAACCCCTGGGCGGCCCCGGCACTGGTGAGCAGCATGTTGTTGGGGCCCGGCGTGCCACAGGTGATAAGGGCAAAGCCCGCCAGGGGGAGCAACCAGTTCAGATCCATCTCAACCTCGTTCAGATACGGCAAGCCTCCTAATATGCAGAGCCGACGCCCTGACGACAAGGTCAGCAATGCATTTTCTTTGCATGAATAATCAAGGTGCTGTTAATACCAGAGCATCACCACGCACAGGGCGGTCAAGGCACCCAGGCTGCCGTTGAGACGACGCCACCCCTTGTCCGAGTTGATCCAGCGGCTGAGCTGATGGCCAAACATCACCCAGGCGAAGCAGACCGGGAACCCCGCCATGGGGAAGACACTCATGATGCCCCACATGCTCGGCCAGTAGTCGCTCCCCGGCAGGCTGAACAGACTGATGGCCGAGATCCCCATCATCCACGCCTTAGGATTGAGGAACTGGAAGCCCAGCCCTTCAAGCAGGGTCAAGGGGCGGGCACGGCTGGCGGGATCTCCGGGGGCGCCTGCCACCGCGATGCGCCACGCCAGCCACAGCAGGTAAAGGCTGCCCAGCACCTGCAGGCTCAGCTTGAGCAGGGGCCAGCGCTCGAACAGCGGATAGAAGCCGAGCGCCAGCACCAGTTGCAGCACAGGCTGGCCCACCGCCACCCCGATGAGATGGGGCAGGGTGCGACGCACGCCGAAGTTGGCGCCGGACGCCGTCAACATCAGGTTGTTCGGCCCGGGCGTGCCGCAGGTGAGCAGGGCGAAGCCAAACAGGGTGGCATACCATTCGATGGTCATGGGGAGACTCCTTTCTCGCCACATTGTACCGATACAATGTGTGCTTATTGGTTGTGTAAAGACTGATAATCACGCTATATTGCGGACAATCTTGGATCAATAGATTTATTGTCACCATGACAATCTGGACGCCCGACCTCACCCCTTTCGAGGGGCCCCTCTACCTCAAACTGGTCAAGGCCATCGAGCAGGCCATCGCCACCGGCATCCTCTCACCCGAGACCCGGCTGCCGACCCACAGGGCCCTGGCAGACAAGCTGGGGGTCACCGTGGGCACCGTCACCCGCGCCTACACCGAGGCGGAGCGACGGGGCCTGCTGGCGGCCCGGGTCGGGCACGGCACCTGGGTCAGGGGAGCGGCGGATCCCGCCAACGAATGGGTGATCCGCAATGAAGACAGCCAGCGCATCGAGCTGTGGCAGAACCTCCCGGTCCAGCTGGACAGGGGCGCCATCATCCGGCCCCTGCTCACCGAGCTGGCGCAGGGGGATCTCAACGGCCTGCTCGGTTATGACAAGGAGGCCGGACGCCCCGCACAGCGCCAGCTGTTCGTCGACTGGCTCGCCGAGCAGGGCATCACGGCGAGCGAAGATCGCCTGCTGTTCAGCCATGGTGCCCAGCACGGCATCATGCTGGCCCTGCTGGCCACCGGCTGCGTGGGAGAGACCCTGTTTTGCGAGGGACTGAGCTACCCCGGCATGCTGGGCAATGCACGCCAGCTCAAGAATCAGGTGGTGGGACTGGCGATGGATGAGGAGGGACTGCTGCCGGAGGCGCTGGATGCCGCGTGCCGTACCCGCCGGGCCAAGCTGCTCTACCTCACCCCCACCCTGCAAAACCCCACCACGGCCACCATGAGCCTGGCGCGGCGCGACGCCATCGTCGCCATCGCCCGTCGCCACGATCTGCTGATCGTCGAGGATGACGTCAACGGCCTGCTGCCCGAAAGTGCGCTCCCTCCCCTGGTCAACCTGGCACCGGAGCGGGTCATCTACCTTGGCAGTCTCGCCAAGATCGCCTGCGGCGGCCTGCGGGTCGGCTTCGTGTTGTCCCCTCCCGCCCTTCGCAACAGCTTCGCCCAGGCGATGCGGCTGTCGAGCTGGATGGTGAGTCCGCTGCTCATCGAGCTGGCCTGCAAGCTGGTGAGCCAGCGCCAGATCATGCCGCTCATCGAACACCAGCGAAAAATCCTGGCGCGCCGGGGTGAGCTCCTGCGCCACCTGCTGCCGGGAGCGCGCTGGCAGCCGGGGTCCATGCACGCCTGGCTGCCACTGCCCGAGCCCTGGCGCAGCCAGGAGTTTGCGGAGGCCGCCAACGCCCTTGACGTGGGGGTCGCCAGCGGAGAACACTTCGCCGCCGGCCAGTTTGCCGCCCCGCAGGGAGTACGCCTCAGCCTGAGCCAGCCCGCCACCGACGCCCGCGTCGCCGAAGGGCTGGAGCGCCTCGCCGGGCTGCTGAGGGGCACGCCGCCCACCAATCCCCTGCTATAGTCATTGACCCTGGCACCCGAGGAACCTTCATGTCTGCCGTCCGTCCCGCCCTGCTGATCACGACCCTGCTGCTGGGAGGCTGCGCCTCCCCGGCCCATCAACAGCTAGGCGCCGCCCTGAGCGGACTGGAGGGGGAGCTGACGCGGCTGGAGGAGGAGTTGGCAGCCATGAACGGCCTTCACTATCAAAAAGCCATCGACGCCCCGGTGGCGCTGCGCCGCTATCTCAAGGCCCCCGCACCGACGGCGGAGGGGCTGGTGCCCGTGCAGAGCCGGCTGCAAGATGGCCCTCTGCTGCGCTACGACTACCGGCTGCCCGCCGGAATGACACAGCTGCCCACCGACAACCCCTGCCTGCGCTACGAGTTCGAGCTGCGCCGCCTCGGGCGCCTGGGCCAACTCGAGCTCGCCTGGCAGGGAGAGACGGGCGCCGGGGAGCTGCGTGTCCCGCAGCGGGACTGCCCCTTCTCGGCCAGGGGGCCCGGCCTTCAGTGATGCTTTCTTTGCCCTGCCCAAGGCCGGCACTGAGCCATCCCTGACCCAGGTGGGGTATTGACCCCCTCTGGCTCTCGCGGGAGAGTGGAGGCTAACTTTGAATCCAACCTCGCCACCCCCGACCGGCGAAGGAGCGTCAAAGATGCAGATCCTCCTCATCGAAGACGATGCCATGATGGGCTCGACCCTCACCCAGGGACTGAGTGATCTGGGGCTGCCCCCCACCGAACTGTTCCACTGCAAAGAGATAGCAAGCCTGCCCGCCCTGCTGCGCCAGCACGCCTTCGATGCCATTCTTTGCCGCCAGTATCACCACCAGGCCCACGAGGGCGTCAGGCTGCTGCATGAAGCACACCACCTGGGCCTGCTCGCGCCCGGCTGCGTGCTCCTGCTGCTGGAGCAGGACGAGGACACCGGCCAGTTCCCCCCCTCCGACCTCTATTTCGCCCTGCGTCTGGCCGTGCCCTTCACCACGGAGCAGCTGGCGCACAGCCTGCAAGCGCTGCTGGCACTGACCACGGTGACCCGCCCCCTGGCCACCCCCATGACGCTCAGGGAGTGGCGCAGCGCCTGCGCCCAGTGCGAGGATCTGCTTTACCGGCACGCCAGCCACAAGGGGCTGGAAGCACAGATGGACAGGGTAAAGGGCTACATGCTGCTGCAAGCCGGGGAACGGGTGCAGGCCGCCCAGCACTACGCCATCTGCACCACGGAGTACGATGCCTGGTGGCCACGCCAGGGGCTGAACCAGGCCCTGCTCGGGCTGAACCGGGTGGAGAGTGCCCACAAGGATCTGGCCCGCAACCGGGAGCGACTGCCCCCCGTCATCCATCAGGCGCTGGTTCTCGCCTGCCAACTGCACGAGGCGCTGTGGGATCCGGCCTGGGAAACCTTGTCAGGCTTACTGCAACGCTGCCCCTGGCAGCCGCAGTGGCGCCAGGTGGCCATTTTGCTGGCCTTGCTGCGAAGGGATGAAGATCAGGTGCTGGCGCAGGCCACCGATTTCATCCTGCGCTACTTCCCCAAACAGACGTTTCGCCACTCCGTCGAACGCTGCCTGCTGGATGCGACCCTGGCGGTGCTCTGGCATCCACCGGGAGAGGCCAGAGTTCATGGGCTGCAGCAGGCCCTGGAGGAGCTCGGTCAGCAGGCCGTGACCCTGCGTGCCCACGAGGAGGGGCTGCTGCGCGCCCTGATGCTGGGTCTGGATTATCGATTCGATGACGCCTTGATGCTGCTGGCCAAGCACCCGCCGGAGGCGGCGCGGGACAATCACCTCAACCAGTTGCTCGGGGTGGCCGTCAGCCAGTTCTGCGGGCTTCCCCACCATGCCCAGCGTTATCTGGCCCAGCTCGGCCAGTATCAGGGGCCGGTGGCACAGACCCCGCTGCTGCAGGGGCTCATTTTGCAGGTGGTCGACGATCTGGCGCGGCAACTGGCGCAGCGGGAGCAGCAGCTGACCCAGCTGCGCGAGGAGCGGCAACGGGCCATGACCACGGGTCAGCTCCAGCTCGCCGTGCAGAGTGCTCTGACCCTGCAGGAGCGATTCCCGGCCCAGGCGGGGGATGCCTGGCAACTGCTGGTATTGCTGACCCAGTGCTGGCCCGCCGGCATGGCGGCCCCGGCGGTGGCCCGCCTGGTGGACAGGCTGGAGCAGCGTCTCAACCACAGTGCCGCCTTCCTGGAGCACCATGGGAACGCCTATCGGGAGACACTGCAACAGGTGAGATCCCACCTGGCCCCCAAACTGCCGCCCCTCGGTCCCCATCAGGGCCTATAGCCAGCCAGGGCGGTGCATGCCGCCCTGGCAGGTGCGTTACAACAAGCCCCGCACCAGGATCCCCGCGATCAGCAGGGGGGCGACCAGCCGCCAGCACCAGAGCAGCGCGCCACGCATCAGCGGCGAGAGATCCGCAGGTACAATACTGTCCCCCAGCTTCCAGCCAAGCAGCAGGGTCAGCACCAGACCGAACAAGGGCATCATCAGGTTGGAGGTGAGGTAATCCAGCAGATCGAACAGGGTCTTGCCAAACAGGGTGTAGTCCGCCCAGGGCCCGAACGACAGACTGACCGGAATGCCGCAGGCCATGATGAGCAGGGTCAGCACCCGACAGGCATTGCGGCGCGACCAGCCCCACTCCTCGGTGGTGAAGCGCACCAGGTGCTCCAGCATGGAGATGGAGGAGGAGAGCGCCGCCACCAGCAGCAGCAGGAAGAAGATCACCGCCAGCCCCTGACCGAACGGCAGGTGGTTGAACACCGCCGGCATGGTCATGAAGGTGAGGCCGGGGCCGGCGGCAGGATCGATGCCGGTGGAGGCCAGCACAGGGAAGATCATCAGCCCCGCCAGCACCGAGATGCAGCTCGCCAGGGTGACCACCCAGACCCCGGAGCGCAGCGCCCCGTCACTGCTCGGCAGGTAGGCGCCATAGGTGGTGTGTACCCCGAGGCCAATGGAGAGGGAGAAGAACGCCAGCCCCAGGGCGTCGAGCACCCCTTGCCCCGTCAGGTGGGAGAAGTCGGGCATCAGGAACTGGCGTACCCCGGCCATGGCCCCCGGCATGGAGAGCCCGGTCACCACCAGGAGCAGCATCATCACGAACAGGGCCGGCATCATCCAGCGCAGCGCCCGCTCCACCCCCTGTTGCAGCCCTCCCTGCACGAACCACCAGGTGAGCCCGGCGAAGACGAGATGGGTGAGGGCCGGCCAGAGGGGATCGCTCACATAACCGGTAAAGAGTGCGGTGAGGGTGCTCGCCTCACTCAGGTTGAGCTCGCCGCCCACGGCCAGGGCTGCATAGCCCACGGTCCAGCCCCCCACCACGCTGTAGAAGCTGTAGATGAAGAAGCCACACAGGATCCCCATGTAACCCATCCAGCGCCAGTTCGGCCCCACCAGCTTGTGGAAGGCGCCGAGCACGCCGCGCTGGCTGCGGCTGCCGAGCAGGGTCTCCCCCACCAGCACCGCGACCCCCAGGGTGAAGCTGAAGAGCAGGAACACCAGCAGGAAGGCACCGCCCCCGTTGGTGGCTGTCACATAGGGAAACTTCCAGATGGCGCCAAGGCCGATCGCCGAGCCGGCGGCCGCCAGCACATGACCAATACGGGAAGACCACTGAACCTGGCTCATACAACCTCCGGGCAAGACAACATCAGTTCGATACTCCATGGCTAGACGCGGTGTGCGCCGCAACAAAAAAGGCCGCCTGAGAGCGACCTTTGCAATGAACAGTCAGACAAACGACACCTGCAAGGTCACCTCTCCAGGAAGGGGCTAAATCGGCCACAGAGAGCGATAAGGGGTGACATGGGAGGGCGACGCCTGCACGGTAAAAAGGAGCCACAGCCTAAACCATGGCAAGAGAAGTTGACAGGAAATAGTCTAAAACAGAACCAAAAACAGATTTAACCAAAATAAAATATCGAAATTTCAGATCATTACTCTGTTTATTTTTAATTAACAGATTTTTATAAAGAGTCAATCCTGCCACCCCACTCCCCGGCCAGCCCGGCCGGGGAGTGGCAGAGATGACCACCCCTCCCTACACCAGGCCGCGCACCAGAATGCCGCCAATGAGCAGGGGAGCCAGCCAGCGCCAGCAGCCCATCAGCAGGGCTCGCCAGTGGGGAGCCAGCCCTTCGGGCAGCGCCTGGCGACCGAGCCGCCAGCCCAGCAGCAGCGTCAGGGCCAGCCCGAACAGGGGCATCATCAGGTTGGAGGTGATGAAGTCCAGCAACTCGAAGATGTTCTTGCCAAACAGGGTCAGGGTGGCCCAGGGACCGAACGACAGGCTCACCGGGATGCCACCCGCCATCACCAGGGCAATGACCAGGTTGCACGCCGCGCGGCGGGACCAGCCCAGGCTCTCGCACAGGAAGCACTGTAAGTGCTCCAGCAGGGAGATGGAGGAGGAGAGCGCCGCCACCACCAGCAGGGAGAAGAACACCACCGCCAGCCCCTGGCCGAAGGGCAGTTGCTGGAACACCGCCGGCATGGTCATGAAGGTGAGGCCCGGGCCCGAGGCCGGGTCAATACCGGTCGCCGCCAGTACCGGGAAGATCATCAGGCCCGCCAGCACGGCGATGACGCTCGCCAGCAGCACTACCCAGAGGCTGGAGCGACCGACCCCTTCGCTGGAAGGCAGGTAGGCGCCATAGGTGGTGTGGATGCCAAGGCCGATGGAGAGGGAGAAAAAGGCCAGCCCCATGGCGTCCAGCACACCCGACATGCCGAGCTTGCTGAAATCGGGCATCAGGAAGTGGCGCACCCCGCCCATGGCGCCCGGCAGGGTGAGGCCGAAGGCCACCAGCAGCAAGATCATGATGAAGAGGGCCGGCATCATCCAGCGCAGGGTGCGCTCCACCCCTTGTTGCACGCCGCCCCGCACGAACCACCAGGTCAAGCCGGCAAACAGCAGGTGGGTCAGCACCGGCCAGAGCGGATCACCGACGTAGTCGTTGAAACGGGCTGTCAGTGCCGCGCCGTCCCCCTGTTGCAGCTCCCCCGCCAGGGCCATGCCCGTGTACCCCAGGGTCCAGCCGCCCACCACGCTGTAGAAACAGAAGATGAGCAGGCTGCACAGCAAGCCCATGGCACCGACCCAGCGCCAGCGCCTGCCCATCAGTTCACCAAAGGCGCCCACCACCCCGCGCCGGGTCAGGCTGCCGATCAAGGTCTCCCCCATCAGCACCGCCACCCCCAGGGTGAAGCTGAACAACAGAAAGACCAGCAGGAAGGCGCCGCCACCGTTGGCGGCGGTGACATAAGGGAACTTCCAGATGGCGCCGAGACCGACTGCGGAACCTGCGGCGGCCAGGATGTAACCGAGCCGGGATGACCATTGGGACTGCTTCATAAGAACTCCACGGGAAGGGCCTGCCAGCGAGGCACGAAATGGCGCTCAGAGTACGCCCGCAGGCGCGCAATCACTCGGCGTATATCCGATATAAAACTCAGCTTTTAGCATCATTAACCAATAAAATTCGGATAACTAACCAATCGTGCCACAAAATAAAAACCGGAGCGGGGATGCTCCGGTTTGTTGTCTGCTCGGGTCTGGCGGGATTAGATGACCCCCAGCTCCCGCAACCGCTCCATCAGATAGCTGTGGGCGGTGTGACGCTCCGAGAGCACCACATCCGGACGGGGGTGCAGGAAGAGCGGCAAGGAGATGCGGGACTTGGCGGCACTGCCCCCGGTCGGGTTGATGACCCTGTGGGTGGTGGAGGGGTAGTAGCCGCGGGAGGCCTCCTGCAGCATGTCACCGATGTTGATGATGAGGGTGCCGAAATCGCAGGGCACGTCCATCCACTCCCCGTCTGAACCTTTCACCTGCAGGCCCGGCTCGTTGGAGGCGGGCAGAATGGTCAGCAGGTTGATGTCTTCATGGGCGGCGGCGCGGATGGCGCCCGGCTCCTCGGTGCCGTCGAAGGGCGGGTAGTGCAGCACCCGCAGCAGGGTCTTGTGGCTCTCTTCGATCATGGAGGAGAGCGGGCAGCTGTAGTGGGCGGCGATGTCGCCCGGGGTGTGCTGCTCCACCCAGCCCAGCAGCTCGGCGGCCAGATCGTTGGCGAGGCGGTAGTACTCCATCGCCTGCTCTTTCAGCTCTGCCGGCATCTGGCCCCAGGGATAGATGTGGAAGTACTCCTTGATGTCCTTCTGGCTGTGACCCTTGGCCACCTCGGACACCGAGGGCGGGAAGTAGCCGTCCTGGGTCTCGCGATTGAACAGGAAATCCTGCTTCTGTTCGCTCATGAAGAAGCGATACCAGTTGTCATAGATGGACTGCACCAGCTCCTTCGGGATGGGGTGGTGAGTCAGCACCCCGAAGCCGGTGGTGCGCAGGGATTCGGTGAAGCGCTCGGCCGCATCGGGGGAGCGATAATCGACGGTCAGGACTTTCATTGTTTTTATGTTACATGCCAGTTAAAAGTAGGCGCAGTTTACCCTGCCTCCCCCGGCAAGAAAAGGCTGCCGGAAGCCCGTCTACAACGGCTTGAAAATACTGATAAAAACATCATGATACGGCCCCCTCGCCCGGTGCTTGTCCCGGACGGGCCTCCTCTTCTAGAATGCCCCACCCCCTTTGCTGTCGGAGCCCCCTCATGTCCCCCAAGATACTGTTGTTGACCCTTCCCTTCCTGCTCGCCGGGTGCAGTTCCCTCTCGGAGGAGGAGTGCCGTGCCATGAGCTGGTACAACCAGGGCTATCAGGACGGGGAGCAGGGCAAGACCCGGAGCGCCACCCGCGACTATCAGAAGACCTGCGGGGAATACGGCCTCAAGGTGGATGAGGCGGAGTGGCAGCGCGGCTACGCCAAGGGGCTGGAGCTCTATTGCATCCCCGAGCTGGCCTACAGCAAGGGACGGGAGGGGAGCGAATACCTGGGGGTCTGCCCCAACGACACCAGCTTCCTCACCCAGTTCGAGCGCGGCCGCAAGGAGTACCTGCTGGAGCAGCGCCTCGGCGAATTGCAGCAGGAGCTGGAGCGCACCGAGCGGAGCATCCACCAGCTGGATCAGCAGATCCGGGGCGAGAGCGACAGCCGCCAGCGCGACTACTACCGTGCCCAGCGCGAGCGCGCCATCCGTCACTACGAAGGGGTATACCGGGACTACAACCGGCTGCGCTTCCCGGATCGGGTGATCCAGTTCTCCTTCGGGAGCTGACAAAAAGGGGCCGACATGGCCCCTTTCTGTTTATGCCGCAGACTGTTTTTCCCCTCAGGCGGGCAGGACCCAGCGCTGCAACGCCAGGGCGATGCCATCCTCGTTGTGATCCGCGGTGACCCGATCTGCATGGGCCTGGATCTGGGGCGCCGCATTGCCCATGGCCACCGCCAGCCCCACCTGCTCGAACATGCTGATGTCGTTGTTGTTGTCGCCAAAGGCCACCAGGTTCTCCATGGCGATCCCCTCGCTCGCCGCCCACTGGGCCAGCCGGTTGCCCTTGCTGCAACCTGGCTGCACCAGCTCCACCGCATAGGGGGCCGCCCAGTCACGGGTGAAGGGCAGTCTCTCCACCACCTCCCCGACGAAACGGTGCAACCGGCCGGGGTCCTGGTTGAACAACTCCAGCTTCCAGATGGGGGACTGCAACCAGGACTCGATATCCTCGGCGGGCAGCAGGGAGACCTTGAGATGATCCGGCTGGGTTGCCGACCAACGCCGCATCCGGCCCACGTGCTCCTCGCAGCCCAGGTAGCCGATGCCGTCCCCCAGGTGGAACAGCGCCCCCATCTGCTGGGCCTGCACCTCCTCCAGCAGGGCAGTGAGGGGCGCCACGGCCAGGGGATCCCCGGCGAGGATCCTCTCCTGCACCGGATCATAGAGGTAGGCACCGTTGCTGCAGATGATGGGGGTGTCGAGGGCCAGCTCGTGGTGGAAGGGACGGGCCGTCATGAAGTGGCGACCCGTCACCAGCAGCACCTTGATGTCGTGGGCCCGGGCCTGGGCCAGGGCCGCCCGGGTAGCGGACGAGATCTTGTGATCCCGGTTCAGCAGGGTACCGTCCATGTCCAATGCAATGGCCTGATAACGACTCATATCACCTCCAAGAATGTCGAGACGGGTGCGGCGCCATCCCCTCCCGTTTCCAGTGCCATGACGACACATCTCACCGCCGGGAATGCGGACTGGGCATCGCAGGGTCCATGATGGGAGACGCGCTCACCGGGGGATCGGGAAAAGCGGAGCAAAGAGCCATACCGTCCCAGACTCGGCGCCGCGATGCAAGTCCGGCCCGCCATCCCGTCGCCGAACTGTGATCCCCGCGCCCTTCGTCAGCCCGCCTCGGCGCACCCGGCCACGGCGTTTCGCCTGTCCGCCCGTCTGCGCAATCCGTAGAAACCGAGGGCACAGATCACGCCGCAGAGGCCGGCCAGGTAGAAGGGCCACTCGGTCCCCGCCAGCAGCACCAGGCTGCCCAGCACCACCGCCAGGATCTCGCTGCCCACCGCCAGACCGCGGTAGAGCCCCATCGCCTGCCCCTGCTGGCTGGCATGGCTGCGGTTGGAGACCGCCACCGAGGTGGCCAGCTCCCCCAGACTCATGCCGATGCCCGCCGGGATGAAGGTGAGCGCGAGCCCCCACCACTGGGTCGGCAGGATGAACATCAGCATGCCCGCCGCCATCACCAGGTGGCCGACGATGCCAAGGGAGCTGCCGCGCCAGTGCCGTGCCAGCTGCTCACCGATCCAGGAGCCCAGCATCATGGGCACGCTCACCAGCACGGCGGCCTGGGCCAGTTGCACCGGATCCCATGCCAGCCGCTCCACCAGCCAGACATTGAAGTAGGTGAAGTAGAGCTGTACCGCCCCGTAGCTTGCCAGGGTCAGGGCAAAGTAGGGCAGGAGACGAGGTTGCAACAGCAATTGGCGGGTCGAGAGAGGAACCTCATCCCGGGTCGCCGGCACCGGGGGACGATTGGGCAGCAGCCAGAGCACCAGCAGCAGGTTGATCACCGTCATCCCCACCGCCAGCCAGGCCGCCAGGCTGTAATCCCCCGAGACCACGGCCGCATAGCCCCCGATCATGGGGCCCACCACCCAGCCCAGGTTCATGCCAATGTTGATGCGGGCGAAGTTGCGGGCCTTGGTCCTGGCCGTGCTCATGTCCGCCGCCATCGCCTGCACGATGGCGATGTCGCCGTTGAAGAAGCCCTCCACCACCCGGCTCAGCAGCAAGAGCGGCAGGGAACGCCAGGCGATGCCGAGGGCCATCAGCACATACCCCGCCAGCACCCCCACCAGACAGAGGGTCAGCACCGGCTTGCGCCCATGACGATCGGAGAGACGGCCAAGCAAGGGGGCCCCCAACAGTTGAAACAACGGATAGAGCCCCATGATGACGCCAAGCCACACCTTGCGGCTCCAGTCCGACGCCTGTGGCGTCAGCATGCCCTGGGCCGGATCCAGCAGCAGCGGCGCCAGGACGGGGGAAGGCAGGCTGAACCCCGCCACCGCCAGCGTCACCGTCATCACCAATACCCAGAGGGTCGCCTGTCCCTTGATCCCTTCCATCTTCGCCTCATTAAATAAAGTCATCGGTTTATTTATATTGTGAGGGGTCGTCCATTAAGTAAAGCAGATTGTTGATTTAAATCGCCCTGCTACCCATAATGACCTCATCCAGGCGGTCACCGCACCGATACCCACCACCGGAGCCCCCATGAACGCCAGTACCGACAAGATCCTCTATCTGCTGAAAACCCGCGGCCCCCAGAGCGCCGCCGAACTCGGCGACCAGTTGCAGATGACGTCCATGGGGGCGCGCCAGCACCTGATGGCCCTGGAGTCCGAGGGCTGGGTGGGGTTTAGCGACGAGGCCCGCGGCCGCGGTCGCCCGGTGCGTCTGTGGCACCTCACCGACCAGGCCTGGCAACGCTTCCCCGACACCCATGGCGATCTGACCCTGCAGCTGATCGACGATATCCGGCAGGTGTTTGGCGACGCGGGCATGGAGCAGCTCATCACGCGGCGGGAGCAGCAGATGCAGGCACGCTATGAATCCAGGCTGACCCAGCCGGCGCTGGCAGACAGGCTGATGACGCTCAAGGCGCTGCGCACCCAGGAGGGGTATATGGCGGACATGTCGCAGGAGGAGGACGGCAGCTGGCTGTGGTGGGAGAGTCACTGCCCCATCTGCAGTGCGGCCAGGGCCTGTCGGGGCTTTTGCCGCAGCGAGCTGGCGCTGTTTCGCCGGTTGCTGGCGCCGGCAGAGGTGGAGCGGGAGCAGTATCTGCTGGAGGGGGACAGCCGCTGCCTCTATCGCATCCGGCCGCCCCGCCCCTGAGCGGGCGGAACGCAAAAACAACAAAGCAGGCGCCGGGATGCCTGCTTTGTTGCCTTCGGGGAGGGGGTGCTCTCGTTCCAGCCCGTTGTTTCCCGATAAGGTCGAACGGCTGATGGGGCTCTTGACCCGGTAAGGTCCTTCACCACAGGTGCCTGGTCGGGCGCCTGTCTTGCCACCGGAAGATGAAACCATGGTACTCCTGCCGGTGCGGTGAGTGGTTGTGAAGTAGCAGGTATTTTCAGTTGTTTTTGCAATAATTCACCCTTAATCTAGGAAAAGTGAATTAGTAATTGCAACGAGGAACGGAGAATGCTGAAACTTGATCGTATCGACAGACATATTCTGGAGTTGATGCAGGAGAATGGCCGCATCAGCAACCTGGAGCTGGCCGAGCTGGTCGGGCTCTCCCCCTCCCCCTGCTCGCGCCGGGTCAAGGCGCTGGAGGATGCCGGTCTCATCGATACCCATGTCACCCTGCTCAATGCCCGCCAGCTGGGGCTGACCCTCACCGCCTACATTCACATCTCCATGGACAGGCACACTCCGGAGCGGTTCGAGAACTTCGATCGCGCCGTCAAGGATCTGCCCGAGGTGCTGGAGTGCGACCTCATCACCGGCAACGATGCGGATTACCAGCTCAAGGTGGTGGTGCGGGACATGGAGCACTACCAGCACTTCCTGCTGGACAAGCTGACCCACATCTCCGGCGTGACCGGGGTGCGTTCGAGCTTCGTGCTGCGCCGCATCAAACACAAGACCGCCCTGCCCCTCAACCACCTGGGCTGACAACCCACCCCGCATCCGGGGAGCACCAAAAGCAAGAGGAGGCCAGGGCCTCCTCTTCTTGTCTCTGCTATCAAGGGCATTCGCGGTCAACACAGCCCCGCGGGCGCCATCGCGCCGCCAGGTGGTGGACGCCTCGTCATGCCTCGACCTGGCTGACGTCCTGCACCTGCAGCAACCAGCCGTTCTGCTCCTGCAAGGGTTCGCCGCGCAGCCGCAGCCGCTCACCGGTCGACACCCACTGCCCTTTGGGCAGAGAGATTTCCAGGCTCTCGCTGCCGTTGTCGAACACCCAGCGATCGGCGCCCAACGACTCCATCAAGTACCCTTCCATCTCCACTCTGGACTCGGCCTGCCAGGAGGGGGAGGCGGTATCACGGCTCTCGATGAAATCCCCCTGAACACCAAAGCTGGCCAGCCCCCACAGAATGGAGAGCCCGACGATGGATGATTGCATCTCTCTCTCCTGTTGGTTTGCTACCTTGAGGGCCAGTATGGGAAGAGAAAAATGAGTGCACCATGAACAAGGTGCCAAAGTGCTGGCAAGATCGCGAAAAAAACCGGCCCCATGGCCGGTCATGTCATTTTATGTCGTACAGGTCACACTACTTGGCCGCTTCTTCTGCCATCCGTGCAGCCCTTGGTTTATTTGTCCACATGGCCACCCCGCGGTGATCCGCACAGATCCCCTCGTCGGTGACCGCCCGCACCCGGACCCCGTCCTTGCAGATGGCCTGCCAGGCATCGGCATCGTCGATCTGCAACTCGGAACGGGGATAGGAGGTATCGGCGCAGGCGCACAGCAGGATGGCAAACAGAGGGAGCAGGGATTGCATGGGTTTCATCGGGTCACTCCTGACGGGAAAAGGGATCAGCGCCCCAGCTGCGCCGCCACGCGATCGCAAAGCTGCTTGAGCTGGGCCAACTCAGCATCGGCCAGATCCACCTGATTGCGCAAGCTGTCCGCCAGACAGCACTCCCTGACCTCCTGCTGCAACTGGCGTCCCGCCTCGGTCAGGCTGATGCACTTTTGCCGCTCATCCTCGTGGGAGACGGTGCGGGTCAGCCACCCCTTGCTCTCCAGCCGCTTGACGATGGGGGTCAGGGTGCCCGCATCCAGTCCGGTCTCCTGCCCTATCTCCTTGAGGCTGACCTCGTCCCGGGCCCAGAGCGAGAGCATCACCAGGTACTGGGTATAGGTGAGATCCAGCTTGTCCAGCAGCGGCCGATAGGCACGCATCACCGCATTGGAGGCGCTGTAGAGGGCAAAACAGACCTGCTTTTTCAATTCGCTCATGGAGGACCTCGCTGACGACAAGGGGACAGTATACCCCATCAACTTCGGGGCTGAATAGTTTGCACACAAAACAGTTGCCAGCCCCCGCGTTCAGGACTACCCTGATTTTAGTTTGCACACAAACAAAAATACCAGGCCGCCGCCCGACGCGCGGCCCCACTGCCGGAGAATGCCCATGAATGCCATCAGCCATCAAATCCAACTGCTGCGTCGCCCCACCGGTCTCCCCACCCTGGAGGACTTCGCCCTCCGGGACGTGCCCCTGCCCGCCCTGCAGGAGGGAGAGGTACAGGTCGCCAACCAGTGGCTGTCGGTGGACCCCTACATGCGCGGCCGCATGAGCGAGGCAAAAAGCTACGTTCCTCCCTTCCCCCTCAACGGTCCCCTCGACGGCGGCGCCATCGGCACGGTACAGGCATCGCGCCATCCCGATTTCAAGGTGGGGGACAAGGTGAGCAGCATGCTGGGCTGGCGGGATGCCTTCGTGGCAAACGCCGCCCAGCTCACCCGCCTGCCCGACACCACCCTGCCGCCCCAGCGCTTCCTCGGCGCCCTCGGCATGCCGGGCATGACCGCCTGGGCGGGCCTGCACAAGGTGGCGCACCTGAAGGCCGGTGAAACCCTGCTGGTCTCGGCGGCCTCCGGAGCGGTCGGCACCATGGCGGTCCAGCTCGCCAAGCAGGCGGGGGCCAGGGTCATCGGCTCCACCGGCTCGGCCGACAAGGTCGCCTACCTCAAGACCCTGGGTGCCGATGCGGTGATCAACTACCGGGAGACCCCGGATCTCGACGCCGAGCTGGCCCGCCTCGCCCCCGAAGGCATCCACGTCTACTTCGAGAACGTGGGGGGCGCCATGCTGGATGCCGCCCTCAACCACCTGGTGGTGCACGGGCGCATCGTGCTGTGCGGCCTCATCGAGCAGTACAACAGCAACGGCCAGGCCAGCGGCCCGCGCAACCTCTCCCAGGTGATCCGCAAGCGCATCCTGATGCAGGGGCTGCTGGTCTCCGATCACTGGCAGCACTACGGGGCGTTCCTGGCCGAGGCCATGCCGGCCTTCGAAGCGGGCACCCTCCAGGCCGAGGAGACCGTCAGCGAGGGGCTGGCCAGCATGCCGCAAGCCTTTATCGGACTGTTCCAGGGCCGCAATACCGGCAAGATGCTGGTCAGACTGCCCTGATCCGGGGGCATTTCCCATCTATTTAACAGATAGAATGTCGCCAGACCCATCCGTTTAAGCGATGGAAAATCGGCATCCGATCGCCCTTGAACAGGCGGCTTGCGCAACGGGCCCATCCCCCCTAAGGTGGGCCCGTTTTCCCTGGCGCACCCCGCCGTCTCAGCAAGGAGCCTCCCCTATGTCTACCCCCTATCCCCGCGTCGGTGTCGGCGTCATTCTCATCAATGGCCAGGGCCAGGTACTGCTTGGCAAGCGCAAGGGCAGCCATGCCCCCTACTGGTCCATCGCAGGTGGTCATCTGGAATTGGGGGAAACCTTCGAGTCGGCAGCCATCCGGGAGGTGGCGGAGGAGACCGGCTTCGTCATCCGCCAGCCTCGCGTCATCGCCGTCACCAACAACCTGGAGACCTGGCGCGAGAGCGGCCTGCACTACATCTCGGTCACCCTGCTGGCAGAGGTGGACGGGGAGCCGCAACTGCTGGAGCCGGAAAAGTGTGAGGGCTGGATCTGGTGCGACCCGCACACTCTGCCCGAGCCTCACTTCGATGCCAGTCGCCAGTCCATCGCCTGCTGGCTGGCGGGACAATGCTACCTGCCCCAGGCACAACCTGCCCCCTGACCCTCACCGGCAGGCTGCTGCGCGTCACCCCGGCACCTCTCGTCAGCTGGCGGAGGCGACCAGCCACCCCGCCAGCCCCTGTTGATGGCAGGCAGCGCGGGAGGGAGTACCGTCACCAAAATGTCACTTTTTTGTCATATTATCCGGGCCAGGATGATGACGAGGAGGGGAAGATGGGACAGGTATTCGTGCAGTTCTTGTGGCTGGGATGCATCAGTGTTGGCGGGCCGGCCGCCCATATCGGCTATTTTCAGCGCACCTTTGTCCAGCGGCTGGGCTGGCTGAACCAGGGGGAGTTCGCCCAGTTGCTGGCCCTGTGCCAACTGCTGCCGGGTCCGGCCTCCAGCCAGCTCGGCTTTGCCATCGGCCGCCACCGTGCCGGCATCGGCGGCGCCCTGGCCGCCTTCGTCGGCTTTACCCTCCCCTCCTTCCTGCTGTTGCTGGCGGCCGCCGTCGGTCTGGGTCAGCTTGCGGGCAACTTCTGGCTGGACGCCGCCCTGCACGGCCTCAAGCTGCTGGCGCTCGTCGTCGTGGCGGATGCCGTGCTCACCATGAGCCGCCAGTTCTGCAAGACGGCGCTGCAACAGGGGGTCATGGTGGCCACCGCCGCCGCCCTCTGGTGCGCCCCCGGGCTTCTGACCCAGATCGCCATACTGCTCGGCGCGGCCCTGCTCTGTGCCCTGCGCGAGCCCCGCCCGGGGAGTCAGGGCCTCGCGTCCACTCCGGATCGCCAGCCTCACTGGCCGACCCTGCTGCTGTTCGCCCTGCTGTTCGTCGGCCTGCCCCTGGTGGCGAGCGGCCCCGTCAGCCAGTTGCTGGCCGACTTTTACCGGGCAGGCAGCCTGGTGTTTGGCGGTGGTCACGTGGTGCTGCCCCTGTTGCAGGAGAGCCTGGGTCACCACCTGAGCGAGCAGCAGTTCCTGACCGGCTACGGCCTGGCCCAGCTGGTACCCGGCCCCATGTTCACCCTGGCCACCTACCTGGGCGCCGTGCTGCTGCCCGCCACTCCCCTCATCGGGGCACTGCTGGCGACCCTGGCGCTCTTCCTGCCGGGATTCTTGCTGCTCTGGGCGCTGGGCCCCTGCTGGCAGCACTGGCTGGCCCGCCCCCGTCTGGCGGGGGCCGTGGCCGGCATCAACGCCGCCGTGGTGGGGCTGCTGCTGGCGGCCCTCTATCAGCCGGTGTGGCAGAGCGCCGTGCTCTCCCCCACCGATCTGGCGCTGGCCGCCGTCGGCTTCTACCTGCTGCGGGTGCCACGGCTCCCCGTTCTGCCCCTCGCCGCCCTGCTGACGGGGGCAGCCCTGCTGCTGGCCTGACGAACCCGCGACAAGTCAGGCAGCGCCCGCCGGGCTGTCGGTCATGGCTCTTCTCCCCGAGGGGAGGCAAAGAGAGCAAGATCCGTCAGGACAGCTCGGGCCCGTTGGCCGATAGTGGGCAGCACAGAGGAGAGACCATGGATCACAACCAGACAGAGGCCTACCGCCGACGCTTTCAAACGGTAACAGAGCACATCGAGCGCCATCTCGACGACGACCTGTCGCTGGAGCGGCTCAGCGCCGTGGCGCACTTTTCGCCCTTTCACTTTCATCGGCAATTTGCCGCTTACTGCGGCGTGCCGCTGGGGCGTTACATCCAGCTGCTGCGGCTGAAGCGGGCCTCTTACCGGTTGGCATTCGCTCCTCTGGACAAGGTGACTGATATCGCCCTCGATGCCGGCTTCCAGCATGGCGAATCTTTCAGTCGCGCCTTCAAGCAGACGTTCGGCCTGACGCCCAGCCAGTTCAGGCAGCAGCCGGACTGGGCCAGCTGGCATCGCTGCCTGCCACGGCCCCCCACCAAGAGGATTGACCCCATGCGAGTCGACATCATCCAGTTCCCGCAGACCGCCGTCGCCGCCCTGACCCATCAGGGCCTGCCCGAGCGCATCAACGACACCGCGGCGCGCTTCATCCAGTGGCGCAAGGCCACGGGCGGCTCCCCGGTCGCCACCAGCCGGACCTATGGCCTGGCGCCGGACGACCCCGCCACGACGGAGGGTGCGGCGTTTCGCTTTACCCTCTGTGGCAGCGTCGAGGCCCCCGTCGCCGAGGACAATGAGTGGGGCGTGAAGAATGCCCTCATCCCGGCCGGGCGCTGCGCCGTGGTACGCCACCACGGCTCCCACGACCTCCTGGCCGACTGCGCCCGGGCGCTCTACCGCGACTGGCTGCCCGCCAGCGGCGAAGAGCTGCGGGATTTTCCGCTCTTCTTCCACTACCACAACTTTGTACACGAGGTGCCCACCCATGAGCTGGTCACCGACATCTACCTGCCGCTGGCATAGCCCAGCACCTGACAGGGGGAGATAAAAAAGCGGCGCCTCCGAAGGGAGGCGCCGCTGGTCGTGTCGGGGATCAGGCGTCGGGCTCGAAATCCAGGCTCAGGCTGTTGACGCAGTAGCGCTGGCCGGTCTCGGTCGGCCCGTCGGGGAAGACGTGGCCGAGGTGGGAGCCGCACTGGCTGCAGGTGATCTCCACCCGCTTCATGCCGTGGCTGTTGTCCTCGGTGTAGGTCACCGTCCCCTCGATGGCCCGGTCGAACGAGGGCCAGCCGCAGCCCGCGTCGAACTTGGCGCCTGAGTGGAACAGCACCTGCTTGCAGCAGACGCAGTGGTAATCGCCGCTCTTGCGGTTGTGCAGCAGGGCACCGCTGTAGGGACGCTCGGTCCCTTTCTCCCAGCAGACGTGGAACTGCTCTGCACTCAGCTTGTCGCGCCACTGTTCAGGGTTGTTACTGCTCATTCCGGCTCCTCACCACTGATAACGGTGCCCAGCATACCCAGTCAGGGCGCCTGGCTCTACCCCGCCAGCGGGAACTGTGATCCCGTTGGCAACACGGCGACAACATCCGCTGCCACCACCCCTTCACTCGCCAGCACCGCCGCCGGCAGGGCGACCCGCTCCAGCAGCTTGAGGGAGTGGGCACGCCCCACCGCCACCTGCCGCTTGATGTCGTCCGGCAGGAAAGGCAGGCCGTCGTTGGTGGCGGTGTCGATGGTCTGGATCCACTCCATGCCCTCCCCCGGCGGCGGCAGGCGGAACTGGATGTCATAGTCGCTGGCGTTGAACAGCACGTACCAGCGCTCCCCGGTGCAGCCGATCATGCCGATGTCCATGGCAAACGCCTGCCCCATGGGGGCGTGCCAGTCCTGATCGGTGAGCTGATGGCCGTCCGGGTGATACCAGTTCACCTGGTGGCAGCTGGTCGCCTTGCCGTTCCAGCCGTCGTCGCTCAGTTGCAGGTTGGAGAAGACCCCGGACTCCGCCCGCAGCGCCATCATCTGGCGGGTGAAGGCGAGCAGCCGCTCGTCCTCCGGGCGCAGTTGCCAGTTCACCCAGCTTATCTGGTTGTCCTGACAGTAGGCGTTGTTGTTGCCGAGCTGGCTGCGGCCCATCTCGTCCCCGGCGAGGAAGTGGGGCGTCCCCTGTGACAGCAGCAGGGTGGCGATCAGGTTGCGCTTCTGCTGCTGGCGCAGGTTGTTGATGCGCGGGTCCAGGGTCGGCCCCTCCACCCCGTGGTTGCTGGAGAGGTTGTTGCCGTGACCGTCCCGGTTGTCCTCGCCGTTGGCCTGGTTGTGGCGCTGGTTGTAGGAGACCAGATCCTCGAGGGTGAAGCCGTCGTGATAGCAGAGGTAGTTGACGCTGGTATGGGGGGAGCGCCAGTTCTTCGGGAAGAGATCCCGCGAGCCCACCAGACGGGTGGCAAAATCCCCCATCTTGCCCGCATCCCCGCGCCAGAAGGCGCGCACCGTGTCGCGGTAACGATCGTTGATCTCCAGCCATTGGCTCGGAAACCGGCCGAGACGATAACCGAAGGGGCCGATGTCCCAGGGTTCGGCGATGAGCCTGACCCGCGCCAGCACGGGATCCGCCATCATGGCCTTGAAGAAGGCGCTCATGGGATCGAACTCCCCCGCTTCCCGCGCCAGGGTGACCGCCAGATCGAAGCGAAAACCGTCCACCTGCATCTCGGTGACCCAGTAGCGCAGGGCATCGAGCACCAGTCGCAGGGTATTGGGGTGATCCAGATTGACGCTGTTGCCGCAGCCGGTGACGTTGGCGTGGCGATGGTAATCCGGACCGTGGGCCCCCGACTCGAAGGCGTAGTAGCCCGCGTTGTCAAACCCCTTGAGGGAGAGCATGGGGCCGTCGAAACCCGACTCCGCGGTGTGGTTGTAGACCACGTCCAGGATCACTTCGAGCCCCGCCCGGTGCAGCTCGCGCACCATGGTCTTGAACTCGGTCACCGCGTCCTTCGCCCCGTAGCGCGGTTCGGGCGCGAAGAAGGCGATGGGGTTGTAGCCCCAGTAATTGGTCAGCCCCAGCTGCTCGAGCCTGGGCTCGGACATGAAGGCCGCCACCGGCATCAGCTGGACCGAGGTCACCCCCAGCCCCTGCAGATGCTCGATCATCAGCGGGTGGCTGATGCCCAGATAGGTGCCCTGCAGCGCCTTGGGGATGCCGGGGTGCTGGCGGGTGAACCCTTTGACGTGGGTCTCGTAGAGCACGACCCGCTCCGGCGGGATGCCGGGCTTGCCGACTCCCTGCCAGTCGAAGGCATCGTCCACCACCACCGACTTGCCCACCATGGCCGCGCTGTCCCCGTCGTAGAGGGTATCGTCCCAGTGGGTGGCACGGCTGAGCGCACGGGCATAGGGGTCTATCAGCAGCTTGTCCGGGTCGAACAGCAACCCCTCCTGGGGAGAGCCATGCACCCGGTAGCCATAGCGCTGACCGGCCTTGACCCCGCGCACGTGGCCGAACCAGTACTGGCCGCGCCGACCGGGCAAGGGGAGACGCGCCAGCTCCTGCTCCTCGTCGTCGAACAGGCAGAGCTCCACCTTGTCCGATTGGGGAGCCCAGACACAGAAGTGGCAGCCCGTCTCGTCCAGACGGGCGCCAAGCGGGTGATCTACCCCGTTTTCCATTTCAAACATCAGGACTCCTGTTTGATGAACAAGGTCGCGAGCGGCGGCAAGTCCAGCACCAGGCTGTGTGCCATCCCCTGCCAGGGGGTCGCCTCGGCGACGAAGACCAGACCCACATCATAGTTGCTGCCCCAGTAATGCTCGCTGTCGGTGTTGAGCACCACCCGATAGCGACCGGCAGCCGGCACCCCGAGACGGTAACCGATGCGCGGCACCGGGGTGAAGTTGCAGGCCACCACCAGCGGATGGGCCCCCAGCTTGTCGGCCCGCAGCCAGGCGAAGATGCTGTTGTCCGCGTCCTGGTGATCCAGCCAGCGGAAACCGGCCTGTTCATAATCCGCCTGATACAAGGCAGGTTCATGACGATAGAGGTGGTTGAGATCCCGGATCAGCCGCTGCTGGCCGCCGTGCCTGGGGTACTGCAACAGGTGCCAGGGCAGCTGGGCATCGTGATTCCACTCGTTGCTCTGGGCGATCTCGGTACCCATGAAGTTGAGCTTCTTGCCGGGGTGGGCATACATGAAGCCCATGTAGGCGCGCAGGTTGGCGGCCTGCTGCCACTCGTCCCCCGGCATCTTGTAGAGCAGTGAGTGCTTGCCGTGGACCACCTCGTCATGGGAGAGGGACAGAATGAAGTTCTCGTCATAGTGGTACACCATGGAGAAGGTCATGTCGTTGTGGTGGTAGCGACGGTGAATGGGCTCTTTTTGCATGTAGCTGAGGGTGTCGTGCATCCAGCCCATATTCCACTTGAAGCCAAACCCCAGGCCGCCAAGGAAGGTGGGACGGGAGACCCCGGCAAAGGCGGTGGACTCCTCGGCGATGGTCATGGCGTGGGGGTACTTGCCGTACACCTCCTCGTTGGTCCACCTCAAGAGGCTGATCGCCTCGTAGTTGTGGTTGCCGCCATCGACGTTGGGCACCCACTCACCGGCGTTGCGGGAGTAATCCAGATAGAGCATGGAGGCGACCGCATCCACCCGCAGGCCGTCGATGTGGAACTTGTCGAGCCAGAACAGGGCGCTGGCCACCAGGAACTGGCGCACGGTGTCGCGACCGAAGTCATAGATGTAGGAGTTCCAGTCCGGGTGCCAGCCACGGCGCGGATCCTCGTACTCGTAGAGCGGCGTGCCGTCGAAGCGGGCCAGGCCGTGGGCATCGGACGGGAAGTGGGCGGGCACCCAATCCAGAATCACGCCGATCCCCGCCTGGTGGCACTGATCCACGAAGTATTTGAAATCGTCAGCCGTGCCGTAGCGACTGGTGGGGGAGAACATGCCCACCGGCTGGTAGCCCCAGGAGCCGCTGAAGGGGTGCTCGGAGACCGGCAGCAGCTCGATGTGGGTGTACTCCATCTCCTTGATGTAATCCACCAGTTCCACCGCCAGCTCGCGCCAGCTCAGGCTGTCGCCGTTGGAGTGACGCTTCCAGGAGCCCACATGCAGCTCGTAGATGGAGAGGGGCTGCTCGCGCTTGTCATTGAGCTGACTCTCGCGCCAGGCGGCGTCCTGCCACTGGTACTGGCCGTGGTCATAGACCACGGAGGCGAACGAGGGGTACTGCTCGCTGTAGAAGCCTACCGGGTCGCTCTTGTGGGGCAGGCGGTTGCCCGCCGGGTCTTTCAGTTCGAATTTGTAGCGATCCCCGGCCTTGAGCCCCGGCACGAACAGCACCCAGTGGCCGCACTGGCTGCGCTGCATGGGGTGACGGCGGCCATCCCAGAAGTTGAAATCGCCGATGAGGCTCACCGCCGTGGCGCTCGGCGCGTAGACGGCAAAGCGTACCCCTTCCACCTGCTGGCCGAGGTGCGTCACGGTGCGCAACTGGGCGCCGAGGGTGTGGTAGAGGTTTTCCGGTTGCCAGGTGAGTTCCGCCAACCCTTCCCAGGCGGCAGCCTGGAACTGATAGGGGTCGATGATGTCGGCACTGGCGTCGGCGTAGGTCGCGATGAGCTGGTAGGGGAAGGGATTCTTGCGGCGGGTGAAAACAGTTTCAAAGAGGCCCGCTTCGTCAGCGGCGGTCAGGGTGGCAACTATCTTGCCTGACTTGAGATCCCTGACCCGGACCTCGAGTGCATCGGGCAACCAGGCGGTGAGTTTCAGGCCTGGCCCATCCGGATTGGCCAGCAGGCCTAGATGGGAGAAGGGATCGGCACAGCGGGCGGCAACCAAACGTTCAACGGGCATCGACATTTCCTTTGATGGCTGAACATCCGCTTCGGCCGAAGCCGAAGCGGATGAAAGTGAGTCACATGTTGGCGTTCAAGGCTCAACGGCTGGCCTCGTCACGGGCCCGGCTCATCTTGCCCGCCAGATTCTTGAGCGCCTCGTCGGCGAAGATATCCTCCAGATCCCGGGAGAGCTTGCGACGCCAGTTGGGGTACTCGTAGCTGGTACCCGGCACGTTGACCGGCTTGTCCATCTCCAGCCAGTCTTCGAGCTGGGTGCTGAACAGGGCACAGCTGCCGCGGGACATGTGCAGTTGCAGACCGTGGTTGAGCTCGGTATTCATGCCGACCCAGTTCACGTCGTGACTGATATTGCCAGAGATGACCCCATGAGCATGCAGGCTGTCAAGGATCCGCTGCTTGGCCTGGTGGCGATCAGCATACAGGGTCTTGAGTACGTCTTCATCCGGGTACAGGCCCAGTTCGCGTCCCAGCGCCAGATCGTCGCAGTGCCAGAAGCCTTTGAGGGTCGGCATGTCGTGGGTGGTCAGCGCCGACATCGCCTGCTCGGCGTAGTGAGCCGGGGAGATGAAGCCACCATCGTCCTTGGAACGCTCGAAGAAGAACACCTTGTAGGAGTGGACGCCGTTCTCTTTCAGGGTCACGTCGATCCCCTCCGGCACGGTCCCCAGATCCTCGCCGATCAGCAGACACTGGTTGCGGTGGGACTCGAGGGCCAGGATCCCCAGCAGATCGTTCACCGGGTAATAGATGTAGGCCCCCTTGGCGGCGGACTCTCCGGGCGGCACCCACCACAGGCGCAGCAAGGCCATCACGTGGTCGATGCGCAGGGCGCCGCAGGAGCGCATGTTGGCACGGAACAGATCCACCATGGGCTGGTAGGCGGCCTCGAACAGCTGGTTCGGGTTCATGGGGGGCAGGCCCCAGTTCTGGCCGAGGGGGCCGAGGATGTCGGGCGGTGCACCGACCGAGGCTTTCGGGCAGTAGAGATCCCGGTTTGCCCAGATCTCGGTGGAGCCTTCGGAGACGCCGACCGCCAGATCCCGGTAGATCCCCATCACCATGCCGGCGGCCTTGGCGCGGGCATCGGCCCGGGCCAACTGCTCGTCAGCCAGGAACTGCAGATAGAGATAGAAGGCCACATCCTGCTGGTGCTCGGCCATCCAGGCCGCCACTTCGGGGTTGTGGTAATCGCGCAGCGCCTCGGGCCAGACCGGCCAGCCCCAGGCATTCTCGCCCTTGGCATAGAAGTGGGCCTGCAGGGCGTCAAACGCTGCCTGCTGTTGCAGGCTGTCACCGCCGGCAGCCACGAAGGCATCGAACGCAGCCTGACGCTCGGCGCTGAAGCTGGCCTGGTCGAACACCTGGCGCAGCATCCCGATCTTGGTCTGGATGACGCCGGTGTAATCCACGTTGTCCTTGACCCGCAGGGAGGTGAGGTGCTGCTGGAAGGCCGGGCTCGCCACCTCCGCTTTCAGGCGATCGTTGCCCAGGAATTCGGGCACCGCTTCCACGTCGATATAGGCGACGTTGAGCCAGCGACGGGAAGAGGGGCTGTAGGGGCTGGCACTCTCCGGGTTCGCCGGATAGAGGGCATGAATGGGGTTGAGACCGACGAAGTGGGCTCCCCAGGCGGCGGCATTCTCAACCAGCTGGCCGAGATCGCTGAAATCGCCGATGCCCCAGTTGTGGCGGCTGCGCAGGCAGTAGAGCTGGACGCTCGGGCCCCACACCTTGCGACCATTGGCGATGGGCGCCTGCTTGTAGCAGGACTTGGGGGCAACGATGAGACGCATGGTGGCCAGCGGCTCGTCATTGCCCTCTTCCAGCAGGATGAGCTGGTGATAACCCAGCGCAGGCTGCACATCCAGGGTGACGCGATAGGCCTGGCACTCCATCTCCTCGAACTCGGCCACCCCGACCAGCTCACCCTCGATGGGAGTGAGTTGACCGGACAGCACTGCACCCTGCTCCTGCTGGAGCTGCCAGGTGAGGGCATCGTTGACGAATTCGATGGGGAGGCGAACCTCAAGAGTAACGGCGTCGCCGCTGCGTACCACCATCACGGGATCCAGCGCGCGCAGCCAGTGCTGGCGGTGCTCCTGCTCAAGCTGTTCGGACAGGGCGGCCTCGTCGTCGACGCGGTAGCCCATGGCGCCCAGCATGGCGGCCTTGCTCTCTTCCGATACCAGGGCCGGCTGGCCCCAGGCATCAACATACTCACTGGCAATGCCTTTGGCGGCAGCCAGCTGTTCAATCAGGGTGGTCATAGTTTGAGAATTCCCGCTGTGGATTCTGTCTACGCTATTTTGTGATTAATTTTTATGGTTGGTACTTGAACAGTGGCTCTTTGGCCATGCTAAACCGCGCACATTTTTACATATCTCCCCGGCTGGATGTGTGACCGGGCAGGCACTATTGTTGTTCTCTGCCACCGACTTTGCTGATGATGCATTCAACAAAAGTTGGTAGCCAGTTACATAAACCGAAAATAAATTTCACAGTTTTTCATGATATAGCGCAATTTCGCGCAGATTGTTGGTTGACTCGCGAGGGAGTTCTAGTAAATTTACAAACGGAATTTTCTTTGACTACTGAACAGTTAGGTAACCAATTATGACTATCAAAGTAGGTATTAACGGTTTTGGCCGTATCGGTCGTTTCGTTTTCCGTCTGGCCGCTGAGCGTGCTGACATCGAAGTGGTTGGTATCAACGACCTGATCGACGTTGACTACATGGCTTACATGCTGAAGTACGACTCCACTCACGGTCGCTTCAAGGGCACTGTTGAAGTCAAAGACGGCAACCTGATCGTCAACGGCAAAACCGTACGTGTTACCGCTGAACGTGACCCGGCCAACCTGAAATGGGGCGAAATCGGTGTTGACGTTGTTGCCGAAGCAACCGGTCTGTTCCTGACCGACGAAACCGCTCGCAAGCACATCGCTGCCGGTGCCAAGAAAGTCGTACTGACCGGTCCGTCCAAAGACGCTACCCCGATGTTCGTCATGGGCGTCAACCAGGATTCCTACGCTGGCCAGGACATCGTTTCCAACGCTTCCTGCACCACCAACTGCCTGGCCCCCATCGCCAAGGTTCTGAACGATACCTTCGGTATCGAATCCGGCCTGATGACCACCGTTCACGCTACCACTGCTACCCAGAAGACCGTTGATGGTCCGTCTGCCAAAGACTGGCGCGGTGGCCGCGGTGCGGCTCAGAACATCATCCCGTCCTCTACCGGTGCTGCCAAGGCTGTTGGCGTGGTCATCCCGGAACTGAACGGCAAGCTGACCGGCATGGCCTTCCGCGTTCCGACTCCGGACGTGTCCGTTGTTGACCTGACCGTCAACCTGAAGAAAGAAGCGTCCTACGCTGAAATCTGCCAGGCCATGAAGGCTGCCTCCGAAGGCGCCATGAAGGGCGTGCTGGGCTACACCGAAGACGAAGTGGTTTCCACCGACTTCCTGGGTGAGCGTCAGACTTCCGTGTTCGATGCCAAGGCTGGTATCCAGCTGAACAAGACCTTCGTGAAAGTCGTCTCCTGGTACGACAACGAAATGGGCTACTCCAGCAAGGTTCTGGACCTGATCGCTCACATCTCCAAGTAATTTGGGATGCGCAATCGCGTAGCTTGAAAAAAGGCGGCCAATGGCCGCCTTTTTGTATTCTGAATCACGGACCCTTTCTGAATGTCCCCGAGCACTGGAGCCTTTATGACACCGACACGTACGCTGACTGCCCACTGCACCCTGAGCCAGGATGGCCTGCCCCTGCTGACCATAGACAATGAGCACGCCAGGGCCGAGATAAGCCTGTTTGGCGCCCATGTGCTGCGTTACCAACGCCATGGTGAGCCGGCCTCTCTCTGGCTCAGCGACAAGGCGATACTGGATGGCAGCAAGCCCATTCGCGGCGGCATTCCCCTCTGCTGGCCCTGGTTCGGCCCCTCCCCCGCTCGCGTTGGCAGCGGCAAGCCGGCTCATGGCTTCGCACGCAACTGCCTGTGGACGCTGGATGGGGTCTCCGATCACGGGGATGGCACACTCGTCCACCTCTCCCTGCGTGACAACGATGCCAGCAGGACGCTCTGGCCCCATGCCTTCGAGCTGGAGCTGGACGTACTGGTCGGCAAGGAGCTTTCCCTGGTGCTGACCACCCGCAACACCGGCAAGTCAGCGCTCACCTACAATGCCG
The DNA here is from genome assembly GCF_014168615.1 of Aeromonas sp. WP2-W18-CRE-05. NCBI lineage: Bacteria > Pseudomonadati > Pseudomonadota > Gammaproteobacteria > Aeromonadales > Aeromonadaceae > Aeromonas > Aeromonas sp. WP2-W18-CRE-05. The sequence goes on along the minus strand of NZ_AP021917.1, from coordinate 691,036 downwards.
CCCTGCACACCTACCTGCAGATCAGTGCGCCGGAAGCGGTAACCGTGACCGGCCTCGGCGAACCCTATCTGGACAAGCTGACCGGCCGCAACGAACTGCAACAGGGAGCGCTGACCGTCACCGCAGCCATGGATCGCATCTACCGCCAGCCCGATGCCATGGTCAGCGTGCAGGATGGTGAGCGCACCACCCGGGTGGTCAGCGGCAACCACGACAGCGTGGTGGTCTGGACCCCCTGGCAGGAAGGGGCCAGCGCCATGGCCGACATGAGTGACGACGGTTATCGCACCATGCTCTGTGTCGAGGCAGCCATCACCGCCGAGGACGGGATCACCGTCGCGCCCGACGAGGAGCACAGCTTCTCCACCGTCATCATCTGACGATACGGCTGACGGATAAATTAAAGAGGGCTCCCGCGGGAGCCCTCTTTGCATCTTGCCATCAGCGACGATCAGGCGTTGCCCTGGGTCTTGAGCTTGAGCTCGGCGGCGAAATCCAGCATGCGATCGAGCGGGACAAGCGCTTTGAGACGCAGTGCCTCATCCACATGGATCTCGTGACGCTCGGCACCGTCGGTCAGGGCTTCCTTGATGGCCACCAGGCCGTTCATCGCCATCCAGGGGCAGTGGGCGCAGCTGCGGCAGGTGGCACCATCGCCGCCGGTGGGCGCTTCCACCATCTCTTTCTCCGGGCATGCCTGCTGCATCTTGTAGAAGATGCCGCGATCGGTCGCCACGATCAGTTTCTGCTGGGGCAGCTCTTTGGCGGCCTTGATGAGCTGGCTGGTGGACCCCACCGCATCCGCCAGCTCGATGACGGAGGCCGGAGACTCCGGGTGCACCAGCACGGCGGCATCCGGGTTCTGGGCCTTGAGCTCGCGCAGCGCCTTGGCCTTGAACTCGTCGTGCACGATGCAGTGCCCCTGCCAGCGCAGCATCTCGGCCCCCGTCTTCTTCTCGATGTAGGCGCCGAGGTGTCTATCCGGGCCCCAGATGATCTTGTGACCCTGACTGTCCAGATGTTCGACGATCTCCAGCGCAATACTGGAGGTGACCACCCAGTCGGCCCGTGCTTTCACCGCTGCCGAGGTATTGGCATAGACCACCACGATGTGATCGGGGTGGGCATCGCAGAAGGCGGAGAACTGGTCGATGGGGCAACCCAGATCGAGGGAGCACTCGGCCTCCAGCGTCGGCATCAGCACCCGCTTGTGGGGGCTCAGGATCTTGGAGGTCTCTCCCATGAAGCGCACACCGGCCACGATCAGGGTCTGGGCCGCATGGTCGCGACCGAAGCGAGCCATCTCCAGGGAGTCACCCACGAAGCCACCGGTGGCTTCTGCCAGGGCCTGGATCTCGGGATCCGTGTAGTAATGGGCAACCAGCACGGCCTGGCGCGCCTGCAGCAGCACCTTGATCTCGGCGATCAGGGTCGCCTTCTGCTCGGGAGTCAGGGGCTGTGGTTTGGCCGGGAAGGGGTAGTCCATCTCGACTACCGGCGGAATACTGCTCAGTGCATTGCTCATTGCGACTGTTCCATCAACGCTCGGGAAGGCCAAAATTATAACCAGAAGCCGTGCACAAACCCATCAACAAATCCAGTACAGTACAACTGTCAGGACCCGCTCCGACCATATCGTTGTCATTCTTGCCAAAAGGAGTTGTCGAATGAAACAACGTTCGCTCAAGACCAAGTTGTTGTTGCTCACGCTGGGACTTTTTCTCGCCAGTGGCGTCGCCATGACATGGATACAGTCCTCCTCGCTGAACGGCCTGCGCTATGACATCATGGCGCAGACCCGTGGCGCCCTGGAGCAGGAGGTTTCCCGTTCCCTGCAATTCCAGGCAGAGCGGTATGCCGTGCAGATCGAAGACCAGTTGCAGCAGGCCTATCAGATACCGCTCGGCATGGCGGCGCAGCTTGAAGGAAGCATGGCCCAGCAGGACCAGCGGCTGAGTCGCCCGCAAGTGGAGCTCCTGCTTGGCAGCCGCCTGCGCCAGGCAAACGGGATCAGCTCCATCTACGCCCAGTTCGAACCCAACGGTTACGACGGACAGGACGCCGACTGGCAGACAGGCGCCAGCCATTCGGTTGCCGGCAAGGGCAGCCTGGAGGTCTATTTCACCCGGGAACAGAACGGAAACATCGCGCAGCAGACCATAGATGCCGACACCAGTGACGCCAAGTTCGACACCTCGCGCAATGAATTCGGCATTCGCAACAGCGAGTGGTATCTCTGCGGTCGCGAGACTCGTCGCCCCTGCCTGATGGAACCCTACCTCTACGAGATAAGCCCTGGCCAGAAGATGCTGATGACCAGCCTGACGGTGCCCGTCCTCAAGGATGGCAAGTTTGCCGGGATCACCGGGGTCGACATGAACCTGCCCATCTTCCAGCAACTGGCCGAGCACCTTGGCAAGAGCCTCTATGACAACCAGGCCGAGGTCACCCTGGTCAGCAAGGCGGGCTTCATCGTCGGCAGCAACCGCCATTCGGACAAACTGGGGCGTCCCCTGACAGAGGCCGGACTGGTTGCCCCGAATGGACGCCCCGCCGATACCGACAGCGATTTCATCCTGCAGCAGCCCATACGGATCGATGCCGCCGACAACCAGTGGTGGCTGATGATCAAGGTGCCCAAGGCTCTCGCCCTCAGCCAGGCCAACACCATCAGCCAGCAGCTCGGCAGCCTGTTGCAGGCGACCCAGCAGCAGCAGCTGGTTGCCATCGTTGTCATCACCCTGGTGGCCCTGGGCCTGCTTGTCTGGTTCATCCAGACCATCACGGCGCCCCTCTCCCTCATCAGCCGCCACGTCTCCCACCTCGCCAGCAATGAGGGCGACCTGACCCAGCAGATGCGTATCGACACCCACCAGGAGCTCATCGAGCTGGGCAGGCATCTCAATGCCTTCCTCGGCAAGCTGAGGGCCATGGTGCAGGGCAGCAAGCAGATTGGGCAACAGGTGCATCAGCAGGCCAGGGGCATGAAACAGACGGCCGATGCCATGCGCAGCAGCCTGGATGATCAGAGCCTGGAGCTGGAGAGCGTGGTCAGCGCCATGCACGAGATGAGCACCACGGCAGTCAGCGTGGCGGGCTATGCGGAACAGGCGGCGCAGGAGTCAGAAGCGGCGACCCACCATGTCAGCACGGCCCAGCAGACATTGAGCAGGGCCCGCAGCGAGATCCATACCCTGGTCGAGGACATGCATCAGGCCGACAAGGCGGTCGCCCAGGTCGCCCAGCGCAGCACCAATATCAGCCACATTCTCGATGTGATCCGGGCCATTGCCGAACAGACCAACCTGCTGGCCCTCAACGCAGCCATCGAGGCGGCGCGGGCCGGCGACATGGGCAGGGGCTTTGCCGTCGTGGCGGACGAGGTGAGGGCGCTGGCCAACAAGACCCGCTCATCCACCGACGAGATAGGGCAGCTCATCGGCAGCCTGCAAACCGAGGTCACCAGCAGCCAGCAGCTGATGAGCACAGGGATCGCCCGCTCGGTGAGCACGGTTGAAGGCACGGAGCAGGCCTTCGAGGCACTCAATCAGGTGGTCACCCAGATCCAGCAGATCCATGATCACATCAGCCAGGTGGCGACCGCCGCCGAGCAGCAGAGTGCCGTGAGCGACACCATCAACCAGAACCTGATGCGCATCGGTGACGCCGCCACCACCCTGGGACAAGAGGCCAATGCCAGCCAGCGCCTGAGCGAGGCACTGGAACAGGCGGCCACCACCCTGGCAAGCGAGCTGGATCGACTGCAAACCTGATGGCAGACGGAAACGAAAAAGCCCGCATCGCTGCGGGCTTTTCAATATGGTGGTCGTTACTGGGCTCGAACCAGTGACCCCCTCCTTGTAAGGGAGGTGCTCTCCCAGCTGAGCTAAACGACCTGGGATATGACTGAAATGATGGTGGGTCGTGCTGGATTCGAACCAGCGACCAATTGATTAAAAGTCAACTGCTCTACCGACTGAGCTAACGACCCATCGAAATCATTTTTAAAACATGGTGGTCGTTACTGGGCTCGAACCAGTGACCCCCTCCTTGTAAGGGAGGTGCTCTCCCAGCTGAGCTAAACGACCTGGGACAAGACTGAAATGATGGTGGGTCGTGCTGGATTCGAACCAGCGACCAATTGATTAAAAGTCAACTGCTCTACCGACTGAGCTAACGACCCATCTAAATCATTTTTAAAACATGGTGGTCGTTACTGGGCTCGAACCAGTGACCCCCTCCTTGTAAGGGAGGTGCTCTCCCAGCTGAGCTAAACGACCTGGGATATGACTGAAATGATGGTGGGTCGTGCTGGATTCGAACCAGCGACCAATTGATTAAAAGTCAACTGCTCTACCGACTGAGCTAACGACCCATCGAAATCATTTTTAAAGCATGGTGGTCGTTACTGGGCTCGAACCAGTGACCCCCTCCTTGTAAGGGAGGTGCTCTCCCAGCTGAGCTAAACGACCTGGGATATGACTGAAATGATGGTGGGTCGTGCTGGATTCGAACCAGCGACCAATTGATTAAAAGTCAACTGCTCTACCGACTGAGCTAACGACCCATCGAAATCATTTTTAAAGCATGGTGGTCGTTACTGGGCTCGAACCAGTGACCCCCTCCTTGTAAGGGAGGTGCTCTCCCAGCTGAGCTAAACGACCTGGGATTCAATGTTCAGAGTGGTGGGTCGTGTAGGGTTCGAACCTACGACCAATTGATTAAGAGTCAACTGCTCTACCGACTGAGCTAACGACCCACATCCTGAACTTTTCACCAACCGCATGTGGCGGCCAGTGTTACAACATGGTGGTCGTTACTGGGCTCGAACCAGTGACCCCCTCCTTGTAAGGGAGGTGCTCTCCCAGCTGAGCTAAACGACCTGGGATTCAGTGTTCAGAGTGGTGGGTCGTGTAGGGTTCGAACCTACGACCAATTGATTAAGAGTCAACTGCTCTACCGACTGAGCTAACGACCCACATCCTGAACCTTTCACCAACCGCATGTGGCGGCCAGTGTTACAACATGGTGGTCGTTACTGGGCTCGAACCAGTGACCCCCTCCTTGTAAGGGAGGTGCTCTCCCAGCTGAGCTAAACGACCTGGGAATATTGTCTTCACCTGCTGTGAAGAAATGGTGGGTCGTGCTGGATTCGAACCAGCGACCAATTGATTAAAAGTCAACTGCTCTACCGACTGAGCTAACGACCCTCACCACGACCAGTGCCGACTGCATTACTGCTCCGGCTCTGACGGCGGCCTATATTACGGATTTATCATCCTGGCGCAATAGAAAAATCTTAAATTAAATCTGATTGTTCACTGCGCATACAAAGCACGGCGGTATTTACAAGAGTGTTACGAAAACAGTGACATGCAGCAATGTCACAGCTTGGCCAGACTCTGTTTGGCCAGCTGGGCCGGCGAGGTGTTGGGGTAACCCTTGATCACCTGCTCATAGAAGGCCTTGGCCTCTGTTTTTTTGCCGTCAAGCTGGGCGAGCATGCCGAGTTTCAGCAGGGCATCGGCCCGCTTGGGTGACTTGCTGTATTTATTCGCCACCGTGGAGAACTGGCTCGCGGCCCCCGCCCTGTCGCCCTTGTTGAACATCAGCTGGCCAAGCCAGTAGTGGGCATTGGGAACATAGCTGGAGTTCGGGAACTGCTTGATGAACCCTTCGAAGGCAGGAATGGCCTTGTCGTAGTTCTTCTCCTTGAGCACCATGTTCACGGCCGCGTCGTAGGCCTGGTTCTCATCCTGGTTGGTGGAGTAGTTGGCAGCCGCGGCAGGAGGCGTTGCAGCACCTGCAGCAGGTGTTGCGGGCGCGGCGGCAGGCTGGCTGTTGGCCACCTTGTCGAGCTCTTGGTAGAGTTGGCGCTGGCGCTCCTGGGACTGCTCCATCTGGTAGGTCTGCTGTTCCAGCTGACCACGCAGCTCGGAGACCTCCCCTTGCAGGGAGTCGACCTGTTGCTGCAGTTCGGCCTGCAGACGCAGACGGGCGTTGAGGGTACGCTCCAGCAGAGCAACCCGGTCTTCCAGGCTGCCGGTCGGTACGATGGCACCATTGTTGCCGCTCAGCACCACGCCACTGCTGCCAGAATCCCCGCTCAGATCGCTCACCGGTGCCGCCGCTTGCGCATTCAAAGCAACCAACACGGCCAGCGCAACACCAGCTTGCTTGTACACAGATTTCATTCGGATCAAACCTTAGCGTTTAGTGCAAATAAAACGGCCAGCGCATAGTCGCTCGCTGATACAGATTTCATTCGGATCAAACCTTGACGTTTAGTGCAAATAAAACGGCCATCGAAATGGCCGCTTGCATATAAACGAACGTCGTTCGACTCAAACCTTAGTAAACCAGGACCGCACGGCGGTTCTTGGCAAAGGCTTCCTCGGTGTGGGACAGATCCAGCGGCTTCTCTTCGCCATAGCTGACGATGGAGAGCTGCTCGGCCTGCACACCCAGGGTTTGCAGATACTTGGCAACAGCCTTGGCACGACGCTCACCCAGCGCGATGTTGTATTCCGGCGTACCGCGCTCGTCGGCGTGGCCTTCGATCAGTACCTTGACGCTCGGACGTTCACGCAGGTAGCTGGCGTGGGCATCCAGCAGGTCGGCGTACTGACCCTGAATGTCGTAACCATCGTACGGGAAGTAGATCACGTTGTCGCGTTGCAGCGCTTCGAACTTCTGACGCATCTGCTCTTCCGGGGACAACATGCCGTTGGCGCCGCCGGTTTGTACACCGCCCATGCCGTCAGTCATGCCGGACTCGGCGCCAGCGGCGTCGGAGTCGGAAGAGGAGCTACAGGCAGCCAGGGTGAACAGTGGCAGTGCGATGGCCAGACCCTTGAGCAGTTTATTGAGTTGCATGCTATTTCCTTAAACCTTTATAACAAAACAAAAAACAATCGATTTTTATCAATTCAAGAAGGGCGACCAAGCTGGTGCACGAATTTCACCGCTACTGGTCGGAAGCACTGCCTTGAAGCGACCGTCGGTCGACACCAATGCAAGACTCTTACGACCCTGATAGATGGTGGCATAAATGATCATGCTGCCATTGGGAGCCACACTTGGCGATTCATCCAGAGCACTCTGGGTCAGTACCAGCATGGCTCCATTTTCCATATCCTGGCGAGCGATGCGATATTGTCCCTGAACCCGGGTCACCATCACCATGGACTTGCCGTCCGGTGTGATGGATGCCCCCTGGTTGGAATCCCCTTCCCAGGTCATCCGGCGAGTCATGCCAGTCGCCAAATTTACGCTATAAATCTGGGGTTTGCCACCACGTTCAGAGGTGAACAGCAAAGTTTGACCGTCCGGCATCCAGGAGGGTTCGGTGTCGATGGTGCGGTTATTTGTGACTCGAGTGAGTTGCTTGCTAGCAACATCAACGACATAGATGTCAGGCTGCCCATCTTTGGACAGAACAATAGCCAAACGACGACCATCTGGAGACCACTCCGGCGCACCGTTGATGCCACGGAAGCTGGTGATCAGACTGCGCTGCTGGGTGTAGATGTCCTGCACATAGATCTCGGACTTCTGGTTCTCGAAGCTCACGTAAGCCAGCTTGCTGCCATCCGGCGACCAGGCCGGGGACATCAGGGGTTCACGGGAGCGCAACAGAGTCTTCTCGTTGTAGCCGTCGTAGTCGGAGATCCGCAGCTGATACGGGAACTGGGTGCCCTGCTGCACGGAGACATAGGCCAGACGGGTCAGGAAGGCACCACGCTCACCGGTCAGACGCTCGTAGACGATGTCGGAGATGCGGTGGGCAAACTGGCGCATCTGGGCACCCGGGATGGTCGCCATGCGGCTGTCCAGGATGTAACCGTTCGCTTCACCGCCCTGAGTCTTGGCCAGTTGGCCTTTCAGGACGTCGACCAGCTCGAAGTTGATCTTGTAGGTGCCATCACCCACGGCGGCGATGGAGCCGACCACCACGGCTTCGACCCCCTGGGAAGCCCAGGGCGCGAAGTTGATCTCGCCGCTGGTGCTCGGCGTCTGCGGCATCTGGCCACGGGCCAGCGGCTTGAACTTGCCGCTGCGCATCAGGTCGTTGGAGACCACTTCCGCGATATCCTGCGGCAATTGGCCATTGCCCTCCCACTTGAAGGGGGCGATGGCGATGGGGCGCGCACTGTCGATACCGCCGGTGATGACGATGTCCAAGGCCGCCTGAGCGCTCTGGCCTAGCAGAAGGCAGCCAACCAAAGCAAAAAACACTTTTCTTATCATGGCTTAAATACTCTGTTCCAAAAAAATGAGAGGTGAAATCCCTTTATCAGCAGATGCTGCCAACCACGGTCATTGACCCCGTTCTATCACGCTTAGATGCTCGGTTCTAACTTGAGGTTAAACTCCTTCAACATCTCGAATGCCGCCGGATCCTTCGGCACCGGCAACTGGTTGGCCTTCAGTACCGCCGCCTTGCCGGAGCGGCAGACCGCCGGATCACCTTGACCGTTGTCCACCGAGATGACGAAGCCGCTACTGGCCAACTTGACACCGATAGTACATGTTTTGCCCCGCATGGTGGGATCCAAAATCATGTAGCGCTCGACCGTGGCCTTGATGAGGGCGGCATACTTGTCGACCTCGCCCTTGGCGGCTGCCGATGCTGCCTGACTGCGCGCATTGGCCTCGGCGGCCAGCTGCTGCTCCATCATGGCTTCCATCTCTTTTTGCAACTTGGCCTCTTCGGCCGCCTTGCGCTTGCGCTCCGCCTCAATCTTGGCCTTTCTGTCAGCCTCGGCCTTCGCCTTCTTCTCTGCGTCAGCTTTTGCCTTCTTGTCAGCCTCTTCCTTCGCCTTCTTCTCGGCCTCGGCCTTGGCTTTCTTCTCGGCTTCCGCCTTCGCCTTTTTCTCGGCTTCGGCCTTGGCCTTCTTCTCGGCTTCCGCTTTCTTGGCTTTGGCCTCTTCCGCCTTGGCCTTCTCTTCAGCCTGCTTCTTCTCCAGCTCTTCTTTTTTCTTCTTGAGCGCCAGCGCCTTGGCCTCTTCCGCCGCCTTGCGTTCGGCTTCGGCCTTCTTGGTCTTCTGCTCTTCCAGCTTGCGGGCTTCCTCGGCTTTCTGGGCCTTCTCTTCCGCCTGCTTCTGTTCAGCCTCTTTCTTCTGCTTGTCGGCTTCGGCCTTGCGGGTCGCCTCTTCGGCCTGCTTGCGCTTGGTCTCGGCGATACGCAGACGCTCCTGCTCCTGTGCCAGCTCGCGTTTGACGCGCTCAGCGTCTTCCTTGTCCTTCTGCTGCTGTGCAGCCTTGGGCTGGGCCTGCTTCTGCTGCTGGACCTGCTGCATCTGCTGCTCCAGCATTTCGCTGTCCATCATGACCGCATTGACGATCTGTCCCTTGGACTCGGGGCGCTTGGGTTTGCTGAAGTCGACACCGACCAGCAGGATGATGCCGATGATCAGATGCAGCAGCAGCGACGCGACGAGATAACCGGAAATACCACGCTTCACATCCATCTCCGTCAGTTCACCGGATCCGTCATCAGACCAACCTGAGGCACACCGGCTTTCTTGAGGGCCACCATCAGCAGGATCACCTCCTCGTAGCGTACGGACTTGTCACCGGCGACCACCACGGGCGCGTTCTGGTTGATGGCCAGATAGCCCATGGCCTTCTCGGTGATGTACTGCTGCATCGCCTCTGGGGTGCCGCTCGGTACGGGTTCGTCATCCGCCTCGCCGGCCTTGATGACGTACTCACCCTCGGTATTGACGCTGACGATGAAGGGCGGCTTGGAGTCTTCCGGCAACTGCTCGGACTCCGCCTGGGGCAGGTCGACCTTGACCCCCTGCGTGATCACGGGCGTGACCGCCATGAAGATGATGAGCAGCACCAGCATGACGTCGATATAGGGCACCACGTTGATCTCGGCGACCTTCTTGCGTTTGAGCCGCTGATAGGTTTGCATTACTTCTCACCCTGCTGTGCGATTTGGCGGTTCAGGATGGTGGTGAACTCGTCCATGAAGTTGGCGTAGGCGTTTTCCAGCCGTTCGACCTTGTTGGTGAAGCGGTTGTAGAAGATAACGGCCGGGATGGCGGCAAACAGACCCATGGCGGTGGCGATCAGCGCCTCCGCGATACCCGGTGCCACCATCTGCAGGGTCGCCTGCTGAACCTGGCCCAGAGCGATAAAGGCGTTCATGATCCCCCAGACGGTACCGAACAGACCGATATAGGGGCTGATGGAACCGATGGTCGCCAAGACCGGCAGGTTGGACTCGAGATCGTCCACTGCACGGGACAGGGAGACGCGCATGGCGCGATAGGTACCGTCCATCACCGCATCCTGACCGCGGGCACCGGCCTTGAGCAGGCGGGCATACTCCTTGAAGCCGGAGTAGAAGATGTCTTCCATGCCTTCGATGTCGTCACGACGGGAGGAGGACTCCTGGTAGAGACGATTGAGGTCGACCCCGGACCAGAATCTGTCTTCAAACTGCTCCGAGGCGAGGTTGGCCGCCTTGATGGCCTTGGAGCGCTGGATGATCAGCGCCCAAGAGACGACCGACATGCCCATCAGGGTCATCATGACCAGTTTCACCAACAGACTGGCTTGCCAGAACAGGCCAATAAACGAAATTTCAGCGTGCACTTAACAGCACTCCCTTGATTTTTTCAGGTATTGCAACAGGTTTCATTTGCGGATGACTGACACAGGCGATCTGTACCATGGCCTGAGTGATCAGCCGTCCATCAGCCGCCAGGATCTGCTGTGAAAAACGCATGGAAGCGCGTTTCACTTCAGTTACTTGCGTCATTACGGTCAGCAGTTCATTGAAGCGGGCCGCCGCGCGGAAGTCGATTTCGGTGCGACTCACCACAAACGCGATCCCCGCCTGCAGCAGGACATCCTGTTCGATGCCGCCTGCGCGCAGGAATTCGGTGCGGGCCCGTTCCATAAACTTGAGATAATTGGCGTTGTAGACGATGCCTCCGGCATCCGTGTCTTCGTAGTAGACACGCACCGGAAACTCAGAGACTTCCCCCATAAAAATCTGTGATCCATTCGACAGTCAGATGGGGGGCTATCATAGCGCAGGGCTGAATAGGAAAGAAGCAGGGGGAGACAGGGAAATCCCCTCTCCCCCTGTTTTTTATGGCGTGCTGCGGCGCCGACAGGCCGAAGACCACAGGGCTGTCAGCATCGCAAGAAAAGCGGACAAGAGCAGTGGCTGCGAGCGGCGTGACGAGCGAGGTTCTGTCGCTCTGACCGGGCGACGGCACGCCCCTCAAAAAAGAAGAAGGAGGTGGGCTGATGCCGACCTCCTTCATCATTTATGGCAGGTAGTAGCTGCTGGTCAGCCAGAGCCCGCAGAGCAGGCTGGGCAGGGCGAGCCAGGGGAAGAACAGCACGCGACCCACCAGGCTGCGCGGGTGAAACCCCAGTCCATGCATGACACCGCAACAGACCGCCCACATCAGCCAGGGCGCAAGCCAGAGGCCGTGCTCACTGGTGTTGGCCGCGACCAGGTTGGGCGCCTGCAAGATGGCGACAGCCAGCAGGGCCGCCGCCAGCAGCATCAGACCTTGCCATGGCTGGCGCTCCAGAGGAGCGGCCAGCCGGGCGAGCCTGTCACTTGTCTTCATCAATCTGACGATCCAGGTTCTCGGTGTGCTCCAGCCAGAGCGCATTGATAATCCCAAACGCACAGGCCAGCAGCAGCCCCAGGATCCAGGTGAAATACCACATATCAGGGCACCTTCTTAGTAGAGCGATTGTTGGTTGTCTTCGATGTGCTTGTTACTCACCCGGCCGAACATCTTGATGTAGGTCCAGATGGTGTAAGCCAGCACGGTCGGCACGAAGACGACTGCGACTACCGTCATCACCTTGAGGGTGTTGAAGGAGGCGGTGGAATCCCACATGGTCAGGCTCTGGGACGGCTCGAGGCTCGAGGGCATCACGAACGGGAACATGGAGAAGCCCGCGGTCAGGATGATGCCGGCGATGGCCAGGGAGGAGAACAGGAACGCCACCCAACCCTTGTCCAGCTTGGCCGCCACGGCGGTCAGCAGACACATCACCAGACCCAGCACGGGTGCGGCAATCATCCAGGGATAGAGGCTGTAGTTCTGCATCCAGGCACCGGCCTGCACCACCACTTCCTTGTGAAGGGGGTTGGTGACGGCGTCGGTGGCGACGGAGCCCACAATCACATAACCATCCATGCCGCTCACCCAGACACCGGCCAGGGCGAACAGCACCAGGGTCAGCAGGGAGAAGATCATGGCGGCGGTGCGAGAGCGCGCCAGCACTTCACCTTCGGTCTTCATCATCAGCCAGGTTGCACCCTGGGTGATGATCATGAAGAGGCTCACCAGACCGGCCAGCAGACCGAACGGATTGAGCAGACCGAAGAAGTTGCCGTGATAGGTCATCATCAGGAACTGGTTGAAGCTGAACGGTACACCCTGCAGCAGGTTGCCGAACGCCACCCCGAAGATGACAGGGGGAATGGCGCTACCGGCAAACAGAGCCCAGTCCCAGTTGGAGCGCCACTTGGCATCTTCCTGCAGGGAGCGGTACTTGAAGCCGACCGGACGGAAGAACAGCGCCATCAGGGTCAGGATCATGGCAATGTAGAAGCCGGAGAAGGCCGCCGCATAGACCATGGGCCAGGCGGCAAACAGGGCACCACCGGCGGTCACCAGCCAGACCTGGTTGCCTTCCCAATGCGGCCCCATGGTGTTGAGCATCACGCGACGCTCCACATCCTTCTTGCCGACGAAGGGGAGCAGGGCGCCCACCCCCATATCGAAACCGTCGGTGATGGCAAACCCGATCAGCAGCACGCCGACCAGCACCCACCAGACCAGACGCAACAGTTCGTAATCAAACATGGGTCACTCTCCTTATGCCTTGCTCTGTTCGAAGTGGTACTTGCCCGTCTTCAGGCTGCTTGGGCCCAGGCGCGCATACTTGAACATCAGGTACATCTCGATGATCAGCAGTACGGTGTAGAACAGGAAGATCCCGATCAGAGAGAACCAGATCTCGGACGCAGGAATGTTGGATGCAGAGACATAAGTCGGCAGCATCTCGGCGATGGTCCAGGGTTGACGACCATACTCAGCGACAAACCAGCCAGCCTCGATGGCGATCCAGGGCAGCGGAATGCCGTACAGCAGCGCCTTGAGCAGCCACTTGCGCTCACCGATCTTGTGGCGGGTGCTGTCATAGAAGGCCAGACCGATCAGCACCAGCATCAGGATGCCGCAGGCAACCATGATGCGGAAGGCGAAGAACAGCGGCAGTACCTGCGGGATGGAGTCATCCACGGCGGCCTTGATCTGCTCGTCGGTGGCGTCGGTCACGTTGGGGGTGTAACGCTTGAGCAGCAGACCGTAGCCCAGATCCTGCTTCACTTCGTCGAAGCGGGCGCGGGTATCGTCGGACTTGTCACCGGATTGCAGCTTGGTCAGCAGGTCGTAGGCGGTCATGCCGTTGCGCACGCGCAGCTCATGCTCGCTCTTGAGATCCTTGAGACCAGTTACCTGACCGTCCAGGGAACGGGTGGCGATGATGCCGAGGGCATAGGGGATCTTGATGGCGTAGTCGGTGCGCATCTCCTCCTGGTTCGGGATCCCGAACAGGGTGAAGGATGCCGGAGCCGGCTCCGTGTTCCACTCGGCCTCGATGGCCGCCAGTTTCACCTTCTGCACTTCCCCGGTCTCGTAGCCGGACTCGTCACCCAGCACCAGCACGGAAAGGATGGAGGCCATGCCGAACGCGGCCGCGATGGCGAAGGAGCGACGAGCGAACGCCACATCACGATTCTTCAGCAGGTAATAGGAGGAGATCCCGAGCACGAACATGGCGCCCGTGGTATAGCCTGCCGCCACGGTGTGGACGAACTTGACCTGGGCAACCGGGTTGAACACCAGGTCGGCGAAGCTCACCATCTCCATGCGCATGGATTCGAAGTTGAACTCGGCACCCACCGGGTTCTGCATCCAGCCGTTGGCGACCAGGATCCACAGTGCGGAGAGGTTGGTCCCGAGCGCCATCAGCCAGGTAGCCGCCAGGTGCTGGCGCTTGCTGAGACGATCCCAACCGAAGAAGAACATACCGACGAAGGTGGACTCCAGGAAGAAGGCCATCAAACCTTCGATGGCCAGCGGGGCCCCGAAGATGTCGCCAACATAGTGGGAGTAGTAAGCCCAGTTGGTACCGAACTGAAACTCCATGGTGAGCCCGGTGGTAACCCCGAGGGCAAAGTTGATACCAAACAACTTGCCCCAGAACTTGGTCATGTCCCGGTACACTGTGTTGTTGGTCATCACATAGACAGACTCCATGATCGCCAGGATGAAGGCCATCCCCAGCGTCAAGGGTACAAACAGGAAGTGATAAAGGGCCGTCGCAGCAAATTGGAACCGCGATAGGTCTACCACATGCTCAGCAATCATGATGTTTCCTCACCGATTATTGGCACGGCTATTTTAAGTTTTAAGGACAAAGCTTCCATTGGAAGTCCCCGAACGGTCGGTCACCCCTCGCGGACTGACCGGATTCGACTGCCACCACATTAACAACAAGGCAATATACAGGAACAAAAAAAGCTAATGTTTAACATCTAATAAACAATAACCAGGGTTCTATTCCCGCCTATAATGATCGCTGTTTTATATCACCTTTATTTGATTGAAATCAATGTAAAACCACCCTCAATACATGTTTTTTCAAGGTAACTTATGGGGCTTTTCCCATTAATTATGGGAGCTTCATCACAAAAAACGCCAAGCCGTAAATAATTGATTTAAATCAATTTTATGACACATAAAAATAGTTTCAATTCTGTTAAACAAATACGCAACCCCGGAAATAAAGCCCTCGCATCTCGATTATTTCAATAAATGGCCAGACTCATCCAAAAATCAATTTAAACCCAGTAAAAACACATGTTTATGCGGATTGACACCCCCACCAAAATCATTAGTTTATCTAATCAAAAGCCCATAGATTTTCTTGTTTGCCCCACCCGGAAAGAGCTCCTACAATGCGCCTCGCAGTGAGGGCATACCTCTGAATACAGGCCGGTCATTCCGGGTTCCCGGTACGTATTCGATGAACATTTCGAACCTGTTTGTTGGGATTAATGATGAAAAAGTTTGTTGCCAAGACCATCCGTTACTACAAGCTTTCTTTCGTTCAACTCTATCAAATGAACCGACTCTGAAGCCTCGCGACGGCTCCTCTGTTTTTTCCCGACCGGTCTGCAGACGCGCTCACTGTCTGTGAACATCCATCCTGAATTGTCTTTGCCCACCGCCTGTGCCGTGGGCTTTTTTTTGCCCGCAAAACAAAAAGCCGCCTCAAGGGCGGCTTTTTGGTTCATATCGCAACGTCTACTGATCTGCCGGTCGTTCCAGGCCAAAGTGTGCGTAGGCTCTCTGAGTTGCGATCCGCCCTCTGGGTGTACGTTGCAGATAGCCTTGCTGGATCAGATAAGGTTCCAGCACGTCTTCTATGGTGTCCTTCTCCTCACCGATGGCGGCGGCCAGGTTGTCGAGCCCGACGGGCCCCCCCATAAACTTGTCGATGACGGCCAACAATAGCTTGCGATCCATGAAGTCGAAACCTTCGTTGTCCACGTCCAGCATGTCCATGGCACGGGCCGAAATGGGTCCGTCAATTCGCCCGTCAGACTTCACCTGGGCAAAATCCCGTACCCGCCTTAACAAACGGTTAGCAATCCGCGGTGTCCCCCGGGAGCGACGGGCTACCTCGAGAGCGCCGTCTTCCGTCATGTCGAGCCCGAGGCAACGGGCGCTGCGAGAGACGATGTCGGTCAGGTCCTTGACGTTGTAAAACTCGAGGCGCTGCACGATGCCAAACCGGTCACGCAGGGGGCTGGTGAGGGAGCCGGCCCGGGTGGTGGCACCGATCAGGGTGAAGGGAGGGAGATCGAGCTTGATGGAGCGGGCCGCCGGCCCCTCCCCTATCATGATGTCGAGCTGATAATCCTCCATGGCCGGGTAGAGCACCTCCTCCACCACCGGGCTGAGACGGTGGATCTCGTCGATGAAGAGCACATCGTTCGGTTCCAGGTTGGTGAGGAGCGCCGCCAGATCGCCGGCCTTCTCCAGCACGGGGCCCGAGGTGGTCTTGATGTTGACCCCCATCTCGTTGGCGACGATGTTGGCCAGCGTGGTCTTGCCAAGGCCGGGAGGCCCGAAGATCAGCAGATGATCGAGGGCCTCCCCGCGCTGGCGGGCGGCCTCGATGAAGATCTCCATCTGATCGCAGACATGATCCTGTCCGGTGTAATCGGCCAGCTTTCTGGGCCGGATGGCCCGATCGATGATCTCGTCCTCACGGGCGGCACCGGCCGAGATGAGGCGATCCGCTTCAATCATTGTCTACCTCACACCAGGCTGCGCAGGGATTCACGAATGATCTCCTCTACCGACATGCCGTCGGCGGCCACCTTGCTGACGATCTGGCTGGCCTGCTGCGGCTTGTAGCCGAGGGCCACCAGTGCACTGGCCGCCTCCTCGCTCGCATCCGGGGCACGCAGCGGGCTCTCTTTCGCGGGCAGGGTGATTTCGGCCGGGGAGAAGAGATCGTGGCTGACCCAGCCCTTGAGGCGGTCTTTCATCTCCACCACCAGGCGCTCGGCGGTCTTCTTGCCCACGCCGGGCAACTTGACCAGGGAGCTTATCTCCTCGCGCTCGACGCTCATCACAAACTGGGTGGCCGTCATGCCGGAGAGAATGGCCAGTGCCAGCTTGGGGCCGACCCCGTTGGTCTTGATCAGCTCGCGAAACAGCGCCCGCTCCTGCTTGTGGTTGAAGCCGTAGAGCAGCTGGGCATCTTCACGCACCACGAAGTGGGTGTGAATGACGGCCTCTTTCCCGAGTTCGGGCAGATCATAGAAGCAGCTCATGGGCATATGAACCTCATATCCCACCCCTCCGACTTCCAGCAACACCTCGGGGGGTTGCTTCTCGATGATGACGCCTCTCAAGCGACCGATCATGTTCTTTTCCTCGCCACGCAGACTCTCGCAAATTGGGTCATAGCATAAAGAATAACTGGATAAGTATCCAGCATAGGTCCATGCAGATCATGGGATGACCCGCTCTTCATACCCGGCCATTTCCCTCGTTCAGAACACTGTCTGTCACTTTATTTTCCATCGGGGATGGCACATCTTCATCATTGATTGAACACTGAAATGGTCTTGTTCGGCACCAGGGAAGGCTTGAGTCATGAAAATCGTCACCACATCCAACCTCGGACTCACCATTCTACTCGGCTGCACCCTGGGCATGGGGGCGATCGGCTGGTATGGCAGCCAGCGGCTGGCTGATCTGCTCTCCTACGTCCTGGGTGCCGCCTGGCAGACGGCAGATGGTGCCATGGAGGGCTCCATCGAACTCGGCAACCAGTCGCTCTATATCCAGAAAATGCTCTCGGGGATCCCCCTCGACGCACCGGAACTGCAACGGGCAAAAGAAGCGGCCAGCGACGCCTTGCGCCGGGTGGAGCAAGGCGGGCTCATCGATGGGGCGGCCATTACCACACTGAAGCAGCATGAGCAGACCTATCAGCAAGAGCAGGCACAGCTGCTGACTCTCTATCGCACCTTCACGAGCGCCGATGAGGCGCTGCGTGCCAGTTCTGAACGCATGTCACGCCTCTCGACCAGGCTGGAGGTGATCGGTGACGAGGCCGTCGAGAGCCTCACCCGCTCACCGGATCAGGCCATCAGCTGGAACGGCGGCCTTGCGACCCGCTGGCAGGCGGCCGATGGCGGCATGGAGGCCAACATCGGATTCTTGCGCCAGCTCTATGCGCTGGAGAAGATGCAGAGCGAAGGCCCTACTCCTGCCATCCAGGCCGAGCTGGCACAAGCCACCCGCTTCTATCAGGACGCGGTTGACGGCATGCTGGCAACCGGCCAGTTCGATGTGCCCGGTGACGGGGAGTTTGCAGGCCAAATGCTCTCCACCCAGTATCGTGCCCTGCAAGCCGACAATACCCGCCTGATCCGTGAATGGACAACAGCCCTGAGCGCTTATCAGAACCAGCTGGCCCGTTACGAACACAGTGCCGACCAGCTCAGGCTGGCGCTGGTCGAGGTCGAGGCCCAGGGGGACGCCACCGTCGAGGATCAGGTTCACCAGCTCAACGCCATCATCGACTACACCAAGGGACTCATCCTGGGGGGCTTGCTGCTCAGCCTGCTGATCGTCACCGGCTGCGGCTTCTGGCTGGTTCGCACCATTGTTCGCCCGCTACTCCAGGTCGACAAGCGCATGCAGGACATCGCCGCCGGGGAAGGAGATCTCAATGCCCGCATCAACCTCTCACGCGACGACGAGATTGGCTCCCTGGCCGGCAGCGTGGATCGCTTCATCGAGAAGCTGCAGAAGATGATCAGCGCCACCATGGACAACAACCAGCACATCAACCAGCACGTGCACACCTCGGTCAACCGGGTCCAGGCCATCAGCCAGAGCAGCCGCCAGACCGCTGCGCATGCCCAGGCGCTGCACCACGACAGCGAGCAGATGGTGCAGGTGGCCACCACCATCTCGGACAACTGCAACCTGGCGGCACACAACGCCAACGAGGTACGCCAGCTCACCACGCAAAGCAGCCAGTATGTCTCCTCCGCCACCGCCGGCATGCAGCGGGTGGTCATGGAGGTGGGTGAATGTGCCACCGCCATCAATGCCCTCAAGGAGCAGGCAGGGCAGATTGGCCAGATCATCTCCACCATCAGCAATATCTCGGAGCAGACCAACCTGCTGGCACTCAATGCCGCCATCGAAGCCGCCCGGGCGGGCGAGATGGGGCGCGGTTTTGCCGTGGTGGCCGACGAGGTGCGCACCCTGGCCAATCGCACCGCCACCTCCAGCGCCGAGATAACGGACGTGATCAACAGCATCCAGCAGCAGACAGAGCAGGCCTATCTGATGATGCAACGCAACCTGAAAACCGTGGAATCGGGTATGGCGGACTCCGACAACACCAAACAGATCCTGTTCAAGGTAGAAGAGGCCATCGATCAACTCGCCGACATGGTGCAACAGGTAGCAGAGGCGACCAGCCAGCTCTCCCACACCCTGGGACACACCACGGGCAAGGTTTCGGATATCAGCCTGCAGGCCCAGACGGGCGAACAGGAAGCCCAGGAGTGCCTGCAACTGGCCTCCTCCCTCCATCAGGCCAGCCAGCAGCAACAGCAGTTGCTGTCGCAATTTCGGGTCTAGTGCGGGCGGGGCAAGGCCCCCGCCCTACCCCCAGCGCCGCTGAATTTAGCCCTTGGGCCGGGGGACTTCGCCTGTTAAAATTCCGCACTTGAAATTTTCCAGGGCCAAGCCGCCCGAACTAGCGAAGGTCTACCGCGATGCGTACCAGCCAATATCTGCTTTCCACTCTCAAGGAAACCCCCTCCGACGCTGAAGTTGTCAGCCACCAGCTGATGCTGCGCGCCGGGATGATCCGCAAACTCGCTTCCGGCATGTACGCCTGGCTGCCGACCGGCCTGCGGGTCCTGAAGAAGATTGAAAACATCGTCCGCGAAGAGATGAACAATGCGGGTGCCGTCGAAGTGTCCATGCCGGTGGTACAGCCCGCCGAGCTGTGGCAGGAGTCCGGCCGTTGGGATGACTACGGCCCCGAGCTGTGCCGCCTGACCGACCGTCACAACCGCCCCTTCGTGCTGGGTCCGACCCACGAAGAGGTGATCACCGCGCTGGTCCGTTACGAAGTGAACAGCTACAAGCAACTGCCGCTGAATCTGTACCAGATCCAGACCAAGTTCCGCGACGAAGTGCGCCCCCGTTTCGGCGTGATGCGTGGCCGCGAATTCCTGATGAAGGATGCCTACTCCTTCCACATCGACAAGGCCTCCCTGGTCGATACCTATGAGAAGATGCACGCGGCCTACTGCACCGCCTTCACTCGCATGGGTCTGAACTTCCGCCCGGTGCAGGCCGATACCGGCTCCATCGGGGGCACCGGCTCCCACGAATTCCAGGTGCTGGCCGAGAGCGGTGAAGACTTGATCGCCTTCTCCGATACATCCGATTACGCCGCCAACATCGAGATGGCCGAAGCCCTGGCACCGGCTGGCGAGCGCGCTGCCGCAACCAAAGCCCTGACCAAGGTGGCCACCCCGGCTGTCCACACCATCGATGAAGTGGCCGCTTTCCTGAACGTGGCGCCGACCGCCATCGCCAAGACCCTGCTGGTACTGGCCGAGGAAGACGAGCACGGCAAACAGGCCGTCATCGCCCTGGTACTGCGTGGCGACCACGAGCTGAACGAAATCAAGGCTGAGAAGCTTTCTGGCGTGGCTAACCCGCTGACCTTCGCCAACGACGATCAGATCAAGGCTGCCGCCGGTTGCGACGCAGGCTCCATCGGCCCGGTCGGCTTTGCCGGTCGCATCATCGTCGATCGCAGCGCCGCCCATCTGAGCGATTTTGTTTGCGGCGCCAACGAGACCGGTTTCCACCTGACCGGTGCCAACTGGGATCGCGACATCACCTCTTTTGAGGTTGCCGACCTGCGCAACGTGGTAGAAGGCGACCCCAGCCCGTGCGGCCAGGGCAAGCTGCTGCTCAAGCGCGGTATCGAAGTGGGCCACATCTTCCAGTTGGGCACCAAGTACTCCGAAGCGATGAAGGCGAGCGTGCTGAACGAAGGCGGCAAGTCCGTCACCATGGAGATGGGTTGCTACGGTATCGGGGTTTCCCGCCTGGTGGCTGCCGCCATCGAGCAGAACAACGACCAGTACGGCATCATCTGGCCGGATGCCATCGCCCCGTTCGAAGTGGCCATCGTGCCGATGAACATGCACAAGTCCGAGCGCGTGGCCGAGCAGGCACAGCAGTTCTACGCCGAGCTGAAAGCCGCCGGTGTGGACGTGCTGTTCGACGACCGCAAGGAGCGCCCGGGTGTGATGTTCGCCGACATGGAGCTGATCGGTGTGCCCCACGCCATCGTCATCGGTGACCGTGGTCTCGACAACGGCGTGGTGGAGTACAAGTGCCGCCGCTCCGGCGAGAAGCAGGAAGTGGCCATCGGCGAGATCGTTGCCATGCTCAAGGCCAAGCTGGGTCGCTGATAACGCCGACACCGCCTTTCGCTTTTCATAGGAAAGCCCCGAGTGCCACGGCACTCGGGGCTTTTTATATGGCTCTCAGCCATGATGCACAAAAATGCGTCTCCAGCGTGAACCAATGAGATAACTGCATTGCCCTGTACACGGCACGGCTGATTTCCTAGACTGGCGCTCTTTACCCAGCTTGCCCGAGAAGTTATGTCCATCGCCTCAGCCAATACCGTTGTCGTGCTCGACTTCGAGACCACAGGGCTTTCACCCGGACAAGGGGATAGAGCCATCGAGATCGGTGCCGTCAGAATCAAGGATGGCCATATCAGTGAGCGTTTCTCGGCATTGATGAATCCGGGCTTCAACGTGAGCAGCTTCATCGAGCAATATACCGGGATCAGCAATGCCATGCTGAAACAGGCTCCCCCCTGTAACGAGGTGATGGCGGATTTCGTCGACTTTATCGGTGATGACAATCTGGTCGCCCACAACGCCTCCTTCGACAAGCGCTTTCTGGATGCGGAAATAGAGCGATTGCCGGCGCAATACCGCGGCCAGTTCGCCTGTTCCCTGCTGCTATCGAGGCGCCTGTTTCCCGATGCCCCGGATCACAAGCTGGGTACCCTGGTGCAATACCGGAGCCTGCCCAATGACGGGGTATTTCACCGTGCCCTGGCGGATGCCGAGGTGACGGCCCACCTCTGGCTTGCCTTGTTGGAAGAGCTGGCGTGTCGACATGGCATTATCGACCCGGACTTTGAATTGCTGCTGACCCTTGGCAAGAAGCCAAAACAGGTGATTCCATCCTTCCTGCGGGAATATGCGACTCGGAAATAATATGTGCCGACATGCATCATCAATCATCCATGCCATGTCGGCACTGAATTTACCCGCCTTCACATCCATGATGGCCCGGCGTAAAGAGAGGCAGGCAAGCAGATAATTTAGCACTGCACATCAATGAAAAAGCGCGCCAAATGGCGCGCCTTTTGTTTCTGCTCTTCTGGGCGGCAAGGGCCGGAGCCCACTATCTCAACTATTGCGACCGATAAAGAGATCGGTCACATGGCAGCTGCTTCTCGCGGCCAGCGCATCCAGCATGTAGGCTGCCGCGTCTTCCGGCGTCATGAAGCCGCTCGGGTCCACATGATCCGAATTCTCCCAGAACTCGCTGCGGATCCCGCTCGGATAGAGGTTCACCAGTCGCAGGGGAGCACTCTTCAGCTCGGCCCGCAAGGATTCGAGAAAGCCGCGCATGCCCCATTTGGAGGCGCAATAGAGGCTCTCGTTTGCCTTGCCGGTCTGGGCGGCAGAGGAGAGCACATTCGCCAGCACCCCGCCCTTGTCGCCGATGAGGCGTACCGTCTGCTGGGCCACCAGTATGGTGGAGATGAGATTGCTCTCCACCACCCGGCGGATCTGCTCGGCGGTGTAGACACCCACCGGGCCGAACTCGCCGACACCGGCACAATGGATCACCATGTCGGGCAGGCCGCCCCACTCCACCGCAGCGGCAAAGGCGACATCCACCTCTTCGTGGTGTGCGAGATCGGCGGCAATGCCGATCACCGCCTTGCCGAGCAGCTCTTCCTGCTCCTGCAGTTTCTGGTAACGGCGACCCATCATGGAAACCTGATGGCCGCGTTCAACCAGCCCTATGGTCAGGGCGCGGCCCAGTCCGGACCCCGCGCCAGTCACTATGATGTGGCCCATGTGTGCTCCTCAGGGAGATCAGAAGGTGAATTCACCACCGATGAACCAGCCGTCGATGGTCTGATCGACGCGATCGAAGTCCATCTCGGCCTCACGCCAGCCAGCGCGGATCTTGAGCGGCACAGAAGAGAACTTGTAGGAGCCGCCCAGACGGTAGTCGTAGTTGTCGGCATCCTGCACCCGCATATCGCCAAACGCGGCGAAGCCGGTCCCCGGGATGCGTACTTCACCCCCGGTGTAGGCCATCAGCACATCCTTGTCATAGGAGTAGTGCTGGGTGTTGAAATCACCGTCGTAGCGACGACCGGTCAGACCCAGATCGATCTGGAACAGGTCGTTGTTGAACAGGCGATAGTAGAGGCTCAGGTCGTAAGCCAGCAGATCGTTGTTGAAGCTGCCGCCGCTGCTGCTGAAGTCGGACATTTCAAACTTGGCGTTGGGCAGCAGCAGGATGCCGTGCTCCAGCTGCAGGTAGCCGCTCCAGTTGTAGTTCTCGTCGTAGCTGCCATCGGCACCCACGCTGCTGACCTGGCCACTTCCCTGGGCATTCCACAGATCGGCACCCGCCGCAAAACGCCAGTCATTGGCGGCCATGGCCCCATGGCTGAGCAGAGCCATCACAGTGCCGGCAATCAGGGTCTTCTTCATCACTTCGCTCCATTTTGGACTGGAAAGGCCATCATTTTACCCGCTGGGCAAGGAATACCTAGAGTAAAAAGCTGAACAAGCGTCCATAAATGTCAGTGCTTCATCCCTTTCATGGGTTCGACCGGCTTCACGGGCAGGCTCAGTGACAGCGTCTGCCCATCGTCCAGGGTCAGGGTCAGCGGGAAGGGCGTGCCCTGGGCCAGGGTATGGATGTCGAACAACATGATGTGCAGGCTGCCGGGCTTGAGCACGGCCTCCCCCTTGGCCGGGATCTCGATGCTCTCCACCTGGCGCATCTTCATGACGCCGTTCTCGTGCAAATGGGTGTGCAGCTCGACACGGCCCGCCTCAGGAGACGCTCCCGCCACCAGTTTCACCGGTTTGTCCCCATCGTTCCTGAGCACCATGAACGCCGCCGTGTTCGGCGAGCCAGGGGGCAGCAGACGCACATAACCATCGACTGCGTCGACCTTGGCCAGGGCCGGGGCGGCCAGAAGCAGTGCCATGGTGGAATAAAACGCACGTTTAAACATGGTTGAAATCCTTTTATGATGTTGTTAAACGAGACAAAGCTTACCCCTGTGGCAAGCTTTTGACAGCCCCCGACAACAAGGATTCAGACATGGCCCTCACAATTCTGGCCGAACAGCAGGACGGCTTGCTCACCCTGACCTTCAATCGACCGGAAAAGCGCAATGCCCTCAACACGGAAACATATCTGGCGCTGACCGATGCACTGCGCCAGGCCGCCCGGGACGAAGAGGTCCATGTGCTGCTGTTGCAGGGCCAGGCGGAGTGCTTCACCGCCGGCAACGATCTGGCCGACTTTGTTGGCAAGCTCGCCCTTGAGGCGGACGATCCCATCCTGCAATTTCTGCACACCCTGGCCGACTTCCCCAAACCGGTGATCGCCGCCGTGGGCGGCCCGGCAGTCGGTATAGGCACTACCCTGCTGCTGCACTGCGACCTGGTCTATCTGGGTGACAACGCCCGGCTGCAGCTGCCTTTCGTCGAGCTGGGACTGGTGCCGGAGTTTGCCGCCAGCCTGCTGCTGCCACGCGCCGTCGGTCACCTCAAGGCGGCGGAGCTGTTGCTGCTGGCAGAGGCCATCGATGGAGAAGAGGCGCTGCGTCTCGGGCTCGCCAACCGGGTGCTGGCCCCGGCGGACCTTCTCCCCTTCGCTCGGGAACAAGGGCTGAAACTGGCGGCCAAGCCGCCGATGGCGCTCCAGAAGAGCAAGGCGCTGCTCAAGCAGGAGCTCAAACAGGCGGTGCATTTCGTCATCGACCTGGAAGCGCGCGCCTTCGCCCAGGCCCTCCAAGGGGAAGAGGCGCAAAGCCGCATCGCCAGCAAGCTGCAAAAACGGCGCTGAACTCAGTTGAGACGGAACCGGCCTATCAACTCGCAGCCCTGCACCCTGTCCTGCACCTGGATAAGCCGGGCGATCTCCGGATTGGGGTGGCGCTTCAAGAAGGAGAGCAGGGCGGCGCGGCAGCAGCCCAGCTCGCTGATGAGGGATTCGCACGCCCGGTTGGGGCACTGGGGCACCAGGGCGGTGACCAGCTCGGAGGCGAGCTTGAGGTAGCGCAGTTCATAGGCTGGCTCTTCCATGGCACGCCAGAAGTCGGCCATGCGGTGACAGGTGGCGACCCGCATGCTGGCCAGTTCGTCCAGATCCCCGGAGGCCAGCTCATACACTTCCCCCAGGGCCTGCTGATAGAGGCAGATCGCCGTGCCCAGAGCCCCCATGCCAAGGGCGTTCTCCGCTTCCAGCATGTAACGTTGCCAGTTCTGATGTTCCATGTTCCTCTCCTTTGCCGACACGAGTGGAGTTTGTATCATGGCCAATCGAGAACAAATATCAACCAGACCCTTTGTGCAGGATCCCTCAACCCGCCGTTCTGGGCTGATTGACGCGACACTGCTTGCCGGGGTAACCAGGCAGATCCGACGCCTTGCTGCTGCACGCCAGCCGTTTGGCTTCGGCGAGGCGATCCGCGAGGTTGACCTCATCGATCGGCTGCCAGGCCATCTGCTGGCCGAGCCAGCTGGCCCAGGCAAACTCGACGAAGTAGACCTGATCCTTCTTGCTGAAGTAGCCCGCATCCTGCAGCAGCCCCGCCAGGGTGCGGTAGGGATAATCCGGCAACTCACCGATATGGCCGGGCAACTGCTCGGGAGTCAGGGGTTGACCCCGTTCATCCTTGAGCCAGGCCCAGTGGTTGTTCTGCATCTGGCTCCAGAAGTTGGCCCTGTCCTGCAACCGTGCAATCACCTTGACCCTGACCTGCTTCACCCCCTGCTGCCACAGCGCCTTGGTCAGGTGGTGCCTGTCCACCAGCCAGTAACCCCCATCCGGCGCGATGACGATGGGGATCTCTTTCTTTTTCATCAGCTTGTCGAGCTGCTTCTCGCTCTTGTCCGCCAGCTCCCGGGCTGTGGTATCCACCTGCAACTGACCGACGCCGCCCTGGGTGGGGTGCAGCGCCTCTATGTTCACTTCGCACCAGCTTCCCACCGAGCTGCTCTTCTCGCACGGGGACAACGCCCAGGCGCCCTGGCTCAGCACGCAGGCCAACAAGATCC
Source organism: Aeromonas sp. WP2-W18-CRE-05 (assembly GCF_014168615.1). NCBI lineage: Bacteria > Pseudomonadati > Pseudomonadota > Gammaproteobacteria > Aeromonadales > Aeromonadaceae > Aeromonas > Aeromonas sp. WP2-W18-CRE-05. Next base: position 664,995 of record NZ_AP021917.1, on the reverse strand, counting down.
ATGCTCTCATCACTTTCTCCTTTTCCTGGCGCTCACGGCGCCCCCTCGTTGACAGCCGCATCGGATATCATGGGACTCATGCTGGCGGTCTGACCAGCAAAGGGGATATCATGATTTCCCATCTGCCGGCGATGCATTCTCGCCGAGTTTTCTCCCCGCTTCACACATTTTGAAGGATTCACCATGAAAGGATGGAGCCCCCTGCTGGCCCTGCTGGGCTGTGCCTGCGTCCAGGCCGCCGATGTGCCGCCCGGTACCCCACTCGCCGCTGAACAGGCCGTCGTCCGTCATCTCAAGGATGAACCGGCGAGCCTGAGCCCCCTCAATCTGGTGGGACTGCCGGAGCTGCAGGTCCTCAGAGACCTTTACGAGGGGCTGCTGACCCAGGGGCCGGACGGCAAGGTGCTGCCCGGGGTGGCATCCCGCTGGGACAACGAGGGGAACCAGACATTCACCTTCCACCTGAGGCCGGATGCCCGCTGGTCCAACGGCGACCCCGTGCGCGCCGCCGACTTCGTCTATGGCTGGCGCAAGCTGGTTGACCCCAGGGAAGCCGCCACTTTCGCCTGGTTCGCCCAGCTCGCTCGCTTCGACAAGGTGGACGACATAGTGGCAGGCAAGCTGGCCCCCGATGCGCTCGGGGTGGAGGCCGTCGATGACCATACCCTGAAGGTGACCCTCTCCCAGCCGGTGCCCTATTTCCTGAGCCTGCTGACCCATCCCAGCCTGTCGCCCCTGCACCGGGCTAGCATGGAACAATATGGCAACCAGTGGACCCAGCCCGGCAAGCTGGTGGGCAACGGCGCCTTCGTGCTGAGTCACCGGGTGGTGAACGAGAAACTGGAGCTGACGCCCAATCCCTACTACTGGGATCGCGCCCACACGGTGCTGACCCGCGTCACCTTCGTGCCCATCAACCAGGAGAGCGCGGCCACCCACCGCTATCTGGCCGGGGATCTGCACATCACCGAATCCTTCCCCAAGGAGCAGTACCAGAGCCTGATGGCCCAGATCCCGGGGGAAGTCTATACCCCGGAACAGCTTGGCACCTACTACTACGCCTTCAACACCCAGCGCCCGCCCCTCAATGATGTGCGGGTGCGCCAGGCGCTCTCCTACACCATCGACAGGGGCCTGATTGCCGACAAGGTGCTGGGCACCGGAGAGAAACCGGCCTACCACTTCACCCCGGACGTGACCGCCGGCTTCGACCCCAAGCCCAATCTGCTCTCCACCAGCAGTCAGCAGGCGCTGGACGAGCGTGCCAGAGCCCTGCTGAAAGAAGCGGGCTACGGCCCAAGCAATCCTCTCAAGCTGACCCTGCTCTACAACACGGCGGAAATTCACAAGAAGATGGCGCTGGCCATCGCCAACCTGTGGAAACAGAAGCTGGGGGCCCGGGTCGAGCTCACCAACCAGGAGTGGAAAACCTATCTCGACAGCCGTCAAAGCGGCCAGTTCGAGGTGATCCGCTCCTCCTGGGTCGCCGATTACAACGACCCCTCTGCCTTCCTCGGGCTCTGGGGATCGGGCCACAGCGGCAACATGGCCCGGTTCGCCAACCCGGCTTACGACAAGCTGCTGGCGCAGGCGGCCAACAGTCAGGATCCCGCAGAGCGGGCCCGCCTGTTTGATGAGGCCGAGGCCATCTTGCAGAAGGAGGCCCCCATCGCCCCCATCTACCAGTACACCAATGCCCGGCTCATCAAGCCCTGGCTCAAGGGGTATCCCATCAACAACCCGGAAGACGTGGCCTACAGCCGTCAGCTCTACCTCGTCAAACACTGAGTCCGGGGAGGGGTCGGGACATCTGACCCCTCCTGACACTGTTCCTGTTCAAGTTCCCGGCATAAAATGCCGCCTCTTTTCATTCATCAACCCCGTGATCCGATCCTGCCATGCGTGCTCTGCTCCTGATTGCCCTGTTTGTTGCCCTTCCCGCCAAGGCCGCCGATGAAACCGAATGCCGCCAGGCCTTCCTCGAATGGATGTTGAGCCAGCAGAAGCAGTTCAGCGACCGCAAGGCCAGCAAGATGGAGCGACGCAATGCCGAACGAGCCATCGATCAGGCCCGGGATGCCTTCGCCAAGCAGGAGAGTTTCTGCCAGGCCATGGCCTGGGTCGCCAGCGCAGAAGACAATGACCCCCGCTTCAAGCCGAGGACGGGGGAGATCCACGACTTCACTCCCCGCGGCTGAGCCGCCATCTACGACTTTTTTCAGCCTTTCCCGTGTTGATTTATTGACCCAAGCCAAGGTGGTGTAACAGTCCGCATCTACAATGACGCCGTAACAATCACAAAAATAAAAAATAGCTTTATCAGTTACTTGGCTCATTCAGGATGCGCACATGACCACAACCCGGCACGAAGGGGAGATCCGTTTCCCCGATCACATCTCACTGATCTCGACCACGGATCCCGCCAGTCACATCACTTATGCCAACCAGCACTTTTGCGATGTGGCGGGCTACAGCGCGACCGAAATGGAAGGGGAGCCCCACAATCTGGTCCGCCACCCCGACATGCCCAAGGCTGCGTTCGCCGACATGTGGCGTCGCCTGCAACAAGGCAAGAGCTGGATGGGGCTGGTAAAGAACCGCGCCAAGAGTGGTCAGTTCTACTGGGTCAACGCCTACGTCACGCCGATTCTCAACGATCAGCAGCAGATCATCGAATACCAGTCTGTCCGCACCCGTCCCCAGGATCACGACATCGCCTGGGCAGAGCAGCTCTATGCCCGGATCCGTGACGGCAAGGCACTGCCCTGGCTGGCCCGGCTGACCCTGGAGCCGGGGCAGCTGTGTCTGCTGCTCTCTGGCACCGCCCTGCTCGGCATGGGGGCCAGTCTGGTCACCGGCCAGCCGGGGTGGGGAGTCATCACTCTGCTCTGCTTGCTGGCCCAGATGGGACATGGCTGGCATCTGCAACGGCGGCTGGCCAGGCTGCTGGCCATGGCGGGCGAGGAGCAGGGCAGCGCCCTTTGCCAGGTACTCTATGCCAGGCGTCAGGACAGCCTGGCCGCCCTTGAACTGCTGCTGCGCATGAAGAAGGCGGAGCTGCGCGCCGTGGTGGGTCGCAGCGCGGACACCAACCAGCAGATCCTGCAGGCGGCGGAGGATGACAGGGGGCATATCCAGACCATAGACACTCACCTGCAACAGCAGCGGGCCCAGAGCGAGCAACTGGCGGCGGCCATCACCCAGATGAGCCAGTCCATCCGCGATGTGGCTGACAATGCCCACCAGGCCAATGCGCTGGTGGGCGAGGTCCAGCAGGTGTCCGCCAGTGGCCAGCAGGCGCTGGCCACCACCCGGGATTCGGTCGACAGGCTTCATCAGGAGCTGGACGCCAGCCAGGGCGTGCTGGCGCGCCTGACCCAGGACAGCCAGAAGATCAACGGCATTCTGGAGGTGATCGGGCAGATTGCGGATCAGACCAACCTGCTCTCCCTCAATGCGGCCATCGAGGCGGCACGGGCCGGTGAACAGGGGCGCGGCTTTGCGGTGGTGGCCGACGAGATACGGGCCCTGGCCCAGAAAACCCGCAGCTCCACCGGCGAGATAAGCGACATGATAGGGGCGCTGCAACAGAGTACCCGGCAACTGTCCGATGGAATGGAGCAGGGGGCCCAGACATCAGTGCTCTGCCAGCAGCACATGGGGGCCACCGCCGAGGTGCTCGACCAGATCAACCGGATGCTGGCCCGGGTGACCCACACCAGCGACGAGATAGCCCAGGCGGTGAGCCAGCAGGCGGATGTCACCAGCACCCTGGATCAGGGGATCCACCAGATCCACCAACTGGCGAGCCACACCGCGGACAACAGCCGTCAGGCCCTCGATGGCATCACCCTGCTGGTGGAGCGGCTGCAAAACCTCTCCCGCCTGATCAACCAGTTCCACGACTGACCCCCTTGCCGTGTAGTTTGGCGCGCCCCCGGGCGCGCTGCCGATCTCTCCTCTCCTTCACGACGACAGGCTCCCGCCGGGGGCAAGAAGTCCGTCTCAGGATTTGCCCTTGAACTGCTTGATGCTGCGCTTGCCCTGGGTGCGACGGTTCGCCTGCTTGTCTCTTGGCGCCCGTTTGCTCTCCCCGCTGGCGGGTTTGTCGGTCACCGGGAAACCTGCCAGCGCCGCCAGGGGCAGGGGCCGACCGGTCAGGGCCCGGATCCCCTCGAGCGCCTCCCCATCCCCGTGGCAGGTAAGGGAGATGGCCAGACCGCTCTGTCCGGCACGGGCGGTACGACCGATACGATGCACGTAGACGGGCGCATGGTCCGGCAGATCCAGATTGATCACCACGGGCAATGCCTCCACGTGGATGCCGCGCGCCATCAGGTCCGTGGCCACCAGCACCCGCACCCTGCCCTCCTTGAAATCCGCCAGTGCCTGCTCCCGCACGGCCTGATCCTTGTTTCCATGCAGGGCTGCCACCGTCATGCCAGTTCTGGCGAGTTTCTTGGCCACCCCGTCCGCGTCGTCCCTGGCACTGATGAAGACCAGCACCTGGGGCCACTCTCCAGCCTCCAGCAGGGCGATCAGCGCAGGCACCTTGCTGCTCCTGTTGACCAGATAGAGCCGCTCCTCGATGTCGCTCACCAGGCTGTTGAGCGGCTCGGCCTCGATGCGCACCGGATCCTGCAGCAGGCCCGAGGCCAGGCTCTCCAGTTCGACCGGCAAGGTGGCGGAGAAGAGCATCTGCTGCCGCGCCTCCGGCATTGCCTTCATCAGCCACAGGATATCGGGCCAGAACCCCATCTCCAGCAGGCGATCCGCTTCATCCAGCACCAGCATGCGCAGGGCACCCAGCCCCAGCGTCTGCTGGGCCAGCAAGTCCCGCAACCGTCCGGGGGTCGCCACCAGCAGTTGGGGGCCGAGAGCCAGTTCCTGCTCCTGCCACTCCTGGGCCACCCCGCCACACAGGGTCAGAAGGCGCACCCCCAACCCGTCGGCAATCTCCTGCAGGGCGGCGCTCACCTGGCTTGCCAGCTCCCGGGTGGGGACCAGTACCAATCCCTGTACCCGGTCACTGGCTGCGTCCAGCCTTTGCAGCAGCGGCAGGCCGAATGCCAGGGTCTTGCCACTGCCGGTCCTGGCCAGGGCAAGCAGATCCCGTCCTGACAAGGCAGCAGGAATGGCTAGCTGCTGAATGGGGGTCGGTTTTTCCAGCGCTGCGGGCAGCAGGGGCAACAGGGCGGGGGCAAGGGCGAGTTCGTCAAACGTCATGGGGATCGCAGATACAGGCTGAACGAGGATGTGGAGGCGAAGTCTAGCCAGACCCACCCCATAAGTAAAAGGTTCGGGAGCGCAATAAAAACGGCCTGCCCCGTGTGAACGGGGCAGGCCGTCAGGCAATCAGCCTGTGACGCGACTTACAGAACGGCCAGGGCGGCGGCGTAGTTCGGCTCGTCGGCGACTTCGGCCACCAGCTCGCTGTGCAGCACCTTGTCGTGCTCATCCAGTACCACGATGGCACGGGCAGCCAGACCCACCAGCGGGCCGGAGGAGAAGGCCACGCCGTAGTCCTGCAGGAAGGAGACACCCCGCAGGGTGGAGAGGTTCACCACCTTGTCCAGACCCTCGGCGCCGCAGAAACGGGCCTGGGCGAACGGCAGGTCGGCAGAGATGCACAGCACGACGGTGTTGTTCAGGGCGCTTGCCTGCTCGTTGAACTTGCGCACGGAAGTGGCGCAGGTCGGGGTGTCGACGCTCGGGAAGATGTTCAGGATCTTGCGCTTGCCGGCGAAGGTTGCCAGGGTCGCATCGGACAGATCGCCAGCAACCAGGGAGAAGGGCTTGGCCTGCTCACCGGCAACGGGGAAGTGGCCGGAGACGGAGACGGGGTTGCCTTGCAGGGTGACGGTATTGCTCATGTTAGGTCCTTGATGATTGATGTGGGATCCAGGGTCCCCAGTATAGGCCCGCCACGGGATGACAAACACCCGCTAATGAAAGGGATTTGGCATCCCTTTGCGTCCCCCCTGCTCCAGGGGCAGATCAGCGGTCACTGTCATGGCCCCGGACAAGGAGGAGAAGAGTGCTTGACCTTGGACTTTACACCAAGGTTTACACTCGGCTCAGTCATCCAGGATCCCGCAGGGGCGGGATCCCTCAAGAGGAACGCATCATGAGCAAATCCTGCTGCAGCCATCAACACGCCGCCGCCCCCATCAAGGCCGTCAGCAAGGCCGCCACCCCACAGGCCGGGCACAGCCACACCAGCCACTGCTGCGACAACGGGGCACAGGCCAGTGGTGTCGCCAACCCGACCCGCCACGATCATCAGGGGCAAAGTGGCGCAGACGGCCCGGGGGATGAAGAGCCCCCCAGAGGCGCTTGCGCCACCGACACAGCCCACGACCACGACCACGATCATCATGAGCAGGGGCACGCCCACACGGCCGCCGCGACCGAGCCGCCGCTGACGACCCCCGAGCAGAACAGCCGCCGCCACAGCTGGCAGGTGCTGGGCATGGATTGTCCCAGCTGTGCACGCAAGATAGAGACCGCCGTCAGCCGGGTGGAGGGCGTACAACAGGCTCGGGTGCTGTTTGCCACCGAGAAGCTGGTGGTGGATCTGGCCCCCGGCCTCTCCCCCGACCCCGTTACCGCCGCCGTGCTGGCCGCCGGCTTCCAGCTCAAAGGAGGCGCTCAGAACACGGCTCGCAGCGAACCGGGCCGCAGCCCGCTGATGCAGAGGGTCAGCAACCTGCTCACCAAGTATTGGCAGCCCCTGTCGCTCGCCGGCTTGATGGGGATGGCGGCCCTGCTGCCGAACCAGCTCGGTCAGCCGCTCTTTACCCTGGCCACCCTCTGGGGGCTGTGGCCCATCTCCCGCAAGGCGTGGGCACTGACCAGAAGCGGCTCCCCCTTCGCCATCGAGACCCTGATGACGGTCGCCGCCGTGGGGGCCCTGTTCCTCGGTGAAACCGCCGAAGCGGCCATGGTGCTGCTGCTGTTCATGCTGGGGGAACATCTGGAGGCCTACGCCGCCGGCCGCGCCCGCGCCGGGGTCACCGCCCTGATGGCGCTGGTGCCCGACAAGGCGCTGCGCATCCGCACCACTGCCGAGGGCGAGGTGCGCGAAGAGGTCGCTGCCGACCAGCTGCGCCCCGGCGACATCATCGAAATCGCCCCGGGCGCCCGCTTGGCCGCCGATGCCCGCCTGCTCGACCCCCTCGGCGCCTTTGACGAGAGCGCCCTGACCGGCGAATCCATCCCGGTGGAGCGCCGTCAGGGTGACAAGGTGCCCGCCGGCAGCCTGGCGGCGGATCGGGTGCTGCGCCTCGAGGTGGTGTCCGAGCCCGGCAACAACGCCATCGACCGCATTCTGCATCTCATCGAAGAGGCCGAGACCCAGCGCGCGCCCATCGAGCGCTTCATCGACCGCTTCAGCCGCTGGTATACCCCGGCCATGATGCTGGTTGCCCTGCTGGTGGTGCTGGTACCGCCGCTCGCCTTCGGCCAGAGCTGGGACGAGTGGGTCTATCGCGGGCTGGCGCTGCTGCTGATCGGCTGCCCCTGCGCCCTGGTCATCTCCACCCCGGCGGCGGTCACCTCGGCACTGGCGGCAGCCACCCGGCAGGGTGGCCTCATCAAGGGGGGCGCCGCGCTGGAGCGCCTCGCCCACATCGATATCCTGGCCTTTGACAAGACCGGCACCCTGACCCTGGGCAAGCCGCAGCTGACTGAACTGGTGAGCCTCAATGGCCAGCCTGAGGCCGACCTGCTGGCGCTGGCGGCAGCCATCGAGCAGGGCTCCCACCACCCGCTGGCCCGCGCCGTGGTGACCGCGGCCAGTGAGCGGGGCCTCAGCCTCGCCGCCGCCCAGGAGCTGCGCGCCCTGCCCGGCATGGGCGTGGAAGGTCGCATCGACGGCACCCTCTGGCAGTTGCTGGCACCGAGCCGGGTCGCCACCCTGGATGCGGCGATGCAGACCCGGGTCGCCACCCTGGAGCAGCAAGGCAAGACAGTGGTGATGCTCGGTCAACCTGACGCCGCCCCGGCCGCCCTGCTGGCCCTGCGCGACCAGATCCGGCCGGAAGCGGCTGCGGCGCTGCAAGAGCTCAACCAGCTCGGTCTCAAGAGCATCATGCTGACCGGTGACAACCCCCGCGCCGCCGAGGCCATCGCCGGTGAGCTCGGCATGGGCTGGCGCGCCGGCCTGCTGCCGGAGGGCAAGGTCGATGAAATCGCCAAGCTCGGCCTCAGCCAGAAAGTCGCGATGATTGGCGATGGCATCAACGACGCGCCGGCCATGAAGCGGGCCAGCATCGGCATCGCCATGGGAGGCGGTACCGACGTGGCGCTGGAAACCGCCGATGCGGCGCTGACCCACAACCAGCTCGGCGGGGTCGCCGCCATGATCCGGCTCTCCCGTGCGGCACTGGCCAACATCCACCAGAACATAGCGCTGGCGCTGGGGCTCAAGGCCATCTTCCTGGTCACCAGCCTGCTCGGCATCACCGGCCTGTGGATTGCGGTGCTGGCCGACACCGGCGCCACCGCCCTGGTCACCGCCAACGCCCTGCGCCTGCTGCGAAAACGCTAGGCCGGCCGTTAACGGTACAACCAACAGCCGCCCCAACGGGGCGGTTTTTTTATTGCCTCGCCCACGAGCAAAGAAAAAGCGCGGCTGCCGGTCGGCAGTCGCGCTTTGCTTACTCTCTCGGTGTTATCCCGCCCTTGGCGAGGCGGAATTCAACCCGGGGCTGCCGAGCCAGCCCCGGGCTCGATGGGAAAGACTTACTTGGCGCTGCACTCCTGGATGATGACGCTGCCCACCTCGCCGGAAGTCTGGGTCGGGTCAACCTTCACCAGGAAGCTCCACAGACCCTGTTCCAGCGTGATGCTGTTGTTGCCCATGCCACCATCGCCGTGCTGGAGCGGGTAAACCTGCTCGGGCTCCAGTGCGATCAGGGTGCCACCGGCATCCTTCACGAAGAACTGCTTGCTCCAGTTGCCATCGTCGTTGGCAAACTTGAAGTCAAAGCTGCCCGCGTAGTTGAAGGCGGCCTGATAGATGGCGAGGTTACCTTCCATCCCCTTGTAGCTCAGCTGGTAGGCCGGCTGGGCGTTCCAGTCGCTCAGACTGCCGCGCACATAGAGCGGGAAGCCGAGCGGATTGCCCGCGACGGTATCCAGCACCTTGCAGCTCTGCGCCGGTTCGGTGTAGCTGACACTCAGGGTGGGCTTGTCCTTGTTCATGGCGGTGAAGACAAACTTGTAGGTGCCAGCCTTCTCCACGTTGAACGGCAGATCCCCGCCATTGGCACAGAGCGTATTGACCTGGCCGGTCGCAAGCTGGTCGGTATCGCTGCACTTGCCGTAATTGACGGGGCCGCTCCACTCGTTGCCAGCGATCTTCACCTGGGTCGACCCCAGCTGATCCGCCGTCACCTCGGTGGTGAACTCATAGATGAAGTTGCCACTGAAGTTCATCTTGTTGACCGGATCCCACTGATTCAGGAAACCGCGCACGAACACCTCGGTGTCACCGAAGGGAGGCAAGGTGCTCAGATCCGTCTTCTTGCTCACCGGCAGCCCCGCGCCCTGGGCACCGCTCTGCGGCTTGACGAACACCGCCGCCGACCAGGCGCCAAGGGTCAGCTGACCGCTGTCATTGGCCGCACCGCTGGCGATGCTGTCGGAGTCACGGTGGGCACCGCTCAGGACCATGCCGGTCAGATCGATGGGCTGATCCTTGCCGTCACGGAAATCGCCGATGCTCTGGGGCTGATTGGTGGCGTTGATCATCACCACCAGGCCGTCGATGGCCGGATCCAGATCCGCACCGGCGCCCACCCCGTCATCCACGCTCATCACGATGAGACCCGGGATCTGCTCAGGGCCGGTGTTGCGGAAGTCGACCCGCTTGATCACCTCGGCGCCGCTGCCAAGACGCAGCAGACGAGAGGATTGACGCAGTTCGGAGAGCTCCTGGTAGAAGTTCACCATCTGATGCATCTCGGCCGAACCCGGCTTGGCGTGCTGGCCGAGCACCTGCTCGATCAGCTCGTAGTTGGCCTCGTCCTTGTCCTTGCGCGGCAGCCCTTTGTCAAAATTATTGTCACTTAAGCCGTAGTCGACCCGGTTGTACCAGTCACCGGAGTCATAGCTGTCCCGCTCCATGGACTTGGAACGCAGCAGCTCGACACCCGCGTGGGTGAAGGGAATGCCCTGACCCAGCATGGCGGTCGCCAGAGAGACCCCCTGCATCCGCACCAGGTCGGCCCCGGCGGGTGCCTTGTACACCAGGTTGTCGAACAGAGTCTGGTTGTCATGCTTGTCGACATAGTTCTGGATTTCGGTCGGATCCTGGGCATAGCCCGCCGGTTGACCGTTGTAGTCGATGTCGGAGCCTTTCTTCGGTATGCCGTCCTTGTCGGTCAGCACGAACTCCTTGAGGTTGCCCGCCATGCCGAGGCGCACCAGATCGGACTGATGCAGGGCGGTGGCGAGATCGACGCCGTCCAGCTCGTTGGCATCCACCAGGGCGCCGTTGCCAAAGCCCTGGGTCTTGCGAATGGCTTCGCCGCCGTCGAACGGGCTGCCGCCGCGCACCGCATCACGCAGCCGGTCGGAGAAGGAGCCGATGCCGGTACCGGCCAGGTGCTTCTGGGTCGCCTGCACGAAGCGCTTGTCATCCTGTACCTCGCCGAAGTTCCACCCCTCGCCGTAGAAGTACATGTCCGGATTGACCTTCTTCACCTCGGCCAGGGCCTGCACCATCTGATCTTTCGGGTGATGGCCCATGAGGTCGAAGCGGAAGGCATCGATCTTGTAGTCCCGCGCCCAGGTGACCAGAGAGTCATCCATCAGCTTGGCGAACATGGCGTGTTCCGGCGCCGTGTTGGAGCAGCAGGTGGAGTTTTCCACCGAACCGGTCTCCGGATTGAGGCGCTGGTAGTACCAGGGCACAATCTTGTCGAGCACGGATTTGGAACCGAGACCCGCTTCGTTGGTGTGGTTGTAGACCACGTCCATCACCACGTTCATGCCGATGTTCTGCTTGATGGCCTGCACCATCTCGCGGAACTCCTTGATCCGGGTCGTCCCCTCCGCATTGGTGGCGTAGGAGCCTTCCGGGGTGGTGTAGTGGTAGGGGTCATAGCCCCAGTTGAAGGAGTCCACCCCACGCAGGTAGCCGTACAGCTCCTGCACCACGGGGTTTTCCTTGCTGTCGCTGGCTTGCAGATCACCGAGCACGGCTTCGATGGTCTCGCCGCCACCACAGTGGCTGGCAAACCTGGAGTTCTTGACCTCGGGATTGACCTCGCACAGCTTGCTGAAGTCATCACCGATGTTGGCCACCTTGGCCGGATCCTCGTTGACGGTGGCGATGTCGAACACCGGCAGCAGGTGCAGGTGGCTGACGCCGCTCTTGGCCAGGGATTTCAGGTGGGTGACGGGCACGCTGTCGCTGTCGGTCAGCCCGAGGAACTTGCCGCGGTGATCCACCGGCGTCGACTCGTCGTTGCCGGTCAGATCCCGGACGTGGGCCTCATAGATGGTGATGTCGGCGGGGTTCTTCTGGCTGTGGGGCGCCTTGAGGCTGTCCCAGCCTTCCGGCTTGAGGGCCGGATCGTCGAGATCCACCACCTGGCTGAACTCGGAGTTCATCGCCAGGCTCAGGGAGTAGGGGTCGGTCACCTGATAGGATTCCAGCTTGCGGCTGACCGGGTGATAGACCTGGATATCGTAGCGGTAGTATTTGCCGACAAGATCGCTGCCCCCCTGCACGCTCCAGCTGCCGCTGGCCTCGTCCAGGGTCATGGCGCGCTCCCCAAGCGACTTGTGCTGCTCGTCGAACAGCGCCAGCTTGACCGACTTGGCGGTCGGCGCCCAGAGCCGGAAGGTGACATTGCCCCCCCTCCACCACGGCGCCGTAGGCCAGCTTGGTGGCCGCTTCGCTGTAAAGGGCATCGAGGGCACCGGCACTCTGCACCAGGGTCGCCCCCTGCAGGATGCCGTCCGCATCGGTCCCGATGGCGACCAGCTCACCCTTGAGCAGGGGCTTGAGATCTTTCCCCGCAGGCAGGGCGAAGGCGGCGGCATCCTTGAGATGCGGGTATTTGGCCTGCTGCTCTTCGGTCAGGCTGGTCGGGGTCAGCTTGAGGTAGGGAAAATCGAATACACCCTCGCTGTTTGCGGTGATGGTGCCTGACTCTGTGTAGTAGAGGCGCACATAGGGCTTGTCCTTGCCCCCTTGCCAAATCAGGGTGTTGTCGTCGATGAGATGGGCACTGGCCCCCGCCACGCCGAAGGCGGCGGTGAAGGCTTCCGCCCGGCTGCCGAAGATCTCGTTCTTGCCGGCGACGATGGCCACGGTGCGATCCGGGTGATCACTGAAGACCACCTTCATGTCGCTGCCGGTCAGGTTCGCGAGATCGCCGTTGCGGGCGATGAAGTTGATGCAGCCTTCCATCTTGGAGAGCGGCACGACCCAGGCCGGACCAAAACTGTCCGCCGCGGACGGCGTCTTGCTCTTGTCATCCCAACCGGTGTTGAGGCCGCCCTCCGAGGTCGAGTTGCAGGCGTCGTTGTTCCACAGGTGCAGGCTGTGGCTGGCGAACGGGCCGGTGACACCGCGCGCCGCGCTGGTCTGGGTATCCACCAGGGCGATGACCGCTTCGTCGGGGCCGGCCGTCAGCAGTTCGGCCGGGGGCTGGACGTTGGGAAGACGAGCGACGGGCTCATCCTGAGGGGCAGAAGCAGAAGAACTGTTGTCGTTACAGCCTGACAAAAGCGCGAGCAGTGAGGCTGTTACCAGCGCCACTTTGGTCTTTTTCATATCCATTTTTTTATAATTCCCGCTGTAGTTAGTCTCGATATCCGAGTACCCGGTCATTGCCGAGCGGTGTCATATTAATCAGCGGGAATTGCCGTAAATGTGAGCGGATGGGCAAAAAAAACCAATCCGCATCAACAAGATAACGTTTTCATAACGAAAACTCGATCGCGCTCACAGACCTGGCACCGCTTTCGGCCCATACCAGCGGAAAGAGGGGAGCGAGTGACGAAATCAATGTCCAATCAAATGGATAGAGGGGGCTGGGTGATGAAACGGATTGAGGAGCAGGCCAGGCGGCTGGACCAGGAGTATCAGGGCATTGCCCAGTTGTTCGATCAGTTCTGCCAGCAGGCCGGCGTGCTCGCCGAACGCTATCACTTCTTCAACTGGCCGGATTATGAAGAGAGCCCGCCCCTCGCCCGCGCCTTCACCCTGCTGGGGGAACCACGGGAGCTGCGGCTGCGCTGTCAACCCGGCGAGGGAGGTTCCCTGAACGGCCTCCTCCAGGTGTGTGGCGAGGAAGGCAAGGTCCACGCCAGCCTGGGCTTTCGTGCCGACGGCCACCTGCTGCTGGAGCCGGGCCGCCTGCTCGACGACCCGCCGGGACTGCTGCTGAGGCTGATGCTGGGCTCCCTCTGGCAGGATCAGGGGAGCGAGCCTCCCCGCTGACACCCGCCAGGGGCGTCAGTCGGCAGACACTTCGATGGTCAGGTGCACCAGCTCCTCATGGATGGCAAGGCGCTCACGGATCGCCTGTGCCGGGACCGGGGTCGCCATCTGCAACGACATCGCGGCGGCATACTGCATCTGCCCCACCCGCCAGACGTGCAGATCGCGGATCTCGGCGCCAGGCAGCTCGGCGATCACCTCGCGGATCTCGTCCACCAGGGGCGCATCCATCTCCGCATCCAGCAAGACGCGCCCGGTATCACGCAGCAGCCCCCTGGCCCACACCGCCACCAGCACGGCCCCGGCGATGCCCATCAGGGGATCCAGCCAGTCCGCCCCCCACAACATGCCTCCCACCAGCGCCAGAATCGCCAGCACCGAGGTGGCCGCGTCCGCCAGCACGTGGAGATAGGCGGCGCGCAGGTTGAGATCCTGATGGCCGTGGTGGTGATCGTGCGAGTGGTCGTGATGACCGTGATGGTGGTCGTGACCATGGTGATGGCCGTGATCGTCCCTGAGCAGCCAAGCACAGGCCAGATTCACCAGCAGGCCCAGCAGGGCAATGCCGATCGCCTGCTGATAATAGATGGGGCTGGGGTCCAGCAACCTGGCCACCGACTCGAACAGCATCAATCCCGCCACCCCCACCAGCAGCAGGGCGCTGCTGAAGCCCCCCAGCACCTCTATCTTCCAGGTACCGAAGCTGAACCTGTGATCCCGCGCGAAGTGGCGGGCAGCGCGATAGGCCAGCACCGAGAGGCCGAGGGCCAGGGCATGGGAGCTCATGTGCCAGCCGTCGGCCAGCAGCGCCATGGAGTTGTAGAACCAGCCGCCACCGATCTCCGCCACCATCATGACGACAGTGAGCAGCACGGCCCAGCGGGTCTTCTGTTCGGCCAGGGGATTCCCTTCGTGGACGACGGGGTGGTGACAGTGGGATGAGGCGAGGGATGGCATGGATTTCTCCTGAAAACGAGGATGCCATATACTATACCCCAGTATAGTTTTATTGATCGAGAGGATCCTGCATGTCACACACGGTTCACGACAAGAAGAAGTTGCTGGCACGGGTCAGGCGCATCAAGGGGCAGACCGGCGCCCTGGAGAGCGCCCTGGAACAGGAAACAGACTGCGCCGCCATCCTGCAGCAGATCGCCGCCATCCGCGGCGCCGTCAACGGCCTGATGCTGGAGGTGCTGGAGGGGCACATGCGCGAGCATCTTGGCGCCGAGGAGGCGACCCATGCCGAGCGGCTGGACGATCTGGATCAGGTGGTGAGGGTACTGCGTTCCTATCTGAAATAAGGGCGCCCGGTGATGACGGGCGCCTCTGTCAGTCGAAGTCCGCGTAGGGAGTGAGAGGCCTTGGCGGCATGTCGAGATCCCCTTGCCAGGGCTTGAAGGTGTAGCGCAGGAACAGGGTGACATGGCTGGGGGCATAGTCATCCGCCTGCTGGATGTCCACCCGGCCACCGATGCGCCAGTGTTCCGTCAGCCTGTGTTCCACCACGCCATTCAGGGTGTAGCCGAATCCACTGCTACTGCCCCCTTTCACAGGCGCATTTCTGTCTGGCAAACCGGCGGGCAGCAGGCCTTCCAGCGGGTAGCGACGGCTGTCGTCGGTTCGGGCGTAGGACCAGGATCCCGATCCCCCCAGCTCCCATGACCAGTCCGGGGTACGCTGCCGGTAGCTGACCGGCACCGAGAGCGAGAAGTACCCCTGCGGGCTGTAATAACCCCCCTGCCCCAGGGTATAGCCCCCCAGATCCTGCTGGTAGTGCCACAGCATGGTGCTGAGCCCCACGCTGGCACGGCGATGGGTCTCGTTGACCAGCTTGTAGTAGCCGCCTCCCATGAGCCGGGTGCGCCAGTTGTCGGGCACGTTCTTGCCGGTCAGCAGGTGCTGCTGGGCGCTGCCCCAGAACCCGACGGCCCCTCCCAGATCCCGGCTGAGATCGAGGCGCATCCCGTTCGCCCGCACCCCGCCCCAGCTGATGCCCGTGCCCGGATCCACCGTTCCCCCATAGGAGAGCAGCGAGCTGCTGACGGGCCGACGCGAGAGGGTCATCCCCCACCCCAGCGTGTGCCAGTCACCGGTCAAGGTGGCGCCACCAACCCAGTCCACCACCTCGAAACCGAGGGGCGTGGTCCCCAGATCGAACGCCCAGGCCCCCCGCTGCCAGCCTGCCGCCAGGGTGGTCCCCCGGCTCTGCTGGTGCGCGTCCCCGCGACAGTCCCTGGCCACACAGGTACCGAACTGCGCCCGGTAAGGGGAGTCCGGCAGATCTCCGGCATCCATGTCGACCAGTTCAAGGCGGCCGAAGGCGGTACCACCGGCCAGCGGCGTATCCAGTTGCGCCATCTGGGTCAGCGCCCGCAGATCCGAGTAGCCCCCGGTACCGCTGGAGCCCCAGTAATCGCTGTCGAGGGAGAAGGTGGTCTGGCTCTGCCGGTAGTGCCTGTCGAGATCGCTGCGCAGGCCGGATGCCAGCCACCCCTCCCCATCCTGACTGCGTGCCAGCCGGGTCAGCTCGCCCCCCTCCAGATCCTCGCGGGGGGCCAGACCTGCGGCCACCAGCCCCTTGCGATCCCGCACCAGAGCCCCTTCCACATCATGCTCGGCAACGCGCTGGCGGGCGGCATCGCGCCAGAACAGCGCCGTCTGCTGGGAGGCCGGTTGCATCGCCACCAGGGGTTCGTAGTCGGTGAAGATGGCGCGGGCTGTCTCGCCCTCTCCCAGCGCCTGATAGAGATTGGCTACCCGGCGGTAGTAGTTGGCCCCCTCCGGGGGCAGCGGGCTGACCGGCCAGGCGGGCAGCCAGTGACGGGCCTTTGCCAGATCGCCCCTGGCCCTGGCCAGTTCGGCCATGCCGAGCCTGGCCTCGGGCTGTTGCGGCGTGCGGGCAAGCACCTCCTGATAGCGCTGCTCCGCCAGTGCATAGGCCCCCCGATCCGTGGCCCACTCCGCCAGCATCAGGCTCGCCTCTTCATCCGGCTGCAACGGCTGAAGCAGGCGTTCGGCCCCCTCATCATCCCCGGCCTCGTGACTCGCCCTCGCCCTGGCGAGCACCTCGCCGCGGGCGAGGCGCCGATCCAGCGCATCCATGTCCTGTGTCCAGCCGGACCTAGGGATGGCGGCCAGCACCCCTCTCGCCTCCACCGTCTTGTCCTGCCCCGAGAGATAGAGGGCGGTGGCGTAGCGCAGGGTGGCGTCCTGGGGCCGCGCCGCCAGCCGTTCCCGCAAGAGCCGCTCCCCGCTCCCGGCTTCCCCGAGGCGGGCCCGGGTATCGGCCACTCGATAGGCCAGCCACACCTCTTCCGGGGTCAGCGCGAGTGCCTGCTCGCGAAGGCGCAGCGCCGCCGCCACCTTGCCGGCCCGATCGAGCTGATCGGCCTCCTCCTGCAACAGCCCGGCCTTGAGCCGCCGCCCTTCGGCCTGCATCCCGGGGGGGCCCTGCTGCTCCAGCAGGGCCAGGGCCCGCGCCGGATCCTGCTCCTTGTAGAGATCGAACAGGCGGGCCAGTGCCCGCTCCCGCGCGCTCCCCATGGCGAGCGCCTTGCGGTAGGCGGACTCCGCGTCGGCATCGCGATGGCGGCCACGCTCGCTGTCTCCGAGCCCCAGCCAGGCTTCGGGCTCACGCCCATCCTGGGCGATGGCACGGCGATACAGGGTCGCCGCCTCATCCCACTGCTCCCGTTCCAGGGCGCTGCGCCCCTGGCTCACCAGCAGCCAGTAGCGGTTGGTGGCCAGCAGGCTGCGCCATTTGTCCTTGTCGGTCACCTCGGGGTGTGCCAGCACCCATTCAAACTGGGCGATGGCCAGCGCTCGTTGATCGTTGCGGGAGTAGGCCTGCCCGAGGGCCCCCATGAGTTCGGGATCCCCCGGGTTGGCAGCCAGGGCACGCTGCAAGCGGGAGATGGAGGCACCACCTCCCGCCGTGCTTGCGAGCGCCGACTGGCGTGCACGATAGGCGGGCGAGGCCCACTTCTCCTCCTGGGCCGCGAGCAGCTGTTCCGCCTTGGTGGTATCCCCTTCGCCAAAGAGCACCATGTACTCCTGCAAGGCAGCGATGCTCCCGGGACCGATGGGCAGGGATTCGATGTCCGCGAGCCAGATCTCGGCGGCCTCGTCCCGCTGATAGGGATCTCGCGCCATCTCGCGCAACAGGTTCTGCGCCCCCTGGCGCCGACCCTCCGCCAGATAGAGGCGAGCCAGCCCGCCCCGCACTCTGGGCTCACCCGGATATTGCCGGTTGAGTGCCTCCAGGGCCGCCAGCCCCTTCGCCTTCATGGCCGGGATCCGTGTCTGCAACAGGGCATAATCCACCGCCACGTCGAGATTGGGGGGCAAGTCACCGGAGAACAGGGAGCGATAGAGACGCTCGGCCTCCTCCAGCCTGCCGGCGCTGGTCAGCAGCCTGGCTTGTTGCAGTTGCTGGCGCCTGGCCGGTTCGTTCAGGGCCAGGTTGGCCATGCCCTGACGATAGAGCGCAGAGTCGGGGTCTTGCTTGCCAAGGCGGGCCAGCAGTGCCCCGGCCTCCTTGACCTTGCCCTGGCGCAGGGCCTGACGGGCCTGGGCTGCCAGCAGCTCCGGATGATCGGGCTCCACCAGGGAGAGGGAATAGAGGCTGTTGCTGACGAGATCTTCCCGCCCACGGGCCTCGCCAATCCTGACCTGCTCCAGCAGCCAGGCCACCGGCTGTACCGTCCCTTGCGCCAGGGCTCCGCTCATCAGGCAGGCGAACAGGCACCCCAGGGTCACTCTGCCTGACATGATTCGCTCCAATCCGGCTGCAGGGTACCGTCGGCGGCAAAGCGATAACGCCCCTGATCCCAGCCTGCGCCGAACAGGGTCAGCACGCTGCCGTAGTAGGCATCCGCATCCAGCCCGTGATCGGAGACCTGCTTGCGCAAGGTGACCTGCGCCGGCAAGCCCCGTGACAGGGGCAGGAGGGCGGCGGCAAAGCCGCTCGGCCCCTTGCCCTGAACCTGACCACTTTGGCTGGAGACCCGCTCGGGAAGATGACCCGATTCGGTCAGCTGCGCCAGCATGGGGGCAAAATGGGCCACCAGGGAAGCCCTGGCGGGATCCTCCTCGCTCAACATGCCGAGCCAGAGATAGACGCGGATGGCGTCATAGCCACCGATGTCGCCCTTGTCCGCCGTCACCTGCCATCCCTTGTCGGCCTGCCAGTCCACCCAGTCCGGGGCAAAGCCACGGGGCGCACTCTCCTGCAACAGCTTGGGCAAGAGGGCCCGCATCTCGCCCCAGGGCCCCTGGAAGGAGGCGAATCTGGCCAGCAGTTGTGGAGGCAGATAGCTGGGATTGAGGGTCCAGCGTCCCTCCCCCTCATAGCCTTTCGCCCCGGGCAGCAACACGGGGCCGAGACCCGGCAGCGTGGCGACCTCTTCCCGGGCGATGCGGCGCAGCAACAGGGTGCCGAGGGCAGAGTAGCTGTGGTTGTCCCACAGGCGACCCGCCTCCAGCAGGCTGTAGGCTATCCAAAGATCCGAATCCGACGCGCTGTTCGCGTCCAGCACGCCCCAGTTGTCGTCCTGCTGCCTGCCCCAGAGCCAGGATGGCAGGAAGCCGGTCAGATCCCCGCGGGCGAGCTGCCGCTCCGTCCAGTCGAGCAGGCGGGCAAAGGTCTCCCTGTCATCGTTGACCAGGGCGAAGAAGAGGGCATAGCTCTGGCCTTCCGAGGTGGTGATGCGGCGCCCGTCGGCAGGGTCGATGACCCTGCCCTCTTCGCTGATGTAGTGCTGGCGAAAGTGATCCCACTCCGGCCAGTGGCAGACGGCCTCCGCCGGGAGGGAACAAAGGGCCCAGAGGAGCAGGGCACCACAGACATTTTTCATCTGAGTCATCTCTTAATCTTCCTTCAGACGGCGGCGGCTGGCACTGGCAAGCAGCACCCGCAGGCCCCAGCCCAGTACCAGCATGCAGAGCAGGGTCAGCCCGGCAAGACGCACCGGATAACGGGCAAACAGTTGCCAGAGACGCTCCCACCACGGCAGGTAACCCACCTCGTAGCGATCCCCCACCACCAGGCTCTTCACCCCGGATTCCCGGATGATGGCCACCGAGCCTGCCACCTGATCGCGCAGGGTCCGGGTCTGCAGGGCCTCATTGAGCAATGTGACCCCCGCCGGCCCATCCGCCAGCAAGGCCACCAGGCTGCGCTGATCATGGGTCGGCGATTGCAGCCCCAGGATGACGGCGATGGCCCGATTGCCCGTCATGCCCACCCGGGCCTGGGGCTGGCGATCGGCCATGGTGTGCAGCAGATCCCCCTTGTGCTGGCGGGTTGGCTCGTTGACC
Source organism: Aeromonas sp. WP2-W18-CRE-05 (assembly GCF_014168615.1). Taxonomy (NCBI): domain Bacteria; kingdom Pseudomonadati; phylum Pseudomonadota; class Gammaproteobacteria; order Aeromonadales; family Aeromonadaceae; genus Aeromonas; species Aeromonas sp. WP2-W18-CRE-05. The sequence goes on along the minus strand of NZ_AP021917.1, from coordinate 645,212 downwards.
CAGCTGCGCGTGGATTGCAGCAGGGCGTCGGGAGCCAGATCCCCTCGAAACTCCTCCGGCAGGGTGCCGATGAGCAGGGTATCCCGATCCGCGGTGCGCGCCCGCTCCCAGTCGTCCAGAACCTGCAGGGAGAGTGCCGGATAGCCGGTCTCGGCCCCGATGGCACCGACGGCATCGAGCAAGGTGGTGATCTGCCCGGGATGGGGTCTGGCCGGCATGACAATCTGGGTGTCGGCGAGATCCGCCATCCGGCTGAACGGGAAGCCGGCATAGGCGAACGCCTTGAGGTCGGGCATCTCGATGAAGTGGCGATAGCCGGTGAAGTCGATGGTGGAGCCCTCGTCGATGCGCACCTGATGGGCAGGCGGCATCACCAGGTCGCAACGGCCATCCTCCGTTCCTCCCATGTATTGCTGGGCATACTCGAACGAGAAGCTCAGGCTGTTGGCCTGGGTGGTCTTGAGCCCGGGCATGCGCAGCGCCATGGTGTCGCCGTCGTCGGCAAACCAGAGCGGCAGGGTCAGCAACCGCTCACTCTTGACCTCGCCGGGCTCGAGCGTGAACGACTTCATGAGCTGGCCGTTTACCCCCACATCCAGCCGGGAACCGTCGCGCAGGGTGGGCGAGGTGTGGTGATACTTCAGCTCCGTCCTGATGCCGTTCTCCCCCAGCAGGTAGAGATCCGGCGGCAGGCGCAGCGTCAGGCTCATGGGCCACAGCGTGCGCCCCGTTGCCTGCAACTGGCCCGGGTACTCCGTGAGCTCATCAAAGCGCATCTTGCGATCCAGTCGCACCCAGTTCGGGGCATCGTAGGGCTGACGCGGGGAGAGCGGCTTCACCTCGTCCACCATGACGCTCTGGCCACGCAGCATGACATCGCCTCGCACCAGCCCCTGCACCGCCGTCAGCAGGTCCTGCTGATCCCGCCCCAGGATCAGCAGCAGCTTCACATAGGGATTGTCGGGGGAGCTGATCATGTCGATGGTGGGCCCCTTCACCTCGGGATAGTCCACCAGGAAATCGGGGCGCGCGTCATTGGTGGCAAAGATCACGGCGTTGCGATCCGGCAACTGGTTGATGAGCACCGGGAAGTGCTGGCCCCGCCACTGGGCCTTGGTGCCGAACCAGGAGGCCAGCACCGCCGCCGCCTGCTGCTGCTCCAGGGGTACTGAGCCCGTGAACACCATGGGCAGAGTCAGCTTGCCATTGTCCCGCACGTCGAGGAACGGCATGGGGAAGAAGGAGAGCTCGTTGCGCACCGGCAGGGTCTGCAACTGCAGGGTCAGCTTGCTGTCCCGGTTGACGTTGAGCCAGAGGGTGTCGCTCGCCGGGTTCTCGCACACTTTCTGATAGTGGCCGACGAAGCTCACCTTGAGGCGGTTGAAATCCTTGGCATAGCGGGGATCCAGCTCGATGCTGGCATGGGTCATCGTCCCCATCTGATCCTGGTTGAGGGCCGTCACCCCCATCAGCTCGTCATTGAGATAGACCTTGACCTGAGAGATGAGCGGCAGCAGGGAGGGCGATGGCGTGAAGTTCAGGTCCAGGGTGGCCCGGGTCACCACCTCGTCCCGCCGCACGGTGAAGTCGGCCAGTCCGTCTGGCGCATTGCCGCGCAGGGAGAGGGTGCCTGGCGATGATGCCATCTGTTCGAAGCTCATCCCCTGGGTGCGCACCGGAGCGGGAACGGGCGGCAGGGGGCCGACGGCCTCGGCGGCGGTCGCACCCTGCGCCATCAGCAGGAGAGGAATAAGGTAGCGTTGTGGTTTCATCATCCTTTCACTGTCTGTGAGGTCGGAGTCCCGGCCCGGAAATCTGGGGAGACGCGACGGGGAACGAAGGAGAGGAGCCAGCGAGCCAGCTTCTCGAGGAGGATACAAACAAAGCCGATGGGTGAGGTACGGGCCAGACGCCAGTAAGCCCCCCAGCCGAGCAGGGTAATGTCGAGCAGGCTGTGGAGGGGGCGATCCTTGCCCAGACGCTGCTGCCACAGGGACCAGGTATCGGCCCGGGCGAAGGTGCACTGGATGAACTCGACATGCTGCGCCTGCGCCATGGGCTCCAGCTCCAGTCCCAGCTTGCAGCCGAACACCCGCTGCACCTTGGCGGCGAACGCCTGCTCCCGCTGGTCATGGCGCAGCAGCAACCAGACCCTCTCCTTGTCGGCCAGGGGCAGGGGCGCCTCGAGCAGCACCCCGACCCCCCCGTTGGAGTAATCCCTGACGGTACAGGGGTAGAGGTGACCGTTCGCCAGCCTGATGGCCGCCGGCATCACCATCTCCACCCTGGGATTGGCACGGACCTGCCGCGACTCGAAGGCCACCGCCAGGGCGCCGCCCAGTATGGTCATGTTGTAGAGGGTCCAGATCATGCTGAGGATCAGGGTCGGCACCTCGTCGGCAGGGCCGGTGCCGATGCGCCAGAGACCGAAGCCCAGCCCGCACAGATTGAGCAGGATCAGCAGCAGATAGGGGCGGGAGACCGACAGATCGAGGAACACCTCCTCCGTCATCCCCCCCTTGGCGGTCACGTTGAACGTCCCCTTGTGAGGTGCAAAGAGCGCCACCGTGGTCGGCCTGGCGATGTACCAGGCCAGCACCGTCTCATAGACCTCGCCCCAGAAGGAGTGGCGCACCTTGCCCTGCAACCGGGAGTTGGTCAGGGCGCTGTGGAAGATGTGCGGCAACATGTAGAGGGCGATGGCCGCCGCCGGGGCATAGATGATGTAGGCGTGCAGGATAAGGAAGGCGAGCGGCGCCGTCAGGAAGATGAGCCTCGGTATGCCCGAGAGGAAATGCAGCATGGCATTGAAGTAGCACAGCCGCTGCCCCAGCTTGAGCCCCTTGCCGAAGAGGGGGTTGTCCAGACGCAGGATCTGCACCATGCCGCGCGCCCACCGGATGCGCTGACCGATGTGGGCAGAGAGGCTTTCGGTGGCCAGCCCCGCCGCCAGCGGGATCCGGATATAGGCCGAGGTGTAGCCGAGGCGGTGCAGCCGCAGGGAGGTGTGGGCATCCTCGGTGACCGTCTCCACCGCGATGCCACCGATCTCGTCAAGGGCAGTGCGCTTGATGACGGCGCAAGAGCCGCAGAAGAAGCTGGCGTCCCACATGTCGTTGCCATCCTGCACCAGGCCGTAGAAGAGAGCCCCCTCGTTCGGCATCTTGCGAAACCGTTGCAGGTTGTGTTCGAACGGATCGGCGGAGAAGAAGTGGTGGGGGGTCTGGACCACGCCCAGACGGGGATCCCGGTAGAACCAGCCCACCGTCATCTGCAGGAAGGAGCGGGTCGGCAGGTGGTCACAGTCGAAGATGGCGACCAGATCCCCGGTGGCCATCTTGAGGGCGTGATTGATGTTGCCCGCCTTGGCGTGCTCATGGGTCGACCGGGCCACATAGCGGATCCCGGCCTCCTCGGCGAAGTCGCGAAACGCCGCCCGCCCCCCGTCGTCAAGCAGCCAGATGGTCAGCTTGTCGGCGGGCCAGTCGAGCCCCATGGCGGCGTAAACAGTCCCCTTCACGATGGCGAGATCCTCGTTGTAGGTGGGGATCATCAGATCCACGCTGGGCCACTGGGCCGGATCCGTCGGCAGTTGTGCCGGAGGGCGGTGCAGGGGCCATGCGGTCTGCCAGTAGCCGAGCAGCAGCACCAGCCAGGCATAGGTCTCGGCGGCCAGCAGCAGCAGGCCGCAGGCCAGGCTGACGGGGTCGAACCAGTCGAGGGTCGAGGTGTAGCGCCACCAGATGTAGCGGCAGGAGATGGTGAGGGAGAGCACCATCATCATCAGCATGGGATAACGGCCCGGCACGGCGCGCAGGATGAAGGCCATGGCCGCCAGCAAGAGGACGAACACCAGCTGCGCCTGCAGGGTGAACGGCTGGGTGACGCAGAGCAGGGAGAGGCTCCCGGCCACCACGCAGAGCAGCACGCTCTTCCAGCGTGCCTCGCGGGGCGTGGCCCTGGCGGCGGCCAGCCCTTTCTCCTCCTGACGGGCCAGGAAGGCACCGAGAGTCTGAGTGCCCCGGTGCCAGAGCCGTTGCCAGGAGGCAGGCCAGCGCAGAGGGATGGGCTGTGGGCGACGCACTATCATCCAGAGGCTCTGCAACAGAACGCGCAGGGGATCCCCCACCCGGGGGTGCGTCAGCTGGGGATAGAGCCCCCGGGCATGGCCCAGCACCCATTGCCAACCATGACGCTCGAGGGGGAAGATAACCCAGGCCAGCAGCCAGCCCAGGGTCAATGCGGCCGCCCCCGGGCGGGAAGCCCCCCGCTCGCGCAGTGCGCGATAGCGCTGCGAGCACCAGAGGCCCGCAGCCGGCGTCAGCAGCCGCACTCTCATCGGGGCGCCTCCCCCTCTGCCAGACACCAGGTCGCCAGGGCGGCCAGCTCGTGGGCAACCAGACTGGTGGGCGCATAGCGGCCGACCGGCAGCTTGGCGGCCATGGCCTCCGCCATGGCTTCGTCCCTGTGCAGATGAAGATTGAGCAGAGGGAGCCCCCCTGCCAGCCAGAGATCCAGCAACCCCTGCTGCAGGGCCCGCTGGCTGGAGAACTGGGTCACCAGAAGACGCTCATCGGCCGCCCAGAGGTGGCGGTGAAGCCGCACATGGCAGTTGGCATCCGCATTGACCACCAGCAAGCGCCTGCAGGGAATGACGGGGGCCATGCCCAGGGGCAGATCCAGCAGCACCAGATCATAGCCATCGATCCCCGCCAGCCACTCGGCCGACGTCCCCTCCCCCCCGCCATGGGAGAGCAGATCCAGTCCCTCCTCCCGGCGGTGAAGCGCTCCTCGCCACTCCCGCGCCGGCTGGGTCAGCCGGCTCCAGCCTCCCGGATCGTCATGGGGCAGGCCAAGGTGGATGCCAAGCTGGTTGTCCGGACAGAGATCCACCGCCAGCACCCTTGCCCCCTGCTCATGGGCAGCCTGGGCCAGTCCGGCCACGATGGCGGTGGTCCCCACACCTCCCCGGATCCCCTGCAGGGCGATCACCTTCATGCAGACCTCCCCTCGCCAGTCCCCTCGGGCCCTTTCACTGCCACCTCCGCCAGCAGGGGGAAGCGTGCGCACAAGGCGGCGAGCCGCTCCCTGGCGGCAATATCCTGATAGGAGAGGCTGACACCAAAGGCCTGCTGGACCATGGCCACGTCATTGATCACCGTGCCCTCCACCGGGACGCCGAAGGGGGTCTGCATGTCTGATTGCCGTTCGCTGCGCATCGTCACTTCCGGTCTCATTGGGGATAGGGTACCCAGTCCCCCTGCCCCAGCTTGATGTGGTACTTGCCCTGATATTCGATCACCACCGAGCCCTGGTTCTCGGACACCGACGGGGTCTGCGGCAGATCGCCCAGCAGGGCATCCCAATCAATGGTCTCGCTCCCGAACACATCCTTCCCCACCAGCCTGGAGACCAGTTCTGATACCGCCAGGAAGCTGCTGGGGGTGTCCACATTGCGGGTCGCCTCGTGGGGCGCCTTGGTACCGAGCAGGGCCACCCCCACCGGCACCTGGGTGATGCTCGGGCTGGGAATGTCCCGCAGCCCGGCCATCTGCATTTTGTCGCCGGTGAGAGCGGCGCCGTGCTCAGGCACCATCACCACGGCCACCTTGCGGCCGGATTGCTCCAACGTCGTCATGAAGTCGTCCAGCTGATCCAGCAGGGTCTTGAGCCTCGCCTTGTAGGGCGCTATCTGGCGGCTCGCCACATAGCGGTTGCCATCGTGCAGGGCGATGAGGTTGAAGAAGGTGACGTTGCGTGCCGCCTGACTCTGTGTCCGCTCGTTCAGCCAGCGGCCGAACAGGGCATCCCCGCGATAGATGGGCTCCCCATCGAAGGAGGCGAGATCATGGGCCAGCCCCTTCTTGTCCATGGGGGTCACATCCAGCCCGGCATACTGCTGCAGGTCGGTCAGGTAGTTGCCAAAATCCCCCGAGTGATCCATGGCCACCTGCTTGGCAAAGCCGAGCTGGGCCAGGTTCTCGAACAGCAGGCATTGCTTCGGCGCCGTCACATAGAGCCCCTGGTGGCTGGTCTGCCCGCAACTGGCCCGCAGCAGGCGAATGGAGCTCGGGCCGCTGTAGGAGGTGGCGGAGTTGAAGCGGTTGAAGCGAATGTCGAAGTGGGACCAGACCGGATGCCCGGTCAGGCCGCTCGCCTCCACGTCATGCCAGGCCAGGGAGCAGACATTGATGATGAGCACATCGAAGGGGGTCGCCTGGGCTGGCAGGCTCTCCGGGAAGTGCACCAGTCTCTCCTGCTCCTCCCGATAGAAGTCATCGAGATAGGCGTTGAGGTTCTCGTTGGTCGGCGGGGCACTCTGGTCAAGCTGCTCCTCCATGGGCAGCACTGAAGAGCGGGTCTCCTCCCGGGACGTGTTCAGGGCGTGCTCGCTCGCCCCCTTGCTGCTCGCGAAGGGATTGCTCACCTGGGGCGAGACCCAGAGCCAGAGCAGCGCCAGCAGGATCCAGGGGGTGAAGCGCAGCCACTGGGCGATGAACAGATAGAGCGTCAGCAGCACGAACCCCGCGCCGACCATCTCCCAATTGATGAAACGCCCGAGCAACTCCGTCCAGTAATCCAGGGTGAAGGAGAAGACCTGGCTGCCCTGGGAACGAATGCTCTCTATCCCCGGCAACCAGGTATCGTGATAGAAGATCCCCGCTCCCACCGGCAACGCCAGCCAGTGCCGCGCACGGCGCCACCCGGCCCTTGGCAGGGGAAAGATCAGGAAGGCGGCAAACACCAGGTTGATCAGGGGATGGAAGTTGAGATATCCCCCCCAGAGCAGGGCGAACTTGGCAAGAAAATAGACATTCCAGCCACCCAGGCCGTGCCAGTCCAGCCAGGGAGAATCGGCATCAGAAACGTGTCGGGTCATCGGCGATGAGTCACCTGTTATCGTGGGCCCCCCGAAGGGGCCGGGCACACTGCAATGGTTGTCAAAAGAATAGCCTGACTATTATGCAACTATTAATTTGTCTCAGGTGGCGCTGAACCTGACTCCCCCGGATGGGTGTAAGGGGAATGAGAGGGGCCGTATGTATCCATATATTATCCAAACGATCCCGATAAGGCAGCCTTCTCTGACAAAATGGGGGGAACGTGCAGACGGGATGCAGGATCCTGACAAGGGCCCCGCGCTTACCACTGCGACAGACTTTGTCAGCCCTGTCGCCATCTCGAACAACTTGAGGCCACCTCTGGATTGCGCCATCATATCGGCCCGGCTGATGGCCGGCCGAATTGGACAGTCAACTTCAAGGACCCCCCATGTTTGAACACGTCGATGCCTATGCTGGCGACCCCATACTGACGCTAGTCGAAACCTTCCACAAAGATACCCGCGAACAGAAGGTGAACCTGGGGATCGGCCTCTATTACGACGAGCAGGGCCGCATTCCGCTGCTGCCGTCGGTGCAGCAGGCCGAAGCCCAGCGCGCCGCCGCCCCGGCCCCGCGCCCCTACCAGCCGATGGAAGGCGCCGCCAACTACCGTACCGCGGTGCAGCACCTGCTGTTCGGTGCCGACCACGAAGCGGTCAAGGCGGGTCGCATCGCCACCATCCAGACCATCGGCGGCTCCGGCGCGCTGAAGATCGGCGCCGATCTGCTCAAGCGCTACTTCCCGACCTCCGAGGTGTGGGTCAGCAATCCCACCTGGGACAACCACAAGGCGATGTTCGAGGGGGCCGGCATCAAGGTGCACGACTACCCCTATTACGATGCGGCCACCGGCGGCGTGCAGTTCGACGCCATGATCGACTGCCTGAGCAGCCTGCCTGCGAAAAGCATCGTGCTGCTGCACCCCTGCTGCCACAACCCGACCGGGGTGGATCTCTCCCGTGCCCAGTGGGACCAGGTGATCGCCCTGGTGGTCGAGAAGAACCTGATCCCCTTCATGGACATCGCCTATCAGGGCTTCGGTGACGGGCTGGAAGAGGACGCCTATGCCATCCGCGCCATGGTGGCCGCCGGTGTCAGCTTCTTCGTCAGCAACTCCTTCTCCAAGAACCTCTCCTTCTACGGCGAGCGCTGCGGCGGCCTGTCGGTCATCTGCCAGGATGCCGAAGAGGCGAGCCGGGTGCTCGGCCAGATGAAGGCCACCGTGCGCCGCAACTACTCCAGCCCCCCCACCCACGGCGGCCAGATCACCGCGGCGGTGATGAGCCAGCCCAAACTGCACGCCATGTGGGTCGGTGAGGTGACCGAGATGCGCACCCGCATCAAGGCCATGCGCCAGAAGCTGTTCGAGGTGCTGAGTGCCAAGGTGCCGGGCCGCGATTTTGGCTACTTCATCAACCAACGCGGCATGTTCAGCTACACCGGCTTCACGCCGGAGCAGGTGGACCGCCTTCGGGAAGAGTTCGCCGTCTACCTGGTGCGCTCCGGTCGCATGTGCGTGGCGGGCCTCAACAGCCGCAACGTCGACTACGTGGCCGACGCCATGGCCGCCGTGCTCAAGGGCTAAACCCGCAAGCCCCGCTCAGGCGGGGCTTTTCATTTGTCCCCTTGCCCGTGGAACCGTGATGGATCTCATTGCCCTCTCCCGCCTCGGCGGTCGCCACCTGGTGACCCTGCATCTGCTGCTCGACACCCGCAGTGTCACCCGCAGCGCCGAGCGCCTCTGCACCACCCCCTCCACTGTCAGCAAGACCCTCAACCAGTTGCGCGAACTGCTGGGGGATCAACTGCTCTACCGCCAGGGCAACCAGTTGCTGCTGACCCCGTTTGCCGAACGCCTCGGCCCGACGCTGCGCCGCCTGCTGGGGGAGCTCAACGGCCTCACCAGCCAGGAAGGATTTGCCCCTGCCAACTGGCAGGGGGAGCTGAACCTGGCGATGCGGGAGAGCAGCATGATCTGGCCCATGGGAGCCGTACTGGGTCAGTTGATGCAGGAGGTGCCGGGGCTGATGCCCGTCGTGCGTAACAAGGACGAGCAGGGACTGGCTGCTCTGGCGGCGGGCAAGCTCGACTTCGTGATCCTGCCCCACGATCAGAGCCAGCCCGGGGTCAATCAGCCCGGCCTCGTCTGGGAAACCTTGCGGGAGGACGAGCTGGTCTGCCTGATGCGCGCGGATCATCCGGCGTTGACGCGCCCCTGGGATCTCGATGCCTACCTGAGCTGGCGCCATATCGCCATTCGCGATCAGGAGCTGGCCGACCCCTTCTTCGAGCAGAGTCTGGCCCAGCGCCAGGTGCAGCGCAGACTGGGGGCCACCCTGCCGGATTTTGGCAGTGCCGCCGCCCTGCTGCGCCAGAGCGATCTCATTCTCACGGCCGTGAAGGGCTGGGCTACCCGGGCTTGTACCCAGGGGCTGGTGAGCCGCCCCGTTCCCTTCGATTACGGCGCCGTGACCCACAGCCTGGTGTGGTATGGCCCCCTGGGGGAAGATCCCGCCCTGCGCTGGTTCCGTCAGCGCATCCTGCAACTGGCCCGGGAGCTGGACGCCCCACAATGATGCCTGGTGGCAGAAATCAGGGTTTCTTGGTGTAGATGGGGCCTGGGAAAGAGGTGACGTTGTTGCCCAGTTCGGTGATGCGGGCGGCCCCCTGCTTGCGCACCTGATCGACCCGCAGTACGTGGTGCATGGGAATAAGGGTGCGGGTGACGTCGGCAAATTCGCTCTTCAGCTTCTCGTGGCTGGGGTCGACGATGAGCGCCGTGTGGGTGTCCCACACGAAGTGGGCGATCTCGATGAAGCCGAACAGCTGGCCCTGATTCACCTCTCTTACATAGACTTCGTAACGCTCGCTGTGACAAATGAACTGCACTCGATAAAGGGCGTTGGATTCACTCATGGGTATCTGTTGGTGATGGACGGTTTGCCCATTCTAGCCGTCCCCTCGGACAGCCCCTATAGACAGAGTTCACAGTTGCGTCATATCGGGTCACAGCATCCCTACGTGCCGCAGAGCTCAGATCGCAGGCAGCATCACCGACCCAAACCCCTTGGCCTTCAATGCGTTGGCAAGCACTGTCAGATCAGCCGACCCGGCTTCTGACCATGACAGCGCCTCCCCTCGCACCCCGTGGTGGCGAAAGCCGTTGAGGCGGATGGGCACGGGCCCCAGCGACAGCAAAAAGGTCGTCAACGCCTCCTCCAGCGCGCCAGTGGCATCGAGAAAATCGCTCCGCCCCGGCACCATCAGCAGCCGCACCTCCGCCAGCTTGCCCGCCTGCGCCAGCAGTTGCAGCGATACCAGCACCCGCTCGCGGCCCCGCCCGGTCAGGGCCAGATGCACGGGCTCGTGCCACCCCTTGAGGTCTATCATGGCGCCGTCCAGCACCGGCAACAGCCGCTGCCAACCCGTTTCACCCAGGGATCCGTTGCTGTCGAGCAGGCAGGTGAGACGGGCCAGATCCGGCGCAGCCTTGATGGCCGTGAACAGGGCGATCACGAAGGGCAACTGGGTGGTCGCCTCCCCGCCGGAGACGGTGATGCCGGTGAGCAGCGGGCCATAACGGCGCAGCAGGGCCAGCACCTCGGCCACCGACATCTGGCGCGTCTTGGGGCTGGCGTGGCGAGGGCAGGCCTCCAGACAGGCGTCACAATCGGTGCAGAGCGCCTCCTGCCAATGAACCTTGCCCTCGCTCATGGCGAGGGCGCCACTCGGGCAGACCGCAAGGCAGTCGCCGCAATCGTCGCACAGCCCGATAGTGTGGGGATTGTGACAACCGGGGCAGCTGAAGTTGCACCCTTGCAGAAACAAGACCAGCCGGTTGCCCGGCCCGTCTACGCAGGAAAAAGGCAGCACCCTGCTCACCAGGGCGCTGCGCGTCAGCAGAGCTTCATCCATCGGACTTGGCTCAGTACTGACTGATGGTCGACTCATTGGCGACCACTCGCGGCGTCCGCTGGCGAATGGCGGTCACTTCACTCGCCTCGGCACCAAGACAGGTGGTCTGCAGCCGCGACCCCTCCTCTGCGAAGCGTGCCACGTCGCGCTTGCGGATCATATAGCCGGTCACCCGCACCAGATCGCTGTCGGCCACGTTGGCGGTGAACTCGCGCATGCCGATGGCGAGCGCCCCCTTGCAGAGCTGCAGCAGTGCCTGCGGATTCTGGCGGATGGTGAGATCCAGGGTCAGGATCTCGCTGATCCCCGAGTGGTAGTAGCCGTGGTGCGGCGCCAGCGCCAGCACATGGCTGGCCGGATCCGGCTCCTGCCCGTAGGGAATCCGCACCCCCGGGGTCACCGCCACATCGATGCTGAGGCCGCCCTGTGAGTGCAGCAGAGCGTGCCCACCCCAGGCATGGGCCTGCGGCGTCGTAGTGACATATTCCGAAAGCTGGGCCGAGATGCGATAGCCAAGCTGATTTGCCTCTTCGTCGTGACCATAGCGGCCCGGCAGATTCTCTTTATCCACCAAGATGTTGACCGCTTCCGCCATGCCGTAGATGCCGAACATGGGGACGAAGCGATCCTCATCCAGCAGCCCCTCCTTGACCAGGAAGCTGTCGAAGAAACCGGACTCCTCGTGCAGGAAGGCGGCGCGCACCGCGATCAGCTGGGACGTGAGACGGCAGTAGTGGGGCAGCAGACAGCCGAGGAAATCATCGATCCCCTGTGCCTGCTCGGCGACTCGCTTGAGGGAGATCCGCACCAGGGTGTTGGCGCCACCGGCCTGCGGCAGGGAGTTGTAGCAGCTGACGATGCCAAAACCACGCTGGTCGAAGGTATCGCGATGGACCGGGTAGTTGGCGATATGCGGCTTGCTGCACTCGGCGATATTCTTCACCGCCAGCAGCAGCAGATCGTCGGGAGTCTGCTCCGGATCGTGGAAGAAGGTGAGGTTGGGGGCCACCTGCTTGAGCTCGTTGTCGATGCGCAGGATCAGGCGGCAGATCCGGTTGTCGTCGGGACCAATGTTGACGTGCATAAAGGCATCCGGCAGCACCCGATCCAGGTAGATCCAGAAGGCCTTCAGCTTGCGATGGAGCGTTTCATCATCCAGCTCACCGACGAAGGGCAGCAGCAGGTGATCGAGGCGTCCCAGCCAGACCGGCATCCCGGTGACGGAGGGCACGTGGTGGTAGAGGATGCGCAGGGCATCGAGGGCATCGTCGAAGTCCCGCGGCGGCGCCAGCTCCAGCCAGGCTGAGCCCTGGCGCAAAAACCGCGCGTAATCCGGCAGCACGTAGCGCGGCTTGTAGGGGGCGTGGCCCTCGAACATGTCGCACAGCACCCCTTGCGTCATCGCCTCGGCGACGTCGGCGGGCAACTCGGGATAGGGCAGCGCGTTTTCGGCGGCGAGCGCCAGGGCGTGGCTCTTCTGGGCCGGTGAGAGCAGAGGGTCGCGCACGATGCGCTGGCAGGTTTCGGTGAAGGACATGGTTCACTCCGTGGCGGGTGGAGCCAAAATCCTCACACTTGAGAGGCCTTTTTTGAAGTGACATTCCCAACAGGGCGGATATCCCATCAAGACATCCGCCATGCCGGATCACGACACATCCTTCACCAGGGCCAGAACAGGGCCACGCCCCCCAGCCAGCGCAGCAGGAAGAAGCCCCCCATGCCGACGACCACCACCACCAGGGTAGGCAGGCGCAGCAGGGTCAGCACCGTCACCAGCAGGGTGGCTGCCAGGTAGTCCGGATCCCAGTCCAGCCCGTCGCCGGGCTCATAGCTGAAGACGATGGGCAGCCAGATGGCGGTCAGCACCGACTGGGCCGAGAAGCTGAGGAAAGCCCCCATCTCGGCTCCCGGCTGATAGCGGGTCAACCGCGAGAAGAAGGCAAAACGGTTGAAGAAAGTGATCAGGGCCAGCAGCCCTATCATCAGCCAGCCCATGATCACCTCCTCATCCGGTGCAGCACATAGCCCACCACCATGCCGGCCAGGGCCGAGACGATGATGTGGATCTCCGCCAGCAGCGGCTTGGTGACGAGCGCCGTCCCGCCGCTCACCAGGGTGGCCGCCACCATGGGCAGGTTCTTCATGGCGGGGAGCGTCATGGCGATAAAGGTGGCGGCGATGGCAAAATCCAGCCCCATCTTGTCCAGCCCGTCAATGTACTGGCCGGCGGCGATGCCGAGCAGGGTCGCCAGGTTCCAGAACAGATAGAAGACAAAGCCCGCGATGAGCGCATAGGCGGGATTGAAGGCGCCGCTGCGCTCCCTCTCTTTCAGCGCCACCGCAAACATCTCGTCGGTCAGGAAGAAGGCGAGACTGGCCCGCCAGCGCAGGGAGAGCGGCAGCACGTCGCGCCGGAAGGTGAAGCCATAGAGCAGATGCTGGGAGGTGATCACCATGGTGGAGCCCATGATGGGCAGCAGCGGTGTCCCCGCCCCGAACAAGGTGGTGGCCGAGAGCTGGGCCGCCCCCGCATAGACCAGCAGCGACATCAGCTGTGCCTGGAGCGGGCTCATACCCGCCTGAAGCGCCAGGGCGCCACACAGTATCCCCCAGGGGATGACGGAAATGGAGAGCGGGAGCATATCCAGAGTGGCGCGCCACCAGAGTGCCCCCGTGCGCTCGGGCGCAGGGAGGCGGGTTTCCGACATCATGGGATCATCCTTGTCACAGCCAATGCGAACCGGGAAAACTAGCACGGCGCAGGAGGCAGTGTCACGCCATGGTCTGCAACAAATGCAACGCCCGCATGAGAGCGGGCGTTGGCAGGCGGGATCAGGGCTCGATGATGATGGGGGTGCCTGGCTCGATGGCGTTCCAGATCTCGTCCATCTCGTGGTTCAGCACCGCGATGCAGCCATTGGTCCAGTTGGACGGCTGCACCCTGCGATCCCCCAGGCTGTTGCGCTGGCCGTGGATCATGATCATGCCGCCCGGGTTCACACCCAGCTCGTTGGCGCGCTTGATGTCGTCCAGATTCGGGTAGTTGATGTGAATGGCCTTGTAGAAACCGGAGTTGCTCTTCTTGTAGTCCAGGGTATAGCGACCTTCCGGGGTACGCTGATCCCCCTCACGCTGCTTGTGTCCTTTGGGAGCCGGGCCCAGGGCAATCCAGTAGCGCTTCACTTCCTTGCCATCCTTCATCAGGGTCAGGCTGTAACTCGACTTCTTCACCACCACCATATCGGCGGACAGAGTGGCAAAACTCAACGCGGGCCACAGCCCCAGCAAACACAGCAATACGGCTCTCACTATCCATCCCTCTGCGAGCCTTCTGGGCTCTCTTGTTAGCAAATCATCTGAATGTCGCCACTCTCTGGTGGCGAGCGAGCGCCATGATATGGGATCGCCGTGAATACTCAATATATCGGGAGAAACATATCTGTGGCCAGCAGGGGGAAATGGCCGTCAACCCGCCATGCAGAGGCCCTGCCAAGGGCTGGGCGTCGTCTCTTGCCTGCAACCGGGCACCTCAGCGCAGGTCATCGAGGCCTGGAAGATGGCGCAGGAAGAAAAACCAGCGGGCTGCGCCGCCAGGGACACTTGAGCCTGTCCACCAGCCAATCCCCGGCTGGCACCATGGGGTCAGGCCATCTCAACGCACAAGAAAAGAGCCCCTGATGGGGCTCTTTTGACGGTGCAACACCGGGCTCAGGTCAGGGTCACTGGTTCGGCGGCCTCAAGGCGCCGGATCCAGGCCTCGAACTCTGCCAGCATGCGCGCCTCGGACTCGCTGTTGTCGGCGATGAGCTCGGCCCCGTGCACCACCCGGATATGGGCGTCGAGGGGCGTCCCCTCCCCTGCCGGTGGGCGCTGCCGCGCCGCCGCCATGCACGTCTGTGCCTGTTGCCACGCCTCGGCGGCACTCCGGTTGCACGCCTCTGCCAGCGGCACCGCACTGAAACCCTCGCCGGTGAGGCTCTGCAGCGTCTCGTCATGGGTCATGCCGTTGCCCGGTCCCCAGTAGTGGGCGGCCAGATCCGGTCCGATGCGCGGGTTGTCGGTGAGGTAGCCGTCGCGTTTCAGGAAGTAGGCGCGGGTCTGCTCCACCGCCATCAGTGCCAGCAGATAGCCGTGATAGGCGCAGGCCGACTCCTGGTTCAGAAGGTGCGGGATCGCCAGCAGCGGGCGCGGGCTCTCCACCCCCAGGATCTTGCGCTCCCACTTGCGGGCCAGGGCCAGCACGGCGGCCGGGGTGCGCTCGCTCTCTGCCATGGCGTAGAGATCCCGCTCGAAGTAGGCCACCAGCGCAATCTGGCGCTCGTTGAAGGCGCGAAATGGCTGGCGCGCTTCAATCATGGCCTGGATAAGCGCATCGGGGATGGGTTCTCCCGCCGCGTTTCTGGCGTAGCGCTTGAGCCAGTCCGCGTCGTCCAGCAGGCTGTCGCAGAACATGGACTGGGTCTCGGCATAGGCCATGGAGGTGGGCGGAAACTCCTGGGAGAAGCAGGGGGCGTTGCCGGTGACGTTGGCAAAGTGCGCCGCGTGGCCGCCCTCGTGGAACAAGGTGTTGAGCCCGCTCCAGCCGCTGCCCACCTGGGCCGGATTGGCCAGGCTGGTGAAATTGACCACCGCCGGCACCCACTCCCCTTCCTGCCAGAAGCTCGGCACCGGGCCATGACAGAAGCCGTTCTCGTATTTTCCCTCCCGGGTCAGCAGATCCAGGGTGAGGGTGGCACCGCGATACTGGATGCCGAGGCGGCGGAAGCTCTCGACCCAATCCTTCAGCGCCCGGGAGAAAGGCACGTAAGGGTCGAGCTGGCGGGTCACGTCACCACTCACGCTGTAGCGCAGGTTGTGGGGCAGCAGGGCTGCGTCCCCCTTGGCCGCTTTCAGCTCCGCCAGACTCTGGTGCAAGCGAGCATCGGTGCGGGCGATGAAGTCGTCAAGAATGGCAAACAGCTGCTCCGGGCTCATCTGCTCGTTCTTGTGCACCTTGTAATCGAAGTAGTCGCGATAGCCCATGGCACGGGCGAAGCGGTTGCGCAGCGCGACGATGGCCAGATAGCCGTTGTCGACCACCCACTGCTCCAGGGTGTGGAACATGGCGAGCGCGCTCTGGCGCACCGGCTCGTCGCGACTTGCGGCCAGCGCTGTGCTGGCGGCGGGCAGACTGCCGGGGACCTGGCGGCCCTGCTCGTCCAGCAAGGTCAGCTTCAACCCCTTGCGACGGGCGAAGAGATCCGCCTCGGCGGCCACCAGCTCGTCCATCAGGGCGGAGGCACCGGGATCTTCGATGACGTTGCACTCGAAGAAGGCGATCCAGCCCCCCAGGCCGCGCCTGAGATCCGCCTCTTCGGCCTGGGCATGCATCTCCCGCAGCACCGGCAGGCGGGCAGGATCGGCACAGAACGCCTTGTAGGCCTGTTCGGCCGCGGTGAAGCCTGCCTGATCGTCGCTGGTGCCCATGTAGGTGGACCAGAACAGGTCCTCCTTGCGTCTGTGCACCTGCAGGTAATCGGCATTGAGCTGGTTGAGATAATTCCTGGCAATGGAACTCATAACTTCCCTCTTGTTATGGGGCGACCACGGGGGCGCCCACTCCTTTTTGGTGAAATGCCAACCCATTCACACTTCTTGCGAATGGAGCAGACAAATTGTGCGCCGGGATGCGCGCCATCACGCTATCAAAAGCGAGGGTTTCTGTCTGCTGGCTATACTGGTTGTCAAACTGCTCAATTGGCTGTTTTTCATCGCAACCCATTGAAAGTTAATGGCATGTTAAAAACAACAATAATCAGGTCCGGCCGCTAGAACGGCCACAATCAGACCCGCATGGGAAAGTAAGGATAAGACTATGTTCAAGCTCGGTGATATTGCCGTGAGTCGCAAACTGATGCTGCTGCTCTCACTGGCCCTGGTCGGCTTCATCGCACTGCTGCTCATCTCGGCCAGTGCCCTGCACCGCAATCTGATGAGTGAACGGGAAGCCAGGCTGCAGGCGGTGCTGGACCTGGCCATGAGCCGGATCCAGGCCCTGGCCGCCACCCTCCCCCCGGAGCAGGCCAAGGCACAGGCCAAGGCCATGCTCGACAGCATGCGCTTTGACGGGGACAACTACCTGTTCGTGCTGGATGAAGATCGTCGGGTGGTGGTGCATCCCGCCAAACCCGAGCTGGTCGGCCAGCAGATGGGCAACAACCCTGCCGAGTCCCACTGGCAGCACATGGTGGATCTCGGCAAGGGCGGCCACCAGGGCAGGCTGGAGTATCAGTGGGTCTCCCCGTCCGGCGAGGCGGCCCAGAAGATGTCGCTGGTGACGGGCTACCAGCCCTGGGGCTGGATCCTGGGCTCCGGTGTGTTGTTGCAGGACATTGAGGCCACCATGTGGTCCCAATATGAGTGGATGGGTGGCGCCACCTTGCTGGTGATCCTGTTGATGGGGCTGCTGGGACTCGCCATCAGCCGCTCCATCGTCAATCCCCTGGCCGAGATCAACAAGGCCATGGCCCGGGTCGCAGCTGGCGATCTGGTGGTCAGCATCCCGGTGCTGGGCAGGGATGAGCTCGGCGCCGTCGCCAGCTCCACCAACCAGGGGCTGGATGCCATCCGCCGCGCCCTGCTGGAAGCGAGCCTGGGGGCCCGCAACGTGGCGGATGCCGCCCTGCGCATCGCCGCCTCCGCCGAACAGACCAACCAGGCGGTCAACAGTCAGCGGGATCAGCTCGCCCAGCTCGCCACCGCCATGAACGAGATGAGCGCCACCATCGCCGACGTGGCGGGTCACGCCGAGAATACGGCCCGCGACACCCAGGATGCCACCAGCGAGGCCGGGCTCGGCAACCAGGATGTCCATGCCAGCGTGCACGGCATCCAGGCGCTGGCCACCGAGGTGGATCAGGCCACCTCGCAGGTCAACCAGCTCAAGGAGGGGGTGATGCAGATAAGCGAGGTGACGGCGGTCATCAGCGCCATCTCGGAGCAGACCAACCTGCTGGCCCTCAACGCCGCCATCGAGGCGGCCCGGGCCGGCGAGCAGGGCCGTGGCTTCGCCGTGGTGGCCGACGAGGTGCGCCAGCTGGCCAGTCGCACCCGCCACTCCACCGAGGAGATCCAGAGTACCATCACCCAGTTGCAGCAACGGGCTGTCACCGCCGCCAACGCCATGGACGCCAGCCGCAAGCTGGCGGAGAGCAGCGTCAACCAGTCCGAGAAGGCGGGGCAGGATCTCTCCCTCATCGTCAATCACATCCAGCACGTGAGCGACATGGCGACCCAGATCGCCACGGCGGCGGAGCAGCAGAGCATGGTGGCGGAAGACATGAACCGCAACGTCAGCGGCATCAACGACTCGGCACTCGAGATGTCCCAGGCGGCCTCCCAGTTGGCCCAGGAGAGCGAACTGCTGGCCGGTCTCTCCCGAAGCCTCGACGAGCGACTGGCGGTGTTCAAGCTGGACAACGCCCAAGCCCAGGACAGGATGATGCGACCGACCCAGGCGTCCTCTTCCCGAGCAGGCATGCAACCCCGCCACTGAGTGGCCCCGTGAACCCCTGCCAGGCTGGCAGGGGCTCCCTTCCTGTCATGGCCACGGGAGCCTCTCCCGGGCCACCCTCTCGCACTGAACCAGCGCGCAGATCCCGATGGAGCCATCTGCTGCTGATGCGCTGCTCCGATGAGATGGCACTGTCAATTTTTACACTTATTTTTTTAACAAAATATAGTCATGATGAGTGGTCGCCACAGGCGGCACCATGATCCTTTCTGTAGTCATTTGGCAAACTGGTTGAAAGGCCAGGACGCAAAGCCTCCGGTCTAAAGACAAGCTGTCCAGGATAGCGGGGTTGCAGCACCGTGTTTCGGGGAACTCCCCTGCCAACGTGACTGCCCACATCACCGAACAGAGGAATGTATGGCAGCAAATATCCGACTCACCCATCTCGCGGCAGCGCTGGCGCTGCTGGCCAGTGGCGGCGTGCTCGCTCACGGCTACATCAGCCAGCCCGAAGGGCGCAACTACCTGTGCAAGACAGGGGGCAACAGCCAGTGTGGCGCCATCCAGTGGGAACCCCAGAGCCTGGAAGCCCCCTCCGGCTTCCCCGATGGCGGCCCCGCCGACGGCCAGATAGCCTCGGCCGGTCACCCCCAATTCGGCGAGCTCAACACCCAGACCCTCGATCGCTGGACCAAGCGTGAAGTGCAGGCCGGTCTCTTCGCCATCAGCTGGACCTTCACCGCCAACCACGTGACCCGCAACTGGCGCTACTACCTCACCAAGCAGGACTGGAACCCGAACCAGCCCCTCACCCGGGATGCGTTCGATCTCAATCCCTTCTGCGTCATCGACGGCAACATGGTGCAGCCCCCCAAACAGGTGACCCATCAGTGCACCCTGCCCCCGCGTACCGGTTATCAGGTCATTCTCGGGGTGTGGGAGGTAGGGGATACCGCCAACAGCTTCTACAACCTGATCGACGCCCGGTTCAAGGATGGCACCCAGCCCCCGCTGACCTGGAGCCAGGGAGGGACCATCTATCCCTCCATCGACCTGGTGGCGGGTGACAAAGCCAGAACCCGGGTGTTCGATGCCAATGGCGAGCGCACCGATCTCCAGACCGAGCTGACCATCGCCAGCGCCGGGCAGGGCCAGAAGAACAACTGGGCCCACGCCCTGGCGAGCAAGATCAACGCCGAGCAGAGCCAGATCCGTGCGGGCCAGCAAGGTACGGACGGCCAGTTCAACCCCGTCTATGGCCAGAACCCGGTCTACCTCAAGGCTGGCAGCAACCTGCAACGGGTCGAGATCCAGCTTGAGCAACAGCAGCCCCCGGTGGAGAACGGGATCAGCGTGAGCGGTCTGGCGAGCGACTACACGCTCGACAACGGCAAGCTCACCCTGATGTTCACCGTCACGGCCCAGGGGGATCTCGCCATCACCAACACCCTCTATGACCACGGCGGTGTCGCCAGAGGGCAGAGCAGTGCCGACATCAAGGACGGCAGCCAGAGTTTCTCCATGGCGCTGACCGGCTTGAGTGCGGGCCACCATCAGCTGGTGATCGAGGGCAAACCCAAGGCCGGTGGTGACGCGGTGCAGCAGACCCTGGATCTCATGTTCAAGGATCCGGCAAGCGGGGGCGATTACCAGTTCACTTTCCCGGACGGCCTTAAGTCCTACACCGCCGGAACCCGGGTGCTGCAGCCGAAAAACGGCAAGGTCTATCAGTGCAAACCCTTCCCCTACAGCGGCTGGTGCAGCCAGTGGGCGAGCACGGCCACCCAGTATGAACCGGGCGTAGGCTCCCACTGGCAGGAGGCCTGGACAGCGCAGTGATGGGACGTATCCGACCTGGCGAGAACCCGCTCGGCGTTTCCCGTGCTAGATCAGGTCAACATCAAACAAACGGGGAGCCCATGGCTCCCCGTTTTTCATCCCCCCCTCGGTTCAGATCTGATAGTCGAGCAGGGGCTCGTTGCTCATGGCGCGGGCCTGGATCTCCGCCAGCGCCAGCTCGGGGTTGCAGAGCTGGATGAACTGCCAGGCAAAGTTGTGCTGGAACTGCCCCTGCTTGAGGCCGATCCAGGCGGTGTGCGGCGCAAACAACCGACTGCCGTCTAGCTGTACCAATCCCTTGTCCCGCTGGGAATCGAACGCCATGTCCGCCAGTATGCCCACCCCCATCTCCAGCTCGACATAGGTCTTGATGACGTCTGAGTCCTGGGCGGTCAGCAGGATCTGCGGCACTATGCCCGCCTCGGCAAAGGCATCATCCACCCGTGCCCGACCGGTGAGGCCGGCCTGATAGGTGACGATGGGCCAGTGGGCCAGAGCGGCCAGGGTCAGCTCCCGCTCGGCGGTGAGGGGGTGCTGCTCCGGCACGACGATATTGTGGTGCCAGCGGTAGTAGGGAAAGGCCACCACCCCTTCGCTCTTGTCGAGCTGCTCGCTGCTGATGCCGATGTCCACCTCGCCGGTCTGCACCAGCCGCACTATCTCCTCCGGGCTCCCCTGACGCAGCTCCAGCTGTACCAGGGGAAATTGCTCCCGAAACGCCTTCACTACCCTCGGCAGGGCATAACGGGCCTGGGTATGAGTGGTCGCGATGAGCAGCCGGCCCGAGTCGCGATTGGCAAAGGTGCTCGCCAGTTTGCGGATGTTGTCGGCATCCCCCAGGATACGCTCGGCGATCACCAGCAACTCCTTGCCCGGCTCTGTCATACCGAGCAGACGCTTGCCATAGCGAATGAAAAGGGCGAGCCCCAGCTCCTCCTCCAACTCGCGAATGTGGCGGCTGACCCCGGACTGGGAAGTAAAGAGGGCATTGGCCACGTCGGTCAGGTTGTAATCCCGCCGTGCCGCCTCCCGAATGATTCGCAATTGCTGAAAGTTCACCCCATCGCCTCCTGCGCTGAGTGGCGGTGGCTCGTGCCACCGTCCTCTTGTTATGGATTGCCGGGATCATAGCCCGGCAGCAAGCCTGACAGAGGGCCGCACCTCGCGGCTTGCCCTCAGATCTGGTAGTCGGGATAGAGCTGTGCCTGCCTGGCCACCAGACGCACCCCCTGGCCGGGGGCAAAGGCCCGGGCGGCCTCCTTGCTCAGTTCGGCCTCGTAGTGGGCGCCTCCCGTCTCCCCATCGCCACGCAGTTCCACCCGGATGCGCGGCCCCATGGGCAGCAGGCGGGTAATGGTGGCGCGAATGCCACCGGGGGCATCCGAGGGCAGGATCTCCAGCTCGTGGGGGCGCACATAGGCGATGGCCGCACTCCCTTCTGCCAGATGGGAAGGGATGGGGCCACCCAGTTGCTGTTCACCGATGCCGAGCCCCTGCCCGGCCACCCTGCCACGAAACAGATTCACGCTGCCAAGGAAGCTGTGCACGAAGGCACTGGCGGGCTGATCATACACTTCGGCAGGGGTGCCAATCTGCTCTACCTTGCCGGCGTTCATCAGCACCACCCGATCCGCCACCTCCAGGGCCTCTTCCTGATCGTGGGTCACGAACAGACTGGTGACATGCAGCTCGTCGTGAAGCTCACGCAGCCAGCGGCGCAGCTCCTTGCGCACCTGGGCATCGAGGGCGCCGAAAGGCTCGTCCAGCAGCAGCACCTTGGGCTGCACCGCCAGGGCCCGGGCCAGGGCGACCCGCTGGCGTTGACCACCGGAGAGCTGGGTCGGGTAGCGTGCCGCGACGTGGCTGAGCTGCACCAGATCCAGCAGCTCCTTGACCCGGGTGCGGATGGCCGCCTCGTCCGGGCGTTCGCTGCGCGGCTTGACCCTCAGGCCAAAGGCCACGTTCTCGAATACCGTCATGTGGCGAAACAGGGCGTAGTGCTGGAACACGAAGCCAACGTTGCGCTCGCGCACATGGAGATCCGAGGCATCCTCGCCGCGGATGATGACGCTGCCACTGTCCGCCTGCTCCAGCCCGGCGATGATCCGCAGCAAGGTGGTCTTGCCGCAGCCGGAGGGGCCGAGCAGGGCGACCAGCTCACCGTCGTGAAAATCGAGGTTGATGTCGGCCAGCGCCGCGTACTGATTGAAATGCTTGTTGAGCCCTTGAACCTGAATGCTCATGAATGCCTCTCCTATAACCGTTAATTCGGGATCAATGGGACTGGGTCGGTTGGCCGCGCAGCCTGGCCAGCAGGGTCTCACCCAGCAGGGTGAAGATCCCGAACAGCGCCAGCAGGCTGGCCACCGCGAAGGCGGCACCGGTCTGGTACTCGTTGTAAAGGATCTCGATGTGCAGCGGCAGCGTGTTGGTCTGGCCGCGAATGTGGCCGGAAACCACGGAGACAGCGCCAAACTCCCCCACCGCCCGGGCGGTACAGAGCAGCAGGCCATACATCAGACTCCAGCGGATGCCGGGCAGGGTCACCCGCCAGAACATCTGCAACCCACTCGCCCCCAGCATGATGGCGGCCTCCTCTTCCTCCGGGCCCCGCGCCTCCATCTGGGGCAGCAGCTCGCGTACCACGAAGGGCACAGTGATGAAGGTGGTCGCCAGGATGATCCCCGGGGTAGCGAAAATGATCTTGATGTCGTGCTCGCTGAGCCACTCGCCAAACCAGCCGCGACTGCCGAACAGCAGCACGAACATCAAGCCCGCGATGACCGGCGAGACCGAGAACGGCAGATCGATGAGGGTGATAAGCAGTTGCCGGCCAGGGAAGCGGAACCGGGCGATGGCCCAGGCGGCGGCCAGCCCGAACAGCAGGTTCAGGGGCACCGAGCAGAGCGTCACCAGGGCGGTCAGCCCCAGGGCGCTCAGGGCATCCGGCTCGCTGATGGCGTGCCAGAAGAAGGCCAGACCCGGGCTCAGCGCCTGGATGAAAACGGTGGCCAGCGGCAACAGCAGCAAGGCGGCAAACCAGCCCAGACCGACGGTGACCAGCAGCCATTTGACCCAGACCGGTTCATGGGTCACCGGGGGATGACGCGCCGGGGTGGCCGGAGCGGACTCCTGGGCCTGATCGAGATGTGCAGTAGAGGCGTTCATATACGGCTTCCTCCGATGCGAGCCCAGCTCCAGGCTTGCAACTTGTTGATGAGCAACAGCAGCACAAAGGAAATGAGCAGCATGACGGACGCAATGGCCGATGCACCGGCGTAGTCATACTCCTCCAGGTGACTCATGATCATCAGGGGGGCAATCTCGGACACCATGGGGAGGTTGCCGGCAATGAAGATGACAGAGCCGTACTCCCCCACGCCGCGAGCAAACGCCAGGGCAAAACCGGTGAGCAGCGCAGGTACCAGGGTCGGCCACAGTACCCGGATGAAGGTCTGCCAGCGGTTGGCACCCAGGCTCGCGGCCGCCTCCTCTTGCTCGCTCTCCGCTTCCCGCAGCACCGGCTGCAGGGTACGCACCACAAAGGGCAGCCCGATAAAGGTCAGGGCAATGACCACCCCTATGGGGTTGTAGGCAAGCTCGATGCCCAGCGGAGCGACCCATTGGCCAATCCAGCCGTTGGGGGCAAAGATGGCGCACAGGGCGATGCCGGAGACGGCAGTCGGCATGGCAAAGGGCAGGTCGATCAGCGCATCCACCAGTCTGCGGCCGGGGAAGGTATAGCGCACCAGTACCCAGGCCAGTATCAGACCGAACAGACTGTTGAGCAGGGCGGCAATGAAGGCGGCGCCAAAGCTCAGGCGAAAGGAGGCGAGCACCCGGGGGGAGCCGATCACCTGCCAGAACTCGGCGGCGCTCAGGTTGTTCACCGCAAACAGCACCAGTGCCGAGAGCGGCAGCAGCACCAGTATGCCCAGATAGAGCAGACTGAAGCCCAGCGTTGGCCCCAAGCCTGGCAGGACGGAATAAGAACTTAATCGCATAACACATCCGTTTGTTATAAATACTTTGGATGTGACGATTTTGCTCACGGCGGCCAGGGACAACAAACACCAATAATGCCTTTGCTAAGCACTTTTTTATCTAACAATGGTGGAACAAGGCTTTTAGAGCGATAAGCATAAAAAAAGGTCTTTTATATAAATAAAAGACCTAAAAGACGGAGCGGTAAAACCGGGAACATGCAAAGTCAGTCACGCTGGCCAAGTTGCCAGCCTGTCTGGAAATCGTGCCGAGACAATCCGAGGCGCCCTCATCGAAAACTGAGTGCAGCCTGCTTGCCCCACTCGGCAGGAGCAGGCTCCACCACCATTTCGGCACGGCGGTATAGGGTGCCGAGCAAAGCGAGCCCCTGGTGCCACTCCCCATGGCCGGACTGGGCATTGATATGGCCCACCTCCCCCGCATCGAACAACGGCACCTGCCACTGCCGGCTCCAGAACTCTGCCCGCTCGAAACTCATCCAGGGGTCATTGCGGCTGGCGATCAACTGGGCAGAGACCTTGATGGACCCCGCCAACACCTCATCCGGGATACCGAAACGGGCAGGATCGGCAGGGGCAACGATGAAGATGGAGGAGACCTTGTCTGGTTGCAGTCTGGCGGCAGCGATGGCCGTCAGAGCGCCGAAGGAGTGGGCGACCAGGTGGACCCGGCTGCGCCG
The DNA here is from genome assembly GCF_014168615.1 of Aeromonas sp. WP2-W18-CRE-05. NCBI lineage: Bacteria > Pseudomonadati > Pseudomonadota > Gammaproteobacteria > Aeromonadales > Aeromonadaceae > Aeromonas > Aeromonas sp. WP2-W18-CRE-05. The sequence continues at coordinate 620,398 of NZ_AP021917.1, read as the reverse complement.
GCTCCTGAGCTTGCTCGCCAGCTTGGCGCTCCAGACCGTGAGATCCGGCTTGTCCCAGGGCAGACCCATCATTCTCTGCCACTGGGGAAATTGCTGGTGCCAGCGGCTCTGCCAGTGATCCGGCCCACTGTTGTGCAGACCGGGAACCAGAAGGATCTTGTTCATCGTGGTACTCCTATCTGTTGTCACAGGGGCCTGTGTCTCTTAGCGGCCCGGTTGGTAAATCTGGTCAAACGATCCGCCCTGGGCAAAGTGCTTCTTCTGTGCCTTGTCCCAATCTCCTTCCAGATCCTTGACAGTAAAGAGCGTCAGGTTGGGGAACTGGGCCGCTGTCTCCTTCAGGATCGCCGGATTGCTCGGACGATAGTGGTATTTGGCGATGATGCGCTGCCCTTCGTCGGAGTAGAGATACTCGAGGTAAGCCTTGGAGACGGCCTCGGTACCATGCTTCTTGGCTACCTTGTCCACCACGGCTACCGGCGGCTCTGCCAGGATGGAGACCGAGGGCACCACCAGTTCGAATTTGTCGCTGGTGCCCGGCTGATTGAGCACCAGCAACGCTTCATTTTCCCAGGCCAGCAACACATCCCCGAGCCCGCGTTCGATGAAGCTGGTGGTGGCGCCACGTGCCCCGGAGTCCAGCACCTTCACATTCTTGAACAGATCGCTGACAAACTGTTTGGCGCCCTCTTCAGTGCCGCTTTTCTTCAGGGCATAGCCCCAGGCAGCCAGATAATTCCAGCGCGCACCGCCGGAGGTCTTGGGGTTGGGGGTGATGATGGCGACATCCTTGCGCACCAGGTCGCCCCAATCCTTGATCTGCTTGGGATTCCCCTTGCGCACCAGGAAGACGATGGTGGAGGTATAGGGAGAGGCATTGTTGGCCAAACGCCCTTCCCAGTCGCTGGCGGTGAGACCTGCCTTGGCCACCGCATCGACGTCATAGGCCAGCGCTAGGGAGACCACGTCAGCCTCCAGTCCGTCCACCACGGCACGAGCCTGTTTGCCTGAGCCACCGTGTGACTGGCTCACCACCACATCGTCGCCGGTTTTGGCCTTCCACTCCTTGGCAAAGGCACTGTTGTACTCCTGGAACAGCTCCCGCGTCGGGTCATAGGAGACATTCAGCAGCCGCACCTCGGCGGCTTGGACCTGACCGAGAGCCAGCAGGGAGAGAACGGTGAGAGCGGTCATTCGCAGTTTCATGGTGATACTCCATATCGTTGGGTTGAGTACAGCATGCCCGCTTATGCATATTCCATGAAGAAAGAAAAAGCGCTTTGCTTATCTCTTATCCGCATATGAGCTCCCGATGGTCCTCTGGCACTCTCGGCCAGAGCGTATTTTCGCGCTTGCGGTGCTCATCTCCAGACACGACAAAGCCCGGCCGATTGGCAGGGTTGGGAAAAGATGGGGGAACGAAGGCAAACCAGAGCGAAGGGTAAGCCCTGGGTAAAGGGACAATGCCAGACACGCAATCACCACAAGGGGGGAAGAGGCGGGTTGTCCGTGACAAGTGGCGATTCAGACCCGCCGGTTGCCTCTTGTTCCCTGAGCTCTTATCCAGACGCCAGAAAGCAAAAAGGCCTTCCCGTCAGGGAAGGCCTTTCAATTTAGTGGCGGAGCGGACGGGACTCGAACCCGCGACCCCCGGCGTGACAGGCCGGTATTCTAACCGACTGAACTACCGCTCCGCATTCGGTTAGCTTTCGCTAAATCTTTTGCTGCTTGTTTGTGAGGTGTCATCCTCGCAGCCAGTAACGTGATTTTTCACGTCACCGTTTAATTGGGTGCCTGGCAGTGTCCTACTCTCGCATGGCGAATGCCACACTACCATCGGCGCTACAGCGTTTCACTTCTGAGTTCGGCATGGGGTCAGGTGGTTCCACTGCGCTATTGCCGCCAGGCAAATTCTTAATCCAGAAAGCTGATGTGTATAACGACTTCGCTAGTTTGCGTTGTCATTACCACTGAATTCGTAAGTAGTTCGCTCATTCGCTACAAGGCCAGAAACACTTCTTGGGTGTTGTATGGTTAAGCCTCACGGGTAATTAGTATGGGTTAGCTCAACGTATCGCTACGCTTACACACCCCACCTATCAACGTTGTGGTCTCCAACGGCCCTTTAGGACCCTCAAGGGGTCAGGGATGACTCATCTCAGGGCTCGCTTCCCGCTTAGATGCTTTCAGCGGTTATCGATTCCGAACTTAGCTACCGGGCAGTGCCACTGGCGTGACAACCCGAACACCAGAGGTTCGTTCACTCCGGTCCTCTCGTACTAGGAGCAACTCCCTTCAATCATCCAACGCCCACGGCAGATAGGGACCGAACTGTCTCACGACGTTCTGAACCCAGCTCGCGTACCACTTTAAATGGCGAACAGCCATACCCTTGGGACCGACTTCAGCCCCAGGATGTGATGAGCCGACATCGAGGTGCCAAACACCGCCGTCGATATGAACTCTTGGGCGGTATCAGCCTGTTATCCCCGGAGTACCTTTTATCCGTTGAGCGATGGCCCTTCCATTCAGAACCACCGGATCACTATGACCTACTTTCGTACCTGCTCGACCTGTCCGTCTCGCAGTTAAGCTGGCTTATGCCATTGCACTAACCTCCTGATGTCCGACCAGGATTAGCCAACCTTCGTGCTCCTCCGTTACTCTTTGGGAGGAGACCGCCCCAGTCAAACTACCCACCAGGCACTGTCCGCGGCCCAGATTCATGGGCCTGCGTTAGAACATCAAACATACAAGGGTGGTATTTCAAGGACGGCTCCAGCGCAACTGGCGTCACGCCTTCAAAGCCTCCCACCTATCCTACACATGTAGGTTCAATGTTCAGTGCCAAGCTGTAGTAAAGGTTCACGGGGTCTTTCCGTCTAGCCGCGGGTACAC
>NZ_AP021917.1:210000-612500 GCF_014168615.1 Aeromonas sp. WP2-W18-CRE-05 | reverse complement strand
GGCGCTGGTCAACCAGCACCAGCGTCGCCGCAACCCGACTCGCGGCCTGGCAGGCGGGAAAGTCAGTCTGATCCCGCACCAGCTCTACATCGCCCATGAAGTGGGTCACCGCTACGCCCCGCGCGTATTGCTGGCGGACGAGGTGGGTCTGGGCAAGACCATCGAAGCAGGCATGATCATTCACCAGCAACTGCTCTCCGGCCGCGCCCATCGGGTACTGATCCTGCTGCCCGAAACGCTCCAGCACCAGTGGCTGGTCGAGATGCTGCGCCGTTTCAACCTGCACTTCTCCCTGTTTGACGAGGAGCGCTGCATCGAGGCGTTCGCCGATGCTGAGAACCCCTTCGAGACCGAGCAGCTGGTACTCTGCAGCCTCGACTTCCTGCGCAAGAAGCGTCGTCGCTTCGAACAGGTGCTGGAAGCCGAGTGGGATCTGCTGGTTGTCGACGAAGCGCACCATCTGGAATGGAGTGAGGAGGCCCCCAGCCGCGCCTACGAAATGGTGGAAGCGCTGGCCGAACAAGTACCGGGCGTGCTGCTGCTGACCGCCACCCCTGATCAGCTGGGCCACCAGAGCCACTTTGCCCGTCTGCGCCTGCTCGACCCGGAGCGTTTCTACGACTACGACGCCTTCCTTGCCGAGGAGCAGGCCTACGGTCAGGTCGCGAGCGCAGCCCAGGAGCTGCTGGATGGCGAGACCCTGAGCGATGAAGCTAAAAGAATCCTTGCCAGCCAGCTGGAAGGGCTGGACTTGAGCAATAGCGCCGCCCGTCAGCAAGCGGTCGCCAAGCTGCTGGACCAACACGGCACCGGCCGGGTGCTGTTCCGCAACAGCCGCGCCAATATTCAGGGCTTCCCGGAGCGTCATCTCAACGTCTACCCCATGCCGCTGCCGGAGCAGTACAAGACAGCCATCAAGGTGATGGGCATGATGGGTGGCAACGGCGGCGATCTGCAGACCCGTGCCTTGCGCTACCTCTATCCCGAGAAGATCTTCCAGCAGTTCGAAGGCGACAACGCTACCTGGACCCAGTTCGACCCGCGCGTCGAATGGTTGCTGGAACTGCTGCTCTCCGCCCGTCAGCAGAAGGTGCTGGTGATCTGCTCCGAAGCAGCCACCGCCATCGCCCTGGAAGAGGCGCTGCGCACTCGTGAAGGGATCCGTGGCGCCGTGTTCCACGAAGGGATGTCGATCCTCGAGCGGGACAAGGCCTCCGCCTATTTCGCTCAAGCTGAGGGGGGCGCTCAGGTGCTGCTCTGCTCCGAGATCGGCTCAGAAGGTCGCAACTTCCAGTTTGCCAGCCATCTGGTGCTGTTCGATCTGCCACTCAACCCGGATCTGCTGGAACAGCGTATCGGCCGACTGGATCGTATCGGTCAGCAGAATACCGTCGAGATCCACGTTCCCTATCTGGAAGGGACTGCCCAGCGCGCCCTGCAGCTCTGGTATCACGATGGTCTGGATGCGTTCGAGCAGACCTGCCCGACGGCCCGCCCGGTGTTCGAAGCGGTACGTGACGAGCTGTTCGAGCTGCTGGCCGCCAACACCGGCGAGCAGGGCCCCCTCGACGCCCTGCTGGCCAAGACCCGCGAACTGCACGAGCCGCTCAAGGCCCGGCTGGAACAGGGTCGCGATCGCCTGCTGGAAATCCACTCCAGCGGTGGCGAGGCCGCCCAGCAGCTGGTCGAGAAGCTCGCCGCCGAAGATGACGACACCGGCATGATCTCCTTCGCCCTCAAGATGTTCGACGAGATCGGCGTCAACCAGGATGATCGTGGTGAAAATGCGCTGGTGCTGACTCCCGGGGATCACATGCTGGTGCCGAGCTTCCCTGGCCTGCCGCAAGACGGCATGACCATCACCTTCGATCGCAACACCGCCCTGTCGCGGGATGACATGGCGCTGCTCTCCTGGGATCACCCCATGATGCGTGGCGGCATCGACCTGATCCTGGGTTCCGAGATCGGTGCCACCTCGGTGGCACTGCTCAAGAACAAGGCGCTGCCGGTGGGGTCCATCCTGCTGGAGCTGATCTTCGTCGCCGAGTCTGCGGCCCATCCCCAGCTCTACCGTTTCATGCCGCCGACGCCGATCCGTCTGCTGATGGACAAGAACGGCCAGAATCTGGGAGAGAAGGTGGCATTCGATGCCTTCAACCGCCAGCTGACACCGGTCAACCGCCACCTTGGCAGCAAGCTGGTCACCGCATCCCAGCCGGTGATCCACGGCCTGATTGGCAAGGGCGAGGTCATTGCCAACGAACTGAAAGCCGGGATTGTCGACAAAGCCCGCGCCCAGATGGCGCAGACCCTGCAGCAGGATCTGGACAGGCTGGAAGCGCTCAAGGCGGTCAACCCGAATGTGCGCGACAGCGAGCTGGAATATCTGCGCAATCTGCAGGCAGAATTGCACCACCTGATCGACCAGACCCAGCTCAAGCTGGATGCCATCCGCTTTATTGTGGTTACCCATAACTGATAAAACGGTGAAATGGCCAAACCCAACGCGAGTTGGCTGCCATGCACTTTTATCGTGGTAATCCATAACTAATGGGGGCTTGCCCCCGCTTTGACCAAAGATGCGAGACGCTATGTTTGTATACTCACCGCCCCTGGAACCCTGGCTCGATATCCTGTTCAAGGACAAGGACATCATGGTGGTCAACAAGCCCACTGGCCTGCTGAGCGTCCCCGGACGCGGCCCCGAGAATGAAGACAGCGTGCTCCATCGGGTCAAGCAGCAGCACCCCAAAGCGGCGGCTGCCCATCGCCTCGACATGGCGACCACCGGCGTGCTGGTGATCCCGCTCACCCCCAACTCCCACCGGGAGCTGAGCCGGCAATTCCGAGAGCGTGAGACCGAGAAGCACTACCTCGCCTGGGTGTGGGGTGAACCGGTGCTGGATGCGGGTGAAGTGGATCTGCCGCTCTGCGTCGACTGGCCCAACCGGCCGAAGCAGAAGGTGGATTTTGAGGAGGGGCGTCATGCCCTCACCCTGTGGCAGAAACTGAAGGTGGAGAACGGCAACAGCCTGATCAAGCTGACCCCGATTACCGGTCGCTCCCATCAGTTGCGGGTTCATATGCTGGAGCTGGGCCACCCCATCCTCGGCGACAACCTCTACGCCAACCCGGATGCGCTGACGGCTGCACCGCACCTTTATCTTCATGCGGCCAGCCTGACCATCAGCCACCCCCGCAGCGGCGAGCGGATGACCTTCGAGGCACCGGCCCCTTTCCCGGTCTGAGCCTGACAGGTAACAACCCAATAAAAAGAAAGCCCCCATCGAGAGATGGGGGCTTTTTTATCGCTCAGACGCGGATATCGATCTTGCCTCCGAGGGAAGCGCTGGCCGATGTCGGCGCAGCCGGAGCGGATTGCGCTGCTGTTTCCAGCAGTTTCAGTGCGGATTCGCCTTCCTGGGTCTGCTGCTTTTTGGCCAGGCTGGCCACCATCAGTGCAGAACCGAACGACGCATTTGCAGAACTAGAAATATCCATTGTGTACCTCCTGCCAAGAGACTATCGGCCGGGCCCGGTGAGACATGAGCCATATCGTTCAACGCAGATATGCCTTGTCCGGCGAGCGCCGGGCCAACCAGCGCTCTTCCATCTCCAGCAATGTCTGATAGGCCTTTTCAGCATGCTCCGGGCGGCTGAACAGATATCCCTGCCCATACAGATGTATGTCGGTCAATGAGCGCAGCACATCGAGCTGCCCCTGGGTCTCGATCCCTTCACATACCAGTTTCTTGCCAAGCATGGAGCCCATACGGCAGATGTTGGCGACCAGTTCGGCCGCCTCGATGGAGGTGTCGATACCCTGAATGAAGGACCTGTCTATCTTCACCTTGCTCACCGGCAGCTTCTGCAGATAGCTGAGGGAGGAGTAGCCGGTGCCGAAGTCGTCAAGGGCCAGATGTACCCCCTGCTGGCTGAGATCCTGCATCAACTGCAGCGAGTTCTTGACCTCGCGCATGGTGGTGTCTTCCGTCACCTCCAGCACCAGGCTGGACGCAGGGATATGGTGCTCCATCAGCGCTCTGGCCACCAGCTTCAAGAGGTTGCGCTGGTACATGCCCGGGGAGATATTCACGCACATCTGCAAGTCCACCAAACCCAGGTGCTGCCACTGATGAAGTTGCTCACATGCGGTATTCAATACCCAACCACCCAGTTTCTCAGCCAGCTGGAACTCTTCCGCCACCTGGATCACCTCGTTGGGGGGAATAAAGCCAAGCTCGGGATGGCGCCAGCGCAGCAGTGCCTCCACGGCTTCACAGCGTCCGCTCTCAAGATTGACGATGGGCTGGTAATAGAGCTCGAGCGCATTGTGCTCCAGCGCCATCACCATGTCGGACGCGAGATGCTTGCGCCTGGCCGTCTCGTTGAGCAGGGAACTGTCATAGATGACATAGGGAACATGGGTCTTGCGGCTGTGAGAGAGGGCCTGCTCCGCCCGGCTGAGTAACTCCTGGGTCTGGTTGCTGTCGGTCGGGAAGAAGGCGATACCGATACCGACCTCAAGCCGGAAAGGGTAGTTGTCGATGATGATGTCTTGCTTGATGGAGTGGAGTACTCTGGCCACGAGCTCCCTGACCTGGCGAAGATCGCTCCCCTCCCGTTGCAGCATGGCAAGCTGATCTCCCCCCAAACGCGCCACCCACTCCCCGTTTTCGCACAGGGCGCGCAGCCGCTTTGCCACCTCCTGCAACAGGAGGTCCCCTGTGTTGTAGCCAAACTTGCTGTTGATATCACGAAAGTCGTTGATGTCGACCAGCACCAGTCCGAAGGAGGTGTCACGGGTGACGTAGGCATCCATCTTTTCCAGCAACGCCAGCCGGTTGGCGAGCCCGGTGAGGGGATCGATCCTAGCGGTCCTGAAATGGCGCCTGGCTTCTCGCACCAGCAGGCCGCTGAGCAGAATGACGGACACCACCAGCCCCAACACCATGAACAGCAGGGCATTGCGCAGCTGGCCAAAACGCGCGTCGTTGCCCGTATAGACGTTGATGTTGTTCTGCATGACGGAAGCAAGAGAGTAAGAGAGGGGTTCCTGCAAGGGCGCCAGTGTCATCATGACTTGCTGGTAATCCGGCGTCCCCGGTTTGAGCCTGACCAAATCAGGCTCCAGCTTGCGGATACTGCTTTCGGTCAGTTTCACCAGCCGCAGCGTCTTCGGATTGTCCGCGAGGCTTTTTCTCAATTGGCCGCTCAGGAGAATAGGGGTACGACTCCAGAGAATGTCATAGCGGAGCAGCAGGGCTTCCTGGTCTATGCCGCCATAGTGGTAAATCTCGACGGCATTGAGAAAGCGGCCCAGCTCGAGCTGCAACTGCATCAATGCCCAGGAGACGTCATAGGTGTACTTCTCCATCACCCGGGTCGCATTTTGTATCTGCACCAGGCAATAGAGGGTGCTACCCGTGAACAACAGAATGGATAGATAAAGAACGCCGAGTAAGGGCCATGCCCTGGTCTTCGCTTTCACCCAGTACTCCCGTAAACCACCGTTTTTACTGCTGAATGTCGATCGCACTCAGTTGCCAGATCATCATGTCGGTGAACTCGGAACGCCTGAGTTCGGGATGCTGATCCAGTGGCAGGATAAACCAGAGCGGCCCCTTGTCACGTACCCGCATGGTCATCCCGTCATCCTGCCAGGCCAGGATAGGATCGTATTGCTTGACCTTATCCCAGTTGATCCGGATCTGGAAACTGTTCAGGGCGGTGAGCGTGATGCTCTTGCCGTTGGCCTTCACCTCCGTCAGCACGTCCGCCAGTTTCGGCCCTACGTATTTGTGCGGTTTGTCCACCCAGGGATTGCTCGTCACCACCTCATGCTGCGGCAGCGCCTGGATCATGGCCATATCGAACAGCACCTCTCCATCTGCCGGGTCGGCAGGGTCCAGATTACCCGTCACCTTGAGAATGACCGGCCCCTGCGGTGTCGCCTGCGCCATGCCCGGCAAGGCCAGGGAAAGGAGTAACGGGAGAAGCCCTAAGTATCGCATGTTCACCTCAGATCATTTCACTATCAACAACTTCAGCTTAGTAGCACTAAAAAAAACGGCCCGCAAAAGCGAGCCGTTTGATGACTTGACGGGATTACATCATACCCATACCGCCCATGCCACCCATATCAGGCATGGCAGGTGCATCTTTCTTCGGCAGCTCGGAGATCATGCACTCTGTGGTGATCATCAGGCCAGCGACGGACGAGGCGAACTGCAGAGCAGAACGGGTTACCTTGGTCGGATCCAGGATACCCATGGCCAGCATGTCGCCGTACTGTTCGGTGTAGGCGTTGTAACCGTAGTTGCCTTCACCGTTCTTCACGGCATTGGCGATGACGGAGGCTTCTTCGCCGGCGTTGATGACGATTTGACGCAGCGGGGCTTCCATGGCGCGCAGGGCAACCTTGATACCGACGTTCTGGTCTTCGTTGTCACCACGCAGGGAGGCCAGCTTGGCAGCAACGCGCACCAGCGCTACACCACCACCGGCAACCACGCCTTCTTCCACGGCTGCGCGAGTGGCGTGCAGGGCATCGTCAACACGGGCTTTCTTCTCTTTCATTTCAACTTCAGTGGCAGCACCCACCTTGATCACGGCAACACCGCCGGCCAGCTTGGCCACGCGCTCTTGCAGCTTCTCACGGTCGTAATCGGAAGAGGTCTCTTCGATCTGCTGACGGATCTGGGCCACACGGCTTTCGATCAGGGCGGCATCACCCACACCATCGATGATGGTGGTGTTCTCTTTGGTGATGACGATACGCTTGGCACGGCCCAGATCTTCCAGGGTCGCTTTTTCCAGCTCCATACCCACTTCTTCGGAGATCACGGTACCACCGGTCAGGATGGCGATATCTTGCAGCATGGCCTTGCGGCGATCACCGAAGCCCGGCGCCTTGACGGCGGCCACTTTCACGATGCCACGCATGGTGTTGACCACCAGGGTCGCCAGCGCTTCGCCTTCCACGTCTTCGGCCACGATGATCAGCGGTTTGCCCGCCTTGGCCACACCTTCCAGCACCGGCAGCATTTCGCGGATGTTGGAGACTTTCTTGTCCACCAGCAGGATGAAGGGGTCATCCAGCTCGACGGAGCCGGTTTCCGGCTTGTTCACGAAGTAAGGGGAGAGGTAGCCGCGGTCGAACTGCATGCCTTCTACCACCGCCAGCTCGTCGTCCAGGCCCTGACCGTCTTCCACGGTGATGACGCCGTCACGGCCGACCTTGTCCATGGCTTCGGCAATCAGCTTGCCGACCTTCTCGTCGGAGTTGGCGGAGATGGTGCCTACCTGGGCGATGGCATTGTTGTCGGCACAGGGAGTGGACAGTGCTTGCAGCTCGGCAACGGCAGCCACAACGGCCTTGTCGATACCACGCTTCAGATCCATGGGATTCATGCCGGCGGCAACGGCCTTCAGGCCTTCGTTGACGATGGCTTGAGCCAGTACGGTGGCAGTGGTGGTACCGTCACCGGCGGCGTCATTGGCCTTGGAAGCGACTTCCTTGACCATCTGGGCACCCATGTTCTGGAACTTGTCTTCCAGTTCGATTTCACGGGCAACGGAGACGCCATCCTTGGTGATGGTCGGGGCGCCGAAGGACTTGTCCAGTACCACGTTGCGGCCTTTCGGGCCCAGGGTCACCTTGACGGCATCGGCCAGGATGTTGACGCCTTCCAGCATTTTGATGCGAGCTTCGTTGCCAAACTTAACTTCTTTAGCTGCCATGTTCTTCAATCCTTAAATCAATTCGGGAAAAGAGGGAGGGTGATTACTCTTCGACAATCGCCAGGATGTCGGTTTCGGACAGGATCAGTACGTCCTGGCCATCCAGCTTTTCGGTCTTCACGCCGTAGCCTTCGTTGAAGATCACCTTGTCACCCACCTTGACGGCCAGTGCTTTGACATCCCCATTGTCCAGAATTCGACCAGTCCCCACGGCAAGAACTTCACCACGGGTGGACTTCTGGGCCGCAGTGCCAGTCAAGACGATGCCGCCAGCGGATTTGGCTTCAGCTTCGATGCGCTTGATGATGACGCGGTCGTGCAGTGGACGAATTTTCATCGATAACTCTCCCAAAATGAGTCTCTGTGTTGCTTGAGGAATGGCCGCAATCGGCCAAATTTGTCATGCCCCTGATCTGGGGCAACAGGGCTAGCCCTTCAAGGGCAAATACAAAAAAAATATTTTCACGTACTATGAACACCTTCGATGGATCACCCATCCCCAATCAGGAAGGCGGATGGAGACGGCCAGCATTCAGGCCCAAAGCACCTAGAGACTCTGCCTTGAGCCGACCCAATCCCATGCTGACCGCCCCCATGACACCCATGCTGCTGCGCATGACGGGCCCCATGATCCTGGGCATCATCGCCATCCTGGCCTTCAACCTGGTCGATACCTTCTTTATCGGCATGCTGGGTACCCAGGCGCTGGCCGCCATCAGTTTCACCTTCCCGGTCACCTTTGTCGTCACCTCCCTGACCATGGGGTTGGGGGCTGGCCTGTGTGCCCTGCTCGGTCATGCCCTGGGGCAGGGTCGCCATGACGAGGCAGCCCGCATCACTACAGACTGTCTGTTCCTTGCCGTCATCCTGGTGAGTCTGCTCGCCGGGCTGGGGGCAATGACCATTACCCCTCTGTTCACCCTGCTGGGTGCCAGCGCAGAGCTCATCTCCCTCATCCACGACTACATGCTTATCTGGTATCTGACCGTCCCCATGCTGGTCGTGCCCATGGTCGGCAATGCGGCCATCCGGACGACGGGGGATACCAAGACCCCCAGTCTGGTGATGGGGGTCGCCGGTCTGGTCAACGGCGTGCTGGATCCTCTGCTCATCTTCGGGCCAGGCCCCTTCCCTGAGTGGGGCATTCGGGGAGCCGCCATCGCCACTTCCCTCTCCTGGCTGATGGCCATGCTGGTCAGCCTCTATATATTGCGCCACCGCGAGGGCCTGCTGCGCTGGCGCCTCTCTCCCCGCCCTCAGCTGCTGGCCCATTGGCGCGCCCTGCTCCATGTGGCGGTGCCCGCATCGTTTACCAACATGCTCAACCCACTGGCCAACGCCGTGTTGATGATCATTTTCGCCGGGCTGGGAACCGAGGTGGTCGCCGCCTACGGCGCGGCATCCCGGGTCGAGGCCTTGCTGCTCATCGTGATGATGGCGCTCTCCTCCGTGCTGGCCCCCTTCATCTCGCAGAACTGCGGCGCCGGGAATCCGGCCCGAGCCAAGGCCGCCCTGCTGCTCTGCATGCGCTTTGCCCTGCTGTTCCAGCTTGGGGTCTACGTGCTGACCTGGCTTCTCGCCCCCTTCATCGCCGATCTGTTCAGCGATCATCCGCAAGTGGTGCGCCTCATCGTGCTCTATCTGCATCTGGTCCCTATTGGCTACGGCTTTCAGGGCATGGTGATGCTGCTGGCATCGGCGCTCAACGGCGTCAGGGCATCGGCGGTGTCACTGCTGATAAACGGCATCAGGCTGTTTGTCTTCTTGCTGCCAGGGGCCTGGCTGGGGGCAAAACTGGGGGGAGAACAGGGGATCTATCTGGGGATGCTGCTGGCGAACCTGGCCGCCGGATTGCTGGCATGGGGGTATGCCCGCCACAGATTCGAGCGGCTGTGCCATCAGGGGAGATCCTGACAGCACAGCTCGGGGCTCGCGATTACTCTTTGCGTTCGAACTCCCCTTCGATGGTATTGCCACCCCCTCGCGGGGATTGTCCGGGTCTGTCATCGCCCGGGCCTGGTTCAAACGGCTGCTGGCGAGCCTGGAAGCCCCCCATCTGCATCCTGAACTGATTGCTGTCAATCAGCTTGTCGGCCAGCATGTTGCGCAGCCAGGGCTGCAGCAGCAGGATACCGACAATATCGCTCACAAATCCCGGGATAATCAGCAGCAAGCCCGCCAGCGCCAGCATCATGCCACCCATCACCTCGCGGCCGGGCATCTCCCCCAGCTGCATCTTCTGCTGGGCAGTGAGCAGGGTCTTGATCCCCTCGCTGCGCACCAGCGACGATCCCAGCACGGCGGTCAGCACCAGCAAGCCAACGGTCGGCAAGGCCCCGATCACGGACCCCACCTTGATCATGACGGTGAGCTCCAGCAATACCAGCCCGACCAACAACAGTAACAACTTGCCCATAGCAACCTCGGCGCGATGAATGAATGGACCCGGGGTGTCCGGTCGGCAGCCGCACATCGCTGATGCTGATGCTGACGCGCCGGGTTCAGGTCTTCTGACATTAAAATGGGGTTGCTTGATCATTTTTCAAGCCTCTCCTGCCGCAGGCCCCGGAATACGGATAAATATTTGTCCGCCCAACTGGGATTGAGGTGGTTGTTCTGTCAAAGTTAATCGCCCGATTGCAATATCTGTTTAATGACCACAAGAAATTTGAGGTTGCCTCAAATTTAGTGATCCAGGTCTAATACCGGATACCTCAATTGGGGTAACATCAACACCAGTCATTGCACAGGGAGCAACTGGCTCCCAACTGCCCCACCCGATGTGTGGTGCTTCAGGATGAAATGTGCGTAGGGAAATCGCGACCACTCGGTGAGGATCGTTTCCATTTATTTGATTTCTGAGGCATAACAATGAGCGACATCAAGAACGTCCGCATTGAAGAAGACCTGCTGGGCACCAAAGAAGTTTCCAACGACCTCTACTACGGCGTGCATACCCTGCGCGCTGTTGAAAACTTCAAGATCAGCACTCAGAAGATTTCTGACGTTCCCGAGTTTGTTCGTGGCATGGTCCTGACCAAGAAGGCGGCTGCACTGGCCAACGGTGAACTGGGCACCATCCGTCCCGAGATCGCAGACAAGATTGTCGAAGCCTGCGACCTGATGCTGAACACCGGCAAGTGCTTCGATCAGTTCCCGGTCGATGTCTATCAGGGCGGCGCCGGTACCTCCGTCAACATGAACACCAACGAAGTGCTGGCCAACATCGCCCTCGAGCTGATGGGACTTGAAAAGGGTCGCTACGACGTCATCAACCCCAATGATCACGTCAACAAGTGCCAGTCCACCAACGATGCCTACCCCACCGGTTTCCGCGTGGCCGTGGTCAACAGCACCGACACCACCCTGCACGCTCTGGAAGCCCTCATCGCCGCCTTCGATGTCAAAGCCAAGGAATTCAAACATATCCTGAAAATGGGCCGTACCCAGTTGCAGGACGCCGTGCCCATGACCCTGGGTCAGGAGTTCCACGCCTTCGCCGTCACCCTGCGTGAAGAGATCAAATCCATCAAGCGTTGCCAGGAGCTGCTGCTGGAAGTGAACCTGGGCGCCACCGCCATCGGTACCGGTCTGAACACTCCGCCCGAGTACTCCGGTCTTGCCATCAAGCGTCTGGCCGAGATCACCGGTCGTGCCTACGTGCCGGCAGAGGACCTCATCGAAGCGACCTCCGACTGCGGCGCCTATGTGATGCTGCACGGTGCGGTCAAGCGTCTGGCCATGAAGCTCTCCAAGATCTGTAATGACCTGCGTCTGCTCTCCTCCGGCCCGCGCACCGCGCTCAAAGAGATCAACCTGCCGGAAATGCAGGCTGGCTCCTCCATCATGCCGGCCAAGGTCAACCCGGTCATTCCGGAAGTGGTCAACCAGTCCTGCTTCAAGGTATTCGGCAACGACGTCACCATCACCTTCGCTGCCGAGGCCGGTCAGCTGCAGCTGAACGTCATGGAGCCGGTGATCGGTCAGGCCATGTTCGAATCCCTCAGCCTGATGGAAAAAGCCTGCATCTCCCTGCGCGAGAAGTGCGTGGAAGGCATCACCGCCAACCCGGACATCTGCATGAACCACGTGCTGAACTCCATCGGCATCGTGACCTACCTGAACCCCTTCATCGGTCACCATGAAGGCGACATCGTCGGCAAGATCTGTGCCCAAACCGGCAAGAACGTCCGCGAAGTCGTGCTGGAACGCGGCCTGCTGACCGCCGAACAGCTGGACGAGATCCTCTCCATCGAGAACCTGATGAACCCGCAATACAAAGCCAAGCGTTACACCCGCGAAGCCACCGTATAAGCGAGCAGATGGGCCGGGGTTATCCCGGCCCATTTAAAGTCAATTCCCGAGCGGTCTCTCCACAGCCCCATCGGGAATTGGCTTTTCAGCCTAATAAAACCTAAAAAAACTGGAAAATGGAGTGTTCGCTATGATTGGAATCGAGTTACTTGTCGTGCTCGCCGCTATCTATCTGGGGGCCCGGATAGGCAGCATAGGTATCGGCTTTGCCGGTGGTCTTGGGGTACTGGTGCTGACCTGGGGGCTGGGCATGCCCATCCCGAGCGATCAGCTGGTGACCTATCTCCCGTGGGACGTGATCATGATCATCGCGTCTGTCATCTGCGCCATCGCCTGTATGCAGCTGGCTGGCGGGATGGATTATCTGGTGCACCTGGCCGAAAAAGCCCTGCGCAAGAATCCCAAGCACATCACCTTCGCCGCGCCGGTCGTCACCTACCTGATGACCATGCTGGCCGGTACCGGTCACACCGCCTTCTCCACCCTGCCGGTGATCGCCGAAGTGGCCAAGGAGCAGGGCATTCGCCCCTCCCGTCCGCTCTCCATCGCGGTCGTTGCCTCCCAGATTGCCATCACCGCCTCCCCCATCTCGGCGGCCGTGGTCGCCTTCTCCGGCATGCTGGAGCCGCTTGGCGTCGACTACCTGACCCTGCTGGCCATCTGCATCCCGTCCAGCTTCATCGCCTGTCTGCTGGGGGCCTTCATCGCCAACCTGCTGGGCAAGCCGCTGGATCAGGACGAAGTCTATCTGGAGCGCAAAGCCAAGGGACTCATCAAGCTGCGCGGTACCAGCCAGGTTGAGATCAAGCCTTATGCCAAGCTCTCCGTCGGCATCTTCGTCGCTTCCATCGTGGCCGTGATGGCCTATGCCACCGCCATCTCCGGCAACGTGGGCCTCATCAGCAATCCGCCGATCCCCCGCGATGGCGCCATCATGGGCATCATGCTCTCCGCCGCCACCCTGATGGTACTGTTCTGCAAACTGGACGCGGCCCAGATCACCAACATGCCGACCTTCAAGTCCGGTATGTCCGCCTGTATCTGCGTGCTGGGCGTGGCCTGGCTGGGCAACGTCTTCGTGAAGGGCAACATGGTCGAGATCCAGGCGTTCGCCGGCGATCTGCTGAGCCAATACAGCTGGCTGCTGGCCGTGGTGCTGTTCTTCTCCTCCATGCTGCTCTACTCGCAAGGTGCCACCACCAAGGCCCTGATGCCTGCCGCCCTGGCACTGGGTGTCAGCCCGCTGGCGGCCATCGCCTCCTTCGCCGCCGTGAGCGCCCTGTTCGTGCTGCCGACCTACCCGACCCTGCTGGCCGCGGTCGAGATGGACGACACCGGCTCCACCCGCATCGGCAAGGCCGTGTTCAACCACCCCTTCTTCATCCCGGGTGTGGCCACCATCGCCATGGCTGTGGCGCTCGGCTTCTTCTTCGGTGGTCTCATCCTCTGACCGGTGAACCACCCCATGCAAAACGGCCCGAACGGGCCGTTTTTTTATGCCAGGCCACCGCCGGGCTCCCATGAAAAAGCCGCTCCCGGGAGCGGCTTTCGTCATCCTGGCGGCATCCTCAGACCGTGGTCTGGCGGGTACCGAAATAGTCAGCCAGGAAGTCGTCGAACGACAGACTGTCACTGCGTTCCCGCTCCCGCTGCTTGGCCAGGGAGTCCCGCGCCTCGCCGGCAAAGTAGGCCTCGTCCCAGTATTGCAGCTCGCCGGCCAGCATCTCTTCCCGGTAGCGGCTCGCCAGCGCATCGCCGAAGCAGCCGTTGTCCTGGCCGCTTGAAAGCAACTGCTTGAGCAGGCGGGCGGAGTAGGTCTGCTCGGGGTCGAGCAGCTTCTCACGGTGCATCGCCAGCGTCTCGCGATAGCGGTTGCGACCACAGCAGCGATCCAGCAGCGCTGCGACCTCGGCCAGCTCGTCGAACAGCTTGAGGCCGTACTCCTTGAGGCCGATGGCATTGCCCTGCTCATCTTCAAGCGTCAGGCCGGGGCGGCGCCCCTCCAGCACCACCTTGTTCTGGTTGCGGCGGTTGCGGGCAACCTCGTCATCCGAGAGCACGGGGGACGGGCGCAACAGGCACCAGACCAGGAAGAGATCGAAGAAGCGGATTTGATCCACCTCGATACCGAACGGGGTGAAAGGATTGACGTCCACCGTGCGCAGTTCGATGTATTCGATGCCGCGCTGCTCCAGCGCATCCGAGGGCTTCTCGCCGCTGCGGGGGGTACGCTTGGGGCGGATCGGCGCGTAGAGCTCGTTCTCCAGCTGCAGCACGTTGTCGTTGAGCTGGCGGTACTCGCCGTTCACCTTGACCCCTATCCTGGCGAAGTCGGGATCATGGGTGTTGATGGCCCGGCGCAGACTGCTCACATAGGCGGGCAGGCTGTCATGACTGATCTTGAGCCCCGCCTGGGCGCTGTTGGTGTAACCGAGATCGGACAGGCGCAGAGCCGTGGCATAGGGCAGGTAAAGGGTGCCCTTGCCGGTCTTCTGGAACGGCAGGCTGCTCTTGCGCCCCTTGAGGAAGGAGTCGCAGATGGCCGGAGACGCGCCGAACAGATAGGGCACCAGCCAGCCGAAGCGGTAGACGTTGCGAATAAGCCCCATGTACTTGTCGGAGATGAAGCGCTGGCTGCAGCAGCCCTCTCCCACCAGATCCTGCCACTCGCACCAGAAGCTGTCCGGCATGGAGAAGTTGAAGTGCACCCCGGCGATCACCTGCATCAGGCTGCCGTAGCGGTTCTTCAGCCCCTGGCGATAGAGGGTCTTCATCCGCCCGATGTTGGAGCTGCCGTACTGGGCCAGGCGGATGCTCTCCTCGTCACCGACGAAGCAGGGCATGGAGAGGGGCCAGATCCGCTCCTCTCCCAGATGATGAATGGTGTGGCGGTGAATGTCGCCGAGCTGCTCGATCAGGCTCTCGATGGAGTCGGTGGCCGGCGTGATGAACTCCAGCAGGCTCTCGGAGTAATCGGTGGTGATGTTGGCATGGGTCAGGGCCGACCCCAGGCTTCTGGGGTGATCGGTCTGGGCCAGGGTCCCTTCGGGGGTGATGCGCAGACATTCGCGCTCGATCCCGCGCCGGATCCCCTTGAGGGCGGTCACCCGTTCCGGGGTGCCCAGCGCAGCCAGCAACTCGGTGAGCGACAAGCTAGTAGTAGTCATATTCACGGCTCATGTGTGGCCGCCCCACCCGGGGCGGCACTTATTGTTGCGACGCCCCTCAGGGCAGTTGCAGTGGATAGATGGGAAGATGAAGCTCGCTCAGGGGTTTTTCAAGCTTTTGCTTGTCTCCCACCACCACAATCACCATCTCGGCCGGATCCAGCCAGCGGGCTGCACTGGCCTTCAGCGTCTCGGGTGACACCGTTTTGATCAGGTTGTTCTGGGCCTGCACATAGTCCGGCTTCAGGTCGTACATGATCATCTGCAGCAGGAAGCCAGCCTTCTGCCCCAGGGTCTCGTAGGAGAGCGCATCCTGCTGGGAGACGGCGCTGCGCATGTAGGCCAGCTCCACCGGGGTCGGCCCGCTCTTGCGGTAGCCGTCCATCTCCTTGAGGAACTGGCGGATGGCATCCACGGTCGCATCGGTGCGCACATTGGCGCCGGTCGCGAAGACACCCGCCTCGCGGTTGGCCTGGAAGCCCGAGCTGGCACCATAGGTGTAGCCCTTGTCTTCCCGCAGGTTGAGGTTGATGCGGCTGTTGAAGTTGCCACCCAGGTTGAAGTTCATCAGGTTGGCGATGAAATAGTCTCCCGTGGTGTCAAACGGCATGGCGCGACGGCCGATACGGATCACCGACTGGGGGGCCCCCGGCTTGTCCACCAGATAGATGCCTGGCTTGGCCTGCTCTCCCCCGGGCTTGAGATCCCCCAGGGTCGGGGCGGCTCCCTGCCACTGGGTCAGGAAGGCGAGACCGGATTCCACCTGCTGGGCGGTCACATCACCTGTCACCACCACCTTGGCATTGGTCGGATTGTAATAGGCCTCATAGAAGCGCTTCACATCCGCCAGGGTCAGCTTCTCCACGTCCGCCAGCACCCCGTCAGAGGGTTGGCCGAGGCGGTTCTGCTTGCCATAGACCAGTTCGCGGAACGCCTGACCCGCCAGCCACTCGGGTTGCTGCTCGCTCTGTTTCATGCCTTGCAGCATCTGGGTCTTGAGCCGCTCGAAGTCCGCTTCCCGCAGGCCGGGTTGCAGCAGCACTTCCCGCACCAGCGCCAGGGTTTCGGGCAGCTTGTCCGCCAGACTGCTGATGGTGATGAGGTTGTTGTACTGGGCGCTGGAGACGCTGATGCTGGCGCCGAGTTTTTGCAGCTCGTCGCTCAGCTCGGCCTCGGAGAGGCGCGTCGTCCCCTGCTCCAGCATGGCGGCGGTAAGACTCGCCAGCCCCAGCTCTCCCTTGCCTTCGGCCCGGATGCCACCCGGCAGGGCGATCATGATGGAGACGGCCGGGATCTCGTCGCTGTGGGTGCCGATGATCTCGATCCCCTTGTCGAGCTTGCCACGCCAGATGGCGGGCACCTTGACGCTCACCGCATCGGCCGCCTTGGGCTGCACGCTGCGATCGAAGTCATCTTTCACCGGCCGCTCGGCCAGCACCTTGTCATGCTTGCTGTAATCCGGCAGCTCCCGCTTGGCGGGAGTGAAGTTCGGGGTCGCGGCCTGCCAGTCGCTCTTGCCCTTGGGCACCACGCTCAGCACCACGGCAGGCTTGTTCTGGATGAACTTGTCGTAGGCAGCCTTGACGTCAGACCCCTTGACCCGGGCGATGGCATCCAGATTCTTGAACACATAGTCGGGATCCCGGGCCAGCACCTGCCCCATGGCAAGCTGGCTTACCTTGCCCTCGATGCTGTCGAGTCCCCAGATGGCGGACGCGCGATAGCTGCTGATGGCCTTCTCCAGATCCGCGGGCTTGATGCCGCGCTGGGCGAACTCGCCGATCACCTTGTCCACCTCGCCCTTGAGGGTCTTGAGGCTGCCATCCGCCGCCGGATTGGGGTAGGCATAGACCGTCAGGGTACAGGCAAGTTCTTCGCAGGAGTGGGAGGCACCCGCCTCGATGGCCTTGCCGGTTTTCACCAGGGACTGGTAGAGCATGGAGCTGGCAGAGCCCCCCAGCACATCGGCAAAGATGTCCAGCGCCGGCTCCTGCGGGTCACCCAGGGAGACGGTCGGGTAGCTGATATACAGGAGCGGCAGATGCACCTTGTCTTCCAGCGTCACGTAGCGGGTTGCCGGCAGGGTGGCCGGCTGAGGCGTCGGTTCGGCCACATCCGGACCGCGCGGGATGGAACCGAAGTACTGCTCAATCCAGGCCAGCGCCTGCTTGGTATCAAAGTCGCCGCCCAGGGTCAGGGTCGCGTTGTTGGGACCATACCAGCGCAGGAAGAACTGCTTGAGGTCGTTGACGTCGACCCGGTCGAGATCCTCCACATAACCGATGGGTTGCCAGGAGTAGGGGTGGGTACGCGGATAGAGTGCCTCCCCCACCCGCTCGCCCACCAGGCCATAAGGCTGGTTGTCGATGCGCTGGGCCCGTTCGTTCTTGACGGTGG
The DNA here is from genome assembly GCF_014168615.1 of Aeromonas sp. WP2-W18-CRE-05. Taxonomy (NCBI): domain Bacteria; kingdom Pseudomonadati; phylum Pseudomonadota; class Gammaproteobacteria; order Aeromonadales; family Aeromonadaceae; genus Aeromonas; species Aeromonas sp. WP2-W18-CRE-05. Next base: position 594,879 of record NZ_AP021917.1, on the reverse strand, counting down.
CGCGCTGGATCTCGAACTTCTTCTGGCTCACCGCATCGAGCAGGAAGCCCATGCGGTCCGCCTCCAGCCAGAGCACCTTCTCCAGTTGATTGGCCGGCACGGTTTCGTAGTAGTTGGTGCGGTCCTTGTTGGTGGTGCCGTTCATGTCACCGCCCGCCTCGTTGATGATCCGCATGTGTTCCTGATCACCAACGTGCTTGGAGCCCTGGAACATCATGTGCTCGAAGAAGTGGGCAAAGCCCGACTTGCCCACGGTTTCCCGGGAGGAGCCGACGTGATAGGTGACATCCAGGTGCACCAGAGGGTCAGACTTGTCCGGCGCGAGGATCACGGTCAAACCGTTGTCCAGCTTGTACATCTGGTAGGGAATGCCGAGCTTGCCCTCTTGTTTGACCTGCTCGGACACCAGGGTCGGGGCCGCCAGCACGGGAAGGGAGAAGCCCAGCAGCATGCTTAATGGAATGAGTTTGTTCACGGGTACCTCGTGAGTGACAAAAGGGCTAGAAGATCTGACTGGCCAGCAGAAACACCAGGGCATAACGAAGCAATTTGCCAAGCCCGATCAAGATGAGGGAGCGCCAGAAGGAGAGGCGCAGCCAACCAGCCAGCAGACAGAGACCATCGCCGACCACAGGCGTCCAGGCAAGCAGCAGACACCAGTGGCCATGACGTTTGAGCCAACCAAGGGCTTTTTGTTCCCCACGGCCTTGAAAATCTTCCGGTTTTTTCTTGTGGGTGGCGAGCCAGCCGAGCCACCAGGTGGTCATGGAACCCAGGGTATTGCCCAGCGTCGCCCAGAAAAGCAGGCTGGTCATGCTCCACTCCCCCTTGACCGCCATGGCACCCAGCAGCACTTCCGAGCTGCCGGGCAACAGGGTGGCGGAGGTGAAGGCGCTCAGAAACAGCCCTCCCAGCCCCATCCCGGTGAAGTCTATCATCCGGGCTGACCGTCTGCGGCGGACATGCGCAGCAACAGCTTGCCGCGCACATGGCCCTGCTCGATGGCCTGATGGGCCAGCGCCCCTTCTGCCAGCGTGTATTCACCGGAGACAGTGACCTTCACCTCCCCCTGGCGAAGCAGCGTCAGCATCTGGGTCAGCTGCGTTCGATCGGGATGGACCAGCATGCCGACAACCTCGACGCCGAGCTCGGCTCCCGCGTCCTTGAGCTGCTGGGCCGTGATGGTGGGGACCGTCACCAGACGGCCGCCCGGCTTGACGCAGGCCAGCGCCGCCTTGCCGCTCTCGCCCCCCACCAGATCCAGCACCAGATCGAACGGACCATCGGTGATCGCCTCGGTGCACCACCCGGCCTGGTGGTAATCCACCATCCGGCTCGCCCCGAGACTATGAAGGAAGCTGTGATTGTCGCCGCTTGCCGTGGCAACCACGTGGGCGCCATAGGCGGCGGCAAACTGCACCGCCAGATGGCCGACGCCACCGGCACCGGCCAGGATCAGTACCCGTTGCCCCGACTGCAAGCCACCGTGCTCCAGCAGCCCCTGCCAGGCGGTGAGTCCCGCCAGCGGCAGGGCCGCTCCCTGCCTGAGGCTCACCCCATCGAGCTTGACCAGCTCCTCCTCGCGGGCCACCACGGATTCGGCATATGCACCGGCGGCGAGGGGGAAACCCACCATGCCGCACACCTGATCCCCCTCGGCCAGGGAGGTCACGCCGGGCCCCACCTTTTCCACCACACCGGAGACATCATAGCCCGGCGTCCAGGGCAGGTTGTCCTTGTTCTGGGCGGCCGCCCAGCCGAGACCGGCCCGGGTCTTGGCATCGATGGGGTTGACCCCCGCAAAGCAGATGCGCACCCGGACCTCTCCCTCCGCGGGCACCTTGTCCAGGGAAGGGTTGAGCCTGAGTACCGAGGGGTCGCCGAATGCGGTAATCTGTAGCTGCGTCATTGCACAATCCATCCTGTTGATTGATCAAGGGTCAACAGAATAACAGCGAGGACACCATGGCTCGAATGTTTCTTATTCCTCTGTTGCTGGCCCTGGGGTGGTGGGCGTTTCTGCTCTACTTCCGCATCCCGCTCAAACAGGGGGCCAGGGGCTTTTACTGGATCATCGGCATCGGCGGCGGGCTTGCCGCCTTCCTCAGCCTGATGATGGTGCTCACTCACTAGGGTTCGGGGACAAGGGGGAACAAGAGAAGATGCTGCATGGACTGAACCATCTCACGCTGGCAACCGGCGATCTCGACAGCAGCGTTGCCTTTTATGTCGACTTGCTGGGATGTCGCCCCAGGGTGAGATGGGCACGGGGAGCCTATCTCACCCTCGGCGATCTCTGGCTCTGTCTCTCCTGCGATCCTCCCCAACCGGCCAGAGATTACAGTCATGTCGCGTTTGGCATCTCGCCTGAACAGTTTCCAGCCTTCTGCGCCCGTCTGCGCGCGGCGGGCGTCGTGGAGTGGAAGAAGAACAGCAGCGAAGGGGATTCACTCTATCTGCTGGATCCCGACGGGCACCGGCTGGAAATCCATGCAGGCAACCTGGATAGCCGGCTCGCCTCCCTCAGACAGCAACCCTATGAGGGTCTTATCTGGTTCGACTGAGCCGGATTCACCCCTGCTCGGCACGAAGATGGTAGTGACGATTGCTGCCCTGCCCCAGCACGCCCTGCGCCAGCAGATGCTGGAACACCCGGTCCACCTCCTCCAGAGACAGTGACAATGCCTCAGCCACCTTGCGTTTGCTGCATTTGAGCTCGCCGCTCTCCAGCGCACCGCGCACCTGGGCGACCACGGCTGGCTCGGGCATGGGTCTGCTGATGGCTGGCGGCTCCGAGGTCGGCACTGCGGCCCGGGCCTCGGCTTGCGCCTTCTCCCGTTGCCACATCCATTGACGGCGGAAGCGGTTCTCCTCACCGATCAGGCTGACGAAAAAGGCACCAAATGCATCGAGCAGGATAGACAGGAAGCAGACCAGCAGGAACTGCACCTGGCCGATGCTCATGCCCACCCCGTCCGCCAGACTGCTCATCAGCCCCAGCATGGAGGACTGCTCCCCCAGCGGCTTGGCGTCCCGCTCCTGGCGCAGCTCGTCCTGACGCAGCCTGAGCTTGGTGTTGGCCTGCTGCAGACCGCTGACGCCGCTCGAGATACGCGCCATCTCGATGTATTTGCGGGCCGCCTCTTCGTTGAGCTGGATCTGCCGCTCTATGCTGGCTATCTGCTCGTCGAAACGGGCTATCTCCCGCTCGTGACGCGCCTGCTGGCTCAGGATGGTGTTGGTGGCGCTGTTGATGCCGCCGATACTGCCCCCGATGGATATGGCGGCCAGCACGCTGTAGAACAGCAGCGACCAGAAGGCGCCGCCCAGATCCCGCCTCGCCTTGCACTCGCCATACTCGTACCAGACGTAGAACTTGCCCAGCTCGAAGATGATGGCCAGCCCGCCAAACAGCCACTTCATCAGGGGGTTTTCGTCGATGGAGAGAAACAGCAGCAGGGAGAAGACGATGGATGCCAGAATGGCCAGCCCGGTAAAACTGTAGACAGTCGTGAGGGCGAACCATCCCTTGGGGTAACGCAATGCGGCGCAAGCCTGAGTAGTCATGATGAAGCGGGAAACATCTGCAGGAAAAGTTGGCTGCCGATTATAGTCGCCACTCCCCCGGAGAGAAGGGCAAATCCCCGAATTCCCGCCGATGGACGATCAGCTGCCCAGAGTGCGACCAAAACGTGCAAATCGACAGCAGAAAAACACTACAATCGACCCCGTACCTGAAGGACATCTGCGGTTATGCTCGGGTTAAGCCCGCCGCATTACACTCATTTCCACCGAACACGACTCGAGGACATCATGAACAGAACGACGGCTTTGTTGCTCTCTCTTTTTCTGATCACTGGTAGCGCCCTGGCACAGGACGAAGGGAGCCAGACCTTCTCCGTGGATGCGCTGACCTTCAATCTGGACTGGAATGACACGCAGTTTGACTGGTCCCAGAGCAACTGCTTCGATCTCGGGAGCGGTGACACGGCCGCCGCCGACTGCAAGAGGATCAACCTCAATCTGGAGGATGAGACGCAGCGCAACCAGCCCCCCAGCACCAACCAGATCAGCACGCAACCGGATCAATGATCCCCCTGACAGGAGCCTTGATGCGATGACCCACATGACCATGACTTCCCGCGGCGCACTGCTGCTCTCCCTGCTTCTGGTTCAGGGAATGGCCTTTGCTGCCCCCCCCCCTTCCAAACACGATGACGACATCCGGATCTCCACCGACCGGGGCCGGGTAAGCCTGGATTGGGACGACAAGGAGTACGAGTGGTAGCAACACAACTGCCTGGATGTCAGCACCCGGACCAGCCGTATCCAGCTCAACTGCGACAACGTGGATGGCAAATACCGCGACCATTACAACCGCAGCATTCACAGTGGCAACAACCCAGGTCAGGGCCATGACAAGCCCGGAAACAAGCACGGCGGCAACGGCCACCAAAAACACTGACCAGCATGCCCATGGACATGGTTGAGGGGCCTGTGGCCCCTGGAGTCATGTCCCCTACCAGTAGTTTTCCATGCTGATATTGCCGGGGGCGCGACGCAGGTTCTTGGCAAGCCCCAGCCCGAGAAGGGTCTGCTGAGTCTCTTTCACCATGGCGGGGTTGCCGCAGATCATCACCTGGCTCAACTCGGGGGAGAAGTTCAGCCCCACCCTCGCCTGCAAGCTGCCATCGACGATGGCTGCCGGGATGCGCCCTGCCATCGCCCCCGGCCAGGTCTCACGACTGACGAAGGGAACATAGCGAAAACGCTCGCCATGCTGCTCGGCAAAACTGGCAATAAGCGGCTGATAGCTGAGCTCTTCCCCTTTTCTCACCCCGTGTACCAGCACCAGATGCTCGAAGCGGTCGAAGACCTGTCCCTCGGCCAGCATGGCGAGGAAGGGGCCGATGGCGGTGCCGGTTGAGAGCAGCCAGAGGTCCCGTCCCGGGGGAATCTCATCCAGGGTCAGAAAACCGGTGGCCTGGGACTGCACCAGCAGGCGGTCGCCCACCTGCAGGGAACCGAGAGAGGGACTCAGCTCACCGCCGGGGATCTCCACCAGATAGAATTCGTGATAGGGCGTGCCGGGAGGATTGACGAAGGAGTAGGCACGCTGGACTCGACGCTCGCCCTGCTCCAGGGCCAGCTTGGTGAATTGACCCGCCTTGTAGGGGGCAAGTTCCGCCTCCACACGCAGGGAGAGCAGGGTGGGTGTCCACTCGATGCGCTCGATGACCCGACCTTCGACCCAGGCAGCCATAAAGGTTCTCCTCCAGAGGAACAGACCTTCACTTTACCCCTTGATCTGAAAATAAAAAACCCGCGCATGTGCGCGGGTTTTTCTGCAAGAGCGGAACGCTATTACAGAGCAACAACCTGGATTTGTACGGTTGCTTTGACGTCAGCGTGCAGCTGAACAACAACTTCGTACTCACCGGTGTTACGCAGAACGTTGCCCATGCGGACTTCGCTCTTGGCAACGGCTACGCCGGCAGCAGTGATGGCTTCAGCCACGTCACGGGTACCGATGGAACCGAACAGCTTGCCTTCGTCGCCAGACTTGGAGGCGATGACAACGGCAGCCAGCTCACCCAGCTTGGCAGCGCGCTCTTCGGCAGCAGCCTTGTTGGCAGCCAGTTTGGCTTCCAGCTCAGCGCGACGAGCACCGAAGGCTTCGATGTTGGCCTTGGTGGCCATAACAGCTTTGCCTTGCGGGATCAGGTAGTTACGGGCATAACCAGCTTTTACGGAAACTTGGTCACCCAGACCGCCCAGTTTGGCGATCTTATCGAGCAGGATAACTTGCATTACCTTTCCTCTATAAATTTCGTTGAGTTAGGCGTAAGCGCCGGGCCGATTCTTACTTGTTGTGCAGATCGGTGTACGGCAGCAGAGCCAGGTAACGAGCACGCTTGATGGCGCGTGCCAGCTGACGCTGATACTTGGCGCGGGTACCGGTGATACGGCTCGGTACGATCTTGCCAGATTCAGTGACGTAGTTTTTCAGAGTAACGATATCTTTGTAGTCGATCTCGGTAACGTTCTCGGCGGTGAAGCGGCAGAACTTACGACGACGGAAATAACGTGCCATGGCCTTTATCCTCTAATGCGGTGATCTAAGAATTACTCTTCGGAAGACGCTTCAACAGCATCTTCGCGACGCTCGTCGTCACGACGGGTGAAGCGCTCTTCCTTGGCCTTGGCCATCGGAGAAACTTCAGTCACGGCGTGCTTGGTGCGCATGATCATGTTGCGGATAACGGCATCGTTGAAGCGGAAGTTGGTTTCCAGCTCATCGATAACGGCCTGTTCAGCTTCTACGTTCATCAGAACGTAGTGAGCCTTGTGCAGCTTGTCGATCGGGTAAGCCAGTTGACGACGGCCCCAATCTTCCAGGCGATGAATGGTACCACCAGCGGTGGTGATAGCGCCGGTGTAACGCTCGATCATGCCAGGTACTTGCTCGCTCTGGTCCGGATGAACCATGAAGACGATTTCGTAATGACGCATTTTAGCTCCTTACGGATTAATTCAGCCTCCGCCCAGGTGCAGCCAGACCTCGGAGGCAAGGAACATTGTGATGTTTAGACGCTGCTTTCTAGGGCGGCGTATTGTACGAAATCACCTCTCCCACTGCAACTGGCGAAGCAAGATGTTTTTCTCGATGAGCCCGATACAAAACTTTAATTGATAACAATTATCATTTAGATCCATACTCTCCTCATATCCCCACGGAGGATGACAGTATGCAACCTGCGCTCACCACGGCCATCCCGGCCCGCAAATTCAAGCTGACCCTGCTCGGCCCCGCCTTCATCGCCGCCATCGGTTATATCGACCCGGGCAATTTTGCGACCAACATCCAGGCCGGCTCCACCTTCGGCTATCAACTGCTGTGGGTAGTGGTGTGGGCCAATCTGATGGCCATGCTGGTGCAGACCCTCTCGGCCAAGCTCGGTATCGTCACTGGCAAGAACCTGGCGGAACACATTCGTGATCGTCTGCCCAGGCCCGCAGTCTGGGCCTATTGGGTGCAGGCCGAGATCATCGCCATGGCCACCGATCTCGCCGAGTTCATCGGCGCTGCGGTCGGCTTCAAACTGCTGCTCGGCATCACCCTGCTGGAAGGGGCCTGCATCACCGCCGTGGTCACCTGGGGGATCCTGATGCTTCAATCCCGCGGCCAGAAGCCGCTGGAGTTCGTGGTGGGCGGCCTGCTGCTGTTCGTGGCCGCCGCCTACATCGTCGAGCTGATCTTCTCGCGCCCCCACCTGCCGAGTCTGCTGGAAGGGGCACTCTTCCCCGGCCTCCCCAATGGTGATGCTGTCTATCTTGCCGCCGGCGTGCTTGGTGCCACCGTGATGCCCCATGTCATCTATCTCCACTCGGCCCTGACCCAGCACACCCAGGAGCAGGGCACGGTGACCCAGCGACTGCACAGCACCCGGGTCGACGTGGCCATCGCCATGACCATCGCCGGCTTCGTCAACCTGGCCATGATGGCCATGGCGGCTGCCGCCTTCCACAGCTCCGGCAACCAGCAGGTGGCCGAGCTGGAATCGGCCTACCAGACCCTCACGCCCCTGCTGGGCCCGGCAGCCGCCACCCTGTTCGGCCTCTCCCTGGTCGCCTCCGGCATCTCCTCCACCGTGGTGGGGACGCTGGCGGGACAAGTGGTGATGCAGGGCTTCGTGCGCTTCACCATTCCGCTCTGGCTGCGCCGAGCCATCACCATGGCCCCCGCCTTCGTGGTGATCGCCATGGGCCTCAACACCACTGAAATCCTGGTGTTGAGCCAGGTAGTGCTGAGCTTCGGCATCGCCCTCGCTCTCATTCCGCTGCTGATCCTGACCGGTGATCGCGCCCTGATGGGGGCACATCGCAATCACCCCGTCACCCAGGCCGTGGGGCGCCTCATCGTCGCCCTGGTGATCGGCCTCAATGCCTATCTGCTGGTCACCACCCTCTAACGCCATCTTGAGGCTCATTGACCCGGGTTGATGAGCCTCTTCGCACTTTCGCGTATGCTGCCCCTTTCCCTTCTCATCATCTCGTTGCGGGAGCCCTGCCATGGAACATACCCGAGCCAGCTTCGTACTGGGCCACCATCAGGAACAGGCCAGCGTCGTCTGTTGCAAACAGGGGGATCCGACCCTGCTGGTCACCGACCTCACCCCCTTTCATCCCCAGAGCCACCTCTGGCCCGATCAACCCGGTGACGTGGGCACTGTGCGCTGGGAAGGGGGGGAAGCGGCCGTGGGCCCCTGCCGCATGGGCGCCATCAGTCCCGAGGGCGAGCTGTTCGTGGATACGGAGATTCCGGTCAAGCGGGGGGCGGATGGGTGGGCTTTCGTGGTGGTGCATCCCCTCGCCGGTTCCCATCACCTTGCCATTGGCTCGCCTGTGGAACTGACAGTGGATGCCGAGGCACGCCATGCCCTGAGCCTGGGCCACAGCGCCTGCCACCTGGTGGCACTGGCCCTCAATCGGGCGCTCACGCCCTATTGGCGAAAGGAGACGAGCGAGCTTGACGCTCTCGGGCAGCCGGATTTCGACCGCCTCGCCATCCAGCACTCCCGGGTCGAGCCCAGAGGATCAAAGGAGCAGTACCGGATCGGCAAGAGCCTTCGGAAAAAGGGAATCAACAGCGAGGCACTGCTGACCGACCTCGACAGGATAGCGCTCCAGGTCAACGAGCAGCTGATGCGCTGGCTCAAAGAGGGAGGCGAGATCCGCCGTAGCCGGGCCGGTGATGCCGTCATCGATTCCCGCTACTGGCATGGCATGGTGGACGGTCGGGAGATCACCATTCCCTGTGGCGGCACCCATGTGAGCAGTCTGACCGAGTTGGGCCAGGTTCAGGTGACGCTGGCCCCCAGTGAAGAGGGATTTACCCTCACCACCCGGGTCACTCCCTGAACCACCCCAGCCCTCCTGATGCCGCACCGCCCTGACCGGGGCGGTGCCCCGACAGAGAGGCCCGCAGGCAGATCAGCGCGGCGGTATCTCACCCCGGACTGACGACCACATGACCACGGGGTAGCAAAAAACCATGAGATGCACCACGGATGAGGGGCCACTTGCCCCTTTCCTGGCGCCTGACGATGTCAGGCAGGCTCCCTTCGCATCCCCATGTGAGGGATGTCATCTTCCAGATACCCTTCCCCTTCGGCCACGAAACCATGCTGGCCGTAAAAACCTTGCAGGTGGGCCTGTGCACCGAGCCAGATGCTGTGTGCAGGCCAGCGTGCCTCGCACTCTCTGACCGCTTGCGCCAGCAGGCGGTGACCCAGTCCGCCCCCCCGCGACGTGGGAGAGGTGACCACGCGGCCGATGGCGGCGCCGCTGTCATCACCAATGCCGGGTGCCATGATGCGGGCATAGGCCGCCAGGTGATCCCCCTCACGACCGAGCAGATGCAACACGCCGTCACGGCGATCCAGCCCGTCCAGATCCTGGAAGGGACAGGTCTGCTCCACCACGAACACCTCGGCGCGCAGGGCAAGCAGCTCATACAATTCATCCGTGGTCAGCTCGGACCAGGATTTCATACTCCAGTTCATGAATGACTCCTGTTTAATGGGGTCTGACAGCATAATCTTGCTCCCGACGAGGGGCATTAACCTTGGTTAAGTTGGCCCCCTTCTCATCCAATGCGGACATGGCCGGCAAAGAGCCGATCTCTGCCCAGGTTCATCGGCAACCCCTTCTGGCTCAACCCTGATCGCGCGTTTTCAGCCGCCTGCGGATGCGGCTCAGGCTGATGGGGGTGATCCCCAGATAGGCGGCAATCTGGTGATCCGGGACCCTGGCATCCAGCGCGGGGAAGCTTCGCAGAAAATGCTGATAGCGCGCCTCTGGGCCCCCGGTCAGCCGCAACAGCTCTTTCTCCTCCTTGATGCGCAGTTGCACTTCAAGGAGATGGTGATACCAGGCGGGCCAGCAAGGGAGTCGGCGCAGATCCGCCAGCGGAAGAAGCTGCAGTCGGCAAGGCTCCAGCGCCTCCACGCTGTAGCGGGCGGGCTCACCACTGAGCAGGTGGTGGAAGTCGATAAACTCGTCCCCCTCCCAATAGAACTCCTTGATGTACTCGCGGCCATCCGCCAGCACCACCTTGGCCCGCAGCAACCCCTCCTCCACCCTGACCAGCAGCGCCGGACTGTCACCGGCATGCCAGAGGCAGGTGCGAGGGGGCAAGGTCAGGGAGCGGACAAAAGAGAGGAGGCGCTCGGCCTCCTGCTCATCTGCAACCCGTTCCCAGACAAAGGGGGGTCTGTCGGTCATCGTCTTGTCAGACGCGGCGCTGGCGCACGGCTTCGAACAGGCAGACACCGCTCGCCACCGAGACGTTGAGGCTGGATACCGCCCCCGCCATCGGGATGCTCACCAGCTCGTCGCAGTGCTCGCGGGTCAGGCGGCGCATCCCCTTGCCTTCGGCCCCCATCACCAGCGCCATGGGGCCGGTGAGTTTGGCCTGATAGAGATCGTGATCCGCCTCGCCGGCGGTGCCGACGATCCAGACGCCGCGCTCCTGCAGCTCGCGCAGGCTGCGGGCCAGGTTGGTGACCTGGATGAGCGGCACCACTTCGGCGGCGCCACAGGCGACCTTGCGCACCACGGACGTGAGGCCGGTGGCCTTGTCCCGCGGCACGATCACCGCATGCACCCCGGCCGCATCGGCACTGCGCAGACAGGCACCGAGATTGTGCGGATCGGTCACCCCGTCCAGTACCAGCAGGAAGGGCGCTGTCTCTTGCGCCGCCAGACCGTCCAGTAGGCTGGCCAGGTCATGCTCGGCCAGCTTGGGCGCTTCAATCACCTTGGCCATGATGCCCTGGTGATTGTTGCCTTCCGCCTTGTCATCCAGCGTCTTGCGGTTCACGCTCTGCACCCTGATACCGAGGGACTCCAGCTCGGCCAGCAGGGGATGCAGCCGCTCGTCATCGCGGCCCTTGAGAGCCCACACCTCGATGAAGCGCTCGGGGGTACGCTCCAGCAGCGCGGAGACGGCGTGAATGCCGTAGATCAGTTCAGTACTCATTTAGTGCTCTTGGCCTTGTCGCGAGCCTTTTTGCTCGGTCGTCTGTTGCTGGGCTTGGCACGGCCACCCTTGTCGGATTTACCGCTCTCCTTGCCCTCTTTGCGTTTCTCGTGGCGCTGGGCGCTCTTGGCCTTCTCTTTCTTGATCTCGGCCTGCTTGCGCGCCATCTCCTTGGCGTTCTTGCCGGTGGCCTTGAGGGGCTCTTCCACCATCACGAAGTCGATCTTGCGATCGTCCAGGTTCACGCCTATCACCTTGACCCGCACCTTGTCACCCAGACGATAGCGACGGCGGAAGTTCTCGCCGATCAGCTGCTGGTGCAGGGGGTCGAACTGGTAGTAGTCGTTGGTGAGGGTGCTGACGTGCACCAGACCGTCGATGTGGATCTCCGCCAGACGCACGAAGAAGCCAAAGCCGGTGACGCTGGCGATGACGCCGTCAAACTCGTCACCCACGTGATCCAGCATGTACTCGCACTTGAGCCAGTCTGCCACGTCGCGGGTGGCGTCATCAGCACGGCGCTCCGTCATGGAGCAGTGCTCGCCCATCGGGTCCACTTCTTCCAGCTGGTAGTGGTAGCCACCGCTCGGCGTCCACTTGTGGCGCAGGTTGCCCTGCTGCTCCTTGGCGGTCTGATACTTGATCGCCCGGTGCAGGATGAGATCCGGGTAGCGACGGATTGGCGAGGTGAAGTGCGCGTAGGACTTCAGGGCCAAACCGAAGTGACCGATGTTGTCGGCCTGATAGATGGCCTGACGCATGGAGCGCAGCAGCATGGTGGAGAGCAGTTCCGCATCCGGGCGCCCTTCGAATTTGGCGGCCAGGTCGGCAAAGTCCTTCGGCTCGGGCTCCAGGCCCCCCTTGAGCTCCAGACCCAGTTCGGCCAGGAAGTCGCGGAAACCGGTGAGACGCTCCTCGCCCGGGCGGTCGTGCACCCGGAACAGGGCGGCGGCCTCGTTCTTCTCGATGTAGCGGGCGGCCGCCACGTTCGCCTGGATCATGCACTCTTCGATGATCTTGTGGGCGTCATTGCGCACCAGCGGTACGATACGGTCGATCTTGCGCTGGGCGTTGAAGATGAAGCGGGTCTCCTCGCTTTCGAACTCCACCGCACCGCGTTGATGGCGGGCATGCTTGAGCGCCTTGTAGAGGTTGCTCAGTTCCTCGATGTGGCCCACCAGCGGATCATACTGCTGACGCAGCTTGGGATCCCCGTCCAGGATCGCCGCTACCTTGGTGTAGGTCAGGCGAGCGTGGGAGTTCATTACCGCTTCGTAGAACTTGTAGCCGGACATGCGGCCGGCGGCGGAGATGGTCATCTCGCACACCATGCAGAGCCGGTCGACCTGCGGGTTCAGGGAACACAGACCGTTGGAGAGCACCTCCGGCAGCATGGGCACCACGAACTCGGGGAAGTAGACCGAGTTGCCGCGCTGATAGGCTTCAGTGTCGAGGGCGGTGCCCGGCTTCACGTAGGCGGAGACGTCGGCGATGGCGACCCACAGGCGCCAGCCGCCACCGCGCTTGGCTTCACAGAAGACAGCGTCATCGAAGTCGCGGGCGTCTTCCCCGTCGATGGTCACCAGCGGCAGGGCGCGCAGGTCGATGCGACCCTCTTTGGCCTTCTCCGGCACCTGCTCACCGAGACCGGCGACCTCCTTGGTCACCTCTTCCGGCCAGGTGTGCGGAATGCCGTGGGTACGCAGGGCGATCTCGATCTCCATACCGGGCGCCATGTTCTCACCCAGGACTTCCAAGACGGTACCGACCGCATTGAAGCGGGCAGTGGCGCGCTGGTTGATGCGCACGACTACGACCTGGCTCTGGCGAGCCCCCTTGTTCTCCCCTTCCGGGATGATGATGTCCTGGCCGATGCGGCTGTCATCGGGTACCACGAAACCGACGCCGTTCTCGACGAAGTAACGACCGACGATGTCCGCCTCCCGGGATTTGAGCAGGCGCACCAGACGCGCTTCCTGACGACCCTTGCGATCGATCTCGGTCGGCTGCACCAGGGCATAGTCGCCATGCATCAGGCGCTGCATCTCGCGGTTGTTCAGGAAGAGATCCGCTCCACCACCCTCGGGGCGCAGAAAACCGAATCCATCTTTGTGGCCAAGCACATAGCCTTTGACCAGATTCAGGCGATCCGGCAGGGCGTAACATTGGTTGCGGGTGAACACGAGCTGCCCGTCGCGCTCCATGGCGCGCAGACGACGTCGCAAGGCTTCCAACGGCTCTTCATCGGTCAGCTTGAGGACCTTGGCCAGCTCTTCCCGGGACATGGGTTTCTCATGGCCCTTGATGAGCTCCAGCAGCATCTCGCGACTGGCGATGGGGTTTTCGTATTTTTCGGCCTCGCGTTGGAGGAAAGGATCTTTTTGAGACATAAGCAGGCCTTAGGGTAGGTAATAACGCAGACATTATATCGGAGGGGGGAGCTAATGGCATCCATCGACTGCCTTTTGGCCATTCTCTCTGTCATACTGGACACAGTTTGCAGGTATGTGAGACTCGGAACTCATGAGCAAGGACTCGTTCGCCCAATCTGCCGCCTATTTGAAACAAGCGGTTCCCCTGATGATCAAGTATCAAATTCCCACCACGCCGAACAACTATCACCTTTGGTACAGCTATGTCTCCGGCGACATGCCCGAACTCAACCATGCCGTCGATCAGGCGATAAAACAACAGGGGACCTTCTCCCTGACCACCTGTGAGCGTCTCTACCACCAGCACCTTGCAGCCCAGGATGAGCAGCAGATCGAGGCGATGAAACTCAACCTGGCTGCCATGGCCAGCGAGCTGAGTCACTCGATGCAGGATGCCATCTCCGATACCGGGCTGTTTCAGGAGATGCTCGACAAGAGTTTCGACAAGCTGAGCAAGATAGACGACGAGGGGCTCAGCCTGGAAGACACCATGGGGATCCTGCGGGATCTCGTGCGCGAGTCGCGTGACGTACGCATGTCCACCCTCCACTTTCGCAACCAGCTCAGCAGCGCCGAGAAAGAGATCAAGGAGCTGAAACAGGCCCTGAACGAGACGAGAAAGCTCGCCACCGAGGACCCGCTCACGTCTCTGCTCAATCGACGCGCCTTCGATCTCGAGATGGACAGCCTCATCCGCAGCAAGCAGCCCTTCTCGCTGATCCTGACCGATATCGATCGCTTCAAGAACTTCAACGACGAATACGGACATCTGCTGGGGGACCAGGTGCTTCGCATCGTCGGCAAGCGGCTGCGAGAGGCCAGCAAGGAGGGCATAACCGCCTATCGCCTGGGGGGTGAGGAGTTTGCCCTCTTGGTGCCAAACCGCGCCCTGGCGCTGACCCGCCAGATGGCCGAGAGCCTGCGTCGCGTCATCGAGCGGATGTCGATTCTGGATCGCAAATCCGGGCGACGCATCGATCACATCACCGCCTCGTTCGGTGTGGGGGAATACATCCCTCAGGAGACGGCAGACACCCTGATCGAGCGTACCGACAAGCTGCTCTACAAGGCCAAGGAGCTGGGACGCAATCGGGTGATGCCACTGCCCTCATGATCCCACCAGATGCAAAAAGGCCGGTCATTGACCGGCCTTTTTCATGTTTCCCTTCTCGGGATCAGAGGCTTTTCAGCTTCTCTTCCGGCAGGGCCAGCTCGTCATTGTGGTTGACACCGATACCGCGCTCCAGCACATGGCGGGCGATGGCATGGGCCTCTTCCAGCGAATGCATGCTGTAAGTACCGCACTGGTATTCGTTCAGCTCGGGGATCTTGCCCTGATCCTGCACGGTCAGCACGTCGCTCATGGCGGCCTGCCAGGCAGCGCCAACACGGGCTTCATCCGGCGCACCGATCAGGCTCATGTAGAAGCCGGTGCGGCAACCCATGGGAGAGATGTCGATGATCTCCACCCCATTCCCATTGAGATGGTCACGCATGAAGCCGGCAAACAGATGCTCCAGAGTATGGATGCCGCGCTCGGAGAGGATCTCCTCGTTCGGCACGCAGAAACGCAGGTCGAACACGGTGATGGTGTCCTTGTTCGGGGTCTGCATGGTCTTAGCCACCCGCACTGCCGGGGCGGCCATGCGGGTATGGTCGACGGTAAAACTGTCCAATAACGGCATTTCTGACTCCTGATTTGGTTACCAGAACCAGCCCCCGCTGGAGAGCTGATCCTTGCATTGTCGATACTGGGCACCGTAGCGCTGGGCACGGGCCTCCACCTTGCGGGAGACCTTCATCAGCCATCCCTTGCTGCGGTAGCTGCCACGTCGGTAGCCCCCCCAGCCTTCGTGATAATTGAGATACTGGCCATAGGCATCCCACTTGGACGTGCCGTTGAGCCGCTGTGCCTTGTGAGTGTACCAGCCCATGAAATCGATGGCGTCGGCAAAGTCGTCGCGATCGCTCCAGCCGTTGCCGGTTTCCCGCTGGTAGTCGGCCCAGGTTTCGTCTTTCACCTGGGCATAGCCGTAGGCTGAACTGGCCCGCCCGGTGGGGATGAAGAGGAAATACTGCATCGGCGGCTGGGCATCATGCACGAAGGAGGACTCCTGGTACATCATGGCCATCACTACCTGGACAGGTGTCCCCCACTTCTCGTTCATCTTGAGCGCCGCCTCGTGCCACTCGGGTTTCTCCCGAAAGATCTGGCACAGGTTTTCCGGCTGGGCCGGCGGCCGGGTACTGCACGCGGTGAGCGCCATCAGGCACGCCGCCACGACCCCGATACGGTACAACGACATCAGAACGACAGACTCTTGCTGTTCATCACAGGGCACATCCACCACATCAGATCGCGTCTTCGTTCTCTTCACCAGTACGAATACGAATGACGCGCTCCACCTCGCAGACGAAGATCTTGCCATCACCGATCTTGCCGGTACGCGCTGTGTTCTGGATGGCTTCCAGGCAGGCATCGAGATCCTCGTCCTGCACCACCAGCTCCACCTTGACCTTAGGCAGGAAGTCGACCATGTACTCGGCACCGCGATAGAGCTCGGTATGGCCCTTCTGGCGGCCGAACCCCTTGACCTCGGACACTGTCATGCCGTTGATGCCGATCTCGGCCAGGGCCTCGCGTACATCGTCCAGCTTGAACGGTTTGATGATGGCTTCAATCTTCTTCATGGTGACTCCTTACCAGTTCTGTTTGCCGAACCCGGACGTGATGGGATAACGGCGGTCCTTACCAAAGTTGCGAGCCGTGATGCGAGGGCCGACGGCGGCCTGACGGCGCTTGTATTCGTTGAGATCCACCAGGCGGATCACCTTGCGTACCACCGCCTCTTCGAAACCTTCCGCCACCATGTCGGCGACAGACGCATCCTCTTCCACGTAGCGCTTGAGGATGGCATCCAGAATGTCATAGGGGGGTAGGCTGTCCTGGTCCACCTGATCCGGTGCCAGTTCGGCCGACGGGGGACGATCGATGACCCGCTGCGGGATCACGTACTCCACGCTGTTGCGATATTCGCACAACTTGAAGACCAGGGTCTTGGGGACATCCTTGAGCACATCAAAGCCACCCGCCATATCGCCATACAGCGTGGCATATCCCACGGCCATCTCGCTCTTGTTGCCAGTGGTCAGCACGATACGGCGGCGCTTGTTGGAGAGCGCCATCAAGAGCACGCCGCGGCAGCGGGCCTGCAGGTTCTCTTCGGTGGTGTCGCGGGCAGTCCCTTCAAACAGAGGCGCCAGCTGGGTCATGAAGCCTTCGAACATGGGTTCGATGGAGATGATGTTGAACTCCACCCCCATCCGCTCGGCCTGCTCCTTGGCATCCTCCACGCTCATCTGGGCGGTGTAGCGGAACGGCATCATCACCGCCTGCACCTTGTCCGCCCCGATGGCATCGGCCGCAATGGCCAGGGTCAGCGCCGAGTCGATACCACCGGAGAGGCCCAGCACGGCGCCCTGAAAACCGTTCTTGGTGACATAGTCGCGCACCGCCAGCACCAGGGCCTGATAGGTCTCGGCCAACGGCTCCAGCGGTGCGGCGGGTTCCCGCTCCTTCACCGGCTGACCATCGGCAAAGCGCACCAGCGCCAGCTCTTCGGCAAAGGGGGCAAGCTTGTGGGTCAGCTCGCCCTGGCTGTTGAACACTTTGGAGCAGCCGTCGAAGATCAGCTCGTCCTGGCCGCATACCTGGTTGAGGTAGATGAGCGGCAGGCCGGTCTGATCGCAGCGTTCCGCCATCAGCTCGCGGCGGATCCAGGGTTTTTCCTGATCATAAGGAGAGGCATTGATGGTGAGCAGCAGCTCGGCCCCCGCCGCCTTGGCGGCCAGCGCCGGACCCGGCTGCCAGAGATCTTCGCAGATGAGCAAACCCAGCTGATGGCCACGGAACGGCACCACACAGGTATCGGTCGCCGCAGTGAAGTAGCGCTTCTCGTCGAACACCCCGTAGTTGGGCAAGTCCTGTTTGAAATAACGTGCCCGCAGTTGACCGCGCTCGTAGAGAGACGCCGTATTGTAAAGCGCCCCCTCTTCGCGCCAGGGATGGCCCACCAGAATGGCACATTGTCCCTGCCATGCCGCGATGCGGGACAGCGCGGCCTCGACCCGGATCATCAGGTCGGCGCGCAGCAGCAGATCCTCAGGCGGGTATCCTGTCAGGGCCAGCTCGGAGCAAACCAGCAGATCGGCCCCTTGCTGATCGGCCTGGGCTGCTGCCGCCAGTACCTTGTCACAGTTATCTTCGATGGCGCCTACCGTCAGATTTAACTGGGCAAGCATCAGAGAGAGGGCTTTTGCCATGGCGATGCATCTTGAATTCGAAAATGATGGGGAATGATAAAGAAAAGGCGCTGGCTGTGCCAGCTCAACACTTGGGCTTTGCGCTGGTGTTCTGGCTGTCTGGAGATAAGATGTAACTAATCGAGGGAGATATTGACATGATCAAGGACGAGAAAGGATTCACCCTGCTGGAACTGATGATCGCCGTCAGTCTGGGGGTCATCTTGCTTGGCATTGGTGCACCGGCCATGTCGAGCCTGCTCAATGAGAATGCCTTGAAATTTGAATCTCGCACACTCTTGAAATATCTGCGTTTTGCTCGTAGCCAAGCCATCGACAACCAGCAATCTGTCACTGTGTGCCTTGCCAATGCCAGTGACAATTGTGTCACCGCCAATCCGACCCAATTCCTCGTTTTCGTCGACGGTAATGGCAATGACATTTTCAATAACGGTGAGCAGATCCTGGCAAGAAGCCCTCAGCTATCTGACTCGCTGACTGCTGCAAACAATCGAACGTCCACTACCTTCAGCCCTGATGGCACCAGCCTGGGTACCAATGCCACCATCATGCTGTGTCGTTCAGGAAATGCCCAGATAAATCTGGTCATCTCTCCCTCCGGCCGCACCACCCAATCTACCCAGGCAAATATCTGCCTCTGAATGAAGTCCTTCGCTATCGCAGTTGACGGGCATCCTGTTGCTGACCCTCTTTTGACTGGAAATTTTCCTCCGCAGTGCGGCATTCCAGGATTTTCTTCACAGGCTGTACCGCACCATCCACCTCGTATCCTCTTTGTTTGAATTTATCCTGCACCGCCTTTGGCGTGCTGTCTGCCACAGTACCGTGCAGGACAACCTTCTGGCCGTTAACCAACTCGACATAACATTTTATGTCATCTGCCAAGACGGACCCGGATAACAAGAGGCACAAACCCAACACCCCGCTGCGTGTTTTCATTGCGCCTCTCCTTCGTAGAGGTAAATTTTCTTGGGCGACATATCCATCTCAGCCTCCTCTGCCCCCTGGTTGCACTCTCCCGCTCCGGTACAACGCTCAGGCTCACCATCCCCTTCATCTTTCAGGATGACCTCTTCCCCGACACCGCCTCCAATAATGCGGATCTTGGCATCGTCTCCTGCATGCACCACCAAATCGTCGGCAACCTTGTTCTGTACTTCGACATAACGCTCAGGTGTCTGGTTGCCTTCAAGATCAACCACATAACGGAAGGAACTGCCATAATGCATGTCTACCATGTATTGGCGTGCAGCCCCGATGGATTGAATGGTGCATTGCTGGAACGACTGCACTTGCGGCAGGAACGAGGTGAAGTAAAGCTTGCCCTGAAGTACGACCCCGGCCCCCATGGATTTCTCACCCGGTTCGTTCAACCAATTGACCCACCCTTTGGCAGTGGTAATTCCCGCCTTGGTCGCCAATATTCCATCCGTGTTTGTCTGGGCAGACAAAGGATCAGAGGTCACATCATAAAGGTCAGTAATCAAGATGGGGCTTCTCGTCTGCGCATTGGCGGCACGCGGCACGACATCATAATCACGCAACATGAAATAGCCATTGCGGACGGTCGCTTCCGATGAGGGGCGATTGCGGTCTCCACTCCCAATCAGCACTGCATCAAAGGGACGATCCTGATAGGAGTAGACCACATTCCCTCCCACAACGGTGCGGGTGACCTGCTTGTTGATGGTACGCACCACGATAGGCTGGGTGAAGAAACGGCGATCATCGGCTTGAGTGACATCCGACCCCAGGCTGGCAAATTTGAAGACGCTCCAGTCAGACTTGTTGGTGCTAGGGAGATCCATGCGCCAGATATTGCCCCCCGTATCACCCACATAGATGCGATCGACTTTGCCATCACCATCGCTGTCAAGCGTAGCTACCGACCCGGGCATACTGTCGGTCATCCCCGTGACCCTGAGGTTGCTGGTTGAAGTCGCAGCAGGGGTCGCACTGAATATCAGCGCCCCAGTATCGGCATTGACGATGTAGATACCTCTCCCCATGCTGTCACTGGTTCCCAATCCCAGCACGCTCTTGTTCACGTCATAACCGCCAGCAAAGATAAGCACGGGATCACTGACTCCCGGCACAAACGCGACTTCCGGCACCGACCAGGTCAGCCCCAGCTCACCAAAACCAGTCGTCAGACTGTTCAGACGCCATTTCAGTGTCGGCGTATCCGGGCTGGAAACGTTGAATGCATAATAGGCTTTGCCGCCGCTCCTCAAGCCGGTGAATACCCAGACAAAATCGCTCTCCGAGGATTTCAGCACCCCGTTGCGATTGGCATCTTTGATAAGGGCCACCGGAGAAGAGTCAACGCCGTAGATATGTTCGGCTGATTCCGCATTGAGACGCAGCGCCTTCTGATTGGCCATGAACTCATAAGGTATCGCCGCCCAGCTTTCGTCTATGGTGCTCCCCATGTCCTTGAACATATGCAGGAAACCGGCATTGGTCCCAAACAGAATACGCAAGTCCGGTGCATCCGTCGGGTTACCGGATTGCGGGCCATAGTTCAGCACCAGGGGACGTGAGTGCAGGGGGTCACCCATGATATGGGCGCGGATCAGGGTTGATGTATCAAAGTCCTCATCGTCGACATCCAACCCCTTGGTCCAGTTGATCAGGGAATCGAGTTCAGTCGTCGTAACTGCCTGCATGAAGGTCATGAGCACGGCTTCACTGCCAGCCTGCGTTACCAGATTTGCCTTGGTCAGCTGATCGAGACGGTTCTGGGCATTGTTGATGACATAGAGGCTGCGGTTGCTTTTCCCCGCCAACATCTCTTGCGCCCCACCTTCGGCCACAACGTTCCCGTCACGGCCGGATGACCAGAAAGTCTGGGCACTGTCGATGATGGTGCCATCAAACTTGATAGCAGGCAGTCCCCGGCTGTCAGCCACATAGCCGTCAGGAGAAAAGATCAGTTTTTTCAGATTGCCCCGCCATCTGGGACCATCATCCGGCTCAAACATGGCGTAATAGATGTTGTTGAGACTGCGTGTCCGGTCAAAGTTGTTGCTGGCAATGGCGGGGGACACCAGCGAGGTATTGATCCGCAGGATCGCCAGCAGCGATGCCTTCAACGCATCACTCAAGGCAGAGGCGTTGGTTGCCGGATAATAAACGCCGCCACCACGACGGGCAGTTTCAGCAAGCAAATTACCGGCCCCGCTTATCGCCTCGTCACCAAACCCGACGGTAAAGGTCGTGACTGTCTGGGTACCAGGGGAAACGGCATTCACATCCTTGTGTTTCATATAACCCGCCAATGCGGCCAGATAGCTGCTGGACCTGTTCCCTGACCCATAAGTAACGGTAGTGCCATAAGCCGCTTTTTCATCGCTGGACAATGTATTTATCAATCCCTGGACAAAGGTATTGGCATCCCCATCCTGAGTCGGCTCTCCATCGGTGATGTATATGACGTAACCGTTGTTTGAGCAGTTGTCATAGGGTGCTTGATAGGTACCAGCCGGGCTTTCGGCGGTCGTATCTCTCGTACCTCCTTGCAAGCCATAAACAACGCTTCGTCCCCCGAAGAAGCGATACGCCTCACTCAACGTCTCGCATAATGGTGTGTTGGTACTGGCAGTCAGTCCTTCGACCCTGTCGAGCAGGTCTTGTTCTCCGGTCTTGCCATTTGACAACGTGATCTCGCTACCCAGAATATCCCGGACAACTCTGCCGCCATTGGTACTGCTACTGTCATTCCTGTTGAAAATAGCCAGACCAAAATCAACCCCGGGGGCAGATGATATCAATCCTTTGACTGCATCTTTGGCAATACGCAGCCGGGATTCTATAGAGTAACCCGTAGGCCCGTAATACCACCTGATATAGTTGGCAGAATAAAGCACCACGGCCGTATTGCTGGCATTAACAGAGTCTCTTGTTGCCGCTGTATAAAACCATGAGCCTTGATTATTGCTGGTTTTATTGACCGGATACCCGGTGCCAACACTCCAAGTACCTGTGTATGGGTTGGCAGGGTTATTTGCGGTCACATCCTGCTTGCAATCGACCAAGTCGATGTTGTTTTCCTGATAACCACTAATTGAATACCAGCTTCCCCTCCCTCTCCCCGGAGGGTTGCCACTTGTCACTTCATAAGTCCAAACTTGCGACTGAAAATAACCGATACTTGCAAGAGGTCCCTTGGAGGTGGCACAAGCGTTCAGTTTGTCAGAGAAACGCTTGTTGCTATTAATAGCGGGAATGCTCCCATCGGTTGAAAAATAGATATATCGGTTAGTATTGCTTTTGTCGGGATCATTGCTCAAGGCTGGATAGACAGTCGCTGGATTATAAGCTTCCTTTATCTGTTCCATGGTGTCAGCCATACTGCCGGAGTTATCAAATATCAACAGCACTTTAGGTCTGAAATCACCAGCCTTATTAAAGTCGTATATAAAAAGCTCGGTGTCATCGGCTCGTGTTGACGTCATGCCAAAAACAAGACTGCACCAGCATAAAATTGAACCGAATCGTTGTAACCACATATCCTTCGCTCCTATTTTGTGAGCAGTGGCTGTTCCACACCCGCAGTCCAGGTCAGCGGGCGAGAATATTTTCCATAATTGACACCGGCCTGTAGCTCGACATATTTGCATACAGGAATCACATTGCTGCTGCTGGCATCCACCTTGCGTTTGCAGACAGTTTCCGTGCGATTGGTGAGGGCCACATTGGCTGAATTATTGCTGCTATTGACACTGATGGCAGCACTCGCCCCCTGCGCAGAACCTATGTTTGCAATCACCGTCGATATGTTATTGCTCTGTACCGCCGCTTCGATGATGCCTTCCAGTCTGTGTTCTGCCTGCCTGAAATTGGCCGCAGAGCCTGCCATCTTGAGATCCTGCCCGGAGGACTGCATCACCACCACGGCGATCAGCGTCAGAGGTACCAGGATGATCAGAGCGACGATCAGGGCTACGCCATGCTGAGACCTCATGAACCACCTCCAGTCATGACCACCGGGTTGCGCAGCGACACGCTGCTCTCCAGCAGCAAACGACGAAATCCATCCCCATTGCCTGATACGCTGGTACTGCCTACCTGATAGATGTTGTTGTTCACATAGCTGCTGGATGCTTGCGACGACCGCACCAGAATAAAGACACGGGCAGCAACGACACGCCCTTCGCTCCATTCCTGCTCGGTCACGTTTGTAGACGCGACATAGCGATCAATGACCCCATCGGCAACAGGAGTGTCGTCAACACCAAACAGCACCGTCATGCGCTCAATCCCTTCCGCCATGGGGCCTCCGATCAGAACCGAGCCCCCATTGGCAGTCAGGTAACGCTTTCTCAGCTCCGGGTTGCCTGCGGCATTGGGAGCGAGATAATAGATAAAGTGCTGGTATTCCCAGAGCTGACGAGCCGGCATATCTGTCATCGTGGGCACTGTTTCTCCCCCTTTGAACATCAGCGCCGCTTGCGTCGTAGTAGCAAGATAGAAGCGATTGCCAGTAGCTGCGGCATCGGCCAGGGGCTGCCCAATCAATCGCTTGATGCTGATGACATCCGTATTGGCAACACGTGACGTCACGGGAATACAGGCAAAAGCCCCCCCGTTAATCGCCCTGTTGTTGTCCACCCGCGCGACCCAGACCCCCCGATTGGTTCCCACGCTGGGCGGCAAGCTGCCACGCCCCAAATTGTCCAGACAATCGTTCGCCGAAAGCACCGCAGACCCGCTGCTGAGAGTCACGCCTTGCCCCGTTGCCATGGGGGAACCGGTGTAGTCCCCCCAGAAGCCCGCCCACTTCAGGTCCTGTGTCACCAGACGCATCGCAATACGCCCGTTCTCCTGCAACTCGCTCTGATCGAATGCATCCTCCGTTGTGGCACGGGAAGCCACGAAGATGCTCAAGCCGCCACCGACCAGAAATACGCCGATCAACATGGCAATCAACCATTCAATCAGGGTGAAACCGCGGGCATTCATAGTGTGGTCGTCAGTACGAACTGACGCCTCTGTCTGTCTGCTGCATTGCCCAACCCACAACTGTTGCGCACTGCGGCCACTGCACCGGCACCATCGGACAGAGACTCCCGCCCCTGCCAGAAGATCCCTATGGTCAAACTGTTGTTGGCGCCACGAATCACGCAGCCGACCGGAGATTGCAGAGGTGACGCGGCACCGGATACCGCGGTTCCCAGCAGAGACTGCTGCCAGTAGAAGAGGTCCAGTGCCTGCCGCTCAGTCCTGCTGCAATCCGACATGGTGCCATTGTTGTTGGCACAGCTCGGCATTTCCAGGATCGCGTTGCCGGATACCACTGTCGTTCCCTGACCAGCCCAGCTGTCTTTGTTGATCCTGGCGCGTTCGACCAGATCATTGGCCAGCCAGTTGGCGATGGTGCGCTGACGCGCTTCGTAGCTGGAAAACTTGGCGGTGACCTGCATGGCAACCAATCCCAGCAAGCCGAAGGAGAGCACCACGGCCGCAATCATCACCTCCAGCAGGCTGAATCCCCTCGTGTGTCGATGGTGCAGTGGTTTCATCGCCTAGTCCCAGCAAGCATTGTTGACGGTATCCCCGAGCCGGGTGGCACTCCGGGTGCCATCCTGATCGATGGAGAAAATGATGCAGTCGCTGTCTGACCCCTGCGCACCAGAGGCTGTGGCAAACAGGATGTATGTATTGACCCCGGCTGAGATGACCAGGTGATAGAAGCCGGATTCGGAGTTCTCCGAGATATTCAAATCGGCTGCGGATGAGGTATATCGATTGAAGTCCATAAAATAGGTTTCTTGTCTGTTGGCGGCGTCCAACAGCATTTTTTTGGCATCAATTCGGTGGCTGGACAGCAGGTAACGCTGATAGGAGGGATAGGCAATAGTGCCAAGAATCGCCACGATTGCGACGACAATCATCAATTCAATGAGAGAAAAGCCTCGATAGAACCCAATCATAACCCATCCTTGGTGACTGGCGGTTCATATAGTCTAATGCCGGATAGGTCGCAACGACAAATCCGGCATCAGGAACATAACTCTTTATTCTCAGGCCATCCTGGCCACATTCAAATAATTCTAAGCTCGGGCGGCACTTCAAACACCACATTCTCTTCCCGGCCAGGATGCTCGGTCACTATCTTGCCTCCCAGCTCGCGCAGCCGGGCGATGACATTCTGAACAAGCACATCGGGGGCTGACGCACCCGCCGTGACCCCGATACGGGCAACCCCGTCCAGCCATTGCGGCTCAATCATGGAGGCATCGTCGATGAGGTAGGCCTTGGCGCCCACCTTCTCGGCCAGCTCCCTCAGACGGTTGGAGTTGGAAGAGTTGCGCGACCCCACCACCAGCATGGCGTCCACCAGCCCGGCCATCTCCCGCACCGCATCCTGGCGGTTTTGGGTGGCGTAGCAGATGTCATCCTTGCGCGGCCCCTGGATCTTGGGGAAGTGCGCACGCAACGCATCGATGACATCCGAGGTCTCGTCCACGCTGAGTGTCGTCTGGGTCACGAAGCAGAGGTCGTCCGGGTTCTTCACCTTGAGTTTGGCCACATCTTCCGGCGTCTCCACCAGATACATGCCACCCTCACTGTTCTCGTACTGTCCCATGGTGCCGATCACCTCGGGGTGGCCGGCATGGCCGATGAGCACGGCTTCGGAGCCCTTGCGACTGGCGCGATGGACCTCCATGTGCACCTTGGTCACCAGCGGACAGGTGGCATCGAACACCTTGAGGGCGCGGGATTTGGCCATCTCGCGCACGACCTTGGCGACACCGTGAGCGGAGAAGATGACGATGCTGTCATCCGGCACCTCGTCCAGCTCTTCGACGAAAACGGCACCCGCCTCCTTGAGCTTGTTCACCACATAGCGGTTGTGCACCACTTCGTGACGGACATAGATCGGGGCACCGAACTTCTCCAGCGCGCTCTCGACGATGCTGATGGCCCGGTCGACACCGGCACAGAAGCCACGGGGGTTAGCCAGCAGAATATCCATCAGTGCACCTTCTCCTCGTCATCAACCCCCAGGATCTCCACCTCGAAGGTGACGGTGTGACCGGCCAGGGGGTGGTTGAAATCGACCGTGACCGACATCCCTTCCACCGCCCGGATGATCCCGGGCAGTTCGCTGCCGTTGGGCTGGTCGAACAGAATGATGGTACCCACCTTGGGCTCAACTTCGTTACCGAACTTGGCGCGATCGAGATGGTAGATGTTGTCAGGATTGGAGAGGCCGAACGCCTCTTCCGGCGCCAGGGTAAAGCTCTTGCTCTCCCCTTCCCGCAACCCCAGCAGGCACTGCTCGAAGCTCGGCGTCAGGCTGCCGTCTCCCATCCGCAGACGGGCAGGCTTGCCGTGC
This sequence comes from Aeromonas sp. WP2-W18-CRE-05, assembly GCF_014168615.1. Lineage (NCBI taxonomy): Bacteria > Pseudomonadati > Pseudomonadota > Gammaproteobacteria > Aeromonadales > Aeromonadaceae > Aeromonas > Aeromonas sp. WP2-W18-CRE-05. The sequence goes on along the minus strand of NZ_AP021917.1, from coordinate 568,736 downwards.
AGCGCCGTGCTGTCGGCCACCGAGCCATCTTCCAGTTTGATAGAGAAATGGAACAGCACGCTGCTGTCCGCAGCAATCAGCTGGCTCATGAGGTCGCGTCCTGTTTTTTCTCGCCACGGAAGCCGTCCAGCACGATCATGGCGGCACCGATGAAGATGAAGCTGTCAGCCAGATTGAACGCCGGCCAGTGGGCGCGCTGCCAGTAAAAGTCGAGGAAGTCGACCACATGGCCCAGCACCAGCCGGTCAAACACGTTGCCGAGCGCCCCGCCGATGATCAGGCTGTAGGCGATACCGCTCCAGCGCTGGGTGACCGACTGCTTGCGCAGCCAGTGGATCAGCAGGCCACAGATGGCGAACGCCAGCACAGCGAAGAACCAGCGCTGCCAGCCTCCCTGATCCGCCAGGAAGCTGAAAGCCGCCCCCTTGTTGTAGACGTGGACCAGGTTGAAGAAGGGGGTGATCTCCACCCCCGGGTAGCCAAACGGCAGCAGCTTGACCACGGCGAGCTTGCTCGCCTGGTCCAGTACGAAGGCCAGCACCGCCAGCCACAGCCAACGCAGGCCGCTTTTATGTTGAGTCATGTTCATCAGGCAAATTGACGAGTTTCGCCGTCACCCTCGACGTTGGTGACGCAGCGGCCACAGATCTCTTCATGGCCCGCAATAGTGCCCACGTCTTCCACATGGTGCCAGCAGCGGTCGCACTTGGCGGCGGCAGACTGGGCCACGCAGAGCCACAGGTCATCACGCTCGGTTGCCACGGCCTCTGCCGGTGCAGCATCGACGCTGACCACCTTGGCCTTGGAGGTGAGCAGCACGAAGCGCAGCTCATCGGCCAGGGCGTTCAGACGCGCGGCCAGCTCCGGCTTGGCGAACAGGGTCAGCTCGGCCTGCAGAGAACCGCCGATGCGCTTCTCGCCACGGGCCACTTCCAGCGCCTTGTTCACTTCACCGCGCACGGTGAGGATCTCGGCCCAGAACTCGTCGTTCAGCACTTCGCCCGCTTCCAGCCCGAACAGGCCGTCGTACCACTCCTCGGTGAACACGAACTCGCCGCGCTCACCCGGCAGCAGGGCCCAGATCTCGTCGGCGGTGAAGCTCATGATGGGCGCCATCCAGCGCACCATGGCCTCGGCGATGTGATAGAGGGCGGTCTGGCAGGAGCGACGGGCCAGGCTGTCAGCCTTGGCGGTGTACTGGCGGTCCTTGATGACATCCAGATAGAAGGAGCCCATCTCGATGGAGCAGAACTGCATCAGCTTCTGGGTCACGCCGTGGAAGTTGTACTCATCGAACGCGGCTACGATCTCGGCTTGTACCGCTTTGGCACGGCCCACTGCCCAGCGATCCACCACTACCATGTCGGCAGGCGACACCATGTCGGTCGCCGGATTGAAACCGTTCAGGTTGGCCAGCAGGAAACGGGCAGTGTTGCGGATACGACGATAGGCGTCGGCGGAGCGCTTGAGGATCTCGTCGGAGACGGTCATCTCACCGGTGTAGTCAGTGCTCGCTACCCACAGACGCAGGATGTCGGCACCCAGCTTGTTCATCACGTCCTGAGGGCTTATCACGTTGCCGATGGACTTGGACATCTTGCGGCCCTGACCGTCCACGGTGAAGCCGTGAGTCAGCACCTGGTTGTAGGGTGCCTTGTCCTTCATGGCGACGCCGATCATCAGGGAGGACATGAACCAGCCACGGTGCTGGTCAGAGCCTTCCAGATACATGTCGGCCGGCTTGCCGTTGAACTCGGGACGGGCGTCGACCACGGAGGCGTGGGTAGAACCGGAGTCAAACCAGACGTCCAGGGTATCAGGCACCTTCTCGTAGTTGTCGGCGTCCGCGCCCAGCAGCTCGGCCTTGTCCAGATCCCACCAGGCCTGGATGCCGGACTGCTCGACCCGCTTGGCCACCTCTTCCATCAGGCGCACGGACTCCGGGTGCAGCGCCTGGGTATCCTTGTGAACGAACAGGGAGATGGGCACGCCCCAGGTACGCTGACGGGAGATGCACCAGTCAGGACGGTTCTCGACCATCGCCTGGATGCGGTTTTTACCCCAGGCCGGGACCCAGCCGCTTTGACCGTGCTGGGCAATGCCCTCTTTCTCGATACGCTCGATCTCTTCAAGAGCACGCTTGCGCAGACCCTTCTGCTCCATGCTGATGAACCACTGGGGGGTGGCACGGAAGATGATCGGAGTCTTGTGACGCCAGCAATGCGGGTAGGAGTGGTTGAATACCTTGTGATGCAGCAGGGCGCCGCGCTCGGTCAGCACCTCGACCACGGCCGCATTGGCCTTGAACACGTGCTGGCCGGCAAACAGTTCGGTATCCGGCAGATAGACGCCGTTGCTGCCAACCGGGTTGGCCACTTCCAGACCGTACTTCTGACCGACCACGAAGTCTTCCTGACCGTGACCAGGGGCGGTGTGTACCGCGCCGGTACCGGCGTCCAGAGTGACGTGGTCACCCAGCACCACAGGTACGTCGAAGCTGTAGAAGGGGTGGTTGAAGCGCAGCAGCTCGAGTGCAGCACCCTTGGCATAGCCCAGGTTGTGGAAGTGCTCGATGCCGGCGCGATCCATCACGTCCTTGACCAGCTCGGCGGCCAGGATCAGACGCTCGGGATTGTCGCCCTCTACCTGCACCAGTGCGTAGTCGAGATCGGCATGCATGGCGATGGCGCGGTTGGCCGGCAGGGTCCACGGAGTGGTGGTCCAGATCACGGCAGAGAGCGCGCCCTTGCCGGTGTGGCCTTCGGCGCAATCAAACTTGGCGGCAACGGCAGCCTCGTCGACGGCCTTGAAGCGCACGTCGATGGAGGGAGAGTTCTTGTCGTAGTACTCCACTTCCGCTTCAGCCAGCGCGGAGCCGCAATCGGTACACCAGTGCACCGGCTTGGAGCCTTTGTGCAGGTGGCCGTTTTCAACGATCTTGGCCATGGAGCGGATGATGTTGGCTTCGGTGCCAAAATCCATCGTCAGGTAGGGGTGTTCCCAGTCACCCAGCACGCCCAGACGGATGAAGTCGGTCTTCTGCGCTTCGATCTGGGTTTTGGCGTATTTGCGGCACTCGGCGCGAAACTCGGCGGCGGAAACCTTCTCGCCCGGCTTGCCGACCATGCCTTCCACTTTCAGCTCGATGGGCAGACCGTGGCAATCCCAGCCCGGTACATAGGGGGAATCGAAGCCAGAAAGGCCTTTGGACTTGATGATGATGTCTTTGAGGATCTTGTTGACCGAGTGACCGATGTGAATGCTGCCGTTCGCATAGGGGGGGCCATCGTGCAGAATGAAAGAAGGCTTGCCCGCTTTGGCGCGGCGAATGGCGCCGTAAAGATCCTGATCGTACCAACGTTTCAACATGTTGGGTTCGCGTTTGGCCAGATCGCCACGCATCGGAAACTCGGTTTCCGGCAGATTCAGGGTGTGTTTATAGTCGCTCATCAGTCCTGGGTTCCCTTCTTTTCTAAAAGAGTGCTGGGTAAATGAAATTGTGGCAGCCCGAACCAGGCTCGGGCCGCCAGGGCATCTCGTTCGATCTGCTCTTTCAAGGCGGTGAAAGAGTCAAATTTCTGCTCTTCGCGCAGCTTGTGGCGAAGCAGCACCTTGACCTGCTGACCATATAGATCACCAGAAAAATCAAATAGATGTACTTCCAATCTGGCTTGTGTACCACTCAAGGTCGGACGTACACCCACATTGGCGACACCGGGGAAAGTCTTGCCGGAACATATCACTTCCACCGCAAACACGCCACCGACCGGGACAACCTGGCGTTTGAGGGCCAGATTCGCGGTGGGAAAACCTATGGTGCGCCCCAGCTTGTCGCCGTGGGCCACCCGGCCGCTGATGGCATAGGGGCGACCGAGCATCAACTCCACCTCCGCCATGCGGCCCGCTTTGAGGGCCTCGCGCACCAGCGTACTGCTGACCCGCTGGCGGGAAAGCTGGAAACTCTGGGTGCTGATCACCTCGAACCCGAAGCGCCGACCGGCCTCCTCCAGCAGGTGGAAGTCCCCTTCCCGCCCCTTGCCGAAGCGAAAATCGTCGCCGACCACCAGATAGTGCACGCCGAGTTTCTCCACCAGCAGTTGCTCGATGAAGGTGCTGGCCGCCTGCTCGGCAAAACGATGGGTGAAACGCACGCAGAGCATGCGATCGATCTGCATTCCCTTGAGGGCTTCGTACTTCTCCCGCCAGCGGCTGAGGCGGGCGGGCGCGGCACTGCCCGCAAACAGCTCCAGCGGCTGGGGTTCGAACAACATGACGCAGGCTGGCAGGCCAAGTTGGGCGGCCTTATCCTGCAAACGGGCCAACACCGCGTGGTGCCCCTGATGAACCCCATCGAAGTTGCCTATGGTCAATACACAGCCCCGGTGACGGGGCTTGATATTGTGAATGCCGCGAATAAGCTCCATCAGTGCCTTGTGCGTTGCTGCCATGGAAATCGGCGGATTATATATCAGGCAGCAGGCAGGGTCAGCCCTGCCGTTGAGCCGATTTAGCCATCCCGCCCACTTCTCGGACTCGGCCAGGAGCATCGCACCTCGTTGGCGGGTTAACCCGACAGCCCCTGAGACCGCTCCCCCATCGACCCTGTACTGTCCCCTCCCTTGCAGCTGGCTCCTTATTGCTGACCGGCTCTCAGGTGCCGTGGCCGGATCCCCAATGCCAAGAGGACAATGCCATACAACGCTCCGCCCAGGCAGAGCAGCAGGGTCAACTCCAGGCTGGCCTTGCCCATGCTCCAGGCCCCCCATTGGGCGAGATCCGGTGACAGATAGGCCAGAAGCCCCCCCATCAAGACCGTTGCCGCCAAGAGCTTGAGGCAGAACAGCCCGGTGTTGCGGGAAGGGCGATAAACATCCTGCTGATAGAGCCCCTTGAACAGCAGTGCGGCGTTCAGGGTGCCGGAGCAGGCGGTCGCCAGCGCCAGCCCGACGTAGCCGAGCGGATAGATGAAAATAAGGTTGCACACCATGTTGGCTACCATGGCCATGATGCCGATACGCACCGGCGTCCTGGTGTCCTGGCGGGCGTAATAACCGGGGGCCAGCACCTTGATGAGCATCAAGGAGAGCAGCCCCGTAGTGGAGGCCAGCAGGCTGGCACTGGACATGCTCACCTCGTGCAGACCGAACTCACCGCGCATGAAAAGCACCCGCAGTATGGGCTCGCGCAGCACGGCGATGCCGACCATGGCTGGCAAGCCGAGCAGCATCACCATGCGTACTCCCCAATCCATGGTGCGAGAGAAATCCGCCGGATCCGCATCCACGTGTTTCCTGGCCAGGGCAGGCAGGATCACCGTGCTGATGGCCACCGCAAAGAGGCCGAGGGGGAACTCCAGCAACCTGTCAGAGTAGTAGAGATAGCTGATGGCGCCGGTGGCCAGAAACGAGGCCAGCATGGTGTTGATCAGCAGGTTGATCTGGCTGACCGACACGCCGAACAGGGCCGGGATCATCAGGGTACGGATCTTCACCACCCCGGGATGGTGCCAACCCCACTTGGGCCAGACCAGCATGTTGAGCTGGCGCAGAAAAGGGTACTGGAACAAAAACTGGACCAGACCGCCGAGGAAGACACCGATCGCCAGGGAGATCTCGGGGCGCTCCATCAAGGGCGCTATCCACCAGGCCGCCGCAATCATGGTGATGTTGAGGAACACCGGCGTGAAGGAGGACACGGCAAAACGGCCAAAGGTATTGAGAATGGCCCCCGCCATGGCGGTGAAGGTGATGAACCAGAGATAGGGGAAGGTGATCTTGAGCATCAGACTGGCCAACTCGAACTTCTCCGCCGCCGGTCCGCCGTGCAGCCAGTCCCAGAACCAGCCCCAGCCAAAGAGGGCCGTCAGGACACCGGAACCCAGCACCCCGAGCAAGGTGACCACGGTGACGATGCCACCCAGGGTGCCCGCCACCGCCGCCAGCAACTCCCGAACCGCCTGCTCGTCACCATTTTTCTTGTACTCCGTCATCACGGGCACGAAGGCCTGGTTGAATGCCCCTTCGGCAAAGAGCCGGCGCAAGAAGTTGGGAATGCGATTGGCGAAGAAGAAGACGTCTGCGGCCACCCCGGCACCGAGCAAATTGGCGATGACCACATCGCGCACCAAGCCCATCACACGGGATGCCAGCGTCATTCCGGACACTATCATGCCGGATTTGATCAATTTCTTACTCAAGACGAGGCCTCTGGAACTGTCGGAAAGAAAAGAATGCTGTTAGAATCGGCCGACAGTTTAACCGTCTCCCATCTGACACACCACCGGGGGGCGGTGTTTATTTGCACAAATCATTTGACAATATGTGGTTGGGAAGGCATATTTCCGGGCCTTTTCAATACACTCGCTAAGACAGTTTTAGGAGTTTTACCTTGGCTAACATCAAATCTGCTAAGAAGCGTGCTCTTCAGTCAGAGAAACGTCGTCAGCACAACGCCAGCCGTCGTTCCATGACCCGTACCTACCTGAAGAAAGTGATCGCTGCCATCGCCTCTGGTGACAAGGCTGCTGCCACTGCCGCTTTCGCTGTTGCTCAGCCGATCATGGATCGTATGGCGACCAAAGGCCTGATCCACAAGAACAAAGCAGCTCGTCACAAGAGCCGCCTGTCTGCCCAGATCAAAGCCATGGCTTAATCAGCATCCGCTGATGAAAGCTGAAAAAACCGGCCTAGTGCCGGTTTTTTATTTGGGGTCGCTACAGTACAGTCTGTGCAACAGTCCGATCATCTCACGCACTTCATGGCTGCGCAGGGAATAATAGACCGTCTGGGCTTCCTTCCTCGTCGCCACCAGCTCATCCCGGCGCAACACCGCCAGATGCTGCGACATGGCTGACTGGCTCAATCCCAAGACCTCGTTCAGCTCGCCGACCGACAGCTCCCTATCCAGCAACTGGCACAAGATAAACAGCCGTCGCTCATTGGCCAATGCCTTGAGCAGGGTGACGGCACGCCCGGCATTCGCTTCCATCTCTTCCAATTGCATCTCACCCTCCTCTTCCAAGACAGGCATCATAGCGCCGTCACCGTCGATTTAAAACGAGAGGCTTGCCGGCTGAATGGCCGTGAAATCCTCCTGCCCGGCAAAGAGGAAGGAGAAATCACTCTCGCATACTCGCTTAACCGCAGGATGTTGGATCATCCGCTCGGCAAAGATGACGTAATACTCCTCCATCAGATCCTGGGTTTCACCTAGCAGCATCACCTCCTCCCCCTCCAGGATCTCTTCCCGATAGATGGTCGGAGCCATGAAGATGCCCTGGTTGAAGAAGCCGAACGCCTTCATCAGCGCCGCATCATCGAATTCTCCCAGAATACTGGGGGAAATCCCCTGCTGCTCGAACCACTGGGTCAGTTGACGACCCATGGCGGTACGGCGGCCCGGGATGAGCAGCTTGCGCTCTTCCAGGCAAGCAGGGAAAGGCTGGGAGGGCAAAGGCGCCTTGCAGAAGAAACTGACGCCACATCCCCCCAGACGCTTGGACAGCAACCCGGCATGCTGGCTGGAGTCCACCGGGCAATCAGAGAGGATCATGTCGAGCTTGTGCTCGCTCAACTGCTCCAGGAGCAGTTCATGGGTCGACTCGAAGCAGCGCAGGTGAATGGAACCGTCATTGGGGATCACGGAGAGCAGTACCCGGCTGGCGAGACGCTTGGAGAGTGCATCGGCGATGCCCACGTCGAACAGGATCTGGCTCTCCTTGCGGTAGTTGACGATATCCAGCATCTCGTAGGAGAGGCTGAACATCTTGTCCGCATAGCGAAATACCAGTTGGCCAAGCTCGGTGGCCTCAAGGGAGCGCCCCTTTCTGATCAGCAACTTGCCGCCAAGACGCTGCTCAAGCAGTTTGATCTGACCGGTCACGGTCTGTGGGGTCAAAAAGAGGGCTTCCGCCGCCTGCGTGACGGAGCCCTTCTTCTGAGTCATCCAAAAATAGTAGAGATGGTTGTAGTTAAGGTGTGACATCCGATGGGGTTCCCGCGCCAGGCGGGCTCCGGTAGCAGCTGAGTTCAACCGCCAGAATGTCATACATGTCGCTGATCGAGTCAACCTTGTTCGCGTCGAACTGTGCCTGCAGATGGGCCTTGAGACGACCGGCATCCGGCATTCGCTCGGTGCAATAGCGCTTGTTGGACAGCTTGACTCGCTCGCCGGCACGACTGCTCAGTGCCCGTTCGGCGAAGGTCTCTCCGAACCGGGCTTTTACCTGAGAGTCCCCCAGCATGAGTGCGCTGTCGACCACCCCGTTGAGATAGGCAGAACAACTTGCCGAGGTGGCATCCCGCTGACAATCGGCCAGACTATCTGCCCAGAGTGCAGGGCTCGCCAGCATGACTAACCATCCTAGTTTTCTCATAACCCCTCCGTACTTTGATTCGCCTCCCGATTGGGCAGCGATATCCGCAGGGCGATGTAACCGATCACGGCCGCGAGTGTGGAACCTGCCAGGATCCCGAGGCGCGAGTAGCTGCCGTAGTCCAGTCCGCCATGCTCGAATGCCAGCGATGCGATAAACATCGACATGGTGAAGCCGATGCCACACAGGATGCTGACGGCAAAGATCTGTCTGAAGTTCACTCCTTGCGGCAATTGGGCAATGCCTGATTTCACTGCCAGCCAGCTGATGGTGAAAATCCCGAGCGGCTTGCCGACGAAGAGCCCCAGGATGATCCCCATGGGGAGCGGATTGAGCAGAGCCGAGAAGTAGACCCCCTCCAGCGATACCCCGGCGTTGGCGAAAGCGAACAGCGGCAGGATCAGGAAGGCGCTCCAGGGGTGCAGCACATGCTCCAGATGCTTGAGTGGCGATGCGTAACGCTTGCCGTTGAGGGGGATCATGAAGCCCACGATGACCCCCGCCAGGGTCGCATGGACACCGGACTTGAGCACGGCAACCCAGAGCACCAGGCCGACTAGCATATAGAGTCCAATCCTGTCCTCACCACGGCGATTCATCCAGAGCAAGGTCAGGGTGGCCACCACACCTATCGCCAGCGCAGTCAGCGACAGTTGCTGGGTGTAGAAGAGGGCAATGATGATGATGACCCCCAGATCGTCCATGATGGCCAGCGCCAGCAAGAAGACCTTGAGGCTGGTCGGTACCCGCTTGCCCAGCAGCGCCATGACCCCGAGAGCGAAGGCGATGTCGGTTGCGGCCGGAATCGCCCAGCCAGCACGGGTAGCCTCGTCTCCGTAGTTGAAGAAGCTATAGATGAGGGCCGGTGCCAACATCCCACCCACGGCGGCAATGGCCGGGAAGGTTGCCTGCACCCGGGAGGAAAGCGCCCCCTCCAGCATCTCTCGCTTCACCTCGAGACCCACCAGAAGGAAGAAGATCGCCATGAAGCCATCGTTGATCCAGAGCAGCAGCGGCTTGTTGATGTCGAGCGCCGCGATGCGAACTTGCACCTCGGTATTGAGGAAGCTCTGATAGTGTTGCGCCAGTGCCGAATTGGCCAGGCCGATGGCAAGCAGGGCGGCCAGGATCAGAATGATCCCGGAAGCAGACTCCAGTTTGAGAAAACGCTTGAATACATCGCTCATATCTAACTACCCATAAGATTCCATTTTTTCAGTCTAGGGCCCGAGTAGCTCAATGAAAAATCGTTTCTAACGGCCGATAAAAACGGAAAAACCGAAAGCAAAACAGATAATGCCTGCTATAAGCCGGTTACTACCCTCTTTCAAGAGCCTTCTCTCCACCCGGAACATCGCATATAAATTCACATAAAATGCAAAAGGCGCCCGCAGGCGCCTCTAACAGCTGAGTGTCAATTCATCGTCACCTGAGAGGCGGGACTCGCCCCAGGCTCATTACTTACTCAAATAGCGACAGGCGCCTTGATCCCAGGATGGGGATCATAGCCCTGGATCTCGAAATCCTCGAATCTGTAATCGAAGATGGAGTCAGGTTTGCGCTTGATCACCAGTTGCGGCAAAGGGCGCGGTTCACGGGTGAGTTGCAGTGCGGTCTGCTCCATGTGGTTGGAATAGAGGTGCACATCACCACCGGTCCAGACAAAGTCCCCCACTTCCAGATCGCACTGCTGCGCCATCATGTGGGTCAGCAGCGCATAGCTGGCAATGTTGAACGGCAGGCCAAGGAAAACATCACAACTGCGCTGGTAGAGCTGGCAGGAGAGCTTGCCATCCGCCACATAGAACTGGAAGAAGGCGTGGCAGGGTGCCAACGCCATCTTGTCCAGCTCGCCCACGTTCCAGGCGGAGACGATGATGCGGCGGGAATCCGGGTTGTGCTTGATGTCATCCACCGCTTTCTGGATCTGGTCGATGACAGATCCATCGGCCGCTGGCCAGGAGCGCCACTGGGCACCATAGACAGGCCCCAGATCACCGTGCTCGTCGGCCCACTCATCCCAGATGCTGACACCGTGCTCTTTCAGATAGGCGGTGTTGGTATCGCCATTGAGGAACCAGAGCAGCTCATGAATGATGGAGCGCAGGTGGCACTTCTTGGTGGTCACCAGCGGGAATCCTTCCGCCAGATTGAAGCGCATCTGATGACCGAACAAGGAGACTGTCCCGGTGCCGGTGCGATCGGATTTGACGGTCCCTTCATCCAGAATTTTCTGCATCAGGTCGAGATAGGCACGCATTACTTCGCCTCCTTCGGTGCATTGCCGAACAGACGGGGCTGCTTGTAGGCGGCCCAGACCATGAGCCCCCCCGCCACTATCATCGGGGTAGAAAGGATCTGACCCATGCTGATCTCATTGAAGTAGAGACCCAGCTGGCTGTCTGGTTGACGAACAAACTCCACCAGGAAGCGGAACAGACCGTAGAACAGCAGGAACATCCCGGAAATGGCGCCACGGGGTGGGTGCTTGCGCCAGAACAGGTTCAGGATGATGAAGAGCACCACCCCTTCCAGCGCGAACTGGTAAAGCTGGGACGGGTGACGCGGCTCGGGCCCAGCCTCGGGGAAGATGATGGCCCAGGGGACATCGGTGACCCGACCCCACAGCTCGCCGTTCATGAAGTTGCCGATGCGGCCAACACCGAGGCCGAACGGAATGAGCGGCGCCACGAAATCCGCCACGGTGAAGAAGTGGCGCTGGGTTTTGTGGGCAAACCAGATCATGGCGGTGATCACCCCGATGAGGCCACCGTGGAACGACATGCCACCGGTCCATATCTTGAACAGATAGGTCGGGTCGGCAAGGAAGAGATCGAAGTTGTAGAACAGCACATAGCCGATACGGCCACCCAGGATCACCCCGAGGAAGCCATAAAACAGCAGGTCGGATACCTCGTTGCGGGTCCAGCCGCTGTTGGGTGCATCGGCACGGCGACCTGCCAGCCACATGGCGAAGGCAAAACCGAACAGGTACATGAGACCATACCAGCGTACCGATAATGGTCCCAAACTGAATGCTACGGGATCAATCTGCGAGAAAACCCAATATCCGTCGTGCTGCATAGGCGGCCCCAATCATAAGAAAAGCCGCATTCTCCTATCATTCTTACGCAGTAACAAGACGGAATATCAATCGGGCAGCCTGACCTTGTGCCCAGCCCGCAGTAAGCCTCCCAGACCGTGCTCTTCCAGATAGCGGGCAAACAGGCCGCGCAGAACGTGAGGATTGTCATGCTTGAGACCATCCGCCATCAGCGTCTTCAACTCACCAAGGTCGGATTGCCGCAGCACGTATTTGATACGGGAGATGTTGTGGGTATTCATGCTGAAACGGCGATAGCCCATGGCCAAGAGCAGCAGCACTCCGACCGGATCGCCAGCCAGCTCGCCACAGACAGAGACCGGCTTGTGATAGCGCCGGGAGGCATCGACCAGCAGTTGCAAAGCGCGGATCACCGCGGGATGGAAGGCATCGTAGATGCTGGCGACACGGGCATTGTTGCGATCCACCGCCAGCAGGTACTGGGTCAGGTCGTTGCTGCCCACCGACCAGAAGTCGATGAGCGGCGCCATCTCCGGCAGGATGTACAGCGCGGAGGGGACTTCGATCATCACCCCGAGACTGGGGTAGCGGATCACCGCATCGCGGCTGGCCGCTTCTTCCGACACCTCGCGCCACGCCTGATCCAGCAGACGACGGGAGGCCTTGATTTCACTGACACTGCTGATCATCGGCAGCATGATGGCCAGATTGTCCAGCCCTTCGCTGGCCCGCAACATGGCCTTGAGCTGCACCAGGAAGAGTTCGGGGTGATCCAGGGTGAGCCGGATCCCCCGCCAACCAAGGAAGGGATTTTCCTCCACGATGGGAAAATAGGGCAGTTGCTTATCCCCCCCCACGTCCAGAGTCCGCATGCAAACCGGGCGATCCCGATAGGTTTCCAGGATCCCGCGATAGCGGGCAGTCTGCTCCCACTCCGAAGGGAAGCTGTCCTGCAGCATGAAGGGGATCTCGGTGCGATAGAGCCCGACCCCGTCCGCCAGATGATTGAGGGAGATCTCGGTATCCGCACTCAGCCCTGCGTTGAGCAGCAGAGAGACCTTGGTGCCGTCGGCAGTCTCGGAGGGCTGGTTGTCGACGCTACGCACCAGGGTGTCGAGTGCCCGCTCCTCACTCAGCAGTTGCCGGTACTCGGTCAGGATCACCTGGTTGGGTTCGATGAAGAGATCGCCGCTGTAGCCATCGATGACCAGAGTGCGCCCACCGATGTCACCGAGGGGCAGATCCACCCCCATGATGGCCGCCACCCCCATGGCACGGGCCAGGATGGCGGCATGGGAGTTGGTCCCGCCCTTGAGCGACACCACACCGCTCAGAAATTCCCTCGGGATCTCCGCAAGGATGGTGGCCGTCACTTCATCGGCGACCAGCACCACGGGTTCGCCTATGGTGAGCTGCTCGGGTTCGTCCTGAACCAGCCGGCTGATGAGCCGCTGGGCGATATCTTTCACATCGGTGGAGCGTTCCCGCAGATAGGGATCCTTCATCCCCTTGAACTGCTCTATCAGCCGATCGCTGATGAGTTTGACCGCCGAGATCGCCGTCCAGTGTTCCTTGCTGACCTTGTTGCGGATGGGCTTGATGTAGCCGGGATCGTTCAACAGGTGCAGATAGATGTCGAAGATGGCGACCGAGTCCTGGCTGTAGCTCTCGCGAAAGCGCAGTGCGAGGCTCTCCAGATCGTGGCGCACTTCCTCCACCGCCAGCTCGAGACGGGCAAGCTGCTTGGCATGATCCTCGTCCTTGCGCGGCGTGATGGTATTGAGCGCCTTGCGCGGACGCCACACCCAGGCCTTGGCGATGGCGATGCCACTCGCCCCGGCAATACCGCGCAGCGGCTTGCTCCAGTCGGTCTTCTGCAGCCACCCCTTGGCCTGGGCCTGGGCGATGCGGGCAGCCAGCTGAGCCGCCAGGGTGACCATGAAGGACTCCTCCCCCTCATCGAAGAGGCGGCTCTCCTTCTGCTGCACGACCAGAATCCCCACCACCTGACGCTGATGCATGATGGGAGCGCCGAGGAAGGAGCGAAACGCCTCTTCCGCCACATCGGGCAGGAACTTGAAACTGGGATGGGAGGGGGCATCCGCCAGGTTGATCAGCTCTTCACGCTGACCCACCAGACCGACGATACCCTGCTCGAACGGCAGGGTGGCCTTGCCCACGGCCGATTCGGCCAGACCATCGGTCGCAGCCAGTCGATAGCGGCGCATGTCGGGCTCGGCCACATAGACGGAGCAGCAGTCCACCGTCATGGCGAGCCGGGTCTGGCTCACCAATGCTTGCAAGGCCTGTTCGAGGGTGTTGGCCTCGGCCATGCTTTCCACGATGCGTCTGAGTTCCGTCAGCAACTAGTTGTGCTCCTTAACGCGAGCGGTTGCGCCGCCCATCTTTTCGGTTAGCCTGCACCACGGGGACTGGCATGGCCAGCGGGGCAAACTCCTTCATCACCCGGCGGTAAACCTCCCGCTTGAAGGAGACGACCTGACGAACCGGGTACCAGAAGCTGACCCAACGCCAATCATCAAATTCCGGGTGACCATGACAGCCAAACTGGATCCTGGCCTCTTTGCCAGGATCGAGCTGCAACAAAAACCATTTCTGCTTCTGGCCAATACAGACCGGTGAACTGTCCCAGCGGACGAGTCGTTTGGGTAAGCGATACTTCAGCCAGTTGCGACTGGTCGCCAGTATGGTCACATCGTCCTGCTTGAGGCCTATCTCCTCATACAGCTCACGATACATGGCCTGTTCCGGCGATTCACCATCATCAACCCCCCCCTGCGGAAACTGCCAGGAGTGCTGCCCATAGCGCTTAGCCCACAATACTTGTCCGTCACGGTTACAGATCACGATGCCGACATTGGGACGAAATCCGTCACCATCTATCACGTGATCACCTTATAAAGGCTGAATCTATAACGAGATTGTTCCACATTCACCCCGTGGCGGCAAACAGGGACTGTCATCTTCCATTCATGAATAACTTGGCATTTCAAGCAAAGTTATAAACAAATTGAAGGTTCATGCTAGGCAAGTTGCCCACCCAGACTGTGCATAAACCTGTGATCAAGCAGGTATATACAGTAGTTTTATACTGTGGCATTGCACGGAAGCATATCATACCCGATTCACTTAAAAACAAAATATACATTTAAATACATAAGGTTATAGTTTAATTGCTGGATCAAGATCCATGTCTTTTGCCTAAGAGGATCCAGCCTGTCAATTGTGAACAAGTTCGACTGCTCAAAGATCCACCAAGACGGATTTATCCACAGATATGGCGCATTATCTGCACCGAAATGGCGCTGAAAATCGGCGTACTCTCACATTTATTTCTGGTGCCACGCTTCCTTTCACCACTTTACGCCAGTTATCCAAGATTTCTGTGGATAACTGTGTGCAACAGCTCGCACAAACCCTTGGACAACTCGTTTATGCGGGGAACCGGCGGGCCAACATACTGGATAAATAAAGTAAAACCCTTTAAAATCATTTAGATATGTTGAATTCTGTCCCCCATATCTCCCTGTGTATAGTCGGGCGAGGATCGGTTATAAAATCAGCGATACCATGCAAGGATCCGTATTGCGATGTCTATTATCTCCAGAGGAGCCCTCATGCCTGCCAATCCCCAGTCAGAACAAGAGCTGCTCAGTCGAGCCTACGCCATGGCTGGCTTCACTCTGGCCCAGCTTGCCGCAACGGCGGGCATCCCCGTACCGCGGGATCTCAGACGTGACAAGGGCTGGACAGGGCAGTTGATCGAGTGGCAGCTGGGGGCCAGTGCAGGTAGCCGTCCCGAGCAGGATTTTCCGGATCTCGGTATCGAGCTCAAGACGATCCCCGTCGATCCTCAAGGGCGCCCGCTGGAAACCACCTTTGTCTGCGTGGCCCCCCTCATCGGGGTCAGCGGCCAGCGCTGGGAGGAGTCGAACGTGCGCAACAAGCTGTCGCGGGTGCTCTGGATCCCGGTGGAAGGCAGCCGCGACATCCCTGTCGGCGACCGTCGCGTCGGCATGCCGCTGCTATGGAGCCCGAATAAAGAGGAAGAAGAACTGCTACGCCAGGACTGGGAAGAGCTGATGGACATGATAGTGCTGGGGGAAGTGGAGCAGATCAGCGCCCGCCACGGCCAGGTATTGCAGCTACGCCCCAAGGCGGCCAACAGCAAGGCGCTGACCCGCGCCATCGGCCGCAATGGCCAACCCATCATGACGCTACCACGGGGCTTCTACCTCAAGATCGAGTTCACCCATCAGCTCCTGAAGCGCCATTTTGCCCTCCCCCTTTGATCCTGTTTATCAACATCCTTGTCATAAAGTGATATAAAAATAACCAGCACTACTTTCTTCGCAGCCAGTGACAAGGAGTCCATATGCCGATCAACAAGCAATTCCTCAAATCCCGTCCCGAGGTCAAGGTGACCTTTGCCGTCGAAAAGGAGGCCGCCGGTGATGCCGAGCAGGTCTTGCTGCTGGGTGAATTCAGCCAGTGGCAGCCCATTGAACTGAAGAGGATGAAAAACGGGGAGTTCAAGGCGACACTCAACCTGCCGACCGATGGCCCCAGCCATTTCGAGTATTGCTATCAGCTAGTGCAACCCGATGGTGAAACTCTTTATGACAACGACTGGGAGGCGGACGACTACGTGCCTGGCCCCTTCGGGCGTGACAACTCTGTGGTGCGGGTCAGCCAGCCCAGTTGAGCCAATACCCAGCACACGGATACAAAAAAGGCTCGCCATTGGCGAGCCTTTTCACTACCTGTCGAGCTTTTCGCCGACATACCGACACCAATTCGAATCGAATTAGTTGAGCTTCTCTTTGATACGAGCAGCTTTGCCGGACAGGTTGCGCAGGTAGTACAGTTTGGCGCGGCGAACATCACCACGACGCTTCAGTTCTACACTGTGGATCAGCGGAGAGTGAGTCTGGAATACACGCTCAACACCTTCGCCGTTGGAGATCTTGCGAACGGTGAAAGCAGAGTGCAGACCGCGGTTACGCTTGGCAATCACGATGCCTTCGAAAGCCTGCAGACGCTCTTTACCACCTTCTTTAACACGAACTTGAACACGTACGGTGTCGCCCTGGGCAAAAGCCGGGATGTCGGTACGCAGTTGCTCTTGTTCAAGCTGCTGAATAATCTTGCTCATTGTCTTTCCTTACCTAGGATAAACTGAAAACTCTACTTAACGCTGTCACGCACTTCGCGGACATACTCGGCAAGAAGTGATTCTTGCTCGTCAGTCAGAGCTAGGTTGTTAATAAGTTCCGGCCTTCTCTGCCAGGTTCGTCCGAGCGATTGCTTGAGTCGCCAGCGCCGAATCACTTCGTGATTGCCGCTTGTCAGCGCCTCGGGCACCGTCAGCCCATCCAACACCTCCGGCCGAGTATAGTGGGGATGATCCAGCAGCCCATCCGTGAAGGAGTCCTGCTCGGCACTGGCCTGATCACCCAAGACCCCCGGGACCAGACGCGAAACCGCATCGATCAGGGTCATGGCAGGCAACTCGCCACCACTTAACACGTAATCTCCGATAGACCACTCTTCGTCGACTTCGGTTTGTATCACGCGTTCATCGATACCTTCGTATCGACCGGCAACCAGAATCAGTTTCTGATTCGTCGCCAACTCGGTCACGCCCGCTTGAGTCAGCTTGCGCCCCTGAGGAGAGAGATAGATGACTTTCGCCCCGTCTCCCGCCGCTTGCTTGGCTGCATGAATGGCATCACGCAACGGCTGAACCATCATCAACATGCCGGGCCCACCACCATAAGGACGATCATCGACCGTACGGTGTTTGTCGTGGGTGAAGTCCCGAGGGTTCCAGCACTCAATCTGCAGCAGGCCACTCTTGACGGCCCGACCCGTTACCCCGTGCTCGGTAATGGCTCGGAACATTTCCGGGAAGAGGCTAATCACCCCAATCCACATAAGAAACCTCCGGCACCCGTGTTAGCGCGGGAAACTAGAAACCAGGATCCCAATCAACTTCGATTGTTCGAGCAGTCAGATCAATATTCTTGATCACCTGCTCTTCCAGGAACGGTATCAACCGCTCCTTTGCACCAAAGGCATCTTTTACATTGGCCTCAACCACCAACACATCGTTGGAGCCGGTTTCCATCAATTCGGTCACCTTGCCCAGGTCGTATCCCTTGGTGGTTACCACTGTGCAACCAATGAGGTCACGCCAGTAGAACTCCCCTTCGGGCAACGCAGGCAACAGATCGGCGGGAACGCCAATCTCGACGTTGGTCAATGCCAGGGCATCCTCACGCACATCGATACCATCGAGTTTGCAGATCAGACCCTTGTTGTGACGCTTCCAGGATGACACCCGGATTTCACGCCACGCCCCGTTCTGATTGATCAGCCAGGGGTTGTAATCGAAAATCGCTTCGGCAACATCGGTGAAGGAGTTCACTTTAAGCCAGCCCTTGATTCCGTAAACGGTCCCCAGGGTGCCCAGAACTACAGGTTTTTCCACCTTAACTCCCTACCGTTTGGCTGATTAAGCAGCTTTGGCAGCGTCTTTGATCAGCTTGGCAACGCGGTCAGAAACAGCGGCACCAGTAGCAACCCAATGCTCGATACGAGCCAGGTCCAGGTTCAGCTTTTCAGCGTTACCAGCAGCAACCGGGTTGAAGAAACCGACGCGCTCGATGAAACGACCGTCACGGGCGTTACGGCTGTCAGCAACTACTACCTGGTAGAACGGACGCTTTTTCGCGCCACCACGTTGTAAACGAATGGTTACCATATCGTCCTCATAAACATCTAATGAACAAGGCCTGCAAATACGCAGACCCTAGCTTAAAATAAGCCGCGTAATTCTACTTGGATTCGTAATAATTGCAACCAAGCCAGCTATTTTTTGCGCAGGGATTGGCATGAAAAAGGCTCACCAGGGTGAGCCTTTCTGCCTGACCAGCAGGAAAATCAGAACGGACCGCGACCGCCACCACCGAATCCGGGGGGCAGCATGTTCTTCATCTGGCCCATCATCTTGCGCATGCCACCCTTGCCGGACATCTTCTTCATCATGCGCTGCATCTCGGTGAACTGCTTGAGCAGCTTGTTCACATCCTGGACCTGCATGCCGGAGCCCGCAGCGATGCGGCGCTTGCGGGAGCCCTTGATGAGATCGGGATGGGCACGCTCTTTCGGCGTCATGGAGCTGATGATGGCCTCCATCCGCACGGTGAGCTTGTCATCCATCTGATCCTTGATGTTGTCCGGCAGGCCGGACATGCCGGGCAACTTGTCGAGCATTCCCATCATGCCACCCATGTTGCGCATCTGGGCCAACTGCTCACGGAAGTCTTCCAGGTCGAAGCCCTTGCCGCTCTTGACCTTGCTGGCCAGCTTGGCCGCCTTCTCTTTATCGACGTTGCGCTCCACCTCTTCGATAAGAGAGAGCACATCCCCCATGCCGAGGATGCGGGAGGCGAGACGATCCGGATGGAACGGCTCCAGCGCGTCAGTCTTCTCACCCATACCGATGAACTTGACCGGCTTGCCGGTGATATGGCGAACCGACAGTGCGGCACCACCGCGGGCATCACCGTCTGCCTTGGTAAGGATCACACCGGTGAGCGGCAGCGCTTCGTTGAAGGCCTTGGCGGTATTGGCAGCATCCTGGCCTGTCATGGCATCCACCACGAACAGGGTTTCGACCGGCTTGATGGTGGCGTGCAGATCCTGGATCTCCGCCATCATTTCGCCATCGACGTGCAGACGACCGGCAGTATCGACGATCACCACGTCATAGAACTTCTTGCGCGCCTGATCGATGGCGGCAGTGGCGATGGCGATCGGTTTCTGGCTGGCATCACTCGGGAAGAAGTCGACACCGATGTCGCCCGCAAGGGTCTCAAGCTGCTTGATCGCCGCCGGACGGTAGACGTCCGCACTGACCACCAGCACCTTTTTCTTGCTGCGCTCCTTGAGCAGTTTGGCCAGTTTGCCGACCGTAGTGGTCTTACCGGCCCCCTGAAGACCTGCCATCAGGATGATGGCCGGCGGCTGGGCAGCCAGGTTGAGCTGTTCGTTGGCCTCCCCCATCACGGTGACCAGTTCGCCATGGACTATCTTGATGAAGGCCTGGCCCGGGCTCAGGGACTTGGCCACTTCCTGGCCCACGGCTCGTTCCTTGACGCGCGCCACGAAATCGCGCACCACCGGCAGGGCGACGTCCGCCTCGAGCAACGCCATGCGGACTTCGCGCAGGGTATCCTTGATATTCTCTTCGGTCAGACGGCCGCGGCCGCTGACGTTGCGCAGGGTGCGCGAGAGTCGTTCAGTCAAATTCTCAAACATGACGCTTTCCGGTTCTTGGCGTGACACTGGGGGCATTATACCCCGGTCAGCACTCTAGGGACGATTACTCGCCGCTTGCCGCGGCGGCCTGCCATCGAACGGGCAGGTCAACAAATGGAGGGCAGTATACCCCAGTCAACGCCGGAGGACGATTATTCGCCGCACGGTGACCATCAACGCCTACTTATATGTGGGCAGTTAGCCTCTGGCACAACTGGCGAGCATATCTTGTGCAAGGTATACTGCCCCTCTTATCCATAAAGCTTGTTTGACAACGACCTGGTTATGATCGTGATCTCTGTTCTGGCCCTGGCGTTTTACCTGCTGGCCATCATCGCCTCACTGCACCTGCTGCTCAGCGCCAAGCCCGTCGGGCAAGTATCGCTGTTCGCCTGTGTCGGCCTGGCCCTGACCGCCCATGGCATGGCGGTGGGCAGCGAAGTGCTGGCCACCCATTCCGGCCAGAATCTCAGCATGTTGAACGTGGCGTCCCTGGTCAGCCTTATCATCAGTTGCTTCATGACCTGCGTCACCCGACGCTTCAACGGCTGGATCCTGCTGCCCGTCGTCTACAGTTTTTCAGCCCTGCTGCTGGCAGCCAGCGCGCTCATTCCCGGGCGCTACATCACCCATCTGGAAGCGCATCCCCAGTTACTGCTGCACATAGGCCTCGCGCTGATGGCCTATTCGGTACTGATGATCGCCTGCTTGTTTGCCCTCCAGCTTGCCTGCCTGGACAGGCAACTGAAATCCAGAAAGATCAGCCACCTGCCAGCCATGCCACCCCTGATGACGGTGGAGAAGCGCCTGTTTCAGCTCATTTCCGCAGGTCTGCTGCTGCTGACCCTCTCCATCGCATCCGGCCTGTTCTTCCTGGAAGACATGTTTGCCCAGGGCAAGTCCCACAAGGCAATCCTCTCTATCCTGGCCTGGTGCGTCTACGCTCTGCTGCTCTGGGGCCACCATACCCGTGGCTGGCGCGGCCGCAAGGTCATCATGCTGAGCCTCATCGGCAGCTTCATTCTGACACTGGCCTATTTTGGCAGCCGTTTCGTCAAGGAAGTGCTGCTTAGCTGACATACGAACATTCCCCAACCATCCTTACAGGAGCCCTTCTTGGACAGTATCTCAACGAGTACATTGCTGATTGTTCTCGTTATCTTGATTCTTTTGTCAGCCTTCTTCTCCAGTTCCGAAACCGGTCTGATGTCGCTCAACCGCTACAAGCTGCGGCATCTGGCCCAGACCAAGCACAAGGCTGCCCGCCGGGTCGAGAAGCTGCTGGCCAGGCCGGACCGCCTGCTTGGCCTCATTCTCATCGGCAACAACCTGGTCAACATCCTGGCCTCCGCCATCGCGACCATCGTCTGCATCCGGCTGTTCGGGGATCTCGGCGTCGCCATTGCCACCTTCGGGCTGACCCTGGTGGTGCTGGTATTCGGGGAAGTCACCCCCAAGACACTGGCGGCCATGTTCCCTGAGCGGATAGCCTACCCTGCCTCCTGGATCCTCAAGGGGCTGATGGTGCCGTTCGCTCCCCTTGTCTGGCTCATCAACAGCATCACGAACCTGCTGCTGAAACTCTTGCGTCTAGAGCACAACAAGGATGACTCCCTCAATTCCGAAGAGCTGCGCACCATCGTCAACGAGGCGGGCAATCTCATTCCCAAGCACCACCAGGAGATGCTGATAAGCATCCTGGATCTCGACAAGATGACGGTGGAGAACATCATGGTCCCGCGCAGCGAGATCTCAGCCATCGACATCAATGACGACTGGAAGATCATACTGCGCCAGCTGGCCCACTGCGCCCACACCAAGATCCTGCTCTATCGCGACAACATTGATGACGTCGTCGGCTTCCTGCACTCACGGGATGCCCTGAGACTGGTCGCCCGGGATCAGTTCAGCAAGTCCAGCCTGCTGCGGGAAGTCGACCCCATCTATTTCATCCCCCAGGGGACCCCCCTCAACGTGCAGTTGGCCAAGTTCCAGCGCAACAAGGAGCGAATTGGCCTTATCGTCGACGAATATGGCGATATTCAGGGGCTGATCACCCTGGACGACATCCTGGAAGAGATTGTCGGTGACTTCACCACCTCCATGACACCAACCCCGAGTGACGAGATCCATCCCCAGCCGGACGGCTCCTTCCTGGTCGAAGGCTCCGCCAGCATCCGCGAGCTGAACAAGGAGATGGACTGGCACCTGCCCATGGACGGCCCACGGACCCTCAATGGCGCCATCCTGGAGTACCTTGAGGAGATCCCCCAACCCAACATCAGTGTCAGGCTGGCGGGCTACCCTATCGAGATTCTCGAAGTGGAGAACAACATGGTGAAGATGGCGAGGATCATGCCGCACCTGTACCGGGACGACTCAGGGTACGAGGATTGAAAAAAGGCTGCCAATGGCAGCCTTTTTGTTTCACTCGCTCTCGTCATCCGGCTCCAGCACCAGAGTGGGGATGAGCTCACCGAACACCTGCTGCAACTCGTCACGGTTTGCCAGCAAATCCTGAAGCGTATAACCATCCATCACCGCGAGGAAGGCGTTCATCGCCTCCTTCAAGGCACTCTTGAGCAGACAGACTGAGACGATATGGCAGACCGGGGAGCTGCAGTCGATCCCGTCCAGATTGCCTTCCAACGCCCGGATCACTTGCCCGATATTGATCTCGTCGGGGGAGCGCGCCATGCGGATGCCACCATTCTTGCCGCGTTGTGACTGCAGATAGCCCAGTTTTACCAACTGATTCACCACCTTCACCATGTGGTTGCGGGATACGTCGTACAAGGCGGATACCTTGGCCACGCTCGACAGTTCCCCCTCCGGCAGGGTGGCCAGATAGAGCAGGGCTCTCAATCCAAAATCGGTATAGCTCGTTAGTCTCATAGTGCCTGTAGCGCCTAGCGCGAAGAATTGATGATTGATCCAGATCAATTAAACATTTAGGATGCAACTTAATAAGTGACATTCCAGATGTTCAATTAGAAAGGACCTCCTATGTTAGACCAAGCCACCATCGCCGTCATCAAGAGCACCATTCCTTTGCTCGAATCGGCGGGCCCTGACCTCACACGGCACTTTTATCAGCGCATGTTCAGCCACAATCCCGAGTTGAAGGATCTCTTCAACCTGGCTCACCAGCGTAGCGGGGGACAGCCCTTGGCACTGTTCAGTGCGGTGGCGGCCTATGCCAGGAACATCGACAATCTGGGGGCCCTGGCCGGAGCCGTTGAACGCATCGCCCACAAACACACGGGTTTCCTGATCCAGCCGGAACAATATCACATTGTGGGTAGTCATCTCTTGGCCACGCTCAAAGAAATGGGTGGCAACGCTGTCACGGAGGAGGTACTTACCGCCTGGGGCAAGGCTTACGGTGTGCTGGCCGACATCTTTATCGGCCGGGAGAGCGAGCTCTATCGGGAGAAGGCAAGCCAGGACGGTGGTTGGCAGGGAACCCGCCCTTTCATCATCAAGGAGAAGCGTCAGGAGAGTGAACTCATCACCTCTTTCGTCCTGGCCCCCCTCGATGGCAACCCCGTGTTGCGTTTCAAACCGGGGCAATATCTCAGTATCAAGCTGGTTCATCCCGCCCTCGAGCATCAGGAGATCCGCCAGTACTCTCTCTCGGACGCCCCCAATGGCCGCGACTACCGCATCAGCGTCAAGCGCGAACCCAGGGGGCAGGCCTCCAACCTGTTGCATGATCATCTTCACATCGGTGACACGGTCGACATCATGCCGCCGGCCGGCGACTTCTTCCTGCAAGAGGAGACAGACACGCCCGTGGTGCTGATCTCCGCCGGGGTCGGCCTCACCCCCATGCTGAGCATGCTCAACCACTTGCTGGCCGAGGGCCCGGATATGGATATTCGCTGGCTTCACGCCTGCGAACATGGCGCCCACCACGCGTTCAGGGACGAGATCCGGGCAAAGAGCAGGCAATACGGGAAACTGGAGAGCCGGATCTGGTATCGGGAGCCGGGGGTGCAGGATGTCAAAGGAGAGGATTACGACTTCAGCGGCACTCTGGCGCTGGAGCAGGTCACCGACCTCATTCCGGCCAACGCCCACTACTATTTCTGCGGCCCTGTCCCGTTCATGAAAGCAGTCAAAGCTCAGCTGGAGAATGTGGGCGTGCCTGCAGGGCGGATGCATTACGAGGTCTTCGGCCCCCATCAGGGCCTCTGATCCCTCCCCTGACCGGGAAAATGCACAAGGCCCACAAGCACAGCTTCGTGGGCCTTGTAATATCAAAGCGGGCTACCAGAACTCAGTGCATCGCCTTGGCACGGGCGATGGCATTGGCGGGCATCCGGTTGCCGAGCCGGCTGAGCAGGCTCGCCGCCTTCTGGTGCATGGCCTTGTCGCCGATGACGGCGCCGTGCAGCCAGTGATACGCCTCCTCGTAATCCAGGGGACTCCCCATGCCCTGCAGCAACATCTCCACCCACTCCATCTGTGCCCGCAAGAAGCCGAGGCTCGCGGCTTCCCGCATCAGGGTCTCGGCCCTCACCAGATCCTTCTGAACCAGGATCCCCTTCCAGTAATAGCGGCCAAGCTGTTCCAGCGCCGGCGCCAGCCCCTGGTTGGCGGCCTCCCACATGTACTGCACTCCGATCTGGGCGTCCGGCTTGGTGCAAACCCCCCAGGCCAGCATGTCCCCCCAGAGGAACTGATAGGCAGGGATCTTCATCACCGAGGCCCGCGCCTCGATATCCTGGGTGAGCTGGCACCTGTCCTGCTTCACCCGGGCCAGATGGCGCCCCTGCTCTATCCAGTTGAGCAGTTCGTCCTGGCGATAAAGCGGCACGGCCTGCAACTCTCCCGCAGCAGCGGATGCCTGCGTCGTCGCCCTGGGCAGCGGCGCAGCTGCCGGTGCGGACGGTACAGGTGCGGATGCGGATGGCGCCTGGGCTGGCGCTGCTGACACAGGGAGGGATGGCGTGGCGACAGAAGAGGCTGGCGTCAGGGCTGGCTGGGCCGATGATGAGGCCGGTGACAAGGGTGCAAACGCCGCGGATGGCGGCGCGGCAGCAACCGCCACCGCCTGGGTGGGCGCGGCGGCCGAGGTGGGCTCCGCCCCCTGCAAGGGGAAGCTGCACACACCGATAATGGCGATGAGGGTTCTTGGTTTTATCATAGGGATCTCCTGCTGCCTTCTGTTATCGGCAGCCAGGGCCATCTCCTTAGCCGCCACACCCAACCCCGAAAATGACAAAGGGGAGCCTGGGCTCCCCTTGCGGTCGACGTAGAGACTTACTTGACGAAGTCGACGCCCAGCTGGATGTCAGCCTTCAGGGTGGCCAGCATGCTGTCCATCGCTTCCTGCTCGAAGGCGCTCAGTTTGCCGTAGTCCAGCACGGTTTCGACGCCGTTCTTGCCGAGCAGCACCGGCTGCGCGAAGAAGGTGGCGTGCTCACCGTTGCCTTCCACATAGGCACACTCAATGACGTTGGCTTCCCCTTGCAGACCCTTGATGAGCGACAGACCGAAACGGCAGGCTGCCTGACCCATGGAGAGAGTGGCGGAACCGCCACCGGCCTTGGCTTCCACCACTTCGGTACCGGCATTCTGAATGCGCTTGGTCATGGCAGCCACTTCCTCAGCGGTGAAGCTGGCGCCTTCAACCTGGGAGAGCAGCGGCAGAATGGTCACGCCACTGTGACCGCCGATGACGTTGACACGTACCTTGTCAACGTTCAGGCCCTTGGCCTCGGCCACGAAGGTCTCGCCACGGATCACATCCAGGGTGGTCACGCCGAACAGGCGACGCTTGTCATAGACACCGGCTTTCTTCAGCACTTCGGCGGCGATGGCGACCGTGGTGTTGACCGGGTTGGTGATGATGCCGATCAGTGCTTTCGGGCAGGAAGCGGCACACTTTTCCACCAGGTTCTTGACGATCCCGGCGTTGATGTTGAACAGGTCGGAACGGTCCATGCCGGGCTTGCGCGCCACGCCGGCAGAGATCAGCACGACATCGGCGCCGACCAGAGCCGGGCTCGGATCTTCACCGCAGAAACCTTTTACTTTCACGTCAGTCGGGATGTGGCTCAGGTCCGCCGCCACGCCCGGAGTGACCGGGGCAATGTCATACAGGCTCAGTTCGGAACCGGCAGGCAGGCGGTTTTTCAACAGCAGAGCGAGGGCTTGGCCGATGCCACCGGCGGCACCCAGAACGGCAACTTTCATGATCAACTCCATGTCTAAGCGTAGGTTTAAGGTTGTTTCTAGTTGGGTTAATGCTGATTCTTATTGTGCGCCTCACCTTAAAGGATCCCCTCCTAAAAAACAATCTGATAACAGTTGTAATCACGGGTTCTGTGAGCCAGGGAACAAGCGGCGATGAAAGCGGAGAGGAATATGCGATAAATGAGAGGAAAGACACAGATTTCCTGTGCCCCCCTCACCATTAAGAGGTAAATGTGACTGCTTCAGGACTGGAAAGCCAGTGCTCGACGCTCACACCAGCGGAAACCAATTGTTAACAATCCATTCATGGTCAGATAGAGCGCTCCGGCCACGGTGAACACCGCCAGAGTGTCATAGGTCTGGGCATTGAGACGCTGGGCCAGCCCCATGATGTCCATGATGGTAATGGTACTGGCGAGCGAACTCCCCTTGAGCACCAGGATCACCT
Organism: Aeromonas sp. WP2-W18-CRE-05; assembly: GCF_014168615.1. Taxonomy (NCBI): domain Bacteria; kingdom Pseudomonadati; phylum Pseudomonadota; class Gammaproteobacteria; order Aeromonadales; family Aeromonadaceae; genus Aeromonas; species Aeromonas sp. WP2-W18-CRE-05. The sequence continues at coordinate 542,300 of NZ_AP021917.1, read as the reverse complement.
CGTTGGAATAGGCGGGTACCAGCCGACGGGCGGCATGGCGGGTCTTCATCCACAGGGTCTGTCCGGCCGAGAAACCGAGCGCACGGCAGGCCTCCACCTCACCGGCGGGGATGGCGTCGAGCGCCCCCTTGAACAACCGGGTGGAGTAGGCTGCGGTATTGAAACCGAGCGCCAGCACGGCGCAGAACCAGGGTTGCTTGAGCAGCGGCCAGAGCGGCCCCGCCTTGAGCCATTCAAACTGGCCAGGCCCGTAGTAAATGAGAAAGATCTGGATGAGCAGCGGCGTACCGGTAAAGACCAGTACCCAGAGCTGCACCAGCTGGGTCGCCACCGGAATGCGACGCTCCAGCACCCAGGTCATGCCGGCCGCCATCAGCACGCCCAGCAACAAGCTGAACGCGGTGAGCTGCAGGGTGATCGCCAGCCCTCCCAGCAGGGTCATCAGGTAATCCTGCATGGTCAGCCTCCGTAACGGCGGGTATAGCGGGACGCCTGCTTCAAGCCGAATTCACTCACCAGACTGATGGCCAGATAGATGAGGGCGGCAGCGGCGTACCAGGTGAAGGGTTGATAGGTGCTGGCCGACGCCATCTGTGCCTGACGCATCATCTCGTTCACCCCGATGAGAGAGACCAGAGCGGTGTCTTTCAACAGCACCAGCCACTGGTTGCCGAGCCCGGGCAGGGCGTGACGCCAGGCCTGGGGCAGCACGATGCGAAAGAAGGTGTGCCCCTTGCCCAGGCCGAGCGCCTGCGCCGCCAGCCGCTGCCCAGGGGGCACCGCATTGAGGGCGGCACGCAGGGTCTGGGTGGCGTAGCTCGCAAACAGCAGGGAGAGCGCCAGCACACCGCAGGCGAACGGGCTGAACTCCACATACTCCCCGGTGATGAGGAACAGCACCTGGGTCGAGCCGAAGTAGATGAAGAGCACCACCAGCAACTCGGGCAGACCACGGATCAAGGTGGTCAGGGTGGCCACGGGCCACACCAACGCACGCTGCTTGCTCAACTCAGCCGCACTGAATGCCAGTGCCAGCACCATGCCACCGACCAGGGATGCCAGGGCCAGCCCGAGGGTCATCCAGGCTGCATCCAACAACAGGCTCAACATGGCTTACTGCGCGAAGTACTTGTCATAGATCTTCTGATAGGTGCCGTTGGCCTTGATCTCGGCCAGCCCCTTGTTCAGCTGGGTCAGCAGCTCCTGGTTGCCCTTGGCCACCGCGATGCCAAAACCGGTACCGAAGTACTTGGCGTCGGTCACCGGGGTACCAACCACGGCGTATTCCTTGTGCTGCTTGAGCCAGTCCGCGGCCACCGCCGTATCGGCAAACACGCCGTCAGTACGGCCATTCATCATGTCCAGGAAGGCGCTCTGGTAGCTGGCGTAGGGCACGGTCAGCAGACCCTTGCTCACCCAGTTGTCCACCAGATAGGACTGGTGAGAAGTGCCGTTCTGCACGCCGACTGTCTTGTCCACCAGATCGTCCGGCCCCTTGAAGGTCTCTTTCTTGGCGACGAACACCGCGGAGTTCTCGTAATAGATGTCGGAGAAGTCGACCTGGGCGGCCCGCTCCGGCGTCACGTCCATGGCGGCGATGACGGCATCATAGCGACGGAACTTGAGGCTGGGGATCAGGCTGTCGAAGGCCTGGTTGTGGAAGCTGCACTCCAGCTTGGCCTGCTCGCAGACCGCGCGGGCCAGATCGATGTCAAAGCCCTGGAACTCGTTCTTGTCATCCAGGTATTCGAACGGCGCATAGGTTGCCTCGGTGGCGAACTTGATCTCTTTGGCCAGCACAGAAGTGCTCAGCAGACCCATGGCGGCGATCAGCAACAGACTCTTTTTCATGACAGCTTCCTTATCGACTCAATATCAATGCATCAAGAATTCGGCAAACCGGCTGGTTTGCGGGGACTGGAAGATGGCGGCGGTGCCGGATTCGATGATCCGCCCCTTCTCCAGATAGATCACCTGACTGGCCACCTTGCGGGCGAACTCCACCTCGTGGGTCACCACCACCTGGGTAATGCCGGTCTGGCTCAGGGTGCGGATGATCTCCGCCACCTCTTTGGTAATTTCGGGATCCAGGGCAGCCGTCGGTTCGTCAAACAGCAGCACCTGGGGATCCATCATCAGGGTCCGGGCAATGGCGACCCGCTGCTGCTGGCCACCGGAAAGCCGTGCGGGCCAGGCGTCCCGTTTGTCGGCCAGTTGCAGCTGGGCCAGCAGATAGGCCCCTTTCTCGATGGCCGCGTCGCGGCTCATGCCGAGCACCTTGACGGGCGCTTCAATCAGATTCTCCATCACGGTGAGGTGCGGCCACAGATTGTACTGCTGGAACACCATGCCCACCTTGCGGCGCAGCGCCTGTGCCTGACGGTTGAATTCGGCAGTAGAGAGGCTGGACGGGAAAGAAAATTCACTGTCTGCGATGCGCAACACACCGGCATCCGGCGTGTCCAGCAAGTTCATCATGCGCAGCAGAGAGCTCTTGCCTGCCCCGCTCGGGCCCAGCAATACCAAGGTCTCGCCGGGAGCAGTCCGAAAGCTCACCTGCTGCAGTACCGGCACCTTGTGCCAGGATTTTTCGATGCCGATTAATTCGATACCCATACAGCCCAATTGAATAAGTTTTCAAAATTTCGTCCTGATTCTAGCGCCAGCATAAGTTGATGCAAGCTATATTTGAATCAATATGCAGAACAAGCGCCGCTTCCTTGCCAAAACAGGCATATGAATGCAAAATAGCAGCGCTGTTCGTATCTGCCGCCTGAGCGTGACAGGCGGTCACTCCCCTCATTCGTGAGTCCAAGATGAAACATAACGACAAGCAAGAAAAACTGGCCAAGGCCTTTAAAGCCTTGCTGAAAGAGGAGCGTTTCGGCTCCCAGGCAGAGATAGTGACTGCCCTGCAAGAGATGGGCTTCGAGAACATCAACCAATCCAAGGTCTCGCGCATGCTGAGCCGCTTCGGCGCCGTTCGCACCCGCAATGCCAAGATGGAGATGGTCTACTGTCTGCCGGTGGAGCTGGGCGTGCCCACCACCTCCAGCCCCCTCAAGAACCTGGTGCTGGATGTCGACCACAACGGCGCTCTGGTGGTGATCCACACCAGCCCCGGCGCAGCCCAGCTGATCGCCCGCCTGCTTGACTCCCTCGGCAAGGCCGAAGGGATCCTCGGCACCATCGCCGGTGATGACACCATCTTCATCACCCCGACCAGCGATACCGACATCGAGGAGCTCTACCTCTCCGCCCTCGAGCTGTTCGAGCAGACGCCCTGATCCGGTCGCCTTGGGCGATCCGCACAAAAATCCCGGCCTTGGCCGGGATTTTTTGTTTTGAGCGGTCGGCAGGCCGGATTTATTTGCCCTCGGCCACCAGAAAATCGACGGAAGGGGCGAAGAAGGCCGCGCCGGTCACCGCCCGGGTGAAGCGCAGCAGGTGATCGAAGTGGCTGCCTTCCCCTTTGTACATGCTGGCCAGCATGGCGTTGAAGTGCAGCGGCGTGCGGCAGCAGGAGATGAAGTAGAGCCCCTGCTCGCTCATGGTGCCCCAGGGCATGCTCTGGCGCAGGATCTCCATGGACTCCCCCTTCGGGGTCTTGAGGTTGACCCGCTTGATGTGGGAAGTGAGCGGCTTGTCGGCGGACTCGTATTCGATGTTGTCGACCTTGGTGCGGCCTATGATGTCTTCCTGCTCCTTCAGGGCCAGCTTCTCCCAGTCGCTCATGGCGTGGACCCAGCGCTGCACGTGGATGTAGGAGCCACCGGCGAACTCGCCGCCGTCCAGCAACGCCACCTCGGCGCGGTGCTCATCCTGCGGGTTCTCGGTGCCGTCGACGAAACCGGTCAGATCCCGGCAATCCTGGTTGCGAAAACCGCGGACTTCCTCGGCCAATTCAACAAGCCCGGCCAGCAGGGCCATGACGCGATGACCGGCATGATGCAGCACGTCCACCCGATCAGCACGCAACTGCACGAAGAGATCGAACGGGGTATTGGGGGCCTCCTGACCGTTGGCGGATTGCGCCATAAAGCCTCGGAACTGGGGCGGCCGGGCGGCAGGATAGAGATCATCCCAGGCGTCGGCCCCGACGGCGACCAGACCGCTGAAGGCCGCATCGGGGAAGTCGGCGCTCACCGCCTCCCAGAGTGCTGGCAGGCTGGCCAGGCGGGAGGTCAGAGCAGCGGCGTCACCGGTGCGATTGAACATCAGATAGAGGGCGTGCAGATTCGGCTCTGCGCAGATCCCGGCTTGGGCTTTCATGTCTCTCTCCAAATGCGTTGGCTATGGGCGTGGCGCGATTATAAACCAGCGCGCTTCCAGTTCATTGATTTCACGACAATACCACGCACTCAGGGCAAGGGGTCAAACAACACCAGGGCATGAGGAGCCACGGTCACCCGCGCGCGCTCCCCTTCCAGGGGCTCACCGATGCTGGCTTCCAGTTGCTGGCCGCCACACTCGACCAGTACCCGGCAGTGATGGCCCAGGAACTGTTGCTCACGCACCCGGAGCTCACCGTCATCCGCCGCCGTCAGCGCCAACTGCTGGGGTCTGAGCATGAGCTGCAGCCGCTCCCCCACCGCGCGGCCATGGGGCTCCTGACCGCAGATGGTTCCAAGGAGGGTCTGCACGCAGTGGCTGTCCACCACCTCGGCCGCCAGATAGTTGACCCCGCCGAGAAACTCCGCCACGAAGCGGTTCCCGGGGCGGCGATAGAGCTGCTCCGGCTCCCCCACCTGCTCGATGCGACCGGCGCGAAACAGGGCCAGCCGATCGGCGAAGGCGAAGGCCTCTTCCTTGCTGTGGCTGACGAAAATGGCGCCAATGCCCTGCTGTTTGAGCAGGGCGCGGATCTCGAGGATCAGCTTCATCCGCACCTGGGTGTCGATGTTGGAGAAGGGCTCGTCCAGCAGCATCAGGCGCGGCTTGCACACCAGGGCGCGGGCGATGGCCACCCGCTGCTGCTGGCCGCCGGAGAGCTGGTGGGGATAGCGCTCCCCCAACCCCTGCAGGTTGACCAGCGCCAGCGCCTCTTCCACCTGCTGCTGGCGGCTGCCGCGATCTTGCCCGGTCAGGCCGAAGCCGACGTTCTCGGCCACCGTCAGGTGAGGAAAGAGAGCGTAATCCTGGAAGATCATGCCGATATGGCGGGCCTCCGGCGGCACACTCACGCCGGGAGCATCGAGCAGGGTCTCTCCCAGCCGGATCTCCCCCTGGGCCAGGGGCAGCAGACCGGCCACCGCCTTGAGCAGCGTGGTCTTGCCACAGCCGCTGGCCCCCAGCAGACAGACTATCTCGTTGTCGGCCACCTGCAGGGAGAGCTGCTCCAGCACGGGGCGGCCATTGTAGTGACAGCTGACCTTCTCGATATTCAGGCAGGACAAGGTTCTTTTCCTCTCGCGTAGTGATGCCGGACGGTGCCGCTCAATGGCCTGGACCATCCAGGGTACGGTTGATCCACAGCAGGGGAATCAGCCCCACCAGCACGATGACGATGGCACCGAGCGCCCCCCGCTCCAGCATCTCGTCCGAGACGAACTGATAGACGTGGGTCGCCAGGGTTTCGAAGTTGAACGGCCGCAGCAGCAGGGCGGCGGGCAGCTCCTTCATGGATTCGATGAACACCAGCATGGCGCCGGCAAAGAGGCCGCGCCGTACCAGCGGCAGGTGAATGCGACGCAGCATGCCGCCCGCCCCCTGCCCCAGAGAGCGGGCCGCCATGTCGAGGCTGGGGGAGATCTTGCTCATGCTGCTCTCCACCGACCCGATGGCGATGGCCACGAAGCGCACCAGATAACCAAACACGATGGCGGTGAGGGTGCCGGTCAGGAGCAGACCGGGGCCCGGCATCCCGAGCCACTCGGCCAGATCGTTGATGCCAAAATCAAGGGCCGTTAGCGGCACCAGCACGCCGATGGCCAGCACGGTCCCCGGCATGGCATAGCCCATGGCGGCGAGGCGCAGGGGCAGCAGGCGGCGAGTCCCCCCATCGAGGCGACGGAAGAAGCCGAGCAGCAGGGCAATGGCCATGGCCAGCAGGGCGGTCAGGGCCGAGATGGCGAGGCTGTTGCCCGCAAAGCGCACGAATTCGGGCGTCCACGACAGCGCGAAGTAACGCACCCCGTAATCGAGCAGGATGACGAACGGCAGGGCGAACCCCGCCAGCACCAGGCCCCAGCACCAGAGCCCGGCCAGCACGCCCCTCAGGCCCCCGAGGGGGTAACGCAGGGGCTGCTCGAAGCCCATGGACTTCTGGAACACCTGCTGGCGCTGGCGGGAGCGGCGCTCCAGCGCGATGAGCAGCACCACCGCCAGCAGCATCAGACAGGAGAGCTTGGCGGCGGTCGCCAGGCTGCCGTAGCCGAGCCAGGTGTCGTAGATGGCGGTGGTCAGGGTGTTGATGGCAAAGAAGTGGACGGTGGCAAAGTCCGCCAGCGTTTCCATCGCGACCAGAGATGCCCCCACCATGATGGCCGGGCGGGCCAGGGGGAGGCTCAGGCGGCGAAAGCTCTGCCAGGGGGTGCAGCCGAGCAGACGGCTGGAGTGAATGAGGCTGACCGACTGCTCCAGGAAGGAGGCCCGTGCCAGCAGATAGACATAGGGGAAGAGCACCAGCGCCAGCACCCAGGCGGCGCCCCCGAGGGAGCGAATGGCCGGGAACCAGTAGTCGGCAGGTCCCTGCCAGCCAAACAGGGCACGCAGCCCCGCCTGCAGCGGGCCCGAGTAGTCGAGCAGGTCGGTATAGACGTAGGCCACGATATAGGAGGGCATCGCCATGGGCAGCATCAGCGCCCATTGCAGGGCGCGGCGCCCCGGCACCTCGCACATGGCCACCAGCCAGGCGGTGGGCACCCCGAACAGCAGGCTGAGGCAGACCACCCCCAGCACCAGACCGGACGTGTTTCGCAGATAGTCGGGCAGTACGGTATCGGCGAGGTGGGCAAACAGTTCCCCATCAGCCGAGAAGGCGGAGAAGACCAGGGCGAGTACCGGCAAACCCAGCAGCAGGGCGGTGGCCCAGCTGCCGGCAATCCATCCAAAATGTTTCATGAGTCCACAGAAGTTGATGGGGCCGTTGGCCCCATCTGATTACAAGTCGAATTTCACTTCATCCAGCAGTTGCAAGGCGTCCTTGCGGTGCTTGGCATAATCGCTGACCGGCATGGGGTCAGACTTGAACGTGCCCCAGGACTTGACCATGGCAGAAGGCTCGACCCCCGCCTTGACCGGGTACTCGGCATTCACATCCGCATACATGTGCTGGGCGGTATCCCCGGAGAGGAACTCCATCAGCTTCTGTGCTGCGTCCTTGTTCTTGGCATACTTGGTCATGGCCACGCCGCTCACGTTGACGTGGGCACCGCGATCACCCTGGTTCGGGAAGTTGATTTCCACCGCGTCGGCCCAGGACTTCTGCGCCGGGTCCTTCAACATGGCACCCAGGTAGTAGCTGTTGCCCAGGGAGACATCACAGATGCCGTCCTTGATCGCCTTGACCTGATCACGGTCGTTGCCCTGGGGCTTGCGCGCCAGGTTGGCCTTGACCCCTTCCAGCCAGGTCTTGGTATCCGCCATGCCGTGATGGGCAATCATGGACGAAACCAGCGCCACATTGTACTCGTGCTTGCCGCTACGGGTACAAATTTTTCCTTTGAATTCAGGCTTGACCAGATCTTCGTAGCGGATGGTGTCGAGCTTGCCAAGACGCTCCTTGCTGGAGTAGATGGCACGCACCCGGGTGGTCAGGGCGAACCAGCGGTTGTCCGGATCGCGATAGATGGAGGGGATGTTCTCCTGCAGCGTCTTGCTGTCCACCGGCTGCACCAGGTCCTTGTCCACCAGCTCGGTCAGACGGCTGATGTCCACGGTCAGCATCAGATCGGCCGGAGAGAGCTTGCCTTCCCGTTCCAGACGCTCGTTCAGCCCCTCTTTGGCAAACACCACATTGACCTTGATCCCGGTCTCCTTCTCGAACTGCTGGATGATGGGCTTGATCAGCTCATCCTGACGGTTCGAATAGACGTTTACCTCCTGGGCGGCGAACGCCGACTGGGCGACAAGCGTGGAGAAAGCCAGTGCCAACATCTTCATTTTCATCATCCGTTCCTTGTCTGCGTAAAGAGTGATAACCATTTTCGTTTGCATTCTGCATGAATCGGGAGGAGAGGATCAAGGCGGTTTGCTGGGTTGGAACGATCTATTTAATCAGCGGCCAAACAAAAAGACCGGATGGAATCCCATCCGGTCTTTCGACGACCACCCATTCACACTGTCGGCAGAACCTGCTCGGACCTTTGCCCGACCCGGCCGGGCAAAGGGGCGTACTCAGAGCGCCTCGTCGTCGCTCTCACCAGTACGAATACGCACCGCTTGCAGCAGGTCATAGACGAAAATCTTGCCGTCACCGATCTTGCCGGTATAGGCCGCCTTGCAGATGGCCTCGATCACCCCTTCGACGTTCTCGTCTGCGGTAGCGATCTCCAGCTTCACCTTCGGCAGAAAGTCGACCTGGTACTCGGCCCCCCGGTATAATTCGGTGTGCCCCTTCTGGCGACCAAAACCCTTCACTTCGGAGACGGTCAGGCCTTCCACCCCCAGGTTGGCGATGGCCTCGCGCACGTCGTCCAACTTGAAAGGTTTGATAATCGCAGTAATCAGCTTCATCTGGTTGCTCCCAATCCATGGTATGTCACGAATGGGTCATCAATTCTTGTGCCAAGTATTTTTATCGTTTATTTTCATATAGATAGATATGACACTCTGAGCCGGAAAGGCTCAGGATCACCAAGGAAGCGCATCTCGCCCCATAATGAGGCACCAAGCTGCACCAGACTCCCTTGATGCACCAAATGAGAGCATCACCCCATGTTAGTCATCTCCAACAGCGTGATCATCCCCTGGCATGAACTGCAATTCCAGACCATGCGGGCCCAGGGCAATGGCGGCCAGCACGTCAACAAGACCGACTCCGCCGTCTGGCTGCGCTTCGATTATCGCGACTCCCCCAGCCTGCCGCCGCTCTACAAGGAGGGACTGGAGCGGCTCAGCGACAGCCGGGTTCACGACGGCTTCATCCAGATCAGGGTCGAGACCCATCGCAGCCAGGACATGAATCGCAAGGAGGCCATGAGCCGCCTGACCGAGCTGCTGAAAAAAGCCGCGTGGCGCCCCAAGGCCCGCCACGCCACCAAGCCGACCCGCAGCTCCCAACGCAAGCGGGTCGATGCCAAGAAACGCAAGGGAGAGATCAAATCCACCCGCGGCAAGCCCGTGCTGGAGTGACCTGCCACAACCCCGAGGACAAGAGAATGCAGTACAGCTTTTGTGAATGTGCCAAGGGGCCCCTGCTCATCGCCATCGATGGGGCCGGGCTGCGCCACGTGGAATTCATGCAAGGGGAGCGCCCCGTCCTGCCGCAACCGGAGTGGCAGCGGGATGATGCCGCCCTGGCCCCCTTCGTCGAGCAGTTTTCCGCCTACTTTGCCGGCCGCCTGCGGCGCTTCGATCTCCCCCTGGCCGCCACGGGCACACCATTCCAGCAGGCCGTGTGGCAGGCGTTGTGCGACATCCCCTACGGCGAGACCGTCAGCTACCTCCAGATTGCAGAGGCCATCGGCAACCCCAGGGCCGTGCGGGCGGTGGGCGCCGCCAACGGCCGCAATCCCCTCAGCATCATAGTGCCCTGCCACAGGGTCATAGGGCGCAGCGGTGAACTGACCGGCTACGGAGGAGGCATCCCCATCAAGCGCTGGTTGCTGGCACTGGAGCAGGAGACCGCAGACCACTTCGCGCTGACCCCATGAAAGGGTGCGCCTCCTGTCAAATGCGGGTTGCGGGTGCAAGCACCACAGACCGCAGGCCACTCGCGCGGATCCTCTGACGAGCGGCATCTCCATCACATACGAGTTGCTGGTCCCAACAGCAGACCGCGTTGCACTGCTCATGACGGGCAACACCCCAATCACATGCTGGTTGCTTGCCATCTTGCAGCATGGTTACGTGATGCGTTGAGCAGGCATCGGGATAATATTCCGACGGAACCGCCCCATGGCAGGAGCATGCCCACCACCCCGATTCATCTTTCCTTTGAGCCGCACAACAAAATAAATCACTGATTATTTATTTTATTTCAGCATCAATCATTTAAAAATCACATTGCAGCAGCATTTTGAAAATGAACACAGTATGAAGAATCGCCTCAGAAGCGCTTCAGAGAGCATCAGGCATCATGGCTTCACACTTGGATGGGACGGCTCATCCCTCATTCAGGTGGCACCCATGTGACGCTTCCAATCTGTCTTTTCCCCGCGCCTCCCCAGAGGCGCTTTTTTTGCCTGCAAGCGGGTGCAAAAAAGCCCGCCGAAGCGGGCAATGACCGGAAGGTGCTGACTTCCAGGGTCTATCAGAGGGCGAGGAACAAGCCTGCCAGGGAGGCGCTCATCAGGTTTGCCAGCACCCCCGCCAGGATGGCGCGCATGCCGTAGCGGGCGATGAAGGACTTGCGCTCCGGCACCATGGCCCCCAGGCCGCCGATGAGGATCGCCATGGAAGAGATATTGGCGAAACCGCACAGGGCGAAGGTGACGATGGCCTTGCTCGACTCGTTCAGGGTCTGATCCTGCACCAGGGCGATGAAGGCGACGAACTCGTTGATGACGATCTTGGTGCCGATCAGGGCACCAGCCGCCTGGGCCTGATCCCAGGGAACGCCAATGAGCCAGGAAACGGGGGCAAACAGCCAGCCCAGGATGATCTGGAAGCTCAGCTCCAGCCCCACCAGGTCGCCGGCCCAGCCCAGCAGGCCGTTGAGCAGGGCGATCACGCCGACGAAGGCCAGCAGGGTCGCCCCCACGGCGACGGCGATGTTGAGACCCGCCATGGCGCCATCGGCGGCCGCTTCAATGACGTTGGTGGCGCGGGGGATCTCCACGTCTTCGTGGTGATCTTCCTCTTGCGCGGCGGGCGGCACCAGGATCTTGGCCATGGCAAGCCCGGCAGGGGCGGACATGAAGGCCGCCGCAATCAGGTATTTCAGCTCGACCCCGATGCTGGCGTAGCCCACCAGGGTGCCGCCAGCTACCGAGGCCAGCCCGCAGCTCATCACCGCAAAGAACTGGGAATCGGACATCCTGGAGAGATAGGGTTTGACCACCAGCGGCGCTTCCACCATGCCGACGAAGATGTTGGCGGTGGCAGAGAGGCTCTCGGCGCGGCCGGTGCCCAGCAATTTCTGCAGGCCGCCGCCGAGCAGGGCGATCACTTTGGGCATCAGGCCGATGTGATAGAGGATGGCGATCAGCGCGGAGAAGAAGATGATCACCGGCAGCACGTTGAAGGCGAAGATGAAACCGAGTTTGAACTTGGCCAGATCCCCGAACAGGAAGGCAATCCCCTCCTGGCCGTAGCCGATGACGCTGCTGACGCTCTCGCTGACACCGTTCAAGACCTGTTGACCGGCGGGCAGCCAGAGCACCAGGGCGGCGAAGAGCACTTGCAGGCAGAGGGCAAAGCCCACTGTTCGCAACGGGATACGACGACGATTATCAGAGCAGAGTGCGGCCAGGGCCAGGATGCTCAGGATACCAAGCAGGGCAATCATGGGGATTCCATCCAGTGAGGCTGAAGATGGGCGCGGATTCTGCTCCCCTCCCCTCACCGCCGCAACCCCGCCGGGTTACAACCCTGTTAGCAAAAACGTTTGCACGATATCGATTGCGCCAACTGACTGATTTGACACAACTTTGAAACCGCACTCACGCCAGTGTTCTTGTATGGAAACGATTATTCCTCGGTGCCGGACAATTTCCCCCCGAGCCAGGGTGCGAGTCGCTGCGCCCAGTAGGGCCCGGGTCCGAAGCTCTCCTTGAGGAAGTCGATGAACAGCCGGATCTTGGGATCCAGATGCTCTCGCCTGGCATAGACGGCGTGCACCGCCATCTTCTGGTTCGGTTGCCACTGGGGCAGCAGAGGGATGAGCTGACCAGATTGCAGCTCCTTGTCCAGCAGGTAGTTGGCCACATAGGCGATGCCGAGCCCGGCCAGGGCGGCGTCCCGCACCGCTTCCGCCAGATCCACCCGATAGTTGCCCGCCACCTGCACCGTCTGGCGCTCCTTGCCCTGGCGAAATGACCACTCGTGGTAGCGCCGCTCCCGGCTCTGGTAGGTGATGCAATTGTGATGGGCCAGATCCCTGGGGTGCAGTGGCGTGCCGTGACTCAGCAGATAATCCGGCGAGGCCACCAGCACGAAGCCGATGTCTGCCAGTCGCTGCCCTACCAGGGACTCGGGTTTGTCCTCGTAGGTGGTGATCCAGAGATCCAGCCCCTCATCCACCAGATTGGTGCGGTGATCGAACAGGGACACCTCCAGCTCCAGATCCGGATAACGTGCCTGAAACGCCTTGAGGCGCGGGATCACGTGCAACCGCCCGAAGGATTGACCAACCCCCAGATGGAGCACGCCGCTCACCTTGCCACGGCGCTCCGCCACCATGGATTCCGCCTCCAGCGCCACCGCCACCAGAGCGCGGCAGTGGCGGGCATACTCCTGACCCAGTTCGGTGAGCCCGAAACGGCGGGTAGTGCGCTGTACCAGCTGGGCGCCGAGCGCGGTTTCCAGCAGGGCGAGCTGCTTGCTGATGTGGGATTTGGAGACCCCGAGGCGGCGCGCAGCCGCCGAGATGCCCTGTTCACGAACCAGGGCATCGAAGATCACCATTTGGGGAAGACGTTGCAGCACGGTGTCACCGGAGTGGATGGCGGGGCCGCATTATTCCAGAGTGGCCCGCCATGGGGTAGGGTCAGTGCCCCAGGGCATCGATGATCTGCTGTTTGAGAGGATCATCCGACGGATTCTGGTTGGCGCCATAGCTCGCAATCAGCTTGCCGTCCCGCCCGACCAGGTACTTGTGGAAGTTCCAGTTGGGCGCATCACCGTCGGCAGCCGCGGCCAGCCCCTTGAACAGCAGCACTGCATCCGAACCCCGCACCGCCACCCGGTTGAACATGGGGAAGGTCACCCCGTAGTCCCGGCGGCACACCTCGGCGGTCTTGTTTTCGTTGCCCGCCTCCTGCCAGAAATCGTTGGAAGGGAAGCCCAGCACCATCAGTCCCTTCTCCTTGTAGCCCTGATAGAGGGCTTCCAGATCCCGGAACTGACCGCTGTAACCGCAGTAGGAGGCGGTGTTGACCACCAGCACCACCTTGCCCTCGGTCAACTGACAGAGGTTGTGGCGCTGGGTGCTGTTGAGCTCCCGCATCTCCACGTTGAAGTAATCGGGGCAGGCGGCAGAGACCGCGCCCGAGCCGAGCATCAGCAGCAGGGTGAACCATTTCATCGACGTGACTCCCATTGTTTTGTCCATCATACGCAAGACCCCGGAATCTGGTTCAGGGATCAGTGCAGGGGGATCCCGGTCAGCCAGCCGTGTCCCCAGAAGATAAGCAGAGCCGTGAGCGCCAGCCCCGCCCCCAGACTGATCCCCGTCCCCTGCCAAGTGGCGGCGGCACGGGGGTGACGACCCCACTCCCGCATCGAAATCCAGACGATGCTGATGAGAGCCCAGAGACCGATCCCGCCAAACAGCACCAGAGAACGCGCCTCGCTGTTCACCGCCAGATGGGCCCCCGACCAGAGCAGCACCCCGAGCAGCTGGGGATGCACCAGCCAACGGCGGAAATGGTTCGCCCCCTGCCCCGCACACAGCAGGACAAGGGCGATCGGCATGATCCCCATCACCAGGGTGGGGCCCCAGACAGGCAGAAAATAGAGGGGCATGGGGCTGGCACTGCGCCAGCCTGCGAGGATGCAGCCGATGGCGACGAACACCAGCAGCGAGAAGAGCCCCTTGTAGCGGTTCTCCCCCAGCCGCTCCCGCAGACGGGCGCGGTGCTGTGCCGCGAAACAGGGGTAAAGATGGGTCAGGGTGAACAACACCACCCCCAGGGTCAGCAGGATCATGGCTCGCTCCTCGCATATTGCCCCCCGGAATGGGAAGCCCTCCCTCAGGCGGGCCTTGTTTCTCGTGGCTCCCTCACTGTCGGGAGATCACTATGCCGCAAAGCCCCTTGTCAGAATACAAAAACCATATGAAAGACAGCAGGATAATAAAAAAAATCCGACCCAAGGATCGGCAAGTGCGTCAGAGGTGCCACGCCGGGCCGCTCACTCTGCTGCACGGGGCAGGGTCTGGCCGATGCACCGCATCGGCCAGGAGAGAGGGTCATTTGCGCAGCAGGTAGAGAGCCGCCACGTTGCGGGCCGTGAGCTGCAGGTTGGTGGTGGCGGTGGCCAGCGCCTCCGGCAGGGACATGGCCCGATTGACCACGGCGAACACCGCATCCAGCCCGTGCTCGTGCACCACGCCGCAGTCATCGGTGAGGCATCCGGCGATGCCGATCACCGGCTTGCCGAACTGCTTGGCACAGCGAGCCACCCCGATGGGCGTCTTGCCATGGATGGTCTGGCTGTCGATGCGGCCCTCGCCGGTGATGACCAGATCCGCATCGGCCACCGCCTCGGCCAGGTTCAGCGCCTCGATGACGATCCGGATGCCGGGTTTGAGCTCGGCGCCGAGCAGCCCCACCAGGGCTGCCCCCATGCCGCCTGCGGCCCCCGTTCCCGGGAGCTCCTTCACCTGCTTGCCAAGCGCCTGCTCGATGCAGTCCGCGTAACGGGCCAGATTGGCATCCAGCTCGGCCACCATCTCGGGAGTTGCCCCCTTCTGCGGACCGAACACGGCGGACGCCCCTTTCGGGCCGCACAACGGGTTGTCCACGTCGCAGGCCACCTCGATGTGGAGCCCGCTCAGACGGGGATCCAGCCCGCTCAGGTCGATGGTGGCCAGCTCGGCCAGACCGGCACCGCCCGGCGCGATGGGGGTACCATCTGCTTTCAGGAGCTTGCCGCCGAGTGCCTGGATCATGCCGGCACCGCCGTCATTGGTGGCGCTGCCGCCGATGCCGAGGATGAGGTGGTTCACCCCCATCTCCAACGCGGCCAGGATCAGCTCCCCGGTGCCGACACTGGAGGTGAGCCGCGGATTGCGCAGCTCGGGCGCCACCAGATGGAGGCCGGAGGCCGCCGCCATCTCGATGACGGCGCGCTTGCCATCCCCCAGCAGGCCCACGAAGCCCTGTACCCTGTTGCCAAGGGGAGCGGTCACCTCGACCGGCAGGATGCGACCACCGGTGGCATCCACCAGAGACTGCACCGTCCCCTCGCCGCCATCGGCCATGGGCAGCTTGACGTAGGTGGCATCCGGCAGCACCTGCTTGAAACCGGCCTCGATGGCATCGGCCACCGCCATGGCGCTCAGGCTCTCCTTGAATGAATCGGGGGCGATCACAATTTTCATATCAGTTCCTTAGGCGAGGCCAAACACGCCAAACATCAGGGTGGAGACAACGGCGATGGTCAGACCGACCGCGGTTTCGTAGGGGATGAGCTTGAGTCGCTCGCCGACGCCCATGTGGACGCTGCCGCCGGTGGCATGGAAGAAGGAGCCGTGGGGCATGTGGTCAAACACGGTGGCGCCGGCGTGGATCATGGCGGCCCCTGCCAGGCTGCTGATCCCCAGTTCAATCAGAGTGGCGCTGAACACGTTGGAGGCCACCACTGTCCCGGCCGTGGTCGAGGCGGTCGCCAGCGACATCAGGGCACCGGAGATGGGGGCCAGCAGATAGGAGGGCAGACCGGAGGCGGTCAGGCCGCTGATGAGCACATCTTTCAGGCCGGAGTTGGCGATGATGCCCGCCAGGGTTCCCGTCCCCAGCAGCATGATGGCCACCGGTGCCATGCGGGCCAGGCCCGAGACGGCAAACTGGTTCACCTTGGTGAACTTGCCCATCATCAGGGCCCCGACCAGGCCGCCGAGGGGCAGCGCAATGAGCGGGTCCACCACGATGCCGGCGATGGGACGCAGGGCCAGCAGCAGGATGGCGACCAGGGGCGCACTGATGGCGGCGGCAAAGCCGGGCAACTTGGCACCGTCAAAGCTCACTACCTCGTCGGCGGCCACCTTGCTGCCCCGGTTGTTGAGGCGCTTGGCGAGCCAGTAGGCCATCACCAGACCGAACAGGCCGGGAATGATGCCCGCCGCCATCACCGAGGTGAGAGGCAGGTGGAAGGCGTCGGCTGCCGCGATGGCGTTGGGGTTGGGAGACATGACGTTGCCCGCCTTGCCACCGCCTATCATCGCCAGCAGGATGGCCGCCTTGGAGAGATCGGCACGGCGGGCGATGGCCAGCGCAATGGGGGCGACCGTGATGACGGCCACGTCCACGAAGACGCCGACCGCGGTCAGGATCAGGGTGGCCAGCGCCAGGGCCAGCAGGGCGCGGGTTTCGCCGAGTTTCTTGACGATGGTCTCGGCGATGGTGGTGGCGGCGCCCGATTCGATGAGCACCCCGGCCAGCACACCCGCCGCCAGGATCCGCATCACCGCCGTGGTGATCCCCTGGGCGCCGCCGATCATCAGGGCGACGGTCTGGGTCAGGTCGGCGCCACCGATCAGGCCACCGGCCAGGGCACCGACAATCATGCCGTAAGCGGGCGGCACCTTCTTCAGGATGAGGAAGATGGCGATGGAAAGCGCGGCGAGCGCGCCGAGCGCGGAGACTGGGATCATGACGGGCACCTTGTTGTTGTAATGAGTGGCGCCATTATGGGGATCCCCGCCTGGAATGCTTTGGCCATAAAACCAAAAAAAGCATTTACCGGCCTTGTATTTTTGTTGGAAAAGACAAATCAGCTATCGAGACTGAGCCCGAGATAGAGCAGGAACTTGTCATCTAACTTGTTGAAATTCAAACCGGTTATCTGCTCTATCCGGGTCAGTCGATAACGCAGGGTGTTGGGGTGAATGAACAGGGCTTCGGCACAGGGATGCAGATCACAATCCTGCAAGAAATATTGGCGCAGCGTCTTTTGCAGCGTTCCCTTTGTGTCCTCCTGCGCCAGCTTTTGCAGCGGAGCCCGCAGCTGATCCGCCTGCCAAGAGTCCGCCAGGGTGCCGAGCAGCACTGAGAGCCGGTAATCCTCGAAGAAATAGACCTGCTTGCGGGGCGACTGGCGCATGCCACGGCGCAAGGTGTCTCGCGCCGTCTGGTAGGAGAGCGCCAGCCCGGGGATGCCGGCGAAGTAATCACCCACCCCGATGCGAACCTTGAAATGGGGAATACGGGAGAGCAGCTGCCGGATCCGGCTGCGCTCTTGCGCCGACTGCCAGACGCCGTCGCTGAGCTGGGCGGGTTTGAGCACCACTATCTCGTCCAGGCCGTTGATGGCCACCAGATTGTCCCGCTCCGGGTTTTCCAGCAGGTGAACCAGCTCCCTCACCTGGGCGGGCTCGGCCTCCTCCAGCGCCAGCACGGCCACCACCCGGGGCTGGGCGAGATCCAGCTCGAGGAAGCGGGCCACCTGTTGCAGTTGATCGGCCCGCCCTTCGCCGCGAATGAGCTGCAACACCAGCTCCTCCTTGTGGCGCTTGTCCCACTGCAACTGCTCGGTGAGTGCAGCCTGTTCCAGGATGAGCTCGGCGGTCATGCGCACCAGCTCGGCGTAAGCACGCACGATGTCCGGATCCCCAGAGATGCCGATGACGCCGAGCAGCTCCCCCTGATAGGCGATGGGCAGGTTGATGCCGGGCCTCACCCCCTTGAGCTCCCGGGCGGTGGCCTCGCTTATCTCCACCACCCGGTTCTCGGTCAGGGCCAGCACGGCCCCCTCGTGGCGCTGGTGCAGCCGCTCCGGATTGCCGGACGCAATGATGAGTCCCCGCTCATCCATGACGTTGACCGAGAACGAGAGGATCTTCATCGCCCGGCTGACTATCTGATGCGCGAGCGCGTCGTTGAGCTGCATTGCCTCTCCATACCATTCGTTGACAGGGTCCCCGGCGTGCGCCATCACCGGGATCACCCGTTAAAGATCCCACATCATCAAGACAAGCGCGGGGGGGATCGCTAGAATAGGCCACTTTACGCTATCAGTGCCCCACCATGGATCAAGGATCCGGCATCATGCCGCTTTGCGCCGTGGTGGTTTCACCCTCCGATATGGACTCCGCTATGGATTATGAATTTCGCCGCGACCCGTTCGGTGGCTATCGCGCCCGGTTCTCCATGGGCCATGAAGCCATCGGCCAGTGGTTGATCGACGAGGTGGGCAAGGACGAGGAGAAGCTCGACGAGCTGTTCGCCATCATCGACCAGCTCTCCAGCCGGACCCGCACCGAATACCGGCTGCTGGGGGGCGACTACTCCCTGCTGCTGACCCACGAGGAAGCCGAGGTGAAGGCCAATGTCCTCAATATCGAGCAGGACGAGGATCTCGACGATCTCGCCTACTACGATGATGAACAGCTGGCCATGTGCGGGCTGGAAGATTTTGCCCAGGTACTCGGCTCCTGGCGCGCCTTTATCCGCAACGAGGATATGGGCTGATTACCCCCATTCGGGCGAGCATGCCCCTTGCAACCCAACAGGATTGACTATGTCTATTTACGATTTTGATGACGAACTGCCGGAAGACGAGCTGGATCAACCGAAGAAACCCGCCCAGCCCAAGAAGAAGGGCAAGCAGGTGCTGAACACCCAGGTCAACCTGAGCCCGCGCGATGCCAGCCGCCTGAACGGCATGCACGTCGAGGCCATCACCACCCTGGATGACGTCAGTCTGCCGAAGAACGTCATCTTCAAGGCCGGTCTCATCGCCCTGGGAGAGCTGGAAGCCAGCAAACGCGCCGACATCATCGCCCGGGTCATCGCCGAGTCCGGTCGCTGATACGGGAAGGCCATCGCCTCTCTCGGTGGCATCTTGCCGCCGCCCAAGCCGGAGCCCAGCTCCGGCTTTTCATTGCGCGTCTTCTGCCGGCCAGTCCCTTTTCCTTGAACCAGACCATGGGGATCGTTAAGGTGCGCCCTTCATTCATACAAGGAGACTCGATGTTACCACTCCCCGATATCCTCATCTGGCTCGTCCTGGGGCTGGCCGTACTCTGCTGCCTCGCCCGCCGGACCAGGCCCGGCATGCTTCTGTTGGGACTAGCCCTGCTCATCGCCCTCTGGCTTGAGCGACTCGCGCCCCTCGCCGCTCTTGTCAGCCTCGCCGGTCTGCTGCTGGCCTGGCGTACCCCCACCCTGCCCCCACCCTGGCGCGGCGTCGCACTGACGCTGGTACTGCTGTGGTCCCTCGCCCTGACGCTGCATCTGGTGCCAGGCTTTGACAATCTCAGGGTGCTCGACAAGGTACAGGCGGGCCCGGCCAGCGTGCCCTTCACCCTCTACCTCAATCTGGACAAGCCGCTCATTTTCTTCGCCCTGCTGCTGGCCATTCCCGGCCTGCTCGGCCCGGGTGGAACGATGCGCTGGCGGCCGCTGGCCCTGCTCATCCTGCCGCTCGCGGCCCTGCTCATCACCGCCTGGCAACTGGGCGCCCTCAAACCCGAAGCGGGACTGCCCCACTGGTGGTGGCTGTTCGCGTTCAACAACCTGTTGTTCACCTGTGTGGCGGAAGAAGCGCTGTTCCGGGGATGCATCCAGCAAGGGGTGGCAAGCCGAAGCACGCCCTGGGCAGGTCTCCTGGTCGCCAGCCTGCTGTTCGGCGCAGCCCATCTTGCCGGTGGCCCGTTGCTGGTGTTGTTCGCCGCGCTGGCGGGGGCCTGCTATGGCCTGGCGTTCCAGCTGAGCGGGCGCCTCAGTATCGCCATCCTGCTCCACTTCCTGTTCAACTTCGCCCACCTGGCCCTGTTTACCTATCCCCTGGCCAGCCACTGACGTCGAGCACAGGTTCACCGGGCAAAAAAATGCCCCGCCCCCGTGGGGGCAGGGCATCTGCATTCACCCTGCAATCTAGTCGACGTAGAAGGTCTGCTGGAAGGTCAGCGTCTGCTGCTGCCCCTCCCCCATGATCTTCAGGGTGAACTGGTAGGTGTCCTCATTGCGATAGGGCAGCACTGCCAGGTAATAGATGGCATTCCCCTCTTTCACCTCCTGAAAATTCAGGGGGCGAAGGGTGCCGGTCAGATTGCGGGCTTCGCCGCTGATCCCCACCGCCTGTGCCACCCCCTGCTTGTTCTGCACCGCGATATTGACGATGCCGTTATAGCGGCTGCGCTCCAGGCCATAGGTCCTGGCTACCTCGGGGGTGAGGAAGCTGGAGTTGAACGCGCTGTAGTGCACTTTCCAGGGGCCCAGCTCCTGCATCTGCTCAGCCCGCAGCGGCAGCGTCATCAGGAGTGCCAGCAGGCAACTCATCCAGGCAGTTTTCATGATGTCATCCCTCTCGTATCAATCCTGATTATCGAGCAGAGCGGCAATCTCGGCGGGGATCTGCTTTGGCGCGTCGATGGCGACCGTCTTGTGCCGACCCAGCTCCCCCCGCAGGATGCGAACCTGCCCCTTGGCCACCTTGCACTGCTTGGCCAGGTACTTGATCAGGTGACTGTTGGCCTGACCATCCACCGGCGGTGCCGTGATGGCCACTTTCAACTCGTCACCGTGCAATCCGATGATCTGATCCCGGCTCGCCTTGGGCTGGATCATCAGATGCAACACCAGCTCGTCCCCTTCCAGCAGGACGGCGGGCATCAGATCATCCACCACAACTGGCCGAACAGATCCCCCATCAGGTAGTTGATGGCCTGCAGCGCGATGAAGGCGACCAGCACGGAGAGATCCAGCCCGCCCAGTGCAGGCAGGATGCGGCGAATGGGGGCCAGGAAGGGTTCAGTGAGCTGGTGCATCACGTATTCAATGGGGTTGCGACCCTGGCTGACCCAGCTCAGGATGGCGCGGATCAGCAGGATCCAGAAGATCATGGAACCCGCTTTCTTCAACACGGTGAGCGTCGCAAACAGACAGAGAGTGAGCCAGTCCGCCTGCAGCACATTCATGCTCTTGAGCAGGAACAATTTGCCAAAGGCGATCAGCAGCGCCAGCAGCACAGAGGCCATGTCCAGCCCGCCAAAACCCGGGATGACGCGGCGCAGGGGCACCACCAGCGGGTTGGTCAGCTTGACCACCATCTGGCTCATGGGATTGTAGAAGTCGGCCCGCGCCCACTGCAGCCAGACCCGCAGCAGCACCACCATGAGGTAGAGATCAAAGACAGTGTTAATCAAAAAGTAAGCCGTGTTCATCCGGGCTCCTTGCTAAAAGGGATTCAGAAAAGGGTTTCCATTTCGCCGGCCCGGGTAACGGCCGCCTGCATGGCTCTTGCGGTCAGCGGCATCAGCCCCTGCTCCTGGAATGTCTTGACGGCCTCGGCCGTGGTCCCGCCCTTGCTGGTCACCTGCTCGCGCAGGGTCTGCAGCGACAGATCGGGGTTTTGTTCCACCATGGCGGCCGCCCCCAGGGCGGTTTGTTGCACCAGCAGGCGGGCCTGCTCCGGCGTAAAGCCCATGGCCTCGGCCTCCTCGGCAATCGCCTGCATGAACAGGAAGAAGTAGGCCGGGGCACTGCCCGCCGCCGCGATGACGCCGTTGATGCCGGCCTCCTCATCCACCCAGAGGGTCTTGCCCACGGATTGCATCATCTGTTCGGCCACCGCCCGATCGGCCTGCCCGATGGCGGGAGGTGCATAGAGCCCGGTCATCCCCAGCCCCAGCAAGGAGGGGGTGTTGGGCATGGTGCGAATGATGCGATCGTGACCGCCTGCCATCTCCTGCAAGCGTGCGACGCGAATGCCGGCAGCGATGGAGATGAGCAACTTGCCATCCAGCGAGCCAAGCTCGGCCACCAGCGCGCTCAGCATGCCCGCCATCAGCTGGGGCTTGACCGCCAGCACGATCACCTCTGCCTCCCGGGCCGCCTCGGCGTTCTCGTGGGTGATACGGATGCCGAACTGGCTGGCCAGTTCGTCCAGCTTGGGGCGGCTGGGATTGGCGGCGATGATACGCTCTGCCGGGTAACCCGCCTGGATGAGGCCGGCAATGATACTGCGGCTCATGTTGCCTGCCCCGATGAAGGCGAGGGTTCTCTGCTGCATCAAACACTCCTGTTACTGACATCGCAGCGGATGCCGACCCAGCCTGTGCGGGCTGACAGCATCACACGCGCCTGTTTACCTGAAAAAGCACGACCGGGATGTTTCTCGCCCCGGCCCTTGCTCATGAATAGTCACGGGCCCCGAAGATGGCGGTCCCGACCCGCACCATGGTGCTGCCATGGGCAATGGCCGGCTCGAGATCCTCGGTCATCCCCATCGAAAGGGTGTCGACGCTCGGGTATTGTTGCGCAAGCTCGGTGAACAGAGCCTGCATGCGCGCCATCTGGGCCGCGAGCACCCCCTCGTCGCGGGTATGCTCGGGGATGGCCATCAGGCCGCGCAACCGCAGCCGCTCGCTTTGGGCCACCAGGGAGGCCAGGCGGAAAATCTCTTGCTCCGACGTACCGGATTTGCTGCTCTCTCCGCTAATATTGATTTGCAGACAGATATTTAGCGGCGCGAGCCCACTCGGTCTCTGGTTGTTGAGGCGTTCGATGAGCTTGTCGCGATCGACACTTTGAACCCAGTCGAACCGCTCCGCCACCAGCTTGGACTTGTTCGATTGCAGCGGGCCGATAAAGTGCCACTCTATGTCTGTACAGGCGTTCTGCTCGCGCAAGGCATCAATCTTGAGCGCGGCCTCCTGGGCATAGGATTCGCCAAAGCGCCGCTGACCGGCGGCGTAGGCAGCCTGAATGTCCCCCAGCGGCTTGGTTTTGCTGACAGCAAGCAACTGGATGTGATCTGGGCTGCGGCCAACACGCCGGGCAGCCTCTACAATACGTTCCTTTACCTGAAGCAGGTGCTGGGCAATCTGGCTCATATTTCGTTCGTAATCTTGTGATGGGAGAATAACAAATCTATGGATATCACAGAGTTATTGGCATTCAGTGTAAAGCATAAGGCCTCGGATCTACACCTCTCGGCCGGGGTCCCCCCGATGATCAGGGTTGATGGGGAGGTTCGCAAGATCAATTTGCCCGCCCTGGATCACCGGGAAGTCCATGCCCTCATTTACGACATCATGAATGACCACCAGCGCAAGGAGCTGGAGGAGAACTTCGAGGTGGACTTCTCCTTCGAAGTGCCCGGCATGGCACGCTTTCGGGTCAACGCCTTCCAGCAGGCGCGCGGCTCGGGCGCGGTGTTTCGTACCATCCCGAGTACCGTTCTGACCCTGGACGATCTGGGGGCGCCGGAGATATTTCGCAAGATAGCGGAGTACCCTCGCGGCCTGGTGCTGGTGACTGGGCCCACCGGTTCGGGCAAATCCACCACCCTGGCCGCCATGGTCGATTACATCAATGACAACTTCCACCACCACATCCTCACCATCGAGGACCCCATCGAATTCGTGCACGAGAACAAGCGCTGCCTGGTGAACCAGCGGGAAGTACACCGCGACACCAAGAGCTTCAGCAACGCCCTGCGCTCGGCCCTGCGGGAAGACCCGGATATCATCCTGGTAGGTGAAATGCGGGACCTCGAAACCATCCGTCTCGCCATGACCGCCGCCGAAACCGGTCACCTGGTGTTTGGCACCCTGCACACCTCCTCAGCTGCCAAGACCATCGACCGTATCATCGACGTCTTCCCCGGCTCGGAGAAGGACATGGTGCGATCCATGCTCTCCGAATCCCTGCGGGCGGTCATCTCCCAGACCCTGCTCAAGCGTATCGGTGGCGGCCGGGTGGCGGCCCACGAGATCATGCTGGGAATCCCGGCGGTGCGAAACCTCATCCGGGAAGACAAGGTGGCCCAGCTCTATTCCGTCATCCAGACCGGGATGACCCACGGCATGCAGACCATGGACCAGAGCCTCAAGCAGCTGGTCAACCGGGGGGTCGTCGCCTCCCTTGATGCCAAGGCCAAGGCGGTCGATCCCAATACCATTTAAGCTTGCACACCCAAGGAGTCGCCATGAACATGGATGTTCTGCTCGCCGCACTGGTTGAACAAAAGGGCTCGGATCTCTTCATCACGGTCGATGCCCCCCCGACCCTCAAGGTCAACGGGCGTCTGGTGTCGCTCGGGCCGGCTCCCCTCGACAAGACGACGGCGCTGGCGTTGATCAGGGAGAGCCTGGGCGAGACCCACTTCGAGCGCTTCCTGCACACCCGCGAGGCCAACTACGCCATCCAGCGAGGCTCGCTGGGGCGCTTTCGGGTCAGCGCCTTCTGGCAACAGGATATGCCGGGCATGGTGCTGCGCCGCATCGAGACCCGCATCCCCACCTTTGACGAGCTGGTGCTGCCCCCCATCCTGCAGGAGGTCGCCATGGCCAAACGCGGGCTGGTGCTCTTCGTCGGCGCCACTGGCGCCGGCAAGTCCACCACCCAGGCGGCCATGATAGGCTTTCGCAACCAGCACGGTGACGGCCACATCCTGACGGTGGAGGATCCGGTGGAGTTCGTCCATCAGCACGATCGCTGTCTGGTGACCCAGCGGGAGGTGGGGATCGACACCGCATCCTTCGATGTCGCCCTCAAAAACTCCCTGCGCCAGGCCCCGGATGTCATCCTCATCGGTGAAATCCGCTCCCAGGAGACCATGGAGTTCGCCATCCAGTTCGCCGAGACGGGACACCTCTGCCTCGCCACCTTGCACGCCAACAATGCCAACCAGGCGCTGGATCGCATCCTGCATCTGGTCCCCCAGGAGAAGCACCGCCAGTTCCTGTTCGATCTCTCCTTCAACCTGCGCGCCATCGTCGCCCAGCAGCTGCTCCCCTCCGCTCACGGGCAGCGCCGGGTCGCCGCCTTCGAGATCCTGCTCAACACCCCGCTCGTCACCGACATCATTCGCAAGGGAGAGATGCACAGACTCAAGGAGGTGATGACCAAATCCGGCGAGCTTGGCATGCAGACCTTCGATCAGGCGCTGTTCACCCTGTTCTGCGCCGGCCAAATTGGCTACAGTGAGGCCCTTGCCCATGCCGACTCCGCCAACGACCTGCGACTGCTCATCAAGCTGTCGGGTCGCGAGCAGCTGGGCGCAGGCACTCTCGACAACGTGACCCTGGATGAATGAGGGGCGTGCGTCATCGCTAGTAAAGGACCGTTATGCTGATTGTGGTTTCCCCGGCCAAGACGCTGGATTACGAGTCACCCCTGGTGACCTCCCGTTTCACCCAACCCGAACTGCTGGACCACTCCGCAGCACTGATCACCCGGGCTCGTCAACTGAGCCCGGACCAGATCGCCAGCCTGATGAAGATCAGCGACAAGCTCGCCGGCCTCAACGCCGCCCGCTTTGCCGAGTGGCAGCCTGACTTCACGCCGGCCAACGCCCGCCAGGCGCTGCTGGCCTTCAAGGGGGACGTCTACACCGGTCTGGCCGCAGAAGATTTCAGCGAGGCCGACCTCGACTTCGCCCAGGCCCACCTGCGCATGCTCTCCGGCCTTTATGGCGTACTGCGGCCGCTTGACCTCATGATGCCCTACCGCCTGGAGATGGGGATTAGGCTTGAGAACCCGCGCGGCAAGGACCTCTACCAGTTCTGGGGCGACATCATCACAGCGCACCTGAACAAGGCGCTGGCGGCCCAGGGGGACGACGTGCTGATCAACCTCGCCTCCGACGAGTATTTCAAGTCGGTGCGCCCGAAAGCCCTGCAGGGGCGCATCATCACCCCGGTCTTCAAGGACGAGAAGAACGGCCAGTTCAAGATCATCAGCTTCTACGCCAAGAAGGCCCGCGGCATGATGGCACGCCACATCATCAAGCATCGGCTCACCCGGGTGGAACAGCTGACCGGTTTCAATGCCGACGGCTACTACTTCGTACCGGAAGAGTCCGACGCCAATACCCTGATGTTCAAGCGCGCTGAAAATTAATTACACATTCAAGGGAACCAAGTCGGAGATCCTCGGGTCTGACTCTGTGAATCCTCTGTTGTAAGCACTTTTTGTTGGCCGACGTCCTTGCGTCGGCTTTTTTCTGCGCCTCTCTCAGGCCACTCCCCAGGCAGCAGACAGCAAAACGGCCATCCTGGGATGGCCGTTTCAACTGTGCTCGGGGGCATTACTTCTTTTTCTTCTTTGCCGACTTCTTGGCATCCTTCGGCTTTTTCTTCTTCACCGGCACCCGCGCTTCCTTGTGTCTGGGGCGCAGCTCATCGATCACCCGGCGCTTGAGGCGCTCCTCTGTGTAGCGTTCGATCTTGGCGACCATGGCCATGTCGTGAGCTTCCACCAGGCTGATGGCGCAGCCACGGTTGCCGGCTCGACCGGTACGACCGATGCGGTGCACATAGACATCCGCGCCGTAGGGCATGTCGTAGTTGATGACATGGCTGACGTTCGGCAGGTCGATGCCGCGGGCGGCCACGTCGGTGGCGATTAGGAAGGGCACCTCCCCTTCATGGAACTTGCGGATAGACTCAATGCGCTTGGCCTGCTCCATCTCGCCACGGATCCAGGCGCAGGGCACGCCTGCCGCCTGCAACTGGCCGGAAAGCTCCGCCAGTCGCTCACGGGTCTTGACGAAGATGATGGCCTTCTGGGTCTCCGGGTTTTTCAGGATGTGCACCAGCAGAGCCAACTTGTGGGCGGCATCATCGGCCAGGTGGATCCACTGGGTGATGGGGCGGCGCTCGCTGCGGGGCGGCTCGGCGTGCAGCTCAACCGGGTCTTTGAGGATCTCGCTCGCAAACTTCTCGAGGCCGGCCCCTTCCAGAGTGGCGGAGAAGAGCATGGTGTGCTTGCGGTAGCGCGCCTCTTCCACGATGCGGTTCACGTCCTTGATGAAGCCCATGTCCAGCATCCGGTCCGCTTCATCCAACACCAGCACCTCGATGTCGTGGCTCTCGAACTCCTCTTTCTCGATGTACTCGAGCAGACGGCCCGGGGTGGCCACCACGATGTCGGTGGTCTTGGTCAGGGCAGGCAGCTGCTCTTCATGGCTGACGCCACCGATGATGGTCTCGATGCTGAGATGGGTGTGCACCGCCAGGGCCTTGGCGTGAGCACTCACCTGCAGCGCGAGCTCGCGGGTCGGAGTCAGGATCAGCATGCGGCACGGACCCGGCTTGCGGCGCGGGAAGTCCAGCAGGTGCTGCATCGCGGGCAGCAGGAAGGCGGCGGTCTTGCCGGTTCCGGTCGGCGCAGAGGCCAGAATATCGCGGCCGTCCAGGGCTGGCTCCAGTACCATCTGCTGGATGGTGGTGGGGCGGGTGAATCCCATCTCGGCCAAGGCCCGACTGAGGGCTGGATTCAGGTCGAAATCATCAAAGGACTGGCTCATGGCAATACTCGGTCATTAAGGAAGCGGCAGATTATAGGCGATTATGCCGCCGGCTCCTATGGTGACTGTGGCTTAGCCGCTATAATCGCCGGCCATTTTCCGCGGGCAGGCACAGGAGGAGGGCCGAATGGGGCGCAACAACGGTTTCACGTTCAAGCAATTTCACATCGATCACGACCGCTGCGCCATGAAGGTCGGTACGGACGGCATTCTGCTGGGAGCCTGGGCGCCGGTCGACAGCGCCCGCCGGGTGCTGGACATCGGCACCGGCAGCGGCCTCATCGCCCTGATGCTGGCCCAGCGCAGCACGAACGACTGCCACATAGACGGGGTGGAGCTGGATAAGGATGCAGCCATGCAGGCCCAGGAGAATGTGGCGGCCTCCCCCTGGCGTGAGCGGGTCACCATCATAGAGAGCGCCATTCAGGATCACCTCGCCCCCCCTTACGATCTCATCGTCTCCAACCCGCCCTATTTCCCGGCAGGCCAGACACTCCGCGATCCGGCCAGGGCTCTGGCCCGTCATACCGGGGGGCTCGCCCCCAGGGGATTGCTGGCCGCCAGCGATCGCCTGCTGAGCCGTACCGGGCAACTGGCCCTGGTGCTGCCCACGGCGATGGCGGATGAAATTTTATGCATTTCGTCGAGTTATGATCTGTATGAGCGTTGTTATCTGGCTGTTACTACCAGAGAGGGGAAAGAGGCAAATCGTGTTTTATTGCTGCTTGGCAGAGGATTAAACAAGTGTGAGAGGGGTGAAATTGTGATCCATTCTGTCACGGGAGGCTATTCCGACAGATATATCCAACTAACCAGCCCCTTCTATTTGAAGATGTAAATTTTGCCTTGAACTATTTTTTCACATCATTATGCTGACTGCTAAATGAGCGCCCGCTCAAGACCAGTTCAAACCACTGGTCGCGATGAAAAAACCAGCGGGGCTCTTTTTTTTACCCCCGGAAAGTGCCGGTCACTGACAAATAAAAAACTATAACAAGCAATAGTTTACAAGACAGACGAGGTTGAACTTGACGAAATCACTCACATTGTCCGATGTACTCGGATTGGGCTTCATGACCTTTGCGTTCTATCTGGGCGCAGGCAACATCATCTTCCCGCCCCTGGCCGGCTTCATGGCGGGTGAGCACCTCTCCCTGGCCATGCTGGGCTTCCTGGTCACCGCCGTGGGCCTGCCCCTCATCACCATCATCGCCGTCGCCAAGGCTGGCAACGGCTGGGCCGGCATGACCAAGCTGCTGCCGACCGGCGTGGCCACCGCACTGGCCGTCGCCATCTACATCATCATCGGCCCGGCCTTCGCCGCCCCCCGTACCGGCCTGGTGGCCTACGAGATGGGCCTCAAGCCCTTCCTTGGCGACATGGGACCATCCGATCTGGTTGCCTACACAGTACTGTTCTTCGGCGTGGCCATCCTGGTCTCCCTGAACCAGGGCAAGCTGATGGATGCCATCGGCAAGTACCTGACTCCGCTGCTGATGCTGCTGCTGCTGACCCTGGCCATCGGTGTCTTCGTCGCACCGCAAGGAAGCATGCCTGCCGCATCCGGTGACTACCAGAGCACCCCCTTCGTGAAGGGCATTCTGGAAGGCTACAACACCATGGACACCCTGGCGTCCCTGATGTTCGGCGCCCTGATCGTCGACCTGCTGCGCCAGAAAGGCATCCATGACTACCAGAGCCAGTTCAAGTACCTGGCCATCGCTGGCATCATCTCCGCCATCGGCCTCTCCGTGGTCTATGTCTCCCTGTTCCAGCTGGGTAACACCGCTGCCGGCGTCGCCACCGACGTGAGCAACGGCGGTGCCATCGTCAACGCCTACGTGCTGAGCCTGTTCGGCCAACCGGGTCAGTTCATCCTGGCTGCCATCATCACCCTGGCCTGCTTCACCACGGCCGTCGGCCTCATCTCCGCCTGCTCCGACTTCTTCCACAACCTGACCGGCATGAGCTACAAGAAGCTGGTCGTGCTGCTGGGTGTCATCTGCGGCGTCGTGGCCAACGTGGGCCTGAGCCAGCTCATCAGCCTCTCCATTCCGGTGCTGGTCGCCATCTACCCGGTTGCCGTGGCGCTGGTGCTGGTCACCTTCCTGAAGGGTTACTTCGGTCGCCCCCGCCTGGTGTTCCGCTCCGTGCTGCTGGTCGCCTTCCTGTTCGGCTGCCTGGACGGCCTGGGCGCCGCCGGCATGAAGATGGATGCGTTCGCCTTCCTGCCGCTGTTTGACAAGGGCCTGGCCTGGTTGCTGCCGACCCTGCTGGCCTGTGGCCTCGGTGTCATGGTGCGTGGCAATGGCAAGCTGGCTGCAGAAGCGGCCTGATAACAGATCTTGACCAAATAAAGAGGCCAGCATTCGCTGGCCTCTTTTTTGTTGGTGCAATCTGATCCATCCGTTGTGGAGAGCGCTCGTCAGAGTACGGTTGCTGGCTTGGGTTTGCCTGCAAGACCGTACCAGTGATGCTCAAACCGGCCCGCATGCCAGCGCAGGGTGCCCCAGGGCTGGTCAGCCTGCCAGCGCGGGAAGTTGATCTCCACGCGGTTGTCTTCGTACTTGTAGAGAGAGGTGCTGATCTCGATATCCGACAGGATAAGCAGCACCACCCCACCGATGACACTCCATTTCAGCATCTTCCACATGGCGATTACTCGAAGCAGATCTCGATGGTGGCACGGCCATACTCCGATTCGAACGGCATCATGATCTTGGCGCCGTCGGCCCGGTGAGTGATGGTGTGATTGGGACCGGAGACGATGACCGGGGTCGCCATGTCGAACTCATAGCCCTTCTCCCCCAGCATGCGTTTGGCGCCGCCCGTCACCATGTTGGTGATCTCGCCCACCATGTCGGTCACTTCCTCGTTGATGGTGGCCGGCGCCTCCCCCAGCATGCGGCGCATGATCTCCAGTGCCAGCCCCTTCTCGAAGCTGATGGAAAGGGAACCCCGGGTCTGCGGACCCACCATGCCAATCAGGCCGGAGACATCTCCCCGAGCCAGCTCGTCCGTCTTGCGCTTGGGCGCGCCCGGTTTGAGTTCCAGCTGTGCCATGGTGGAGAGCACGTTGAGCAGGGAGAGCAGGAACGGGTTTACAAAATCAGCCTTCATCTTGACTTCCTACGGTAGCGGAACAGCGGGCACATTGACCATGGGCTTCTATGGTCTTGTTGGTAATAGTAAAACCATGCTGATGAGCCTGCTCGGAAAAGGCGCCGTCGATGGCGGGATCGTGCAGCTCCACTACCTCACCGCAACGATCGCAGATCAGCAGTTGCATCGGGTGGGCATGGTCGAAGTGGCAGCAGAAGATGAAGGCGTTGAGCGACTCCACCTTGTGGGCAAAGCCCTGTTCGAGCAGGAAGTCGAGCGCCCGATAGACGGTAGGTGGTTTGGCATGAGCCTCGGTCTGCTGCAACTGGGCCAGCAAATCATAGGCACTGATGGCATTGCCATGGGCGGCAAGCAGCCGGAACACCTGGCGCCGTGTCGGGGTGAAACGGATCCCGCGCTGCTCGCAGAGGCGTTCCGCTCGTTGTAGAAGTTGGTCTTGATTCATGTTCACGCAGATACCCTGTCAATTAGCCGGATACTATCACAGGGCCCCCAGTGCGCGGCGACAAAATTCATTTTCTGGGGCTGTCTCACGTTGTGATAGAATCCCGCCCCTTGTTTGGCCAACCCGGATGAATTTTATGCAGGCGCAGCGCTTTTCCATCGCCCCCATGCTGGACTGGACCGATCGGCATTGCCGTTATTTCCACCGTCTGATGACCCGCCAGACCCTGCTCTATACCGAGATGGTGACCACGGGCGCCATCATCCATGGCAAAGGGGATTATCTGGGTTACAGCGAGCAGGAACACCCTCTCGCCCTGCAACTGGGTGGCAGCAACCCGGCAGACCTGGCCCGCTGCGCCAGGCTCGCCGAGGAGCGCGGGTATGACGAGGTCAACCTCAACGTCGGCTGCCCCTCCGATCGGGTGCAAAACGGCCGCTTCGGCGCCTGCCTCATGGGCGAACCCGCGCTGGTGGCTGATTGCGTCAAGGCGATGCGCGACGTAGTCGACATTCCGGTCACCGTGAAGACCCGTATCGGCATCGACGAGCAAGACTCCTACGAGTTCTTGCAGGCCTTCATCGAGCAGGTAAGGGACGCCGGTTGCGATACCTTCATCGTCCATGCCCGCAAGGCCTGGTTGAGCGGCCTGAGTCCGAAAGAGAACCGCGAGATCCCGCCCCTCGATTATCCTCGCGTCTACCAGGTCAAGCAGGATTATCCGGAACTGACCATTGCCATCAACGGCGGGGTGACCAGTCTGGAACAGACTCTTGAACATCTGCAGCACCTCGACGGGGTCATGATGGGCCGCGAAGCCTACCAGAATCCCTACATTCTGGCCCAGGTGGACAATCTGGTGTTCGGCGAGAACCATGCCGTGCCGAGCCGCCACGAGGTGGTGCGGATGATGCTGCCCTACATCGAACAAGAGCTGGCCAAGGGCAACTACCTCTCCCACATGACCCGCCACATGCTGGGGTTGTTCCAGAACATGCAGGGGGCGCGCGCCTGGCGTCGCCATCTGAGCGAGAATGCCTGCAAGCCGGGGGCCGACATTCAAGTGGTGCTGGACGCCATGGCCAAGGTGCCGGAGTTCGCGCCAGCCGACGCGGTGGAGTGATCATGTACAGCTGCACAAGGCCCTGGTGCGTCTGTGCGCCGGCCTGCTCACCATTCTCGGCATCAAGCTCAGCACCTTCTATTTCATCGGGCTGCTGATCGTGCAGGGGCTGCACCGGGACCAGATCCTGGGCTGAACGCCCTCTCCCGAACAAGAAAAAGCCGGCGCCCCTGCGCCGGCTTTTTTGTCACCACGGAGGCGACCCGACAGTCTGGCTTACTCCTCCTGAACCATGAACTGGAGTTCAGGGGGAGAAGAGGTCAGCACATCGGCGCAGTAATCCCAGGTCGAGATGCGGTAGTGCTGCAAATCTTCATCCAGGTGCAGTCCATCGGATTCCTGATGGAACCAGCTGGCGAAACGGGACGGGGTGATGAGCTGGATCTGCTCCTCGATGACGTGGCTGTCACGCCCCTCCGCCAGATCACAATCCTCCATCACCCGCACCGCGAAGATGTGGCGAAAACTCACCCGGCACAGGGGCAACGGAGGCAGATCGATGCTGCGAGCACGCCCCAGCATGACGGTCAGGGTGTCGCTCCAGATATCCTGATGCAGTTCGGCCACGACCAGGCCGGGAGGGAGTTGACGAGAGGGAGCCCAGGGGACGGCTACCTGCCGAATGGCATTTTTCTGTTCCATATCCACCTCGCTACAGCGCATGCCATATCCTGAGTGTATCTGAAACAAATTTTGACGAAGATGGCAAGAAAAAACCCGGCACAAGCCGGGCTTCATTTGATTACAAGACGACCTTATTTGACGGCGTCTTTCAGCGCCTTGCCAGCCACGAAGGACGGCACATTGGCAGCTGCAATCTGGATCTCTTTACCGGTTTGCGGGTTGCGACCGGTACGGCCCGCGCGATGGTTGACCTTGAAGGTACCAAAACCCACCAACTGAACGGCATCGCCCTCTTTCAGGCTCTGGGTAATACCATTGATGATCTCTTCCAGAGCGACTTTGGCCTGAGCTTTGCTCAGGTCTGCTTTGGCGGCAATTGCATCGACAAGTTGAGCTTTGTTCATAACATTTCCTTTATGATCGGGCATTTAGCACCGGGCCACTCTATTCAAAAAAAAACACTCAGGCAAAGGCTTTATCAGCCGGATTGGCTTGAATGCTGGGGTTTTCATCAAGATCTGCGGAAATAGTCACATATATCGCCCCCTTGTCCCCTGGATGGGCGACAGGATGCGAAGTACCGGTGGGGAGAGGCATGCAAATCCCCGCCTGATGTAACAATATCCCTACACTCCTATTGACGGTCAACTGGATTTTCCCTAGTTATAGGAGTGTCGTCAGTCGATGAGAATGACCGGAGGCGTGCGACCCGAGTGCCGCATGCCATGCCCATGGAGGGACTATGTTAACTGAACTGGAAAAAACCAAGCGCGCACTGGCAGGCAAGCACAGAGCAATAGATGACTGGCTGGATGCCAGACAGGCGTTGCTGGTCGAGTACATGCGACTGGCAGGCCTCATGCCCGCCAAGTGCAAGCAACGCACCCTCCCAGGCCATGTAGAACTGCAACGTTTTTGCGAACAACTGGTCGACTACGTCAGCGCAGGCCATTTCGAGATCTACAACCACGTCGTCACCGCCTTTGAGCAAGCCAGCGGCGACAAACTGGAGCTGGCCAAGCGTATCTACCCCCATATCCGTGCCTGTACCGAATTCGCGCTGGAGTTCAACGACAAGTACAGCAACGCCGACGAAGCCCAGTTGCTGCAACTGGACGAGGATCTGAACCAACTCGGCCCCGTGCTGGAAGACAGGTTCAAACAGGAGGATCGGCTGGTCAAGGCGCTGCAGGTGGTGGAATCCCTCAGCCATCAGCAGGTCTGATATTCAATATCGGAGCCAGTTCAATATCCTGGCGTGCCAGCTGGATTACACTCTGCAACATGAAGAATGAGCATCTTGCTCGCACGCAGACCGGAGACGACCATGGCCGAGCGCCGCCACTTTACTCGGATTTTCTATTTGACCGCCGCCAAGCTCACCCAGGGTGAACACCAGTGGCGTACCCAGCTGGTCGATGTCTCCCTGCAGGGAGCCCTGCTGCTCAGACCCGAGGATTGGGTTGCCAGCGAGGACAAGGAGTACGAAATCTGCTTCGTGCTCGGGGGCAGCGACATCGAGATCAAGATGCAAGTCGAGCTGACCCACGAAGCCAGCAAGAAGCTGGGGTTTTACTGCCACCACATCGACATCGACAGCGCCACTCACCTCAAGCGGATGATCGAGCTGAACATCGGAGAGGAGCAACTGCTCCATCGCGAGCTGGAGCAGTTGCTGCAAGAGCACCGAGACCACGTCCCCCCCGAATCCTGAGCGGGCGGTCAGAAAAATAAAGGAGCGTTCATACGCTCCTTTTTCATGGTTGGTTACAGGGCCTCGAGGGCATCGGAGAGTTTCTTCACCGGCACCACCTCCATCCCCTCGATGGGATGTTTGGGCGCATTGGCATGCGGGACGATGGCTCGGCGGAAACCGTGCTTGGCCGCCTCCTGCAGTCGCTCCTGACCCGAGGGCACGGGCCGTATCTCGCCGGAGAGCCCCACCTCACCAAAGACTACCAGATCCTTGGGCAGGGCCTGATCCCGGAAGCTCGACACCATGGCCAGCAGCAGCGCCAGATCCGCGCTGGTCTCCTCGACTTTGACGCCACCCACCACGTTGATGAACACATCCTGATCCGCCATCTGCAACCCGCCGTGACGATGCAGCACCGCCAGCAGCATGGCGAGACGGTTGTGGTCCATCCCCACCGCCACCCGGCGCGGATTGGAGAGCTGGGAGTAATCCACCAGCGCCTGCAACTCCACCAGCAGGGGGCGCGTGCCTTCCCAGATCACCATGACGATGGAGCCCGGCGCCTGCTCCTCCCCGCGGCTGAGGAAAATCGCGGAAGGGTTGCTCACCTCCTTCATTCCCTGCCCGGTCATGGCGAAGACCCCCAGTTCGTTGACCGCACCGAAGCGGTTCTTGTGGGAGCGCAGGGTGCGAAAACGCGAGTCGTGCCCGCCATCCAGCAGCACGGAGCAGTCGATGCAGTGCTCCAGCACCTTGGGGCCCGCCAGGGTGCCGTCCTTGGTGACGTGGCCCACCATGAAGATGGCCACATGATTCTGCTTGGCATAGCGTGTCAGCAGCGCCGCCGACTCCCGCACCTGGGAGACGGAGCCCGGCGCAGACTGCACATCCGCCACGTGCATCACCTGGATGGAGTCGATGACCATGATCTGAGGTTGCTCCTGCTGGGCGATGAGGCAGATCTGCTCGACACTGGTCTCGGACAACATGCGCAGCTTGTCCGTGGGCAGACCCAGCCGACCGGCCCGCATCGCCACCTGTTGCAGTGACTCCTCACCGGTCACATAGAGGGTCTTCATGCGCTGCGCCAGGCCGCACATGGTCTGCAGCAACAGGGTCGATTTGCCGGCCCCGGGGTTGCCGCCGATGAGAATGGCCGAACCGGGGACCACGCCGCCACCGAGTACGCGGTCCAGCTCCTTGAAGCCCGAGCTGAAACGGGGGATCTCCGTGGTAGCGATCTCCGCGAGGGTCTGCACCTGGCTGCCGACGGCGCCCGCATAACCGGTATAGCGAGCGCTCTTGCCGGGTGTCGTCACCCCCAGTCGCACCTCGGTGATGGTGTTCCACTCCTTGCACTCGCTGCACTGGCCTTGCCAGCGGGTGAAGTCGGCTCCACATTCGGAACAAACATAGGCGGTTTTGTTTTTGGCCATGGATAACTCGGGGACAGGATGAATTCCTGCTTGATATACTTGTTTGCGACCGGCAGATCAAACCCAGAATCGGAAAAGTGACTTTCCGCGGCAGGAATACATGGATTCAGAACAACCACTACATCTGATAGAACAACTTGTCCCCCTGCTCCGGGAAAAGGACTTCGACGAAATCTTCAACCGTCTGACCCAGAACGAAAATACCAACAGCCGGTTCCTGCTGAAGATGGAACTCAAACGCAAGTGCACCCCCTGTCGGCGCGTCATCGACATGCGCAACGAGCTGGGCGCCCTCTGTCAGGTGCATGAGTTCGACGGGGTGACCCACTTCATGCCTGCCGAGGCCATCGAGCTGTTTCAATCCCAGTGCTACCTCTACCGGGACAGCTACACCCTGGGGGTCTACGAGGCGCTGCAAGCCTGGTACAAACTCAACCAGGGGCGCAGCGACAATCTGGCGCTGCCCATCAGCCCGTTTCGTCCGTTCGATGTCAGCGCCATCCCCTTCGCCAGCCATTACGGGCGACAGGAAGAGCGCATGCACTTCAGCTCGCCCATGGTGCTCCAGCTCGCCAACGGCGAGAAGATCCTCGCCAAGAGCTCCGACATCTCCCTCGGCGGCATCCGGGTATCCGTGCCCTATCTGCCCGACTACCAGACAGGCGACCTGATAGCCGTCTTCTTCACCGGACTGGAACGCGATCATCCCCATCCCCTGCTGCGTGACCCGGTCAGCTACCAGATCCTGGGGGAGGAGAGAAAAGAGGACAAATTCTGGCTCAGGCTACTCAAGAACGGCGAACATCCGGTGTTCGACGAGTTCCTGCGCGACTTCATCGAGCGCAACCGCAGCCGCTATCGCGTCAGCGTCGACTACCTGCTCTCCGCCGCAGTCATCAAGGGGTATGAGCAGTTCTATCTGCCGCGCATGACCGGCATGCCCCTCTATTTCGGCAAGGGCAGCATCCCCGCCCTCGAGATCGCCCTGCGCACCGAGAACAACCAGCACATTCTCGAATACTGGCGCGACGCCAAGAACCGCGACATGCTCGCCAGCCTCTTCACCGCTGCCCGCATGCCCTCGTTGCTTCCAGGCAAAGAGGGGCTGCGCGAGACGCTGATCTACAGCTTTACCCATGCGGTACGCAGCCACCTCTACTTCTTCTCCGCGACCCGGGAGGAGCTGGAACAGAGCGGACTGACCGCGCTCTTCTTCCAGATCGGCGC
This sequence comes from Aeromonas sp. WP2-W18-CRE-05, assembly GCF_014168615.1. NCBI lineage: Bacteria > Pseudomonadati > Pseudomonadota > Gammaproteobacteria > Aeromonadales > Aeromonadaceae > Aeromonas > Aeromonas sp. WP2-W18-CRE-05. The sequence continues at coordinate 505,383 of NZ_AP021917.1, read as the reverse complement.
CCGCCGCCCCAGCTGGCGGGTATACAAGTTCAGCATGGAAGCCTGCACCCTGCGGGAGGCCGACCTCGACAACCCCCAGGGCGGGGCGAGCCCGTTGCAGGACAGGCTGCTGCGCGAGCGCCTGGCCCAGCTCGGATACGTGGGCATGCTGCAGGAGATAAACCTGGACAACCAGCGCGACGAGTTCCAGCGAGAGACGGGTCAGGATCCGCTCAACGCCAACGCCTTGCAGCGCTTTGGCCATGACATCCATGCCGCCCCCTTCGAGATAGAGACGCTGCACTATGTGCAACTGCGCAAGGAGGCGCGCTACATGCACAAGACGGCCATCGTCTTGCATCACAAGGAGCGATCCTGGGTCGGCTGGACCCGAGACATCTCGGCCCACGGCATGCAAATCGAGCTGGAGGAGCCGTTCGACGGGGAGAAGGGAGACATCATCACGGTGGCTCTGCCCCGCTTGCAGGAGCTCGCCAGGAACATGGACCTGCAACGCCTGCCCTATCGGCTGGTCAGCCTCAACCTGAGCAGAACCGTGCTGCATCTGTGCATCGAGGGGACGGCCGAGCGCCATACCGGCCACCAGTTCTTCAGCCTGCTGATCGAAAGCAACCAGAACAAGCTCAAGACCACCCGGGAGTTCAATCGCTATCGCGGCATGGCCAGGGCGCTGCGCAACCTCTACACCCACCACCTGTTCAACACCCCCGTCTATGTGAACAAGCTCAAGACCGCCCCGAAACTGGCCGCGGCCGGCCTCTCGCCACAACCACGCAGCCTTTCCCGTCTGCTGCGCATCTGTGCCGAGCAGGATCAGCAGTTGAACCTGTATCCCCTGTTCCAGGGGGCGCTGCTCAAGGCCCTGCTGCTCAATCCCCTGCGCGCCATCGAGCGGGAAGACAAGCCGGAAGAGGAGGAGGTCTACATCGCCGCCCTCCACTCCCAGGGGGGAACACCCCTGTTTCGCAGCCACCTGGCCAGCAGCTTCAGCTCACCGGATCAAAAGCGCCGCTTCATCGAGCTGGCTCGGCAACAGGGAGAGTTCTATTCGGTACTGGTGGGCATTTCGCGCACCGGCCGCCCGGACACCAGCTTCATCGCGGGTGAACTGGACTACATCGCCAAGTTCGCCATTCACAAGGCCAAGAAGCTGGAAGAGGAGCTCTGGAGTGTCGTGGGCGTGGGTGAACTGACCGATACCACCGAGGCGACCCTGTTCCGCCTTGGCATACCATCCGGGCCCCGCTAGCCAGCAGGGCCGGGAGACAACAAAAAACGGGCACGCAAGTGCCCGTTTTTTTGTCTATCAGGCAGCCTGGGGGTTGCGCAGCCAGGCGAGGATGTCGGGGAAGTGATCCTCCTGTGCCTGGGGCGCCGTCAACATGTTGATGTGGTCGTAATCGAGCCGGTTGCCGTTGTCCCGCCCAAGGCGGGTGTGGCGGGCGGCCGAGCCCATCTCGTCGCTGAAGCGGCGCACGTCGACGGGGTGGCCAAGTACCTTGTCAGCCTTGGCGGAGATCATCCAAAGCGGGGGCCAGTTGACCCGGCTCGCCGCCTCGTCATAGGCGAAACCGTCAAAGGGATCCTGCCAGGGCCCGCACTTGACCCAGGGGATGGTCTCCTGCAGGTAGCGCAGGGGCTCATCATCGGCCCCTATCTTCAACCGGCGGGCGGCCAGAAACCCCTGGCGGCGCGCCAGCCAGGGGGCGAGCCGGTTCCAGATCAGATCCACCTTCAACCAGCGCTCCGGGTTCTGCACCGAGACCCCCCGCTTGGTGCCGAAGAACACCAGGCTGGCAACCTGCTCCGCCAGCTCGGGGAAGCGCACCAGGGTCGAGGCCATGATGACGCCGCCCCAGGAGTGGGCCATCCAGTGCACCCGGGCACCGGCATGGCGGGTCGATACCCAGCGCTGCAAGGCGGGCAGATCCTCGGTGATCAGCTCATGCTGGCCGTGGCCGGCCCGCTCGGCGATGGTCGGTGTGCTCAGACCCCGACCACGCAGATCCGCCACATAGACCTGATACCCGTGGCGAGCCAGAAAGCAGGCCAGCCCCTTGCCCGATTCGGTGTAGAAGATGCGGCCGTTCTCGATGGCCCCGTGCACCATCAGGATGGGGTCGGCATGCACCGCGACACCGGGCTGGATATGGCGCACATGGAGTCGATGCTCACCGCAGGGGACAAACAGGGATTGCTGTAACAGTTCCATCTCGTGATCGGCTCCTCCTTGAGCGGGATCAGCACCAGCGTCGGTCGCGACAAGCCAGGGCGCCGAGCAGGCAGAGCACCCCTTCCAGATCGTGGTGATTGAGGGTCGCCGCCGCCTGGGCACGAACCAGGGGTTTGGCATGAATGGCAATGCCAAGCCCCGCCACCCCCATCATCTTGAGATCGTTGGCACCATCGCCGACCGCGACCGTCTGGGATGCAACCACCCCGTACTCCGAGGCCAGCTGTTGCAGTGCCTCGGCCTTGGCGGCGGCATCGACGATGGGGCCGCTCACCTTGCCGGTCAGCAAGCCCCCTTCCACCGCCAGCTCGTTGGCGAAAATGGCATCCAGACCCAGGGCACGCTGCAACTCGCCGGCAAAACGGGTGAAGCCACCGGAGGCGATCGCCACCTTCCAGCCAGCCTGCCTGAGGGTATCGACCATGAGTGCCAGGCCCGGCATCCAGGGCATGTCGGCCGCCACCTCGTCGAGGATGGTGACCGGCGCCCCTTCCAGCAGCGCCACCCGGGCACGCAGACTGTCGGCAAACTCCAGCTTGCCCTGCATGGCTGCCGCGGTAACGGCCGCCACCTGCTCACCGACCCCGGCCAGCCGCGCGATTTCGTCGATGCACTCTATCCTGATCGCGGTGGAATCCATGTCCATCACCAGCAGACCGGGCTCACTCAGGGTGGGCAGGGCAGCCAGATGACACAGGTCGATGTCCCACTCCTGGGCTTTGAGCGCCTGCACCAGCTCGGGGGAGAAACGGTTGGTGCCAAGCAGCAGCAGCGGAATACCGGCCTGCTCCCCTGCGGGATAGAGGCTGGCCTCCAGCCCCAGGGCATCCAGCTGCTGGGCCAGGCGGGCCAGATGACCGGCCTCCAGCCCCTTGCCAAACAGGACAATCCAGGCGCTGTCGTGGGCGTTGGCCGCGGGCAGCAAGGCTTCGTTGGTGAGCTGCCAGCAGGGGGCACAGCTCAGGGCCCCGGACCAGTCGTGCAGGGAGCGGGGAAGTTGGGACAACAACATAAGAGAGACGCCTTCCTTGGAAATCATGGGGTTCAACATGCGGGCCCAGAGTAGCGTATTGCTTTTTGTACAGGCAAGCGCCAAGATCCCGCCTGCGGTGCGGGCAGACATGGAAACAGACCACCCTGTTTCCCGCTTCGCGGCACCGGGGCACCAGCCAGCCCCGCTCATCCATTACCAGAGGCCCGGTTCTGTGCGTCATCTTCCCATCAAACGTGTTGTCAGTCTGACGGCGGGAGTCCTGCTCGGTCTCTGGGTGCTGGTGCTGCTCATCCACATGCAGGGAGAGAGCCAGGCCGCCCTGCACGCGGCGGCACGGGACAGGGCACAGGCGCTGGTCGCCTATGCCGCCCGGGACATGCGCCGCTGGATCAAGGAGGACAAGGAGAGCGAACTGGAGAGACTGGCGCAGGATCTGGCCGCCGAGCCTGACATTCTGGACGTCACCCTCTATGACGCCCGCGGTATTCCCCTCGCCCAGTCGGACAACGCCCTGCCGCTGGACAGTCTGCTGCCCATCGGCAGCGACAACAAATCCCTGCCGGAGCAGGGCAAGGGGCGCATCCAGTTCGTCCAAGAGATCCAGGACGGAAACCTGACCCTGGGCTATCTGAGGATCACCCTGGAAGAGCAGAAACTGCTGGCCGCACAGGATACCCATCTCAAGGTCAACCAGGAGAAACAACGCCTGATGCTGCTGGTGATGCTGCTGGCCGGCCTGCTCATCTCCTACGGGGTGCGTCGCAACTACATGCGGGTGCGCAAGCACAAGAAACAGAGCAAACCCGCCGCTCCGCAATAAGCGGCAGTGGATCCCATCCTCCGGCTTGTATATAACACTGGCAAGATCACTGGCAGGAGAGCCACATGATTGCCCCCCCCTTGCCTCGGGATGAACACAGTCGACTGGAACGACTGCGCATCCTCGGCCTGCTCGACCACGAGCCCATCGATCAGCTTGATCGCCTCACCCGGCTCATCACCCGCCATTTCGCACTCCCCATCGCCATGGTCTCCCTGACCGACGTGAACAGGCAGTGGTTTCTCGCCCGCACCGGGGTCGATATGTGCGAGATCAACCGGGAGCACTCCTTCTGCTGTCATGCCATTTTGCGTCCCGAGATCATGCAGGTACCGGATGCCAGACGGGATCTCCGCTTTGCCGACAATCCGCTGGTGACCGATGATCCCGGTGTGGTCTTCTACGCCGGTCGACCCCTGCGCGCCCTCGATGGCGTGGTGCTCGGCACCCTCTGCCTGGTGGACCATGTGCCACGCCATCTCGACGAAGATGCCTGCCGGGATCTCGACGACTTCGGCCGCCTGGTGGAGAACACCCTGCACGATCTGGAGCGGCGCCACCAGGTGCGCACCCTCAACCAGGTGCTGGAAGACAAGGAGCATCTCTTCACCCTGACCTTCAACCAGTCGTCGGTGGGCATGGCCCTCTCCTCCCTTGAGGGGAAATGGCTGAGAGCCAACCCGGGGCTGGAGCGGCTGCTCGGTTACAGCGAGCACGAGATGCTGAGCAGGACCTGGCTCGCCATGACCCATCCCGAAGATCTGCAGCGGGAGCAGCCCCTGTTCGATGCCCTTATCGCGGGGCAACGGCAGGATTACCGGCTGGAGAAGCGGATGATACGGGCCGATGGCACCCAGTGCTGGGTCCAGCTCAGCGTGACCCTCTGCCAGAGCCGCACCATGGCCCCCCACATGATCGCCGTGTTCGCCGACCTCACCGAGCGCAAACAGGCCGAAGCCGAACTCGTGCGGCTGCAGCAAGGGCTCGAGCAGCAGGTGCAGTCACGGACCCGGGAGCTCTCCCGCACTGTGGAGCAGTTGCATCAGGAGATGCGCGAGCGCGGCGCCATGCAGCAGCAGCTGTGGCAGGAGCAGCGCCGCCTGCAGCACATGCTGGAGCACACCAGCAATGCCTTCCTCGAGCTCGATGCCGATTTCATCATCACAGGCTGGAACCCGGCCTCCACCACCCTGCTCGGCTGGCACGCCGACGAGATGCTGGGCCGTCCCCTCTTCGGGCTGCTTGGCGCCGATCACCCCCTGCTGAGCCTGTCAGGCAATCCGCAGAGTCCGCCACGGCGGCTGGAGTGCGACATCGGCACCCGCGCCGGACGGCACATCCCGGTCGAGGTGATCGCCGAGCGCTACCAGTTCGACGGCAAGGTGCGCCTCGCCCTGTTTTTGCACGACATCACGGCCCGCCGCCAGGTGCTCGCGGAGATCGAGCGTGGCCGGGCCCGGCTGCGGGCCATCACCGATGGCCTGCCCGTCACCATCAGCATGGTGTCGCCCGAGGGGCGTTATCTCTTCGCCAATCAGGCCTATTGCCGTTACTTCGGGCTCGATACCGAACAGATGCGGGAGATGAGCGTGCGGGACGTCATCGGCGAGGAGGCCCACGACAGGGCCATGGCCTATGTGGCAAAGGCCCTCGCCGGTGAACAGGTGAGTTTCGAGCGCCGCTTCGAGCTGCCCATAGGCCAGCGTGACCTCAGGATCACCATGATCCCGAGCCGGGGCGACGAGCCCGGGGTCTACATCCTCGGCAGCGACATCACCGAGTTCAAGGCGCTGCAAAGCCAGCTGGAACACGAGGCGGCTCACGACCCCCTCACCGGCCTGCCCAACCGGCGCGCCTTCACCCTGCGCCTCTCCCGGGAGCTGGAGCGGGTACGTCAGAATGCCGAGACCCTGGGGCTGCTGTTCCTCGATCTCGACGGCTTCAAGGGGATCAACGACAGACTGGGCCACCATGTCGGCGACGCCCTGTTGCAGCGCTTTGCCCAGGTGCTGAGTGCCGAGGTGCGCCCGGGGGACATGGTGGCGCGCCTGGCCGGCGACGAGTTCACCATCATACTGCCTGCCCTGCGCCAACCGGCGCAGGAGCTGCCCGCCCTGTGCGAGCGGCTGCTGGCGGCCATGGCGGTTCCCGGGGACGTGGCCGGTCACCGGCTGCCCCTTGCCGGCAGCATAGGAGGCGCCCTCTGCCACTCGGGTCAGTATTGTCACATCGATGATCTGCTGCACCGGGCCGATGCCGCCATGTACCAGGCCAAGCAGGCGGGCAAGGGGCGCTTCGCCCTCGATCTCAGCACGGCATAAGGGGCTGTCAGCCCCCAAAGCAACGGGGAAGCCTCATGCCTCCCCGTTTCTTGACCCACTCCCAGTTCCCCGCAGCTTGGCAGATCGGGAGTCAACGCCCCTCTCACCTGCTGGCTTTCAATCCGAAACGATCTCCCAGGAGCCGTCAGGCTTCTGGCAAGCGGTACCGAAGGCATCCTCCTTCTTGCCCCCCACCGTGATGGTCTGCTGGAATTCGCGGCAGTAGCGGCCACTGCTGCTGGTCCCTTCCCGCACCGCAGTCACCGAGCCGGAGGCGTCACCATTACTCCAGGTGACGGGATCGTTCAGGGGGGCCGTGGTCGCCTTGACCTGGGCCGCCTCGTGCTCCCGCTGCTGCTCCTCATTGATGTTGTCGAGGAGCTTCAGGGTAATGGCGGTGAAGGCCAGCCACTTCCAGGCATCGTTGTCGTCGTAATAACTGCCATAGCCCCCATACCAGTGGCCATAGGGACGAACCACCACCACGTCGTGATAGACACGGCGCCGGTTCGGTGGCACGACGATATTGTTGTGGTGATTGTCGATGACCAGGTTGTTGCCCCTGATGTCACGACTATTGTCGATGTGGCGGTTGTCCAGCTGATGGTTGCCCTCGACATGGCGATCCTGTATCTGACGCTGGTTGACATGAACCGGCCGGGTCGCCTTGTCCCGCGCCCTCACATTGCCCCACCCCTCGTTGAATTTTACCGACTCCCGATTGGCCTGGCGGGGCACGGCCCTGTGCTGCACCGCGTGGGGCTGGGATACCCGCTGCGGCGCCGACCTGTGCTGGGGCATGTGCTGGCCCCTGCCCTCCAGCGCCAGCGCCTCCTGCCAGAGCGTCGGGACTATCAACATCATGGCAAGCAGCAGCGGAGGCAGGATATATATTCGTTTCATGGTGTTAGCCTCATGAGGAGTTGCCCGAAAGTATAGACAGCGCAACTCGCCAGCTGAGTTTTCCATCCCGATGAGGCATAAAAAAACGGCGACCCCTGGGTCGCCGTTTTTGCGTGGAACCGAAGCCTGGGATCAGTCACCCAGCAGGACGGAGTCCAGCGCGATTTCGATCATGTCGTTGAAGGTCAGCTGACGCTCTTCGGAGGTGGTCTGCTCACCAGTACGGATATGGTCGGAGACGGTGCAGATGGTCAGCGCCTTGGCACCGTACTCGGCGGCCACGCCATAGATACCGGCGGCTTCCATCTCGACACCCAGGATGCCGTATTTTTCCATGACGTCGAACATGGAGGGGGCCGGGGTGTAGAACAGATCGGCGGAGAAGATGTTGCCCACGCGCACGGCCACGCCCTTGTTCTTGGCGGCCTGAACGGCATTGGCCACCAGGTCGAAGTCGGCGATGGCGGCGAAGTCGTGGTCCTTGAAGCGCAGACGGTTCACTTTGGAGTCAGTGCAGGCACCCATGCCGATCACCACGTCACGCAGTTTCACGTCTTCACGCACGGCACCGCAGGAGCCCACGCGGATCAGGGTCTTCACGCCGTAGTCGGTGATCAGCTCTTTTGCGTAGATGGAGCAGGACGGGATGCCCATGCCGTGGCCCATGACGGAGATGCGACGACCCTTGTAGGTGCCGGTGAAACCGAACATGTTGCGCACGTCGCACACCTGCTCGACGTTCTCCAGGAAGGTTTCGGCGATGTACTTGGCACGCAGGGGGTCGCCCGGCATCAGCACGGTATCAGCAAAGGCGCCATCTTTCGCATTGATATGAGGAGTTGCCATTCTCTTTATTCCTTCACACTAGGTTGAGTTTTATTGTCTTTATGGATTGTCCGCTGCCTGCGCGGCGGCGGTACATTACAGGAAACCGGGGCCCTGTGGCACCCCGGGCAGGCGAACCGGCCCGGGGTCACCATCACAGGAAGCTGGTACCGTATTGCAGCTTAGGCAGGCCGTGGTAGGCCGCGATGCTCTGGCCGATGTCGGCGAAGGTCTCGCGACGACCGACTGAGCCCGCCTTGACCGGCTTGCCGTAGAACAGTACCGGAATGTATTCGCGGGTGTGGTCGGTACCGCTCCAGGTCGGGTCACAGCCGTGGTCGGCGGTCAGCACCACCACGTCGCCATCCTGCAGCAGGTCGAACAGCTCCGGCAGGCGGGAGTCGAAGTACTCCAGCGCATCGGCGTAGCCCTTGACATCACGGCGGTGACCGTAGGAGGAGTCAAAGTCCACGAAGTTGGTGAAGACGATGGTCTGGTCACCGGCCGCTTTCACCTCTTCCAGAGTCCTGTCCCACAGCTCGGTCAGACCGGTCCCCTTCACCTGCTTGGTGATGCCCTGCTGGGCATAGATGTCGGCGATCTTGCCGATGGAGACCACCTGGCCACCCGCTTCCTTCATGTAGTCCAGCACGGTCGGCGCCGGCGGCAGCACGGAGTAGTCGTGGCGGTTGCCGGTGCGCTTGAAGTTGCCCTTGCCGCTGCCCACGAACGGACGCGCGATGACGCGGCCGATGTTGTAGGGCTCCAGCAGCTCGCGCACGATGTGGCACAGCTCATAGAGCTTCTCGAGGCCATAGGTCTCTTCGTGGCAGGCGATCTGGAACACGGAGTCGGCAGAGGTGTAGAGGATCGGCTTGCCGGTGCGCATGTGCTCTTCGCCCAGATCGTCCAGCACCTGGGTGCCGGAGGCGTGGCAGTTGCCCAGATACCCGGGCAGACCGGCCTTCTCGACGATGGCATCCAGCAGCTCCTGCGGGAAGCTGTTGTGGTGGTCATGGAAGTAACCCCACTCGAACAAGACGGGCACGCCGGCAATCTCCCAGTGACCGGACGGGGTGTCCTTGCCGGAGGAGAGCTCCTGGGCAAAGCCGTAGGCACCGATCACCTCGACATCCTTGTTCAGTCCGGCCGGGAAGGTGCCGCTGGCGAGTTCGCCCGCGTGGCCCAGACCCAGCTTGCTGAGGTTTGGCAGGTTGAGAGCACCACGGCCCTCGATCTCACCGGCGGCGCACGCCTTGGCGATATGGCCAAGGGTATTGGCACCCACGTCGCCGAACTTGTCGGCATCGGCGGCAGCACCAATACCGAAAGAGTCCATCATCAGAATAAAGGTACGTTTCATGGGACTTCCCCTTGTTACAAATCAGCCAGACCGATGCGACGGTAAACCTCGGGCAGCGCCTCTGGTCGGGTGTCGCCGATCTTCACGGCAGCCTGCACCATGCGGGCAGCCTCGGCAAATTGAGCTTCTGTCTGAGCGTGGATCAGGGCGAGCGGCTTGTCAGCATCGACGCTCTGACCCAGGCGGATAAAGTCGGTCAGACCGACGGCATAATCGAGTTTGTCGGCGGCGGCGCGGCGACCGCCCCCCATGGCGACCACCGCCAGACCCAGTTCACGGGTATCCATCGCGGTGACGAATCCGCTGTGGGCCGCGTAGACGGGGCGCACGATGGCGGCTTTGGGCAGGTAGGCGTCGTAGCGCTCCATGAAGTCGGCCGGGCCACCCAGGCCGGTCACCATGCGGCCGAAGATCTCGGCTGCCTTGCCGTTGTCCAGCACCGCCTGCAACCTGGTGCGGGCATCGCCGTCATCGCTGGCAAGACCGGCGGAGATCAGCATCTCGGCGCACAGGGCCATGGTCACTTCGTGGATGCGCGGGTTGCGATACTCACCGGTCAGGTAGCGCACCGCTTCGCGCACTTCCACGGCGTTGCCGGCGCTGGAGGCCAGCACCTGGTTCATGTCGGTCAGGAGTGCAGAGGTGCGGCAGCCGGCACCGTTGGCCACGGCGACGATGCTCTTGGCCAGTTCCTCGGAGGCTTCAAAGGTCGGCATGAAGGCGCCGGAGCCCACCTTCACATCCATTACCAGGGCTTCGAGCCCGGAGGCAAGCTTCTTGGAGAGGATGGAGCCGGTGATCATGGCAATGGACTCGACGGTGGCGGTGATGTCCCGTACCGCATAGATACGCTTGTCCGCCGGGGCGAGATCGCCGGTCTGGCCGATGATGGCGACACCCGCCTCTTTCACCACTTTCAGGAAGCGGTCGTTGTCGACCGAGGTCTGGTAGCCGGGGATGGCATCCAGCTTGTCGAGGGTACCGCCGGTGTGGCCGAGACCACGGCCGGAAATCATGGGCACGAAACCGCCGCACGCAGCGACCATGGGGCCCAGCATCAGGGAGACGACGTCACCCACACCGCCGGTGGAGTGCTTGTCGACGATGGGGCCGCCCAGGTTGAGGTGGTCCCAGGTCAATACCATGCCGGAGTCGCGCATGGCGCAGGTCAGGGCGACCCGCTCATCCATGGTCATGTCCTTGAAGTAGACCGCCATGGCCAGGGCCGCGATCTGCCCCTCGCCGATGGTGTTGTTGGTAATGCCCTGAACGAAGAATTGAATCTCTTGGGTACTGAGCGCTTCACCGTTGCGCTTCTTGCGAATAATTTCTTGAGGCAAAAACATCTTTCATTCCCTCCGTGCATCACGCACGAACACAGACCGAACCAGATCCGAAAGGGGGCGGCGCACCGCCCCCTGCCGCCGCTTAGTAACCGCTGGTATTGGCAGGCTTGTCGCCATGCCCCAGGGTCGCCAGCAGGCTGGCCAGCAGACTGGAGGCACCGAAACGGAAGGTGCGGGCGGATACCCAGTCCTTGCCCAGGATCTCTTCGGCCATGGCCAGATACTGACCCGCCACGGCGGCGTCTTTCACGCCACCAGCCGGCTTGAAGCCCACTTTCGGGTTCTTGGCCTTGATCACTTCCATCATGATGCGGGCCGCTTCAGGGGTCGCGTTCACCGGCACCTTGCCGGTGGAGGTCTTGATGAAATCGGCACCGGCGTCGATGGAGATCTCGGAGGCGCGACGGATCAGCGCCTCATCCTTCAACTCGCCGGTCTCGATGATCACTTTCAGCAGTACCTTGGCGCCGCAGGCTTCCTTACATGCTTTGACCAGATCGAAGCCGACCTGTTCATTGCCGGCCATGAAGGCGCGGTACGGGAAGACCACGTCAACCTCGTCGGCACCGTAGGCCACGGCGGCACGGGTCTCGGCCACGGCGATCTCGATGTCGTCGTTGCCGTGGGGGAAGTTGGTCACGGTCGCGATGCGCACGTCGGCGGCGCCGATGTCACGCAGGGTCTTGCGCGCGATGGGGATGAAACGGGGGTAGATGCAGACGGCGGCGGTCAGGCCGGCCGGAGACTTGGCCTTGTGGCACAGGTCGATCACCTTCTGATCGGTGTCGTCATCGTTCAGGGTGGTCAGGTCCATCAGGTTCAGGGCGCGTTGGGCGGCCACTTTCAGATCAGTCATGCTATGTCTCCAAAGTCTTGTTAAGCCCCATCACCCGCGATCGGCTTCACCGAACACCAAGGGTCGGCAGAGACGTTCCCGGAGCAACGGGATATGGAATTGCAGCGCAAATGCACAGGCAATACGGCTGCAAATAAGGCAAGAGCCCTGTCACTTTCTTACAAAAGTGCGGACTTGGTTCCATGAAGACTTGAGAAAGGCCGACTACGCAGACCCGACTTCCCAATCAATTCCATTTGACCGCCAACACCCGGATTCACCGGGCATTAGTCAATGCCAGCACCCTGCTGGCATCGCCTATTTCAGCCGAGATACCCCGTGTTTGCAAGCCGGATTTGCCAATTTCAGAGGTACCTCACACCCGGCAAATCCAGCGCTGGCAGGCGCTTAAGAGAAGAAGCGGGTCAGGATCCAGGAGTAGGCAATGCCCCCCAGATAGACCCCCACGATCCCCATGACGCCGGAGAGGACGGGCGGCGCCGGTATCGGCAACTTGAGGAAAGAAAACAACACCCCAACGATAAAGCCGGCCGCCATAGCCAGTAGCACTTCATTCATAGAACCTCCGATTTGACTCACTTTATTATTAGTCTTGACAGGAAAACGGTTGTCACCACCCCAAACGAGAACGCCACAGCAAATCGCTGTGGCGTTCGTCTTTATCCTGTCAGTCAGGCGATGTTACATGCCGGACAGCGCCAGGAAGAAGCCTGCGATGGTCGCAGACATCAGGTTGGACAGGGAACCTGCCAGCACGGCCTTCAGACCGAACTTGGCGATGGTGCCGCGACGGTTCGGTGCCATGGAGCCCAGACCACCCAGCAGGATGGCGACGGAGGACAGGTTGGCGAAGCCGCACAGGGCGAAGGAGATGATCGCCTTGGTGTGCTCGGACATGGCCACACCGTTGATCAGTACTTCATCCTTCAGGTAGGGGGCGAAGTTCAGGTAAGCCACGAACTCGTTGACCACCAGCTTCTGACCGATGAAGGAACCGGCCACGACCGCTTCGCTCCAGGGCACGCCGATCAGGAAGGCCAGCGGGGAGAACAGCCAGCCCAGCAGCAGCTCCAGGGAGAGTTGCGGGTAACCGAACCAGCCGCCCACACCGGAGAAGATGCCGTTGATCATGGCGATGAGGCCGATGAAGGCCAGCAGCATGGCACCCACGTTCAGGGCCAGTTGCAGACCGGCGGAGGCTCCGGCGGCAGCGGCATCGATCACGTTGGCAGGCTTGTCGTCCAGCTCACCTTCTGCGGTGTTCTCGTCGTAGCTCGGGGTCTCGGTTTCCGGTACCAGCAGCTTGGCGAACAGCAGACCACCCGGGGCAGCCATGAAGGAGGCGGCGATCAGGTATTCCATCTTGACGCCCATGGAGGCGTAACCGGCCAGTACGGAGCCGGCAACGGAAGCCAGACCACCACACATGACGGCAAACAGCTCGGAGTCGGTCATCTTGGAGATGAAGGGACGTACCACCAGCGGGGCTTCGGTCTGACCGACGAAGATGTTGGCAGTGGCGGAGAGGGATTCGGTACGGGAGGTGCCCAGCACCTTCTGCAGACCGCCGCCCAGCAGCTTGATCACCCACTGCATGATGCCGAGGTAGTAGAGTACCGCGATCAGGGAAGAGAAGAAGATGATGACGGGCAGGACGCGGAAGGCGAAGACGAAGCCACCGCCACCGAACACTTCGAACATCTTGTTGCCAACCAGACCACCGAACAGGAATTCGATGCCGTTCTGGCCATAACCGATGACGCTGGAGACGGCGTCGGACACGCCTACCAGGATGTCACGACCGACCGGCACGTAGAGCACGAAGGCCCCCAGACCGGCCTGGATGGCAAAGGCGCCACCTACGGTACGAATTTTGATTGCCTTGCGGTTGCTGGAGAACAGCACCGCAATAAGGATGAGCGTCGCCATCCCTACCAGACCCATTATCAGATTCATTATTAACACTTCCTCTTTAGTAGCACCTGCCAGCTTGTTAACGATTTGTGTATTGAAGCCGCTAATCAAGGGTGCGCATTATACTAATTACGGTGCGACAAAATAGAATACTGGTCACATTTTATAAGCCACAAACGGCCTGAACATCGTTTAATTAGACCGCAAACGATTTTTATGGGCCCTGTTTTTTATCACTCGGTCATCATTTGATAATCAAATGTTAATTTCATGATTTCCTGGGGGGAACAGCCGCCGGGTGGAGTCATGTAACACCGAAATAACATCCTCCAGCGGTTGCTGCCGCAATTGTGCCAACAAGCGGGCTATGGTCGGCAGGCTGGCCGGCGTGTTCACCTCTCCCTGCTGGCCTTGCAGCGGCATGTCGGGAGCGTCGGTTTCCAGCAGCAAGGCCTCCAGCGGCATCTGGCGTATCGCCTCCCGGGTCTTGTTGGCGCGCTCATAGCTGATGACCCCCCCGATCCCCAGCCTGAAACCCAGTTGCCAGAACACCTCCGCCTGATGCAGGGAGCCGCTGAAGGCGTGAATGACCCCTCCTTGTGGCGGAGTGAAGCGCCGCAGGATCTTGGCGACCGTGTCGTTGGCACGCACCGAGTGGACGATGAGGGGCAGCTCATGCGCCATGGCCAGTCGCACCTGCGCCTCGAACATCTCGACCTGCCCCTCCTGCGGCACATGGGAGCGCAGATCCAGCCCGCACTCCCCCACGGCCACCAGCCCACGGGGCCGACTCGCCAGCAGGGTCTCCAGCCGGGTCAGTGCATCCCGGGGCTGCTTGCCCACATACCAGGGATGGATCCCCAGGCCATAGCGGATGTCGTCGTGGCGTCCGGCCAGCGCCATCACCCGCCCCCAGTTTTCCTCTCCCACGGCGGGGATGATATACTCGCCCACCCCCAGCTGGCGCCACCGGGTCAGCAGCGCCTCCCTATCGGCGTCAAAGACCGGAAAATCGAGGTGGCAGTGGGTGTCTATCAATTCCATGTCGCGCTTACCTGTCTGTCGTACTCAATGGGTTCATTCCATGCCAACACACGTTTCCCGAGGCTTTACCCTGATAGAACTGGTGCTGGTCATCATCGTGCTGGGGATCCTGGCCGTGACCGCCCTGCCCCGCTTCATCAACATCCAGGACGACGGGCTCAAGAGCAGCGTCTCGGCCACGGCGGGCAGCTTTGCCAGTGCCGCCCGGCTCGCCCACGCCGGCTGGGCGGTCAAGGTGAAGGGGGAGCCCCTGGCACTCTACAACTTTAGCGGCATGGGCAGGCAGGATCTCGACATCAACAGCCATGGCTGGCCGGTTGGCACCAAGGAGGACCAGGGAGGTCAGGGGCCCGATACCGTCTTCCCCGGTGGCGACAGCGATCAGATCTCCGTCAGCAGCCGGGACGACTGCGAGAGCCTGTTTGGCGCCCTGCTCGATACCGATCTGACGGTGGCCGATGAGTTGCACCAGGATTCAGACAGTGACTACATCTCCCGGCTCATCCCGGCAGACGCTCAGGCTGACGGCGCCCTTCGTCACGACAACTGCCGCTATACCCTGCGCAGCTCCGTGGGCCGCTTCCCGGCATACCCCGATGGGCTCTCGTTCGACTACAACAGCGTCACTGGCGCCGTGACCCGCCAGTTCCAGTGAGGTCGTCGCCCTTCTCCGGGCGCTTCTCCTCTTCATCATGGCGTACCGGCGCGCAGCAGCGCCGGTTCTCCGGTGTGAGTCCCCACTCCTGGCACCAGGCATCGTAGCGAGCCAGCCAACGCAGCAATATCCCCTTCATGGGCGCCTCCTTGTCTTGATGGTTTCCCCACAAGCCTGCCCCAATCCAACTCCCCAGACCAGCATCTCGGGGCCAGCGGCGTCATGGCCTGTCCAGCGGCAGCAGCAGCCCCATGGAAATCTCGTCCACATAGCCCTCGTCCAGCCGATAGGCCTGCCGTCTCATCCCTTCCTCCACGAACCCGCACTTGCGATACAAGGCGTGGGCCACCTCGTTGTGGGCCATCACTCCCAGCTCCAGCCGGTGGATACCGAGATCCCTCGCGGCCGCGATCAGGGTACGCAGCAACCGTTCACCCCATCCCTGCCCGCGCGCCCCCGAACGCAGCCCCATCACCACCAGGGCGCAGTGGCGGTTGCGTGCCAGGCCGCCACCAAGGAGCGCGGCAAACCCTTGCACCTCCCCCGCCAGATCCAGCAGCCACATGGCCTGATTGGGGGCCGCGGCCATGGCCTCGAGCCGCCTGCGCTGCCCCGCTATGTCCGAGGGGCGCTCTCCCGCTTCATACAGCATGAAGCGGGTCTCCCTGTCCAGTTGCCCGAAGAAGCTGTCCAGCGCCGCCGCATCCTCCACCCCTGCCATACGAATCATCACGCCGACCTCCCTGCCTGGTGGTTCTGCCGACCACGACCATAAAAAAACGACTCCCTCAGGAGTCGTTTTTATCAGAGCCATCTGGCTAACGCCACGCCCTCGGCCCGATCAGGCTTTCGCTGGCAGGCTCAGGCGAGCAACCGCTTCCACGTGCATGGAGTGCGGGAACATGTCCACCGGCTGCACCTCGTCCAGCACGAAGCCCTGCTTGACCAGCCAGGCGAGATCCCGGGCCAGGGTCTGGGGGTTGCAGGAGACATAGACCAGACGGCGCGGCGCCATGGCCACCAGGGTCTGCAATACCGCCTTGTCACAGCCCTTGCGGGGCGGATCCATCACCACCACGTCGGCACTCACCCCGTCGGCATGCAGGGCAGGCATCAGCTGCTCCGCCTTGCCCACGTGGAACTCGGTCTGCTCGATGCCGTTGAGGGCCGCATTGCGACGGGCGTCGCTGATGGCGCTCTCCACCGACTCAATCCCCACCACCTTGGCGGCCTTGCCTGCCAAGAACAGGGAGATGGTGCCGATGCCGCAATAGATGTCGAACACCGTCTCGCTGCCGGTCAGCTCGCAATACTCCAGCGCCTTGGAGTAGAGCACGTCGGTCTGGCTCGGGTTGTTCTGGAAGAAGGAGAGGGGCGAGATCTCGAATTCGAGCTCGTGGATCTTGTCGCGGATCACCCCGCTGCCCAGCAGCACCCGGTTCTTGTCACCCAGGATGCGGTTGGTACGCGCCTCGTTGATGTTCTGCACCAGGGTAGTGACCGGCAGATCCGCCAGGGCCGCCAGCAGCTCGGCTTCGAACGGCAGCGCTTCGCCCAGGGTCACCAGCACCACCATCAGCTCGCCGCTCTTGAAGCCCTTGCGGGTCATCAGGTTGCGCACGCAGCCGGTATGGGCCACCTCGTCATAGGCCGCGATGTCGTGCTCGCGCATCCAGTTGCGTACCCGGGCGTTGAGCTCCACGTGCAGCGAGTCCTGCACCGCGCAATCATCGGCGGTGATGAGGTCATGGGAGTGCTTGCGGTAGAAGCCGATCTCGGCGCCCTCGTCACAACCGCGCACCGCGTACTGGGCCTTGTTGCGATAGGCAAACGGCGTCTCCATGCCGAGGATGGGGTTGACCACGGCCTCACCCAGCCCGACCTGCTCCAGTGCGCTCTGCACCAGGCTCTGCTTGAGGGCAAGCTGGGCCGGATAGGCCAGCGGGCGCACCTGGCAGCCACCGCACTCGGTGTTGGGGCAAAAATCGGCCACCCGATCGGCAGAGGGCTGGGTCAGCTCGACCAGCTTGCCGTGCAGGTAGTTCGGTTTGACCTCGGTCAACTCGACCAGCGCCTGCTCACCGGGCAGCAGACCCTCGACAAACAGGGGGCGATCGAACAGGCGACCCTTGCCATCCCCCTTGTCGGTCAGTTCCAGAATATCGATCTGATGTTGGTGTCCCACTAACGGCATGAGCGGCTCCGAAGGCATGAAAGAGAGGGTGACGACGGGGCAGACCCGGCGACCCCGAATAAAGGGTGGCAGAGTTTAGCGGAGATCCGCCCAAAATGCAGGCATAAAAGACCCCGCAAACACAAATAGCGACCCCGGCCACCAGCGGCCCGGTCCGGGCAGCCTGGCCAGTCCGCCCCAATAAAAAAACCGCCGGACGGGGCCGGCGGTATGACATTCATGGCAGCAGGATCAATGGCTGTAGGCTTTCTCGCCGTGGCTGGTCACGTCCAGCCCTTCGCGCTCGGCATCTTCCTTCACCCGCAGACCGATCAGCAGGTCCACCAGCTTGTAGGCCACGGCCGAGACCAGGGCGGTCCAGACCACGGTCACCCCCACGCCGATGACCTGTACCTTGACCTGGGCCAGGATGGAGTATCCCTCGGCCACCTGGTTGGTCACATAGTCCCACACCCCGGTGCCGCCCAGATCCGGGCTGGCGAACACCCCGGTCAGCACGGCACCCAGGATCCCGCACACCCCGTGCAGGCCGAACACGTCCAGGCTGTCATCGGCCCCCAGCAGACGCTTGAGACCGTGCACGCCCCACAGACCGGCCACACCGCTGAGCAGGCCGATGATGAGGGCGCCCCCCACACCGACGAAACCGGCGGCAGGGGTGATGGCGACCAGGCCCGCCACCGCACCGGAGACAGCGCCAAGCAGGGAGGGACGGCCCTTCATCGCCCACTCGGCGAAGGTCCAGGAGAGGGCGGCAGCGGCCGGTGCGATCCAGGTGTTGGCGAAGGCCAGGGCCGCCGTGCCGTTGGCTTCGAGGGAGGAGCCGGCGTTGAAGCCGAACCAGCCGAACCACAGCAGGGCGGCACCGATCATGGTCATGGTCAGGCTGTGGGGGGTCATGGGGTCACGGCCATAGCCAACCCGTTTGCCCACCATGAAGGCCCCAACCAGACCGGCCACCGCGGCGTTGATGTGCACCACGGTGCCGCCGGCGAAGTCCAGAGCGCCGTGCTGGAACAGATAGCCTGCGGTGGCACCGGCCGCTTCGGCGGCGGCCGCATCCGTGTAGGCATCCGGACCCGCCCAGTACCACACCATGTGCGCCATCGGGATATAGGCGAAGGTGAACCAGATCACCGCGAACAGCAGCACCGCCGAGAACTTCATCCGCTCGGCAAAGCCGCCGACGATGAGCCCGCAGGTGATGGCGGCAAAGGCACCCTGGAACACCACGTAGATGAACTCGCTGATCCCGACCCCCTTGCTGAAGGTGGCGGCGATGGAATCCGGCGTCACCCCCATCAACAGCACCTTGTCGAAGGAGCCGTAGAAGGCGCCGCCCTCGGTGAAGGCCAGGGAGTAGCCGTAGACCACCCAGAGGACGGTGATGAGGCAGAACAGGGTGAACACCTGCATCAGCACGCTCAGCATGTTCTTGGCGCGCACCAGGCCGCCGTAAAAGAGGGCGAGGCCCGGCACGGACATCAGGATCACCAGGGCCGCTGCCACCATCAGCCAGGTATTGTCCCCCTTGTTGATGGTCACGGTCGCGGCCGCCTGTACCACATCGGCCTGCGCGGCCACCTCTTCGGCCCAGCCCGGGGCGGCCATGGTGGCGGCCAGCGCCAGCAGGCCAGTCATTACGAGTCTCTTGAACATACAGCCCTCTCCTTGTCGTCCCGGCATCCGGGTCCATTTCCTGATATGCATTTCCAACCTGGCCACCTGCCCACCGCACCTGTGTGGCTCACGGAGACATCATGGCGACATGACATGGGAAAGCATAAAGCAGGCCAAGAAAAATAATCCTTTTATTTCATGGTGTTATGTTTTTATCATATTCAACACGCACCATCTTGGCGCACGATGCCCGGTTACAGGGGGAAAATCGCACTTTGGCTGTGCATTGCCGGGAAAATGCACCAGGATGACCCAACCACCTCACAATGACGGGGCGAACCCGTGGTGATGTCACCTTGGCAGGCTCACCTATCCCGCTAAGGTATTTATGAAATAAATGAAATGGGCCATACCATGGTGAAATCAAATGAGGCTGACGGCCAATATCCCCCCACCCGAGGGGCACAAGCACGATAAGAGTGCAAACTCGCGCCATTCGTCTGGCCTGCCCCGAAATGCCCGGTCATACTGGCAAGCCATCTTCCCCTGTTCCCAGCGCCGCGAGGAGCCCATGCCCAATCTCAACGTGACCGAAATCAAGGCCTTCGTGCCTGCCCGGGATTTCACACTGTCAAAGCAGTTCTATCAGGATCTCGGCTTTACCCTGGCCTCCGATGGCGACGGCGTGGCCTATTTTCATCTCGGCAACGCAAGCTTCCTGCTGCAGGATGGCAACCCCCCGGGGCTGGCCGAGCAGCTCATGATGCACCTCCTGGTGGAGGACGTGGCCGCCTGGCAGGCCCAAGTGGAGGCGAGCCAGGTCGCCGCCCGCTACGGCGTCCGGGTCACGGAGCTCGTCACCCAGCCGTGGCGCATGAAGGAGTTCTGTCTGTACGACCCCTCAGGCGTGCTGTGGCGTATCGCGCAGAATATCGACTGAGGGGATGGCAGTCCGAGAGGTTGATGGCCTGACAGCCTGTGGGTCTGAAGGTCTGAGGGTCTGAGGGTCTGAGGGTCTGAGGGTCTGTGGGTACACCTCTTAGCACCGCCCGGAAAAACAAAAGGCCATCCGCGAGGATGGCCTTTTGTCATGGAATCTGATGGTGCCCGGGGTCGGACTCGAACCGACACGTATTGCTACGGCGGATTTTGAATCCGCTGCGTCTACCGATTTCGCCACCCGGGCAGCTGCGAGGGATTATACGAATGGCGCTTGGCCATGCAAGGTGTTTTTCTTGCCCCCACCGTTGTTTGCTCATTTATTCAACGCCTTGCCGATGCCAGGCCAGTTACATAGAATGCCCGCATCATATTAATGGAATAATCATCATGGCCAAGCGCAAGACCCCCTCCCCTCTCCAGCCTGCTCCCCGGCATCCGTCTGCCGGTCTGCTGCGCCGTCTCGGCGCCCTGCTCTATGACTATCTGGTGGTGATTGCCCTGCTGATCATCGCCGGCTTCATCGGCATGGGGGTGGCCCACCTGCTGCTGGCCACCGGCATGGCGCACGTCCCCGAGGGCAAGGATGCCGCCTGGCTGCTCACCAGCCCCCTCTACAGCGCCTGGCTGGCCTTCGTCATCTGCGGTTTCTACACCTGGTTCTGGGTCCGCGCCGGCCAGACCATCGGCATGCGGGCCTGGCGCCTGCGCATCCAGAACCTGGACGGCAGCAACATTCGCGTCACCCAGGCCCTGATCCGGCTCGCTACCTCGGCCTTTGGCCTGGGCAACCTGCTGTGTGTGTTCAATCGCGCCCGCCCCCGCGCCTTCCAGGACATCTGGGCCGAGTGCGAGGTGGTGGTGCTTGGCAAGGCGGAAAACCTGGAGCAGCTCAATCGCTGATCCCAAGGCGGCAACGAAAAAGGGCACCCCGAGGTGCCCTTTTTGTTGACCAGAACTGACGGCTTGCAGCCCAGA
Organism: Aeromonas sp. WP2-W18-CRE-05; assembly: GCF_014168615.1. Classification (NCBI taxonomy): domain Bacteria; kingdom Pseudomonadati; phylum Pseudomonadota; class Gammaproteobacteria; order Aeromonadales; family Aeromonadaceae; genus Aeromonas; species Aeromonas sp. WP2-W18-CRE-05. Next base: position 484,378 of record NZ_AP021917.1, on the reverse strand, counting down.
ACCTTGACGGAAACGGTGCATCGAGAGCAATGGCCGCCTGTTGTCAGCAACCCGCCGTCCTTCAGGCCGCTACTGCTTGCGGCTCAGGATATAGAAGGAGATGCCGCCAAACAGCAGGCTGGGTGCGATGGCCGCGAGGATGGGCGGGACCGCATAGACCAGGCTGACCGGGCCGAACACCCTGTCGCTCACATAGACCGCGAAGCCGGTCATGATCCCCATCAGCATCCGCGCCCCCATGCTCACCGAGCGCAGCGGGCCGAAGATGAAGGAGGAGGCGAGCAGTATCATGGCCACCACGGAGAGCGGTGAGAGCAGCTTGCGCCACATCTCCAGCTTGTAGCGTCCGGCATCCTGCTTGTTGGCATCCAGATAACCGATGTAGTCCCGCAGCCCCGAGATGGGCAGGTTCTCGGGATCGATGCTGACCACCCCGAGCTGCTTGGGGGTCAGCTCGGATTGCCAGGCCATCTGGGCATGCTGTTCGTCCTGGATCCGGGTGGGATCGTCAAACCGGGTGATGTGCACCTGCTTCAGCAGCCAGTGGTGATCCTCGAACACCCCCTCCTTCGCCTGCACCACGTCGATCAGGTTGCGGGACGGAGTGAAGCGGTAGAGGGTGATGCCGGTCAGGGCGCCATCGTTGCGCACCCCGTTGATGTTGACGAAGTTGTTGCCATCCCGTGCCCAGACCCCGTAGGCCGAGACCGTGAGTCGCCCTTCCGACATGGCACCCGCCTTGATGTCATCCGCCATCCGCTTGGCGGCCGGTGCGACGTACTCTCCCATCAGCCCCACCAGCAGCATCAGGGGAATGGCGGTCTTGAGCGCCGCCATGACGATGCTGATCTTGGAGCGTCCCGCCGCCTGCATCACCACCAGCTCGGAGCTGGTCGCGAGCTGGCCCAGACCGATGAGGCCACCGAGCAGGGCCGCCAGGGGGAAGAAGAGCACCGCCTCCTTGGGCATGGAGAGCAGCACGTAGTAGAGGGCGTTGAGCATGTCGTAGTTGCCTTCCCCGACCGCCTTCAACTGCTCCACGTACTTGATGAGCGCGGCGAGCCCGACCAGGGTCAGCTCGCACAGCAGGATCGACATGAAGATGACCCTGCCTATGTATCTATCGAGAATGCCGAACATCAGCAGAGACTCCCAGGTTGCAGCATCACGCTGACTTTCTCTTGAACAATTGCCCTTTGACCCCGTTCCACCAGCTGGTGCCCTGCAGGTTGAGAGGCAACCCTATCAGCAGCAGATAGACCAGGGGCACCAGGAACATCCCGGGCCAGTGGGGCAGACGCCCGCTGTCGATGGCCGACCGGGCGGCGCTGAGCAGCAGGAAATAGGAGAGATAGAGCAGGATGGCCGGCAGCAGCTTGGCGTAACGCCCCTGACGGGGATTGACCCGCGCCATCGGCACCACCAGGAAGGTGAGCACCAGGATGGAGAGGGGCAGCGACAGGCGCCACTGCAATTCGGCCATCAGCTGGTTGTCCTGGGTACCGAGCAATGCCAGGGTCGGCTTGGCCGCCGCCTTGCGGTTGGATCGCTCCATCTCCTGCTGGCGGATCACCAGGCTGTATTCACGGAACTCCGAGACCTGGAACTGCTTGCCGGTGAAATGCCCCTCGTAGCGCGAGCCATCCTTCAGGGTCAGCCACTGCAAGCCGTTGCTGTCGGCGGTCACCTGCCCCTCGTTGGCCACCACCACTGACGGGGGTGAGCCACCCTCGGCCCGTTGCAGCACGAAGATTTTCTGCAACTCCGACCCCTTGTCGTTCAGATCCTGGATGTAGGCCACCAGGCGCCCCTTGTCGAGCTCCATGAAGCGGCCGGCCTGCAGGAAAGAGATACCGGGATCGGCCTTGAACTCGTCGATCACCTGGTACTCCCGCTCCTTGGCCTGGGGGGCGACCCAGCCTGTGTTGAACGCCGCGACGGCGGCGGTCAGCAAGGCCAGCACCAGGGCGCTGCCCATGATGAAACGGTGACTGAAACCCACCGCGTGCATCACCGTCATTTCGCTTTCAGCGTACAAACGGCCGTGAGCAAACAGAATGGCTAAAAACAGACTGATAGGCAGCATCAACAACGCCATATTCGGCAGGTTGAGCAGCAGGAGGGTGGATACCAGGCGCGTCGGCACCTCACCATCGGCGGCATCGCCAATGATCTGGATAAATTGCTGGCTGACGAAGATAAGCAGCAGCACGAACAGCACCGCCAGCTGGGTTTTCAGGGTCTCCCTGAACAAATATCGGAAAACGATCACAGTCATTCCCAAGTAAACTTGTGTTTTTAGTCGAATGCCTGAAAAATAGGGCCCTATATTGGATTTTTACCAGTTTGAACTGCGGAGCCTGTGACTGTTCGCTCCGCCTCTGATACCCCAACAAGCACCGCATTATTCAATAAATGGTGCCTTTTGTCTTTAGGATGTAGGAGATTCCATGGAGTTCAGTGTAAAGAGTGGCAGTCCTGAGAAGCAACGCAGTGCCTGCGTCGTGGTCGGCGTTTTTGAGCCCCGCCGCCTCTCTCCGGTTGCCGAACAGCTGGACAAGATCAGCGACGGCTACCTCAGCTCGCTGCTGCGCCGTGGCGACCTGGAAGGGAAACCGGGCCAGATGCTGCTGCTGCATCAAGTACCGGGCGTGCTCAGCGAGCGCGTACTGCTGGTCGGGTGCGGCAAGGAGCGCGAACTCGACGAGCGCCAGTACAAGCAGATCATCAACAAGACCATCACCACCCTGAACGAAACCGGCTCCATGGAAGCGGTCTGCTTCCTGACCGAGCTGCACGTCAAGGGTCGGGATACCTACTGGAAGGTGCGTCAGGCGGTGGAAACCACCAAGGCGGGCCTCTACAGCTTCGATCAGTTCAAGACCAACAAGGCCGAACCGCGCCGTCCGTTGCGCAAGCTGGTCTTCAACGTGCCGACGCGTCGGGAACTGACCATAGGCGAGCGCGCCATCAACCACGGCCTGGCCGTGGCGAAAGGGGTGCGCATCTGCCGCGACGTGGCGAACATGCCGCCCAACGTCTGCAATCCCGCCTACCTCGCCTCCCAGGCCCGCCGTCTGGCGGATGCCTATGACAACATCACCACCAGGGTGGTGGGGGAGCAGGAGATGGCCGAGCTCGGCATGAACTCCTACCTCGCAGTGGCCCGCGGCTCCGAGAACGAAGCCATGATGGCCATCATCGAGTACAAGGGCAACGCCGACGCCAAGCCCATCGTGCTGGTAGGCAAGGGGCTGACCTTCGACTCCGGCGGCATCTCCATCAAGCCGGCAGACGGCATGGACGAGATGAAGTACGACATGGGTGGCGCCGCCTCCGTGCTCGGCACCATGCACGCCCTGGCCCAGTTGCAGCTGCCCATCAACGTCATCGGCGTGCTGGCGGGCTGCGAGAACATGCCGGGGGGCAACGCCTACCGCCCCGGTGACATCCTCACTACCATGTCCGGCCAGACCGTCGAGGTGCTCAACACCGACGCCGAAGGCCGCCTGGTGCTGTGCGATGCCCTCACCTATGTGGACCGCTACGATCCCGAGACCGTGATCGACGTGGCGACCCTGACCGGTGCCTGCATCATCGCCCTTGGCCACCATACCTCTGGCCTCTTGGCGAACCACAACCCCCTGGCCCACGAGCTGCTCAACGCCTCCGAACAGGCCGGCGATCGCGCCTGGCGCCTGCCCCTGTTCGACGAGTATCAGGAGCAGCTGGAGAGCCCGTTCGCGGACATGGCCAACATCGGTGGCCGTCCGGCCGGTACCATCACCGCCGCCGCCTTCCTGTCGCGCTTCACCAAGAAGTACAACTGGGCCCACCTGGATATCGCAGGAACCGCTTGGAAGAGCGGCAAGGAGAAGGGCTCCACCGGCCGTCCTGTGCCCCTGCTGACCCAGTTCCTGCTCAACCGGGCCGGCGTGGCGGACGTCGAAGACAAGGAGTAATCCCCTTCCCCATCGACTCGAAGAGCGATGCGAGAAGGCGTTACCCTGTATCACAAGGAAGAGGCCTGCCTCTTCCTTGTTTCATTGAGAGAATCCGGGAAGTCCGTGCCAGACGCGGCTCCCGAAGACGGCCAATCGCTGTCCGTCACAGCCAAACGGGACCGACCTGATGAGCCAAGTGACCTTTTACCTGATGAGCCAGCCCGATGATGCGGATGCCTCCGCCGTCGAGCGCCTCGCCTGCCAACTTGCGGCCGATGGCTGGAGCGCAGGCCACCTCTATCTGCTGTGCGAGGACGAGGCCCAGGCCCTGCGTCTGGACGAGCTGTTGTGGCAGTTGCCGCCCGATCGCTTCGTGCCGCACCAGTTGCAGGGGGAGAGCGGTCAGGCTCTGGTGGAGATAGGCCATCAGCCGCCACGGCGGCGCTATGCCTGCCTCATCAACCTGGCCCGGCAGACACCTTTGTTTGCAGGACACTTCGCTCAAGTGGTAGATTTTGTCCCCACTGACGAAACGCAAAAGCAGCAAGCCCGCGAGCGCTACAAGCACTATCGCCAGGCGGGCCATACCCTCGAGATGAGGGATCAGCCCGTCCTTGCCGCACCGGATCCGGCGCAGCCCTGACTGTGCCACCCTCGATCCACGACGAATCAACACCAGACTCCATCCATCCAGAATACGGCGAGACCATGGAAAAGACTTTTAATCACAACGCCATCGAACAGGCGCTCTATCAGCACTGGGAAGCCCAGGGTTACTTCAAGCCCCACGGCGACACCAGCAAAGACTCCTTCTGCATCATGATCCCGCCGCCGAACGTCACCGGCAGCCTGCACATGGGTCACGCCTTCCAGCAGACCCTGATGGACACCCTGATCCGCTACAACCGCATGCAGGGCAAGAACACCCTGTGGCAGGCGGGTACCGACCACGCCGGTATCGCCACCCAGATGGTGGTTGAGCGCAAGATCGCCGCAGAAGAGGGCAAGACCCGCCACGATTACGGCCGGGAAGCCTTCATCGACAAGATCTGGCAGTGGAAGGAAGAGTCCGGTGGCACCATCACCCGTCAGATGCGCCGTCTGGGTGACTCCGTGGACTGGGAGCGCGAGCGCTTCACCATGGATGAGGGCCTCTCCGCCGCCGTCCAGGAAGTGTTCGTGCGCCTGTACGAAGACGGCCTGATGTACCGCGGCAAGCGTCTGGTGAACTGGGATCCCAAGCTCAACACCGCCATCTCCGACCTGGAAGTGGAAAACCGCGAGATCAAGGGCCACATGTGGCACCTTCGCTACCCGCTGGCCAACGGCGCCAAGACCGCCGAAGGCCAGGATCACCTGATCGTCGCCACCACCCGTCCGGAAACCATGCTGGGTGATACCGCCGTGGCCGTGAACCCGGAAGACCCGCGCTACAAGGCGCTGATCGGCCAGCACATCCTGCTGCCGCTGGTGAACCGTCTGATCCCCATCGTTGCCGACGAACACGCCGACATGGAGAAGGGCACCGGCTGCGTGAAGATCACCCCGGCCCACGACTTCAACGACAACGAAGTGGGCAAGCGCCACAACCTGCCGATGATCAACATCTTCACCCTGGACGCCCACGTGCGTGCCGAGGCCGAAGTGGTCGATACCAATGGCAACCCGAGCTCCGCCTATGACGCCGCCCTGCCGACCGAGTTCGCCGGGATGGAGCGCTTCGCCGCCCGCAAGGCCATCGTCGCCAAGCTGGACGAGCTGGGCCTCCTGGCCGAGATCAAGGATCACGTGCTGCAACAGCCTTACGGCGATCGCGGCGGCGTGCCCATCGAGCCCATGCTGACCGACCAGTGGTACGTGCGCGTGGCCCCCATGGCCAAGACCGCCATCGAGGCGGTGGAAGATGGCCGCATCCAGTTCGTGCCGAAGCAGTACGAAAACATGTACTTCTCCTGGATGCGCGACATTCAGGACTGGTGCGTCTCCCGTCAGCTGTGGTGGGGTCACCGCATCCCGGCCTGGTATGACGATGCCGGCAACGTCTACGTGGGCCGCAACGAAGAGGAAGTGCGCGCCAAGCACAGCATCCCGTCCGTGACCGTGCTGCGTCAGGACGAAGACGTGCTCGACACCTGGTTCAGCTCCGCCCTGTGGACCTTCTCCACCCTGGGCTGGCCGAACAACACCGAGGCGCTCAAGACCTTCCACCCGACCGACGTGCTGATGAGCGGCTTCGACATCATCTTCTTCTGGATTGCCCGGATGATCATGATGACCATGCACTTCATCAAGGACGAGAACGGCCAGCCGCAAGTCCCGTTCAAGACCGTCTATATCACCGGCCTCATCCGTGACGAAGAAGGCCAGAAGATGTCCAAGTCCAAGGGCAACGTGCTGGACCCCCTCGACATGATCGATGGCATCTCCCTGGAAGACCTGCTGGAGAAGCGCACCGGCAACATGATGCAGCCGCAGATGGCCGAGAAGATCGCCAAGCGCACCGCCAAGCAGTTCCCGGAAGGGATCAATGCCCACGGCACCGACGCCCTGCGCTTCACCCTGGCGGCGCTGGCCTCTACCGGTCGTGACATCAACTGGGACATGAAGCGCCTGGATGGCTACAACAACTTCTGCAACAAGCTGTGGAACGCCTCCCGCTATGTGCTGATGAACACCGAAGATCAGGATTGCGGCTTTGCCGGTGGCGAGATGCAGTTCAGCCTGGCGGATCGCTGGATCCAGTCCCAGCTGCAAGTGGCCATCCGTGACTTCCGCACCGCCCTCGATACCTACCGCTTCGACATCGCTGCAGGCGTCTTGTACGAATTTATCTGGAACCAGTTCTGTGACTGGTATCTGGAGCTGACCAAGCCGGTACTGACCAAGGGCTCCGAGGCCGAGCAGCGCGCTGCCCGCCACACCCTCGTCAGTGTCCTCGAGACCCTGCTGCGCCTGGCACACCCGATCATCCCGTTCATCACCGAAACCATCTGGAAATCGGTCGCCCCGCTGGCCGGCGTACACGCCGACACCATCATGATTCAGGCTTTCCCGGAATTCGACGCAGCCAAGGTGGACGACGCCGCGATGGCGGATCAGGAGTGGGTGAAGGAGTTCATCGTCAGCATCCGCAACATCCGCGCCGAGATGAACGTGGCCCCGAGCGTGCCCCTCAACGTGCTGCTCCAGTGCGATGCCAAGGATGCCCAGCGCGCCGCTGACAACGAGGCCTTCCTCAAGTCGCTGGCCCGTCTGGAATCCATCCGCGTACTTGGCGCAGGTGAAACCGCCCCGCTGTCGGTCAAGAAATTGATCGGTGCCACCGAGCTGATGATCCCCATGGCCGGTCTCATCGACAAGGAAGCCGAGCTGGCCCGTCTGGCCAAAGAGGTGGCCCGTCTGGTGGGCGAGTGCGGCCGCATCGAAGGCAAGCTCGGCAACGAAGCCTTCGTCGCCAAGGCGCCGGAAGCGGTCATCATCAAGGAGCGCGAGAAGCTGGAAGATTACCGTCTCCAGCTGACCAAGCTGGAAGCCCAGCAGGCCGAGATCGCCGCGCTCTAAGCCACAGCGCAACATGACAAGCCCCCGTTTATCGGGGGCTTTTTCATGTCAGGGGTTCAGTTCTCCCTCTCCTGCCCCGCAGTTTTATCCCTCCCGCCGGGACGATATTCAAAAATTCACGAGCCAAATCACCTCCTTTCACAAGCGCAGAGCCCGCAAATTCATTACACTGCCAGCGGTCTTTTCTATCGGGAGTGCTGCTGCAGTATGGAAATATTGATCCTGTTTGGATTGATTTTGCTCAATGGCGTCTTCGCCATGTCGGAAATCGCCATCGTGACGGCACGCAAGGCACGCCTCGCCAAAATGGCGAGCGAAGGGAGCCGCTCCGCCGCCATCGCCCTCAAGCTCGGGGAAGATCCGACCCATTTCCTCTCCGCCGTGCAGATCGGCATCACCAGCATCGGCCTGCTCAACGGTATCTATGGCGAGTCCCTGCTGGCCCAGCCCTTCGCTCTCTGGCTGCAGGAGTGGGGGCTCTCCCCCAAGAGCAGCAGCCTGCTCGCCACCGTCATCGTGGTCGTGCTGGTCACCTATCTCTCCATCGTGGTAGGGGAGCTCGTGCCCAAACGCCTCGGACAGCTCAGCGCCGAGCGCATTGCCTGTCTGGTAGCCCGCCCCATGCTCTGGCTGGCGACCCTGACCCGTCCCTTCGTCTGGTTGCTCTCCGCCTCCACCAACGCCAGCCTGCGGCTGCTGCGGGTCGATCAGCGCAGCAGCAACAACGTCACTCAGGAGGAGATCCACGCCATGCTGGTGGAGGGCTCCGAAGCGGGGGTGATTGAGGACCATGAGCACACTATGTTGCGCAACGTGTTCCGCCTCGACGAACGCAGCCTGGCCTCCCTGATGGTGCCGCGCAGCGACATCCGCTATCTGGACCTGTCACTGCCGCTGGAAGTGAACCTCCAACGTCTGGTGGAGTATCGCCACAGCTTCTTCCCTGTCTGTGACGGCAGCCTGTCGGATCTCGTCGGCATCCTCAACGTCAGCAAGGTGCTGCACGCCTACATCAAGGGAGAGCCCATCGATCTGGCGGCGCTGACCCAGGACGGCAGCCTGCTGCCGGAGACCCTCAACGGCCTGGAGCTGCTCAACCACTTCCGTACCCACTCCGAGCACATGGTGCTGGTGGTGGACGAATATGGCGAGCTGCAGGGGCTGGTCACCCAGCAGGATCTGCTGGAAACCCTGGCCGGCGACTTCCAGCAGGAAGATGGGGAAGACAACTGGGCCTTCCAGCGCGCCGACGGCAGCTGGCTGCTCGACGGCCTCATTCCGCTGCCAGAATTGAAGGACTGTCTGGAGCTGGTTCGTCTGCCGGAAGAAGAAAAACATCACTATCACACCCTTGGAGGGCTTATCATGCTGCTCCTTGGCCGCCTTCCCCAGACCGGAGACCTGGTCACCCTGGAACAGTGGCAACTGGAAATCGTGGATATGGACGGCCTGCGCATCGACAAGGTGCTTGCCATGCCCTTGACCGACCAACCCAGCTAACCTGCGGAGTTTGCATGTATGGAGCAGTTTTACCACCTGGCTCACGCCTTTATGCATCAGGATCTGGCGACACTCTCTGATCCCAAGATGGTCTTCATGGTCTATGTCGTCCTGCTGACCTTCCTGGTGCTCGAGAATGGCTTTATCCCCACCGCCTTCCTGCCAGGGGATACCCTGCTGATCCTGACCGGCGTGCTGATCTATCAGGGGGTGTTGCCGATGGCAGTGGTCCCGCTGCTGATCATGGCGACCTTCGTCGGTACCTGGCTTGGCTACATGCAGGGGCGTTTCCTCGGCCACACCCGGATGTATCACAGGCTGATGTCCCATCTCGATGACAAGCACAAGGAGAAGGTGCACTACCTGCTCAACAAGTACGGCATCATCACCCTGATCACCGCCCGCTACATCGCCTTCGTGCGTACCGCCTACCCCTATATCGTCGGCGCCAACGAGATCCCCCAGGGGCGCTTCCTGGTGGTCAACCTGATCAGCTCCATCATGTGGATCTGCCCCCTGGTCGGGCTGGGTTACTACCTGAGCCACACCAAGCTGGCCGCGCAGTATGAGTCCCAATTTCTCAGCGTCATTATCTACCTGCCGGTCGTGCTGCTGGTGGGCGGCCTCATCGCTCTGGTCTGGCGCTGGTGGAGCAGACGCAAGCCCGGCGTCTCCAGAGAGTGAGACAAACCACAGGGTCGCCCACAGGCGGCCCTTTTTTATGGAAAATAGTGGCGAATTCCCCCTGCTCGCTCTTGTAAAGCAGGGGCAAAAATGAGTGAATCTAGCGCCTTTTTTCGCTGTGGATGGAGTTGGTTGTATGGGGTGTTGGATTCGCGCAATCGCGCTGGTAGGTGGATTGATGGGACTGCTGGGTTCGCAGACAGCCCTGGCGACCCCCGACCCGGCCAAGCTGCAGCTCAAATCGGGCAGTGCCCTGGTGATGGACGTCAACACCGGCAAGACCCTGTATCAGAAAAACCCCACCCGGGTGCGCCCCATCGCCTCTCTCACCAAGCTGATGACGGCGCTGGTGGTGCTGGATGCCCGCCAGAACCTCAATCAGACCCTGACCATCGATCAGAACGACAGGGACAACATCAAGCACACCTATTCACGGGTGCGCATGGGCACCCAGGTCAGCCGCCGCGACGCCCTGCATCTGGCGCTGATGTCCTCCGAGAACCGCATGGCCTCGGCGCTTGCCCGCCACTACCCGGGGGGTCGCCAGGCCTTCATCCGCGCCATGAACAACAAGGCCAGACAGCTCGGCATGCGCAACACCCGCTACTATGACTCCACCGGTCTCTCCACCCGCAACGTCTCCACCGCCCAGGATCTGGCCAAGCTCCTCTCTGCGGCCTATCGACAGCCGCTGATCCGTGAATTCACCCAGGACACCAGCAGGGAGATGCGCTTTCGCAAGCCGGCCTACAGCCTGATGTTCAACAATACCAACCCGCTGGTGAAGAACCCGGACTGGGATGTACGCCTCTCCAAGACAGGCTATACCGACGAAGCGGGCCGCTGCCTGCTGATGCGTGCCAAACCGGATCGTCAGGAGCTCGCCATCGTACTGCTCAACTCGGTGGGCAAACGCACCCCTGTCGGGGATGCCAACCGCATCCGCAAGTGGCTGAAAAGCTGATTCTCTCAACGAAGACATGAAAGGATGCCGCGGCATCCTTTTTTATTGCCCGCCAAACGCCTCAGCAGGCCGCCAGAGGGCGCCAGCCCCGCACAGCATAGTGCGTTATGGTAAGGGCACCCAGGTCCACAGGCACGGCCACGGGATGTGTCAGCAGCCTGCCAGACAAGATACGTCGAGAGTGGTGACCCGGAGGCACGTGCAGCCGGGGGGAACCGTCCCCCGTGGGGGCGTCAGGGAGAAGGACACGAGAGAGACAACCCCATGATGGGGAGGAGGAAATCGCCCATAAAAAAACAGCCCCGACTGACGTCGAGGCTGTCTGTATGGTGCGCCCGAGAGGATTCGAACCTCTGACCACCTGGTTCGTAGCCAGGTACTCTATCCAGCTGAGCTACGGGCGCTCACAACTTGTTGCACTGCTTGAAATATGGTGCGCCCGAGAGGATTCGAACCTCTGACCACCTGGTTCGTAGCCAGGTACTCTATCCAGCTGAGCTACGGGCGCTCATAAATTGTTGCACTGCTTGAAACATGGTGCGCCCGAGAGGATTCGAACCTCTGACCACCTGGTTCGTAGCCAGGTACTCTATCCAGCTGAGCTACGGGCGCTCATAAATCATTGTATTGCTTGAAATGGTGCGCCCGAGAGGATTCGAACCTCTGACCACCTGGTTCGTAGCCAGGTACTCTATCCAGCTGAGCTACGGGCGCCCTGTTTTCAAACGATAAAAAAAGCTTACTCAACAGTAAGCCTTCTTTAGTGCCGACTTGCTGATGGTCAACACATGACTCCAAGAGTCAAATATGGTGCGCCCGAGAGGATTCGAACCTCTGACCACCTGGTTCGTAGCCAGGTACTCTATCCAGCTGAGCTACGGGCGCAAAATGGCGGAGAAGGGGGGATTCGAACCCCCGATGCGGGTATAAGCCGCATACTCCCTTAGCAGGGGAGCGCCTTCAGCCTCTCGGCCACCTCTCCGTTTGCGGGGCTGATAATACTTCACAGGGATTTTTAGTCAAACACTTTTTTGGAGAAAACAGAGCGTTCGCTCAGCATTTGGCCAAAGAGTGGAATATTCAAGCAATATCGACACTTACCCAGTAGTTTCGCGCTCTGCAGGCCGATTTGCAGGCCCCTGAAAAACAAAAGGCGACATCCGGGATGTCGCCTTCAGGCAGCCATGAAATGGCTTAGAAATTCGGTTGGCCCGGGACTTTCTCGGCCTGTATCCGCATGTAGATCTCTTCGCGGTGTACGGAAACCTCTTTCGGTGCATTCACACCGATACGAACCTGGTTCCCTTTTACGCCCAGTACGGTAACGGTTACTTCGTCACCAATCATCAGGGTTTCCCCTACACGACGAGTCAAAATAAGCATTCGCTTGCTCCTGTATCCTGTTTTGTATTTATATCGATATGCGCCATTATCTTACAAAGATACCGATATGGTAAATGGTTGAAACTAAATCAATCAGGGATTGTTTCCCAAGGGCTGCTCATGAGGCTCTTGATCCAACCCGAACGCAGAGTGCAACGAACGCACGGCCAGCTCCAGGTACTTCTCGTCAATCACCACGGATATCTTGATTTCAGAGGTGGAGATCAGCTGCATGTTGATCCCTTCCTCACCCAATACCTTGAACATGGTGCGCGCTACACCAGGATGATTCCACATGCCGACCCCGACGATGGAGACCTTGGCGATCTCTCCGTTGCCCTGCACGCAGGCGGCCCCCAGCTCGCTGGCGGTCTCCTCCAGCAAGGCGCGGGCCCGGCGATAATCATCGCGATTCACCGTGAAGGTGAAGTCGGCGGTACCATCCCCCATGGTGTTCTGCACTATCATGTCGACATCTATGTTGGCGTCGCTGATCGGATTCAGGATCTGCGCGGCCACGGTCGGCCTGTCCGGCACACCCAGAATGGTCAGGCTGGCCTCGTTGCGATTGAACGCAATGCCGGATACCAGGGGTGCTTCCATCCTCTCACCTCCATATGTGATTAAGGTTCCCTCTCCGTCGACAAAACTCGACAGCACCCTTAGCGGCACGCGGTACTTGCCCGCGAACTCGACCGAACGGATCTGCAACACCTTGGCTCCGAGACTCGCCATCTCGAGCATCTCCTCGAAGGTGATGGTATCGAGGCGACGCGCCTTGGGCTCGATGCGCGGATCCGTGGTATACACCCCGTCCACATCGGTAAAGATCTGGCACTCATCGGCCTTGATGGCCGCAGCCACGGCCACCGCGGTGGTATCCGAACCCCCTCGGCCCAGTGTCGTGATGGCATTGTGCTCATCGCGCCCCTGGAAACCGGCGATCACCACCACCTTGCCGGCACCGAGTGCGGCTTCCACCTGCTCGGTGTCGATACGGGTGATGCGCGCCTTGCCATAGGCGGAGTCGGTGTGGATGCGGACCTGATCACCGGTCATCGAGACTGCGGGGCAACCGCGCTTGTTGAGCGCAATCGCCAGCAGCGCAATGGTGACCTGCTCACCGGTGGAGATCAGCACATCCATCTCGCGCCGGTTGGCATCCTGGTCCAGCTGCTGGGCCATGCCCAGCAACCGGTTGGTTTCGCCCGACATGGCGGAGACCACCACCACCACGTCATGTCCCTGGGCACGGGTCAGTTGAACCCGCTCAGCAACTGCCTCGATCCGCTCCAGCGTGCCGACCGAGGTGCCACCGTACTTCTGTACATAGAGTGCCACAGATCACCTCGCCCGCTTACAGGCGCTCTTCCAGCCAGGAGTGAACGGATTGCAGCGCCGCCGGCACCGCCTCAGGCTGGGTACCACCCGCCTGTGCCATGTCGGGACGACCACCGCCCTTGCCACCCACCTGCTGGGCCACCAGATTGACCAGCTCACCAGCTTTGACCTTGCCGGTCAGGTCATTGGTCACGCCCGCGATCAGGTTGACCTTGCCATCACTGCTGGTTGCCAGCAGCACGACACCGGATTTCATCTGGTTCTTCAGCTCGTCCAGCATGCCGCGCAGGGATTTGGGGTCGACCCCTTCCAGGGCGGCAACCAGCACCTTCTGGCCATTGATGTCGATGACCTGGCTCAGCAGGTCGTTACCCGCCTGCGCCGCCAGCTTGGCCTTGAGCTGTTCCAGCTCGCGCTCCATCATCTTGGCCTTGTCCAGTACCTGGCGAACCTTGTCGGCGATGGAGAACTGATCGCCCTTCACCAGCGCGGCGGCCTCTTCGATCTGTTCACCCAGCTGATGCATCAGATCGATGGCGCTCTTGCCGGTGACCGCTTCGATACGGCGCACGCCAGCCGCGATGCCGCTCTCGGCGATGATCTTGAAGAAGCCGATATCACCGGTGCGCTTGGCGTGAGTACCGCCACACAGCTCGGTGGAGTAGTCGCCCATGCGTACCACGCGCACATCGTCTTCATATTTCTCGCCAAACAGCGCCATGGCACCGGCTGACTTGGCCTCTTCCAGCCCCATCAGCTGGGTGGCCACCTCGTGGTTGGCACGGATCTGGGCGTTGACGAGCTCCTCGATCCGGCGAATGGTCGCCATGGTCAGCCCTTCGAAGTGGGAGAAGTCGAAGCGCATGCGCTCGGCGCCCACCAGGGATCCTTTCTGGGTCACATGCTCACCCAGCGCCTGGCGCAAGGCCGCGTGCAGCAGGTGAGTCACGGAGTGGTTAAGGGCGATGGCCTGACGACGGTCGCCATCGACCACGGCCTCGACCTCGGCTCCCTTCTCCAGGGTACCCAGTTCCAGATAGCCCTTGTGGATGATCGCCTTGCCCGCTTTCTGGGTGTCGGTGACGGCGAAGATGCCGTCATCCACCTTGAGGATGCCGCTGTCACCCACCTGACCGCCGGACTCCGCATAGAAGGGGGTCTCCGCCAGCACGATCACTGCCTCTTCACCGGCGATGAGGCCATTGACCTCGACACCATCCTTGTAGATACCGACCACCTGGGTGTTCTGGCTCAGCTGCTTGTAACCGGTAAAGGGGGTCTCGAAATCGAGCTTCAGCACGTCGTTGTAGTTCACGCCGAAACTGGAAGCCTCTTTCGCGCGGGCGCGCTGCTTCTCCATCTCGGCCTTGAAGCCCTCTTCGTCGATGCCGATCTCGCGCTCGCGCACCACATCGGCGGTCAGGTCGGCCGGGAAGCCGTAAGTGTCATAGAGCTTGAACACCACTTCACCCGGGATAACCTTGGCATCACCGAGGTTGGCCAGGACGTCTTCCAGCAGCAGCAGACCTCTGTCCAACGTGCGGACGAACTGCTCCTCCTCGATGCGCAACACTCGCTCGACCAGCGGCAGCTGGGCGATCAGTTCTGCCGCCACATCCTTCATCTGCACGGCCAGCTCGGCAGCCAGCTTGTAGAAGAAGACGTCGGTAGCACCCAGCTTGCGGCCGTGACGCACGGCGCGGCGGATGATGCGGCGCAGCACGTAGCCGCGACCTTCATTGGAGGGCATGACACCGTCAGCCACCAGGAAGGCGCAGGAACGGATGTGGTCCGCGATGACGCGCAGGGACTGGTTGCTCAGATCCGTGGTGCCGACGATCTCGGCCGCCTTCTTGATCAACGCCTGGAAGATGTCGATCTCATAGTTGGAGTGCACTCCCTGCATGATGGCGGAGATACGCTCCAGACCCATGCCGGTATCCACGGACGGACGGGGCAGCGGCTCCATGGTGCCGTCAGCCTGACGGTTGAACTGCATGAAGACCACGTTCCAGATCTCGATGAAGCGGTCGCCATCCTCTTCCGGTGAACCGGGAGGGCCACCCCAGATGTGATCGCCGTGGTCGTAGAAGATCTCGGTGCAGGGACCGCATGGGCCGGTATCGCCCATGGCCCAGAAGTTGTCGGATGCATAAGGAGCCCCCTTGTTGTCACCGATGCGCACGATGCGATCGGCCGGCACGCCGACCTCTTTTTCCCAGATGTCGAAGGCTTCGTCGTCAGTCGCGTAGACGGTCACCAGCAGGCGCTCTTTGGGCAGCTTGAGGGTACCGGTCAGGAATTCCCATGCAAACCGGATGGCGTCCTGTTTGAAGTAGTCACCGAAGCTGAAGTTGCCCAGCATCTCGAAGAAGGTGTGGTGACGGGCGGTATAGCCGACGTTTTCCAGGTCATTGTGCTTGCCGCCAGCCCGCACGCAACGCTGGGCCGTGGTGGCACGGTGATAGGCACGCTTGTCGGCGCCAAGGAACACGTCCTTGAACTGGTTCATCCCTGCGTTGGTGAAGAGCAGGGTCGGATCGTTGTGCGGTACCAGCGAGCTGGAAGAGACAACCTGGTGTCCCTGGGTGCGGAAATACTCGAGAAACGCAGCGCGAATCTCTGACGTGGACATGTACATGGAAAATCCTGCTTGATTCGAATACGGACTTTTAACCGCATTAATGTAAGTTTTCTGCAGGGTAAAGTAAAACGTGGGGACCCTTGGCGGGTGAAATAGCCCCCAAGGGGCCAGCTTTGGCAGCAGCACCCACAAGCACGTCGCAACAGGGGGGCTTCGGGATGCCTCGCTCGACCACAGGGCCGCCATCGACAGACTCGGCGAAGGGCTGATATTCCCCACCAGCCGCACCGCACACCAGTTGCTATAGGTGTTCAACCTTGGCGCGCCACTATTGCTCACCTTGCATGGCTGAGAGGGCGTAACGGGCTTGCTCCTGGGTAAAGCCACGCCCCATCAGATATTTGAGCCACTTCATGCGCTGTTTGAAGTCGGCAAAGTTGGTCGCCTTTGCCCGACGCGACAACAACGCAAGCGCCAGTTCGAACCATTCGAGCTCGGGTTGATCCAGGGCCGCCTCGATCTGGGTGTCATCCAGCCCCTTGCGGCGCAGGTCGAAGCGGATCCTGAGCGGACCATGGCCTTTGGCCGCACCAGCACGCACCGCCATGGCACCGTAACGCTCGTCATTGACCCAGCCATAGCCACGGCAATGGTCGAGTACAACGGCAACCACCTCCTCCTCGAATCCCTTCTGACGCAGGCGTCTGGCCAGCTCCGACTCGGCACTCTCGCGACGGGCCAGGCTGCGCATGGCGTAGGCACGGGCGGCCGCCAGCTGCTCTTCAAAGGTCAATTCGACGGGCTCGCCCGTTCCGTTCACAGATTCATCCGCCATAAACAACAAGGCCGGGTATCAACCCGGCCTTTCCTCATTCCTTATTCGAACTCTTGTTCGTTTTCAGCTTCAAACTCGTCGTATTCGGCAGCCGTGGCCTTCTCTTCCACCGGCGCGGCGCCAGAGAGCAGCAGCTCGCGCAGCTTCACTTCCACCTCGGCAGCCAGTGCCTTGTTTTCGGAGAAGAGCTTCATCACGTTGGCTTTGCCCTGGCCGATCTTCTCGCCGTTGTAGCTGTACCAGGCGCCCGCCTTGTCGATCAGCTTGTGCTTGACGCCGAGATCCACCAGCTCGCCCTCCTTGGAGATACCGGCACCATAGAAGATCTGGAACTCAGCCTGCTTGAAGGGTGGCGCCACCTTGTTCTTGACGACCTTGACGCGGGTTTCGTTGCCGACCACCTCGTCCCCTTCCTTGATGGCGCCGGTACGACGGATGTCCAGGCGCACGGAGGCGTAAAACTTCAGAGCGTTACCACCGGTGGTGGTCTCCGGGCTGCCGAACATGACGCCAATCTTCATCCGGATCTGGTTGATGAAGATGCACAGGCAGTTGGCGTTCTTGATGTTGGCGGTCAATTTACGCAGCGCCTGGGACATCAGTCGGGCCTGCAGGCCGACGTGGGAGTCACCCATTTCGCCTTCGATTTCCGCTTTCGGGGTCAGGGCCGCCACGGAGTCGACGATGATGACGTCGACGGCATTGGAGCGCACCAGCATGTCGCAAATCTCCAGTGCCTGTTCACCGGTATCCGGCTGGGAGATGAGCAGGTCGTCGACGTTGACGCCCAGCTTGGCGGCATAGATAGGATCCAGTGCGTGCTCCGCATCGACGAAGGCACAGGTTTTGCCCTTCTTCTGGGCTTCGGCGATCACCTGCAAGGTCAGCGTAGTTTTACCGGACGATTCCGGACCGTAGATCTCGACGATACGACCGCACGGCAGACCACCGATCCCCAGCGCCACGTCCAGAGAGAGAGAGCCGGTGGAGATGGCTTCGATATCCATGGTCTTGCTGTCGCCCAGACGCATGATGGAGCCTTTGCCAAACTGCTTTTCGATCTGGCCCAGCGCAGCCGCCAGTGCCTTCTGTTTGTTCTGATCCATGCCAATCTCCGCTGGGAATCGTGAGTAAGAAGTGAAGTTGGGCTAAGTATACTGTTTATGCATACAGTATCAAGCCCAATTTATTTGAGCAGTGCCAGGAGTCCGGACAAGGCCTGTCTGACCGCCTGCTGGCGCACCTGATGGCGATCCCCATCGAAACGGGCAAGCAGGGAGTGGTGACGACCGGTACGATCTGCCCAGGCAAACCAGACAGTGCCGACCGGTTTCTCCTCGCTGCCACCACCAGGCCCGGCGATACCGCTGATGGCCACGCAGATACCCGCATCGGAGCGGGCCAGGCAGCCCCGGGTCATCTCCAGCACCACGGGTTCGCTGACGGCGCCGTGGCGCAACAGGCTGTCGATGCTGACGCCGAGCATCTGCTGTTTGGCTTCGTTGGTGTAGGTCACGAAACCGCGATCGAACCAGGCAGAGCTGCCGGCAGTATCCGTGATGGCAGTGGCAACCCCGCCGCCGGTGCAGGATTCCGCCGTGGCGGCCAGCCAGCCTCTGGCCAGCAGTGCCTCGCCCAATTCCCGGGATAAGCGGGAGATCTCTGCTTCAAGTCCCATCATCGCGTCCTCTTCCGGCCTCTTCCAGGCGAAATATGGCGCTCATTATGCAGTTGCCCCGCCCCTCGGGCAACCGACCCCGGGGCCACTGCGTCAGCAAGTTGTCGTCGCTTAAGCTCCAGTACATGGCTGCTCGTTATCATGTTCCAACACCGCCATGCATGCGGTTTCCATCCCATCAGACCAAGGAGAAAGCCGGATGAAGCATCCGTTCAACGTCGCCATGACAGCCCTCGCAATGTGTATCGCCACCCATGCCTTTGCCACCGAGGGTACCGCCGAGCTGCAGAGCGAGACCACCCTGGCCCAGGAGCTGAACCTCTCCAGCGCGCAGGTGGAGCAGATCAAGGGGCTGCGCGAGCAGGCCACCAGGGAGCTGGGCTCAATCAAGCTCGACGCAATCGGCCAGGACGTCATCGTCAACATGATCAAGTCCGGCAAGTGGGATGAGGCGGCCGCCAAGAAACAGCTGCAGACCATCAGCGACGTACAGGCCGAGGCTCGCTACCATCGCGCCCACTACCTCTTCGAGGTGAGCCGGGTGCTGACGCCCGAGCAGAAAGCCAAACTGCACGAGATGCTGAGCGGCGACGAAGCCATGTACTGAGGGCGACACTCTCCCCGTCTCTCCCATCCCCGCATCCGTGCGGGGATGCTATTTCTCCTCCCCCATGCCTCTTCTGGGCAAGGCTCTCCCCAGGCCACTCTGGTCAGCATCAGCCGGATGCACAGATCCGCGACGGGATGCCGGCTTTGCCCCCAAGACGGAGATTCCTCCTCACCATCTTGCCTCGAGCATGTAGAATGGCCCCCAGATTCAGACCCATGACGGCAGACGTTTGCCCGCAAGAGCACCTTCTGGAATAGCACATGACAGCACAATACCAAGCGCCAGGCGCCAACTTGAGCGCCCACACCCCCATGATGCAGCAGTATCTGACCCTCAAGGCCGAGAACCCGGAGATCCTGCTGTTCTATCGCATGGGTGACTTCTACGAGCTCTTCTACGACGACGCCCGCAAGGCCTCCCAGCTGCTCGACATCTCCCTGACCAAGCGCGGCCAGTCGGCCGGCAGTCCCATCCCGATGGCCGGGGTGCCCTATCACGCCATCGAGGGGTATCTCGCCAAGCTGGTACAGCTCGGCGAATCGGCCGCCATCTGCGAGCAGGTGGGGGATCCCGCCACCAGCAAGGGGCCGGTGGAACGCAAGGTCATTCGCATCATCACCCCGGGTACCGTCTCCGACGAGGCGCTGCTCAGCGAGCGGCAGGACAACCTGATCGCCGCCGTCTACCACGATGGCCGCCGCTTCGGTTACGGCACCATGGACATCGGCTCCGGACGCTTCTTCATCAACCAGTTCGAGAAAGAAGAGACCCTGCTGGCGGAGCTGCAACGCACCAATCCGGCGGAGCTGCTCTACCCCGAATCGTTCGCCTTCCTGCACCATGTCGAGGGTCGCCGCGGTCTGCGCCGCCGCCCGGAGTGGGAGTTCGAGCTCGGCACCGCCCGCAAGCTCTTGTGCCAGCAGTTCGGCACCCAGGATCTGGTGGGCTTTGGGGTCGAGCAGAGCGAGACCGCCCTGTGCGCCGCCGGCTGCCTGATGCAGTACGTGAAAGACACCCAGCGCACCGCCCTGCCCCACATTCGCAGCGTGCGCCTGGAGCAGCCCGACCATGCGGTCATCATGGATGCCGCCACCCGCCGCAATCTGGAGCTGACCCAGAATCTGGCCGGCGGTCACGACAATACCCTCTCCGCCGTGCTCGATTGCACCGCCACGCCGATGGGCAGCCGGCTACTCAAGCGCTGGATCCACCAGCCGATCCGCGATCGGGTGATCCTCAAAGGTCGCCAGAGCACCATCAAGGAGCTCATCGAGCAGAACCTTTACGACGAGCTGGGCGGATTGCTGCGCCAGGTCGGCGATGTGGAGCGGGTGCTGGCGCGCCTCGCCCTGCGCAGTGCCCGCCCGCGCGATCTGACCCGGCTGCGGCAGGCTTTTGCTCAGCTGCCCGAGTTGCAGCGTCTGCTGGCGGAGAGCGAGCACGAGGCGGTGCAGCAGCTGCGCGAGCGGGCAAGTACCTTCCCCGAGCTGTTCGACCTGCTGGAGCGTGCCGTGATGGAGGTGCCGCCGGTGCTCATCCGCGATGGCGGCGTCATCCGTGAAGGGTTCAATCAGGAGCTGGACGAGCTGCGGGATCTGGCCAATGGCGCCACCGCCAGCCTGGCCCGCATCGAGGAGCGGGAGAAGGCGCTCACCGGCATCAACACCCTCAAGGTGGGCTACAACAAGGTGCACGGCTTCTACATCGAGGTGAGCCGCGCCAACAGCCACCTGGTGCCGGCCCACTACATCCGCCGCCAGACGCTGAAAAACAACGAGCGCTACATCATCGATGAGCTGAAGAAGTACGAGGACAAGGTGCTCACCGCCCAGGCCCAGGCGCTGGCGCTGGAGAAACGCCTCTACGAGGAGCTGCTCGACGCCCTGCTGCCGCACCTCGGCGATCTGCAGGAGTCTGCTGCCGCACTGGCGGAGCTGGACGTGCTGGCCAACCTGGCGGAGCGGGCAGAGACCCTCGACTATCGCTGCCCCACCCTCATCGACGAAGATCAGATCCTCATCGAGGCGGGCCGCCATCCGGTGGTGGAGCAGGTGATGACAGATCCCTTCATCGCCAACCCGATACGGCTGGAGCGGGAGCGGCGGATGTTGATCATCACCGGCCCCAACATGGGCGGTAAGTCCACTTACATGCGCCAGACCGCGCTCATCGTGCTGCTGGCCCATATCGGCGCATTCGTGCCCGCCGACAGCGCCCGCATCGGCCCCATCGACCGCATCTTCACCCGCATCGGGGCGTCGGATGATCTCGCCTCCGGCCGCTCCACCTTTATGGTGGAGATGACCGAAACCGCCAATATCCTCAATAACGCCACCGCCCGCAGTCTGGTGCTGATGGACGAGATTGGCCGCGGCACCAGCACCTACGACGGCCTCTCCCTGGCCTGGGCCTGCGCCGAGCAGCTGGCAAGCAAGATTGGCGCCTACACCCTGTTCGCCACCCACTACTTCGAGCTGACCCGCCTGCCCGAGCTGATGAGCGGGCTGGCCAACGTCCACCTGGATGCGGTGGAGCACGGCGACACCATCGCCTTCATGCACGCGGTGCAGGAAGGTGCGGCCAGCCGCTCCTACGGCCTGCAGGTAGCGGCGCTGGCCGGGGTGCCCAAATCGGTGATCCAGCAGGCCCGTCACAAACTGCACGAGCTGGAGAGTGCCACTCCGGTGGCCGCCGGCGAAAGCCGTCCGGCTCCGGTCACTCTCGCCCCGCAACCCCATCCTGTGGTGGAGGAGCTGGCAGCAGTTCGCCCGGACGAGCTGACCCCGCGACAGGCCCTTGACCTGCTCTATCGACTCAAGCAGATGCTGTAGCTAACGACCGCCGAACAGGCATGAAAAAGGGGAACCGCGAGGTTCCCCTTTCGTTTGACCGAACCTGTCATCAGCCCGGACCGATGCGATCCATCAGGCTCAGATTGACCGACCCCGGATGGCGCTTGAGCTTCTGCCTGTATTCGAACTGGTGCTGGCTCTCCTGTTTGAGCCCCTGCATCAGGGAATAGCACATGGCCGGCATGATGACCGAGAAGGGCAGCGCGGCGATGATGCTGGCGGCCTGCAGGGCGGCCAACCCGCCGGAGACCAGCAGAATGGCCGCGACCAGCCCCTGCCCCAGCCCCCAGATGGCGCGGTGCAGCACGGGGGGATCCTGGTCGCCGATGGAGAGCAGCGTCGTAATCACGAGCGTGCCCGAGTCACTGGAGGTGATGAAGTAGGTGCAGATAAGCAGGGTCAGCACCCCCTTGGCAATCCAGCCGAAGGTCTCCCAGTGCAGGAGTTCCACTGTCTTGTAAAGCGCCATGGTGACATCCTGATTGACCGCTTCCACCACGCCGCCGCCACCGAACAGCTCCAGGTTCATGGCTGTCCCGCCAAACACGGTGAGCCAGAACATGCCGAGCAGGGAGGGCACCAGCAGCACGCCGAGCACGAATTCACGAATCGTGCGGCCCTTGGAGATGCGGGCGATGAACATGCCGACAAAGGGGGCCCACGCAATCCACCAGCCCCAGTAGAACGCGGTCCAGCTAGACTGCCAGGCCGAGGTGCCGTTGGCTTCGGTATTGGTCCAGAAGCTCAGCTTGACGATGTTCTGCAGGTAATCACCGATGTTCTGCACATAGGCGTTGAGGATGTAGGTGGTTGGCCCCAGCACCAGGAAGAGGCCCAGCACGAACACGCTCAGCCAGATATTGAGTTCGGAGAGGATCTTCACCCCGCGCCCGACGCCGGAGATGGCCGACAGGGTGGCAATCAGGCTGATGCCACCGATGAGCCAGAGCTGGTTCGCTTGTGACACGCCCATGCCGAACATCTGGTTGAGGCCGGTGTTCATCTGGGAGACGCCCAGCCCAAGGGAGGTCGCCACCCCGAACACGGTACCGAACACCGCCAGCACGTCGGCGGCATGGCCCCAGAAGCCGTAGATGCGATCGCCAAGAATGGGATAGAGCACGGAGCGGATGGCCAGCGGCAACTTGCGCCGGTAGCTGAAGAAGGCCAGCGACAGGCCGACGATCACATAGATGGCCCAGGGGTGCAGACCCCAGTGGAAGAAGGTGAGGCGCATGGCGATCTGGGCCGCTTCCGGCGTCATGCCTTCGGTGATGAAGGGGTTGCCCTGCAGGTGATACATGGGCTCGGCGATGCTCCAGAACACCAGGCCTATGCCCATGCCTGCGCTGAACAGCATGGAGAACCAGGCAAAGTAGCCAAACTCCGGTACCTGGTCGTCGTCGCCCAGCCGGATGCTGCCGAAGCGGCTGAACATCAGGTAGACGGCGAAGAACAGGAACAGGGCGACCACCAGGATGTAATACCACTTGAAGCCAGCAATGATGGTGTCCTTGGCCCCGGTAAACCAGGTTCCTGCGGTATCCGGATCAAAGACGCCGAACAGCAGGAAGAGGGTCACGACGGTGAGGGCTGTCATGGCCATGGTGGGATTGAGGCCTTTCAAAAGCCCTTTGGTTGCTCGCATCGGGCCTCCTTAGTCGTTGTTGAAAAAGTCTTCACCCACGTGATCGCCGGCACCGCCGATGGCGCGATAGGCCAGACGACCTGCCACCTGCTCACGGTGATCCACCAGGGTCACCGACGGCTGACCGTTCACTGCGTGGCGTTTGCCAAGGAAGATCGCCATGGGCACCCCCAGATTGGAGACACCGCTGGTGATCCAGAGGCGGCTGAAGTCATAGGAGCCACCGATGAACTCCAGCTGTGCCAGTCCATTGTCCAGACCCGCCAGATAGAAGTTCATGGCACTCTCGTCGGGGAAGAGGTGAACCAGCACATAGGCATAGCGCAACTCATTGACCAACTCCTTTAGGCTGAAAGAACCTGTATTGCTGCAAGAGAGCGGCAGCTCACCATCGTAGTGGTGTACCTTGAGGTTGTTGGGGTCCTCGTCATAGGCAGGTTGATAACGCACAAATGCTGCGGTGTCCGGCAGTTCATAGCGAACTCTGACCACACGCAGGTCGGCAACCAGGGACTTGATATCCAGGTCGTCATGCATGATTTCACTCCTCAAATATCGGGTTGGAATGGGGCAATTATCCGATAACCTAACACAAAATTCATTAGAGCTAAAACCATTACATCAAAAACCATATTGACCTTGTTATGGATTAGGCGGAGAATTTCGCGCCTCTCCACAGCCCTGCGATGACCCAGACCCCATGGAAAAACATGATGAAGTGCTGATCGCCCTGCGCCAGATCATCCGTGCCATCGACATGCACTCCAAGCGCTTGATCAAGGAGGCCGGCCTGACCTCGCCTCAGCTCCTGCTGCTCAAGGGGATCGACGAGCTTGGCCAGATCTCCATGCGCCAGTTGGCGGATCACACCAACATGAGCCAGGCCACCGCCACCACCATCATGGACCGGCTGGAGAGCCGCCAGCTGGTGCAGCGCATTCGCAGCGAAACCGACAAACGCAAGGTGCATGCGACGCTCACTGACGCGGGACGCGCCCTGCTTGCCCAGGCTCCGACCCCCTTGCAGGAGAGTTTCATTCAACGCTTTCAGGCGCTGGAGAACTGGGAGCAGGGGTTGTTGCTCTCTTCCCTGCAACGCATCTCCGCCATGATGAATGCCGACGGTATCGATGCCGCCCCCGTGCTGAGTGTCAGCCCCCTGACCGAAGAGCGGGCCTGAACTGCAGCCATAAAAAAAGCTCCCGACCGGGAGCTTTTTTTATGGCTGGAACGCGATGGCATTACGCCTCCAGGCTGATGCCGATGTTGGATACGCCGTCCTGGGCCGCAAAGGCGCGAATGGCAAGGATACGATCGCTGTCCCGTTCATGGGCCACCCGCTTGAGCAGTTCGACCTGGAACTCCAGCTCCGCCTCCATGTACTCGTGCTCATAGAGCTCCTCATCGCTGAGATCCCGCTCTTCCAGCATCTCGATGAAGCCGGCGACCGTGCCGACAGACGCATGGCTGGCGTCGTTGGCCTCTTCCCCCACCCGGCAGATCACCGAGTTGTAGGCACAACCCAGCGCCACGCAGGCGTCCAGTGCCGGATAGGCGCCGTAGGATTCAAACTTGCGGGGATCGGGAATGTAGACTTCAAACGCTTCCAGAATGGCACCAAGATTGACGCGGGATCCCTTGACCGTCAGGTAGTTCCACATCTGATCCAGCGCGTGACGGAATGCCCTCGCATCCCCGAAACCGGAAGCCTGGGTAAAGAGCACATAGTTGGGGTACATGCGCTCTGCCAGCGCCAGGGTATAGACGGTTTGCTGCCAGGGCTGCAGCTCGGCCAGTCGCTTATAAAACTTGTCACCAAACACTGGAGTCGGATCCTTTGCAAAATGTGGGGCAGATTGTAGCCCACGAGGGCCCCGTCTAAAAATGAAAAAGCGCCCTGCTCGACTATCTTGCCCGATCAACTGGGGTAAGATGGAGACAGCATCCCTCTCGCCTTGCCATAAACACGATAAGGAACAAGAGTATGAGCCAACGTACCCTGCTGCTGTTGAGTCAGGACAACAGCCACTATGAACGCCTGCTCAAGGCGGCCCATCTTCCCCATCTGCACATTCTTCGGGCCGACAATCAGGCCGAGGCCGAACAGCTTATCGGTGACGCTCATATCCTGATGGCCGAGCCTGCCCGGGCCAAGCCGCTGCTGGCCAAGGCCGGCAAGCTAAGCTGGCTCCAGTCGACTTATGCCGGGGTCGATGTGCTGCTGGACGCCAGTTGCCGCCGCGACTACCTGCTCACCAATGTCCGCGGCATCTTCGGCCCCTTGATGAGCGAGTATGTGTTCGGCCATCTGCTCAGCCTGACCCGCCAGTTGCCACTCTATCGCGAGCAGCAGCAACAGGGCGTCTGGCAGAGCCATCCCTACCAGGGCTTGAAGGGAAAGACGCTGCTGCTGCTCGGCACCGGTAGCATAGGGCAGCATATCGCCCACACCGGCAAACATTTTGGCATGAGGGTGCTCGGCATCAGCCACAGTGGCCGTGAACGTGCCGGGTTCGATCAGGTGTACCAGTTGCCGGCACTCAACAAGATGCTGGCCCAGGCCGATGTCATCGTCAGCGTACTGCCCGCCACCCGAGAGACACGCCATCTCTTCACCGCCGAACGCTTCAGCCACTGCAAACCGGGCGCCATCTTCTTCAACGTCGGCAGGGGCAATGCCGTCCATGAGGGGGACCTGCTGGCGGCACTGCAAGCCGGCAAACCCGCCATGGCGGTGCTAGATGTGTTCGAGCAGGAACCCCTGCCCGCTGACAGCCCACTCTGGCACCAGCCCAATCTCATCGTGACGCCCCACAACAGCGCCTACAGCTTCCCGGAAGATGTAGCCCAGATCTTCATCCGCAACTACATCCGCTTCATTGATGGTCAGCAGCTGGACGGCCGGATCGACTTTGACAAGGGTTATTGAAGCCGTTCTGCAATGAAAAGGCCCCGCCAGTTGGCGGGGCCTTTTTCGTCAGGAGGGCGCCGTTCAGCCCGCCTCCATCTCTTTGCGGTAGCTCTTCACCTTGGCGAGGAACTGACGCTTGTCCTTGCCGGAGAGCGGCTCCGCCATCGGCAGCTTGATCTTCATGGGATCCACCGGCCGGTTGTTGATGCGTACTTCGTAGTGCAGGTGAGCACCGGTGGAACGGCCCGTGTTGCCGGAGAGGGCTATCTTGTCGCCCATTTTCACCTTCTGCCCGGGTTTCACCAGCAGCTTGCTCAGGTGCAGGTAACGGGTCATCAGGGTACGACCGTGCTTGATCACGACATAGGTGCCTGCCAGCGGGTGGCTGGTTGCCTTGAGGACCACACCGTCACCGGTCGCCATGATGGGCGTGCCTACCGGCAGGGCAAAGTCGGTCCCCTCATGGGGCCGGACCTGCCCGGTAATGGGATGACGGCGA
The DNA here is from genome assembly GCF_014168615.1 of Aeromonas sp. WP2-W18-CRE-05. Classification (NCBI taxonomy): domain Bacteria; kingdom Pseudomonadati; phylum Pseudomonadota; class Gammaproteobacteria; order Aeromonadales; family Aeromonadaceae; genus Aeromonas; species Aeromonas sp. WP2-W18-CRE-05. Next base: position 457,384 of record NZ_AP021917.1, on the reverse strand, counting down.
TTCGGGTTGAAACTGGAGCTGACCCGGTAACGGCTGTGAGTCGGATAACGGCGGAAGCCGCGCTCCAGGCTGTTTGCCTGACCGTCATAATAGTTGCCATCTTCCGACAACCAGGCTGACACGGCCTTGCCCTGGCTGAACACCTCGACCCCCAGCAACTGGGTATTGCCCGTACTCTTGCCCTCGACCGTCTCCTGGCGGACCAGCACCTTGAACTTGTCACCTTTTTTCAAATCCTTGGCGAAGTTGAGGCGCCACTGGAACAGGTTGGCAATCTTCTGGATGTGGTTGGCCGGGATCCCGGCATTGCGGGCGCTGACGTAGAAGCTGCCGTTGATGACACCGTCATAGCTCTTCTGCTGCCACTCCACCTCTTCATTGAGCATGTTGGCGCTATAGGTGTCGTCGGTACGCTCCAGCACCAGGGTCTGCTTGATGTTCAGGCGGATCTTCAACTGCTGCAGAATGTTGTCCTGATCGATCAGCAACTCGATGGTCTGACCGGGTTTGAGACGCGCCAGGTTGTTCTTGGCATCCGCATCCAGCACCTTGTAGAGGGTGGTGGTGGACAGCCCCAAGTTGTTGAAGATGGTGGTCAGGTTCTCGCCGTTGCGAACCCGGTAATCTTGCCATTGAGGCGTGGCATCGGCCGGGATGTCGTCTTCGGGAGCGGCTGACTCGACCAGCTCGTGATCCGGAATGTCGTTGAAGTCGGTGTTGTCTTCGTTGGTTGCGGTGCCCGTGGTGGCGATCGGCAACTCCAGACGCAGTGGCCGCTCCAGGATGTCACCGGGAGCTGGCAATACGGCTACCGCTGACAGCGTCATGGCCGTGAGCAATAGCATGGCATAGAAATGCTTGCGGGGAACCGGGGGTTCCCAATTGGCAGCCTGGGCTACCAAGGGACGGAGACGTTTCATCCGCTATCCTGTTATTAGATCTAAGGGTGGTGGTTGTGGGTCTGTTTTTATGAGTTTTTATTATGAAAACCGAATATCTGGCTTTTAGACCTAAATACTTACAAAAAGTTCATAGCTCCATGCACGAAACTCACATTTTATGCATAACCTTCCAGCATGGGCAGAAATGATCGTCATTTTCAGCCATTTTTTTCTATTTTTAAGAACCAAGTCCGGTTGTGGTGCTCTCCGGCCCAGAAAATGTTGCAAAAACATCTCCATGGAGTGGGTATGTCATTGGCAAAATTGTTAAATGTAATCATCCTAATCCTCTTCACCATCGGCGCCGCGCTGCTGCTCGTGCTGGAGATCACGACGGTACGACAGTCTATTCTCGACCAGATGTCGGCCAACCTTGAAACCGCCATCACCGCACTGGGGCTGGTGCTGCAGGGCACTCTGCTCAACGATGACAAGGTCCTTGCCGAGACCATAGTGAACGCCATGTTCGACGGAGGCTTCGTCAACTCCGTCGTTCTGCTGGATCCGGATGGCCAGGTGCTGTTCCAGAAGGTGTTCCACACCGCACAGCAAAATGTTCCAGGCTGGCTCCCCTCAGTTATCGACATGCCACCGGTCAAGATTGAGCAGGAGTTGACCGACGGCTGGCGCATTCTCGGTACCCTCACGCTCGAGGGACACAAGGGTTACGCCTACCAGCATCTGTGGAACGCCATCAGTCGTACCGGACTTGCGCTGCTCGCCGGCCTGCTGGTGTTCAGCCTGGTGATCACCTGGGTGTGCCGCCGCCTGCTGCGCCCCCTCGAACAGATCAGTCTGCAACTGGCCCGGATCCGCAAACGCCAGTTCAGCGGCAACCTGCCAACCCCGTGGCTTCGCGAATTGCAGGAAGTCGTTGCCTCCATCAACCAGCTGGTCTCTGAACGCAAGCGGGACCTGCTGCAACAGCGGCTCAAGATCACCCAGCTTGGCAAGCACGACGCTCTCCCGACCCACCAGAAGCTCGTTGGGCTGGTCGACACCGATGGCAACACCTATCAGCAGCATTTCTTCTCCACTCAGGGGAGTATCAGGCTCTACAGCCGCCTGCTACCCAAGCACCCCCCCACCACGGACAGTTCGCCGGATGAAATTCGGGGGCTGCTCAACGACTGGCTGACTCAGAAGGCGGAAGGACTTCAGCTGCCTCTCAGCCTGCTCGGCCACCCAGACTGGGCGCAGTTTGCCCCCGTGCTGACCAGCGCTCGTGGCAAGACGCTGGACTGGCGCTGGGATCTGGCGATCTTCCCCCCCTGGCCGAGGAACGACTGACCGCACTCCAGTCCCAGGGGATTGAGCTGGCATTCAGCAACATCCCGATGAACAACGACAATCTGGCCAAGCTCGACCCCATCAGACCCGTCTTCATCAGTTGCCAGCTCACCCAGTCCCCCCTTTATTGGAACCTGCTCTCCCAATGCCTCCATGCTTCCGGCTACACCTTGCTGGCGGAAGCCGGCGACGTAAGCGATGTGGACATGCTGCGCAGTTGGGGCATCGATGGTTATGCCACTCAGGAGAATGCATCATGAGGATCCCGCTGCTGCTCGCCCTGCTGTGGCAACCGACCCTGCACGCGACCACCATGACCATAGGCACAGGGGGGGAGCAAGGCATCTATTACCAGGTCATCAAGGAGTTCTGCAGACTGGCCAAAAAAAGTGACCCCACGATGCCCTGCAAACTACAGGCCAGCTCCGGGTCCATCGAAAATCTCCGCCAGCTGAAAACGGGAGAGGTACCCTATGCGCTCGTCCAGTCCGACTGGCTCTATCAGGCCAGCCAGGGCACCGGGCCTTTCGCTGCCCAGCCACAACCCGAGCTGAGGGCGCTCTTTGCCACCCACGCCGAACCTTTCACCATAGTGGTGCGAGCCGATGGGGATATCACCACCCTGGAGCAGCTCAAGCTGGCCCCCATCGACATGGGCCTGAAGAGTTCAGGGACTCGTCAAACGGCATTGGCCCTGTTCAATGTTCTGGGCGCAAAGGAGCAGGATCTCGATTTGAAGAGCGTCGCCAATCTCTCCGAAGCGTTGTGCAATAAACAGATCGATGCCTATGGCCTTGTCATGGGTCATCCCAACCGCATCGTGCTGGACACCGCCAAGCGCTGCGCCGTGCGCTTCCTGGCTATCGAGGGGCCCGTAAGGGACCAGCTGCTCAAAGGGGTCAGGTATTACCAGCGTAGCCAAGTGCCGGCACGCATCTACCCGGGCAACCTCAAGGCAACCCCCACCTTCGCCATCGCCGCCACCCTGGTGACCAATGCCGCCACTCCCGATGACGAGGTCTATCGGCTGACTCGGGCCATGCTGAGCCAGCAAACCAGTTTCAACGAACAGACCTATGGCTATGCGAACCTGTTTCACAAGGCGCGCAACAAAATAGGCCCGGTGCTGAGTGTCGAACAGCATCCGGGCGCGGGAAAATATTTCGAGGAGTTGAAGGCGGCGGGCAAGTTATAGCTGGCGACGGGGGGAGCGCAGATGCTCGCTGGAGAACCGGCTCTGCATCGAGGTCCACTGGGCCAGGCGATCGGCACTCCCCGCCAGGGTTCCCTCGCGGCGGGATTTCATGATCCAGATGCTTTTGGCATCGAAACTGTAAACCGGCTGCAGATCATTGCGCTTGCTCCCCGGCAGGATGCGGCCATTGATGTTGTCCAGCACCAGGGGATCTGACTTGATGGTCGGGAAGTACAACGTCACCATGTGGAACTGGTTGTAACGAATTGCCTTCACATAGGCCAGCCGCAGCTTCTTCTCGTCGACCCCCAGCTCCATCAGGGTGTAGTACTTGGCGATGCTGTAGTCCTCGCAATCCCCGCCTCTCGCCCCGATGAACTCCAGCGGATTGGCCCAATAATCATCATCCCCCCACAGTCTGGGATCCTCGCTGTAGGTCAGGTTGTTGAAGTAGTTGTTCACCAGCTCCAGCTTCTGCTGGTCCGTCGTTCCGGCCCTTGGCGTCAGCAGACGAGAGAAGGCCTCGGACCGCTGGATCGCTCTGGCGCCATAGACCGCCTGCATTTTTGCCCTGAGTTCCGGGCTGGCGATGTGTTCGGAAAGACCGGATGCCTGTATGCCGGATCCCAGCAGGGTCAGCGTGCAGGCAGAGACGAGCAACCATTTCATGACTGACACTCCATATCAGATGCTGGAGGTCAGTATAGTTGGCCGCGCCGCCTCTATCGTCAATGTCGGGCAAGGCCTAGCGGCACTGGGCGAAGGCGTCCGCCAATTGCTGCATGAATTGCGGATAACCGTCCGGACCGAGCGGCACCTGCTCGCCGACTTCGTCCAGCAGCAGCACCTTGGCCCCGGTATTGCGGGCGACCGACTCGATCACCGCCGGGGAGAACTGCGGCTCGGCGTAGATGCAGCTCGCCTTTTTCTCTTCCAGCGCCTTGCGGATATCAATCAGCGTCTTGGCTCCCGGGCGACGCTCCGGACTCACGGTGAAGTGTCCCTTGGAGCTCATGCCGTAGTGACGCTCCCAGTATCCATAGGCTTCGTGGAACACGAAGTAGCCCTTCTGATCCACCGCCTCCATCTGCACGGCGATCACCTTGTCCAGGGCGTTCACCTTGCCCTCGAAGGCCGCGAGATTGGCGGCATAGCGCGCCTGGTTGGCAGGATCCAGCTTGCCCAGTTCGGTTGCAATCGCCTTGGCAATCACCTTGGCCTGGGTTGGACCCAGCCAGATGTGGGGATCCACCCCTTCGTGGTGGTGCCCTTCATGGCCCTCGTCGTGCGAGCCGTGGTCGTGGGCGGCATGGTCATGATCCTTGTCATCATGGTGATGCTCGACATGCTCCCCCTGGGTCGCATAGTTGTACAGCGGCATGCCGGGAACCTGGGTCAGGGTCAATACATGAGGATGCCGGGCCAGGGGTTTGGCCATGAAGCCTTCCAGCTCCGGACCGACCCACACCACCAGATCGGCCTCGTTGATGCTGCGAATATCGGAAGGGCGCAGGGAAAAATCGTGGGGCGACGCGCCGGTGGGCAGCAGCACCCCGGGCTCGCTCACTCCATCGGTGATCGCCGCCGCGATGAAGCCCAGGGGTTTGATGGTGGTCAGCACCTCGAGGGCACGGACAGGCAAACTCACCGCCATCAGGGCAGTGATCAGAGCAAGAATTCGCATAGAGGTCTCGTCAGGGAGTATGTGTGTGATAATATAACAAACCAACGTCGCTGTTATATTATAACTCTCACAGGCTGTAAACCCCGGAGCTGTCATGACCCAACTGGTGGAGCTGAAAGAGGTCTGTCTCTCATTTGACGGACGACTCGTGCTCGACAAGGTCTCCTTTACCCTGAACAAAGGCAAAATCACCACCCTGGTCGGCCCCAACGGGGCGGGCAAGAGCACTCTGAGCAAGCTGGTGCTGGGCTTGCTCCGCCCAGATTCGGGGGACATCGTCCGCCGCCGCGACCTGCGGGTCGGCTATGTGCCCCAGCGCCTCTATCTGGATCCCACCCTCCCCCTGACGGTGCGCCGCTTCCTGCAACTCGGCAAGAACAGCCGCCTCTCCATCGAGGAGGCCCTCAATCGGGTCGGTGCCCAGGATCTGCTGGACAACCGGATGCAAAAGCTCTCCGGTGGCGAGATGCAGCGGGTACTGCTGGCCCGCGCCCTGCTGGTCAAGCCCGAGCTACTGGTGCTGGACGAACCGGTGCAAGGGGTAGATATCACGGGCCAGATCGAGCTCTATGCCCTCATCAGCCAGCTGGCCGCCGAGTTCCACTGCGCCGTGCTGATGGTCTCCCACGATCTGCACCTGGTGATGGCCAGCACTCACGAGGTGATCTGCCTCAATCGCCACGTCTGCTGCCACGGCGAGCCACAGAGCGTGGCCCGCCACCCGGAATTTGCCCGCCTGTTCGGGCGGCCGGAGCGGGAGGTGCTGGCGGTCTATACCCACCATCACCACTGCGATGGCGAACACCATCATCATGAACCGCAGGCTCCCGTCATCCGCCTGCCCTCTCGCAACAACTAGGATCTTCACGTGGACAGCTTTCTGTTATACGCCCTTGCGGCCGGACTCGGCATCGCCCTGCTGGCCGGCCCCCTGGGCAGCTTCGTGGTGTGGCGCAAGATGGCCTATTTTGGCGACACCCTCTCCCATGCCTGCCTCTTCGGCATCGCCCTCGGCATCCTGCTGCAGGTGGACCTCACCCTGGCGGTCGTGGTCTGCTGCCTCGCCATGGCAATGCTGCTGATCATCATGAGCCGCAACCAGCAGGTCGCCACCGACACCCTGCTCGGCATTCTGGCCCACAGCGCCCTGTCGCTGGGTCTGGTCACCCTGAGCTTCATGGACAACGTGCGGGTGGATCTGATGGCCTACCTGTTTGGCGACCTGCTCTCGGTGCAGCCCATGGACCTGCTCTGGATCTACGGCGGCGGCGCCCTGGTGCTGCTCACCCTGTGGCGGCTCTGGGATCCCCTGCTCTCCATGACCATCTCGGAAGAGCTGGCCCGGGTGGAAGGGGTGCGGGTGGATGTGCTGCGCTGCGTGCTGATGTTGCTGATAGGCCTGGTCATCGCCGTGGCCATGAAGTTCGTCGGGGCGCTCATCATCACCTCCTTGCTGATCATTCCCGCCGCCACCGCCCGCCGCTTCAGCCAGACTCCGGAGCAGATGGCCGGCTTTGCCGCCCTGACAGGCTGTCTCGCCGTGCTGGGGGGCCTTGCCCTCTCCTGGTATCAGGACACCCCGGCCGGTCCCTCGGTCGTAGTCTGCGCCACCACCCTCTTTGTACTGAGCCAGTTCAAGCGCACCTGACCCGCTCCTGATGGCCCTGGTCTCGCCAGTGCCATCAGGCCTCCCGAATCAGACTCCTGCGTCGTGGGCTGTGCCGTCCATTCTGCATAGGGCGCCCAGCCCGTTCAGACGCGCCTGAGAGGCTCGTTTTCCCCGGGTCTCAGGCTCGCCTGCGACTCCTGCCACAGCCACTGACGCAACCGGCTGATGGCGGGTTCATGGGCGCGCGAGCGCTTGAAGACGAAATAGAAGTTGTCGCCGGTCTCGAGGGCGTGCAGGGGCAGCCGCACCAGACGCGGATCCTCCGGCTGCAACATGTAGTCATTGATGAGCGCCATTCCCTGGTCCCAGTTCGCCGCCTCCAGCGCGAGCAGGATATGGCTGAAATGGTGCACCCTCGCCTCGGGGGGAATGGCCAGTCCCCCCATTTCGGCCCAGCGCCGCCAATCTTCCCCCTTCTCGCGGTAGATAGCCTGGATGGAGAGCAGCGGCAACTGCCACAGGGTGGCGGGCCACTCCCCTTCCACCTGCTGCCACATCCGGCGACTGCACACCGGCATCAGCCGCTCCCGATAGAGCAGATCGTGCATGTAGCCCGGCCCTTCGGGGGAGACGGTGATGAAACCGTCCGCCACCCTGTCGGAGAGCTCGGGATCTTCCGCCACCATCTCCAGGCTGAGATCCAGCTCGGGATAGAGCTGGCGCAGCCCGGCCAGGCGCGGGATCAGCCACTTCACCGCAAAGGAGCTGTAGACCGCGAGCCGCACCCGCATCTCGCCTCCACCGCGCAACTGCTCGCTGCTCTGGGCAATCTGGACCAACCCGGCGGCGATCCCCTCGAAATAGATCTCCCCCTGGGGCGTCAGGGAGAGCAGCCGCCCCTGGCGCAGCAGCAGCCGCTCCCCCAGAAAATCCTCCAGCAGACGGATCTGGTGACTGACCGCACTCTGGCTGACATTGAGCTCCAGGGCGGCACGGGAAAAACTCAGCAGGCGGGCAACCACCTCGAAATATTGAACGGCGCGCAGGGGGGGCAGCTTCATTATCCAAATTTCTCATGCGTGATGATTTTTTATCATTTTACTGGATAACAGGCCGCGGGCTACCCTCCCCTCATCTGAATCTGGAGGTGGTATGAATGCAGTCGGAATAGGCATCCTCTATCTGGTGCTCGGCAACATGGTGGCGGTCTTCTCCGATGCCCTGGTCAAGGTGCTGGAGCCGGACCAGCCCATCTTCCAATTTGTCTTTTTCCGCCAGCTCTCCGCGGCCCTGCTGCTCGCCCCCTGGCTGCTCTGGTCCTGGCGGCGCAACCCGCCGGTAGCCCTCAAATGGCACCTGCTGCGGGCCCACATCTGGGCCGTCGGCGTCTGCCTGATGGTGGTCGCCCTCACCCGGCTGCCGCTCGCCACCGCCAACGCCCTCTTCTATGCCGCCCCGCTGCTGATGGTGCCGCTCGCGGTCTGGCTGGCGGGGGAGGCACTCTCGCGCCAGAAGGTGCTGACGGCGCTGCTCGGCTTCGTCGGAGTGCTCATCGTGCTGCGCCCGACCGAGGTAAACTGGGCCGCCCTGGCGGCGCTCGGGGTGGCGCTCTCCCTGGCGGTCAACAACCTGCTGATCAAGCGCATCCCGCTCCAGCAGCCCATCGCCCAGACCCTGTTTTTCACCAATGTGCTGAGCATGCCCTTCATCCTGGCGCTGGCCTGGTGGGAAGGGGGCGAGTGGCAATGGCAGATGTGGTGGCCCGCCTTCGGCTCCTCGGCGCTCATCATGGTCTACGCGGGGCTGTGCGTGATGGCCTATCGCAAGGCGGAGGCGAGCAAGATCGCCTCGGCGGAGTACACCGGGCTGCTGATGGCGGTCGCCATCGGGGTCTGGCTGTTTGACGAACAGCCGGGACTGCCGCTGCTGCTGGGGTGCCTGTGCATCATACTGCCGCTGGTCGCCATGGCCCGCAGCAAGCCCAAGCCCCAGGCCGAGCCGACGCTCTAGCCTGCCGGGTCAAGCAGGGGGGCGACCCTCTGCTGCAGATGGGGGATCACCCCCTGCTCGAACCAGGGGTTCTTCCTGAGCCAGAGGGTGTTGCGCGGGGACGGGTGCGGCAGCGGCAACCAGGCCGGGCCATAGTCCGCCCAGTGTCGCACCGTCTCGGTGAGTGATCCTTTCGCCGCGGCCCTCAGGTAGTAAGCCTGCGCATACTGGCCGATGAGCAGGGTCAGCTCGATGTTGGGCAGCAGCATCAGTACCTTGTCGTGCCAGGTGGGGGCACATTCCGGGCGCGGCGGCAGATCCCCCGACTTGCCCCTGCCGGGGTAACAGAGCCCCATGGGCATGATGGCGATGCGGGATTCATCGTAAAAGGTGGCCTTGTCCACCCCGAGCCACAAGCGCAGCCGATCGCCGGAGGGATCGTCCCAGGGGATGCCGCTGGCGTGTACCCGGGTGCCGGGGGCCTGGCCGATGATGAGCAGACGGGCGCGCTCGTTGCCGCGGATCACCGGCCTTGGGCCGAGCGGCAGGTGGGCCTCGCACAGGCGGCAGGCCCGGATCTGTTCAAACAGGGGATCGAGTCGGTTCATGGGCCCGATAGTACCAGAGTTTTCTCCCCGCTCCCGCTTGTGAAAGGGGCGGCGGATACTTATCATGCAGCCGCCATTGTTTAGTTTAATAAACGGAGAGAGATGAAGAACTGGATGGGCACCGGCAGCGCGGCCCTCTCATTCGTGCTGTGGGGCATGCTGCCCCTCTATTACCAGTTCATGCCCGAGATCAACATGTGGGAACTGCTCTCCCACCGGGTGCTCTGGTCCGTGGTGCTGCTGGGAGGCATGCTTCTGCTCCTCGGCCAGCGGGTGCCCTGGGGGGCCCTGCGCGGCGATCCCCGGCAGCTCGGCCTTGTGCTGCTGGCGGGCCCCGTGATGTCCATCAGCTGGTGCATGTTCACCTGGTGCCTGACCACGGGCCAAGTGCTGGCCACCAGCCTCGCCTTCTTCATGACCCCGCTCTTCAACATCGCTTTTGCGGTGCTCTTCCTCAAAGAGAAGCTCACCCCGCAAAAACACCTGGCGGTGGCGCTCGCCCTGGCGGGGCTCGCCTACATGCTCTTCTCCTACGGCCAGCTGCCCTGGTTCTCCCTCGTGATGGGGGCCAACTTTGCCCTCTACGGCCTCATTAAGAAGAAGGTGAGACTGGACGCCGGTACCAGCCTCTATCTAGAGTCCCTGGTGCAGTTGCCCATCGCCCTTCTCATCATCGGCTGGCTGACCTTGCAGGGCACCAGCCAGTTTATGGCCGGTGACTGGACCGAGCGACTGCTGCTGATGGGCAGCGCCCCCGCCACCCTGCTGCCGGTGGGGCTGTTCTGCTATGCGGTGGCGCGCACGCCCATGAGCACGGTGGGGCTGTTGCAATACATAGAGCCGAGCCTCGCCTTCCTGCTCGCCCTCTTCTGGTTTGGCGAGATCCCGGATCCGGTGAAATCCGTGGGCTTTGCCTTCGTCTGGGCCGGCCTGCTGGTGAGCCTGCTGCCCCTGCACCGGCTTGGGCGCCAGCGGGCCAGGTGGCGCACCTCGTGACCCTCGCCACCCCCACTCCCTCCCGCTGGTTTGTCTATCTGGTGCGCACCGGCACCGGGGCACTCTATGCGGGGATCAGCACGGATCCCGAGCGGCGACTGCGTCAGCACCAGAGCGGCAAGGGGGCCAGAGCCCTGCGCGGCAAGGGGCTCCTCTCCCTGGTATGGCAGCAGGAGGTCCCCGGCAAACGCGAGGCGCTGCGCCTCGAGTACCGCCTCAAGCAGCAGAGCAAGGCGTTCAAGGAGCGCCTGGTGCACGAGCCGGCGCTGTGGCACGGCTGGAGCCTTTCCTGGCTTGCCACCCCGCACACCGACCCAGTGTCGCCCCCATAAAAAGGGCCACTGCAAGCAGTGGCCAAGGAAGGATGCGAAATCAGGGAGGCTTAACGGTAGGTGTTCGACTGCTTGCGCCTGTTGCTGAGTAGCCAGCACACCACCAACACCACCAGCAACCAGGGCGCCAGCTTGATGATGAGGGCAAACATGCCGGCCAGGGCGCCAAACAGCACGAAGACCCCGCTCACCAGCAGCATGGCCAGCACGGTGAATCCGGTCAGCGCCATGCCGATCAGCACCAGGATCAAGACGATAAATTCCAGCATGTTGTGCTCCTCACGGGCTTGCACTTGCCGACGGGGCGATCCGGAGATCACCCCAGCCAGCGTTGAAGTTCACGGTGGGGAGGCATGACGAGCACCCCCACCAGATAGAGCGCCAGGGCCAGCGGCGGCATCAGGATCAGGGCGAGCAGGGCCACCACCCGCACAGTCACTCTGGACACCCCCAGCCCTCTGGCAAGACCGGCGCAGACCCCGGTCAGCTTGCGATGGGCGAGATCCTTGGGCCAGGGTGTCATGGTTATGCCTCCACCTTCTGACCCTTGAGCCGGGCCAGTTCCCGCTCAATCTCGTCGTTCAGCTCCAGCTCGCGGAACTGGGCCTCGAGGGACGGGTTCTGCCCCAGGGTCGCCGCCTCCAGCTGGGCCTCCAGCTGATCGACACGGTTCTGGAAGCCGTCGAAGCGGGCCACCAGCTCGTGCATGCGCTGGTTGTCCACCTGGGCACGGGCGCGGATGCGGCTGTGGGCGGTCTGTTCGCGCAGGGTCAGCATCTTCTGCTTCTCCCGCGCCTCGGTCAGCTTGGCCGCCAGTCGCTCGCTGTCGGCGGTGAGCTGGGCCAGCACTTCGGCCACCCGCGCCTTGTCCTCTTCCAGCCGCTCGCACTGCTTCATCTCCGCCAGCTTCTCGGTGAGGGCGGCACGGGCCAGATCTTCGCGGCCCTTCTGGATGGCGAGTCCGGCCTTGGCTGCCCACTCCTGGATCTGGTTGCGCAGCGCCTGCTGATGGCGCTCCAGCTGTTTCTGTTCGGCGATGACGCGGGCGGCCTGGGTTCTCATCTCGACCTGGACCTGCTCCATCTCCTCGATCATCAGCCGCAGCATCTTCTCCGGCTCTTCGCTCTTGTCGAGCAGGCTGTGCAGGTTGGCATTGATCACGTCGGTCAGGCGGCTGAATACGCTCATGGTCTGGCTCCTTGTTGATGGGGTGTCACTCTCTTCCCATGACATTACAAGAGCCGTGCCAGAATATTTTTTCTTTTATTTACAAATAGATGAAAGTTAACGATGGATGTTCACCGGATACAGAGTGGTGAAAAAAACCAACAAGATGGTGATTTTCACCAATAAAAAAGGGAGCCAGCGGCTCCCTCTCTTCTCTGCAACCGGGCTCAGGCCGCCGGCCGATGGCCAAGCTTGCCATCCAGCTCCGCCAGCTTGGCTTCCATCTTCTCCCGGCAGGTGTCGGAGAGCTCGCGGATGCCGGCGGCGCCGTGCTCCTTGCTGCACACCGGGGCCATCACTTCCAGCAGCACCTCGCCGTTGTCCCAGCGGTTGAGATCGACCTGACCGAAGTAGCTGGAGCAGACGATGGGCACCACCGGCACCTCGGCCTGGACGGCAGTGTGGAAGGCCCCCGCCTTGAACGGCAGCAGACCACGCCCCTGGGAGCGGGTCCCCTCCGGGAACATCCAGATGGAGGTGCCGCGATGCTTGATGCGATCCACCACCTGGCCGATGGTGCCGATGGCGCGGGAGCGGTTGGAGCGGTCGATCAGCACGTTGCCGGAGAGCCAGAAGATGAGACCGAAGAAGGGGAGCCACAGCAGGCTCTTCTTGCCCACCGCCACCACGCCGGGCTGCACGGCGCCGGTCACGGTGAAGATGTCGTAGTTGCTCTGGTGATTGCAGACGTAGACCGCAGGTCCCACCGATTTGACCTCGTCGGCCACCGTCACCCGGACCTTGAGGCCGATCAGCGGGCAGACCGCATGATACATGCGGGCGAAGACATAGACGTTGTTCGGGTGGCGCGGGCGCACCAGACAAAGCAACAGGCCGAACAGGAACCAGAAGACGAGCAGCAGTGCCAGCAGCAGCACACGGGCAAGTTTGAGCATCGAACACCTCGGAATTTGACTCGGCGCAGTATACTGGTCCCCCTTTTAGCGAACAAGCGTTCGCCAGACAGAACCGACCAGCCCCGGACGTCACCGGTCACCCCGGCTTGCCCCACCCGCCATTGCCCGCTAGGATGTGGCCATCTTGATGAACGGGGCGAGCATGATGTTGCAACAACGCGCGGCGACACGACTCCTGCTGCTGGTCTGCCTGCTGGTGCTCAATTGCGCTGCCCAGCCGCTGGCCCGCCTCGCCCTGCTCGATCACGCCGTGAGTTGCCAGACCCTGCCCCAGTTCGCCTCAGCCGACGACCAGGCTGACAAGGGCACGCCCGCCAGTGTGCAGCCCAACAGCTGCCAGCTCAACGGCAAATGGCTGAGCGCCGCCAGTCTGCTGTGCGTGGAGCAACTCTTCTTCGCCATCGCCTTCGTGATTGCCCTGCTGGTGCCCCTGTCACGGCGCGCGCCGGCACTGCCTCCCCCCATCAATGTCTCGCCGCCGGAGCGGCGACTGCACCTCACCCTCTGCGTCTGGCGGGAATGAGTTCAGCCGCGCTTTTTCAGCCTGCTGTCACTCATTTTTTGCGAGACCCAACACATGTCGAATCTCTTCAAGGCGGCCCTGCTACTGGGCAGCCTGCTGTGGCAATCCAGCGGATTGGCCAGCGATACGGGGTGGCTCACCCGCCCCCAGAACAGTCACGCCAAGGTCAGGCTGCAAGCCGACCGCAGCGTCCCGGATCAGACCCGCATCCTGCTCGATGTCCAGCTGGCGTCAGGCTGGAAGACCTACTGGCACAGCCCGGGTGAAGGGGGCATTGCGCCCCAGATCCTGTGGGATGAGCCGGTCGGCGACTTCCAGTGGCACTGGCCCACGCCGCGCCCCTTCGAGGTGGCCGGGCTCAACACCCAGGGCTATCAGGAGCAGGTACGCTTCCCCCTGAGCCTGAGCTACCCGGCCGGGCAGCCGCTCAAGGGCACCTTGCGCCTCTCCACCTGCAGCAATGTGTGCATCCTGACCGACTATCCCTTCACCCTGGCGGCGGATGGGCAGGCGCCGGCCGGTTTTGACTTCGCCTGGGCCCGGGCCATGAGCACCCTGCCACAGACGCTGCCCGCCGACACCCGGGTCGAGCTCGGCTACCAGCATAACCAGCTGCAACTGCGGGCCGAGCGGGCAGAAGGCTGGCAGGAACCTGCGCTCTTCATCGATGCGCTGGAGGGGGCCGAGTTCGGCAAGCCCGCGCTCGAGGTAAGCGGCACCACCCTGATTGCCCGGGTGCCGGTCAGCGATGGCTGGCAGGGGGATGCCCCTGACTTGCGTGGCCAATCCCTCGGCCTGCTGCTCACCAGCGGCGAGCAGGCCTGGCAGACCCGCGCCACCATCGCCGATCCCCTCGCCCTGCCGGCCCCGGGGCAGCCACTCCTCTGGCTGCTGGGGGCAGCGCTGCTCGGCGGTCTCATCCTCAACCTGATGCCCTGCGTGCTGCCGGTGCTGGCTCTGAAACTTGGCACCGTGCTGCAGCAGCAGGAGCGCGAACAAGGAGGCGTGCGCAAGCAGTTCCTCGCCGCCAGCGCCGGGATAATCACCTCCTTCTGGGTGCTGGCAGCCATGAGCAGCCTGCTGCGCGCCACACAAGGGGCCGTAGGTTGGGGGATCCAGTTCCAGAGCGCTGGTTTCATCGGCTTCATGGTGGCGGTGACCCTGCTGTTTTGCGCCAACCTGCTGGGGCTGTTCGAGATAAGGTTGCCCAGCAACCTCAACACTCGCCTCGCCACCCGCGGCGGCGAGGGGCTCGGCGGTCACTTCCTGCAAGGGAGTTTCGCCACCCTGCTCGCGACCCCCTGCTCGGCCCCCTTCCTCGGCACCGCGGTGGCCTTTGCACTGGCGGCGCCCCTCGGCCAGCTCTGGCTCATCTTCACGGCCCTCGGCCTTGGCATGAGCCTGCCCTGGCTGCTGGTGGCGGCCCTGCCGCGCCTTGCCCTCTGGCTGCCCAAACCGGGGCGCTGGATGGAGCGACTGCGCATCCTGCTCGGGCTGATGATGCTGGGCTCCAGCCTCTGGCTGGCGAGCCTGCTTGGCAACCATCTGGGCACCACGGCCACCGGCTGGCTGATGGCCGCCATGGTGCTGGCGCTGCTGATGGGCATCCTCTGGCGCTATGGCCTGCGCGGCTTCACGCTGGCCCTCTCCCTCTCGGCACTCATCGGCGGCGCCCTGCTGCTGGGGGGCGCCCTCACGGTGAAAGGGAGTGGCAGCGTCGATCGCATCGCCTGGCAGCCGCTCTCCGAACAGGCCATCGCCGACGCCCTGGCCCAGAACAAGCGGGTCTTCGTGGATGTCACCGCCGACTGGTGCGTCACCTGCAAGGCCAACAAATACAACGTGCTGCTGCGTGACGAGGTGCAGCGCGCCCTGTCGGCCCCGGACGTGGTAGCCCTTCGCGGCGACTGGAGCCGGCCGAGCGATGCCATCTCCGTCTTCCTGCGCCAGCGTGGCGCCGCCGCCGTTCCCTTCAACCAGATCTACGGGCCCGGCCTGCCGGAAGGAGAGGTCCTCTCTCCCCTGCTGGACAAGGCCGACTTGCTCGACAGCTTGCACAAGGCCGGCCTCGTTCAGGCCGATGCCACCCATTTCTAAGGAGAATGCCATGAGACTGCGAACCCTGACCCTCTGCACCGCCCTGGTCGCCGCCACCCTGGGCACCCCCACGCTGCACGCCGCCCCCTTCACCCCGGAGCAGGAGGCCCGCATCAAGGAGCTCATTCGCGAGACCCTGATCGCCAACCCCGGGATCCTCGACGAGGCAGCCGAATCCTGGGAGAAGCAGAACGCCGCGACCCAGCAGGCCCAGATGGGTGACTTCATCAAGGGCAACCAGGACGTGCTGTTCAACAGCCCCACCAGCCCGCGCCTCGGCGCCAAGCATCCCAAGCTGACCCTGGTGCTGTTCACCGACTACAACTGCCCCTACTGCAAGCAGTTCGACCCGGCGGTCGCCAAGCTGCTCGCGGCCTATCCGGACGATCTGGGGCTGGTGATCAAGTTGCTGCCGTTCAAGGGGCAGACCTCCGCCAAGGCAGCCCAGTACAGCCTGACCCTGTGGCAACAGGATCCTGCCCGCTTCCTCCCCCTGCACGACAAGCTCATGAGCAAGCAGGGGATGCTGACCGAGACGGACATCAACAAGGCGCTGGCCGCCACCGACAACCTGACCCTCAAGCCCGCAGGCAAGGCCACCGAAGAGCTGCGCAACAGCCTGCGCATCGGCACCCTGCTGGGCGTGCAAGGCACCCCGGCGACCCTTATCGGCAACCAGCTGGTGCCGGGTGCCATTCCCTATGACGAGCTGGAGCAGCTGGTCAAAGCCGAGCTGGCCAAGCGGAGCTAAGCCATGGCCGAGGATGCAGGCATAAAGGCCCCCCGCTGGCGCCGCTGGGGCAAGGAGGCGCTCTGGCTGCTGCTGATGGCGCTCGTCATCACCACCCTGGTGGATCTGTGGCGCAGCCCCACCCTGCCGGCGGGTGCCATGGAGGCCCCCTTCACCCTGCAGGACGGCACCACCACCACGCTGGCCGAGCAGAGCCGCGGCAAGCCCCTGCTGGTCTACTACTGGGCCAGCTGGTGCGGGGTATGCCGCTTCACCACTCCCACGGTGGAGCAGCTCTGGCAGGAGGGCGAAAATGTGCTGACGGTGGCCCTGCGCTCCGGCAGCGATGAGCAATTGCGCGCCGGGATGACGAAGAAGGGGCTGACCTTCCCCACCCACAACGACGAGTCCGGGGATCTGGCCGCCCGCTGGCAGGTGGGGGTGACGCCAACCTTCCTCGTCATCAAGGATGGGGCTCTGGTGAGCAGCACCACCGGCTGGAGCAGCGCCTGGGGGCTCAGGTTGCGGCTGCTCTGGGCAAGCTGGTAGCCCCCTTCATGCCAGAGATGCAAAGAGCCCGGTATCGCTACCGGGCTCTTTTTCATCAGAGGGCTGACAACCCGCCCTATTGGGCGGCCTCCATCGCCCGTTTCTCCAGATTGGCCTTGATGTCGAGACGCTCAGACTCCCCGATCACTCCGTCACCGTTCTTGTCCAGGCGAGTGAAGAGCGCCTCCTGCCGCGCCATGAACTGGGCCCTGGTGGTCTCCCGCGACGGCTTGAGCTGGCTCATCCGCTCCGGGACCGGCTTGCCTGCCTGCTGCATCACGCCAGCCAGCTTTGCCAGGTTGGCCTCTTTCTCGGCAACCGACAGCACGCCGTCACCGTTTTTGTCCTGCAGGGCGAAGCGCTGGGCGGCGCGCTCCATGAACTGGGCCCTGGTGACATCCCCCATCAGCGGCGAGGCGGGCAATATGTCGCTGGCAGAGGCGGCACTGCCTGCCAGCGCGAGCACGAAAAACGCGGACTTGACCATGGCGATGACTCCTTGTGACGGCAGAATCCGGATGGTTCGGACAAGAGGGGGCCGGGCAACGCCGGGGCCTGCCGCCCCCCTCTGCCAGTGTAGCCCCGCCGCCATCTCGCACCGCCCACTCTTTTCGTACAGAAAGACCGCACTTTCATGGCAGAGGCGCCGGCTTTCCGTTAAAATCTCCGGTTTTTGCCGAGCCTGGTTTGCCGACGTTGCGCCACCAGGTCGACACAGGATGAATTCCACCATGCCAGTGAGGCAGGATCCGTCATGAACAACTACTTCCGGGTGTTGGGCGTCAAGTCCAACGCCAGTGAAAACGACATCAAAAAAGCCTATCGACGGCTGTCGAACCAGTACCACCCCGACAAGCTGCACGGGGCGAGCGAAGAAGAGAAAGAGCAGGCAGCCGCCCGGCTGCACCAGGTAAAGCAGGCTTATGAAGTGCTGTCCGATCCGAAACAGCGGGCCGCCTTTATCAAGGATTTCAACAACGTCATCGTGACCGATCCCGCTGCTGCCATGCAGGAGATGTGGGACCAGTTCTACCCCTGAGCCACCAGGCAAGAAGAGCGACTATGCAAAAAAAATGGGACCAGGCACGGCTCAAGGCCCTGCAAAGCGATGCCAGCGAGAACATCGAATCCTACCGGGATCAGGATGACCCCAAGGGGCTCGAGCAGTTCACCGACCAGATGAAGAGCCTGCTGCTGGCCGACATGAGCATGCTGGAGTTCATGCCCGAATACCTGCCGCTTGCCCTCTATGGCCGGGTGCAGTTCCCGCCCAAGGCCAAGTCGCAGTGGAACAAGTGGCTCGCCAGCGGCGAGCAGCCCTCCTGGGACGAGTTCAAGGTGAGCGTCGGCTTCAACAACGCCATCCTGCCGCTGGTCAAGGCGGTGCGGGCCCAGAGCGAAGATCAGCTGATGGAAGCCTGCGCCGTGCTGTTCCTGCTGGACAACCCGCTGCCCCGCGGCAGCCACCGCGGTGATGACGACTATGAGCTGCGGGACGAAGAAGAGGAAGACGGGGAAGATGCCGACGCCGATTACCACGGCGGCAGCGACCGCTATGGCGACGACCAGGGCGAGCAGGATATGTACGACGAAGTCCGTTTCTAATTGGGGCAAGGCATGAGCAACAGTCTGATAGAAATTACCGCCATCGAGATCAAAGAGCTGGCCGTCATCGAGCCGAAGCAGGCCAGCGAGAAGTTCGAGCTGATCGCCAAGACCATGTCTGACGACCAGCTGGCAGAAGTGATTGAAAACATTGATATCGTTACCCTGACCCAGATCAACGGCCAGCACGACATCTCCTTCCCCTCCATCATCTCCGAGCTGATGACCCCGGAGCGGATCCGCGACATCGTCTGCCAGCAGCCCCTCTACTGGGAAGAGGCGATCAAGAACAACGCCGACGAGCTGCAACAGCACACCTTCGACTTCCTCAACTACCTGATCCGCACCCAGGATAGCGAGGCCAAGCAGCGGGAGATCCTCGAGTGCGTGGCCGAAGATCCGGCCGGTCTCTTCTACCTCGCCATCCCCTTTATCGAGTTCTATCGCGGCGATCGCTATGAAGAGGACGAAGGCTATCGCGACGTGCTGCACGCCGAAGAGGAAGATCTCGAAGAGTCCCTGCGCTACAGCGAGCGCCAGCAGGCCGAAGACAGCCACGACTATGCGCTGGACGACCCGCGCAGCCTCTTGATGCTCATTCGCGAGCTGGCCCCCGAGGTGGAAAAATCCATCAAGTCGCTGCTGCGCAACGAGCACTCCACCTGGGACGGCATCATCAACAAGTTTGCCGCCGAGCTGGTGATGCAGGCCAAAGAGAAGAACAAGGTCGAGGAAGACGAGTACGGTGACGTCGACGACATGTTCAGCTTTCTGGATTAAGGAGCCCATTCATGCAGTTAGTCATTCGCGATGCCAACCAGGGCCCCTTTCTGACCCAGGTGCTGCGCTTTGGCCGCGACAACGAACTCTTGAGTCAGCAGCAGCTCGCCGCCATCAAGGGCAAGGCGGTGCTGATGAGCCTCAAATTCGCCGACAAGTACTACAACAAGTACAAGATGCACCTGCTGGAGCAGGCCGCCCACGACGTCATCGGCGTGGTGAGCCTCGGTCTGCAGGAGCTCTCCCAACGGGACCCGGCCAAGGCCCTGGCCCTGCTGCAGGCGCCGGAAGGCCCCATCAAGCCGTTCCAGAAGGGCTGGTCCATGCTCATCACCGTCAGCCCCAAGCAGGCTGGCAACAGCCTATACGGTGACGTGGATGCGCGCCTGCTGGACAAGATCTCCAGCCCCCCCGATGTGGAGGAGTGGCAAGGGTGGCAGGAGTACGAGAAGGCGCTGACCGAGCACAACAAGAGCCGCCTGATGGCGCTCATCGACCAGCACTTCTTCGCCTGCGAGAGCGACCACCCCACCATGGAGGACAAGCTGGCCGAGGCCCTGCTCTACCGCATCCTCTGCGGCAAGGGCAGTGGCGCCGCCCCCCTCAAGGTGAAGCAGGATCTCAAGCGCAAGCTGGCGCGGGAGATTGAGCTCGACGAGGGCTGGTACGACACCGACTACCTCGCCGCCCAGCTCACCCGGATGCTGAGCGCGCTGCCCGCCGACATGGCCGCCGCCCTGCGTCAGGAGCTGAGCCCGGGCTTTGTGCCCAACCTGCTGCATACCCTGGGGTTTGTGCGTCAGTACCAGCAGTTGCAAAAAGAGGACGCCTCGCCGGAGAAGCTCGACAACATGGAGATGCGCGCCGGGATCCGCCACCCCCTGCTCGGCTGGCCCCTCTACCACGACTTCTAAGGGGCCATACCCCCTTGCAGGACGGCACTTGCCTCTCCTCCCACAACGCCCGGCTTGCCGGGCGTTGCGCTATCTGCCTGGCAGTAGCCGCCGCCGAACAAGCACTGCCAATAGAACACGCCCCTATATAAGCACCAACGTACAACCAACCCAATTGTAAGGCGTCGAGCGCTCCTCTCGGAACGCTCGCAGGTCATTGCAACCATACCCGTATCGGCCCAGTCAATTTCGAAGGGGGGTCGCCGATCTCTGTATAACAGAAGCGCTCACCTCTTAAATACTGTCATTTTGATATACAGTCGCACTCCAATATTGGCTGCCGTTACCTGTTTGGCGAGTCCATCCATCTGCCTCCAGTTGTCTGGCGATCATTCGATTCATAAAGCCATGACCGAGCGGCAGCACCGGTCCTTCGCTGGCAAGGGATTGAAGTCGTTGAGCTGCCGTGCTGGCGCGCATCTTCGCAGTGCCGACATATTCGACTCTGTGTGAGTAACCCCACAACCATAAAATTCGCAGGATAAACGCCCAGGCAAACGGCGATAGCCGTGGCAGTATCTAGTGGCCATAAGGCAGTTGCGCTTCACAAAATAGCCCGTCGATGAGGGCGGGCTTCAGGCCGAGAGCCTGGACTGAGGTCAGCGCGCGAGGCAAGTTGCTCGAGACTATTACCTTGGCGGTGGCGGCGAGTTGCCTGCTGGCATCCGGGACGGGGTACTTGGTAATGTCGGAACTGTCGTACTGCTCGATCCAATCTTTCATCTCGAGCGCTGACATTTTGTCGGTTCCGGCCAGCTTTGGCTGGCCGTGACGCATCAGGATTATTTTCTGCTCACTGTCTCACTGTCCGTTTACGCCCTTGTCCTGATGTGTTCCAAACCAACCGTGATCACGGTACCACACCACTGTGTCGGTGATGGTTTGCTCCAACGCCCGGAAACGCAGATCAAGTTCTCGCTCACTTTTGCCGTGATTGAAACAGGTGCGGTCCTTTTCTCGTATCAACAGGCGCAACGTAGCCATGCTCAGCAGAATGGACTTGCCAGTAATACGCGCGTAGACCTCCTGCACCGCCGCCAAGGCATATAAAAAGGGCAGCGGCAGTTGTCGAACGGGTGTCTTGACGCCAGCGATGCGCCCAAGAACAGGTATCAGCTCACGCATTGTCATATGCCGGCCCGCAGCGAGATAGCGCTCACCCCGGCGCCCATACTTGGCTGCAGCGATCAGCGCAAATACCACATCGCGAGCATCGACAACGGAGAAGCTACCGGGGATCAGTCCGGGCAATTTGCCGCGTACGACATCGTTGACCAACTGTCCCGAGGAGGTCGGACCAATGTCGGCAGGACCCCACATCCAGCCAGGCAGGACCATGCAGGCATGCATCTCGGGATGGGCTTCCAGAAACGACAGGACGACACGGTCGGCGAGGATCTTGCTGCGGTAATAGTCATCCGCGTCAGCGTCGGCCCGCAGACAGCTTTCATCAATTGACGTGCCGGGTGCGCCGTCGAGCACGGCAATGGAAGACGTATGGATAAACCGTCTTATGCCAGCGCTGTAGGCCTGGCCAAGCAGGTTCCGTGTACCTGACACATTAATCTTGTCGAGCTCCTCCCAGTGACTGCCGCCCTTGTAGCAGTCGCGAAAGTACGCTGCAGTGTGGAACACCGTATCACAGCCTTGTAGCGACGCAGCGAACGCATCGACATTAGCCATGTCACCCACCACCAGTTCCACACCCGGCAAATCCTTGAACTGTTGTTCACCTTTGGCTCTTGAACGAACCAGGGCTTTGACTGCGTGACCACGAGCGACCAATTCACGCACCAGGTTGTTGCCCAGCAAGCCGGTCGCGCCAGTGACAAATGTGTTATGCATGCATCACCCCTCAATCTGGTCGGCTAACGGCATCAATACCACACTGTCGAAGAAAACTTCTTCACGTATGACCAAGCCGTCTCTGAAGGTCAGGTGTGCGGCGTAATACAAGGTAATGTGGCGCCCATGAGGTGGAATCACCCGGTCCGACAGCACTAATGGTGCAGTGAAGGTGCCGGTCAGGAAGACGATCAGTGCCAAACGATCGTCAGTGACAACAAATGGGCTCAAGATCACTTGGGCATCAGGGAATGCTTCGAGTAGCGCCAGCTCTCGCTTCTGCATGGCCTCACGACCTGTTTGTATCCCTATGCCATCGAAGTAGATAACGTCTTCGGAAACCAGTGCAAGCATCGCCTCCAGGTCTCGGCGATTAAAGGCGCTGGCGGCGCATGCCGCATAGCCATTGGAACCAGTTGTCATACAGTCCATTCCATTCTTTTCGAGGGAGTGTAGATATACCGTTGACGCCGCTATCTAAAAACAGCGACTACTGCATAATGGCTTTGCAAATTTGCAGATCAGGCAAGATATGGAGCATGGCTTTGCAAGCAAACTGGGACGATCTTCGCCTGTTGTTGGCAGTCTCGCGACGTGGCAGCTTTCTTCAGGCTGGCCAATTGCTGGGGATCGCAGCCTCTACTGTGGCGCGACGGCTGACTCAGCTTGAAGGCGCACTGGGCGAGCCACTCGTCGAGCGGGGAGTTGAAGGATGCAGATTGACCCCGCGAGGCCAATCCCTCGTGGACGTTGCCCTGGCTGCAGAAGCAGGCTTGAGACGTCAAACCGTGACGGGCATGTCCGAACCGCACACCGTGCTATCTGGCAATATCGTGGTCAGTGCAGGAGAGGGGTTCTCGTCTTGCGTGCTGGAGGCCGCGAGTCGCTTCACCACTCTGCATCCGCGATGCTCGGTGGAGTTGCTGGTCACAGCCGATTTTCACAAGATCGTCCGCGGCGCCGCAGACATTGCTGTACGCACGACTCATCTGGGCGAACCTTCGCTTATTTATCGCTTCATAGACAGGCTCGCTTATGGTGTCTTCGCCGATGCAGCTTATCTGAAGCGGTTTCCGGGGCTGACTCCAGCCACTGCGGTCAATATTGGCCTGCTTCCTCCGCTGGACATGTTGCCTCAAATGCGTGCGGCAAAGGCCGCAGGTCTGGACCACACGCCGATCAGCGTGAACTCGTTCGCTGTTCAACTCGAATCGGTGAGGCGAGGTATGGGCGTGGCGGTGCTGCCCCGTATTCTGGCGAAGGGTCTGATCGGATTGTTCCCGGAACTCCAGCTTCCAGATATGGAGGTCTATCTGGTGACCCGGCCGCAGGTATTGAAACAGGCTCACATAAAATGTTTTTTTGTCATCCTGGAGAAGGTTCTTATTGAAGCCCTTTCCATGAGCAGTGTCGAAGATCACCTCTTGGGAGACGCGCCGAAATGAGTGCGTCATATACAGGACCTTCAGATTCAACCAATTGAAATAGATATAAAAACACTTCGTTTGTGATCTCGTTTATCGCCACACAAAATCAACACGCGCGAAGCCTATGACCATTATCAATGCTAATGACTAACTTCTGGGTCCCGCCGTACTCGAGCACATTGCTCGGCTGGCCCCTCTGACACGACTTCTAGGGCGCGTGTTCGCCGCCATCCTGTCGCATCACAACGCCCGGCCCGCCGGGTGTTGCGGTGTCTGGCCGGCGGACATCCTGGTCGGACTACCTCGTTAGCCTAATTGGTCCCGTTTTTGGCAGGGATATAATGACTCCCCCATACAAGCCGCCGGGGAGCCAGGCGTGAGCAGAAAGCCGGACCGCATGACCGCCATGCAGCAGATCATCGACGCCGTGAAGGCGGAATTTCCGCTCTATCAATCGGATACCTTCAAATGCGGGCCGGACAACACCTGCATCGGCTGCCCCAAGAAGCTGATGGAGCTGGTGGATACGGACCTCTGCTACTGGCAATATCAGATCGATCGCGGCATCCCGCCCAACTTCGACGAGCTCAACCGCTTCGGCAAGATGTGCAAAAATATCCGCCGGGCCCTGGTGCGCAATGGCCGCATTCCCACCTGATGAGAAGCAATATGCTGCCTTCATCGGTTTTTTGTGATGGTTTTATCCACCAGAATGAATCGCCACCTTATTTAATGGCTAGGTTCGCCTTATTCACCGCCTATCGTGCTGATGGCCGACGCAGGTTCATTGCCCCAAGGAGCACAATATGACTCAGGAAAGCATCCAGACCCGCTACACGCTGGATCCCGCCCTTGCCAGCGCCACCGAGCTGGAGCAAGCCATCGCCCAGGCCATCGAGGCCAACAAGCAGGACTTCTTCCCCCTGCTGGAGCGGCTGGTGGATGTGGGTGACAGCCGGGTCAAGCTCAGCCAGAAGGATCCCCTGCGGGTGCTGGGGGTGGAACTCGACGAGGCTCGCACCGGCGGCACTGCCCGCCTCGGCTACGAATCCAACTTTTCCGAGAGCTGCCGCCTTATCGACGAATACGACCAGCACCAGACCAGCGTGGCCTTCACCCTCGACGGGGATCAGCTTGTTTTCGATCTTGAGCTGCCCATCGAGTGGAACTTCGACAACTGATTGGCGGCGTTGCCATTCCCCTGGCTTATTGTACCCAGCGGCGCCTCCCCTCACCCTCTCCCAAGAGGAGAGGGGATCGTATCCCGCCAGCCAACCGGTGTAGCTGTCACGCATTCCAAAATTGCTGCGATCTGGGCTCCCTTCTCCCACTCTTTGCCATAGATAAGGGGAGAAGGGTCGGATATGAGGGGGAACAAACCCTCACAACAGAAGCCACCGACAAGCAGCAGAGCGTTAAATCAAGCAGGAACGCGTAGGGTCGATTAGCGAAGCGTAATCGTCCACACCGCAATCTCGGTGGCTATGGATATAGAGAGCAGTTGGAATCCCTACAGAAAAACAATCACTGGTTTTCACTATTGTCTGATTACGCTTCATTAATCAGACCTAACGGCCGTGTAACTTATCCTATTTATTGAACCCTACTCTCTTTACATGCTATTAATCTACATTTCAGATAAACATGCATAATCAGCATAATCTAGGTGTATATATGGATAGTGATAAATTGAAAGAATATGCTTATGGAAACTTAGCCTCTATATTTTGGTCAGGATTTCTACTGTTCGGTGGCGCAATATTTGTTTATTACTATGCAAATATAGGATACATGCCTGATTTTGATTTCAAATCATCAGTCACACTGCTTGCTGCTGCATCAATCACAGCAATGATCATAGTCATCCTATTTATTACAATCCTGATATTACCAGGTTTATTTTGGTCTAATACTTGGGCTAATGAATCACCAATAAAGAGTAACTGGGAGGATGAATATGGGCATAAAATACTTTACAAAACGGCACTGTGGTTTGGACTGCCAATATTATCCCTCTATGGATTTCTAAATAGCTGTTCCGAATAGTAGATCACCGGAGGAAGGGAACTCAGTCCAGTTTGTGCGATCTGATTAGTCGCTAAACAAAACAAGCCACACCCAAAGGACTGAGTTGATGCCTATCCTACCACCTCTGCCACGACCACAACGGCGCCGCATTCACAAAATCATCCATGCCACCCGTGATAAAGGACATGCTCGTCGCTTGATGGCCATCTTGCTGTTACATGAAGGACGCACGATCACCGATGTTCATCACCTTACCGGCGCTGCGCGCTCGACCATCGGTCGTTGGCTTCGGTGGTATCGAGATGAAGGCATAGATGCGCTAGAAGCCTTACCGGCT
Source organism: Aeromonas sp. WP2-W18-CRE-05 (assembly GCF_014168615.1). Taxonomy (NCBI): domain Bacteria; kingdom Pseudomonadati; phylum Pseudomonadota; class Gammaproteobacteria; order Aeromonadales; family Aeromonadaceae; genus Aeromonas; species Aeromonas sp. WP2-W18-CRE-05. The sequence goes on along the minus strand of NZ_AP021917.1, from coordinate 431,722 downwards.
GGCCGTGCCCCAGTCTTACCTATCGCCAAGATTGTCACCTTACTGGTGCTGCTCATGCAGTTTTCTCCGCAAGATTTTGGTTATCAGCGCAGCCGTTGGTGTACTGAACTATTGGCTATAAAAATCAATCGGTTAACAGGGCTAAATGTGGCAGCCTCCACGCTCCGCCGATGGTTACCTCGTATGGGCATTGTCTGGCGCAGGCCCGTGCCGACCTTGCGGATAAAAGACCCAGCCTATCAGGAAAAAATGGCGAATATCGACGCCGCGCTGGCCCGCTGTGATGCCGATAATCCGGTGTTTTATGAGGATGAAGTCGATATAGACCTCAATCCCAAATTAGGAGCCGACTGGATGTTCAGAGCGCAGCAAAAGCGGGTTGTCACACCGGGGCAGAATGCCAAGCATTATCTGGCAGGCGTTCTCCACGCAGGCAACGGAAGGGTACTTTACGTCAGCGGGATCAAGAAAAACTCATCGCTGTTTATTGCCATGCTGGAAAAGCTGCGCCACCACTACCGACGAGCCAAAACCATCACGTTGATCCTCGATAACTACATCATTCACAAAAGCAAACAGACCGAGCGATGGTTGAAGAAGAATCCCAAGTTCTGCCTGGTGTTCCAGCCAGTTTACAGCCCTTGGGTTAATCACATAGAACGGCTATGGCACAAGTTACATGAAACCATCACGCGCAATCATCAATGCAGAGGGATGGCAAACCTGCTGGCCCGAGTGAAACACTTCATGGATACCGTGTCTCCTTTCCCGGGGAATGGCTATGGCACAGCGAAGGTGTAGCACTATTGGGATCAGTTATTTAGCAATCCTCATGTACAGGATCTTTAGCTACAACCAATTGAAATAGATAGAAAAAAGGCTTCGTTTGTGATCTGATTTAATCGCAAAAAAAAACCGACACGCCCGAAGCCATGACTATTATCAATGCAACCCAGTACCTCAAGCAACTTCTTAGCTCTTCTGAACTCAACCGGATCGGTAAATTTACCGGTTTTTGTCAGCGACTCCGGGATATCCAGCCTGCGAGACTACTCCCGGCTCTGCTCTCAGGGCTTGGTTGCGACAAGGTGGATGGTATTGCTGGTTTGCATCGCCATTTCAATGCGTTGCAGCTCCATGATACTGACCAAATAGCGTATAAACCCTTTCACAACCAGTTACGCAAGCAGGGTTTTCCCTTGTTCATGCGCGCACTGGTTGAACGAGCCATCGCCTTACGCCTCAAGGAGTGTCTACCGGACGCCCACGGACTGGCAGGCTTTGAGCAGGTACTGCTGCAGGACGGGTCGTCATTCGCGTTACATCCGCAATTGGCAGAACATTTCCCGGGCCGATTCAATAAGCACAGCCCCGCTGCGGTAGAGTGTCATATGACCATGTCCTTGCTGGACCAGTCGCCGATATCGATGAGTATCACGGCGGATACCGAATCGGAGCGCAAGCATCTTCCGGCCGCAAATTCGTTAAATAACAAACTGTTATTGGCGGATGCCGGTTACATCAGCCGCGAGTACTTTGCTGATGTGACCAAAGCCAAAGGAAGCTATCTGGTCAGAGGGAGTCAAAATCTCAATCCCAAAGTACAGGCAGCTTACCGACAGGACGGCAGGGAAATGCCCAAGTTACTCGGAAAAAAGCTCAAGGATATCGATCGGAGAAGCTGCAGAGCCGAGGTTCTGGATCTGGATGTGAGTTCGGGAAAGTATAAATATCGACTCATAAGACGTTGGTTTGCAGAGGAAAAACGGTTCTGTATATGGATGACCAATCTTCCGCGTGAGCGATGGCCAGCCGAGAAGGTGATGGCATTGTATCGTTGCCGTTGGCAGATCGAACTGTTGTTCAAAGAGCTGAAATCACATAACCGGTTGAAGGCGTTCGCGACACGACAAAAAGCGATAGCGGAAGGCTTGATCTGGGCTAGTTTGCTGGCCTTGCTGGTCAAACGTCGGCTGGCGCTGACGCTGATTGGCAGCGCGGAGTTATCGATGCTGAAGATTGCCAAAAACAGCGCGCTTTGGTTAATGCCGATATTGGCGAGCATCATCCATGGTGCGTGGCAGGAAATAACAGAGAAGTTGGAGTGGGCAATGGTGTATTTATCCAAAAACGGCAAAAAGAGTAGGCAGAGAAAATCCAAGCAAAACAACACGTTAGACGGTATTATTAATTCGCTTGCCGCTTAAGGTTCTGTACATGTAGCAATCCTCACATTAAGCTGGCTCATTTCAATTCCATATTTCATATTTGTGATAATCACCTCCTACTTAATTATTTGGAAGAGGTCAACACTAAGTAAGAAAAAATCATTAGAAGAAACATCAAAAATGATTTTTTCTTCCTTCGTTTGCGCTCTCCTAGCATTCATTCCAATATTTTTTGTACTGTCTATATCAGTTTCAAACTTAAGTACAAGTAAAGGCTCTCCTGCTTTAGTTGGTCCCATTGTAGTTGGGTTTATTGTTCTCACCAATATTCTCGTAACGGCCAAGCCTAAAGGAATTAAAGGGGTGATATATTACCCTGCATTAGGCGCCATTGCATTTTATGTGGTTTTCTCATCTTTTGAACTTTTCTATAGAATCCCAGAGAGAGTGATGGAAATATACAAATTTGGTTCTATAGACACAGAATCAATAATTTTAAACAACGAGGGTTGCAACACAGTACTGACCTTAGGCCTGATATCTAAGGTCACACCTGAAAAACAATGTGTTCTTACCAATGCAAAAATATTATCCCGCCTAGGTAAAGATATGTACCTAGAGATAGATCATACAAGATTTACACTGAAAAACTCGGAGATCCTCTCTTGGTCAGTAAAGGAAAATTCTAAAAAACGTCATAATCACTCCGAAGATTAAACTGACCATATACATTGTGAGGGTCTATCGATGACGATGACCTTACAGCGGATCATGTACAGAACCTTAAGCGGCAAGCGAATTAATAATACCGTCTAACGTGTTGTTTTGCTTGGATTTTCTCTGCCTACTCTTTTTGCCGTTTTTGGATAAATACACCATTGCCCACTCCAACTTCTCTGTTATTTCCTGCCACGCACCATGGATGATGCTCGCCAATATCGGCATTAACCAAAGCGCGCTGTTTTTGGCAATCTTCAGCATCGATAACTCCGCGCTGCCAATCAGCGTCAGCGCCAGCCGACGTTTGACCAGCAAGGCCAGCAAACTAGCCCAGATCAAGCCTTCCGCTATCGCTTTTTGTCGTGTCGCGAACGCCTTCAACCGGTTATGTGATTTCAGCTCTTTGAACAACAGTTCGATCTGCCAACGGCAACGATACAATGCCATCACCTTCTCGGCTGGCCATCGCTCACGCGGAAGATTGGTCATCCATATACAGAACCGTTTTTCCTCTGCAAACCAACGTCTTATGAGTCGATATTTATACTTTCCCGAACTCACATCCAGATCCAGAACCTCGGCTCTGCAGCTTCTCCGATCGATATCCTTGAGCTTTTTTCCGAGTAACTTGGGCATTTCCCTGCCGTCCTGTCGGTAAGCTGCCTGTACTTTGGGATTGAGATTTTGACTCCCTCTGACCAGATAGCTTCCTTTGGCTTTGGTCACATCAGCAAAGTACTCGCGGCTGATGTAACCGGCATCCGCCAATAACAGTTTGTTATTTAACGAATTTGCGGCCGGAAGATGCTTGCGCTCCGATTCGGTATCCGCCGTGATACTCATCGATATCGGCGACTGGTCCAGCAAGGACATGGTCATATGACACTCTACCGCAGCGGGGCTGTGCTTATTGAATCGGCCCGGGAAATGTTCTGCCAATTGCGGATGTAACGCGAATGACGACCCGTCCTGCAGCAGTACCTGCTCAAAGCCTGCCAGTCCGTGGGCGTCCGGTAGACACTCCTTGAGGCGTAAGGCGATGGCTCGTTCAACCAGTGCGCGCATGAACAAGGGAAAACCCTGCTTGCGTAACTGGTTGTGAAAGGGTTTATACGCTATTTGGTCAGTATCATGGAGCTGCAACGCATTGAAATGGCGATGCAAACCAGCAATACCATCCACCTTGTCGCAACCAAGCCCTGAGAGCAGAGCCGGGAGTAGTCTCGCAGGCTGGATATCCCGGAGTCGCTGACAAAAACCGGTAAATTTACCGATCCGGTTGAGTTCAGAAGAGCTAAGAAGTTGCTTGAGGTACTGGGTTGCATTGATAATAGTCATGGCTTCGGGCGTGTCGGTTTTTTTTTGCGATTAAATCAGATCACAAACGAAGCCTTTTTTCTATCTATTTCAATTGGTTGTAGCTAAAGATCCTGTACATGTACAGCGGATATGAAAAATATTTTTCCACATAAAAAAGGGGCGCTTTCGCGCCCTTCTTTATTAATTACCCTTCCTGATTTTCCCCGGCTGCCGACTCGGCGCCGGCGGCGGGTTCAATCTCGATGCGATCGACTCGCTGCAAGCCGCGGGGCAGCTTGGCGCCACGGCGGCCGCGCTCGCCGCGGTAGTAGTCAAGGTCAGATGGCTTGAGGGTGAGCTTGCGCTTGCCGGCAAACAGGGTCACCGACTGGCCTTGCGGGATGACGGCGGCCATCACCACAAACTCCTCCCGCGCCTTCACGCGAGCAGAGGGGATGCTGATGAGCTTGTTGCCCTTGCCCTTGCCGAGTACCGGCAGGGTATTGAGCGGGAACAGCAACATGCGCCCCTCGTTGGAGATGGCCATGCAGAGATCGGTCTCCGGCGCGCCTATCCTCTGGGGCGCCATGACGATGCCCCCTTCCGGCACGGTGAGCAGCGCCTTGCCGTTCTTGTTCTTGGCCGTCAGGTCGTCGTATTGGCAGACGAAGCCGTAACCGGCGTCGGAGCAAATGAGATACGGCTCGCCTTCATTGCCCATCACCAGATGACGCACCTCTTCACCGGCCCCCAGCGCGAAGCGACCGGTGAGCGGCTCGCCCTGACTGCGGGCAGAGGGCAGGGTGTGGGCCTCCAGCGAGTAAGTACGTCCCAGGGTAGAGAGGAACACCGCCTGCTGGTTGCTGCGGCCATGGGCGTGGGCCAGATAACCGTCCCCCGCCTTGTAGGAGAGGCCCTCCACATCCACGTCGTGGCCCTTGGCGGCGCGCACCCAGCCCTTGTCAGAGAGGATCACGGTCACCGGCTCACTCGGGGTGAGCTCCTTCTCGGTCAGGGCCACGGCGGTGGCACGCTCCACCAGCGGGGTACGGCGATCGTCGCCGTACTTCTCGGCGTCCGCCAGGATCTCTTTCTTGAGCAGGGTGCTGAGACGGCGCTCGGAACCCAGGATCAGTTCCAGCTTGTCGCGCTCTTCCGCCAGTTCGTTCTGCTCGGCGCGCAGCTTGAACTCTTCGAGCTTGGCCAGGTGGCGCAGTTTGAGCTCGAGGATCGCCTCGGCCTGGGTCTCGCTGATGTTGAAGCGCTCCATCATCACCCGGCCCGGCTCCTCTTCGGTGCGGATGATCTCGATCACCTCGTCGATGTTGAGGTAGGCGATGAGCAAACCTTCGAGAATGTGCAGGCGAGCCAGCACCTTGTCGAGGCGATACTGCAGGCGGCGGCGCACCGTCTCACGGCGAAAACTCAGCCACTCGGTGAGGATGGTTTTGAGGTCTTTGACCTGGGGCCGGTTGTCCAGACCCAGGATGTTGAGGTTGACCCGGTAGTTCTTCTCCAAGTCCGTGGTGGCGAACAGGTGGGCCATCAGCCCCTCTACGTCCACCCGGTTGGAGCGCGGCACGATCACCAGACGGGTCGGGTTCTCGTGGTCCGACTCATCGCGCAGATCGGTGACCATCGGCAGCTTTTTGGCCACCATCTGGGAGGCGATCTGCTCCATGATCTTGGCGCCTGAGGCCTGATGAGGCAGCGCCGTGATGACGATGTCGCCATCCTCCTCGCTCCACACCGCCCGCTGCTTGATGGAGCCCTTGCCGGTCTCGTAGATTTTGCGGATGTCATCGCGCGGCGTGATGATCTCGGCGTTGGTCGGGTAGTCCGGCCCCTGCACATGGGCCATCAGGGCATCCAGGCCGGCATTGGGATTATCCAGCAGTTCCACACAGGCATGAGCCACTTCCCGCGCGTTGTGGGGCGGGATATCGGTCGCCATGCCTACCGCAATACCGGTCACCCCGTTGAGCAGGATGTGCGGCAGGCGGGCGGGCAGCACCACCGGCTCCTTCATGGTGCCGTCGAAGTTGGGCGTCCACTCCACCGTGCCCTGGCCGAGCTCGGAGAGCAGCAGCTCGGAGAAGCGCGACAGCCGCGCCTCGGTATAACGCATGGCGGCGAAGGATTTGGGATCGTCCGGCGCACCCCAGTTACCCTGACCGTCCACCAGCGGGTAGCGGTAGGAGAAGGGCTGGGCCATCAGCACCATGGCTTCGTAACAGGCGCTGTCGCCGTGGGGGTGATATTTACCCAGCACGTCACCCACGGTACGGGCGGATTTCTTGTGCTTGGAGAGCGCCGACAACCCCAGCTCGCTCATGGCGTAGATGATGCGCCGCTGCACGGGCTTGAGGCCGTCGCCGATGTGCGGCAGGGCCCGATCCATGATGACGTACATGGAGTAGTTCAAGTAAGCCTGTTCGGTAAAGGTGCGCATTGGCTGGCGCTCTACCCCGTCCAGACTGAGCTCGATAGCATCACTCATGTGATTATCTCTTTCGGTTCGGGAGCTGGTTGGCGCTCTACTTCATCCAACAGACTGAGCTCGATAGCATCACTCATAAGGTTGTTCTCTTGCTATGGCACGCCCTCAGAGGGCACGCCGGAAATGCGGGTCGGCAGGGGGCCGACGGTGAATCACAAGACCCCCTCCCAACCTCTCCTTCCATGAGGGGAGGAGAGGCTTGGCCCCCTCCCCTTGCGAAGGGGAGGGCCGGGGTGGGGTACTTGCGACTCGCTTTAGATGATGGCGAGGTTGCCCTTCTCTTCCAGCCATTCGCGACGATCACCGGCGCGCTTCTTGGCCAGCAGCATGTCCATCAGCTGCAGGGTCTCGTCCCCATCTTCCCCTTCTGCCCCCCCTTCCGCGCCCATGGTGAGTTGCACCAGGCGGCGGGTGTTGGGATCCATGGTGGTTTCCCGCAGCTGTTTCGGGTTCATCTCACCCAGGCCCTTGAATCGGGTCACCATCACCTTGCCCTTCTTCTTCTCGGCTTCGACCCGCTGCAGCACGCCGTTCTTCTCGTCCTCGTCGAGGGCGTAGAAGACCTCCTTGCCGATGTCGATACGATAGAGGGGCGGCATGGCCACATAGACATGGCCCTTCTCCACCAGCGTGCGGAAGTGCTTCACAAAGAGGGCGCAGAGCAGGGTAGCGATGTGCAGACCGTCCGAGTCCGCATCCGCCAGGATGCACACCTTGCCGTAGCGCAGGCCACTGAGGTCGTCGGAATCGGGATCAAGCCCGATGGCCACCGAGATGTCGTGTACTTCTTGCGAGGCGAGCACCTGACCGGCCTCCACCTCCCAAGTGTTCAGGATCTTGCCGCGAAGCGGCATGATGGCCTGGAATTCGCGATCCCGCGCCTGCTTGGCACTGCCGCCCGCGGAGTCACCCTCCACCAGGAAGAGCTCCCCCTGCATGGGGTCGGCGCAGCCGCAGTCGGTCAGCTTGCCGGGCAGGGCCGGGCCCTGGGTTATCTTCTTGCGCACCACCGTCTTGGCGGCGCGCATCCGGCGCTGGGCGCTGGAGATGCAGAGCTCCGCCAGCTGTTCGGCCAGCTCGGTGTTGCTGTTCAAGTAAAGGCTGAAGGCATCCTTCACCACGCCCGACACGAAGGCCGAGCTCTGGCGGGACGACAGACGCTCCTTGGTCTGGCCGGCAAACTGCGGGTCCTGCATCTTGATGGAGAGGATGTAGGCGCAGCGATCCCAGATGTCTTCCGGGGTCAGCTTGACCCCGCGGGGCAAGAGGTTGCGGAACTCGCAGAACTCGCGCATGGCGTCGAGCAACCCCTGGCGCAGGCCGTTGACATGGGTGCCACCGAGCGCGGTGGGAATGAGGTTCACATAGGATTCGGCGAGGCATTCGCCCCCTTCCGGCAACCAGCACAGGGCCCAGTCCACCGCCGACTGCTCGGAGCTGAAAGAGCCGACGAAGGGCTGCTCCGGCAGGCAGGTGAACTGCTTGACCGCATCGATGAGGTAATCCTTGAGGCCGTCTTCGTAGCACCACTCCAACTTGATGCCGGTGTTCTTGTCGAGGAACTTGATGGTGAGGCCCGGGCAGAGCACGGCCTTGGCTTTGAGCAGGTGCTCGAGCTTGGAGACCGAGAAGCGCGGCGAATCGAAGTAGCGCGCCTCTGGCCAGAAGCGCACCCGGGTGCCGGTGTTGCGGCGTCCGCAGGTGCCGGTGATGGTCAGATCAGACACCTTGTCGCCCCGCTCGAAGGCGATGTCATAGACCTGGCCGTCCCGGCGCACCGTCACCTCGACCCGATCGGAGAGGGCGTTCACCACGGAGATCCCCACCCCGTGCAAGCCGCCGGAGAACTGATAGTTCTTGTTGGAGAACTTGCCCCCCGCGTGCAGCTTGCAGAGGATCAGCTCCACGCCGGAGACCCCTTCCTCCGGGTGGATGTCCACCGGCATGCCGCGACCGTCGTCGATCACCTCGAGGGACTGATCCTCGTGCAGGATCACCTCCAGATTGCGGGCGTGACCCGCCAGCGCCTCGTCGACGCTGTTGTCGATGACCTCCTGGCCGAGGTGATTGGGCCGGGTGGTGTCGGTGTACATGCCGGGGCGGCGACGCACCGGTTCAAGGCCATTGAGGACCTCAATGGCATCCGCATTGTATTGAGTGGACATGGAGGGCCTTGCGAATTGACGTTTGGGGGGAATCTTACTCGCTGGGAGGGCCCGGGACAAATGGGGCGCTCGCAAAGGGTGATCCAGAGGGGCTCCGGCCTCCCCGCCCGGAATCAGGCGGGTTCCCCGGGCAGGGCCTGCACAAGCTGGGAGAGGGAGCAGTGGAGTCGCCACACCAGCCCCGCCAGTGCCCGGGCCGCCGGGTCTGCATGTTCCCCCAGCCCTTGGCTGATGCGCTCCAGCTCCGCCAGGGTACGCCCCAGGGTCTCATGCTGCACGCCCCCTTCGGTCAGAATCCCTTTCAGGCAGCGCAGACAGCCGTCCCGCACCAGATAGAGGGCCGGATCCCGGCTGCGCCAGAGCCTGAGCTGCCAGACGATATGGCTGCAATTGAGCAGCACCACGCCCCAGCGCAGCACCCAGAGCCGGGCCCCCTGATCCTGACTCTGGCTGAGCTGGCTCACCGCGTGATAGACCCGGGATTCAAACTCCCCCTCGCTCTGATGCGGGGCCGGGGCCAGCTGGTCCACGAAATCCCGCCGCAGACGATGCATCAGGCGGCGGCTCTTGCGCCGATCCGAGCTGGGTCGCAGGAGCTGGAACGCCAGTCCGGCACTCATCACCCCCAATGCCTGCGCGAGGCTGCTGTTGACGAAGGCGAGGTAGTCGTAGCTCGGCGGATTGGTGATGGCGAGGAAGGAGCCGAGCAGCACGATGAGCTGGCCCCAGAGCGCCGCCCCCTGGGGTCGCTGCAATTTCAGCAGTTGCAGGGTGATGAGAGCGGGGAACAGCAGGGCGCAGAAGATCCAGAAGTCGTCGATGCGGATCATCAGCCCGAACTTGACCCCGAAGCAGATAAAGCTGAGCAGCACGATGGCCTTGAGCATGGTCTGGGCCCCCTTGGCCGGGGCCGGGGTGGCGGAATAGAGCACGCAGCAGATGGCGAGCAGGGTCAGGGCCGCGGCGCCCGCATCCCACTGGCTGTGGATCCAGAAGGTGCAGCCCAGCATCACGCAGAGGAAGGTACGCCCCCCGTTGTAGGCCGCCTCCAGGCCGTCGGTGTGGCTGGTCAGAGAGCTGTGGCGCGGCGGCGCCGGCCACTCCTGGCCATCGTGGCGGGCCAGCCTTTCCAGCCAGCGCTGACACTCCAGGTAGCTCCAGCAGAAGTGGCGCAGCCGCAGCCAGAAGGCCTGACAGCGATAATCATCCCCCGAACGGGCCACGAAGGGCGCCATCAGGCGGGCAATGCGCAGCTTGTCGCAGCCCCCCTGTCCCAGCTCCCGCAGCACGGCGGCCAGCATGGGGGCCGGGTCGACGGCGTCCTCTGGCCAGTGTTGCAGCATGCGGCGCAGCCCCGAGATGAGGCTGACCATCCTCAGCTGGCGATGGAGCAGATAGTTCAGCAACTGGTTGTGGCGACGCAGTCGGTGGTGGCTCCAGACGGCCTGGATGCGCAGCACGTTCAGGGTGAGGATCTGACCGATCACCCCCTCGTGGGCGGTGCGCACATCGGCGCCCGTCTCCCCGAGCCAGAGCAGCTGGGCATGTTCCAGCAGCCGGGTCTGGCTCTTGCCAAGGGAGTCCAGCAGGGTCTCGCCATCGGAGAAACTCGGCAGGATCATCATCATCAGGCCGCCGCAGAGGATGCCGACGATCACCTCGCTCACCCGGGCCTGGGCGATGTCGAAGATATGTTGCGGGTCGGTCAGGTTGACGCAGGAGAAGGCGATGATGGCGGCGGTATAGCCCGCCAGGGCGAAACCGTAGGAGACGTTGTTCTGATGGTGGTTGGAGATGTAGGTGCAACCCCCCAGCCAGAGGGCGATAAGCAGGCTGAAGAGCCAGGGATCACCGATGCCAAGGCCGGTGATCATCACCGCCGCCATGGCGCCGATGAGGCTGCCCACCACCCGCCCCAGGCTCTTGCTGATGACGCCCCCCACGGTGGGAAAGCTCACCACGGCGGCGGAGGTCATGGCCCAGTAGGGAGAGTCGAGTTGCAGCACGAACGCCAGCCAGAGCGACAGGCACATGGCCAGGGCATTGCGCAGGGCATAGCGCCACTGGCCGCCGTTGGCCTTGCCCCAGGGGGTCTGGCGCCAGAGCGAGGGGATCACTCTAGTCCCCTATGGTGATGGTACAGGTCGTGCCCGCGATCAAGACCAGATCCGGGGGAATCGCCAGCAGCCTGATCCGCACCGGCACCCGCTGGGCCAGGCGCACCCAGGGCACGTTCGGCTTGACGTCGAGCAGCAGCCCCTCGCTGCCTTCCAGGCTCTGATCGTGAATGGCGCGCCCTATGCTTTCCACCTCCCCCCTGAGTACCCGATCCCCGCTGTAGAGCACCACCTCGGCCGGTTTGCCGGGGGCGATGTGCCTGAGCTTGGTCTCTTCGAAATAGCCCTGCACATAGAAGGAGTGGGTGTCTATCAGGGCCACCAGGGGCACCCCGGCGGTGGCGTAGTTGCCGACCCTGGCCTGCAGGTTGGTGATGTAGCCGTCGCTCGCAGCATGGACCTCGGTCCGGGCAAGGGACCATCTGGCCTGCTCCAGATTGGCTTGGGCCACCTCATAGGCCGCCTTCATCGCCTGGGCATTGAGCCTGGATTCATCCACCGCCTCGGCGGAGATGACGGTGCGGGAGAGGCTCTGGCGACGGTTCGCCTCGTGCTCCGCCTTGTCGAGATCCGACTTGGCCTTGGCCAGGGCCGCGCTGGCGTTGTCCAGCGCGATGCGATAGGGCTCGGGATCCAGGGTGAAGAGCAGCTCCCCCGCCTTCACCAGCTGGTTGTCCTTGACCCCTATCCTGACGATCTTGCCCGACACCTGGGGCGTGATGCTGACCAGCTCGGCCCGCACCTTGCCATCCCGGGTCCAGGGCCCCTGCATGTAGTCGTTCCACAGCCACCAGAGCGACACCAGCGCCAGGGCAAAGACCAGCAGGGTGGAGAAGTATTTGAGGGTCGCAAGGGGTGATTTAGCCATGTAGCAATATCCATAGGGCGCCGCTGACGGCGAGGATGAAGAGGGAGAGATCCATCAGCAGGGGGTGCCAGACCTCGCCGCCGTAGAGCCAGTCCCGCAGCAGATGGTGCAGCGGCAGCCAGCCCAGCAGGCCGAGCAGCACGGCCTTGAACAGGGGCGGAAAGTAGAGCGAGGCCCCGAGGATCAGATCCGGCAGCGCTGAAGCAGTCGTCACGGGTGTGCCCCCTGTTGGCAGAGATGAAATGAAGAGAGAGGCCGGGGTCCGCCGGGAGACGGACAGGGCAAGGTTAACACAGCCATTGCGGGGGCTACACCAGCAGATGACCCCCTGAGGCGTCGTCACGGGAGTGGCACGACAACGCCTCGCCCGTCCTCCCCGCCACCCGTCGGGGCAGTCACCTCGCGTTCAATCGGTTACGGTATCTGCCGGGTGATGCACCCCGTCGCGGGTCGGCACCTCTCCCAGATCAAACGGGTTGACCCCCTCCAGACAGGCGAGGTTGTAGCCATATTCCGCCGGATTGGATCGGCGCTGGTGATGGGTGTAGATGCCGCAGACGCTGCAAAAGTAGTGTTTCGCGGTGCGGGTGTTGAACTGGTAGCAGCGAAGCGCCGCCTCCCCTTGCAGGATGCGGATGCCGGAGAGCGGCACCGAGGCGACGATGGCCCCTCGCCGCCGACAGAAGGAGCAGTCGCAGCGGCGCGGGTCCACCACGCCATCCGGCAGGGTCAGCTCCAGCACCACGGCGCCGCAGTGGCAGCTCGCCTTGTGTTTCTTCTGGATGGGGGTATTGCCGATGCGTGTGATCATGCTGCCTCCTTGCCGCAGTGTCAGGCTGCGAACCGGTTAATCGAACAGAGTATCCCCCCGCCCCTGCGACAGATGGTCATGCAGGGTGCGCAACTGGGACGCCACCACCCGGTGGCGGGAGAGGTCGGGCAAGGCGTCGATGGGGAAGTACCCCGCCCCTTTGGTTTCATCGGTGTCGGTAAGCAGAGCGCCCCCCGTCACCTCGCACAGGAAGAAGGCCTTGTGGGCGTGGGGCAACTGCGGGGGATGGGGATGCTTGAGCTTGTCGAACAACGCCAGCAGCTGCACCGCCCGACAGACGAGGCCGGTCTCCTCGCTCACTTCCCGCACCACGGCGTCCGCAGGCGAATCGCCGATGTCGCACCAGCCCCCCGGCAGGGTCCAGCAACCGTCACTGCGCTCCTGCACCAGCAGGACATGGCCCGCGTCGTTCTGAATGAAGGCCCGCACATCGAGCTTGGGGGTAGGATAGCCACTGTCGAGGGCAATCCAGTCGCCGATGGCATCGGGAGCCAGCTCGCTCTGGCTGGCGATGAGCGTCACCGTGGCCGCTCGCAGCGCCTCGAAGCGGGCGATGTCGAAGGGATCCCGGGAGTAGGTGAGCCCCGCCTGGGCCGTGGCCAGCACCTGTTCGAGGAAGGCGGCCAACGGCGGTTGCACGGCTAGAGCCCGAGGAAATGGACGATCTGGGCGGGGTAGCGCTCGAAGCCTGTGAAGGCGTGATCGCCGCCGCACTCCAGGGAGAGACGGGCAAAGCGGTATTCGTCCAGCGCCTTGCGATAGTCGAGCACCTCGTCCTCCTGCTGTTGCAGCACCCAGAGCCGCTCGGGGGCAGTCACCGGCACCGCCAGCGCTCTCAGCTCGTCCATGTGCACAGGCAGCAGTTCATAGCGTTCGCCGCTGTAGGGGTTGGTCTGGGGGCCGAGGTAGTCGCAGAGCAGCTCGTGGGGGCGCACCGCCGGGTTGATGAGGGCAGCGCGGCAACCGTACATCTCGCTCACTCTCGTGGCCATGAAGCCACCGAGGGAGCTGCCCACGGCGCCCAGTCGCAGGGCGCTACCGTGGCGGGCCTTCAGGTCGGCGATGGCCTGCTCGATGGCAGCCCAGGCGGCCGCCGGGGTGTTGGGCTGGGCCGGGATCACCACCTCGATATCGGGCCTGTTCTCGGCCACCCAGGCCGCCATCTGCTGCGCCTTGGCCGAGCCGGGGGATGAATTGAAACCGTGCAGATAGAGCAGGACGGGCTTCATGGCAACCCCTCAGTAACCGGTGGCATTGGGGTCGGGCACGAACTGCCCCAGCGGCAGGCGCCACACCTGACTCGCCACCCGGCCATCCGGGTGCAGGGTGAGATAGCGCCAGCCCGGGCCGGATTCGTCCAGTGCGAAACCGTCGGAGAGCGGCTTGAACTGGATGCAGGTAGAGGGGCTGGCGATGAGCCGCACTCCGTGGTGCACCTCGTCAAACTCCTGATGGACGTGGCCGAACAGGATGGTCTTCTGCTGCGGGTGGCGGGCCAGCACGGCGAACAGGTCGTCGGCATTCTTGAGGTTGTGCTGATCCAGCCAGGCGCAGCCCACCGGCACCGCCTGATGGTGCAGGGCGATGAGGGCGTGGCGCTCGGGATGCTGGCGCAGGGCCTGATCCAGGGCCGCCAGCTGGTGATCCCCCAGCACCCCGTGGGGTTTGCCGCGCACCTGGGTATCCAGCAGGATCACCTGCCAGTGATCCCCCACCAGTTGCTTGGCCTCGCTGATGCCGGCCGCATGGAGGTATTCGGTCATCAGGGGGCCGTCGTCGTGGTTGCCGGGCAACCAGTAGATGGGGCGAGCCAGGGGCGCCATCATGGAGGCGAAGCGCTGGTAGGACTCCGGGCTGTGATCCTGGGAGAGATCCCCGGTGGCGAGGATGAGATCGAACGGGTGCTCGTTGGCCTGCACCCGCTCCAGCACGGCGGCCAGACTCTGCGCCGTGGGCACGGCCAGCAGCCGCCCCTCGGCACTGGCGAAGAGATGGGTATCGGTAATCTGTAACAGGCGCACACTGCCGTCCGGCGCCTGAGGTAGCTCTGTTTCCAAAATCACGCTTCTTTTTTATGGGTTCGACTAGAGGATGTTAATCAGGCTGGTGCCGTGTTTGAGACAAAATCTCAACCAATCGGCCAAGAATAGATTTACCTGCTCCTTTTCATCCCTGTGATGCATTTTTTGATTGGGATAATCATAACGTGGTTGCAACATTGAAATCTGTTGCGCCGCACACACTTCCGCTATTCGCACATCATGATACAAACGAATCTCTATCCGGGCTTGCAAGTAGCTCGGCAATTCGGGGTTGTGCTGGGCCAGGATCACCTGGCTGGTGAAGCGGCTCTCCTCTGTCACCGTGAGCTGGAACTGCAGGCCGTTGCCGACCTGATAGCGGCGCTCAGCACCCACGCTGCCACCTGGCGGCAACAGTTTCATCAGCGCCATGTAATTGACCTCGCAGGTACGCTGCAAGGACATCAAATCAGGCACATAGCGCTTCATCGGGCTCTGGACTAATGACATGTCGCGGCTCCCTCAATCAGGGTCCATGAAGGGTGGACCCACTGCACAGTGTGCCAGTCGGACACAGGGCACCTGACCCGGGTCTGAACGAGCGTCACCTCAGCGCCCCGCCAACCAGCGTGCCCGCAGCTCGCCGTGATTCAGGGCCAACCACTGCAGGGCGATGACGGAGGCGGCATTGTCGATGCGCCCCTCTTTGAGCCAGGCATAGGCCTGCTCGCGGCTCACCACGTGGACCCGGATGTCTTCCCCCTCTTCCGCCAGACCGTGGATCCCCTTGGCCTGACTGGCATCCATCTCGCCCACGAACACCTCGATGCGCTCGGTGCTGCCACCCGGGCTCACCAGATAACTGATGGCGTGTTCGCAGCGTCCCACCTCGATCCCTGCCTCTTCTACCGCTTCGCGCCGCACCACTGCCTCGGCGGTCTCCCCTTCATCGATGATGCCGGCCACCAGCTCCAGCAGCCAGGGGGTGGCGCTGGTCTCCATGGCACCGATGCGAAACTGCTCCACCAGCACGATCTCGTCCCGCACCGGATCATAAGGCAGCAGGGCGGCGGCATGGCCACGTTCGAACAGTTCCCGGACGATGGGGGCGTTCCAGCCACCGGCAAACAGCCTGTGTTGCAGGCGGTAGACATTCACCTTGAAGAAGCCATTATATCCAGCTGATTTTTCAATAATTTTCACATCATCGCTGGAGTAGTGGCAGGTTTGAGGCAAGGCTTGCTGTGACATTCGAGACTCCTGCCAGCTTGACTTGGCTTGGTTTGACCATAATATTCGGGGGCATGAATGAACATTCATTCACTCGCTCTCGCCGACGATGAGGGAAGGATTTTAGCAGCCACAGGGCATTTGGCTAGGCGCGTTGCCGAGAAAACTCGCCCCGGACCTTGACGTTTCCGCAGCTGGAAAAGAGACAGTTCGCAATGAAATCTGCTTATAGTAGAGTGGTTAAGCTGAAATCAAGCTTGGTCGGTGACAATCCCCCCTTCATCCAGCGGACAGCTTTGGGTTGATACAAAAGGTTAAAACTATCATATGAAAAGAACACTCTTGTCAGTCATGGTGATGCTGGGTGTGAGCGGCGCCGCTCATGCCGAAAACCTGCTCGATATTTACCAACAGGCCCAGATCAAGGACACCCAGCTGCTGGAATCCAAGGCCAAGCGGGACCAGGCCTTCGAGAAGATCAACGAATCCCGTGCAGCCCTGCTGCCCCAGATCAACCTGGGCGCCGGCCTGAACTACCTGCAAAACAAGAACGACACCATGACCAACACGGGCGCTACCGGCTCCGTGACCCTGGATCAATCCATCTACCGTCGCAGCAACTGGGTCAACCTGGATCTGACCGAGAAGAGCGCCACCCAGTCCGACGTGGCCTACAACCTCGAGTACCAGAACCTGATGCTGCGTACCGCCCAGGCCTACTTCGACGTGCTCAAGGCCATGGATACCCTGGAATTCGTGCGTGCCAACAAGACCGCGGTCGAGCGTCAGCTTGAACAGACCCAGCAGCGCTTCGAAGTGGGCCTGACCGCCATCACCGACGTGCACGAAGCCGAGGCCGAGCGCGATCAGGCGCTGGCGGACGAGATCAATGCCGAGAACACCCTGGACAACAGCTACGAGAGCCTGCGCGAGCTGACCGGTATCGACCACCGTCAACTGGACGTGCTCAACACCGATCGCTTCAGCCCGCAGAAGACCGCGTTCAACTCCGACAAGTGGCTGGAGCTGGCCCTGGACAAGAACCTGGAGCTGCACAGCGCCCGCATCGGCAAGGACATCGCCAAGGAGCAGATCGATCTGGCCAAGACCGGTCATGAACCGACCCTGGATCTGGGTGCCGGCCTGAACGCCGGTTACAACGATTACAAGGACGAGATCCGCAACCCCGAGAGCAACAGCAATCAGGGCAACATCGGCCTGAACTTCAAGCTGCCCATCTACACCGGCGGGGCCACCACCTCCCAGGTCAAGCAGGCACAGTTCAACTACGTGGCCGCCAGCGAACAGCTCGAGCGCAGCTTCCGCTCGGTGCAGAGCACGGTCCGCTCCTCCTACAACAACGTGAACGCCAGCATCGGCTCGGTCCGCGCCTACAGCCAGTCCGTCATCTCCGCCGACAGCGCCCTGAAGGCGACCGAGGCCGGTTACGAGGTGGGTACCCGCACCATCGTCGACGTGCTGGACTCCACCCGCAAGCTGTATCAGGCCAAGCAGAAGCTCTCCGAGGCCCGCTACAACTACATCCTCAGCATCCTCTCCCTCAAGCAGGCCGCCGGCATCCTGGAGCAGAAGGATCTGGAAGAGGTGAACCAGGGTCTGATGCCCGCCGCCCAGGTCACCAAGAAGTCCTGAGCCAGGCGCACACCATGAGAAAAGGCGACCCCGGGGTCGCCTTTTTCATCTCTGTTCGCCGCTGGAAGTGCGTTGGTCGGGGCCTGCCAGGCAGCGGCCATGTCACCGACCCGGCAGCCCCATCAAAAAACCCGGCCTTGGCCGGGTTTTACGCTTATCCGCGTTCGCGGATGGTCTTGATGATGTCGGTGGTGGAGCAGCCGTCCTCGAAGTTCAGCACCCGCACCTCGCCGCCATTGGCGGTCACCTCGGCGTAACCGGCGATCTCTTCGGGTTTGTAGTCGCCCCCCTTGACCAGGAGGTCTGGCAGGATCTCGGCGATCAGACGCTGGGGCGTGTCTTCGCTGAAGGGGACCACCCAGTCCACGGCACCCAGGGCCGCCAGCACAGTCATACGGCGCTCGGTCGGGTTGACCGGGCGACCCGGCCCCTTGAGGCGACGCACGGACTCGTCGGTGTTCACCGCCACGATCAGGCGATCCCCCAGCTTGCCCGCATTGGCCAGATAGGAGACATGACCCGCGTGCAGAATGTCGAAGCAGCCGTTGGTCATCACCACCTTCTCGCCCCGCAGACGGGCGGCCTGGACGGCCACCTTGAGCTGGGCCTCGGACATGACGCCAAAGCCGGTCTCCTGCTCGGTGTAGAGGGCGTTGGCCAGCTCCACCGGGCTCACGGTGGAGGTCCCCAGCTTGCCGACCACGATGCCAGCGGCGGTGTTGGCCAGGGCGCAGGCATCGTCCAGACTCTTGCCTGCGGCAAGGGAAGTCGCCAGGGTGGAGATGACGGTGTCACCGGCACCGGTGACGTCATAGACCTCGTGGGCCTGGGCCGGCAGGTGCAGCTCGGGCTGCCCTTCACGGATCAGGGTCATGCCGTTCTCGGAACGGGTGACCAGCAGAGCGTCCAGCTCGAAGCGCTTGACCAGCTCCAGCCCCCTGGCGACCAGGTCTTCTTCCCCCTTCACCTTGCCCACCACGGCCTCGAACTCGGACATGTTGGGGGTCAGCAGGGTGGCACCGCGGTACTTCTCGAAATCGGTCCCCTTGGGGTCGACCAGCACGGGGATGCCGGCGGCGCGGGCACGCCGGATCATGCCGGGCACGTCGTTGAGGGCGCCCTTGCCGTAGTCGGAGAGGATCATCACGTCCGCCTGGGGCAGCGCCTGCTCCACCTTGCCCATCAGCAGGCTGGCATCCACGTCGTGGAAGGCCTCTTCGAAGTCGAGGCGCAGCAGTTGCTGGTTGCGGGACAGCACCCGCAGCTTGGTGATGGTCGGATAGTCGGTCAGGCGCACGAAATCACAGGCCACCTTGACCCCGGCCATCTGGCTGGCGAGGGCATCGGCGGCTTCATCCTGACCGGTCAGGCCCAGCAGCACGGCCTGGGCGCCGAGGGCGGCGGAGTTGAGCGCCACGTTGGCGGCGCCACCCGGGCGCTCCTCAATGTGCTCGACCTTGACCACGGGGACCGGTGCCTCGGGGGAGATCCGGCCGGTAGGGCCATGCCAGTAGCGATCCAACATGACATCGCCAACGACCAGGATGCGGGCTTTTTCAAACTCGGGCAGGGTGATTTTCATCTGTATCGGCTCTCAAAACCTGAAAAATTCAGCGGCCGATTTTATCACACTCTTTTCCGGGGCGTGAAAAAAGCACGGCCCTGCCCCCTGACGCCCCCTCTGACCAGATGACGGCGATTCGCGCCCGCCCCCGCTTTTCGGATAGAATCCTCCACATGCGAGTGACCGCATCCGCGCCGGGCCACCCCACACAGGCCCCCCGGTTCGGTCGGACTCCCCCCTTTGCCTTTGCGAACAAGAGACTCTTCATGGCCCAAGAACACGCTCCCCGCCTCGAACCCCGTCTGTTCCATCCCCGTTACTGGGGGAGCTGGCTGGGCCTCTCCCTGCTCTGGCTGCTGGTGTTGCTGCCCTGGCGCAGCCAGATGTGGCTGGGCCGCCAGCTCGGCACCCTGGCCCGCAAGCTGCTGAAATCCCGCGTCAAGATTGCCCGCCGCAACCTGGAGCTGGCGATGCCCGAGCTCAGCCGGGATGAGCGCGAAGCCCTCCTGGTGCAGAACTTCGAGAGCGTGGGTTGCGCCATCTTCGAGGTGGGCATGGCCTGGTTCTGGCCAGACTGGCGGATGCGCCGCCTGATGAAGGTGGAAGGGGAAGAGCACGTCATCAACGCCATGGAGAAGGGCCAGGGGATGCTGCTGCTCTCCTGCCACTTCCTCACCCTTGAGCTCAATGCCCGCTGCTTCGGCCTGGTGCGCCCAGGGGTCGGCGTCTACCGCCCCAACACCAATCCGGTGCTGGAGTACGCCCAGTACCACGGTCGCTGCGCCTCCAACAAATACCTGGTGGACCGGATGGACGTGAAGGGGATGATCAAGGCGCTGCGCAACGGCGACGCCCTCTGGTATGCACCGGATCACGACTACGGCAGCCATGCCAGCGTCTTCGTGCCCTACTTCGCGGTGGAGCAGGCCGCCACCATCACGGGGACCGCCACCCTGGCCCGGGTGAAGAACACCGTCACCCTGCCCTGCTACAACATCCGCACCCGGGAGGGCTACACCCTGCATATCGGGGCCCCGCTCGCGGACTACCCGAGCGGTGACGACATGGCGGATGCCAGCCGCGCCAACCGCGAGATTGAAGCCGCCGTGCGCAAGGCGCCGGAGCAGTACATGTGGCTGCACCGCCGCTTCAAGACCCGCCCCAATCCGGACGATCCCGGCTACTACTGATGCCCTCCCGCCCCGTCGACCGGGCAAGTCCAGACGACAGGACAGGATGGCACCGCGCCCCATGAAAAAGCCCTCGCACTGCGAGGGCTTTTTTGTTGGCTGCCAGCGTCTGCCTTACTGGCGGATCAGGCGGTAGATGGCGTAGCCGGGGTGCTTGGCGTCATCCATCGGCAGGGTGGACTGGTACGACAGATCCGCCCCCGCCAGGGCCTTGGCCTCGTCGGTCGGCGAGGAGTAGAGGCGCACGTCCACGTTGGCGGGCAGGGCCTTCATGTGCCAGTTGTTGTTGGCCGCCGGGCTGAAGCCGGCCGGGTTGTCCGCAGACTGGGCCTTCAGGTACTGGGCGATGATCTCCCGCGTCTCGAAGGGATCTTCATGGACGATGTTGCTGCCGTCGATGCCCGGGAAGTGGCCGCCGCCGCTGGCGCGGTAGTTGTTGGTCACCACGTAGAACTTCTGGGCCGGGTCCACGGGCTGGCCGTTGAAGGTGAGGCCGCTGATGCGCTGGCCGTCGCTCACCTTGACCCCGTCCTTGCTGTAGCGGGCCGGCTGGGTGATGTCCACCTCATAGTTGACCCCGTCAATCACATCGAAGTTGTAGGTGGGGAAGCTCTCGTTCACCAGCCACTGCACCTCTGTCTTGCCGGTGTCGATCTGGTTGAACTGGCCGGCGCTCATCTCCAGCCACTCCTTGACGGTGGCCCCGTTCACCTCGACCACCTGCAGGGTGTTCGGATAGATGTAAAGGTCGGAGACGTTGCGCAGGGAGATGTCACCCTGGGCCACGTAGGTAAAGTCGTTGATGCCGTTGCGACCGCCACGGAAGGGGGCCGCCACCGACAGGATGGGGTAGGACTCCTTGAGCAGGCCGTCTTGTTGCAACTGTTCCGCGTGGCGGCGCTGGGCATCGCTCACCAGCTGCACCGAGGGGTCGTCCTGCACCAGGGCGAAGAAGCTGTGGATGGGGGAGGTGATCTTGCCGAGCGGCTCGTCCAGCCACTGGTTGGTGGCGTCGTGATCCGCCTGCACCAGGTCCACCACCCGCTGATCCACCGCACTGCCCTCGCTGGCGTCTATCTTGCGCAGGCTGGCCTGGCTCTGCTTCACCTGCCACTTGCCGTCCACCTGCTCCAGCTTGAGGTCGATGATGCCGAGGTGGTTGCCCCAGTAACCGGGCATCACGGTGGGGATGCCGCTCAGGGTACCGGCCTGGTTGTCCACCTCCGGCAGATCCGGGAAGTCCCCGGGGAAGTTCTTGTGGGCGTGGCCCAGCATCAGGGCGTCCACCCCCTTCACCTTGGCCAGATGCCAGGCGGAGTTCTCCATCATGGCCTCATAGCTGCTGGCATTGATGCCGGTGTGGGCCACCACCACCACGATGTCGGCGCCCTTGGCGCGCAGCTCGGGCACATAGTGATTGGCGGTCTCGACCATGTCGGCCACCACCACCTTGCCCTCCAGATGGCGCTTGTCCCATTGCAGCACCTGGGGCGGGGTCAGACCCAGGATGCCCACCTTGACGCGCTGGCGCTGGCCCTTGTCATCGGTCACCTCGCGCTCCAGCAGCAGATAGGGGGTGAACTTGTTGCCGCTCCAGTCAATTTGCCCCTTGGCATCGCGCTTGAAGGCCCCCGCCTCGAACACGTTGGCGTTCACATAGGGGAAGTCGGCTCCCGCCAGCACCTTGCCGAGGTAGTCCAGGCCGTAGTTGAACTCGTGGTTGCCCAGGTTGCCCGCGTCGTAGCCCAGCTCGTTCATCGCCTTGAACACCGGGTGCGCCTGCTTCTCGAGGTAGCCGGCACCGGACTGCTCGAAGATGTAGTCCGCCAGCGGCGTGCCCTGAATGAGGTCACCGTTGTCGAGCAGCAGGTTGTTGGGGTTCTCGGCGCGGGCGGCGCGGATCAGCAGGGCGGTGCGGGAGAGGCCGAACTTGCGATCCTCCTTGTTCTGGTAGTAGTCGTACCCCAGCACGTTGGAGTGGATGTCGGAGGTCTGGATCAGGCGCAGGGAGACGGTCCCCGGCTGCGCCTTGCTGTCATTCTCGTTGCTGCAGGCAGACAGCAGCACGATGGCGGCAATAGCCCCCAGCTTCATGGTGTTATTCACTGTTTTTTCCCTTTTATTATGAGTAACGCTTTACCAGCGCCGGGAATTTAACAGACGAATATGTCAGCAGATGGCACCGGGACTCATTTTTATGAAGCCCGGCACAAAAATAGCCTCATGAGGCCGATATGGCACCCAGTGCCAACTTGGCCGCCAGCACCAGCATGATGAGACCTACAACAAGATCAATGGCTTGCTGCACCCGGCCCCGGGCAAGCCAGGGGGAAAGCGCCGCCGCCCCGAACGCCAGTCCGTAGAACCAGACCAGAGAAGCCAGCATGGCCCCCGCCGCGAAGGCGGGTCTGAGCTCCTCGGCAAACTGGCTGCCGAAGGAACCAAGCAGCATCAGGGTATCCAGGTAGACGTGGGGATTGAGCAGAGTGACTCCGAGGGTCATGGCCAGCACGCTCTTCACCCCCATCAACCGGGGCGAGTCCGCCAGGGCCGCCTCCTGGCCGCGCCAGGCACTGCGCAGGGAGCGCACCCCGAACCAGCCGAGGAAGAGCACGCCGCCCCAGGTCAGCAGGGCCAGGCCGATCGGGCTGGCTGCCAGCAGGTTGGCCCCGCCGAACACCCCGATGCCGATCAGCACGAGGTCGCACAGGCAGCAGAGGGTCGCCGTCAGCAGGTGGTGGTTGCGGTGAATGCCCCGGCTCAGCACGAAGGCATTCTGGGCCCCGATGGGGATGATCATGGCAAGGCCGAGGGTAAAGCCTTGCAGGGTGGTGGCGAACATGGGGATGCGTTCCTGTGAAAGTGAGAAACGCACTATAAGGGGGCACGAGTAATCAGAGAAATTCATTCATTTTCTGATGCATTCATAAAACTGATGAAAACCGGGCCGAAACCACACAAAGAAGGTTGTCAATTGCAGGATCTGACAATTGTGGGGTCACAGCCCCGCCCCGAGAATCGGCGGCAGGATGGGACGGCGCAGGACAGCGGTGATGGCGACAGAGGGGATGCCAGGCGACGAGCCGGTGCCGCCGGGCCTGTATTCACTGCAGCAGGGAGGGGAAGTTGGTGACCACCACCTGCTCCAGGTTCGGCAGCAGGATGCCGCTGCTCACCCCCTTGGCGATGGCCTGGTAGCGGTTCATCGACCCCGTCTTGCGGGTGACCTGGTTGAGGTGGTAGTTCACGGTGCGCTCCGTGATGCCGAGGATGCAGGCGATCTCCCCCGATGTCTTCCCTTCGCTGGCCCAGAACAGGCACTCGGTCTCCCGCTCCGTCAGGGGCTCCTGGGGATCGTCCTCCCTCATGCTCTGGCGCACGATCCGGATCGCCGCCTCGAAGATGTAGTTGGACATCCAGGAGAGGATGGGCGAGGACTCCAGCATCAGATCGCTCAACGCCCGCTCCCGGGTGATGAAAGAGAGTATGCCGTTCTCCCCCGCCGCCCCGTGCAGCGGGAACGAGATGCCGTTGCGCAACCCGAATTCCGCCGCCAGCCCCATCACATCCATGCTCCCCTCTTGCAGGAAGCGCGCCTTCTCGTCCAGCCGGTTCCAGTAGATGGGCAGGGTCTGCCTGCGGGCGAGCTGGATGATGGGATCGCAGGCCAGCATGTTGTTCAGGGTGTAGGCCTGTACCCAGGAGTCGGGGCACTGGTTGAACAGCACCACCTTGGGCCTTTGCATCGACATGGGCAGGATGAGGGCGAAGCGGTAGTAGTCGTAACCCATTCCCAGGGTGAAGCGGCCGATGAGCTCGGACAGCCGGTTGCCATCGGTCACCAGCGTGAAATGTTCCAGGTACTCAAGCAGTTGGTCGCGTGTCATAGGCAAGCCTCCCCTGGCCAAGGCCTTGGATTATAGCGCCTAACCATGAAATGGAGAGACATGAATGCTTGTTTTCAAAGGAAAATTGAAAGAACACCCCAGATGGGAGGTCGAAAACGAGCTCTACCGATTTCGCAACCGCGTCTTCTCCGATCGACTCGGTTGGGACGTGGAATCCCGCCGTGGCCTGGAGCGGGACAACTTCGACAAGCCCGACACCCACTGGGTGCTGATTGAGGACAAGCAGGGGCTGTGCGGCTGCATCCGCCTGCTCAGCTGCGCCCAGGATTACATGCTGCCCAGCATCTTCCCCACCGCCCTCGCTGGCGAAGCCCCCCCGCGCGGCAACGACGTGTGGGAGCTGACCCGCCTCGCCATCGACGCCGACCGGGCCCCTCGCCTGGAGAACGGCATCAGCGAACTCACCTGCGTCATCTTCCGCGAGGTGCTGGCCTTCGCCAGGGAGCAGGGGATCCGCGAGCTGGTGGCCGTGGTCAGCCTGCCGGTGGAGCGCATCTTCCGCCGCCTCGGCCTGCCCATCGAGCGCCTCGGCCATCGCCAGGCGGTGGATCTGGGGGCCGTGCGCGGGGTCGGTATCCGCTTCCACCTGGACGAGCGTTTCGACCGCGCCGTCCATCGCCCCCTGCAGGGCCATTACCGGCCGGCGGGGGATGCACTGCTCGCCGTCATCTGAGCAAAAAAAGTCCCGGGACCGGCCCGGGATTCAAGACGCTCGCTATGGTCCGTTTCCACCCCATGCAAAAACGGACCAGGTGAGTATCTTATGAATCTCATTTCAGGGCTACTGTCACATCTCACAGGGGCAGCCCCGGGCACGGGCCCCCTCCATGGGGGCGGTCAGGTTGTCCTCTGGCGCGCCCTTGAGTAGCATTCTTGCTGAACTCCCTTTTTTCATAAGGAATGCTGATGAAAACGCTGGACTACAAGCTGCTGCTGGCCCTGGACGCGGTGATCCGGGAGCAAAACTTCGAGCGCGCCGCCCAGCGTTTGCACATCACCCAGTCCGCCATCTCCCAGCGCATCAAGCAGCTGGAGCAGCAGTTTGCGGAGCCGCTCATCATCCGCAGCCAGCCGCTGCAGGCCACGGGGCTCGGCCAGAAGCTGCTGGCCCACTATCGCCAGGTGCGCCAGCTGGAGCTGGAGCTGGCCGGCGAGCTCTCCCCCGACGAGCCCAGGGCCCCCATCCGGGTCAGCATCGCCGTCAATGCCGACAGCCTGGCCACCTGGTTCCTGCCCGCCCTGGCGCCACTGCTGGAGCAATACCCCATCGAGCTGAACCTGCTGGTGGATGACGAGAGCCGCACCCTGGACCGGGTGCGCGAGGGGCAGGCGTTCGGCGCCGTCAGCCTGCAACCCCAGCCGCTGGCGGGCTGCTGCGTCGACGAACTCGGCGAGATGCGCTATCTGCTCACCGCCAGCCCCGCCTTCGTCGCCCGCCACTTCCCGAACGGCCTCACGGCGGCGGCCCTGGCCAAGGCGCCGGCGGTGGCCTTCGATCAGCGCGACGACATGCACATCAGCTACATGGCCCGTCATTTCGCCCTCCCCCCCGGTGGCTACCCCTGCCACACGGTGCGATCCTCCGAGGCCTTCGTCGCCATGGCGGAGCAGGGGCTGGCCTGCTGCCTCATCCCGGAATTGCAGATCCGCCAGCAACTGGAAGAGGGGCGCCTGCTCGATCTCAACCCGGATCACCACCTGGTCGAGCAGCTCTACTGGCACCGCTGGGTGCTGGAGCGGGGGCTGCACAAGCAGATATCCCAGCGCCTGATCCAGCAGGGGCGACGGGCACTGCAACCCCGTTGAGGGGGCCATTCACCTTGGCTTTGGGGGGGTAAAAACGTATAGTGCTGGGCGATTAACCATCAGGTCTCCACTCAGGTTCCCCATTTATGTTCCAAGACAATCCGCTGCTGGCCCAGCTCAAGCAACAAATCCGCGAAAACATCCCCAAGAAAGAGGGTGTGATCCGCGCCTCCGATCGGGGCTTCGGCTTCCTGGAGGTCGATGAGAAGACCAGCTATTTCGTGCCGCCTCCCTACATGAAGAAGGTGATGCACGGTGACCGGGTGAGCGCCCTGATCCGCACTGAAAAAGAGAAAGAGGTGGCCGAGCCGGATGCCCTGCTGGAACAGGCCGTCACCCGCTTCGTCGGCCGCGTCAAGATGTTCCGCGACCGCCTCAACGTGGTGCCCGACCACCCCCTCATCAAGGACGCCATCAAGGCCCGCGCCAAGAAGGGTCTGGACGAGAAATCCTTCAAGGAAGGGGACTGGGTGGTCGCCACCCTCAAGCGCCATGCCCTGGTGGACGGCAACTTCTCCGCCGAGATCACCCAGCTCATCGCCACCCAGGAAGATCACAACGTGCCCTGGTGGGTAGTGCTGGCGCGCCACAACCTGGCCCAGATTGAACCGGCGGACCTGCCGGAGTGGAAGGTGATCGAAGAGGAAGAGCTGCCCCGCCGGGATCTGACCCAGGTTCCCTTCTTCACCATCGACGGTGCCAAGACCAAGGACATGGACGATGCCCTGGCCATCACCAAGCTGGAGAACGGCTGGGAGCTGCTGGTGGCCATCGCCGACCCGACCGCCTATGTGGCCGAGGGGAGCGAGCTGGACAAGGAGGCCGCCCAGCGCGCCTTCACCGTCTACATGCCGGGACGCAACGTGCCCATGATCCCGCGCACCCTCTCCGACGAGCTCTGCTCCCTGAAAGAGGGCGAGGAGCGCAACACCCTGTGCGCCCGTCTGCTCATCGCCGAGGACGGCCTGCTGCTGGAGGAGACCGAGTTCTTCGCCGCCCGCATCAATTCCCATGCCCGTCTCAGCTATGACGACGTCTCCGACTGGGCCGAGCACGGCAAAGCGCTGGATATCGACGCCGGCGTGCTGGCCCAGCTGCCCCTGATGAAGGCGATGACGGAGGCCCGCATCAAGTGGCGTACCGAGCACGCCCTGGTGTTCCCGGACAGACCCGACTACGACTTCGAGCTGGGTGAAGACGGCGAAGTGCTGGCCATCCACGTGGAGCCGCGCCGCATCGCCAACCGCATGGTGGAAGAGTCGATGATCGCCGCCAACATCTGCGCCGGCCGCGTGCTGGGCAAAGAGGTCGGCTACGGCATCTTCAACGTCCACACCGGCTTTGACGAGGAGTCCCTGGACGGCGCCATCGAGCTGCTCAAGACCGCCGAGGCCCCGTTCGAGAAGGAAGAGATCGCCAGCCTCTCCGGCTTCTGCGCCCTGCGCCGCTGGATAGACAACCTGGACACCCGCTGGCTGGACGGCAAGATCCGCCGCTTCCAGAGCTATGCCCTGATGTCCGCCGAACCGGGCGCCCACTACGGCCTGGGTCTGGATGCCTATGCCACCTGGACCTCCCCCATCCGCAAATACGGCGACATGGTCAACCATCGCCTGCTGAAAGCCGTCATCGCCGGCAAGACCCCGGGCGAGCGCCCCAGCCTGGAGCTGACCGAGCACCTGACCGCCTGCCGCCGCCTGCACCGCATGGTGGAGCGCGACATCGGCGACTGGCTCTATGTGCGCTACCTCAAGGCCGATGCGGGCACCGACAAGGTGTTCAACGCCGAGATCATCGACGTGATGCGCGCCGGCCTCAAGCTGCGCCTGCAGGAGAACGGCGCCGTGGTCTTCATGCCCGCCCGCCATATCCTGGACAACAAGGATCGGCTGGAGTGCAACTGGGACAACGGTCGCGTCTATCTGGACAAGACCGAGGTGGTCTACGAGCTCGGCCAGATCATCGAGGTGAAGCTGACCGAGGCGGTGGAAGAGACCCGCTCCCTCATCGCCAAGCCGGCGGTGGATCTGGTGCCGGGTCCGGCGCCGGTCTCCCCTGCCAGCGAGGCCGATGCCGCGCCTGCCGACGAGGCCCCCAAGGCGCAGTGATCCCCCTGCTTGTCTGCCCTGCAAAAGCCCGCATCCTGCGGGCTTTTTTTATGGCTGCGCTCCGCGGGCAGACGGATGGGAGACCCGCTCGCAGGCCCCTGCCTGCGTCGCGACCGGCAGGGAGGAGCAAGACGGGAGCGGATCAGGATCCGCCACCCGGGCGTCACAAGAGGCCTTGTCGGAACCGATCCTCTCGGGGGAAAAACTGAAAGTGGGTTACAAAATAAATGATTCATTGATGATTAACGATGAACTGCGGCATATCCATCGTCATTACTTGCGAATACGAGGCGACAAACCATGACTCATTTGAGTGCAAAACTTGTTTTTGTGACGAAAGTCACGTTGACACCGTATTTGCGCAAACCACAAAACGAGACATCAATCACAAAAAATTGACACCCAGAGGCGAGAAGATCGAAATGTAGCCGAAATACAGCGACTGACTGTGATCGTCATCACTATGCCGGGAGGGGGGAGGTCGGGGTATTTGAGATCCAGGTCACAAGACACCCCGTTTTCAGCCTAATTTGATCACAAGCTGGTAGATTGAAGTTGCTTAGACGACTGGGATGGGAGTTCGGCAAAACTCGTCATCCCGACTACCACTTTTAATCACACAGGCTTAAAACGGGGTCCCGACATGTTATCACCGGATACCAAAGTCAAGATACAGAATTTTGGACGCTTCCTGTCCAATATGGTCATGCCCAACATAGGCGCCTTCATCGCCTGGGGCTTCATCACCGCCCTCTTCATCCCCACCGGCTGGCTGCCCAATGAAACCTTGGCCAAGCTGGTCGGTCCCATGATCACCTACCTGCTGCCGCTGCTCATCGGCTATACCGGCGGCAAGCTGATCGGGGGTGACCGGGGGGCCGTGGTCGGTGCCATCACCACCATGGGCGTCATCGTGGGGACCGACATCCCCATGTTCATGGGCGCCATGATGGTCGGCCCGCTGGGTGGCTGGGCCATCAAGCGCTTCGACAAGGCGATGGAAGGTCGCGTCAAGAGCGGCTTCGAGATGCTGGTGAACAACTTCTCCGCCGGCATCATCGGCATGTTGCTCGCCATTCTCGCCTTCTTCGTCATCGGTCCCTTCGTCAAGGTGCTCTCCGGCGTGCTGGCGAGCGGTGTCGGCTTCCTGGTGGACAACCACATGCTGCCCCTCACCTCCATCTTCGTCGAGCCGGCCAAGATCCTGTTCCTGAACAACGCCATCAACCACGGCATCTTCTCGCCGCTCGGGATCCAGCAAGCTACCGAACAGGGCCGCTCCATCTTCTTCCTGATCGAAGCGAACCCGGGTCCGGGCATGGGCGTGCTGCTGGCCTACATGGTGTTCGGCCGTGGCGCCGCCAAGCAGTCCGCAGCCGGTGCGTCCATCATCCACTTCTTCGGCGGCATCCACGAAATCTACTTCCCGTACGTGCTGATGAACCCGCGCCTCATCCTGGCGGTGATCGCAGGCGGCATGACCGGGGTCTTCACCCTGACCCTGTTCAACGCAGGTCTCGTCTCCCCCGCCTCCCCGGGCTCCATCTTCGCCGTGCTGCTGATGACGCCGAAAGCCTCCCTCATCGGGGTGCTGCTCTCCATCGTCGCCTCCGCCACCGTCTCCTTCCTGGTCGCTGCCGTGTTCGTCCGTGCCCAGCAACCGGAAGCCGACGAGGCCGATGCCCTGGGTGAAGCCACCCGCAAGATGAAGGCCATGAAGGGTGCCAAGCCCGAGACCACCGCCGCCAAGAAGCCGGAAACCGAGCTGACCGCAGTGCGCAACATCGTCGTCGCCTGCGATGCGGGCATGGGCTCCAGCGCCATGGGCGCCGGCATGCTGCGCAAGCGGGTGCAGGCCGCCGGTCTCGACATCAGCGTCACCAACCGTGCCATCAACAACCTGGACGATCAGGTGGATCTGGTCATCACCCACAAGGATCTCACCGACCGTGCCCGTCGCCATGCGCCGCATGCACAGCACATTTCGCTGACCAACTTCCTCGACAACGCCCTCTATCAGGAGCTGGTACAGAACCTCAGCCTGGCCAACGCGGCCAACGATGACGTCGCCAACCCGCAACTGCTGGTGGCGGCCAACGACGACAGCTACGAGCCGCAGGATCCGGAAGTCTTCACCCTGAGCCTGCAAGACGTGCACCTGGGCCTCAAGGCCGAGAGCAAGGAAGCGGCCATCGTGACCGCCGGCAAGCTGCTGGCCGAGCGAGGCTATGTGGCACCGGACTACGTCGACGCCATGCTGGAGCGCGAACAGCTGGTCTCCACCTACCTCGGCGAATCCATCGCCGTGCCCCACGGCACCATCGCCGCCAAGGAGCACGTGAAGCGTACCGGCATCGTCATCTGCCAATACCCTGCCGGGGTCGCCTTCGGCGAGGGCGCCGATGAAGTGGCGCGCCTGGTCATCGGCATTGCCGCCCGCAACGATGAACACATACAGGTCATAACCCGCCTGACCAATGCACTGGATGAGCCCGGTCTCGTCGACCGGTTGGCCAGCACCCAGGATCCCCAGGAGTTCCTGGATCTGCTGGGGGCCGAGCAGGCCGCGTAATCATCCGTCATCGTCTTTGGTTGTAGAGGTTAATATCATGAAAACATTACATTTTGGTGCCGGCAACATCGGTCGGGGCTTCATCGGCAAACTGCTGGCGGACGCCAGCCATCAGGTCACCTTCGCCGACGTCAACGAGACCCTGATCGACCAGCTCAACCACCGCCAGGAGTACAAGGTCCACGTGGTGGGCACGGATCAGAAGCTGGACGTGGTGCGCAACGTTGCCGCCGTCAGCTCGGCCGGACACGAGGTGATCGCCCGTATCATCACCGCCGATCTGGTTACCACGGCGGTCGGCCCCAACATCCTGGACAAGATTGCCAGCACCCTGGCCAAGGGGCTGCAGGCCCGCTTCGATGCCGGCAACCTGACTCCCCTCAACGTCATCGCCTGCGAGAACATGGTGCGCGGCACCAGCCACCTCAAGGAGGAGGTACTCAAGTACCTGCCGGTCGCGTATCATGCCACCCTCGAGCAGTGCGTCGGCTTCGTCGACTCGGCGGTGGATCGCATCGTTCCGCCCGCCGCGGCGAACGACGATCCCCTGGAGGTGACGGTGGAGAGCTTCAGCGAGTGGATCGTCGATCGGACCCAGTTCAAGGGGGAGCTGCCCCAGGTGGCAGGCATGGAGCCCACCGACAACCTGATGGCCTTCGTCGAGCGCAAGCTGTTCACCCTCAACACCGGCCACATCGTCACCGCCTATCTCGGCAAGCTCAGGGGCTATCGCACCGTGCGCGAGGCGATCGAGGATCCGCTGATCCGCAGCAAGGTGCGCCGCGCCATGGAGGAGAGCGGGGCCGTGCTGGTGAAACGCTACGGCTTCGACCCGCGCCTGCACGCCGCCTACATCGAGAAGATCCTCTCCCGCTTCGCCAACCCCTATCTGGTGGACGAGATTGACCGGGTCGGTCGCCAGCCGCTGCGCAAGCTGGCGGCGGGGGACAGGCTGGTGAAGCCGCTGCTCGGCACCCTGGAGTACGGCCTGCCCAGCGATCACCTGCAGGAGGGCATCGCCGCCGCACTGCATTACCGCAATGAGGACGATCCCCAAGCGGTGGAGCTGCAGGCCATGCTGGCGGAACTTGGTCCGGCACGAACACTGGCCCGCGTCACCGGCCTGGATGAGCACAGCGATGTGGTACGCACCATCGTCGCCCGTTACAACAACTTGAAGTGACCTGATGGGGTGGCGTCACACCGCCCGTGACGGACCCCGTACGATACAAACCGGGGGAGGGCCTGCTCTCCCCCTGTCAGCCGGACCCGAAGCACTTATGACCACACACCAGGAAGATGAAGTACTGGAGCGACTGAACGAGCAGGATGGCCCCCGCGGCTTCTTTCTCGAGGTCGTGACCATCCTGGAAGAGGCGGTCGACTCCCTGATGCGGCGAGCCTTTCGTCAGGAGGAGTATGCCGTCAAATACGCCATCGAACCCCTGCTCAACCAGAGCGGCCCCCTCGGCCAGCTGGAGGTGCGCCTCAAGCTCATCTTCGCCCTCGGCCTCATCTCCCTCGAGCGCTATCAGGATCTCGAGGCGTACCTGAAGATCCGCGATTTTCTGGTACGCGACCCCAAGGATTACCGCTTCAGCGACAAGCCGGTCCGCGATCTGCTCGAGCGCCTGAATGCCATCCAGCAGGGCAGCATGATGCCGCAGGATCCCCCGGCCAACGAGGAGGACTGGCCCCTCTACCAGATGCAGCTCAACCGGCTCGATCAGATGGTGCGCTCCGCCCTGGTGCTGGCGGTGACCGATTGCGTCACCGAACTCCACAAAGAGAGCCCCATCTGATCTGAGCGGCTCTCCCCTGCACGCCTGGCGGGTGTCATCTTGCCCCCCTTCCCCGCTACACTAGGTCCAACCCCATCACCTGTACGAGGTTGGCATGATAGCTCTCTCCCTCGCCGGAATAGCCCTCATCTCCCTGCTCGCCCAATGGCTTGCCTGGTCCGTGCGCGTTCCCGCCATTTTGTTCCTGTTGCTGAGCGGCCTATTGCTCGGCCCGGTGACCGGTCTGCTCGATCCCGATCAGTTGCTGGGGGATCTGCTGTTTCCCCTGGTCTCCCTCTCGGTCGCCATCATCCTGTTTGAAGGGGCGCTGACCCTGCACCTGACCGAACTCAAGGGGATCGGCAAGGTGGTACGCAACCTCTGCTCCACCGGCATGGTGACCAGCTTTGCCGTCATCGGCGCCGCCAGCTACTTCCTGCTTGGGCTGGACTGGCGGGTCGCCATGGTGCTCGGCGCCGTGCTGGTGGTGACCGGCCCCACGGTGATCGCCCCCATGCTCAACGTGATCCGCCCGGTCCGGGAGGTGGACAAGATCCTGCGTTGGGAGGGGATCGTCATCGACCCCATCGGCGCCCTGTTCGCGGTACTGGTGTTCGAGGCGGTGCGCCTCGGCAGCCAGGGGGATCTGGTCGGTCATACCCTGCTGGCCCTGGCCAAGACGGTGGGAGTGGGGTCGCTCATCGGGGTCGGTGCCGGCTGGCTCACCACCCTGCTCATCCGCAAGGACTGGCTGCCGGTCAGCCTGCACAAGTTCGGGGTACTGGCGCTGGTGCTGGTGACCTTCACCCTGTCTGACTGGCTCAGTCACGAATCCGGCCTGCTGGCGGTGACGGTGTTCGGCATCTGGCTCGCCAACCAGGAGGGGCTGGATCTGGAGGAGGTGCTGGCCTTCAAGGAGGATCTCGCCGTCATTCTCATCTCCTCCCTCTTCATCCTGCTGGCAGCCCGCCTCGATCTGGCTCAGCTCTGGCAGCTCGGCCCCATGGTGCTGGCCCTGCTGTGCGTGGTGCAGTTCGTGGCCCGCCCGCTCTGCATCCTGGTCTCGACCCGGGGGTCGGACCTGCCCTGGCGCGCCCGCGCCCTGCTCGCCTGGATAGCCCCCCGGGGCATAGTCGCAGCGGCGGTCAGCGCCTCCTTCGCCATCAGCATGCACGAGGCCGGCATCGAGGATGCCGACAAGCTGGTGCCCCTGGTGTTTGCGGTCATCATCTTCACCGTGGTGCTGCAGAGCCTGACGGCCACGCCATTGGCCAGATTGCTCGACATGCGCCAGAGCGCCCCCAATGTCTGGCTGCTCATCGGCGCCAACTCGGTGGCCCGGGCCATCGGCAAGGCGCTGGCGGATCAGGGGATCCCGGTGCAGCTCTCCGATCCTGCCTGGGAGCACTGCAAGCTGGCCCGCATGAGCGGCCTGCCCTGCTACTTCGGCAACCCCCAGTCGGAGCACGCCGAGCGGCACCTGCCCCTCACCAGCATCAGCACCGTGCTGGCGCTCTCTCCCAGCCGCCACAACAACGCCCTCGGGGTGCTGCACTTCGCCCACCTCTACGGGGAGGAGAAGGTCCACTCCCTGCGTTCCAGCGAACAGCACGGCAAGGCCAACCGGGAGAGCGCTACCTTCCGTGCCCGCCAGAACCTGTTCGGTGCCGACATCAACTTCGCCAGGCTGAGCGGCCTGCTGAGCCGGGGCGGGCAGATCAAGGCGACCCGCCTGAGCGACACCTTCGACTGGGACCAGTATCAGGAGGCCAATCCCGGCGCCATTCCTCTGTTCGTGCTGGATGCCAAGGCCAGACCCAGGGTGGTCACCGGCCCTGTCACGCCGCTGCCCGGGGAGCTGCTGATCGCCCTGCAACCGCCCCGTGAGGGGGCGACGGCGCCCTGATCCGATGACGGCGCCACCGGGAAGGAGAACTAGACTTGAGGGTGGCGCCATGAGTCATAGGAGGATGTCATGACAGTCAGTGAATTGCGCGCGCTTCACCAGCAGCACAGGTTCAAGGAGGCGGAGATCATGCACGACATCGTCTCCCCCGGCTGGATCGTGGAGTTCAGGGGGCAGGACGGCCACCTCTACGTGATGACGGACACCCTGGGGTGCCCCATGAGCTTCTCGTCCACCGAGGAGGCACGGGACCACATCCACCTGGTGGCCGACTGCCCCGTCCAGGTCGAGCACCTCTACCGCTTCTTTGAACGCTGAACACCCATCGAAAAAGGCTCCCGAGGGAGCCTTTTCTCATTCCGGCTGCGTGGGCTCAGCCTCCTTTCCCTCCAGCCGCCTCACCGGCTTTTGCAGAATAAGGTTCGCCGGATAGGTGACCAGATCGCCGTTGTCATCGCGCACCCGCACGTAGAAGAGGCCGATCTCGGTGATGATGCCGGTGACGGAGTCATCCTTGTCGAGGATGCGGATGCGATCGCCAATCTTGTAGGGGAAGGCGAAGAAGATGGTGATGCTGGCGGTGATGTTGGAGAGGATCGACCACTGGGCCACCATGGCGACCCCCAGCACCGCGAAGAAGGAGGAGGCGAGCACCACCAGCCGGGAGAAGTCGAGCCCCCAGACCCCGGCCAGGATCAGCAGGGTGGCGCAGCCCAGCAGGAAGTGGAATACGTGCTCCACGTAGATCACCCGGTTCTCGCTCACCTGCCGGCTCTGGCCAAGGGCCATCAGGCTCTTGTGAATGAGGCCGCGCACCAGGGTGTGCCCCAGCAACAGCAGCAGGGTCACGCCAAAAGATTCCCATGTCGTCATGTTCACTCCTTACCACCAGCGCCTGTGCTTGAGCCAGACCGCCAGTCCGGTCGCCAGCACCAGCAGGAAGCCACAGAACACCCAGAAGGCAGTCGGACTCTCGGCCCCGGGGATCCCCCCCAGGTTGATGCCGAACAGGCCGGTCAGGAAGCTGGCTGGCAGGAACAGCAGCGCCATCACCGACATCTGGTAGGCGCGGCGGTTGGTCGCCTCCGCCATCAGGTTGTTGATCTCGTCCGCCAGCACGGCGGTGCGCGCCACCCCGGCATCCAGATCGTCGAGCCAGCGCCGCAAGCGGTCGGCGATGTCGAGCAGGCGTCGCCTGTCATCTTCGTCCAGCCAGCTGATCTTCTCGTTGGCCAGGCGCGCCACCAGATCCCGCTGAGGGGAGAGGTAGCGACGGATCATGATGAGCTGCTTGCGGATGCGCGCAAGCCGACCGTTGGCGGGCAGGTCGCGCATCAGCACCATCTCCTCCAGATCCAGGATCTGGTCGTGCAGCTCCTCGACGAACTCCCCGGCCCGGTCGGTCAGGGCGTCGCATATCTCCACCAGCCAGTCGGCGGGTGTGTCGGCACCGCCCCCCAACGACAGCTGCTCGAACACATCTTTCTCGGAGAGCAGCGGACGACGTCGGCTGCTGATGATGAGATCCGGCGTGATGAAGATCCGCAGGGCAACCATCTCTTCAGGCCTGTGATCCTTGTTGTGGTTGATGCCGCGCAGGATCAGCAGCACCGTCTCCCCCATCCGCACCAGCTTGGGACGATTGCTCTGGCCGAGCAGGGCCTCCCGGGCCGCCTCCCCCAGCAGCGGCGTCTGCAGCAGCCAGCGCGCCGACTCCGGGTTGCCGTAGTCCAGATGCAGCCAGCCGGGCTGAGCACCGGGGATCTCGCTACCTTCGGCCAGCGGGGTCATGCCCCCCTTGCCGTCCAGGGTCAGGCCATAAATCACGTCACCGGGCACCCGATCCATCTCGTCTCCTTCTCGTTTCATGTGCAGGCCCCAGCTTACACCAAAGGCGGGGACGACTCAGCCCCGGGGCAGCCGCCCCGCACCAGCCATGCTAAGATGCGCCACCCGTTCCAGACATAGGAAGCCATGCCATGCCCATCTGGGTTGATGCCGATGCCTGCCCCATCCCGGTCAAGGAGATCCTCTACCGCGCCGCCCACCGCGCCCAGGTGGTGACCACGCTAGTGGCCAACCAGGGGCTCAGAGTCCCCCCCTCCCCCTTCATCAAGACCCAGCAGGTGGAGAAGGGCTTCGATGTGGCAGATCATGTCATCGCCCAGCAGGTCAAGCCAGGCGACCTGGTGATCACCGGCGACATTCCCCTCGCCTCCTGGGTCATCGACGCCGGGGGCGAGGCGCTCAATCCCCGGGGCGAGATCTACACCCGGGAGACCATCCAGGCACGGCTCGGGATGCGCAACTTCATGGAGGAGCTGCGCTCTGCCGGCGTCCAGACCGGTGGCCCTGCGCCCTTCAACGCCGCCGACAAGCAGCGCTTCGCCAATGCGCTGGACAAGTGGCTGGTCAGGGGCAAGCTAAGCTGATCACCCTCTCCCCGGCCCACCGCCGGGGAGAGCCATTCATTTCCCTTTTCCCTTAATTCTTCCTTAATGCTCCTTGATTAGCCTTGCGACTGTTGACCCAACCACCCGCAAGGAGCAAGCAATGAAACTGACCCCCCTGTTGTTACTGATCCCCCTGTTGAGCGGCGCAGCCCTGGCCGACCCCCAATGCACCCAGGCCGACAAGAGCAAGTGGATGAGCGAAGCCGACGCCCAGCAGCAGATCAAGGCGATGGGCTACGACATCAAGAAGTTCAAGGCCACCAAGACCGGCTGCTACGAGATCTACGGCTGGGACAAGGAGAAGCGCAAGGTCGAGATCTACTTCGACCCGACCGACCTGAAAAAGGTGAAAGAAGAGATCGACGAGTAACGCCGCCCCGGGCCGGTCTTCCCCCGGCCCCCACCATGGAGCCTTGCCATGACACCTGCCTCTGAAGTGAAAGTCTGGGATCCCCTCATCCGGGTGTTTCACTGGGCGACCGTCACCCTCTGCCTGCTCAACTTCTTCGTGCTGGAAGAGGGCAGCAAACCCCACAGATATGCTGGCTACGCGGTGGGCATCCTGCTCATCATCCGCCTGCTGTGGGGGCTGATCGGCCCCTATTACGCCCGCTTCGGCCAGTGGTGGCCAACCCCTGCCCGGGTCCGCTACTACCTGCGCCAGCTCGCCCAGGGGCGCCACCCCTACTACCTCGGCCACAATCCGGTCGGCTCCCTGATGATCTGGCTGCTGCTGCTGTCCCTGGTCGGGACCGTCGTCACCGGCTGGCTCACCACCTGGGATGCCTTCTGGGGCGAGGAGTGGCTGGAGGAGCTGCACGGCATCATCGCCAACACCCTGATGGCCGCCGTTGGCGTCCATGCGGCCGTGGTACTCCTGACCGATCGCCTCACCCGCAGCGATTTGGTCCGCGCCATGGTGCTGGGCAAAAAGCGGGTCCCCGCCAACATCAAGGTGGAAGACCCCCGCGCTTGATGGCCGGGCTGCCGACCAGTCCCCTCCTCTGTTCACCCGCTCATCTGCCCAAAAAAAGACCCCCTGCCAAGGCAGGGGGTCGTCATGAGCAGCGCGGGGGGAGGACCTAGATCATCACACCGGCGATAACGGCGGAGAGCAGGCTCACCAGGGTGGAGCCATAGACCAGCTTCAAACCGAAGCGGGAAACCATGTTGCCCTTCTCTTCGTTGAGCGCCTTCACCGCACCGGCAATGATGCCGATGGAGCTGAAGTTGGCGAACGACACCATGAAGATGGAGAGGATGCCGACGGTGCGCGGGGAGAGCTCGGCGGCAATCTTGCCCAGATCCATCATGGCCACAAACTCGTTGGTCACCAGCTTGGTCGCCATGATGGAGCCGGCCTGCAGCGCTTCACTGCCCGGGATGCCCAGGATCCAGGCAACGGGATAGAAGATGTAGCCCATGACGTGCTGGAAGTTGACGCCGAACGCCGCCTCGAACAGGTAATTGATGAGGGCGATCAGGGCAATGAAGCCCACCAGCATGGCACCGACGATCACCGCCACGGTGAAACCGGCCATGATGTATTCCCCCAGCATCTCGAAGAAGTTCTCCTTCTTCGGCGTATGGTGCTCGTCACCCTCGGCCAGCGCCTTGGCATCGGTCACGGTATTGTCGGGCTCGTAGGGGTTGATGAGGGAAAGCACCACAAAGGTGCTGAACATGTTGAGTACCAGCGCGGCCACCACGTAGCGCGGCTCGATCAGCTGCATGTAGGCACCGACGATGGACATGGAGACGGTGGACATGGCCGTCGCCGCCAGGGTGTACATCTGCTTCTCGTTCAGGTGCGGCAGTATGTTCTTGAGGGCGATGAAGTTCTCGGACTGACCGACGATCATGGAGCTGATGGCGTTGAAGGACTCCAGCTTGCCCATGCCGTTGATCCTGGCCAGCACGGTGCCGATGCCACGAATGACGATGGGCAGCAGACGGATGTACTGCAAAATGCCGATCAACACGGAGATGAAGACGATGGGCATCAGCACCATCAGGAAGAAGGAGAAGGCCCCTTCGTTGACCAGACCGCCGAACACGAAGTCGGTCCCCTGCTTGGCAAACTCCATCAGCTTGGTGAAGCCGGCGGCAAAGCCACCCACCACCGCCAGACCCACTTCGGAGTTGAGCATGAACCAGGCGAGCGCCAGCTCGACCACCAGCAGCTGGCCGATGTAACGCAGCTTGATCTGTTTCCAGTTGCGGCGGTTTGCCAGCAACGCCAATGCCAGGACCATCACGAGTCCGAGCACGAAATGAACGTATTCCATACCAGTAGCACCCATTGAATTGTTATTTTTGACCGGCGCCATCATAAAGAACTGCATATTTAAAAATCAGAGAATCATCACAATCCGCGGTAAAAATATGCATGCGAAATAATACAAACGTTTTTAAATTAATTGCCAAGACACATGATTATTAATCGTCATTGATAAAGCTTAAAAATAAATAAAAAACAATAAGTTATGCTCTTTCATTAATTTTATTCCTCATTCGTGTATATATTTCATAACGGCTATATCCCATATGGCATCCTCCGATGACTCATCATCACCAGGACATGTTTAATTAAAAACGTTTTCTCGCCATTCATCATGATCTGGCCATGACCACCCTGTTCCATTGTGCTCTTTTTACATACCGCAAGCCCGCCAACGCAGACAGAAGCCTCCATCGGCAACCCATGACACCAACCGTTCAAATATTCACCGCATCCGGCGGCACATTCTGGTATGATGCGCCCCCTTGCGCACCGCGCCCCCCCATTTCTGGTTTTCCGACATAGAGTCCTTTTGTGAACAACAGCGAATTTAGCAGCCTGAACCTCTCCTCCGCCCTGCAGGACAACCTCGCCAGCCTGGGCTATCTGCAGATGACCCCGATCCAGGCCCAGAGCCTGCCCCTGGTGCTCGACGGCAAAGATTTGATCGCCAAGGCGAAAACCGGCAGCGGTAAGACCGCGGCCTTCGGCCTGGGTCTGCTGGCCAAGCTGGACGTCAACCGACTGGCCGTGCAGGCGCTGGTGCTCTGTCCGACCCGCGAGCTGGCGGATCAGGTGGCCACCGAGATCCGCCGTCTTGCCCGTACCCTGCCCAACGTCAAGCTGGTGACACTGTGCGGCGGCACCCCGACCGCACCGCAATCCGCCACCCTGGGCTTTGGCGCCCACATCGCCGTCGGCACCCCCGGCCGGATCCTCAAGCACCTGGAGCAGGGCACCCTTGCGCTCGACGACCTCAAGACGCTGGTGCTGGACGAAGCGGATCGCATGCTGGACATGGGCTTTGGTGAAGACATCAACCGCGTCATCAGCCACGCCCCGCGGGACCGGCAAACCCTGCTCTTCTCCGCCACCTATCCGGAAGGGATCGCCCAGATGAGCCGCGGCGTGCAGCGCAATCCGGTGGAGGTGAGCGTGGAGTCCCTGCATGAAGAGAGCGCCATCGAACAGAAGCTGTATGAAGTGCCGGCCGGCCAGCGCCTCGATGCCCTCACCTGGCTGCTCAGCCACTACCAGCCGAGCTCCTGCGTGGTGTTCTGCAACACCAAGCGCGCCTGCAACGACGTGGCCGATCACCTGGCCGCCAAGGGCTTCTCGGCGCTGGCGCTGAACGGCGATCTGGAGCAGCGTGAGCGGGATCAGGTGCTGGTGCGCTTCGCCAACGGCAGCGCCACCATACTGGTCGCCACCGACGTGGCGGCCCGCGGCCTCGACATCAAGGAGCTGGGGGCCGTCATCAACTACGAGCTGACCTACGACCCCGAGGTGCATGTGCACCGCATCGGCCGTACCGGCCGCGCCGGCCAGCAGGGCCTGGCCCTGAGCCTCTACCAGCCGAACGAGGCCCAGCGCGTCAACTTCATCGAGGAGTACCAGCAGGCCCCCATTCCCCAGGGCGACCTGGCCGGGATCGGCCGCGACATCAAGCCGATCGCGCCGCAGATGGTGACCCTCTCCATCGATGCGGGCCGCAAGAGCAAGGTGCGTGCCGGTGACATCCTCGGCGCCCTGACCGGCGAAGGCGGCATTGCCGGGGCCGATGTGGGCAAGATCCAGATTTCCGAGCAGTACTCCTACGTGGCGGTGAAGCGCCAGGTGGCGAGCGCCGCCCTCAAGCGGTTGCAGGAAGGCAAGATCAAGGGGCGCAGCTACCGTGCCCGCAAACTGGGCTAAGGTATTTCACACGCCCCAGCCAGACCACAGGCGCCTGACAGGCGCCTGTTTCATATCATTCGCCGCCATGCGGCAAGACAGGTGACATGACCCAAGCAATCCAGAGCGATGTGAGCTGCCAGAACTGCGAAGCCTGCTGCTGCCGCCTCGAGGTGATGCTCTTCACCGACACCGGCGTGCCGGACCGCTATATCGAGGAGCGGGAAGGAGAAGTGCCTGTGATGCACAGACTGGAAGATGGCTGGTGCGCCGCCCTCGACCGCAACACCATGATGTGTCGCATCTACGAGGTGCGGCCGCTTATCTGCCGTGAATTCGAGATGGGGGAGCCCGACTGCCTCGACGAGCGGGACAAGTGGTTCATCAGGCTGGAGTAACCGGGGTGTTCAACCCGTGCTGACGTGGATCTCCTTGCCTTGCAGCCCCTCGAGGCGCAGTGTCAGCCAGTGGATGGCCTGTGCTTCCTCCTCGAAATAGCGCACCTCCTGAAAGGGAAGCTCGCTGAAGACGTGATCCGCCAGATAACGTTTGAAATCCCCGATCATGACCACCGCCAGAAAGGCGCAGCCATGAGTGGCGCACCAGTTGAACTGGCGACGAAAACGGGCCAGCACCTCGGGGCCGGCGGCCTCGAACTCGGTCGCGACCTCGACGATGCCCCAGGGGGCTCCCTGCAAACGGCTTATCTGCTGGCTGAACTTGCCCTCATAGGCCATGGCGCCTGCCAGGTTGAAAGGGCCGCTCGGCCGACAGATCAGCAGTTGCCCTTGTCGCTGCATCTCAAAATGGCCGTGTGCTTGCACGTTCACCTCCTGCCTTGAGTCCTTCGCTGCGGCTGATATGCCCTGTGTTGCCACAAAGTAAGAATTTATCCCCGAAAAGTCCATGAAGCACCCCCCATTGTGAACGGAAAGCGCCATTCAACCCCCGTTTTTACCCCGATGGCGGAA
Organism: Aeromonas sp. WP2-W18-CRE-05; assembly: GCF_014168615.1. NCBI lineage: Bacteria > Pseudomonadati > Pseudomonadota > Gammaproteobacteria > Aeromonadales > Aeromonadaceae > Aeromonas > Aeromonas sp. WP2-W18-CRE-05. The sequence goes on along the minus strand of NZ_AP021917.1, from coordinate 389,716 downwards.
TGTACATTTCCTCGACATGTTCTGTTGCAGTTAACAAAACGTTGCTGCTATTATCCGCGCCACTCAAAACATTCCACCTACTGAAACCTTTTGGCGTTCACCCAGGGATCAACGATGAAGCAACAAGACGCAAGTTATTACCAACGGATCTGGCGCTGGCATTTCTATGCCGGTCTCTTCGTCGCCCCCTTCCTGATCCTGCTCTCCCTCACCGGCATCGTCTATCTGTTCAAACCGCAGCTGGACAACCTGTTCTACCCCGAGCTGATGAAGGTGACGCCCGCCACCCAGACCCTGAGTGCCGACCAGCTGCTGGCCAAGGCAACCATCGCCATGCCGGACGCCAGCCTGCGCAAATACCTGCCCCCGGTGGCAGCGGACGCGAGCGCCCAGATAGTCGTGATGCGTGAAGGGCAGGAGCTGACCCTCTTCATGGATCCCGCGAACGGCGCCCTGCTCGGCACCATGGACAACAAGTGGAACCTGCAGGCGGTGGCGCGTGCTCTCCATGCGGAGCTGATGCTTGGCACAACAGGTGATCGCCTGATCGAGCTGGCCGCAGGCTGGGGAATCGTGCTCCTCGTCAGCGGACTCTATCTCTGGTGGCCCCGCAAGGGACCGGGTGTGGGGGGCATCCTCTGGCCGAGAATGCACCAGCGCGGCCGTCTCTGGTGGCGTGATCTGCACGCCGTGGTCGGCTTCTGGGGCGCAGGTTTCCTGCTGCTGCTGCTGCTGACGGGCATGACCTGGACCGGTTTCTGGGGCGGCCAGTTCGCCGATGTCTGGAACCGCTTCCCTGCGGCCATGTGGAACGAGGTGCCCAAGTCGGCTCCCCTCACCCGCAGCCTCAACCAGGCTCACGAACAGACCGTCTCCTGGGGGGCCGAGACCCTGCCCATGCCGAGCTCCCAACCCACGGCAGAGAGCCATGATCACAGCGCCATGACCCATGGCGGCGGACACGAGGGCATGGTCATGGCCAGCCATCGCATTCCGCTGCAACAGGTGGTCGACATCGCCAGCGAGCGGGGGGTCAGCCCGGGTTACAGCATCACCCCCCCGGTCGGTGAAACCGGCGTCTATACCATCGCCATCTTTGCCGATGATCCCCGCAACGACGCCACCCTGCACATCGACCAATACAGCGGCAAGGTGCTGGTCGACGTGCGTTGGCAGGATTACGGCCCGGTCGCCAAGACGGTGGAAACCGGCGTCATGCTGCACATGGGCAAGCTCTACGGCTGGCCGCACCAGCTCGTCATGCTGCTCATCTGCCTGATGATTCTGGCAAGCTCGGTGAGCGGGCTCTGGATCTGGTGGAGCCGCCGTCCCAGTGGTCGCCTCGCCGCCCCGCCCCTGCCCGCCAAGTTGCCTCCCATGGGCGGTGCCATCGCGGTGCTGGTCGTGCTCGGGATCTGCTTCCCGCTGGTGGGGGCCTCCATGGTTGCCATCTGGCTGCTGGACTGTCTCTTCTTCTCTCGCCGCACGGCCGTAGCCCAGGCAAGCTGACCCAGGGGCAAGCCCGCCTCATCCACACGAGGGCTCCCTGTCGGGGGCCCTCGTCGTCTGCATCACCTGGCATCATCCTTCGCCTGGCGGCATGCTCCTCCCCTGGCGATCATCACATCGGTCTGATGAACAACAACGCATCGACACAACAGCAAAAAGGGCTCCCGTTCGGGAGCCCTTTTCATTGCCAAACGCGTCGGCCTCAGGTGAGCGCCAGCCCGGCGGAGAGCAGCAGGCTGAACAGAAATGCGCTGATGGCGGTCTTCTTGAGGGCGCCGGTCAGCACCTCGCCATCGAAACTCTCTCGCAGGGTACGGGCGGCATCGGTGAGGGGCTTCATGGCGGGCAGGAAGATCCAGGGCCAGAGGCTCGCAGGCTGGGTCAGCAGGAAGGCGATGGTCGCCAGCAGCGCAGCCCCCAGCAAGACCCAGTGATAGGCGATGGCCCGGTTGCGGCCAAGGCGTACCGCCAGGGTGATCTTGCCGCTGGCGGCATCGGTCTCGATGTCCCGCACGTTGTTGATGTTGAGCACGGCAGTCGCCAGCAGGCCGCAGGCGGTGGCAGGCAGCAACAGGTCCCACTCCAGGCTATGGGTGAAGAGGTAGTAGGAACCGAGCACCCCCAGCAGGCCGAAGAACAGGAACACCGAGATGTCCCCGAAGCCGCGATAGCCGTAGGGGCTCTTGCCCACCGTGTAGGTGATGGCCGCGACGATGGCCGCTCCCCCCAGCAGGATGAACGTCAGGATCTGCTGCCACGCCTCCCCGAAGGCGCAGACCAGCAGGGAGAGGCCGCTCACCACGGCCGCCAGGGCGGTCAGCCCCATGGCCACACACATCTGGTGCCGGGTGATGAGGCCGGAAACCACGGCGCGCTGGGGACCGATCCGCTCCCCGTTGTCGGCACCGGAGACCGCATCGCCATAGTCGTTGGCCAGATTGGAGAGAATTTGCAGCAGGATGGCGGTCAGCAGGGAGAGTCCCATGATGGTGCCGTCGAACGCTCCCCGGCTGGCTGCCAGCCCCGAGCCCAGCAAGATGGAGGAGCACGCCAGGGGCAGCGTTCGCAAACGCGCCGCCAGCAACCAAACAGAGAAGGTATTTGTCATATTGTGATGGCCAAACAATCAGATATTGATCGTGTTAAGGGTTATCGAACCGGATTTAGGTATACTTGGCTGCGCGGGGGCGTCGGCTCCCCCGGGCAATTTACATGGACGAATGGGCGGATAATATATAGGAAATCGTCGCCCTTTGGCATCAACCTGCGCCATCCTCCCCCGGAGCGATCGCGATTATCCGGCTCAGACTAGACATCCATGTTGGCTCAGACCCACCTCAAGCAACAACTGGACGCCCTGCGTCACAGCACTGTCAGCGGTTTCGTGCGACTGCGCGTGGCCGCTCACGTCGACGTCTTTCCCGGCTGGTTGGCGGCCCAGACGCTCTACCCCCGCATCTATTGGCACGCCAGAGGGCAACAGAGCCCGGAGTACGTGGCGCTTGGCGCCATCCACGAACTGACGCGGCCGGAGGATATCCAGCGGGTCTGCGACCTTGCCAGCACGGCCAGTGAAGACAGCCCTCGCTACTACGGCGGTCTGGCGTTCGACCCGGATCTGCCCGGCTGGCAGGGTTTTGGCCCCTGCCGCTTCGTGCTGCCCCGTATCGAGCTGGTACGCCGGGGGGAGTGCACCAGCCTCTGCCTCAATCTCTGGCTGCCCGCCCGGGAAGAGGGTCACGCATTCGAAGCCGAACTCTGCGCCGCCGAGGCGGCGCTCGATGCCCTGCAACCCGAAGCCCCCCTGCCCGCCCTGCAAAAGCGGCCATGGCAGCGCCAGGACCTGCCGGGCCCTGCCCAGTGGCGGACCCTGGTGGAGCAGGTCACCGCCCCCGACTTCCAGGCCCGCACCCCCAAGGTGGTGCTGTCGCGGGAGAGTCTGCTCCAGAGCGAGGCGCACGATGCGCCCCTCTGCCCCTGGTCCCTGCTGACACAGTGGGCCCGCCACGCCCAGGAGTGCTTCCACTTCGGCTTCCAGTTCTCCCCCGAGCAGAGCTTCATCTCCTGCTCCCCCGAGCGCCTCTACCGCCGGGAGAAGGGCCACCTCTTTACCGAGGCGCTGGCAGGCACCATTCGCCGTTCCGGGGATGAGGCAACCGACGCGGCTCTGGCCGCCGAGCTGCTGGCCGACAGCAAGAACCGGCTGGAGAACCGGCTGGTTCACGCCGACATTCTCAGCCGCCTGGCCCCCCTCACGACCGATGCCACCCTGACCGAGCCGCGCATTCTGAAATTGCGGCTGCTGCAACACCTCAAGTGCGACATCGAGGCCGAGCTCAAACCCGGCGTCTGCGACTGGCAACTGCTGGCTGCCCTGCACCCCACTCCCGCCGTGGGGGGCGCCCCCCGCGAGGCGGCGCTCGCCTTCATCCGTGAATGCGAGCCCCATGATCGCGGCTGGTATGCCGGTGCCTGCGGCATGCTAAGCCGGGAGACCTCGGAGTTCTCCGTCGCCATTCGCAGCGCCCGGATCAGGGGCTCGCGCATCAGCCTGTTCGCCGGTGCCGGCATAGTGGCGGGATCGGAGCCCGCCGCCGAATGGGCCGAACTCGACAACAAGATCGCCAACGTGCTCTCCCTGCTGGGATAGCGTTTCTCACCGACTCCTCACTGCGAGAGCTTCATGTCCGCCAGCCACGTGTCCGCGCATCACGCCTTTGCCAGCCATCACGCCACCTTCAACCATGTCTGGTCCTCCCTCTTGCTGGAAGAGCTCTTTCGCCTCGGCGTACGCGACATCGCCCTGGCCTCCGGCTCCCGCTCGGCGCCGCTCACCATGGCCGCCGCAGCCCACCCGGGCTTTCGCCGCCATCTGCACTTCGACGAGCGGGGTCTGGGCTTCATGGCGCTGGGGCTGGCCAAGGGGAGCGGCCGCCCGGTGGCGGTGATCATGACCTCGGGCACCGCGGTGGCCAACCTCTGGCCCGCGGTGGCGGAAGCCCAGCTCACCGGGGTCCCGCTCATCATTCTCTCTGCCGACAGGCCACCCGAGCTCATCGACAACGGGGCCAACCAGGCCATCGATCAGCCGGGGATCTTCGGTCGCTACCCCGTCTATCAGCAAAATCTGCCGAGCCCCACTCCCACCATTCCGGCGGCCTTCGTGTTGAGCTCGGTGGATCAGGCCCTGGCCCGACAGGCGCACACCCCGGGGCCGATGCACTTCAACTGCATGTACCCCGAGCCCCTCTACCCCGGCGACCACTATCTGGACTTTTCCGATTACCTGGCGCCCCTCGGCGACTGGCTGCACTCGGCCAAGCCCTGGAGCCCCTGGCTGGTGGGCGAGCCGGGCTGCCCCGCCCAGCCGGACTGGGAGGAGCTGAAGGGCAAGCGCGGTGTCATCGTCGCCGGACGCATCCAGGATCCGGTGCAAGGCAAGGCGGTGGCCGAGCTGGCAGACCGCCTCGGCTGGCCCCTGCTGGCGGATCTGCAAAGCCAGATCCGCTTCGATGATCGCAACCTCGTCCACACGGATCTCGCCCTGCAACACAGCGACTTCGTGGCCGAGCTGGCCCGCGCCGAGGTAGTGCTGCAATTCGGCGCCCGCCTCATCTCCAAGCGCCTCGGCCAGTTCATCAAACAACACCCCTGGCAAGATTACTGGCTGGTGGACCCGCAGCCGGCACGCCTCGACCCCGACTACCGGCTGCGCCGTCGCCTGGTGTGCGACCCCGCCGCCTTTGCGGCCGCCCATCCAATCCCCCATTCGCAGCAGCCCTGGCACCAGTTGGCCGCGCGCCAGCAGGCCATCAGCCAGCAGATCCGCACCGCCTGTGATCGCTTCTCGGAGCTCGGGGTGTGCCATCGCCTGAATCAGCTCATCCAGGGTCAGTTGTTCGTCGGCAACAGCATGCCGGCCCGGCTGATGGACATGCTGGGCGAGGTGGGCAAGGGCCCCAGCCGGGTGATGACCAACCGCGGCGCCTCCGGCATCGATGGCCTTATCGCCACCGCATACGGCTTCGCACAGTCGGTCCCGCCTGACAGTCGCGAGCCCACCACCCTGCTGCTCGGGGATCTCAGCGCCCTGCACGATCTCAACAGCCTGGCGCTGCTCGGCAAGGGGAGCCGCCCCCTGGTGGTGATCCTGCTCAACAACGACGGCGGCAGCATCTTCCGCATGCTGCCTGTGCCCACCCAGGACGCCCTGCTGGAGACCTACTACTGCCTGCCCCACGGCCTGCACTTCGAGCACGCCGCCGCCATGTTCGGCCTGCACTACCGGGCCCCCACCACCCTCGACGCATTTGAGCAGGACTATGCCGCAGCCCTGAAAAACGGGGTAACCCTGATTGAAATCAAGGTACCGAGCAGTGAAGTCGCCGAGGATCTCAAAGCACTGGGAGCCGCTATCCGTGGTCTCTGATCCCGCCGCGCCGCTGGTGCTGCTGCACGGCCTGCTGGGGGACGCCGACGACTGGCGACCTGTCATCCAGACCCTGCCCGGCGTCCCGTGCCATGCCCTGGATCTGCCGGGCCACGGCCGCAACCGGGCACTGCGGGTGAGCGGCTTTGACGAGGCCCATCGCTGGCTCTGCGACGAGCTGGCCGCACGGGATATCGCCCACTACCGGCTGGTGGGGTATTCGCTGGGGGGGCGGCTCGCGCTTCATCACGCCAGCCACACCCCGGCGGGGTTGCAGGCCCTGCTGCTGGAGAACTGCCACCCCGGGCTGCCTGCCGGTGAGCGTCCGGCCCGCATCGCTCACGATGAAGCCTGGGCCCGGCGTTTCGAGTGCGAGCCCCTGACCCGGGTGCTTGCCGACTGGTACCGCCAGGGCGTCTTCGCCGACCTGGACGACGATGCCCGCATCCGCCAGGCCGCACGCCGCCTTGGCAACGACGGCAAGGCCGTGGCCACCATGCTGAGGGCCACGTCCCTGGGGCGGCAGCCGGATCTCGCCCCCTGGCTTCGGGATACCCGGCTGCCGGTGCAGTGGGTCTCCGGCAACCGGGATCACAAATTCCATGCCCTCGCTTGCCAGTTGGTAAAGCAAGGCTGCAATATCAAACACTTGGCTCTGGATGGCGGACACAATCTGCACACAAGCCAGCCCGATACCTTTGCCCGGCTCCTGCGGGAGTGGGCTCACCAACCAGAAGAGAAGATCCATGATTGAAGCAATGACGGAAGCCGAGCTCTATGCCCCTGTCGAGTGGCACGACTGCTCCGCCGGTTACGAGGACATCCTCTATCACAAGTCCCCAGAGGGCATTGCCAAGATCACCATCAACCGTCCCCAGGTGCGCAACGCCTTCCGCCCCCGTACCGTGAAAGAGATGCTGCAAGCCCTGGCCGATGCCCGCTACGACGACAAGGTCGGCTCCATCATCCTCACCGGCTTCGGCGAGAAGGCCTTCTGCGCCGGCGGCGACCAGAAGATCCGCGGCGACTACGGTGGCTACAAGGACGATGAAGGCACCCATCACCTCAACGTGCTCGACTTCCAGCGTGACATCCGTACCTGCCCCAAACCCGTGGTGGCCATGGTGGCTGGCTACGCCGTCGGTGGCGGCCACGTGCTGCACATGATGTGCGACCTGACCATCGCCGCCGACAACGCCCAGTTCGGCCAGACCGGCCCCAAGGTGGGCTCCTTCGACGGCGGCTGGGGCGCCTCCTACATGGCCCGCATCGTCGGCCAGAAGAAGGCTCGGGAGATCTGGTTCCTCTGCCGCCTCTACGACGCCAAACAGGCCCTCGACATGGGGCTGGTCAACACCGTCGTGCCCCTGGCCGAGCTGGAGCGTGAAACCGTGCGCTGGTGCCGCGAGATGCTGCAACACAGCCCCATGGCCCTGCGCTGCCTGAAGGCGGCCCTCAACGCCGACTGCGACGGCCAGGCCGGTTTGCAGGAGCTGGCAGGCAATGCCACCATGCTGTTCTACATGACCGAAGAGGGTCAGGAAGGGCGCAATGCATTCAACGAGAAACGCCGTCCCGACTTCTCCAAATACAAGCGGAATCCCTGATGACACTCGCCCTCTACCGCTACCAACTGCCCTTTACCCAGCCCCTGGCCTTTCACGGTCAGTTGCAGGTAGCGCGCGAGGGCCTGCTGGTACGCATCGACGATGGCTGGGGGGAGATAGCCCCCCTGCCAGGATTTTCCAAAGAGACCCTGGCCGACGCCCAGGCCGAGGCCCTCGACTGTCTGGCGCAGCTGGCGCGGGGACAGACCACGACACCACAGCTGCCCTCGGTGCAGTTCGGGCTCGACTGCGCCCGTCGTAGCTGGCCCGAGCAGGGTGCCCCCCTGCCCGAGCCCTATCCGCTGATCCAGGGCTCTCCCCAGGAGCTGCTCAAGAACTGGAAGCAGTGGCTGCACGAGACCCCCCTCAAGGCCAAGCTGAAGGTGGCCCGCTACCCCATGCGCGACGAGCTGGCGCTTATCCGGCTGCTGCTCGATCGGCGCCCCAACCTCAAGCTGGTCCTGGACGCCAACCAGGGCTGGACCCGCGAGGAGGCCTGGGCCTTCTGCGGCCACCTGGATCCGAATCGCATCGAATACCTCGAAGATCTGTGCGCCGACTTCGAGGACATCGCCTTCGTCGCCAGCCGCACCGGCATGCCGGTGGCGCTGGACGAACTGCTGGCCCAGGGCAAGCCCTGGGAGCCCATCCCGCAACTGCGCGCCCTGGTGCTCAAGCCGACCCTGCTCGGCGCCCTGGCCAACAGCGAGGCCCTGGTGGCCCGCGCTCGCGAACTGAAGCTCAAGGTGATCGTCTCCTCCTGTTTCGAGTCCGGTCTCGGCCTCGGCCAGCTCGCCCGCCTCGCGGGGGAGTGGGCACCGGATCAGGCCCCTGGCCTCGATACCCGCCGCTGGCTGGCCAGGGATCTGCTGGACAAGCAGGGGCAACCCGATCCGGGCAGGATGGACCCCCTGTTTCACCGTGACTGACCCATGGTGACCCGTCAGATCCCACGGCAGGAAACCTGCCCGGTACGACGCTGGGCGACACTGGTCCCTCATCGCATTGCCATCCACAGCGGGGAGCCTCTTAGCTACCAGCGCCTCGACCTGCGCCTCAACAACCTGTGCAATCAGCTCGCCCGGGCCGGGCTGGAACGGGGAGATCATCTCGCCGCCGTGGTGCGCGGCGCCCTGGAGGATGTGTTGCTGGCCTGGGCCTGCGTGCGCAGCGGCATCGTCTTCTGCCCCCTCAATCCCGCCTTTCCGGCAACCAGACACAGCGAACTGGCGAGCCAGCTCGAGGCCCGGGCATTCTGGTCGGCAGGCGAGATCCCGGCGGGCGACTGGCAAGCCCTCAGCCTCGACTTCACGGGGGAGCTGGCCGCAGATGGGGAGTCCCCGCTGGTACCCGACCAGCCGAACAACATGATCCTCACCTCGGGATCCAGCGGTACCCCCAAGGCGGTGGTCCACCGCCTCGCCAACCACCTCGCCTCGGCCCGGGGTTCCGCCACCCTGATCCCCCTGGACGAAGCCTGCGGCTGGCTGCTCTCCCTGCCGCTGTTTCACGTCGGCGGTTACGCCATCCTGTTCCGGGTCTTCCTGGCGGGAGCCGCCCTGGTGCTGGACGATCGCACCCGGCCCCTCAAGGCGCGGCTCGAGGATCAGCCCATCACCCACCTCTCGCTGGTGCCGACCCAGCTCTGGCGCCTGCTGGCACAGGGGTTCGACCCATCCCGCACCCGGGTGCGAGAGTTGCTGCTCGGGGGCGCCGCCATCCCGGCGCCCCTGGTCAACCGGCTGACCGCTCTGGGGCTGGAGCCCAAGGTGAGCTATGGCCTCTCCGAGATGGGCAGCCAGGTCTGCACCGGGCAACCCTGCGCCGCCGGCGTGGTGGGTCGCCCGCTGCCGGGGCGGGAGGTCTGCATCCGCCAGGGGGAGATCTGCGTGCGCGGTGAGACCCTGTTTGCCGGCTATTTCAGGGAGGGCGAGCTGGTGCGCCCCCTCGATGAAGAGGGCTGGTTCCACACCCGGGACAAGGGCCGCCTCACTCCGGGGGGCGAGCTGGTGGTGGAGGGGCGGCTCGACAACCTCTTCATCTCGGGGGGGGAGAACATCCAGCCCGAGACCATAGAGCAGCGGCTGGTGGATCACCCCGCCGTGGCCCAGGCCCTGGTGGTGCCGGTGCCGAGCGACGAGTGGGGGCATAGGCCCGCCGCCTTTATCGACTGGCTCGGGGCCCCCGTTTCTTATGCCGAACTGGCGAACTGGATCAGAGACACACTGCCCGGCTTTATGGTGCCAGATCGCTGGCTGCCCTGGCCGGATCTCGGCGGCAATCTGAAACCCTCCCGCACCCTGCTCGCCCGCAGCTTGCGACAAGAGGAGTGACACCTCCCCCATATGGGGCGGAGTCCTTGCTATCAACACAGCCCCTTTTGGGGCTGTTTTTGTGTTGTTTGCTCCCGAATGCATCATTCCGCTGCGCCATCTGGCCAATTGATATTCCTTTGGAGCTCAATACCCTCTCTGGTCCCCACGCCTCTCCATCCACCAAAGGGATCATGATGAAGCACCTCTCTCCCCGGCTGCTGCTCCTGGCAGCCCCTAGCCTGCTCGCCACTTCGGCGCTGGCCGACTACTCCCCCTCCGACTGGCAACAGTATCAACTCAAAGGCGAATCCAGCCGTCAGCTGGGGGATCGTCTCACCGAAGTGACCTTTGAACTGAGCGCCCACAGCAGCGACGCCCCTTATCAGCAGTTGAGGGTGTATCGCCGCTTCGACTGGCGCGATGCCAACCTGGCCGCGCTGGCAGAGCAGCAGTGCGGCGAGCCGCAACTCAAGATCGAGCAGGGCTGGCAGATCCGCTACCTCAGCTGTGAAGAGGTGGTACCGGCCGGCAAGGCCGTCCCGGCCAGCAGCTATGACTATGGCTACGGCATGAAGCAGGGCCGCTGGGAGCCGCTGGCGGGCACCCCGACCGCGCCGCGTCAGGATCGTCTGCCGCTGGCTGAGCGGGTCATCCTGGGTCACAGCGAGCAGGAGCTGGATCGCTGCGAGCTCAACGCCGAAGGTCGTTGCGCCGAGCAGGCATGGCAGTACCAGCCGCAAAACTGGCAGCAATTGAAGGTGTTGGAAGAGACCCCCAATGAACGGGATGGCCGCCTCGAGCAGATCTTCTTCCGCCTGCAGCCCATCGCAGGCAGCCAGGCCGCCAAGCAGGTGAGCGAGCTGCACGTCTGGCGCCAGTACACCTGGCTGCTGGAACAGGCCAAGGCCCAGCAGGAGTGCGATGAACCCCAGACCCGTCAGGAAGGGGACAAGACCATCAGCTACCGGGTGTGCCGTCAGACCCTGCCCGCCGGCAGCGAAGTGCAGGTGGTCTTGAAGGACACCGGCTATCAATACCCGGTGGGGGGCAGCGAATGGCAGACCCTGCCGGAAACAACCGAGTGGCAGGAGAGCCGGGTGCTCAACCGCCCCATCGTGCTGGCCAGCAAGGAAGAGCAGCTCGACTGTCGTCGTGCCGACGGTCGCGCCTGTTCCGAGCCGGATCTGCCGGGCACCGAGCTGCTGGACGCCGAAGCGGCCAAGATAGTGCAGGATGCCAGTGGCCAGCCCGCACCGGTCTGGCAGGAGAACTATGGTCACGATGACACCAAGCTGCTGGCCGTGTCGCGCGGCATCCAGAGCCTGCTGGCGGCCAATCAGCCGGCCCATCCGGCCATGAAGCTGCTGCTGGAATACGTGCGTGCCCACAACTACCACAACTACGGCAAGCACAAGGAAGACGGCCCGGCTGCCGCCGAGGCGCTGGCCGAGGCATTGACGGCGCTGGGCGCCCATCCGCTGCTCTTCCCGGAGCAGGCCAGCGACGAGGTAGGCGCCGTCATGGGTGCCTGGAGCATCGCCCTGCACGGTCAGTTCAAGAGCCCGGCAGTGCAGAGCCGCTTTGGCACCCTGCTCGGCGAGTTCAACCAGATGCTGGCCTACAGCACCCGCCATGCCAGCGAGATCAACGGTCAGCACGCCTGGGCGACCGGCCTGTTCGATCTGCTCAACTTCCTCGACTTCGCCAGCGACTACAGCGACCCCTTCGCCAACGACTTCCGCCAGCAGGATGGCGAGCTGCGCAAGCAGCTGCACGCCCTCGGCATGAGCGAGCTCGCGTTGTGGCAAGGAAGGGATGGCGCCGATCTGTTCCTGCTCAACAACGTGCTGGATGCCTACACCCGCCTCTACCGGGTCGCTCGCCATATCCGCCCGGACGAGCTCGACGACTACCGCAAGCTGCTGGATGACTCCGTCATCGTACTGGTTCGCCACCACGACCTGATCCCCGGTGGCCAGCAGAGTCAGGACCTGCTGGAAGACATGTCACTGACCCTCTCCACCTACTACCTGACCTACACGGACCGCACCAGCGAAGCCTGCATCAGCGGTGACTTCGCCGGGCTCTGCACCCCTGTCCGGGTGGAGGACGTGCTGCCGTTCGAGCACACCTGCTCGCCGACCCTGCGCCTGCGGGCCCAGGATCTGACCATGAGCCAGGCCGAGGGGATCTGCCGTGAACTGGGTGCCGAAGAGCAGCAGTTCCACCAGCAGATGGAGACCGGCTGGCAGCCGGTGGCGGATGATCACAACGAGGCGCTGGAACTGGTGATCTTCGACTCCTCCGCTGACTGGAAACGCTACGGCAGTGCTCTGTTTGGCGGCGTCTCCACCGACAACGGCGGCATCTACCTCGAAGGGGATCCGGCGCGCCCCGGCAACCAGGCCCGCTTCTTCGCCTACGAGGCGGAGTGGAAGCGCCCTGCATTCCAGGTGTGGAACCTGCGCCACGAGTACGTGCACTACCTGGACGGCCGCTTCAACCAGTACGGCAGCTTCGGCCACTACCCGCTCAACCGCACCACCTGGTGGTCGGAAGGGCTGGCGGAGTTCGTCGCCCACGGCCAGTGCTTCGCCCGCGGTCTGGACAACGTCGCCGGCCGCCCGGCCAGCGATCGTCCGACCCTGGCCGACATCCTGCATCTGGATTACGACAAGGGGGGCGAAATGGTCTACTCCTGGTCCTACACGGTGCACCGCTTCCTGAACGAGACCGGTCGCAGCGCCAGCTGGCTGGCCATGGCCCGGGCCCTGCGAGGCCCGGATCGAGAGCAGGCCATGAATGCCTTCGAAGCCGAGCTGGACCAGCTGATTGCCAATGACAGCGAGGCCTACCAGCAGTGGCTCGGCCGCGAGCTGCTGCCCTGGTGGGAAGCCAGCAAGGACTCCGACGAGTGCAAGGCCAACGACTCCTCCCACTGAGAACGAGACGGCTATGACAAGGGGCGGCCATGGCCGCCCCTTGTTTATGGCGCCGTTTGATAAGCCCGGGATCCTGGCGCGCGCTGCGACAACCTCTGCCCGAGTGAGCCCCTGCGCCGCCATCAAACCTGACGCGCCACAACAACTTGTAATAGAATGACCCCCTGTCTTCTCTTACTTCAGACCCGAACCGCACCGCGCATGAAGAAGTTTGCCAAGATCCTGCTCGCCTGCCTCTGCCTGTTGCTGGCCTCCATCGCCGCCCTGCTTGGCTACAGCGAGTGGACCGTCTCGGACGCCCGTCACTACACCTACGACGACGTCAACGCGGTGCCCTACAACCGGGTCGCCCTGGTGCTCGGCACCTCCAAATACCTGATTGGCGGCAGCCCGAACCACTACTTCAAATACCGGATCAAGGCCGCCGCCGAGCTCTACAACAACGGCAAGGTGGACTACATCCTGGTCTCCGGCGACAACGCCACCGTGCAGTACAACGAACCGCGCCAGATGCGGCGGGCCCTGATCCAGGCCGGCATTCCGGCCAGCGCCATCTACAGCGACTACGCCGGCTTTCGGACCCTGGACTCCATCGTGCGGGCAAAGGAGGTGTTCGGTCAGGCCCACTTCACCGTGGTCTCCCAGGCCTTTCACAACGAGCGAGCCATCTTCATCGCCCGCCATTTCGGCATCGAGGCGGTCGGCTTCAACGCCGTGGATCCCAGCGCCTATCAGGGCATCAAGACCCGGGTGCGCGAGGTGTTTGCCCGCCTGATGGGGCTGCTCGACCTCTACGTGCTGGACAAGGGACCCAAGTTCCTCGGCGAGCCCATCGTCATCGGCGCTCCCGTTCCCTGCCAGGCGTTGAGCACCATAGGGGCTAGCCAACCCTGCCTGCCCATTGCACCGCCCCCTCATCAGCCGAAGGCCAAGCAGGCAACGGCCGTGAGCGCGGCAACAGCCACCAGCGCAGCCGTGCCGAGCGAAGCAACACCCGTGGATAATCCGGCTGCCAGCAGCGCGCCGACCCCTCAATAGCAGAGACCCGCCAACAGGCGGGTCTCTTTCATTGGGCTCGGTATTTCCGGCGATCAGGCCCTTGCCGCCACGTAACGCCGTGCCACCTCATCCCAGTCGATCACGTTGTAAAACGCGGCTATGTAATCGGGACGCTTGTTCTGGTACTTGAGGTAGTAGGCATGCTCCCACACATCCAGCCCGAGTATCGGGGTGAGCCCCTCCATCAGGGGGCTGTCCTGGTTCGCGCTACTCACCACCTGCAACTTGCCGCGCCCATCGACCACCAGCCAGGCCCAGCCGCTGCCAAAACGGCTCAGCGCCGTCTGAGTAAAGGCCTGCTTGAAGGCCTCCAGCCCACCCAGATCCCGCTCCATCGCTGCGGCCAGCTCGCCGTCCGGCTCGCCGCCGCCCTGCGGACTCATCACCTGCCAGAACAGGCTGTGGTTGGCGTGGCCGCCGCCGTGATTGCGCACCGCCCCCTGAACCTGGGCCGGCAGGCTGTCGATACGGGCAAGCAATGCCTCCAGCGGCAGGGCAGCCAGCTCCGGCAGATCGGCCAGGGCGGCATTGAGGTTGGTGACATAGGTCTGATGGTGACGGCTGTGATGGATCTCCATGGTCTTTGCATCGATATGGGGTTCCAGCGCGTCATAGGCGTAAGGAAGGGCTGGCAGGGTATGGCTCATGTTCATTGTCTCTCCTGTTGGGCTCAATGCAGTTGATGGGCAGAGCCGGTCTGACACAAACATTGACCCAGGCTGCGCTGGATGCCGTCGTGATGACCGTGTTTGCCCAGAAAGGCGAGCAGCTCGGTACGGGTGCTGCGGGCGTGGCGAACAGCCGCCTCCCGCAGGGCAGCGGAACTGGTGGGGGACTGGCTGGTGGCCAGCAGGCAATCATGGATGTGACACAGCAGGTCGGCGGCCCGATCCGGCAGGGTCATGGCCACCAGCAGATCCGCCAGGTTGTGATGGGCCACCACCAGGGCCGCCACCGCTTCGTCGGCATCGTGCCAGTCGGCAAACTGCTGGCGGGCAAGCCACAGCGCCTGCTGATAGCAGTCGAGCGCCCTGGCGTACTCCCCCGCATCGAAATGGCGGTTGCCACTCAGGGTCTGCGCCTTCCAGTGCGCCATGCTGCTGTCCGCTCCGGTGGTACCGACCCATCCCTTCACCCAGGTTCCCGTCATGACTCGACTACTCAAATGATAATAATTATTATTTAACTTATTTGATGGGCAGACACAAGGAATAGTTGGTGCCGCCTTTTTTGCCCATATGGGTAGGGTTTTTCTGCAATCCCCGGTTTAGTGATCCCACCCACAGATACATTTGAGTTCAGCCACCATGCTGCCGGTACTGGCATGAGGCCGGTGGCTGCCCGGTGACGACCCCCGGTGACGACCAGAGTGCAGCCGGTTTTTTCACAAGGACGGTGAAGATGAAAAGATGGCTATTGATGCTGTTGTGCGCCCTGCCCATGCTGGGTCAGGGGGCCGGTTATACCCAGACCCGCTACCCCATAGTGCTGGTGCACGGTCTGTTCGGTTTCGACAAGCTGCTCGGTGTCGATTACTTCTACGGCATCCCCCAGGCCCTGACCCGGGATGGCGCCAAGGTCTACGTGGCACAGGTCTCCGCCACCCAGAGCTCGGAGCTGCGCGGTGAACAGCTGCTCAAGCAGGTGCAGCAGGTGCTCGCCATCACGGGGGCGGAGAAGGTGAACCTCATCGGCCACTCTCACGGTGGCCCCACCATTCGCTACGTCGCTTCGGTCGCCCCCGAGCTGGTCGCCTCCGCCACCAGCGTGGGCGGGGTCAACCATGGCTCGGAGATCGCCGACCTGGTGCGGGCCAAGGTGACGCCGGGCTCGGCGGCCGAAGGTCTGGCGGTGGCCGCCGCCTCGGCCCTGTCCGGGGTCATCTCGCTGCTCTCCGGGGGAAGCCAGCTGCCGCAGGATCCCCTCGCAGCCCTCGACGCCCTCACCAGCACCGGCGCCCAGCGCTTCAACCAGCGCTATCCGGAAGGGCTGCCGAGCCAGCATTGCGGCGAAGGGCCCATGCAGGCCGCCAACGGGGTCTACTACTTTTCCTGGAGCGGACGCGGCACCATGACCAACATCCTGGATCCGGTGGATCCGGCGCTGGCGCTGACCGGCAGCTTCTTCAAGGAGCCCAGTGACGGCCTGGTCGGGGTGTGCAGCAGCCACCTCGGCAAGGTGATCGGCACCCACTACCGCATGAACCATCTGGACGAGGTGAACCAGTCGTTCGGCATTCGCCACCTGTTCGAGACCGACCCGGTCAACCTCTATCGCCAGCACGCCAACCGCCTGCAGAGGCTGGGACTATGAACAGGGCATGGCTGATGGCTGCTCCGATGGCGGCGGCCCTGCTGCTGGGGGGCTGGCAATATTGGCCCTCCGCTGACGCAACCGCCCCTTCGCCGCAACATGCCGGGCCCGCTTCCCCTCTGGTCAGGCAGGCCGCACCGCCGTCGGACAAGGGCTCGCTGCAGGCCCGCCATGAAGCCTTTCTCGGGGCTGAGGGCAGCCTGACGGTGCCGGCGGATCCGGGCCTGGCCAGCTTGCAGAAGCTGTTCGACGAGCGCGAACAGTTGCGCAGGCAGCGTTTCACCCCGGTCGAGCAGGAGCAGCTGTTTGCCGAGGACAGGCTGATGGAGCAGTGGACCCTGCGCCGCAAGGCGCTGGCGGAGGCCAGCGATGCCGACAAGCCGCTGCTGGCGAGCGAGCTGGAGCTCTGGCTGGCGGAGCAGCCCCAGTGGTTTCGGGAAGCGGAGGCCAACAGCCGCCTGCTGGGCGATCTGCAGGCTCTGGAACAACTCCCCGCAGCCGGGCGTGACGCCGCACTGCGCGAACAGTTGGGACCGGAGGCGGCAGACCGGTTGCACCAGCTGGCAGAGAGCCAGCAGGGGTTCGAGCAGCAGCTGGCCGGCTATCTGGCAGAGATCAGGTCCCTGCCTGCCGAGGCCCGGGTCAGCCAGCAGCCGGAGATCCTGGCACGCTGGTTCGAGCCCGGTCAGTGGCGACGGGTGGAGGCCCTCACCCGGCTCACCCTGGGCGAGCAGTAACCGGCATGAAAAAGGGGCCCGCAAGTGGGCCCCCATTCTTTGACACTGCCGCCCTTACTGCGGCTTGTTGGCACCCGGCAGCGGCTGCCAGGTGAGGCGAGTCACCCGGTTGCCCTGCACCTCGCAGGTGAGGCAGAGATCCTGCCACCCCTTCTCCTGGCGCAGGGAGACCTCTCCCTTGATGCCCTCTGCACTCCTCTTGAGTTTGGCCGGCTCGAAGGTCACCTTGTCACCTCCGGCAAGCGCCATCAGCTTGCCATTGCAGAGCCACTGGGCGAGCTCGGCCCCCTTGAGCTTGACGCCCCCCTTGTCAGCCTTCTCCTCGGCGGTGCTCGGCGCAAACAACCCGCCCAGCTCGGCCGCCCGTCTGGTCAGCCAGGCTTCCCGCTGCTGCATGCTCATCTTGCTGACAAACTCCGCAGGCTGCCCCTTGTCGTCCAGCCACTGGGTCAGCTTGCCACTGTCATCGAAGGCGAACTGGGCGGCGGGCTCCTTCACCCCGAACAGCTTGCCGCCCTTGAAGTAGTAACGGCTCTCCCCTTCCTGTTTGCCCTGCTCGTTCAGGATGGGCACGGCGATGATGACGGGCGTGCCGTCGACCCAGGCCTTGATGTCGACGCCATCGTGGCTGAACAAGCGGGTATCGAGGGCGCTGTCGGCCCCCTTCTCCATCAGGGTGAACTGCTCGGCCAGGGAGGCGGCGAATGAAGGCAGGGAGCAGAGTCCCAGTCCCAAGCCGAGGCTCAGGGCGATCGCGGTTGTGCGCATAAGTGTCCTGTGGTGGGCCCGAAGGCCGGATTAACTCTCTACCAGCCAGGTCCTCAGTCCCTCCCGGTGAGCCTCGCTCAAAGGGATGGACTGCCGGGTCCGGTAGTCAAAATGGATCAGGGTCGTCTCGGCGGTCACCGCCAGCTCGCCGCCCTGCCAGGCTTCCTGCCAGAGCGTGAAGGAGCTGGTACCGATACGCCGCACGCCGGTCTTGATCGACACCATCTGACCATAGAACAGCTCCCGTTTGAATTGCACCGTGTAGCCCGCAATGATCAGATGCCAGTCATGCACATCCAGCTCGGGCGAGAAGAGGCGAAACAGGGGATCACGGGCCGATTCAAACCAGACCGCTGGCACCGTGTTGTTGATGTGGCCGAGGGCGTCCGTCTCTTGAAAACGGGGTTGGATCTGCATTTCCAGCATGAATGTCGACTCCTTGTCGTAGGACCGCGCACAGGCTAGCGCGCCAACCCGTCCGACTCAAGCGTCCCTGCCTGGGGGTGAGAGCCACCGCCGGTTTCCGGCTCCTGCGCCACCTGCTCGGGCTTTAACCATGCGCTGCGAAAATCGAACCAGCCAAGGGCCGTCATGCGCACGCCGTGCACGCCGACCCGGCTCTCCAGCTCCAGCCAGTGGTGAAACAGCGGCACGAACCAGCTCTGGCGCTGCACCTCGGCCAGCAGGGCACGGGGGCCGGGCTCTTCACCATGGGCGCGCCACTGCGTCAATCCCTGCCACAGGGCCTGCTGGCCGCCCCACACCCGGCGCAGCAAGGGGGTGCCCTGAAGCCAGGCGTAAGGGGCGAAGGCGTGCTCATGCTCCAGGTTGAGGGTGCCGAACCAGAGATCCACATCTTCATCCTCCCCGCTCACCCAGCGCCCGTAGTCCAGGGTACGCACCTCGAGCTGGATCCCCTGCTCTGCCAGCAGGCTGCTCATGGCGCTGGCGCACTCGTTGAACTCCAGATGCTGGTTGAAGCAGGCCAGTACCAGCCGAGCTGGCAGTCTGACCGGGCCGGGCTCGGGAAGAGGCAGACTCTCGCGCCAGTGGGGCAGGAGGCCCAGAGCGCTGGTCCAGCCTCGCTGCAGTTCGGGTGCCACCCGGGCCATCAGGGCGATGGGGTTGAGCAGCCGGGTCAGCCACTGGCGCAGGGCCGGGTCCTGCAGGGGGACCGATCTGTCGTCCTGCAGCAGGAAGTAGCAGCCGGATTCCAGTTCGGACTCCCCGCGCATGGAACCAAGCTCCGGGGTGTCGCTGCCCAGCCTGACGTGGCTCTCCAGCCGTTCCGCCAGCTCCGGCAGCATCCAGATGTCGATCTCGTCGAGCAGGGCCCGCAGCCCGAAATAGTCGTCAAATGCTTCGAGGCACAGGTGCAGCGGGTCGTTGGCGCTCACCCGATAGGGGCCGGTGCCCACCGGCTGCAGGGCGAAATTCGCCTCCCCCTTGAGCTCCCGCGGCAGGATGGCCGCCACCGGCTCGGCCAGCAGGTGCGGCAGCAGAGGATCCGGGCTGTCGAGATGGATGTCCAGGGTGCGCGGCCAGCGGCTCTCCAGCCGTGCCAGATGGGCGAACAGCGGGCGATCCCGCAAGGCCTGCAGGCTCTCCATCACATCCTCCACCACCAGTTCGCGGCCATGGTGAAAGCGCACCACGGGGCGCAGATAGAAGCGCCAGTGACAGGGGGCCAGACACTCCCAGTAGTGGGCGAGATCCCCCTCTATTTCCCCATTTTCCTCGTTTCGCCGGGTCAGACCGTTGAAGATCTGGCGGCTCAGGTGAATTTCGGAGCGGCGCAAGGGCGCGGTGGGCAACAGACCGGGCAGGGGCCGGTAGTAGGGCACCCTCAGGATCTGGCGCCCCTCCCGGGTGGCCTGGCCGAGCTGCTCGATCAGCAGCGGAGTGAGCAGATCGAGGCGATCTTCGGCCAGCCGCACCGCCTGCGCCAGCTGGCCCTGACTCAGCAGATCCCGCAATCGGCGCCGGGTCAGGCTCTCCTGGTTGTCGAGCAGGGTGAGGCGGGAGCGCCGCCCCCGCCCTGCCTCCGCCGTCCAGCACAGCCAGCCCTGCCCTTCCATGCGGCGCAGCAGCAGGCGGGCATTGCGGGGGGTGCAGCAGAGCAAGTCCGCCACCTCGGCGAGGCTGATTTCCCGCTCGTCGCAGCCAAGCTGCTGGGCGAGCCGTTGAAATTGCTGATAAAGGCGGCTAGTAGGCATAAAAGAGGAAATCCCTTGGCTGAAAGTCATCAGTTTTTACTTCCGCATTTTAGCTCAATACTGCTGGCGAACGTGAGAACCACAGCACAGGAGCACCATCATGAGCCATGCCACCCCCCTCAAACCGAACCGGATCCAGCAAACCCTTCGTCGCTACTTCCTGAGGATCCTGCCCCGCCCCCTGACGCTGGTCGAAGATCCCATGGTGCAGCTCAACCGCCTGATGCAGTGGGATATGCACCAGATAGACGACAGGGAGTATCGCCGCCGTCTCTGAGGTCGCCGTCACAGGCGCCATCCGGTCACCGCCATCCCCCGGCATTGCTTTGCCGGAATGGGTGGTTTACATCGGCGCCAGGACTGCTAGATTGGACGTCTATCCATCCATAATGGTGACATCCAACAAGGAGTTTGTGATGAAAGATGCGACCCTGGCCCTGCACCACGGCTTTTCCAGCGATCCCGCCACCAAGGCGGTGGCCGTGCCCATCTACCAGACGGTGGCCTACGAGTTCGAGAGCGCCCAGCACGGGGCGGACTTGTTCAATCTGGCGGTACCGGGCAACATCTACACCCGCATCATGAACCCCACCAACGATGTGCTGGAACAACGGATGGCCGCCCTTGAAGGGGGGATCGCCGGCTTGGTGGTCTCGGCGGGTTCCGCCGCCATCACCTACGCCATCCAGGCGCTGACCGCCGCCGGTGACAACATAGTCTCCACCCCCCAGCTCTATGGTGGCACCTACACCCTGTTCGCCCACATGCTGCCGAGCTTCGGGGTCGAGGTGCGCTTCGCCAAGGATGACAGCGCCGAGGCCATCGCCGCCCTCATCGACGACAAGACCAAGGCGGTCTATTGCGAGAGCATCGGCAACCCGGCCGGCAACATCGTCGATATCGCCGCCCTGGCCAAGGCCGCCCACGCCCGCGGCGTGCCGCTCATCGTCGACAACACGGTCGCCACTCCGGTCTTGTGCAAACCCATCGAACACGGCGCCGACATCGTGGTGCACAGCCTGACCAAATATGTCGGCGGCCACGGCAACTCCCTGGGGGGCGTCATCGTCGACTCGGGCAAGTTCCCCTGGGCGGATCACGCCGAGCGCTTCCCCCAGCTGACCCAACCCGAGCCTTCTTATCACGGGGTGGTCTACACCGAGGCCTTCGGCCCGGCGGCCTTCATCGGCCGGGTGCGCACCGTGCCGCTGCGCAATACCGGCGCAGCGCTGGCGCCGATGAACGCCTTCCTGCTGCTGCAAGGGCTGGAAACCCTGAGCCTGCGCATGGAGCGCCACGTGGACAACGCTCTGCGGGTGGCCCACCACCTCAAGCACCACCCCAAGGTGGCCTGGGTCAGCTACGCCGGTCTGCCGGGTCACCCCCACTACCCGCTGGCGGAGAAGTACATGGCCGGTCGCCCCTCGGCCATCCTCTCCTTCGGCCTGAAGGACGGCTACGAGGCGGGCGTGCGCTTCTACGATGCCCTCAAGATCTTCAAGCGGCTGGTCAACATCGGCGACGCCAAGTCCCTGGCCTGCCACCCCGCCTCCACCACCCATCGCCAGTTGAGCGAAGAGGAGCAGGCCAAGGCTGGAGTGAAACCTGAGATGATCCGGCTGTCGGTGGGGATCGAAGCCATCGAGGACATACTGGCGGATCTGGATCAGGCGCTGGAGGCCTGAGTCAATCGACGAAGGAGCGGGCACCACGCCCGCTCTTTTTCATCCATCAGTGAACCTGCTGCCGGGGCGCTGCGTATCACCGCCTTCCGTCACTGCGTCGAGGTTTCCATGATAGTCCTGCACCACCTGAACAAATCCCGCTCCCAGCGCATCATCTGGCTGCTTGAAGAGCTGGGCCTGCCCTACCAGATCAAGGCCTACCAGCGCGATGCCGCCACCTTTCTGGCGCCGCCCGAGCTCAAGGCCGTCCACCCCCTCGGCAAGTCGCCGGTCATCGAGTTTGACGGGCGGGTGCTGGCGGAATCCGGTGCCATCACAGAGTACCTGATCGCCCGCCACGCCCCGGACCGGCTGGCACCGGCCGCCGACAGCCCGGAGTATCCCGAATACCTGCAGTGGCTCCACTTCGCCGAGAGCTCCGGCATTCTGCCGCTGCTGCTCGACATGTTCGTGCGCAAGGATGGCAGCCCGATGCGCTTCCTGCCGGACTACGCCAAAGCCGAGTGCGCCAAGGTGCTGGGCTATCTCGATGAGGTGCTGGCAAACCGCCGTTACCTGGTGGCCGATCGCCTCACCGGCGCCGACATCCTGAACTCCTTCCTGGTGGATCTGCTGGCCCAGAGCGGCCAGCTGGCCCAGTTCCCGCACCTTGAGGCCTACTGGCAGCGACTCAACACCTATCCGGCTCGCCAGAAGGCGGCAGCCCTGGAGCGCGAGCTGGACCGCAGCGCCGAATAAACGGCGGTGCCCCGGTGACACCCTGCAAAACGCCCCGATGATCGGGGCGTTCTCTTTTCCGTTGGTCAGCCGGTGATCAGAGGGCGAGGGAAAGGATCCGCGCCACTATGGTTGCCAGGATGACTTACAGCGCGTGGGAGAGGATCCTGGCTACCTTGTCGGGATCGATGTCCTGCTGCTCCCCGAGGGCGGTCAGGCCGAACAGCTTGAGGTTGGAACAGATCCCCGGGATGCAGCGCGCATCCAGGCCATAGTCGGCGAGACGGGTACCCACCCCCATCTGCTGGAAGAACTGCTCGGTGCGGATGATCGCCTCCTCAATGCGCAGTGCCTTGTCCTCGCGGCTGGAGTGCCACACTCGCTCGGCGAACTGGGCCAGCTTCTCCTGCTTCTGGGCCGCTTGCTCCCGCAGCAGGGAGGGCAGCACCACCGCCAGACTCTGGGCATGATCCAGCCCATGCAGGGCGGTGAGCTGGTGACCGATGGCGTGGGTGGACCAGTCCTGGGGCACGCCGCGACCGATGAGGCCGTTGAGGGCCAGGCTGGCCGCCCACATCAGGTTGGCACGCACCTGGTAGTTGGTGGGCTCCACCAGCGCCCGCGGACCGTTGTCCACCAGCACCTGCAACAGCCCTTCCGCCAGCCGGTCCTGCACCTCGCCCCCCACCGGGAAGGTGAGGTACTGCTCGAGGATGTGGACGAAGGCATCCACTACGCCATTGCCCACCTGGCGCGGTGGCAGGCTGTAGGTGGTGGCGGGATCCAGCACCGCAAACACCGGTTGCACCAGCGGATTGTAGAAGGAGAGCTTGGCCTCCCCCCGGCTCACCACGGCGGCGGGGTTGCTCTCCGAACCGGTGGCCGGCAGGGTCAGCACACAGCCGAGCGGCAGCGCCCCCTTGATGGGGGCCTTGTCCCGCAGGATCTCCCAGGGGTCATCCCCCTCGAAGCAGGCCGCCGCCGCCACGAACTTGGTGCCATCCACCACGGAGCCGCCACCCACCGCCAGCAGGAAGTCGATGCGCTCGCGCTTGACCAGGGCCACCGCCTCCATCAGCTGATCGTACTGGGGGTTGGCGCCGATACCGGGAAACTCCAGCCACTCCCGGCCCGCCAGCGCCTGGGTCAACTGGTCATAGACCCCGTTCTGCTTGATGCTGCCACCCCCGTAGAGCACCAGCAGACGGCTGCCGGCCGGGATCAGCTCCGGCAGAGTGGCTATCTGGCCTTCACCAAAGCAGATGCGAGTGGGATTGGCATATTGGAAGTTGTACACGGCAGAGCCCTCGGTTGATTGCATGCCGGGGAATTGTGCGCCTGCCGTGCCATCAGGTCAAAAACGGGAGCCTGTCGTCAAAAATACGATGCCAGCCTGCCGATGCCGGGCGCTCCTGCCCGGCTTTGCTATGGTGATAGCGGGAAGACGAGTTCGTCGCCCCCTCAAGCCCCTCCCGGGGTCCCTTTCCCACTCACAGGGTCTCTATCATGAAACTGAAGCACGCCTGGATTGCGGGTGCCCTCACCCTCTGTGCCCCTCCCCTGCTCTATGCCGCCGAGGTCACCACCCATGTGGCCGTGGCCCCCGGACAAGCCAGCCTGGCCGAAGAACTGACGGCCAGGGCAACCGTCACCGCCATCGACCTGGCCACCCGCAAGGTCAGCCTGAAAAATGCCGAAGGGCAGACCCTGGATCTGATCGCCGGGGAGGAGGTGACCAACCTTCCCCAGCTCAAGGTGGGAGATGTCGTGGCCTTGAGATATCTGCAACTGCTGGACCTGACCCTGCTCAAGGGCACCGCCGGGGTGAGAAAACGGGTGGTGGAAGTGGAAGGGGGCAAGGCGGCCGCCGGGGAGAAACCCGCAGCCGGCGCCGGCATGCAGGTAACCATCTATGCCGATGTCATCGACGTGGACAAGGCGCACCAGACCATCCGGGTCAAGGGGGTCGACCACACCCTGACCCTCAAGGTGCAGGATCCGGCCCAGTTCGCCCTCATCGCCAAGGGGGACCAGATCAAGGCCGTGCAGACCACCGCCATCGCCATCGGCATCGCCCCCCAGAGTCCCTGAACCCTGACCACGGCAGGCCGTGCCTCCCACGGCCTGCCAGCCCCGTGGCAAGGGGGCAACCCCTTGCCTTTAACGCACAAGGATTGCCGTTTGAATCACATCATGCCTGGGAGGCGGATTTGCCGGTGAGGCGATCCATGGCCTCCTTGAGCATGGCATCGCGCTGCGCGGCCAGGTCCTTGCTCTGCGTTTCGCGCTCCTCGGCAGAGAGCGTCTTGTCATCCGCTATCCCCTTGAGCTGACGCTCGAGATCGTCAAATTTTTTGCGATCAAAGCCCAGGGCCTTGTCCACCATCTGCTGCACCCGCGCATCCTTGACGCCACCGGTCAGGACTGTGTTCTTGCCGTTCCTGGCCAGATGCTCGTAGGTCAGCGCCTGCTGCGCCTTGCCGGTCAGCACCTGACTGGAGAGGCTGACCTGCTGAGACCAACCGCTCTGCTTGTCGTCGCTGTCGCTGAGGGTCGCCAGGGCACGGTTCTGGGACGCGCTCTGGGCAAGTTGATGACCATAGGGTTTGATATCCATGAAGGCTCCACGCTCACTGCCGGCCTCGCCGGCTCCGGGGATGGGTTCCCCGCCATGGGCCGGAGACAGCAAATTGCAGGCCAACTTGAGTACCCCCCTCTTCCGATGGTTCAGCACGGGTCACAGCACGCCTCCTTCTGCACTCCATGACGAGTGCGACCAGATCCATCAAAAAAGGCGCCCGAAGGCGCCTCTTGTGGACAGAAGTCGGCTCGTCATGACATCAGCGACGGCTGATGTGGAGCGGACCGAAGGTCTGGGCCACCGGCATGATCTCGATGCTGTTGATGTTGACGTGGGCAGGCTGCTCGCTGATCCAGAGTACGGTATTGGCGATGTCTTCCGGCAGGATGGCCTGCACCCCCTGATAGACGGTGGCCGCCTTGGCGTCGTCGCCGTGGAAGCGCACGTTGGAGAACTCGGTGCCGCCACACAGGCCGGGCTCCACGTTGGTGACACGCACCGCCGTGCCCGCCAGATCCGCACGCAGGTTGAGGCTGAACTGCTTCACGAACGCCTTGGTCGCGCCGTAGACGTTGCCGCCCGGATAGGGGTAGGTCCCTGCGATGGAGCCGATGTTGATGACGTGGCCGCGGTTGCGCGCCACCATGCCCGGCAACAGCAACCGGGTGATCAGAGCCAGGCCGCTGATGTTGGTGGCGATCATCTGCTCCCAGTCTTCCAGATCCGCCTTGTGGGCAGGCTCCAGCCCCAGTGCCAGGCCGGCGTTGTTGACCAGCAGGTCCACCTGTTGCCATTCGGTCGGCAGCGCCTCGATGGCGGCGCGGGTGGCAGCCTTGTCCTGGACATCGAACACCAGGGGCAGGAACTGCTCGCCCAGCTCCTCGGTCAGGGCGGCCAGCCGTTCGCCGCGGCGCCCGGTGCCGATCACCCGGTGGCCTGCGCTCACCAGCAGGCGGCTGATGGCCTCACCAAAGCCGGACGAGGCGCCCGTTACCATTGCAATCATGTGAACCTCCATTGTTATTTGTCTTCTTGAAAAATCAGCACGTTATATGTCGCGTTTCCCCAGCTTTCGCCATGCGAACACCGCCAGATGCAGCAGGAAGAGACCCGAGCCCCCCAGCGCAAACAGCAGGCCGGTCAGGGCGTTGACCGAGGTATCGGCGCCGCACCACCACCAGACCAGCCAGCCGACGACCCCGATGAGAAAGGTCTGGGCGGCGCAGACCGGGCAGCGCCCGAGCTTGGCCCTGATGGCCGTGGCCAGGCAATCCTCGCAACTCATGATGGCTCCTGCCGCTCATCCCCCAGCGCCAGCACCAGGCGGTGGGCATGCTGGCCGGGCCCGTAATAATCGGGCAGCCGTACCCCGGGGCGAAACCCCAGCCCCTGATAGAGGGTCCTGGCTTCTGGGTTGGCGTCGGCGACCTCGAGGCGAATCGCCCCCCAGCCGGCCTCGCGCCCTTCCCGGATCACCTGCTCCAGCAGGCGGCGTGCCCACCCCTGACGGCGGACGGTCCAGCGGATGGCGAGGGTCTGGATGATGAGACGATCCCAGCCTTTGTGCTCCAGCACGCTCAAATAGCCCATCACCTGCGCCTTCTCGTCTTGCAGCAGCAGGGTGCGCCCCTTGGCCTGATTGAGCAGATAGTGCCAGCGGCTGCGGCCGAAGGCGACCTCGGGGGGAAAACAGTAGCGTTCCAGCTTCACGATGGCGCCCAAATCATCGGCTCGGGCGGCGCGCACGGTCAACACGGGGAGTCCTTGTTCGGTTATTTATCCTCAGCACCAGAAATGCGACTTGTATCACAAGTTACCAAGGCAGAATATTAGGCACTGTAACCTCTTGTTTCCCCTCGCGCCATTGTCGTGCTTGTCGGTGCATCGAAGCCCACTGGGGATCCTGCCGTTTCTGGCAGTCCTTTCTGTGGAGCCTGAAAATATGAGTACCTATGTCATCGTCGAGGAGCCGGGCGACTGGCCCTGCCATGCCGACTATCTGCTGACCGCCCGCACCTACCTGCAACACGGTCTGCCCACCACAGGGGGGCGTCCGCGCATCATCAACCTCTGCCGCAGCCTGGAACACCTGGGGGCCGGTTATTACTGCTCCCTGCTGGCCCAGGCCCGCGGCCACCACTGCCTGCCGGGATTGCAGGCCATCAGCAGGCTGCAACCCCAGCAGCCTCCCGCCAAGCTGTGGCGCAAATTGCAGGGCTGGCTGGCCCAGCAGAGCGAAGACAGGATCCGGGTGCGCGCCATCTTCGGCCAGTGCGAACAGAGCGAGCTGGCGGGGCTCGCCCGCTATTACTACGGCCTGAGCCAGTTGCCGCTGCAGGAGCTGACCCTCAAGCGCGGTCGCCACGGCTGGTCGGTGCGCCAGCAGGAGAGCCTGTCACCGCTGGCGCTGAGCCCGAGCGAGAAGACGCTGATGGTGCAGCACGCCCAGGCGCTGGTGGGCACGGGGGACGAGGAGCAGACGGCGCCACGTTACCAGCTCGCCATCCTGGTCGACCCCAACGACGGCCGCGCCAGCAGCGATGCCCTGGCGCTGGAGCGTTTCATCAAGGCGGCCGCTGCCCAGGGGATCCAGGCCGAGATCCTGCCTCCCTCGGCCATAGAGCGGTTGCCGGAGTTCGACACCCTCTGGCTGCGCGCCGAGACCGCGGTCGGTCACTACACCTTCGAGTTTGCCCGCCGCGCCGAGCAGCTCAAGATGCCGGTCATCGACAGCTCCCGTGCCATCCTCGCCTGCAGCAACAAGCTCTATCTCTACGAGCTGATGGTGCGCAGCGGCGTGCCCATGCCCCCCACCACCGTCGTGACCCGCCGCGGCCGCCAGCATGTGGACGAACTGGTGCAGCGCCTCGGTCTGCCACTGATGGTGAAGATCCCCGACGGCGCCCAGGGGCGCGACCTCGCCATGGCCAGCGATGACATCCAGCTCGCCCGCCTGCTGGATGAGGGGCTGGCCCGCTCCGCCCTGCTGCTGGTCCAGAGCCGGATCCCTGCCGAGTTCGACTGGCGCATCGGCTTTCTCGACGGCTCGCCGCTGTTCGCCTGCCGCCGCTACCGACCCGAACCCGGCAACCGCATCCGTCGCCGCAAACACCCCCTCGACATGAGCCGCATCGAGGCGCTGCCCCTCAGCGACGTGCCGGAGCGGGTGCTGCAAACCGCCCGCCGCGCCGTGCACCAGCTCGGCAACGGCCTGTTCGGGGTGGATCTGCGCCAGCAGGGTCAGGGCTGCGTGTTGCTGGAAATCATCGACAACCCCTGGATACGTGGCGATATTGAAGACAGGGAGGCAAAGGACCTCTACGAGCGCCTCGCCCGGGCCTTCCGCCAGCGGCTGGAGAACCGGGGGCAGAGCGCGACAGGATAACAAGCATCGCGAGCAGAGGTGGATATGATGACAATGCAGTGGTGGGACATCGCGCCCCTTGGCTGGGAGAACATCCTGGTCTGTCTGGTGTGTGGCACCCTGGTGGGGCTGGAGCGGCAGCTTCGCGGCAAGCCGGTGGGGATCCGCACCTCTTCCCTCATCGTGCTCGGCACCTACTGTTTTCTCGCCATCGGCGCCGCCGTCAGCCCTCAGGGCGCCGATCAGGCGCGGGTGCTGGGTCAGCTCATCACCGGGGTCGGCTTTCTCGGGGCCGGGGTGATGATGACCCGGGATGGTCAGGTGCTGGGGGTGACCTCCGCCGCCGCCATCTGGATGCTGGCCGCCCTCGGCGCCCTCATCGGCATGGACATGCTGCATCAGGCGCTGCTGCTCACCGTCGTCACCCTCTCCATCCTGGTGGGGGTGGACTATCTGGAAGCCAGCTTCAAGAGCCTGCGCCGCGGGGTGCACAACAGGCTGGAACACTGGCGCCACGGGGCCGAGCCCTCGGTCTCTTCCCGCCGGGACGATCTGGGCAGCGGCATCGAGAAGTAAGCCGCCACCATGAAAAAGGGCTCCATCATGGAGCCCTTTCTGTTGTCTGCCTCCCTCAGCGCACCAGCAGGAAGCGGCCAGTGAGGGGTGGCAAGTCCACCGTCACGCTGCTGCCACCGATGGCCAGGTTTTCGCCGCTCTGCAGATCCACCAGGGCGCTGCCGCTGCGCAGCTTGCCGACCGGCACGGCGTAGCTCTGGGGCGTGGTGGAGACGTTGAGCAGGTAGACTACTTGCTCACCCGCCGTCTGCTTGATGTCGCCATAGACGCTCCCCTCGGCCACCAGCTTGACCCGCTCCCCCTGATAGAGGGCCGGGTGCCCGGCGCGCAAGGCCAGCAGATCGCTCAGCCACTGCTTGAGCTCGGCCTGCTCGCTGCTCGGCACGAAGCCGGTGACACCGGGAACCTTGCCATCGCTGCGGGCCACGTGATCATCGCAGAGCCCCTGGGCCGCACAGTCGCCCCCCACCTGACTGGCAAAGCCAGGCACCTCGTCGCCAAACTCCTCGCCATAGTAGAAGGTAATGGGACCGGAGCGGGCGGCCATGAAGCTGAAGGCCGCCTTGTGGCGCTGCCAGTAGTCCGCCCCATTGAAGTTGCCCCGCTCCAGCAGATCGCCGAAGCGCACCAGATCGTGGTTGCCCAGCATCAGGTTGGGCATGGCATGGTCCGGGTAGTTCTCCACCTTGTTCCAGCTGGCGTCGAGCACGCTGGCCCCCTGCCCGCCTTTGCCGGACTCTTCCACCGCCAGCGCCTGTACCAGGCCGTAGCGCAGGGGGAAGTCGAACGCCGAAGAGAGCGCCGGGTTGTCGCTCGGGCCATAGGCCTGGGCGCGGATCTCGTCGGCGCCCTTCCACACTTCCCCCACCATGTAGCCGAGGGTGCCCCACTGCTGGCCGGCGGCCTTGCGCGCCGCGCTGGCCTGGGTCACCTCGCTGCGAATGGCGCGCCAGTCATCCAGCCCCAACTGATAAGCCTGATCGAGGCGCCAGCCGTCGATGCCGTACTGCTCGACCCAGTAACGGGCCACCTCCTTGAAGTAGGCCAGACTCTCGGGCTGGCCGTAATCCACCAGTTGGCCCGGGTAGCCTGCGCCGCCGCTCTTGAGGGCAGGCAGCCGCCCCTCTGGTGAAGGCTTGCTCACCCCCACCTTGTTGACGTGGCCGAACACCCCGTCGAGGAAGACATAGAGCCCGCGCTGGTGCGCCCCGTCCACCAGTTGCTTGAGCTGGGCGTTGCTGCCGAAGTTGGGATCCACGTTGAAGAAGTCGCAGGCGAAGTAGCCGGTGGCATCCAGCCGGTCGTCCCCGGCCTGGCCGGCGCAGGAGTCAAACACCGGAGTGAGCCAGATGGCGTTGACGTTGAGGCTCTTGATGTGGTCGAGGCTGTCGATGATCCCCTGCAGATCGCCGTTGTGCCGGGAGGGGCCGTAGCCGACGCCGTAGTTGGCGCTGCCGTCGCCGTCGACGAAGGACTCCACCATCACCTGGTAGGTGCGCAGGTTGCAGGCTGGCTGATCATTGCCGTAGCAGGCGCGGCTGGCCGACGCGGGGGGCGGATTGACCACCGGAGGCTGGGGGTCACTGCTGCCACCGCCTCCCCCGCTGCCGCAAGCCGTCAGTAACAGGGCGGCCCCGATGAGGCCGCCACGACGCAACGTTCCTTGTTTCATTGTTATGTTCCCGCTGTGGTGGATGGGCGCCCAAAGCGCCGCACTGGGGTCATGATATCGACCTGACCGACGCGGGTCTGTGACTGAAAACGTTACCTGACTCAACGAGTTAGCATGTCAGAATCGATGCATGTTGCGATCGGGGAAGGCGGCGCGCTCGTCGATGGGCAGGATCAGGTGGTAGACCTCGTGGGCCGCCAGGGTGAAGCCCGTGGGCCACGCCAGTTGATGGCGATCATCGATGAAGACACGGGCGAAGCGACGCTCGGTCTCCATGGCCGCAAACAGCGGCTGGCCGCGCCAGGGGGTGAGATCCAGCACGCCTGTGGTGCCGTCGGAGAGCACCACGAACAAAGACCAGCCCTGCATATATTCCACATCGATGAAGACCGGCATCCCTTCGGCTCCGATTGAGAAATTCGGCGCCATTATAGGCACGACCCTTGTCTCGATGTGCCAGCAGGATCACAGTTTTCCCAGCGTTTTATGCTCTCTTCGAACCCTGCATCCCGTCACAAAAAATCATAAAACGTGCCAACTTTTCAATGTATACCCCATGCCCATGCAACCTTTGCCAGGCGCCACTGTCATACTCCTGCACCATAACAACAATGCGTCCGGGGACTGGGCGCAAACAGGTTTGCAGGAACAATATGACCACCATCAGACAATGGCTGGGACCGGTTTGGCCCATCGCCGTCTTTTCATTGATCGCGCTCATCTCCCTGACCGTCAGCCGCCTTGGCCTGGGGCTCTGGCAACTGGAACGGGTGGATGCCGTCTCTGGCTGGCAGGAGATGCTGCTGCAAGGCATTCGCGTCGACGCTGCCACCCTCTGCTGGGTCTGGGGCGTACCCGCCGTCTTGACCCAGTTGCTGGCCGGGCCCCACGCACCGGGGCGGCTCTGGATGCAGCTTATCCGGATCTGGCTCACCCTGGGGCTCTGGCTGATGCTCTTTCTCGAGATCTCCACTCCCGCCTTCGTCACCGAATACGGGGTACGCCCCAACCGCCTCTATGTGGAGTACCTCATCTATCCGAAGGAGGTGCTCTCCATGCTGTGGGCTGGCCGCAAGGGCGAGCTGCTGCTGGCCGTGATCTTCAGCGGCGCCGTGCTGGGCGGTGGCTGGTGGCTGAGCGGCCGCCTGGTGCGTGACCTAAGCTTCCCCCGCTGGTACTGGCGCCCCGCCTTCGCCCTGCTGATCCTCGCCGTCGGCTTCCTCGGCGCCCGCTCCAGTCTCGGCCATCGCGCCCTGAACCCGGCCATGGTGGCCTTTGCCGACGATCCCCTGGTCAACGCCCTCACCGTCAACTCCGCCTACTCCCTCTTCTTTGCCATCAAGCAGATGGGGGCCGAGGAGGATGCCAGCCAGTTTTACGGCAAGATGGCTGACCATCAGGTACTCGACATAGTCCGCGAGGAGAGCGGTCGCCCTCTCGGCGATTTTACCTCTGCCGATCTGCCGAGCCAGACCTTCAACACGGCCAGCTACCAGGGCAAGCCCAAAAACCTGGTGATCCTGCTGCAAGAGAGTCTGGGGGCCCAGTTCGTCGGCTCCCTCGGCGGCCTGCCGCTCACCCCGAACATCGATGCCTTGTCGAAAGAGGGTTGGGCGTTCGAGCAGCTCTACGCCACCGGTACCCGTTCGGTACGCGGCATCGAGGCGGTGCTCACCGGCTTCACGCCGACCCCGGCCCAGGCCGTGGTCAAGCTCGGCAAGAGCCAGACCAACTTCTTCACCATCGCCGACCTGCTCAAGCAGCGAGGCTATGACACCAGCTTCATCTATGGCGGCGAGAGCCACTTCGACAACATGCGCAGCTTCTTCCTCGGCAACGGCTTCACCACCATCGTCGAGCAGAAGGACTTCAAGAACCCGGTGTTCGAGGGATCCTGGGGCGCCTCGGATGAAGATCTGATGGCCAAGGCCAACGAGACCTTCGCGGCGCTGCACAAGGAGGGCAAACCCTTCTTCAGCCTGGTGTTCAGCTCCAGCAACCACGATCCCTTCGAATTCCCCGACAACCGCATCGCCCTGTACGAGCAGCCCAAGCAGACCCGCAACAACGCCGCCAAGTACGCGGACTACGCCGTCGGCGAGTTCTTCAAGAAGGCCAGGGCATCGGACTACTGGAAGGACACCCTGTTCCTGGTCATCGCCGATCACGACAGCCGGGTCGGGGGAGCCAGCCTGGTGCCCATCCCCCGCTTCCATATCCCGGGGGTCATCCTGGGGGACGGCATAGCACCGAGAAAGGACCCCCGCATCGTCAGCCAGATCGACATGGCCCCGACCCTGCTCTCCCTCATGGGCATCAGTGCCGACTACCCCATGCTGGGCAAGGATCTCACCCGCATGCCCGCCGACTGGCCGGGACGCGCCATCATGCAGTACGACAAGAACTTCGCCCTGATGCGTGGCAAGGATGTGGTGATCCTGCAGCCCGAGCGGGCGCCGGAAGGCTTCATCTACGAGGATGCGACCGAGACGCTCACCCCGGCGCCGCAGCCGGGCGCCATGAAGGATGCCGCCCTGGGGCTGGTCCTGTGGGGCAGCCTGGCCTATCAGCAGGGGCTCTACCGGACGGCGCAGGACAGCCGGCTGGCTCTCAACTGAGGAACCGCCCACAAAAAAACCGCCCTCGGGCGGTTTTTTCTTGCGGCTCGCCCCGTCAGGGGTGGGGGAAGCAGGGAAGCGAGCGGCTGAACCTGTGCTCGAACACCAGGGAGGTCTCGAGGTGCACCACCTCTTCCCGGGAGGTGAAGTGATCGAAGACGAAATTGCGCAGGTGTTCGGTATCGGAGACGCACAGGTGCACCAGGAAATCATCCTTGCCGCCCATGTGGAACAGGCTGATCACCTCGGGCAGGGCCAGGATGGCGTCGCGAAACGCATCGATGATCTGGCGGCTGTGACGGGCCAGTTGCAGGGAGACCATGGCCTGGATGTGACCGCCCAGGGCCTGGTAATCCACCTCGCAGTGCGCCCCCTTGAGCACGCCATCCTGCTGCAGCTTGCGCACCCGCTCCAGACAGGTGGACGGCGCCACCCCGACCAGGGCCGCCAAATCCTTGTTGGTCATGCCCGCATCGCGAAACAGATGGGCCAGGATGTCCAAGTCCAGTTGATCCAGGTTTCTCATCTCTACTCCTTGCATCGCTCGATTTTTTTAGACTCTGCCCGTAAACCGGGCCGAACACAACGCAGATTGACATCGCCTCCGGCCCCTCTATGCTGTGCCGCACCCGCGGGATGCCCATCCCGTTGATCCCGACCACCACGAGGAACCCCATGCTCAATGCCCATCCCTTCTGGAGCCTGGACGTTCCACGGCTCGACGGCCAGCTCCTGCTCACCCCCTGCCCCGGCAGCCAGCAAGTCCCCATGGCCCACGCCCTTGCCCAGTTGCAGCTGGCCGGTGCCGGCGGGGTGCTGACCCTGATGACGGAGGAGGAGCTGGCCCTGTGCGGGTCCCTCTCTCTCGGGCAGCTGGTGCAGGCCAGAGGCATGAGCTGGTTCCATCTGCCCATTGCGGATGACGAGGCACCGGATGCCGCCTTCGAACAGGCCTGGCCCGGGGTGCAACTCCGACTGCTCGCCCTGCTGCGCGAGGGACGGCACCTGGCCATTCACTGCCACGGAGGAAGCGGGCGTACCGGGCTTGCGGCCGCCCTGCTGCTGATGACCCAGGGGCTGCCCCAGCAGGAGGCCATGACCCTCATCCGGGCCAGACGGCCACGGGCCTTCACCCTGGCCTGCCACCGTCACTGGCTCGATACCCGTGGGCGGCGGCTGGCCGGGGCGGACTGATGGGCTCTATCCCTTGGGCTGCTGGTAGGTAAACACCTTGCCGATGTCTTCCACCTTGTAGCTGGTCAACTGGTAGACGTAATAGTTGAGCCAGTTGGAAAACAGCAGGTGACCGTGGCTACGCCAGGTGGCGCGCGGGGTCTGGCTCGGGTCGTTGTTCGGGTAATAGTTGACCGGAATGACGGGGGTGAGCCCGGCCGCCAGATCCCGCCGGTATTCCCCATCCAGGGTCAGGGCGTCATATTCCGGATGGCCGGTGACGAACACCTGGCGACAATCCTTGGTGGCGGCCAGATAGACGCCCGCCTCTTCCGACTCGGCGAAGATCTGCAGATCGGTGTGGGCGCGGATGAGATCCCCGTCGAAGGCCGCATAGCGGGAGTGGGGCGCCACGAATTCGTCATCGAAGCCGCGCAGCAGCGCCTCGTGCTCGTCGAGGCGGTGGTGGCGATAGACCCCGGAGAGCTTCTCGCCGTGGGTCTGTTTCTCCATGCCGTACAAGGCTTTCAGCGCCGCCTGCACCGCCCAGCAGAGGAAGAGGGTGGAGGTGACATGCTGATGGGACCACTCGATGATCTCGACGATGCGGGGCCAATAGACCACCTCCTCGAACTCTACCAGCCCGAGCGGCGCCCCCGTGATGATCATGCCGTCGTAGTTGTTGCCTCTCACCTGCTCGAAGTCGTGATAGAAGTTCTCCAGGTGCGCCTGGGGCGTGTTTTTCGACTCCCGATCGTCGATGCGCAACAGATCCACGTCCACCTGCAAGGGCGAGTTGGAGAGCATCCGCATCAGCTGGATCTCGGTTTCTATCTTCTTGGGCATCAGATTGAGGATGAGCACCCGCAGCGGGCGGATGTTCTGGGTGACGGCCCGGGATTCCGTCATCACGAAGATGTTCTCCTGCCCCAGCACTTCGGCGGCGGGCAACTGGTCCGGGATCTTGATCGGCATGCTGACTCCCTGTACTGCATCGGTAAATATGTCTGGACATCTAGAAGCCTATAACAAAGCGCTCCCGCTGTCATCAGATACCTTTTGTATTCACCCCGCCCTTTGACTAGCATACGGCTCAGTGTGTCCCTCGTGCCCAACCCCATGACAGGAATCAAGATCTCCGTAGAACGGCTGCAAGTCGGCAATTATGTCTCCCTGCCTTTGGGATGGCGTGAGCACCCGTTTCTGTTCTCCAGCTTCAAGCTCAAGAGCGAGGAGGAGATCGAGCTTATTCGTCGCCTTGGCCTCAAGCTGGTGACCATCATTCCCGACAAGAGCGACACGCCGCCCAAGCCCCTCGGCCAGACCCAGCCCCAGGCAGATGAGGTTGAGGGAGAGGGTCTCCTCGCCCGCCAGGAGGAGATGCAGCAGGAGAAACTGCGGCGCATCGAGCAGTTGCAGCGCTATCGCCGCGACCTGCAGCAGTGCGAGAAACAATTCCGCCAATCCCTGGCCCAGGTGCGCAACCTCATGGGCAAGATCCAGTCCCGCCCCCTCAACGCCATCAGCGAGGCCCAGGAGCTGATCAACGCCATGACGGAGCAGCTCCTCTCGGTGGACGAGATGGTGCTGCACCTGGTCTCCGACAGCGATGATGGCAACAGCCTGCAGTTTCACTCCCTCAACGTCAGCGTGCTCAGCATGCTGCTCGCCCGGGAGTGCAAGTTGCCGGCCGAGGCGATCCGCCAGGTCGGCATGGGGGCCCTGTTCCACGACATCGGCAAGCTGAGGATCCCGAGCCAGATCCTGCGCAAGACGGAGCCGCTGACCAAGCCGGAGCAGAACCTGATGGCCCAGCATCCCCGCTACGGCCTGGAACTGCTGGGGCTGGTCAGCGATTTTCCGGAAGCGGCCAAGCAGATAGTGCAGAACCACCACGAGTATCTGGACGGCACCGGCCCCCAGGGGCTCAAGGGGGATCAGCTCGATCCCCTCACCCAGATCGTCTCCCTCATCAACGAGTACGACAACCTCTGCCACCTGGAGGCCAAGGTGCCCTACGCGGCCCTCGGCAGCCTCTACAAGCAGCGCAAGTCCCAGTTCAACGCCGATCACCTCGGCATGCTG
This sequence comes from Aeromonas sp. WP2-W18-CRE-05, assembly GCF_014168615.1. Classification (NCBI taxonomy): domain Bacteria; kingdom Pseudomonadati; phylum Pseudomonadota; class Gammaproteobacteria; order Aeromonadales; family Aeromonadaceae; genus Aeromonas; species Aeromonas sp. WP2-W18-CRE-05. The sequence goes on along the minus strand of NZ_AP021917.1, from coordinate 353,350 downwards.
ATCCGGCTGATGGGGGTCTATCCCCCGGGCAGCGTGGTGCAGCTCTCCAACGGCCAGGTGGGGCTGGTGATGTCGGTCAACGCCTCCCGCCTGCTCTACCCCGCCGTGCTGGTATACGACCCCCGCATTCCGCGCCAGGAGGCGGCCATCATCGACCTCGACGCGGCCGGGCTGACCATCGCCAAGGTGATCCAGCCCAAACGCCTGCCCCCGGCGGTGTTCGAATACCTCAACCCCCGCACCCGGATCAGCTACTACTTCGAACACGGCAAGCCCTGAGAGGGCTGGCCCCACCCAAGGAGTCCCCATGCGCATCGAGATCATCAGCACAGGCGACGAGATAGTGACCGGCCTGGTGGTGGACACCAATGCCGCCTGGCTCAGCGCCCTCTTGCTGGAGCAGGGCTGGCAGGTGCGCCGCCGCGCCACCGTGGGGGACAACCTCGCGGATCTGACAGCCGTGCTGCAGGAGAGCGCCAACCGCGCCGAGGTGGTACTGGTGTGCGGGGGGCTCGGCCCCACGGCGGACGACCTCACCGCCCAGGCCGCGGCCGAGGCGTTTGACCAGCCCCTGACCCTGTTCCCGGGCTGGCTCGCCACCATGGCCGAACGCTATGCCAGCCGGGGCCGCACCATGGCACGGAGCAACACCAAGCAGGCCTGGCTGCCCCGGGACTGCGAGATCCTCGACAACCCGGTGGGCACCGCCTGCGGCTTTGTGGTCTGCCACCCGGCCAGCCACGGCCAGAGCCGGCTCTTCTTCACCCCGGGCGTGCCGTTCGAATTCAAGCAGATGGTGCGCGAACAGATCATGCCCCGCCTCAAGGTGCTGGCCGGGGAAGAGACCGACACCGAGCTGCGCCGTTTCTACACCTTCGGCGTCTCGGAGTCCGCCCTCAGCGACATGCTGGATGCGGCCCCCTGGCCTGCCGGCATCGAGCTGGGCTACCGCTCCTCCATGCCTCTCATCGAGCTCAAGCTCATCGGCCACGGTGCCAGCACCGCCGACATGGACGCCGCCGAGGCGAGGCTGCTTGCGGCCATCGCCCCCTGGCTGGTGGGGCGTGGCAACGAGGCGCCTGCCAGCCAGATCCTGGCCCTGCTGGGGGAGCGGTCGCTGCACCTGCAAGAAGGGGAGAGCCGGGGCGCCCTGCTGGCCATGTGTCACGGGCACCCGGCCCTGACCGCCGGCTTCAGCCACACCCTGAGCGACGATCTGACTCAACTGGCGGTGCCCGCCGCCCCCCTGAGCCTCACCATAGGCCGTGCCGGGCCGGACGGCGTGCCGCTGCTGCTCTGCGCCGACGGGCAACTGCACGGCCAGACGCTCAGGGTCAGCCACCCGGATCCCGCGAGCGGTCGCCGGATCCTCGCCTTCGCCGCCCTCGACATGCTGCGCCGCCACCTGCTGGGGCTGCCGGTGCTCGCCGATTACCTCACCCTGACCCGAACGGCCAGATGCCAGGAGGGCGCCCGGGGCTAGAAGTGAGCCAAGCCTGCGCCGCCATGGACCCAGTACCCGGCGAGCGCCAGGGTCAGCAGGCAGAAGGCCCTCTCGTAGCCCCCGCCGCTCTTGAGGGGCAGGCAGGGCAGGCGAAAGCGCCGACGCCAGGGCCAGAGCAGGGGAATGCCCATGGGGGTGAGCCAGTCCCCCAGCAGATGGCTGAGATAGCCCACGATGAGGGCATCCTTCACCGCCCCCGACAGCAACCAGGGGGCTTCCACCTGGGCCAGCCCCCAGACCCCCATCCCCACCGCCAGCAGGCTGTGGGTGAAACCGCGATGGCCGAACAGCCGGGAGAGCGGCCCCGAGATCCAGGGCAGTTGCCGCCCGAGCAGGGAGCAGGGGTGATCGAGATCCGGCAGCAGGGCGCTCACCAGGGCCATGGGGACGATGTGCCACAGGCTGGCATCGGCCAGGGCCGGAGTCAGCCCGACCTTGTGGGCAAGCAGGACGCAGGTGACGGAAAACAGCAGGTGGCCTTGGGCGGTCATGGGGCTCGTTCGGTTGGACAGAAAAAGGGGCTGATCGGTGGCGACCAGGGTCCTCGCCCTGAGGCGGCGGCAGATTAAAATCCTTCTCTTCCTGCCTGGCAAGGTGATTTGCATCGCCTCCCTCAACGTGATGGACACTCTGGATAGCGAAAGCATAAAAAGTCAGCATATTGCGCTAAAAAACTGCAATGGAGCCCATGGCATGGCCGGCTCTGCCCCTCTCCCGTCAGCCGATATTTCCTCAACCCGGCTCACCCATTTGCATTCAGATCGTTGACCCGGAAGGAAAAATACCCGAATACTGCGCGTTGGATCCGCCCCGGCGGCATTGGATGCCGGCAAGGAGAGGCCCCGGCATGGGGCAAACCGGACAGGGACAACGAAGGAGGGCCCGGTGTTAAGCAAAGCGTGGTTTCAGCTGTCGGCCGACATGAGCTATGTCTGCCTGCGCATCACCCCGGGCCTCACCGAGCCCATCCAGGAAAGCGACGTCCTGGCCCTGCTGCGACTCTCCAACTGTCGGCGCTACGAACCCCTCGGCGAGGGGATCCGCGAAGCCGTCACCCTGCTCAACGCCCTCATCGCAGAGCCGGATGCCCCCGCCCATCCGCCAGTCCCCATTGCCCGGCGCCAGGATGCCAGGCTGCTCATCCAGGTGGACAAGGACCAGATGAGCGCCAGGGCGCAGATCACCGCGGACTGGGGCGGCCAGCCCCTGACCCTGGCCCGGTTGCAGGAGGCCCTGGCGGCCAGCACGGTCAAGCAGGGGGTGAGCGAGCGACTGCTTGCCGCCGCCATCCAGGCAGCGGGTGAGGCGGCCCCCGGTGCCCAGCTCAATCCCGTCATCGCCCTCGGCAAGGCCGCCAGGCACGGCCTGGATACCCGCCTGGAGCGGCTGGTGGAGACCGCAGCCGAGCGGATCCTCAAACCCCAGGAGCGGGATCACGGCAAGGTGGACATGCGCGACCTCGGCACCCTGCTCACCGTCAAGGCGGGGGCGTTGCTGATGCGCAGGCACCCCGCCACCCAGGGCATCGACGGCTTCACCGTGACGGGCCAGACCCTGACCGCCCGCCACGGCAAGGAGAGCGCCATGACGCCGGGTGACGGCACCTGCCTCTCCCCCGAGGACCCGGACCTGCTGCTGGCGACCCGCCCGGGGCTCCCCTGTCAGGAGCGTGCCGGGATGCGGGTCGACGAGGTGCTCAACGTCAAGCAGGTCGACATCCGCCACGGTCACGTCGAGTTCGAGGGATCCCTGCTGGTCACCGGGGACGTCATGCCCGGCATGCGCGTCAAGACCAGCGGTGACGTGGTGATCGGCGGCTTCGTCGAGGGCGGCTACATCGAATCCGGCGGCACCATCACGGTGCGCAACGGCATCATAGGGCGCAAGCTGGCGGACGACGAATACCTCTGCCACCTCAACGCCGGGGGGGAGATCCACGCCAGCTATGCCCAGTACGCCAGGCTGGAGGCCGATGGCGACATCCATATCCTGAGCCAGCTCAGTCACTGCTATTGCCGCAGCGGCCAGGATCTCAAGGTGGGAGACAGCGCCATGCGCAAGGGGCACCTCATCGGCGGCATCAACATCGCCAATCGGCTCATCATGGCCCCGGTGCTCGGAGCCTCGGCGGCCAACCGGACCCGGTTGCAGATCCTCGGTGGCTATTTCAGCCAGAAGGAGCAGGAGCTGGCGCTGCGCCAGCGCAAACAGACCTGCGCCGAGCAGATAGACAAGCTGCAGGATCTCATCCTGCGTCTGCTGCAACTGCCCCGTGACAAGCGCAATCCCGAGACCCTGCAGAAGATCAAGGCGCTGCGCACCCGCCAGTTCGACGAGAGCAAGAGCCTGGACGAGCAGCTCGCCGAGGCGCAGCGGGAGCTGCAGGCGCTCATGGCCAACATGGACATCATCGCCACCCAGCGCCTCTTCCCCGGCGTCGAGGTGGAGATGGCCCACCACCACAACAGGGTCGACATCGAGCACGGCCCCATCCACTTCGCCATCCGGGAAGATCAGCTGCAACTGACCCCCTACCAGGGCCAGCGCTGAGGGGCAACGTGCCCCCGCGTCGGCAGGCGGCGTGATCCCGGCGGCGATTTTCGCTACACTCGGCCTCCCCATGGCCCCATCGGGCGGGCCGGCCAGACTCAGGTAGTGAGAAGATGTACAAGCTGATCGCATTGGATATGGATGGCACCCTGCTGACCCCAGAGGGCCGAATCTCCCCCCGCACCCAGGCCGCCATCGCGGCAGCCCGCGCCAAGGGCGTGACCGTGGTGCTGGCCTCCGGCCGCCCGCTGGAAGGCATGACCGCCGCCCTGACCGAGCTGGGCCTCACCGGCCAGGATGACTACGTCATCTGCTACAACGGCGCCCTGGTGCAGCAGGTATCCGAGCAACGCATCATCCGCAGCCAGTTGCTGACCGGCAGCGATGCCCGTGCCATCGCCCACCTGGCCTGTGAGCTGGGGGTGAACATCCACGGCTTCTCCGTCCGCCAGGGGCTCATCAGCCCAAAGATCAGCCCCTATACCGAGCACGAATCCCGCCTCATCGGTCAACCCATCAACCTGGTGGACTTCGCCACCCTGCCCGACGACGAGCAGATCATGAAGGTGATGATGATTGACCCAGAGCCCCTGCTCTCCCGTGCCATCGCCCAGCTGCCCGCCGAACTCCACGAGCGCTATACCGTGGTGCGCAGCGCACCCTATTTCCTCGAGTTCATGAACAAGCGCAGCAACAAGGGCACCGGCGTCGCCGCCCTGGCCGAGCACCTGGGGCTGGATGCCTCCCAGGTGATCGCGGTGGGGGATGCGGGCAACGATCACCACATGATCGCCTACGCCGGACTCGGGGTCGCCATGGGCAACGCCACCGACGAGATCAAGGCGCTGGCACAGCACACCACGGGGCGCAACGATGAAGACGGGGTCGCCCAGGTGATCGAACGTTTCATCCTGAACGCCTGAGTCGACAAGGGGCCCTGCGGGCCCCTTCTGCTATCCGGCCGCCCGGCCAGATGTTTAATATATCCACCATCAAATCTCTCACCGCACCAGCACCTCCCCCTCAAGTCCCTTTAAATGGGACTCATAGCCGTATCCCGGCATCAATTGTTAACATAATTGCATCATTTTGTTTGACATATTGAACGGCCTTGGCAGACTGGAGGCAGGATCCAGGCTGTCGTTGCCAAGGCTGACCGACGATTCTGGCACGCTGGCGCGACCCTGATCCCACGACCATGCCTTGAGGCATGCCCTTGCGAGCCGAGGCGGCAAGGGCCTTCCCAAGGCGCAGGATGAGACCGCCAAGGATAGCCAAGGTGACCTATGCCCAACCCCAGTGCCCATAACAAACCCGTCGTGCTGATGACCATGGGGGCCCAGGCCCGCAGTGGCCACGCCTACCAGGTCATGACCCACAAATACATCAAGCCTCTGGTGGAGATCAGCGGCTGCGTGCCGCTGCTGGTGCCCACCTGCTGTGGCACCGAGGATCTGGAGCAGTATCTGGACCTCGCCGACGGGGTCTATCTGAGCGGTGCCGGATCCAACATCGATCCAGCCCTCTATGGCCAGGAGAACCTCACCCCGGAGAAGCCCCAGGACAGGGACAGGGATCTGTTCGATATTCCCCTGGTGCGCGCCGCCCTCGACCGTGGCCTGCCGATCCTCGGGATCTGCCGCGGCATGCAGGAGATCAACGTGGCCCTGGGGGGCGACATTCACCAGAAGGTCTATTGCGAGCCGGGTTATGACGATCATCGGGAGGACGCGGATGACCCGGTGGACGAGCAGTATGGCGAGAGCCATCAGGTCGAGCTGGTGCCCGGTACCTGGCTGGCCGAGCTGATGGGGCAGCCGTCGATTCCGGTCAACTCCCTCCATGGGCAGGGGATCAAGACGCTGGCCCAGGGGCTGGCACCCCTGGCCCATGCCGAAGACGGGCTGATCGAGGCGATCCACGCTCCCGCCCTCTCCCCCTTCCTGCTGGCGGTGCAGTGGCACCCGGAGTGGAAGGCCAGCGAGAACCCCCACTCCATCAAGCTCTTCACCGCCTTTGGCGACGCCTGCCGCCGGTTCAGGCAGCAGGTCGGCTAGTCGCCGACCCCTTGCCCTTGAGCCTGGGCAGGGCCTCGTACATCGGGGGCTGCCCAGAGGCATCCGACGTGACGGGCCTGTGACCCCCCACGCCATCAAGGTGTCCACTGCCTTCGGCGACGCCTGCCGCCCGCTCAGGCAGCAGACGGGCTAGTCGCCAAATCCCTTGCCCTTGAGCTTGGGCAGGGCCCCGCGATCAGGGCGCAGGGTACGGCAGACATCCAGCCCCTTGAGGCCCCGCTGGATATGGTCCGGGGCCTGCCCGAGCACCATGCCGTTGCCGCGATAGAGACGGGCATCCTCCAGCTCGAACAGCTCGCCGCCGATGAGCAGTTGCTCCCGGCCATTCACCACCTTGCCCCGTTTCAGGGGCAGGGTCATGTCCACCTGGATCTCGCCGGTGGCACACCCCTCGCGCCAGCGCGCCTCGTCGGAAAACGGGGAGATGGCGATCTCCCGCCAGGATCCGTCCCTGAACTCCATCCGGTAACGGTCTTGCACCAGATCGCATCCCGCCAGCATCACGGGGATCGCCAGCCAGATGACACCCTTCATTCCCTTCACACCCTTGCTCCCTTGTTGTTATTGCCAGATATAGATCACGGAATCTGTCCCTCATCCCCAGCTCAGAGCAGCAGGGTGGCCAGATCCTGCAGCTGTCCCAGCTCCACATCCGGCAGCAGCGACAACGACTGCCAGGACTGACCGCTCTCGTTGAGCCAGGCGGCCCGAAAGCCGTGCAGCCTGGCACCCAGCACGTCGGTCACCGGGTGATCCCCCACATGGAGGATGCGACCGGGGGTCAGCCCCAGGGCCTCTTGCACCTGCACGAACATGTCGGGCGCCGGTTTCATTCTGGCTCCCGCTCCCGCCTTGCAGACCAGGGTGAAGTAGCCAGCCAGGCCCGCCTGCTCCAGATCCAGGTTGCCGTTGGTGATCACCGCCAGCGGGTAGCGCGCCGCCAGACGAGCCAGCAGGGCGTGAGTCGCCTCGCTCACCTCTATCTTCGAGCGCTCGGCCATGAAGCCGGTGAACACCGCCCGGGCCTGCTGCTCCGCCAGCCCGGGCTCCATGCCCCCCTGCACCAGGGCCTCGCGAATGCCACGCTGGCGCGCCAGGCTGACGTCGTGGCTCAGCGTCGGGTGGTCCAGCAGCAACTGGCGCTTGAGCGCGAGCCAGCGCGGCTTGTCCAGCATGGCGGTGGCCAGGTATTCGCTGCGCAGGTGGTCCAGCATCCACTGTTCCGCCCGCGCGATGGCGGGGCCGTTGTCATAGAGGGTGTCGTCCAGATCGAACGAGATGGCGGCCACCGGCTGCCAGCGACGGTAAAACTGCATGGCTGTTCCTCTTTACTCCTCATCCTCTGGCGTTGCGGGCTCCCGCCTGACCCGGGCGACGTGGAGATTGTCATCCCCGCAGATCGCACACCACATCACTCATCCTCCGGCGTTTCCGGATCCCGCTTCGCCCGCGGGTGGGCACTGTCATATACCTTGGCCAGATGCTGGAAGTCGAGGTGGGTATAGATCTGGGTGGTGGAGAGATCCGCATGCCCCAGCAGCTCCTGCACCGCCCGCAGATCGCCGGAGGATTCCAGCATGTGGGTGGCGAAGCTGTGGCGCAGCTTGTGGGGATGCACGTGGGCATTGAGCGCCTGCTTGTTGCCCCAGCCGTCGAGCCGCTCCTGTACAGAGCGGGCCGAGAGCCGCTGCCTGCGCTTGGAGACGAACAATGCCTCCCCCTCGTCACCGGCCAGCAGGGGGCGTACCTTGAGCCACTTGTGCAACCACTCCACCGCCATCCGCCCGATGGGCAGCACCCGCTCCCGCGAGCCCTTGCCGATCACCCTGAGCTGGCGCTCGTCGAGCTTCACGTCCGCGAGGTTGAGCCCCACCAGCTCGGCAAGGCGCAGGCCGGAGGAGTACATCAGCTCCATGATGGCGCGATCCCGTACCGCCAGCGGATCCTGCTCGTCGGTGATGTTGAGCAGCTGGTACATCTCGTCCACGTCCAGGTTCTTGGGCAGGGGCCGCCCCTGCTTGGGGGTGACGATGCCCCGCGCCGGGTTGGCGGTGAGCCGCCCCTGGCGCACCTGCCAGTCGCAGAAGCTGCGCAGGGCCGACACCTTGGTGGCAAGGGAACGGGGCGCCAGCCCCCCCTTGTGCATCCGGGTCACCAGACTGCGCACCTGGCTCGCCTCGAGCCGGGCCCAGTCGTCGACCCCGAGCTTCACCAGCTCGGCGGTCATGGCTTCCAGGTGGGCCTGATAGTTGCTGCGGGTGTGGGGGCTGAGCTGGCGCTCGACCCGCAGGTATTCGATAAAGGCGTCCAGCTCCCCCGCCAGTGCGACCGGCAGGGGGTCGGCGGCAGGGGGCGTCTTGGCAGGGGATCGGGTCGTTGCCTTAGCCACGGGCCAGCTCGGGCAGACGCAGCTGCAGCAGACGCCCCAGCTGACCCAGCAGCAGGGTGTCGTTGTGGGGGGTGAAGTGGCTGGGATCCGAGCTCGCGAAGGCCAGCACGCCGAGCTCCCCGAGCCGCATCAGGGCCACCGAGTTGACCAGCACATCATTGCCAAACAGCGCCTGCTTCTCGCTCTGGTTGAGGCGGCCGAAATAGTAGTCCGTGCCGGGCAGGCGCTGCCCCAGCAGTTGTTCGAGCTGTTTGCCCTGCGCCAGGAAACGCTGCTCGGGGCCGCTCAGCTGGAAATGCCTGGGATTGAGCCAGAGCCGCAGGCCGGTGAGTCGCAGCCGCTGGACGAAGGCCTTGCCCATCACGGCGCTCAGCTCGAACAAGGTCTGGCAGCCGTAGATCTCCCCGTAGAGATCCGCGTAAACCCGAAAGATCCGCTCGTTCTCGCTGGCGACCCCCATCAGTTCGGTGATCTCCTGCTCCAGCTGCTCGATGCGCTCCCGCTGTCTGTCCAGCTGGCGCTCCACCAGGGAGATGGTGCCCTTTTGCGCATGGGGAATGCGGATCTTGTCCAGCATGGCCCCGTGACGCAGGAAAAACTCGGGATAACGGGCCAGGTACTCCAGCACTGTGGCTTCATCCACCAGTGATTCCTGCCGTTTGAGTTCGCTCATAACTTGGTTGATCCATCCGAAAAAGGGGCCAAGGGCCCCGATATGATCCGTTGATGGAGCGGGATCACCCGCTCCTTGTCTACAACTCTATCTGGCCGTCAAAGACGTGCTCGGCCGGCCCCGTCATGTAGACGGGCTGACCCGGTCCCTTCCAGGCGATGGTCAGCTTGCCACCCGGCAGGGTGACGGTGACCCGCTCCTTGAGCTTGCCCTGGCTGATGCCTATCACCACGGCCGCACAGGCCCCGGTCCCGCAGGCCAGGGTCTCCCCCACCCCGCGCTCGAAGACCCTCAGCTTGATCTCGCTGGCGTTGACCATCTCCATGAAGCCGACGTTGACCCGCTCGGGGAAGCGCTCGTGGCGCTCCATGATGGGTCCCAGGGTCTCCACCGGCGCATCGGCCACCGAGGGCACCTCGATGACGCAGTGAGGGTTGCCCATGGAGACGGCACCGCACATCACGGTGTGATCCTGGGCCCGCAGCAGATACGTCTTCTCCGCCTTCTGGGCACGGAACGGGATCTTGCCCGGCTCGAACTGGGGCACCCCCATGTTGACCGTGACCTGGTTCTCCCCTTCCAGCTGTAGAGTGATGCGGCCCCGGGCGGTGCTGACCGCGATGCGATCCCGGTTGACCAGCCCCTTGAGACGCACGAAACGGGCGAAGCAACGGGCCCCGTTGCCGCACTGTTCCACCTCGCTGCCGTCGGCATTGAAGATGCGGTAATGGAAGTCGAGCTCGGGGTCATAGGGCGGCTCCACCAGCAACAGCTGGTCGAAGCCGATACCGAAGTGACGATCCGCCAGCTTCTTGATGATGTCGTTGCTGAAGAACACCTTCTGGGTGACGCCATCCACCACCATGAAGTCGTTACCGAGGCCGTGCATTTTGGAAAACTCAATCAACATCGCGCGTTCCTGTCTCACCGTTAATCACGCTCTCACATGGAGGAACGCTGAAAATCCATCCATCACGGCAGCAGGTGCTCGCCACGCCAGAGATCCGCCAACTGCTCCCGCTCACGGATGAGGTGCGCCTGGTCACCGTCCACCAGCACCTCGGCCGCACGGGGTCGGGTGTTGTAGTTGGAGGACATGGTAAAGCCGTAGGCGCCAGCGGAACGCACCGCCAGCAGGGAGCCCTCGGCAATCGCCAGGGTACGCTCCTTGCCGAGGAAGTCGCCGGTCTCGCACACCGGGCCCACCACGTCATAGAGTGCCTTCTCGTGGGTCGCGCGGCTGTCCACCTCGATGATGTTCATCCAGGCGCCGTAAAGGGAGGGGCGCAGCAGATCGTTCATGCCGGCGTCGATCAGGGCGAAGTTGCGGGTCTCGCCGGGTTTGAGGAACTCGACCCGGGTCAGCAGCACACCGGCGTTGGCGACGATGGCGCGGCCCGGTTCGAACAAGAGGGTCAGATCCCGGCCCGCCAGCTTCTGCTTGAGCGCCTCGGCATACTCGGTGGGGTGCGGCGGCTGCTCGGCGCCGTAGTTGACCCCCAGGCCGCCGCCCACGTCCAGGTGATGGATGTGGATGCCTTCCGCCGCCAGCTCGTCGATGAGCTTGAGCAGCTTGTCCGCCGCCTCCATAAAGGGATTCAATTCAGTGAGTTGCGAGCCGATGTGGCAATCCACGCCCTTGATCTCGATGTGGGCCATGGCCGCCGCCTTGCGATAGATGGCGGGCGCCTGTTCGATGGGGATGCCGAACTTGTTCTGCTTGAGGCCGGTGGAGATATAGGGGTGCGTGCCTGCGTCGATGTCCGGGTTGACCCGCACCGAGACCCGCGCCTTCTTGCCCATGCTGCCTGCGACCCGGTTGAGGCGCTCCAGCTCGGCTTCGGACTCCAGGTTGAAGCAGAGGATCTCTTTTTCCAGCGCAAGGCGCATCTCGGCTTCGCTCTTGGCGACACCGGAGAAGACCACCTTGGCCGGATCACCGCCCGCCGCCAGCACCCGGGACAGCTCGCCGCCGGAGACGATGTCAAAGCCCGAACCGAGACGTGCCAGCAGATTGAGCAGGGCCAGGTTGGAGTTGGCCTTGACCGCGTAGCAGATCAGGTGGGGAATGTCGCCAGCCGCCTGGTCGAAGGCATGCCAGTGGCGTTCCAGGGTGGCGCGGGAGTAGACATAGAGCGGAGTGCCGTACTGGTCGGCAAGCTGTTGCAGGGGAAGCTGTTCGGCCTGAAGCTGACCGTCTGCGTCGTAGTTAAAGTGATCCAAGGGGGCGGTTCCTTCCTAGATTATTGCGGCGCGGCCTCTGAGGCCGGTGTAGCGGTCGCAGGCGAGGCGGCTTGCGGTGTACTCTCTGTCTTGGGCGGTGTCTGCTCTGCAGGTGCGGGCTGTTCGGCCGGCGGCATGTAGAGCGGCCCCGTCAGGCCACAGGCGGCCAACCCGAGCGACAGCGACGCGGCAAACAGGCACTTGGTGAACTGGGTAATCATAATGGTTCGCTGCGAAAAAATTTTTGGCCCTCTATAATCGCACTCACATTGTTAAAAGCAACAGGATAAACCGATGAAGGATCACGAGTATCACGCCCTGACCGACGCCTTTTTCCAGTATGTGGAAGACACCATCGACGAGGGGTATCCGGATATCGACTGCGAACGCGCCGGCGGGGTGCTGACCCTGAGCTTCGAGAACAAGACCAAGGTCATCATCAACAAGCAGGAGCCCCTGCATCAGATCTGGGTCGCCACCCGGGAGAACGGCTTCCACTTCGAGCTGCGCGGTGACAGCTGGATCGACAACCGCTTCGGCGACGAGCTCAAGGCCCTGCTGACCCGGGCCTGCACCACCCAGGCCGGCGAGCCCGTGGTCTTCTCATGACGGATCTGCATCCCGAAGGTGCCCGCCATGCGGTGATCTGGCTGCACGGGCTGGGGGACTCCGGCGCAGGCCTCGCCCCCCTGGTGGAGGCGCTGGCCCTGCCCGCCGACCTGCCCGTCCGCCATCTGCTGCCGGATGCGCCCGAACGCCCCATCACCATCAACATGGGCTACCGGATGCGCGGCTGGTACGACATCAAGAGCTTCGAGGATCCGGCGGATCGCGCCGTGGAGTCCCATGTCAGGGAGTCAGCGGCCCGTATCGCCTCGCTGATCGAACAGTTGGTGGCCGAGGGTTTCGCCCCCGAGCGCATCGTGCTGGCCGGCTTCTCCCAGGGGGGCGTCATCGCCTCCTTCACCGCCCTGCGCCATCCGGTGCCATTGGCAGGCCTGCTCTGCATGTCCACCTACCTGGCTGCGCCCAACACCCTGCCCGGCGAAATGAGCGAGGCGGCCCGCGCCCTGCCCATCTGCTACATGCACGGCATCTATGACGACGTGGTGAACCTCTCCATGGGCTGGGACGCCAAGAACCGGCTGGAAGCGGTGGGACTCAGCCCCGAGTGGCACGAATACCCCATGCGCCACGAGATCTGCCGCCCCCAGCTGGGCGACATTCGCAGCTGGTTGCTGGCCCGCCTCGGCGCCTGATTGTCGGCTCACGGGTAAGACAACGGCCTGCATCAGCAGGCCGTTTGCTTTCATCCCTGACGGCGATGCTCGACGGCATCCCCCCACTGGCTGCGCCCCCTCCACGCCTGATTCCCGCACCACGGATACGACAACGGCCTGCATCATGCAGGCCGTTTGCCATCTTGCCGGTGCTGTTATCAGCGCATCATCCTACTTCCCGCGCCGCGCCTGGGGTGTCCCGCTGCGGGCTCTGGCTGCGGTAGGGGATCACATCGAGTTTGTCACCCACCTGCACGATTTCGTAGTACTGGGGCAGGTTGAAGTTGCTGAACTGACCCGCATTGCTGAATCGCTCGTGACCCGAGGTGTAGAACCGGTTCACCCCCTGTACCAGTTCGTCCTTGTTGCCAGCGAAGTGCTGGTAGATCTCCACCCGATTCGCCTCGTCCAGGATATAGATGTTGGTGCCTGCATCCCGGGTATCGAAGAAGAACTGCACCAGCCCTTCGCTGGCGTAGGCGTCGACGATACCGGGCAGGTGCTGGCTGTGAGTCTTGTCGAGGCGCAGCGGCAGGTGATCCAGCTTGTTGTGGGAGATGTGGCGGTAGAAGTCGATGGCGTTTTCCAGCTTCTTGACCGACACCCCGCGCCGCTCGAAGAAGATGCCGTACTTCTCCTTGCCGAGCGCCAGCGTCTTGACCAGCTGCTGCTTGTCCCGGGCCAGACGCAACTCGATGCATTCAGCCACAAGCTGCTGGAAGCGGGTGCGCACCAGGGAGCGGAAGTGCTGGCTGTAGCAGAACACCTCGATCATCTCGGGGGCCGCGGCGTCCTGGTGCATCTTGCCGAGGATGGTGGTGAGGGCGTCCACCACGGCTTCCTCTCCCTCGAAGTGCAGGGTGCGGATCTCACTCCAGGAGTTGCGATAGACGAGATCCACGGATCCCACCAGACACTCCTGGTTGCGACCGAACGAGAAGACATCCGCGGCGTTGGCATCGAACTCGATCACCTGCCCCACCCAGTGGCTGGACGGGTCCGTCTCCAGGTTCAGGAAGATGGAGAGCTGGCGGATCTCGCACGGCCGGCTCAGGGCCAGGTTGGTCGCGCGGGGATACTTGACCGGGAAGGTCCCGGAGAGATCGCGACAGAACTGATGCAGGTTGTCGATGTGCAGATCCGAGCCCTGGTTGAACAGGTGTACCCGGGACTGGGGCGTCAGCAGGCCGTTGAAATAGGCCCAGGCCACCAGCTTGCTGATGTAGCCGTTATATTCGAGCGGCGCCCGGCCGATGATGTCGGCGGGTTCGAGGGAATGCTTGTAGAGATACCAGCCGGCGCGATTCAGGCGGCCATGGGGCACCTGTACCAGACTGAGATCCGGCTCGCCGAGATCCGGCGCAATCTTGAGGTTGATGCGCTGCACCTTGCCCGGCAGGCTCTCGAATGCGGCATAGAGCTTGCGCGACAGGATGCCGATGTCTTCCGGGTTGATGGACTCGCTGATGTTGTTGCGCCGGGCGAACTGGATGAGGTTGCGGTAGCTCTGCATCAGGGCTTCCAGCAACTCGGCGTAGGCCACCTTGACGTCCTCGACCTTCCACTCCTGGCGGTGATCAAGGTGGTAAAGGCGCTCCGGACTCCAGCCCCAGTAGGCTACCAGCTGGGCCATCTGCTCCCGGCGCCAGTCCGGGGAGTGATCTTCCTTGGGATGGCTCAGCCCGTCGCACACCTTCAGATAGAAGCAGCGACGCACCAGATCGAGGCGCTGCATGTCGCCGATGGACTTCAGGTAGTTGGTCACCTTGTCCAGCATCAGGCAGTAGTTGTCGAGGCGGTAGTGCATCCCCTCGTTGTGCTGGAACCAGTCGCGACTGGTCACCGACAGCAGCCGGGTGTTGGGATACTCGTGGGAGTAGGCCTCCATCAGCACCGACTTGAGCACCGCCTTGTAGGGGGAGTCGATTCCCTTGTAGAGCTGCCACAGGGCGGAGCCGAAATACTCCTCGGCAGGAATGCGATCAAAGCCCCCCAGATCGAGCCAGTCATCCTGGCTCAACTTGCCGTGGGCAAACAGGCCGTTGACGTAGTCGTCGTAGTGATCGTCATATTCGGCAGGCACCAGATACCAGAGCAGCCGCTTGCCGGCGATGTGCATGGCGCTGCGGTAGAACTCGTCGAGCAGCAGCAGGTGCTGGGCGCTGCCGCAGCTCTCCCCCTGCATCTGGGCATCGTTGCGCTGACGGAACTTGTCTTCGGGGATCAGGAAGAAGTTGAGATCGACCCCCCGCTGCTCGGCCCACATGGAGAGGTGCTGGCACTTCTGTTCCAGCAGGGCGAGGCGCTCGCTCGACAGACCGGCCACGTGGCAGACCCAGATGTCGAGATCCGAGTGGCAGCACTGACCGATGGAGGAGGTGCTCCCCATGGAGTAGAGGCCCTGGATGGACTTGTCGTGGGTACTGAGACCGCCCTGGCAGTTGGCGTTCTGGCAGAGATCCTGGATGAAGGCCTGCTGGGCCTCGTTGGCGACAAAACTCCAGATACCATGAGGCACATCCCCTGCCACATAACCGGGCAACAGGGGGTGATTGAAGTGCAGCATGACAGGCAGCAAGTGGAAAACCTGCTGCCCGTAGCGACTCATGAGATCCAGCGCTCGTTGCGTCTTGAGACGATTGAGTTCGTCGTAGCGCGCCACCAGCGTGTCGAGTTTAACCAGCAATGCCCTACCTATGGGGAAGAGAAATGACGCACCAAAACGGGGAGACGTCAAAAAAGTGTGATCATGTTAACAATGCAAACAGCAGTGGTAAACAAGCCCGCACACAATCACCGGATTATTTCTGACCCCGTTCGTAACGGTATCAGAGGAAAGCAATAAAGTTGCTTACTTTCAATAACTTAAAATCAATTATTGGCTGAATGAAAATAATTTTCAGCCCCCGTTTTTGAGCTTGGCCCCGCTTTTGCGGGCTGCGCCATGAAAGCCCCTGCAAAGGGTGGTAAGATCGTTTTCCTCTCAAAAGATGAAACAACTGATTGATATGGCAGCCCGAACCCTGAAAATTGCCACTCGAAAGAGCCCACTGGCCCTGTGGCAGGCCAATTTTGTGAAAGATCGGCTGGAGGCACTCCATCCGGATCTGCAGGTCGAACTGGTGCCCATGAGCACCCAGGGTGACAAGATCCTCGACACCCCCCTCGCCAAGGTCGGCGGCAAGGGGTTGTTCGTCAAGGAGCTGGAGACTGCCATGCTGGAAGGGCGTGCCGACATCGCTGTCCACTCCATGAAAGACGTACCGGTGGAGTTCCCCGATGGGCTCGGCCTGCACACCATCTGTGAGCGCGAAGACCCGCGTGATGCCTTTGTTTCCAACCATTTCAACCAGATAGACGAGCTGCCTCAAGGGGCCGTGGTCGGTACCTCCAGCCTGCGCCGTCAGTGCCAGCTGCGCGCTGCCCGCCCTGATCTCGTGATCCGCGACCTGCGGGGCAACGTCAACACCCGCCTCGCCAAGCTGGATGCCGGTGAATATGACGCCATCATCCTGGCCGCCGCCGGCCTGAAACGACTGGAGATGGCCCATCGCATCGCCGCCTTCATCGAGCCCGAGCAGAGCCTGCCCGCCAACGGCCAGGGGGCGGTCGGCATCGAATGCCGCCTGGATGATGTTGAGCTGCACGCCCTGCTGGCGCCGCTCGAACACCCCGAGACCCGCATCCGGGTGCTGACCGAGCGCGCCATGAACCGCGCCCTGCAAGGTGGCTGTCAGGTGCCCATCGGGGCCTATGCCCTGGTACAGGGAGAAGAGGTATGGCTGCGCGGCCTGGTGGGCAGCCCGGATGGCAGCCACGTCATTCGCGATGAGATCCGCGGCCCCCTGGCAGAGGGCGAGGCGCTGGGCCACACCCTGGCCCAGCGCCTGCTGGCCGCCGGCGCCGACGTTATCCTGGCCGAGGTCTACCGGGCATGAGTGCAGCACAGCCAGGTTCACGGTCATCTGCCTGGAGCGCCGCCTGATGGTCCCCCTGGTGGTGCGCCCGGCCGCCCAGGCCAACCAGCTGGTGCAGATGCTGCACCAGTTGGGTCATGCACCGCTCTGCTGTCCGTTGCTGGAAACCCGGCCGGGATGCGACCTCCCTCACCTGGGTGACATGCTGCGGGAGGCGGACCTCGTTATCGCCGTCAGCATGCATGCCGTTCATTTTGCACATCATTTTCTGTTGCAAACTGGTCAGACCTGGCCACATATTGATTACTTTGCAGTCGGCCAGGCGAGTGCGGATGCCTTCGCCGAGGCGGGCATCCAGGCCCTGTGCCCGGCCGATCCCCGCAGTGAAGGGCTGCTGGCCCTGCCGGCGCTGCAAGGGGTGAGTGGCCGCCGGGTGCTGATCCTGCGCGGCAACGACGGGCGGGATCTCATCGCCCGGACGCTGGCCTCACGGGGCGCACTGGTGCACTATTGTGCCACCTATGAGCGCCACTACCCCGATCTTGACGGGGACGCATTGACCCGCCACTGGCAGGCAGCCGGGCTCGACAGCCTGCTCATCACCAGTGGCGAATTGTTGCAGCGGTTGCTGGCCCTGGTGCCCGGCCCGCAGCACCCCTGGCTTTATGACCGCCTGCTGGTGGTGCCCAGTCCCCGGGTGGCCGAGATGGCAGAAGGGGCTGGTTTTACCCGTATCGTGATTGCCCAAGGTGCATCCAACCAGGCTCTGGTGGCCGCCCTGGAACTGAGGAAGATGGAATGACTGAACAGCAAGAAGTCCAGCCGAGTGCCGCGGCCACCGTGGCCGACAACAACAAGCCCGCTCCCGGAACAACAGGGAGCAAGAAGGGCAGCTCTGGCACCGTGCTTGGCGGCATCGCCATCCTGCTGGCCCTGGGGCTGGCCGGTGGTCTCTATGTGCACGGACACCAGAACGCCGTTGCCCAGCAGGCCGAACTGGTAGCCCTCAAGCAGCAACTGGCCGACGCCATGACCAGGATTGATCAGGGCAGCAGCAAGGATGCCGAACAGATCGGTGCCCTCGGCAAGAGCCAGCAGCAGTTGCAGGAGGCGCTGGACGCCTTGCAGACCAAGGTGCTGGATCTGGACGACAAGCGCCCCAATGACTGGATGCTGGCCGAATCCGAATACCTGGTGCGCATGGCGGGCCGCAAGCTGTGGCTCGAACACGACATCGTCTCCGCCATCACATTGCTCGGCAACGCCGACGAGCGCATCAAGGCGCTCAACGACCCCAGCCTGATGCCCATTCGCAAGGCGCTGGCGGAAGACATCGCCAAGCTCAAGGGGATGCCACGGGTCGATCGCGAGGGGTTGACCCTGAAGCTGGCCGCCCTCTCGGACCAGATCGAGCTGCTGCCCCTCTCCACCGTCAGCATGCCGGAAGCCAAGAGCGAGCCCGACCAGACCGTCAGCACCAACCCGGACGAGTGGCAGAGCAACCTGAAGAAGAACTGGGTCAAGTTCACCGAAAACTTCATCACCATTCGTCGCCGCGATGGCGCCGTGGAAGCCCTGCTCTCCCCGCAGCAGGAGATCTTCCTGCGGGAGAACCTCAAGACCAAGCTGCTGCAGGCCCAGCTCGCCGTCTATCGTGAACAGCAGTCACTCTATGTCGACAGCCTGGAGAAGGCCCAGCGCTGGCTGACCCAGTATTTCGATGCCGACAACAGCGCCACCCAGTACATGCAGTCCGAGCTCGACAAGCTCAAAGGCGAGCAGATCCAGTTTGACTACCCGGATCAGTTCAAGACCCAGACCATGCTGGAACAGGTGCTGACCGAACGCCTGCAACGCATCCTGGCCGGCAACTGAGGAGGAGACCATGATTCGTCTGATCGTCATAGTCGCCGTGATGGTGGCGGGCCTCATCTTCGGTCCCGAAGCCTCCGGCAACAAGGGCTATGTGCTCATCTCGCTGGGCAACTACACTGTGGAATCCTCGGTCACCAGCGCGGTGATCCTGGCGGTGCTGTTCTACGGTGCCCTGCTCATCGTGGAATGGGTGCTGGCCCGCCTGTTCGGCCTGCGCCGCAAGACCCAGGGCTGGTTCGGCTCGCGCCGCCGCCGCAAGGCCAACCTGCAAACCGTCAATGCCACCCTGGCCATGGCAGAGGGGCACTACAACCAGGCCGAGAAGCTTCTCATCAAGGGCGCAGACAACAGCGACACCCCGCTGCTCAACTACCTGAGCGCCGCCCGGGTGGCCCAGGCCCGGGGCGATGACGTGCGCCGGGATCACTACCTGCAGAAAGCCCAGGAAGAGAACCCCAAGGCAGAGCTGGCACTGACCCTGATCCAGACCCAGTTGCAGATTGAGCAGGGCCAGTACGACAGCGCCCTCGGTCGCCTCGAGTCCATCTATGCCCTCAACCCGCGCCACCCCATGGTGCTGGATCAGCTGCGTCAGGTGTATCTGGCCCGTGAAGACTGGGCGGCCCTCATCGATCTCGCCCCTGCCCTGCGCAAGGTGGGCAAGCTGACCGCTCAGCAGGAAGAGACCCTGCTGCACCAGGCGTGGTGCGGTCGTCTGGAGGCCGCCAGCGGCTCCCTCGACACCCTGCGCACGGTCTGGCAGGGTCTGCCCCGCAAACAGCGCCAGGATCCCGTGCTGCTGGCCAGTTACGGGGATCGCCTGCGCCGATTGGGGGCCGATGCCGAAGCCGCCGATCTCTGGCTGGAGGCCCTGCGCAAGGATCCCTCCCCCGAGCTGTTCGCCCGCCTGCCCAAGCTCAAACTGGACGACTACCAGCCCATGCTGACCCTGCTCAGAAAGATCCAGGATCAGCCGGGCGCCGAAGCGGCGCTGGCCCGGGTCTGCCTGCTGGCCGGTCAACTGGACGAAGCCCAGCGGCTGCTGGAGCAGGAAGTGGCGAAGGCGCCGGATGCCGCCCTCTACCACGCCCTCGGCCAGGTGATGGACAAGCGCCGCCTGACCAACAAGGCCAACGAGTACTACCGCCAGGCATTGCAGCTGGCCGACATCTGACGCCCGTTCGTCGCGAAATAAAAAGAGGCCGCAATTGCGGCCTCTTTTTATTGGGATTGTTTATTGCCATTGTTCCGAATGGTGGCTCTCTTCTCCCCTTGCGGGAGAAGGGGGCGGGGATGAGGAGGACAAGCAGACACCCTTTCCCCGAGGGAGAGGATCAAGGGCTCAGGCGGTCAGCCGCTCCAGCTCGCCGATAAGCCAGATGGCCTCCTGGCGATGGGAGCCGCACACGTCCGCCATGGGGCGAAAGCCGCCGCACACCGCCGGGCGCTCCGGCTGGCCGAAGATCTTGCACCCCAGATGCGCATCGAGCTGCACACAGGGCACACCGGCGGGCTTGCCGTCCGGCATGCCGGGAATGGCACTGCTGATGCTGGGGGCGATGCAGCAGGCACCGCATCCCTGACGACATTCCATGTGATTTTTCCTCTGTGGGGCACCGCAGTGTAGCAAGGAGTCCGGTTTCTCCTAAGCCTTATCCCTGCCCGGGCACCCTGGCGCCCTGCAGAGCGCAAAAAGCCCGGCAGTGCCGGGCTTTTTGCTGCGGGAGTCAGCACATCACAGGATGATGTCGCGTACCACGCTGTCCTTGCGATCCAGGACGTGGATCGACTTGATGCGACGGCATGAGAGTACGTGACTTGCCGCCACCGCCATCCTCCTGCTTACAGGATGATGTCGCGTACCACGCTGTCCTTGCGATCCAGGAAGTGGATCGACTTGATACGACGGATGGTGCGCGATTTACCGCGGATCAGCAGGGTCTCGGTGGTCGCCATGACGCCGTCGCTGGTGATCCCTTCCAGCAGATCACCCTTGGTGATGCCGGTGGCCGAGAAGATGACGTTGTCATTCTTGGCCAGATCTTCGAGCTTGAGCACCTTGCTCACGTCGATGCCCAGCTCCTCGCAGCGCGCGATCTCCTGTTCACCCAGGGCGCGAACCTCGGGGCTGTCACCCTTGACCTGGTGGCGGGGGATCAGGCGAGCCTGCATGTCGCCGTCCAGGGCGCGGATCACCGCGGCGGAGATCACCCCTTCCGGCGCGCCACCGATGCCGTAGAGCATGTCCACTTCGCTGTCCGGCAGACAGGTGAGGATGGAGGCGGCCACGTCGCCGTCGGGAATGGCGAACACCCGCACTCCCAGGCCCTGCATCTCCTTGATCGCCTTGTCATGACGCGGCTTGGCCAGGGTGATGACGGTCAGACGGGAGAGGGGCTTGCCGAGCGCCTTGGCCACGGCCTTGAGGTTCAGCTCCAGGGCCTGATCGAGATCGATGGCGCCTCTCGCCTTGGGGCCCACGATCAGCTTTTCCATGTACATGTCGGGGGCCTTGAGGAAGGATCCCTTGTCGCCCACCGCCAGCACGGCCAGGGCATTGGCCTGACCCATGGCGGTCATGCGGGTCCCCTCGATGGGGTCTACCGCGATGTCCACGGCGTCGCCCTGACCCGTGCCCACCTTCTCGCCGATGTAAAGCATGGGGGCTTCGTCGATCTCCCCTTCGCCGATCACAATCTCGCCATCGATCTGGATCTGATTGAGGATGTGACGCATGGCCGCCACGGCCGCGCCATCGGCGATATTCTTGTCACCACGTCCGAGCCACTTGTAGCCAGCCAGTGCAGCCGCTTCCGTCACTCGGGAAAATTCGATTGCCAGTTCACGTCTCATCGCATATCCAACCTTAGGAGCTCGAAAACGGGCGGCATTCTACCACAAGGGCAAACCTTTGCGCGTAAAAGTGGCGACCAGCCACATAAATCCCGGTTTTCATCCCGCTGACATGGAACCGACACGGTTTGTTCATTGCACGGTCACCCGACTGTCATCTGTCACTTCTAGCATGGCCCCGTCTTTTAAAACAAAAGCTTGCAACACAAGGGATCATGATGAAAAAGCTGACAGTAGTAGCATTGGCTCTTACCGCCGCCTTCCAGGCTCAAGCCGTCGAAGTGTACAAAAACGAGAGCACCCTGCTCGACCTCTACGGCCGCATCTACGCCGGTCAGTTCTTCGGCGAGAAGAAAGAACTGGACGCCAACGGTGACATCAAGAACGAATACAGCGACAAGCAGGGGGCCAACCAGTTTGTCCGTCTGGGCGCCAAGGTAGAGAGCGAGATCAACCCGGGTCTCAAGGCGCTGGCCCAGTACGAACTGCAGATGTACATCAACGACAGCGAGAAGACCGTCAGCGAGAACTCCGACAACCTGCGTACCCGTCTGGCGTTCGCCGGTGTCGGCGCCAACTGGGGGACCGTCACCTTCGGTCGCCAGAAGGGGGCTCCTGGCTTCCTGGCGGACTGGACTGATGTCTCCCTCTCCGATGGTTACGGCAACGAGGCACTGGGCGCCAAGACCGACACCTTCGCCACCAACCGCGCCGGCTCCGTGCTGAAGTACTCCGGCCTGTTCAACGGTTTCCAGGTAGATACCAGCTACAAGTTCGATGGCGGTGACACCGAAGAGACCTCCAGCAAGGACAGCGATGCCGCCTACGGTGCCGCCGTGGCCTACACCTTCCCGTTCAACCTCTCCCTAGGGACAGCCTACAACGTGGGCATCCGCGACAAGAGCGGTGAAGAGGATGCCAAGCTGTGGCTGCTCTCCGCCAAGTACGACAACAAGGCCCTCTACGCCGCCCTGAGCTATGCCGACGGCAGCGACTTCCTGGCCACAGGCAAGGATCACACCGGCTGGGAAGGGGCACTGGGTTACAACTTCGAGAGCGGCTTCGGCCTGATGGCCCTGTGGAACAAGCAGAAGGTGGAGCAGGCTGGAAAGTCTGACTACGACTCCATCGACTACTACACCCTGGGTGCCCAGTACAAGTTCAACAAGAACCTGCGCGTCATCGGCGAGTACCGCATCAACAACCTCGACAGCCATGACAGCGGCAAGCTCAACACCAAGGATGACTTCCAGCTGGCGGCCCGCTACGACTTCTAAGTCGGCAACCACCTGACGACACGGCGCACAGAGCACTCTGCGCGCCGTTTTTTATTGTGTCAGGCCAGGGGTTTGTACGCCGACACCAGCAACAGCATGGGGCGCTCCGCCTCCTCCGCCAGGGCCGGGTTGGCCGCAATCTGCGCCGCCGTCGGCCCCCACTCCTCCACGCGGCGGATCTGGAGCCCGGCGGCGACAAGGGCATTGAGGTAAGTGCCCAGGGTGCGGTGATACTTGACTACCCCCTCCGCCAGCCAGTTGCTGATACGCTTGCCCTCGGCCTGGTAGCCGTTGACGGGCCAGGAGCGGCGTCCCTCTGCATCCACCAGCCAGCCCTGCGGCTGCGGGCAGGTGAAGATGGGGTGCTCCACCGAGAACACCAGGCTGCCGCCAGCCACCAGCGCACGGTGGATCTCCGCAAACAGCGGCGCCACCTCGGGCAGGTAGTGCAGCGCCAGGGAGCTGTA
The DNA here is from genome assembly GCF_014168615.1 of Aeromonas sp. WP2-W18-CRE-05. Lineage (NCBI taxonomy): Bacteria > Pseudomonadati > Pseudomonadota > Gammaproteobacteria > Aeromonadales > Aeromonadaceae > Aeromonas > Aeromonas sp. WP2-W18-CRE-05. The sequence continues at coordinate 330,264 of NZ_AP021917.1, read as the reverse complement.
GATGAGATCGAAAGGCTCATCGGACAGCGCAAGACCGTCCAGATCCCCCTGCCGATAGCGGATGGCCTCATCCCGGGTCAGCTCGGCGGCACGGGCCAGCATCTTCGCGGAGAGATCGATACCGACCACATCGGCAGCCCCGAGATCTCTGGCTGCCCGGCAGAACCAGCCATAACCGCAGCCCAGATCCAGCACCCGCTTGCCGGCAAGATCCGGCAGCATGGCGTGCAGCGCCGGCCACTCCGGCGCCCCCGCCAGCCCGTGGAGGGAGCGTGGCAGTTGGGCATAGCCCTCAAAAAACCCTGGTTCGTCATAGATATTTTGTGACATTGCACTGTTTCCTCTTGAAGATGGTCAGCCTCTCTGGCCGACGACCCGGCCCTTGCCAAGCATACCCGTCGGTCATGACAGACCATAAAAAAAGCAGAGGCCCGGGCGGGCCTCTGCTCTGTCTCGCACCCGCAGCCTGGCTGCGGGGCAACAAAAAAGGCCATAGACGAGGCAACGTCTATGGCCTTGGTTCAGTCGTGCGGCAAGGTCACGGCTCCCGCGAGGTAGCGAGATCCGGTCGTCACTGCACGATGAATGGATGGGAGGTCTGGGCCTCCACCGGCTCCGGACAATGCTTCATCGTGCGCATCTGTACGGAGTTCATTCGGGTCACTCGCTGATCCGAAGCATAAAGGGTCATGTCACTCACCCGGCCGGGCCGGCTCCATCAACACATTGAAAAATCTGGTGCCACTCTAGGGGACAGGAGTCTCAGAGGCAAGCCCGGCAGATCATGTTTGCCGACCCTCTCACCCCAGCTTCTTCTGCCAGAACATGGCCCGGCCCACCTCGGGATCGAGCTCATAACCCGCAAAGCCGCTGGCACGATAGGCAGCCTGGGCCACCTTGTTCCCCTCCAGCACCTCCAGGGTCAGCTTGCAGCAACCGAGCTCCCGGGCGAGCCGCTCCGCCTCCGCCAACAGCTGCTTGCCGATGCCCTGGCCGCGATGGGCAGGGTGCACCGCCACGTCGTGGATATTGAGCAGCGGCTGACAGGCGAAGGTCGAAAAACCTTCGAAGCAGGTGGCAACGCCAGCAGGCTCCCCATCGACCCAGGCCAGCAGCACGTGGGCACCGGGTCGCGCGGCCAGGGCTGCGGCCAGATTCGCCTTCACCTCGTCCGCCAGCGCACTGCCTCCCCCCATCTCGTCCCTGGCGTATGCGTCCAGCATCGCGATCAGCGCCTCGCCGTGACGAGGGTTGTGCAGATCCGCCCTGATGATCTCGACCATGTTTCTCTCCCTGTGTATGCCGGATGGTGCGCCAAGGCGCGAGGCCACCATGGTAGCCTCCCCCCCGAACCGAACCAAGGTTACCCCGGCCTTTTCCCCGAGGTTCCAGCCCCCTCAGTGCCTGCCCGCCAATGATCTCTTTTTCTTGCATCTTCTCCTTGCAAGGCAAATGAAAATCAATATCATTAGCAACCTCTCGCGATGAGAGAAATCAATAATTACAAATAAATCAACAAGTTCAGGCCGATTGGTCGACAAAGAGTCACACCCAGATGAACCATTCCAACCCCCCGCGCGCCTTGCTGGGCGTCGCCTTGCTGGCGGTTTGCACCAGCCCCCGTGCCGAAGACGAAACCCTGACCGTGGTCGGCAAACGCAGCCAGCACCAGGAGGTCGCTACCGCCACCCGCACCGCCACCCCGGCCAAGCTGGTGCCCCAGAGCATCGAGAGCGTCAAGGCGAGCGAGCTGACCGCCTTCGGCCAGCCCACCCTGAGTGAAGCCCTGACCGGCATCCCCGGCGTCAACGCCAGCGGTGACACCCGTTTCGACGGCGTCACCATCCGCGGTTTCAGCGCCAGCAACGACTTCTACCTCGACGGCCTGCGAGACGACATGCAATACACCCGCGACCTTGGCAACATCGAGCGGGTCGAAGTGCTCAAGGGCCCCGCCGCCGTGCTCTACGGCCGTGGCAGCACGGGCGGCATCGTCAACCGGGTCAGCAAGGTTCCCCAGAAAGGGCAGGCCTCCAGCGTCAGCGCCCGGGTCGGCAGCTTCGACAGCCGACGCTTCGCCGCAGATCTCAACGGCGAGGCAGGAGAGCGTGTACAGGTGCGCCTGAACCTGGCCCAGGAGGACAAGGAGAGCTTTCGCGACGATGTGACCAGCAAGCGCACCCTGCTGGCCCCCTCCGTCAACTGGGAGATCACCGACACCCTGAACTGGCTGGTGCAGTACGAGCGCAACGAGCACGATCGCACCCCGGATCGCGGCATTCCCGGCGTCGATGGTCGCCCGGCGGATGTCCCCATCGAGAGCGTCTACAGCGACACCCGCCGCGACTTCATCGACGATGTGGCCCAGTCCACCCGCTCCCGCTTCACCTGGGACATCAACGATCAGTGGCAACTGCGCCAGCAGCTCGGCTACACCACCCTCGACAGCCAGTTCGACAATACCTATGTCACCAGCGTCAAGGGTGACAAGGTGACCCGCGCCCGCTGGCAGCAGGATCTCAAGGCCAGCAGCCTCACCAGCAACACCGAGGCGGAAGGCCAGCTGCAAACCGGCCCCGTCGCCCATCGTCTGCTGGTGGGCCTGGAGCAGGGCTGGCAGGATCGCACCCCCAAGCTCTACCAGAACGCCAACCCGATCCCGGCAGGCAACCTCTATGATCCGGGCTCCCTGCCCACCTACGACGGCGCCATGAAACTCTCCAGCGACGCCCATCACAGGGTGCGCGGTGTCGGCCTCTATGTGCAGGATCAGCTCAGCCTGGGCGACTGGCACCTGCTGGCAGGCCTGCGCCGCGACGACTTCACCGTCACCAGCCGCCGCAACGACCTCGACAAGGAAGAGACCCTCTCGGTCACCAGCCTGAGTCCGCGCCTGGGCCTGGTGTGGAACCCCATCGAGGAGCATGCCTTCTACACCTCCTACAGCAAGACCTTCACCCCGGTGGGCGGTGAGCTTATCGGCATCACCCCGGGGGACAAGAACAACAACCTGGATCCCCAGCACACCCGGCTCTATGAAGGGGGCGTGAAGAGCGACTGGCTGAACGGCCGCCTCGCCACCACCTTCTCTCTCTACCGGCTGGAGATGTACAACAAACGCAGCAAGGATCCGCTGGATCCCACCCGGGTGATCCTCACCGGTCTGCAGCGCACCGACGGCATAGAGCTGAGCGCCCGTGCCCAGCTGACCGACGAGATCTATCTGCGCGGCGGCGTCGCCATCCAGGATGCCGAGCAGGTCAAGGCAGACGCGGACCTGCAAGGCAAGCGACCGATGAACGTCTCCCGCCAGAACGGCCAGCTGTTCGCCGGCTACCAGAGCGGCAAGCAGGGCTGGTTCGGCGAGACCGGGATGACGGCGGTGGGGGATCGCTTCGCCGACAACGCCAACACCACCACCTTGCCCGGTTACGCCCGCTTCGACGCCCGTGCCGGCTACCGCTGGCCCCAGTGGGAAGCCCAGCTGAGCGTGGAGAACCTGACCGATCACGACTACTTCGTCAGCGCCACCAGCGCGGCCCAGATCATGCCGGGCACGCCCCGTCAGCTGCACCTGACCGCCGCCTACCGCTTCTGATCCTCCCTGTTTACCGACCCCTCTGGCCAGCGTTCGCTGGCCAGATTGTTATGAAGCACCGAACGATGACACGCAGAAAACTCCCCCTGCACAACAACAAGTGGGTGCGCCGCATCCACGCCTGGGCAGGCTTTGCCACCCTCACCCTGATGCTGCTCTACGGCCTCACCGGCCTCTGGCTGCAACACAGGGCCGTGCTGCCCCTGCCCGGTCCCCACACCGCCAAGTCGAGCAAAGAGATAGTACTGAGCACGCCGCTGGCCAGCCCGGATGAATTGAAAGCCCTGCTGCAACAGCGTTATGCAGACATGTTCGAGGAGGGGCGACCCCAGATCACCCCGCCCCAGACCCTGCCCACACCATCCGGCTCCCTCACCCTGCCGGCCCGCTGGGAGCTGCGCGGTGTCACCCTCAGCCAGAGCGTGGCCGCCAGCTATGTGGAAGGCACTCTGCTGGTGCGCACCGAGCTGCAGCAGGCCAACTTCGCTGCCAGCCTCAACCGGCTGCACCGTGGCATGGGCACCGGCCTGCCCTGGCAACTGGTGGGAGATCTGGCGGCCCTGGCCATGCTGCTGCTGGCCCTCACCAGCCTGCTGATGTGGAACAAGCTGCACGGCCCCGCCGGTCGCGGCATCGCCCTGCTGCTGCTGGGCGCCCTGGTCACAGTGCTGGTGGCCCTGCTCTAGCCCTTTTACCGACACCAAAACGGGATCCTGCTCCCGGCGGCGGTAACCTTGCCCGCACCTCGGGTAACAAAGGGTAACCGGCCGCCGATGGGGGTCACAGTTGGCGACCAGGCGGCTGGATAGGGAACGCCTGCGGCTGATAGGGTGCGCCCAGCTCCCGAACGCCGCGAGGAATCATGCGCATCTCCAGCATCGAATGCGGGCGAGTGGTGGCCATCCTGGCCGTGATGACCATCCATCTCTCCCCTTTCAGCAACCCCTTCGACCCCGCCCTGTGGGACGGCACGCCCTACCCTCTGGTCGGAGCCGTCATCAACCAGCTCTGCCGCTTCGCGGTGCCGCTGTTCTTCCTGTGCGCCGGTTACTTCTTGCAACCCGCCCTCGCCGCGGGCCACCCGCTGACGGTCGCACTGCGCTACTGCCGACCCCTGCTGGGGCTCTGGCTGGCGTGGAGCCTGCTCTACGTGCTGATACCCTTCAACCCGCTCGCGGCGGTGAGCGAGGGCTACCTGCACGCCATGGCAGGCCAGTGGCAGATGCAGCTCGGGGATCATCTCAACGTCTGGTGGGTGGGCGGCATGATCCACCTCTGGTTCCTGCCCGCCCTGATGGTGGCGGTGCTGATCCTGGGGCTCTGCCAGCAGGCCCGCCTGCCGAGGCTGGCCCTGCTGCTGGGGGCCCTGCTCTACGGCCTGGCCCTGATCGGCGGCTCCTATGGCCCGCTACTGCCGGGGGGCGAGTGGGCCCTGCTGACCCGCAACGGCCCCTTCTTCTCCTTGCTGTTCGTGGCGCTTGGCGCCGAGCTGCGCCTACGTGCCTGGCAGCCGGACGCCAGGCGCTGCGCCCTGATGATGATGGCGGGGATGGGGCTTTATGCCCTGGAGGCCGCAGGTCTGCTGCGCGTTGCCGCCGTCCCCCTCGCTCGTCATGATTTCCTGCTGGGTTCGCTCCCCTGGGCGCTGGGGCTGTTCGGCCTGCTGCTGGCCAACCCCGCATGGGGCAAAGGCAGCTGGCTGGAGCGCCAGGCCCCCAAGGTGCTCGGCCTCTACTGTCTGCACATGATGCTGGTGGTGTGGCTGATGATCTTCGGCCCCCAGGGCAAACAGGTGTGGTGGGAACTCCTCAAGGTACCCGCGCTGCTGGCGCTCACTCTGCTCGGCTACCGACTGCTGGCGGCCACCGCCCTCAGCCGCTGGTTGCTGCGGGCTCGCTAGAAACAGGACCCTGACCAGCCAGCAGATCAACGTGGTTCAGCGCAAAATCGTGCATCTGCTGAAGCAGGGGGATCAGGGCGACGCCAAGCGGGCTCAGGCTGTACTCCACCCTGGGCGGTACGTCGGGGTAGAGGGTGCGAATGATGACACCGTCGCTCTCCAGCTCCTTGAGCTGGGCGGTGAGCACCTTCTGGCTCACCTCGGGCAGGCAGCGGCGCAAGTCGCCAAAGCGCAGGGTCTGTTCGCGCAGATGAAACAGAATGGCCGGCTTCCATTTGCCGGTCAGCAGGCGCAATACCTGATAGGCGGGACAGGGCAGTGAGGGCACGGTATGGCTCGCGAGTGGTTACTTTGCGGTAACTATGCCACGAAAATGTGCCTTCTTGCAGCCAAGATGCCGGCTTCCTATGATGCGGATTCCGTCAATCAACGCCCACGAGAGGTTTATCATGCCCAGCCTGCTGCAGATCCATTTCAACTTCCCCGCCGAGATGATGGGACCGGCCCTCACTGCTGCGGCCATGCCGTTGGCCGACTCCATCACCCGGGAGCCGGGCTTCATCTCCAAGATCTGGACCGAGAACCCGCGCACCGGCGAGGCGGGCGGCATCTATCTGTTCGAGGATGAGGGGAGTGCACTCGCCTACGCCACCATGCACGAGCAGCGGGTGCTCGCCATGGGCGCCAGCGCGGTGCAGTACAAGGTGTTCGACGTCAACGAGCCCCTGAGTCGCCTCACCAAGGGCATCGCCTAGCCCGAGCGGGGCTCAGAACCTCAGGGTCAAGCCGATATTGGCCTGCCACTGGGTGATCAGCTCCCCCCTCACCCGAAAGGCGCAGATCTCGGGGTTGCAGAGAAACTGGCTGTCGTCGTTGACCAAGGCACCATAACCGCGTACCTCGGCCCGCACAGCCAGATGTTCGGTCAGGCGCGGCTGCACCCCGAGGGCCAGGGACATGGAAGGGGCCGTCTCGCTGTCGTAGGCATCGAAGCGGGTGACCCCTATCCCGGCACCGATATAGGGGGCCATCAGGTTGTCCGAGAGAGTCAGGGCCCCGGCGAAGTGCAGGGTGTCCACCGTCAGCCTGTCGGGCAGTTCGGGGGACACCCGGGTCGACTGGTGGCTGTAGAGCAGCTCCACCATGCCGGGGTCATCCACCTCCCTGCTGATGAAGAGCCCCCAGCTGCCGGAGCGCTCCCCTTGCAGGGTGTCGATGTCGCTCCCGTGCGGCGTGGGGGCCGGCTCGTCCATGGCCCGAAAGTCGATGGCCGAGCTGTATCCCGCAAAGGGAGTCAGCTGCCAGCCTGTCGCCGGGGGCTCGGCTGCCCAGCCCGCCAGGGGCAGCAGCAACCCAGGCACCATCCCCATCGCTCCTCTCATGTGCTCATCCTGTGGTGAAAAGACCTGCGCAAAGCATATCATAGCGCCCGTCTCCCACACTGGACGGGGGCTGTACCAGCCCCATTGCCCCGCTTCCGATGGAAAAATCTGTGCTCCCCGGGGTTATTCATCCGGGATTAACCTCGTCCCCGTAAGCTGGCGGCGCCACAGCAGTGGCATCAACAGACGAGGATCTCAGGAATGGTTGCCGCGCAACTCAACGACCCCCAAAGCACGCTCTCCGATACCCTGAGGGCCACCGCCCATGCCATCGAGGAGAGCCACATCAGCCTGCGCCAGATGCTGGCCCTGGTGGGCGAACAGGGCATGCTGCTGTTTTGCGTGCTGCTCACCGTTCCCTTCCTGCTGCCGGTCTCCATTCCCGGCGTCAGCACCCCCTTTGGCCTGCTGATCCTCTTCATCGGCATCGGCATCACCCTCAACCGGGTGCCCTGGCTACCCGCCTTCCTGATGGAGCGCCGCTTCGCCGCCGAGCACCTCAAGCCGACCCTGCACAAGGGGGCGGATCTGCTGGCCCGCATCGACCGCTTCATCCGCCCGCGCCTGCTCATCCTGACCGGCAGCGTGACCATCAACCGCTGCAACGGCCTGCTCATCATGCTGGCCGCTCTGCTGCTGATGCTGCCGCTGGGCGCCATTCCCTTCACCAACGCCATGCCCGCCTGGGCCATCCTGCTGCTGGCCATCGGCATGTTGCAGCGGGACGGGCTCTTCGTCGCCCTCGGCTATGCCCTGGTCGCCGCTACCCTGGTCTGGTTCAGCGCCCTGGCCATCGGCCTGCTGATGGCGGGGCAGAATATCTCGACCCTGTTTGGCTGATCTGGCCAGGCCAAATGAAAGAGGGCGACCCCGGGTCGCCCTCTTTCCTGTTCACTGCGCCCCTCAGGGTGCCCCATCGTGGGCCACCCGGTTGCGCCCGCCCCGCTTGGCCCGATAGAGCCACTCGTCCGCCCGGGCCAGCACGGTGCCAAGATCCTCTCCCGGCCGGATCAGGGTGGTGCCCAGGCTCACGGTCACCGGGGCGGGATCCGGCGCCATGGCCGCCACTGCGGCGCGGATCCGCTCCGCCACCTTCAGCAATATCCCCTCATCTATCTGCGGCAGCAGGATCAGAAACTCCTCGCCACCGCTGCGCACGAAGAGATCCTCCCCCCGCAACTGGGCAGAGACGCACTCGCAGACCCGGCACAGGACCTTGTCACCGGTCTGGTGGCCGAAGCGATCGTTGATCTGCTTGAAGTGATCGAGATCCAGCATGATGAGGCCGGTGAGATGCTGCCCCTGCACCCTGTGGTGATACTGGTCGAAGAAGAAGTGGCGGTTGTAGAGGCCGGTGAGCTGATCCGTCTCCCCGAGCCGCTTGAGCCGCTGTTGCAGCTCGTGCTGGCGGGTGATGCTGCGGGTCATCCAGGCCACCGCCCGCTTCCCTTCATATAAAGAGGGCAAGGGCGCTATCTTGCCCTCGAAACGCTGCATTCCCTGGGGCCCGGCGTCGGCGTCGATGCCGTCCACCTCGGCGGGGGAGAGGTCATACTCCACCACCTGCACCTGGCCGCTGGCGAGGGCCTGAGCCACCTGCGCCATCACCCACTGCGCCTTGTCCTCGGGCAGCACGTCCAGCAGTTGTCTGCCGATCAGCGGGTTGCCGTTCTGGTAGGACTGCTGCTCCATCCCGCCGATGTACTCGATGTAGTAGCCATCTTCGCTGAGGATGAAAACGGGATCCGGCAACTGGGCCATCACTTCGTAGAGTTGTGCCACTGAGAGCGCCATCCGAGCTCCTTGCTATCCGTGGGAGTGGGTCCCTGTACTCCTGTTATACAAGACTCATGGAGTATCGCACAGGGGCAGAAAGTTGCCTGCCGGGCGGGAAGGATGCGGTCGGTGACGTGTTCACCGGACAAGCCTCCGGCAAAGTGAATGGTAGCAATCGGGGATGCTGTCAGAACCAGGGTTGTCAGACAGTCAGGAAGGTATTTTTTCCTTCAGGCAGTGCGACATGCCAACCCAGTGACGTCAGGGGCGCCACAGGGGTATTCCCGCCCCCGGACAAGGGGGCAAGGCCGGATCCCGGTCAAGAGGGATCCGGCGAGCCGGCATCAGCGGGCAGCGGATCGGCTGGCGTTCCAGAGCAGTTCACCGCTCTTGAGATCCATCAGGCTCATGGCGAGCCGGTAGCGGCCCCCTTCAGAAAGGAGATCCCCGTAGAGCATGTAACCCGCCCCGGTCTGGCGACCCAGACGCACCAGGGAGGCGGGGTTCATGCCCCCCTGCTGGTATTCGAGCTGACCCGTGATGGCCGCCACCTGGCCCGGGTCTGCGAAACGAAAGCCGCTATTGGCCTGAATGCGCTGGATCATGGCCACCGCCAGGGGCTGGGTGCTGAAGGGCTCACCTGTACCGTTCTGGGGCGCCATCAGCAGCAGTACCGGGCTGCTGCCCGCCAGTGCCTGCACATCGGCGGCCTTCAGGAAGTCATCGGCCAGGGCGACCGCCAGCCCCGTCGGTGCCACGGGTTTGGGAGCAGGCACCGGCTCGGCCTTGTCAGGCTCGGCCACGGGTTTCTCTGGTTTGGTCACCGGCTTGTCCGGCTCGCCGACCGGCGCAGGCGTCCCCCCATAGGGATTGACCGCACATCCGCCCAGCAGCAGGGCACCCACCATCAACAAGGAACGCAGCTTCATCTTTTCTCTCCGCCAGAAGTCCGCAAGGCGCACTTCGTCCATCATCCATTTTGACGGAGCCAGACTCCGCCGCCCCTCCATGCTAGAGACAAACCCGCCCCGGGTCGATGCGCACATGGGCAGGGGGCGACAGAGACTGGCGAAGCGGAGGGCACAAAAGGGTGGCAAGGCTCCACCCGATTCCGTTAGGGTAGCCAGAGCCCAGACCCCAGAGGAGCCCCCATGCACGGACCCGATCCCGCCAATCCCCACCCCATGAACGGCTTCCCCCAGGTGTGCTTTATCAAGAACACCATCAAGGGGCCCAATATCGAGGTGGGTGACTACACCTATTACGACGACCCGGAGGATGCGGCGGGCTTCGAGCGCAACGTCCTCTACCACTTCCCCTTCATCGGCGACAAGCTCATCATCGGCAAGTTCTGCGCCATTGCCCGCGGGGTGAAGTTCATCATGAACGGCGCCAACCACCAGACCTCCGGCTTCTCCACCTACCCCTTCTTTATCTTCGGCAACGGCTGGGAGAGCGCCGCCCCCGCCCCGGGCAGCCTCCCCTACAAGGGGGATACCGTCATCGGTAACGATGTCTGGATTGGCTATGAGGCCCTGCTTATGCCGGGGGTCAAAGTCGGCAACGGCGCCATCATCGCCGCCCGCTCCGTGGTCACCGGCGACGTGCCCGCCTACGCCGTGGTCGGCGGCAACCCCGCCAGGGTGATCCGCTATCGCTTTGACGACGACACCATCGCCCGCCTCAACGCCATCGCCTGGTGGGACTGGCCGGTAGAGCAGGTCAGCCGCAACCTGCCGCTTATCAACGGCGGCGAGATAGCCGCGCTGGAAGCGGCAACCCGTTAGAGACAACCACCATCAAGCAGGAAGCACTATGCAACTCACCCCACCCCAACCGCCTCAGGACGATGAGATCGAAGCGCTGCGCATTGGCCTCTCGGGCTACAACAAGGATCACGCCGGCACCCATCTGCGCGAGCGGATCGCCAGCTTTATCAAGGATGAAGAGGGCAAGGTTCACGGCGGCATCATCGCCGACATCAAGTGGGGCTGGCTGCACGTCGACTGGCTCTGGATCGACGAACGCATCCGCCGCGATGGCTGGGGCGGCCGCCTGCTCGGCGCCATGGAGCAGTACGCCCAAAGCAAGGGCATCACCAACTACCATCTGGAAACCACCAGTTTTCAGGCCCTCCCCTTCTACCAGAAGCAGGGTTACGAAGTCTTTGGTCAGCTGCCCGATATGCCGCCGGGGCATATCAGTTACTTTCTGAAAAAGCAGTCATAAGCCGATGAGCGGCCGCAACAGCCCTGTAATAGACAAGGCGCCGGATAGCTGGAGTCTCTCCTTCTACAGACGCCTTGCCTTGATCTTTGCGCTGCTTGCAACCAGCTCCAGCGCCTTTGCCCTGTCACTACACGATCTGGATCCTGCGTTTGAGCGGTGCGAAGCCATCAAGTCACAACACAGCGCCACACTGCCTGTCAAAAGTGACCCCTTCTGGTCACTGGAGAGGGGACAACAAGTAACCGTGCTTATCTATCTGCATGAGAAAAGCATGGAGCGCTGCACCGCAGCAGAAGTGGATGCGCTGGCGCTCAAGGCGTTCCATCAAGCCGTAGAGGGAGACAGCAGTTTTCTCGACACCCTGATCAAGGCGAGAACCACCACGCTAACTCCCGCCCAGCAAGCTCGGTTGCAGCAAGTCGGCCAAGCAGAGCTGGATAGATTGGCCGGGATGAAAGAATTTGCTCAGCCCTTCTCGCTAACCAATTACCTCAAGCAACTACCCTAAGCACCATCTCGCATATCAACTGCACCCTCCACTATCTACCGGGCGGGCACGGTCTTGGTTACCCTCTTATTCGCTGAGGCGAGCACGCTTGTCCAGGCCGCGAGACAGGATGTCGAGCGAGCGGCGCCGGGCCATGGATGGCCCGTCGGCGCGTGCAGTCGGACAAGCGGGTGAGCCGAAGGAACCCGACGAAGTCGGGCGAATAAGCGGGGGAGAAGACCTTTGGTGACTTTGGGTCTTTCCAAAGTCACTCGCCTCGGCCCGAAGGGCGGGCGAAACCCTTCGAGGCCAGCGGCCTCGCGTCCTGCACGGCAAGGCCGTGCCACCACACAACGCCTCCTGCCGCCAACACCATGCCTCGGAACGGACGATTACGCCTGACGGCTAATCGACCCTACGATGGAGATGAAATGCCGCATAAAGACCCCTCCCCAGCCCTCCCCTTCGCAGGGGAGGGAGCCAAAGCATCGGCACCAGCAAGGTGTGTGGCCGAACGGCGCCCAATCGTTATGCCGGGCGCCACCCGGTAAAGGGGGGCGTGGCCGCCCCTATCGGCCCAGGAAGGGTTCCCAGTCCTTGAACACCGGCTGCAACCCCGCCTGTCGCACGGCGGCGGCCACTTCCCCCACCGGGCGGTCGTCGTGGATGGCGAACTGCTCCAGCTCCTCTTTATCCCCCTCGGCATACCCCCCCGGCTGGGTGCGCGACTCGGCCGACATCTGGGTGATGCCAAGGCGCACCGCGCCGTTGCGAAACGTAGCCGACTCGCGGGTGGAGAGGGACAAATCCAGCGTGGGCGAGAAGAGGCGCCAGGCGCAGATAAGCTGGGCCAGCTGACGATCCGACATGACCACGGCAGGCTCCAGCCCACCGGCGCAGGGGCGCAGGCGCGGGAAGGAGAGCGAGTAGCGGCTCTGCCAGTGATGGCGCTCAAGCCAGCTCAGGTGCTCGGCGACAAAGTAGCTGTCGGCGCGCCAGTCCGCAGAGAGACCGATGAGCGCCCCCAACCCTATCTTGTCGATACCGGCGCGGCCGAGCCGATCCGGCGTGGCGAGCCGCCATGCGATGTCCCGCTTGTTGCCGCGCAGGTGATGGCGGGCGTAGGCGGGGGCGTGGTAGGTCTCCTGATAGACCATGACCGAATCGAGGCCGAGGGTCTTCAGTTCGGCATATTCATCCTGCGAGAGGGGCTGCACCTCCATCCCCACCGTGCTGAAGTGACGGCGGATGATGGGCAACACCTGCCGAAAATAGGCGAGCCCCACCTTGTGCTCGTGCTCGCCGGTCACCAGCAGCACGCTGTCAAAACCGCGCGCCTTGATGGCCAGACACTCGCGCTCAATCTCCTCGCTATTCAAGGTCTTGCGCTTCAAGCGATTGCTCATGGAGAAGCCGCAGTAGGTGCAGTCGTTGGCACACAGGTTCGACAGATAGAGCGGCACATAGAAACCGATGGTGTTGCCAAAGCGCTGGCGGGTCAGGCGCTCGGCCTCGGCTGCCATCTGCGGCAGATACGCCTCGGCGGCCGGGGAGATCAGCGCCATAAAATCGGCCAGAGTGCGGCGCGGCGCGCTCAGGGAGCGTGCCACATCGGCGGCAGTCTTGGCGCGGATCTGCATGCCGATATCGTCCCACTCAAGCTCCTGCCATCTATCGAGAAAACTCTCCGACTTTCTCTCAACCCCCTCCCGGCCTCCCCCTTCACAAGGGGGAGGTGTTAATCCGCCCCCCCGACCTCCTACTTCACAAGAGGGCGGAGTCGACACTCCCTCCCCTGGCAAGGGGAGGGTCGGGGTGGGGTCATTGGCATGCTGACTCATAATGCCCCCAGAAAATCGGTAAGCGGGCTGGAGGCCTGGGCCTGCAGGGCGCGGGCGCCGAGGCCTGCCTTATAGGCGCTGCGCCCGGCAGTGCAGGCCAGCGCAAAGGCGTGGCCCATGGCGACCGGGTCGCCGCTCACCGCGATGGCGGTGTTGACCAGCACGGCATCGGCCCCCAGCTCAAAGGCGGCGGCCGCATGGCTCGGCGCACCTATGCCCGCATCCACCACCACAGGCACATTGGCTTGCTCGACGATGATGGAGAGAAACTCCCGGGTCACCAGCCCCTGATTGGAGCCGATGGGGGCGCCCAGCGGCATCACGGCGGCGCAACCCACCTCTTCGAGCCGTTTGCACAGCACGGGGTCGGCACCGCAGTAGGGCAACACCACAAAACCCTCTTTCACCAGTTGCTCGGCGGCTTTGAGCGTCTCGATGGGGTCAGGCAGCAGGTAGCGCGGGTCGGGGTGGATCTCCAGCTTGAGCCAGTTCGTCCCCAGCGCCTCGCGGGCGAGATGGGCGGCAAATACCGCCTCAGCGGCGGTCTTGGCCCCCGAGGTGTTGGGCAGCAGCTTGACACCGAGTTGCCGAAGGGGCGTGAGGATATCGTCGTGGGCCTTGCCCGGTTCGAGCCGCTTGATGGCCATGGTCACCAGCTGGGAGCCGCTCGCCTCGATGGCGGCGGCCATCAGTTCCGGGCGGGCAAACTTGCCGGTGCCGGTAAAGAGGCGCGAAGAGAAGGTGTGATCGGCAATGGTCAGCATGTCAGCCTCCTGCCACTGCGATAAGAAGAGATGAGGCCCCGCCGCAAAGCAGAGCGCTCGAAGATGGGACTGCGAGCATCATGGGTCAGCCTCCCGCAATGGCGGTGAAGAGGTGGAGTTCATCCCCGTCATTGAGACGGGTCTCGGCCCAGCGGCCTCGGGGCAGCACGGCGCCGTTAAGGGCTACCGCCACCCCCTGAGGGGAAATCTCCTGCACCGCCAGCAGCTCAGTCAGGCGCAGGCCGGTGGGCAGCGTCAGCTCGATATCGTTCAATCGGATCTTCATGGTTAATTCTCCAGGGCCGGGTGGGTGCTGCCGCAGACCGGGCAATCGGGATCGGGAGCCAGCGTGAGGGTCTGCCACTGATGGGTCAACGCATCGAAGCGGCGCAATGTGCCCGCCACCGGGCTCGGCATCCCGAGCAGCAGTTTCAGTGCCTCCAGCGCCTGCAAAGAGCCCATCACCCCCACCAGCGGGCCGGTGACGCCGCTGGTCTCGCAGCTTTCCCTGATCTCGGTATCCAGCGGATAGAGGCAGGCGTAGCAGGCGTGATCGCTGCTGGTGCGCGTCATCAGCTGCCCCTGCCAACCCACTGCGGCGGCACAGACCCAGGGCTTGCCCTGAGCAACGCAGGCGGCGTTGATGGCCTGGCGGGTGGCGAGGTTGTCGCAGCAGTCGACAACCAGATCCACCTCGGCCACAAACTCCGGCAGGCTGGCGGCATCGAGGCGCTGATTAATGGCAATCAGCTCCACCAGCGGGTTGTGTTGGCTAAGGCGCTCGCGGGCCAGTTCGGCCTTGGAGTGGTTGACCGCCTCGCTATCGAACAGGATCTGGCGCGGCAGGTTGCTGGAATCCACCGTGTCGCCATCAGCCAGCCACAAGGTGCCCACCCCGGCGCCGGCCAGATAGAGGGCGAGCGGCGAGCCGAGCCCGCCGAGGCCCACGATCAGCACGGATTTATCTTTCAGCCGCGCCTGACCGGCTTCCCCAATTTCCGCCAGCATCAGCTGGCGGCCGTAGCGCAGATACTCTTTGTCACTAAGAGAAGCGGCATCAGAGCGCATGTTCAGCCTCCCGTATCACGCTGGCCGAGAGCGGCTCATCCCCCGCCCCCACGGCGGCGAGCAGCCGTTCGGTCGCGCCCTGCCAGTCATCGCTCGCCGTGATGGCCGAGACCAGCGCGATGCTGCCGACCCCGCTTGCCTTGACCGCCGCCACCCGCTCCTCGCTGATGCCACCGATGGCCACCGTGGGCCACTGCGCCATCAGGGCGCGGTAGTGGTGCAGCCGCGCCAGCCCCTGAGGGCGCGAAGGCATCGCCTTGGTGTTGGTCGGGAAGATATGGCCCAGCGCGATATAGGAGGGGGCAAGCTCGCGGGCCCGCATCAGCTCGAAGTAGCCGTGGGTGGAGATGCCAAGACGCAGCCCCGCCGCCTGAATGGCGGCGAGATCGGCGGTCTCCATATCCTCCTGCCCCAGATGCACGCCCCAGGCGCCCGCCTCGATGGCTTGCTACCAGTAGTCGTTGATAAAGAGCCGCGCCCCATGGCGGCGACCGAGCGCGACCGCATCACGAATAGCCGGCGCTACCTCTGTGGCGGGCAGATTCTTGATCCGCAGCTGGATGGTCTTGACCCCGGCCCCCAGCAGGCGTTTGAGCCACTTGACCGAGTCCACCACCGGATAGAGGCCGAGGTTGTGTTCGGTCGGCGCAAAGGGGCCCTGCGGCAGACGGGCGCTGCTCGCTTCATACAATCCAAAGCGGCGATCGAGCGGTGAGCCCGCCAGCACGGCACGGGGGAAGTGGGCAAGATCGGCGGGCCAGCCGAGATGGGCGATGGGCCCCGGGCCTGCCCCCACCCCCTGTGCCGCCGCCAGCCCCTGTTGCAGGTAGGCACGCGCCAGGGTGATGGCGTCCTCCACCGGATAGTCCTGCGCCACCACGGCGGCGATGGCGCTGGCGTAAGCGCAGCCGGTGCCGTGGCCGTGGCGGGTATCGAGGCGTGGCGCGGCGAGCCAGAATTCGCGGCTCTCGTCCTGGTAGTAGTCGAGGCAGAGATCCCCGCCCCATTCAAGGTGGCCCCCCTTGACCAGCACGGCGCGGGCGCCGAGTTCGCGCAGCCGCCGGGCGGCGAGGCGCACCAGCTCGGGACTGGTGGCGGGCAGGCCGGTCAGGGCTTCCAGCTCGGGACCGTTGGGGGTGATGAGCGACAGACGTGGCAGCAGGTGCTCGCGCACCGCCACCAGCATGCCGGGCTCCGCCATGGGGGTGCCGGTGCTGGCGATGGCCACCGGGTCGTAGACCACGAAGGGAGCCTCGACGGTCGACAGGCGACGGGCCAGCACCTCCACGTGCAGCCGGGTCGGCAGCAGGCCTATCTTGATGGCAGCGGGTGGCAGATCCAGCCCCAGGGCATCGATCTGGGCGGCGAAGGTCTGCATCAGCACGGGGTCGACCATCTTCACCGCCACCGAGTTCTGGGCCGTGATGGCGGAGATGACGGAGCAGCCGTGCACGCCGAGGTCATGCATCGTGTGCAAGTCGGCCTGAATGCCGGCCCCGCCGCCGGAGTCGGACCCGGCGATGGTCCAGACCACGGGGCGGGCCTGCGTCACAGGCGACAGGTCGGCGGGGCTGACAGCCCCGCGCTCGCTGCTCACGCCTCCTCCCCTGCGGCCTGCTTCAGGGTCGCCGCCTGATGGTAGATCTCGCCGCCGGTCTCCTTGAAGGTTTCCGCCATGCGGGCCATGCCGCTCTCAACGTCGGCCTGCTTGAAGGTCTCCGTCTCCTTACGGGCCATGCCGCTCTCCACCTCGGCCACCACCCGCTCCTGCTGACCGTCCATGCCGACCAGCTTTATCTCTACGGCTTCCAGCTTGGCAGCGTAGTCGCGCACGTCCTGGGTGATCTTCATGGAGCAGAACTTGGGGCCACACATGGAGCAGAAGTGGGCCACCTTGCCAGACTCCTGAGGCAAGGTCTCGTCGTGGTAGGCGCGGGCGGTGTCGGGATCCAGGGCCAGGTTGAACTGATCCTCCCAGCGGAACTCGAAGCGCGCCTTGGACATGGCGTTGTCGCGGATCTGGGCCCCCGGGTGCCCCTTGGCCAGATCGGCGGCGTGGGCGGCGATCTTGTAGGTAATGAGCCCCTGCTTCACGTCCTCCTTGTTGGGCAGGCCCAGGTGTTCCTTGGGGGTCACGTAGCAGAGCATGGCGCAGCCGTACCAACCGATGAGCGCGGCGCCGATGCCGGAGGTGAAGTGATCGTACCCCGGGGCAATGTCGGTGGTGAGCGGGCCCAGGGTATAGAAGGGCGCCTCGTGGCAGTGCTCGAGCTGCTCGGTCATGTTGCGCTCGATCATGTGCATGGGCACGTGGCCGGGGCCCTCGATCATCACCTGCACGTCGTACTCCCACGCGATCTTGGTCAGCTCGCCCAGGGTGCGCAGCTCGGCGAACTGGGCCTCGTCGTTGGCGTCGTAGACGGAGCCCGGACGCAGACCGTCACCCAGCGACAAGCTCACGTCGTAGGCGGCGCAGATCTCGCAGATCTCGCGGAAGTGCTCGTAGAGGAAGTTCTCCTTGTGGTGCGACAGGCACCATTTGGCCATGATGCTGCCACCGCGCGAAACGATGCCGGTGAGGCGCTTGGCAGTCATCGGCACGAAGCGCAGCAAGACGCCGGCGTGGATGGTGAAGTAGTCCACCCCCTGCTCGGCCTGCTCCAGCAGGGTGTCGCGGAACAGCTCCCAGGTGAGGTCTTCGGCGATGCCGTTGGTCTTCTCCAGCGCCTGATAGATGGGCACGGTACCGATGGGCACCGGGCTGTTGCGCAGGATCCACTCGCGGGTCTCGTGGATGTAGCGGCCGGTGGAGAGATCCATCACGGTGTCGGCGCCCCAGCGGGTGGACCACACCAGCTTCTCCACTTCCTCTTCGATGCTGGAAGTGACCGCCGAGTTGCCGATGTTGGCATTGATCTTCACCAGGAAGTTGCGGCCGATGATCATGGGCTCCGCTTCCGGGTGGTTGATGTTGCTGGGGATGATGGCGCGACCGGCGGCCACCTCATCGCGCACGAACTCGGGGGTGATGTTCTGGGGCAGTCTGGCGCCAAAGCCCTGACCCGGGTGCTGGGTGCGCAGGAGCTCGGAGCGCACTCGCTCGCGGCCCATGTTCTCGCGGATGGCGATAAATTCCATCTCGGGGGTGACGATGCCTTGGCGGGCATAGTGCAGCTGGGTGACCCGGCGGCCCGGCTTGGCACGGCGGGCCTTATGTTGCGAAGAGTGCAAATGTTCGAAACGCAGGTGATCCAGCCCCTCGTCCGCCAGCCGCTCCTGAGTGAAGGCGGAGCTCAGCCCGTCCAGCGCGTCGGTGTCAGCACGCTCCTGCACCCAGTCTTCGCGCAGGCGCGGCAGACCGCGGCGCACGTCGATGGGGGCGGCCTCTTCCCCATAGGGGCCCGAGGTATCGTAAACCGGCACCGGCTCGTTGGGCTCGAACTGGGGAGCGTCCTTGGTGCCGCCGACGAAGGTGTCGGCCAACTGGATCTCCCGCAAAGGCACCCGGATGTCAGGGCGAGAACCCTGGATAAAGATGCGGCGGGAGTTGGGGTGAGCCATCCCCTTGAGGTTGTCGATAAAGGTCTGGGCGCTGGAGCGCTGCTCGCGGCGGCTGGATTTGGTGGTATCAGAAACATTGGTAGACATAGCAAAACTCACATTAACTGGTTGAAGTTATGGGTGTTTGCTTGTCTGGAGTTCGAGGAGAAGATGAACTTGCGGCGGGGTGTGCTCGGGGGAGTGAGCCGGGCATGGATCTTCCCTGCTCTGCCGTCCCGGTGTTTCCCTAGTCTGGAAACCCGGCGCCCTAAGGACAACCGGACGGGACAACCTCCCCCTGTGCGCCTGTGCCAGCCAGAGGCGGTCTGCCTCCAGCTGGCGGGAAGGTGTGCCTTCCCCGGCGCGGTAACCCGCAAGTTACCCTTGTTTCCCTTCGCAGGTCTTAACCTGATCAGGTTCCACGGATCCCGAATTAACGGTCTCAGCTTAGCGTCGTTCGACGGTCAGCACTCCGACAAGATGTGCGCCAGTATAAGTGGGGAAATTTAAAGTACAAGCCATTAACAAGGGGAAAGAGAGAGAGGTCTCACTCTTCGGCGTCGAGGGGATCCTCGGGGTCGGGAATGAGGATATCGGTGAGGCGGCCCTCTTCATCCCGGCTCAGCACCAGGCGGCGACCCGGTTGCAGATCGGCGGCGCTGCCGTTGATCCAGCGAGTATCAGCATCAAACACCAGCACGCCGAGTTCCTGTAGCAGCAATGCCTGCTGATTGTGGGTGAGCAGTCGATCCTCCGCCCGCCGCCAGTTGGCCCCGAGCGCCGGATCCGGCGCCCCGTCGAGCACCCGGATCGTCTCGGCGACGCCGTAGCGGCTCTGGATCGCGAGGTGCATGCCGGGCACGAGCCCGTCCGGCTGCGCCACGCCGTGCAGTTCGGCACTGCCGAGCTCCAGCTCAGCCCCCTGGAATTGCAGGCGCACCCCGTCGTTGTGCTCCAGCTCCACCAGCCAGAGCTCGGCGTCGTCGGCAAGGGTGCAGAAGGGCAACAGCAGCAGGCAGAGTGCGGTTCGGGTCATGGCTGGCGGTCCGGGGTCACGGGGTGAGGTTTAACTATGGCCCCGGACGGGCAATTTTTCCCGGTCCTCCCTGACCGGTCAGTCATCCTCCCGGCACTGGCTCAGGCGCATGCCGTCAAACTTGCACTCCAGCTCCAGCCAGCGTCCCTCGAACGGGGAGAGGCTCCCATCCGAGGTGACATAGCCCCAGATCCGTCCCCCTTCCACCGGCCCTTCCAGTTCCATCTCGTCCTCCTCTTCCAGCGCCTCCACCTCGCGAACGAGCCGCCGCGCCCCTGCCGCCGTCTCCTGCACGACCCCTTCCAGATCGACCCAGGTCCCGCCGAGATCGTCCTCATCCAGGCCATCCTTGAAGCGGGTGCGCTCATCGATCACGAAGGGAATGCCATTGACCATCAACTGGCCAAGCTGCCAGGTGGTGCGGCCCGTGAGCTTGAACTCGGCCGCCTGCACCAGACCAAAAGGCAATAGAATCAATAACCAGAAGGCGCAGAGAGACTTCTTCATCGGGGATCCTCGGGGTTACACTGGCACACAGGATGTCCCATCCGGTGTGAAATGGCCGTGAAATAGCGGCACAGACCAGGAGATCAGAGCATGAAAATACTGGTGGTGGAAGACAGTCCCCAGGTGGCGGAGACCATCATGGACTATCTGGCGCTGGCCGGGCACAAGGTGGACTGCGCCTATCATGGCCAGGCGGCCCTGCAACTGCTGGCCCAGGAGCGCTTCGACGTCATCATCATGGACGTCATGATGCCGCGCCTCGACGGCCTGCGTACCGTGGAGCGGCTGCGTGCGGACGGCATCGCGACCCCGGTGCTCTTTCTCACAGCCCGTGACAGCCTGGAGGACAAGCTGGCAGGCTTTCGGGCGGGGGGCGACGACTATCTGGTCAAGCCGTTCGCCATGGAGGAGCTGGAGGTGCGCCTGGAGGCCCTCAGCCTGCGTGGCCCCAGAGGGGACATGGGCGTGCTCTGCTTTGGCGATCTGACGGTGGATCCCGCCAGCGGCCGCGCCACCCGCGCCGGCGTCGAGCTCAAACTCGGCAAGATCCCGTTCCAGATCCTCACCCTGCTGGTGAAGCGCGCGCCACAGCTGGTGACGCGCCAGGAGGTGCTCGACACCGTCTGGGGCGACGAGGAGCCCGACTCCGACGCCCTGCGCAGCCACATCTATGCCCTGCGCAATGTCCTCGACAAGCCCTTCCCCACCCCCATGCTGGAGACCCTGCACGGCCAGGGCTACCGGCTGGTGACCCCATGACGAACCCGACGCCGCCCCTTGCCTCCGGTCTGCCGAGCCTGCGCCGGCGCCTGGTGCTGGCGCTGGGAGGGGCCGGTCTGCTGCTGCTGGTGATCCTGAGCCTGCTGATGGTGGTGGCCGAGAACAAGATGGAGGAGCTGAGCCTGCGCCACTGGCTGGAGGCGGAGGCAACCCGCTATGACGACGACTGGTTGCGCCTCGGAATGGCGGCCCCCGCCCCCAGCCCGCGCCAGTTCTCCAGCTACTGGACAGAGGCGGGCCGCCTGCCCGCCTGGCTCAAGGCCTACCAGAGCCCCGGCTTCTTCGAGCATCAGCTGGGCCGGGAGGACAAGCACTTCCTGGTACGCGCCCACCCCTCGGGTCAGGGGCTGCTCTATCTGGTGTTCAACGACGATGCGGACGACTACCTGGACCCTTACGAAGCCAAGCTGCATCTGGTGACCCGCCTCATCGGCCTGACCCTGCTGCTGGGGAGCCTCGCCTTCGGCATCTGGCTGGTGCGTCACATCACCAGGCCGCTGGAGCGGCTGCGCCAGCGGGTCGCCCACCTCACCCCGGATCAGGGGGACTTCGTGCCCGATGCCCCCTGGCAGGAGCTGCGAGAGATAGAGCAGGCGCTGCTGGCGGGCAAGCACGAGGTAGCCGCCGTGTTTGCCCGTGAACAGGAGTTCAGCCGCTTTGCCAGCCACGAGCTGCGCACCCCCAACATGGTAATCCAGGGATCCGCGGCCCTGCTCGGCAGAGTAAATGACCTGCCCGCCCCGGCAGCCCGCGCCGTCAGCCGCATCCGCGCCGCCGCCGACGAGATGGCCCTGCTCACCGAAACCTTCCTGCTGCTGGGACGCAAGGAGGCCGTGGAGCGCCCGCCCCAGCAAGTGGCGCCGCTCATTCGCCGGGAACTGACCCGCCTCGCCCCCCTGCTGCAACGGGAGACGCTGGACATTCGCCTGCAACTGGACGAGGAGAGCGAGGTGCAGGCCCCCCTCTCCCTGCTCGCCATCGCCCTCGGCAACCTCTTGAAAAACGCCCTGAGCTACGCCGAGGGGCACATCGAGATCACCCTGCACGAGCAGGTGCTCACCATCAGCAACCCCACCGCCGCCGCGCCGGATCAGATCCTCGGCTACGGCTGCGGTCTCACCATCATCCAGCGCATCTGCGAGAAGCTGGGCTGGCAGATTGAGACCCATCTGGTGGAGGGGGTCTTCAGCGCCCGGCTGGTGATGATCCCCGGCGCCCCCGGGGCGGCATAACCCCCTCATTCCCGGCCCTTCTTCCCGGCTGTTCAACACAGTGGGAGAAGGGAGACACTTCCCGGTAAGCCCGCTGCCTTCCAGCCCCCCCCAGATAGCAACAAGGCGCCCGAGGGCGCCCTGTGTTTACCTGTCTGACACTCGTTTGGGGCTCATTCCGCCGGCTTGTGCTTGCGGCTCGCCTTGAGCTCGAGGAACTCGATGATCTTGCCCGCCACGTCCTTGCCGGAGGCAGCTTCCACCCCTTGCAGGCCGGGGGAGGAGTTCACCTCCAGCACCAGCGGGCCGCGGGCGCTTCGCAGGATGTCCACCCCGGCCACGTCCAGCCCCATGATCTTGGCGGCCTGCACGGCGGTGGCACGCTCTTCCGGCGTGATCTTGATGGCTTCGGCGGTGCCGCCCCGGTGCAGGTTGGAGCGAAACTCCCCCGGCTGGGCCTGGCGGCGCATGGCGGCCACCACCTTGCCGTTGACCACCAGGCAGCGGATATCGGCGCCGTTGGCCTCGCGGATGTACTCCTGCACCAGGATGTTGTTGTTGGTCTGGATAAAGGCCTCGATGACGCTCTCCGCGGCCTTCTGGGTTTCGCACAGCACCACGCCAATCCCCTGGGTGCCCTCCAGCAGCTTCACCACCAGGGGGGCGCCCCCCACCATGGTGATGAGATCCGGTACGTCGTGGGTGCTGTGGGCATAGCCGGTCACCGGCAGGCCGATGCCGTGACGGGAGAGCAGCTGCATGGCGCGCAGCTTGTCCCGGGAGCGGGAGATGGCCACCGAGCTGTTGAGAGCCATGGTGCTCATCATCTCGAACTGGCGCAGCACGGCGGTGCCATAGAAGGTGATGCTGGCACCGATGCGCGGGATCACGGCGTCATAGCTCTCCAGCTCCCGTCCTTCGTAATGGATGGAGGGGCTGTGGGAGGCGATGTTCATGTAGCAGCGCAGGGTGTCGAGCACCTCGACCTGATGCCCACGGGCCCGGGCCACCTCGACCAGACGGCGGGTGGAATAGTTGTTGGGCTCACGGGATAAAATGGCAATATTCATGGAAATGGCAGACCTGATAATCGGACTGGAGAGTATAAGGTGCCATGAACGACTGGCAACGCCAATCCTTTCCCCTCACCATGCGTGGTTCTGCAAGAACGGGCAAAAACCGAGAGTGCCGCACTCAAGACGGACCAAAGCCAGAGACCGTTCTGCAAGACAGCGCCAGCCACCAGCCCTCATGCCGGATGGCGCCAGCGACGTCAATGGGGGCCGCGCAGCCCTTGCTGCAACTCAAGCAGCAGGGCGACCTCCTGCAAACGGCGCGCCGTGGTGTCGGCCCAGCCTCCCAAAGGCACAGGGGCCAGCAGGGTCTGGGCGATGCAGTGGCGATAGAGGGGCCCCTCATGTTGCCAGCCCCGCATCCCGTCGACGTCGTGATGGTGCAGCCACTCCAGGTTGCCGCGGCGAAGCAGCTCGATGCGCCGCCCGTCTTTGAAGTGCAGGCAAAGCCCCTTCTTCTCCACCCCGGGACCGGCATACTTGTCGAGCCAGAGGGTCAGGGGCACCCCTGCCGCCTCGCCGCGCAGGCAGGCCCGCCCCTCGGCGGTCTCCAGATCCCCGCGCCGGATGGGCTGCCCCAGCCGGTCGCAGACGCCCTCCGCGATCAGATGCAGGCGGTCGTCCCCACCCAGGGCCACCAGCAGTTCCCGGATCATCGCCAGCAGATGGGTGCCGATGTCGAGGATCACCCCGTCTGGATGGCGCAGGACCCGCCGATCCGGCTCGCCGGTGGCGAAGTTGAGGGCATAGGGATGCCCCGCCTCGTCCAGGCCGCAGGGTTCCAGCAAAAAGCCCTCCACCGCGCTGATATCGGCGAGGGTGGCCAGCCCGACCCCGGCGCAGCCTGGTTCCCGAGGCTGCCAGCCTTCATCCAGTTTGCCGCTCAGCAGCAACTGCTGGACGGCATTGCGGGCCATCCAGTGATCCAGTGCCAGCACCCTGGCCGCGACCTCGGGGTCCGCCAGCAGGGCGTGCAGGCGATCGTGCTGGGCCAGGGTGGCCACCACGGGTTTCTCCACCAGGATGAGGGGAATGGCGCTGGCCAGTGCCTGTTCCAGCACGGGCAGATGCAGCAGGGAAGGCGTGGCGATCACCAGCCGATCCAGGGGTTCGGCCAGCAGGGCTTCCAGGGTCGGCGCAGACATGACACCGGGCAGGGTGATGGCGGGATCAAAACCCCATATCTCGGGATTTTCCGCCAGGGCGGCAAGTGCAGGCAGATAGGCTGTCTGCACCACGGCCCCCAGACCGACAAATCCAATCTTCATGGCAACCTCGATATGGCGTGCGTACCCGGCGCCTGCCCCGCACCGCGTGAGACGGGGCAGACGGGGATCAATGCAGGTTGGGCCCCAGCCAGCGTTCGGCCTCTGCCAGGGTCATCCCCTTGCGCATGGCGTAGTCTTCCACCTGATCCTGCTGGATCTGGGCCACGGCGAAATACTTGCTCTCGGGGTGGGAGAAGTACCAGCCCGACACCGCTGCCCCCGGCCACATGGCGTAGGACTCGGTGAGCTGCATGCCGATGGCCTGCTCCACGTCCAGCAGCTCCCAGATGCTCCCCTTCTCGGTGTGCTCCGGGCAGGCCGGGTAGCCCGGCGCCGGACGTATCCCCTGATAATTTTCGCGAATCAGTTCCTCGTTGCTGAGCGCCTCGTCCGGGGCATAGCCCCAGTGCACTTTGCGCACCTGCTCGTGAAGGTATTCGGCAAAGGCCTCGGCGAGGCGATCGCACACCGCCTGGATGAGAATGGCGTTGTAGTCGTCGTGGTCCGCCTTGTAGGCCTTGGCGATGGCCTCCTCGCCGATGCCGCCGGTCACCGCGAAGGCACCGATCCAGTCGGGCTTGCCGCTCTCTTTCGGCGCCACATAGTCCGCCAGACAGTAGTTGGGGAAGCCCTGCTTCTCGCTCTGCTGGCGCAGGTGGTGCAGCACTTTTTTCACTTCAGTGCGGGACTCGTCGGTGTAAACCTCGATGCTGTCCCCCACGGCGTTGGCGGGGAACAGGCCGACGATGCCGGCGCAGCGCACGCTCTGATCCTTCTCCAGCTGGTCCAGCATGGCGTTGGCGTCGGCGTAGAGGCGCGTCGCCTCCTCCCCCACGACTTCATCCTCCAGAATGCGGGGGAACTTGCCCGCCAGCTCCCAGCTCAGGAAGAACGGCGTCCAGTCGATGTAGGGGCGCAGCACAGAGATGGGCACGTTTTCGAAGGTCTGCACGCCGGGCTCCCGGGGCGCCGGGGGCTCATAGCCCACCCAGTCCAGCTGATGGCGGTTGGCCCGGGCATGGGCCAGGCTGACCGGCTTGGAGCGCGGCTGCTTGCGGGCATGCTGATCCCGGGCAATCTCGTACTCCTTGTCGATGCGGGCCACGAAGGCGGGCTTGAGCTCCGGGCTCAGCAGGCTCTGGGCCACCCCCACGGCGCGGGAGGCGTTGGAGACATAGACCACGGGCTCGGAGTAGTTCTGCTCTATCTTCACCGCGGTGTGGGCCTTGGAAGTGGTGGCACCGCCGATGAGCAGCGGCAGCTTGAACCCCTGACGCTCCATCTCCTTTGCTACGTGCACCATCTCGTCCAGGGAGGGAGTGATCAGGCCCGACAGGCCGATGATGTCGGCGTTCACTTCCCGGGCCGTCTTGAGGATGGTCTCGCAGGAGACCATGACCCCGAGATCCACAATCTCGAAGTTGTTGCACTGGAGCACCACCCCGACGATGTTCTTGCCGATGTCGTGCACGTCGCCCTTGACGGTGGCCAGCACGATTTTGCCGTTGCTGGAACCGCCGGACTTCTCCGCCTCGATGTAGGGCTGCAGGTAGGCCACCGCCCGCTTCATCACCCGGGCCGACTTCACCACCTGGGGCAGGAACATCTTGCCGGCGCCGAACAGATCGCCCACCACGTTCATGCCATCCATCAGCGGCCCCTCGATGACGTGCAGCGGCTTCTCGGCCTGGGCGCGCGCCTCCTCGGTGTCCTCCTCGATAAAGTCGGTGATCCCCTTGACCAGGGCGTGTTCGAGCCGCTTGCCCACCGGCCAGCTGCGCCACTCCTGATCCCGCGGATCCTCCGCCTGGGCACCCGCGCCGCGATACTTCTCTGCGATGGCCAGCAGCGCCTCGGTGGCGTTGTCGTTGAGGTTCAGCACCACCGCCTCGACCTTCTCTTTGAGCTCGGCCGGGATGTCTTCGTAGATGGCAAGCTGGCCCGCGTTGACGATCCCCATGTCCATGCCGTTCCTGATGGCGTGGTAGAGGAAGACGGCGTGGATGGCTTCGCGCACCGGCTCGTTGCCACGGAAGGAGAAGGAGACGTTGGAGACGCCGCCGGAGATCATGGCGTGGGGTAGGTGCGTTTTGATGTCCTTCACCGCTTCGATGAAGTCCACCGCGTAGTTGTTGTGCTCGTCGATGCCGGTCGCCACCGCGAAGATGTTGGGGTCGAAGATGATGTCTTCCGGCGGGAAGCCGACGCGGTCCACCAGAATGCGGTAGGCGCGCTGGCAGATCTCGAACTTGCGGGCCCGGGTATCGGCCTGGCCCACCTCGTCGAACGCCATGACGATGACGGCGGCGCCGTAGCGGCGCAGCAGTTTCGCCTGCTCGATGAATTTGTCCTCCCCCTCCTTCATGGAGATGGAGTTGACCACCGGCTTGCCCTGCACGCACTTGAGGCCCGCCTCCAGCACCTCCCACTTGGAGGAGTCGATCATCACCGGCACCCGGGCGATGTCCGGTTCCCCGGCGATGAGGTTCAGGAAGCGCACCATGGCCGCCTCGGCGTCCAGCATCCCCTCATCCATGTTGATGTCGATGATCTGGGCGCCGTTTTCCACCTGCTGCTTGGCGACATCCAGCGCCTCGTCGTAGAGCCCTTCTTTTATCAAGCGCTTGAACTTGGCCGAGCCGGTGACGTTGGTCCGCTCACCCACGTTCACGAACATGGACTCCGCCGTGATGATGAGAGGCTCCAGGCCCGACAACCGACAGGCCACCGGCAGATCCGGCAGGGCGCGGGGTGTGATGCCCGCCACAGCGTCCGCCATGGTGCGGATGTGGGTCGGGGTGGTGCCGCAGCAGCCGCCCACCAGGTTGAGAAAGCCGCTCGAAGCCCACTCGCGGATATGCTCCGCCATCTCGACCGCGTCCAGGTCGTACTCGCCAAACGCATTGGGCAGACCGGCGTTGGGGTGGGCGCTGACATAGGTCTCGCTGATGCGGGAGAGCTCCTCCACGTACTGGCGCAGCTCGTCCGGCCCCAGCGCACAGTTGAGGCCGAAGGAGACCGGTTTGACGTGGCGAAGGGAGTGGTAGAAGGCCTCGGTGGTCTGGCCCGAGAGGGTACGACCGGAGGCGTCCGTGATGGTGCCGGAGATCATCACCGGCAGGCTGTAACCCAGCTCCTCGAACACCAGGTCCACCGCGAAGGCGGCCGCCTTGGCGTTGAGGGTGTCGAAGATGGTCTCGATCAGGATGATGTCGGCACCGCCCTCGATCAGGGCGTGGGTCGATTCGGTGTAGGCGGCCACCAGCTCGTCATAGGTGACGTTGCGCTTGCCCGGATCGTTCACGTCCGGCGAGATGGAGGCGGTACGGTTGGTGGGACCCAGGACCCCCGCCACAAAGCGCGGTTTCGCCGGGTCCTTGGCTGTCCACTCGTCCGCCACGGCGCGGGCCAGGCGGGCCGCCTCCCGGTTTATCTCGGCCGAGAGCGCTTCCATCTCGTAGTCCGCCATGGCGATGCGGGTGGCGTTGAAGGTGTTGGTCTCGAGGATGTCGGCCCCGGCGGCACAATACTGGTCGTGGATCTCGCGAATGACGGCTGGACGGCTCAACACCAGCAGGTCGTTGTTGCCCTTGATGTCGGTATGCCAGTCGGCAAACCGCTCCCCCCGATAGTCCGCCTCACCGAGTTTGTAACCCTGGATCATGGTGCCCATGGCCCCGTCGATGATCAGGATCCGCTCCTTGAGACAGGCTTCCAGCCTGGTTGTGACATCCGCTTTCTTGTTCGACTCTCTGCTCGACACCGCTCGTACCCCTTACATCCATGCAACTGCGTGATGCCCATCCTAGCAGCAATCAAATTAAATGGAAATCTAGCCGTCTATCTGTCCGTGATGACGATTAAATATAACCATAAATAGGTAATGAGCATGATCTAACCCGGGAGTACCCTATGCCCGTCCTCAAGAGGGATACGTGCTTGCTGTTTACCAAAGAGAAAAATAACTATGAGCGTCTACTACACACTCTGCTTCCTGGCAGCGTTGGCGATCTTCATCGCCTTTGCCAACCAGTATGTTGTGAAGATCCAGACCACCATCGCCATCACTGCGGGCTCCATGCTGATCTCCGCGCTGCTGGTGCTGTTTGGCAAACTGGGTTGGTTCAATCTGGAGCCTCTCGCCATCAAGACCATGGAGAGCATCGACTTCCAGAACTTCCTGTTGAAGGGGATCCTGGGCTTCCTGCTGTTCGCCGGCGGCCTTGGCATCAACCTCAAGGCGTTGCGTAGCCAGAAGTGGGAAATCACCATTCTGGCCATAGCCGCCACCCTGCTCTCCACCTTCCTCATCGGCTACGGCTTCTGGTTCATCGCCAAGCTGCTGGGCTGGGACCTGCCGCTGGTCTACTGCATGCTGTTCGGCGCGCTGATCTCCCCCACTGACCCGATTGCCGTACTGGCCATCGTCAAGAAGATGAAGGCGCCACCCCAGATCGCCATCCAGATCGAAGGGGAATCCCTGTTCAACGACGGTGTCGGCCTGGTGATCTTCGCCACCGTGTTTGCCGTGGCCTTTGGCGGCGTGGAGCCCACCTTCGGCAGCGTGGCCGGTCTGTTCCTGCATGAGGCTCTCGGCGGCATCCTGTTCGGGGCCGTGCTGGGTCTCATCGCCCACGTGATGATCAGCGCCACCGACGACGGCTCCCTGGAGCTGCTGCTGACCCTCTGCATCCCGACCGCGGGCTTCGCCTTCGCCAACATGATCGGCGTCTCCGGCGCCCTGGCCATGGTGGTGACCGGCATCATGATCGGCAACTGGACCCGTCATTCCGGCTTCTCCGAGCAGAGCCAGCACCACCTGGATCACTTCTGGGAGTTGATGGATCAGTTCCTCAATGCCCTGCTGTTCCTGCTGATCGGTCTGGCACTGGTGCTGCTGGATCTGGCCTGGCGCGACTGGATCCTGCTGGTCATCGCGGTGCCGCTCTGCCTCGCCGCCCGCTTCATCAGCGTCTCCCTGCCCTATGTGGCGTTCCGCAAGTTCCGCAGCTACAACACCTTCTCGGTGCGCATCCTCACCTGGGGCGGCCTGCGTGGCGGCCTGGCCATGGCCATGGCCCTGGCACTGCCATCCGGTGTCATGATGATCCCGGAGCACAACGTCGATCTGCGCCAGGTGATCCTGGTGATGACCTACTCGGTGGTGATGTTCTCCATCGTGGTACAGGGCATGACCATTACCCCCATGATCACCGCCGCCAAGAAGGCCTGTGGCGACGCCTGAGCCCGTCCCTGACCGGCAATGAAAAGGGCTCCCTCGGGAGCCCTTTTGCCGTCCCCGTGGCAGTGAAAAACAGGGAATGACTGGGTGAACGCACAATTAGTGTTTGCTTTTTACACATTTCGAGGAGATAATGCGCGCCGGCTAGTTAATCAGCCCTGATTATGTTCGCAATGCTTCACCTCACGATGAATCCTGCCAGTACCCGCATAACCTTCTTCTGATTTACTCGCCTTGAGAACCGTTCAGGCTGTCTGCCTGCGTTGCCCGGCTCTCACGGTGCAGACCCGATCTGCCCACTCCCAAGTAGCATCATGCATCCGCGTGGTCCTTGGCGCCTTCCTTGAAAGTGCAGACGCCCCTGAACCGGGCTGGGTATTCCTGCGCGCTCGTCCGCCATCGTGCTGACCGCGCCCA
Source organism: Aeromonas sp. WP2-W18-CRE-05 (assembly GCF_014168615.1). Taxonomy (NCBI): domain Bacteria; kingdom Pseudomonadati; phylum Pseudomonadota; class Gammaproteobacteria; order Aeromonadales; family Aeromonadaceae; genus Aeromonas; species Aeromonas sp. WP2-W18-CRE-05. Next base: position 300,145 of record NZ_AP021917.1, on the reverse strand, counting down.
TTGACCTGACATTTGCCAATACAAGGAGCAAACACTTAATTTATATAGAGAAATACCATGATGAAACACGTACAGATCCGCAAACCCCTGCGTCGCAGCAAACCCATCAACCTGCCCGTGCAAGAACACGACGACGATGCGTTCCTGATCCAGTTCAGCACCCGCTTCAGCGGCGGCTTCGCCATCTCCTGTGATGGCATCGCCGGCGAGTTCTCCATCGAAGAGCTCAACTGACCTTGCCTGCCCACCGGCAGCGCCCGATGCAGACAGGCCGCAACTCACGGCGGCCTCCTTGCCTGACGTCATAGTCGCATGGCCCCGCTCCCAGAGCGGTGGCTAGACCCCGCAAGTCTCCTTGTCCGGCGCCTCCAGCAGCAGGCACTCCTCCTCGCCGGCTCCCAGCCTGACCCGTTTGCCCTGACTCAGCCCCAGCTTGGCGAGTAGCCGGACCGAGCGCTCATTGCCCGGGGTGACGATGGCGACCACCCGCTCGATGCCGAGCCGTTCACGGCCATCTGCCATGGCCGCCCGCGCGGCTTCGATGGCATAGCCCTGGCCACGCCAGGCGGGCAGGAAGGCATAGCCGATGTCTTCACAGGGCAGGGTATCGCGCTTGATCAGACCGCAGATGCCGAGCCTGGCCCCGTCTTCCCGCCGCACCACCAGATAGAGTCCGTGACCGTGGCGGGCATAACTGACCGCAGGCCCCTGCTGGATGTAGTTTTCGGCATCCGCCAGGGTACGCACCCCGCGATCGCCGATGTAGCGGTGAAAATCACCATCGTTGAGCAGTTCGAGAATGAAGGGGGCATCGACAATGGTCAGTTCGCGCAGTTCCAGGCGCTCGGAGAGGATCATGACATGGGCTCGTTCGGCAGAGAGAGTGTCCAAGACTGCTCCCGCCCCGCTTCCTTGGCAAGACCCGGAGGATATTTTCGCCCCCGGGAGCCGCGTCCCCGCTATACTGCCCACCCCATGGAACAGGCAGGAGAACGGCCATGACCGATACCCCCGAATTTTTTGATGAAGAGACACTGCTGGAGATGGTGGAGAACCAGCTCGCCGACGGCCATCCCCTCCAGGTGAAAGCCACCCTGATGCGCCTGGTGATGAAGGGCACCCCGCGGGAAGAGGCGCTGCAATACATCGCCTGCGCCCTGGGCGCCGAACTCATGGCCATGGAAGCCGAACAGGGCCCCTTCAACCTCGTCCGTTACGGCGAGTTTCTCGACAGCCTGCCCGAGATGCCCTGGGCCGAATGACCCGGGCCGATTAGGCAAGCCCCGGCGCCAGCCATTATCATTACTGCCACCACCAATGACGGGAGTATGGGGATATGCGCTGGCAAGATCGCCGTGAGAGCAACAATGTGGAAGACCGACGCCAGCAAGGCGGCGGCAACGGGGGTCGCGGCCTGCCCATCGGCGGCAAGGGGCGCCTGATCCTGCTGGTGGTGGTCATGGTGGCGGGGTACTACGGCGTGGACCTCGGCCCCCTGCTGCAGGATCCGGCCCCGCAGAGCCAGCCCCAGCGTCAGAACTCGTCCCAGGCTGCAAACGATCCCCTCGCCCGCTTCACCTCGGTGATGCTCGCCTCCACGGAGGACGCCTGGGGTGAGATGTTCCAGCAAAGTGGCAACCACTATCAGGCCCCCAGACTGGTGCTCTATCGCGGTGCGACCCGCACCGGCTGCGGCCAGGGGCAGTCGGTGATGGGGCCCTTTTACTGTCCGGCCGACAGCACCGTCTACATCGATCTCTCCTTCTATCAGGACATGCGCGACAAGCTGGGGGCCGACGGCGACTTCGCCCAGGGCTATGTGATCGCCCACGAAGTGGGCCACCACGTGCAGAACCTGCTCGGCATCTCCACCAAGGTGCGCCAGCAGCAACAGGGGCTGAGCCAGGTCGCCCAGAACCGGTTGTCGGTCAAGCTCGAACTGCAGGCGGACTGCTTCGCCGGGGTCTGGGGCCACTATATGGAAAAAGAGCAGGTGCTGGAACGCGGCGATCTGGAAGAGGCGCTCAACGCCGCCCAGGCCATCGGCGACGACAGGTTGCAGCAGCAGGGTCAGGGCCGGGTCGTTCCCGACAGCTTCACCCACGGCACCTCGGCCCAGCGCCTCACCTGGTTCAAACGCGGTTTTGACAGCGGCAAGCCCGCCAGTTGCGACACCTTCGCCGCCCGCTGAAGGGGGCAAACGCAAAGGGGCCGATTCCTCACGGAGCCGGCCCCTTTCCTTTCTCACCCGAGGGGGTCTTCCCTCATTCGGGATCCTCCGCCAGCAGATCGGTGAAGACGAAGCCGTCTCGCAGCACAGTTTCCCCCACCCGGATGGGCAGGGGATGCAGGAACATGGGGCCGTCCCAGGCCAGGGTGTGAAATTCCCCGTTCTCGCCGCAGGGATCCACCCCGGCGGGCAGGGCAGCCAGGAAGGCCGGGCCGAATTCATGACCACCAAACCCGGCGTCCAGCTTGCCCGGATCCAGGGTGCAGACCCTGGCCTTGAGCCCGGCGTCGATCATCGCCTGCGCCAGCTCGGTCGTGTCGCTGCCCCAGAGCGGGAAGAGCGGCGTGATGCCGGTCCCCGCCAGTTGCCGCTCCCGATAGGCGCGCACATCCTCAAGAAAGAGATCCCCGAACGCCATGTGGTAAATGTCCTTGACCTGCACATCGGCGATGAAGCCCGTCATGATGCGCCCATACTCCTCGTTGCTGCAGGGCCAGGGCAGGTCGATGGTGATCAGCGGCAAGCCCACGCACTCAGCCTGTGCCAACAGCAACTGCTTGCGCACCCCGTGCATGGCCACCCGCTCGAACGCCTGGTTGAGGGTGGTGAACAGCCCCACCACCTCGATGGCCGGATCCTGGCGCAGGCGATGCAAGGCCCAGGCGCTGTCTTTTCCGCTGCTCCAGGAGAGCAGTACCTTTTTCTTCGTCATGATCTCTCCAGCTACTTGCCGCACCGTGCTGCAAGACAGTGTTGCGAATTGTGCGATTTACATTGCGGGACACAAAAGCATACCCTCGTGGGTGAGCGTATCCCCGCAGCACACCGGGGAGAATAACTAAAAAAACGATGGGAAACATAAGGATATGAGTAAAGTCAGCACATCGCACGACCACGGTCGCCCCCTCAATCGACAGGATTACAAGACTCTGAGCCTGGCGGCGCTGGGCGGCGCCCTCGAATTCTACGACTTCATCATCTTCGTCTTCTTCGCCGTGGTCATCGGCGAGCTCTTCTTCCCGGCCGACATTCCCGAGTGGCTGCGCCAGTTCCAGACCTTCGGCATCTTCGCCGCCGGCTACCTGGCTCGTCCCCTGGGGGGCATCATCATGGCCCACTTTGGCGATCTCATCGGCCGCAAGCGGATGTTCACCCTCAGCATCATCCTGATGGCCTTGCCGACCCTGCTGATCGGCCTGTTGCCCACCTACGCCGTGCTCGGCATCGCCGCCCCCCTGCTGTTGCTGCTGCTGCGGATCCTGCAAGGGGCCGCCATCGGCGGGGAAGTCCCCGGTGCCTGGGTCTTCGTGGCCGAACACGTGCCCGCCCGCCGGGTCGGTGTCGCCTGCGGCACCCTCACCGCGGGGCTGACCGCCGGCATCCTGCTCGGCTCCCTGGTGGCGACCGCCATCAACCGTGGCATGAGCCCGGGCGATGTGAGCGACTGGGGCTGGCGTCTGGCCTTCGTGCTCGGCGGCGTGTTCGGCATCGTCGCCATGTACCTGCGCCGCTGGCTGCACGAGACCCCGGTCTTCGCCGAGATGCAGGCCAACAAGTCCCTGGCCGAGGAGCTGCCCCTCAAGACGGTACTGCGTGAACACAAGGGCAGCGTCGTCGTCTCCATGCTGCTGACCTGGCTGCTCTCCGCCGGCATAGTAGTGGTGATCCTGATGACCCCGACCTATCTGCAGAAGGTCCACGGCATCAGCCCGGCCGATGCCCTGACCGCCAACTCCCTGGCCATCGTCGCCCTCACCCTGGGCTGCATCGTCTATGGTCGCCTGATCGATGCCATCGGCAGCGGTCCTACCTTCATCCTGGGCTCCCTGCTGCTGGCCGGCGCCACTTATACCTTCTACCACAGCCTGGCAGTCGGCACGGATCAGCTGGTGCCCCTCTACATGCTGGCGGGCTTTGCGGTGGGGATCGTCGGCGCCGTGCCCTACGTCATGGTCAATGCCTTCCCGCCGGTGGTGCGCTTCTCCGGGCTGTCGTTCTCCTACAACGTGGCCTACGCCATCTTCGGCGGCCTCACCCCCATGCTGGTCACCCTCTGGATGAAGGAGGACGTGCTGGCCCCCTCCCACTATGTGGTCAGCCTGGCCGCCCTCGGTTTCGTGCTCGGCATCTGGCTCTGGCTGCGCCAGCGCGGCCAACGCCAGGCCACCCCGCAGGCCGCCTGATCCTTCCCAAGCAAGCCCCGCACTGTCGGGGCTTGTTCTTTGCGGATATCATCGACCGGGTGGCGGTCCGCTGCGGACCTGCCAGCTCACCCCAATCCGTCCATCTGCCCGAGGTCCACTATGTTCTTCCAGGTCGTCTTTCTCGCCTTGCTGGCCCTGCTGCCCATGGTCAACCCGCCCACCACGGCCACCCTGCTGCTGGGATTGAGCAAGGGCATGTCCCGCGAGCACATCCGCCGCCAGATCAACCTGGCCGCCCTCTATCTGTTCGCCACCCTGTGCGTCAGCTTCTTCATCGGGTCCTCCATCCTGGATCTGTTCGGGATCTCCATTCCCGGCCTGCGCCTGGCCGGTGGCCTCATCATCGCCTTCATCGGCTTTCGCATGCTGTTCCCCTCGCCAAACCAGTCTGCGGGGGTCGAGGCCAACCAGAATATCGCCTTCGTGCCCCTCACCATGCCCAGCATGTGCGGACCCGGCACCATGGCGCTGGTGATCAGCGGCGCGGCCCAGATCGCCGAGCTGCCGGCCGAGGCCGATCGCGTCGTCATCTATGCCGCCATGGTCACCGCCTTCGCCCTGATGAGCCTGATCAGCTGGGGTGTGCTCAAGCTGGCAGATCCCGTGTGCAAGATCCTGGGAGCCACCGGCATCGACGCCATGACCCGCATCATGGGTTTCCTGCTGGTGTGCATGGGTATGCAGTTCTGCATCAACGGCGTCAAGGAGGTGGCGCAGGATCCCGTCTTCCATGGCCAGGTGATGGAACAACCCGCTGCAGCCTTGCCGACCCATGCCGGATCTACCGCCCTCGATCATCTCGCCGTGCCGCGCCAGCCCTGATTGAAAACGGTGTCATTTTTCGTGCAAATCCCTCCTGATCTTGCGCCTGATCATATTGCCTTCATCTTGATGGGGTAGTCTGGTTTTTGTACAGGCAGGGTTCAGAAGGTTGCCGCTAGCGTGGCATGTGCTGACCCCATCACTTGAGGAGATATGCAAATGGAAAAGATGCTGACCGAGATTGGAAGCTACAGCCTGTTTCATGAGTATCTGAACGTGGTCGGTGCCGCCAGCCCCGCGCTGACCCGGATCAAGACAGGATGGGAGTTCAAGCGAAAGGATCGCCTGCTCGCCCAGATAAGGGTGGATGACCACGGCCACGCCCGCTTCTTCATCGACGCCCGCGCCATTTCGGTCAACTGACCCGACCCCTTTCCCAGCCCCGGCGCCTGCCGGGGCTTTTTATTGCTTGCGCCTTCCAATAAAAACCCCGGCGCCGGGCCGGGGTTTACAAAGGTGTATGACCTTACTGGGTACCGCCCACTGTGAGCTGATCCAGCTTGAGGGTGGGCTGGCCAACGCCGACCGGCACGCTCTGCCCCTCCTTGCCGCAGACCCCGACCCCGCGATCCAGCGCGAGATCACGGCCCACCATGGAAACCTGGCTCATCGCCTCGGGGCCGTTGCCGATCAGGGTCGCCCCCTTGATGGGCGCGGTGATCCTGCCATCCTCGATGAGGTAGGCCTCGGAGGCGGAGAAGACGAACTTGCCGGAGGTGATGTCCACCTGGCCGCCACCGAAGTTGGGGGCATAAATGCCCTTCTTCACCGAGGCGATGATCTCCGCTGGATCGTACTGACCCGCCAGCATGTAGGTGTTGGTCATGCGCGGCATCGGCAGGGCGGCGTAGGATTCGCGGCGGCCGTTGCCGGTGAGCGACACCCCCATCAGACGGGCGTTCTGCTTGTCCTGCAGGTAACCCTTGAGGATGCCGTTCTCGATCAGCACGTTGTAACCCCCCGGCGTCCCCTCGTCGTCGATGGAGACGGAGCCGCGCCGACCCGGCAGGGTGCCGTCATCGACGATGGTGCAGTGTTTGGAAGCCACCTGCTCGCCGATGCGCCCGGCAAAGGCGGAGGAGCCCTTGCGGTTGAAGTCCCCTTCCAGACCGTGCCCCACCGCCTCGTGCAGCAGCACACCGGGCCAGCCGGCACCGAGCACCACCGGCATGGTGCCGGCCGGGGCGTCGATGGCCTCCAGGTTGACCAGGGCCTGGCGCACCGCTTCGCGCACATAGCCAAACGCCCGGCTCTCGAGCCCGTCCAGCTCGAGGAAATGGTCGTAACCGAAGCGGCCACCGCCACCCGCGCTGCCGCGCTCACGGCGATCCCCCTTCTCGGCGATGACGGTCACCGAGAGGCGCACCAGGGGGCGCACGTCGGCGGCCAGGGTGCCATCGGTGGCGGCCACCAGGATCTCTTCATAGACCCCGCTGATGGAGGCCATCACCTGATTGATGGCGGGATCCAGACTTCTGGCGAACTTGTCCATCTGCTCCAGCAGGGCAATTTTCTGCTGCTTGTCGAGGGTCTGCAGGGGATCCAGCGCCGGGTAGAGCAGGTTTGCTTCAGTGCGAGCCCATGCTTTTACCTTGCCGTGAGCACCGGCGGCGGCGATGCCGCGAGCGGCAGTCACCGACTGTTGCAGCGCCAGCAGGCTCAGCTCGTCCGAGTAGGCGAAACCGGTCTTCTCGCCGCTGACGGCGCGCACCCCCACCCCCTGATCGATGTTGTAGCTGTCATCCTTGACGATGCCGTCCTCCAGCATCCAGGACTCGTGCCAGCTGCGCTGGAAATAGAGGTCGCCGAACTCCACCTGATGGCTCATCAGGCTGCCGAGCAGCTGTTGCAGCCGCCCTTCGTCGAGATCGTTCGGGGCCAACAGGGAGGCACTAACCTGGCTCAATAGACTCAAATCTTTCTCTCCACTCTCATGCGAGATGTCGTAACGGTTAAATCCACGGCCGCGGGCTCACAGCAGGCGGGCGTGTTGCAGCACCGGCATGGTGCGTTTCAATTCATCGATCAGGGCCCCATCCAGCGGCGCCAGCACTGTGCCCTGCCCCGACGCCCGACAGGCCAGCACCCGGCCCCAGGGGTCGATCACAATGCTGTGGCCCCAGGTCTGGCGCCCCGTCTCGTGGGTGCCTCCCTGGTTGGCGGCCACCACGTAGCACTGGTTCTCGATGGCACGGGCCCGCAACAGGGGCTCCCAGTGCGCCTCGCCGGTGACGGCAGTAAAGGCGGCAGGCACCAGCAGCACCCGGGCACCGGCCCGGGCCAACTGGCGGTACAGCTCGGGAAAGCGCAGATCATAACAGATAGAAAGGCCGAGGGGACCAAAGGGGGAGTCCACCAGCACAGGCTGATCACCCGGGCTGAAGGTCTCCGACTCCCGGTAGCGGCCGTGATTGTCCGCCACGTCCACGTCAAACAGGTGGATCTTGTGGTAGTGCCCCTTGAGCTCGCCGTCGGGATCGAACACCAGGGTGCTGGTGTGGATGTGGTCGGCACCGGCGATGGCGGTGGGCATGGCCCCGGCCACCAGCCAGATGCCGTGGGATTTGGCCCAATCAGAGAGTTGCTGCTGGATTGGGCCATTTCCCAATGGCTCTGCCCCGTCCAGATACCCCTGCCGCTCGCCAAAGAGGGCGAAGTTTTCCGGCAGCAGCACCAGCAAGGGGCGCTCCCCGGGCAGACTCGCCAGCTCGGCGGCGATCCGCTCCCGGTTATCCTGCCAGGTACGACCCGATATCAATTGCATGGCGGCTAGCCACATGACGCGCTCCTTCTGTTGGGCGAGCCGGTGGCACAAGGCCTTCTCGGCTCGCAGGGCAATATCCGCACTCTTCTGTTGGGCGAGCCGGTGACCGGTGACAGAAGGCCTTCACGGCTCGCGGGCAATATCCGCACTCTTCTGTTGGGCGAGCCGGTGGCAGAAGGCCTTCTCGGCTCGCGGGGCAATATCTGCACTATGAGGGGTTTGGCGGTCGGGGGAAAGTCCCCCAGCCCGGTGCATGCCCTCAGCGCTGACCCGAGCCCTGATGCTTGGGATTGAGCAGGAAGGGGGTGACCTCCTTGGCGGGCAGGCCGGGCGCCACCGCATCCACCGCCTCCTTCTGGTGCTGGTTGAGCTTGATGCGGGCGCGATCCCGCCCCGCCTCCACCAGCCTGGGGGCGTCCAGCGGGCCGGAGACCCGAAAATCGATGCGGGTCACCACGTCCACCACGGGCTCCAGCAGCTTGGAGAGGGCCAGCACATAGAGCCCGGTGATGGGAGTCAGGGAGAAGGCCGCCACCACGGGCAGGGTGCCCCCCAGGTTCGGAGAGAAGCTCAGATCAAAGTCGAGCCGCCAGCGCACCAGATCAGCGATACCCTTGCCCCGCAGGTTGCCCGCGGCCCCCTTCATGTAGAAGTCGTTGTTCTCCACCACCCCCTGATGGACCTTGGCGGAGGCGGACATGGACTCGAAATAGAAGCCCTTGTCGAAGACGTCGCGAAAATCGAGGCGCAGCTTGCGCATCAGGGAATCGAGGCTCAGCAGGGAGAGCAGCCGGGCCCCCTTGTCGTTGACCTCTCGCAGGGTCCCCCCCTCCAGCTGGTAGTCGGCGCTGCCCGCCAGGGTCGGCAGGCTCAGGCGGTAGGGCACGTCACGCCAGTTCAGATCCAGCGCCAGCTTGCCCGGGGCATCCCCGATGGGCGAGGTGTAGCCGAGCCGCTTGAGCAGCAGCTCGCTGTTGCGGGTCTCGAGGTTCACCCTGGCACGGGTCTGCATCTGGCTGCCACGGGCCAGCCACTCGGCGCTGCCGCGCAGGGTGCTGCCCGCCAGGCGCATCTCCAGTCCCTTGAGATCCAGCCGGTTGGCCCCGGGCTGCAGCTCCCCCTTCACCTCCCCCAGGGGCAGCTCGCCGAAGCGGCAATCCACGCAGCTGAAGGTGAGCCAGGGAATGGCGTCCATGATGGCCCTGTCCTGGCGCTCATCGGGATCCGGGCTGAGATCGGTCCCCTTGCCGGACCAGTAGATGCGGGCAAACTTGGCATCGATGGGGCGCCCATCGGCCACCGGCACCCGCACCACCCCCATCACGTCGGGGCTGTCGATCATCACCTCGGTGGCCTGGTTCACCGGCCCCAGGGTGAAGTGCACCGCCTTGAGGCTGGCGCTGCCGATGTCGGCACGGGCCAGTTGGCCATCCACCCACCACTCCTGGGGCAAGAAAGCGGGACCCACCACCGCATTGTCACTCGGCGCCGTGCCAGCTGGCAGCCACTGCTTGAGACGTGCCAGCCAGCCGGCTACGTCCGCCTGCTGCTGGTTGATGGCGAGCAGCATGGGCTTGTCCTGCATCACCCGCGCCCCAGGCTGGCCGATGTTGACCCGCACCCGGCTGAGATAGGGCACGCCGTCGCCGTACACCAGGCGGCTCTGCATGTCGATGTCCGCCCCCAGCACGGCGCGGATGTCGGCGCTGCCATCCCGCCCACGGGCCGTCACCTTGAGAGGCAGCCGGGTACCCGCCGCCTTGGTCAGGGGCACAGGCAGATCCAGCCCCATGCCCTGCAGGTTGGAGTCCAGCGCCAGCTGGAAGCTGAACGCCTTGTTCTCGGGCAGGGTCAGCCCCAGGGTACCGGACCAGTTGCTGCGCCCCTGGAGCATCTCGAGGGCCGGTATATCCCGGCGCTGGCGGCGGCTGTCCCACTGCCCCTGGAACTTGAGGTCGGCCTGATAGCCGTGGGGCAGTTGCCGCCCCTGATAATCCAGGGTCAGCGGCTGGTTCCACAGGCTGGCCTTGAGGTTGTGAATGCGCGTCTGCTCGTTGTCATACTCGAGCGTCCCTGCAACCCCGTCGAGGGGCAGATCCAGGGAGGCGATCCTCACCTTGTTGTTCTTGAAGCTGGCTTCCCCGCTGGCCTTGACCTCCCCCTCGCCATCCAGCGGTATGTCGAGCTTCACCGTGCCCTTCATGGGACCGCGGATCTCCACCTCCCGCAGCGCCTGACCGACGGATCCCCCCAGCGGCGAGTCCTGCAAATAGTCGCTGATGGCCTTGCCCTCGCCCTCAACCCTGGCATCCACGTAGAGGTGAGCACCCGGATAGAGGTCCGGGATCCAGGCATGCACCGAGTCGGAGCTGGCCTTGCCGAGCTGGGTGGCGCGGCTGTTCATGTCGAGGCTGGCGTTCTGGAACAGCAGATCGATCTGCAGGTCGGTCAGCGGCTGCCAGCCCGGGAAAAACTCGTAGGTGGCCTGTTGCAGCGGCACCGCCACCTGGAAGACGCCCTTGCCGTTGTCGTAGGGGAAGTCACGGAATTCGCCGTACCAGAGCAGGTCGGCCCCCTTGGCCTTGCCCCCCTTGATGGCGCCGCTCAGGTAGCTCACCAGCCCCTCATCCATCACCGCCAGGGGGTAGTAGCGATCCGCATGGGCCGCGTTCTTGACGTCGATGCGCCCGGTCAGGGCGAGGAAGGGGTGCTCGAACAGCTCGAGGCGAAACCGGCTGGCGAGGCGCAGATCCGGGTTGTCCAGGGCAATGTCCTGGCCATAGAGCACCCAGCCTTGCGGCGCCCGCCACCAGTCGAGGGCCGCACTCAGACTGTCCACCGGGATGGGTTCCTTGAAGTGGCGGGCCGGATCCACCTTGCCCTTGCCCAGGGTCAGGCGGGCACGCCCCCCGTTCGGGGTCAGCCAGAAGTCACCGTCCAGCTTTTGCAGACCGGGCACATCGTGCCAGGCCCGGGTCCCGAAGCCGCGCAGTTGCCCCTGCAGAGAGAGCCCCTGCCAGTCCCCGTCGGCCTGCAGGACCAGCTCCTGCAACTGGCCCCTTGGCCGGGTGCGCTTGAGGGTCTCGGTCAGCTCGGGATAGAGGCCGGAGACCAGCTGGCTCAGGTTGGCAATCTGGTCGAGATCGATGGCGGGCACATAACCCTGGATGCGTGAGCCGATGCGCTCGAGCTGCAGGCGGCTGTGCAGCCAGGTGGCGCCATCGAGCTTGAAGGTGACGTCGTGGCTGGCGAGCTGCCACGCCTCGCCGTCCCGGCGCAGCTGGATCTTGCCCCCCTGCAGGTCGAGGCGGTGCGGCTCCCCCTTGATCTCGTCTTTCCAGATCAGGTGGTTGTTGCCAAAGGCCAGCAGGGAGTTGCCGAGCCTGCCCTTCTCGAACTCGCTCCAGAGCTGGAAGTCGAGCTGGCCGCTCACCGGCGGCGCGCCGGCGTGGATCCTGGCCAGCATGGGGCTGATGTCCAGCTCTCTGGCCCCCAGATAGAGCTGGCCCTTGAGGCGGTCGAGCCGCACCTCGGGGGCATCCACATCGATGATGAGGTCCAGGGTGCTCTCCCCCACCCCGTTGATGAGATAGGCCTTGCCGACCCCCTGATGCCGCTTGCCGCGGTTCTGCCAGCGCAACTGGGCGATGTCGAGGGCGCGCACCTCCCCCAGTGCCGTGGTGAGGCTCAGGCGAGTGTCGTGAATGTCGAAGGTGGAGAGCTGGGTCAGCAGGAAGCGCAGCAGGGCCTCCTGCTGGTTCGCGCTCTTCCCGCTGACGGGGGTGGCGGGCTGGGTCATGTCCAGCGCGATGTTGCCGTCGCTCAGGATCAACTGGCCAAACACCGGCCTGAGTTCGTTGAGGGAGCGCCAGAAGTCGAGGTGGGCCCACACCTTGCCAAGGCGCAGGGAGAAACGCCCCGAATCGGGGGCGATGGCCAGTCCTTCCAGCCCGATTGCCGGGCCGCGGGCAGTCCACTCCAGCCCGACGTGATCCACGCTCACCTCGAGCTGGCTCTCCCCGAGCAGGGTCCCTATCACGGCCGCCCGGTGCTGGTTGAGCAAGGGGCCGCCCAGTCGTACCACGCTGACCAGAACAGCCAGCAGCACGAAGAAGACTCCGAGGGCCAACCAGCCCCGACTCAGCCAGCGATAGACCAATTACATCATCACCACATCGAACTGTTCCTGCCCACAGAGCGGCTCGGAGACCACCCTGACCTGCTTGCCGATGAAGACTTCCAGCTCCGCCAGACTGTGGGACTCCTCCCCCCGCAGGTAATCGGCCACCGAGGGGGCCGCATAGACGGTGAACTGATCCGCGTCGTAGGCGCGGTTGACCCGGATGATCTCTCGCAGGATCTCGAAGCAGACCGACTCCACCGTCTTGACCCGGCCGCGCCCCTTGCACTCGGGGCACTCGGCGCAGAGCACGTGCTCCAGGCTCTCCCGGGTGCGCTTGCGGGTCATCTCCACCAGCCCGAGCTGGGAGAAACCGTTGACGTTGGTCTTGGCCCTGTCCTTGGCCAGCGCCAGCTCCAGGCTGTGCAGCACCCGGCGACGGTGATCCTCGGACTGCATGTCGATGAAGTCGATGATGATGATGCCGCCGAGGTTGCGCAGGCGCAGGTGACGGGCGATGGCGGCGGTGGCCTCGACGTTGGTGTTGAAGATGGTCTCTTCCAGATTGCGATGGCCGACGAAGGCTCCGGTGTTGATGTCCACCGTGGTCATGGCTTCGGTCTGATCGATGATGAGGTAGCCGCCGGATTTCAGCTCCACCTTGCGCTCCAGCGCCCGCTGGATCTCGTTCTCCACATCGTAGAGATCGAAGATCGGCGACTCGCCGGTGTAGTACTCCAGCTTGTTGGCCAGCTCGGGCACGTACTCCTCGGTGAAGCGCTTGAGCTGATCGAAGCTCTGGCGCGAGTCGACCCGGATCTTGTCGAGCTCGGCACCGACGAAGTCACGCACCACCCTGAACGCCAGGCTGGGATCCTCGTAGAGGATCTTGCAGGGGGGGTACTTCTGCTTGCGCTCGAGGATCTTGCGCCACAGACGCTTCAAGAAGGCGGCGTCCTGCTCCAGCTCCTGCTCCCCCACCCCTTCGGCGGCGGTGCGGATGATGTAGCCGCCCAGTTCGTCCACATAGCCGGCCACGGTGCGCTTGAGGCGCTCGCGCTCCGCCTCGGATTCGATGCGCTGGGAGACCCCCACGTGGGCACTGCCCGGCATGAAGACCAGATAACGGGATGGCAGGGTGATGTCGGTGGTTAGGCGGGCCCCCTTGGTACCGAGCGGGTCTTTGACCACCTGTACCATGATGTCCTGCCCCTGGCGCACCAGTTCGGCGATGTTGCCGGCCTGGAACTGCTCCTTCTCCTTGATCGCCACGCACTCGGTATGGGGGACGATGTCGGAGGCGTGCAGGAAGGCGGCCTTGTCCATGCCGATGTCGACGAAGGCGGCCTGCATGCCGGGTAGCACGCGGCTGATCTTGCCCTTGTAGATGTTGCCCACGATGCCGCGCTTGGCCTGACGCTCCACATGCACTTCCTGCAGCAGACCGTTCTCGACCAGGGCGACCCGGGTTTCGGAGGGGGTGACGTTTACCAGCAGTTCTACCGACATAAGTTACCTTGCCTTTCTAGTTTTGAATTCTGGCACGACGAACAACGGGTAACTCAGCAGCGCACTGCTGACGAGAGGATTACCGGGTCTGCTCGAGGTGCTGCTTGATCAACAGGTCCGTCTCCAGCAGGGGCAGGCCGACCACGGCACTGTAGCTCCCCTCGAGGCGACTGACGAATTTGCCGGCAATGCCCTGGATAGCATAGGCGCCCGCCTTGTCGCACGGCTCGCCGGTGCGCCAGTAGGCTTCGATCTCGGCCTCGTCCAGCTTGCGAAACGCCACGTTGGTGGTGACCAGCCGCACATCGCACCGCTCCGGGGTGGCCAGGGCCACCGCCGTCATCACCTGGTGTACCCGCCCGGAGAGGGCTTCCAGCATGTCCTTGGCGTCCAGCAGGTCGGAGGGTTTCTCCAGCACCCGCTCCCCCAGCACCACTATGGTGTCGGCCCCCAGCACAGGCAGCGCCGTGGGCGCCGCGGCCACACCGGCCATGGCCTTGTCGCGGGCCAGCCGGCAGACGTAATCCTGGGGCTTCTCACCGTCGTTGCGCAGCTCCGGCACATCCAGCTTGAGGACCTCGAAACGGTAGCCCAGGCGGGTCAGAAGCTCGTGCCGGCGGGGGGAGCCCGAGGCGAGATAGAGTTGCAGTTCGTTGTGCTTGTTCATACTTCACTCAATGAGACGATGCGCAGTTACAATGCGTTGTTTTTATTCACATTCACTTGATATTGAAGCGACGCCGCACCTTGCGCAAGACCATAAAAATCCAGGGCCATATTAACATCGTCGTCAACGTCGACCAAAAGTAGGCGAAGTTGAGGCTGGCCCGGCTGAACAGATGCTCCGCCCAGAACACGGTGATCTTCCCCACCAGGGAGAGCAGACCGATGATCAGCGCCTGCTGCCAGAGGGAGAAGTTGCGGATCTTCTGGAACTGGAAGGCCGCCAGGTAGGTGGTGATGGCCATGGCCATGGCCCGCACGCCGAGGGTGCTGCCGAGCAGCACGTCCAGCAGCAGGCCCGCCACCCAGGCGGTGCCGACGTTGGTCCGGTGCGGCAGCGCCAGCGCCCAGTAGATGAGCACCATGGCGAGCCAGTCCGGACGGAAGGGTTCGAATTGAAAGGGAAGCGGCAGGATGGAAAGGCACAGGGCCAGCAGGATCGAACACCAGATCCAGATCCTGCCGCTGGCGGGTTGCAGCATCAGCGCGTCGCCCCCGCCGCCGAGGTTGCCGTGGCCGCCGAGGCGCTCGCCGCAGGCTCAAGGGCATCCTTGTCGTGTACTTCCGGTTTCTTGTCGGTCCACAGCAGCAGCAGGTAGCGCAGACGGTCCAGCGCCACCAGGGGCTTGGCCTCGATCTGGGCGAAGGGCTTGCCCTCCACGTAGTCGGAGCGGGTCACGGTCGCCACCGGATAACCTTCCGGGAAGCGGCCGCCCAGGCCCGAGGTGACCAGCAGATCGCCGACCTGGACGTCGGTGTTGCGGGGCAGGTTGCGCAGCTCCAGCTTGTCCAGCTCGCCGCTGCCGGAGGCGATGGCACGCAAGTCGTTGCGCAGCACCCGCACCGGGATGCCGTGGCTGGAGTCGGTGATGAGCAGGACGCGACTGGTGGTAGAGCCCACGTGGAGCACCTGACCGACCACCCCCTGATCGTTGATCACCGGCTGGCCGTTGTAGACGCCATCCAGCGCCCCCTTGTTGATCAGCACCTGATGGCTGAAGGGGTCGGAATCCACCGACAGCAGCTCGGCCACCATCTTGCGGGACTCCTTGTGTACCGGCGACCCCAGCAGCTCGCGCAGACGCTGGTTCTCGTGCTCCAGCTGATCCATCTTGAGCAGGCGCGAGCGCAGGGTGAACAGTTGCTGCTCCTGCTGCTTGGTCTGCTCGATGAGATCGGCGCGGGTCTGCACCTGGGTCGACATGGTGTCGAGCAGGGTGCCGGGGGCGTTGGCGATGTATTGCAGCGGGCTCACCAGGGAGCTCAGATAAACGCGGACATGGCTGAACACACCGAAGCGGGAATCCGCGACGATGGCAGCGACGGAGATGATGAC
Organism: Aeromonas sp. WP2-W18-CRE-05; assembly: GCF_014168615.1. NCBI lineage: Bacteria > Pseudomonadati > Pseudomonadota > Gammaproteobacteria > Aeromonadales > Aeromonadaceae > Aeromonas > Aeromonas sp. WP2-W18-CRE-05. The sequence goes on along the minus strand of NZ_AP021917.1, from coordinate 284,437 downwards.
GGCGAGAAACAACCGTAACTGAAGCGAAGGGCCTCTACCGAAGATGGGTTTCATGAGTCGTCAAAAAAGAGCCGGCGCTCGGCCGGCTTTGGGTCTTATTCGTAGTGGAACAGATCGCCACCGTGCATATCGATCAGCTCCAGCGCCTTGCCACCGCCACGGGCGACACAGGTGAGGGGATCTTCAGCCACGACGACCGGGATGCCGGTCTCTTCCATCAGCAGACGGTCGATGTCTTTGAGCAGAGCACCACCACCGGTCAGCACCATGCCGCGCTCGGAGATGTCGGACGCCAGCTCGGGCGGGGATTGCTCCAGGGCCACCATGACGGCGGAGACGATGCCGGAGAGCGGCTCTTGCAGCGCTTCCAGGATCTCGTTGGAGTTCAGGGTGAAGCTGCGGGGCACACCCTCGGCCAGGTTGCGACCGCGCACTTCGATCTCGCGCACCTCTTCGCCCGGATAGGCGGAGCCGATCTCGTGCTTGATGCGCTCGGCGGTGGCTTCCCCGATCAGGCTGCCGTAGTTGCGACGGACGTAGCTGATGATGGCTTCGTCGAACTTGTCGCCACCGATACGGACGGACTGGGAGTAGACCACGCCGTTCAGGGAGATGATGGCCACTTCGGTGGTACCGCCACCGATGTCCACCACCATGGAACCGGTCGCTTCGGAGACCGGCAGGCCGGCACCGATGGCGGCAGCCATGGGTTCATCGATCAGGTAAACCTCGCGGGCGCCGGCGCCCAGAGCGGATTCCTTGATGGCGCGACGTTCCACCTGGGTGGAGCCGCAGGGTACGCACACCAGCACGCGCGGGCTGGGGCGGAAATAGTTGTTGTCGTGAACCTGTTTGATGAAATGCTGCAGCATCTTCTCGGTCACGTAGAAATCGGCGATCACGCCGTCTTTCATCGGGCGAATGGCGGAGATGTTACCCGGGGTACGACCCAGCATCTGCTTGGCGGCATGACCGACAGCAGCGACCGATTTGGCGTTCCCGCGCTCTTGGCGAATGGCGACAACTGAGGGTTCGTTAAGGACGATCCCTTGATCTTTTACATAGATCAGGGTGTTGGCAGTTCCCAAGTCGATCGACAGATCGTTGGAAAAGACGCCTCTGAGCTTTTTGAACATGGCTACGGGAAATCCTAAGAATTTGGAGGTGCAGAAAACCGGCTAACTTTACCAATGCCCACCCCAATGGGCAAGCGCTCAAACTGTCGCCAATCAATCAGGCGCGACAAAAATGCGAGTCATCACTCACCCGCTCAGGCCGACAAACACTACGAAACAAGGAGATAAGACGCCACTGTACAGCAATGCGTCTATCTCCCCGTGTCAGCCCGGGTGTCAGGGCATCACTTCGCGGCGATAAATAATTCTGTCATTACCCCGATCCCGGCCAAAAATGGCCTCTCCCAGCAGGTGATCCGCCGTGGCCGGATCCGCCAGCCAGAGGGGAGAGAGGGGCTGTTTGTCCAGACGGATCTCGTAGGGAATGCGCACACTCTGGTTCGGCGCGGCGAAATGGAACCGGGTCTCGCCTGCGTCGAAACCGACCTGAGTACCGCCCGGAGCCACATTGCCGAGACCAAGGCGAATGCGGGTACCGTCTTTGAGGATCAGATCCCCCGTCGCGGCGTCATAGCGTTGCTCCGCATCGGTAAAGACGATACCACCTCCCGCCAGGGAGATCTGGGTACAGATATCTTGCGAATTGGCTCGCCACAGGCCCCCTTCGAAATATTGCACCTGCAGGGGCAGCGCCAGCGGGGCGCTATCGACCCCCTGACGGGTGCTGGCGAGCAGGCGGCCGTAGTAGGCGATCATGGTATCGTCCGATCCCTTCGGAATGGAGAGCTGTTTGGCGGTGCAGTTCACCCCGCTCTGGCAGTTGCCGCTGACGGCCGGATTCATGTTCCGTCCGCTGAGGAAGCTGGTCTCAGGAGTCTCACCGTCCGTCACTCTGAGCCCTAGTCGCAGGAGCGGCAAGGGCTCTTCCGGTGCGGTCAGGCTAGGGGTCAGTTCGCGCAGCCGCATAAAGCGGGTTTGACCTGACTGCTTGCCTGTTCCTTCGGTCCAGCTGGCGGCCAGAGGTGCCAGCCGATTGGATCTGTCCACCCCGTCCTGATTGTTGGCGGCCACCAGGGTGAGGGCCCCTCTGGCAAAGGCATCACGGTAGTTCCTCGTGACATTCCCTTCCTTGTTGCGCGCCTCCACCACGGTCTGTACCCCGAATGGCTGGCTCATATAACTGAAACCACCGCAGGCCGGGGTGACGGTACCGCTCGTCATGTTGAAGTCCCAGGGTACGAAGCGCCCCAGCGGCACGCTGGTGGCGGGAGGGATGGAGTAACCGAAATAGCCCGTTGATACTGTGCTTCCCTCTGGCGACGTTGCCACCGGTGGCGTTGCCTTGATCCTGAAGACCCCGACCTCATTGAGGCTGAGGGCGGGTGTATTGAGGCTGGCACTGGCTGCAACATGGCTGTACCTGGTCGGAGTGACCTGGGCGGCCACACCACCCTGAGGGGCCACCAGCTCGCTGGTCAGGGCGATGTCGGACAACACGAAGTTGGGGGTGGTGCCATTGCCGATGCAGATATCCCCATCGCTGTCGCTCTGCCACGCCATGGCCTGGATATTGAGCGAGAAGCTGTCTCCCGTCCTCTTGAACACAGGGCAGGTGATATCCCCTGCCGCACAGGTCCCCTGGGTGGGCGTGATGCAGAGCCCTACCGGGCGGCTCACGAACAGATCCGAGCCCGTCATCACCAGCCCTGCGGTATCCCCGCTGCCATCGTGGCGGGCATTAAGCCGCATCTGGCCTGCATCCGGATAGCGAACACTCTTCAACGTCGCCTTGCCTTGACCATCGAAGGTCAAATTGAGGGTTGTCGCCGCTGGCGAGACTACATTGGCGGCATAAGTCGAAATCGTCTTGCCATCTATCGCCATCTGACTCCCGGCAGAATTGTCATTCGGGGTGACATACGTTCCCCAGAAGCCGACCGAACGCTCACCGGTAAAACCGGGGACACACTGCTGGGTCGCATTGTCCTTTTTGACGGCACTGATCACTACATCTTGGGGCCTGTTGGCCAGGGTATCCGGCACATTGAACACGAAGCCGCTGTCGGCGAAGCTCAAGGTACAGGCGGCGGCGCTCAGGGCACCACTGCCGGCGCGGCACAGGGTGGTGCTCAGGGGTTTGGTGGACGGCGTCGAGCCGCTCACCCCCACTGTGATGGCCGTCGCCAGATTGTTGCGCAGCTGCAATTTGGTGGTGCCGCCGCTGAAGGTCACGGTAGCGGTGTTGCCGCTGTAGCTCACCTGGCTGCCGGCTATCCAGCCGTTACTGCCATTCTTCAGGGGGGTCAGGACGGCGCTCACCGGGTCCGTGAACAGTTGGCTGCAACTGGCGTTGGCGCAGGCCCGGATGGTGAGGGTCTCGGGGTTGCAGGTCAGGGCCTGACCGGAGTGATCGAACTCGAAGTGATCGATCTGGGTCCCCACCGGATTGGATTTGAGGGCGCAGATCCGGACGTTGTCGAGCTCATGGTAGTTCGTCACAGAACCGGTGGAGCCGGTGAGCGACAGCAGGAAGTTGGCGGGCACCGCCGCCTGCCCCGTCTGGTTCACCATATTGATGGGCCCCACCAGCATGGTGTAGCCCGAGCCCGTGTTCCGCTCAACCGACGCAAGTGAACTGCCGGCAGTGCGCGAGTCAATGGTGATGCGGTAACGATGGGGGCGGTTGCCATTGGTTCCGCTGTCCACTGCCGGGCTCAGGTTGCTCGCCGTTCCCGCCAGATAGCGATAGCCCGAGGTCCCCGAACTGGCACCGGAGCCACGAATGGAAACGGCCTGAGGACGAGACCCGGGATTATAGGAGCCCCCCTCGTTGGCATAGTTGCCGTATTCGTCGATACCGACCCCCATCCAGCCACCGGCAAAACCGCTGATCCCGGTCTTGAAGCCATAACCCAGCGGGCCACCGAAGGCGCCGGGCTGGGGCGTGATCGTCGCATCGGAGAGCACCACCGCCATCCCGTCCGCCCCGCTCGAGCCGGAGGTCTTGTAGGCATACTGATCGAACTCGATAGTCACCAGATTGCTGGCCCCCGGGAAGAGGCGCTGGAAGGTCGCAGAGGTGGCCTGGTTGGTCGTATTCTGGGTCAGCCGCAGGCGACCGTTTTGCAAAGAGGGCAAGGTGCTGCCATTGCGTTGAGCCACCACCCAGTCGCTGCCAAGGGTGCTGGCGGAGAAGTCGTCGCTGAAACAGGTCAGTGGGTCTTCACACATGCCCGGCCAGTCGCCGTTGAAGGGCTCGTGGATCACCTTGCTGTTGTTGGTCATGGAGACGTTCACCGCCGACACGGCACCGGTCAGCACGGCCTGGCCACTCATGGCCAGATCCCCGGCGTTCACATAGAGAATGGCGTTGAGTTTGGTGTTGCCGCTCATGGTGACCTTGCCGAAGTGATACATCATCAGGTCGTTGGCCTTGCCCCCGGCATTGACCTCCATCTGGTCGCTCAGGGCCAGATCGCTTTTGATGTACAACCTCGCGGCACTGCCGCTGTCAAAGATCAGCCTGTCGTTCTGGCCGAGCTCCATCTTGTCTATCCAGTGGTTGCCGCCACGAAAGTAGAAATTGATGTTGGAGGTGCTCTGGTGTTTGAACGTCTTGAGGTAGCGGGCCTGCAGATATCCGTTGAGGGTGCCGTTGCCACTCACCTCCAGGGTCTGGTGAAGCTGGAGCGTCAGGTCGCTGCGACTCCCTGCGGCGGAGATCCGGCTCTCGTTTTCCATCTTGAGCCCATAGACGGCGAGGGAGCTCTGCCCCTGGAAGGTCATGGCACTGTTGCTCTTCATCCCCAGGCTTTTGATGAACCAGTCCCCTGCCCCCATGAGCACGCTCTGGCCACTGGCTGAGACCTCCATGGTGACCTTGTCCAGGTAGTGCGGCTGGAAGACGGCGGTCCCGGTATTGCCATTGCCCGAGACCTCAAGGGTGCTGTAGACGGTGACCCTGGCGTCATTGAGCTTGCCCTGACTCGTCACCGTCAGATCGTTCACATGAAGGTCTCCCGACCCGGTGACGCCACTGTTGTATTCATTCTTGATGGTCATCTTCTGGGCATAGACGGTCGCCCCGTTGAGGTTGAGCATCGCCCCTTGGCTGATAGACAAGGTATCGAAGCGATAGGTCTGGCCCGATTTCAGGGTCGCCACGCAGCTGTTGCCCCCCCACGAGGCGTTCTTGTAGTCACCGGCAGCAGGAGAGATGGCCCCGTCGCAAGCGAGATCATTTTTCCCGCTGTAGGAGGGGAAGCCCCCCGGGTTGGCCGGAAATGCGTCGGGGTCGCTGATGAAGGTCACATCCTTGAGCACACTGGCAAGGGCGCCGCTGACGTTGCAATTGGAGACCCAGGTGCCGTTGTTCCAGAAGCCACCGTTGTTGCAGTTGGCGTTGGGCTGGATTTTTTGGGTCAGGAAGGGGTAACTGGCCCCCACTGTGGTGCTGATGATCTTGCTTTCATTGTTCATGCTCAGCACGCCGGGGGAGGCGTGGCTCTGCACCGGGAAAAGGAAGGCTTCTGTACACTGGCTGGCGGCCTGCACCGAGGTGGATCCCAGCAAGATCCACAACAGGGCGCCGCGAAGAGGCTGGCTGGACTTCATGGGGTCTGGCTCCTTGGCAGGGGGCTCATGGCGTCGCTCCATCAAAGGCTTCCGCCACCAGGGTGCGGCTGACGGCAAAATCGGGGTTCGGGCCGCTGCCGGCATCGGGCTGGCCACAGCGCCCTTCGCTGCTGAATCGGTATCCGGTCTGGGTCCCTCCGGCCGCACTCACCGTCACCCTGTTGCAGGTGATGCTGGCCTGACACCCGGCAAGCCCGGGCTCGGTGAAGTCGAGCGCTATGGGGACGCACCGGCTGGCCTGCCCCTGCCACTCCCCATTGGGATAGAGCCGGTACAGTGCAACTTCGAGCCCGCTCTGGGCCGCCATCAGGGCACGCACGCCGCGCACCTCCACCGTGTGCTTCTCGCTGCTGTCCACCAGGAAACGCCCCATGGCCGCCGCCAGCAGGGCCATGATGACGATGACAAAGAGCGCGACCATGATGGCGCTGCCGCGCTGGTGCACCAGCCTGCGGGGGGGCCTAGGGAACATTGAGCGTCTCCAGCTTGTGGTTGAAGAGGACGCGCTCGCCGCGCTGCTCGAGCTCCATCCGCAGTCCCACCTCGCTCTGGCTGAAGGCGGCGGGCTCCCGGTAGAAGTAATAGGACGCGGGGCGGATATGCTCGGCCATGAGGGCCGAGGTGCCCAGGCTGATGTCAGCACCGATGGCGGCGCTGACCCGGGTCAGGGTGGCATTCGTCACGCAGTAGCGCACCTGCTGACGGGCAAAATAGATACGCTGCCCGGGGGACTCCTTGGCGAAGGTGCCATCCACCGTCAGCGGCAAGGCCCCCGAGACCGGGCTCCCCACCGAGGTGACGGCGGCCACGCAGTTGCCATGGAGACACCCCTGATCCAGGCCGAGTGCCGGATCGGCGAGAGGATAGACGATGGCCTGGTCCTTCTCTCGCGGCAGCGCGTCCGGCACCACTATGTTGAGCCCGGCGCTGGCCACTGAGCCCAGATAGCGGCTGGCGGTGGCGATGGGCCAGAAGCGCAGGCAGGTCCCCTGATCCGCCCCCTTGCCCGCCTCATCCTCGATGCGCACCGAACCGGGGACCGCATCGCGCAGCTCGCGATTGAGCCGCTCCAGGGCGAAACGGGCATCGCTCATCAGCTGCTCGCGGCGGCTGGCATCCCCGTAAATCTGGGTGCCGATGCCGATAAACTGGCTGGAGAAGGTCGCCATCACCCCGAGCAGCAGGATCACCATCACCAGCTCCACCAGGGTGAAGCCCCCCTCACGCCCGGATCGGGCGCGGTAACAGGCGAGTCTGGCACATGGGTGTTCCCACACGGCATCACGGGAATGTGGCTTGCCCATCAGTAGTTCCCCCGATAGAGGCCGAAGACCAGCTCGCTCCCGTCCGGCAGGCGCACGGTCAGGGTGATGCGCTTGCCGATGGACTCGCCCCCCGGCCCACTGCTACCAAACAGGGTATCCGGGGTGACGGCGATCCTGATCTGATAGTGGCGATACTCCTGGTCACTGACACCCTCGGCATCCGTCTGGGTAAACTGGTTGGCGTCCACCCAGTGACCCCCGGTGTCGAAATCGTCCACGTCGTTGAAGGCATAGGGGCGGGTCTCGCCCCCCTCCGGGCCGTAGTCGGCGACCGAGGTGCAGGGGGGATAGACCACGGGAGGCGTGCCGGCGGTCTCACCGCAGCGAAAACGGCCGCCATTGTGATCCGAGTGCTCATCGAAGGATTTTTGCAGTACCTCGCTTAAGATCCGCTGGGCCAGCTGGGCGGCCCGTACCTGCTGCACCGGATCCACCGCCTGGGGTGCCTGATTGATGAGAAGCCCCAGGACGCCGGTCAGGGCGATGGCCAGCAGCACAATACCGACCACGAACTCGATCAGGGTGAAGCCGCACCGGGCCTTAAGGGAGGGCATGGATATAACCTTCCGGCTCGATGCGCAGCCGGGCGCTCTCCTGCCCGCTGCTCACCGCCAGATTGCAGCCATTGACGCAGGTTGAGGGTGAAAGCGGACGGCCGCTGCGCTTGTCGAAAGAAAAGCTCCCTTGAGGCAGGGAGAGGCCGCCGGAGGCGGTGATGACTCGCCCCCGGCTCTGCTCGTCCGCACTCCAGCCGGAGATGGGCTTGGGGGTACAGCTGCCAAGCAGGGTCAGATGACCGAAGCGGCTCGGCTCAACCACCAGCTGGGTGCAGCGCGCGTCCCCTTCCTGCATGTTCATGGTCTGCACCAGCCGCAGCCGGGCCACCAGCTCGTCACGCAGGGTATGGGTTTCAAAGCCGCCTTTGCCCAGCCACTTGGGCACGGCAAAGGCGGCCAGAATCCCGAGCAACAGGATCACGATCACCAGTTCAATCAGGGTGAAACCATCACTTCGTGCCGCCATGACACAGCACTCCTTGGGAGGAAGATGGAGAGAGACCCTCTCTCCATCTTGATTGAAATTGACCTTACTTACAGGCTGTCACTTCAGAGGTCGGCAGGGATACCGAAGTAGCCTGGGTATAAGTGACGAAGCAATCGGTCGCGGTGGAGGAAGAAATAGCGGCCGGGAAGATCAGAATGCTGCTTGCACCGGAAGTTTTATAGCTCCAGTCACCAGAGCTCAGCTCGAGCACTTTGGAAAGATCATCCTGGGTTGCCTTGGGGTAACCAAACGCGATCCCCACGTTGACACCATTGCCTATGTCCAGCGTTTCGGATTCGGCAGCGTCTTTACCTGCAATGACGGCTTTGCTGTACACCATGGCGCCAGCAGAATTCAGGGAGCCCTCAACGCCTTTCAGGGTAGAAGTGCGCGCATCATCCTGCAGATTCAGGAACTTGGGTGCGGCGGTGACCGCCAGAATGCCCAGAATGATGATCACGATGACCAGTTCGATCAGGGTAAAGCCCGATTGCTTTTTCATTACGTCTTTCCTCGGTTTATCAATTGATATTGGTGGTCACCTGGCCGGAGGCCGGGCGATAACTGAAACTCATGAACGCATCCGTGCTCCCTTGCGGGTCCTGATAACGTCCATCACTTCCCTTGCTCAGGCTGTTGACCAGATAGTAACGGCAGACCGAATCCAGTCCATTGTTGCTCACCGTGGCATAGAACTTCAGGTCATTGCCGCTACCGCGCACCTCGTCAAAACGGGCAGTAGCCTTGGGAGGATTCTGCAACAACCCCTCCCAAATATTGAGGCAGCGGGCCGCCGTCAGACTGGCCGGATCCACATCGGGCGTGCCGCTTGACGCCGTGTCCATGGGATACCCGGGAGAGAGCTCGCCATTGCTGACCTGACTGTCGGTCGGCGTGGTCAGATAGAAACGCGAGCCGTCATAGAGCACGGTGTTGAGTCCATCCTGCCTGGCACGCCCTTCGGCCTCCCACTGGGCCCGCACCAGGGACACTCCGGTGGCGAAACCGCCAGACACCCCTTCCACGCTCGCCTTCTTCGCCTCGTCGGTCACATCGAGAAAACGGGGCAAGGCGGTGACGGCCAGGATCCCCAGGATCACGATGACGATCACCAGCTCAATCAGGGAAAAACCGGCCATCTGACCGGGCCCCTGGCCGGGTATCACTCTCTTTGTTGCCATGCTGCCTCCGTAATGTTCCGCATTATTTCATGCAGATAGAAAAAAATCATGTCGCCGAGACGCTAGAACGATACTGTTCAAGATTTGTTCAGCAAACTGCCGTCGGCGAAGCGATAGATCAACCAGTTAGCCTCCCAACCAAATTCGCATCCCTCCCCATCCGGGCTAGCCAGCACCTGCAGGGTGGGCATCGACAGCGCCTCCTGGCCGAGCAAGGCCGACCAGAGCCCGCGGCAGTTCTCGGACGGTGACTGTAGCGGCAACACCGCCAGCGGCCAGCCCCGTCCATCAAACTGCCAGGCCCGCCCCTCTGCATACAGCACGGCGGGGCGCCGCTCATCGAGCCAGCGCCCGTGCAGCCGCTGGACTCGCTCGGCAAACTGCTCCCCCAGCAGGGTCAGGCTGACCGCCAGCGCCGCTTCCCTGTGGCTGCGATAGCTCAGGGCCAGGGTGGCAAGGATGACCAGCAGCAGGATGCAGGCGATCAACCGCCTGTAGCCTCCCAGCCAGCGCTCATCCTGCTCGGACTGTCTGCTCATACCTCTCCCGCATCCTGTTTGGCAGTGAAAATAGCCCAGCTCATCACTGCCCCCGCACCGCTCTCATCATGTCCCCCACCAGGAGGAGTGAAGATACCGTCTATTGACCACGCACGGCCCGCATCATGTCCCACATGGGCGTAAAGATGCCGAGCGCCAGCACCAGCACCATGACGGCCACTATGCCGATGAGGATGGGTTCGATGCGGGCGGTGAGGCTCTTGAGGTCATAATCCACCTCACGCTCGTAATACTCGGCCGCTTCGTGCAGCAGCTCGTCCACCTGACCGGTCTCTTCCCCCACCGCGATCATCTGCATCACCAGAGGGGTGAACAGACCGCTGGCCCCGGCGGTACGCAGCAGGCTCTCGCCGCGCTCGATGCCGCCCCGCATGTCGCGGATCTGCCCCGCCATCCAGGCGTTGTCCACCGCATCGGCCACCAGGGTCAGCGCCGTGTTGAGCGGCACGCCAGCCTTGAGCATCATGGAGAAGCTGCGGGCAAAACGGGCAAGCAGGGAGCGCTCTATGATGGAGCCGACGATGGGCAGCCGCAGCTGCCATCTGTGCCAGGCCAACCTGCCTTTGGTGGTGGCGACCCAGCGTCGCCAGCCGACGACGGCGCCCACCAGGATGGCGAGCAGCAGCCACCAGTAGTGAACGAAGAAGTGGGAGGTGGCCAGCAGGATACGGGTCGCCAGCGGCAGCTCCACCCCGAACTTGGCAAACATCCCGGCAAAGACGGGGATCACCATGATGTTGAGGATCACCATGGCGACGGCGATGGCAATCAGCACGAAGGTGGGGTAGCGCATGGCGGTCTTGATCCGCTTGCGGGTCTCCAGCTCCAGATCGAAATAGTTGGCGAGCTGCAGGAAGGCCTCCTCCAGCTGACCCGTGTTCTCCCCCACGTGGATGATGGCCACGAAGAGGCTGCTGAACACCTTCGGGTGCGACTGCATCGCGCTCGACAGCGGCCGGCCGTTGGCCAGATCCTCCCCCAGAGCGTGAAGCGCCCGCTTGAGGGGCTTGCTGTGGGCGCTCTCCTCCAGCCCCGCGATGGCGCGCAGGATAGGGATGCCTGCACGGGTCAGGGCATACATCTGGCGGCTGAAGACTACCAGCTCCTCCAGCTTGACGCTCCCTTCCAGCAGCAGCGACCAGTCGATGCTGGCAGACCTGGCCTTGCCGGCCTTCAGCTCGGTGGGCATCACCCCGCGGCGCATCAGCTGCTCGGCGGCGGCCTGCTCGCTGACCGCTTCCACCACGCCGCTGACGGCCTGGCCCCGGCTGTCACGCCCCTTGTAGGCAAAACGATTCATGGGCGACCCCGGCAGAGTGATTCAGTACGATCCAGATGCCTCATGCGTTACCCCAGGTCCTCGGCCAGCCGAAGCACCTCGTCCACCGAGGTGATCCCCTCGCGGGCATAGTCGAGCGCCGTCAGGGCCAGGGGACGGTAGTGCTCGTGCGCCCGTGCCGCCCGGGCAAACCCCTCGGCATCGTTGCGGCGCAGGGCATCCATCATGGGTTGATCCAGCTCCAGCAGCTCGTACACCCCGATCCGGCCCGCGTAGCCGGTGAAGTTGCAGCTCTGGCAACCCCGCCCCTTGCGATAGCGATGCTGCCCCGGCGCTTCACCGGAAAGCACGGATAGCCAGGTGGCCTGCCCCTCGTCCGGCGCCGTCTCGCAGGCGCAGTGTTCACACACCCGCCGCACCAGGCGCTGGGCCACCACGGCCCGCAGGGCGCTCGCCACCAGATAGCCGGGCGCCCCCATGTCGATGAGACGCAGGGCACTGGTCACGGCGTCGTTGGTGTGCAAGGTGGTCAGCACCAGGTGGCCCGTCATGGCGCCGCGCAGGCCGATCTCCACCGTCTCGTTGTCCCGCATCTCCCCCACCAGCAGGATGTCCGGATCCTGGCGCAGGGTGGAGCGCAGCACCTGGGAGAAGGTGAGCCCTATCTTGGGATTGACCTGCACCTGGCTGATGCGGGGCAGACGGTACTCCACCGGGTCTTCCACCGTGATGATCTTGTGGCTGGCCTGGTTGAGCTCGGAGAGGGCGCCGTAGAGCGTCGTGGTCTTGCCGCTACCGGTCGGGCCCGTCACCAGGATCATGCCGTGAGGGCGTTTGAGCTGACGGCGGAAGCGGGTCAGGATGGCGGGTGGCATCCCGGTCTCGGCGAGCGACAAGATGCCGGAGGATTGATCCAGCAGCCGCATCACCACGGATTCCCCGTACTGCACCGGCATGGTGGACATCCGCACATCCACGTCGCGGCCGCGCACCTTCATGTTGAAGCGGCCATCCTGGGGCAGACGCTTCTCCGAGATGTCAAGCCCGGCCACCAGCTTGAGGCGCAGCACCAGCGCCTGGGCAATGCGCACCTCGTTGAGGATGTTCTCGTGCAGCACGCCGTCGATACGCTGGCGAATGCGCAGCACCTTCTCGTCCGGTTCGATATGGATGTCGGAGGCACCCACCTGTACCGCGTCCTCGAACAGGGAGCGCAGCAGCTTGGCCACCGTCGCCTCCCCCTCGTCGGTTGCGGCATTGAGGCTGCCGGCCCCCAGCTCGAAGCCGGTCTCCTGGTGCTCTTCGTGCAGTTGCACCGCGAAGTTCTCTATCTCCCGGGTGCGGCGATAGAGGCGGTCGAAATACTCCAGCAGCTGGCCTTCACGGGCCACGGCCAGCACCAGCTCCCGCGGGCTGAGCAGGGCAGCGATGGCGTCGAGGGCGCTCAGATCCGCCGGATCCGACATCACCACGGTGACCTTGTCGTCGCTCAGGTTGACGGCAAGCGCCCGGTAGCGACGCGCCTGCACCTCGGGCAACAGCGCCACGGCCGAGACGTCGATGGTGAGGTTGTTGAGATCGAAGAAGGGCACATCCAGCTGACGGGCGAGGAAGGTCAGCAGTTGCACCTCGCTGATGAAGCCGAGATCGATGAGGGTGGTCCCCAGCTTGCGGCCGGTCTGGCGCTGCTGCTGCAGGGCGAGCTGCAGCTGATCATCCGAGATGATCTGTTCCTGTACCAGCAGGTCGCCTAGGCGCATTTTCAGTCTGGGTTGTGCCATTGTTGCTCCGATCTCTGTTGCTTCACGCCCGCTGCCTTGTCCGATGGCATGGGCTCATCGAACAGCCGTTCTATCAATGGGTCAGTTGGCCAATTCGTTGTTCGAGCCATTGGGTGGAGGCCTCCCCCAGGTTGCCGTGCAACTGGGCATTGCGATAGGCATCCAGTGCCCGTTGACGGTGTCCCTGACCATCCTCCGCCACCCCCAGTCCCAGCCACCAGCGCCCCTGATCCGGCTGCTGGCGCAGCAGCCTGACGTACATCTCGGACGCCTGGACAGGCTGCCCCAGCTCCTGGGCAAGACCGGCCCAGGTGGCGTAATAATCCAGATTGCTGGCAATATCGGGCTGATAGCCGGTGAGCCAGTCCAGCGCCTTCTGCCGATCCCCGCCGCTGATGGCCACACGGGCCAGCAGCAGACGCAGGTCCGCCTGCGCGGGATCCAGCCTCAGCCCCTCTTCCAGCACCTGGGCGGCCTCGGTCAGCCGTCCGGCGCCATAGAGCAGGCCCGCCAGCTGTTCCCGCGCCCCCTGGTTGTGGGGATCGTGGGCCAGCACCTCGTAGTAGCCATCCTGCGCCTCCTCCATCCGCCCCTTGGCCATGGCCGTGGTCGCCTTGCGCTCGGCCAGGGTGGCCAGCTCGGCGTCGGAGAGTTCCACCGTCTCGATCTTCAGGATCCCGGGTTTGCGCGGCGCGGCGGGTGCAGGCGCCTCTTCGGCGCCCTGCTCAGCAGCCAGCTCGGCATAGAGGTCCGGTTGCAGCTCCTCGTCGCTCGGGATCGTCTCGTCCCCCAGCGCTTCCTGCGGATTGCCCTCATCGGCGAGCACGGCCTCATCGGCCGGAGCCTGCTCGGCTGCGGAGGGGGCCATTCTGGCGGCGGTCGACTCGGCACTGGCGGCGGGCACCTTTGCCACTGGCGCGGCAGAGGAGACCGCCTGTGTGGTGGCCACCACCGCCAGGGGCGCGGATGGCGCCACCGTAGGGGCGGTGCGGGGGGCCTCGACCTGCGCCGCTGGCAGGGAGGCTCGCTGGCTCTGCTGCCAGAAGATCCAGGTGCGCCAGCCGAGGATCCCCAGGGCCAGGGTACACAGCAGGGTCAGCACCAGCATCCACCAGCCTTGCTGGCGCACCGGCGCCACATAGACGGCGGCTCCCTCGGCCTCTTGCTGACGCCTATCCAGATCTTTCAGCATCTGATTGATCACGCTCATGACCAGACTCCATACGCCAGGGCGGTGCCCAGCAACAACAACAGGGGCCACCAGAGGGTGAGACGGCCACGGCGGGCATCATCGGTATCCCGGATGGCGAGCCGGACCAGGGCGCTGTCGATCCGCCGCACACCGCGACCATAGGCCAGCATCAGGCACTTCTGCGCCAGTATGTTGATGAGGCGGGGAATGCCGCGGGATGCGCGCCACAGCCTGCGCAGGGCGCGGCCATCGAACAGGGCGGCCCCGCGATAGCCGGACACCTGCAGCCGGTACTCCAGATAGGCGCGGGTCTCGTCGAGCCGCAGCGGCCGCAGGCGGTAGGAAAAACCGATGCGCTGGCGCAACTGGCGAAGACGGGGCTGCCCGAGCCTGGCATCCAGCTCGGGCTGGCCGAACAGCACGATTTGCAGCAGCTTGCTGGATTCGGTTTCCAGGTTGCCAAACAGCCGGATCGCCTCCAGGGTCTCGTCCGGCAGGGCTTGCGCCTCGTCGATCAGCACCACCACCCGGCTCCCCTGACGATGCAGGGAGATCAGATGGCGGTGAATACGATCCGTGAGATCCAGCTCGCTCTCCCCCGCCAGCGTCAACCCCAGCTCCAGGGCCAGGGCCGTGCGCAGCTCCCCCGGAGTGAGATGGGGGTTGGGCAGCCAGGCCAGGCGCACCGGGCAGGCCTCGGAGCCGAGCTCGCTCAGCAGTTTGCGACAGAGCAGGGTCTTGCCGGTGCCGACCTCGCCGGTCACCTTGATGAACCCCTCCCCCTGGGAAAGCGCCCAGTTGAGCACCTGCATGGCCTCCTCGTGGGGGGGCAGGCCGTAATAGAAACCGGTGTTCGGGGTCAGGCCGAAGGGGGCCTCCCGCAGTCCGAAGTGACTCAGATACATGCACCCTCCCGGCCAGAGTCCAGGGCGCGCAGCCGCAGACAGCCCCGGATCAGCGACATGGCGCCACCGCCGTCGGGCAGGGCAGAGTGGCGGCAGCCGGGAGGCGCCGCCACATGGGAGAAGGAGTGCTCAACAGGCGCGTCATCCCGGATCAGCCCTTGGGGGGATACCATTTGTCGAGCAGCTCGGAGGAGCGTTGCAGCTCTTTCTGCCAGGTGTCCTTTTCCACCACGGTGGGCTTGAGCAGGATCACCAGCTCCACCTTGCGGTTGCTCTCCCGGCGGTTGGTGAAGGCCTCGCCGACCCAGGGGATGTCACCCAGCAGGGGCACCTTGCTGACAATCTCCTGCCTGTCGGTCTTCATCAGACCACCGATGACGATGATGTCCCCATTGTTGGCCTGCACCACGGTATCGGACTCGCGGATGGAGCTCTTGGCCAGCGGCAACACCAGGGGATCGGCGGTGCCGACGTTGATGGTCTTGCTCTGCTCCTCGGTGTCGATGACGGAGGGGTGGATATGCAGCAATACCTTGCCCTGCTCGTCGATCTGGGGCGTCACGTCCAGGGCTATCCCCGAGAAGAAGGGGGTCAGCTCCACGTTCGGGGTGACGATGGGGGCCGAAGTCCCCGAGGTGGTGGTGGTGGTAGAGGCGTTGGTGACGAAGTATTCGTCCGTCCCCACCTTGATCACCGCTTTCTGGTTATTGGTGGCCGTCACGCGCGGGCTGGAGAGGGTGTTCACGTCCCCCTGGGTCTTGAGCAGGCTGACCGCGACGTTGAAGTTGCCATCGGAGATGGTGAAACCGGCGCCGCCCCCCAAAGCCCGGAAGATCTGGTTGGGGGTCGAAGCGATGGGGCTGTCCATGAGGGAGCCGCCCCCCGTGATGCCCTTGCCGCCGTCCCAGCTTGCGGAGAGGCCGCTCCAGTCCACCCCCTGCTCGTAACCCACACTTCCAGGATCCGCGCCTCCAGCACCACCTGGCGCTTGAGGTGTTCGCCGGACTGGTCCAGGAACTCGCGCACCGCCTTGAGCTCCTTGGGATAGGCACGCACCGTGACCAGGCCCGCCTGGGGACTGGTGATGACGGCCCGCCCTTCCCCTGTGCCAATCAGGGTCTGCAGGGCATCCCGCAGATCGGTCCAGTAGTCGTTGTTGCTGTCCGTCTCGATGCGGGTGCCGTTGCTGTTGGTGTTGTTGTCACCGCTGGCGGTGTTGCCCTGGCTGTTGTTGTTGCCGCTGTTGTTCAGGCCGTTGTCGAAGTTGTTGTTATTGCCATTGTTGTTGTCGTTGGCCGTCACCCCGCCTGTGCTCACCGAGGTACGGGAGAGACCGCGCCGGGCCATCATCAGGTAGTTGACCGGAATGGTCTCGGTACGCAGACCGGCGGGATAGACGTGGAACACGTTGCCCTTGCGCTGCACATCGAAGCCGTACATGTCGCCGACGGTCGCCAGCGCCTCCTGCAGGGTCACGTCCTTGAGCTCTACCGAAATGACGCCCGCCACACCGGGATGGACCGCCACGCTGTAGCGGGAGCCCTTGAACAGGGAGCCGAAGAACTCCACCGCGTCCACGTCATGGGCCGCGATGCGCATCCGCTTCTCGGGAATGGTCATCGGCTGCTGGGGACGATTGAGCTGCAACAGCTCGCTCTGCACCGAGGGCGGCAGGGAAGTCAGGGGGGCGGTCGGGCTCTGCTCGCTCATCGCCTGCTTGAGTGCATCTTTGGCCTGTACCGGCTCGGGGTGACGATAGGTAGTGCAACCCGCCACCGCCAGCGCGAGGGGAAGCAGACAAAAAGGGTGTTTTTTCATGTTATTCGTGCACCTGACTCGCTAAGAAACTCGACAAACCTGGCCCGCACCATCCGTGCGACACCCACTTCACATCCGGATCTTGCTGCCAAACAGGGTCAGTGTCTGGCGTTTGCCCGCTTTTTCCAGCACCACGCTGTCGGCGCTGATCCCCACCAGCCGGAATCCGTTGACCTGCTGGCCGACCCGGTAGCTTTGACCGTCGAGCACCGCCAGGGCGGGCCCGCTCCCCAGGATGACGCTCTGCAACCTGGGCAGACCGGCCTCCTTGGCGACACTCGCCGCCGAGCCGGATCCCGCCAGGGGCAAGGTGGGATCCTGCAGCACCTCGGCCTGGGCCTGCAGCGCGAGCAGGCTCCCCCACAGGGCCAGCCAGCGCCAGGATGGGAAGGCAAAAATGCGGGATCCCGTCCCGCCGACATGCCGCTTAACCACGGATGAACTCCTTGCTGGTGCTGAGGGTGTAGATCTCCATCGCTACCGCCGCCTTGGGATGCTCGACCACCCGGTAGTCAAAGCCCTTCCAGTAGAAGTGGCGAGGCAGGGCTTCGAGCGCTTTCAGGTACTGGTAGACATCGAAATAGCCGCCCTCCAGCTGAAGCCGGATGCCGTGCCTGAACAGGTTCACCTTCTGCTCCCCGGCCATCAGCGGCTCGGGCTTGAGGGAGGTTAGCGCCAGCATATGCAGGTTGGCGGAGCGGGACAACAGGGCCTCCAGCACCGCGGGCATTTCGTGGGCGGGGATCAGATCCACCGTCTGAGCCAGCAGCTCGGCATCCATCTGGCGCAGAGTGGTCTCGACACCGGCGAGCTGCTCGCGTACCTGGGCATCGGGATCCCGCCCCAGCCTGGCCTGCTTGCCCTGGTTTTCCAAGGTCAGGATCTCCAGATCCCGCTGCGCCGCAGCCAGGGCCTGCCGATCCTGGCCCAGCCGGGTATCGGCGTCATCCAGCCAGCCATAGATGCCCATGGCCCCGAGCAGCACGACCCCGGTCAACAGAATGAGGATCCGCTCGCGCAGGCTGAGGGCTGCGATCTGCTGCGCCCATCCCTGCCATTGTGCCTTCATGTCCATCAGGGAGTCTCCCGCGCTATGCCACTGAGCTGGAAGGCAAGCTGGCCCTCCTTGTCCCGACTCAGGGTGAGCTCGCCAAACTGCTTGCCCGCCAGGGAGGGGGTCTGTTTGAAGCGGTTCACCCAGGCGGGCACGTCCTGACTGCGTTCGGCCACACCCGCGAGGTTGATGCGCCCGTCGCTTATCTCGATCCGTTGCAGGGAGAGGCGGGGATCCCGCAGGCGGGCAAGGTCCGCCATCACCCCCGCATAGCCCTGGGATTTTTGCAGGGAGAGGTGGCCAAGCTGCTGCATCAGCGCCTGTTTGGCCCCCAGCTCTTCCCGCTTGTCGGCCAGTTGCCGCTGCAAGTCTGCATTCGCCAGATGGCGCGCCAGCTCCGCATCGAGACGCCTGGCCTCGCCGCGCTGCACGTCGAGCTGTGCCCGCACGCCAGCCAATTCACGATCGAGGCCCTGCTGTTGCCAGCCATAGAAGAGGGTGGCCCCCAGCAGCAGCACCAGGACGCCGCCCCAGACCGACGCCATCTGGGGCAGGCTGGCCCACAGGCGTCTTGGCCGGAATTCGGCGCCATAGAGGTTGATATGGTGTTTCATCAGTCGCTCCTGCCCAGGGCCGCGCCATAGGCACTGAGGTATTCGACTCCCGCCAATACCGCCTTGTTTGCCATGGCCGACACCGGGAAACCGAATGTCTGTTCCAGGTGACGCACCAGTACCCCCATGGCGGAGGAGGCGATGGCCAGTTGCAACTGGCCGGGCTCGGGCAGCTTGAGATGGCCGGCCAGATAATCGATGGATCGCTGGATCTCCAGCGCCAGCGCGTCGAGCTGGTCAGCATCTGGCTCATGGCTGCCGGTGAGGCTCGCAAATCCGCGCAGCTGGCGGGAGAAACAGAGTCCGCCCCGATGGAAGACCAGCAGTTGCAGCTCCTGCCCCCGGGGTTGCCAGAGCAGCATGCGCACCATCTGGTCCGCCTCGTAGAGGGCCGTCATGGCCAGCTCGTCACTGACGATGGCCTCCAGGGTCGCCGCGCCGTTGACCGCATCCGCCACCTGCTGCACCCGGCTCTTGGGCATGCAGACAACGTTGATGCGCGGACGCCCGGCAGGGGGCGTCGGCAGGTCCACATAATCCATGGCGAGCTGCAACACCGGCTCGTTGACGAAATCCTTGATGGCCCAGGGCAGGGCCCCCGCCATCTCGGCATCGGGGACAGCGGGCTTGTCGATCTGGATCTGCTGATAAAGGCTGGCCGCGAGGGCCACCCGCACCTTAGACTTGGCCAGACCGTGCCGGGAAAACAGCTCGGCCAGGGCCTTGGACCAGTCGTGGGGGCCGTTGACAGGCTGGCTGGCAAACACGGGAACGGGGTCCACGCAGGCCAGCAGAATGCGATCGCTGGCCAGCAGGATCCCGACCTGATGGCTGGAGGGAGAACGCCTGAACAGTGACTTCATCTGGATCTTCACCTGGCCGCGTAAAACGGACTAAACCTTAACATAAACAGGCTATTAGCCTCCAACTTTATGACAAACGACGCATCGACGGCCACGCTGGCACCCACGGGAGACGATCCCATGGCGCCCCTTCAGCTCCCCTCCCCCCTGCACCGGATCCGACATCCTCTGCTGGCAGCCCATGACGTCACGCTCTGGTGCAAGCGGGACGATCTGATCCACCCGACCCTCTCCGGCAACAAGTGGCGAAAGCTCAAATACCATCTGCAACAGGCACAGATGCTGGGCAAGGGCCACATCCTCTCCTTTGGCGGCGCCTACTCCAATCACATTCACGCCCTGGCCGCAGCAGGACTCAGACTGGGAGTGCGTACCACGGGCATCATACGCGGTGAAGGGGATACCGTCAGCAATCCCACCCTGAAAGCGGCCAAAGGCTGGGGCATGGATCTCGTTTTTGTCGACCGGCAGGACTATCGCCGGCGCCAGGATCCCGAATGGCTTGCCAGGTTCGAGGATGACGACACCCTGCTGGTACCGGAAGGAGGCAGCAGCCCGCTGGCCATCCCCGGAGTGGCCGAGTTGGTCGACGAGGTGCCCTTCTCGCCGGATCTCTGGGTGCTGCCCTGCGCCAGCGGCGGCACCCTGGCGGGGCTCATCGCGGGCAAGCGGGCGCAGGAGCAGATCCTGGCCATCGCGGTGCTCAAGGGGGCCGACTTCATCACCGGCGAGGTATGCCGGTTGCATCCGGCAGCGGCCACTACTCCGGGCTGGCGCATTGCGCTGGATCACCACGACGGCGGCTATGCCAGGTTCAGTCCGGCACTCTGGCAATGGGTGCAGGCATTCAGTGCCGAAACCGGCTTGCCGCTGGAACCCATCTACAGTGGCAAGGCGATGTGGGGGCTGTTTCGCGAACTGGCGGCAGGCCGCATTGCGCGCGGCAGCAAGATCATCTTCATCCACACCGGTGGCTTGCAGGGGCTGGCGGGCCTGCAGGAGCAGGGCCGCCTGTCACCCCGGCCGGGACGCTAGTCAGGCAGGTTGAGGGGCTCGGGGTCGGCAAACCAGGGACCTTGACCGGCATGCACGCCCAGGTGTCGCAGCATCTTCCACTCGTCGCCACTCTCCACCCCCACCGCGATGACCCGGGCCTGGGTATTGGCACAGCCCCCCACCAGACTGCGTACCGCCATCTGGTTGACCTGGCGAAGGTGGATCTCCCGCACCAGGCTGGGGTGCAGCTTGAGGAAGTGGATCTCGAACTCCTTGATGTACTGGGTGCTCACCACGTCCTGGCCCGCATGATCGATGGCAAGCCTGCACCCCAGCATGCGCATCGCCCGAAGTGGCCGCTTGAGGGCTTCGTAGTGGCGGGTCACCTGGGACTCCGACAACTGCAGGATCAACCCCTCGTTGGTACTGCGCGGCAACTGGAACAGCTCGAAGAAGAGCTCGCGCTGGAACTCGCGGGTGAGCAGGTTCTGGGCGCACAGAGAGAGGCTGATGGGGCAGCTCGATGCCGGTCGCTGGCGCAGCAGTCGCAAGGCTCGGGCCACCACCAGCCTGTCCAGCGGCAGCAGCAGACCGGCCTTCTCCGCCATTGGCATGAAGACCCCCGCCTGCAGTTCCCGGCCCTGCTCGTCGTGAAGTCGGATGAGCAGCTCCTGCTGCAACACCACCTGATCCCGCTCCTGCTGCACAGGCTGAACGTAGAAGTCGATGCCCTGCTCCTCGATGCGACGGCTGATCAGGGTGCGCCAGCGCACCGTTCCCTTGCTGCTCGCCTCCTCGTTGAGGGATTTCTCGAACAGGAACCAGCCGCTGTGTCCTTGCAGGCGTGCGCTCTTGAGCGCCAGCTCCGCCTCTTCCTGCACCTTGAGCAGGGAATCCTGTGCCTGATAGCAGACCGCACCGAGATAGATGGCGGTGTCGGCATTGACCGCTTCGGGCCAGTGCAGTCGTTGCAGACTCTTGAGCAACTGGCTGGCGCCGTCGACCATCTCGCTCTCTGACATGTTCGGCAGCAGCACGGCAAAGACCTGACCGGCATAGCGCGCCTGCAGGGCTCCGCTGTGCTTTCGCACGAAGGCGGCGATGGTGGCGCTCGCCTCCATCAGGAGTTCCTGGCTCGGGCGCCCGCTCAGCTCGGGATCCAGCTCTTCCAGACCGGCCAGCTCGATCAGCAACACGCCGCCGCTGATCACGCTTGCCTCCATGATGGCGCTCTCCAGCCGGTTGTCGAAGAAGAGGCGATTGCCGATGCCCGTCGTCTTGTCGACGAAGGCGTTGCTGCGGATGAAGTTGTCGAAGCGGCTGCGCTCCTTGCGGGCGTCGGCCAGCTCGGTCAGCAGATGGGTGAGGGCCTGACTGGCCGAAACAGGCCACTCTTCGGCAGGGTCATGGGCCAGCTTGGTCAGCTTGCCATCCAGGATCAGCTGGGCACGCTCCGCCAGCAGCTCGGCACCGCGCAACTGCTGACGGAGCCAGCGGATGGAGTACCAGAGCCCGAACACCACGATGAAGATACCCAGAGAGATGCCGAACATCGCCTTCATGGAGTACTCGAACTCCTTGAACGGCCTGTCCAGCTTGAAGTCGGCCCGCATCCCGACCTGATTGGGGATCGCCTCGCTGTAGGCGATCAGCAGGCTCTCGTCCGTCTGCTGCTGCACATCGCGAAACCAGTAGACCCGCTGCTTGTCCTGACGGATCTCCAGCTCCACCACATGGGAGGCCCGCAACAGGGAGGGCAGCCAGCGGGCAAGGGCTTGCTGGTCATCGGTCACCCCGAGCTGCTTGTCGATGATCTCCACCAGGGAGTCGACCCGGTTCTGTTGCAGCTCCATTCCCATCTGGCGGAAACTGAAGACCCCGCCGAGCATCACCATGGCCATGGCCGAGATCACGCACAGCGTAATAAAAGAGACGAGTTGAGTGGTCAGTTTCATGTGCCTTTCCGTAGCCGACAGCATCCATAGGGCATCATGGTATCAGCCCAGACCAAACGCCGCCTATGGATGAAGATCCCGCTTCTGCAAATAAGCGGGCGGATGCGTCATGCGGCGCCGTTGTGCGGGCCGCAAAACAGGCATCAAGGGAGAGAACGAGGGGACACAGGCTGAGGAGCGGACAGAAAAATGGTCCCACAACGGGGACCAAAAGAAACACTCATATCAAAACTAACACTCTGTGCTACTGACAAAAATAGATACAGGAGTATTGAACACACGGTGAGTCAAACCGCACCGCTACTTTAGCCACTTCAGATAAGCTGGACAATTGTCATTTATGACAGGTCAGCGATTGAATCTTGTTCAGGTGTTTAGCCATATCCTTTATTTATCAATTAATTATCGTTTTTGTTCCAAGTGTGACCAACTTGGCTCAAATCGATGCAGCTAATGCTATGATGCTTGAGTCTCAATCGAGTTGTTTCATTTCAGGGAAGAAGGGGGCCCACCATGTCTGCACGATCTCCGTTATGGATTCCTCTGGGCCTCTTCTGTTTGCCCCCGCTGCTGATGCTGTTGCTCACCCCCCTGTTGAGCGACAAGCTGGCTCACCACCTGTTGCAGACAAAGGAAAGGGCTCTGCTCGACTACCAGCAGGAGCGCAACCAGCTCCTGGATCACGATGTCCCCGCTCAACTCGCCCACTTTGCCTTCGATTGCGGCCCCAAAGACATGGCGCTGCTGCGCTCACCCCAGTATTACAACCGCCATATTCGCCTGGCCGGCCTGCAGCTTGCCAACGGGAGCGGCTGCTCCACCCTGGGCCCCGCCCTGCCCCAGCTTGCCGACGCCGGCATACCGGTCTCCCCCGACTTTCATATTTCCAGCACGGCCCCCATGTTCGATACCGAACGCGAAACCCTGGTCTATGCGAGACGCAACGGCAATCTGGCCTATTGGGTGCTCGACAGCAGCTGGAGCCATGAGCTGCTGCGCACCCCCTGCAACGACTGTTTCTACCTGGAGTTCAACCACAAGCACCCGACCCAGTCCGGGCTCTTTTTCCCCCGTGGCAACAAGCACATTCGAGAAGAGGCAAACCCGATGCGGCTGCTCAGTTTCGACCCCCAGCATCAGGTGGAACAGACCCTCTGGGCTGGCGAGGCACTGAAACGCTACGCCCGCTCACAGATACACCGTGATGGCCTCTGGTCGGCCGGGGCGCTGGGGGCGCTGCTGGCGGCCCTCTACTGGAGCCTTAGAAACTACCGGCGCTCCCTCAAAGGATTGCTGCAAAGAGGGCTGGCTCGGCGGGAGTTCATCCCCTTCTATCAGCCCATAGTGGACAGCAGAAACCGAAGGGTGGTGGGATTCGAGGCATTGCTGCGCTGGCAGCGAGGACGGGATTTGGTGTCGCCAGGCACCTTCATCGCCTATGCGGAGGAACAGGGGCTGATCCTGCCGATGACGGATCAACTGCTGGAACGCATCCTGGCGGATCTCCCCGTCCTGGCCCCGCACCAGTGGGTCAGCGTCAATCTGGTGGCGGGCCATATCGAGCAACCTCGTCTGCGCACCCAGTTGCAGCGCCATGGCTGGCCCTCGCCGGCCCGCCTCACCTTCGAACTCACCGAGCGGGATCCCATCAAGCACATCCAGGGGGCCATGGCGGAGATCGCAGCTCTGCAGGAGAGGGGCTATCACTTCAAGCTGGATGACTTCGGCACCGGTTATGGCGGCTTTGCCTACCTGCAACGGCTCGGCATTCGCCAGATCAAGATCGACAAGATGTTCGTGGATACCATAGGCACGGACGACCTCAAGCGCAGCGTGCTGGATGCCACCATCGCCTTCGGCCTCAAATCGGGCATGGAGATGATCGCCGAAGGGGTCGAAACCCAGGAGCAGGTGGATTATCTGCATCGCCACGGAGTCCACCTGATCCAGGGCTACGTCTATGCCAAGCCCATGCCCCTGAGCAAACTGAAGATCTGGCTGATGGCATGGCAAGAGGGCGAGACAACCAGCCCCTCCGACCCGCACTGAGGCGGTATCTTCCCCGCCTCTCACCCTTTGCAACAAAATGATGCTCCGCATGAGGAGCATCTCCCCTTATCATGGGTCTGTGCACCTTGGGTGCACCAAGTCGCTCCATACCCCGTCGGCCGAGGCCGCCCCGAGATGAGAACCACTGCCTATGAAGTCTTTTATCCGACAAGAGATTGCTCTGCCTGCCGGTCTGCTGACCCTGCTCTTCTTCAAAACCCTGGGAAGCGACCTGCTGGCAGAGACAACCCCCCTTGCGGTCTACCTGCCGGTGTCGCTGGCCCTGCTTGCCATCGTGACCTGGGCCATCTTCTCCGTCGTGCGTCACTCTGACGCCCTTGCCATCAAGCTCGGGGAACCCTTCGGTACCCTGATCCTGACCCTCTCGGTCATCTCCCTGGAAGTGGTGATGATCTCCTCCGTCATGCTGACCGGCGATCCCAATCCCACCATGGCCCGGGACACCATGTTCGCGGTGGTGATGCTGGTCACCAACGGTCTGGTGGGCTTCACCCTGCTGTTTGGCGGCTGGCGCTATCACACCCAGAACTTCAATCTGGACGGGGTCAAATCCTATCTGGTGGCCATCATTCCCCTGGCACTGCTCTGTCTGGTCCTGCCGAACTTCACCCAGGGCGGCACTCTGGGCAGCCTCTCCAAGGCCATGTCATGGATGCTGATCATCATCTCCATCCTGCTCTATGGTGTCTTCCTGCTGATCCAGACCCGCAGCCACAGCCACTTCTTCGTCGACAGCGATCACGAGGATCTCGAGGATCACCACGGCCCGCTGCAGAGCAACGTCTATCACACCCTCTTGCTGCTCGCCTACCTGGTGGTGGTGATCCTGCTGGCCAAGACCCTGGCCATCCCCATCAACTACGGGGTACACGTGATGGAAGCCCCGATGGCACTGGGTGGCTTCATCGTCGCTTGTATCGTGCTGGCTCCCGAAGCGGTCGGCGCCATCAAGGCGGCCTTCAACAACCAGTTGCAGCGGGCCATGAATCTCTACTTCGGCTCCGTGCTGGCCACCATCGCCCTCACGGTACCCTCCGTACTTTTCATCGGCTCCCTGATGGGGCAGGAAGTGCGCCTGGGCCTCTCCCCTGCCGACATGGTGCTGCTCATCACCACCCTCATGGTCTGTAAAGTGACCTTCAGCAGCGGCCGCACCCACGCCCTGCACGGCGCCACCCATCTTGTGCTGTTTGTCGTTTACCTGTTCCTGATGTTTGAACACGGATAAGGCTGCCAGCACTCACCCCAGTGCTGTTCGTGGTTTATCTGTTCCGGATGTTTGAACACGGATAAAGCCGCCGCCTCTGTCTGCTGCCACTCTGCGCAGCGCACTTCCGATGGCCCCGACGCGAGGCGCGGGAGACGAAAATGAAAAGACCGCCCCATGGGCGGTCTTTTTTATGGTTGCTCAGGCTCCAATTCAGAGGCTGGGCAGGGTCCCTGCCGGGATCAGGTCGTTGTAGCTGGCACGGCCCAGCAGGGCGGCGGCCGCCTCGATGTCCGGTGCAAAGTACCTGTCCTTGTCATAGAAGCTGACCTCTTCCCGCAGACGGCCCTTGGCCAGCTCGATGAGCTCGGTGGAGCGCAGGGGAGCGCGGAAGTCGAGCCCCTGGGCCGCTGCCAGCAGTTCCACCGCCAGGATACCGCGGGTGTTCTCGGCCATGTCCGCCAGCCGGCGACCGGCGAAGGTGGCCATGGAGACGTGGTCCTCCTGGTTGGCCGAGGTGGGCAGGCTGTCCACCGAGGCCGGGTGGGCCAGGGTCTTGTTCTCGGAGGCCAGGGCCGCCGAAGTAACCTGGGCGATCATGAAACCGGAGTTCACCCCGCCGTTGTTCACCAGGAAGGCCGGCAGGCCAGACATGCGCGAGTCGATGAGCAGCGCCATGCGCCGCTCGGACAGCGACCCGATCTCGGCGATGGCCAGGGCCAGGTTGTCGGCGGCAAAGGCCACGGGTTCTGCGTGGAAGTTGCCGCCGGAGATGATCTCCTCATCCTCGGCAAACACCAGGGGGTTGTCGGAGACCGCGTTGGCCTCGCACACCAGCACCTCGGCGGCCTGACGGATTTGGGTCAGGCAGGCGCCCATCACCTGGGGCTGACAGCGCAGGGAGTAAGGATCCTGCACCTTCTCGCAGTTGTGGTGGGACATGCCGATCTCGCTGCCGTCCACCAGCAGGTGGCGGTAGCAGGCGGCCGCATCGATCTGGCCGCGCTGACCGCGCACCTCGTGGATGCGTGCATCGAACGGCCGGCGGCTGCCGAGGGCCGCTTCAACGCTCATGGCACCGATGGTGATGGCGCCGGCGTAGAGATCCTCGGCATGGAACAGCCCTTCCAGCGCGAAGGCGGTGCTCGCCTGGGTGCCGTTGAGCAGGGCCAGCCCCTCTTTCGGCGCCAGGGCGATGGGCTCCAGTCCTGCAATCTTCAGGGCAGTGGCGGCGTCGATCAGCTCACCCTTGTGACGGGCCTTGCCTTCACCGATCAGCAGGCAGCTCATGTGGGCCAGGGGCGCCAGATCGCCGGAAGCGCCGACGGAGCCCTTCTTCGGCACCACGGGGTAGACCTCGGCGTTGATAAGGGTCATCAGGGCCTCGAGCACCGTCAGCCGAATGCCAGAGAAGCCACGGGCGAGCGAGTTGACCTTGAGCACCATCATCAACCGCACGGTGGCGTCATCCATGTACTCGCCAATTCCTGCCGCATGAGAGAGCACGATGGAGCGTTGCAGCTCGTCCAGCTGCTCCACCGGGATCCGGGTATTGGCCAGCAGGCCAAAGCCGGTGTTGATGCCGTACACCACCCGGTTTTGCTCGATCACCTTGGTGACCACGGCGGCGGAGGCGTGGATCCCCGCCAGGGCAGCCGGATCCAGGCTGACGTGTACCGGCTCGCGGCTGACACGGCGCAGGGTGGCGAGGCAGAGTTTGCCCGGTTGCAGATTGAGTTCGAACATCTTATTTCACCCCTTTGCCGGTGGCGTCGATCATCGGCAGATCCAGTTTCGCCTCATGGGCACAGTTGATGGCAATCTCGTAGCCGGCGTCGGCGTGACGCATCACCCCGGTGGCCGGGTCGTTGCGCAGCACGCGGCCGACCCGCTTGGCGGCATCGTCGGTGCCGTCACAGACGATCACCACGCCGGAGTGCTGGGAGAAGCCCATGCCCACACCGCCACCGTGGTGCAGAGAGACCCAGGTCGCGCCGCCAGCGGTGTTGAGCAGGGCGTTGAGCAGCGGCCAGTCGGAAACGGCGTCGGAACCATCCATCATGGATTCGGTCTCGCGGTTCGGGCTCGCCACCGAGCCGGAGTCCAGGTGGTCACGGCCGATGACGACCGGAGCCTTCAGCTCGCCATTCTTCACCATCTCGTTGAAGGCCAGGCCCAGGCGCACCCGATCCTTGACACCGACCCAGCAGATCCGCGCCGGCAGGCCCTGGAAGGCGATGCGCTCGCGGGCCATGTCGAGCCAGTTGTGCAGGTGGGGATCGTCCGGGATCAGCTCTTTCACTTTCTGATCGGTCTTGTAGATGTCTTCCGGGTCGCCGGAGAGCGCCACCCAGCGGAACGGGCCAATGCCCTCGCAGAACAGCGGGCGGATGTAGGCCGGCACGAAGCCCGGGAAGTCGAAGGCATTCTTGACCCCCTCTTCCAGCGCCATCTGGCGGATGTTGTTGCCGTAATCGAGCGTGGCGGCGCCGCGGGATTGCAGGGTCAGCATGGCTTCGACCTGACGGGCCATGGAGCGGCGAGCCGCCACGTTGACCTCGTCCGGTGCGCTCTTTTGCAGATCGCGCCATTGGGCCACGCTCCAGCCCTGGGGCAGGTAGCCGTGTACCGGGTCATGGGCGGAGGTCTGGTCGGTCACCACGTCCGGCGTGATGCCGCGAGCCACCAGCTCGGCGAAGACGTCGGCGGCGTTGCCGAGCAGGCCGACGGAGACGGCGGTGCCGCTGCGTTTGGCCTCCTCGATCATGGCCAGCGCCTCATCCAGGCTGTGGGCCTTCTTGTCGACGTAGCGGGTACGCAGACGGAAATCGATACGGGTCTCGTCGCACTCCACGGCGATCATGGAGAAACCGGCCATGGTGGCGGCAAGGGGCTGGGCACCGCCCATGCCACCCAGGCCCCCGGTCAGGATCCAGCGGCCTTTGGGCTCGCCATTGAAGTGCTGGTTCGCCACCGCGAAGAAGGTCTCGTAGGTGCCCTGCACGATGCCCTGGGTGCCGATGTAGATCCAGGAGCCGGCGGTCATCTGGCCGTACATCATCAGACCCTTTTTATCGAGCTCGTTGAAGTGCTCCCAGTTGGCCCAGTGGGGCACCAGGTTGGAGTTGGCGATGAGCACCCGCGGCGCATCCTTGTGGGTCTGGAACACCCCGACCGGCTTGCCGGATTGCACCAGCAGGGTCTGATCGTCCTCGAGCCGGGTCAGTACCTCGACGATCTTGTCATAGCAGGCCCAGTTGCGGGCGGCGCGGCCGATGCCGCCGTACACCACCAGGGACTGAGGATGCTCGGCAACATCCGGATCCAGGTTGTTCATCAGCATCCGCAGTGGCGCTTCGGTGAGCCAGCTCTTGGCGGTCAGCTGGGTGCCGTGGGGAGCACGGATCACGCGGCTCGGATCGTGGCGGGGATCCTGGTGTTGTACAGACATAGACACTCCTTGTTTAGCGATGCAATCAGGCGGCGCGGTGCGCCACTACTTGGTCAACTGGTGAACCAGGCGCGCGGCCACGCGGGCACTGCGGTTGTCCTGATCCAGGTTCGGGTTGTACTCGGCCAGATCGGCGAGCCTGAGCTTGCCGCTGGCCCGGATATGGGCGATGAGCGGTTCGATGACCGCCAGCTCCACGCCGCGAGCAGCGGGAGCGCTCACTCCCGGCATCACCGCCGCCGGCAGCACGTCGAGATCGATGGTGAGATAGAGGTGGTCGCAACGGGCGATGAAGGCATCCAGCCCGCCTAGCAAGGCTGGCAGCTCGGTCGGCGTCATCGCTTCGTCCAGCACGTGCCAAACTCCCAGCGCCTCGGCGCGGACAAAGAGCGCCGCGGTATTAGCGGTTTCGGCCACCCCGAGACAGGCATAGTGAAAGGGGGTGCCCTGGGCGGCGCACTGCTCGGCAATCTGGAAGAAGGGGGTGCCCGAGCTCGCCTGCTCCTGTTTCATGCGTAGATCGAAGTGGGCGTCGAAATTGATGATCCCGACCCGCCCTTCGCCACCAAGATGGCGGTTCAGGCCGCTCCAGCTACCGAACGCCACCTCGTGGCCGCCTCCCAGCACCAGGGGGAAGTGCCCCTGATCCAGCGCACTCGCGACCCGTTCGGCCAAGCGCCCGTGGGCGGCATCGAGATCGCCGTCCTCACAGGCCAGATCCCCGCCGTCATAGACGGGGGCGCCCAGGTGCCAGGCCGTGTTGGCCAGCAGCTTGCGCAGCGCCAGCGGTGCACCGGCCGCGCCTACTCGTCCCTTGTTGCGGCGCACCCCTTCGTCACAGGCAAAGCCGAGCAGCACCACACCGGGTTCGCGATTCCCCTGCCAGGGTTGCACCCTGTCGTGCCAGCGCAGGGCCAGCTCGCCGTCTTCGGGATCCTGACGCCCCTGCCAGACCGACATGTCGATCCCGTTGAACTTATCCATGAAGGGTTTCCTCCCCGTTGACCACACGGCTCACCAGCTGATCGACGCCGATGAGGTAGCTGAGCTCGGCCGGATGGCCGCAGTTCCAGACAAGGAAATCCGCCAGCATGCCGACCTTGAGCTGCCCCAGCCGTTCCTGCTCGCCAAGCGCCCTGGCGGCGTGGCGGGTCACCCCGGCCATGGCCTCCACCGGGGTCAGGCCAAACAGGGTGCAGGCCATGTTCATGGCCATGCGCAGGGAGACGATGGGAGCCGTGCCAGGGTTGATGTCGGAGGAGACAGCCATGGGTACCCCCGCCTTGCGCAAGGCGGCGATCGGGGGCAGCTTGGTCTCCTTGAGGAAATAGAAAGCGGTGGGCAGCAGGGTGGCGACCACGCCACGGTGGGCCAGCGCCTGGATCCCGTCCTGATCCAGATATTCCAGATGATCCACCGAGAGGGCGCCGAAGTGGGCGGCGAGCGTGCTGCCCCCCAGGTTGGAGAGCTGATCCATGTGCCCTTTCACCGCGAGGTTGTACTGATCCGCCGCCAGATAGACCTGCTCGGTCTGGGCAAGGGAGAAGCCGATGTGCTCGCAGAAGACATCCACCGCATCCGCGAGACCTGCCTCGGCCGCCGCCGGGATGATCTCCTGGCAGATGGTCTCGACCCAGGAGTCGGGATCGTCGCGATACTCCGGCGGCACCGCATGGGCCGCCAGCAGCGTGGTCTTGACCCGGATGGGCTGCGTCTCTCCCAGACGACGGGCCACCCGCAACATCTTGAGCTCGTCTTCCAGGGTGAGGCCGTAACCGGACTTGATTTCGACTGTGGTGACCCCTTCCCGGATCAGGGACTTGATCCGCGGCAACGCCAGCTCATAGAGCCGCTCCTCGCTGGCTGCCCGGGTGGCGCGCACCGTGCTGATGATACCGCCCCCCTTGCGGGCGATCTCCGCATAGGGGACTCCCTTCTGGCGAAGTTCGAACTCTTCGGCGCGGCTGCCGGCGAAGATGAGGTGGGTGTGGCAATCGATGAGACCGGGGGTGACCAGCTTCCCCTTCATGTCCTGCCAGGAGGCGGCATAGGGGCCCTTGAGATCCTGCATGGGGACCAGAGCGTGGATCTTGCCATCCCGCACGCCAAGGGCATGGGGCTCCAGCAGGCCGTAGTCCGCCAGATCGGGGCGCAGGGTGGCGGGTGTCACGTTGAGCCAGACCCGCTCGCAGTTCAACAGTTCCTTGTTCATACCGACCTCTAAATGTATATACAATAATTTATAGCCGATCTCTGAAAAGAAAGGAAGGATCAAGTTCACATCTTGATAACAGCGACTTTATTAGAGTGTAAGCACAAAAAAGCCCACCGAGAGGTGGGCTTTTAAATGCTTAATTTGTATATACAATTATGCGAGACGCGTCTTGGAGCTCAGCTTGTAGCGGGAACCCGGCGACAACAATCTGGCATAGGAGACCAGAAAGCCGTCTGACCAGGTGCGCCGGTGCAGCAGCAGGCAGGGGGTGTCGACCCTCACTTGCAGCAGTCCGGCTTCACCAGCACTCGGCAACACGGCTTCTACCACGTGCTCCATCTCGGAGAGGGGGCAGATCTCCATCAGATAGCTGTTTGGCGTCTGCTGGGTGAAATCCTGCTCGCCATAGCCGGGCAGTCGCTCGGCATCGACGAAGCGCTCCTCCAGTTGCAGCGGCTCCCCATCGGCCTGATGGACGATGAGGCTGTGAAAGGTGGGCGCCCCGACCCGCAGGCCCAGACGCACCGCTACTTTCTCGTCGGCGGCCTGACGTTGCAGCCGGATCACCCGCGCGCTGTACTCGCAGCCCCGCTCGGCGATCTCGTCTGCAATATTGCGAATCGCCAGGAGCGGCGACTCGGTACGCCTGTCGGCCACGAAACTGCCGGATCCGGCGGTGCGCACCAGCCAGCCTTCGGCCACCAGCTCACGCAGCGCCTTGTTCACCGTCATGCGGCTCACGGCAAACTGCTCGCACAGGGCGGCCTCGGTCGGGATCCGGTCGCCCGCCTGATAGTGGCGTTCGCGGATCCCGTCCAGGATGTGCTGCTTTATCTGAAGGTAGAGCGCAGGAGCCACCGGATGGTCCTCAGCGGCGACGGTGGGGCGGACGCATGTCCGGCCAGGCGCGATAGACGTCCGGGATCTGGTCAGGGCCGCTGATGCAGAGATCGAGATCGTGCAGCAGGCCATCCTTGATGCCGTAGATCCAGCCGTGCACCGCCAGCTCCTGCCCCTTGCGCCAGGCATTCTGGATGATGGTGGTGTGGCAGACGTTGGCGACCTGCTCGGCCACGTTCAGCTCGCACAGGTAGTCGAAGCGCTCGTGCTCATCCTCGATGGCTTCGAGCTGTTCGCCGTATTTGAAGTAGACGTCCTTGATGTTTCGCAGCCAGTTGTCGATGAGACCCAGCTCCTGGTTCTGCATCGCAGCCTTGACGCCACCGCAGCCATAGTGGCCGCAGACGATGATGTGCTTCACCTTGAGCACCTCCACCGCGTATTGCAGCACCGAGAGGCAATTGAAGTCGGTGTGCACCACCAGGTTGGCGACGTTGCGGTGGACAAAGACGTCCCCCGGCAAGAGCCCCATCAGCTGGTTGGCTGGAACCCGGCTGTCGGAACAGCCGATCCAGAGGTACTCGGGTGCCTGCTGGGCGGACAGGGTAGCGAAGAAATTGGGATCCTCGGCCTTGATCCGTTCCGCCCACTCGCGGTTGTTGGTAAACAAGTCGTTCAACAGTTTCACTTCTGCTCTCCCTACTGTGGCAGTGGCGGCAACATACCATACACAAGGGTAACCAAGGCAAGGCCGACCAGATCCCCGCAAAACAAAAACAGGGCCATCAGGCCCTGCTTCTTACCGGAGGAGGCCGTCAGGCATCCATGGCATCTTTCAGCTTCTTCAGCGCGTTTTTCTCAAGCTGGCGCACTCGCTCGGCGGAGACGCCGTAAGTATCGGCCAGCTCCTGCAGGGTGGTCTTGCTCTCGTCATCGAGCCAGCGGGCACGAATGATGTGCTGGCTGCGCTCGTCCAGGGTCGCCATGGCCGCACTCAGACGACGGGTGGCATGGCTGTCCCAGTTGTCGTTCTCGATGTTCGCCGCGAGATCGGAAGATTTGTCTTCCAGATAGTGCACCGGAGCGAAGCCACCCTCGTCTTCATCGTCACCGACCAGATCGAAGGCCTGATCGTAATTGCTCATGCGCGCTTCCATCTCGGTGACGTCGGCAGCGGATACTCCGAGGTCGGCAGCCACGGCCTGCACCTCTTCGTGGTTCAGCCAGCCCAGACGCTTCTTGGACTTGCGCAGGTTGAAGAACAGCTTGCGCTGGGCCTTGGTGGTCGCCACCTTGACCATGCGCCAGTTGCGCAACACATATTCGTGGATTTCGGCCTTGATCCAGTGCACGGCGAAGGAGACCAGACGCACGCCCACGCTCGGGTCGAAGCGTTTGACGGCTTTCATCAGGCCGATGTTGCCTTCCTGCACCAGATCGGCCTGAGGCAGGCCATAGCCGGAGTAGCTCTTGGCCACGTGAACGACAAAACGCAGGTGCGACATAACGAGCTGGCGTGCAGCTTCGAGATCGCCATCCTGCTGCAGACGCATCGCCAGTTCGCGCTCTTCCTCTGCGCTCAGCACAGGGATCGAGTTGACGGCCTGGATATAGCCTTCCAGACTACCTTGCGGAATCAGAGCCATAGTGCGTTGCAATGAAGTTCCCATGTTCTACCTCTTACTTTTCAATCGAATCAGTCTAACACCCTGAGAAGACGTGTCTACCGACCAGGTATCATTCTGCGTGCTGCATCATACATCACCCCAGCATGAACCCGGCCTATCTTAGGCTGACGGCATGAATCATAAATGAACAGTCAAAAAAAAGGGGTCACAGTAAAGGACCCCTGAAAAGTAGCATGCTAAGTCCATTGTTGCGGAGCTCGCAACCTTCACATGCTTGCCAAGTCAGACGAGCAAGGCATAGGGGCCATACCCGTATTCATTCTGCTGCAGTCAATAGACCATTGATAAATCAAAAGGTTCAGAGGATCCACATATGATCCTCGGCGCAGACACCATTCAGATTACTCTGAGAAAGTGGCCCGTGCCAGAAACGGGCCACTCTTTTACTTGATCCAGTTCGCAAAATCCAGCGCTTTAAAATGCTGACAAATTAATCAGGACGGTTCTATGTCGCGAATGTGCCTGTGCACCGAGAACCAGGAGGCGATCAACCCCAGCAGGGCGCCCAGCAATATGAGATTGAAGCCGTCGAACGCCCCCATCCCCACCAGACGGAAGTTGCTGTTGTAGAGCCCCGCCAGCTCCTTCACCACCCCCTCGCTCCAGATCACCATCACCTCGGTCAGCCACCAGGCCAGCATGCCGCCAATGACCCCGAACCAGATGCCCGTATAGAGGAAGGGACGGTGGATGAAGGCATCGGTCGCGCCCACCAGCTTGAGCACTTCAATCTCGGAACGCTGGTTCAGAATGTTCAGGCGCAGGGTGTTGCCCACGATCAGCAACACAGCGGAGAGCAGCAACACCGCGATACCTGTAATGGTGTGGCGCAGCAGGTTCATGATCCCCTGCAACCGGGTCAACCACTGCAGATCCAGCTTGCCCTGCTCGATACCGGGCTCGTTCTCCAGCTTGGCGAGCAGCTCGGCGGCCCCTTCCGGATTCTGCCAGCGCGGATCCGGGATCACGCTCAGCACCGGCGGCAGCGGGTTGCTGTCCAGATAATCCAGGGCATCACCGAAACCGGAGATCTCCCGAAATTCCCTGAGCGCCTCGTCACGGTTCATATAAGTGACGGACTCCACCTCCGGATAGAGCAGGATCCGCTGCTTCATGTCGAGGATGCTCTGCTCCGGCAGATCCTTGCGCAGATAGAGAGAGATCTGGGAGCTGGTCTGCCAGCTCCCCTCTACCACTTCGGCATTCTTCAGCAATACGTGGAAACAGGAAGGCAGCGCCAGACTCACGCCAAGTACCGCCAGGGTCATCAGGGAGGCGAGCGGGTTGCGCCACAGCTCACCCAGGCTGGCAAAGGCCTGACGCACATGATCCACACCATACATCATCAAACGACGCAACGGCGGCTGTTTATGACGAACAATAGCCATCAGCGATCCTCCCCGGACGAATACATGCGACCCGCCTTGAGGGTCAGGGTGCGGTAGCGCATCCGGGCGATCAGCCCCAGATCGTGAGTGGCAATCAGCACGGAGACGCCGAAGCGGTTGAACTCCTCGAACAGGCGCATGATGTCCATGGAAAGCTGGGGATCCAGGTTGCCGGTCGGCTCGTCCGCCAGCAGCAGGGGCGGCTTGTTGACGATGGCGCGGGCGATGCCGACCCGTTGCTGCTCACCACCGGAGAGCATGCGCGGCTGGTAGCGCTCCTTGCCGAGCAACCCGACCTTGTCCAGCGCCGCCGCCACCCGCTTGTTGATGTCCCCATGGCTGTAGCCATCGATCACCAGGGGCAGTGCGACGTTGTCGAACACGGTACGATCCATCAACAGGCGGTGATCCTGGAAGATCATGCCGATCTGGCGGCGCACGTAGGGGATCTGACTGCGCTGGATGTGGCTGACGTCATCGCCGTGGAAGAAGACGCGGCCGTCGGTCGGTCGTTCCATCACGCTGATGAGCTTGAGGAGGGTACTCTTGCCCGCCCCCGAATGGCCGGTCAGGAAGGCCATCTCCCCCTTGCGCAGGTGAAAACTGACCTTTTGCAGCGCTTGATGACCGCCACTGTAGACCTTGCTGACCTTGTCAAAACGAATCATAACGGTTCCCTGAGATTGACAAACCCCGACCGGGATAAAGCATGGGGCGCTCACTCCCCCGTACCGGCACAACACCTGGATGACAACACCGCTCACAACCATGCCGCGTGTCATCCTTCCCCGGATGAGCGATGTCTGCGCCCTCATAGTGACATACCCCGACCGGAGTCGGGGTATGGAACACATGCTTGTCACGGCCGGGCCGACTCATGTCAGCCGGATTTATTCTTCGCGGCTGAAGAGCGCCTCGATGAAGTCGTTGGCGACGAACGGGCGCAGATCGTCGATCCCCTCGCCCACCCCGATGTAGCGGATCGGGATCTGGAACTTGTCGGCCACCGCGAAGATGACACCACCCTTGGCAGTGCCGTCCAGCTTGGTGAGGGTGATGCCGGTCAGGCCCACCGCCTCGCTGAACAGCTTGGCCTGGCTCAATGCGTTCTGGCCGGTGCCTGCGTCCAGAGTCAGCATGATCTCGTGGGGTGCCGCATCGTCCAGCTTCTTCATCACCCGCACCACCTTCTTGAGCTCCTCCATCAGGTTGCTCTTGTTCTGCAGGCGGCCGGCGGTATCAACGATCAGCACGTCAGCCCCGCGGGAGCGGGCTGCCTCGATGGCGTCATAGATGACGGAGGCGGAGTCGGCGCCGGTGTGCTGGGCAATCACCGGAATGTTGTTGCGCTGACCCCACACCTGCAGCTGCTCGACCGCAGCGGCACGGAAGGTATCGCCAGCGGCCAGCATCACGCTCTTGCCCTCGGCCTGGAACTGTTTGGCCAGCTTGCCGATGGTGGTGGTCTTGCCGACGCCGTTCACACCGACCATCAGGATGACGTAAGGCTTCTTGCTGGTGTCGATCACCAGGGGCTGCTCGACCTTGGCCAGCATCTCGCCCATGTCCTGTTTGAGCAGACCGTAGAGCGCCTCGGCATCCTTGAGCTGCTTGCGGTCCGCGTGCTGTAACAGCCCCTCGATGATGCGGGTGGTGGTGTCGACGCCAAGATCGGCGGTCAGCAGCTGGGTCTCCAGCTCTTCGAACAGATCGTCATCGATCTTCTTGCCGCTGAACAGGCCGAAGAAACCGGAACCGATATTCTCCCTGGTACGCACCAGGCTGCGCTTGAGGCGGGCAAAGAAGCCCTCCCGCTGCGGCTTCTCCTGAGTGTCGTCGTCCACCTTGGCGGCCAGTGGCAGAGCGGCCAGAGCGGCGGCCTCAGCCTCCATCGCGGCGACCAGACGCAAATCTTCCGCTCGCTGGGCCTCTTTGGCGACACGAGCTTCCTCGGCAGCCTGAGCTTCGGCGGCAATACGAGCCTCTTCCGCAGCGCGAGCTTCGGCGGCAATACGAGCTTCTTCTGCTGCACGGGCTTCGGCAGCGATGCGAGCCTCTTCTGCGGCGCGTGCCTCGGCAGCAATACGAGCTTCTTCCGCAGCGCGGGCTTCGGCGGCCACACGGGCTTCTTCTGCGGCGCGGGCTTCGGCGGCAAGACGAGCTTCTTCCGCAGCGCGAGCCTCGGCGGCAATACGGGCCTCTTCTGCAGCGCGAGCTTCGGCGGCCACACGGGCTTCTTCTGCAGCGCGATCCTCGGCGGCAACACGGGCTTCTTCTGCGACCTGAGCTTCGGTTGATATCAAAGCCTCATTGACGATGACGGGCTCAAGCTCGCCCTCCGGCTCTTCCACAACCAGGGGGCCTTCGTCAGGGCCGCTCAGCAGCGCTTCGGGCTTGGCGGCGGGGGCATCAGCCGGGGCAACATCGGCGACAGGCGCAGGAACAGCGGCGGCCTGCGACTCGACTACCGCCGGGGTAGCGTCGGGCGCCTGCGATGGAACGGCCTCAGCCTCTTCTTTCTTGCGGCCGAAACCCAGCCAGGAAAACAAACCTTTTGCCATCTAAAAATACTCACATCAAAGGCTGACTGCTAAGATAGCCGTCCCTCGGCGGGTCGGCATAAAAATGAACCGCCTTATACTATCACTTTATTTTCTGACGACGAAACGCGATGCCCAGAGTGAAATCCAGCCGTAACAGCCCGAGCAAGAGCCCGGCCCCCCAGGGGCGAGCGGGCGTGGTACGAATCATCAGCGGCCAATGGAAGGGGCGCAAACTCCCCGTCAGGGATGTGGAAGGGCTCAGGCCCACCACGGATCGCGTCAAGGAGACCATCTTCAACTGGCTGGCTCCCCACGTGCGCGGTACCCGCTGCCTGGATCTGTTCGCCGGCAGCGGCGGGCTGGGGCTGGAAGCCTTGTCCCGCTATGCCGAACAGGTCACCCTGATCGAGATGGACAGAGGCGCCGCCGACCAGCTCAAGAAGAACCTGACGACCCTGGGCAGCAGCCAGGGGCAGGTGATCCAGGCCGATGCCGTGAGCTGGCTGCAAGGCCCGGCCACCCCCTTCGACCTGGTCTTTCTGGACCCACCGTTTCGTCGCGAGCTGCTGCCCCAGGTGTGCGAGCTGCTCGAGCAGCGCGGCTGGCTGGCATCCGATGCCCTCATCTATCTGGAGCGGGAAAAAGAGATGGCCGATCTGGCGCTGCCCGCCAGCTGGAAACTACTCAAGGACAAGCAGGCTGGTCAGGTCTGCTATCAGCTCTACATGTACAGGATCTTTAGCTACAACCAATTGAAATAGATAGAAAAAAGGCTTCGTTTGTGATCTGATTTAATCGCAAAAAAAAACCGACACGCCCGAAGCCATGACTATTATCAATGCAACCCAGTACCTCAAGCAACTTCTTAGCTCTTCTGAACTCAACCGGATCGGTAAATTTACCGGTTTTTGTCAGCGACTCCGGGATATCCAGCCTGCGAGACTACTCCCGGCTCTGCTCTCAGGGCTTGGTTGCGACAAGGTGGATGGTATTGCTGGTTTGCATCGCCATTTCAATGCGTTGCAGCTCCATGATACTGACCAAATAGCGTATAAACCCTTTCACAACCAGTTACGCAAGCAGGGTTTTCCCTTGTTCATGCGCGCACTGGTTGAACGAGCCATCGCCTTACGCCTCAAGGAGTGTCTACCGGACGCCCACGGACTGGCAGGCTTTGAGCAGGTACTGCTGCAGGACGGGTCGTCATTCGCGTTACATCCGCAATTGGCAGAACATTTCCCGGGCCGATTCAATAAGCACAGCCCCGCTGCGGTAGAGTGTCATATGACCATGTCCTTGCTGGACCAGTCGCCGATATCGATGAGTATCACGGCGGATACCGAATCGGAGCGCAAGCATCTTCCGGCCGCAAATTCGTTAAATAACAAACTGTTATTGGCGGATGCCGGTTACATCAGCCGCGAGTACTTTGCTGATGTGACCAAAGCCAAAGGAAGCTATCTGGTCAGAGGGAGTCAAAATCTCAATCCCAAAGTACAGGCAGCTTACCGACAGGACGGCAGGGAAATGCCCAAGTTACTCGGAAAAAAGCTCAAGGATATCGATCGGAGAAGCTGCAGAGCCGAGGTTCTGGATCTGGATGTGAGTTCGGGAAAGTATAAATATCGACTCATAAGACGTTGGTTTGCAGAGGAAAAACGGTTCTGTATATGGATGACCAATCTTCCGCGTGAGCGATGGCCAGCCGAGAAGGTGATGGCATTGTATCGTTGCCGTTGGCAGATCGAACTGTTGTTCAAAGAGCTGAAATCACATAACCGGTTGAAGGCGTTCGCGACACGACAAAAAGCGATAGCGGAAGGCTTGATCTGGGCTAGTTTGCTGGCCTTGCTGGTCAAACGTCGGCTGGCGCTGACGCTGATTGGCAGCGCGGAGTTATCGATGCTGAAGATTGCCAAAAACAGCGCGCTTTGGTTAATGCCGATATTGGCGAGCATCATCCATGGTGCGTGGCAGGAAATAACAGAGAAGTTGGAGTGGGCAATGGTGTATTTATCCAAAAACGGCAAAAAGAGTAGGCAGAGAAAATCCAAGCAAAACAACACGTTAGACGGTATTATTAATTCGCTTGCCGCTTAAGGTTCTGTACATGATCAGCTCTATCTACGGGACACCAAGCATGACGCTGCTGTTTAAAGGGGAGTTGGGTACAGTCCCCTTCTCCGTCAATTTGGACAACGGCTCAAGGACAAGTAGGTCGATCACATCAGGTCTGCTATCAACTCTATGTACGGGAGGTAAACGATGAAGCGGGTGTTTAATCTGTTGGCGATGGGGGTGCTGCTGTTCTTCTGGTTCGGTGTGGCACTCGCCCTGCTGGGCACCCTGCCGGGCAAACTGAACGGCTTTCTGCCGGTGTGCGGCGTCATCGTGATATTGATGCACTGGGTACAGGCCAGCATGATCAAGGCGGCCTGCAAACCCTACTTCGCGGTCACTCGTCTCGAATTCACCCAGGTGCTGATCTTCGGGGTGTTCGGCATGATGGATATCCGCACCAAGCTGCAGGCCATCATAGACGCCAGGAAGAAGGGAGAGACTCCCCCCAGGGCCGACTAGGCCACCCCCGGCCCGACCAGAAGGAGTGATTCGTCACTCCTTTTGCGTTTTTCCGAGGCTGATTCCCAGCTTGATGGAGAGGGCGGCGAGCAGCAGCAGCATGGCAAT
Organism: Aeromonas sp. WP2-W18-CRE-05; assembly: GCF_014168615.1. Classification (NCBI taxonomy): domain Bacteria; kingdom Pseudomonadati; phylum Pseudomonadota; class Gammaproteobacteria; order Aeromonadales; family Aeromonadaceae; genus Aeromonas; species Aeromonas sp. WP2-W18-CRE-05. The sequence continues at coordinate 244,069 of NZ_AP021917.1, read as the reverse complement.
GAGGGAGAAGAAGTTGCTGCCAAGCTCGGGGTACTGCACCTTGACCAGGGCAGAATGGCCGAACACGCCGATAAAGAAGCAGAGCAGGATGCAACTGGGTGTGTTGCCCACCATGGGCTCATGGCGATAGTGCTGATAGAGCTGGCTGGCCGCCAGCAACAGGGCGATGAGGGGGTAGAAGGAGAAGGGGACGACCGACTCCGTCAAGGCCGACAGGAAGGCATCGCCACAGATACCGATCAGCAGGGCCAGCACCAGGGGCTTCTTCGGAATCGCGTTCGGTTCATGCATGAGGCTGTCCATCCTTGCGTTATGTGAGAGATTCGTGGCGCTTGCGGTTCTGCACCTCGGCGCCCATGGCGATCATCCGCAGCTGGCTGATGGTGCGCTCCGACAGTGCCTTGCACTCTTCCGGGGTCATGTCGAGGGCGTCTGCACCGGCGCTGAAGACGATGGTCACCATGGCCTCGGCCTGGATATAGGCCTCTTCCCGTGGCGCCTGCGTGGTGGCTTCCAGATAATCGGTCAGCTCGGCGATGAAGTGCTGGATCTCCCGGGCCACCGCCTGACGGAATGCAGCCGAGGTGCCGGAGCGCTCGCGCAGCAGCAGCCGGAAGATGTTCGGGTTGTTTTCGACGAATTCCATGAAGGTCTGCACCGAGGTGCTGATGACGCTGCCACCACCGGCAATGCGCTGGCGCGCCTGGCGCATCAGTTGGCGCAGGGTCAGCCCTCCCTCGTCCACCAGCGTCAGCCCCAGCTCTTCCATGTCCCGAAAGTGGCGATAGAAGGAGGTCGGCGCTATGCCCGCCTCTCTGGCCACTTCCCGCAGGCTGAGGTTGGAGAAACTGCGGTTGGCGCAGAGTTGACTGAACGCCGCCTCGATCAGCGTACGCCGGGTTTTTTCTTTTTGTTGCGCGCGAATACCCACGAAAACAGTCACCTTGAGATTAGCGAGGCCAGATGATAACCCGAAGGCGGGGCCGGGATCAGGTTTGTCTCCGACTTTTTTACCATTGACCCGCATTCCGGCTCAATGGAGAATAGTGAACAGCTGTTCGCTGAAAGGAGCCGAGTGAAATGGACCGCCCCCGATCATCATGACCAACACCCTGCTGTTCGCCCTCTCCGGGCTGACGGCACTGATAGCGGTCCCCTGGTATGGACTGAGCCAGGGCTACGACCTCTGGCAGTGGCTCTGCTTCCTGCTGCTGTTCTGCTATTGCGGCATCTCCATCACCGCCGGCTACCACAGGCTCTGGTCCCACAAGGCCTACAAGGCACACCCGGCCCTGCAATGGATCTTCGCCATCGGAGGCGCGCTCGCCCTGCAGAACTCGGCGCTGCACTGGTCCTCGGATCATCGCCGCCACCACCGCCACGTGGATGACAACCAGAAGGATCCCTACAGTGCGGGTCGCGGCTTCTGGTACTCCCACATCGGCTGGATGCTGCGGGAATACCAGCGCGATACCTACCACGACTACAGCAATGTGCGCGACCTGCAAAACAACCCCGTGGTCGCCTTCCAGCACAGGCACTATCTGGCCCTGGCTCTTGTCACCAACATCGGCATTCCGCTGCTGCTCGGCCTCCTGCACGGGGATCTGCTCGGCATGATGTTGCTGGCCGGGGTGCTGCGCATGGTGATGACCCATCACACCACCTTCTTCATCAACTCCCTGGCCCACATCTGGGGCAGCCAGCCGTTCACGGATCGCAACAGCGCCCGGGACAACGGCATCCTGGCCTTCTTCACCTTTGGCGAGGGCTATCACAACTTCCATCACCTGTTCGAGAACGACTACCGCAACGGTATTCAGTGGTGGCAGTTCGATCCCACCAAGTGGCTGATCCGCACCGCCGCCTGGTGCGGGCTCGCCAAAGACCTGAGATCCTGCCCGGAGGAACGCATCGAACAGGCCAGGCTGGAGATGCAACTCAAGCGCGCCCAGGCCAGAGTGCACAAACAGGACGACAGGGAACGCTGGCAGGCACTGCTGCAGGAGGAGTACGACAAGCTGAGCCTGCAGATCCAGCACTACTATGCCAGCCGCAAGTCACTGCTGGAGCAGCGCAAGCGCACAGCCCTCGCACGCTACGACAGGCTCAGGCTGCAACTGGAGTACCGCACGTTGCGAGACGGTTTCCTCGTTGCCAAGCGCAACTGGAGTCGTCTGCTGGCGGGCCTCGCCTGATCGCCGAGACATCACGCAAAAGACCGCCAGCAGGCGGTCTTTTTGATTGGGCAAACGGACGGCGGGCATAAAAAAATGGGGCAACATTCGCATGTCACCCCCTCGCAAATAGCATGTTCCATATTGGGCTCCCGCAACCACGGGGGTCTGTCTGGCATCACGGGTTTCCGCTCCCGATCCGCCTCGCCTGCCGGAGCAATCCGGTTGGCCCATTTCCCCTGTTGCCGTCACCCACACGGCAGACCAGCCGCCGTGTTTGTCCTTGCACTCGAGATACTACGCAGTTAAATAAAATAAAAAACCGTTCTACACGCACCTCTATGCAGTCGAGGCCCCTGGATTGTTACTGCACTCTTAATATAAATCGATTAAAAACAATACTATACAATCCAGTCCCGCCTTTGGATGGCAAACGTTATCCTCGAAGGCGCACAAGGCTTTGCGAGATCTCGCACAAGGCGGATCCCACTCACAACCAACGATGCAAAGGTAACCAATCGCTCAATTGCGCCAGCAGGCGCCGCCATGCAGAGGGGGACGCCACCACCGGGTGCACGGCCTGCTGCAACCAGCCATCGATGAGTTGCTGCAACTCGTCGCACAGCGTCGGGCTATGGAGGTGCAGCATCAGCTCGGTGTTGAGCATCAGGGAGCGGGGATCCAGGTTGAAACTGCCGAGCAGCGCCTCCTCCTTCCCCATCAGGATCAGCTTGGCATGCAGACTGAACGCCTCCGTCGTCAGCTCGAACAGGGTGACCCCCTGACGCTCGAGCCAGGGGCGGTGACGTCGATAGGCGCCATAGACCAGGGGTACGTCCGTGCTGGCCAGGGAGTTGGTCAGGATCTCGATGTCGACCCCCTGCCGTCGCTGCCCCTTGAGCCGGCGACGCAGCCCCCGTGTCAGGATCAGGTAAGGGCTCACCAACCTCAGGGCCCCCTGATTGCTCGCCAGCATGCGTCCCAGCAGGGGCGCCGTGGTCGGCCGGGCGACCAGCCCCTTGCCGGGGCGATCGAACCAGCACTGCCCTCGCCCGGGATGCCAGCAAAGGGGAATGGGGCACTCATCAAACAGAGTGGCCGGCAGATCATAGGCGGCCGCCATGGCGGGGTCGGTCAGGGTCAGCAGGAAGTCGTTCAGGGCCCGGATTTCGGCTGGCAGCAAGGGGCGTTTCAACAGACGACGGACCGGGTGGCTCCAGCGACTGTGCCAGAACAGCGCGAACCCCTGCTCGGCCTGCTGACAGAGGGGGCCGCGGCAGAGCAGATCCAGGTCGATGAAGTGAGGCGACATCCCCAGCCCGAAGTAACGATCACCGATGTTGCGCCCGCCGATCACCGCCTGGCTGCCATCCACCAGCAGCAGCTTGTTGTGCATCCGGTGGTTGATGCGGCGAAAGCTCAGCACCCCTTCCAGCAGCAAGGTAAGGGGACGCCAGCCCCGCAGCCAGAAGGGGTTGAACAGGCGCACCTCGATGCCCGGTTCCGCCGCCACCGCCTCCAGAAAGCGGTTCTCCCCGCCGTAGAGATCGTCGATGAGCAGTTGCACTACCACTCCGCGCCGGGCCGCCCGCACCAGCTCCGCCAGCAGCAGCTTGCCGCTGCCGTCCTCTTCCCAGCTGTAATACTGGGCGAGGATCCGGTGGCGAGCCTGGCGGATCAACTGGCATCGGGCCTTGAGGGCGGCGCCGGGATCGGCGAGCAAGGCAAACTCGGCGGGGATCAAGGGTCATCTCCCTGTCATCTGGTGGTGGCATAACCCAGACAACCGCCCCGATAGCCCAGTGTCAAGGAGCCGATGATGGAACTGCGCGACCACCCCTCCCTCAGTCAGAGACCCCATGCCAGCCAACCGGATCCCACCCCGGCCAGGCTGTTGATGCCCTGGTACCAGCAGCACCGGGATCTGGGCTGGGAGCCCCTTGCGCAGCATCACGAGGATCCCCTCCCCGGCCAGCATTGACAGGCTCAGGGCTGCACCGCCTCGATGGCCTCTGACTTGCCCTCCAGCTGGGGCAGGCTGAAACGGTAGGCTACGTAGTATTTGTAGATGGTGCCAACGTAGTTGATGGGCCCCTGGCCCACGTCGTTGGCCACCAGCTGCTCCACGTTGCCGAACCAGACGTTCGGATCCAGCCCCTTGTCGGCCGCCTTGGCCTGCAATGCCTGGACACGGTTCGGACCCGCATTGTAGGCGGCCAGGGCGAACAGATGGCGATTGAGCCTGTCCATCCCGGGATCATTGAAGTAGGTGTCTAGGATGAGCCGCATGTAGCGACAGGCCGCCTCCACATTGCCCTCCAGACTGGTGAGTCTGGCGCCTCGGATCCCCACCTCCTTGCCGGTACTCGGCAGCAGTTGCATGATGCCGACGGCCCCCCGGTGAGAGCCGACATTGGGATTGAGCCCCGACTCCTTGTAAGCCAGCGCGGCCAGCATCAGCCAGTCCAGCTGATACTTGTCCGCCTGGGCCTCCAGTACCTTGCGAATGGTCGACAGGCGCCCCAGCGGGTCCGGCGCCAGTATGTTGCTCATGCGGTCGCTTTGCGCCAGCAGGCGGCGCAATGTCATGTCACTGTAGAGGGTCCGCTTGCTCGACTCCGAGATGTAGGCATTCACCGCCTTGAGCAGCTCCGGGCTGTTGTTGCGCAGGGCCCAGGCGCTGCGCCCCTTGTCCCGCAGCGGTATCAGCCTGTGGGCCTTGAGGCCGCCAATCATGTCGAGCCAGATCCGCCCCTTGAAGCTGTCGGTGACCGTCAGCGGAATGATCCCGGCTGACACCATCTCCAGCAGGTCCCCATCCTGCAGGTATTCGGGAACCGTCTCGATGTAGACCGGGGGCAACCCCAGCTCCCGAAACAGCCAGTTGAGCTGGTGCAGGCTCTCGAAATAACTGGAGCTGGCTCGCACCCAGACCCGCCGGCCGGACAGCTGGGTGATGCGATTGAAGGCAGGGAGATCCCGCTGGCTCACCACCCACTCCTCGATGGGGGCGATCAGCGGCTGGGAGAAGGTCACCTGCTCGCGCCGGGTGGGGGTGACCGTCAGGTTGGCGGCCACCAGATCCCCGCGCCCCTCGGCCAGATAGTCCAGCAGCTTGTCCTGGCGCACCGGGATATAAATGATCTTGAGCTTGAGCTTCTCCTTGGCCAGGTAGGTCTGGTTCAACCAGCGCTCGAATCCCTGAAGCTGATTGACCAGGATGCCGTACTGGGCTCCCTTGTCAAAAAAGAAAAACCCCCGCTCATAGACCACCAGGGCCCTGAGCTCTTTTTTTTGCAGGATGTGTTCGAGATCACCGGCCTGGGGCAGCAACTGCGGCTTGAGATCCGCCGCCAGCAGAGGGAGAGAGCAGAGAGCCAGCAGGGCCCAGATCCATCGCCGCATCATGATTTAACCACCTCGCTGTGGGCCGGTGCGCACCGTCGGGTCTGTCAGAGAAGGCGCCTGCGCCAAGTCATGGGGCGTCGCGGGATCTTCTGCCGATCGGCGCATGCCGGACGGAAAACGGATCGTCCGTGGGATAACTCACTATACAACGCAAAGGGAGGGAAAAAGCGAGGGGCAGAGCAAGACGGCAGGCAAGCCTGCCGTGTCATCACGATCTCAGAGGGAGCGGGCGCGCATCTCGAAGATCAGCTTCTCGGCGGTGCAGGTGAATTGCAGGCGGGCCTTCAGGATCACGCCATCCGGGCCCCGGCTCAGCTCGCTGCTGCTTTTGGCTTCGGCAGTGACCTGCTTGGCCAGCGCCTCGTAAGCTGCAAATTTCTCGCGGGCGTCGGCTTCGGCCGCGGCCTCGATCACCAGCTCCATGACGTCGTCACCTTCGCCGATGATGGTGCCGATTTCGGCGAAACAGCCGCAACTGTCACAGGTCTCGTTCAGTTCCACTTTCTCGTCTACAGACATACGTTCACTCCTACTTATTCCGGATATTGTCATCGTCGCGCAAGGCGCTGCGAAAATCCCTGATGGCAGTGCCCAGATCCTCACCGGCGCCAGCCAGGCGTTTGCTGCCAAACACCACGACGACGACCACGAGCAGGATCAGCAGATGCCAGATATGAATGCCACCCAGTCCCATAGGGAGACTCCTGACTGTTAGATACCTGGAGGTTGTATCAAAAGAAAGCGTATCGATTGTTGGGCAAAATCAAGGCAGGTGCAAGTTGGCGAAAAAATCGCGCAAAAACGGCGACGAGGCGCAAAAAAATACGGCGACCATGGGCCGCCGTATGAGTCGGTGCTACTTGTCCCCTCAACCGCTACATCCTGTACCAGCCGCCACCAGGGCGAGAGACCCGTCGAGCATAGGATCGCCAAGATATGAAAACAAATGGTATATATTCATCTAGGAATTGAAGAGGATTCATATCATGTTGCTGGAACAGCTTGCACGCATAGACCTTAATCTGTTGATAATCCTGCAAGTCTTGCTGGAAGAGCGCAACGGCAGCCGGGCTGCACGCCGTTTGCACCTGAGCCAGTCCGCCGTCAGCAAGGCCCTCGGACGGTTGCGGGAGACCTTTGACGATCCCCTGTTCGTGCGCTCGGCCTACGGGATGGATCCCACTCCCCGCGCCCTGGATCTCCAGCAGCAGCTACAACCCATACTGCTCTCCCTGGACAACCTGATCCAGCCGCCGGACTTCGATCCCGCCAGCACGGAGCGGGAGTTCGTCATTGCCAGCATGGACAGCGCCTTCACCCTGTTTGCCCCCCTCTACCTGAGCGAACTGAAGCGTCAGGCCCCTGGCATCCGCCTGCGCTACGAGGAGTGGACCGAGCACAGCCTGACCGAGATGAGCCAGGGCCAGGTGGATATCGCCTTCACTGTGCGGGAGAACTGCATCAATTCGGATTTTCGCCTCGACACCCTGCCCAACGCCATCTGCCAGCGGTTGCTCACCATCGACGATCTCACCTGCCTGGTGCAGCGGGATCACCCTGCCTTGCAGGAGCCCGAGTGGGATCTCGCCCGTTACCTCGCCTACCCCCATGTGCAGACCTACTGCGAGGGGCGGGATCGCTGGATGCTGGATCACAAGCTGGCGGAGCAGGATCTCTATCGCCGCATCGAGGCGACCGTGCCCTCCTTCGAGGCGGCCCTGCGCATGGGCATGCACTCGGACATGATAGTGACCCTCTCCCGGCTCTATGCCCGCCACGCGACCCAGGTCTATCCCCTGGTGCCGCTGCCGCTGCCCATCGCCCTGGACAGCATCTCCCACCTGCTCATCTGGCATCAGCGCCACGAGGAGGATCCGGGCCATCGCTGGCTGCGGGAGACCCTGCTCGCTCTCATCATGGGCAAGCTGGAAACCTCGGCGGACGGCCCGGCCGCTGCTGCCTGACGCGCAAAAAAACGGGGCTCAAGAAGCCCCGTTTCACGTTGACATCAGCATTCGCCCCGTCAGTTCTGACCCGTCACCGCCAGATAGTGGTGTACCCCGTCCAGCAGCATCTGCACCGAGATCATCACCAGCAGCATGCCCATCAGCCGCTCCACCGCGGTGAGTCCTCGCTCACCCAGCAGCTTGTTGAACAGCTCGTAGAACATCAGGATCACGGCGCTGGCCCCCCAGGCCATCAGCAGGGCCAATGACCAGTCCACCATCCGGGTCGGCTCCTGGTTGGCCAGAAGCAGCAGGGAAGCCAGGATGGAGGGGCCCGCAATCATGGGGATGGCCATGGGCACCAGGAAGGGCTCCTCCCCCGCCGCCAGCCCGGTCACGCCACCGGGGCTCGGGAAGATCATCTTGATGGCGATGAGGAAGAGGATGATGCCCCCCGCGATGCTGACCGCCTCCTGACGCAGGTTGAGGAAGCTCAGGATCTGCTGACCGGCGAACAGGAAGCCCATCATGATCACCAGTGAAAACAACAGCTCCCGCAGCATTACCTTGCGTCGACGCTTGGGGTCGACATGGCGCAGGATGGAGAGGAAGACCGGCAGGTTGCCCAGCGGATCCATGATCAGAAACAGCATGACGGCAGCGGAGAATGTGTCCATAGAGCGCCCGGGCAGAACCTTTCAACAAGAGGGGAAGGAGGGCGAAATATAACAAAGGTGGTGGGATTCGGCGAGCGCACCACCGCGCTCGCCGCTGGCGATCATCCGTGGTTGCAGATCTTGTCGGCGCGGGTCTGGAACCCTGACTCCGAGTCGATGAACTTGCCGCGCCTGGCCAGGAAGTCGATCAGGGCGTCGGCGTCCATCTCGCTGGCGCTGCAGGTGTGGAACCGGGCCTCGGCACCAAAGCGCGAGGCGATCGCCGCCCTGAGGCTGGCCCGGGTAAACGGACTCTCCTGCTCCAGCATCATCTCCATCACTTCGTGACCGTGTATCGATTGGGACATCTCGAACCTCTTTAATCATCATGTCAGATGACAATTAAAGCCCGAAGCCCGGAGAGGGTTCTTGATATAGGCCAACAAAACGCCTTTTTTAACGCCAGCGGGCTGGTCGTGAGCGCCGCTTTGTCGATAATGTGGCAACCTGACGGGGGGATGGCTACACTGTCGCCCCTTTTTGCCACCGCAGACAGAAAATAAGGACATTGGCGTCATGCTGTTCCATGGATTGGTCTTCAAACCCTGGCGGATCTGGACCCGTCGCCCGCTCTGGTTGAAGACCCTGCTCGGCATGCTGACCGGGATAGGTCTGGGGCTCTGCTTCAGCGAGCAGGCCCTGCTGCTCAAGCCCATCGGCGTCCTGTTCGTCAACACCATCCAGATGCTGATGGTGCCCCTCATCGTAAGTATTCACCGGAACAGTATTGACACAGGAAAAATGAGACGATCGTCTCTTGATCCCACTTTCCTGCTTGCTTGATCCTGCTCCTTAGATACGCTCCCCCCATGAGCAAAAACACCATGCATTCCGCGGGAATGCCCACCACTCTGGAGCAGGCCAACGAGCTGATTTATAAGCTCCTCGACCGCATCGCCGAGCTGGAGGACCGCCTCAATCAGCACAGCGGCAACTCCTCCAAGCCGCCTTCCAGCGACGGCCCCGGTGCACCGCCGCCGGCCCGCAAGCGTCCGGCGTCCGGCAAGCAACGGGGGGCGCAGCCCGGTCACAAGGGACATCGCCGCGAGCGGCATCCGCTTGATGCCCGCCTGACCCTGGTCCCGCATTACCCTGCCGCCGATTGCGCTTGCTGTGGCGGGGACATGGTGGCCCATGCCAAACCCTATCAGGTTCATCAGGTGTTCGAGCTGCCCGAGGTGAGCTATCTCGTCACCGAACACCAACTGTATCGTGCGACCTGCTCACGGTGTATCGGCACGACCCAGGCCGCACTGCCAGACAACGTCAGCAGCAGCCAGATGGGGGCCAATCTGCTCAGCTACATCGCGCTGCAAAGCGGCCAGTTTCACCAGAGCGTCAGCCAGATACAGCAGCAGCTCAAACAGCATTTCGGCCTGAGTTTTAGCCGGGGCGCCATCAGTGAGGCGCAGGGGCGGGTGAGTGCCATGCTCACCCCGACCTACCAGGCCATCAAGCAGCAGGTGCAGACGGCCACCCACGTTCATGCCGATGAGACCCGGCATCAGCGGGGTGGAGAGCGCCGCTGGATGTGGCTGGCGCTGAGCAAGATAGCCGTCTGCTTCATGACGGCCTATGGCCGTGGTCAGGAGGCGGCCAAGCGGCTGCTGGGCGCCGAGTTTGACGGGGTGCTGGTGACCGACCAGTACGCCGGCTACCGGTTTATCGACGCCGACCAGCGGCAACTGTGCTGGGCCCACGTGGCCCGCAATCTCGCGGCCATCGCCGAGAGTAGCGAGCAGTGCAACCAGCCCATCGGTGCCCGGTTGGTCTTGCTGGCGGATGCGGTGTTTCGTACCCGGCACCGTTGGGAAAGCGGTGCGTTGAGCAAGCAGAAATACCTGCGCAGGCTCGCGCGTTACCGGCAAAGCTGGCGAAGCCAGTTGGAGCGCGGCGCCCTGTTGTGCAGCAAACGCTACCGTGGACGATGCCAGTTGCTGCTGCGGGATGACGAGATGCTGTGGCGGTTTATGACTGACGACGAAATAGCGCTGACCAACAACGAGGCGGAGCGGGCGCTGCGTGGCTATGTGCTCTGGCGCAAGGGTAGCTACGGCGTGTGGTCTCACCGGGGCGAGCTGTTTCGCCAGCGCATCCTGTCGTTGGTGGAGACCGGCAAGCGATTGGGCCGCTGCCCACAGGAGTGGTTGAGGGCCGTGGTCAGGGCGTGCATCGAGAAGACAGATTATCCCATCCCGGCAGAACTGATGCCGTCAACCCCGTCCTGGTGAATAGATACCCCTCATCTTCTGTTCCGTCCTGGCAGGCCTCACCGCCCTGCTCAAGGGCAAGCGGCTCGACCGCATCGCCGGCAAGGCCATCGGCTTCTATCTCTGCTCCACCGCCGTCGCCATCTGCATCGGCCTGATGATGGGCTGGCTGCTGGAGCCGGGCATGGGCGCCAACATGGGTCCTTATGAACGGGGCGCCATGGCGCAGCAACCTACCCTGGCCAGCGTGCTGAGCCACCTGGTGCCGCGCAACCCGGTGCAGGCCATGGGCGATGGCAAGATATTGCAGGTGATCGTGTTCGCCGTGGCCCTCGCTCTCGCCCTCAACGCCACCGGGCGACGCGGCCGCCCCGCCATCCTGTTCTTTACCTCATTGGCGGAGGGAATGTTCAAGCTGACCCAGATGGTGATGGCCCTGGCCCCCTATGGCGTCTGCGCCCTGATGGCCTGGATGACCGGCAAGTACGGCGTCAGCCTGCTGTTGCCGCTGCTCAAGGTGATCGGCGCCGTCTACCTCGGCTGCCTGCTCCACGTGCTCGGCGTCTACAGCAGCCTGCTGCTCCTGATGGCGCGCCTCAACCCGTTGCACTACTTCAAGAGCATCGTCGATGCCCAGGCGGTGGCCTTCACCAGCAGTTCAAGCAGCAGCACCCTGCCCATCAGCCTGGCCTGCGCCGAACGCAGGCTCGGGGTCTCCCCCGCCATCACCGCCAAGGTGCTGCCCATCGGCGCCACCATCAACATGGATGGCACCGCCCTCTATCAGGGGGTCACCGCCCTGTTCGTGGCCCAGGCCTTCGGGGTGGATCTGCATCTGGTGGACTACCTGACCATCATCAGCATCGTCACACTGGCCAGCATAGGCACGGCGGGCACACCCGGTACCGGGCTGATGCTGCTGACCCTGACCCTCACTGCCGTGGGACTGCCGCTGGAAGGGGTGGCGCTCATCGCCGGCATAGACCGGATCCTCGACATGGCGCGCACCACGGTCAACGTCTCCGGCGACATCCTGGTCTCCGTGCTCATCGCCCGCAGCGAGAAGGAGCTGGATCTCGCCACCTACCACGATGCCCATGCGGGGGATGACATCGACTTCACCCTGCGCTGAGGGCGCGAGGGGCGTTCAGTGATCCTGGGGATCGTGATGGCAGCGCCAGCAGATATCGAAGTTGGCGCCGTTCTCCTCCCCGCACTGGCCGCACAGCCAGCCGTTGCCCTGGCGCTGCTGGTAGCGCTCGATGATCCGGCCCGCCCGCTGACGATCCCGCTCGTTCACCATCAGGGTCACTTGCAGCAGATCCACCGGCAGCTCCCCGAGCGCGCCGGAGAGTCCTTCGCCGCTGAGGCGCACCCTGACTCCCTCTACCTCCAAGGCCCCTTTCAGGGCATGCGCCTCCAGGGAGTGAGAGGCGCGATACAAGTTAATCCACTGATCCATACGTTGTCCTCGAAACCCTTGCCAGTGCCGTCATCACCAGCACTACCATCATTCCAGGGCGAGCATCTTCCGGGAGCGAGATGCCCGATACAGATTCATCCACCGCTCCATACGTTGTCCTCGAAGCCCTTGCCAGTGCCGTCATCACCAGCACTACCATCATTCCAGGGCGAGCATCTTCCGGGAGCGAGATGCCCGATACAGATTCATCCACCGCGCCATACGTTGTCCTCGAAACCCTTGCCAGTTCAATCATCGCCGCATCGGGCTCTTCACAGCAGCTTGTCGATGCCGTAAGCCGGGCCGTTGGCCACCAGAAAATCGATGAATGCCCTCAGCTTGCGCGGCATCAGGCGCCGCTCGGGAAACAGCAGGTAGATGGGTACCCTGGGTTGCTGCCACTCCGGCAGCAAGGAGACCAGCGTCCCGTTCGCCAGCTCATCATGGCACAGCATGGCGGGCAGGGAAGCCAGCCCCAGCCCCGCCTTCGCCGCCTCCCTGGCACAGGTGATGTTGTTGACCTGGAAGCGGGACGGGGGATCCACCAGCACTTCACGATCATCCAGCTCGAAACACCAGTGCGAGGCGAGGAACCCCGTGCTGACCGCGATCCGCTCGTGATGCACCAGATCGGCGGGCCTCTGGATCACCGGGTGGCGCGCCAGATAGTCCGGGCTGGCACACAGCAGCCGCTCGGTGCTCCAGAGACGCCGCGCCGCCAGGTTGGAGTCGCTCATGTCGCCGACCCGCACGATGGCATCCAGCCCCTCGCTGATGGGATCCACGATGCGGTTGGTCAGCTCCAGCTCCACCTTCATGCCCGGATAGGCTTGCAGGAAGTTCGCCACCAGCCTGCCCACTACCAGCTGTCCCGTCTCGATGGGCACCGCCAGCTTGAGGGTCCCCGTCACCTCCTGCTGGCTGGCACTGAGCATCAGCTCGGCCTGGGCCAGCTCCTCCACCGCCTTGCTGCAGCGTAGATAATATTGTTCACCGGCTTCCGTCAGGGTGAGCTGCCGGGTGGAGCGATAGAGCAACCGCGCGCCGAGACGCTGCTCCAGCTCGGCAATGCGGCGGCTCACCGTCGCCTTGGTCATGCCCAGCTCCTGGGCAGCGGCGGTAAAGGAGCCCTTGTCGACGATACGAACGAGGATTAAGGCAGCATTCAGGTCCATTGTTTCACCAGTGAAACTGTATATCTCATGAATGGATACTAATCGAAACAGTTGCACGATGTTAGCCTGCCCGCCACAGTTCAGGAAAACCAATATCATGAGTCAACACAAGAAGATCCCCCTGCTGGCCGCCCTGGTGCTGGCCCTGCTCGGCCTGCTGTTTGCCGGTTACTGGTATCTGCATGGCCGCTACTTCGAGAGCACCGACAACGCCTACCTGCAAAGCGAGGTGACCGGCATCGGTTCCAAGCTCTCCGGCTACATCAGCGAAGTACTGGTGACCGACAACCAGGCGGTGAAGGCCGGCCAGCTCATCGCCCGGCTCGACGACCGCGAATACAGGACCAAGGTGGCGGAGGCCGAGGCCGATCTGCACCTCAACCAGGCGACGGCGGATAACCTCGCCGCCACCCGTATCCAGCAGTTGAGCCTCATCCGCCAGGCCGAGGCAAAAGTCAGCTCGGCCAATGCCGAGCAGGTCCGGGCCCAGCAGCAGGTGCGCCGGGTCAGCCAGCTCAATGAGCGTCACTACAGCTCCCAGGACAGCCTGGACGAGGTGCGGGCCGGCTTGCAGGTCAACCAGGCCCAGGCACTGGAGGCCAAGGCCGCCCTGCAGGCCGCCCGCGAGCGGCTGCTGGTGCTGGATGCCGAAGCCAAGCAGAACCAGGCCAGGCTGGCATTGAGCGAGGCCCAGCTTGAACAAGCCAGGCTGGAACTCGGCTACACCGAGCTGCGAGCCCCGGCTGACGGCATCATCGGCAAACGCAGCCTGCGGGAAGGGCTCTACGTCCAGTCCGGTATGCAGGTGGCCAGCCTGGTGCCCCTGAGCCAGGTGTGGGTCGAGGCCAACTTCAAGGAGACCCAGTTGCAGCACATGCAGCCGGGCCAGAAGGTGGAGGTGATCCTGGATGCCTATCCGGATCAACCGGTCGAGGGGATCATCGACAGCCTCTCTCCGGCCACCGGCGCCAAGTTCGCCCTGCTGCCGCCGGAGAACGCCACCGGCAACTTCACCAAAATCGTGCAGCGGGTACCGGTCAAGATCCGCATCCCGGATCCGGGCTCCCTGGCGGGCAAGCTGCTGCCCGGCCTCTCCACCGAGGTGATCGTCGACACCCGCACCCCTGATCCCGTGGTGGCCGCCCACTGATGGACGCCATACCACGCCGCAACTGGATCGCGGTCATGGGGGGCCTCATCGGCGCCTTCATGGCCATCCTCGACATCCAGATCACCAACGCCTCCCTGAAAGACATTCAAGGGGCGCTCTCGGCCACCCTGAGCGAGAGCTCCTGGATCTCCACCTCCTATCTGGTGGCGGAGATGATCGCCATACCGCTGAGCGGCTGGCTGAGCCGGGGACTGAGCGTGCGGCGCTACCTGCTGTGGACCACGGGCGCCTTCATCGTCGCCTCCGTGCTCTGCTCGTTCAGCTGGAACCTCACCAGCATGATCGTCTTTCGGGCGCTGCAGGGCTTTACCGGCGGGGCCCTGATCCCCATGGCCTTCTCCCTCATCGTCAGCTTGCTGCCGCTGCACAAGCGAGCCACCGGCATGGCGCTGTTCGGCCTGTGCGCCACCTTCGCCCCCGCCATCGGCCCGACCCTGGGGGGCTGGCTGACGGAGCAGATGTCCTGGCACTACATCTTCTATCTGAACGTGCCGCCCGGCCTGCTGGTGATGGCCATGCTGGCCCACGGGCTGGACAGGAAGCCGGTGGACTGGGAGGTGATCAAGCGGGTGGATCTCATCGGCATCCTCACCATGGCGGTGGGGCTCGGCCTCCTGGAGGTGGTGCTGGAAGAGGGCAACCGGGAGGACTGGTTCGGCTCGAGCTTCATCGTGCGGCTCACCGTCATCTCGGTGGTGGCCCTGGTGTTCTTCGTCATCAGCCAGTTGCTGCGCCGCCACCCCCTGGTCAACCTGCGGCTGCTGCACAACCCGCGCTTCGCCCTGGCCTGCTTCGCCTACCTGGTACTCGGTATGGGGTTGATGGGCTCCATCTATGTGCTGCCCCTCTACATGACCCAGATCCACAACTACAACGCCCTGGAAATCGGTGAAGTGCTGATGTGGATGGGGTTGCCCCAGTTGCTGGTGCTCCCCCTGGTGCCCAAGCTGACCCACAAGATAGATCCGCGCTATCTGGTGAGCTTCGGCTTTCTGGTCTTCGCCATCAGCTGCTTCATGAACGTGAACATGAATGCCGACTACGCCGGGCCCCAGCTGATCCAGTCCCTCATCGTGCGGGCCCTGGGGCAGCCCTTCATCATGGTGCCCCTCTCCCTGGTGGCGACCGCCAGCCTGACGCCGGACGAGATCCCCTCTTCCTCGACCCTGCTCAACGTGCTGCGCAACCTGGGGGGCGCCTTCGGCATCGCCATCATCGCCACCCTGATCGACAACGACACCCGGACTCATGTCAGCCAGATCAGTAGCACCCTGGCCGCCACCAGCATCGAGGGGCAGGCCTATCTGATGCAGTTGGCCCAGACCATGATGGCCCAGGGAGCCGGGCCGGAGCAGGCCCAGTTGCAGGCCCGGGCCATGCTGTCGAACACCATCAGCCGCGAGGCGGCCATCATGGCCTACAACCAGGTGTTCTACGTGATGGGTATCTTCCTGCTCGTCGCCAGCGCCCTGATGCTGCTGCTCAAGCAGCCTGCCCCGAGGGACCCTGACGCAGAACCGGTCGAGGCGTGAAAGGTGGGGCTCACATAGCAAAACGGGCCAGAAGGCCCGTTTTTCATGGCTGCCCGCCGGTCAGCCCGCCAGGGAGGCGGCGATCAGGAACTGTGCCGCGAAGTAGCTGCTCATGATCCAGGCCGTGGCATGGGGGAAGGGGCGGCGGAATCTGTCCAGCGCCAGCATGCTGTCGGAGAAGAGGAACATCAGCGCCCCCACCAGGGCGGCGGCGCTGCCGGCAGTGAGAGAGGCATGCCAGGCACCGGCGGCCACCCAGGCCATGGCGATGATCACCAGCATGTAGCAGAAGACGGGGATCCTCATCTCGCCGAGCTGGCCCCACAGGAGCCCGAACACCATGCCGGCCACCAGCAACAGCAGCAGGCCGTCCACCAGCTTGAGCACCAGGGGCCCCTGGGCGAAACCGACGATGTAGCAGAGGTGAGCGACAAAAAATGCCGCCAGCCCCTGGATGAAGCGATCCCGTGGCAG
The DNA here is from genome assembly GCF_014168615.1 of Aeromonas sp. WP2-W18-CRE-05. Lineage (NCBI taxonomy): Bacteria > Pseudomonadati > Pseudomonadota > Gammaproteobacteria > Aeromonadales > Aeromonadaceae > Aeromonas > Aeromonas sp. WP2-W18-CRE-05. The sequence goes on along the minus strand of NZ_AP021917.1, from coordinate 227,798 downwards.
CATCAGCAGCACGTCCCCCGCCAGCGACAGGCAGAGACCGAGCAGGATCCAGGCGTGGGAGCCGTTGTGATCGTCGCCCTGGTAGCCAAACGCCAGGGCGATGATGAACAGCATGGTCAGGGGTTTGCTGATGTAGAACTGACGGGAGTCTGAGCCGTAAGCCGCGCGGATGTGCCACCAGCCCGATGCGATGATCAAGAAACTCAATAACATGCCCTGCTCCTCACCGGCTGCTCACCCTGGGGCGGCAACCTCTTTAGTGCCCGCAAGAGTAGCAAATTCCCCCGGCCAGTGGCAGAGGCTGAAGCAGATGGCACCCTACACCTAAAGTCTAATTGCCCCCATCCCCGCCCTCGGGCATAAGAGACAATTCTGGAGGATCACCATGGAAGACGCTATGACCAACTACCTGCCCGCTATCGACATCATGATGTGCCATCTTGGCATCAGCTTTGAACAGGCCTGCGAGCAGCTTGGCCTCAGCCCGCAGGAGCAGCAGACCCTCGACCAACTGCAAAAACAGAAGCAGACCCAGTCCAACTGATGCCCCGGACTGATGGCCCGAAGCGGCCGGCATCACAGCCCAGCATAAAAAACGGCGCCCGAAGGCGCCGTTTTTTATTGGGTGATGATCAGGGTCGAGCGACCCGGCGGCGTTGCAGCCAGACCACGGCCCCAAACAGCAGGAAGCCCGGCAGCCACATCAGCTCCTTGGGCCAGCGCTCGGTGGGCGCCTTGACGCTCAGGATCTGCTGATCCATCTCCAGCCCCAGATCGGCGGCCTGGCTGCCGAAGGTGACGGTGTCGATCAGGATCTTGCCGTCCTGCTCATAGGTCTGGATCCCCAGCTTGGCCAGACGGTCCTCACCACTGGCGCCCTCCGGCACCGGCAGCAGCACGGTGAAGCGGCGCAACTTGCCCACCGCATCTTCCCCTTCCATCCGCAGGCGCAGGGTGCTCTCGGCCTCCACCTGACCCATGGTCTGGACCAGCTCGGCCGGGGCGGTGTCGCGATACGGGTCGTGCAGCAGATCCATCCAGAAGCCAGGACGGAACAGGGTGAAGGCCACCAGCAGCAGCAGCACGCTCTCGTACCAGCGGCTCTTCACCAGGAAGAAGCCCTGGGTGGCGGCAGCGAAGATCAGCATGGCGATGGTGGCCACGAAGAAGATCAGCACGCCGTGGGAGAAGTCCACGTTGATGAGCAGCAGATCCGTGTTGAAGATGAACAGGAACGGCAGCGCCGCGGTACGCAGGCTGTAGTAGAACGCCGTGATCCCGGTCTTGATGGGGTAGCCCTTGGAGACGGCGGCCGCGGCGAACGAGGCCAGCCCCACCGGCGGGGTCACGTCCGCCATGATGCCGAAGTAGAAGACGAACAGGTGAACCGCGATGAGCGGCACGATGAGGCCGTTCTGCTGACCCAGGGTGACGATCACCGGCGCCAGCAGGCTCGATACAACGATGTAGTTGGCAGTGGTCGGCAGCCCCATGCCGAGGATGAGGCTCAGCAGGGCGGTGAGGATCAGCATGAGCAGCAGGTTGCCCATGGAGAGGAACTCCACCAGATCCGCCAGTACCAGGCCAACGCCGGTCTGGGAGACGGCACCGACGATGATGCCGGCAGTGGCAGTGGCAATGCCGATGCCGATCATGTTGCGGGCACCGGCAATCAGCCCCTCGCGCAGGTCCACTACGCCATCGGTGAAGGAGCCGTAGTCATGCTTGCCGTCGGTGCGCAGCCAGTTCAGCAGCGGTCGCTGGGTCAGCAGGATGATGATGAGCATCACCGAACCCCAGAAGGCCGACAGGCCGGGGGAGAGGCGCTCCACCATCAGGCACCACACCAGCACCACCACGGGCAGCAGGAAGTGCAGGCCGGAGAGCAGCACGGCGCGGGTCTCGGGCAGCTCGTCCAGTGGCTTGTCCGGGTCTTCCGCCGGCAGCGGCGCGTTGCTGGCGGCGATCTTCAGCAGTCCCAGGTAGGCGACGGCCAGCAGCACGCTGATCCCCGGCAGGGCATAGTCACCCAGCACCGGCTTGAGCCAGCCCAGACCGTAGTAGACCGCCATGGAGAGGCCGCTGATGAGGGCGGCACCGAAGGCGAAGCCGGTCAGGCGACGCAGCCAGGGGCGCGGCTGACGGTTGCCGATGGGCTGCATCCCGAGCTTGAGCGCCTCGAGGTGCACGATGTAGAGCAGGGCGATGTAGGAGATGGCCGCCGGCAGGAAGGCGTGCTTGATGATCTCCACATAGGGGATGCCCACGTACTCCACCATCAGGAAGGCCGCAGCCCCCATGACCGGCGGCATGATCTGGCCGTTGACCGAAGAGGCCACTTCCACCGCGCCGGCCTTCTCCTTGGAGAAGCCGACCCGTTTCATCATGGGGATGGTGAAGGTCCCCGTGGTCACCACGTTGGCGATGGAGGAGCCGGAGATGACGCCGGTCAGTGCCGAGGCGACCACGGCCGCCTTGGCCGGGCCGCCGCGCAGGTGACCCAGCAGGCTGAAGGCGAGCTGGATGAAGTAGTGGCCCGCACCGGCACGCTCGAGCAGGGCGCCAAACAGCACGAACAGGAAGACGAAGCTGGTGGAGACCCCGAGGGCGATGCCGAACACCCCTTCGGTGGTGATCCACTGGTGGTTGGCCAGCGCATGCAGGCTCACCCCGCGGTGGGCCAGCAGGGAAGGCATCCAGGGACCGGCCAGGCTGTAGGCCAGGAAGACGATGGCGATGACCGCCAGGGCCGGGCCCAGGGCACGGCGGGCCGCTTCCAGCAGGAGCGGAATGCCGACGCAGGCCACCGCAAAGTCCATGGTGGTCAGGTTGCCGGGACGCTGGGCAAGCTCCTGGTACATCACGAACAGATAGCTGGCGACGGCGGCACCGACGAGGCCGAGGGCGATGTCGGCAAGGGGAACCCTGTCTCGCGGTGAGCTGCGCATGGCAGGGAACACCAGGTAGGCGAGCAGGATGGCGAAGGCCAGGTGAATCGAGCGTGTTTCAGTGTCGTTGAGGACGCCGATGCCGAGGGAGAAGGGCAGCGGCGAGGCAATCCAGAGCTGGAACAGGGACCAGATCAGCGCAAGACCCGCGATGATCCAGCTCATGGGGCCGACGGGCAGCCTGGCGCCGACGTCCTGGGCGATCAGCTCCTCGGCCGAGAGCGCCTCTTGTTGTTGTGTTTGCTGCATAGTGTGACTCTGTAGGTACTGCAATAAATGAGACTCGCTCCCCCGAAGGAGGAGCGAGTCCGGGGCACATCCGAAGACGCAGCCGGATTACATCCAGCCACGTTCCTTGTAGTAACGCACAGCGCCTTCATGCAGCGGAGCGGAGAGACCCACCTTGATCATGTCGGCTTCCTTCAGATCCGCGAAGGCCGGGTGCAGGCGCTTGAAACGGTCCAGGTTGTCGAACACGGACTTGACCAGCTGGTAGACCACTTCCGGGTCAGCCTTGGCGCTGGTGGAGAGCACCGCCTTGCCACCGATGGACGGGGTCGGGTTCGGGCTGCCCTTGTAGAGACCACCCGGGATCTCGGCCTTGCTGTAGTAGCTCTTCTCGGCCAGCAGCTTGTCGATCTCGGGGCCGGTGACCGGTACCAGCACGGTGTCCGTGGTGGTGGAGGCTTCCTGGATGGCGCCGTTCGGGTGGCCGACGAAGTAGCTCATGGCGTCGATGTTGTTGTCACCCAGGGCAGAGGCCTGCTCGGCGGGTTTCAGTTCGGAGACCAGGCTGAAGGCGGATTTGTCCCAGCCCTTCACGGTCATGATCTCTTCGAAGGTGTCACGCTGACCGGAACCCGGGTTGCCGATGTTGACGCGCTTGCCCTTCAGGTCGTCGAAGCTGGCTACCTTGGCGTCCTTGCGGGCCAGGATGGTGAACACTTCGCTCTGCAGGGAGAAGACGGCGCGGATGTCATCCATCGGACCTTCGGCCTTGAACGGCTCGACGCCCTTCATCGCCTTGTACTGGTGGTCGGACTGCATGATGCCGAAGTTGAATTCGCCGGAGCGGATGCCGTTGACGTTGGCAACACCACCGCCACTGGCCGGGGCGTTGCACTTGATCTGGTGATCGGCGGCGCCGCGGTTGAGGAAGCGGCAGATGGACTGGCCCGCCACGTAGTAGACGCCGGTCTGACCGCCGGTGCCTATGGTCACGAAGCGCTCCTGCGCTTGCACCGGACCACCAAACGACACACCGACCAGAGCCGCCGACAAGGCGCACGCCAAGGATAATCCTTTCATGTTCTTCATCCTTTTCATTGATTTATTTCACCCGTTTCCCGGGAGAATATGAGACAGACCCGCACCAATACTGGGTTCGCCTATACGACCTCGTACGAGGAAATGGTCGAGCAGCACGCGCCCTTCCAGAAGCCACCATCATCCTGCAGTGAGATAATCAGCGTCATGCCGATCGGAGGTGATCTGACCAGAAACGGGTCAGTTCAAAAGCATTAACGCCCCGATTAAGCACATAACACCAACATAAATCAAACAAAACAGCAAAATGGCGGATTTAAATAGCGAGAAGTTTGAAGCGGATCATTAATTTCTCAAGGGCAGATTAATTACATGAACTATCAAAGGGAAGCAATAAAAAGCACGCCCAGATTCTTTCGCAACCCTTGACTGGCAAGGATTAGAAACCTGGTCCGTTATATTGCGAAGTGCTTACTGAACAGCATAAACACGACGTTAATGACGCTTTTGTCGCCAAGATGCAAAAACCCCGATCCGGGGCTGCCGGAACGGGGTTTGGTAACAAGCTGATTTCATTTGGGCCCGGCCATCACGCCTTGCTGCCAGCCAGCTCCAGAATGAAGGCGAACTCCAGGGCGATGTCCTCATAGGCCTTGAAACGGCCCGACTTGCCGCCGTGACCGGCCTCCATGTCGGTGCTGAGCAGCAACTGGTTGTCGTCCGTCTTCAGCTCACGCAGCTTGGCCACCCACTTGGCCGGCTCCCAGTATTGCACCTGGGAGTCGTGCAGCCCCGTGGTCACCAGCAGATTCGGGTAGGCCTGGGCCTTGACCTGATCGTAGGGGCTGTAGGCCTTCATGTAGTCGTAGTAGCGCTTCTGGTTCGGGTTGCCCCACTCGTCATACTCCCCTGTGGTGAGGGGAATGGACTCGTCCAGCATGGTGGTGACCACGTCGACGAAGGGCACCTGGGCCACCACGCCGCGATAGAGCTGGGGCGCCTGGTTGATGACGGCCCCCATCAGCAGGCCGCCGGCGCTGCCTCCCATGGCATAGACCTGATCCCTGGCGCCGTAGCCTTGCGCCACCAACGCCTCGGTCACGTCGATGAAGTCGTTGAAGGTGTTCTGCTTCTTGAGCAGCTTGCCCTCTTCATACCAGGTGCGGCCCAGCTCCTCGCCACCCCGGATATGGGCGATGGCGTAGACGAAGCCCCGGTCCAGCAGGCTCAGGCGTGAGCTGCTGAAGTCCGGGTCCATGCTGGCGCCGTAGGAGCCATAGCCGTAGACCAGCAGGGGATTGGTGCCTGCCCCCCCCCCTGCCTTCTTGAACTTGTCCTTGCGATAGACCAGCGACACCGGCACGGCCACGCCGTCACGGGCGGTGATCCAGAGCCGCTCGCTGGCATATTGCGCAGGCACGAAGCCCGCCACCGGCTGCTGCTTGAGCAGAGTCCGCTTGCCGCTGTCCATGTCCAGCTCGTAGGTGGAGGACGGCGTGGTCATGGAGGAGTAGCCATAGCGCAGGGCGCTGGTGTCCGGCTCCGGGTTGTAGGCAAGCCAGGTGACATAAGCGGGATCGTCGAAGGCGATCTCCTTCTGTTCGCCGCTCTGCCAGTTGACCTGACGCAACCGGGTCAACCCCTGGCTGCGCTCCTCCAGCACCAGCCAGTCCCTGAACAGGGCATAGCTCTCCAGCAGCACGTCCGGATTGGGGGCGATCACCGCCTTCCAGCGATCCACCGGGCTCTCCTTGGTCTCATAGAGGCCGAAGTTCTTGCCGTCCTTGTTGGAGCGCACATAGAAGCGACCACGGTAGTGATCCAGGCTGTATTCGTGATCCACCTGACGGGGCAGGAACAGGCGTGGCGTCTGGCCCGGCACATTGGCATCAATGAGGCGCGCCTCGCTGGTGGTGGTGCTGGAGAGGGAGATGACGATGAAATCTTCCGAGGTGGTGGCGTAGAGGCTCACATAGAAGGAGTCGTCCTTCTCCTCGTAGACCAGGATATCCTTCGCGGGGTCCGTGCCCAGCTCGTGGCGATAGACCTGGTAGGGCAGCAGGGTCTTGGGGTGCTTGCGCACGTAGAAGACCGTCTTGCTGTCGTTGGCCCACACCAGGTTGCCGGAGGTGTTCTCGAGGGTGTCGGCGGCCCAGGCGCCGCTCTCCAGATCGAGGAACTGGATCCTGTATTGACGGCGGGAGAGATAATCTTCCGCCACCGCCAGCCAGCGGTTGTTGCGGCTCACCTCGAGCGCCCCCAGGGCATAGAACTCGTGGCCTTCGGCGCGCTGGTTGCCATCCAGCAGCAGGGCGGGCGCCCCGTCCCCTTCCACCTTGCTGCGGGAGTAGATGGCGTACTCCTTGCCCGGCTCGTAACGGGTCTGATAGCGGTAGCCGTTCTTCACATAGGGGACAGACTCGTCCTGCTGGGGAATACGGGCCACCATCTCCTTGTAGAGCTGCTCGCGCAGCGGCTTGATCGGTGCAAGCATGGCCTCGGTGTAGGCATTCTCTGCCTTGAGATAGTCCAGCACCTCGGGCTTCTGCCGCTCGTCGTCACGCAGCCAGTAGTAGTTGTCGACGCGCGTGTCCCCGTGTTTTTTCAGGGTATGGGGGTGCTTGGCGGCCACCGGGGGGACAATGACAGGCTGGGTGGAAGTATCGCTTGTAGGCATGGCGGACTCTTCGTTGGCATGGGAACAGGGCACAGCAAGCAGGCAAGCCAGCAGCAACCCCCGGGAAAAGGTGAACATGTCGCATCCTTTGCGCTGTCACAGGGCCGCCCCTCCCGCTGGTGCTGCACGCATCCAGACGGCACACCGGCAGGCAGCGGGAAAAGCGTCCCTGAGAAAATAAAAATTGGCGATCAATCTGCCCCTTGTCGCCCGGGGTTGCAAGGGCTCCCCGGACATTCCCCCCCAAATCGACGAAAAAGGGCCGCCATCTCGCAATGGCGGCCCTCCTCCCTGACCGTGAGCGACACGGGTTCGCTCAGGTGTGCCTCACATGATGGAAGTGTGTCTGCTCACGGTCAGCATCCATCAGCCGGGGTAGCTCGACCAGACTTTGGTCGCGCCCTCGTCACTGATGCTCAGCACCTGATAGGGCTGACCCGGAATATCCATGCCCGGCGCACTCTGGGGCATCCCCGGAATGGTCAGACCGCGGATCGCCGGTTTTTCCTTGAGCAGCTTCTGCACGTCGGCAGCGGGCACATGCCCCTCCACCACATAGCCGTTCACCACCCCGGTGTGGCAGGAGGCCAGCTGCGGGGTGATGCCATGCTGCTGCTTGATCGGGTCAAGCTGCTCGGTTTCCACGACCTTGACCTCAAAGCCGTTCTCTTCCATGTGCTTGATCCAGGTCTTGCAGCAACCGCAATACTGGGACTTGTAGACGGTCATCTGCCCGGTTGCCAGAGCAGAAAAACTGACGGTACCGGCCAGCACGGCCAGTAACAGGGACTTGTACATATCTCACCTCGGTTAAGAAGAAATGCCCGGAAAGGGAAACTCGACTCAGCCGTGGTGACGGGGCGGACGCTCGAGACGCTTCAGGGGCGCCTCCGGCATGAACAGAGAGGGAGAGAGGTATGTCGGCCTGTCGGGCTCAAGCCGGGCAACCGTCAGGCTGTCGCTGGTGAGCACCGTCATGGCGAGCGCCGAGGTGAAGCTGCCGCAGGGCATGGCTTTTTCCAGGGTACGCTCGCTCTGGCTGCAATGGGGCGTCAGGGTACAGAGATCGGCGGCCGCACGGCTGCCAAACGACATCAGCACCAGCACCAGACTCCACAGGGGGAGCCAGCGGCGGGCGCGAGCGAGTTGGCGACGGGTCAGGACCATGAGACGACTCATTGACGAAAGAGGGCCTATGGTAACCCTTGGCCCAGGGGGAGGGTCAACCCCTCCCCCGTCTGCATCAGGGTTGCTGACGGGTGGCCGCCAGCACGATCTCCCGCACGCAGACGTTGGCCGGCTGGTGCCAGGCGTAGAGCATGGCGTCGGCGATCACCTCGGGGGCAATGACGCCTCCCATCTGATCCTTCCAGTCGTGATAGCCCGCCTTGATGCGCTCGTCCGTGGTGTGGCTGAGCAGCTCGGTCTCCACCGCGCCCGGAGCGATGGTCACCATCCGCACGCCCACATCGGCCACCTCTTCCCGGATATTTTCGGTCAGGGCGTGAACGGCGAACTTGGTGGCGCAGTAAGCGGCATGGTTCGGGAAGGTCTTGCGACCGGCGATGGAGCTGATGTTGATGATGGTGCCGCTGCGGCGGGCCTTCATGCCGGCCAGTACCGCATGCACGCCATTCAGAACCCCCATCACGTTGATGTTGAGCATCTGCTGCCACTCGGCGGGATCCTGCACGTCGGCCTGTCCCAGCAGCATGACGCCGGCATTGTTGACCAGACATCCCACCGGGCCGAATTGCGCCTCCGCCTGCGCCACGGCGGCCTTCATGGCGGCGGTGTCGGTGACATCGACCCCGATGCAGAGGGTATCGGGCAGGTTCAGCGCCTGCATGGGCTCGACCCGGCGGGCCAGCAACAGCAGCGGATGGCCGGCGGCGGAGAAGGCGCGGGCAATGGCGGCACCGATCCCGGCGGACGCGCCGGTGATCACCACGAGGGACTTGGACATGGAGTTTTCCTTCTGATGCGTTGAAATGGGCGTCAAACAAGGGCTGGCCAGCACGGGACCCAGTCACTATAGTCGCTACATCCATCGGCGATAAATATAGTTTTCCGCTGGTTATCATCTGAATTAACTATGGTATCCCCATGCTGGACCTGAGATTGCTGCGCTTCTTCATCGCCATCTATGAAGAGAAGAACATCACGGCGGCGGCAGCCCGCTGCCACGTGAGCCAACCCTCCCTCTCCGCCGGCCTTCGCCAGCTCGAAGAGAGCCTGGGGGACAGCCTCTTCATCCGGGGCAAGAAGGGGGTGGAAGCGAAGGATCCGGCCCACTATCTCTATCCCCACGCCGTCAAGCTGGTGGAAGAGGCGCGTCGCCTGCCGACCCTGTTTCGCCAGAAGGCGACGCGTGCGAGACTCAACATGGCCATCATGCCCGACCTCAGCCGCCGTCGGCTGGCGGGATTGCTTCGGCGGGTGCAGGGGGTACTGCCCGAGCTGGATCTCACCCTCTCCGATTACGGCACCCCGGCCGACTGCCGGCTGACCCTGGATGCCCTGCGCCGGGAGGACGAGATCTTCCTGCCGCTCTGGGAAGAGGAGTACGTGCTGTGCGTTCCCAGGGGACACCCTCTTGCGGGCAGGGCGCGTATCGAGCTGGCTGAGTTGCAACATTATGATTTTATTGAGTGCCCACCCTGCGAAGCCCATCAGCAAACCATAGGCCTGCTGGCCTGTGACCGGCTCACCCTCAATCTGGTGGCCAAGGCCGAGAGCAAGGGGCTGGTGATGGCGCTGGTGCTGGCCGGTGTGGGCATCAGTTTCCTGCCCGACGGGCTGGTGGAGGACGAAGCGGGCCTGTGCACCCTGCCCGTGAGCGGCCCCCGGATGTTCCGCCGCATCGGCCTCTGCTACCCCGCCCACCAGACCCTGAATCCGGCGCTGCGCGCACTGATCCCGGAACTGGCGGGCCAGGGAGCTTCTTGATAACGTTTCAGCTCACAGTCTGTCGCATGTGCCGGCAGCAGACCCTCTTCAGGAATCCCATGAAACGCATTCTGATCATCTTTTCACACCCGGCACTGCAGAGTTCCCGGGCCAACAAGCAACTGCTGCACGCCATCGAGGGGCTGGAGGGGATCACCCTGCACGATCTCTGCCAGCGCTATCCGGACATGTTCATCAACGTGAAACGGGAACAGGCCCTGCTGGCGGAGCACGACATCATCGTCTTCCAGCACCCCTTCTACTGGTACTCCTGCCCGGCCATCATGAAAGAGTGGATGGACCTGGTGCTGGAGTACGGCTATGCCTACGGCCCCGAGGCCCATGCCCTCAACGGCAAGCAGTGGCTCAGCGCCATCACCACGGGGGGCGGCCCCGAATCCTACTGCCGCGCTGGCTACAACCAGCGCCCGCTGCTCGACTTCCTGCTCCCCTTCCAGCAGACCGCACAGCTGTGCGGCATGCGCTGGCTGCCCCCTTTCGTGCTGCACTCCTTCCACAAACTCGAGGATCCCGAGGCGCTGGGCCGCTGCGGCCAGGACTATCGCCAACTGCTGTGCGCCCTGCGTGACGAGCAGCTGACCCCGGCCCAGCTGGCCGAGAGCCCCTATCTGCGCGATCTGCTGGGGGTACTCCCATGACACACACTCGATCCGGGCGCAGGCCCGGCCAGCCCTCACCGGCATTCATCATGTTAAGGAGGAGCCGCTGATGGGACATGGATTGCTGTTTGATGCCCTGATCTACCTCTCGGCGGCGGTGATCGCCGTCCCACTGGCCAAGCGGTGGGGGCTGGGCTCCGTCCTTGGCTACCTGCTGGCGGGGATCATCATAGGTCCCTTCCTGCTTGGTCTGGTGGGCGAGCAGAAAGACGTGATGCACTTCGCCGAGTTCGGGGTGGTGCTGATGCTGTTTCTGGTCGGTCTGGAGCTGCGCCCGGCCCTGTTGTGGCAACTGAAAGGGCCCATCCTCGGCACCGGTGGTCTGCAGGTGCTGCTCACCAGTGTCGCCCTGACCGGGGTGGGTTATCTTTTGGGTCTGCCCTGGCAGCAGGGGCTCGCCATCGGTCTCATTCTTGCGCTCTCCTCCACCGCCATCGTGCTGCAGAGCCTGCAGGAGCGCAAACTGATGCAGAGCGAGAGCGGCCGCTCCGCTTTCGCCGTGCTGCTGTTCCAGGACATCGCCGTCATCCCCATCCTGGCGATCCTGCCGCTGCTGGCCATCGCGCCGGTCGCCAGCAGCGGCAGCTCAGAGCTGGCAGGCTGGCAGCACGGCCTGCTGGTGGTGGCCGCCATCGCCGGCATCGTGCTGGGTGGTCATTACCTGATGCGGCCGGTGTTTCGCGCCATCGCCCAGTCCCACATGCGGGAGATCTTCGTCGCTGCCGCCCTGCTGCTGGTGATCGCCATCGCCGTGCTGATGGAATCCGTCGGCCTCTCCCCCGCCCTCGGCTCCTTCCTCGCCGGCGTGGTGCTGGCGGACAGCGAATACCGCCACGAGCTGGAAGCGGACATAGAGCCGTTCAAGGGGTTGCTGCTCGGCCTCTTCTTCATGTCGGTGGGTGCCGGCATCGACTTCAGCCTCTTTGCCGCCCATCCCCTGTTGATCCCGGCACTGGTGATCGGTCTGATGGTGCTCAAGTGGCTGGTGCTGATGGGGCTCGGCTTTGTCATTCGCCTCTCCCCGAACCAGCGCTGGACCTTCGCCCTGGCCCTGGCCCAGGGCGGGGAGTTCGCCTTCGTGCTGTTCTCGTTCGCCGCCCAGAACAAGGTACTGCCGGGCAGCACCATCTCACTGCTGACTCTGGTCGTCGCCCTCTCCATGGCGCTGACACCGCTGCTGCTTATCCTCAACGATCGGGTGATCCAGCCCTGGTTCGACTACCGCAACCAGAGTGACACCCCCGAACATGAACAGCCCGAGCTGGTGGAACACCCGGTCATCATCGCCGGCTTCGGTCGCTTCGGTCAGATAGTGGGGCGCCTGCTCCACGGCCATGGTATTGGCACCACCATCCTGGAGCAGGATGCCAGCCAGATAGAGATGCTGAGAAAGTACGGCTACCAGGTGTTTTATGGGGATGCCAGCCGACTCGACCTGCTGCACGCGGCCGGCGCCCACAAGGCCAAACTGCTGGTGCTCTCCCTCAATGACCCGGCCACCTCCCTCGAAGTGATCGAGATGGTGAAAAAGCACTTCCCGCACCTCAGAATACTGGCCCGTGCCCAGGATAGACCCCATGCCCACGAGATCCTGCGCCACGGGATAGACAGCGTGCACCGCGAAACCCTGGGGTCGGCCGTGGATCTTGGGGTAGAAGCACTCACCCTCTTGGGATTCAGGGCCAATCAGGCCTGGCGTGCGGGGCAGATGTTCAAGCAGTATGACAACCGGCTGCTGCGGGAACAGGTCAACTACCTGGACGACGAGCACACCTATATCAACAAGAGCCTGCAATACCGCGACATCCTCTCCGACCTGCTGCAAGACGATCAGGAAGGACAGGAGCGTACCCACGCCCATCAATGGAACAGCGGTCTGCCCGACAACGACAAGGAAGCAACATGATTGCCTATTACCCCATGCTCAAACACCTTCACATGACCCTGGCCCTGGTCAGCCTGCTGCTCTTCCTCTACCGCTGGAGCCTGGCGCTGGCGGGCAGCGGGCGGCTGCAACAGAAATGGTTGAAGGTGCTGCCCCACATCAACGACACCTTCCTGCTGCTGTTTGGCGTGCTGCTGGCGGTGACCCTGCAGATGAGCCCTGGCCAGCAGCCCTGGTTGATGGCCAAGCTGATTGCCCTGGTGATCTACATCGGCCTGGGCGCCATGGCGCTCAAGCGCCCTGCCCGCGGTCAGAAGCTGGTGGCCGGAGTGGCCGCTCTCGCAGTATTCGGCTACATGGTGGGCGCAGCCATCACCAAATCAGCCTGGTCCTGGCTGGCATAACGACGTGTCGAGGTGGGGGCCCGTCCCCCACCTCCTTCCCACCTCCCCCTCCTTACTGCTTCCATTTCCTTCCTGTCACCCTGGTCGCGAGCATCCTCGCAAGGCTTGTTTTCAATAAAAAAAGGGCTCAAACAACCCCTTTTGCTTGTTGTTTTGTTTTATTTATCAATGGCTTGATTCTTCATGTATGAAAATGGCGACAGTTGTCGCAGCAAAACTTGCGACATAGACTGTCGCAGGCCATGGCTAGGATACACTCAACGCTAAACCAGTGAAGGCATGCACCATGAGTAAGAAGCTGTTACGACAACTGACCTTGGCGCGTTGCATCCCGCACCGCCCTTACAAGCTGACCGCCAGCCAACTCCAGGTAAAACTGGAAGAGGAAGGCATTCACGTCAGTCTCCGTACCGTGCAACGGGACCTGGAAGAGATGTCCGGCATGGGACTGTTCGACCTCACCTCCGATGAGCGCAGCAAGCCTCATGGCTGGTGCTTCGAGCGCCATGGTCTCAATGACTTTGCCAACATCATGCCGCTCTCGCTGGCAGTGGCCCTGAAAACCTGGAGCGACCAGGCAAGCCAACTGTTGCCGGCAAGCGTGCTGACCGAATTGAACCCGCTGATCGACAAGGCTGGTCAGGTGATCCGCGACAGCCAGAGCGAACTGGCCGAGCGCTGGCTGGAGAGCGTGCACCAGTCACCTCGCCCCTTCGCCGGCAATCTGGAGATCCGCCGCAGCACCCTGATCCGCGACGCCCTCTGGCGTGGCCGCAAGTTCAGCGCCGAGATCCAGCGTGTCATCAAGGAGCGTACTGTCTGGCTCTGCTATGACCGCATCAATCCCCTCGGCATCCTGAACCAGCCCGATGGCCCCATCCTGCTCTGTACCCTGTCCGAGCTGGATCCCAAGGTCTACGGCATTCCGTTCGATCACATCAAGAACGTGGAGTTGACCAACTTCAGCGCGACCCAGCCGAAGGACTTCAATATCCAGAAGCTAATCCGCGACCAGGGTTATCAGGACGTCAGCGGTCCGATCCGCTTCGTCGGGCGCATCGATGCCAACTGCCCGACACTGATCGATGGACAAATCCCGGGACATAACCCGCGCATGACCCGTTACGACAAGCGCAGCGTGGTGGTGGAGACCGAAGTGCAGGATACGCCCGAGTTCCGCTCCTGGCTGAACAACATGAGCGGCAACCTGGAGGTGCTTGCACCCGAATCACTGCGCAAGGCCTACCCGACTCCTGGGACAAGGGTCAGCTAAAGAAACCAGCAGACAATACAAAGCCGAGATTTATCTCGGCTTTTGTCTACTTTTAAAGCATAAGTATTCAATTAATTTTGAACTCTTACACCCCTGATTGAAGCGGCTGTACCATCGTTTTCCTACCGATTTCTGCTTGTAAGAGATCTGCCATTCCCCCTGTAAGACCCCTCAGTGTTGAACCGTACGTGAAGCCATCCCGCACTGGGTATGCTTTCCATGGAAACTATCTAAGCAACTGATAAACTTAGATAATATTCCACACAAGCCCATTTCTGCACCGCATGTCACGGAACCCAAGCCGAATGCACACCTTGTTCGAGCCCGTAATTGCCTTAGTATGGGTCTCACAAGGACGAGCTGATTCGGCAGGATGCAGAAACAGCGCATAAACAAGGAATAGCCTGCAGGATGTGGGCAAGGAACACCTCGGGATGGGGTTGATAGCCAGGATGGTTATCACAAGGATCGACAGGACAACCGCAGGATGCGGTAGTTGGATACCTCGGGATGAGGTTGAGTGGCACGGATTGTCGCTCATCAAGGATGAAAGGACACCGCAAGACGCGGTCAGGAACAGCTTCAAGATGAAGCGTGATAGCCAGGGTGGTTATCAGTCAGGATGACGCAGGAACACCACGGGATGTGGTAATGGACACCTCCAGGAAGGAGAGGGTGAAGCAATCAGGACAGATTGCCAGGCTAGGAAGGCCACAGGACACCCCAACGGATTGGGAAGGGGAATTTCCAAAGGAAAGGATAGCGTCAAGGATTGCAGGGAGCATGGCAGTTCAGGGAATGGACGAAATGACTTGAGGGGACAGCATCTGCTGTCCCCTTTTCTTTTGTGCACCCCATGCCCGCGACACAACAGAAAATGGAATCAGCCTGAGCGGTCCTACAACATCACGCTTTTACCAGATATCCTCTGCTGAATCGCTCCCAGTTCCCTAGACACCTCACAGCCTTAAAATGAGGCAACTATTGGAGGTGTTATGACCCGTCAGCGTTATCCAGAAACATTCAAAATCGAAGCCGTTAAACAAATCACCGAGCGCGGGCGGCCGGTGGCTGACGTTGCACGTGCCATCGGGGTATCCAGCCACAGCCTGTATGCATGGCTCAAGCAGTACGGTAAGCCTGCTGACCAGCAGATAGAAGAGTCTGCCTTGCAAGCCGAGATCCGCCGCCTGAAAACTGAACTGCGCCAGGTCACCGAGGAGCGCAATATTCTAAAGGAGGCCGCCGCGTACTTTGCCAGCGAGTCAAGGAAAGGTACGCGTTCATAACCTCCCGACTCGACCGGCACAGTGTCGTTACCCTGTGCCAGACCCTGGGGGTTCACCGAAGTGGCTTCTACGCGTGGTTGAAACAGCCCACATCGCCACGACAGCAGGAGGACGAACGACTGACCGGATTGGTCAAGCAATCCTGGCTGGAAAGTGGTGCTGTCTACGGTTATCGCAAGATCCATCGCGACCTTCGTGACGCAGGGGAAGCCTGCGGCAAGCACCGTGTGGCCAAATTAATGAAGCGGGAGGGACTGCGTTCGCAAACGGGCTATCAACGCCGCAAGGGGCATTATGGAGGCAAGAGCACGCAAGCTGCCCCAAACACGCTGGCACGTCAGTTTAAGGTGCCAGCCCCCAACATCACCTGGGTGACTGACATTACCTACATTCGCACTCAAGAAGGGTGGCTGTACCTGGCGGTGGTGCTCGACCTGTTCTCTCGCCAGATCGTCGGCTGGGCGATGAAGTCACGCATGACGGCAGACTTGGCGGTTGATGCGTTATTGATGGCCGTCTGGCGGCGCAAACCCAAGCAGCCGGTACTGGTGCATTCAGATCAGGGCAGCCAGTTTACCGGTGGTGAATGGCAGGACTTTCTGAAGGCCCACAACCTGAGTTGCAGCATGAGCCGACGGGGTAACTGTCACGACAACGCGGTCGCCGAGAGCTTCTTTCAGTTGCTCAAACGGGAGCGGATCAAGCGCAGGATTTACGCGACAAGAGACGAAGCCCGCAGCGATGTGTTTGATTATATCGAGATGTTTTACAACCCAATCAGGCGTCATGGTTCCAATGATGGGCTGTCGCCGGTAGAGTTTGAAAGGCAGTTTATTTTTCAGCAACAAAGTGTCTAGAAAACCAGGGGCGATTCAGCATCCTGGATAACCCCATCAGACTCAGCCACAGTAGCGCACCTTACCTTTCCTGCGCCCTCCCTCGTCTATGCTCAGCGACATCCACTAGGCCCTCAGAACGCAGCAGATCAGCCGCAACCAACCAGCCAGGATATTTCCTGGCGACTAACTCCAGGTAACGATGGCCACTGACTTCTGCTCAGCCAGGCAGATTGTTGAGTCATCCCTGAACTGTCTATATGTGTGACCACGAATGAAGCGTGGATGCCATTCGGCAAGGCGGAGATGGTCGTGTAGGGAGGTGAGGATAACCCGGCCAAGCCACCTGGCACTGAGGATGAGGGATTGGGTAAATGTCAGAAAGCAAAAAGGCCTTCCCGATAGGGAAGGCCTTTCAATTTAGTGGCGGAGCGGACGGGACTCGAACCCGCGACCCCCGGCGTGACAGGCCGGTATTCTAACCGACTGAACTACCGCTCCGCATTCGGTTAGCTTTCGCTAAATCTTTTGCCGCTTATTCTGAGGTGTCATCCTCGCAGCTGGTCATGTCTTTCACATCACCGTTTAATTGGGTGCCTGGCAGTGTCCTACTCTCGCATGGCGAATGCCACACTACCATCGGCGCTACAGCGTTTCACTTCTGAGTTCGGCATGGGGTCAGGTGGTTCCACTGCGCTATTGCCGCCAGGCAAATTCTTAATCCAGAAAGCTGATGTGTATAACGACTTCGCTAGTTTGCGTTGTCATTACCACTGAATTCGTAAGTAGTTCGCTCATTCGCTACAAGGCCAGAAACACTTCTTGGGTGTTGTATGGTTAAGCCTCACGGGTAATTAGTATGGGTTAGCTCAACGTATCGCTACGCTTACACACCCCACCTATCAACGTTGTGGTCTCCAACGGCCCTTTAGGACCCTCAAGGGGTCAGGGATGACTCATCTCAGGGCTCGCTTCCCGCTTAGATGCTTTCAGCGGTTATCGATTCCGAACTTAGCTACCGGGCAGTGCCACTGGCGTGACAACCCGAACACCAGAGGTTCGTTCACTCCGGTCCTCTCGTACTAGGAGCAACTCCCTTCAATCATCCAACGCCCACGGCAGATAGGGACCGAACTGTCTCACGACGTTCTGAACCCAGCTCGCGTACCACTTTAAATGGCGAACAGCCATACCCTTGGGACCGACTTCAGCCCCAGGATGTGATGAGCCGACATCGAGGTGCCAAACACCGCCGTCGATATGAACTCTTGGGCGGTATCAGCCTGTTATCCCCGGAGTACCTTTTATCCGTTGAGCGATGGCCCTTCCATTCAGAACCACCGGATCACTATGACCTACTTTCGTACCTGCTCGACCTGTCCGTCTCGCAGTTAAGCTGGCTTATGCCATTGCACTAACCTCCTGATGTCCGACCAGGATTAGCCAACCTTCGTGCTCCTCCGTTACTCTTTGGGAGGAGACCGCCCCAGTCAAACTACCCACCAGGCACTGTCCGCGAGCCCGATTCAGGGCCCTGCGTTAGAACATCAAACATACAAGGGTGGTATTTCAAGGACGGCTCCAGCGCAAC
>NZ_AP021917.1:80000-205000 GCF_014168615.1 Aeromonas sp. WP2-W18-CRE-05 | reverse complement strand
CAGTATCAGAATCCACTAAAAGAAAAGCCGGGACAAGCCCGGCTTTTTCTTTTATCACTCAGCAGCTGCTTCAGCAGCGGCCGGGCGGTCTACCAGCTCAATGTAAGCCATAGGAGCGTTGTCGCCAGCGCGGAAACCGCATTTCAGAATGCGAGTATAACCGCCGGCGCGCTCCAAGTAGCGCGGGCCCAGTTCATTGAACAGCTTAGCCACGATCGCGTTATCGCGAGTACGGGCAAATGCCAGGCGACGATTAGCAACGCTATCAGTCTTGGCAAGGGTGATCAGCGGTTCAACTACACGACGCAGCTCTTTTGCCTTAGGCAGAGTCGTCTTGATGATCTCATGACGAACCAGGGAGCTGGCCATGTTGCGGAACATAGCCTGACGATGGCTGCTGTTCCGGTTCAGTTGACGACCACTCAAACGATGGCGCATGACCTTATCCTTCTAACTAAATCTGTGAAACCCGTAATCTGGATTACTCGTCAGCGATGCTGGCGGGCGGCCAGTTCTCAAGGCGCATGCCAAGAGACAGACCACGGGAGGCCAACACGTCCTTGATCTCAGTCAGGGACTTCTTACCGAGGTTAGGAGTCTTAAGCAACTCAACTTCGGTACGCTGTACCAGATCACCAATATAGTGGATAGCTTCTGCCTTCAGACAGTTCGCTGAACGAACTGTCAGCTCCAAATCATCGACAGGACGCAGCAGAATCGGATCAAACTCGGGTTCCTCTTCTTTCTTCTCGGGCACGCTGACATCGCGCAGATCCACGAAGGCTTCCAGTTGCTCTGCCAGAATAGTGGCGGAACGACGGATGGCTTCTTCCGGATCCAGAGTACCATTGGTCTCCATGTCGATAACAAGCTTGTCCAAGTCGGTGCGCTGTTCCACACGTGCCGCCTCGACATTGTAGGCGATGCGAACGATGGGGCTGAACGCGGAGTCCAGCAGCAGGCGACCGATGGGACGCTCTTCATCATCGTTGTGAACACGAGCAGAAGCAGGCACATAACCACGACCGCGCTGAACTTTCAGGCGCATGCTGATCTCAGCATTTGCACCAGTCAGGTGGCAGATTACGTGCTCCGGGTTTACGATCTCGACTTCATCACCGTGAGTGATATCACCAGCGGTAACGGGGCCTGTTCCAGACTTGGTCAGGGACAGAGTTACCTCGTCCTTGCCTTCCAGCTTCACAGCGATACCTTTCAGGTTGAGCAGGATTTCAAGAATGTCTTCCTGTACACCTTCTTTGCTGCTGTACTCGTGCAGTACTCCGTCGATCTCGACTTCAGTAACCGCACAACCGGGCATAGATGACAGCAAAATACGACGCAGGGCATTGCCCAGCGTGTGGCCAAAGCCACGCTCAAGCGGCTCGAGAGTCACTTTCGCGTGAGTCGGGCTAACTTGCTCGATGTCAACTAGCCGCGGTTTAAGAAAATCTGTTACAGAACCCAGCATTGTGTCCTCTCTTTAGAAGCTAGCTTTACTTGGAGTAAAGCTCGACGATCAGCTGTTCGTTAATGTCGGCAGACAGGTCGGAACGCTCCGGCAGGCGCTTGAAGGCACCTTCCATCTTAGCAGCGTCAACCTCTACCCAAGTCGGCTTCTCGCGCTGACCAGCAACTTCCAGGGAAGCTTTGATACGCGCTTGCTTCTTAGCCTTCTCGCGAACGCAGATCACGTCCTCAGGGGATACCTGGAAAGAAGGAACATTCACAACGCGGCCGTTTACCATGATGGCTTTGTGGCTCACCAGCTGACGAGATTCAGCACGAGTGGCGCCGAAGCCCATGCGGTAGACGACGTTGTCCAGACGACCTTCCAGCAGCTGCAACAGGTTTTCACCGGTGTTACCCTTTTGACGGGCAGCGTCGCGGTAGTAGTTGCGGAACTGTTTTTCCAATACGCCGTAGATACGACGTACTTTTTGTTTCTCGCGCAGTTGCACACCGTAGTCGGACAGACGCGCTTTACGCGCACCGTGTTGACCAGGAACGGTGTCAATCTTGCACTTAGAATCAATCGCACGAACACCAGACTTCAGGAAGAGGTCGGTGCCCTCACGACGGCTAAGCTTAAGCTTAGGACCGATATATCTTGCCATCTTCTTTCTCCAACAATCCTAGACCAAGTAGCTACAGCGTTACACGCGGCGCTTCTTGGGAGGACGACAACCGTTGTGCGGGATCGGAGTCACATCAGTAATGTTAGTGATGCGGAAACCAGCCGCGTTCAGAGCGCGGATGGAAGACTCACGACCGGGACCCGGACCTTTGACCATGACTTCCAGGTTCTTCACGCCGTATTCTTTGGCGATCTCACCAGCACGCTCAGCAGCTACCTGGGCAGCAAACGGAGTGGACTTACGGGAACCACGGAAACCGGAACCACCAGAGGTAGCCCAAGACAGAGCATTGCCCTGACGGTCAGTAATGGTCACGATTGTGTTGTTGAAAGATGCATGAACGTGCGCAATACCGTCGCTCACTTGCTTTTTAACGCGCTTGCGAGCACGAGTCGGAGTTTTAGCCATTTTCTACCTTCCCGTTACTTCTTGATAGCCTTGCGCGGACCCTTACGGGTACGAGCGTTGGTCTTGGTACGTTGACCACGAACAGGCAGGCTACGACGGTGACGCAAACCACGGTAGCAACCCAGATCCATCAATCGCTTGATGTTCATGGAAATCTGACGACGCAGGTCACCTTCGACGGTGAA
This sequence comes from Aeromonas sp. WP2-W18-CRE-05, assembly GCF_014168615.1. Taxonomy (NCBI): domain Bacteria; kingdom Pseudomonadati; phylum Pseudomonadota; class Gammaproteobacteria; order Aeromonadales; family Aeromonadaceae; genus Aeromonas; species Aeromonas sp. WP2-W18-CRE-05. The sequence goes on along the minus strand of NZ_AP021917.1, from coordinate 202,269 downwards.
TTTACCTACTTGTTCACGCAGACTCTCGATCTGAGCTTCGTCCAGGTCTTTAATTTTCACATTCTCAGCGATACCGGCTGCGGCACAGATGGCCTTGGAGCGGGTACGACCGACGCCATAAATAGCAGTCAACGCAATGACTGCATGTTTATGGTCAGGAATGTTAATGCCAGCGATACGGGCCACTATTCACTCCTACATATAGTAGATAACGACCACCACAAAGCCCGTGAGCGGATACGTGGCGGTCAACCAATACACAACAAAAGTTGGCTGGCTATATTAGCCAGCACAACTATTTGTTGCAAGTACTAACCGTAAAAAATTAGCCTTGGCGCTGTTTATGCTTTGGCTCGCTGCAAATCACACGCACCACACCGTGACGCTTGATGATTTTGCAGTTACGGCAGATTGCCTTAACGGAAGCACGAACTTTCATTGCTTAACTCCGTAACTACGCCGACCTTTAGCGGCCGTAGCCCTTCAGGTTGGCCTTCCTCAGGACGTCGCCATATTGATGAGACATCATATGGGTCTGAACCTGAGCCATGAAGTCCATGATAACTACCACGATAATCAGCAGCGAGGTGCCACCGAAGTAGAACTGTACGTTCCAGGCAGTCATCAGGAACTGGGGTACCAGACAGATAAAGGTAATATAGAGCGCACCTGCCAATGTCAGGCGAGTCATAACCTTATCGATGTAACGTGCTGTCTGCTCGCCCGGGCGGATCCCCGGGATAAAGGCTCCACTCTTCTTCAGGTTATCTGCTGTCTCGCGGGGGTTGAACACCAGCGCGGTATAGAAGAAGCAGAAGAAGATAATGGCTGCTGCATAGAGCATCTCGTACAAGGGCTGACCCGGCTGCAGGACCATAGAGACCTGTTGCAGAATGTCAGCGATCTTGCCCTCGCCCTGACCAAACCAGGAGGTAATGGTACCCGGGAAGAGGATGATGCTGGATGCGAAAATCGCAGGAATCACACCGGCCATATTCACTTTCAACGGCAGGTGTGTGCTTTGCGCAGCGAATACCTGGCGGCCTTGTTGACGCTTGGCATAGTTAACGACGATACGACGCTGACCACGCTCCACGAACACCACAAAGTAAGTCACAGCGAAAACAATCAAGCCCAGCAACAACAACAGCAGGATGTGCAATTCCCCTTGACGTGCCTGTTCGGCCGTAGCGCCAATGGCATGAGGCAGACCGGCGACGATACCTGTGAAGATAATCAACGAGATACCATTACCAATCCCACGCTCGGTAATCTGTTCACCCAACCACATCAAGAACATGGTACCGGTGACCAGACTCACAACGGCTGTGAAATAGAAGCCCAAACCCGGATGAGTCACGAGTCCTTGCATCATATTCGGCAGACCTGTTGCAATACCAATGGCCTGGAACGTTCCCAAAACCAGCGTGCCCCAACGGGTATATTGGCTAATCTTGCGACGGCCGGATTCACCTTCTTTCTTGAGTTCAGCAAGAGCAGGGTGAACCACAGTCAGCAGCTGGATAATAATCGACGCCGAAATGTACGGCATGATCCCCAGTGCAAGAATAGAAGCACGCGAGAGTGCACCACCACTGAACATGTTGAACATCTCAATGATGGTGCCCTTCTGTTGTTGGAACAACTCGGCCAGTACGGCGGCGTCAATACCAGGGATCGGCACATAAGAGCCTGCACGGAACACGATAATTGCCCCGAGAACGAAGAGCAGACGGCTCTTCAGTTCGCTCAGACCACCTTGTGCTTTAACATCCAATCCTGGTTTCTTAGCCATTGTACTGATTATTCCTCGATTTTACCGCCAGCGGCCTCGATGGCTGCACGTGCACCCTTGGTGACGGACAGACCACGAACGGTCACAGCACGGTCAATGTTGCCAGACAGAACAACTTTAGCGAACACGATGTTTTTGGTAATAACACCGGCTTGCTTCAGAGTGCTCACGTCGACCACATCACCTTCTACCAGGGCGATTTCATTCAGGCGCACTTCGGCAGAAACCAAAGATTTGCGAGAGAAGAAACCGAACTTCGGCAGACGGATTTTCAAAGGCATCTGGCCGCCTTCGAAACCGTTGCGGACCTTGCCGCCACCGGAACGAGAGGTCTGACCTTTAACACCACGACCACCGGTCTTGCCCAGACCAGAACCGATACCACGGCCCGGACGGTGCTTGACGCGCTTGGAGCCAGCGGCCGGAGACAGAGTATTCAGACGCATGCTTAGCCCTCCACCTTAACCATGTAATAAACCTGGTTGATCATGCCGCGTACGCAGGGAGTATCTTCCAGCTCAACGGTGTGACCAATGCGACGCAGACCCAGACCACGCAGAGTCGCCTTGTGCTTTGGCAGACGGCCGATAGAGCTGCGAGTTTGAGTTACTTTTACAGTGTTAGCCATGTCGCATTACCCCAGAATTTCTTCAACGCGCAGACCACGCTTGGCCGCGATCTGTTCCGGTGATTGACCGTGAACCAGAGCGTCGACAGTTGCGCGAACAACGTTGATTGGGTTGGTGGAACCGTAGGTCTTGGCCAGCACGTTGTGGATACCAGCAACTTCCAGTACGGCACGCATGGCGCCGCCTGCAATGATACCAGTACCTTGGGAGGCCGGCTTCATGAACACGGTGGAACCAGAGTGAACGCCACGCACCGGGTGGTGCAGGGTGCCGTTGTTCAGCTCAACCTTGTTCAGGTTACGCTTAGCCTGTTCCATCGCCTTTTGAATGGCGGCCGGAACTTCACGGGCCTTACCGTAACCGTAACCTACACGGCCGTTACCATCACCCACCACGGTCAACGCGGTGAAGGACATGATACGACCACCTTTAACAGTTTTCGAAACACGGTTTACTGCAATGAGCTTTTCTTGCAGTTCGCCGGCTTGAGATTCGACTTTAGCCATCTTCGACTCCTAGCTTAGAACTGAAGACCAGCGTCACGAGCAGCGGCAGCCAGAGCGGCTACACGACCGTGATACTTGAAACCGGAACGATCGAAAGATACGTTCTGAACGCCTTTGGCAATAGCACGCTCAGCGATAGCCTTACCTACAGCGGTAGCAGCATCTGCGTTACCGGTGTATTTCAGAGCTTCACTGATGGCTTTCTCTACTGTGGAAGCAGAGGCCAGAACTTCGGAACCGTTGGCTGCAATAACCTGCGCATAGATATGACGCGGGGTACGGTGAACAACCAGACGGGTAGCTCCCAGTTCCTGCATCTTTTTCCGAGCACGAGTAGCACGACGGAGACGAGCTGCTTTCTTGTCCATAGTGTTACCTTACTTCTTCTTAGCTTCTTTAGTACGCACTTGCTCGTTGGCATAGCGTACACCCTTGCCCTTGTAGGGCTCCGGAGCGCGGTAAGCACGGATATCGGCGGCGACTTGGCCAACCAGCTGCTTGTCCACACCACGCAGAACGATCTCGGTGGCGGACGGACATTCAGCGGTGACACCAGCCGGCAGCGCATGCTCTACCGGGTGAGAGAAGCCCAGTGCCAGCGCAACAGCATTGCCCTTGATGGAGGCTTTGTAACCTACACCAACCAGCTGCAGCTTGCGCTCGAAGCCTTGGGTAACACCGACTACCATGTTGTTGACCAATGCACGGGCAGTACCGGCCTGAGCGTCAGCACCAGCGATGCCATCGCGCGGGGCGAACTTCAGTACATTGTCTTCTTTGGTCACTTCTACACCGGCGTGGATGGAACGAACCAGGGAACCCTTGCCACCTTTGATGGACAGTTCTTGGCCGTTCAGAGTTACCTCTACGCCAGCAGGAATAGTGACGGGTGCCTTAGCAACGCGAGACATTTCCGACCTCCTATTAAGCGACGTAGCAGATGATCTCACCACCCATGCTTGCCTTGCGGGCAGCACGGTCGGTCATCACACCTTTAGACGTGGACACGATAGCAACACCGAGACCGCCCATGACTTTCGGCAGATCAGTAGTGCGCTTGTAAATACGCAGGCCGGGACGGCTCACGCGTTGGATCAGTTCTACAACCGGCTTGCCCTGGAAATACTTCAGTTCGATTTCCAGTTCCGGTTTCACGTCACCAGCTACGTTGTAGCCAGCGATGTAACCTTCTTCTTTCAGCACTTTGGCGATAGCCACTTTCAGCTTGGAAGAAGGCATGGAAACCGCAACTTTGCTCGCCGCCTGACCGTTACGGATGCGGGTCAGCATATCCGCGATCGGATCTTGCATGCTCATAGTCTAACTCCCGAGATTCTTACCAAGAGGCCTTTTTGAGGCCCGGAATTTCGCCCTTCATGGCATGCTCACGCACCTTGATGCGAGAGAGGCCAAACTTCCGCAGGAAACCGTGCGGACGACCAGTGATGTTGCAACGGTTACGCTGGCGGGACGGACTGGAATCACGGGGCAGCTGTTGCAGTTGCAAGACAGCATCCCAACGCGCTTCTTCAGAAGCGTTCATATCAACGATGATAGCTTTCAGCTCGGTACGCTTGGTCGCGAACTTGGCTGCCAGCTTCGCACGCTTTGCTTCACGTGCTTTCATGGATGTTTTAGCCATAACCCTAACCTTACTTGCGGAATGGGAAGTTAAAGGCAGCCAGCAGAGCACGGCCTTCTTCGTCGGTATTCGCGGAAGTGGTGATGGTGATATCCAGACCACGGACGCGATCGACCTTGTCATAGTCGATTTCCGGGAAGATGATTTGCTCACGCACGCCCATGGAGTAGTTACCACGGCCATCGAACGCCTTGGCGTTCAGACCACGGAAGTCACGGATACGCGGTACGGAGATGCAAATCAGCCGTTCCAGGAACTCCCACATACGCTCGCCACGCAGGGTTACTTTACAACCTATCGGGTAGCCTTCACGAATCTTGAAGCCCGCAACAGATTTGCGTGCTTTGGTGATCAGCGGCTTCTGACCGGAAATGGCAGCCATATCAGCAGCAGCATTTTCCAGCAATTTCTTGTCAGAGATCGCTTCACCAACACCCATGTTCAGGGTGATTTTCTCGATCCGAGGGACTTGCATGATAGTCTTGTAACCGAACTGCTTGGACAGTTCATTTACTACATCGGATTTGTAGTAATCATGCAGTTTCGCCATCGTTAAACTCCAATTACTTCACAAGTTCGCCGGTGGATTTGAAGAAACGGACTTTCTTGCCGTCTTCAATCCGGAAACCAACGCGGTCAGCCTTGCCAGTGGCAGAGTTGAACAGCGCGACGTTAGATACATCGATGGGGGCTTCTTTGGTGACGATGCCGCCAGCCTGACCCAGTGCGGGTACCGGCTTTTGGTGTTTCTTCACCTGGTTGATGCCTTCCACGATTACCTTACCTTTTGCAATCAGGACTTGAGTGACTTTGCCACGCTTGCCCTTGTCTTTGCCGGTAAGAACAATTACTTCGTCTTCGCGACGGATTTTAGCTGCCATCGTTCGACTCCTTACAGTACTTCGGGTGCCAGGGACACAATCTTCATGAACTTCTCGTTACGGAGTTCACGGGTCACCGGGCCAAAAATACGAGTACCGATTGGCTGTTGGTTGTTGTTAAGCAACACAGCCGCATTGTTGTCGAAACGGATGACAGAGCCGTCCGGACGACGAACGCCTTTACGGGTGCGTACGACCACCGCGTTATACACATCACCTTTCTTCACTTTACCGCGAGGAATGGCTTCCTTGATGGAAACCTTGATGATGTCGCCGATGCCGGCATAACGGCGGTGCGAACCACCCAGAACCTTAATACACATTACACTGCGAGCGCCGGAGTTGTCGGCAACACCCAGCATACTTTGCATCTGGATCATCTTAGTGCTCCGCTTTGTTTACTTCTTATCCCTGATGGGATCTGGCTGCCTTCAAAAGGCGCGAAACTATAACACAGCTATTTTTGAAAAGGTAGCCTAAAAAACAAACGGCCCCGATGGGGGGCCGTTTGGGCTAAAAAGTACCGAATTAGGCCTTTTCTACGACAGCAACCAGGGTCCAGGACTTGGTCTTGGACAGCGGGCGGCACTCGCGGATTTCCACGAGATCGCCAGCCTTGCACTCGTTGTTCTCGTCATGCACGTGCAGCTTGGTAGTGCGCTTGATGATCTTACCGTAGATCGGGTGCTTTACCTTGCGCTCGATAGCGACGGTGATGGACTTGTCCATCTTGTCGCTGATTACACGACCTTGCAGAGTACGGATCTTGTCAGTCATTACGCACCTGCCTTCTCAGTCAGTACAGTCTTGATACGTGCGACGTCACGACGCACTTGTTTCAGAGTGTGAGTCTGAGCCAGCTGGCCGGTGGAAGCTTGCATGCGCATGTTGAATTGCTCACGCAGCAGACCCAGCAGCTCCTGGTTCAGTTCTTCGACGCTCTTTTGACGCAGATCTTGGGCTTTCATCACATCACCGTCTTAATTACGAAAGTGGTCTGAACAGACAGCTTAGCTGCGGCCAGGGCAAACGCTTCACGCGCCAGAGCCTCAGGTACACCATCCATCTCGTACAGAACCTTGCCAGGCTGGATCGGGCAAACCCAGTATTCCACGTTACCCTTACCTTTACCCATACGAACTTCGAGGGGCTTTTCGGTGATGGGCTTGTCCGGGAACACACGGATCCAGATCTTGCCTTGACGCTTAACGTGACGGGTCATGGCACGACGGGCTGCTTCGATTTGACGAGCAGTCAGTTGACCACGAGATGTCGCCTTCAGGCCAAAGGTACCGAAGGATACTTCGTTACCGGCATTGGCCAGACCGCGGTTACGACCCTTGTGGGTCTTGCGGAATTTAGTACGCTTAGGTTGCAACATTTACCGAATCTCCTTACTTGGCAGCGCGGCGCTTGTTGTCACGCTTGGGCTTCGCAGGAGCTTGCTCTTGAGCAGCGGCAGCATTGACTGCAGCCAGACCGCCCAGAACTTCGCCCTTGAAGATCCAAACTTTAACGCCGATCACACCGTAAGTGGTGTGGGCTTCAGAAGTTGCGTAGTCGATGTCGGCGCGCAGGGTGTGCAGGGGCACACGACCTTCACGGTACCATTCGGTACGCGCGATTTCAGCACCGCCCAGACGACCGGAAACTTCCACTTTGATGCCCTTGGCACCCAGGCGCATGGCGTTCTGTACGGCGCGCTTCATAGCACGACGGAACATTACGCGACGCTCCAGCTGGGAAGTGATGCTGTCGGCAACCAGTTTGCCATCCAGCTCCGGCTTGCGGACTTCGGAAATGTTGATCTGAGCAGGCACGCCAGCGATTGCGGCTACAGCTTTGCGCAGTTTTTCAACGTCTTCGCCTTTCTTGCCGATCACGACACCCGGACGAGCGGTGTGAATGGTCACACGGATGCTCTTGGCCGGACGCTCGATGGTGATCTTGGACAAGGAAGCGTTCTTCAGCTCCTTGGTCAGGAACTGGCGTACTTGGAAATCGCTGTACAGGTTGTCAGCGAAGTCTTTGGTGTTCGCGAACCAGGTAGAATTCCAAGGCTTGGTAATACCCAGGCGAATGCCATTAGGATGTACTTTCTGACCCATTGCTTATCTCCCAGCCTTAGCGTCGGATACCACTACAGTGATGTGAGCGGTACGCTTGAGGATACGATCCGCGCGACCTTTGGCACGCGGGCGGATGCGCTTCATGGAGGGACCTTCGTCTACCATGATGGTGGCAACACGCAGGGTGTCGATATCGGCACCTTCGTTGTGCTCAGCGTTGGCAATGGCAGATTCCAGCACTTTCTTCACCAGAACAGCAGCCTTTTTCGGGCTGAAGGTCAGGATGTTCAGAGCCTTGTCTACGGACAGACCACGTACTTGATCGGCTACCAGACGAGCTTTCTGGGCAGAAGTACGGGCATAACGGTGTTTAGCGATAGCTTCCATCATTTATCCCTTAGCGCTTCTTAGCCTTCTTATCAGCAGCATGGCCGCGATAAGTACGAGTCGGTGCGAATTCACCCAGTTTGTGACCGATCATTTCTTCGGTAACAAAAACCGGAACGTGCTGACGACCATTATGGACAGCGATGGTCAAACCGATCATGTTCGGGATGATCATTGAACGACGGGACCAGGTCTTAACCGGCTTTTTATCCCCGCTTTCCACCGCTTTCTCTACCTTCTTCAGCAAGTGCAGGTCGATAAATGGACCCTTCTTGAGAGAACGTGGCATGGTGATTCCTCTATGTTAACAATTACTTGTTACGACGACGTACGATGTACTTGTCGGTACGCTTGTTCTTACGGGTCTTGAAGCCCTTAGCCTTCTGGCCCCATGGGGACACAGGCTGCATGCCCTTGTTACGACCCTCACCACCACCGTGCGGGTGATCAACCGGGTTCATCGCCATACCGCGAACGGTCGGACGAATACCACGCCAGCGGTTAGCACCGGCTTTACCCAGTTGACGCAGCATGTGCTCGGAGTTACCCACTTCACCGATGGTAGCGCGGCACTCGGCCAGAACTTTACGTACTTCGCCGGAACGCAGACGCAGAGTTACATAGTTACCTTCACGAGCCAGGATCTGGATGAAAGTACCAGCGGAACGAGCCAGCTGGGCACCTTTACCAGGCTTCATCTCAACGGCGTGAACGGTAGAACCGACCGGGATGTTGCGCATCGGCAGGGTGTTACCTACCTTGATGGCAGCATCAGCACCAGAGGCGATTGCATCACCAGCTTTCAGGCCTTTCGGAGCCAGGATGTAACGACGCTCACCGTCTGCATACAGCACCAGGGCGATGTTTGCGGTACGGTTGGGATCGTATTCCAGACGCTCAACTTTGGCCGGAATGCCGTCTTTGTCGCGCTTGAAGTCGATCAGACGGTAGTGTTGCTTGTGACCACCACCGATATGACGAGTGGTGATACGACCGTTGTTGTTACGGCCACCGGACTTGCTTTTGCTGTCCAGCAGAGCGGCGAAGGGCTTGCCCTTGTACAGCTCTTGGTTGACGATCTTGACGACGTGGCGGCGGCCCGGAGAAGTAGGCTTGCACTTAACGATTGCCATTTTTCAGAACTCCTCTTACTCGGCTGCGCCCATGAAGTCGATGTCCTGACCAGCTTTCAGGGTCACATAAGCCTTTTTCCAATCGGAACGACGGCCTACGCGTGCACCTGCGCGCTTGGTCTTACCCTTCATGTTCAGGGTACGGACGGTCTCAACTTCGACCTCGAACAGTTTCGCAACTGCAGCTTTGACTTCCGCCTTGGTGGCATCAACAGCAACTTTGAACACGATAGTGTTCTGCTTTTCTGCGACCATGGTGCTCTTTTCAGAGATGTGCGGAGCCTTCAGAACTTTCAGCAGACGCTCTTCACGGATCATGCCAGCATCTCCTCGATTTGCTTAACTGCGTCAGCAGTCATCAGAACCTTGTCGAAAGCGATCAGGCTGACCGGGTCGATACCGGCAACGTCACGCACGTCAACTTTGTACAGGTTACGAGCAGCCAGGAACAGGTTCTCATCGACTTCAGCAGTCACGATCAGAACGTCAGTCAGTTCCATTTCTTTCAGCTTGGCGATCAGTTCTTTGGTCTTCGGCGCTTCGATGCCGAACTTCTCAACAACGATCAGGCGCTCTTGACGTACCAGCTCGGACAGGATGCTACGGATAGCGCCGCGGTACATCTTCTTGTTTACTTTCTGGCTGTGATCTTGCGGCTTAGCAGCAAAGGTCACACCACCGGAACGCCAGATGGGCGAACGGATGGAGCCAGCACGGGCACGACCAGTACCCTTCTGACGCCACGGCTTTTTGCCGCCACCAGACACTTCAGAGCGAGTCAGCTGCGCACGAGTACCCTGACGGGCACCAGCGGCATATGCAACGACAACCTGGTGAACCAGAGCTTCGTTGAATTCGCGCCCGAAGGTAGTCTCGGAAACTTCAAGAGCGCTCTTGGCGTCTTTCATTACCAATTCCATTACTATCTCCTCAGACGTTACGCTTTGACGGCAGGTTTGACGATCACGTTGCCGTTGGTTGCACCCGGTACTGCGCCTTTGATGAGCAGCAGGTTGCGTTCAGCGTCAACACGAACCAGTTCCAGGTTCTGAGTCGTTACACGCTCAGCACCCATGTGACCAGCCATCTTCTTGCCCTTGAATACACGGCCCGGGGTCTGGTTTTGACCGATGGAGCCAGGTACACGGTGGGACAGGGAGTTACCGTGGGTCATATCCTGGGTACGGAAGTTCCAGCGCTTAACAGTACCGGCAAAACCTTTACCCTTGGATGTGCCGGTAACGTCTACCAGCTTAACGTCAGCGAGAAGATCTACTTTCAGCTCGCTACCAACAGTGAAAGTTTCACCGTTGTTCAGGCGGAATTCCCACAGACCGCGACCGGCTTCTACACCAGCTTTGGCGAAGAGGCCAGCTTCCGGCTTGGTTACGCGGCTGGCTTTCTTGGCGCCAGTGGTAACCTGAATAGCGTTGTAGCCGTCGGTTTCTACAGATTTGACCTGAGTTACACGGTTAGCTTCAACTTCGATAACAGTCACCGGGATAGAAACGCCATCTTCAGTGAAGATGCGAGTCATACCCACTTTGCGACCTACAAGACCGATTGTCATTGTTATCAACCTCTTTCCGTAATTAACCCAGGCTGATCTGGACGTCTACACCAGCTGCCAGATCCAGACGCATCAGAGCGTCTACGGTCTTGTCAGTCGGCTCAACGATGTCTACCAGACGCTTGTGAGTGCGGATCTCGTACTGATCACGCGCGTCTTTGTTGACGTGCGGGGAGATCAGAACGGTGAAACGCTCTTTGCGAGTCGGCAGCGGGATAGGACCGCGAACCTGCGCGCCAGTGCGCTTAGCAGTTTCAACGATTTCCGCAGTGGATTGATCGATCAGGCGATGATCAAAAGCCTTCAGGCGGATACGGATTCTTTGGTTCTGCATTGACAGAGCTCCAATAGATAAAAGAACATAAATCAACACCGCCCGACCGGGATTACTCCCGCCAGAGGTGTGATTTTTCACGTTTCCTCCCATATCGGGAGGACTGTATGGCTGGCGACTCGTAAACGGGAAGCTCAGCAAGCAGACATATCGTCTGGCTGCCTCATGGGCAAGCGGAGGGGATTATACGGATTTTTTCCACTCACGCAAGTGAAGGCGGACAGATTGTGCGCAATTTTATGTGACAGATGGATCTCGCCAACGGCTGGGCAAGCCCTTGCCTGGCAGGAGTAACGACAATGTTGCAAACAGGCTGATAGACTGCGCCCTCGCCCCTGTCTGCGGAACCCATCCCATGCTCAAGAATCAGAAGAAAGCCTACCAGTACGGGCTCTGTGCCGTCGCCCTCTGGTCCACGGTGGCCAGCGCCTTCAAGATCTCCCTCGCCTACTTTGAACCGGTACAGCTGCTGCTGGTCGCAGCCTGCACCTCGACCCTGACGCTGGGGGTGATCGTGGCCTGTCAGGGCAAACTGCCGCTACTGCTCGACTACATCAAGAGTCGCCCCCTCTACTACCTCGCTCTCGGGGTCCTGAACCCCTTTCTCTATTACCTGTTGCTGTTCAAGGCATATGATCTGCTGCCCGCCCAGCAGGCGCAGACTCTCAACTACACCTGGGCCATCACCCTCAGCCTGCTGGCCGTTCCCTTCCTCGGTCAAAAGCTGCGCCGCCGCGATGGCGTCGCCATCGTGCTCGGCTATTTCGGCGCCCTGGTGATCGCCACCAGGGGGGACGTGTTCGGTCTGCAGTTCGACAGTCCGCTCGGCGTCACGCTGGCGCTGGTGTCGACCCTGATCTGGGCCGGTTACTGGATCCTCAACACCCGCAATCAGGGGGATCCCGTCGTCAGCCTGCTGCTCGGCTTCCTCATCAGCCTGCCCTTCATCATCGTGGCGACCTGGTTGCTCTCGGACTTTGCCATGACCGCCTGGCAGGGATGGGCCGGCGCCATCTATGTGGGGCTGTTCGAGATGGGTTTCGGTTTCGTGCTCTGGCTGATGGCCCTGCGCCACGCCACCAACACGGCCCCCATCAGCAACCTCATCTTCATCTCGCCGTTTGCCTCTCTGGTGCTGCTCAACCTGTTGATCGGCGAAACCATTCACCCGGCAACCCCCATCGGGCTGGTTCTCATCGTCGCCGCCCTGCTTATCCAGCAACTCAAATATGGCAAGCGCTACCGCAAGGTGAGCGACCCCCACCCCTGACAGAAAAAAGGGCGCATCTCTCGATACGCCCTGCTTTCAATCCATCCACTCCAGCGGCTGGTTCTTGGGTAGCCGGATCTCCACCTGCAAGCCCCCCAGTTCGGAGCGCCCCAACCTGATGGTGCCGTGATGCTGGGAGACTATCTTGGTAACGATGGCCAGCCCCAGCCCACTCCCGCCACCGGTGCGCGCCACATTGCCCTGGGTGAAGGGCTTGAGCACCCGGGAGTAGTCCTCTTCAGCAATCCCCGGGCCATTGTCGGAGAGTCGCAGCCGCACCCAGTGGCCATCATCCCTGAGCTCGGCCTGCAACCGAGTCGCACCATAGCGCAGGGAGTTGCCCGACAGATTGTTGAGGATACGGCGAATGCTGATGGGATGGCAGGCCACACGCACCGCCTCCTCCGGCAGGAGCAGCTCCACTTCCAGTCCCTGATCGGTCTGCATCAGCAACGCATCGTGAATGAGCTGGGTCAGGTCGACGGGCCGGGCATCGAGCCCCTCGTTCGGGCGAATGTAGTCGATGAACTGATCAATGATGCCGTTCGACTCATCGATGTCCGCATTGATGCTCTCCTTGAGGTACTCATCCCCCGAGGACATCATCTCGGTTGCGAGACGAATGCGGGTGAGAGGGGTGCGCAAATCGTGGGATACCCCGGCCATCATCAGGTTGCGCTCCTCGATCAGCCCCTTGATGGAGCTCGACATGTGGTTGAAGGTGCGGGTCAGGCGGCGCACCTCCCGCGAGCCCTGCTCCCCCAGGGCATCGGGAAAGTTGCCGCGCGCCACCGCCACGGCCCCCGCTTCCAGATCCTCCAGCGGCCGCACCAGCTGACGGGCAAAACGCCAGGCCGCAAACAGGGTCACCACCAGCAAGACGCTCATATAGAGGATGAGCGGTTCGATGTCGTCATCTTCAATTTCCGTCAGGGGAATGCGCACCCACATCTGGCTGGCCTGGGGAGGCTGGATCCAAATGATGTAGTGATCCTGGATTTCAACCCTGACCCTGGTATCCCCTTTCAATTCGCGGCTGATGCTCTGCTCCAGATAGGGGTAGGGCTTGGAATCATTCAGCCCGTGCTGCTCCGCCTCGCTCTGGGTATAGATGTCGCTGCCAGTGGTCACATAGACCAGCGCCTCGGCATCTTCACTGAGCGCCAGCTGGTTGTTGTCCACCGGAAAGATGAGTTTGACCTGGTTTGCCAGCAGGTGGCTGATCTGCTTGACGGTCGGCGCCAGCAGGTAGTTGTAGAAGGTAACGTAGGAGACGACTTGATAGACCACCAGCACGGCAGCCAGAAACCAGAGCATACGGGAGAACATGCTGCCCACTTTCTTCATGCGTTCTCACCGTCCGGTACGAACACATACCCCAGACCCCAGACGGTCTGCAGATAGCGAGGCTGGGCCGGATCCTGTTCCAGCAGGCGGCGCAGGCGGGAGACCTGCACATCAATGCTGCGCTCGGTGGCCGTGTACTCGCGACCACGGGCCAGGTTCATCAGCTTGTCACGGGAGAGCGGTTCGCGAGGATGACTCACCAGCACCTTGAGCACGGCGAACTCCCCGCTGGTCAGGGCAACCGGTTCGCCATCACGGCTCAGTTCACGGGTCGCCAGATTGAGCTGGTAGGCCCCGAAACTCACCATCTTCTCCGCCGCGGAAGGGGCGCCGGGCAGCTCCACGGTATGGCGGCGCAGCACGGCGCGGATCCGGGCCAGCAGCTCACGGGGGTTGAACGGCTTGGGCAGATAATCGTCGGCCCCCATCTCCAGACCGACGATGCGATCAACCTCGTCTCCCTTGGCGGTGAGCATCAAGACGGGGATCTGGTTGCCGGCCTCGCGCAGGCGGCGGCAGATGGAGAGGCCATCTTCCCCCGGCAGCATCAGATCAAGCACCATCAGGCTGAAGTTTTCACGCGTCAGCAGGCGATCGGCCTGCTCCCCGTTGGCGACACCCCGCACTACAAACCCCTGCTCGGTGAGGTAGCGCTCCAGCAAGGAACGCAGTTTCAGATCGTCGTCCACCACCAGGACCTTGTATTGCTGACTCATTGCCACCTCTCTTCTCTGTCTCCCCTCATACTAGAGCCGCCCCCTGCAACCACAAAGCATAAATATGTTACCGGTTATTGCCCTCATTCGGCCCCGGAGCCGGGAAGGATGGATGGCCAGCTCTGCTTTTTGCTCGACAGGGCGGCGACAATGACTAAGATCCCGAGCAACCGGATGCAATTGGCGAGGGAGTGATAACCCCATGAAAACCAAACTCATTACCCGTGAAGGCTACACCAGGCTCCGGCAGGAGCACGACATGCTCTGGCGGGAGGAGAGGCCCGATGTCACCAAAAAAGTAGCTTGGGCGGCGAGCCTGGGTGATCGCAGCGAGAATGCCGATTACCAGTACAACAAGAAACGCCTGCGGGAGATCGACCGCCGGGTTCGCTACCTGCGCAAGTGCCTGGAAGAGCTGACCATAGTCGACTACTCCCCCTCCCAGGAGGGCAAGGTCTTCTTCGGCGCCTGGGTCGAGGTGGAAAACGACGAGGGTGAGACCAAGCGCTTTCGCATCGTCGGCTATGACGAGATCTTCGGCCGCAAGGATTACATCTCCATCGACTCCCCCATGGCCCGTGCCCTGCTCAAGAAAGAGGTGGGCGATGAAGCCATGGTTCAAACGCCAGTGGGTGACGCCTGCTGGTACATCAATGAGATCAGCTATCCCAAATAAGCCAGGCCGACCCTCACTGCCAAATCGGCTGACAAGGCCAGGAGAGAGCGAGCATGTCCGCCCACCGGGTATGAGAAACGTCATTTCTGCCGGGGTGGCATCCCGCTGCCCGACCCCATATAGTGCTCACACCCGGCGCCTTGCGGCGCCAACCGGCCCGCGCGGCAGTGGTCCGGCTGGTACCTTGAGTACCGCCAGGACAGACCCCTGCCCGGCGACATCGCCTCGCGCCTGCCCGTTGACCAGGACCCGACCAAGAGACCCTCGATGCAAAGCCACGTAATAGAACATCAGATTGCCGGTGAGCTGAATGCCCGCCCGGAGCAGGTGCAGGCCGCCGTTCGCCTGCTGGACGAAGGTGCCACCGTCCCCTTCATCGCCCGTTACCGCAAAGAGGTGACCGGCGGTCTGGACGACAGCCAGCTGCGTACCCTGGAGAGTCGCCTCGGCTACCTGCGTGAACTGGCGGATCGCCGCCAGGTGATCCTGCGCTCCATCGAAGAGCAGGGCAAACTGACCACCGAGCTGGCCCGCGAGCTGAACGACGCCGACAGCAAGACCCGGCTGGAAGACCTCTACCTCCCCTACAAGCCCAAGCGCCGCACCAAGGGGCAGATGGCCATCGAAGCGGGGTTGGAGCCACTGGCCGACCTGCTGCTGAGCGACCAGCTGAAAGATCCCGAGCAGGAGGCGGTTCGCTTCCTCAATGCCGAGCAGGGGATCACCGACGGCAAGGCCGCCCTCGACGGTGCCCGCTATATCCTGATGGAGCGCTTCGCCGAGCAGGCCGACCTGCTGGAGAAGCTGCGGGACTACCTGTGGCACAACGCCACCCTGCGCGCTCGCGTGGTGGCCGGCAAGGAGCAGGAAGGGGCCAAGTTCAAGGATTACTTCGAACATGACGAACCTCTGCACAAGGCCCCCTCCCACCGGGTGCTGGCCATGCTGCGCGGTCGCAACGAGGGAGTGCTCAATCTGGCGCTGGTCGCCGGCGACGATGAGGGCGCCAGCCCCTGCGAAGGGATCATTGCCCATCACCTCAGGCTCAACTTGCAACACCGCCCGGCCGACAAGTGGCTGCAGGGGGTGGTGAGCTGGACCTGGAAGATCAAGCTCTCCTTGCAGATGGAAACCGAGCTCATCGGTCGCATCCGCGAGTCAGCAGAGGAGGAGGCGATCAAGGTATTCGCCATGAACCTCAAGGATCTGCTGATGGCGGCGCCGGCCGGCATGCGTTGCACCATGGGGCTGGATCCCGGCATCCGCACCGGGGTCAAGGTGGCGGTGGTGGGTGCCACCGGCAAGCTGGTCGATCACGCGACCATTTATCCGTTCGAACCCAAACGCCAGGTTGACCAGAGTCTCAAGACCCTGAGCGAGCTGTGCCAGAAGCACAAGGTCGAGCTCATCAGCATCGGCAACGGCACCGCATCCCGGGAAACCGACCGCCTGGTGAGCGATCTGTTCGAGCGCTACCCGGCCGCCAAGGCACAGAAGATAGTAGTGAGTGAAGCGGGGGCATCGGTCTACTCCGCCTCCGAGCTCGCCTCCCAGGAATTCCCGGATCTCGACGTCTCCATTCGCGGCGCTGTCTCCATCGCCCGCCGGCTGCAGGATCCCCTGGCCGAGCTGGTCAAAATCGATCCCAAGAGCATAGGTGTGGGCCAGTACCAGCACGACGTCGGCCAGAGCCAGCTGGCCCGCCGCCTCGATGCCGTGGTCGAGGATTGCGTGAACGCGGTGGGGGTGGATGTGAATACCGCCTCGGTCGCCCTGCTCAACCGGGTTTCCGGCCTCTCCCAGACCCTGGCCCAGAACATCGTCGCCTACCGCGACGAGAACGGCGCCTTCAAGAGTCGTCAGCAGTTGCTGAAAGTAAGCCGGCTCGGGCCCAAGGCATTCGAGCAGTGCGCCGGCTTCCTGCGCATTCGGGGCGGCAGCAATCCGCTGGACGGCTCGGCGGTGCACCCGGAATCCTACCCGGTGGTGGAGCGGATCCTCGCCAAGCTGGAGCAGACCGTGGACAGCCTGCTCGGCAACAGCAGCCTGCTGCGCACCCTCAAGCCCACCGACTACACCGACGAGCAGTTCGGGGTGCCTACCGTCACGGACATCATCGGCGAGCTGGACAAGCCGGGCCGCGACCCGCGTCCCGAGTTCAAGACCGCCACCTTCAAGGAAGGGGTAGAAAAAATCAGCGATCTGGTGCCCGAGATGGTGCTGGAGGGTGTGGTCACCAACGTCACCAACTTCGGCGCCTTCGTCGACATCGGCGTCCATCAGGACGGGCTGGTGCACATTTCTTCCCTCACCGATCGCTTCGTCAAGGATCCCCGTGAGGTGGTCAAGGCCGGTGACATCGTCCGGGTCAAGGTGCTGGAAGTCGACGTACCGCGCAAACGCATCAGTCTGACCATGCGTCTGGATGAAAAAGCCGACCAGCCTGCACGCAAACCGGCCGAGCCGCGTCACACCGGCAACGCCCGACCGAAACAGGCGCCCCGTCAGAGCGCTTCGACCGAGGGTGCCATGGGCAACGCCTTCGCGGCTGCCCTGTCGAAACTGAAGAAATAAGCCCCCAGAAATGCAAAAAAGCCCCGAAAGGGGCTTTTTCATGCCTGCACGGAGCGGGATCAAACGTCCTGACTCAGGCTATGCGGGGAGGCTGGCCTCACCGCTTGCTGATAGTGCCTGGCAATCACCTGGTTTCGATTGTCCATATAAGCACCGAGCGGGCCTGTGGTTTCCTGCCTGAGGGTCATCAGATCCTTGCGGGCCTGTGCCTCCTTGCCAGAGGCGGCACGGGCCACACTCATGTCTTGTGACGATGGTTCATCGGGAGCCAGTGCAGCGGCACGCACCTGCTGCATCTTGGCGATGGTCGCGGCGGGATCCCCGGGAATGGTCCCCATGTCGATGACCACCTCCCCCCCGGTGGCATAACGTTTGCCATCCGGCCCACGGGAAAACTGGTAGGTAGGGCTCCCCGCATGCTCGCCGCCGGCTGCCTGGTGAGCCTGCTCGTGCTTGCGAACTTCGAGATCCCGTTCGACCAGCGCAGCCACCTGACGCTGCTGCTTTTGCTGCTCCTGCTGCTCACCCTCCTGACGTTGTCGACGCTCCCCCTCCTCCCCCGTTGCCTCGACAAAACGGTGCGCCACCATCACGGGGCCGGTCTGGCCGTTCTCTTTCGTGGACGAGGATGGGGCGGCGGGATTGGCCTGGGCGGCCCGGGCTCTCTCTTTCTGGGAACCGACGCCGGACTCGGCGTTGGACGCTTCGCTCTGGCGGCTGGGGGGGACCAGTTCTGCGCGGCGGTTGTCAGTCTGTGCCGATTCCGTCTGCGGCTGCAGTTGATTCGGAATGATGGTCGGCAGACTGACGTTGATGTTCATGTCACACCCGGATATCGATCAGGGTGCCCAGCATGTCGCTGGCCGTCTGTATCACTTTGGCGGATACCCCGGCATGCAGCTCGGCCACCTTGAGATTCACCAGTTCATCCGGCAACTGCACCTGCTCACCCGCTGACGTATTGAGACGGGCGATCTGGCTGGACGCCTGGCCCGCCAACTGCTCGGCCCGTTGGAACCCCTGCACGCCCGCCGTCATGGCTGATTCGATACGCATTGGCACACTCCTCTGTAGGGTTGGCTAATTATCCACCAACCTGACGAGTTATTGAAGCCTGCCGCTCAAATCTCAGTCAATGAACCGCCGCAGGAGGGTGATGAACTGCTCTGGATGGGAGATGAAGGGAGCATGGGATGCCTTCTCCAGCACCAGACTGTGGCTGGCAGGGTAGCGCGCATCCAGCAAGGGAATGGCGGCCTTCGGCACCAGGGTATCTAGCCTGCCGTAAAGACGCAGCCAGGGCAGATCCAGGCCGATCAGTTCATCCCGCAGATCGACCTCGGCCAGCAGGCCCAGACCCGCCTCCAGGGCCGCAAGCCGGGGAGCGGGTCGCTCCGCCAGCCAGTGACGCAACTGGCGAATGTCGTTTCTGGCGTGCTCGCTGCCCATGGCCTGGATCGCGAGGAAGCGCTCTATGGTCTGCATGAAGTCGCCGGCCAGCATCTGGTTGAACCCCGCCAGCACCTTGGGGGCAATCCCGGGCCACTCGTCGCGGGCCATGAAGCAGGGAGAACTGGCTACGGTAATAAGAGAGTGAAGGCGTTCAGGCATGGTCAGCGCCAACTGACTCGCCACCAGACCACCGAGGGACCAGCCGAGCAGATGGCATTTTTCAGGCAATATGGCCGCCACCTGCTCTGCCAGCCAGGGCAGGGTGTAGTCTGTCCCTGCTTGCAGGGGGCTGTTGCCAAAGCCGGGCAGGTCCACCAGATGCAGCCGATAGTGGGCAGCCAGTTCTTGGGCAATACCATGCCAGACGGCCCCGTTCATGCCCCAGCCATGCAACAACACCAGGTCCGGGCCCTGGCCAAACCGCTCAACCGATACGCTCATCTAGACTCAAGATCCCTGTTTATCTGCTTGGAGCCTGCATGTTAAAGCGGCTGCTCGCCAAAGCAAGTCCGATCCTTGGCACCCAGTCCGACTGGCTCGGTCTATGCCTGCTCTGTCGCCAACCCTGTGACGACACGCCCTTGTTGTGCTCCTGGTGCCGCCACGCCCAGCGCCAACACGACAGACGATGCCTGATGTGTGCAGCACCGCTGCCGGAGCAACATCGCGAGAGCGAACTGCTGTGCGGACGCTGCCAGCGCAGACCCGCCCCCTGGGAGCGTTTGCAGGTGATCGGCGATTATCAGGCACCTTATGCCCAACTCATCCCCCGGCTGAAGTATTCCGGTCAGATCCTGCTCGCGCCGCTGCTTGCCAGCCTGCTGGCAGACCATCTGGATCTCGCCAACCCACCGCAGGTCATCATTCCGGTTCCCCTGCACTGGTAGCGCCAGTGGTGGCGCGGCTTCAATCAGGCAGAAGAAATCGGCCATGCCCTGAGCGCACTCACCGGCATTCCTTGCGACACCCGCGTACTGCGCCGGACAAGGTCGACCCCGCAACAGACCCGGCTCAGTGCCGGCCAGCGGCGACGCAATCTGCGAGGCGCCTTCGAAATGGCACCTCACCACTACCGGCATGTGGCACTGCTCGATGATGTGGTCACCACGGGCGCCACCGCAGGTCAGCTCACCCGGTTGCTTCATGAGCACGGCGTCACTACGGTAGAGGTGTGGGCCATCTGCCGTACCCTCCGACACCTGAAATAACCGGGCAGGGATCCGGCCCGGGAGTCCGCTGGCGGCATGATTCCGATACGCCCGGGCTCACAGGCTCGCCATCGGCACGCTACCCAAGCCCCGCCAAGCGAGTTATCATGAATACCCTAGTCGTACACTCAGGTTTATGAGGATAGTGATGATCAGCATTTCCGACACCGCCCAGGCCCACTTCCGCAAGTTGCTGGAGAAGCAGCCTGATGGCACCAACATCCGGGTGTTTGTGGTCAATCCGGGAACCCAGAATGCCGAGTGCGGCGTATCCTATTGCCCACCCGACGCGGTCGATCCGGAAGATCAGCACCTGCCGTTCAGCGGCTTCGACTGCCTGGTCGATCCCCTGAGCGCCCCCTTCCTGGTGGATGCCACCATCGACTTCGTCACCGATCAGATGGGCTCTCAGCTCACCCTGAAGGCACCCAACGCCAAGATGCGCAAGGTGGCCGACGACGCCCCGCTGATCGACCGCATCGAGTACGTGTTGATGTCCGAGGTGAACCCCATGCTGGCCGGTCACGGCGGCAAGGTCACCCTGGTCGAGCTGACCGACGACAAACTGGCCATCCTGCAGTTTGGCGGCGGTTGCAACGGTTGCTCCATGGTCGACTACACCCTGAAAGAGGGGATCGAGAAGCAGTTGCTGGAGAAATTCCCGGGCGAGCTCAACGGCGTCAAGGATGCCACCGAGCACCAGCGCGGCGACCACTCCTACTACTGATTTGCCCCCTTGCGGCAAAGAAAAGGCCCCGCCAGCTGGCGGGGCCTTTTGCATTCTGCGGCTGGCAGATCACTCGTCCTTCTTGTCTCGCGACAGCAAGGCGATGGCCGCCTCTTTCGGATTCTTGCCTTCGTACAACACCTTGAAGATCTGTTCGCAGATGGGCATCTCGACGCCACAGCGGGCCGCCAGCAGATGCACCTCCTTGGTGTTGCGATAGCCTTCCACCACCTGGCCTATCTCGGCCATGGCGGTGTCAACCGACTTGCCCGCTCCCAGCGCCAGACCGAAACGGCGGTTGCGCGACTGGTTGTCGGTACAGGTCAGCACCAGATCCCCGAGCCCCGCCATCCCCATGAAGGTCTTGGCGTCGGCCCCGAGGGCGGCGCCCAGACGCTGCATCTCCACCAGACCCCGAGTGATGAGCGCGGTTCTGGCGTTGGCGCCAAAGCCCAGCCCGTCGGAGAGACCGGCACCGATGGCGATGACGTTCTTGACCGCCCCGCCCAGCTGCAGACCGATGAAGTCCGGATTGGTATAGACCCGGAACGAGCGGCCGCAGTGTAGCAGGTGGGAGAGATCGTCGGCAAAGTCGTCGTGGGTCGAGGCCACCGAGATGGCGGTCGGCAGACCGGCGGCCAGC
This sequence comes from Aeromonas sp. WP2-W18-CRE-05, assembly GCF_014168615.1. Classification (NCBI taxonomy): domain Bacteria; kingdom Pseudomonadati; phylum Pseudomonadota; class Gammaproteobacteria; order Aeromonadales; family Aeromonadaceae; genus Aeromonas; species Aeromonas sp. WP2-W18-CRE-05. Next base: position 180,710 of record NZ_AP021917.1, on the reverse strand, counting down.
TCGCGGGCGAAGGTCGGGCCCGAGATGACCGCCAGTGGAATGGCATCCCCCAGCACCTCCCGCGCCACCTCTTGCAGCAGACGGCCGCTGTCCGGCTCCAGCCCCTTGGTGGCCCAGGCGATCCGGGTATCCGGGCGCAGGAAGGGTTTGACCCGGGCCAGTACCTGGCCGAACACATGACTCGGCACCACCAGCAGCAGCACGGGAGCGGCTTGCACCGCCGTCTGCAGATCCGACGTCAGTTGCAGATCGGCCGGGAAGGGGACATCCGGCAAGAATGCCTTGTTGCAGCGCTCCTGTTCCAGCTCGGCGACATGGGCAGGGTCGTGACCCCACAGCAGGGTCGGATGACCGTTGCGCGCCAGAGAAATGGCAAGGGCGGAGCCATAAGACCCCGCCCCCAGGACCGAGATTGCGATCTGGTCGGCCATTATCAGGCTTCCGCAGTCGCCTGCTGGGCCTGTACCTGCGCCATGTGCTGGGCGAACAGGGCGTCGAAGTTGACCGGTGCCAGGTTCAGCTGCGGGAAGGACCCCTTGCTCACCAGGTTGGATACCGCTTCGCGGGCATACGGGAACAGGATGTTCGGGCAGAAGGCCGCCAGGCAGTGGGCCAGTTGCGGCTCAGGCAGGTTGCCGATGGTGAAGATGCCGGCTTGCTGCACTTCGCACAGGAAGGCGGTCTCGGTTTCCAGCTTGCAGGTGACAGTCAGGGTCAGCACCACTTCATAGACGCTGTCGGCCAGGACATTGGTCTTGGTGTCCATGTCCAGCTTGACGTCCGGCTGCCACTCTTTCTGGAAGATGTGCGGAGTATTCGGGGCTTCGAAGGAGACATCCTTGGTGTAGACACGCTGGATGTGGAATTCCGGTTGCACTTCCTGATTGTTGATTTCGTCAGCCATTTCGTTTGATTCCTTTTTAAGATAATGAGTGGGCGCAGGCCCTTAAATCAGCGTTTTTTGGTCACCGGCAGATTGTCTGCACGCCATTGGGCCATGCCACCGCTGAGCACATACACCTGCTTGAAACCGGCCTTGCTCAGTTGGCGACCCGCGCCACCAGCGGTCATCCCCGACTCGCACACCACTATGATGGGGGCATCCTTGTGCTTTTCAACCGGACCCAGATTATTCGCCTGGATCTGGGCGAGCGGTAGGTGATGGGCCCCGGCCAGATGACCCTTGGCAAATTCATCCTGACTGCGAATGTCCACGACGGTGGCATTTTCACGGTTGATAAGCAGGGTAGCGGCGTGGTTGTTGACCGCCTTCACCGGAGAAAAACGAGCACGCACAGTGGTGTACACCAGGGTGCCTGCCAGGCCCAACCAGGCTGCGGTCAGCAGCGGATTGCGGGCCGCGAAATCCAAATACTCTTGCATCTTCTACTATCCAGGGACCAAGACAAGGGCCCGAGTATACATGGGGCCCTGCATAAGATCAGCCATCTTGGCGGCAAAGCGAGAGCAAGCTCCCATCAGGGATGGCTGCCGATTCTTCCTCCTCCAACCGGGCCGAACGAGAGGATGCGCCATGCCGAAAAGAGGGGGGAAACAGAGGAAAACCCGCCGAGGCAGACAAGCCGGCAACATGCCTAAAACAGCGGGATAACAGTTAAAAAGCGAGGCTGGAGAGGGACTTGGCTATCAGGTGACTATTTCGGCAGATGTAGTAATATTACGCTAGTTTCACTTCCCGCAATTCATTCCTATCCGAGAGGACATAGCCTTATGTCAACAGCTAAGAAACCGCTGGTTCTGGTCATCATGGACGGTTGGGGCTACAGCACCAAGCAAGAGTACAACGCCGTTGCTGCTGCCAAGACCCCCAACCTGGATCGCCTGGCCCGTGACTACACCAGCACCCTGATCTCCGGCTCCGGCCTGGACGTGGGTCTGCCGGACGGCCAGATGGGCAACTCCGAAGTGGGCCACACCAACATCGGTGCCGGTCGCGTCGTCTATCAGGAGCTGACCCGCATCTCCAAGGACATCCAGGACGGCGACTTCTTCCAGAACGTCGAGCTGGCCAAGGCTGTCGACGCTGCCGTGACCAAGGGCAAGGCCGTGCACATCATGGGGCTGATGTCCCCGGGTGGCGTACACAGCCACGAAGAGCACATCATGGGCATGATCGAGATGGCCGCCAAGCGTGGCGCCGAGCAGATCTACTTCCACGCCTTCCTGGATGGCCGCGACGTCCCGCCGCGCAGTGCCCAGTCCTCCATCGAGCTGTTCGACGCCCTGTTTGCCCGACTGGGCAAGGGTCGTTTCGCCTCCATGATCGGTCGTTACTACGCCATGGACCGCGACAACCGCTGGGATCGCGTGCAGCAGGCCTATGACCTGATGACCCAGGGCAAGGGCGAATTCACCGCCGACAACGCCACCGACGCGCTGGCCGCCGCCTATGCCCGCGACGAGAACGACGAGTTCGTCAAAGCCACCCGCATCGGCGACGCTGTACCGATGATCGACGGCGATGCGCTGATCTTCATGAACTTCCGCGCCGACCGCGCCCGCGAAATCACCCGCGCCTTCGTCGATACCGACTTCACCGGCTTCGCCCGCACCGCCACCCCGGCGCTGCACTTCGTGATGCTGACCGAATACGCGGCCGACATCAAAACCGCCTGTGCCTATCCGCCCACCGCCCTGGTCAATACCCTGGGTGAGTGGCTGGCCAAGCAGGGCAAGACCCAGCTGCGCATCTCCGAGACCGAGAAGTACGCCCACGTCACCTTCTTCTTCAACGGTGGCGAAGAGGCCTGCTTCAGCGGCGAAGATCGCGAAATCGTGGCGAGCCCGAAAGTGGCTACCTATGACCTGCAGCCGGAGATGAGCTCCGAAGAGCTGACCGACAAGCTGGTTGCGGCCATCAAGAGCGGCAAGTACGACGTCATCATCTGCAACTACCCGAACGGCGACATGGTCGGTCACACCGGCGTGTTCGATGCGGCCGTCAAAGCCTGTGAAGCGGTCGACCACTGCATCGGTCGCGTCACCGACGCCCTGGCGGAAGTGGGTGGCGAGTGCCTCATCACCGCCGACCATGGCAACGCCGAGAAGATGATGGACGAAGAGACTGGTCAGGCCCACACCGCCCACACCAATCTGCCGGTTCCCCTCATCTACTTCGGTCGTAAAGCCGAGGTCGCCGAAGGTGGCAAACTGTCCGATCTGGCCCCCACCATGCTGACCCTGATGGGTCTGCCGGTGCCGCCGGAAATGACTGGCAAGCCCCTGATGATTCTGAAATAATCCTGCCCCATGCGGGGATGCGAAATTATTTCACAGAAAACCAGTCGCGTCGGCCTGTTGGCCGGCGCGCTGTTTTTTTGCCTGATCGGCGGTACCGGCACAGCCCAGGCTGCGAACCAGCAGCTGGGGGCCATGCAGTCCCAGATCAAGGAACAGCAACAGACCCTCAAGCTCAGCAAGCAGGAGCTTGCCAAGCTCAACACCCAGCTCAAGGCTGACGAGCAGGCCATTTCGGCTGCCGCTGCCAAACTCGAGCAGACCAGACAGCAACTCCGGCAGAACCAGCAGAAGCTGGCGTCCCTGCAGCAGGACAAGCTGGCACTGGAGCAACAAGCAAAACATCAGAAACAGTTGCTGGCCAAGCAGGCGGAAAGCGCCTTCCAGGCGGGCAACCACGATTACCTCAAACTGCTGCTCAACCAGCAGGATCCGGCCAAGCTGAGCCGCGCCCTCGACTATTTCGACTACCTCAACAAGGCCCGTATCGAGGCCATCGAAGCCCTGCGCGCCACCCGTGACAAGCTGGCCAAGAACCAGCAGGCCACCAGAGAGACCGAGAACCGCCTCCAGACCCTGATCGGCGAGCAGCAGGAACATCACCAGAGCCTGCTGGCCAGCCAGCAGAGCCGTGCCAAGGTGCGCAACCAGTTGCAGCAATCGGTGCAGGCCGACGAGCAGAAGCTCGACAAGCTGGTCAAGGCGGAGAAGGCGCTCAAGGCGCGGCTGGAAGAGCTGCGTCGCCAGCAGGAAGAAAAGGAACGCCGCGAACGGGCCGAGCGGGAGCGCCTTGCCAAGATCAAGGCCGAGCAGGAGCGCCAGCGCCGTCTGGAGGCCCAGCGCCTGGCAGCCGAGCAGAAGCGCATCGAGGAGCAGCAGCGGATCGCGGCCCAGCAGCGCCAGGTCGGCGAACAGCAGCGGCTGGCGGCCCAGCAGCAGCGCGTCGCCGAACAGCAGGCCAAGGTGGCGCAGCAGCAAGCGGCCGCCCGCAACAGCGCCAAGGCGAGCAGCAACGGCTACGGCGGTCTGAGCACGGGTGGCAACCTGCGCTGGCCGGTGCAGGGCCCCATCCTCATCTCCTACGGCTCGCCGCGTACCGCCGAGCTGAAGTGGAAGGGCACCCTGATCGGCGCCAGCGAAGGGACCCAGGTCAAGGCGGTGGCACCGGGCCAGGTGGTCTACGCCGACTGGCTCGACGGCTTCGGCATGCTGCTGGTCATCGACCACGGCAAGGGCTACATGAGCCTCTACGGCCACAATCAGTCGCTGCTGCGCCAGGTGGGACAAAAGGTGGAGCAAGGGGAACCCGTGGCCCTGGTCGGCGACAGCGGCGGACAGGAGCGCTCCGGCCTCTACTTCGAGATCCGCTATCAGGGCGAGGCCATCAACCCGACCAAGTGGCTGGCCAGACGCTAAGCCCGCCTTGTCGGTGCCCGATCGGAGTCCGCTACCTCATCCCCAGCCCTTCTCCCGCGAGGGGGGCAGGGAGCAAAAGACAGCAACACCGCGTCGTTTACCACTTCACCTGACAAAAAGTCTGCATCGCGCAGGCTTTTTGCTTGGCAGGGGGGGCACCACACCGCCCGCCCCGATGATGAAAACTTACCTCTTTTCCACCCCGCTCAGGGGAAGACCACCAGCCCGATCTGCTCCAGCAGCCCCTGCTGCTGATCTTCATTGATCTGCACCCCGGCGAGGTTGACCCGGCGCAGATCCAGACCGGGCAGATCGCACTGGCGCAGATCGCAGCCTTGCAGGTTGAAGCTGGTCCAGTCGATTTGCCCGAACTCGGAGCCGCTGAGATCCGAGCCCGCCAGGGAGGCGCCCAGCAGGTTGGCCCCCTGCCAGCGGTTGCTGGCAAGCTCGCACCGCTCCAGCAGGCAGCTTTCGAAGTTGGCGTAGCTGAAGTTGTTGCCGGTGAGGTGGGCCTCGCAGAAGTAGCTTTTGGCAGTGATCCGGTTGGCGAAGCTGGCATGGGCGAAGTTGATCCCCATGGCCTGGCAGTCGCGCATCTCCAGCCCAAGACACTGGCTGCGGCCGAAGTCCGCCAGGGTGAGATCGCAGCGCAGGAAGCTCGCCTCCCTCAGATCGCAGCCCTGAAACAGGCAGCCCAGCTCCCGTTCCCTGTCATAGAAGCTGCAGTCGACGAAGCGGCTCTCCCCGAGATCGAGCCAGGAGAAGTGACAGCCGATGAAGCGGCACCCCTGGAACTGCTCCCCCTCCACCTCCTGCTGCTCGAAGTGGACCCCCTCGAAACACCTGCCCTTGATCATCCCCTGGCCCCTGTTGATGGCGTCATATGCTGACATTGCCGTGCAAAAACGGTAATGTTACGTGTAACATTTTTTGCTGGATCCCCAGATGAACGACACCCGCAAGCGCCGCCCTACCCTGCAGGACATTGCCGACCTGACCGGTGTCACCAAGATGACCGTCAGCCGCTACCTGCGCGACCCGTCCGCCGTGGCCGAAGGGACCCGCGAGCGCATCGCCGCCGCGGTGGAGGAGCTCGGCTACATCCCGAACCGGGCGCCGGACATGCTGTCGAACGCCACCAGCAAGGCGATCGGCATCCTGATCCCCTCCCTCTCCAACCAGGTCTTCTCGGCGGTGATCCACGGCATCGAGGCGGTGACCCGGCCCGCCGGCTACCAGACCCTGCTCGCCCACTACGGCTACAGCCCGGAGCGGGAGGAGGAGCAGATCGCCTCGCTCCTCTCCTACAACGTGGACGGGCTCATCCTCTCGGACACCCAGCACACCGAGCGCACCCGCAAGATGATCGCCACCGCCGGCATCCCGGTGGTGGAGACCATGGATCTGCCCCTCTCCCCCATCGACATGGTGGTGGGCATGGATCACCGGGCCGCCGCCCGGGCCATGGTAACAGAGATGCTGCGCCGGGGACGGCGCAAGGTGATCTACCTCGGCGCCCGGCTCGACGTGCGCACCCAGCTGCGAATGGAAGGCTACTACCAGGCGATGGCCGATTTCGGTCTGACCGGCCAGCACCTGCTGACGGAGCAATCCTCCAGCTTCACCCTGGGGGGAGAGCTGCTGGCCCAGGCCATGGCGCGCTTCCCCGATCTCGACGGCCTGTTCTGCACCAACGACGACCTGGCGGTGGGGGCCCTGCTGCAATGCCAGGCCAGGTGGATCCCGGTGCCCCAGCAGGTGGCCATCGCCGGCAGCAACGCCCTCGACATCGGCCACGCCATGACCCCCAAGCTCGCCAGCATCGTTACCCCCCGCGAGACCATAGGTCGCGAAGCCGCCATCATGCTGCTGGCCCGCCTCGGCGGCCAGCCGCTGGCGACCAGGTGCAAGGACATCGGCTTCTCCCTCTATGAGGGGGAAAGCCTCGGCTGATCCCCGGCCATCATGGCGCGTTCGACCGCCATGATGGCGCCTTCCCCCCTCTCCCCTCGCCGTCCCCTGGCCTATGCTGGCTCCTCCATCCCCCCTGTCAGGAGCAGACCATGCACCACACCGAACGATTGAAAGCCTGCCTGCAGCGCGTCATCTGTGATCCCGCCTTCCCCCTGGCGGAGCTCGACGCCTGGTTCACCCCCGACTACTGCCAGGAGGTGAACGGCGAGCGGCTCGACTACCCGGCGTTTCACCAGCACATCGCCACACTGCGCCGCCATCTGGCCGGGGCGAGCATCGAGTTTGTCGCCACCCTGGCGCAGGGGGAGCGGGTGCACTCGACCCATGTGGTACGGGCCACCCGCCAGGACGGCGGCACCCTGGTCTGCAAGGTGAGCGGCCTCTTCACCTTTCGCGGCGATCGGATCTGCCATACCGACGAGGTGACCTGTCTGCTGGCAGGCAGCAAGGAGGATGCGGATATCGGCTCGCGGCGCTGACTGCCGGCAACCCGCAGACACCGCCATGGCGGGCAGGAAGGCAGACGACGGGCCCTCAGGCCGCCGGTTCGCGCCGGGCAAGGCGCTGGAGGGCGCGGGACAAGGCGCCGGGATCCTCGTAGCCGAGCCGATCGGCGATCTGGGCCAGCGTGAGCCCCCGGTGCTGCAACTGGCGCGCCCGTCCCAGCACCACCTGCTCCCGCCACTGGCGAAAGCTGCACCCCAGCTGCTGGAGGAAGAGCCGGTTGAGGGTGCGCACCGAGGCGCCGCAATCTGCCGCCAGCGCCGTCAGCGTCAGATGGATGGCGGGTGCCTGGCACACCTTGTCCAGCACCCGCAGCAGGCGCGGGTCCAGCTCACCGGTGAGGGGAATGCGCGCCGCGAGCGGGTCGGCGCGCTCCAGCTCCTGGCCAAGCACCGTCAGATAGGCTCCCTTCACCTCCTCCTCGGCCAGCTCGGGCAGGCGGGCGAAGAGGCCCGCCAGCAGCGGGCTGGCCTGCAAGGGGCCGAAGGCGGTGCGGGCCGACGTCGGCACATAGAGGAGGGAGAGCCGGGAGCGGCGCAGCACGCGAAACTCGTGCTCCCACCCCGCCGGAATAAAGCAGATCTGGCCCGCCACCAGCAGTTCTCCCTCCCCTCGCCCCGTGATGATGCCGCCCCCGTCGTGCAGATAGCAGTATTGGGCATGGGGGTGGCAGTGCAGCGCGGTGAAGTGCCCTTGCGGGTAGGATGGATGCAGACAGGACATGAAGGCTCCAGGGGAGAGGGGCGGCCCCCGACCTTAAGCCAGGGCGAGGCCGGAAGCAAACGGCCCACCCCCTCCGGGGGCGGAAAAACAGCAGGCCACCCGGGGGTGGCCTGTTTAATTTTTCTAAACGATATTTGCTTAGCGTTTAACCAATTCAACCGCTTCCCGGGAGAGGCGGGTCACCTCCTCCCAGTTGCCGCTCTTGACGGCGTCTGCCGGCAGCATCCAGGAGCCGCCGACGGTGGCCACACATTTCAGCGCCAGGTAGTCGGCCACGTTTTTCGGGCCGATGCCGCCGGTGGGGCAGAATTTCACCTGGGGCAGGGGCGCCGCGATGGCGGAGAGTGCCTTGGTGCCGCCGTTCGCCTCGGCCGGGAAGAATTTGAGGTGGTCGTAGCCCGCTTCCAGCGCCTGCATCACCTCGGACGGGGTGGCCACGCCCGGGATCAGCGGCGCCGTGCTCTTGGCCGCGTGGGCCAGCAGGGCCGGGGTCATGCCCGGGGAGATGACGAAGCGGGCACCGGCAGCGACGGCGGCATCAAACTGCGCGCAGTTGAGCACGGTACCGGCACCGACCATGGCATCCGGCATCGCCTTGGCGATGAGGGCGATAGCGTCCAGCGCCACCGGGGTGCGCAGGGTGATCTCGAACACCGAGATGCCGCCATCCAGCAGGGCCTTGGCCATCGGCAGGGCCTGCTCCAGGTCGTTGATGACCATCACGGGTACCAGGGGGGAGGCGGCAAACACCTCGGCAGGGGTCACTTTCCAGTTCTGCATAGCTCTTCCTTAGTCAAAGATGGTGGCGCCGCACTCGGCGCTCGATACCGCGCGACGCATCACGCTGAACAGTTCACGGCCCCACCCCTCTTGTTCCAGGGTGAGGTCGATCTCGGCCTGGGTACGGCCGCTCAAATCGGTCAGGCAGTCGAGGCGGCCAGACTCGGCATCCACCCGCAGCAGGTCGCCATCGGCGAGCAGGCCGATGGCCCCGCCGTGCAGCGCTTCCGGGGTGACGTGGATGGCGGCCGGGATCTTGCCGGAGGCGCCGGAGAGGCGACCGTCGGTGACCAGGGCCACCTTGTGACCCGCCTTCTGCAGGTTGCCAAGCACCGGCATCAGCTTGTGCAGCTCCGGCATGCCGTTGGCGGCCGGGCCGTTGTGGCGCACCACGATGACGGCGTCCTGGTTCAACTCACCGGCCTTGTAGGCCGCCTCCACCGCATGCTGGGAAGAGAAGACCCGGGCCGGAGCTTCAATCACCCGATATTCGGGAGCCACGGCGGAAACCTTGACCACGGCGCGGCCCAGGTTGCCCGCCAGCAGCTTGGTGCCGCCGGTGGCCTGGAACTCGCTGCCAGAGGGGGAGAGCACGCTCGGATCCGCGCTCTCGCCCACCGGTTGCCACACCAGCTTGCCATCCACCAGTGCCGGACGGCTGAGGTAGTCCTGCATCTCGCCGAAGACCGGGGTGGCATCCATGTGGATCAGCCCCTCTTCGGCCAGACGACGCATCAGGCCGGGCACGCCCCCCGCCTGTTCGAAGGCGTTGACGTCCGCCGGGCCGTTCGGGTACATGCGCACCAGGAGCGGCACCACGTCGGAGAGATCGCTCAGGTCGTCCCAGGTCAGCTCCAGCCCGGCGGCGCGGGCCAGCGCCACCATGTGAATGCTGTGGTTGGTGCTGCCGCCGGAGGCGAGCAGGGCCACCAGGCCGTTGACCAGGGCGCGCTCGTCGATCACCGCACTCAGGGGGCGATAGGCCGGGGAGCCCGGGATCATGGCGCTGATGCGGCGGGCCGCTTCCTCGGTGAGGGCGTGGCGCAGCTCGCTGTGCGGATGCACGAAGGCGGAGCCCGGCAGCATCAGGCCCATGGCTTCGAACACCAGCTGGTTGGTGTTGGCGGTGCCGTAGAAGGTGCAGGTGCCCGCCGCGTGGTAGGCGCCGCACTCCATCTTGAGCAGGGCGTCACGGCCCACTTCACCGGCAGCGTACTGCTGGCGCACCTTTACCTTCTCGTCGTTGCTGATGCCGCTCGCCATGGGGCCGGCAGGCACGAAGGCGGTGGGCAGGTGGGCGTGGGAAAGCGCCCCCATGATCTGGCCCGGGGCAATCTTGTCGCAGATGCCGAGCAGCAGGGTGGCGTCGAAGGTGTTGTGGGAGAGGGAGACCGCGGTGGCCTGGGCGATGAGATCCCGGGAGAAGAGGGACATGTCCATCCCCGGCTGGCCCTGGGTCACGCCGTCGCACATGGCGGGCACGCCGCCGGCGACCTGGGCGCTGTGGCCGATCTCCGCCAGGGCGCCCTTGATGATGTCCGGGTAGCCCTGATAGGGCTGATGGGCACTCAGCATGTCGTTGTAGGCGGTGACGATGGCCACGTTGGCGCGGGTCATGTCGAGGATCCGCCCCTTCTCGTCACAGCTCGAGGCGGCCACGGCGTGGGCCAGGTTGCCGCAGGAGAGGGAGGCGCGGGTCTTGCCCTGATCGGCCTGGCGCTGGATGCGGGCCAGGAAGCGGGCACGGCGGGCGGTGCTGCGCTCGCGGATGCGGTTGGTCACCTGGGTGATCACGGGATGGGTCATAGCTTTCTCTCCAACTCTATATACGGGCGCGGTCGGCCGCAGCCGGGCGCGCGACATGGCTCATTGCGCCTGCGTCAGCGCGGTGACGGCACGGTCGACCACCTGTTCGAAGGTCCCGTCGATATCGATGCGAAACACGCCGGGCTCGCCATCCGGTCGCTCCAGGGTATCAAACTGGCTTTGTACCATGGCTTCGCGCATGAAGTGGCCCTGCCGTGCCCGCATCCGTTCGAGAATGAGGGACTGGCTGCCATCCAGAAACAGGAAACTCACCGAGTCGTTACCCTCGCGGATCTGGTCGCGGTACTGCTTCTTGAGGGCCGAGCAGACGATGACGCCGAGCTCGTTCTTGCGCTCCAGGCTGTAGGCCGCATCGCGGATCCGCTCCAGCCAGGGGGCCCTGTCTTCGTCGTTGAGCGGGTTGCCCGCCGCCATCTTCTGGATGTTCGCGCGAGGGTGCAGATCATCGCCGTCGATGAACTTGGCCCCCAGGGCATTGGCCACCTTGAGGCCGATGCTGGACTTGCCGCTGCCACACACACCCATCACGATAATGCACTTGCCCGCCATTATTTGACCTCTCTCTCACTTTTCAAAAAACGTTCGCCTGATGGGTTCTAAGCTACCACGTTACCGGTAACATGTTACCGGTAACGTTTCGCAATGTGAAGTGCAGCACAGAAATGTGCAGAACAACAACTAGAACCATTTGAGGACAATTTTATGGACGGAGCAATGAACACACCCGATGTCGCCTATCTGCTCTCGGTAGCGGGCGGAGCCATTGTCATGTTGCTGGTGCTGATCATGCGATTCAAGGTACATGCCTTCGTGGCATTGACCCTGGTCAGCATGCTGACGGCCCTGGCCACCGGGGTCACCTATGACCAGGTGATCCCCACCATGCTGACCGGTTTCGGCGGCACCCTGGCCTCGGTCGCGCTGCTGGTCGGCCTCGGCGCCATGATAGGCAGGATCCTGGAGATGACGGGGGGCGCCAAGGTACTGGCCGATACCCTGATCAACCGCTTCGGCTCCCACCGCGCCCCCTTCGCGCTGGGTGTGGCCTCCCTGCTGTTCGGCTTCCCGATCTTCTTCGACGCCGGCCTCATCGTCATGCTGCCCATCATCTTCAGCGTGGCGAAGCAGTTCGGCGGCTCCGTCCTCAAGTATGCCCTGCCCTCCGCCGGTGCCTTTGCGGTGATGCACGCCTTCCTGCCGCCCCACCCGGGCCCGGTGGCCGCCAGCGAGCTGCTGGGTGCCAACATCGGTCTGCTCACCATCGTGGGCCTGCTGGTCGCGCTGCCCACCTGGTATCTGGGTGCTTACCTGTTCGGGCTCTGGTCCGGCAAGAAGTTTGAGCTGCCCCTGCCCCCGAGCTTCACTGCCAGTGCCGAGCAGCTCTCCGACAAGGCGCCGAGCTTCGGCCAGGTGATCTCCATCCTGCTGCTGCCGCTGGTGCTCATCTTCATGGATACCGGCCTCAATACCCTGAGCGTCATGGGCGTCATCGACAAGGGTGCGGACTGGGTCAACGTGCTGCGCATGGTCGGCAAGACCCCGGTCGCCCTGCTCATCACTGTGCTGTACGCCCTCTGGATGTTCCGCCAGAGCCAGGGCAAGGTGCAGCTCGAGAAGTTCTGCAACGACGCCCTGGCCCCGGTCTGCGCCGTCATCCTGGTCACCGGTGCCGGCGGCATGTTCGGCGGCGTATTGCGGGCGAGCGGCATCGGCACCGCGCTGGCCGACGTGCTCTCCGATACCGGCATGCCGGTGATCCTCGCAGCCTTCCTGGTGTCCGCCGCGCTGCGGGTTGCCCAGGGTTCCGCCACCGTGGCCCTGACCACCACCGCCGCCCTGATGGCGCCGACCGTGGCCGCCACCACCGGCCTGAGCGAGCTGGACCTGACCTTCATCGTCATCGCCATCGCCGGGGGCGCCACCGTGCTCTCCCACTTCAATGACTCCGGCTTCTGGCTGGTCAGTCGCTTCCTCAACATGGACGAGAAGACCACCCTCAAGACCTGGACCGTGATGGAGACCCTGCTCGGCACCATCGCCTTCCTCATCGTGGCCACGGCCAGCGCCATCCTCTGACGGAAACACATCGGGGCCGCATCCGTCGGCTCCGATGTGATATTGCACCGACTTTTTACGGATTCTTGCTTGGGCCCATCGCCACAGATTGCTAGAATTGCCTATTCTTCGCCCCGAGTGGAACGCTTCATCCCGTGATTTCAGGCTTCTCTATGCATTCATCGGCACATTATCGACAGTTGCTGACCCGCTTACCCCAGATCGCGGTTGCCGCGGATCAGTTCCAGATACTCAGCAGCGCCAAAGACTTCAAGAGCCGGATCCTGTCGCTCATCGCCCATGCGACACAGCGCATCTATCTGATCGCGCTCTATCTGCAGGATGACGAGGCGGGACGGGAGATCCTCTCCGCCCTCTATGCCGCCAAGCAGCGCAATCCCTCTCTCGACATCAAGGTGTTCGTCGACTTCCACCGCGCCCAGCGCGGCCTGATCGGCAAGGGCAAGCAGGGGGGCAACCACCTGATGTACCAGGCCATGGCCGCCAGCCACCAACACCAGATCGAGATCTACGGCGTGCCGGTCAAGGGCCGCGAGCTGCTCGGGGTGCTGCACCTCAAGGGCTTCATCTTCGACGACACCCTGCTTTACTCCGGCGCCAGCCTCAACGACATCTACCTGCACCAGCAGGAGCGCTACCGCTTCGATCGCTATCACCAGATCCACAGCCCGGCACTGACCCGCAGCATGGTCAACTACGTGGATGACGTCTTCCTCGGCAGCGAGGCCGTCCAGCGGCTGGATCGCACCGGCATCCCCGGCGCCAAGCAGCTCAAGGGACCGATCCGCCGCTTCAAGCAGCGTCTGCGCCTCTGCCAGTACCGCTTCGAGAGCATCCAGCCCAACGATCGGGAGATCGCCGTGACCCCCATGGTGGGCCTAGGCAAGCGGGGCAACCAGCTCAACCGGATGATCCGCAACCTGGTGCGGGCCACCGAGCGGGAGATCTTCATCTGCACCCCCTACTTCAACCCCCCCAAGGAGTTGAACAAGGACGTGGAGGCACTGCTCAAACGCGGCTGCAAGGTGACCATCGTCGTGGGCGACAAGACCGCCAACGACTTCTTCATCCCCCCGGAGGAGAAGTTCTCCACCATCGGCGGTCTGCCCTATCTCTACGAGACCAACCTGCGCAAGTTTGCCGAGCGCAACCAGCACCACATCGACAACGGCCGGCTCAACCTGATGCTCTGGTGCTGCGAGAAGAACTCCTATCACCTCAAGGGGATCTTCGTGGATGAGGAGTGGGCCCTGCTCACCGGCAACAACCTCAATCCCCGAGCCTGGGCGCTGGATCTGGAGAACGGCCTGCTGGTACACGACCAGCACCATCACCTGCGCGAGCAGTTCAGTGCGGAGCGGGAGAACATCCTGGCCCACACCCGCCGCATCAGTCACTTCGACCAGATAGAGCAGATCAAGGATTACCCGGATCAGGTGCGCAAGCTGCTGGCCCGGATCCACAGGGTCAAGGCTCACCTCCTGCTCAAGCGCATCATCTGACCGCCAGGGCGCCCCGTCAGTGAAAAGGCCTGCCGTTTCCGGCAGGCCTTTTTCATGGATGACCCTCCCCCCACTCCCTTGCCCACCAGCCCGGAACGGCACAACGCGGCTTGCATCGAGGCCGCAACAACCCCTATCATCTGGACATATTTACAGTGTTTTCGGGCATCTAATTGATGAAATTGGATAAAATCTCTCTCGATAGCCTCAAGGGTGTCGGCAGCAAGATGCTGGAGAAACTCGAGCGGCTGGGGCTGGCCACGGTGCAGGATCTGCTGTTCCACCTCCCCCTGCGCTACGAGGACCGCACCCAGGTGTGGCCCATCGGCGATCTGCCGCCCGGCCTGCACGGTGCCGTCGAGGGCGAGATCCAGGACACCCAGCTGGTGATGGGGCGCCGCCGCATGCTGGTGTGCCGTATCAGCGACGGCACCGGCAGCCTGACCCTGCGCTTCTTCAATTTCACCGCTGCCCAGAAAAACAGCCTGGCCCAGGGCCGCCTTATCCGCTGCTTCGGCGAGACCCGTCCCGGCAAGTACGGCCTGGAGATGGCCCACCCCGAGTACAAGCTGCTCGGCGAGGAGCAGGCCGGCCAGACCGAAGAGGCCCTCACCCCCGTCTACCCCACCACAGAGGGGCTGCGCCAGCTCACCCTGCGCAGCCTCACGGATCAGGCCCTGGCCCAGCTCGACCTCTACGGGGTCGAGGAGCTGCTGCCTGCCGGCCTCTATCCCCAGCAGATCGATCTGGCCGCGGCCCTGAAGCTGCTGCACCGCCCGCCTCCCTCGGTGGCGCTGGCCCTGCTCGAGAGCGGCCAGCACCCGGCACAGCAGCGGCTGGTACTGGAAGAGCTGCTGGCCCACAACCTCTCGGTCTTGAAGGTACGCGCCCAGGCTCAGAACCAGCTCGCCCGCGCCCTCAAACCCGCACCCAAGCTGGTCGAACAGCTGCTCGGCGCCCTGCCGTTCACCCCCACCGGCGCCCAGAGCCGGGTGGTGGCGGAGATAGCCAGGGATCTGCAACAGAGCCACCCCATGATGCGGCTGGTGCAGGGGGACGTGGGCTCAGGTAAAACGCTGGTCGCGGCGCTGGCCGCCCTGCAGGCCATCGGCAACGGCTGCCAGGTGGGGCTGATGGCCCCGACCGAGCTGCTGGCCGAACAGCACGCCATCAACTTCGCCAGGTGGCTGGAGCCGCTCGGCATCAAGGTGGGCTGGCTGGCGGGCAAGCAGAAGGGCAAGGCGCGGGAAGAGGCGCTGGCCGCCATCGCGGACGGCAGTGTCAAGATGGTGGTGGGCACCCACGCCATCTTCCAGGAGCAGGTGGTATTCCAGCGCCTCGCCCTGGTCATCATCGATGAACAGCACAGGTTCGGGGTGCATCAGCGCCTCGCCCTGCGAGAAAAAGGAGAGCGGGAAGGGGTACATCCCCATCAGCTCATCATGACCGCCACCCCCATCCCCCGCACCCTGGCGATGACCGCCTATGCGGACCTCGACACCTCGGTCATCGACGAACTGCCGCCGGGCCGCACTCCCATTACCACGGTCGCCCTGCCGGACAGTCGCCGCCAGGATGTGATCGAGCGGGTGAGGCTCGCCTGCGAGGAGGGCAAGCAGGCCTACTGGGTCTGCACCCTGATCGAGGAGTCGGAGGTGCTGGAGTGCCAGGCCGCCGAAGACACCGCCGCCGAGCTGCAAACCCTGCTGCCCGGCCTGCACATCGGCCTGGTACACGGCCGGATGCGCCCCCTCGAGAAACAGCGGGTGATGGAGGAGTTCAAGGCGGGCATACTGCAACTGCTGGTCGCCACCACCGTCATCGAGGTGGGGGTGGATGTGCCCAATGCCAGCCTGATGATCATCGAAAACCCGGAGCGGCTGGGGCTGGCCCAGTTGCACCAGCTGCGCGGCCGGGTCGGGCGGGGGTCGGTGGCCTCCCACTGCGTGCTGCTCTATCATGCCCCCTTGTCCAAGACCGCCCAGAGCCGCCTCGGGGTACTGCGGGAGACCAATGACGGCTTTCTCATCGCCCAGCGAGATCTGGAACTGCGTGGCCCAGGCGAGCTGCTCGGTACCCGCCAGACCGGCCTGGCCGATCTCAAGATCGCCGATCTGGTGCGCGACCAGCCGCTCATCCCTCAGGTGCAGAAGATGGCGCGCTTCCTGATGGACAAACACCCGGCGCATGTCGAGCCCCTGATCCGCCGCTGGCTGGGCCTGCGAGACCACTACTCCAATGCTTGACCAAGGCAGATGCAGAAGAGGGTCACCTTGCCTGATGGACAAACACCCGGCTCATGTCGAGCCCCTGATCCGGCGCTGGCTGGGCCTGCGGGACCACTATTCCAATGCTTGACCAAGGCAGATGCAGAAGAGGGTCACCTTGCCTGATGGATAAACACCCGAGCCATGTCGAACCCTTGATACGATGCTGGCTCGGTCTACGGGATCACTACTCGAATGCCTGACCAAGCAACAGAAACAGGAGGAAAGCACTGATGAATTCCTGGCTCCGCGGCCTGCTCTACACCTTTGCCTTCCTGCTGCTCTTTGTCTGGGTCGGTCTCGGCCTGTTCGATGCCGAGCGCGCCAAAGGCCCCATCGCCAACTGGCTCAGCCAGCAGACCGGGGTGCCCGTCACCATAGGCCGGCTGGTGTTCAATCCGCTGCACCCCTACACCCTGCTGGCGGAACAGGTGCGCTATGGGGATGCGGTACAGCTGGAAAAACTCTATCTGGAGATCGAGCACATCGACTGGTTGAACCGGGATGTGCGCATCGCCCACCTGGACCTCATCCGTCCCGTCATCAAGCTGCCGCTCCCCAACCAGTTGCCAAGCCTGCCGGTTCACTCCCTCACCATCAGCGACAGCACCATCGACAACCTGAACCTGCAGAGCGAGGCCCTGACCCTGCGCGGCCTCAGTGCGTCCCTGAGTGACTGGGAACTGATCGACCCGAGACGCCAGCCCCAGGCCAACCTCACCCTGGGCATCAACCAGCTGGAGACCCCCATGTTCACCCTGGCCCGTCTCAGCCTCAAGGGGCGGCTGGAGGGGCAGGTGCTCAGCACCGACAGACTGACCACCAACCTGTTCGACGGCCTGCTCGAGACCGGCATGGTGCTGAACTGGCCAGAGCGCAGCCTGCAACTGCACGATCTCAAGGCCCGCGCCATGCGCCTCGAGCTTGGTGACATCCCCCCTGGCGAGTTCCCCCTGCGCCGCATCACCCTGGACAGGGGTCAGCTTGCCCAGGTGAGCATCAATGCCATCGATCAGGAGCTCTCCCTCAACAACTTCAACGGCCAGCTCACCGCCTTCGACTGGCAGGCGGGCAGCCAGCCCAGCGGCTATCTGGCGGGCACCCTGGGCGACATGGGCCGCGGCCTGTTCCAGCTTGAGGCCGTCGAGGGCAAGCTCGCCTTCTCCCCCCGGCAGCTGGATGCCGAGCTGCGGGGCAAGGCATACGAAGGGGAGTTCAGCGTCGAGCTGGCCCTCGACACCCAGCAGCAGAAGCTCACCCTGAAGGATCTGGCCCTGAGCGGCATGGATATCAGTTTGCCCCAGGGGTGGTGGCAGGATTGGCAGGGCTGGCGCCCGCAACAGATCGACATCCGCAAACTGGCCTTCGACAAGCTCAAGGTGCTCTCTTTCGACGACACCCTGCCCCTCTCCCTGACCGGCTGGCAACTCTACCTGAACGATCTCGCCCTGCGGGGCAACCAGCCAGGCCCCCTGCTGGGACGTGCCCGCATCGAGAGCAAGTGGTTCGAGCTGGTGTGGGACGGTCTCAGTGCCCGCAACGGCACCCTGGATGGCGAGCTGACCCCCAGCTCCTGGCAGCTCAACACCCTCGTCACCTCCCTGCCCGACGAGGGCTCCCTCAACCTGAGCGGCCAGTGGGGCAGGACGCCCGGGCAGGAGAGCCGCCTGCAGTTGCAGGGCAAGCAGCTGGATCTGGAGCAGTGGGGCAAGTTGCTGCACTCCCCCGTCTCCTTCGCGGGCAAGGTGGATCTGGCGGCAGATCTGCAGGCCGACCTCAACGGGCAGCCCGGCGAGCAGACGGCCAACTGGCGCCGGACCCTTCAGGGCAGCCTGAGCCTGGAGAGCAAGGATCCCTTCTGGGACAAGGTCGGCATCGACCCCCTGCTGGATGACTGGTTCAGGGAGCAGACCCCCCCCGATCTGACACCGCAGACGCTGTGGCAGGCGATGCAACGCGGAGACACCCCCTTCTATCAGATCAGGCTGGATGCCAGGGCGGAGCAGGGCAAGGTGCGGATCGAGCAAGGCGGCGCCTCCACCATCACCCACCTGCTGGCACTGCAAGGGGGTGTCGACCTGGCCGCAGACCAGTGGCAGCTCGACCTCGGGGTCCTGAACAAGGGGCGCTGCGCCGAGCTGCTCGCCCGCTGGCGCGGCCCCCTCAATGCGCCCGACCTGGGCTGGAGTGTCCCCACGGGACAGGACGCCTGTGGCTGGGAGGCGGGTGTGCGCTACCCCGCCCAGGGACGAAGCGGCCCGCTCTGGCGCCCACGGCCACCCGCCGCCCAATAACGAACAAGGCCTCGCGAAGAGGCCTTGTTGCTGTGAACATCAGGGATCAGCGTGCGCCGCGCTTGATGGGCAGCACCACGTACTGACCGACAAACTCCACCGCCAGCTTGCGGCCGCTGAACAGCTGCACCCGCAGGCTGAATTTGGCGGATTCTCCGCCCCTCAGCGGCTCGAGCACGGCGGGCATGCCCTCCCGGGCCACCCGCGCCTCCGGCTCTTCGCTCACCGGCCGGTAATACTTGATGTTGCCCTCGGCCAGCACGGTATCGCCTCCCAGCCCTGCCTCCTTGAGCTGCAACCAGATGAGACCCCAGCCCGCCAGCACGCACTGGCTGTAAATGCTGCCGGCGAACATGGTGTCGTGGACGTTCAGATTGGCCGCCAGGTTGGCCTTGAGGTGGAAGGTCTGGCCATCGTAGTGGGTGATGTGCACCCCCATCTTCTCGCTGATGGGAATGCCCCGCGACCAGCGGGTGGTGAGATCCTGGCACCACTCCGGACGGTACTGGATGGTCTGCATGGGACTCAGGGACTTGATCATCTGGCGGTGAGGGATGCGGCCGAAGGAGACGGGGCCTTCCCCTACCTCGAGGAAGCCGCAGCGGCGATAGAACTCCACCGCCTCCTGGCGGGCGTTCATCACCAGCCGTTTCACCTTCTCGTCGCGGGCAAGCTGCTCGAGATCCTCCACCATGCGGGCGCCCAGCCCCTGGCCGCGAAATTCGGGTCGCAGCGCCATAAAGCGGATCTGGGCTTCATCGCCGCCCACAAAGAGGCGACCCACGGCGATGGGCGTTCCGTCGGGTGAGAGCATCAGCCGGTGAATGGCGACGGTATCGTACTCGTCACGCTCGGAGCCAAGGGGCAGATTGAAGGGTTTGCGCAGTAGTTCCCAGCGCAACTGATAGTAAGCATCCAGCTCCGCTGGTGTTTCTGGGGTGACTACCCGGTACATAAAGCGATCCTTGAGTGTGCGCCGACTGGCAGATGGAAGGACTGACGCAACCATTTCTCCCGGCGCAGCCTGTAGTAGGTATCCAGCTCGGCTGCCGTTTGGGGGGGGACCACCCGGTACATAACAACATCCTTGAGTTACACTGGTCGAAAGCCATCTTGCCGTGCAAATTCATGGACTTCAATCTGCAAGCGTACCAAGCCGATCACTTATTGCACCTCAGCGCCAAACCCGAACGCCGCGTTTCGGTGCTTGAAAATGCCCGTCATCGCTGGCTGGAAATGGACGGCGTGGTGCAATCCGCCATGAGCCTCCACCAACCGGCCCGCCTCTGTCTGCCTCATCAACGGAGCATCGCGGAGCAGTTGCCAAAGCAGGCAAGCAGGATCCTGGAGCTGGGGCTGGGCGGAGGGGATCTCACCCGTCACCTGGCGGCACGCTGGCCCGATGCCCACCACGACTGCGTGGATCTGGATGCCGAGATCCTCACCCTGTTCCAGCAATTCTTTCTCCCCTCATCAGGGGGCTCGCCTCGGCTGCATCACGCCGATGCGCTGCACTTCCTGCACCAGAGCCAGGAGAGCTACGATCTGGTGCTGCTGGATTTGTTCAGCCAGGACGGCAACCCCCTGCTGCTCTTCCAGGCTCCGCTCTATCAGGCGCTGGCTAAACGCCTGAGCGGCACCCTCATCATCAATCTGCTGCCCCGCACCCGGCTCGAACAGGCACAGGCTCTGCGACTGGCAGAGGAGTGGATAGGCCCGACCCACGTCCACGACGTGCCCGGCTACCGCAACGTCATCCTGCACGCGACCCGTCAGCATGGCCAGGGCGGGCGAGCACCGGCAGGGTGAAGAACCTGCGAAGTGTGCAGGCATCGCGTCCTGCCCTCCGCTGAGTCCTGCCCTGCCTGCCACCCTTATACCTGCAGCCAGAAGGTGACGGGGCCATCGTTGAGCAGCCTGACCTTCATGTCGGCGGCGAAGCGGCCGGTTTCGGTCGGCACGCCGCTCTCCCTGGCGCGAGCCACGAAGTACTCATAGAGTCGCTCTGCATCTGCGGGATGGGCGCCACCGGAGAAGCTGGGTCTCATCCCCTTGCCGGTATCCGCCGCCAGGGTGAACTGGGAGACCACCAGCAGGCTGCCACCCACCTGGCTCACGTTGAGGTTCATCTTGCCGTTCTCGTCCGAGAAGATGCGATAACCGCTCACCTTGTGCAGCAGCTTGTCCGCCTTGGCCTCGTCATCCCCCTGCTCCACCCCGAGCAGCACCAGCAACCCCTGGCCGATGGCCCCGGTCACCTCTCCCTCTACCGTTACGCTGGCCTCGCTGACCCGCTGAATCAGTGCAATCACATCCCTCTCCTCTCAAAACAGCACGACCGCCCATCCTGCGGGATGAGCGGTCGTCGATGCTACCAATAAATGCCCTGCCCGGGCCAACGCCTTTGTGGCGGGATCCGGTGTGATGGCCGGCCGGCGTCAGGCCAGCTCCTCTGCACCGGGCTTCTCGTACTCCCCGAGGCAGGCGGTGGTCTCGGCCCCCAGCAACACCACCAGCCAGCTCAGATACACCCAGACGAACAGGATGGGAATGGTCGCCAGGGCGCCATAGATGGCCTGGTAGGAGGGGAAGTTGGTGATATAGATGGCAAAGCCGCGCTTGGCCAGCTCGAACAGGGTGGCCGCCACCAGGGCTCCGATGAAGGCGTGGGTCAGCCGCACGCGGCAGTTGGGCACCACGGTATAGATCAGCAGGAAGGTGAGCACGGAGAAGAGGAACGGCAGGCTGCGCAGCAGCAGATAGCCGATACCGAACAGGCTGTCAGCCGCGAACAACCTGAGCGAGAGAATGTAGGAGGAGATGGCGATGCTGGCACCGATGAGCACGGGGCCCAGGGTCAGGATCATCCAGTACATGGCGAATGCCTGGGCCAAGGGCCGGCTTCGGGTGGACCGCCAGATGTAGTTGAGATTCTTGTCGATGGCCGAGATGAGCATCAGGGCCACCACGATCAGGGCACCGATACCGACGGCCGTGGTGTTGGTGGCGTTGGCCACGAAGCCGTCGATGTACTCCTTGAGCATCTCGCCGGCGGTGGGGACGAAGTTGTGATAGACGAACTGCTCCATCGCCTGCTTCAGGCTCTGGAACACCGGAAAGGCCGACATCATGCCGAACACCACGGCGATCATGGGCACCAGGGAGAGCAGGGTGACATAGGCCAGGTAACCGGCGGTCACCGTCAATCTGTCCTGCTGGAAGCGGCCCCAGACAAACTGGGCGAAGTGGGCACCATCGTGGCGCAAGAAGGAGAGTGCATGGGCCAGACGGCCGCGGATCTGCTGCTGCATCTTGTTTCTCGTAAGCGTGATCATGCAGACATTGTGTCAGATAGGGTGGTCATTTGGCCACCCGCAGACCGGCCGGATGCGCCTCCATCGAGCTCAGGCACCATGCGCCCTCATGTCGAGCCCATAAAAAAAGAGGCCTTAAGGCCTCTCTTTGGTCTGTCGATGAACAGCTATCGATCAAGCACGACCGGCGCGCTTGCGATCCAGTTCGGTCAGCAGCTTTTTACGGATACGGATGGCCTTGGGGGTGATCTCCACCAGCTCATCGTTGTCGATGAACTCGAGAGCCTGCTCCAGGGTCATGCGGATCGGCGGAGTCAGCACCTGGGCTTCGTCGGTACCGGAGGCACGCATGTTGGTCAGCTGCTTGCCTTTCAGGCAGTTGACGGTCAGGTCGTTGGAACGGGAGTGGATCCCGATCACCTGGCCTTCGTACACTTCGGTCGCGTGACCGATGAACAGACGACCACGATCTTGCAGACCGAACAGGGCGAAGGTCAGGGCCTTGCCGGTGGCGTTGGAGATCAGCACGCCGTTCTGACGCTCACCGATGCTGCCACCCTTGTGCGGACCGTAGTGGTCGAAGGTGTGGTACAGCAGACCGGTACCAGAGGTCATGGTCAGGAACTCGGTCTGGAAGCCGATCAGGCCACGGCTCGGGATGATGAAGTCCAGACGGACGCGACCCTTGCCATCCGGGGTCATGTTGGTCATCTCGCCTTTACGCAGGCCGAGCTGCTCCATCACGGAACCCTGATGCGCTTCTTCCACGTCCACAGTGACGGTTTCGAACGGTTCTTGCAGTTCGCCATCCACGGTACGCAGGATAACTTCCGGACGGGACACCGCCAGTTCGTAACCTTCGCGACGCATGTTTTCGATCAGGATGGAGAGGTGCAGTTCACCACGGCCGGAGACGCGGAACTTGTCCGGATCTTCGGTCTCTTCCACGCGCAGGGCCACGTTGTGGACCAGTTCCTGGTTCAGACGCTCCAGAATGTTGCGGGAGGTGACGAACTTGCCTTCTTTACCGGCGAACGGCGAGGTGTTGACCTGGAAGGTCATGTTCACGGTCGGCTCGTCCACGGAGAGCGGCGGCAGGGCTTCGACGGCACTGTTGTCACAGATGGTGTCGGAGATCTTCAGCTCGCCCAGACCGGTGATGGCGATGATGTCGCCCGCTTGCGCGTCGGTCACTTCGGTACGGGACAGGCCCAGGTAGCCCAGCACCTGACCGACCTTGCCGGTACGCGGTTTGCCGTTGGCACCGACGATGGTGACCTGCTGGTTGGTCTTGACGCGACCACGAGTGATGCGGCCGATACCGATGACGCCCACGTAGGAGTTGTAGTCCAGCTGGGAGATCTGCATCTGGAAGGCACCGTCAACGTCGCCCTTCGGGGCTTCCACGTTGTCGACGATGGCCTGGAACAGGGGTTCCATGTTCTCGGACGGGACGTCCTGATCCAGGGTGGCCCAACCGTTCAGTGCAGAGGCGTAAACAACCTTGAAGTCCAGTTGCTCATCGGTGGCACCCAGGTTGTCGAACAGATCGAAGACCTGATCCATTACCCAGTCAGGACGAGCACCCGGACGGTCGATCTTGTTGATGACCACGATGGGCTTCAGACCCTGGGCGAACGCCTTCTGGGTCACGAAACGAGTCTGCGGCATCGGGCCGTCAACGGCGTCGACCAGCAGCAGCACGGAGTCAACCATGGAGAGCACGCGCTCAACTTCACCACCGAAGTCGGCGTGACCCGGGGTATCCACGATGTTGATGCGATAGTCGTTCCAGCGGATCGCAGTGTTCTTGGCGAGAATGGTGATGCCACGTTCCCGTTCCAGATCATTGGAGTCCATGATCCGTTCCTGACCTTCGCTGGTGCGATCCAGAGTGCCGGATTGCTGCAGCAGCTTATCAACCAGAGTCGTTTTGCCGTGGTCAACGTGCGCAATAATCGCAATATTGCGTAAATTCTCTAACATTCTCGCCTCAAATCACCGGGTAAAATTGGGCGCTAATTGTACTCTCGCCTTTGTGATCTGCCTAGCAGAATTGCAACACATTCACACACAACAAAGGATCAGGATCATGGACCCCGCGGCAAAAGGCTGCTTAGATGGCCTGGATACGCTGGCGCACCATCTCGGTGCACCAAAACGATCCAAGGTTGCACCACTTTAATGCAGCAACCGGCATGAGAACGGGTTTCTCGACAGCCTGAAACGGTGCAAGTGCCCTGAAATCAAGCTGTCACAAACTTGGCACGATACTGGCTTATGTGAATGTGACGACGCATTCACCCAAAGAGTTTTAACACCGGAGGTTACTTAGCATGTCAGCCCAGAACGTTTTGGCCCTGATCCAGGAACACGAAGTCAAGTTTGTTGATCTGCGTTTTACCGACACCAAGGGTAAAGAGCAGCACGTATCCATCCCTTCCCACCAGGTTGACGAAGACTTCTTCGAAGACGGCAAGATGTTCGATGGTTCCTCCATCGGCGGCTGGAAGGGCATCAACGAGTCTGACATGGTGCTGATGCCGGACCCGGCTTCCGCCAAACTGGACCCGTTCACCGAAGAGACCACTCTGAACATCGTCTGTGACGTGCTTGAACCCGCCACCATGCAAGGCTATGACCGCGATCCGCGCTCCATCGCCAAGCGTGCCGAAGATTTCCTGAAGTCCAGCGGCATCGCTGACACCGTGCTGTTCGGGCCGGAGCCGGAATTCTTCATGTTCGACAACATCACCTTCTCCAACACCATGGGCCACAGCTTCGTGAAGATCGAATCCGAAGAAGCTGCCTGGAACTCCGGTACCGACTACGAGCACGGCAACAAGGGTCACCGTCCGTTCGTCAAGGGTGGTTACTTCCCGGTTGCCCCGGTTGACTCCTCCCAGGACATCCGTGCCGCCATGTGCCTGGTGCTGGAAGAGATGGGCCAGGTCGTCGAAGCTCACCACCACGAAGTGGCGACCGCCGGTCAGAACGAGATCGCAACCCGCTTCAACACCCTCACCCTGAAGGCTGACGAAGTACAGGTCCTGAAGTACGTGATCCACAACGTGGCCCACGCCTACAACAAGACCGTCACCTTCATGCCGAAACCCATGTTCGGTGACAACGGCTCCGGCATGCACTGCCACCAGTCCCTGGCCAAAGACGGCGTCAACCTGTTCGCAGGCGACCTGTACGGTGGTCTGTCCGAGATGGCACTGCACTACATCGGCGGCATCATCAAGCACGCCAAGGCCATCAACGCCTTCGCCAACCCGACCACCAACTCCTACAAGCGTCTGGTGCCGGGCTATGAAGCACCGGTCATGCTGGCCTACTCCGCCCGCAACCGTTCTGCCTCCATCCGTATCCCGGTCGTGCCGAGCCCGAAAGCCCGCCGCATCGAAGTACGCTTCCCGGATCCGGCTGCCAACCCGTACCTGGCCTTCGCTGCCCAGCTGATGGCCGGTCTGGACGGCATCATCAACAAGATCCATCCGGGCGATGCCATGGACAAGAACCTGTACGATCTGCCGCCGGAAGAAGCCGCTGAAGTGCCGACCGTTGCCGGTTCCCTGGACGAAGCGCTGTCCGCACTGGATGCAGACCGTGAGTTCCTGACCCGTGGTGGTGTGTTCAGCGATGACTTCATCAACTCCTACCTGGAACTGAAACAGCAGGATGTTGACCGCGTGCGCATGACTCCGCACCCGCTGGAGTTCGAGCTGTACTACTCCGTCTAATCCGCTTTCCCATGATAAACCCGCCATCTGGCGGGTTTTTTTCATTCTGGCAACGGAAATACCGCCGAACGGGCACGATCATGCAGAAAGATGCTCCCGTTCACGGAGCCGTACCACTCTCGGCTGTTCACACCCCGACCCCGTGGTTTTTCTCTGATAGGATTAAGGTGAACCCCGTCAAGGAGAGATGGATGAACACTGTAGCCTGGCTGCTGAGCCTCCTGCTGATGGCCTCCTGTTCCGCACAGGCCGCCCGCGTCTACTCCTGGGTCGATCCCCAGGGGGTGACCCACTACACCGATGCCCCCCCTCCCGGCAAGAGCGCAAAAGAGGTGGACCTGCGGGTCTCGCCGCTCATCGGCACCGCCCCCCACTCGGTCCAGGTGGACAACTTCAACAGCCTGACCGGTGTCGATGCCAGGAAAGCCCTGGAAGCGGCTCCCCTGGAGATCGACCTCATCTCTCCGGAACCGGGCAGCACATTGCGCGACAATACCGGCAACATCGTCTTCCAGGGCGAGATCTCTCCCCAGGTCCCGGTGCAATACGATGTGCGCCTGATCCTGAACGGCAAGGCGGTGCCCCTGGTTCACAACAGCCTGGCCATACGGGTGGAAAACCTCGATAGGGGCGCTTACGAGGCACGGCTCGAGTTGCTCGCCAAAGACGGTACGATCCTTGCTAAATCTAAGCCAACCACCTTTTACCTGCACAGGGCGTCGGTGAATCAGGCTCCCAGAGCTGCCCCCAAGGCCAATTAGGGGTGATGTGACGCACCGATGCGGGTAAACTTGATGCACTATATTGGTGCATTCTAGGTGTACAGCACCGTTTTAGGGAGAAACCTGTGCCAACCCGCTCGGACAACGCCAAGACACTCTTGGACAATCTGCTGACCGCCGTCATTCTCATGGATGAACGTCTCTGCATTCAATTCGTCAACCCGGCGGCAGAGCAGCTGCTTTCCCTCAGCGAACGACGACTGATCGGCATCGAACTGCCCCACCTGCTGGAGCACATCTCTCTCGATCTGCAGCGTTTCAAACAGTGCCTCATTTCGGGGCAGGGCTTCACCGACAGCGAAGTCACCCTGGTGGTGGAGGGGGAGCCCAGGCTGGTAGAGATCAGCGTCAGCCCCATGGCCGATCATGAACAGCGACTGATGGTGGTAGAACTGCGCAAGATCGATCAGCAGAAGAAGATCAGCCAGGAGCTGCAGCAACACGCCCAGCAGCAGGCCGCCAAGGAGCTGGTGCGCGGCCTGGCGCACGAGATCAAGAACCCCCTGGGGGGATTGCGCGGCGCGGCCCAACTGCTGCAAAAGGAGTTGCCCGACCCGGCCTTGCGTGAATACACCGGCATCATCATCGAGCAGGCCGATCGCCTGCGGGTGCTGGTCGACAGGTTGCTCGGTCCCCAGCGTCCCGGCCGTCACCAGATGCACAACGTTCACTCCGTGCTGGAGCAGGTGCGCCGTCTGGTGGACCTGGAGCTGCCGCCGCAGATCCGCATCGAACGGGACTACGACCCCAGCATCCCCGAATTCGAGATGGAATCGGACCAGCTGCAACAGGCGTTCCTGAACATAGTGCGCAACGCCGCCGAGGCCCTTGGGGATCAGGACGGCCTCATCCGCATCAAGACGCGCACCGCCTTCCAGATCACCATCCATGGCCAGCGCTATCGCCTGGCGGCCGAAATCAAGATCATCGACAACGGCCCCGGCATTCCCGACGCCATCCGCGACACCCTCTTCTACCCCATGATCACCGGCAAGGAAGGGGGAACGGGCCTGGGCCTCTCCATCGCCCAGAACCTGATCGATCAGCACAAGGGGCGCATCGACTGCATCAGCTGGCCGGGCCACACCGAATTCACCATTTATCTACCACTTCGCAAGTAAGGGAACCTCATGACAGCAAAAGTGTGGATCGTCGATGACGACAGCTCCATCCGGTGGGTTCTGGAGCGCACCCTTGGCAGCGAAGGCTTCGAATGCGAAAGTTTCGCCGACGGCGAAGCCCTGCTGAGTTCACTGGAGATGCGCTCACCGGACGTGATCCTCTCGGATATCCGCATGCCGGGCATCGACGGCCTGAGCCTGCTGGAGCAGATCCATCGCCGCCAGGCGGATCTGCCCATCATCATCATGACGGCCCACTCGGACCTCGACAGCGCGGTCAACGCCTACCAGCGCGGTGCCTTCGAATACCTGCCCAAGCCGTTCGACATCGACGAGGCGGTCACCCTGGTACGCCGGGCCGAGAACCACCTCAAGGAGCAACGTACCAAGCGCAAGGCTCGCCAGCAGGAAGCCACCACCACCCCGGAGATCATCGGCGAAGCCCCTGCCATGCAGGAGGTGTTCCGCGCCATCGGCCGGCTGTCGCGCTCCAGCATCTCGGTGCTCATCAACGGCCAGAGCGGTACCGGCAAGGAGCTGGTTGCCCATGCCCTGCACAAGCACAGCCCCCGGGCCCACAAGAACTTCATCGCCCTCAACATGGCGGCCATCCCGAAAGATCTCATCGAATCCGAGCTGTTCGGTCATGAGAAGGGAGCCTTCACCGGCGCCAACAACATTCGTCACGGCCGATTCGAACAGGCCGATGGCGGCACCCTGTTTCTCGACGAAATAGGCGACATGCCGCTGGACGTGCAGACCCGGTTGCTGCGGGTACTGGCGGACGGGCAGTTCTACCGGGTTGGCGGCCACCAACCGGTGCAGGTGGATGTGCGGATCATTGCCGCCACCCACCAGAATCTGGAGAAGCGGGTCGCCGACGGCGAGTTTCGGGAAGACCTGTTCCACCGCCTCAACGTCATCCGCATCCATATTCCGGCCCTCAAGGAGCGCCGGGAGGACATCCCCCAGCTGGCCCAGCACTTCCTGCTGCGAGCCGCCAAGGAGCTGAACGTGGAGGCCAAGAGCCTGCACCCGGATACCCAGGCCTACATCAGCCACCTGCCCTGGCCGGGCAACGTGCGCCAGCTGGAGAACGTCTGCCGCTGGCTGACGGTGATGGCCTCGGGCCAGGAGGTGCTGGTAGGCGATCTGCCCACCGAGCTGCTGACTCCCATCACCAGCACCGCCGAGCCGGGCCAGCCCGCCCTGACCGGTGGCTGGCAGCAGCAGTTGCAGGACTGGGTGGCCGCCAAGCTGGCCCTGGGGGAGACCGATATCCTGGCGGATGCCATGCCCCAGTTCGAACGGATCATGCTGGAGACGGCACTGGATCACACCCACGGTCACAAGCAGGAGGCTGCCCGCCTGCTCGGCTGGGGCCGCAATACCCTGACTCGCAAGCTCAAGGAGCTCGACATTCCCTGAGCCTGCGGGAAAAACGATTCCCATCACGCCTTGAGGGAAAGCCTGACCAATCACACCCCGTTTACTTGCAAACGGGGTATCTTTTTCAGGCGCCCCGCCTAGAATGGCAGGCTTTCCAACCCGACTCGCAGAAGGTGCCCCATGATTGACAGATCCCTCCCCCTGACCGACCTGCATCGCCATCTGGATGGCAACATCCGCCCGCAGACCATTCTCGAGCTGGGACGTCAGCACAACATCCGACTGCCGGCCGATGAGCTGGAAGCCCTGCGCCCGCACGTGCAGATCGTCGAGAACGAGCCGAGTCTGGTGGCCTTCCTGAAGAAACTGGACTGGGGCGTGGCCGTGCTGGCCGACTACGATGCCTGCCGCCGGGTCGCCTACGAAAACGTGGAAGATCTGCTGCGTGCCGGGATCGACTATGCCGAGCTGCGCTTCAGCCCGGCCTACATGGCGATGACCCACAAACTGCACCCGCAGGGCGTGGTCGAAGCCATCATCGACGGTGTGGCCGCAGGCAGCCGTGACTTCGGCATCAAGACCAATCTCATCGGCATCATGAGCCGTACCTTCGGCACCGAGCAGTGCAAGCAGGAGCTGGATGCCTGTCTGGCTCATCGCGATCGCCTGGTCGCCATCGATCTGGCCGGCGACGAACTGGGCTTCCCGGGCGAGCTCTTCACCGACCACTTCCGCCGGGTGCGGGATGCAGGCATGCGGGTCACCGTGCACGCCGGTGAAGCCGCCGGCCCCGAGAGCATGTGGCAGGCCATTCGCGAGCTGGGAGCCGAGCGCATCGGCCACGGCGTCAAGGCCATCCAGGAGCCGGCCCTGATGGCCTATCTGGCCGAACACCGCATCGGCATCGAGTCCTGCCTCACCTCCAACCTCCAGACCACCACGGTGGCGAGTCTGGCCGATCACCCGATCCGCCAGTTCCTGGCAGCCGGCGTGCTGGCCTGCCTCAATACCGACGATCCGGCAGTGGAGGGGATCGACCTGCCCCATGAATACGAGGTGGCTGCCCCCGCTGCCGGCATGACGGTGAGCGAAATCCGCACCGCCCAGCAGAACGGCCTGATCCTGGCCTTCCTGAGCGAAGCCGAGAAGGCCGAGCTGAGTGCCCGTGCAGCTCAACGCTGAGCAGGGGGAAAACCCAATAAAAAAACCGCCGAAAGGCGGTTTTTTATTGTCCAACGACATTGCCCGGCCTAGATCACCCGGGAGAACTGCTGCTCGCGCGCCTTGTTGCGCAGGTAGACATCGAAGCACATGCAGATGTTGCGGATCAGCAGCTGACCGGTGGAGACCACCTCCAGCCCCTCTTCGGTCATGCGCACCAGACCGTCGTCGATGAAGGTCTGCAACAGCTTGAGATCTTCGGCAAAATACTCCTTGAACACCAGGCCGTGGGCCTGTTCCACAGCGGCGAAGTTCAGGGAAAAATCGCAGATGAGGCGCTTGATCACCTCACGACGGATCAGATCGTCCCGATTGAGGGAGCACCCCTTCCACTGGGCATGGCCCAGTGACTCGACCTGGGCGTAGTAGGTTTTGAGATCCTTCTGGTTCTGGGAATAGGCATCCCCCATCATGCTGATGGAAGAGACCCCCAGCCCCAGCAGATCGCAATCCCCCTGGGTGGTATAGCCCTGGAAGTTGCGATGCAGCTTGCCCTCACGCTGGGCGACGGCCAGCTCGTCATCGGGCTTGGCAAAGTGGTCCATGCCGATGAACTGATAACCCTGGCCGGTCAGGAAGGCAATGGTGTCCTGCAGCATGGCCAGCTTCTCCTGCGGCGCCGGCATGTCCGCTTCTTTCAGCTTGTGCTGGGCGGCAAAACGGCTCGGCAAGTGGGCATA
Source organism: Aeromonas sp. WP2-W18-CRE-05 (assembly GCF_014168615.1). Classification (NCBI taxonomy): domain Bacteria; kingdom Pseudomonadati; phylum Pseudomonadota; class Gammaproteobacteria; order Aeromonadales; family Aeromonadaceae; genus Aeromonas; species Aeromonas sp. WP2-W18-CRE-05. The sequence continues at coordinate 149,836 of NZ_AP021917.1, read as the reverse complement.
GTTGAAGATGGAGAGGCGGGCCGGGTCGGTCTTGAGCACCTCTTCCAGGGTGTGATGGAAGCTCTCCCGGTTCTGGTGCGGCAGACCGTAGATGAGATCCAGATTGGTGGAGCGGAACCCCAGCTCGCGGGCACGAACCAGCATGGCGCGGATGAAGTCGTTGTCCTGCTCCCGATTGACCGCGACCTGGACCGCCTTGTTGAAGTCCTGAACGCCAAGGCTGATGCGGTTGAAACCGAGCTCCCGCAGCACATCCAGCATGGACAATTCGATCTCGCGGGGATCCACCTCGATGCTGATCTCCCCCTCCTCGGCGAAGTGGAAGTGCTCCCGCAACATGGCCATCAGACGACGAGTCTGGGGGTCGCTCAGATAGGTGGGTGTGCCGCCACCCCAGTGCAGCTGGGTGACCAGTCTCTCCTTGAACAGGGGGGCCTGGGCCTTGATCTCCTGTTCGAGGTAGTCGAGGTATTGATCTGCCTTGTGCTGGTGCCGGGTAATGACCTTGTTGCAGCCGCAGTAGTAGCAGAGCTTGTGACAGAAGGGGATATGCACGTAGAGCGACAGATTGCGCGCAGGATACTGGCCCGCTGCCTGGACAAAGTCCGGATAGCCGAACCCCTCGTTGAACTCCAGCGCAGTGGGATAGGAGGTATAACGCGGACCACTGTAGTTGTATTTTTCGATCAGGGCCTGATCCCACACAATCTGTTCTGCTTGCACGCTTGCTTCCTCTGTCTTTGTCATGGGCTCACCGGCTTAACTGAAAATCCTTCAGTCTGGCGACATCCTTGAGGATCTGCGCCTCCAGCTCGGCCTCGTAGCCGCTGCGTTCGAGATCCATCTTCATCACTTCATTGCGCTTGAGTGCCCGCCTCGCCTCATGGGTCGGCATCTCCTTCACCTTCTCATAGAGGCCGTAGAGCCCCGGGAACTCGGTGGCAAAGGCGCGGCCCCCCTTTATTTGCAAGGCATCCAGCAGATTGGTCAGCCGGATGGCGCCTTCCGAGTAGTCGCACTGACCATCTCGTACCGCGTGGGCGATCACCCTGACACTCTCCAGGATCCGCTCGTTGCGGGCCGCAATGGCGTGCTGCTGCATCTCTTGCTGGCGTTTGAGACGCGCCATCAGGGTGCCGGCATAGACGGCAAGCCCCAGCAAAATCAGGCCACCCAGCAGGGCGGCCAGCATCCATCCACTCATCACTTTTTCTTCGGCTCGGGTTTGGCTTCAGGCTGGTAGTCTGCCTGAGAGAAACGTTCCCACAGCTCCTCTTCGGAGGCAGGCTGACTCGGCTCGTCAAAATCGGCATCATCAAAATCCATGTCGCCATCTTCGTCATCGTCGTTGTCGATGATACCGAGCTCGTCCATCAGCTCCTGATAACGGTCAACCCGCTGATCGACCCATGCCTGCTCTGCGGCCTCCAGGGTTTCACCGGCATCCAGACGATCCAGCAAGGCATTGAGGCGATCATCATTCTCGATGGACGCCAGCTCCTGCTCGGGGGTCATCACCACCCGCTTCTCTTTCGCAGGCTTGGTCGCCACCGGCTTGCTGCCCTTCTCGTCGGCAATCAGCGCGATGGGCTTGCGAGAGCCGATGCGTGGATCCTTGGCCTGCTTGGAGCCGCTCTTTTTGCCCGCCTGCTCGACCTGTTGGCGGGAGCCCGCCTTCAGGCCCTTGCGCTTGGCGGCGCGCTTGCGCTCACGACCTTCCTGAGCACTGGCATCTGATTCTTTGCGCTTGCCGGTAGGCTTGCGGTTGGGTTGTTTGGCCGACATGAATGACTCCGACAAATAACTGAATGGAAACCCCCGGAGCGTGTCGTCCGGGGAGGATGCTGAAGCGGGGAACAGTAAATATGGAACAAGAGTGGGATCCCGCACCAATTCGACCACGTTGGGTCGCTGAACACCGCAGGATCGGCATCCTCTGGGCATGTTGCTGGTATTTTGACACAGAATGTCTTGGCGGGTTAATGACCCAATAGAAAAAAGGCAGCCGAAGCTGCCTTTTTCCATCATGCGAGTTCCATTCCCTGGTAGCCAATCGCCTTATCCCTGGGCGAACCACGGCGCATCATTTCGTTGGATCATCCTGATCCTTATTGACCAGTCCTGAGTGTGCGTGTGTTTGTTTGTCTAACCCAAACCGGCGACATCCTGCCTCCCATCGGGGTGGTTGCCTCCCGCAGCCCCGCTCATCCCTGGCGGTCACCATCCTGGCTTTTTGCATCTATTGCTCATCGCATGCTCCGAGCCGACATCCTGTCAAACCGAAGACGGGTCTTGCACCCTCTCTCCGGCCAATCCTGATTGCCTACTGTAACTTCTTCGCCGGATGACTCAATCAACCAAAGCACATTTCGAACTGGTACAAAGTGATTTTCTATTTCTTAATTCATTGAAAAACAAAAAATAATAAAATATACGTGAGCAATCTTTCAGACACGACCAGCCCCGTATATAGAAGATCTCTTACAGCAACGCAGGCTGTTTACGGGCGATCGCTACAACCTCAAAAAAGAACAGGGAACACAATGGTTCCCTGTTCTTTTCAACAAGATAACTAACAGGCTATATCAGTGAAGCCCCGCCACATACTTGGAGAGCGCCTCGATGTCCTGATCCGTCAGCTTCTTGGCCACATCCCGCATCATGCCATTGGGATCGTTGTCGCGGGTCGCCGAACGAAAAGCGGTGAGCTGGGCCTTGATATAGGCGGGATGCTGCCCTGACAGGCTGGGGTACTTCGCTTGCTCGACGCCGGAACCCCGTGGGCCATGACAGGCGGTACAGGCGGCCAGGCCTCGCTCCATGTCTCCCCCCATATAAAGCGCCTTGCCTGCGGCAACCACATCATCGGGCACGGCAACCGGCGTCACCTTCTGGCTGGAGAAATAGGCGGCAAGATCGTCCATATCCTGCTCGGACAACGGCAACGCCATGGGTCCCATGACGGGCGCAACCCGACCAGTTTGGCCAGAAGCTGCAGCCTTCAGTTCAACTAATTGTTTTTTGATATATGATGCGTGCTGACCAGCAATCTTGGGATACATGTCGACTGGGCTGTTGCCGTCCGGTCCATGACAGGCCGCACAGACGGCAGCCTTGGTTTGTCCCGCAGCGGCATCGCCCTTGGCTTGTGCCATCCCAGTTACGCCAACCATCAGAGCAAGTGTAATGACTAGGTTCTTCATGGCGTTCCAACTTTCTCGTTATTAGGCTTCCAGATCCCATGCCGCTGAAGGCATGTTAAAATAAACGCGTTCAAGCGACGCCATTTTACACTATTTCACAAAAAAGTAACTCTATAACCCTCTATCTCTATGGGGAATTTACGTTGGATACACAAACTCTGAATTTCAATAAGGTGCATTTTGTGACCAGCGCACCCGACATCCGCCACCTGCCAAATGATGGGGGTGTCGAGATTGCGTTTGCCGGTCGTTCCAACGCTGGCAAGTCGTCTGCATTGAATACCTTGACCAAACACAAGAACCTGGCACGTACCAGTAAGACCCCTGGCCGTACTCAGCTGATCAACCTGTTTGAGCTGGAACCGGGCAAACGCCTGGTCGACTTGCCCGGCTATGGATATGCCCAGGTTCCGCTGGAAATGAAGCTCAAGTGGCAAAAGTCACTGGCTGAATACCTGCAACGACGGGAGTCCCTGAAAGGGCTGGTGATCCTGATGGACATCCGCCATCCGCTCAAGGAAACCGACATGAACATGCTGGAATGGAGTTCACACCGTGAACTGCCGGTGATGCTGTTGCTGACCAAGGCGGACAAGTTAAGCCCGGGGCCCCGCAACAACCAGGTGATCAAGGTTCGTCAGGCGGTGGCAGAACTGGGCCCGCAGATCCAGGTTGAAGCATTCTCTTCTCTGACCAATATCGGCGTCGAGAAGCTGGCCCAGACCCTGAGCGGCTGGTACCTGTCCGAAGCAGACAACGCCCAGGTAGACGACGAAGATAATCAGAACGAGGAGTAAACGACTCCTCTCCCTGGCTGCAATTGGCGGAGTTGGACCTCCGCTGATTGAAAGGCTTTCATGATCCCCCCATCTCCGAGCCCTCCCTCCCCGCCTTCGCCACCTCTGAAGAAAAACCTCAAAAAATATATTTAAATCATACTGATAGCATGTTTAGACGCGAAAAGAATTAACTAATCATCAACCTGATACCGTTTTCATGGATATCGAGTAAAAAATCAGAATTGAAGGCTGTAACAAACGAAACTGAAATTTAATTACACGGTGAGGCAATATTGGGATAAAAATGAGGCCGGTCTTGCCATTGCAAACCGGCCTGAAGAAATGAGTTCAAAAATTTGGGAAAAAGCGAGTTCTCGAGAACAAAGACGATTGGTTTTCCTCAAGAAACGCCTTCATTCTAACAAAGAACGGCAACAATTAAAGCATTTACTCTAAATGTTGCGCATAAAAAAACGCCCCGACGATGACTCATCGGGGCTGCTATTCAGCCACATTCAATTACGTGAAATAAAAGGTCTGAAAGATAGAACATCTTACCTCTGTACCCTACGCCGACAACTGTACAGCAAAGCAGCAGAAAGTGAAAGTAATTTATGTAATTTAGTTTCAAGGGTAGGAAAAAGAAAAAATATTCATAATTTTCATGCAGATAAAAAAATCCCCAGTACGAATACCGGGGAGTTATAAAGGTGACTAGCTAGCACTTCCTCAACTATCCAGTTAGTCAGCAGTCCGTTACAGAAGTTCCGCTGCTTTGAGAAAAAACTCAAAAAATTCTGCGCGCCACGGCAAATCAAAAGTAACTTATTGTTAGATAATGATTTTATAAAATGGTGCCTGTTCTGCCCCCCCCCCACCACAGAACAACCGTTTCACGTCACACGTGTCGTGCCGCATCCTGATGGATGCCCCCTATCCAGCGATGCAGAATCTCTACATCAGATCTGCCGACAGCCCAATAGAGCACACTAGCTGGTTCACACGACGCCCAGATTGCGCTGCAACTCTCTCAATACCTGCTTGGTGCCGGGCCGGATCCCTCGCCATACGGTAAAAGCCTCCGCAGCCTGTTCGACCAGCATGCCCAATCCATCCATGGTATGGCGCGCGCCATGTTGTTTGGCCCAGCCGATGAAGGCTGTGTCCGTTGCGCCATACATCATGTCGTAGATCGCGATGTCCGGGTGGATGAGGGTTGGAGCCAAAGGTGGCAACTCACCTTGCAGACTGGCTGAGGTGGAATTGATGATGAGATCGAACGGCCCCACCAGCTGTTCATAGGATTGAGCCGTGATGCTGCCCAGATCCCTGAATTCCACAGCCAACTGTTCCGCCTTGGCATGGGTACGGTTGACCACAACGATCTCGCCCAGTGCTTCCGCCAGCAGGGGGGCCAGGGCGCCACGAGCTGCGCCACCAGCTCCCAGAAGCAGGATCCTGCTACCGGCAAGGTTCACTCCGTGAGCCTTGAGATCGGCGACCAGCCCGGCGCCGTCGGTATTGTCACCCAGCAGCACGCCATCATCAGTCAGTTTGATGGTGTTGACCGCTCCCGCCCGCTTGGCCCTGGGGCTCAGCCGCTCCACCAGCACGAAGGCTTGCTCCTTGAAAGGTACGGTCACGTTGCACCCCTTCCCTCCTTCGGCGAAGAAGTGGTTCAGAGCGCTGGCAAACTCATCGACGGCCGGTTCTGCCAGACCATACTCCAGCTCTTGCTGGGTCTGCCTGGCAAACAGGGTATGAATGAAGGGAGATTTGCTGTGGCGCACGGGGTGGCCAAAAACCAGATAACGATCCATCAAGGCGTTCCTTTTGAGGGCAATATCCCGATTTAACGGGTTTTCTCATGAAGGAACAAGCCGAATATCGACCAATAAGAAGGGGCCATCATGGCCCCTCTGGTCACAACCACTCGCGCGGTTTGAGGTAGTCGCTATAGAGCAATGCCTCCGGGCTGCCAGCCTCCGGCTGCCAGTCGTACTCCCAGCGCGCCAGCGGCGGCATCGACATCAGGATGGATTCAGTGCGCCCCCCCGTCTGCAGTCCGAACAGGGTCCCGCGGTCGTAGACCAGATTGAACTCCACGTAGCGGCCACGGCGATAAAGCTGGAACGCCCGTTCCCGCTCCCCATAAGCAAGCTCCTTGCGTCGCTCGACAATCGGCAAGTAAGCCGCGAGGTAACCCTCACCCACTGCACGCATAAAGGCAAAGCAGTCGGCAAAGGGCCAGCGGTTCAGGTCATCGAAGAAAAGACCGCCCACCCCGCGCGTCTCGCCCCGATGCTTGAGGAAGAAGTAACGATCGCACCAGGATTTGAACTCGGGATAAATGTCGGTGCCGAACGGCTGACAGAGCTCACGGGAGACCTGGTGCCAATGCCTCACGTCCTCTTCGAACGGATAGAAGGGCGTCAGGTCGAAGCCGCCACCAAACCACCAGATCGGCTCCTCCCCCTCTTTCTCGGCGATGAAGAACCGCACATTCGCATGGCTGGTCGGTACATAGGGATTATGCGGGTGGATCACCAGCGATACCCCCATGGCCTCAAACCTGCGGCCAGCCAGTTCGGGACGATGTGCGGTCGCGGATGCCGGCATGGCATCGCCATAGACATGGGAGAAGTTGACCCCACCTTGCTCGATCACCGCCCCCTGACGCAGCACCCGTGTTCTACCGCCACCACCACCTTCGCGACTCCAGGCATCTTCCACAAAGCGCCCGTATCCATCGGCCTGCTCCAGGCCACGGCAGATATCATCCTGCAATTGCAGCAGGAAGGCTTTTACCTGGGCCACATCCGGTTTGCTCATTTTATCTCCTGTCAGACAGGCATCATGCATGCACTGCCTACACTTCTCGTAATGTCATGACCTCATCGCACAACCTGCATGAAACAGGGCCGTGCCCAACTCAGGATGGGCGAATGATGGCCCCGGTGCGGGCATCCTTGATTTCGGACGGGTTGGCTTGCCCCCCGACTTCGCCGGGCAGAATGTAAGCCAGCTGGCTTGCCAGCAGATCGCCAATATCAGCCACCCGGCGAGCGGGCTCCTCACCGGTGAGATTGGCACTGGTGGACACCAGCGGTTTGCCAAATGCCCGGCAAAGCCCTTGCACCTGGGGATGACCTGTGACCCGCACCGCCAGGGTATCGAACTGACCAGTCAACCAGGACGGCGTCGTCGCGCGAGCGGGCATGATCCAGGTGAAGGGGCCAGGCCAGCTCGCCTGCACGCGAGCAAGCTGCTCATCGCTGAGCTGGCTCAGGTCGATGTAGTCCTGCAATTGCGCCAGATCTGCCGCGATCAGGATCAATCCCTTCTCCACCGGCCGCTGCTTGATGGCCAGCAGCCGCTGCACGGCGGCTTCGGAATCAGGATCACACCCCAGACCAAACACGGCTTCGGTGGCATAGGCGATAACCCCTTCTCCTTGAAGGGCGGCAACCGCTTGTTCAAATTCATTTGGCATAAGCACATGCGACAGCCACGCTGCCGCCTCTCATCACTGGATTGTATGTTGAACCGACATGACGGCATCGGGGCCATCACTGCTGCGATATGGGCTATATCCCTGCTCCTCTTCAGTCATGCATTTCGGCTCAGACGCTTGCGTGCATCAGTGAACCGAACAACCGCAGGGAGCTTGAGATGGCGATCAGGAGCAGGGCGACTTGGGCGATGCGCATCTGCTCACAACCTCACGCTGACCAGCAATCCGCCTGCCTGATCACGGGCGGCGAGATTATACCCGCTCAATCTGGTGGGAGCATTTCTTTTGCGGGCAGACCCAGCGCAGGTTTCCCCGCACCTTCTTCTCGACCATGATGCCCCAGCCACACTCGGGACAGGGCATGGGAACCGGCTTGTCATTCACCACATACTTGCAGTGAGGATAGGCGTCACACGAGTAGAACTGTTTGCCATAACGGGATGTGCGGCTCACCAGATGACCTTTGCCACACTCCGGGCAGAGGATTTGGGTATCGTCACTCTCCTGAAGGGATTCGATATGCTGACAGGCCGGGTACTGGGTACATCCCACAAACAGACCGTAACGACCCTTCTTGATGGCCAGTGGATGGCCACAATCCGGACAGGACGACCCCTCGAGCACTTTCTCTATGTCGCGGCCAGAGGGGGTGAGGGAGCGAATGTAATCGCAAGCGGGATAGGCTGAACAACCAAGGAAGGGACCGTGCTTGCCCTGGCGGATCACCAGTTCAGCACCACACTGCGGACACGGCTCGCGCTCGAAGGCATGTTCGTGGGCAGAGAAGAGGTGGTGATCGATCTTTGACATGGGCCGCGCCTTGAAATCCAGATGGCCTGAATTCTACCAGCGCGGCACCGGGCTGTCAGTGGATGACGCCGTCCGACTCGTCAAACACCAGCTCTTCCATCTGCTGGTAGGCGTTTTCGCTGCCTGGCACATTGAACAGCACCATCATGACGACCCACTTCAGATCGTCCAGCTCGATGTCCGGCTTGTCCAGCTCGAGCAACCGTTCAATGCAGATTTCACGGGTTTCGGCATTCAGCACTTGCGCCTGCTCCAGGAACAGCAGGAAACCGCGACATTCAGTACTGAGGCGAACAAGCTCCTGCGGCGCATAGATCCGCATAGAGCCCTGCTGGCTTGCGGTGACATAGACTTCCCGCTCGCTGTCGTGCAGGTTGGCCAGTCGCTCCAGCCAGTTGAGCGCTTTCTCGATCTCGTCCTTGTCGAAACCGGCCCGGCTCAGTTCGTCGGTGAGTTCATCCTGCTCGACCATCACATCTGCATCGCTGTGGATGTAGGTCTCGAAAAGGTACATCAATACATCAAACATGATTCGCCCTCCTCGCTCTGACGTATCCACCGGCTACCGCCATCACTGCACCAACCAGCTCCAGCTCTACCAACCTGCCCAGTACGACATCGACAGGAAGCCGGGCCCGTTCGGCAACGGTATCCACGCTCGTGGTCTCATAATCTACGTTATCCAACAAATCGGCATAAGGCAATTCGCTATTATGCTGCGCCTCGGAAGAACCGTTGGCGGGTCCAGGGGGCAAGACCAGCCTTGGAAACTCTTCCAGGATATCGGCGGCATTCAAGACCAGCTTGGCACCCTGTTGAAGCAGACGGTTGCACCCTGCTGCCTGTGCATTTTGCGGGGCGCCGGGAACGGCAAAGACCTCGCGGCCCTGCTCCAGCGCATAACGGGCCGTGATGAGCGAACCACTCTGTTCTGCCGCTTCCACCACCAGTGTCCCCAGCGACAGACCACTGATGATACGGTTGCGGCGAGGGAAGTGTTCAGCCAGGGGGCCTTGCTGGGGCGCCAACTCGGAGACAAGCAGACCTTCCTGCTCGAGGATCTGCATCGCCAACCCCTGATGACGCTTGGGGTAGAGACAATCCAGACCGGATCCCAGCACCGCCAGGGTGATTCCGCCCGATGCCAGCGCCTGCTGATGGCAGACGCCATCGATGCCCAACGCGAGGCCGGAGGTGATCGCCAGACCACAGCCCACCAACTCGGCACACAAGCGTGTCGCATTGTCTTTGCCGGCATAGGTGGGGTGGCGGGTACCCACCATCGCCAACTGTGGCAGGGAGAGGGATGAGACGTTCCCGCGGCAGTAGAGCAAGAGCGGGGCACCGGGGATCTCTTTGAGCAGGGCAGGATATGCGGGGTCATCGGGACAAAGGAGGTGATTGCCGGGTTCGGCGGCCCAGCTCAATCCCTGCTCCACGACAGGAAGAGGCCATCTCATCTGCTGAATCTGGGCACTCTGCAGACCAAGAGCTCGCAGGGCGCCATCGTCTGAGTCAAACAGAGTTGTGATGTCACCACCCACATGCGCCAACAGGCGAGCGGCGGTGACCGGGCCTATGCCTGTAACGGCATCCAGCGTCAGCCATAGCGACAACCGCTCCAGTGGCAAGGACACGTCAGAAATTACTGACCTGATAACCAGAGCCGACCAGATCCTGACTCTGCAGGATAAGACCGTAACTCAATTTGTCGTAGACCTTGAACAGCATGACTCTGGCAACGGCCTCGGCAGGCAGCGATGACTTGCCGGCAGAATAGAACGCCTTGTCATAGACGGATGAATATTCCCGGTATGACACCTTGCCATTCTTGTCCACCATCTCGGCTCCCGGGCGCAGGATCTCGAGCACATCGCCCGGGGCCACCTGATCACGCTCCCCCTTGTTGATGAGTACCACATCAAATTTGCCCCCACCATGTACCTTGCTCGGCAGCTCGATCACATAGCCGGGGGAAATGGAGGGTGCCGCCTTTGGCATGAACACGGCAGAGATGCTCTCCTGCGACGGCAGCGGCATCACCTTGTCGCCCTGATACACCTCACGCCGGTTATGGGTCAGCGTCACTTTGGTGGTGTCGTGGGCAAGGTACTCCTCTGCCCGCACCGTGCCGACAAAAATTGCCTCCTGACCGAGCGACTCGCCGGTATGCTTGTCCTTGTATGCCACCCCCGGGCGATAGAGGCCATAACTCTGGCCCGGGTTCAGGGCTCCTTTCACATAGAGAATGTCGCCCTCCAGCATCCCGACATGCTTGTCATTGTTGCCGAGCACATAGGGCAGGTCCTTGCTCTGCTGGCTGTTGGCCAGAATGTGGTCGGTCTGCAGGAAGGGCGCTATTTCGCTCAGAGGCAGGGTCGGTATAGGATTGGCCTTGTTTTCATAGCGGTTCTTGGGCGAGAGACGGATGACCTGCTTGCCCCCCTGACTGGCTTTGCCGAGCCGAGGCTCACCATTGACCCAGCTCAGGTGCAGCACGTCACCGGGATAGATCCAGTGGGGATTGGCGATCTGCGGATTGATGTTCCAGAGGCGTGGCCAGAGCCAGGGTTCGGCCAGATACTGGCCCGAGATGTCCCAGAGGGTGTCCCCTTTTTGCACCACATAAGTCTCGGGGTAACCGGATTTGAGCGTCAACTGCTGTGCCATGGCGCCACCGGCCAGGGCTGTCGCCAGGCAGGCGACGACGATTTGCTTCAGATACATAACACTCCCTGTTACTTCTGCACGCAAAGTGTTGCTGTTTTTTGTCGGCGTAAATGACTAGAATTACGTCAATATTGACTGCGTTTATATGAAACTAAAGAAAAAATTATGGCCATTCTAGATGTATTGCGTTTCCCCGATGAGCGTCTGCGCACAGTCGCGGCCCCTGTCGAAGCCTTTACACCCGAGTTACAACACATTGTAGATGATATGTTTGAAACCATGTACGCGGAGGAAGGCATCGGCCTGGCCGCGACCCAGGTCGACATTCATCAGCGCATCATCGTCATCGATGTCTCCGAGAACCGCGAAGAACAGCTGGTGTTGATCAATCCGGAGATCCTGGAGCAGTCCGGCAGCACCGGCATCGAAGAGGGCTGCCTCTCCGTGCCCGGCAACCGTGCTCTGGTTCCGCGCGCCGAGTGGGTCAAGGTCAGGGCGCAAGATCGCCACGGCAACACCTTCGAGCTGGAAGCGGACGATCTGCTCGCCATCTGCATACAACATGAGATGGATCATCTGGTCGGCAAGCTGTTTGTGGATTACTTGTCCCCGCTCAAGCGCCAGCGTATTCGTCAGAAGCTGGAAAAGATGGCCCGTGAAGATCGCAAAGTCCTCTGAGGATCCGCTCCATTGAACAAGCTGAAACTGATTTTTGCCGGTACCCCCGACTTCGCCGCCCGTCATCTGGCGGCGTTGTTGTCTTCCGGCCACGAGGTCGTCGCCGTTTATACCCAGCCGGATAAGCCCGCCGGTCGCGGCCAGAAGCTCACTGCCAGCCCGGTCAAGGAGCTGGCGCTGGCCCACGATCTGCCGGTCTATCAACCTGCCTCCCTGCGCAATGAAGCGGCGCAGGCCGAACTGGCTGCTCTGGGTGCCGATCTGATGGTCGTCGTGGCTTATGGCCTCATCCTCCCCAAGGCGGTGCTCGATACGCCGCGTCTGGGTTGCATCAACGTGCACGGATCCCTGCTGCCGCGCTGGCGCGGTGCCGCCCCGATTCAACGCTCCATCTGGGCGGGGGATGCCGAAACCGGCGTCACCATCATGCAGATGGACGTGGGGCTGGATACCGGCGCCATGATCCGCAAGGTAACCTGCCCCATCGCCAGTGATGAGACCTCTGCCAGCCTCTATGACAAGCTGGCCGGTCTGGGCCCGCAGGCACTGGTCGATACCCTGGACGCCATGGCTGCCGGCGACACCGCTGCCGAGCCCCAGGACGATGCGCTGGCCAACTACGCCGAGAAGCTCTCCAAGGAAGAGGCCCGCATCGACTGGTCGATGGACGCCGTTGCCATCGAACGCTGCATCCGAGCCTTCAACCCCTGGCCCATCAGCTGGTTCGACGTCGCCGGACAGACCGTCAAGGTGTGGCAGGCCGAGGTCGTCGCACAGGATCACGGCCAGGCAGCCGGCACCCTGCTCAAGGCCGACAAGCAGGGGATCGAGGTTGCCACCGGTCAGGGCGTGCTGCGCCTGCTGACCCTGCAACCTCCCGGCAAGAAGGCCATGTCCGTTTCGGATCTGCTCAACTCTCGCCGCGACTGGTTTGAACCTGGCACGCAACTGATTTGATCTGGATTGAATTGACACAAGCGGGGCCCTGGCCCCGACTTGTGCATCTAAGGTAACGCTATGAAAACACGCGCACAGGCTGCTCTCGTCATTCAACAGGTGCTGGATCAGGGTCAATCTCTCTCCGCCGTTCTGCCTGCTGCCCATGAGAAGGTCGCCCCTCGCGATCGCGCCCTCCTGCAAGAACTCTGCTACGGCACCCTGCGCTGGCTGCCCCGCCTCGATGCGGCGGTCAGCGAGATGATGGACAAGCCGCTCAAGAACAAGAGCCGCATCTTCCACTACCTCATCCTGGTCGGCCTCTACCAGCTCATCTATACCCGCATTCCGGCTCACGCCGCCGTGGCCGAGACCGTCAACGCCGTCAAGCTGCTCAAGGGTTCTTCCCTGCGCGGCCTCATTAACGGCGTACTGCGCAACTTCCAGCGCAGCGCCGAAGTGATCCTGCTGCGCATCGACCGCGTTCCCAGCGTCCGCCTCGGCCACCCCGAATGGCTCACCAAGCGCCTGCGTCAGGCCTATCCCGATGACTGGGAGTTCATCATGGAGGCCAACAACCAGCGCCCGCCCATGTGGATCCGCAACAACAGCCAGCGCCAGAGCCGCGAGGCCATGCTGGCCCGCATGAGCGAGGCGGGCATCCCGGCCATGGCCGGTGTGGAAGGGGAAGATTGCATCCTGCTGGAGCGCCCCTGCGACGTGACCAAGCTGCCCGGCTTCGAGCAGGGTGACTGCTCGGTGCAGGACGGTGCCGCCCAGCAGGCCGCCGCCCTGCTCGATCCCCAGCCGGGCGAGTGGGTGCTGGACGCCTGCGCCGCCCCCGGCGGCAAAACCGCCCATTTGCTGGAGCGCCAGCCAGCCCTTGCCGGCGTGGTTGCCGTCGACGCCGACGACAACCGCCTCAAGCGGGTGCAGGAGAACCTGGATCGCATCGGCCTTCAGGCCCAAGTGATCCACGGTGATGCCAGCACGCCGGAGCTGTGGTGGCCACAGGGGCAGTTCGACCGCATCCTGCTGGATGCCCCCTGCTCCGCCACCGGCGTCATCCGCCGTCACCCCGACATCAAGTGGTTGCGCCGGGATCAGGACATCCGCGAACTGGCCGAGCTGCAACGCCGCATTCTCGACGCCCTCTGGGGCAAGCTGAAGCAGGGCGGCACCCTGCTCTACGCCACCTGTTCCGTGTTGCCGGAAGAGAACCGGGAGCAGATCCGCGCCTTCCTGGCCGATACCCCGGATGCCCGCCTGGTGCCGTTGCATGCAGAAGACACCCCGGCCTGTCCGGGTCGCCAGTTCCTGCCCGGCGAGGCGGAGATGGACGGCTTCTACTATGCCAAGCTCATCAAGCTGTAGGCCGAACCGGCGGATGGCAGGCCCGGTGACGGGCCGCCTCATTACGAAGCAACAACCTTGAGTAAGATGGCCTTATGAAAATCATCATTCTGGGCGCAGGTCAGGTGGGTGGCACTCTGGCCGAGAACCTCGCCGGCGAGAACAACGACATCACCATCGTCGACACCGACAGCGAGCGCCTGCGCGAACTGCAGGACAAATTCGACCTGCGGGTGGTGAACGGCCACGGCGCCCATCCCAGGGTGCTGCGCGAAGCCGGCGCCCAGGATGCCGACATGCTGGTCGCCGTCACCAACAGCGACGAGACCAACATGGTCGCCTGCCAGGTCGCCTACTCCCTGTTCAACACCCCGAACAAGGTGGCGCGCATTCGCTCCCCCGCCTATCTGGTGGAGCGGGATCGCCTGTTCCTGCCCGAATCCGTCCCCGTGGATCACCTGATCGCCCCCGAGCAGTTGGTGACCGACTATGTACGTCGCCTGATCGAGTATCCGGGGGCGTTGCAGGTGGTGGATTTTGCCGACGGCAAGGTGGGCCTGGTGGCGGTCAAGGCCTATTACGGCGGCCCCCTGGTGGGCAATGCGCTCTCCACCCTGCGGGAACACATGCCCAACATCGAAACCCGGGTCGCCGCCATCTTCCGCCAGGGGCGCTCCATCCGCCCCCAGGGCACCACCATCATCGAAGCCGATGACGAGGTGTTCTTTGTGGCCGCGGCGGGCCATATCCGCGCCGTGATGTCGGAGCTGCAACGCCTCGAGAGCCCCTACCGGCGCATCATGATCGTCGGCGGCGGCAACATCGGCGCCGGCCTTGCCCGCCAGCTAGAGAAGCGCTACAGCGTCAAGCTTATCGAGCGCAACCAGAAGCGGGCGGAGCAGCTCTCCGAGCACCTGGAACACACCATCGTCTTCTGCGGCGATGCGGCGGATCAGGAGCTGCTGGCGGAGGAGCACATCGACCAGATCGACGTCTTCATCGCGGTGACCAACGAGGATGAGGCCAACATCATGTCGGCCCTGCTCGCCAAGAAGATGGGGGCCAAGAAGACCATGGTGCTGATCCAGCGCGGCGCCTACGTGGACCTGGTACAGGGCGGCTCCATCGACATCGCCATCTCCCCCCAGCAGGCCACCATCTCGGCCCTGCTGACCCATGTGCGCCGTGCCGACATCGCCAACGTCTACAGCCTGCGCCGCGGGGCGGCCGAAGCCATCGAGGCGATCGCCCACGGGGACGAGAACACCTCCAAGGTGGTGGGCAAGACAGTGGGCGAGCTCAAGCTGCCCCCGGGCACCACCATAGGCGCAGTGGTGCGCGGTGATGAGGTGCTGATCGCCCACGATCGCACCCAGATACAGCAGGATGACCACGTGGTGATGTTCCTGGTGGACAAGAAGTACATCCCGGAAGTGGAGCGTCTGTTCCAGCCCAGTCCCTTCTTCCTGTAAGCCGGCCATGTCTCTGGCAACGGTATCCGGACCCGGCCCCTTTTCTCAGGAAAGGTCCGGGTCTTTTTTCAATCAACGACCAGGTTTTCTTGCATGATCAAGCTGCATCCCATCGTCTTCACGCTCGGGCTGGTGCTCTCCAAGCTGGCGCTCTTCATGTGGCTGCCCACCCTGCTGGCCCTGCTGACCGGTTCGGAAGGTTTCGTCGAATTTCTCAAGTCGGTCTTGATCACCCATGGTGCCGCCCTGCTCTGCCTCCATTACGGTCGCAAGGCAGAGTTTCACCTCGGCGTGCGGGAGATGTTCCTGCTCACCACCTCGGTCTGGGTGGTCGCCTGCGTCTTCGGGGCCCTGCCCTTCGTCTTCATCACCCATATCGACTTTGCCGACGCCTACTTCGAGACCATGTCGGGGGTCACCACCACGGGATCCACCGTGCTGTCGGGGCTGGACGGCATGGCCCACAGCATCCTGCTGTGGCGATCCATCCTGCAGTGGCTGGGCGGAGTCGGCTTCATCGTGATGGCGGTGGCGGTACTGCCCTACCTCAACGTCGGTGGCATGAAGCTGTTCCAGACCGAGAGCTCGGATTGGTCCGACAAGAGCGCCCCCCGCGCCAAAACGGTGGCCAACAACATAGTGCTGGTCTATCTGGTACTCTCCATGCTCTGCTTCCTCGCCTACTGGGTGAGTGGCATGAACCTGTTCGAAGCGGTCAACCACGCCATGACGACCCTGAGCACCGGCGGCTACTCCACCTCCGATCAATCCATGTCCCACTTCTCCCACGCGGCGCACTGGATAGGCACCCTCTTCATGTTCCTCGGCGGCCTGCCCTTCCTGCTCTATGTGCAGGCTCTCTCCCGCCGTGACAACAGCCTGTTCAAGGATGCCCAGGTGCAGGGCTTCTTCTGGCTGATCGTCTGGGTGACCCTGGTCGTCACCTTCTATCTCTGGGTGAGAGACATCTACGGCTTCATGGATGCCTTGCGCATCAGCAGCTTCAATATCGTCTCCGTGCTTACCACCACGGGTTTCGGACTCGGCGACTTCGGCACCTGGGGCCCGCTCACCACCATTATCTTCATCATCCTGCTGGCACTCGGCGCCTGCTCCGGCTCCACCTCGGGCGGGCTCAAGATCTTTCGGGTCCAGGTGGCCTTTGCCCTGTTCAAGAAACAGATGCGCCAGCTGATGCACCCCTCCGCCGTGTTTCCCCAGAAGTACAACGGCCGTCCGGTCAACGACGCCATCATCCGCTCCCTGATCTCCTTCGTGCTGGTCTACTTCGCCATCATCCTGCTCATCGCCGCCCTGCTCGCCGCCATCGGACTGGACCCCCTGACCGCCATCTCGGGCTCCATCACCGCCGTGGCCAACGTGGGCCCGGGCATGGGGCCTGTCATCGGTCCCAGCACCAACTTCGCCAGCCTGCCGGATACGGCCAAGTGGATACTCTCGTTCGGCATGCTGCTGGGACGCCTCGAGATCCTGACGGTGGCGGTGCTCTTCTTCCCCTCCTTCTGGAAGCAGTAAGCAGCCGTCCAGGCTGTTGCATGAAACGAAAAGGGCAGCCAATGGCTGCCCTTTTCGTTGTCCCGGCGAATGACGATTCCCCTCAGTCCGCCGACTCCTCCCGCTCCAGCGCCCGGTCCACCAGCGCGTCCGGCAAGGGCTTGGTCACCTCGACCCCCAGCTCGCGAAAGCGCTCGGCCTGGGCGATCAGGTTGCCACGACCGTTCACCAGCCGGCCCATCGCCTTGTCGTAGCTCTCCTGCGCCTTGTGCAAGCTGCCCCCCATCTGCTGCATCTCCTCCACGAACAGCCGCAGCTTCTCGTAGAGGCGGCCGGCCCGCTCCGCTATCTGGCGCGAGTTCTGGTTCTGCCGCTCGTAGCGCCACAGGTTCTCTATGGTGCGCAGCGCCACCATCAGGTTGGTGGGGCTCACCAGCAGGATGTTGTGTTCCAGCCCGTAGCGCACCAGGGAAGGGTCCGCTTCCAGGGCAGCGAGGAAGGCAGGCTCCACCGCCACGAACATCAGCACATAGTCCAGGGTGCGCACCCCGGGCAACTGCTGGTAATCCTTGCGGCCCAGCTCACGGATATGGTTGCGCACCGAGGCGACGTGCTCCTTGAGCGCCACCGCCTTCTCCAGATCGTCAGCGGCGTTGTACCAGCGCTCATAGGCGGTCAGCGACACCTTGGCGTCGATGATGATGTCCTTCTCCTGGGGCAGGTGGACGATGACGTCGGGCTGGTAGCGCTTGCCCTTGTCCACCTCGATGTTGACCTGGGTGTGGTACTCATGCCCCTCGCGCAGACCGCACTCGGAGAGGATCCGCGCCAGCACCACCTCCCCCCAGTTGCCCTGCTGCTTGCTGTCGCCCTTGAGGGCCCGGGTCAGCGCCGCCGCCTCTTCGGTCATGCGGGCGTTGAGCTCGGCAAGGCGCTCCAGCTCGAACTTGAGGTTGTGGCGCTGGGCCGTCTCCTGGGCATGGGTCTCTCCCACCTGGCGGCGAAAGCCCTCGAGCTGCTCCTTGAGTGGAGTCAGCAGGAGATCCATGCTGTTCTGATTCAGTTCGCGGAAGTTTCCAGCATTTTGTTCAAAAATACGATTGGCGAGGTTCTCGAACTGCTGGCTGAGGCGCTGTTCAGCCTCTTGTTGCAGTTGCAGCTTCTCGGCGCTGGCGATGCGCTCGCTGCGCAGGGTCGCCTCGGCTTCCTTGAGACGGGCGGTGAGCTTGAGCAGCAGGGTCTGCTGCTGATCCAGCTTCTGCTGAACCAGCATCTTCTCGTCCTGCAGCGCGTCCCAGCGATCCTGCAACCCCTGATAACGCTCCTCCAGCAGCAGCGTCTCTTCACGGCCGCTGCGTCGCCCCCACCACCAGCCGAACAGCAGCGCCAGCCCGCCAGCCAGCATGGCAGGCCACCAGGTCAGCAGCGGGGTCATCGGCGCCCCCGCTGGCGCAGGAAGAGTTCGAGATAGCGGTTGAGCAGCAACCAGATCAGCACATAGAGCAGATAGGCCGCCAGCACCACCCACTTGTGGCAGTTGACCCCGGTATCCAGTTCACTGAACTCGATACCCTTGAGATGGCAGTAGGCCCACATCAGCAGGGGGAAGACATAGAGCAGAGAAGCACGCCACAGAAATAGCCACATGAGTTCATTCAATCCCGCAAAAAGACCCGCCTAGCTTACACAAGGGCAACCCGGCTTGCGATCCTGCCCGCCGCTATTCTCTGGCTTGCCGGCCCAAAACTGGATAAAATTAACCCCTAATAGGTATAGAGGTGGGCATGACGCATTTTTTCTGTCGCTGGCTGGCACACGCATGGGGGAGCCCCCGCAGACCCGAGGTGGTCTGCCATGAGGCACGCCCGCCCTGGGCCATCGACGAGTCCCAGTTCCTCACCCTCTGCACCCGTTGTGGCGACTGCTTCAAGGCGTGTCCCAACGGCCTCGTCAAGCCCGCCGATCGCCCCGAATATGACGGCAGCCCCATCGCCGGTACCCCAGTGCTGGATCTCGCCTGTGGCCAGTGCAGCTATTGCGGCAGCTGCGCCAGAGCCTGTCCCACGGGCGCACTGGATCTCTGCCTCGGCCGCCAGGTGCAGACCCGGGTCAGGATAGAGGCGAGCTGCCAGGCCCGTCAGGGCTACTACTGCCTGCTGTGCGAAGATGCCTGCCCCCAGCAGGCGATCAAGGTCGGCAGCGAGGGAGTGACCGTCAACATGGCCGCCTGCGATGGCTGCGGCGCTTGCGGCCTCGCCTGTCTGCACGGTGCCATCACCCTTGTGCCCCAGCTCTGACCGCTGGCAATGACAGAGGGGCCCGCAGGCCCCTCTGTCATTCACCGTGGCATCATGCCATGGTCAGAATATTATCCTGCTCTATGCCGAGAAGGTGGCACAGACGAGTGGGATCCCGCACCGCATCCGCCAAAGTGTACTCCCCCAGTACCTCCAGGAAGGCGTGCATGGCGCGGCGCAGAATGCCCTGGATGCGGCAGCCCCCGGAGAGACGGCAGTTTTCGCGCTTGCAGTCCACCGGGCAGAGCACGTGCTCCATGTCCATCACCACATCGCGCAGGTTGATGGAGACGGCGGCACGGCCGAGGCGGATGCCCCCATGCTTGCCACGCACCGTCTCGATGTAACCCTTGATGCCGAGCTGATGCACTATCTTGACCACGTGATTGCGGGAGATGGCGAAGGTGTCGGCCACTTCCGTGATGGTCGACAGGCGATCACCGGGCTGGATGGCCAGGAAGGTCAGGGTACGCAGGGCGTAGTCGGTAAATCGTGTCAGTTGCATGGTCGCACTTGCCTCTTACTACAAGCCAGAAATCAGGACGACAGCCGGTGGCCAAAGAGGGGGTCTGCACATGCGTGTGCACGGGATGGGCTTCTTCGACCGAGTCGTGAAGTCACAAGGGTAAGAGCAGCCCGGGCGGGTGTCGACGAAGATGTACATAAATCGACACTTTCTTTGATTGATCGCAAACTTGCCGCCTCGGCGAGGGGTTTTGGCGGTTTCCGTCGACAAATCCCCACCTCCTCTGCCATCGCCGGAGCCGTTGTCCGGCGAGTTCAGTGGGGCTGTTTCAGCCAGTTGCGCAGCGCCTGGGAGGGGATGGAGCTCTCGGAAGCCACCGCGAAGGCGCCCCAGTCCACGGCGCACTGCAGGGCATCGGCCATGGCCATTCCCCGCGCAAGACCGTGGATGAGGCCGCCCGCGAAGGCATCCCCCGCCCCCGTGGTATCCACCACGGAGACCGGTCGCGCCGCCACCCTGACCTGCACCTCCCCGTGAATGGCCACGGCGCCCGCCTTGCCCTCGGTCAGCACCAGCCATTCCAGCTGATCCCCCGCGAGCTGGCGGGCATGCTGCCAGGGATCGCTCACCTCGCCGAGATCGGAGCGGGAGGCCACCAGTACGTGGCAGGGGCGGCGGGCCTGCCCCCCCTTGGGATACTGGGCCACCACGAAACTCTTGGCGAGCATCTGGCGCATGTAGCCCACGATGGCGGTGCCCGGATAGTTCACATAGAGGCAGTCCACCCCTTCGGTCGGCAGATCCCCCGGCAGATCCGGACGACGTGGGCGCCTGAGGATGGTGCGCTCACCGGTGGCGTCCACCAGCACCAGCAGCTCGCCGGTCTCGCCGCCAAAGCGTTCCACATGGCTGCAATCCAGGCCGTATGAGGCCGCCTGCTCCAGCAGCCAGTCACCGGTGTCGTCCAGCCCGACCCGGGAGGCAATGATCACCTCGTGCCCCGCCCACACCAATCCGATGCCGGTATTGGCGGCGCCGCCGCCGAGCCTGCGCCCCTGATCCACGTATTGCAGCCGCGCCCCCGCCACCAGGGGTTCGGCCAGGGAGAGCACATGATCACAGTTGAGATTGGCGAGCAGCAGGATGCGGGACATGGAAACCTCGGCGGGAGGAGGCCGGCACCCCGGGGTGCCGGCACAGAAACGGAAGCGGGATCAGTAGACGGGCAGCTCCACCCCTGACAACAGCTCGTCGATGCGTGCCTGGGTCGGCTGCTGCATCACGTTCTGGATCATCTCCTTGGTGAGATGGGGGGAGAAGGAGCTGATGAAGTCATACATGTAGTTCTGCAAGAGGATGCTCTTGCTGAAGCAGATCTGGGCCGGGCAGGGCTCGAACAGGTGCTCCAGATTGATGGCCACGAGGCCGGGGGCATCGCTATCGTTGGCAACCAGGGAGGAGATGATGCCGATGCCAAAGCCCAGCTCCACGTAGCGCTTGATGACGCCGGCATCCATCACCGTCATGTAGTAGTTGGGAGTGAGGCCGGCCGCCTGGAACACCTTGTCCTGCACCTGACGCCCGGTGGCGCCGCTCTCGTAGCTCAGGATGGGATACTGGCAGAGCTGCTCCAGGGTCGGCTTCTTCACCTTGGCCAGGGGGTGCTCCTGGGGCACCACCAGGGAGAGGGTCCAGAGGTACGCGGGCAGCGCGATCAGCTCCTTGTCGAAGCCTATCTCGTGGGCCACGATGGAAAAATCCGAGTATCCCTTGCTGATCTGCTCCTTGGTGGCGGACATCACAGGATGCAGGTGGAACGAGATCTTGGGGTACTTTTTGGTGAAGTAGGTGACGCTTTTCGGCAGCAGGTAGCGGGCGATGGTGTGGGTGGTATGGATGTTGAGGGTGCCCACGGTCGGATCCAGGTACTCCCGGGAGATGGCCTTGATCTTGCTCTCGATATTGAGCATGGCCTCGGCACACTTGATGATCTCCTCCCCCACCGGGGTGATCCGGTGCAGGTGCTTGCCGCGGCGCTCGAAGATGCGCACCCCCAGCTCGCTCTCCAGCAAGCCGATCTGCTTGCTCACCCCAGGCTGGCTGGTATAGAGCGCATCGGAGGCAACGGAGACGTTGAGATTGTGGTCCCGCACCGCGATCAGATACTTCAACTGCTGTAGTTTCAAGGTTGCCCCCTCACAGACTGACGCGGCGCTCGTCGATGGACTAGGCCGCCAAAAATGGCGGCCAGTGTATCATCCGGACTGGGCATATCGCCGCTTGATCCTTCATTTTGCTACAAAATCTAGCATCAGCGCGGTGGATATGACAAACGGGGTTCAGCGCGCGTCGGCCCCGATCGGCAGGATGCCGAGGAACTGCAGCAACCACTGCATCATGGTGGCGGAATCCACCTCCCCTTCCAGGGAAGAGAGACTGCTCTGGTAATGTGCATCGGGCAGCCTGTCCCGTCGCCGCTCGATAAGGGCCCGGTTGTACGCCACCGAGAATTCCGGGTGCCCCTGGATGGCGACGATGTGATCCCCCTGCAGGAACATGAAGTTGGGGCAGAAGTCGTTGCCCGCGAGCAGGGTCGCCCCCGGCGGAAGCTGCTCCACCTGATCCTGGTGGCTTGCCAGGATGCGGATGGTGTCCAGCCCCGGCGCCATCCAGGGTTTTGTCGTCTGCATGGCATGGACAGACACCCCCAGCCCCCACCCCTTGGTGGACTTCATCACCTCCCCTCCCAGCGCCTGGGCGATCACCTGGTGGCCGAAGCAGACCCCGGCCAGCTTGACGTTGGCATCGTGGGCCCGGCGGATCCAGTCGCGCAGCGCCAGGATCCAGGGGATGTCACTGTAGGCATCGTGACGCGAGCCGGTGATGAGCCAGGCATCGCATTCGGTCAGATCCGGGGGCAGATCGCCGTCGAGGGCGGACCAGACCCGAAATTCCAGCTCGGGGGCCAACGCCCGGAAACCCTTGATAAACATCTCGGAGTAAACGGGACCAAAATCTCCCACCAAATCGGGGTCCAGCCGGTCACAATCGAGAATACCCAGTCGCATCTGTTACTCCTTGACAGAAGCGCCCCCGCAGACCGGCGGCCTGCGGGGGCAAGAGATTAAAGCCATGGCAGCGAGCCAGTGGCTCACTTCATGGTCGGCATGGAGAACTCGGCGCCGGCGCGCAGGCTCTGGGGCCAGCGGGCGGTCACCGTCTTCATCCGGGTGTAGAAGCGCACCCCATCCGGCCCGTGCATGTTGAGCGGCCCGAAGATGGACCGTTTCCAGCCACCGAAGCTGTGAAACGCCATGGGCACCGGAATGGGAACGTTCACCCCTACCATACCGACCTGAACCCGCGTGGTGAAGTCCCTTGCGGTATCTCCGTCACCGGTGAAGATGGCGGTGCCATTACCGTACTCGTGTTCGTTGATGAGGCGCAGGGCCGTCTCGTAGTCCGGGGCCCGCACGATGGCGAGCACGGGGCCGAAGATCTCCTCCCGGTAGATGCGCATCTCGGGGCCGACCCGATCGAACAGGCTGCCCCCGATGAAGTAGCCCTCGCCATGGCTCAGGCCCCGGCCATCCACCACCAGCTCGGCCCCCTCGGCCACCCCCTGATCCACGTAGCCGCGCACCTTGGCCAGGTGTTCCCGGCTGATGAGGGGCCCCATCTCGTTCTCCGGACTCTGACCGAGGCCGGGGCCGACCCGCAGGGCCGCCACCAGGGGCGAGAGCTTCGCCACCAGGGCATCAGCGGTCTCGTCACCCACCACCACGGCCACCGAGATCGCCATGCAACGCTCGCCCGCCGCACCATAGGCGGCCCCCATCAGGGCGGAAACCGCCTGATCCAGATTGGCATCCGGCATGACCACCATGTGGTTCTTGGCGCCGCCCAGGGCCTGCACCCGCTTGCCGTGGGCCGAGGCGGTGGCATAGATGTACTGGGCGATGGGGGTGGAGCCGACAAACGACACGGCACCGACCCTCGGGTCGGTCAGCAGCACGTCCACCACCTCCTTGTCGCCGTTGACCACGTTGAGCACCCCGTCCGGCAGGCCCGCCTGCTTGAGCAGTTCGGCCATGCGCAGAGAGAGGGACGGATCCTTCTCCGAGGGCTTGAGGATAAAGGTGTTGCCGCAGGCCAGGGCCACCGGGAACATCCAGAGCGGCACCATGGCAGGGAAGTTGAACGGGGTGATGCCGGCGCAGACCCCCACCGGCTGCATCATGGAGTGACTGTCCACCCCGCGGCCCACGTTGAGGGAGTGCTCCCCCTTGAGCAGATGGGGAATGCCGCAGGCAAACTCCACCACCTCCAGCCCCCGAGTCAGCTCCCCCTGGGCGTCGGAGAAGACCTTGCCGTGCTCGCGGCTGATGAGCTGGGCCAGCTCATCCCTGTGCTGCTCCATCAGCTCCTTGAAGCGAAACAGCACCCGGGCCCGCACCAGCGGCGGGGTCTGGGACCACTCCCCAAAGGCGCGTTCGGCGCAGGCAATCGCCTCGGCACACTCGTCGGCCGTGCTGAGAACGACGGAGCCCTGCTGCTGGCCGGTGGCCGGATTGAAGATGGCACCGAAACGCTCGCTGCGACTCTCGGTCGTCTCGCCGTCGATGAAGTTGTCGATCCTGTAACTCATAAATCCTCCGTGATGGGTCATCCGTCCTCCCCTCGCCGCGCCGGGGCAGCACAGGGGGATGACGCCCGGGACGAGCGCCATCCTGTGTGATGTGGGGTCAGTCCTGGGCCTGCAGGGCGTCCTGCAGCAGGGTGAAGAGATCGTCGATCTGGCTGCGCTCGATGATGAGGGGAGGCGACAGGGCGATGATGTCGCCGGTCACCCGGATAAGCGCCCCCTTCTCGAAACAGCGCACGAACACCTCGTAGGCCCGCTTGCCCGGTGCATCGGGCATGGATTCGAGCTCGATGCCCGCCACCAGGCCGTAGTTGCGCACGTCCTTCACGTGCTTGCAGCCCTTGAGGGAATGGGCCGCCTCCTCCCAGTAGCCTGCCAGATCGGCGGCGCGGCTGAGCAGGTTCTCGTTACGGTAAATCTCGAGGGTCGCCAGACCCGCCGCCGCGGCCACAGGGTGGCCGGAGTAGGTGTAGCCGTGGAACAGCTCGATGGCCCCCTTGCCCGCCGCCATCATGTCGTCATAGATATGGTTTTGCACCAGCACGGCCCCCATGGGGATGGCGCCGTTGGTGAGCCCCTTGGCGCAGGTGATCATGTCGGGGATGACGTCGAACTCCTGGGCGGCGAAGGGGGAGCCGAGGCGGCCGAAACCGGTGATCACCTCGTCAAAAATCAGCAGGATGCCGTGTTTGGTACAGATCTCCCGCAGCCGCTTGAGATAGCCCTTGGGGGGCATGATGACCCCGGTGCTGCCGGCGATGGGCTCGACGATGACCGCCGCGATGTTGCTGGCGTCGTGCAGGAAGACAATCTTCTCCAGTTCATCGGCCAGGGTGAGGTCTTCTGCTGGCAATCCCTTGGTGAACGCATTTTTCCCTATGTTGAGGGTGTGGGGCAGATGATCCACCCCGGTCAGCAGGGAGCCGAACCACTTGCGGTTGCCGGGAATGCCCCCCACCGAGATGCCGCCAAAACCCACTCCGTGGTAGCCGCGCTCGCGGCCGATGAGCCGGGTACGGGTCCCCTGGCCGCGAGCCCGCTGCCAGGCCAGCGCAATCTTGAGCGCGGTGTCCACGGACTCCGATCCGGAGTTGGTATAGAAGACGTGACCGAATCCCTTGGGGGCGATCTCCACCAGCCGGTTGGCCAGCTCGAACGGCAGGGGGTGGCCCATCTGGAAGGTGGGGGCAAAATCGAGGTGGGAGATCTGCTGGGAGACCGCCTCGGCGATCTCGCGCCGACCATGGCCTGCGTTGCAACACCAGAGTCCGGCAGTGCCATCCAGTATCTTGCGGCCATCCTCTGAGTGATAATACATCCCCTCTGCCGACTTCAGGATGCGCGGCGCCGCCTTGAACTGCTGGTTGGCGGTGAACGGCATCCAGAATGCGGACATGTCGGGGGTATTGATGTCGCTGACAGGTTTCATGGTCACCTCATCCTTAAGGCGTTTAGTAACACCCGGCTCATGCCTATTAAATTAAACACCTGAATCCATAAAAAAGGGCTTTTATCGCCCGGCTTGGTGTCACCCCTCAGGGGTGGTATAAGATATTTAACACAATTTTAATAATAGTAAACAGTCAAGGAGTGTCTATCGATGGATATCGGTCACCGCCTCAAGGCGGTTCGCACCAAGGCGGCCCTCTCCCAGCGCGAGCTGGCAAAACGCTCCGGTGTGACCAACGGCTTTATCTCCCAGATCGAGAAAAATCAGGTGAGCCCCTCGGTGGCCTCCCTGCGCAAGGTGCTGGAAGGCATCCCCATGTCATTGGCCAGCTTCTTCACCGACGAGACGGAGATGGATTCCGAGGTGATCTTCCGTGCGGACGACATGCCGGATCTCGGCACCCACCCCATCAGCTACCGTCTGGTGGGTCACAGCCGCGCCAACCGCGCCATCGGCATGATGCAGGAGATACTGCCCCCGGGCGCCGACACCGGTGACGACATGCTGAGTCACGAAGGGGAAGAGTGCGGCATCGTCATCCGGGGTCAGGTGGAAGTCACCGTGGGCGAGCAGGTTCACCTGCTGGCACCAGGAGATGGCTACTACTTCGACAGCCGCACTCCCCACCGTTTTCGCAACGTGGGGGATCAAGAGTGCGTGCTGATCTCGGCCAACACGCCCGCCAGCTTCTGACGGGCCTTCTCCCGGAACAGCCCGCCGGGATCCCCCCCTGCCCGGCCCGGGGATCAGGCCCGCGACACGGGCTCCCGCCCCGCCGCGCGACCCCAGACACCACAGGCCAGGGCGCCCGGTGTGACCCGCCGTTGGCCCGGGTTGTTCGGGAACAGTGTTTAATGAATTGTTACAAGATGGATTTACAAGCGGCAGGATGTTTAGCATATTGATACGCGGAGACTGACTTTCTGCCGGTTCAAGGAGTGAACATGAGTGACCTGACCCTGGCCCAGTGGCAACACAAGGCCGCCCATCTGACCCTGCCCTCGCAAGCCTTTATCGACGGCACCTACCGGGATGCCGTCAACGGCGCCACCTTCGATTGCATCAACCCGGCCAACGGCCAACTGCTGACCAGGGTCGCCTCCTGCGACGCCGCCGATGCCGAGTTGGCGGTCAAGGCGGCCCGTGCCGCCTTCGACGACAAGCGCTGGTGCGGCCTCTCTCCCAAGCAGCGCAAGCTCATCATGCAGCGCTTCGCCGAGCTGATGCGCCTGAACCTGGTGGAGCTGGCACTGCTGGAGTCGCTGGATATGGGCAAGCCCATCGGCGACGCCATGGGGTATGACGCCCCCGCCGCCGCGAACTGCATCGCCTGGAACGCCGAGGCGATAGACAAGATCTACGATCAGGTCGCCCCGGTGGAAGAGTCCGCCCTGGCCCTGGTGACCCGGGAGCCCCTCGGTGTCGTGGCTGCCATCGTGCCCTGGAACTTCCCCCTGGTGATGGCCTGCTGGAAGCTGGGCCCGGCGCTCGCCACCGGCAACTCGGTGATCCTCAAACCCTCCGAGAAATCCCCCCTCACCGCCCTGCGCATCGCGGGTCTGGCGAAGGAGGCGGGCATCCCCGACGGTGTCTTCAACGTGCTGCCGGGCTTTGGTCACACCGTGGGCGAGGCGCTGGCCATGCACATGGACGTCGACTGCATCACCTTCACCGGCTCCACCAAGATCGGCAAGCATCTGGTGCAGTGCTCCGGGAAATCCAATCTGAAACGCGCCTTTATGGAGTGCGGCGGCAAGAGTCCCAACATCGTGCTGGCGGATGCACCGGATCTGGACGCCGCCGCCAGAAGCGCCGTCGGCGCCATCTTCTACAACCAGGGGGAAGTGTGCACCGCCGCCTCCCGCCTGCTGGTGCAAAACAGCATCAAGCCCCAGTTCATGGAGCGGCTGCTGGCCCACGCCCGCGAATGGATCTCGGCCAACCCGCTCGACCCCACCACCCGCATCGGCGCCATGGTGGACCACATCCAGATGGAGCAGGTGCTCAACTACATCGCCATCGGCCAGCAGGAGGGCGCCAAGCTGCTGCTGGGAGGCAAGCGCACCCAGCCCGAGGAGGGCGGCTACTACATTGAACCCACCATCTTTGACGACGTGACCCCGACGATGCGCATCTTCCGCGAGGAGATCTTCGGCCCCGTGCTGGCGGTGACCGGCTTCGACACCCTGGAAGAGGCCATCGCCCTTGGCAACGACACCGACTACGGCCTGGCCGCGGCGATCTGGACGGCGGATCTCAACCAGGCGGTGAAGGGCTCCCGCGCCCTGCGCGCCGGCACCGTCTTCGTCAACAACTGGGATGGCGGCGACATGACCATGCCGTTTGGCGGCTTCAAGCAGTCCGGCAACGGGCGCGACAAGTCCCTGCACGCCCTGGAGAAGTACACCGAGCTGAAAAGCACCTGGATCCAGCTCGAATAACGTCATAAATGACGCTTATCAACAAAACAGGGGGGAGAAATCCCCCTTTCTCATTTTTACTCTTTTATCCCCTCGCTCAATCGATATAATCGTCAAATAGCAAGCCATTAAATTTAAAGATAAAAATGCTGTTTTTTCTGGGAAGTGTACTGTTTCTGGTGGTGGGACTGCCGCTGTTGTTCTTCGTGCTGGGTCAGGGGGAAGCCTATGTCACCTGGGGCCCCTGGATCTCCGCCATCGCCCTCATGCTGTGGCTGCTGATGGACGTGGAGAAGATCCGCCGCGGGGGCGGTCGCTGAAGTCGCTCCTGCAGTTAAAATCCCGTCAGACCCATTTATTGTCTTCTTTCCCTGCAAAAGGATCGCTACACTGACTTTTTGCGATGTTTCCCGACATCCGCACTCCAGTGAAGGTTATCCGCATGCAACAACAGATCCAGCGCCAGGGTGTCCTCTATGCCCTCGGCGCCTACACCCTTTGGGGCCTGGCACCCATCTACTTCAAGTCCCTCTCCGCCGTGCCGGCCGCCGAGATCCTGACCCACCGCATGATCTGGTCCTGCGCCCTGCTGATGGTGCTGGCGCTGCTCGGACGCCAGTGGCACAAGGTGCAGGCGGTACTGCGCCAGCCCAAGGTGCTGCTCACCCTGGCCTTCACCTCCGTCACCGTCGGCGGCAACTGGCTGCTGTTCATCTGGGCCATCAACAACGGCCACATGCTGGATGCGAGCCTGGGCTACTACATCAACCCCCTGTTCAACGTGCTGCTCGGCATGGTGTTTCTGAGCGAGAAGCTGCGCCGCCTGCAGTGGTGGGCGGTGGGGCTCGCCTTTGTCGGTGTCGCCGTCCAGCTCATCGCCTTCGGCTCCCTGCCCTGGATAGCCCTGGTGCTGGCCTCGAGCTTCGCCATCTACGGCCTCATTCGCAAGAAACTGGCCCTGGACGCCCTCACCGGCCTGCTCATCGAGACCCTGATCATGCTGCCGCCGGCCGCCTTCTATCTGTGGGGCATCGCCGACAGCCCCACCAGCCACCTCACCCAGAATGACTGGCACCTGAACCTGCTGCTCATCGCCGCGGGCGCCGTCACCACGGCCCCCCTGCTCTGCTTCACCGCGGCGGCCACCCGGCTCAAGCTCTCCACCCTGGGCTTCTTCCAGTACATAGGCCCCAGCCTGATGTTCATCCTGGCGGTGACCCTGTATGGCGAGGCGCTGGCGCTGGACAAGATGATCACCTTCGGCTGCATCTGGAGCGCCCTGGTGCTGTTCAGCCTGGATGGCCTGCGCAGCGGCAAGCGGCGCCAGGAGGCCGGCTGAGGCGCCGGCGCAATAATCTACAAGCCAAGGGGCCGCTTTCGGGGTATCAATAGGGGATGAACGCACCCCAATCCCGCATCCACTACTGGCAATCCCGGCTGCTGCCGGGGGTTGAACTCTCCCACTCCCACCACAGGGAGTTCAGCTATGGCCGTCACGTGCATCTGGACTACCACATCGGTCTGGTGCAGCGGGGCGGCCAGAAGTTCATCCACAAGGGGAACAGCCACAACCTGGTGCGCGGCGAACTCTCCACCGTCAACCCGGACGAAATGCACGACGGCCTCAGCCTGCTGCCGGAAGGGTACGAGGTGCGGGTCTTCTCCATCGCCCCCGAGCAGCTGGCCCGCTGGCTGCCGGAGCACCCCGAGCCCTTTTTCCACCAGGGATTGCAGAGCCGCCCCGACCTCTATCAGGGCTTTGCCCGCCTGCACATGCACCTGGACGGCCCTTCCCCCGACGGCCTGCTGGCGGAGAGCCAGTTGCTGGCCCTGCTGGGCGAACTGTTCCGGCTCGCCCCCGAGCGCCACGCCCTGGCGGATCCCCAGCTCAGGTTCCTGCGCGACCATCTGCTGGCCCGGCTGGACGAGCGCCACACCCTGGAGGACCTGGCCGCCCTGTTCGGGCTGGATCGCTTCGCCTTCCTGCGTCAGTTCAAGAAGAAGACCGGCATGACCCCCTATGCCTGGCTCAAGCGGCTGCGCCTCGAACAGGGCAAGCGCCTGCTCGGCAGCGGTCTGCCGGTGAGCGAGGTGGCACTGGCGGTGGGCTTCTTCGATCAGAGCCACTTCCACCACGGTTTTCGTCAGGCCTTCGGGCTCACCCCGGCGGAGTATCGCCAGCAGATGCTGCCCGCCTGAATCACCGCCGCTGCAATCTTTTACAATCTCCCGTCCCCCGTCCTGCCCCATGCTGTCACCTCCATACCGCTGTCGGAGGTCTTTTATGTTCACCAGCCTGTTTCTGACCCTGGGTCTCGTCCACCTCGTTGCTCTGGCGAGCCCGGGCCCGGATTTCGCACTCATCCTGCGCACCAGCCTGCACAGGCCCACCGCCCTCGGAGCGGCCCTTGGCATCGCCCTCGCCATCCTGCTCCACGCCACCCTGAGCCTGACCGGCATCAGCCTGCTGATCGCAAGCCAGCCCTGGCTCTTTCTCGCCGTGAAACTGGTGGGAGCCCTCTATCTGGGCTGGCTGGGCTGGGGGGCGCTGAAGGCGGCCTGGCAGGGAAGCGGGGATCTGGCGCTGCGCGCCGGAGGCGAGCGGCCGGGCTGGCGCAAGGGGGTGAAGAGCGGGCTGGCCACCAATCTGCTCAACCCCAAGGCGATGCTGTTCTTCATGGGACTGCTGGCCGCCATGGTGACGCCCCAGGTGGATGGCCTGACCCGGGGACTGCTGATCCTGGAGCTGTTCCTGCTCTCCCTCGTCTGGTTCAGCGCCCTGGCCTGGAGCCTCTCCACCCCCCGCGCCCAGCACCTGCTCGGCCGCATCCAGCGCCCGCTCAACCTGATGACGGGCCTGCTGTTTGGCGCGGTCAGCCTCTCCATCCTGGTGGATCTGCAGGGGCACTGGCCAGCGGCCTGACCGGCACGTCCTTGTTGGCGGCAAGCAGGGAGGGGCCTTGACGGACGGCGCGACTACTCCCCGCGCCGCATCCCCTTGCGCAGGTAGACGTAACCCTCCCCCGGGCTGCCCCAGCGCTGATGGGCGCCGTTGTCATAGGCCCTGTCCAGCAGCCGGACACTGTCCGGGCCGATCCAGAGGTACTGCACCAGGGTGGTGGCACCGCCAAAATCGGTGGCGCAATGCCCGACCCGGGTCTGTCCCTTGTACTCCCCGCCCGGCTGGCGGGTCAGCCAGATCTCGCACCCTTCGCGCAGGGAGAGTTGCTGCGGGGTGAGGGAGTCAAGCAGCTCTGGCCGACGCCAGGCGCCGGCAAAATCCGTGGCCCTCGGCATGGTCAGTTCGGCCATCAGGATGCGGCCATCGGGCAGGGAGGAGAAGCGGTAGATGCGCTGGCGAAACGGTCGCTGCGCCCGCTCGGTCAGAAACTGCTCCGCATAGACCCAGCGAAAGGGGCCCTCCCCGGGCCAGATCTCCACCAGCCGCAGCTCGGCACTGGTGAAGCGGGCATCGAAGGTGGCCTGCTCCTGGCTGGAAAACTCCCCCGAGAACCAGGAGAGCAGGGGCTCCAGCCTCCCCTGCGTGGCATGGGGGCCGGGGGCCGTCACGAAGGGGACGGGCGCCGCCCAGATCAGGCTGGCGTAAAACAACCCCAGCAGGGCCGCCATCAGCTGTGTCATCGAATCCTTCCGAGTCGCTTGCATGGCGGCGATTATATGAGCGAACGGTGACAATAACCTCTATCTTGATCAACTCCTTGAAGAGAAAACGAAAAATCCTCTCTGCAGGCGAAAGGAGGCGACGCCCCCCGGCCTGCGTTCCGTCAGATCAGCATCCGAAGCGCACAGTAAACCAACAAGCCCGCCAGCGTCAGGTTCAGAATGCGGCCGTGGCGCTGGAACAGGGGCTGCAGCAGATGACCCGCCAGGGCCCAGCAGAGGTTCCCCAGCGTGCCGATCAGCGCCAGCAGCAGGCTGACGCCCAGCACCCAGACGAATTCTGTGGTGTGGGGCAACACGAAGGTGGAGAGCGCCGTGATGCCGTATAGGATGATCTTCACGTTCACGAACTGCAGCCAGAAGCTGGTCCAGAAGCCGGGCAAGGCTCCATCTGTGCTCGACAGGTTGGAGCCGCTGGCCGCAATGCGCCAGGCCAGCCAGAGCACATAAGCCGCCCCGGCCCAGCTGAGCCAGCCAACCAGCGCGGGGGAGAGGCTGATGAGGGTGAAGGTGAACAGGGCACACAGCAGCATGATCAGCAGGAAGCCCGCACTCATGCCCGCCAGCACCCGGCTACTGCGGCGCAGACCATGCTGATTGGCGGCGCTCAGAGCCAGTATGTTGTTCGGTCCCGGCGTCATGGCCGTGATCAGGGTGTAAGTCAAAAATGCGCTGACAAGGGTCGTGGTCATGGTGTTTCTCCAAATGGGAGTGATACCTTAACGCGGCCATTGGCATCAAAAAATCGAATGTTTTAGCATTCTAAATTCAACCATTTCGATGAATTGGAGTCCCCATGGATTTGCGACGTCTCATTACCCTCAAGACGGTGATCGAGGAGGGCTCCTTCGTGAAGGCATCCCGCAAGCTCTGCTGCACCCAGTCGACGGTAACCTTCCATATCCAGCAGTTGGAGCAGGAACTTTCGCTACAACTGTTCGAAAAAATAGGGCGTCGCATGTGCCTGACCAAGGCCGGACAGAACATCATGCCGCATGTGCACGAGATGATCCGGGTGATGTCGGGTCTGCGCCAGGCGGCGCAGCAGGACGCCGAGCCGAGCGGTGAGCTCAGGGTCGCCATCGGCGAAACTCTGCTGGCCTACAAGATGCCGGCGGTGCTCGAGCGCTTCAAGCGGCTGGCTCCCGGGGTCCGACTGTCGCTCCGGTCCCTGAACTGCTACGTCATTCGCGATGCGCTGCTGGCGGACGAGGCCGATCTCGGTATCTTCTATCGGGTCGGCAACGATGCCGCCCTGCTGATGGAGAGCTTTGGCGAGCAACCCCTGGTGCTGGTAGCTTCCCCCGCCCTCAGCGGTGGTATCGACTTCACCCGCCCGGATCAGCACCTGCCGGTCAGCTTCATCATCAACGAACCCCAGTGCATCTTCCGTCAGATTTTCGAGAGCACATTACGCCAGCGAGCCATCACTCTGGACGGCACCATAGAGCTGTGGAGCATAGAGAGCATCAAGCGCTGCGTGGCCAGCAACCTCGGCGTCTCCTTCCTGCCCCGCTTCGCCGTCGAGCGGGAGCTGAGTTCGGGGGAGCTGCAGGAGCTGCCCTTCTCCCCCACGCCCCTCGTCATCACGGCCCTGTGCGCCCACCACGCCAGCAAGTTTGTCAGCCCCGCCATGCGGGTGTTTATGGAGTGCGTGCAGACGTGCCTGACAGAGGAGGCGTCGCCAGCGGCAAATGCGGCCGCTCATGGCGACCAGGACGCGCGCCGCCTGATGACAACCTAGCCCTTCAATGGGAGCGCCACGACTCCTGACCCTCGGTTGTCCTTCCCCCGAGCGACTATCCTTGCTCGGATACAACCGAGAAGGAACCCAAGATGAGCACAGGAACAGTCACTCTGCATCGCGTACTCAAGGCCCCGCCACAGCGGGTATACCAGGCCTTTATCGAGCCGGACGCCCTGGCCAAATGGCTGCCCCCCCATGGCTTCACCTGCAAGGTGGCGGCGCTGGATGCCAGGGTCGGCGGCCAGTTCAGGATGTCGTTCACCCACTTCGCCAGCGGCCACACCCACGCCTTCGGCGGCGAGTATCTCGCGCTGGAGCCGGGCAAGCGCATCCGCTACACCGACCGCTTCGACGACCCCAACCTGCCGGGGGAGATGCAGGTCACCATCACCCTCACCCAGGTGCTGTGCGGCACCGATCTCGCCATCGAACAGGCGGGTATTCCGGCGGTCATCCCGGTGGAGATGTGCTACCTCGGCTGGCAGGAGTCCCTGATGCAGCTCGCCACCCTGGTGGAGCCCGAGATCCCCGCCGAGTGACCTGACACGGGGGCTCCCCCGGTGGCCCCCGCACAGATACCCCTTGTGAGAGAGGGGCCTGATC
Source organism: Aeromonas sp. WP2-W18-CRE-05 (assembly GCF_014168615.1). NCBI lineage: Bacteria > Pseudomonadati > Pseudomonadota > Gammaproteobacteria > Aeromonadales > Aeromonadaceae > Aeromonas > Aeromonas sp. WP2-W18-CRE-05. The sequence continues at coordinate 115,597 of NZ_AP021917.1, read as the reverse complement.
AGGTATCTCTGTGGGCAGGGCGGGCTGCGTCCTTGCAGCGACCATCCACCGCCAGGAGCCCCCATGAAACGAGTCTTGATGATGACCATGGCCGCCGCCCTGCTGGGCGGGTGCGCCGTGAAGAACCAGGTCACCCACAGCCTGCAGGCGATCCCGCTCACCGCCTTCCAGCAAAGCGAGAGCAACCCCAACCAGCGTATCTACAAGGAGCCCGGCGTGGATCTGCGCCAGTACCATCAGGTGCTGCTCGATCCCTTGCAATTCATCCGCCAGGAGAACGGCCAGTGGTATCTGCTGACCGCCAACGAACAGAACGAAATCGGCCGCTACTACCACGCCACCTTCCAGCGCGAACTGATGAGCCAGGGCGTCAAGATGGCTACCGAACCCGGTCCCGGCGTGATGCGGGTGCAGGCGGCCATCACCAACTTCGACCTGACCCGCCCCGACCCCAAGCTGCGGGATCTGCTGCCCGCCAAGATCGCCATCAACGTCACCCGCGAGGTAATAGGCAAGGAGCCCTATCTGCTCAGGGTGGGCAGCATGGCACAGTTGCTCGACGCCCAGAGCGGCAAGCTGCTGGTGCGGGTGATGGACGCTCGCGAGAGCCCGGACACCACCCACAAGGATTCCCCCATCACCGCCCAGGAGATGGAGAAGATGATCGATCAGTGGGCCGCAAGTCGCGCCAAACAACTGGCCGACAACCTGGGGCGCTGAGCCGGGCCGAAAACGACAAAGCCTGCCAGGGGGCAGGCTTTGTCGTCGCTGAAGCGCGGTTTATTGCAGGTTCAGACCGCCCAGGTAATCCCGCTTGCCCAGATCCACCCCGGCCTGGCGCAGCAGGGCATAGGTCATGGTGAGGTGGAAGTAGAAGTTCGGGATGCCGTATTCGTGGACGCAGCTGTGGCCGTCCATCCCCTTGCCACCGGCCCAGTAGGGGTAGTAGTGGCCGCTCGCATACTGGCTGAAATCGGCGTCCAGCTTGCCTTGCAGGTAGGCAATGGTCTTGGCCACGTGGGCGCGCAGATCCGCCATGGTCTTGGGATCATCCCCCAGCACCGGCGGCTCGCTCAGGCTGGCGGTGGCCACCACGGCGCGGGCGCTGTCGCAGCAGATCAGCACCTGCTTGCACAGGGGCAGCATGTCGACGATGAGGCGCTCATTGAAGAAGTTGTCCACGTTGAATTTCTTCGCCTCGGCGTGGGCCTCGGCCTTGGCCAGACACTGGTCCAGGTTGGTCAGCATCTTGATGAACTGGGCTGCGATATCACGATTCATAATGCACTCTCGGTTGGTTGAAAGCAGTAAAACGAGCGGCTCCACTATAGCGCATCCCCCTTGCAGTTCGAGCCCGAGGGGATGAAAAGCGGGGACGTCCTCCTTGCCCTGCGACAGGCGGTGGCGATCACCGGCGGGCTGCGAGGCCAGAACGCCGCGCCCCGTCGCCGCACCGAGTCCCTCTTTCCCCTTTTTTTGATCTGTGACAGGCATCTCGTTTTTCGAGGGGCGTAGTCTGAAGCCCGTTGCCCCGGCACGGGCCGGGGCACCCATCCCACAAGGAGAATGCCATGAAGATCTACGATCGAAACCGCAATGTGCTGACCCTGGGCCAACGGGTGATGATTGCCGCCACCGGCGCAGTCGACACCCTCAAGGAGGCGCACACCGACAACCTGACCCCCTATGAGGCGGAACATGAGAAGTGCGTGCTGCTGACAAACAGCCAGGAGCGCTACGCCCCCATCGAGTTGATTAGACTAAATAGCTGTTCCGAATAGTAGATCACCGGAGGAAGGGAACTCAGTCCAGTTTGTGCGATCTGATTAGTCGCTAAACAAAACAAGCCACACCCAAAGGACTGAGTTGATGCCTATCCTACCACCTCTGCCACGACCACAACGGCGCCGCATTCACAAAATCATCCATGCCACCCGTGATAAAGGACATGCTCGTCGCTTGATGGCCATCTTGCTGTTACATGAAGGACGCACGATCACCGATGTTCATCACCTTACCGGCGCTGCGCGCTCGACCATCGGTCGTTGGCTTCGGTGGTATCGAGATGAAGGCATAGATGCGCTAGAAGCCTTACCGGCTGGCCGTGCCCCAGTCTTACCTATCGCCAAGATTGTCACCTTACTGGTGCTGCTCATGCAGTTTTCTCCGCAAGATTTTGGTTATCAGCGCAGCCGTTGGTGTACTGAACTATTGGCTATAAAAATCAATCGGTTAACAGGGCTAAATGTGGCAGCCTCCACGCTCCGCCGATGGTTACCTCGTATGGGCATTGTCTGGCGCAGGCCCGTGCCGACCTTGCGGATAAAAGACCCAGCCTATCAGGAAAAAATGGCGAATATCGACGCCGCGCTGGCCCGCTGTGATGCCGATAATCCGGTGTTTTATGAGGATGAAGTCGATATAGACCTCAATCCCAAATTAGGAGCCGACTGGATGTTCAGAGCGCAGCAAAAGCGGGTTGTCACACCGGGGCAGAATGCCAAGCATTATCTGGCAGGCGTTCTCCACGCAGGCAACGGAAGGGTACTTTACGTCAGCGGGATCAAGAAAAACTCATCGCTGTTTATTGCCATGCTGGAAAAGCTGCGCCACCACTACCGACGAGCCAAAACCATCACGTTGATCCTCGATAACTACATCATTCACAAAAGCAAACAGACCGAGCGATGGTTGAAGAAGAATCCCAAGTTCTGCCTGGTGTTCCAGCCAGTTTACAGCCCTTGGGTTAATCACATAGAACGGCTATGGCACAAGTTACATGAAACCATCACGCGCAATCATCAATGCAGAGGGATGGCAAACCTGCTGGCCCGAGTGAAACACTTCATGGATACCGTGTCTCCTTTCCCGGGGAATGGCTATGGCACAGCGAAGGTGTAGCACTATTGGGATCAGTTATTTAGGCTGATCCCGTTTTCCGTCACCCTACTCTTTACAATTCACCCGGCCGCCGCGTCCGTCGCTGGCCGGGTTTCTCTCTCCCCTCTCTACTCCTTCTCCGAGCCGCTGCACCTTATGAGGGCGAGGCGATGCAGCTGGCCGGGATCCAGCCTGATTGGCCCGCTTCGTTGTGAACCCAGAGCCAGCCTGCCAGCTCCCGATCCACCCGTACCCGCTCCCCCGCCGCCACATCCAGCTCCCGGGCGGTATAGTCCTGGCGCGCCTGCGCCTCCTCGGCGCTTATCGGGGTCAGCAGGGACAGGGGCGCCCACCCCTCGTTGCCGTCTGCGGTAAAGGTGCGCACCCAGCCCGGAAACTCGTCGTCCTCGTGGCCGATGCGCACCCGCTCTCCGGCCCGAAAGGCGATGGGATTGGGGTAGCAGGTGTGGTGCGCCGTGGTGATCAACGCCAGCATTGTCTCTTCCTCCGACAGGTTCTGTTTGGTGACGCCCCGAGTCATACCACAAGCCGGGCCCCGTTGCGTCAACCGGGCTCACACCCTCTGGCAGAGGGCACGCTCCCCCGGGGCGGGCCGACGACCCTGATCCCCACGATTCATTACTGTCAGTGAATTTTCATATCATCCAAGTGTCATTTCAGTGAACACATCACCGCCCTAGACTGCTTCTCGAACCTTAACGAGGAGTCTTGTATGAAACTCACCCCTATCCCGTTGCTGGCCGGCACCCTCGCCTCGGCCTTCTCTTTCAACACCTTCGCCGGTGACATCGTCTCGGTGCAGTTCAGCGATGGCCGCCCCGCCGTGACCGGCATCGAAGCGGTCAACAACGCGCTCAACCCCATCGGTGTCAACGTGGTCACCGTCGACATTCCCGAGGCCGCCAGGCCGCTGCTTGAAGCCTCCCACCGCCGCGCCCTGACCAAAGCGGAGCACGGCGCCCTGATTGCGGCCTTCAACCTGAGTCAGGGGGAGCTGCTGGAGCAGGCCAGGCTCGCAGGGCGCGAGCCTGCGGTGCAAGGGGGCGGCGTCGCCACCGAGGAGACAGGCGTCGGCCCCTACCCCAAGGTCTATGACCTGATGGCGCTGGACGAGCGCACCCGCAGCGCCGTGCTCGGCAAATATGGCCGCATGCACGTCAACTCCGCCGAGGACGGCACCGACATCGACGAGGTGATGACGGTGGTCAGCGGCGGGCCGTTCCGCTGGGGCTTTACCCTCAAAGACGGCAGCATCGCCCGCTTCCAGATAGACAAGGTGGGCCTGGAGGACAAGGCCGTGCGGATCAGCTATCACGGGCTCGGCATGCACGCCGGGTTGATGGATGCAAAACAGGGGCTGCTGGTGGCCTTCGCCCACGGACCCAGAGCGTTCACCATGCGCTACCAGGCGGACGTGCCCCACGCCCAGCTGCTCGGCACCAACCCCTGGGCCGATGTCGGCATCACCCTGCCCCCCGCCCCCGGCAAGGTGCAGTAAGCCGGTGCGTGCCATCTGGCGGCGGGGCCCGGGCCCTGCCGCCTGCTTTTATGCCTGCCGTCACGGTCCGGGGTGCCCGGGGCTCATCGCCTCTCTTTCGTCTGCGTCTCTGCCGGGCCCGCCACGCCCCGGAGGGCCATGATCCGGGCCGCTCTACCACCGGCAACTCTCTGTCTGGCGGGGGATGGGGGGTGGACACCCCGGGGATCCGCACTATTGTGATAAAAGTGCGCAATGATGGCGCCATCATTTACCAGTAGTGAATTAACGGGGGCAGGATGAACAAGATCACGGCGCTGAACGTCTTTCGCCGGGTGGTGGAAATGGGCACCTTCAGGGCGGCGGCGGACGACCTGCGCCTCTCCCAGGCGGCGGTCAGCAAGAACATCAACGAGCTGGAAGCCTTTCTCGGCATTGCGCTGATCAACCGCACCACCCGGCGGCTGAGCGTCACCGAATCGGGCATGGCCTATTACGGCCAGATATGCGCCGTGCTGGACAGCCTGGAGGCCGCCGACCAGTCCATCATGGCCGCCTCCTTCACCCCCAGGGGCAGGCTGAGGATCGGCATGCCCATGTCCTACGGGCTGATCCGGCTCAACCCCCTTGTCTGCGAATTCCAGCGCCGCTATCCGGAGATCGGCATCGAGGTGATCCTGAGCGACGCCTACATGGATCTGGTGGATCAGGGGCTGGACGTGGTCATCCGGGGGGCTGGCACCCTGGAGGACTCCACCCTGCGCGCCAAACCCCTGTGCGAGGTGCAGCGGGTGCTCTGCGCCGCCCCCGATTACCTGAAGGAGGCGGGCCAGCCCGCCCACCCGGAGGATCTCAAGGCCCACAACTGCCTGCGCTACAGCCTCTCCTCCTCCCCCAACAAGTGGTTCTTCACCCGGGACGCGGAGAGCGTGGCGGTAGAGCTGCCCCCCGCCAGCTTCTGCGCCAACAACGGCATCGCCCTGAAACAGGCGGCGGTGCAGGGGCTCGGAGTGATCCTGGTACCGGATGAATTCGTGTCGGACGACCTGTCGGACGGCACCCTGGTCAGACTGCTCCCCGACTGGCAACCCGACCCCCACGCCCTCTTCGCCGTCTACCCCTTCCACAAGGAGCAGTCCCGCAACGTGCGGCTCTTTATCGAATATCTCGTCAAGGCGTTTCAGCCGAGGTAAGTCAGACAGGCGGGGGCTTGGGATATCCGCCTGCATGTAGGTTCGATTAGCGAAGCGTAATCGGACGTTCGCGTAATCGGACGTTCACGTCATCGGACAATCGGACAATCGGACAATCGAACGATCGCGTCACCGGTCCATCCCATCATCTGACAACCGCGCGACGGGGCCCACGAACGGATCGCCGGGCGGCAAGGCTATGCTTGGCTTTTCTGCCGAAGATAGGGGAAATGCATGGCCAACTGGCGGCGGGCATGGTGGCCCGGCGGAACCTGGTTCTTTACCGTCAACCTGCTGGAGCGGCGCAACAACCGATTGCTGGTGGAGCAGATCGACCTGCTGCGCCACAGCGTTGCCAAGGTGCAGCAGGCTCACCCCTTCGCCATCCACGCCTGGGTGGTGTTGCCCGACCATCTCCACTGCATTCTCTCTCTGCCGGAAGGGGACACCGATTTCCCCCTGCGGTGGCGGCTCATTAAAAGCCATTTCTCCCGCGCCTTGCCGGTCAACGAGCGCCGCAGCCAGACCCGGCTACGCCACGGGGAGCGGGGCATCTGGCAACGCCATTATTGGGAACACCTGATCCGGGATGAGCGGGATTACCGCCACCATATGGATTATGTCCATATCAACCCCCTCAAACATGGTCATGTCACCCGGGTGGCCGATTGGCCGTATTCCACCTTCCATCGTTATGTGGCGAGTGGCACCTATCCACCGGATTGGTGCGGGTCGGTGGATGGGGCGTTGGGGGGATTGGAGTGAACCCCTAAAAGGGTTGTTCCGTTGTAAGCGTCCGATAACGCGAACGTCTTACGCGATCGTCCGATTACGCTTCGCTAATCGAACCTCATGTACAGGATCTTTAGCTACAACCAATTGAAATAGATAGAAAAAAGGCTTCGTTTGTGATCTGATTTAATCGCAAAAAAAAACCGACACGCCCGAAGCCATGACTATTATCAATGCAACCCAGTACCTCAAGCAACTTCTTAGCTCTTCTGAACTCAACCGGATCGGTAAATTTACCGGTTTTTGTCAGCGACTCCGGGATATCCAGCCTGCGAGACTACTCCCGGCTCTGCTCTCAGGGCTTGGTTGCGACAAGGTGGATGGTATTGCTGGTTTGCATCGCCATTTCAATGCGTTGCAGCTCCATGATACTGACCAAATAGCGTATAAACCCTTTCACAACCAGTTACGCAAGCAGGGTTTTCCCTTGTTCATGCGCGCACTGGTTGAACGAGCCATCGCCTTACGCCTCAAGGAGTGTCTACCGGACGCCCACGGACTGGCAGGCTTTGAGCAGGTACTGCTGCAGGACGGGTCGTCATTCGCGTTACATCCGCAATTGGCAGAACATTTCCCGGGCCGATTCAATAAGCACAGCCCCGCTGCGGTAGAGTGTCATATGACCATGTCCTTGCTGGACCAGTCGCCGATATCGATGAGTATCACGGCGGATACCGAATCGGAGCGCAAGCATCTTCCGGCCGCAAATTCGTTAAATAACAAACTGTTATTGGCGGATGCCGGTTACATCAGCCGCGAGTACTTTGCTGATGTGACCAAAGCCAAAGGAAGCTATCTGGTCAGAGGGAGTCAAAATCTCAATCCCAAAGTACAGGCAGCTTACCGACAGGACGGCAGGGAAATGCCCAAGTTACTCGGAAAAAAGCTCAAGGATATCGATCGGAGAAGCTGCAGAGCCGAGGTTCTGGATCTGGATGTGAGTTCGGGAAAGTATAAATATCGACTCATAAGACGTTGGTTTGCAGAGGAAAAACGGTTCTGTATATGGATGACCAATCTTCCGCGTGAGCGATGGCCAGCCGAGAAGGTGATGGCATTGTATCGTTGCCGTTGGCAGATCGAACTGTTGTTCAAAGAGCTGAAATCACATAACCGGTTGAAGGCGTTCGCGACACGACAAAAAGCGATAGCGGAAGGCTTGATCTGGGCTAGTTTGCTGGCCTTGCTGGTCAAACGTCGGCTGGCGCTGACGCTGATTGGCAGCGCGGAGTTATCGATGCTGAAGATTGCCAAAAACAGCGCGCTTTGGTTAATGCCGATATTGGCGAGCATCATCCATGGTGCGTGGCAGGAAATAACAGAGAAGTTGGAGTGGGCAATGGTGTATTTATCCAAAAACGGCAAAAAGAGTAGGCAGAGAAAATCCAAGCAAAACAACACGTTAGACGGTATTATTAATTCGCTTGCCGCTTAAGGTTCTGTACATGAATCGAACCTACGGTCCTACCTACCGTAAGAAAGAATCTGGGGTACATAAATACTGTGCTTCAAATCGATCTTTAATTTGTAGGAAGCTAACATGTACAGGATCTTTAGCTACAACCAATTGAAATAGATAGAAAAAAGGCTTCGTTTGTGATCTGATTTAATCGCAAAAAAAAACCGACACGCCCGAAGCCATGACTATTATCAATGCAACCCAGTACCTCAAGCAACTTCTTAGCTCTTCTGAACTCAACCGGATCGGTAAATTTACCGGTTTTTGTCAGCGACTCCGGGATATCCAGCCTGCGAGACTACTCCCGGCTCTGCTCTCAGGGCTTGGTTGCGACAAGGTGGATGGTATTGCTGGTTTGCATCGCCATTTCAATGCGTTGCAGCTCCATGATACTGACCAAATAGCGTATAAACCCTTTCACAACCAGTTACGCAAGCAGGGTTTTCCCTTGTTCATGCGCGCACTGGTTGAACGAGCCATCGCCTTACGCCTCAAGGAGTGTCTACCGGACGCCCACGGACTGGCAGGCTTTGAGCAGGTACTGCTGCAGGACGGGTCGTCATTCGCGTTACATCCGCAATTGGCAGAACATTTCCCGGGCCGATTCAATAAGCACAGCCCCGCTGCGGTAGAGTGTCATATGACCATGTCCTTGCTGGACCAGTCGCCGATATCGATGAGTATCACGGCGGATACCGAATCGGAGCGCAAGCATCTTCCGGCCGCAAATTCGTTAAATAACAAACTGTTATTGGCGGATGCCGGTTACATCAGCCGCGAGTACTTTGCTGATGTGACCAAAGCCAAAGGAAGCTATCTGGTCAGAGGGAGTCAAAATCTCAATCCCAAAGTACAGGCAGCTTACCGACAGGACGGCAGGGAAATGCCCAAGTTACTCGGAAAAAAGCTCAAGGATATCGATCGGAGAAGCTGCAGAGCCGAGGTTCTGGATCTGGATGTGAGTTCGGGAAAGTATAAATATCGACTCATAAGACGTTGGTTTGCAGAGGAAAAACGGTTCTGTATATGGATGACCAATCTTCCGCGTGAGCGATGGCCAGCCGAGAAGGTGATGGCATTGTATCGTTGCCGTTGGCAGATCGAACTGTTGTTCAAAGAGCTGAAATCACATAACCGGTTGAAGGCGTTCGCGACACGACAAAAAGCGATAGCGGAAGGCTTGATCTGGGCTAGTTTGCTGGCCTTGCTGGTCAAACGTCGGCTGGCGCTGACGCTGATTGGCAGCGCGGAGTTATCGATGCTGAAGATTGCCAAAAACAGCGCGCTTTGGTTAATGCCGATATTGGCGAGCATCATCCATGGTGCGTGGCAGGAAATAACAGAGAAGTTGGAGTGGGCAATGGTGTATTTATCCAAAAACGGCAAAAAGAGTAGGCAGAGAAAATCCAAGCAAAACAACACGTTAGACGGTATTATTAATTCGCTTGCCGCTTAAGGTTCTGTACATGAGGAAGCTAAAGCGAATGCTGCATTCAAGGACTTTTCTGCTGAATCCTTATCCACTTTCTCATTTCGATGAGCAAAACCATTACGTGCATTCTTAGCTTGCGTTATCAATGCAATAACAGATGAATACTCACGATAGTTAGCAGTGCTTTGCACTTTTGATAGCATGTCATCGAACTTCGGTGAGTTCCCATTTTTATTCATGCTGCCATTTGCTTCTCTTAAGAAAATATCAAGTATGATATGCTCTATGATAAACCAAGAGAGAATTAATGAGGTGCTGTAGTCACTATTTAAATACTCGCTTTCAGATTTTGATAGAGTGTTTAAGCATTCAATTCCCTTCTCATCTAAACGTTCTAAAACATCAAAAGCCTTTTTGTATGCATCAATATAAATTTGGCCATCTCGACTTTCTAATTCTTTGAACTCAAGATTCATAGCTGAGGTTACATTAGGGCATGTCGGGATGAATGTTGTTGGTTCATCGAGGTTTTGACCGCTTTCACCGAAGAATTTCATGCACATGGTTTCATGAAGGGTGATTTCTATTGGGATAATTGGCGTGGCACAGCCTGAAGTGTAATCCTTTGATGTCAAAGCTAGTAGATAGTTAAAGACATTAGCGACCTTAATTAAATTTTTACGTAATTCAACAGTTTTGAAAAAGTCATCCTCTTGTGTTGTTGCTAGTCTCTTTGTGTTGCTTGATATCCAAACCATACCCGGTCTTGTTACTATTATAGAAAGATCTTTCCCTTTAGCAGCAAAAACCACCTCTCTTATAAAAAGAGATTTATTTTTCCTGGCATTAAAGTCATACCAATGCTCATCAGCATCTACTACAACCCAAACATATGGTTTTGGTGTAAAACCTAAAAAATAAACGTTATTCATTAGCGTTGCCTGGTAATTAATTTGAATGCATTAATAACACTTGTTGTAACCTGATGCCAGCATCGTAGGTTCGAATAGCGAAGCGTATTCGGACGATCGCGTATTTAAAGTTGTCGCGATGGGGCATATAAAAATCAACCCGGCCTAAGCCGGGTTGGTTGTATCAAAAGGCGGGAAAAATCAGAGTGCTTCCAGTCTGGCATATGCCGTCACCAACCACTTGGCGCCGACGTCGTCGAACTGGATCTGCACCCGGCTCTGCTGGCCGACCCCTTCGAAGTTGAGCACGATTCCTTCGCCGAATTTCGGATGGAGCACCCGCTGGCCGAGCTTGATGCCGCTGGCGTCAAAGCTCTGCTGCACCTCGTTCTGGCTAAAGCGGCCATATTGCGTGGGTCTACTCACCTGGGTGCGCAGCCGGATCTCTTCCAGACACTCGGCGGGCATTTCGCGGATAAAGCGGCTCGGCTTGTGGAACATCTCGCGGCCGTAGATGCGGCGGCTCTCGGCATAACAGATGTAGAGCTTCTCCATGGCGCGGGTCATGCCGACGTAACAGAGGCGGCGCTCTTCCTCCAGCCGCCCCGACTCCTCGGTGGATTGCTGGCTGGGGAACATGCCCTCTTCGACGCCGACCAGCAGCACCAGGGGATATTCCAGCCCCTTGGCGCTGTGCAATGTCATCAGCTGCACCGCGTCGGCGTATTCGTCCGCCTGATTCTCGCCGGACTCCAGCGCTGCATGGGCGAGGAAGGCGGAGAGATCGCTCATGTCCTCCAGCTCGTCCGGGCGCTGGTACTGACGGCAAGCGGTGACCAGTTCGTCCAGGTTCTCTACCCGCGCCTGGGATTTCTCGCCTTTTTCCGCCAGATACATCGCCTTGAGGCCGGAGTGCTGGATGACGATGTCCGCCTGCTGGTGCAGGGGCAGCAGGGAGACCTGTTCCTCCAGCGCGTCGATGAGATCCACAAAGCCGCGCACCGCGTTGCCGGCACGGCCGGTCAGCACCTTGTCATTGAGCAAGGTCTTGGCGGACTGCCAGAGGTTCTGGCCCTGATCCCGGGCGTTATTGCGCAGGATCTCGAGGGTGCGATCGCCGATGCCGCGGGTCGGGGTGTTGACCACCCGCTCGAAGCTGGCGTCGTCGCCACGGTTGTTGATAAGGCGCAGGTAAGCCATGGCGTCCTTGATTTCCTGGCGCTCGAAGAAGCGCAGGCCGCCGTAGATGCGGTACGGCATGGCGTCCTGCATCAGCGCCTCTTCCAGCACCCGGGACTGGGCGTTGGAGCGATAGAGGATGGCGCAGTCGGCGAGCAGCCCCCCCTTCTCTTTCCAGTCCTTGAGGCGACCGACCACGAAGCGGGCCTCGTCCACCTCGTTGAAGGCGGCGTAAAGGGAGATCGGCTCGCCCTCGGCCCCTTCGGTCCACAGCTCCTTGCCGAGCCGCTCCGAGTTGTTGGCGATGACGCTGTTGGCGGCTTTGAGGATATTGGCGGTGGAGCGGTAGTTCTGCTCGAGGCGAATGGTCTCGGCGCCCTGATAGTCGGTCAGGAAGCGCTGGATGTTCTCAATCTTGGCGCCGCGCCAGCCATAGATGGACTGGTCATCGTCACCGACTATCATCACCTTGCCGGTGTCGCCGGCCAGCATCCGCAGCCAGGCGTACTGGATGCCGTTGGTGTCCTGGAACTCGTCCACCAGGATGTTCTGGAAGCGGTCGCGGTAGTGCTCGAGGATGTGCGGTTTGTTGAGCCACAGCTCGTGGGCGCGCAGCAGGAGTTCTGCGAAGTCCACCAGACCGGAGCGATCGCAGGTCTCCTGATAGGTCTTGTAGATCTGCTGATAGGTGCGGGTGACGGGGTCGCCGTAAAGGTCGATGTCGCCGGGGCGCAAGCCCTCGTCCTTCTTGCCGTTGATGTAGCCCATCACGGCGCGCGGGGCCCAGTGCTTCTCGTCGAGGTTGAGCGCCTTGAGCACCCGGCGAATGAGGCGGTACTGGTCGTCGGAGTCGAGGATCTGGAAATCCTGCGGCAGCCCCGCATCCAGATGGTGGGCCCGCAGCAGGCGGTGGGCGATGCCGTGGAAGGTGCCGATCCACATGCCGCGCACGCCGTCGCCGATCACTTTTTCGACCCGGCCGCGCATCTCGGCCGCCGCCTTGTTGGTAAAGGTGACCGCGATGATGGAGAAGGGTGAACAGCGTTCCACCTGCATCAGCCAGGCGATACGGTGCACCAGCACCCGGGTCTTGCCCGAACCGGCGCCCGCCAGCACCAGCAGGTTGCAACGGGGGGCCGCCACCGCGTCTCTTTGCTTGTCATTGAGCCCGTCGAGCAGGGTTGAAACGTCCATCACCACTCCTGTTTATTTATACAGGCGGGGATTATACGGCCTGAGCCGCCAGAGACCAAGCCGTGAGCAGCCGGGGGCCAGCCCGCCCGCCAACGTGGCGTCGATGAGGCCGCAGGGCTGGTGCCGATGGAAGCCAGTTTTTTCATCAGAGGAGGAAAACGGTTGCGCCTAACATCATGAATCCAAACACAAATATCGATCGAGCCCTATTAATCCCGGAATTTAATTCTGCAAAAACACCATAAAACAAACACTTATAAGGCAATTTGCTTATATTTCAAACCGTTAACGCAAACGTTTTTCCTCTATGATCCCCTTGACCAACGGGCTGGCTCACTTACAGTTAGCCAGCGTGCTTTATGACCTGCCAAGACAGGTTGTGGACCCTCACATAACAATCAAGGATACGATCGTGACTAAAGTGCTCAAGCTGGCCACCGTGGCCGCCCTCACCCTCGCTGCCCTGTCCGCCCAGGCAGCCTCCGAGCCCGCCGTCATCTATGACACCGCAGGCAAATTCGACAAGTCCTTCAACGAAGCCGTGTTCCGCAACGGCGTCGAAGTCTACAACAAGGACAAAGGCGTCAAGGTCAAGGAGTTCGAACCCCAGAACGAAGCCCAGCGCGAGCAGGGCCTGCGTCGTCTGGCCAGCCGTGGCAACGGCCCCATCGTCGCCGTCGGCTTCAACATGGGTTCCGCGGTAGAGAAAGTAGCCACCGAGTTCCCGAACACCCAGTTCACCATCATCGACATGGTGGTCGACAAGCCGAACGTCCAGTCCCTCATCTTCAAGGAGCATGAAGGTTCCTTCCTGGTGGGTGCCCTGGCGGCCATCGCCTCCAAGACCGGCAAGGTCGGCTTCGTGGGCGGCATGGACATCCCGCTGATCCGCAAGTTCCAGTGCGGCTATGAGCAAGGCGCCAAGTACATCAATCCGAAGATCGACGTCTATCAGAACATGACCGGCTCCACCCCGGCAGCCTTCGCCGACCCGGCCAAGGGTGCAGAACTGGCCAAGTCCCAGTTCGCCAAGGGCGCCGATGTGGTCTATGCCGCCGCCGGCGGTACCGGCATCGGTGTCTATCAGGCTGCCAAGGACGAAGGCAAGCTGGCCATCGGTGTGGATTCCAACCAGAACCACCTGCAACCGGGCACCATGCTGACCTCCATGGTCAAGTCCGTGGGTCTGGCCGCGTACAAGAGCTGGGATGACGCCGCCAAGGGCAGCTGGAAGCCGGGTATCCAGTCCCTGGGTCTGGCCGAAGGCGGTGTTGACTGGGCGCTGGACGAGAACAACGCCAAGCTGATCACCCCGGAGATGAAGGCCAAGGTCGAAGCCATCAAGGCCGACATCATCGCCGGCAAGATCAAGGTGCACGACTACATGAGCGACAACTCCTGTAAGTACTGATCCTGCAAGTACTGAGTCTCTGCTACGACTCTCAATCCAGACCGGCCCGTACGGGCCGGTTTTTAGTCTCTACTTCATGACCCGCAAGGACTGCATCATGGACCAGACAGATCGCTATGCCATCGAATTAAGAGGTATCGATAAGCGCTTTGGCGAGGTTTACGCCAACAAGCAGATCGACCTTCAGGTTCGTAAAGGCAGCATTCACGGCATCGTCGGCGAAAATGGCGCCGGCAAGTCGACCCTGATGAGCATCATCTACGGTTTCTACCACGCCGACAAAGGCGAGATGCTGATCGACGGTAACCCCTTCAAACCCCATGGCTCACAAGATGCGATTGCCGCAGGCGTGGGCATGGTGCACCAGCACTTTATGCTGGTGAACAATTTTACTGTTTTAGAAAACGTGATCCTCGGCGCGGAAAACGGCTGGCACCTGGGCAAGAGCCTGGCGGCGGCCGAGAAACTGCTCGGCGAGCTGGCCCGGGACTATGGTCTCGAAGTGCCGCTGCACGAGAAGGTCGAGGATCTGCCGGTGGGCCTGCAACAGCGGGTCGAGATCCTCAAGGCGCTCTATCGCGGTGCCCGCATCCTGATCCTCGACGAGCCCACCGGGGTGCTGACCCCGCAAGAGGCGGATCACCTGTTCGAGGTGCTGAAAAAGCTGCGGGATCAGGGGGCGACCGTCATCCTCATCACCCACAAGCTGCGGGAGATCCTGGCCATCACGGATCAGGTCTCCATCATGCGCCGGGGGGAGATGGTGGCCCATGTCGCCACCAAAGACACCGACAAGGAGCAGCTCGCCGAGCTGATGGTGGGCCGCAAGGTGCGCCTCAAGGTCGACAAGGGCACCGCCCAGCCGGGCGAGGCCAAGCTCAAGGTCGAGGGCCTCTCTTACGTCGATGACGCCGGGGTGGAACGGGTCAAATCCGTCAGCTTCGAGGTGCGGGCGGGGGAAGTGGTCGGCATCGCCGGGGTCTCCGGCAACGGCCAGTCCGAGCTGCTCAGCATGCTCGGCGGCATTCTCAAGCCCAGCAAGGGCGGCTTCACCATCGCCGGGGCGCAGCGCCACGAGGTAAGCCAGAGCCACCCGGCCGACCCGGAGCAGGTGCGCAACTTCGGCCTGGGCCACATCCCGGAAGACAGGCACAAGATGGGGCTCATCAACCGCTTCGAGGCGAAAGAGGCCTTCATCCTCGGCTATCACCGCCGTGCCCAGTACAACAAGGGCTGGCTGCAGGACAAGGAGGCGATCCGCCAGGATTGCCAGGCCAAGATGGACAAGTGGGACGTGCGCCCGCCGAGCCCGGAGCACAAGACCGCCAACTTCTCCGGCGGCAACCAGCAGAAGCTGGTGATCGCCCGGGAAGTGGAGCAGGACCCGGATGTGCTGCTGGTCGGCCAGCCGACCCGGGGCGTCGACATCGGCGCCATCGAGTACATCCACCAGCAGATCATCGCCATGCGCGACAAGGGCAAGGCGGTGCTGCTGGTGTCGGTGGAGCTGGACGAGATCATGAGCCTCTCCGACCGCATTCTGGTCATCGCCGATGGCCGCATCGTCGGCGAGCTGGACGGCGCCAGGGCGGATGAACGCACCATCGGCCTGATGATGGCGAACATAGTTCCTGACGACGTGGCGGCAAGCCAATCACAAGGAGCCACATCATGAAGGTCACAACCACTTGTAACGGATTCGGCCTGATGATGGTCAACACACCAGTCCCCGACGATATCAAGGAGGCCCATTCATGAGCCAAGCACGTGTTCCTGCCTGGATATCCGTGGGCGTGCTGCCCGCAGTCAATATCCTGCTGGCCTTCCTGGTGTCGGCCATCCTGTTCTATTACCTCGACATCAGCCCCATCGAGGCAGCCGAAATCATGTGGTACGGCGCCTTCGGCACCGGCGAGGGGATAGGCTTCACCCTCTACTACGCCACCGGTTTCATCTTCACCGGTCTGGCGGTGGCGGTGGCCTTCCACGCCGGCCTGTTCAACATCGGCGGTGAGGGGCAGGCCTATATCGGCGGCCTCGGGGTCGGTCTGGTCTGTCTGCTGCTCGGGGACGTGCTGCCGTTCGCCCTCTTGCTGCCGCTCGCCATCATCGCCGGCGGCCTGTTCGGCGCGGCCTGGGCCTTCATCCCGGCCTGGCTGCAAGCCAAGCGGGGCAGCCACATCGTCATCACCACCATCATGTTCAACTTCATCGCCGCCTCGCTGATGGCCTACCTGCTGGTCGACGTCTTCAAGCCGCCAGGATCCATGGCCACCGAGAGCAAGGTGTTCGCCATGGCGAGCTGGCTGCCGAAGATGAGCGAGCTGCTGGCGGCGGTCGGCGTGACGGTGCCGAACAGCCCACTCAACATCAGCTTCTTTTGGGCACTGATCTGTGCGGCCCTGGTGTGGGTCTTCATCTGGCATACCCGCTGGGGCTACGAGATCCGCTCCGTGGGCGCCAGCCAGAGTGCCTCCGCCTACGCGGGCATCTCCTATCCCAAGGTGGTGATCCTGGCCATGGTGATCTCCGGCATGCTGGCGGGCTTCTTCGCCCTCAACGTGCTGCAGGGTGAGCTGCACCAGATCAAGCTCAACTTCGTGGAAGGCTTCGGCTTCACCGGCATCGCGGTGGCCCTGATGGGCCGCAACCACCCGGTCGGCGTCATCATCGCCAGCCTGCTGTTCGGCTTCCTCTACCAGGGCGGCGCCGAGCTCAGCTTCGAGTTCGGGGTTGACCGCAACATCGTCGTGGTGCTGCAGGGTCTGGTGATCCTGTTCTGCGGCGCCCTGGAGCACATGCTGCGCCCGCGCATCGAGCAGGCCTATCTGGCCTTTGCCAACCGCCCGGCCGCCCAAGTGAAAGGAGCCTGATCATGTTCGAAATGCTGATCCTGATGCTGGATGCCACCATCCGCACCGCACCGCCGCTCATTCTTGCCGCTATGGCCGGGATGTTTTGTGAACGCTCCGGGGTAGTCAACATCGCCCTGGAGGGCAAGCTGCTGGCCTCCGCCTTCGCCAGTGCGGCGGCGGCCGCCGTCACCGGTTCCGCCTGGATTGGGCTGGGGGTCGGGGTGGGGATCTCCATCCTGTTCGCCCTGCTGCACGGCTTCGCCACCATCACCCACCGGGGTGATCAGGTGGTGAGCGGCATGGCCATCAACATCCTGGCGGCCGGTCTCACCGTGACCCTGGGGCGCTACTGGTTCGATCAGGGGGGCCAGACCCCGGCGCTCTCCGGCGCGGCGCGCTTCGCCCCCATCGACCTGCCCTATGCCAAGGAGCTCTATGACGTGCCCGTCATCGGCCAGCTCTACAGCGAGCTCTTGAGCGGTCACTCCCTGCTGGAATACGTGGCCTTCGCCGCCGTGCCCCTGGCCTGGTGGGTGCTGTTCCGCACTCGCTTCGGCCTGCGGCTGCGGGCGGTGGGCGAGGCCCCGGCCGCGGTCGACACCGCCGGTATCTCCGTGGTGCGCATGCGCTACACCGCCCTCATCATCGGCGGCCTGCTGGCGGGGATCGGGGGCACCTATCTGGCGGTGGCCCAGACCGCCCAGTTCATCCCCAACATGAGCGCGGGCAAGGGCTTCATGGCGCTGGCGGCCCTGGTGTTCGGCAAGTGGCGCCCCTGGAACGCCATGGCGGCCTGTCTGCTGTTCGGCTTCCTCGACGCGGTCGCCATCCGGCTGCAAGGGGTCAGCATCGGCGATTTCCCGATCCCGGTGCAGGCCATCGAGGCGCTGCCTTACATTCTGACGGTGTTCCTGCTGGCCGGTTTCATCGGCAAGGCGGTGGCCCCCAAGGCCCTCGGCACCCCCTACGTCAAGGAGCGGGAATAGCCCCGCCCTTCATGCCATACAAAAGGCCCGCACATGCGGGCCTTTTCTTTTTCGGGCGACGGCTCAACCGATGGGCCGTACCAGGGCAGGTTGGTGGGGATCGCTGAGGCGCTCGGCCAGATAGTCCACCAGCAACCGCACCTTGGGGGAGAGGTGGCGGTTGTGGGGATAGAGGGCCCAGATCCCCTCCTCGGGGGCCCGCAGCTCCGGCAGCAGCTCGATGAGCTCCCCCCGGGCCAGGTGGTCGCTCACGTAGTAGTCCGGCAGCTGGATGATGCCGATCCCCTTGATGGCCGCATCCAGCAGAGCGTGGCCGCTGTTGCACTGAAGCAGACCGCGTACCCGCACGCTGTGGGGTTTACCGTTCAGGGTGAAGTGCCACTCGTCCCCGTTGCCCACCAGGCAGGTGTGACGGGCCAGCTCCGAGAGACTGTTGGGCATGCCGTGGCGGGCGGTGTAGGCGGGGGAGGCGCACACATAGGGTACCCGCTGCGCCAGCTTGCGGGCCACTAGGGTCGAATCCTTGAGGTGGCCGAGGCGGATCGCCAGATCGAACCCCTCGTGCACCAGATCCAGCAACTGGTTGGTGAGGTTGAGGGTCACCTCCAGCTGGGGGAAGCGCACCATGAAGTCGTTCACCAGGGGGGCGATGCGGCTCTCGCCGTAGGAGACCGGGGCCGTGATGCGCAAGGAGCCCTGGGGCACCGCCTGATGGCGTCCCACCGCCAGCTCCGCCTCGTAGAGGTTGTCCAGCAACTGGCGGCAGTGGCGAAAATAGATCTCCCCGAGTTCGGTGAGTCGCACCTGGCGGGTGGTGCGCAGCAGCAGCTTGGCCTGCAGCCTGTCTTCGAGCTGCGCCACCTGGCGGCTCACCTGGGCCACCGACACCCCGAGCTTGCGCGCGGCCGGGGTAAAGCCCCCCTGCTCCGCCACGCTGACAAATTCACAGACCCCTTCCCAGCCGAACATTATTACCTGTGTGTAAAAGTGATTTGATACTTAGCGTTATTATCACCAAATCGGCGGGAAACTACACTGGATCTCCGAACTCATTTCCGTTCATCCAACCACTACGAGGACGTCATTCATGGCACAGGTTCAGAGCATCAAGTGTAAAGCCGCCATCGCCTGGGGACCGGGTCAGCCCCTCTCCATCGAAGAGGTCGAGGTCATGCCGCCCCAGGCTGGCGAGGTGCGGGTGCGCATCGTCGCGACCGGCGTCTGCCACACCGATGCCTTCACCCTCTCCGGTGAAGATCCGGAAGGGGTCTTCCCCTGCATACTGGGCCATGAAGGGGGCGGTATCGTCGAGTCCGTCGGCGAGGGCGTCACCAGCGTCAAGGTCGGCGATCACGTGATCCCGCTCTACACCCCCGAGTGCGGCGAGTGCAAGTTCTGCAAATCCGGCAAGACCAACCTGTGCCAGAAGATCCGCGCCACCCAGGGCAAGGGGCTGATGCCGGACGGCACCACCCGCTTCTCCAAGGACGGCCAGCCCATCTACCACTACATGGGCACCTCCACCTTCAGCGAATACACGGTACTGCCGGAGATCTCCATCGCCAAGGTGGATCCGGCCGCCCCGCTGGAAGAGGTCTGCCTGCTGGGCTGCGGCGTCACCACCGGCATCGGCGCCGTGATGAACACCGCCAAGGTGAAAGAGGGTGAGAGCGTCGCCATCTTCGGGCTGGGGGGCATCGGCCTCTCTGCCATCATAGGCGCGCGCCTGGCCAAGGCCGGCCGCATCATCGCCATCGACATCAACGAGAGCAAGTTCGAGCTGGCCCGCAAGCTGGGCGCCACCGACTGCATCAACCCGAACACGTTCGACAAGCCCATCCAGGAGGTGATCGTCGAGATGACCGACGGCGGCGTCGACTTCTCCTTCGAGTGCATCGGCAACGTCAAGGTGATGCGCGCGGCGCTGGAGTGCTGCCACAAGGGCTGGGGCGAATCCGTCATCATCGGCGTGGCCGGTGCGGGCCAGGAGATCAGCACCCGTCCGTTCCAGTTGGTCACCGGCCGGGTGTGGCGCGGCAGCGCCTTCGGGGGCGTGCGCGGTCGCAGCGAGCTGCCGAGCTACGTACAGCGCTACATGCAGGGTGAGTTCAAGCTGGACGACTTCATCACCCACACCATGCCCCTCGAGCAGATCAACGAGGCGTTCGATCTGATGCACGAAGGCAAGAGCATCCGCACCGTCATCCACTACTGATCCCATGAGCGCCCCGCCCATCGATGCATGGGCGGGGCAAGGAGTCCTTACATGAATCTGGACATCATCAGCAGCAACAAGAGCTTCGGCGGCTGGCACAAGCAGTATCGCCACCGCTCCAATGTGCTGGGGTGCGAGATGCGCTTCGCCATCTACCTGCCGCCCCAGGCCCTCACCGGCCAGAAAGTCCCGGTGCTCTACTGGCTCTCCGGTCTCACCTGCACCGACGAGAACTTCATGCAAAAAGCCGGGGCCCAGCGCATCGCCGCCGAGCTCGGTATCGCTCTGGTAGCGCCGGACACCAGCCCCCGCGGTGAAGGGGTGGCGGACGATCCCGGCTATGACCTCGGCATGGGGGCGGGTTTCTACGTCAACGCCACCCAGACCCCCTGGCGGGATCACTACCAGATGTACGATTACGTCACCCGGGAGCTGCCCGAGCTCATCGAGACCCACTTCCCGGTCTCGACGAAGCGCGCCATCAGCGGCCACTCCATGGGAGGCCACGGCGCCCTCGTCGCCGCCCTGCGCGAGCCGGGTCGCTACCGCTCGGTGTCGGCCTTCAGCCCCATCAGCCACCCGAGCCGCTGCCCCTGGGGCCAGAAGGCCCTCGGCGCCTACCTCGGCAACAACCCCCTGCTGTGGCAGGAGTGGGATGCCTGCCAGCTGCTGCGCCACCACGACAGCCCGCCCCTGCCGACCCTGGTGGACGTGGGGCTGGACGACCCCTTCCTGGCGGAGCAGCTCGGCATCGACACCTTGGCCGAAGTGGCCGCCACCCGGGCGTGGCCCCTGACGCTCAACCGCCATGCCGGCTACGACCACAGCTATTACTTCGTGGCGAGCTTCATCGAGGCGCACCTGCGCTTTCACGCCAACCACCTGGGCGAACCGGCCTGAGGCTGACCCGCTCGTGGCCGCCCCGTCAGCGGGCGGCCATTCACCCGGAAACAGGAGACAAGGATGCCTCTCTTCACCACATTGCTGGCCATGCCGGACCAGTTCGAGCGGCTGCTGGCACAGGTCCCCACCGACCGTCTGGACTGGGAACCCGCCAACTGGGCCGGGATCCCCTCCGAGCGTTTCAGTGCCAGGGGGCACCTCTGCCACCTGCTGGACATCGAGGTGCTGGGCTATCAGGTGCGGTTTCGTCGCACCCTGGCGGAGAGCCTGCCGGAACTCGCCTCCCTCGATGGTTATCAGCTGGCGCTGGACCATGATTACCCCCGACAGGATACCGCCACGCAGCTCGACCGCTTTCGCACCGCCCGCCTGCAGACCGTCGAATGGCTGAAGACGGTGCCGTCCGACGCCTGGCAGCGCCGCGCCCGCTATGGCGGCTATGGGGAGGTGACCCTGGACGGTCTGGTGCGCCTGCTCGTCAGCCATGACCACCAGCACCTCGCCGGCATGCAGTGGCTGCTGATGCGCCTGAACGCCGATCTGGGCCTCGCACTCCCCCTCGAGTGAAGCGTCACCCAACAGCGTCGCATCCTGCAAAAAAGGCCCCGAGGGGCCTTTTTCATTGTTGCGGTGATGGGATCAGCTCCCCAACCGGCTCACCTGGCCCGAGCCCGCGATCTCGCTGGTCAGCGCTGGGCTGCCCCAGTAGTTGACCGCACCGGCACCGGCGATCTCTATCTTGAGCCGCGACCGGGCCCGCACCTCGACCTCGC
Organism: Aeromonas sp. WP2-W18-CRE-05; assembly: GCF_014168615.1. Lineage (NCBI taxonomy): Bacteria > Pseudomonadati > Pseudomonadota > Gammaproteobacteria > Aeromonadales > Aeromonadaceae > Aeromonas > Aeromonas sp. WP2-W18-CRE-05. The sequence goes on along the minus strand of NZ_AP021917.1, from coordinate 93,916 downwards.
CACTGCCGGCGATGCTCACCTCGACCTCCTCGCTGGCGAACCCGGCCCCCTTGACACCACCGGCGCCGGCGATGTTCAGCGCCATCACCCGGGCGGAGCCCTGCCCCAGATCCAGGTTGCCCAGCCCGGCGATGTTGCCCTCCAGCCGATCCAGCGTCAGCCCGCTGGCGACGATGTCCCCCGTGCCCGCCAGGGAGAGCACCAGATCATCCCCCTTGAAGTCGCGCAAGGCACCGTTGCCAACCCCCGCCAGTGCCAACTCGTGCAGCGTCGGCAGGGTGATGGTGATCTCCAGCGGCTGGGTGGGGTCGAGCCGGTAGCCATCCTTGACCTCGATCTCCAGCTTCTCCCCCTGCTCGGTGAGCACCAGATAGGGCAGCAGGTTGGCCTCCCCCTTGACCCTGAGGGTGTGGCTCTCTCCCGCCACCAGGTACAGGTTGGCGGGCACGCCCGCCAGCACCCGGGTCACCTCCCGCCCCAGGGGATGCTGCTGCTCCACCACGGCCCCCTCCCCGCGCACCTTGACGTCATCCTGCCAGCTGCATCCGGTCAGTCCCAGGGCCAGCACCACTCCCAGCATCCATTTCATCCCGCTACTCCTCGTTTCCTCTTTGCCGCACGGCGCGGCAGGTGAGTGGCAATCAGCAAACCCTGTGCCATATGGCTAACATCATGATTTATCTATCCATTTCAATATTTCGAGGCTCTAATGGCACACAACAAAGAGTCATTCAGACCACAATCTGGTCAATCTGACCACACCCGAAGGGGGGCGTTGACCCATTTTTTGGTTGCCGCCCCGGTTCGTTGAGCCAATAGTGATACCTGGTGCGTATAGAGCACTCCATCGCTGCTTCACCCGCCAGAATCAACAAGGAGTCAGAGCGTGACCCAAGCCAGCCACTCATTCGTTCATCCGGGCCTGCCTGCCCCCACCCGCACCCCGCTGCTGACCGGCGACGATCCCGACCACAAGCGCCGCGAGCTCCTCGCCTACTTCTGCCAGACCTTCGATCTCTACGACTCGCTGTTCGACTGCCTGGCCGACGAGCGGGCCTGGTTCAACAAGGCGATCCCCCTGCGCCACCCCCTCATCTTCTACTACGGCCATACCGCCGCCTTCTTCGTCAACAAGCTGCTGGCGGCCCGCCTCATCGAGAGTCGGCTCGACCCACGCATCGAGGCCCTGGTCGCCATCGGGGTGGACGAGATGAGCTGGGACGATCTGGACGAAACCCACTACGACTGGCCCACGGTGGCCGAGCTGCGTGACTACCGCGGCCGGGTACGCGCCCTGGTGTGTGAGTTCATCGAGCGGATGCCGATCGAGCTGCCCATCCATTGGCAAAGCCCGGCCTGGGTCATCCTGATGGGCATAGAGCACGAGCGCATCCACCTCGAGACCTCCAGCGTGCTGATCCGCCAGCTGCCCCTGGCCTGGGTGCGCAGCCAGCCCCAGTGGCCGGTCTGCCCCGAGGCGCGCCACGATCTCGCCGCCGTCCCCGTCAACACCCTGCTGCCGGTGGCCGGCGGCCAGGTGCGCCTCGGCAAACAGGATGCCACCTACGGCTGGGACAACGAATACGGCGAGCGCCACATCGAGCTGGCCCCCTTCCAGGCCAGCCGCATGCTGGTGAGCAACGCCGAGTACCTGGCCTTCGTGCAGGCGGGCGGATATGAAGCGCCCGCCTGGTGGGACGACGAGGGCCGGGGCTGGCGCCAGTATGCCAACGCCCGCATGCCCACCTTCTGGGTCGGCGATCCCAATGAACCCGAGCAGTTGCAACTGCGGCTGATGACCGAGCAGGTCCCCATGCCCTGGGACTGGCCGGTGGAGGTGAACCAGCTGGAGGCCGCCGCCTTCTGCCGCTGGAAGGCGGATCAGACCGGCCTGCCCGTCCAGTTGCCAAGCGAGGGGGAGTGGATGCTGCTGCGGGAGCAACTGGCCGGCGATCAGCCGGACTGGATGGAGGCCCCCGGCAACATCAACCTGGCCCGCTTCGCCTCCTCCTGCCCGGTGGATGCCTGCCCCCAGGGCAGCTTCTTCGATCTGGTGGGCAACGTCTGGCAGTGGACCAGCACCGCCATCGACGGCTTCGAGGGGTTCAAGGTGCACCCCCTCTACGACGACTTCTCCACCCCCACCTTCGACGGCAAGCACACCCTCATCAAGGGCGGGAGCTGGATCAGCACCGGCAACGAGGCACTCAAATCCTCCCGCTACGCCTTCCGTCGCCACTTCTTCCAGCATGCGGGCTTCCGCTACCTGGTCTCACGCCATCAGGAGCCCGTCATCGTGAACCCTTATGAAACCGACACCCTGGTCGCCCAGTATCTCGACTTCCAGTACGGTCCGAGCCACTTCGGGGTCGCCAACTACGCCGAGGCTCTGGCCGGTCTTGCCAGCGAGCTCTGCGGCCGCCATGAGCGGGCGCTCGACATCGGCTGCGCCACCGGCCGCGCCAGCTTCGAACTGGCTCGCCGCTTCGCCCACGTGGACGGGGTGGACTACTCGGCCCGCTTCATCGACGTGGCCCTGACCCTGGCAAGACAGGACAGCTTCCGCTACGCGGTGCCGGTGGAAGGGGATCTGGTGGAATATTGCGAGGCGCGCCTCTCCCGCCACGAGCTCGGTCGCGAGCAGAGCGAGCGGGTCCACTTCAGCCAGGGGGATGCCTGCAACCTCAAGCCCAAGTACGGCGACTACGACCTGGTGCTCGCCTCCAACCTCATCGACCGGCTGCGGGAGCCCGCCCGCTTCCTGCGGGACATTGCTCCGCGCCTTCGCAGCGGCGGCCTGCTGGTGCTCACCAGCCCCTACACCTGGCTGACCGACTACACCCCCAAGGCCAACTGGCTCGGCGGCATCCGGGAAAACGGCGAGGCCCTCGGCACCTATCAGGCGCTGCAACGGCTGCTGGCGGAGGAGTTCGAGGAGCACTGCCCGCCGCGGGATGTGCCCTTCGTCATCCGCGAGACCGCCCGCAAGTACCAGCACACGGTGGCCCAGCTCACCGTCTGGCGCAAACGCTGACGACGCGGCAAACGAAAGAGGGAGGCCCATGGCCTCCCTCTTCTTTATCCGGACCGCTTACCCCTCCTGTACCTGGGGCAGGGCCTCCTGCTCGCGGTAGCGGCGGGCCAGCACGGCGCACACCATCAGCTGGATCTGGTGGAAGATCATCAGCGGCAGCACCATGACCCCGACGCTGGCGGCCGGGAACATGACGTTGGCCATGGGCACCCCGTTGGCCAGGCTCTTCTTGGAGCCGCAGAAGACGATGGTGATCTCGTCAGCCCGCTCGAAACCGAGGCGACGGCTGATCCAGACGTTCCACCCCAGCACCAGTGCCAGCAGCACGCAACTCAGCAGCACGATGCTGGCGAGATCGTACCAGCCGACCTGGTGCCAGATCCCCTGCACTACCGCCTCGCTGAAGGCGACGTAGACCACCAGCAGGATGGAGCTTTGATCCAGCTTGCCAATGAGCGGCCGGTGGCTGTCGACCCAGCGACCGATGAGGGGGCGTGACAGGTGGCCCACCACGAAGGGCAGCATCAGCTGCACCATGATGGCCTGAATGGAGTGCCAGGTATCGACCCCCTCCCCCTGCACATTGATCATCAGCCCCACCAGCACCGGCGAGAGGAAGATGCCGAGGATGCTGGAGGCCGAGGCGCTGCACACCGCCGCCGACACATTGCCGCCCGCCATGGAGGTGAAGGCGATGGCCGACTGCACGGTGGCGGGCAGGGCGCACAGATACAAGAAACCGAGATAGATGGCCGGGCTCAGCCACTGGGGCACCAGCGGCGTGAGCAAGAGCCCCAGCAGCGGGAAGAGCAGGAAGGTGCTGGTCATCACCACCAGGTGCAGTCGCCAGTGGCCCAGGCCCGCCAGCAAGTTCTGGCGCGACAGCTTGGCACCATGCATGAAGAAGAGCAGCGCCACCGCCAGCTTGGTCAGCAGACCGAACCAGACGGCCACCTGCCCCTCGCAGGGGAAGAAGGAGGCCAGGGCCACCACGGCAATCAGCACAGAGGTAAAAGGATCCAGACGCACGGAGAGTCTCCAGAGAAAGCGCGTCCCGCACGGGATGGGGACGACAGGGCACGGGGAAGGCGTCATCAGGCGGCGACCCCGGATACGAAGGGACAAGCTTACCCCGAACACCCTGTGGTGCAAAGTTGAGCGGCAGCTTCATTTGTTTCATTTTGTTAAACGATAACGCGCATTCTCACAGCAAAACTAAACGATTTTGCCCCTCTGACCCCGGATCCGGCCAACAAAAAACGGGCGACCCAGGCCGCCCGTCTCGCTTTTTCGTTCTGCCGATCAGCGCTGGCTGGCCAGCTTGCCGTTGCTGGTTTTCTTCTCATTGCCGGCGAGCTTGCGAGCCTGCCGCTTCTCGAAGCGGGAGATCCACCAGTAGGCCAGCGCCGAGAAGACCGCGGTCATGAAGACGTTGATGAAGAAGGCGCGCACCAGATCCACCCCGGCCGGGAAGGCGGAGGCGCTCATGCTCACCACGAAGATGGCAATCAGTACCGACACCACGCCCATCCCGAACTTGCGCGACCCCATGCGGAAATCGCGGGGGGTGTCGTCATGTTTCCAGCGGAACACGAAGTAGGCCACCATGATGAAGATCGGCGGCAACATGGCGGTACCGGCGGTGAGGTTGATGGCGGTGTTCATCATCTGCTGCACCGACTCGGAGCCGAAGCCGTTGACCACCAGCATCGCGAACACGAAGACAAACTGCCACCAGGCGGCGCGCACCGGCACGCCGTGCTCGTTGAGCTGGGTGGTCTTCTCGCCGTAAACCCCCTGCGGGATCTCGGAGAAGTGGATCTTCACCGGCGCCGAGGTCCACATCATCATGGAGCCGAACATGGCGATGAACAGCACCACGCCGACGAAGCGGCCCACCATCGCCTCGGAAAGCCCGAAATACTGCGCCATGCCGGTGAAGATCTCCACCATGCCGCCGGCATAGGTGAGGCTCTCGCGCGGCACGAACACGTTCACCAAAAGGGAACCGACCGCATACATGGCGCCGATGACGATGCCGGCACTGATGATCACCTTGATGAAGGACTTCTGGCCGCCCTTCACGTCATTGAGGTAGGCCGCCGCCGTTTCGGCACCGCCCGCCGCCTGGAAGATCCAGCACATGATGCCGAGCGTCGCCCAGTTGACGGTGGGAGTCATCGCCTCCAGCGTGATGGGCTGGGCTGGCACATGATCGCCACTCAGGGCCATCAGGGCGCCCAGCACATAGATGGCGAACAGGGCAAACACCCCGTAGGCCACGATCTCGGCAATCTTGCCAAGCCAGCTCGCCCCCTTGGTGGAGATGTGGGTCGCCGCCGCAAACAGCACGATGGAGATGACTGAGGTGACCATGGGCGAGAAGCTGTACTCATAGCCCAGCATGGCGTAGGAGGCGTAGGCGATGACGTTGGGCAGCAGGGAGACGAACCAGAACAGGTTCACGAACCAGTAGAGAAACGAGCCCAGATAGGCCATCCGGGTGCCGAGCGGTTTTTTCAGCCAGTCGTACATCCCCGACTCGGAGTTTTTGTTGGCCGAGACGAACTCGGCGATGATGAAAACGAACGGGATGAAGTAGACGAGGGTCGCCAGCAGGAAGATGGGGGCGGAACTGAGCCCCAGCTCGATGTTGTTGTTGACGATGTTGCGCACGTTGAACACGGCGGCAAAGGTCATCGACAACAGGGCAAACTTGCCTATGGTGCCGCGTACGGATTCAGACATGGTGTCCTCCAGTGGACTCGCGCTCCCTGCGGGTAACGCTGTGACTCTGTGATGTGTTTGGCAAGGGTCTGTCGACCCTGCCCTTTACTCTCTTGTTATGATCGGGCCGCGTGGACGGCCTCGCTGGTGAACCGGTGCAATCTCACCACACCGGCTCGCAATATCATTCAGACGATCGGGGTGCCCGGCGCCATCGGCACCCGCGGCTGCAACAGCACGCTCTGGCTCTCGTCCGGGGTCTCGGCGCAGAGCAACATGCACTCGGATCGCTCACCGCGCATTTTGGTGGGCTTGAGGTTGGTCAGTACCACCACCTCGCTGCCCATCAGCTCCTCTTCGCTGTAGTAAGGCACCAGACTGGTGACGGTCTGCAGCGGCCGCTCGCCACCCACGTCGATCTGGACGATGTAGAGTTTGTCGGCCCCGGGGTGACGCACCACCTCCAGCACCTTGCCCACCTTCATCTCGACCCGCTTGAATTCGGCAAACTCGATCGTCTCGCTCATGCACTTTTCCTTTTCTGGTTCAACGGTTTGCGGGTGGCCAACGGCCACCCGGTTTGATGGGGTCATGACGGCTGGATGACGACCTGCGCCGCTGGCTCGGCCTCTTTCGCGCGCGCTTCGGCGCTGAGGGAGGCTTCGTAGCGGTTGTACTTCCACCAGGCGAAGCCGAGGAAAATCACGATCCCGCCGACGTTGTAGAAGACGATGGTCATGATGTCGGCGCCGGTCGGGAAGGTGGAGGCGAGGAAGCCCACCGAGAAGAGGACGATCAGCACCGAGACCACGGCGATGCCGGTGGAGCGCGAGCCCATCTTGAAATCCCGCGGCAGGTGGTCGAGCTTCAGCCGCAGATTGAGGTAGGCCAGCATGATGAACAGCGGCGGCAGCATGGAGGCGGCAGCGGTCATGTTGATGACGGTGTTCATCAGATCCTGCGCTGTGTTGGAGCCCAGAGTCGGGATCACCATCAGCGGCAGCACGATGAGGTACTGGATCCAGGCTGCACGGGCGGGCACGCCGTGCTCGTTCAGCTCGACGGTTTTCTTGCCGAAGATGCCGGCCGGGATCTCGGAGAAGAAGATCTTCACCGGGGTCGCCGTCCACATCAGCAGGGAGCCGAACATGGCGGTGAAGGAGACCAGCCCGACGAAACGGTTCATCAGGATCTCCGGCAAGCCGAAGTAAGCCGCCAGCCCCTCGAACACCTGCACCGAGCCGCCGGTATATTTCAGGGTGTCGCTGTGGACGAACACGTTGATTAACAGCGAGGCGATGGAGTAGAGCACCCCGATAAAGATCCCGGCGACGATGATCACCTTCACGAAGGACTTGGAGCCGCCTTTTACGTCATTGACGTAGACCGCCACCGACTCGGCACCACCGGCCGCCATAAAGATCCAGGTGGTGATGCCGAGGAAGGCCCAGCTGAAATCGGGGACCATGGCCTCCACCGTGATGGGGTCGGCTGGCTGCACGCCGCCCACCAGGGCCGCACCTGCCAGCAGAATGTAGGAGAGGGTCAGCAGCAGCATCAGGGACGAGGTCACCGAGGTGATGGGGCCCAGCATCTTGGCGCCGTTGGTGGAGACGTAGGTGGCAAAGGCAAACAGCACCATGCTCAAGGCCGTGGTCGCCACCGGAGTGAGAATGTACTCGTAGCCGAGGAAGGCATAGGAGGCGTAGGCGATAACCCGCGGCAGCAAGGAGGTGAAGAAGAAGAGGTTCACGAACCAGTAGGTGTAGGCGGAGATAAAGGCCCAGCGACCGCCGAGGGAGCTCTTCACCCAGGCATACACCCCCGCTTCGGAGTTTTTGTTCAGTGACACGAACTCCGCAATGATGAGGCAAAACGGAATGAAGTAAAAAATGGTGGCCAGAAAGAACATCGGGGCCGAGGCCAGACCGATCTCGATGTTGTTGTTGATGACGTTGTTGAAGCTGAATACCGCCGCGAAGGTGAGCGACAGCAGACCAAACTTGCCTATCGTATTGCGTTTGGAATCAGACATGGTGCATCTCCAGACCTGTAGTTATCTCGCGAAAGGGCGGGGCATGATGTGTAGGGTGAGCCCCGCCCTTTCGGCTTTGTCAGTGCAGAACCGGCGGCTTGTTATTTGTTCTTGAAGTAGCCGCCTTCGACGGTGACCTTGATGATCACCTTGCGCACCGGCCCGTCGCCGACGAAACGGTAGGCCTCGTCGTTCTCGAAGATCACCACCTGACCGTTGCCCACCTGCTGGCGCTCACGCACCTCGCCTGCCAGCCACTCGCGGTCTGTGGTGTCGTCATAGGCCTGCTCGACCGCCAGCTCGCTCTTGGCTGCCCACTCCACCGTCTCTTCCCCTTCCAGGTAGTAGTGAACGTCGAAGTAGCGGCGCTGCCCCTCGAACAGGGAGGTGGCCGGGCTGGCCCCCTCCTGCAAGCGGTAGGTGAGGGAGTCACCGATGGAGTGGCAGATGCCGGGCTTGAGGTTTGGCAGGTTGTTGATGGCCTCCACGCAGCGGCCCCACTTCTTGCCCTCCCGGTAGATGTTTTTGAACAGGGTCAGGTTGTCCAGGGTGATCATGCGAGGTTCCTCCCGCCGTTGATGGTGAGATCGAGCCCGGCCAGCGCAGCCGGATTGAGGTTGCCACGGGAGATGGGCAGCAGGGTCAGGCCGAAGCTGAACGGCTCGAAGCGCACCCGCCAGGAGTCCAGCACCTCGGAGCCCCAGGAGTTGGAGCCGAGCCCCAGCACCCTGTAATCCAGGTTGAGAGTGAGATAGCCACTCGGTTCCAGCTCGTTGATGTGTTGCGCCCCGTGGATGTGCTCCCAGCTGTAGGGCCAGACGCTCAGGTTGATGGGGGCATCGGGTCGCACGTAGAGACCGGCACCGTGACGATTGGTCAGGGTCGCCCAGCGCACCTGCTGGCGGTTGCCGTTGTCCTGCGGGAAGGGGTAGTGCTCCCACATCTCGCTGACTGTGCTCTGGAAGCTGTCGATCCAGTTGCTCTGGCGGCTGTCCTGATAGTTCTCGCCCGGCCCCATGCCGTAGTAGTGCACCCGGTCGAGATCCTGACGAATACCCAGCTCGAAGCCGATCTTGGGAATGATGTCGTCATAGCCGCCGTAGGGCTGACCGGACAGCGCCACGTGCAGCTGGCCGTTCGGGCTCAGGGTGTAGACGTAGCGGCAGCGCATGCCAAAGTCGAACACCGGCGGCGCGAGCAGGCTTTCCACCGTCACCTCGACCGCCTCGCCCAGCTGACGCCAGTTCAGAGTACGGAAGTGCTCCTGCATGATCTGCAGGTGATTCGGGTGCCACAGGCTCTCGTACTCCTGCTTGTGGTTGTCGATCATCGGCTTGAAGAAGGTGAGGCGCGGCGAGCGCTCGATGAGCTCGATACCGTCCTGCTGCCAGCTCACCAGCTTGCCGTCGAGGCGCGAGAAGCGCAGGGCAAAGCCGCTGCCGCTCAAGGTCAGCGCGAGCCGCTCGTCGGCAATCTGCAACGCAGTGGCGTTGGGATTGGCAAAGGGCTGCAGCTGGCGAGTCGATGCCTTCAGCTGGAACTGGTACTGGCCCAGCTCGTGCTCCGCCGCGCTGTAATGGGTGGCGGTGGCCTTGATGACCCGCAGCTGGACGAAAGTCTCCCGCCCATCTAGGGATGGCAGTTCGAGTTGCAGATCTGTGGTGGCGCCGGGGGCAATCCCTTCCAACCGGATTTGCTGGCTGGCCAGCAGTTCGCCCTCGGCCTTCACTTCGACCAGCAGGCGGATATCGTCGAGAGTGGAGAACCAGTAACGGTTTTCCAGCTCAAGCCGGCCGCTCGCCAGATCCAGCGCCCGCACCTTGACCGGGCAGATCACCTGCTTGTATTCACGCAGGCCCGGCCCCGGAGTCTGATCCGGATAGATGAGACCATCCATGCAGAAGTTGTAGTTGTTGGGGTAGTCGCCGTAGTCGCCGCCGTACTTGTAGACCGGGCGTCCCTGCTCGTCCTGATCCAGAATGCCGTGATCGCACCACTCCCAGATGTAGTGGCCCTGAATGTGGGGATGACGGTCGAACACCTGCTGATATTCGCTGAGGCCACCCGGGCCGTTGCCCATGGCGTGGGCGTATTCGCAGAGGATACGAGGCTTGGCCATCGGGAACTCGCCGAAGCAGTTCATCTGGGAGACGCGGGAATACATGGTGCTCACCACATCCACCACCTCGGCATCGCGATCCTCTTCGTAGTGCACCAGCCGGGTTGGGTCGATTGCCTTGCAGCGCTGGTACATGGCTCTGATGTTGCAGCCGTAGCCGGACTCGTTGCCCAGCGACCAGATGATGATGGAGGGGTGGTTCTTCTGGGCGTGGACGTGGCGCTCGATCCTGTCCACAAACACCGGCTCCCAGAAGGGGTCATCGGTGATGCGGCTGAGATCGCCGACGTTGGCAAAGCCGTGGGTCTCCACGTCGGTCTCCGCCATCACGAACAGACCGTACTGGTCGCACAGCTCGTAGAAACGCGGGTCGTTCGGGTAGTGGGCGGTGCGCACCGAGTTGAGGTTGTGCTGCTTCATCAGCACGATATCGCGCTCCACCCGATCCATGCCGACCGCACGGCTCTTGAGGTGGTCGTTGTCGTGACGGTTCACCCCGTGCAGCTTGAGGTAGTGACCGTTGACATGGAAGAGGCCATCCTTGACGGTGATTTCACGCACCCCGACCCGCTGCGGGATCACTTCCAGCAGATCGCCCTGACCGTTGTAGAGGGAGAGTTGCAGCTGATAGAGGTAGGGGTCTTCGGCGCTCCACAGATGGGGGTTGGCCAGATCCAGCGTGAAGCGGCAATCACACTTGCCGTCGATGGCGAGATGGTCGAGTGTGCCGCTGGCGATCTCGCTGCCCTGATCCAGCAGGGACCAGACCAGACGGTGATCACGGACGAGCGCTCCCAGATTCTCCAGCTGGATATCGCAGCTCAGGGTGGCGCTTTGATTACCATCAGCCAGCGCGGTGCGGATAAAGAAGTCCTGCACATGGGCGGCCGGTTTGCCCACCAGGTAGACGTCGCGGAAGATCCCCGCCATCCACCACATGTCCTGATCTTCGATATAGGTGGAGTCCGCCCACTGCATCACTCGCACCGACAGCAGGTTTTCGCCAACCTTGGCGTAGGCGCTGATATCGAACTCGGCGGTAAGGCGGCTCCCCTTGCTGAAGCCGACGTAGTGGCCGTTCACATAGACCTCGAAGTAGGTCTCCACCCCGTCAAACTTGATGATCACCTGCTCGCCGTCCCAGGCCGGGCTCAGCGTGAAGCTGCGCTGATAGGCGCCGGTGGGGTTGTTGGTCGGCACGAAGGGCACATCGATGGGGAAAGGAAAACCTTCGTCGGTGTACTGCAGATTGCCATGCCCTTCCATCTGCCACATGTTGGGCACGGTGATCTGGCCCCACTCGTTCATGGGGCTGTGATAGAAGGCCTCCGGCACCTGCAGGGGGTGGTCGAAGTAGCGGAACTGCCATTGGCCGCTCAGCCCCAGAAAACGGCGGCTCAGCTCGCGCTGCATGGTGGCCGCCAGCGCGTGGTCGGCATAAGAGAAGAAGTAGGCACGCGGAGTCAGCCTGTTTTCACCAACGAATTGGACGTTTTCCCAGTTATTCACATGTCCTCCCGGAACAAGGCAACGTTAACTGGGTAAACTCTAGATAAACATTTACTAAATATCAGTTCTGAACAGGTAAAGTTTTAACCTGATCACAATGAACAGATGGTTTTGTGAGCGAGATCAGAAGCGGGATATAAAGGAGAGCAAGATATGAATGAGTGGCATGGATGTTGATAGCAGTAGGCTGAATTGCAATGAAATCAATTATAAAACAATATGATATGAGTTTGCGGGAAGAGATGGGAAAGAGATTTATTTGGGAGATGTGTCGCACCACCGCAAGATGGCGCGACTAAAAACATAGGTGTTTTACTAAAATTATCGTGTAGTACCACGTAGGGTCAACTTGCTCGGTACCAGCACCCGCAGCGGGATATCCCGCTCGTCACGCAGCCGTTCAACCAGCAGGTTGACCCCCTGGGAGCCCATCAACTCGGAGTGGATCCGCACCGTGGAGAGCGGCGGGAAGGTGAACTTGGCGGTCGGAATATCGTTGACGCTGATAAGCTCGATCTGCTGGGGAATCGCCAATCCCTTCTCGTGGATGGCACGCAGCACACCGATGGCGATGGAGTCGGAGGCGACAAACAGCGCCCTGGGCCAGTCACCGGCCAGCATCTCCTTCGCCAGCTTGTAGCCGGAAGCGCTGGAGAAGTCTCCGCGATAGAGGTCGCTCTCCTGCACCACGCCAAGGCGCTGGCCATAATCGCGAAAGGCGAGTTCCCGCAGATCCGGGCCATCATCCTGGCCACCGATATAGCCGATGCGCTGATGGCCCTCGGCGATGAAGAAGTCCACTACCTGCTGGCTGATGAGTGCCAAATCAACGTCAATCGAGTCAAAATCCCCCTGAGAGCGGCAATCCACGAACACCAGCTGGGCAGACAGGCCGCGCAGCACGGCCAGCCGTTCTTCCGGCAGATGGCCGATGACCAGGATGCCATCGACGGCAGAGAGCTCACGCCCCTCGGCACCGTTGTAACAGTGGGCCAGCTCGATGTTGAGGCGGGTACACTGGGTCTCGATGCCGTAGCGGATGGCGAGGTAATAGGGATCGTTGACCTCGGTGCTCTGGGGATAGGCGTAGACAGCCAGGAGCTGCAGCTTGCTCTTGTGCACCCCTTTGCGGGCGCTGCTGGTCTTGTACTCCAGCCGCTCGGCAATCTCGAAGATCTTCTGCCTGGTCTCGTCCTTGACGCTCAGGCTGGGATCCTCGTTCAGCACACGGGATACGGTAGCAAGCGATACCCCCGCCTCCTGTGCAATTTCCTTCAACGTAGCCATCAATACCTCGCAGGCAGCATCACGTGTTCATCGGGCAACGGCTAAAGAGTAACGAGCAATCCCTTGATAGCCCAGCATTTTTACTGAAATAGAAGCAGGGAATTGCGGCGGGAGGACAGAAATGCAAAAAGGCCTCCCGCATGGGAGGCCTCTTCTGAATAGGTGCCTGACAGTGTCCTACTCTCGCATGGCGAATGCCACACTACCATCGGCGCTACCGCGTTTCACTTCTGAGTTCGGCATGGGATCAGGTGGTTCCACGGCGCTATTGCCGTCAGGCAAAAGCTGTACTGCTTGAAAATGGTGCTGATACCCAGAATCGAACTGGGGACCTCATCCTTACCAAGGATGCGCTCTACCGACTGAGCCATATCAGCACACTAACCGGTAAAGACCACGCTCAATGCGTAATCTAAAATTGGGTGCCTGGCAGTGTCCTACTCTCGCATGGCGAATGCCACACTACCATCGGCGCTACAGCGTTTCACTTCTGAGTTCGGCATGGGGTCAGGTGGTTCCACTGCGCTATTGCCGCCAGGCAAATTCTTAATCCAGAAAGCTGATGTGTATAACGACTTCGCTAGTTTGCGTTGTCATTACCACTGAATTCGTAAGTAGTTCGCTCATTCGCTACAAGGCCAGAAACACTTCTTGGGTGTTGTATGGTTAAGCCTCACGGGTAATTAGTATGGGTTAGCTCAACGTATCGCTACGCTTACACACCCCACCTATCAACGTTGTGGTCTCCAACGGCCCTTTAGGACCCTCAAGGGGTCAGGGATGACTCATCTCAGGGCTCGCTTCCCGCTTAGATGCTTTCAGCGGTTATCGATTCCGAACTTAGCTACCGGGCAGTGCCACTGGCGTGACAACCCGAACACCAGAGGTTCGTTCACTCCGGTCCTCTCGTACTAGGAGCAACTCCCTTCAATCATCCAACGCCCACGGCAGATAGGGACCGAACTGTCTCACGACGTTCTGAACCCAGCTCGCGTACCACTTTAAATGGCGAACAGCCATACCCTTGGGACCGACTTCAGCCCCAGGATGTGATGAGCCGACATCGAGGTGCCAAACACCGCCGTCGATATGAACTCTTGGGCGGTATCAGCCTGTTATCCCCGGAGTACCTTTTATCCGTTGAGCGATGGCCCTTCCATTCAGAACCACCGGATCACTATGACCTACTTTCGTACCTGCTCGAC
>NZ_AP021917.1:0-75000 GCF_014168615.1 Aeromonas sp. WP2-W18-CRE-05 | reverse complement strand
TGGTCCATGGTAGCGTCTGGTCGTAAAGCTGGTTACCATGAAGGTGAATAAAGTGTTGCACCTTTTTTGCTTTCATTTACAAAAGGTCTTTAAAGATGAATTTATCCAAGTTTCCCGTTTATGTGCAGGCAGCAGTTCTTGCTCTGGTATTGGCGCTGCTCGGCTATCTGGTTGCCCAGGCCCTGCAGTTCTCTCTGAAAGTCGAAGTCATTTTTGCCGCCGGTCTGGCCATTGGCGGTTTCGTGGTACCGCTCTTCCTTAACCGTGCGCCTGCCACCGCCCTCGAACAGGCGACCAGCCAGGAGACCTGTACCTTATATGTAGGCAACCTGCCCTATCGCGCCAACGAGATTGCGGTGCGCGAACTCTTTGCCGAGCAAGGTCAGGTACTGTCAGTTCGTCTGATGAAGGACAAGGCCACCGGCAAACGCAGGGGCTTCGGGTTTGTGGAGATGCCTGTCGCCGATGCGGCCAAGGCCATCGCCGCGCTCAATGACAAGGAGTATCAGCAGCGCACCCTGAAAGTGCGTGAAGCAAATGACAAGCGGGACCGGGATGAGAAGGACGTCAACGACGTCGACGCCTGATATTCAGTACACCACTTCTTCGAGTGACGACAGCCCCCAAGCTTGCAAGGGGGCTGTCAGTTTCTGGGCCCCAGCATCCAGTCGCGTGCAGTAGGCACGTCCCGTCCCCTCGCCAGGCGCCTGGACCGGCAGTGTCGCCAGCAGATGCGCCACCCGCCTTGCCACGGCAAGACCCGAATCGACCAGTTGGCATTCCGGCATCAGCTGTTTGATCTCTTCGTTGAGCAAGGGGAAGTGGGTACATCCCAGTACCAGGGTATCCGGCCTCTCCTCCCCTTCCATCCAGTCTGCGAGCACCTCTCTGAGCAGGGCCATATTGACCGGCAACCCCGCCAGCTTGCGCTCGGCTTCGATAACCAGTTCGGTGGCCCCCTTCAGCAGCACATGCTTGCCCGGGGCGAACTGGGCGATGAGTTCATGGGTATAGTCACGGCTGACGGTGCCGGGCGTTGCCAGCAGACCGATGTAGCCGTTACGGGTCAGGGCGGCGGCAGGCTTGATCGCGGGGACCACGCCGACCACGGGAATGCTGAGTGCGGTACGCAGGGATGGCAGGGCAATGGTGCTGGCGGTATTGCAGGCGATCACCACCAGATCGATGGCGTGCTCGGCCACCATGTGGCTGACCAGTCCGGTACAAGCCTCGATGAGGGCCGCCTCACTCAGCTCGCCATAGGGAAAGTGGGCATTGTCGAAACTGTAGAAATAGTTGTGCTCCGGCAGAGCGCGACGGATCTCCCCATAGACGGTCAGACCGCCCATACCGGAGTCGAACACGAGAATATTGGCCACCTGAGCTCCCCCTTGAATGCGAGGCCGCGATCATACTCCCGCCCGGCGCCAATAGAAAAGGCCCTGCCAATGGCAGGGCCCCTGATTTTTCAGATCCAGACAAGGGGATCAGAGTGCGTAGTCCACCGTCACATAGTAGGCACGCTCGTCAGCCGGGTAACCCACCGAGGTCTGGTACTCCTTGTCCAGCAGGTTGCTGATCTTGCCAGAGACCTTCCAGGACGGTGCAACCTGATAGCCCACCGCCAGGTTCCACACGCTGTAACCGCCCAGCTGGGTGGTATTGGCCGCGTCACCATAACGCTCACCCTGGTAGATCCAGCTCAGGGAGCCATCGAACTGCTGCCACTGCGCCTGGCTCACCCACTTGGCCCCCTTGCGGGAGATCAGCTGCAACTGCTTGTCGGTGACCTTGTCCTTGGGATCCTTGTATTCGGCGGAAACGCGATGGCTCAGCCAGCCGGTCTCGAACTCCCCTTCCAGCTCAACCCCTTCAATCCGCGCCTTGCCGACGTTTTGCGGCGTCCACATGCCCTGGCTGTCCGGTGCCCACTGGATCATCTGCTCGAAATCGTTGCGATAACCGGTCAAGCGCCACTCCACACCAGCGGTCTGCCCGTCCAGCATCAACTCGTGGCTTTTCGACTCTTCCGGCTTCAGGTCAGGATTGCCGGACCCCGGGTAGTAGAGATCGTTGAAGGAGGGGGCACGGAAACCGGTGCCGTAACGGGCACTGAGGCGATAATCCTCAACGAAGCGCCAGCCAGCGCCGGTTTGCCAGGTGTTGTGACGTCCGAACTGCTCGTTGTCATCGCTGCGACCGCTCAGCTCGGCCTGCCAGACCTGGTTGTCAAACTGGGCCAGGGCATAGAGCCCGGTGTTGTCACGCTCATCGGCCTCACTCGGGAAGGCGACGCCAGAGGAGCGGGAACTATCGTCCAGCATGTCGCGCTGCCAGTCGGCGCCGCCCCCCAGGGTCCAGCTCTCGTCCAACTTGACGCTGTTGACCCAGTTCAGGGTGTATTGACGGGTATAGAGTCGATCAGCGGACTGATCGCGGCCGCTGGTATCCGGGTAGTCGTAGGCATCCTGTTTGGAGAAGGCGCCGCGCAGCTCGCTCAGGTAGCGCGCGTCATGATAGCGGGAGCCGAGCTGGTAGCTCTGGTTCTCGGTCCAGGTCTCGTTGCGTTGATGAAACGCCGGGCCCCAGGCGGAAGCGGCAGAGGATCTGTCGTACTGGGCAATGTTGCGGAACCAGCGGGTCGTACCGAACAGATCCCAGTTGCTGGCCAGCGCCTGCTGATAATCCACCATGGCGTTATAGCCCCGGTGGCCATGCTTGTCGCCATCGTTCACCCCGACGATGGGATGCACGTTGTAGCCGGTCTCGTCATCGAAACCACCAGCGACCTTGATCTGACCCGCATCACCCACCTGGCTGGCGCTGCTGAAGGCAGCCTGACGCTGCTTGTGGGAGCCCGCGCCCAGGTTGAACTTGTGCTGATTGGTCCCCTGGTCCGGGCGAGTGATGATGTTGATGACCCCACCGATGGCATCGGACCCATAAATGGTGGCGCGTGCACCGCGGATATATTCGATCCGCTCCACCTGGTTGAGGGGCAGGTTGTTGAGCTCGGTCATCCCGGCGGTCAGAGAGGCGCTGCGCACCCCGTCCACCAGCACCAGGGTCTGGGAAGAGGTGCCACCACGTACCCGAAGCGAGCTGAGCTGGCCGCGGCCGCCGTTGCTGACCACTTCCACGCCGGGCAGGGTCTTGACCACGTCGGTCACGGTCTGGGCTTGCAGGCGATCGATCTCGTCACGGGTCACCACGTTGACGGGAGCCAGCACACTGGAGGCAGGCTGGGCGACACGGGTAGCGGTCACCACCATGGTGGGATTGACAGGGATGGTCAGTTGTTGGGCAAAGGCCGCCGTTGGCAACAGGGCAGCCGCCAATAATGTCTTGGACATGAGAGATCCTTAAGTTCGCGTAAGCATCTACTTCGTGGCCGGTTTCTCTCGGCCCGAAATACGAACTTTGGCAGGTCTTCGGGCTTGGGGGCTGATGACCTACGGCGACGGCTTCCCACCTGACGGCAGTGCCCTGATGTCGCTTCGTTCCCCCTTACCGCTGCGCGCCAGCTCCGGATTCTCACCGGATTCCCTTTTAAGCATGATGCGCCAAAGCGGGGGGATTATAGGCAGAGCCGCCTTGGATGTATAGCCATCTGGATTTCTAATGTCGTTTTTACCCAAAGCCGGTGCCAAGTGGCGCAGATCCTCGCCCCCTCTCGTACCTTGAGGCTCGTTGACCGTCATTCGAGAGGGTCAAACACAAGAAATGTTGAGCCAGATCCCACGGCTTTTTGGTAACATGCAGCAAACGTTTGACATCCGAGGAAGCCGTAATGACGACCCCCCCTATGATCGGCCTGGTAATGGGCTCCGACTCTGACTGGCCCGTGATGCAGGCCGCCGCCCGCATCCTCAAGGAGCACGGCGTGCCCTATGAAGCGCGCGTCGTATCCGCCCATCGCACCCCGGATCTCCTGTTTGAATATGCCGCCAGTGCGCGCGATCGCGGTCTGCGCGCCATCATCGCCGGCGCCGGCGGCGCAGCCCACCTGCCGGGCATGCTAGCCGCCAAGACCACGATCCCGGTGCTGGGCGTGCCCATCCCCACCCGCCAGCTCAAGGGGATGGATTCCCTGCTCTCCATCGTGCAGATGCCCAAGGGCGTGCCGGTCGCCACCTTCGCCATCGGCGAGGCGGGTGCCGCCAATGCCGGTCTGTTCGCCGTGTCCCTGCTGTCTGTCGCCCAAGATGGCGACGCTCCCCGTTATCACCAGCAGCTCGACGGCTTCCGCGCCAAGGAGCGCGACCGGGTGCTGGCGCTCACCCTGGAGGAGCCGGCATGATACTGCCCCCCGCCACTTTGGGTATGCTCGGTGGCGGCCAGCTCGGCCGCTACTTCGTGATGTCTGCCCACCGTCTCGGCTACAAGGTGATCGTGCTGGACCCGGACCCCATCAGCATCGCCGGTGCAGCCGCCGACGAGCAGATCGTTGCCGCCTATGACGATACCGATGCCCTGCGCGATCTGGCCAGCCGCTGCGACGCCATCACCTGCGAGTTCGAAAACGTGCCCGCCGCCTCCCTGGCCCTGCTGGAGCAGTACAAGCCGGTGCGCCCGGCCGCGAGCGCAGTACGTGTCTGTCAGGATCGCCGGGAAGAGAAAGCCTTCCTGACCCGCGCCGGCGTACCGGTCGCCCCGAACCTGACCCTGCTGCCCGGCGAGCCGCTGCCCGCCCTGCCCAGCGACCTCTTCCCCGCCATCCTCAAGACCGCCCGCGAGGGCTACGATGGCAAGGGGCAGTGGACTATCCACAATGCGGGCGAATTGCCAGCGGCCCTGGCCGCCAGCGGTGTCCCTTGCGTGCTGGAAAAACGCCTGCCACTGGAGGGGGAGTTTGCCCTCACCCTGGCACGCAGTCCGAGCGGTGCCATCAGTGCCCTGCCTCTGGTGCAGAACTGGCACAGCGGCGGCATCCTGGATCAGACCCGCTCCCCGGCCAATGTGCCCGCCCTGGAGCGCGAAGCCCAGCGCATCGCCGAGCACATCATCGCCGCCCTCGACTATGTGGGTGTGCTGACGGTGGAGTTCTTCCTGGTCGGCGGTGAACTGCTGGTCAACGAGATGGCCCCCCGGCCCCACAATTCGGGTCACCCCAGCATCGACAACGCCGGTTGCAGCCAGTTCGAGTTACAGGTGCGCGCCCTGTGCGATCTGCCGTTGCCGGCACAGGCTGAGGTTCAGCCCGCCATCCTGCTCAACCTGCTCGGGGATCTGTGGCAAGACGGCACGCCGGACTGGGCCGGCGCCCTGGCCCTGCCCGGGGTGCACCTTCACCTCTATGGCAAGGGCGAAGCCCGCCCCGGCCGCAAGATGGGCCACGTCACCGTCACTGGCCGCGACTGGGCGGCGGTCGAGGCCACCGCGCACCAGCTGCGCGCCCTGCTGGGTCTGCCTCCGCGCTGAGTCCACCCCTTGACATGCAAAGACCCGGGCCAAGGCCCGGGTCTTTTTTTATGACTTGAGAAGCGAGAGGGGTCAGGCCCTGTCGACAGCCGCAACGGGAGCTGGCAGGCGGATGGTGAGGGAGAGCACCAGGGCCACCACCAGCAACACCAGAATGAGGTTGAAGGTCGCCATGAAGCCGCCGAACAGGGAGGCCACGATGGAGCCGATGATGCTGCCCAGACCAAAGCCCAGATAGATGACGCCGTAGTTCTTGGTCAGGTTGTTGAGGCCGAAGAAGTCGCTCACCAGCGAGGGGTAGACGGTGATCGTACCGCCGAAGCTGAACGCCACACAGGCCACTGCCACGAAGAAGAGGTTGGCATTGAGCGGCACGAACAGCAGCAGCGCCATGCCCGCCAGGGTAATCAACTGGGCGATGGTGATGACCCGGATACGGGACATCTTGTCGGAGAGGATGCCCAGCACCAGCCGGCCGCCCAGGTTGGCCATGGCGATGATGGCGACGGCGTTGGCGGCGACCACGGCCGGCAAGCCCACCATCTTCTCGCCGATGTCCTTGGCTACGCCGATGACGTAGAGACCGCTCATGCAGGCGGTGAGGAACATCAGCGCCAGCATCCAGTACTGCGGCTGCATCGCCTCGGCCAGGGTGAAGTCGCGATTCTCGCTCTGCTGCACGGCGGAGGCCTGCTGGGGCGCATCCTTCATCAGCATGCCACCCACCAGCACCATGGACATGGCGATCAGCCCCCACAGCTGGAAGGTGGTCTCAAGGCCATTGCTGGAGAGCAGCAGCAGGTTGATGTACTTGAAACCCAGGCTGCCGAGGCCATAAGCACCGATGGAGCAGGCGGAGATGAGCCCCTTGCGCTCCGGGAACCACTTCACGCAGTTGGAGAGGGTCATCAGGTAACCGGTACCATCGGCAAAACCGACCAGGATGCCGGCGCAGAGGTAGAGCATCGCCAGGTTGCTGGCATGAGCGGTGAGGAAGAAGCCGATGCCGAGCAGCACGCCGGCGCCCAGGGTGACGTTGCGCACCCCGAACCGCTCCTGCAGCTTGCCCGCCAGGGAGGAGGCCACCGCCAGGGAGAGGCTGAGCAGGCCAAAGGCGAAGGCGACCTGGCTCACCGGTTCGTCCAGCTTGTCGGAAAGCTGGGCGTTGAACAGGCTCCAGGTGTACACGGATCCCAGCGCGAACTGGGTGATGATGGTCCCCAACAGGGTGAGGTAGCGGGTGCGATTCAGATCGATGGTCATGATGCGTCTCGAGGAATGGCCTTAAGGAAACTGGGGCCACTATAGGCAAGACGCCACTCCCGCCGACCGATTAAGGCATGAAATGCAGATCGGCGGGAATGAATGACAATCAGAGCCGCATCAGCTGACGGAATGCCTTGATGTTGCTGCGGCTGACCGGCACCTCGAACGGCAGGTCATGGAGCCGGATGAGATAGGTGCTGTTGAACCAGGGCACTATCTCGCGGATCTTGTTGATGTTGACGCAGTAGGAGCGGTGGCAACGAAAGAACCCCTCGGCAGGCAACCGACTGACGAACTCGCTGAGGGTCATGGTCATCACGTAGCGATCGGTACGGGTGTAGACATGGGTCAGCTTCTCGTCGGCTTCCGCGTAGTAGATCTGCTCGCAGGGGGTGACGATGATGCGCTCCCCCTTCACCAGATTGACGGTGCGGTTCTGTGGCAACCCGGACTCCGCACCCTGGGGCTGGGACTTGCCCGCCAGTTCGAGCTTCTGCAGCAGATTGATGAGACGCGGCTCGTTGTAGGGCTTGAGGATGTAGTCGAATGCCTCCAGCTCGAACGCCTCCACCGCAAACTCCTTGTAGGCGGTGACGAAGACGATGTGGGGCGGATGGCTGGACTTGTGCAGGTTCTTGGCCAGCAGCAGGCCGTCGATGGCGGGGATCTGGATATCCAGAAACACCACGTCCACCTCGTGATCCTGCAGATACTTGAACGCCTCCAGCCCGTCCTCGAAGCTCGCCACTATCTCGATGTTGCTGTGCTGCCCCACCAGAAAGGCCAGCTCCTCGCGGGCAAGGTATTCGTCTTCCACTATGATGGCTTTCAGCATGGCATTGCCTCCTGATCAGGCAGATAGAAACAGACTTCGGTCCCCGGCTCCAGCCGCTTGAGGTGCAGGCCGTCGCCATAGAGCAGCTTGACACGCTGATGCACGTTCATCAGACCGATGCTGCGGCTTTCCACCCGACCGGCGGCGACCCCGTCGATCACCGCCTGGCTGATGCCGTAGCCGGTGTCGCGCACCGCGACCCGGATGCCGCCCGCCAGCTGCTTCACCTCGATGGTGACCCGACCCGGCGCACTGCGGGGCTGGATGCCGTGCAGGATGGCGTTTTCCACCAACGGCTGCAACAGCAGGCTCGGCACCTGGATATGCACGTCGTCCACCTCAAACACCACCTCCAGCTTGTCGCCGAAGCGGGCCTGCTCGATGGCCACGTAGTCGCGCACCTGCTGCAGCTCCTCCTGGATGTCGATGAGGGTGTCCCCCTTGTTGAGGTTGTAGCGCAGGTAATCCGCGAGGTTCGCGATCAGCTGGCGTGCCTGCTGGGGACGGATGCGGATCAGCGACGAGATGGCATTGAGGGCGTTGAACAGGAAGTGGGGGTTGATCTTGCTCTGCAGCGCGGTGAACTCCGCCTTGCGGGTCATCTCCTTGAGCTGCTCGATGCGCGACACCTCCATCTGGGTGGAGATGAGCTGGGAGAGACCCACCGCCATCTCCTTGAGGGAGCTGGTGATGCTGTGGGTGCGGCGATAGTAGATCTTGAGGGTGCCGCTGACGGCGCCGTTTTCCCGCAGCGGAATAATGATGACCGAGTGGAAATCGGAGAGGTGATACTGGCGCAGATCGTTGTTGATGATGATCTGGTCCAGCAGCACCGCTCTGTGGGTCATGTCGCTGATGGCGTGGTGCTCGTCCAGCTCGTAGTAATCCTTGCCCACCCCCACATAGGCCAGCACGTCGCGGGTATCGGTGATGGCCACCGCATCGGCGCTGATCTCGCTGCGAATGATGCCGCACACCTGGCTCAGGGAGTGGCGATCGATGTTCTGGAAAAACGGCAACGTCTTGTTGGCGATGTCGAGCGCCAGCTTGGCCTGCTTGGCGGCAATCAGCTCCTTCTCGTCGTCCAGGTCCTGCACCAGCTTGATAATGAGCCCGATACAGAGCGCACCGGCGATCATCGGGTAGGCAATATGACTGACAATCTCCACACCTACCGCATGGGGCTCGGTCAGTTGCCAGATAAGCAGCATGGTCAGCCCCTCGCAGGCCATCCCCGCCAGGATGCCATAGAGCCAGAGCCGCGACTTGCGACAGCGCAGGTGCAGCCAGGTGGCGAGCAGGCCGGCGATGATGCTGGCGATGAGACAGGGAATGGAGGTGTGGCCATCCATGTCGATGAGATAACGGTGCAGACCCGAGATGACCCCGGCCGGAATGCCGACCCAGGGACCGAACAGGATGCCGCCCGAGATGATGGCGATGATCCGCACATTGATGAGGGCCCCCTCCACCGGAATGCCGGTGTAGGTGCTGAACACCGCGAACAGACAGAAGATGGCCGCCACCAGCACCAGCTCGGCCGGGGTGTGGTCACGCTTCTGGAACAATCGCTGAAACGGCCGGGTGCGGGTGAGAAGAAAGAGCGTCATCAGCATCAGCGCCGCCCGCTCAAACACCGCCAACAACATCATCTGATTTTCGAGCATGGCTCTCCTCCGTCAATGGCATGGCGCCAGGGGGCGGATCATACCCCTTATCTGCCGCCGACTCATGGGCGAATCCGGGGAGAGCGGTTCAGCTTTCGGGGAAAGCGCCGATAAGAGGAGGCCCTCGCCAAGGAGGGCCCAGTCCGACAAAGGAGATAACTATGTTTCAAAAAAGCATGGTGCTGGCAGTGATGATCGGTTGCAGCAGTGCCGCCGTTCACGCCAATACGCAGGTGAGCCAGCTGAACTGGCAGGCCACCGCCAGCAAAGAGACCAACATGGAAGTAGCGCTTACCCACCCAGGCCTCCAGGCCATCAATTCGGATCCGGCACAGGCTCCCGTCCAGATCCTGGCAGCAGACCTGAGCCACCCGGATTTCAACACCACCTATCGTTTGCAAGCCCGCGCACTCTACGGCTCCCTGCCACAGCAGGATGATCTCCGGATCACGCTGGCGCTCAACGGACAACCCCTCGAAGCAAGCCGCGCCCTCCCCCTGGCGCAGGCGACCCGCTATTACCTCAGCTATCAGGCCCCGTCAGCCAGACCGGACCAGGTGGGCGAAGCCGCCTATGAGTTGATGGTGTACTGGCTGGGCTGACCACAGGAGCCGAAGGCATGTTCCCATGCCTTCATTCCTCCCCTTCCATCACCTGCAGTTGGGTCGCCGCCAGCCGAACGACCTCGTACTCTTGCTGCAAACGGGCCAGCGCCTCGGGCAGCCTGGCCTGATCGAGCTCCCAGGATTCTATTTCGCTGCAGGTCGCCACCAGTTTCAGAGTGCCCATGATCCTGGCGCCCCCTTTCAGGCGATGTATGCGGTCGATGAACTGGCCGACATGCCCCTCCTCCGCGGCCCGTTGCAATCCCGCGATATCGTCGTCACTGGCCCGCACGAACTCGGCCAGCAGAGGCACCATCAGGGTCGACTGGTGTGCGGTCAGCGGCCCCAGATACCGCCGGATCTCCTCCATGCAGACGACCATGTCACTCTGCTCTTCCCGCTGCATGTGCCGACGCAGGCAGTGATCGAGCGCCTCCAGTCCGACGGGCTTGAACAGACAGTCATCCATCCCTGCCGCCTGCCCTTCATTGATCTGCTCCTGCCGCGCATCGGCCGTCAGCCCGAGGATCACGGTGCGTCGCCAGCCGTGCAGCCGCTCCAGCTCCCGGCATTGGCGAACCAGCTCGAAGCCGTTCATGCCGGGCATGTTGAAGTCGGTCATGATGACATCCACCCTGGCTCCGATCAGCAGCCGCAGCGCCTCTTCTCCCGACTCGACGGCCGTGGCGTCATGACCCAGATAAGCCAGTTGCTGGCTGACCAGCAACCGGTTGGCTGGATGATCGTCCACGACCATGATCTTCAGTCGCCGCACCGGCTCCACCGCCGGCTCCTGTGCAGGCGTGGCGGGCATCGCCACGGCATCGGCCACCGGCAGCTTGATCTCGATACTGACCCGGGTCCCCTGCCCGGGCGCACTCTCCAGTTGCAGGGAGCCGCCCATCGTCTCGCACAGGGAGCGGGAGATCATCAAACCCAGCCCAGTACCCGACTGCTGGATTTTCTCGGGTTGGCTGGCCTGGCTGAAGGGCTCGAACAGCCTGGCCTGCTCGGCCTGATCGATGCCGATTCCGGTATCCAGAATGGTGAGCTGCACGGTACACCAGCCATCGCTGACCCGGGAGGCCAGCGTCACCGTGACCGACCCACGCTCGGTGTACTTGATGGCGTTGCTGATCAGGTTGGAGACGATCTGCTTGTAACAAAGACCATCGATCTGCACCCAGGAAGGATTGCCCGTGACGAGATCCAGCCGCAGATTTTTCTGCCTCGCCAGCGCGGTAAAGACGGTAACGACCGATGCTGTCAGGGTCACGATGTCATGGGGTTCGGGGGCAAGTTCGAACCGGCCAGACTCGATCTTGGAAATATCCAGGATGTCGCCGATGAGGCTCAGTAGATCGCTGGCCGAGCCATGGGCAATGGCGAGGGAGGCCTGATCCTCCTCGTGCAGCCGACCCCGCTTGAGCGCCAGTTCCAGCAAGCCGATGATGGCATTCATGGGGGTACGGATCTCGTGGCTCATGGTCGCGAGGAAGGTGCTCTTGGCACGGTTTGCCTCCTGGGCCTCCTGGCTGGCCACCGCCAGCTCATCGAGCAGGCGTACCCGTTCGCTGACGTCGATCCAGCCTCCCACGCCCCCCTGCACATTGCCGTTCAGATCGTAGTAAGGCTGAACCCAGTGATAGACGTCGACCCCGCCCGTCGGCAGGACCAGACGGTGATCCCCCTCCTGGGCACGGCGGCTGTCACAGGAAAGCACCAGATCCCCGTGCAGGGGAGCAAGAAAAGGCCAGCGCGTTCGCGCGTCGTCCAGGCCCGTGCCGAGCAGGCTGACCTTGGGCTCGCCAAGGAAGCTGGCATAGCTGCTGTTGCACAGTACCAGGATCCCGTTCAAATCCCGCGCATAGATGGGGTGAGGTGTCCCGTCCACCAGATCGGCGATGAACTTGAGCTGGGTGCTCAGCGCCCCCTCCACCAGTCGCCGCTCGCGGATCTGCTTGCGCAGGGACAGCCCCCATAGGCCAACCCAGAGGGTCAGCAGCAGGATCAAGGCGATAAAGACCCCGAACTCCTGAATTAACTCCTGCCAGGAGACACTCTCCTGTTTGACATTGACCCGCCAGCGGTTGGAGAGCCCTTCCAGCTCATCCGGCGGAATGATGGCAATCACCTTGTCCAGAATGTCCCGCAGTACGGGATGCGCGGGGGTGACCGCCAACGCGGCACCGATGGGGATGGAATCGAACAGCTCCCCCGTAATGATCAGGCTGTCGGGGAATTTGCTGTTCACGTAGTACTTGGCCACCCGCAGCGGCAGTATGGTCACATCGCACACATCCATCGCCACACAGCGCATGGCATCTTCAATCGTATCGAACTGCCGCGACGTCAGCTTGCCGTATTCCGCCTCGATGGCCTGGGTCGAGATAAAGCCTCTGACCATGGCCACGGTGCCGGTCTTGAGCAGCGATGCAGGGGGGACCTCCCGGTGGCGCAGCCCCACCACATAGGAAAGGGGATCGAGGACAAAGGCCCGGCTGAACAGATAGCGGTTCCTGCGCTCGGCAGAAGGGCTCAACACCCCCGCATCCACCTGGCCGCTATCCAGCAACTGGGTCATCTGCTCCGGCGTCTTGGCAGGCACCACCTCGAGCTCCACCCCCAGCTTGGCTCGCATGACCTGCAGCAAATCGGCGACCACGCCGTGCATGGTACCGGTGACGTCATAGAAACTGAGGGGCGGGATGCCGCTGTTCACCGCAATCCGGATCTTCTCCCGTTTGCTCAGCCATTCCCATTGCTCGCGGCTCAGGTCGATTCTGCTGGCACCGATGGAGAGGCCCCCCCCCATTCCAGCGCTTGGCCACTTCCGCCCGCTTGCCCTCGAGGATCTCCCCCAGCGCGATATCCATGATCCTCTTGAGTCGCCGCTCCTTGGGATTGAGGGCAAAGGCAAAACCGGCGGTATCGATATAGAGCGGCTTCAATAATTGAATGCTGCTCTGATAGAACTTGTTGACGATGAAGTTGCCGGAGATCATGTCCACCATGACGGCATCAACCTGACCATATGCCACCGCGGACAATGCACTATAGCGGGACGGGTATATTTTAATTTTGTAGTCCGACAGATAGCGCATGATGTCCATGAACGGCAAATAATACTCCGGCACGGCTATTGTTCTTATTTCTCGCTCTTTGACCTGAATGTTTTTATAGATGGCTGGGTCGTCAGCAATATATTTGTCAGTCAGCAGAAGATGCTGTTCCCGCTCATAGGAATTGGAGGTACTCAGCAGATCGATCTCCCCCCGCTGGAGCGCTTCAATGGCAGCCGCCCTGGAGGGATATCCCTTCACCAGAATCTCGATGTGCAGCAGATGGGTCAACATGCCGACGATGTCGGCCGTCACCCCTTCATAGGCATTCGCCCTCAGGGTGATGTCCATAGGCGGGTTGTCAGGTCTGGGCACCCCCAGGATCAGCCGCTCGCGCTCCTGCAACCAGCGCCACTCCTCCCCATGCAGCGGCAAGGGGCTGGCATCGAGGTATTCCCCGCCATCCCGCGAATAGACTTGCAGCAGGGGCTCTTCCGGTTCCTGGGCCGCCAGCGGCCACACCCAGACCAGCGCCAGCAGAAGCAACAGCAATTTCGCCCTGCTCACAGCAGTTTCTGCCGTCTGGCCAGACTGATCAGATCAACGATGTTGGTGATGTTGAGTTTCTTCATCAACCGGGTCTTGTAGGTACTGACGGTTTTCTCGCTCAACAGCATGCTTTGGGCAATCTGCTTGTTGGCATGACCCTGACAAATCTGCAGCAGCACGCTCATCTCGCGGGAAGAGAGGGTCGACAGCAGATCTTCCCGATCGACCGTATGGGCATGCCTGGCGCCGGCGATGACGTCACGGGGGTAATAGAGTTGCCGCTTCTCTATTTTTGCGATCGCATCCTTCAGCAAATACAAATCATCCAGCTTGGACAAGAATCCCTCGGCGCCAGCTTGCAGGCACCGCACCATAATATGATGAGTGGACTGTGCAGACAGCACCAGAATCTTGGCGCCAATATCCAGCATCTTGATTCTCTTTATCACTTCGATGCCATCAAGCTGAGGTATTCCAATATCAAGAATGACAATATCTGGATGGGTGTTCCTGGCCATGGCGATAGCATCGACACCATTATCAACCTCGCCTAGCACATGATGTTCTTCCTGTTTCAACAACATGTTCACGGCCATTCTTATTGCTGGATGATCATCAACTATCAATACCTTCGCCATATATAGATCCGTTATTCAGCCCTGTCCGACGAGCATATTAACTACAAATCAAGCAACGACACCATACAGCCTGACCTTGTTTTCAAGATGTTAAATAAATATAAAAATGGCATTTTCAAGTTAATCATCATTATAGCTTCATTTATTTTTTATATATTTATCAATATATTGCATTTTATTTGCCTCGTATGGAGCCTGGTGGTGGCCGAGCCCCCTCCCTCGTTGAATTCCCCTCCTTCCCGGCTTTTCCAGCCGGCATCCACCCACGAGAAAAAGACCGAAAAAACATATAAATCAAATACATGGGAAGCTACAAGCCACTGAAAGAAAAAGAAAAAAATTTATTTTATAAGGGTTTACACCCACTTTCCTTTGGGATTTTTCCTACACACCATTCGGTCGATCAAGACAGATCCGATCGCTATCTTGATCGACGAAAAAACAAGCTGGTCCGAGGAGCAACCTGTTCTAGGTCCGGCTGCCACGACTGGTCGAATCGTCACCAACGTGGCAAGGCATGCCCCTGACGGGCAATGAACCAACCGGGTGGTCAATACCATCCAGAAGATATGTAGGAAATATCGTAATGAAGAAGACTCTGATTGCTCTGTCCGTGGCTACCCTGGGCTTTGCCGCCGCCGCTCAAGCCGCCGTAGAAGCGTCTGCCGTCGCGACCTGGCAGGCCACTGCCAAGAAAGACACCACTTCCGAGCTGGTGGTCACCCCGCTCTCCAGCCTCTCCTTCCAATATGCCGAAGGGATCAAGGGGTTCAACACCGTCAACGGCCTGTTCGATGTCGCCATCAAGGGTGATGCCAGCGCGACCGACTTCACCCTGAAGGCGAAGAAGCTGAACGGCACCCTGAATCACCTGGGTGGCGACTCCACCGTCGATGTGGGCGTGCTGTGGGGCGGCGCACCGGTCAGCACCACCGCCTACACCACCCTGATCGACACCGCTGCCGGCATCACGGGGGGGAATCTTTCTCCTCTTGCCAACGGCTTCAAGAACGATGCCGAACGCGTCACGGCGCAGGGCTCCTTCACTTTCAACATTGAAAGTGCCACTGCCAGCGGCACCCCCACCACCTTTGACGCTCTGCCGGACGGCCTGTGGAGCGGTGAAGTCAACGTCGAGTTCGTAGCGAACTGGAGCTAACTCATCCACCGCGTACCATTGAGGGCCCTGCGGGGCCCTTTGTTCTCTTAGGGGCACATCATGAACCTGAAAATTGCAGCGATCTGGCTGCTGCTCATTCCCGGTATCAGCCAGGCGATCAATGTCGGCGCCGTCACCACCTTCATTGATGCGGGCAGCCAGGAGGTCGCCAAACAGATTGAAAATGGCAGCGACCAGGCCAGGTTGGTCACGATCAGCGTGACACGCATCACCTCACCGGAAGAGGGAGGGCAGGAGATCCCCATGGAAGTCAGCGGCGAGCTGATGTTGTCACCCAGTCGGCTGATGCTGCCCGCCAATGCCAGAAACAACGTGAGGTTCTTTTACAAGGGCCCGCAGGATGACAAGGAGCGTTACTACCGCATCCGCTGGCTGGACACGGCGCTCTCCGTCGACGATCAGCGCAACGAACGCCGCCAGGCGGTTGCCACCACGTCAGCACAGATAGGCACCATTCTGGTGGTAACACCACGCCAGCACCGGTTCGCCTACGACCTGAAGGACGACACGCTCACCAACCAGGGCAATGCCTCCTATCGCACGGTAGCGTATGGCCCCTGCCTGAAAGGCGAGGAGCTGTGCAAGGAAACCTACTACGACCTGCCGGGCAAGCAGCGCCGGTTCAAGCAGGTCAATATGCGTGATCCAAAGAGCCACCTGGGACTCTGGCTGGGTCAGGAATTCGTCGTCATCAAGTAATCCCCAATCACGGTACCGCCCCACCCTCTTGCAGGGTGACGGCTCTCGTTCTCCACACCCGGAACCATGGTGCTCGATATGTTGAAAAAAGCCTGGCTGTTGCCGCTCTCCTGGCTGATTGCGATGTCAGCCTCGGCCAGCACTGCTGCCCCTCTCAAAATTGCCAACGTCATCATTCCTGCCAGTTTTGCCAAGGCGCTGGAAGAGGGGCTGGCGGTACCGGTACGCCTGCGATACACGGATGAGGACAACAGGATCGACACCCTGACCGACGACACCATCGGCAATGCCACCCTGCTGCTGCAAGACGGCAAGCTGCACTTGTTGCACCTTGATTTCAGTGCCGGCCAGCAGCAAGGCGTGCTGAACGATGCTCTTACCACTCTGCTCTCCAGCAAGCAAAGACGCACCTTTTCTGCCGATGGCGACTTGCAGATCGATGCCGATGCCAGCATGCAGCTGGACCTCGTCGCCATGCTGCTCACCATCCGGGTGTCACGGGACGCCTTTGGCCAGGCGAGGCAATCTGACAACCGTGCCGCACTGACCCCGACGGTGGACACCCTGACGGGCGTACAGCGCTACAACCTGGGTTACTCCTTCATCAATACCCCCCAGAGCGGGCACCAGGACTCCAATTTCCTGCAACTGGAGAGTACCGCCGGGCTGGGCGCGCACCATGTCGCCGTGGATGCCTCCCTTTACAACCTGGGTGAGCCGGAGCAGAGCGGCGATATCTACCGCGCCATGTACGAACGGGATCTCGATGATCGCCGCATCGCAGCAGGCATGGTCTCGACATGGGACCTGCAGACCCTGGGGGTGGTGACGGGCCTGACCACGGGTCGCCTCTACGGCGCATCCTATGGCAACCAGGCGCAATCTCGAAAACAGACCACCAACGAATCGACCACTCCGGTGCAAGTCTTCATGCCCGCCAACGGCGAGGTCAGGGTCTATCGGGATGAACGCCTGATAGGCCTGCAAAACCTGGCGATCGGCAACCAGCACATCGACACCTCCGCGTTCCCCAACGGGGTCTACAACGTCACGGTCGAAGTCTATGTCGACGGCCGCCTGACCAGCACGACCACCCAGCGAGTCACCAAGCTGGGCGGCAATCAGGGCTTTACCCGGGAGTGGGGATGGCAATGGTGGGGAGGCATGATGGAGAACAGCCAGCACAGCGGCGATTCCCCCCTGCTCGGTCTGTCGCTGGCACGCTCGCTGGATACCCTTGATCTGGCGACGACCACCTATGCGTTCAGGGATGCGGCCGTCGGCGAGGCACGCGCAAGCTGGCAGGTCACGGATCGCCTCGGCACCCAGTTGCAAAGCATGCTGTCCACCGATCACTCCTGGCGGCTGGCGTCCAGTCTTTCCTGGCAAGCCCATGACAATGCCTCCCTGTGGGTCAGCCAGGAAAAACTGTATGCAGGCGATGCCCTGGGAGTGAGTGCAACCGAGCTCTACTCTGCCGGCATCACGATCAATCTGGGTGGCTGGGTCAGCGGCATGGGCCAGCTGACCTTCAACACCACGCACGACCGTCAGATGAACAGCGATCGCAGTTATGCGGATTACTACCAGCACCTCTATGCGGGCCGATACGGCAACCTCTCCATGCGCGCCAGCCTGCAGAGCGACAGTGGCACACTCAATGGATTCAGCAACAAGAGCATCACCCTGGACTACGCCATCCCGTTCGACAATCTGTTCAGCTTCGGCATGAGCAGCAACGAGCAGGGCCAGACCACGGCCAACCTCAACTATCAGAAGCGCATGGAGGGAGCCATCAACCTGGCCGCACTGAATGCCTCCCGCATGATGCACGGCAGCGACACACACAATATGGCGCTTTCCGGCACCCTGGGGTTCGAGAACAGGGTCATCGGCGGCACCATGACGCTGGGTCGCGGTCATGGCGGCGACGTGAATGGCAACCTGATTGCACGGGGTGCCCTGATCACCACGGAGAACGACGTGATCGCATCCAGCCGGAGCACCTCTGGTTCAGGCCTCATCATCAATACCGGCATCCACCGGGAAGGACAGATGCTCGCCAAGGTGAATGGACAGGACTACCCCCTGCAAGGGGAACAGACCTTCCTGGCGCTCCCGCCTTATCAGGAATACGAGGTGGAACTGCTCAACAGCAAGACGGGCAAGGACAGCTATGACATCAACACCGGCAAGCAGCGCTACACCCTGTTCCCCGGCAACGTCGCCACCCTGGATGCCGGCAGCAGCATCAAGGAGATGGTCACCGTGTTTGGCGTACTCAGGGCAGAAGATGGCTCGCTGCTTGCTAACGCCCGCATTGACAACCACATCGGCACCACGGTGACCAACGAGGTCGGCGAGTTCACCCTGGACGTGGACAAGGCCAACCCCATGCTGACTTTCCGCCGGGGAAGCGACTTCTGTGAAGCCGACCTGGATCTTGCACAACACACGGGCGCGGCCTGGGTCGGCATCGTGACCTGCCAGGGACTGCCCACCTACGCCATGGTGAGAGAGTATTGAACATGAACATCACACACAGATTGCTGCTGGTCATTGCACTTGGCGCCGGCTGGGCACAGCAAGGCAGTGCGGCTGTCACAAAATATAATCTGGCTGATGCCGATCTTCGTCATTTGCTGTTTATTGAAAATCAGGAGGACAACAATTTATTCATTACCCCAACCGATTATCTGGACCCTCGCCTGTCGGGTGGCAATGCCTGGACGTCCGACTCCAGACAGGTCAGCCTGGCATATGCAGACAATGGCTATAACTACACAGTCACCAACGACAATATCGACATGTGGGAAAACGGCCCGATTCGGTATCCTTATATCAATCAGCGTTGCATAAAGAGCTGGTCTGGATGTGACCCGCAAACGGCAGAAGCGGTCAACAAGCCGAGCGTCGTCAATGAAACAGGTTTCTTTGGATTAACGAAGGCGGCAACTGGATATGCTCATGCAAAATTGAGCGCCAGCTTCTTTGATTACCTGCGTACCATGCCGGTTGGAGCCATCCTGAACAGGGAAATGAACCTCTGCAGGACCACCAGAGCCTATGATGCAGCCTCGGGTGAGCGTTGCATAGATCAAAGCAGCGGCACCTGGTATGTGAGAAAGGTACAGCACAAGAAAGCGGGTCATCTGCGCTTTATACAGACCAATGCCATCAGTGAAGTGATCGTGGACAGCAATGGAGCCCCCTATGTGTTACCCGGTTCACAAGGCTGCGAGAATTATCGGCTGGGTACCCGTGATGGTATTCTCTGCCGTTTTCTTGACTACGATTTCAGTCAGGATGGTAGCCAGTCATTTTCCGATCCCTATGTATACACAAACATAAAAAATGCGGCCCTGAACAGCGCCATTGCCAGTGCAGATGTGCAAATGAGCGCAAATCTCACCAATTGGGCAAGCAAGGGTGCTGACTACAAGATCGGCTATCTCAATGGGCAATCGTCTATTTATCTGTTTCTCTCCAGTAATTTTTTCAAACAGGTGGTCAGACTCGGGCTTCAGGATCAACTGACAAGAAGTTTGATTAACTTCAACATGCGAAATGTCAAAGCACCGGAAAGTGGGTTTTATGAATTCAGTGGCACCACTGAAATCGTGATAAAGCCGCGGGACTTCAGCGTATCCATCTTGTCTTCGGAGGGCGTCAGCAATCCTTACAGGGAGGGGCAGGTCGGAAAAGACATTCTGAGCTTCTCATACAATATCTCTGATAGCGGCCCCATCAGTGCCGATATGCTGGAAATTTCTATTTCACAGGACAGGGGGTCGCCTT
Organism: Aeromonas sp. WP2-W18-CRE-05; assembly: GCF_014168615.1. NCBI lineage: Bacteria > Pseudomonadati > Pseudomonadota > Gammaproteobacteria > Aeromonadales > Aeromonadaceae > Aeromonas > Aeromonas sp. WP2-W18-CRE-05. The sequence continues at coordinate 55,280 of NZ_AP021917.1, read as the reverse complement.
ATCGGGGATATTGCACTTTCTATCCGGCAGGCTCCTCAGCTCCTGAACAGGCCGTCCCCATCCCTACCAGGCTGGTATTCGATTCGGTGGCTCATGGAGCGGGTTCACGGCACGCCATTCGCTGCGATCGCACACCGGTGGATATTCGCACCCTCGGAATACAGGACAATCAACCACCGCAGGAGTGGAATGATCCCGTCAACGGTCAGGGCATCACCCGGTTTTACAAGCTGGCGCTGGAATTCGACCTGACCGATCCCATGGTGCAGCGCACCATGGGCGACGAGATGTGGGAAGGCGAGGTGGAACAAAGCGGCACCATCACCATCAAGGGGACCTGGCGCTGACCATGGAGTACAACATGCATCGTCTACTTTGGCCCTTGCTGGGCGGCTTGCTGGCCTCACAGGCCGCCGCCCTCGACATCGGCGCCATGACTCTTGCCATGGCGCCAGAGCAGGAGTTCATTACCAGAACCCTGACCAACAACAGTGCTTCACCCAAGCTGTACGACATACAAATGGAAAAAATCAGCGACCCCACGGCCAGAGGCAGGACACTGCCCACCGTCCCCGGTGAGCTGCTGTTTGCCCCCAGGCGCTTCACCCTGCACGCCAGACATGCCCAGAACGTCAAGTTCTACTACAAGGGGCCCGCCGATGACCATGAGCGTTACTACCGCATCACCTTCACCGAGTCACCGGCAGCCCAGGTGGATGAAGGCAGCCAGACGCAGCACCGGGGAACCGTCGAGGTGAAACTGGCCCTGCAGTCCATCCTGGTGGTGCGTCCGCGTCAGTCACGTTTTGCATACCAGTTGGACCCGGCACAGAGCACCATCACCAATACCGGCAACACCTATTTCGAGTTCATGGTAAAACGGGGCTGCCAGCAGGCGGACAGCGAGGCGGACAGCAAGTACCTGCTGCCCGGGGAGACCTACCACAATCCCGGGATCAATCAGCCGGGCAACCAGAAGCTCATCGTCTACCAGTCCCGCTTCATCCCGGTGGGCAAGGATTGCTGGCCAGACTAGGTGCCCGACACCGGACGGTCAGCAATCCCCGGGGTCAGGAGGAGAGCGTCGCCAGCCTGGCCGCAAACCCCATGAAGAAGAGGCCGATAAGGCCGTTGCCGAGACGGGCCGCCGTCTGGCGCTGACGGAAAAAGCGGGCCATCAGGGTACCGCCGAAGATCAGCAGGGTCAGGTAGACGAAGCTCATGGCTTCCAGCATGCCAGCCAGCACCAGGTAGGAGATCCAGGTGTGGGCATAGCTGAAGTCGATGAACTGCACGAAGAAAGAGACGTAGAACAGGATCGCCTTGGGATTGGTGAGGCTCAGGGTGAGGGCCTTGGTAAAATAGCGCTCACCGGGATCCATCTCGGACGCCGGTCCCGCCTTTTTGGCGATGAAGTTCGCGTGCAGGATCTTCACCCCCAGATAAAGCAGGTAGATGGCGCCCAGATAGCGCACCAGGGTAAACAGCAATGGGGTGGTGCGAATGAGGGACGCGATCCCCAGATAGGCGCAGAAAATGAGGATGGCATCGCCGACGAAGACGCCGAGGGCGGCGCGATAACCCGGGCCTATGCCGCGCACGGCACCGGTTCGCAGCACGTAGAGGGAGTTCGGGCCCGGGGCGATGATGATGAAGAAGAGACCGACCAGATAGGTCCAGACGTTGATGACACCCAGGCTTTCGAACATGTTCCCTCCATGGCGGGTGATGGGCCGGATAACGGCGGCAGGCCTTCTATACTAATCCGCCCCGCGCCAAGCACAAGATCTGACCAGCCATCCACACGCCGTCAGCATGAACGGCCTGCGCGCCGCGCGAACGCAATCCGGGCGTTCGCCCACTTTGGTTATGTCCAGATGCGCCGGGATAGGGCATGGTAGAGGGAGTGATACCCCAGCCATGGACAAGACCTTGAGTACCGACACCCCGATCACCGCCCCGCCCGCGGTGGACAACCCGACTACCACCGCTTATCCGGTGATCGCCGCCATCAGCTTCTCGCACCTGTTGAACGACATGATGCAGTCGGTACTGCTGGCCATCTATCCCCTCCTGAAGCTGGGGCTCGATCTGTCGTTCACCCAGATAGGTCTCATCACCCTCACCTACCAGTTCACGGCCTCGCTGCTGCAACCCCTGATTGGCCTCTATACCGACCGCAGACCCATGCCCTACTCCCTGCCTCTGGGCATGGGCTTCACGCTGGTGGGGCTGCTCTACCTGTCGCAGGCAGGCAGCTTTGGCGCCGTGCTGTTGTCGGCCATGCTGATCGGCATGGGCTCCTCCGTCTTCCACCCGGAATCCTCCCGGGTCGCCCGCATGGCGGCCGGCAACCAGCCCGGTCTGGCCCAGTCTCTGTTCCAGATCGGCGGCAATCTGGGATCGGCCATCGGCCCCCTGCTCGCGGCGCTCATCATAGTGCCGAAGGGACAGGGCAGTGCGGCCTGGTTCTCGTTGTTCGCACTCATCGGGGTCATCGTGCTCAGCTTCGTCGGCCGCTGGTCCAGCCACCATGCCGCCAGCTTCCATCGGCGGATGAGGGCCCATGCCGGCACCGGCCTGAGCCGCCGCCAGATTGGCTGGTCACTGGCCATCCTCGGTCTGCTGATGTTCTCCAAGTTCTTCTACATGGCCAGCCTGAGCAGCTATTACACCTTCTACCTGATGGACAAGTTCCACCTGTCGCTGGAGAGCGCCCAGCTCTATCTGTTCGCCTTCCTGTTTGCCGTCGCGGCGGGGACAGTGCTCGGCGGGCCACTCGGCGATCGCATCGGTCGCAAGCGGGTGATCTGGATCTCCATCCTCGGCGTCGCTCCCTTCACCCTGCTGCTGCCCCACGTCGACCTGTTCTGGACCTCGGTGCTGTCGATCGTCATCGGCCTCATCCTGGCGTCGGCCTTCTCCGCCATCCTGGTCTACGCCCAGGATCTGGTACCCGGCAAGGTCGGTACCATTTCCGGCCTCTTCTTCGGCTTCGCCTTCGGCATGGGAGGGATAGGGGCCGCCCTGCTGGGCAGATTGGCCGATGCCACCAGCATCGAAACCGTCTATCAGGTCTGCGCCTATCTGCCCCTTATTGGCCTGCTGACCGCCTTCCTGCCCAATATCAGGAGAGGCTAGAGGCCAAGCGGCAACCAGCGACCGACCATAAAAAACGCGGCCTGAGCAGGCCGCGTCTGGTTCCATCACTCGGGCCGCCTGACACGGCCCGATCCGCTCGGACTCATCCGCCGAGCCTCTTTGTCAGCACTCCAGCCCGACGACCGGGTCAACTGGAAGTTGTCACCCGAGAGGCCGCTGACGGGACCATTCACCGCAGGGCCGCGGCATTCCTCAGCAGTACTGGCCTGCCACCCAGCCCGACGACCAGGCCCACTGGAAGTTGTAACCACCGAGCCAGCCGGTCACATCGACCACTTCGCCGATGAAGTAGAGGCCGGGCACGGTGCGCGCCTCCATGGTCTTGGAGGAGAGCGCGTTGGTATCCACCCCCCCCAGGGTCACTTCAGCGGTGCGATACCCTTCGGTGCCGTTGGGCAGGATCTGCCAATCCCCCAGCAGGGTGGCCACCGCCTCCAGCTCCCGTTCGTTGTACTGGCGCATCGGCTTGCTCACCAGCCATCCCAGCTCCACCAGCTTGTCGACGAAGCGCTTGGGCAGCTCGCGCCCCAGCACGGTTTTCAGCTCCTGGGCAGGATGGGCCTGGGCCCAGGTCTTGAGGGTCTCTGGAATGTCGAGATCCGGCAGCAGGTTGATGTGGATCTTCTCCCCCGCCAGCCAAAAAGAGGAGATCTGCAGGATGGCGGGGCCGGAGAGGCCGCGATGGGTGAACAGCATGGCCTCCTTGAAGCGGGTGCCATCCTCGGCGGTCACCGCCACCGGCAGGCTGACCCCCGCCAGATCGGCGAAGGCCTCCTTGTCGGCCTGATGCAGGGTAAAGGGCACCAGCCCGGCGCGAGTCGGCAGCACGGTGAGGCCGAACTGCTCCGCCAGCTTGAAGCCGTAAGGGGTAGCACCGAGTTTCGGCATGGAGAGGCCGCCGGTGGCGACCACCAGCGACGAGCAGGCGATCTCCCCCTTGCTGGTGTCGAGCACGAAGCCTTCATCTTTTTTGCTGACGGTGAGGATCTCGGTCTGGAACTGCAGGGTCACGCCAGCCCAGTCGCACTCGGTCAGCAGGATGTCGACGATATCCTTGGCGCTGTCGTCGCAGAAGAGCTGGCCCAGGGTCTTCTCGTGGTAGTTCAGGCCATGCCTGTCCACCAGATCGATGAAATCCTGCTGGGTATAGCGCGCCAGCGCCGATTTGCAGAAGTGGGGGTTGGCCGAAAGGAAGGCATGGGGACCCGCCTGATGATTGGTGAAGTTGCAGCGACCGCCGCCGCTGATGAGGATCTTGCGGCCCGGCTTCTTGGCGTTGTCGAGCACCAGCACGGAGCGACCCCGGTAGCCAGCCTGGGCCGCACACATCAATCCGGCCGCCCCGGCACCGATCACCACCACATCCACCTGTTTCATCGTCACTCACCCATCAAAAGAAAAACGGCCCCTTTACCTTAAAGGACCGTCATTGTACCCGGCAGACACCAGCACAGCGGTACAAGGACACCTGCAAATAGAAAACGGCCCCTTTACAAGGGGCCGTCATTGTACTGACTGAACACTAAGTGTCCACGACTATCAGGCGTTGCCGTCCATGATGCTGGCCGGGGCGCCCTTGGCCAGCTCGGCCAACTCCTTGTCGATGAAATAGAGGCCCTTGCCATCCTCGCCCACCAGGCTCAGACGGTCGACGATGCTCTTGAACAGCTTCTCCTCTTCGTGCTGCTCGGCCACGTACCACTGCAGGAAGTTGAAGGTGGAGTAATCCTGGGTGGTGAAGGCGACGTGGGCCAGACCGTTGATGCACTTGGTGATGTGATACTCGTGCTCCAGGGTGGTGCGGAAGATGTCACCCAGGGACTTGAATTCGTGGGGAGGCGCTTCGATGGCCCCCAGCACCGGCATGGCGCCGGTCTCGCTCACGTAGGTGAACAGGCGCTCCATGTGCTGGCGCTCCTCGACCGCATGCTGGCGCAGGAAGGTGGCGGCCCCCTCGAACCCCTTGTCCTCGCACCAGGCGCTCATCTGCAGGTAGAGGTTGGAGGAATAGAATTCAAGATTAATCTGCTCGTTCAACTTCTCGATCATGGCTTTGGCCAACATGATGATTCTCCACTGTGATTTGCCCACGATTGTCGCCACTGTTGCATCCTGACGCAACCAGAGACAACCGACGCACCCCGCAGTTGCGACGACTTTTCACCTCATCCTCTCCCCCATACGGTTATAGAGAAGCAAAGAAACATGGTGTAGGTGACATCAGCCATTATGATGGCGCCATTGGTCGGGGAAAGGATTCAATGAGATTCATAATGGCACTGGCGCTGCTCTGGATGACCCAGTTGCAGGCAGCTCCCTCCTTGCTGAAAGAGGCTGAATTGCAGGCGGCGCGCGATCCCGTCGGCTATCTGCAGCGCCTCGACGCCAGTCCCCAGCAGGATATGGAACTGTTCTACGCCAGGTCCCTGGCCCAGGCAGCCCTAGGCCGCTATCCCCAGGCACAGCGCGACAATGCCCGCGCCCGCGGTCTGGCCAATGCCCAGCAGGAGACCCTTCGCCTGCTCGACTTCCGGTTGCAGCAGATTGCCCTGACCCTGGATGCCGATACGCCGGATCAGGCACTCGAGCTGCTCACCCAGCTCTGGCCAGTGGTCCGGCATCACCCCAGGCAGGTCTCGGAGTGGCATGCCCTCAACGGGCTCGCCCTCTACCGTACCCAGCAGATGAAAGAGGCGATCCTCGAGCTCAAGACCGCCTATCACCTCAAGCAGAAAGAGCCGGTTTCCATCCTCTCCACCTTGCAGTGCGGCCGTCTGCTGATGACCCTCGGCAACCTCTATGCGGACCTCAATCTCTACCGTGAGGCCGAGACCTATTATCAGGATGCCCTCGGCCAGATGGTGCAGCTCAACGAACCCAACAGCCAGGCCATCATCCGGGCCAACATGGCCAGGCTCTACATCGACATGGGCCAGCCTGCCAGAGCCAGCCAGTTGCTCGATACCCTGCTGGCCACGCCGAGCCTGTCACCCCACTATCGTGCCATCGTCCTCGGCTACCAGGCCATGGTGTTCAACGCACGGGCGGACTGGCACGCCGCCTGGCGCAGCCTGGAGGAGGCACAAGCCATCTATGACAGGCTGGATAGCCCGCAGGCGGCCTCCCGTCTGACCGAGATCAGGGCAAGAACCCTGCTGGGTCGTGGCGAGAAGCAGCTGGCCCTGCAACTGCTGATGGAGCACACCGCCCCTCTCTCCATGGATGGTCGGGCGATGCAGGCCAGGTTGCTGGCCGATCTGGGCCGCTACCCCGAGGCCTACGGGGCCATGACCCGCTACATGCAGTACTACAAGCAGCACTTCAACCAGACCCTGAGCCAGCACGCGGCCGCCTTCCAGGTCGAGATGGATCTGGCTCGCAGCGAGGCCAGCAATCGCGCGCTGCAGCAGGAGAACGAGAACAAGCGCCAGCAACTGCTCTACCAGCAGAGTGCCCGCTACTACCAATTGCTGCTGCTGGTGCTGCTGGCCGTCGCCCTGATCCTGCTCGGGCTCACCACCCGCAGGCTCCACCGCAGCTCGCGCCACCTCTACAAGCTCGCCACCTTCGATCAGCTGACCGGGCTGCCCAACCGGCGCGCCCTGCTGGAGAGACTGGGTCAGCAATGGCTGCACGAAACGCCCCTGACCCTGCTCATCATCGACATCGATCACTTCAAGCAGATCAACGACAAGCATGGTCACCAGGCGGGGGATCAGGCTATCCGGCAGTTGGCCAGGGAGCTCAAGAGCTGGGCGCCGGACCAGCAGTTGATCGGGCGCTGGGGCGGGGAAGAATTTCTGGTGGCCATGACCCAGGACGGGGCCACCTGCTGGCGGCAGGCGGAGCAGCTGAGAAGCCGGATCGCCTACCTGGCGGCCCCCCACATGACCATCAGCATCGGAGTGGCGGAACGCTCGACGCAGGATGACAGCCTGAGCCAGCTCATCCATCGGGCCGACATGGCCATGTATCAGGCGAAGCGCCAGGGGCGCAACCAGACCGTGCTGGCCCAGTCTCCCAATCTTTCCCCTGAACTGGCCTGCAACGTCGCCTGATGCCCCCTCGTGCGGGTGTCAGGGCGTCAGCTCAGTGAGTGACGCCACGTTCACCGGCGCACCGTAATCCACCCCCGGCAGCTCGAAGCCGTTGAGCTGCATGAACTCCTGGCGCAACCCGGCAAAATCCCCCAGGGTGCGGAAGTTCTCCGGCGTCACCTTGGGCCAGAGCGCCGAGACGGCGGCCTGCACCGCTGGCTCAAGCTCGTGGTCATCCATCCGGATCAGCCGGTTGCCATCGGCGACGACTCCTCTGGGCCCGTACATCTTGTCGGCAAACAGCCGCTGCATCTGCTCGATGCAGCCCTCGTGGACACCACGCTCCTTCATCACCCCCATCAACAGGCCCAGATAGACAGGCAGCACCGGAATAAACACGCTCGCCTTGGTCACCAGCGCCTTGCAGACCGACACCCAGGCATGACCGCCAATCCCGGCAAGTTGCAGGTTGATGGTCTCGGCGGTGGCGTGCAGGTGCTCCTTGGCATAGCCGATGGTGCCGTCCCGATAGAGGGGATAGGTGGACTCGGGGCCAATGTAGGAGTAGGCAACGGTCCGGGCGCCGGGGGCCAGGCAATCCGCCTGCTGCAATGCCTGCATCCAGCGCTGCCAGTCCTCGCCCCCCATCACGGTGACGGTGTCGCGGATCTCCTCCGGGGTGGCTGGCACCAGCGACTGCTGCACCAGCGCATCGTGCTCCAGATCCAGCCCCCAGCCTTGCAGCGGCTGGCCTGTGGTCTTGAGCACCGAGCGTATCTGTGTGCCATCCGGCATCACCCTGACTCCGCTCGCCAGCGAATAGACCACCAGATCCACCTGCCCGAGTCGCTGGCGGATGACGTCGATGGCCTGCTGGCGCATGGTGTCGGAGAAGGCATCTCCGATCAGGTTGACGGCGATGCGACCGGCTTGCTCCGCCGCCTGACGAAACCAGATGTTGTTGTACCAGCCAGCACTGCCGAGCCCCTTGTCGGAGGGACCCCGCTCGAACGAGACGCCCAGGGTATCGGCCCCGGCGCCGAAGGTGAGCGCGATCCGGGACGCCAGCCCGAAACCGGACGATGCCCCCAGCACCAGCACCCGTTTCGGCCCGTTGAACGGCCCAGCCGCCCGCACCTGTTCGATCTGTTGCAGCACGGCGGCGCGACAACCCATGGGGTGGCAATTGCGGGCAACACAACCCTGGATCTGGGGATGAATGATCATGAAGGACTCTCCGATGCATCGGTGGGACATGAGAAACGGCCATGACAGCGTCACCCGGTTGCAGGTGAGGAGCCCTGGCCGTTTTGCCAAGGGAACTGGCTACAGCATAACCAAGGGGGGCGGGATTACCTTGATGTCGGACGGGATATGGACTGGAAGAGGGCAGAAAAACAAAAGGGAGCGCGAGGCTCCCCAAAGCGGTATTCAGATGCTTTTTGTTGTTTTGTGTTCATTGCGAAGCACGGGCACATCCTATTCCCCCACCTTCTCGGGGGCAATAGCACGCCTGTGACCGGCGTCAAACTCCTGTTCAAAATATGCACTCCCCGGCCACCTGCACCTCTACGCCTTCCGGTTCGGGGTCAGGCAAATCCTGAAACTGTGGCGACGATGCCGTTTTAGTTTCAGCAGACATTGGTATAGTGGACCCAGGATCAGTGAGGAGAACTCCCATGAATGGAACCTATTACAAACACGTACTGGCCGCGATCGACCTGTCGGAAGACAACCGCAAGGTGATCGAGAAGGCGGTCGACCGGGCCCGCTCCAACGGCGCCAAGCTGTCGGTGATCCATGTGGATGTGGACCTCAAGGATCTCTACACCGAGATGATCGACATCGACATCGACAACGTGCAGGACCAGGTGATCGCCGAAGCGAAGGAGAAGCTGGAAGCCTTCCTCGCCTCGGTGGACTACCCCATCGAGAAGAAGCTGGTCATCTGCGGCGATCTGAGCGAGCGGGTCAACCAGGCGGTCAAGGACTACCAGATCGACCTGCTGGTGTGCGGCCATCGCCAGAGCTTCTGGAGCCTGCTCACCTCGAGCGCACGCCAGCTGATGAATACCGTGCCCTGCGACATGCTGGTCGTGCCCTTGCAGAAGTGATCGAACAGGCGTAGTGTGATTTGCCATGAATATGACCTCATTCAATCACAACTACTGGTGGTGCTGCTTATAAACAGGCGGCACTGCTTTTCTATGTAGAATTTCCCAAAGAAAACACCGTGACCGCCGAGAGGCGGTCATTGTTTTCATCCCTTTGTCGCCTCCCGGCTCACCCAACTGGAGAGAGTGACATGCACAACCCCGTTATCCTGACCGGCGACCGTCCCACCGGCAAACTGCACATCGGCCACTACGTCGGCTCCCTGCGCCAGCGCGTGGCCGCCCAGCACCATTACCGCCAGTTCGTCATGATCGCCGATCTGCAGGCGCTGACCGACAACGGCCACAACCCGGCCAAGGTGACCGATCACGTGCTGGAGGTGATGGCCGACTACCTGGCCGCCGGCCTCGACCCGGCCAAGACCACTTTCTGCCTGCAGAGCGCCCTGCCCGCCCTCGCCGAACTCACGACCTACTACCTCAACCTGGTCAGCGTCGCCCGGCTGGAGCGCAACCCCACCGTCAAGGCCGAAATCCAGCAGAAAGGGTTCGAGCGCAGCCTGCCCGCCGGCTTCCTCGTCTATCCGGTCAGCCAGGCCGCCGACATCACCGCCTTTCGTGCCACTCACGTGCCGGTGGGCGAGGATCAGCTGCCCATGCTGGAGCAGACCAACGAGATAGTGCGCCGCTTCAACACCCTGGTGGGCAAAGAGGTGCTGACCGAGTGCCAGCCCATCCTGAGCGACACCGGCCGCCTGCCCGGCATCGACGGCAAGGCCAAGATGTCAAAGTCCCTTGGCAACACCATCGAACTCGGCATGTCGAGCGGCGAGATCAAGCAGGCGGTGTTCGCCATGTATACCGACCCCAATCACCTCAAGGTGAGCGATCCGGGTCAGGTGGAGGGCAATACGGTGTTCGCCTATCTGGATGCCTTCCACCCTGACAAGGCCCTGGTGGCCGAGATGAAGGCCCACTACCAGCGCGGCGGTCTGGGGGACATGCGCTGCAAACAGGTACTCAACGACTGCCTGCAGGCCCTGCTTGCCCCGATGCGGGAGCGGCGCGAGGCGGCCATCGCCGACAAACGTCAGCTGCTGCGCCTGTTGCAGCAGGGCACCGAGCAGGCCCGGGCCCTCACCGACGAGGTGCTGGCCGAGGTGAAGGGGGCGATGGGGCTGGACTACTTCTCCGGATTGGCGTGATCTGCCCCCTGCGGCGTGGGATGGCCGAGCGCATCCGCGCCGTAGCGCTCCCTCGCCAGCCGGTGCAACAACCCCTTGAACCAGCCGATCGCCTCGTCATGGGCACTGAGCGGGTGGCCCGCCATCAGGTAGACGATGGGGATGGCGGGTTCCAGCTGGTGCAGGCGCAACGGATAGTGGCGACAGAAGTGGCGCCCGATCATCTCGGGCACCACCACCAGGTAACGGCCGGTCGCCATCAGCGGCGGTACCGCCATAAAGCTCGGCAGCCTGACCCCCAGCTCCCGCTCCACCCCGAAACGGGCCAGCCAGAGATCCACCATGGCCTGGCTGTGGCCCCAGCTGGAGGTGTGGATGTGGGGCCGGCTGACCAGTTCTCCCGGCCCCAGCATGTCGGGCAGAGCGCTGCCGAGGGGAGACAAACAGACCAGCGGATTGCTGAACCACTCCTCGCGCCACAACCGGGGCGAGAGGTGGTTGGCACCGGCAAACCCGATCACCAAATCCAGTTCCCCCTTCTCCAGCTCCCGCTCGTAGTCGCTGTCCGCCAGCTCGCACACTTCCAGTCGGCAGTGGGGAGCCTGCTGCACCATCCACTCCACCAGCACCGGCACCAGGCCGTGCTCCACCGAGCCCGGGGTGGCGATGCGAAAGATCCGCCGCGCACTTGCCGGGTCGAATCCCTTGGCCTGACGCAGCCCCTGCTCCAGCATGGCCAGCGCCTGGCGCACCGGGCTCGCCAACGCCTTGGCCCGTTCGGTCGGCATCATCTCGCGCCGACTCATCACGAACAGCGGGTCATCCAGCGCCTGGCGCAAGCGCCCCAGCGCATGGCTGACGGTGGACTGGGAGAGGTGCAGCCGTTCGGCGGCACGGGTGACGTTGCGCTCCTGCATCAGCATGTCGAACACGGTGAGCAGGTTGAGGTCGAGGCGGGAGAGGGGCAGTTCCATCGATATTGGCCATAGTTGAATGACGACAATTCATTTTTGGCATAGTAGCAGATTGCATAGAATGCGCAGGCGAATTACATCGGAGATTCAAATGCGTAGCTATCTGTTGTTGCTGGCGATCGGCCTGTTGTGGGGCTCCCAGTTCATTTTCATGCACCAGGCCGTGGCTGAACTGCCCCCCATCATGGTGGCCGCCGGACGCGCCCTGTGTGGCAGCCTGACCCTGGGTCTGCTCTGCCTGTTCATGCGCCTCAAGAGTGAACACACGCCCTGGCGAACCTATATGCTGATCGCCCTGCTCGACGCCACCATCCCCTTCATCATGGTGGCCTGGGGACAACAGTATGTGGACAGCGCCATCGCGGCCGTGGTCATGGGTTGTATCCCCTTTGTGACCATTCTGGCGGCTCCCTTGTTTATTTCTGGTGAAAGAATCACCAAGGGCGGCCTCGTCTCCGTGATCATCGGCTTCATCGGCGTGCTGGTACTGTTCTGGCCCAAGCTGACCAGCGGCATGAATGCCGGCCTGCTCGGTGCCATGGCCATCCTGTTCGGTGCCAGCTGCTTCGCCATCGGCCTGCTGATGATCAAGCGCTTCGCCAAGGACCATCCTGTGGTCGTGGCCCGCAACATCCTGATCTCCTCGGCCATCCAGCTGCTGCTGGCCGCGCCCTTCGTGGCCGACCTGAGCAGCCTCACCCTGCCGAGCCAGCAGGCCATGGGCGCCGTCGCCATGCTGGGGATCTTCTGTACCGGCCTGGTCTACTTCCTCTACATGGCGCTGATCCAGAAGGCGGGCCCGACCTTCGCCTCCTTCAGCAACTACCTGGTGCCGCTGTTCGGCGTCATGCTGGGAGCCCTGTTCCTCGGCGAGCAGATCCAGTCCACCACGGGCGTGGCGCTGGCCCTTATCCTGGGTTCGGTCGCCCTCAACCAGTGGGCACAGCAGCGCCGCCAACAGCGGGAGGCTGCCCTATGTCAGGCATCCTGACCACCCTCTGCGGCGGTCTGGTACTGATAGCCGGCTGGCAGTATCGCCACCGGCTGGCCGGGGTGCTGGGTCTGCTGATGATGCTGCTGCCCTGGTTCTTCGACAGCAAGCTGCAAGCCATGCTGAACTATGCACTGAATGCCTGAAGACCCTCTCTGCGTGTGTGACGAGAGTGTATCTCTCCTGTTTTTGGGACCGTTTTAACAAAACCTCCGATTTGTCCCCTCTACCGGCGCCCTGCGCCGGTTTTTTTATCTCTGCGCCTCTGCTCCGTAGCGATAACTCAACCGCTCGTTCTTGCGCGGCCCCGTTATCTGCCAGGCGAGCAGGAAGCCCCCGCCGGTTTCGGTCAGCTCGGCGCTGTAGTGATCCTGCCCGCACAGGTGAGGCTCGGCCGTGACCCAGTGCCCGTCCCCCCGGGGCAACAGCTCGAACAGCATCACCGGCTGCTCGTAGCGCAGGTGGGAGAGCATGATCCCCCGTGCGGTGCGCTGCCACCAGAAGCGATTGTGCATGGTCAGCTCCCGGCCATGGGGCGTGGTATAGCGACCCGTCTCGGCATACAGCCACCCCCCATGGTGATCGGTCACCACCACGGCCCCCTCCCCGCGACCGCACCAGTCGGTGGCGGATCCGGCCCCGTTGCTCGCCTCGAAGGCAAATGCTCCGATCTGTGACAACCCTTCCCATAAACGCTGGATCGCGCCTTCCAACTCGGCCATCATAGCGCCCTCCAAATTGACAATTGACGACAATTCAATCACATGAACTACTTGATAGGGGTTACCCTGCTCTGGTCCTTCTCCTTCAGCCTGATCGGGGTCTACCTTGCCGGTCAGGTGGATGCCTACTTCTCGGTACTGACCCGCATCGTGCTCGCCAGCCTGGTGTTTCTGCCCTTCCTGCGCCGTCGCTGGCTGCGCCCCGATCTGGTGGCCAAGCTGATGGCCCTCGGTGCCATCCAGCTCGGCATCATGTATCTCTTCTACTACCACTCCTTCCTGCTCTTGACGGTACCGGAAGTGCTGGTGTTCACCATCTTCACCCCCATCTATGTCACCCTGATCCACGACCTGCTGGAAGGGCGCTTCAAGCCTGTCTATCTGTGGGGGGCCCTGCTGGCGGTGCTGGGGGCGGCCGTCATCCGTTTCGACGGCCTGACCGAAAGCTATGTACTGGGATTCCTGGTGGTGCAGGGCGCCAACGTCTGCTTCGCCCTGGGCCAGGTGGGCTACAAGGTGCTGCTGGCCCGGGAGGCTGAGCAGCCGCCCCAGCTGGCGGTGTTCGGCTGCTTCTATCTGGGCGCCCTGGTGATCGCCCTGCCCGCCTGGTGGCTGCTGGGCAAACCTCAATATCCCACCAGCCCCCTGCAATGGGGCATCCTCTTCTGGCTGGGGGTCGGGGCATCCGGGCTCGGCTACTTCCTGTGGAACAAGGGGGCGACCCTGGTCAGCAGCGGCGTGCTGGCCATCATGAACAACGCCTTGATCCCCGCGGGTCTGCTGGTCAATCTGGTGCTCTGGGGAAAGGATACCGACCTGCTCAGGCTCGGTCTGGGCGCCCTGCTGATGCTGGCTTCCCTCTGGGTCTGCCAGCGTCAGCAGGTCAGTGAGCGCTGACTGAAAACCATTGACGCTGATGGGTCCATCGGCGTCAATGGGTTCGCGGACAGTGACTGGCCGTCAGCCGACCACTGCGTTGTGTTCCCGCTTCGCCTGACCGTGGCAGGAGGCCAACCGGGCCAGCAGGTGATCGAGCTGCTCGGCACTCTGGCTCTGCACCAGGCCGATGCTCACGGTCACCGGACGCTGGGGCAGCAGGCTGGCGTCGGCGATCTCAAGACGCAGCCGCTCGGCAATCTCCAGGCCGCTTAACCGATCGGTCTGGGAGAGCATCAGGATGAAGCCGTCTTCGTCCCAACGGGCGAAGGGATCTTCCCGACGCAGCTCGCGGCGCACGATGCGGGCCAGCTTGGCCAGCATGGCGTCGCAGGCCGCCTCCCCGAACAACTGCAGGATCTTGCTGCGGTGATCCACGCTGAACTGCAGCAGACAGAAACTGCCGCTCTCGCTGGCCAGCCGTTCATCCAGCAACAGCTCGAAGTGGCTGCGGCTCTCGAGGCCGGTGAGGGGATCCGTGTCGTGGCGATCCTCCAGAGGCGCCATGGCGGCATCCAGATGGCGAACCACCCCCAGCAGTTGACCTCCTTCGTCGCGACGGACCCGCTCCTCCAGCCGGATGTAATGGCCCTGATGGTGCAGGATACGGTACTCGAGTCGAAGCCCGTTGCTGCGCCCTTGCTGACAGGCCTCCAGGGCCTCTGCCAGACGGGGAGCATCATCCGGATGTACCCGATCCAGCCAGCCGAGATCCCCCAGCTCGCCCCCCTCCAGACCCAGCAGTTGCAGACAGGAAGGGTCCCGCCTCAGACCCTGCCCGGCCGACCAGGTCCAGATCCCGGCCTCCAACATCGCCATGGCCTGTGCCATCAGCGTCACCTCAAGGGGAGTGGTGACCTCAACCCCGGCAGTCTCATACCTTTCCATCACGCGCCTCGAAACCGGATCTGAATATCTGTCCAAGCAATCACACTCAATAAGTAACATTGGTGCTGGCGCCGAGCAACCGCGCCAGCATCGCTGGCCTCGCACCTCTCGCCTCTGGTGGTCCGCCATCAGGGCTTGCCAGCCTCCAGCTACGAAGTGAAGCCCGACGTCACGCCACCTTGCCCTGATAGCCTGCCATCAGCGCCTGCCAGTTCTCCGGCACGAAGTGGAAGCTGGTGTGCAGTTGCGACTCCTTGTTGAAGGAGCGCAGCAACCGCTCCAGGTTGGCCTGCTGCCAGTTGCCGGGGGAGCGGATGGCACCTTTGTCGAAGTCGATCACCCACACCTTGCCCTCCTTGTCGAGCAGCAGGTTGTGGCTGTTGAGATCCGCATGATAGACCCCTGCATCGTGCAACTGGCGCACCGTTTTGCCTATCTTGTGCCACACCTCACCGGCGATCGGCCCCTGCTTGAGCAGGGCCACCAGATCCTTGGCGCCGCGAATGCGCTCGATCAGGATGTCGGCCCGATAGAAGGGTCCCTGCTTGACCATGCGGGCCGCAAAGGGGCGCGGCACCGGCAGCCCCTGTTCACTCAGGGTCGCCAGCAGACGATATTCAGCCATGGCCCGGCTGCTCTCCACCCCCTCAAACCAGAACCGGTCACGCACCAGCTTGCCCACCATGCCGCCACGGTAGTAGTGACGCAGCACCAAGTGGCGGGATTCATCCTTCACGAACCAGGTCACCCCGCGGCCGATGGAAGAACCCACCACCTGGCGATGGGTCTGCCACCAGACAGGATCGAACAAGGCAGGGGAAGGATCGCGGAAGACTCCGTCGGCATACCAGCAGACCTGGTTGTGGGTGGTGTGTGTCAGCATGATGAGAATTCCGGTCGAAAGTGGGTGCAGGGCATCCATTCAGAAAGCCGTGCCGGTCGGGCAACCGGCGCAATTTTACAATCCACAGGGGAGTTTGCATAATGCCATCCATCCATTTTGCCATCGTTGCGCCACATCATGCCGCTGTTCCAAACGCCGCCCTCCTCCATCTGCATCCTGCGGCTCTCCGCCATCGGAGATTGCTGCCACGCGCTGGCGCTGGTACGCGTCATCCAGCGGGAGTGGCCCCAGACCCGCATCACCTGGATCACCGGCAAGATTGAGGCGACCCTGTTCGCCGATCTGCCGGGGGTCGAGGTCATTCCCTTCGACAAGAGCAAGGGGTGGCGCGGCTATCGCGATCTCTGGCAGACCCTCAAGGGGCGCAGGTTCGATGCCCTGCTCCACCTGCAGGCCGCCATGCGC
Source organism: Aeromonas sp. WP2-W18-CRE-05 (assembly GCF_014168615.1). Taxonomy (NCBI): domain Bacteria; kingdom Pseudomonadati; phylum Pseudomonadota; class Gammaproteobacteria; order Aeromonadales; family Aeromonadaceae; genus Aeromonas; species Aeromonas sp. WP2-W18-CRE-05. The sequence continues at coordinate 38,963 of NZ_AP021917.1, read as the reverse complement.
GCCAGCATCGCCACCCTCGGCATCAAGGCCAAGGTCAAACTCGGGCTTGATCGGGAGCGCGCCAGCGACGGTCAGTGGTTGTTCACCAACCATCGGGTCCCCTCACCCGCCTCCCCCCACGTGCTGGACGGCTTTCTCGCCTTCGCCAAAGAGCTCGGGATAAAGGATCTGACCCCGGACTGGCAACTGCCCATCAGCGCCGAGCACCAGGCCTGGGCGAAGGAGATAATTGGCGGCAAGCCGACCCTGCTCATCTGTGCCGCTGCCAGCAAGGCATTCAAGAATTGGACTGCCGCCGGCTACGCCGCGCTGGCGGATCACGCCGCAGACAAGGGCTTTCAGGTCTATCTGTGTGGCGGACCGGCCAGGCTGGAGCGGGATCTCGCCGCCGAGATCCAGCGCCTCAGCCAGAGCAAGCCGGCAGATTTGGTGGGGCAGACCAGCCTCAAGCAATTGCTGGCGCTGATTGGCGAGGCGAGCCTGGTGCTGGCCCCGGATACCGGCCCTGCCCACATGGCTACCCTGGTGGGGACACCCGTGATCGGCCTCTACGCCCACCACAACCCGGAGCGTACCGGACCCTATCTGTGCCGGGATTATCTGGTCAGCGTCTATCAGGAACTGATTGAGCAGGAGACCGGCAAGCCGCTGGCCGAGCTCGGCTGGCGCACCCGCCTCAAGGATCCGGACGCCATGGCCAAGATAAGCCGCGAGCGGGTCATCGCCGCCTTCGACCGCCTCTGTACCGACAAGCATCTTCTACCGACCCAGGGCAACTCGGAAATTCCGAGCCCTGGCGCAGGGATAATCTGATGGCCCGGCCCCGGCTCCGTGGGCAGAATGGCCCTCTATGCGGGTAACGCCCGCACAGCAAGCTACGGATATTTTGATCGGCTGGAATATGATTCCGGCCGTTTTTTTATCCGCCCCCATCTGCTAACATTCGCCGCCTTTACATCCTCCTGACTCTGATTCCTCCGCGCATTGCGAGCAACCGTCTCCCTTATCGGGCACAAGACGGCGGCCTCTGCTACAACCAAAGCGCGGATCATCGCTTAAAGGTACAGACATGGCGCAACAAGGCACTCTCTATATCATCTCTTCCCCGAGCGGGGCCGGTAAGTCCAGCCTGCTCAATGCCTTGCTGACCCAGCACAACGCCGCCGGCAAGATGCAACTCTCGGTCTCCCACACCACCCGCGCCACCCGTCCCGGTGAAGAGCACGGGGTGCACTACCACTTCGTCAAGGTGGAAGAGTTCAAGGCGCTGATCGAGCGCGGTGACTTTCTCGAGTGGGCAGAAGTCTTCGGCAACTACTACGGCACTTCCCGCGCCGCCATCGAGGCCTGCCTGGCGCAGGGCATCGACGTCTTCCTCGACATCGACTGGCAGGGCGCCCGCCAGATCCGCGAACAGATGCCGACCAAGTCCATCTTCATCCTGCCTCCCAGCCGCGAGGAGCTGGAGCGCCGCCTGATCGGCCGCGGCCAGGACAGCGCCGAGGTGATCAAGGGCCGGATGGAGAAAGCCATTGCCGAAATGGTGCACTATGACGAGTATGACTATGTCATCATCAATGAAGACTTTGAGCTGGCACTGTTCCAGCTCAGGGCCGTCATCGAGTGCCAGCGCCTGGAAATGCGTCAGCAACAGCAGGCCCAGCAAAACTTGCTGAAACAGCTACTGGCAGAGTAAGCCAAAAACAAGTAAACTTTTGCGTCATTTTTAAACACCGCTTTTTCAATCACAGAAAGCCCAAACACTGGAGTCCCGCATGGCCCGCGTTACTGTAGAAGATGCTGTAAAACAGGTAGGTAACCGTTTTGACCTGGTGCTGGTCGCCGCGCGCCGCGCTCGTCAAATCGCGGTACAAGGCAAGGATCCCCTGGTCGACGAAGAGAACGACAAGCCGACCGTGATCGCCCTGCGCGAGATCGAACTGGGTCTGGTCAACAACCAGGTGATGGATACTCAGGACCGCTACGAGCAGCAAGAGCAGGAAGCCGCCGAGCTGGCTGCCGTTGCTGCCATCGCAGAAGGTCGCGGCTAAGTCAGTCGCTTCCCATAGTCGGCGCCCGCCCGGGTGCCGGCTGTTCTCCCCATTTACAACCGCTCGAAAACCTCGCAAACTCGAGGGCATACCCTCAATTTCACGGATTGCCGTTTAACCGCTGCGGGGACTGTCTTGTATTTATTTGAAAATCTTAAAGAAATAGCCAGTTCCTACCTGCCACCCGAGCAGGTTGAGAAGCTCAGGCAAGCCTATGTGGTAGCCCGTGATGCTCACCAGGGACAGATGCGTTCCAGTGGTGAACCCTACATCACTCATCCCGTTGCCGTGGCCCGCATCCTGGGCGACATGCGCCTCGATCATGAGACTCTGATGGCTGCCGTGCTGCACGACGTCATCGAAGATACCCCTGTCACCAAGGACGATCTTGCCGAGCAGTTTGGCAACGCCGTCGCCGAGCTGGTCTCCGGTGTCTCCAAGCTCGACAAGCTGAAGTTCCGCGATCGCAAGGAAGCCCAGGTCGAGAACTTCCGCAAGATGATGATGGCCATGACCCAGGACATCCGGGTCATCCTGATCAAGCTGGCCGACCGCACCCACAACATGCGCACCTTGGGATCTTTGCGGCCGGACAAGCGCCGCCGCATCGCCCGGGAAACCCTCGAGATTTTCGCCCCCATCGCCAACCGCCTCGGTATTCACACCATGAAGAACGAGCTGGAAGAGCTCGGCTTCGAGGCGCTCTACCCCATGCGCTCCCGGGTACTGCGGGAATCGGTGCGCCGCGCCCGTGGCAACCGGCGCGAGATCATCGACTCCATCCAGAGCGAGATTGAGGGGCGTCTGCGGGAAGCCGGTATCGATGCCCAGGTGAGCGGACGCGAGAAGAACCTGTTCTCCATCTACAACAAGATGGAGAAGAAAGAACTGCAATTCCACGAAGTGATGGATATCTATGCTTTCAGAGTGAGAGTGAAAGACATAGACACCTGCTACCGGGTGCTTGGGCAGATGCACAGCCTCTACAAGCCGCGCCCCGGTCGCTTCAAGGACTACATCGCCATCCCCAAGACCAACGGCTACCAGTCCCTGCACACCTCCCTGGTGGGCCCCCACGGGGTACCGGTGGAGGTGCAGATCCGCACCGAGTTCATGGACCAGATGGCCGACAAGGGCGTCGCCGCCCACTGGGCCTACAAGCAGGATGGGGACAGCTCGGGCACCACGGCCCAGATCCGCGCCCAGCGCTGGATGCAGAGCCTGCTGGAGCTGCAACAGAGCGCCGGCAGCTCCTTCGAGTTCATCGAGGGGGTCAAGACCGACCTCTTCCCCGACGAGATCTACGTCTTCACACCGGAGGGCCGCATCATGGAGCTGCCCGCCGGCGCCACCCCGGTGGACTTCGCCTACACGGTGCACACCGACATCGGTCACGCCTGCGTCGGTTCCCGGGTCGACCGCCACCCCTATCCGCTGAGCAGCCAGCTGCACTCCGGTCAGACGGTGGAGATCATCACGGCCCCCGGCGCCCGCCCGAACGCGGCCTGGCTCAACTTCGTGGTGACCACCAAGGCGCGCTCCAAGATCCGTCAGTTCCTGAAGAACCTGCGCACCGAAGAGTCTGTGGTGCTGGGTCGTCGCCTGCTCAACCATGCGCTGGGCGCCAAGAACATCGAAGACATCCCGGAAGCCCGCGTCAAGCAGGTGCTGGCCGATACCAAACACGAGAACCTGCAGGGGCTGCTGGCCGACGTGGGCCTTGGCAACGCCATGAGCGTCATGGTGGCCCGCCGCATGCTCGGGGATGAGCTGCCGCCGGAAGAGCAGCCCAAATCCACCAGTAAAAAGATGCCGATCAAGGGCGCCGACGGCATGCTGGTCACCTTCGCCAACTGCTGCCGCCCCATTCCGGGGGATGCCATCATCGCCCACATCAGCCCGGGCAAGGGACTGGTGATCCACCAGGAGTCCTGCCGCAACATCAAGGGCTACAGCCGCGAACCGGACAAATACCTGCCGGTGCAGTGGGAGGTGGACAAGGAGCAGGAGCAGGAATTCCGCACCGGCATCAGCATCGAGATCGTCAACCACCAGGGCGCCCTGGCGGAGCTGGCCAACGTGATTGCCGCCACCGGCGCCAACATCCACGCCATCAGCACCGAGGAGAAGGATGGCCGGGTCTATGTGGTCACCCTGCTCATCACCACCAAGAGCCGGATCCACCTCGCCAACATCATGCGCAAGATCCGGGTCATGCCCAACGTGCTCAGGGTGAGCCGACAGAAAAACTGAACACAGGCGGCGCAAGCCGCCTGCTGCTTTTCAAGAGATACCCAGGGCCCCATGCCGCAAGCCACCAGTCTTGTTGCATGCACCGGCCTCACGACATAGAAACCGACATGACTCCTGAACGCTTCAAACGCATTTCCGACATGCTGGCCCAGCGCCAGCTCGACCTGACCGTCTGCATGGAAGAGGTTCATAAACCTCACAACCTGGCCGCCATCGTGCGCACCGCCGATGCCATCGGCATCCACCGGGTGCACGCAGTCTGGCCCAAGAGCTGGATCCACAAGCGCAAGGGCACCGCCCGCGGCAGCCAGAACTGGGTGGACGTGAAGCTGCACCCGGACATCGGCAGTGCAGTGACCGAACTCAAAGCTTCCGGCATGCAGATCCTGGCGACCCACCTCTCCGACAGCTCCGTGGACTTTCGCGCCATCGACTACACCAGACCCACCGCCATCCTGGTGGGCCAGGAGAAGCACGGCATCGGCGAAGAGGCGCTGGCCCTGGCCGATCACCATATCGTCATCCCCATGGTGGGCATGGTGCAGTCCCTCAACGTCTCGGTGGCCGCCGCAGCCATCCTCTACGAGGCCCAGCGCCAGCGCGAGCTGGCCGGCTGTTATCAGCGCGGCTGTCCACTCAGCCTGGAAGAGCAGAACACCATCTTGTTCGAGGGGGGCTATCCCGTCTATGCCCAGCTCTGCAAGGAGAAAGAGATGCCCTATCCCCAGCTCGGCCCGGCCGGCGAGATCCTGGCGGACGAACGCTGGTGGCAGCAGATGCAGCTGACGCGCAAAGGATGGGCCGCACAACAGGAAGAAGATGAATGGCAGGATCAGTGATGGAAAATCCGTTCGGCAGCTGGCTGGAATCCCAGGTCATACGGGATCATCTGACCAACCCCAATATCGAGGCCGGGGAGTACAGCTATTACTCCGGTTACTACCACGGCAAGCCGTTCGAGGATCATTGCGTGCGCTACCTGCTCGGCGATGGCTCGACGCGGGAGTCCTGGGACAGTGGCCAGTGGGGAAAGGAAGTTGACCGCCTGATCATCGGCAAGTTCTGCTCCATCGCCTCCGGCGCCACCTTCATGCTGGCGGGCAACCAGGGTCACCGGATGGACTGGGCTTCCACCTTCCCCTTCGATGCTGCCCGCTTCGGTGACGGCGTGCAGGACGGTTTTCTGCGCAAGGGAGACACCCGGATCGGCAACGATGTCTGGATCGGCTCGGAAGCCATGATCATGCCCGGCATCACCATCGGCGATGGCGCCGTCATCGCCACCCGGGCCGTGGTCACCCGGGATGTGGCCCCCTACACGATAGTGGGCGGCAACCCGGCCAGGCCGATCCGCCCCCGTTTTGACGAGGAGCAGGTCGCCATGCTGCAAGCCATGCAGTGGTGGGACTGGCCGCTGCCCCGCCTGCAAGCCGCCATGCCCCTGCTCTGCTCGAATGATATCACTGCGCTCTACCACCACTGGCGCGAGGAGCTTGCCCGATGAAACCTGCCTCCCTTTCCCTGCTGGCCCTGACCCTGTTTTCTGCCGGAGCCCTTGCCGTGAGCAATCCTTACCAGCTGACCACTGAAGCCGACGTTCCCGCCCTCTATCAGCAGACCCTGCCCGACTTCTGGCGCCAGCATGCCGTCGAGGGGGAGTTCCAGGGCAAGGACGGGGTCACCCTCCGCTATGCCGCCCTGCGCCAGCCCAAGATCGATCGCGCCATCCTCATCGTCAACGGCCGGGTTGAGAGCTACCTCAAGTATCAGGAGCTGGCCTGGGATCTCTGGCGCCAGGGTTACAGCCTCTACCTCATCGATCATCGCGGCCAGGGAATGTCAGACCGCATGCTGGCCGACAAAGAGAAGGGATATGTCGACCAGTTCGACGACTATGTCGCCGATCTCAAACAGTTTCATGACGAAGTGATCGCCCAGGACCAACCCGCCAAGCTGTTCCTGCTGGCCCACTCCATGGGGGGGGCCATCTCGGCCCGCTATCTGGAACGCTGGCCGGACGACATCCAGGCGGCGGTGCTCTCCTCCCCCATGATGGGCATCAACCTCGGCGGCCTGCCCAAGTGGCTGGCCAAGGGGTTGGCGGCCACCATCGGCACGGTCGGCGGCTGGGTGGGCGAGCCCCCCTACGGCCCGGGTCAGGGACCCTATGAGGATCACGGCTTTGCCGACAACGAGCTGACCCACAGCACGGCGCGTTATCAGGCCTTCCGCCAGATCTACGAACAGCATCCCCAGGTCAGGCTGGGGGGTGCCACCGCCCACTGGATCCATCAGGCCATCACAGGGTCGGACGCGGCCGTAGCCGATGCCGGCGCCATCAAGACGCCGCTGCTGCTGCTGCAGGCCGGTGAGGACAGCGTGGTGGACAACGCCGCCCAGGAGGCCTTCTGCGCCAAGGCCCAATGTGAAGGGAGCAAGCCGCTGCGCATCGACGGGGCCTGGCACGAGCTCTTCATCGAGGCGGATCCCCAGCGCCAGGCCGCGCTCAATGCAACCCTGGCCTTCTTCGCGCGCTACTGACGCGACCAGAAGGGGCTGGTTATTTTTTGGATCCCTAAATAAATGGGGTGACGGCAGACGCTGGGGTACACTCCCCCGGCGTTCAATTGAAGTCGAGGTAATGATGTTCAAGGTAGTTGTGTCCGATCTCGATGGTACCCTGCTCAACGGGCAGCACCAGATCTCCTCCCGCACCCGGGATACCCTGCACCGTCTGGTCGATCAGGGCGTCAAATTCGTGGTCGCCACCGGCCGCCATCACGTGGACGTGCGCAGCATCCGCGATGCGCTGGGGCTGGATATCTACCTCATCACCTCCAATGGCGCCGTGGTGCACGACAAGCAGGACCAGCTGGTCTACAACCAGGCACTGCCGGCCACAGTGGCGGCCGAACTGATCGCCCTCGAGCGCGACCCCTCCATCCACATCAACGTCTACTACGGCGACGAGTGGCTGGTGGAAGAGGAGCTGCCCTGGTTGCTGCAGTTCCATCACGACTCCGGCTTCAGCTACCGCCTGGCGGATCTGGCCAACCATCCGAAGGACAGGGTCAACAAGGTGTTCTACATCGGCGACCACGACAAGCTGCTGAAGATAGAGGCGCACCTCAACCAGCAATATGGTGATCGGATCAACGTCACCTTCTCCCTGCCTGACTGCCTCGAGGTGATGCACGCCGGCGTGCACAAGGGCAATGCCGTGCGCGCCGTGCTGGAGCAGCACGGGCTGGAGATGTCCCAGGCAGTGGCCTTTGGCGATGGCATGAACGACTTCGAGATGCTGAGCATGGTGGGCCGTGGCGTGGTCATGGGCAACGCCCACGATCGCCTCAAACAGGCCCTGCCAGAGCATGAACAGACCCTCACTTCCGATGAAGATGGCGTTGCCGTCTATCTGGAGAAACTGTTCGCCTCCCAGACCCGCTGATAAGGCATCCCCATCGCGGATCGAAAAAGGGTGGCCCATGTGGCCACCCTTTTTGTTTCTCGCTCTCTTGTCACCACGCCAGTGCCGGGTGCATCAGACGGTTCAACAGCGTGCCGGATGGCGTCCACTCAAAGCTCTGATTGGCGCCGCCATAGCATTCGGCGAGGCGCAGGGGGACGGCGGGCTTGTGACGGCGACCCGCCACATCCAGGCACAGTGACACCTGCCGATTGAACAGACGATCCCCCTGCCACAGCCATTGATGGCTCTCCTCCCGGCACGCCTCCATCCCCAGACCATCCTCCCCTTTGGCGACCAGGCAATCCCCGGCCAGTTGCAGGGCACCGACATCCCAGCTGAATGACTGGTTCGATTGCTGATCGCAGGGCTGAGTCAGCAGACGGCCCTGCTCGCTCAGGGTCACGCAGAAGCCACCACTGGTCACCAAGGTGGCCTCGAGTTCGGCCTTTGGCTTGGGGGCGGCGCCCATCAGAAGATCTTCCGGTTTCGGCTGCAGGGCGCAACCACCCAGCAGCAGTGCGGCCATGGCCAGCACGGAGAGTTGAAGAGAAGTGATATGGTGATGCATAGGCCTTGTATCTGGTCCGTGCCCGAGCGTCCCCTGTCTCGCGGCTCCGGGCCCAGCATACCGAACTCGTGGCGAACAGGCGCCTGAAGAAGTGTAAAAAGACGTGACAGGAAAAAGCGGAAGAGAAATGCCAAAAAGCAAAAACCCCGCCTGAGCGGGGTTTTCAAATGTGGTCGGTGATAAAGGATTCGAACCTTTGACCCTCTGGTCCCAAACCAGATGCGCTACCGGGCTGCGCTAATCACCGAGGGGGTATTTCAAAAACACAAAGATGACCATCTGGTCATCCTCGTCATACAGCAAGTATGGTGCGAAGAGAGGGACTCGAACCCTCACACCCGGGGGGCACTAACACCTGAAGCTAGCGCGTCTACCAATTCCGCCACCTTCGCGTACCTGACAAGCTGTAAAATGGGGTGGCTGATGGGGCTCGAACCCACGACAACCGGAATCACAATCCGGGACTCTACCAACTGAGCTACAGCCACCACAGCTGTTTTCGTTCTTCAACACGCCCGTTTAACCGGCGCACTTTTGATGGTGCGCCCGACAGGATTCGAACCTGTGACCTCTGCCTCCGGAGGGCAGCGCTCTATCCAGCTGAGCTACGGGCGCTACGCTGTCGAACGGGGCGCATTATTGATGATGATGCCGACCTTGTCTACTCTTTTTTTGACACAAAGAATCAAGTGCCTGTTTTTCAATCACTTCCGACCCTTTTCAACTATTTTTGTTTTGTTCAGGCTGGATCCAGCAATTCCCCACTACTTTTTGAATCCCTCACCCCATAGGGTCAAAGATGATGGGCAATGCTTGACTTGCCTTTGCGCCCACCTAGAATGAATGAACGTTCATTCAGTCGTTGACCTCTGATAACCATGGATAAGAAAGAACGCATTTTCGAAGCAGCTCACGAGATCCTCGGCGAGCAGGGCTTCTACGGCCTTTCCATTGCCGTGGTCGCCAAGAAAGCCAAGGTGGCGGCAGGCACCATCTATCGCTATTTCAGCGACAAGGATGACCTGATCCGCCAGCTCTTTCAGCACACTATCCTCAAGTTTCATCCCCTGGTCATGGAAGGTGTGCAGATAGAAGAGGTGTCCTATGAGCAGTATCGGCGCCTCTGGCTCAACATCGATGCCATCTTCACCAGCTACCCCAATGCACTCAAGTGCAAATTGCAGTACGAAAGTTCTCCATTGGGGGCTGAATTGGAGCGGGATCCGGTCATAATGGCGACGTGGGCGCCACTTGAGCGCTTCTTTGAGCAAGGACGCCAACAGGGACTCTTCATCGATCTCCCCATTCTGGTGTTGCAAGCATTGAGTCTGGATTGCGTGGCCAACCTGGCACAGCAGCGCCGGGTTCACGATTTCGAATTGACGCAGGAACAGCTGGAGACGGTCATCCGGGCCAGCTGGAATGCCATTTTAAACCCTAATGTTTCCATCACAGGAGCCTGTTCATGAAAAAGTGGATGGCCATCATGTTGCTGATAGCACTCGCCCTGTTTGGCAGTGTCATCGGCTTCAATATGTTCAAGCAGAAGAAGATTGCAGAGTTCATGGCCAATCGGCCCGAGCCCGAGTTCCCGGTCACCGCCATGGTCACCAAGGCGCAGGACTGGGTCCCCACCATTGAAGCCATCGGCTTCATCGAGCCGAACCAGGGGGTCACCCTCTCCAGCGAGCTGTCAGGCACCATCGACAGCATCCGGTTCGAATCGGGGGCACATGTCAAAGCGGATCAACTGCTGCTGAGCCTGGACTCCAGTGTGGAAAAAGCCAATCTGAATTCTTCCCAGGCCAGGCTGCCGGCAGCCAGGGCCAAGTTCGAGCGCTACAAGAACCTCTATCAGAAGAACTCCATCTCCCGGGACCAGCTGGATGATGCCGAGGCAAGCTACCGCTCCCTGGAAGCGGACATCGAAAGTCTGAAGGCCACCATCGCCCGTCGTGAGGTGCGTGCCCCCTTCAGCGGTGCCGTGGGCCTGCGCAACGTCTTCCTCGGCCAGTATCTGGAGCCCGGTACCCAGATTGTGCGCCTCGAAGACACCAGCGTGATGCGCCTGCGCTTCACCGTGCCCCAGACCGACATCTCCAAAATTACCCTGGGACAGACCATCAAGATCAACGTGGATGCCTATCCCCAGACCCAGTTTGACGGCCAGATCACGGCCATCGAGCCCGCGGTCAACTATCAGAGCGGCCTGATCCAGGTGCAGGCAGACATCCCGAACAACGACGGCCAGCTCCGTTCCGGCATGTTCGCCCGCACCAGCATCATACTGCCCACGGTGAAGGACCAGATCGTGATCCCGCAGTCCGCCATCTCCTTCACCCTCTATGGCGAGAACGTCTACGTCATTCACGAGGCTGACGGCGTGAAACGCGCCAAGCAGGTGGTGGTCAAGGCGGGTGAGCGTCGCGGCAACGATGTCCATGTGCTGTCCGGCATCAAGGCTGGCGATCAAATCGTGCTGTCGGGTCAGGTTCGCCTGAGCAACGATACCAAGGTGCACGTGGTCGAGAACGATGCCCTTGCCGTTCCGGCACAAACCCCGATGCTGTAAGCGCGGAGAGCTGCGATGCGATTTACTGACATATTCATAAAACGGCCTGTGCTGGCGATCTCGCTCAGCTTCCTGATAGCCCTGCTGGGCTTCCAGGCCATCTTCAAGATGCAGGTGCGTGAATACCCCGAGGTGATCAACACCGTCATCACGGTCAACACCAGCTACTATGGCGCCAGTGCGGACCTGATCCAGGGCTTCATCACCCAGCCCCTGGAGCAGGCGGTCGCCCAGGCCGACAACATCGACTTCATGACCTCCTCGAGCCAATTGGGCAGTTCCACGGTGACGGCGTACATGAAGCTCAACACCGATCCGAACGCCGCACTGTCCGACATCCTGGCCAAGGTCAACTCGGTGCGTTCCCAGTTGCCCAAAGAGGCGGAAGACCCTTCGGTCACCTCCTCCACCGGCTCCACCACGGCGGTGCTCTACATGGGCTTCACCAGCCCGGAGCTCAACTCCAGCCAGATCACCGACTACCTGGAGCGGGTCATCAAGCCCCAGCTGTTTACCGTGGGCGGGGTCTCCAAGGTGGATCTGTATGGCGGGGTCGAATTCGCCCTGCGGGTGTGGCTGGATCCGGCCAAGATGGCCGCCTTTGACCTGACCTCAAGCGACGTGATGACGGTGCTCAACAGCAACAACTATCAGTCCGCGACCGGCCAGGCCACCGGCTATTTCACCCTGTTCAACGGCAACGCCGAGACCCAGGTCGGCAACATCGAAGAGCTCAAGCGTCTGGTGGTCGCCACCCGCGACAGCAAGGTGATCCGTCTCTCCGACATCGCCAAGGTCTCCCTGGAGAAGAGCCACGACATCTATCGCGCCAGCGCCAACGGCCGCGAGGCCGTGGTTCTGGCCATCAACGCAGCCCCGACAGCCAACCCCATCAACATCGCCCACGATGTGCTGGAGCTGCTGCCGAGCCTGAAGCGCAACATGCCGAGCACCATGCAGGTGAACGTCCTGTATGACTCCACCATCGCCATCAACGAATCCATCCATGAGGTCATCAAGACCATACTGGAGGCGGCCGCCATCGTACTGGTGGTGATCACCCTGTTCCTCGGTTCGTTCCGGGCGGTCATCATCCCCATCATCACCATTCCCCTGAGCCTCATCGGCGTGGTGATGATGATGGACATGTTCGGCTTCTCCATAAACCTCATGACCCTGCTGGCGATGGTGCTGGCCATCGGTCTGGTGGTGGATGACGCCATCGTGGTGCTGGAGAACGTCGACCGTCACATCAAGGAAGGGGAAGAGCCGTTCCGGGCCGCCATCATAGGTACCCGGGAGATCGCCGTGCCCGTCATCGCCATGACGGTCACCCTGGCGGCGGTGTATGCGCCCATCGCCCTGATGGGGGGCATCACCGGCTCCCTGTTCAAGGAGTTCGCGCTGACCCTGGCGGGCGCCGTGTTCGTCTCGGGCATCATCGCCCTGACCCTGTCGCCCATGATGTGCGCCAAGATGCTCAGGGCCAATGAGGAGCCCGGCAAGTTCGAGCGTACCGTACACGATCTGCTGGACCGGATGACGGCCCGCTACGACGCCATGCTCCATGCGGTGATGCAAAAGCGCATCGTGGTCATCCTGTTTGCCGTCATCGTGTTCGCCAGCCTGCCGCTGCTGTTCAAGTTCATTCCGAGCGAGCTGGCCCCGTCCGAGGATAAAGGCGTCATGGCGGTGCTGGGGACGGCGCCTTCCAACGCCAACCTGGACTACATCGAAAACACCATGGCGGACGTGAACAAAGTCCTGGACGACCAGCCGGAGATCGCTTACTCCCAGGTCTTCTCAGGGGTGTTCAACTCCAATCAGGCGTTCGGTATCGCCTCCATGGTGCCCTGGAGCCAGCGTGAAGCGAGCCAGAAAGAGGTGCTGGATCGGGTCGCCGGTCTGGTGAAGGACATCCCCGGGATGGCCATCACCACGTTCCAGTTCCCGGAACTGCCGGGGGCCTCGAGCGGTCTGCCCATCCAGTTCGTCATCACCACCCCGAACAGCTTCGAGAGCCTGTTCCTGATCGCGGGTGAGATGCTGGCGGCAACCCAGGCCAACGGCCAGTTCGTCTATTCGGATCTCGATCTGAACTACGACTCGGCCACCATGAAGATCAGCATCGACAAGGACAAGGCGGGTGCCTACGGCATCACCATGCAGGACATCGGCATCACCATGGGCACCATGATGGCGGACGGTTACGTCAACCGTATCGACCTGGATGGCCGCTCCTACGAGGTGATCCCGCAGGTGGAGCGCAAGTTCCGTCTCAACCCCGAGTCCATCAAGGGCTACTACGTGCGTGCCGCCGACGGCAAGTCGATCCCGCTGGGCAGCCTGATCAAGATTGAAGTGAAGGGAGAGCCCCGTGCCCTGCCCCACTTCAACCAGCTGAACTCCGCCACCATCGGCGCCGTACCGGCACCGGGCGTGGCCATGGGGGATGCGATCAACTGGTTCAAGGCGACCGCGGAAGAGAAGCTGCCCCAAGGCTATCGTTACGACTTCATGGGTGAAGCCCGCCAGTTCGTGACCGAAGGGAATGCGCTCTACGCCACCTTCGCCCTGGCCCTGGCCATCATCTTCCTGGTGCTGGCGATCCAGTTCGAATCCGTGCGTGACCCGCTGGTCATCATGGTGTCGGTGCCGCTGGCCATCAGTGGCGCGCTGATCGCCCTGGCGTGGGGCATGGCCACCATGAACATCTACTCCCAGGTCGGTCTCATCACCCTCGTCGGTCTGATTACCAAGCACGGTATTCTGATCTGCGAGGTGGCGAAGGAGGAGCAGCTGCTCCATGGTCTGAACCGGATGCAAGCCGTGATGCAGGCTGCCAAGGTCCGTCTGCGCCCCATCCTGATGACCACCGCGGCGATGATCGCAGGCCTTATCCCGCTGCTCTATGCCTCGGGTGCGGGGGCGGCACAGCGCTTCAGCATCGGCATCGTCATCGTGGCGGGTCTGGCCATCGGCACCCTGTTCACCCTGTTCGTGCTGCCAGTCATCTACACCTTCCTGGCATCCGAACACAAGCCACTGCCGGAATTCGACGAATCCATCCCGGCAAAAGCCAAGGGCGGTCACTGATCCCAGCCCACACAAAAAAGGCCCCGAAAGGGGCCTTATTTTTATCCATTGGATGACACACGACATAAGTCCATGAAGCAGTTAAACTAAACCGCACTCAATCCAGACCGCAAGGACGCCATGTCAGGAATCTTCTCCAAGGCCGTCGGCCTTAACGGACTCTCTTATCGTCTGCTTTCCTACATTCTGATCTGCAGTACGGTGCTGGCACTGCTCATCACCGTGCTTCAGCTCGCCTGGGACTACAACAAGGATGTGACCGTCATCGAGGCCAGCATCGGCCAGATCGAGGCCTCCTTCCTGCAACCCATCTCGGCCAGTCTCTGGAATCTGGATGAAGAGCAGGTGAAGGTGCAGATCGAGGGCATCATGAACCTGCCCAACATGCAGTTCGTCATGGTCAAGGAGATGCTGGGCAATTCGGAAGTGCCCCTGCTCACCCAGGGGGTGGAGCAGCCCCAATACGACATCTCCCGCGAGTTCACCCAGAGCTATCAGGGGGAAGTGGTCGGCAAGCTTTTCGTCGCCACCTCCCTGGAGCAGGTCTACCAGCGCCTCATCGAGAAATCCGTGCTGATCCTGGTCAGCCAGACCATCAAGACCCTGGTCGTCTCGTTCTGCATCCTGGTCATCATCTACTATCTGGTGATCCGTCATATCAACCGCATCGTCAGCTATGCCCAGAAACTGAGCCTGGATCGCCTCGCGGTGGAGCTGACCCTGGAAGGTCGCCCCCTGCCCCGCAAGTCCCCTGACGAATTCGATACCCTGGCCGCCACCCTCAACCAGATGCGCACCCGGCTGAACGACGAGTTCACGGCCCGCCATCAGGCCGCCGATCAGCTCCAGCAGGAGCGGGACTTCTCCGCCACCCTGATCAACTCCGCCAACATGGTCATCTGCTGCATGGAGCCGGATCTCAACATCGCCAGCATCAACCCGGCGGCCATCCTGCTGACCGGCTATCACCACCAGGAGCTGTTGCAGCACAACTGGCTGGATCTCTTCGTCAGCAAGGAGCAGCGTGACGAGCTGGCCGCCACCCTGGCCGATCAGGGCGCTCTGGAGGACAGGGAGATCACCATGCACGACCAGCAGGGCAACGAGCTGGTACTGCAGTGGACCTTCGCTCCCTTCTACGAGGGGCCCAACCTCAAGTACCTGATCGGCTTTGGCTATGACATCACCCCCCTCAAAAAGGTCGAGCGGGAGATCACCCTGTTCAACGAGCAGCTGGAAGGCAAGGTGGCGGAGCGTACCCGCAGCCTGAGCGATGCCAACGACCAGCTGGGCAAGGCCTATGACGATCTCAAGCAGGCCCAGCAGACCCTGGTGGAGTCGGAAAAGATGGCCTCCCTCGGTTCCCTGGTTGCCGGCGTGGCCCACGAGATCAACACCCCCATCGGCATCAGCGTCACCGCCTCCTCCTACCTGCAGGAGCGGGTGGCCGACTTCAAGCAGCATATCGAGGCCAAGCAGCTCTCCCGCACCTACCTCAACGAATTCACCCAGAATCTCGACGAGTCGATGCAACTGCTGCAAGGCAACCTGAGACGCGCTTCGGAGCTCATCGCCAGCTTCAAGCAGGTGGCAGTGGATCAGTCCTCCGAGGCCCGATACAACTTCAGCCTCGCCGACAACCTGCATCAGGTGGTGGTATCCCTCGGCTACAAGCTCAAGAAGGCCCAGTGCGAGGTGGACATCCAGTGCGATCCCAAGCTGAGCATCTACTCCTTCCCGGGCAGCTTCACCCAGATCTATTCCAACCTGATCCTCAACTCCATCCATCACGGTTTCGATGGCTGGGACAGGCCCAGAAAGATCACCATCCAGGTGGCGCAGCAGGGAGACGAGCTGGTCATCGACTACAGTGACAACGGCCGCGGCATCCCCCCGGAGATACTGCCGCGCATCTTCGATCCCTTCGTCACCTCCAAGCGGGGCCAGGGTGGCAGCGGGCTCGGCACCCATATCATCTACAACCTGGTGGTCCAGCTGCTGCGTGGCCGCATCCACTGCGCCAGCGAACCGGGCCAGGGTGCCCAGTTCCACATTCGCCTGCCCATCCAGCAGAACTGAGCACCGGCTCTTGTGGGCCGGCCGCTTTGTCCCCATCATGCTGTGACTGCATTCTTAACGAGCGGAGAACCTCGCAATGGCACAGCATTTTGACTACATCGCCATCGGTGGCGGCAGCGGCGGCATCGCCTCGGCCAACCGGGCAGCCATGTACGGCAAGAAAGTCGCCCTGATCGAAGCCAAAGAGCTGGGTGGCACCTGCGTCAACGTCGGCTGCGTACCGAAGAAGGCCATGTGGTATGCAGGCCAGATCGCCGATGCCCTGAAATATGGCGCCGACTACGGCTTCGACACCACGCTCAACCACTTCAGCTGGGCCAAGCTGGTCGAATCCCGTCAGGCCTATATCGGGCGCATTCACCAGTCCTACCAGAACGTGCTGGGCAAGAACCAGATCACTGTCATCAAGGGCTTCGCCCGCTTCGTCGACAGCCATACCGTCGAGGTGAACGGTGAGCAGTACAGCGCCGATCACATCCTGATTGCCACCGGCGGCCGCCCCGAGGTCCCGACCATCCCGGGCGCCGAACTGGGTATCGACTCCGACGGTTTCTTCGACCTGCAAAGCCAGCCCAAACGGGTTGCCGTGGTGGGTGCCGGCTATATCGCCGTGGAGATCGCAGGCGTGATGCAGGCACTTGGCTCCGAGACCCATCTGGTGGTGCGCAAGCATGCGCCGCTGCGCAACTTCGATCCCATGATCCATGAGACCCTGGTGGAGATCATGACGCAGGAAGGGCCCAAGCTGCACACCCACGCCATTCCCAAGGCCGTCATCAAGAACGCCGACGACAGCCTGACCCTGCAGCTGGAAGATGGCCGCCACCTCACCGTCGACTGCCTGATCTGGGCCATCGGCCGCGTCCCGGCCACCGACAACCTCAATCTGGCTGCCACCGGCATCGAGTTGGACGAGAAGGGCTTTATCCCCACCGACAAGTTCCAGAACACCGCCGTCGCCAACCTCTATGCCGTCGGTGACAACACCGGCCGCATCCAGCTCACCCCGGTGGCCGTCGCGGCGGGCCGCCGCCTCTCCGAGCGGCTGTTCAACAACAAGCCCAATGAGCACCTCAACTACGATCTGGTGCCGACCGTGGTGTTCAGCCACCCGCCCATCGGCACCATAGGACTGACCGAGCCGGAAGCCGTTGCCGAATACGGTGAAGATCAGGTGAAGGTCTACCGCAGCCAGTTCACCGCCATGTATTCGGCGCTGACCCAGCATCGCCAGCCCACCCGGATGAAACTGGTCTGCGTCGGGCCGGAAGAGAAGGTGGTCGGTCTGCATGGCATCGGCTTCGCCATGGACGAGATCCTGCAAGGCTTCGGCGTCGCCATGAAGATGGGTGCCACCAAGGCGGACTTCGACAACTGCGTCGCCATCCATCCCACCAGCGCGGAAGAATTTGTGACCATGCGATAAGCGGGGTTGAAGCTGGCCTGTCATTATCAGACCAGCTTCTACAACTGTGTTTCCACTCACCATCCGACCAGCGCGGAAGAGTTTGTGACCATGCGATAAGCGGGGTTGAAGCTGGCCTCATCACCATCGGGTCAGCTTCCACCACTTGCTACCAAACCCGGCCCAGGCCGGTTTTTTTGTACCTTGCCCGTCCACCAGCCAACAAAACCCGCCTTCTTTACGCCGATTTTACGCCAGCCAAATCGGGCTTTATGGCGCCTTTACGCCCGTTCTACATACCCTTTCAGCGTCAATGAGACCTATGGGATCGACACGGATATGCATCGATCCCTGACGCTAATTACCTCAACGGAGTCGTTATGAATTGGCTATATCTGCTGCTGGTCCTCGCCCTCGCGGGCTATCTGCTGCGCGCCCTCGCGCGCACCCATGAGTGAGGAACCGGATATGTGGCAAGAGATCATCTATCCCGTCGCGTTCGTGCTGCTGGTGCTGCTGCCGGCGCCTCTGCTTGGCAACTACCTGTATCGGGTGTTTGAAGGCAAGAGTCGCTGGCTGGCCCCGCTTGAGCACGCCACCCTGGCCTGCTGCGGCACGGACGGGCGCGAGCAGGACTGGAAGTCCTACGCCCTCAGCCTGCTGGCTTTCAACGGCGCCGGTTTCGGCCTGCTGTTCCTGATCCTGATGGCGCAGGGGCTGCTGCCCCTCAACCCGCAGCAACTGCCAGGGTTGAACTGGCAACTCGCCTTCAACACCGCGGTCAGCTTCATGACCAACACCAACTGGCAGGCCTACTCCGGCGAAGCCAGCCTCTCCTACTTCAGCCAGATGGTGGGGCTCACCACCCAGAACTTCGTCTCCGCCGCCACCGGCGCCGCCGTCGCCATCGCCCTGTTTCGCGGCATCGCCCGCCAGCAGACCACCCACCTTGGCAACTTCTGGCAGGATCTGGTGCGTTTCTGCCTCTACGTGCTGCTGCCGATGGCGCTGATCCTGGCGCTGCTGCTGGTCTGGCAGGGGGTCCCCCAGAGCCTGTCGGCCTACCTGCCGTTCCACGCTCTGGAAGGCCAGGAGCAGCTGCTGCCGCTCGGCCCGGCCGCCTCCCAGATCGCCATCAAGCAGCTCGGCTCCAACGGTGGCGGCTTCTTCGGCATCAACTCGGCCCATCCGTTCGAGAATCCGACCGCCCTCTCCAACTGGCTGGAGATGGTCGCCCTGCTGACCCTGGCCGCCGCCATGGTCTGCACCCTGGGTCGCTACGTGAAGGATCTGGCCCACAGCCGCGCCATCCTCATCGCCATGACCATCATGCTGGTGCTGGGGCTCTGCCTCGCCATCGGCCAGGAGCTGAAACCGGATCCCGCCCTCGCCCACCTCACCAGCGAAGCCGGCAACTGGGAAGGCAAGGAGAGTCGCTTCGGCCCCGTGCTGTCCAGCATCTGGGAAGTGGCGACCACCGCCGCCTCCAACGGCTCGGTCAACGCCATGCACGACAGCTTCACCCCCCTCGGCGGCATGGTCGGCATGATCAACATGCTGCTGGGTGAAGTGGTGTTCGGCGGCGTCGGTGCCGGCATCTACGGCATGATGCTGTTCGTGCTGCTGACCGTGTTCCTGTGCGGCCTGATGGTGGGGCGCACCCCCACCTATCTGGGCAAACGGCTCGGCATCACCGAGATGAAGTGGGTGGTCGCCAGCATGCTGGTGATGCCGGTCGGGGTATTGGTGATCGGCGGCATTACCCTGCTGATGCCGAACTCCGCCACCGTCATCGGTCACGATGGCCCCCATGGCCTGTCACGACTGATCTATGCCTACGCCTCGGCCGCCGGCAACAACGGCTCCGCCTTCGCCGGCTTTGCCGCCGCCGACAGCTGGCAGTGCATCGCCATCGGGCTGGCCATGCTGCTCGGCCGCTTCGGCTACATCATTCCGGTGCTGGCCATCGCCGGCCAGCTGGCCCGCGCCCCTCGTCAGGAGACGAGCGAAGGGGACTTCCCCGTCAGCGGCCCGCTCTTCATCACCCTGCTGATCGTCACCGTGCTGCTGATGGGGGGTCTCTCCTTCCTGCCGGTGCTGGCGCTGGGCCCGGTGGCGGAACACCTGAGCCTGCTGGGAGGAGCCTTCTGATGCTGCACCTCCGACTGATCTGCGTGACCAACTATTCGATGCAGGGAGCTTTCCAATGAGCAAATCCGCTTCAATGAGCACCGACACCATTCAGGTGAAGGGCAAGAAACAGAAATCACAGATCCTGCAGGCCATGGTGGAAGCCCTCTATCGCTTCAATCCCAGGGCGCTGTTTGGCAGCCCCATCCTGTTCACCCTCTGGCTGGCGGCCGTGATGGCGACCCTGGAGTCGCTGCTGGGGCAACCGCTCTCCGGCGTCGCTCCTTCTCTGGCCTGGCAGCTGACCGCCTGGCTCTGGCTCACCCTCTGGTTTGCCAACTTCGCCGAGACCCTGGCAGAGGGGCGCGGCAAGGCGCGGGCCGACAGCCTGAAGGCCGGCATGAGCCAGCTCAAGGCACGTCGAGTCACCAGCCCGCAGGATGACAAGGGCGAGTGGGTACCGGCCACCAGCCTGCTCAAGGGCGATCTGGTGCTGGTGCGCAGCGGCGAGATGATCCCGGCCGACGGCGAAGTGGTCGCCGGCATCGCCTCGGTCAACGAGGCAGCCATCACCGGCGAATCCGCCCCCGTCATCCGCGAGTCGGGCACCGACCGCAGCGGCGTGACCGGCAACACCACCGTCGTCTCCGACCAGATTTGGGTACACATCAGCAACAACCCGGGCGAAAGTACCCTGGATCGCATGATTGCCCTGGTGGAAGGGGCCAAGCGGCAGAAGACCCCCAACGAGATGGCGCTGGACGCCCTGCTGGTAGGGCTGACCCTGATCTTCCTGCTGGTGGTGGCCACCCTGCCCTGGTTCCTCGACTACAACGGCACCCAGGTGCCCCGGCTCTATCTGCTGGCGCTGTTCATCACCCTGATCCCGACCACCATCGGCGGTCTGCTCTCCGCCATCGGTATCGCCGGCATGGACCGGCTGGTGAAGCTCAACGTGATCGCCAAGTCGGGCCGCGCGGTGGAAGCCGCCGGCGACGTGCGTACCTTGCTGCTGGACAAGACCGGCACCATCACCTTCGGCAACCGGATGGCGGACGAGCTGATCCCGGCCCCCGGCGTGGACCCCTCCCTGCTGGCTCAGGCCGCCATGCTGGCCTCGCTCGGTGACAACACGCCGGAAGGCAAATCCATCCTGACCCTGGCGGGCAAGAGCCACACCAGACCGAGCCAGCTGGAGAGCGACATCATCATCCCCTTCAGCGCCGAGACCCGGCTGAGCGGGCTGGATCGCAACGGCCATCACTATCGCAAGGGCGCGGTGGACGCGGTGCTGCGCTACCTCTCCCTCGATCGCAAGGCGGTGCCCGAGCTCATTCTCAAATCGGTGGACAACATCGCCCGCCAGGGCGGCACCCCGCTGCTGGTCTGCACCCACGAGAAGCTGCTGGGGGTAGTGTTCCTCAAGGACATCATCAAGCCGGGCATCAAGGCCCGCTTCCAGATCCTGCGCCACATGGGGATCCGCACCGTGATGATCACCGGTGACAACCCGCTGACCGCCGCCGCCATCGCCGCCGAAGCCGGGGTGGACGACTTCATCGCCGAGGCGACGCCGGAGAAGAAGCTGGCCTACATCCGTCAGGAGCAGGCCGACGGCCGGCTGGTGGCCATGTGCGGGGACGGCGCCAACGACGCACCAGCCCTGGCCCAGGCCGACGTGGGGCTGGCCATGAACGAGGGGACCCAGGCCGCCAAGGAGGCGGGCAACCTGGTGGATCTCGACTCCAACCCCACCAAGCTGCTGGACGTGGTGCTGGTGGGCAAGCAGCTGCTGGTGACCCGTGGCGCCCTGACCACCTTCTCCATCGCCAACGACGTGGCCAAGTACTTCGCCATCCTGCCGGCCCTGTTCATCGCCGCCTATCCACAGCTTGGGGCGCTGAACCTGATGCAGCTGGGCAGCCCGGAAAGCGCCATCCTGTCGGCCATCATCTTCAACGCCCTGATCATCGTCGCGCTGGTGCCGCTGGCTTTGCGCGGGGTCAGCCTGAAGGGAACGGCGGCCAGCCTGCTGCGCCGCAACCTGCTGATCTACGGCGTCGGCGGCCTGATAGTGCCTTTCATCGGCATCAAGCTGATCGACCTGGTCATCACCGGCCTGGGGCTGGTGTAACGGCATCACCGGATGCGGGGCAGGCCCGCATCCACCCAACACATTTGGAGCAAACACATCATGATCGCAATCAGAACCCTGCTGACCCTGACCCTGCTGCTGGGGGTGGCATATCCGCTGGCCGTCACCGGGCTGGCCCAGCTGCTCTTCCCCTGGCAGGCCAACGGCAGCCTGCTCACCAACGCCAAGCAGCAGGTGGTCGGCAGCGCCCTGCTGGCCCAGAAATTCGAGCGGGCCGACTACTTCCACTCCCGCCCCTCCGCCAGCGATTTCGCCACCATAGGTGGCGGCGGAAGCAACCTGGGGATGAGCTCGCCGCTACGGGCCGAGTTTGCCGTAGCTGCGGCCAGGGCGCAGCCGGAAGCCAGGGTCCCCGCTCTGCTGACCCGCTCCGCCTCCGGCCTCGATCCCCATCTGCCCCTCGATGCAGCGCTGGCCCAGGTGGATAGGGTCGCCGGGCAACGGGGGCTGGATCCCGTTCAGTTGACGGAGCAGGTCAAGTCGGCGGCACAAGCTGGTATCCTTGGCCCGCAGGTGGTCAACATTCTCCAGTTGAACCTGCAACTCGATCATCAAAAGGGCGCCTGAGGGCGCTCCTTGCCGTTCGGGAAGGCTCCCTTTCGACAACGGGGACAAGCATGAGCAGTGAGGTCACGGCCGCAGTTCGGCCGATGCAACGGGAGCACGGGGATGCGTGATGAAGTGAGGGCAGACGCCCTGCTGGCGAGCCTGGAGCAGGAGCACAGGGGCAAGCTGAAGGTGTTTCTCGGCGCGGCCCCCGGCGTCGGCAAAACCTACGCCATGCTGCAGGCGGTGCGGGAGCAGGCCAGGGAGGGAGTCGACATCCTGATCGGGGTGGTGGAGACCCACGGCCGCCAGGAGACCCTGGCCCTGCTCGACAAGCTCGCCATCCTGCCGCGCACACTGCACCTGCACCGCCAGCAGCGGCTGGAGGAGATGGATCTGGACGGTCTGCTGGCGCGCAAGCCCGCCATCGCCGTGGTGGACGAGCTGGCCCACAGCAACGCCCCCGGCAGCCGCCATGAGAAGCGCTGGCAGGATGTGGAGGAGTTGCTGGGCGCCGGCATCGATGTCTATACCACCCTCAACGTGCAGCACCTGGAGAGCCTCAACGATCTGGTGTGGCAGCTGACCGGGGTCAGGGTCAAGGAGACCCTGCCGGATCAGGTGCTGCTGGAGGCCGACAGCCTGGTGCTGATCGACCTGCCCCCCAAGGAGCTGCTCGGCCGCCTCAAGGAGGGCAAGGTCTATGTGCCCCACCAGGCCAAGGCCGCCCTGCAATCCTTTTTCTCTCTCAACAACCTGACCGCTCTGCGGGAGCTGGCGATGCAGACCGCCGCCAGCCACGTGGAGGGAGACCTGCAGTTGCAGTGGCAGGCGGCCGGCAAGACCACACTGCCGCTGCGGGGCAAGCTGATGGTCTGCATCGGGGATGAGCACGGCGCCGCCCTGGTGCGTTACGGCCACCGCTTCGCCCAGCGCAGGCAACTGCCCTGGCTGGTGGTGCACATCGACAGCAAGGGGCAACGCTCCCCCGAGCTGGAGCAGGCGCTGGCCCTCGCCTCCCAGTTGGGGGCCAGGGTGCTGACCCTCTCCAGCCCGGCCGTGGCCGATGCCCTGCTGGAAACCGCCGAACAGCAGCAGGTCTCCCAATTGCTGCTCGGCAAATCCCGCAACCCGCCCTGGCGTCGATCCCTGGTACAGCACCTGCTCAAACAGGCGCAGGGATTCGAGATCACGCTGGTGGATACCGAGAAGCGCAAGCCCGGCCTGACCCTGCCTACGGCAGGCCCGGGTGAGCTTCGCCAGAGCCTGCTCGCGGTGGCCATCATGGGGGGGACCTCGGCCGTGGTCTGGGCCCTCTCCCACTGGCTGCCCCCCGCCTCCCTGCCCATGCTGTTCGTGCTGGGGGTGCTGGCCACCGCGCTCACCACCAGCCTGGTCCCCGCCATCCTGGCCGCCGTGCTGGGCTTCGTTGGCCACAACCTGCTGTTCACCTTCCCCTACTTCTCCCTGAGCGTGGCCAGCCACAGCGACCTGCTCACCCTGTTCGTGCTGCTCATCGTCGGCATCGCGGCCGGGCGCCTCGCCTCCCGCCAGCGTCAGCAACTGGTCAGTCTGCGCGAGACCCAGCAGCTGGGCAACGCCCTGCTCTCCCTGAGCCAGGGGCTGGCCACCGCCAGCAGCCCGGTGGACGTGCTGAGACAGGGAACCCAGGCCATCGCCCTCGCCCTTGGGCAGCCCGTGTTCGCGCTCGATGGGGATTACCAGTACCGGGCCGGTGACACCCAGACCGGGCCGGGCCAGACCGACAAGGCCGCCATTGACTGGTGCCTAGCCCAGAAGCAGAGCGCCGGTGCCCATACCGCCACCCTCAACGCCGCCGAGGCCCAGTATCATCACCTCGGCGATGACCTGGTGCTGGGCATCCGGCTGGCCAACCCGCTCACCTCCGCCGCCGAGCACCAGCTGCAGGCTCTGCTCACCGATATCCGCGCCGCCCTGGCGCGGATCGATCTCAACGAGCGGCTGGCGGACAGCCAGTTGCAGGCGGAGACCGACCGGATGCGCGCCGCCCTGCTCTCCTCGGTCTCCCACGACCTGAAGACGCCGCTCGCCACCATCATGGGGGCCGGCAGCACCCTGCTGGAATACGGGGACCGGATAAGTGCGGAGGACCGCATCGAACTGCTGCACTCGGTGCAGGACGAAGCGCGCCGCCTGCACGGCTATGTCCAGAACCTGCTGGACATGACTCGCATCGGCTCACCGGACTTCCAGTTGAAACGGGACTGGGTTGACCTGGCTGACCTGGTGGAGAGCGCCCGCCGCAGACTCGACTCCTCCTGGCGCCAGCACAAGCTGCTGGTGCACTTCGATCAGCAGATCCCCCGGCTCTATGTGCACGGTGCCCTGATCGAGCAGGTGCTGGTCAACATCCTCGACAACGCCTCCCGCTACTCGCCGGCCGGCACCCCCATCGAGTTCAAGGTGATGCTGGCGGACCCCGACCTCATCATCGACATCATCGATATCGGGGTCGGCATCGCCGAGTCGGATCGGGACAAGATCTTCAATCTGTTCTACACCCAGCCGGTCGGCGACTGCGGCAGCCGCGGCACCGGGCTTGGCCTCGCCATTTCCCGCGCTATGATAGAGGTCCACGGCGGCCGCATCTGGGCATTCGCCGGCCCCAACGGCAACGGCACCTGCATGCGCATCTCCCTGCCGCTGGCCCTCAACGCACCGGCGGCCTGATGGTCGCCGCCCTTTTCAATCAGCAAACGGGAGGCTGAATGGCTCACATACTGGTCATCGACGACGAGGCGGCCATCCGCCGTTTTTTGCGGATCAGCCTGATCGCCGAAGGACATCAGGTGAGTGAGGCGGTCGGCGTCACCGAGGGGATGGCGCAGTATCGCCACCTCAACCCCGACCTGGTGATCCTGGATCTGGGCCTGCCGGACGGTGATGGCATCCAAATCCTGCACGCCATCCGCGAGCACCACGCCAATCCCGTGCTGGTGCTCTCGGCGCGGGACTCCGAGCAGGAGAAGGTGCGGCTGCTGGATGCGGGGGCCAACGACTACATGAGCAAGCCGTTCGGCGTCGGGGAGATGATGGCCCGTATCCGGGTGCTGCTGCGCCAGCGAGTCGGTGCCACCAGCGGCGAGTGTCGACACTTCCCCCACTGTGGCCTGACCCTGGACAGCAGCAGCCACAAGGTGACCCTGCAGGGCGAGGAGATCCCCCTCTCCCGCAAGGAGTTCGCCCTGTTGCAGGCCCTGGTGTGCCACCCCGGCAAGCTGGTGCAACAGACCCAGCTGCTCATCGACATCTGGGGACCGAGCCACAAGGAAGATACCCACTACCTGCGCATCGTCATCGCCAGTCTGCGCAAGAAGCTGGGAGATAACCCCCAGCAACCCACGCTGATCGAGACCGAATCCGGTATCGGCTACCGCTTTATCGGCAGCTGATGTTGCAGCAAGAAGCTGGGCGGCAACATTCCCAGCAACCCACCCTGATCGAAACTGAAGCCGGCATCGGCTACCGTTTTATCGGCAGCTGATGTTTCACGTGGAACGACGCCAGCAACAACAGAGTGCCAACAGACCGCATCCCCCGAGCAGCAGTCCGAGATCCTGCAAGCTGGCTGCAACCGCCAACCCCAGGCTGAGTAGCAGGTAGTAGCCAAGCCCGAACAGGGCCCCGGCACTGCCCGCCACCTCCCGATAGGCCAGCAGCGCCTGGCTCAGCACATTGGGGATAGCCAGCCCGAACGCGATCACCACTCCCGTCATGGGCAGCAGAAACCAGAGCGATGCCTGACTGGCCCACACCAGCCAACCCGAACCCAACGCCAGCACGGCGGCGAGCCGTATTAACGAGGCAGGCGTCCAGCCACGGCCCAGCAGGCGCTTGTTGAGCAGGCTGCCCACCAGGGTCGCCAGCGCCAGCACGATGCCGGAGTAACCAAATTCCCCCGCGCTCAGCCCCAGACTGGCAAACAGAAACGGCGCCAGGCTGTAGTAGCCGAACAGCATGGTGTTGAACAGCGCCACCAGGGCGGCGCTGCGCCACAAGCCGCTATCACGCACCATCCGGCAGGCCAGCGGCCAGAGTGCGACCCTCTGAGTGATGGCCGGGCGGGTTTCCGGCAGTTGCCAGCAAGTGACCAGCAGCAATCCAACTGCCAATACCAGCAGGGCGCCGAATACCCCGAGATAGCCGAACCCGCTCGCCAGCTGGCCGCCGCTCACCAGCCCCAGCACCGGACTGAGGGAGAGCGCGATGCCCATCACCGAAAAGACCCGCGCCAGATCGCTGCCCTGATAGCTGTCGCGCAGCATGGTCTGGGTCACCACGGAACCCACGGCGGCGCCGAAGGCCGCGATGACCCGGGCCAGCAGCAGGGTTTCAAATTGAGTGGCCAGCAACGCCAGCAGGGTGCCGGCGCCATAGGTCAGCAGCCCCGCCAGCATGGCGGGACGCCGCCCGATGAGATCGCACAACCTGCCCCAGCAGACCACGCCCGCCGCAAACGCCAGAAAATAGACCGACAGGGTCTGGGACGCCTGCCCCTCGCTCACCCGAAACTCAGTGGCGATATGGGTCAGCACCGGACTGTAGATGGTCTCCACTATCTGGGGAAACATCATCAATCCGACCACCAGCCAGCGCGGTGGCAACCTGTTGTTCATGACACACCTCCTTCACAAGAGGTCGCCATTCTAGAGAGGGATAACATGTCCGATTACAATAAGGCGGACTATAAACAGCAAGAATCGGACACATGGCCTTTATTCTTCCCGATCACCCCTTTGATCCGGACCAGCACGACGGCAGCGCCATCGGTATTGCCGCCGCCCTCGGCTGGCACGACTCCGGCCGCCATCAGCACCAGCGCCACCAGCTGCTGTTCGCCCAGGCAGGCTGCATGACCATAGAGCTGGACGATCAGGTCTGCCTGCTGCCGCCAACGCGAGCGGCCTGGTTGCCAGCGGGTCTGCCCCACCGGGTGTTGATGCGCGGAGTTGTGGCCTATCGCTCCCTCTACTTCCAGCCGGAGCCCGCGTTGCCAAACGAGATGGCGGTGCTGGCGGTCAACCCGCTGCTGCGGGAGATCATCGAGCGGATGGCACTCTGGCCCTGGGACAAGCCGGAAGCAGAGCAAACCTGCACACTGGCATTATTGAAAGAAGAGCTGGCGCAAGCGCCGCGGGAATCCTGGCAGTTGCCGCTGCCGTCAGACGGGCGTCTGACCGGCTGGCTGCAGGAGATAAAGCGGGGTGACACCCTGCCCGATCGGCTCAACCGGCTGGCCGAACGGGTGGGTGCCAGTGACAAGACCATAGGCCGCATCTTCATGCGAGAGACCGGCATGAGCTACCAGGCCTGGCGCCAGCAGTGGCGACTGCTGCGGGCCATGGAACTGCTGGCCGAAGCCGAGCCCATCAGCCGGGTAGCCGCAGCCCTGGAGTTCGCCAGCGACAGCGCCTTCATCGCCTTCTTCAGGCAGCACACGGGGCAGACCCCCTTGCGCTACCTCAGCTCTCGGGATGAGTCGCATCGGCCGAGCTCGCCTCCACCACCAGGGTCTCCAGGGCCAGCGGCTTGAGGTTTTGAATGGCCTCTGCCACCACGTCATGGGAGGCCTGCTGCTGCAAGGCCAGCATCTCCTGTTGCAGGGCGGCGCTGTCCAGCTCGGGTCTGGGGTTCTCGGCGGCCATGGCATTCAGGCTCAGGCTGCTGGCAATCAGGGTAGCGATCAGGATCTTCATCTGGCGTGCTCCGGTGTGGTTGAGATGACCACATAACTATTCCAATAGTTGTGCCAGATTTATAACAACATGATTTTATTGATATAAATGATTTTTTGATGCTGCCCCCCCCCTTCCTGAATCAAATATTGGTTATTTTAAAACCTATAAATGGTTTTTTTTACCACCTCCATCATGGCAACCCTGTTCCACGTGAAACGCCCCGTTTTTTTGATCGACACCCGCTTTTGAAGTGAGCTATGGTGCTAGCTCCCCCCTTAACTGACTCTGGATTTGCCACCGAATGGAATTCTCCTTGTTCGGCGAGAAGTTCACTCGCCACGCCGGTATTACCCAACTCATGGACGACCTCAATCAAGGGCTGCTGAATCCCGACGCCATCATGCTGGGAGGCGGCAATCCGGCCCCCATCCCCGCCATGCTGGAACGCTTTCAGGCCGAGGCCAACACCCTGTTCGACAACGGCGAACTGATCAAGGCCATGGCCAACTACGATGGCCCCCAGGGCAAAGACAGGTTCACCAAGGCGCTGGCCGCCCTGCTCAGCAAGGAGCTGGGCTGGGAAATCTCCGCCCGCAACATCGCCCTGACCAACGGCAGCCAGAACGCCTTCTTCTATCTGTTCAACCTGCTGGCCGGCGAGTTCGCCGACGGTCGCAAGAAGAAGGTGCTGTTCCCCCTGGCCCCCGAATACATCGGCTATGCCGACTCGGCCCTCTCGGACGATCATTTCGTCGCCTACAAGCCCACCATCGAGAAGCTGCCCGACGGCCAGTTCAAATACCACGTGGATTTCGAGAGCCTGCAGGTGGGCGACGACATCGGGGTGATCTGTGTCTCCCGGCCGACCAACCCCACCGGCAACGTGCTCACCGACGAGGAGATCGAGCACCTCGATCAGATCGCCCGTGACAAGGGGATCCCGCTGCTCATCGACAATGCCTACGGCGTGCCCTTCCCCGGCATCATCTTCAGCGACGCCAAGCCGTTCTGGAACGCCAACACCATCCTCTGCATGAGCCTCTCCAAGCTCGGCCTGCCGGGCACCCGTTGCGGCATCGTCATCGCCGACGAGAAGATCATCCGGGCCATCACCAACCTGAGCGGCATCATCAATCTGGCGCCGGGCAGCCTGGGTCCGGCCATCACCATTCCGATGATCGAGAGCGGTGACATCATCGCCCTGAGCGAACAGGTGGTGAAACCCTTCTACCAGCAGAAAGCCACCTTCGCGGTCCAGCTGCTGCGCGAGGCCATTCCGGATCCGCGCTTCCACATCCACAAGCCGGAGGGTGCCCTCTTCCTCTGGCTCTGGTTCGAAGACCTGCCGATCCACTGCCAGGAGCTGTATGAGCGACTGAAGGCGAAGAACCTGCTGATCGTGCCCGGCCACTACTTCTTCCCCGGCATCGACGACCCCGAGTGGCGCCACAGCCAGGAGTGCATCCGTCTCAACTATGCCCAGAGCGAAGATCTGGTGCGTCGCGGCATCGCCATCCTGGCCGACGAGATCAACGCCCTCTACGCCGGTTGATTCCCCCTTCGGCATGAAAAAAAGAGGCCTGCAGATGCAGGCCTCTTTTCTATCAGGTGGTCAGCGATGTTGTTTAACCGGGCAGTGCCAGCTGATCGGGTTTGCCGATGGGGATGGCACGGGGCTTGAGCGCTTCCGGCAGCTCCCGGGCCAGCTCTATGGTCAGCAGACCGTGCTCCAGCCTGGCCCCCTGCACTTCCACGTGCTGGCTCAGCTTGAAGGCGAGCTCGAAGTCCCGCTCGGCGATCCCCTGATGGAGGAATTGGCGCTCGCCCATGGTGGCGACCTTGCGCCCCTTCACCTTGAGGGTACCGTTTTCGGTCTCCAGCTCCAGCTCATTGCGATCGAAACCGGCCACGGCAACCGTGATGAGGTAGCTGTCGTGATCCCGCTTCTCGATGTTGTACGGGGGGTAGGCCGAGGTCTTCTGATCGAACAGGCCTTCCAGCTCGCGGGCCATCCGCTCGAAGCCGACGGCATTGGAATAGAGATGAGAAAAATCGAGGTTACGCATGATCCTATCCTTCTATAAAGCAACAGGGTTTACTCTCCACGGGCCCGCCATCGGCACCCGGGAAACATCAGCAATGCAACGAGGTCAGGCTGTCAGCCGTTGATCTCGATCTTGCGGGGCTTCATCGCCTCGGGCACTTCGCGCACCAGGTCGATGTGCAGCAGACCGTTCTTCAGGTCGGCCCCCTTCACCCGCACATAGTCGGCCAGCTGGAAGCGACGCTCGAAGCCGCGTTCGGCAATGCCTTGGTAGAGGTAGTTGCGCTCGGTGTCGGCCTGCTTGCTGCCCTTCACCGTCAGCAGATTTTCCTGGAAGCTCAGCTCCAGCTCTTCCTGGGTAAAGCCCGCCACCGCCATGCTGATGCGGTAGTCGCTGTCACCCAGCTGCTCGATGTTGTAGGGGGGATAGCCGGCATTGCCATTGCTGGCGGCAGATTCGATGAGAGTGGCCAGACGATCGAAACCGATGGCAGAACGATAGAGCGGAGAAAAGTCGATAGAACGCATAGTATTACCCTCTTGTGAGCGATAACGGATTGTTTGCCCTCCTGATGGACGGGCGCCTGGTCGAAACCTCTGTAGAGCGTTCCGGCCTTGTTATCTATATAGGGGCCAGCATTTGGCTTTCAAGGGGTAAAAACAAAAGAAATGCAGGCCATCAAGAATGGCCCGATTAGATCGATAATAGGCCTGCGGGCCACTCATGATCCGTCCCTCATCCCTCCATACTGGCCGTGTCCCCAACGAGAAACCGGAGCACGCCATGAAGATTACCCAGGTTCGCAACGCCACCCTGCTCATCCACTACGCAGGAACCCGCTTCCTCATCGACCCCATGCTGGCCCCCAAGGGGAGCTACCCCGGCTTCGAAGGCATGGCCAACAGCCATCTTCGCAACCCCCTGGTCGATCTGCCGCTGCCCATGGCGACCCTGCTGGAGGTGGATGCGGTGATTGTCACCCATGACCATCTGGATCACTGGGACGATGTCGCGAAAGCGAAGATCCCCAAGCACCTTCCCCTGTTCGTGCAGCATCAAAAAGATGCCGACACCATGAGGGGATGCGGCTTCGAGGATGTGCGCCTGCTGGGCGAGGTCGGCGAGTTCGCCGGCATCTGCCTGCAACAGACGGAAGGCCGACACGGCAGCGATACCATCATGGCCCTGCTGGGGGATCGCCTTGGCGAGGTCAGCGGAGTGGTCTTCTCCCATCCCGCCGAAAAGACCCTCTATCTGGCCGGCGACACCGTCTGGAATGCCCGGGTTGAACAAGCGCTGCACCGGCACCAACCCGAGGTTGTCGTCCTCAACTGCGGTGATGCCCAGGTGACGGGTCTGGGCGCCATCATCATGGGCAAGGAGGATGTGGCCGCCGTCTATCAGGCCGCCCCGCAGGCCACCCTGATCGCCAGCCACATGGAGGCGGTCAATCATGCCCTGCTGTCCCGGCGGGAGCTGCGCGACTACCTGGACAGCCAGGGGATGGCCGCCCGGGTACGGGTGCCCGAGGATGGCGACACCATGGTGCTCTGAGCGAGGGGCCGGGCACCACATGGCTCTTCGGCTTTCTGTTGCTGCCCCGTATGATGGGGATCCGAGTGCAAAGGAGTCTGCCACCATGCCCCGTCCTCTCATCGTCGCCGTCATCACCTTCGATCGCTTCAGCCCCTTTCACTGCTCGGTGCCCTGCCTCATCTTTGGCGACAAGATGATGCCGGGCCAGTCGTTGTTCGAGCTGAGACTCTGCGCCGGGGATGACACGCGGCAACCCGCCTCCTCCCAGGGCTTTCGCATGGAGGCCGACTATGGCCTGGAGGGTCTGCTGGAGGCGGATATCATCATCATCCCCTTCTGGCGCGATCCGGCCGAGCGCCCCGCCCAACCCCTGCTCGATGCCCTGGTTGCCGCCCGGATCAGGGGAGCCCAGATCGTGGGGCTCTGTCTCGGTACCTATGTGCTGGCCTATGCCGGCCTGCTGGACGGGCGCGGTGCCGCCACCCACTGGGAATTTGAGCAGGAGTTCGTCCAGCGCTTCCCCCGGGTGCGGCTCGATACCAATGCCCTCTACGTCGACGACGACGGGCTCATCACCTCGGCTGGCACCGCCGCCAGCCTGGACTGCTGCCTCTATCTGGTTCGCCAGCATCACGGCAGCCAGATTGCCAACAAGCTGGCCAGGCGGCTGGTGGTGCCTCCCCACCGGGAGGGTGGCCAGG
Source organism: Aeromonas sp. WP2-W18-CRE-05 (assembly GCF_014168615.1). Taxonomy (NCBI): domain Bacteria; kingdom Pseudomonadati; phylum Pseudomonadota; class Gammaproteobacteria; order Aeromonadales; family Aeromonadaceae; genus Aeromonas; species Aeromonas sp. WP2-W18-CRE-05. Next base: position 6,637 of record NZ_AP021917.1, on the reverse strand, counting down.
CCCAGTTCATCGAGCAGCCGGTACCCGCCTCCACCCGGGATGCCAGGATCAACCAGCTGTTCGATCACCTGCGCCTGCACCTGGCCGCGCCCCATACCCTGGACAGCCTGGCGGAACATTGCATGATGAGCCGACGCACCTTTAGCCGCCGCTTCCAGCTCGCCACCGGTCTCTCCCTCGGGGAGTGGCTGATGGCGGAGCGCCTGCGCCGCAGCCAGACGCTGCTGGAGTCCAGCTCCCACACCGTGGAACGCATCGCCGAACTGGTGGGGCTCGGGTCTGCCACCATCTTGCGCAAGCACTTTCGCACCCGCTTCGGGGTGTCGCCGCGGGAGTGGCGCCGCACCTTTCGCGGTGACAGAGTCTAGGTCCCACATGTTTCACGTGGAACGCGCCCTTTTCCTTGCCCCAGAAAACAAAAAGCCGCTCACGAGGAGCGGCTTTTGATGGTTGTCGGACCGTCTATTAGACGTCGAGGTTGGCAACCCGCAGGGCGTTGGTCTCGATGAAGTCGCGACGGGGCTCTACGGCATCCCCCATCAGGGTGGAGAAGAGCTGGTCGGCGCCGACTGCGTCGTCGATGGTGACACGCAGCATGCGACGGGCTTCCGGATCCATGGTGGTTTCCCACAGCTGCTCCGGGTTCATCTCGCCCAGCCCTTTATAGCGCTGGATGTAGATGCCACGCTTGCCTTCGCCCATCAGCCACTCGACCGCTTCAACGAAGCTGGCGACCGGCTTCACCTTCTCACCACGCTTGATGTAACCGCCTTCCTCGATCAGGTTGGCGATCTCCTTGCCCAGGGAGACCAACTGACGGTACTCGGAGGATTGCAGGAAGTCATAGCTCAGCGGATATTCACGGTCGACCCCGTGCTGGCGTACCACGGCGTGGGGCACGAGCAGGCTGCGCTCCTCGTCGCGGCGTACCTGCATCTGGTACTGGATGCCGTGGTTGCTCTCGTTGAGCACGGCTTCCATGCTCTGGCACCAGGTCTGCAGATCGCTCTCGCTGGCCAGCAGGGTTTCGTTCAACTCAGGCTGATAGATCAGCTGGGTCAGCACGGCTTCCGGCGCGCGGCGGGACATGCGGGTGATGAGGTGAGTCACGGAGCGATGCTGGTTGACCAGACGCTCCAGCGCCTCGCCACCGATGGCCGGGGCAGACTCGTTGACGTGCAGGGTCGCACCGTCCAGCGCCATGGCGGTCTGGTACTGCAACAATGCGTCTTCGTCTTTCAGGTACTGCTCCTGTTTGCCCTTCTTCACCTTGTAGAGCGGCGGCTGGGCGATGAAGACATAGCCACGCTCGATGATTTCCGGCATCTGACGATAGAAGAAGGTCAGCAGCAGGGTACGGATGTGCGCACCATCGACGTCCGCATCCGTCATGATGATGATGTTGTGATAGCGCAGCTTGTCCGGGTTGTACTCGTCGCGACCGATGCCACAGCCCAGAGCGGTGATCAGGGTGCCCACCTCCTGGGAGGAGATCATCTTGTCGAAACGGGCCTTCTCCACGTTCAGGATCTTGCCCTTGAGGGGCAGGATGGCCTGGTTCTTCCGGTTGCGACCCTGCTTGGCGGAGCCGCCAGCAGAGTCCCCTTCCACGATGTAGAGTTCGGAGAGCGCCGGGTCTTTCTCCTGACAGTCCGCCAGCTTGCCGGGCAGACCGGCGATATCCAGCGCGCCCTTGCGGCGGGTCAGTTCGCGGGCCTTGCGGGCCGCTTCACGGGCACGGGCCGCATCGATGATCTTGTTGACCACGATTTTGGCGTCGCCCGGGTTTTCCAGCAGGAAGTCGGCCAGCTTCTCACCCATCGCCTGTTCCACGGCGGTCTTCACTTCGGAAGAGACCAGCTTGTCCTTGGTCTGGGAGGAGAACTTAGGGTCAGGCACCTTGACGGAGATAACGGCAATCAGACCTTCACGGACGTCGTCACCACTGGCGGCGGACTTGGCCTTCTTGCTGTAGTCCTCCTTGTCCATGTAGTTGTTCAGCGTCCGGGTCAGCGCGGTACGGAAGCCCACCAGGTGGGTACCACCATCCCGCTGCGGAATGTTGTTGGTGAAGCAGTAGACCCCTTCCTGATAGGCGTCGTTCCACTGCATGGCGACTTCGACACCGATGCCGTCCTGCTCTGTGGTGAAGTGGAACACCTTGGGGTGGATCGGGGTCTTGTTCTGGTTCAGGTACTCGACGAAGGCCTTGATGCCCCCTTCGTAGCAGAAGTGCGCCTCGCGGCCATCACGCTCGTCCATCAGACGGATGGAGACGCCGGAGTTGAGGAAGGAGAGCTCGCGCAGACGCTTGGCCAGGATCTCGTAGTGGAACAGGGTGTCGCTGAAGATGGTCGGGCTCGGCCAGAAGCGAACTTCGGTCCCGGTGCCAGTGCTGTCACCAATCTGCTTGAGGGGTGCCTGCGGCTCGCCCAGGTGATAGGTCTGCTCGTAGACATGACCGTTGCGGCGGATGGTCAGCAGCAGCTTGTCGGAAAGCGCGTTCACCACGGAGACGCCCACACCGTGCAGACCGCCGGACACCTTGTAGGAGTTGTCATCGAATTTGCCGCCGGCGTGCAGCACGGTCATGATGACTTCAGCGGCCGAACGACCCTCTTCCGGGTGGATGTCCACCGGAATGCCGCGACCGTTGTCGCGCACGGAGACGGAGCCGTCGGAATGGATCTTGACCTGGATATCGGAGCAGTAGCCAGCCAGAGCCTCGTCGATGGAGTTGTCGACGACCTCGAACACCATGTGGTGCAGGCCCGATCCATCGTCCGTATCGCCGATATACATCCCCGGGCGCTTGCGGACCGCATCCAGGCCCTTGAGCACCTTGATATTCGAGGAGTCGTAAGTATTTTCACTCATAGCTTACTCTCTGCCTTCTCTAACGTTTCGGAGATCTTGCCTTGTTCCACGTGGAACAGCTTGCAGTCACTCGCATCCATCATGTCTGCGAGCTGACCGGTATCGATGGCGGTGATGAACACCTGGGACGCGCACTGCTTCAGCCTTGCGGCCAGCAGACGACGTTTGTCGACATCCAGTTCAGAGGCAAAATCATCAATTAAAAAAATACAGCCGCGGCTGCTATGTTGATTCAAATAGAGCCCTTGGGCCAGCCGCATGGCACAGACCAGCAACTTCAGCTGACCCCTGGACAAAATATCCTGCGCGGGCACGCCGTTCGCCTTGAGCCGCACGTCCGCCTTCTGCGGACCGACCCCAGTGTACCCCAGCGAACGATCCCGTTCGAACCCCGCCTCCAGCAATGCATCGAGGGGAGTGTCTTTTTCCCAGCCTCGATAGAATCCAAGACTGATATCGAACTCCGGCAGAAAATCTGCCGTCATCTCCTTGATCAGGGGCGTAATGGCCTGACAATAACTGGCGCGAAACCCCGCCAGCTCGCCACCCAGTCGCACCAGCTCCTGATCCCAGAATGCCAGTTGACGATACTGGGTGCTCTGGCGCAGCAAGGCATTGCGCTGCTTCAACAGCCGACGCACCCGCCCCCAGAGGGAGAAGAAGGTCGGCTCCTGATGGAAAACACCCCAGTCCAGCCAGGCCCGGCGAGCCTGGGGCCCACCGGTCAGCAGGCTGAAACCATCGGGGTGGATCAACTGTACCGGCAACAGCTCCGCCAGATCGGCCAGGCGCTGGGCCTGGGCACCGGCGATCTTGAGCTGGGTTTCGCCCCCCTTGTCCTTGGCAAGCCCGATGGGCACCTGACGCCCCTCCAGCTCGCACTGGGCAAACAGGGTAAAGGCCCGCTCGCCCTGGCGGATGACCCGCCCGGTCAAATGGGTACGAAACGAGCGGCCGAGACCAAGGTAATGAATGGCTTCCAGCACGCTGGTCTTGCCGCTGCCGTTGCTCCCGACCAGGATATTGAGGCCGGGAGACAGCGCGAGACTGGCGTGCTGAATGTTGCGAAAGTCGCTGAGCTGGAGTTTGACCAGGGACACGACTAGATCCGCATCGGCATCACCACGTACTGGGCATCTTGGTTCTCAAAATCCTCAATAATGGCGCTGCTGATGGAATCGCTCAGGCTGATCCGGATTTGGTCACATTTTAACGTATTCAACACGTCCAGCACATAGGAGACGTTGAAGCCGATCTCCATCTCGCCAGCGGCGTATTGTACGTCAAGCAGCTCTTCGGCTTCTTCCTGTTCCGGGTTGTTGGCGGTGATGCGCAGCAGGTTTTCCTGCAGATTGAGACGCACCCCACGGAATTTCTCGTTGGAGAGGATGGCGGCACGGGCAAAGGCCTGGCGCAGATCCTCGCGACCGGCGATCAGGGCCTTGTCGCTCCCTCGCGGGATGACGCGGCGCCAGTCCGGGAAACGGCCATCCACCAGCTTGGAGGTGAAGATGAAGCCATCCAGAGCGGCGCGCAGGTTGCTGCGACCCACTTGCAGCCGTACCGGCTTGTCTTCCGCTTCCAGCAGGCGCACCAGCTCAAGCACCCCTTTGCGCGGCAGGATGACCTGATGATCGGGCAACGATTCCCCCACCACCTCGCGGCGGCAGGTGGCCAGCCGGTGACCGTCCGTCGCCACGGTACGCAGGCCGTGTCCTTCGCTCTCGAACAGCATGCCGTTCAGGTAGTAGCGCACGTCCTGGCTCGCCATGGAGAACTGGGTCGCGTCGATGAGTTTTTTCAGCTCCAGCTGGCTGATGTCGAACTCGAGCACGGATTCCCAATCCTCGATGTTCGGGTATTCGGTCGCCGGCAGGGTCGACAGGTTGAAGCGGGAGCGGCCGGACCGGATGATAAGGCGCTCTCCCTCGGTGCTGAGGCGGATCTCCGCCCCCTCCGGCAGACCGCGACAGATGTCCAGCAGCTTGCGCGCCGGCACTGTGGTGCGGCCATCCTGGCTGTCGCTGTTGAGATAAACCTGTCCGATCATCTCCACCTCGAGATCGGTCCCGGTCAGCGACAGCAGGCCATTGCTGACATCGAGCAGGACGTTGCCGAGGATGGGCAGGGTCGGCCGGCCACCCAGGGCACCGGACACCAGTTGCAGGGGACGTAACAGGGCCTCACGGCTAATTTCGAGCTGCATCTGTGCTCTCCGTTGTTATTGGGAGGAAAGGATTCGGATCAGGCTGGAACATGCAATCTGCATCTGTGCACTCCGTTCCGTTATCAGGAAGAAAGGGTACGGATCAGGTTGGAATAATCTTCCTTGATGTCGTGACTCTCTTCCTTCAGCTGCTCAATCTTGCGGCAGGCATGAAGAACCGTGGTGTGGTCACGGCCACCAAAGGCATCCCCTATCTCAGGCAAGCTGTGGTTGGTCAGCTCCTTGGCCAGCGCCATCGCCAGCTGGCGCGGGCGGGCAACGGAACGGGAGCGACGCTTGGAGAGCAGATCCGCCAGCTTGATCTTGTAGTACTCCGCCACCGTCTTCTGGATGTTGTCGATGGTGACCAGCTTCTCCTGCAGGGCCAGGAGATCGCGCAGCGCCTCGCGCACGAAGTCGATGTTGATGGCGCGGCCGGTGAAGTTGGCATTGGCGATCACCCGGTTGAGGGCACCTTCCAGTTCACGGACGTTGGAGCGCAGCCGTTTGGCGATGAAGAAGGCCACTTCGTCCGGCAGGTGGATCTGGTTCTCGTCCGCCTTGCGCATCAGGATCGCGACACGCGTCTCCAGCTCGGGGGGCTCGATCGCCACCGTGAGCCCCCAGCCGAAGCGGGACTTGAGACGATCTTCCACCCCGTTGATCTCTTTCGGATAGCGGTCCGAGGTCAGGATGATCTGCTGGTTGCCTTCAAGCAGGGCGTTGAAGGTGTGGAAGAACTCCTCCTGGGAGCGCTCCTTGTTGGCGAAGAACTGGATGTCATCGATGAGCAGGGCATCGACGCTACGGTAATAACGCTTGAACTCTTCAATGGCGTTATTCTGCAGCGCCTTCACCATGTCCTGCACGAACCGTTCGGAGTGCATGTAGATGACTTTGGCGTCTTTCTTGCGATCCTTGATGGCATTGCCAACGGCGTGCAGCAGGTGGGTCTTGCCCAGGCCAGTGCCGCCATAGAGGAACAGCGGGTTGTAGGCACCACCCGGATTGTCGGCCACCTGACGGGCGGCTGCACGGGCCAGCTGGTTGGACTTACCCTCGACGAAATTCTCGAAGGTATAGTTCACGTTGGTGTTGCTCTTGTGGTTTGGCTCGGGCTTGTTTTCGGCCTTGTTTTCCCAGCTCTTGGGAGAGTTATTCACAGGATCGACACCACGGGCCGGCGCCCTGGCGACCGCGACGGGATGAGGGCGATTGCCGATATCAAAACGCAGGGTGGGAGCGTCGGCTCCGCACAGCTCGTTGATGATGCCGTTGACCCGGAGCAGGTACTTGTCGCGTACCCAGTCCAGAACGAAGCGGTTCGGTGCATACAGGGTCAGAGTATTGTCACTCAACTCCGCTTGAAGCGGCCGGATCCACATGCTGAATTCTGCCGAGGGCAACTCATCTTGCAGCCGGTTAAGGCACTGCTGCCATAGCGAAGCAGTCACTCTAGACTCCCGTCAATTGATTAAGTAAAGACCGGCTATTCTACGTTTTTAGTGGCCGGATCTCCAGTTGCTGCCGCACGGATCCAGCAAATAAGATCCT